>NZ_JBCNMT010000002.1:0-797559 GCF_039594775.1 Pedobacter sp. | reverse complement strand
CTCTCCCTAACCCTCTCCTTAAAAAGGAGAAAGAACTGGACGGTGTTAAATCATTTATGTATCGCAAATCTTCAAATATCACCTAACCATTCCCAAACGTTCCTCTCTCCCTCTGAGGGAGAGATGTCTGAAGGACAGAGAGGGTGTACTATAAAAACCTCTCCCTAACCCTCTCCTTAAAAAGGCGAGGGAACTAGGGCGTGCTAAATCATTTATGTATCGCAAATCTTCAAATATCACCTAACCATTCCCAAATGCTCCTCTCTCCCTCTGAGGGAGAGATGTCTGAAGGACAGAGAGGGTGTACTATATAAAAACCTAACCCTTCCTTAAAAAGGAGAGAGAACTGGACGGTGTTAAATCATTTCCCCTACAACCAGAAAGACCTACTCCTTTTCCAATCCTAAATGAACCACCAAATAATTCAATACTGTTTCAGGGCACTTTAGCACAGCATCATTTTCAAATCGGACGACTTGGAACCCTAGTTCCTTTAGGAAAGTATCTCTTTCATCATCGTGTAACGACTGTCCTAAGTTATCATGAACACTTCCATCCAATCAATTTAAATTTAGGACAGTAAAAATCTACCGTATATTTCACAACGGTATGTTGGCGTCTAAATTTTAATTTGTAAAATCTTCCTGCTCGCACTAAGTGCCAAAATGTAGCTTCGGCGGAAGTTTGATTTTTCCGCAGTTCTTTTCGAAAAGATTTAGCGTCCATAGGTAGTAGGATTATCTATTCTCTAATTTACACACAAGCAACTGATATTAAAAACCTTATTTATTTACTTTTGAGAAAACAGATTTTTTTTTATTAAATTTGGTTATACCTAATGATCAAACAAATGTATTTAACCGAATATTTTATCTATAGAAATATATTTAAGGTTGACAACCTTAGTATCAAATTCAAAAAACTAAGGATTTGGCTACCACTTATTCTATATCAATGCCTTTCCGCCCCTTAGAACGATACCTCCACGAACTGCAATTACCTACCGAAACTTCCTATTTAACCAGTATCAGCCAATTTTCTTTGCTATAATACCCTTTATTTCAGCACTGGTTTAGATTCTCTCCCTTTTTTCCTCGCTCCTATCCTTCTATTTGATGATTAATCCCACAAACATAAGTGGAGGCCAGAACCCACTTTAAAAAACGGGGCGTAACCGAAAAGCCTTACGATTAGGAAAACTCAATGATGAAAAACGATGAAGAAAAACTTAGCTGAATTTTTAGGCACCTTTTGGTTGGTGCTTGGAGGTTGTGGTAGCGCTGTATTAGCCGCTGCCTTTCCCAATGTAGGTATTGGACTAGTGGGCGTATCCATGGCCTTTGGTTTAACCGTACTTACTATTGCTTACGCCCTAGGACATGTTTCCGGTGCCCATTTAAACCCCGCAGTAACTGTTGGTTTGTGGGCAGGCGGCCGAATTGGCTTTAAAGACGTTTTGCCTTATATCATTTCTCAAGTTTTAGGAGGTATTGCCGCAGCAGGTGTATTATACATTATTGCTACCGGCAATGGAAGTAGCATAGGGAATTTTGCAGCAAATGGTTATGGCGAACACTCGCCCGGCGGCTACAGTATGAACTCGGCAATGGTTACGGAACTGGTGATGACCTTTATGTTCCTCATCATTATTTTAGGGGCAACCGACAACAGAGCACCTAAAGGTTTTGCGGGCATTGCTATTGGTTTGGCGCTTACACTTATCCATCTCATTAGCATTCCGGTAACCAACACTTCAGTTAACCCTGCAAGAAGCATTAGCCAAGCTCTTTTTGTTGGCGATTGGGCTTTATCTCAACTATGGCTGTTCATTGTATTCCCTATTTTGGGGGCAATTATTGCTGGCTTGGTTTACCGAGCATTTGATGCTAAAGAAAACACAGACTAATTTACTCTTATTAAATGTATACCCAAAGACTTGCGGAGCTTAAAACCTTCACAAGTCTTTTTTGTTGCCTTAATAGACCCCGATAGTTCTTTATATTTTTTTAATTTTAATACATTAAAGCAACCTAATTTAACTTCATGACCACCTTTGCTAAAGCACAATACGAATGGGTGTGCAGTTCCAGACAGGTCCTTTTTGACTACTGCACCAGTATTTCGCCACAAGATTTTGTGAACGAAAACTCCTCTTTTGGTCGTGGCGGTAGCATGAGGAACTTATTGGTACATATTGCAACTACTTATCAGTTTTGGATTGGAAATATTGCTCTGCAAAGAAATATGGCCTATGCAAGCTATTCGGACTATATCAATATTGAAGAAGTAAAGGCACTATTCAACGACATAGATTTATTAATATATAATTTTATAGATAATATAGAGCAGTTTAAAGATGAAATTGCCTACCCAAGCAACGGCGTAACCGAATTTGCTCCTGCTTTAAAACTGTTTAGCCATGTTATAACACATGAATACCATCACAAAGGACAAATACTCTCGTTAAGTAGGCATTTGGGTTATGTTCCTGTAGATACCGATATCATGAGATAACGTATATTAACGTAAATTGTAATTAAACTACCATGGGAATCAAATTAATACTAAGTGCTTTAATGACCATGTTGCTGTTAACGCAACCACAAAAAAGCAGACCCAAACTTGAGGGTATTTATAAAAGCACTTCTTGCAAAATAAGTATTCGACTAAGAGCTACAAAACAGGGATTTAGCTACCATTTAATTACACCGAAACGCAATGTAATGGGCACGGCGCTCATTAGCCATCATAATAAGCAGTATACTGTTCAATTAAAAGATTCCAACATGGACGAACCCAGTGAATTAAGAAGCAATAACTATATCTCTTTCTCCTTATCAAAAGATACCATTACCTTACAAAACACAGGCAATGCCATGAACTATTACGTTCAGCTTCAAGAATGTGATGAAAAATATATCGTCATGGTAAAGCAAAAAGATAGAACATTAAGAGATTGAAGATAGTTAAGGTAAAAATTAATGTTTCTTAACATTTTAATGATTTAAAAAAGAATAAATACCCCACAATTTAAAGTGTTTACTTAATTTGTCTTCAAATAAACTACAAAGCATACTGATGAATATTATTGAACTAAAAGAGAGAACCGACCTTGCTAACGACTTTAAACTAAACAGTTTTTACGCCCAATTTGGGTCACTTCTAAATGAGTTGAGAAAGAAGCAACTGAATGAAGAGCTGATCAAATCCATCAATGCATTGATTGAAACCATTAACGCTTCGTCAGCTACTGGAAATGATTTAAGGAAACTGATCAAACAAGCGCAAACATCTATTTTAAAACAAGTAGAAAAAGAGCATAAAATTGTCCCTAAAAACCATTACAGAAATCTTTGGATGTTACTGGGCTTTACCGCTTTTGGCTTACCTATTGGCGTGGCCTTTGGCTTAAGCGTAGGCAATATTGGTTTAATGGCTATTGGTTTACCCATTGGAATGGCTATTGGTTCTGCTATAGGTGCCTCAATGGATAAAAAAGCAGTGGCAGAAGGTAGACAATTGGATATAGAAATCAGGAATTAATTGTCATTGGATATAAAATAAACCCTCTCTGCCTTCGGCATCTCTCCCTCAAAGGGAGAGAGAAATACTTAGAAAAGTTTCCGCTAAATGAATGTTTGCAATACGTACAGAACGATTTAACAGTATCAAATGCCCTCCCCTTTTTAAGGAGAGGGCAGGAAGAAGTTTAACCTATCAACTATAAAGCAAATCTAAAGTTAGCTCCCAAAGCAAACCACCTTTTTGGTAGTGGCACCGCAGCTACTTCAATATAGTTTTTATCAAGCAAGTTGGTCACATCGGCATAAATATTCCAATTTTGCTTTCCGTATAACAAACGTACATCAGCAATGAGGTATGGATTTTTCAATTCTCTTTCTATCCATCTGCCGCCCAAGGTTAATTGCCAATTGGTGTATTTATAGATCAACCTACCTAAAGCCTGATGCTTCAAGTTCTCGACCACATATTTTGAAGTTACGTTAGAGGCGTAGCTCATTTCGCCGGCATGCAGATAATTATAGCTCAATTGGTAACTCAAACTGCTTTTACTGCTTAAACTGATAGACTGTCCGATACCCACGTTAACGCCTTGTATTTTATTATTTCCAAAGTTTTGAGGCTGATAAGGTACTGCGCTTGAATTTCTTACCCAATCAATAAAATCAGAGATGTTGCGATAGAAATATCCCCCCTGGATATTAAAACTATCTGATTTGTATTGTAGGGAAAGTTCATATTGCCAAGCATTTTCTGATTTCAGGTTAGGATTTCCGATATTCCCCGGACGTTGGTTGAGGTACAGATCGGTAAAAGAGGGTATACGTTGACTAGAGCCTACATTAAACGCAAATTTCCATTTTGGCGCAAATAAGTAGGCCATGTCTAATCCCGGAAAAGCTTGCCAACCATATTGGGTATTATAGTTCACATAGGTTCCAATGTTTAAAAGAAGGTTCTTCACTGCTTCGGTCTTATATTCTACATAAGCACCATGGTTGTATCTTTCCCTATCGCCAATATTGGTACTGTTAATGTCTTCGGAACGACTTTCCAAACCAAAGCCAAAATCGCCGATGGCAGAATTCAACGTACTGTTCAATTCTGCCGACCATACGCCTGTTTGGTGCAATGAACGAGCTCGGGTTAGATCATTGCGGAAATAACGATAATCGTCCCAATTGTAACGTGCACTCACTCGGGGACGCAAGCTAAAGTTTTTGCCCAATTGATGTGATGAACCCACGGCAAACAAAGCTGTTTCTACAATTTCAAAAGCTTCCTTATCACCAGGGGCAGCATAATATCCACTGGCACCAAAAGCATTGTTAATATAGCCACCCATCAAATTCAACTTGTTGCTTTCATTAAAATCGATATTCCCCTGATAAAAAAACTTATGGTCGTAAGTGCTACTATTATAGCGTTGTCCATTGTAATCGTTAATGCCAAACCCAACCAAGTGTTGACTTTTTTTCCCAGCCATGTTGATTGCTACCTGTGCCGCAGCACCGCCGTAAATTCCTTTACCATCACCTGCTACCTTATCTTCAAAAGAAGAACCAGCCTGAAGGTTTACGTCGATTGCAGATTGCTTACTGGCCTTGGTTACAATGTTAATGGCTCCGGTTAGGGCATTAATGCCATATACCCTTGCCGCAGGGCCTTTTAAAACTTCAATGCGTTCAATGGCGGATAAGAGTACTGGAATATTCATCGAGTGATGGGCGGTTTGAACATCAGAAATTTTTACCCCATTCAATAAAATAAGGGTCTGCTCAAAGCTTCCACCATCAATACTAATATCAGCCTGTGTGCCAAATGGTCCACGTTGGCGTACATCGGCCCCTGCAATAAAGCTCAATACTTCATTGATAGATTTTACGGGCATTTGAGCAATCTGCTCCTTGGTAATCAATTGAATATTTCGGGCTTGTTTACTAAAAGGGGTTTGCAACCTATTTTCCGAAATTACAATTTCGTTAAGCTTGGTGGTGTCCTGCTTATTTTCTTGGGCAAAAGTAAAAGTTGAAGTAAACGTAAGTATCGACAGTAAAATTTTCTTCATTGTGGTTGTTATTGCAAAGTTTAAAAGATGTAAAGTTTAGTGAGCCACCATTGGTCACCTAAATTTCTTCGCAAAACTCGTATCTTTCCGGAACATTAAAATAGTCCAGTTTCAAGAATATGAGTAGTCCGGTTGATATTCCTTTTTTAAGCTTCATCCATTTAGATAGAAATACAAAAACTCCCGTTTATTTACAGTTGGCACAACAGTTGATCAATGCCATACAACGAGGTTATTTAATGCCGGGAAGCAAAATGCCAGGCAGCCGTACCTTAAGCGAACTGTTGCAGTTACATCGTAAAACGGTGATTGCAGCCTACGAAGACCTGCACCATCAAGGTTGGATTGAAATACATGCCAACAAGGGCGCTTATGTAATGGACAATAAAAGCAAGAGCGAACGTCCCTATGATGCCCTGGTTTCTTTGGCCAATTATCCCTCAAAAACAGGTTATTCTTTTAAACAATCTAATATTTTAGACAATCCCTTTGAGCATACCAATAGTACTTATCAGTTTAATGACGGCACTCCCGATATTCGCTTAACGCAGGTTAATTACCTATCCAGTTTGTACAGCGCCTCTATGAAAAGAAAGAACATTCATAAAAAAATGGTTGCTGGGAGTTTACAGGACGGCATTTATTTTAAGGAGCAACTCAGTAATTACCTGAACAGTTCCCGTGGCCTGCACATTTCCAAACACAATTTATTGATCACCAGAAGTACCGAAATGAGTCTTTACATTATTGCCCAGCTTTTAATTGAATCGGGCGATTTGGTTATGGTGGGCGAACTAAGTTTATTTACGGCCAATATGATTTTCCATAAAGCTGGCGCCAAGGTCAATACCTTACGTGTGGATGAACAGGGAATTGATGTTGAACAATTGGAAGAAAAGCTGAAAACCACTAAAATCAGGTTGGTCTACATCACTCCACATCACCACTATCCCACTACTGTAGCCTTAAGCGCCCAACGGCGTATCAAACTTTTGCAATTGGCACAGGAACATGGCTTTATCATTATTGAGGATGACTATGATTATGACTTTCAATATGAAAAAAGTACAATTATGCCATTGGCCAGTGCTGATATTAACGGAATGGTGATCTATGTGGGCTCCTTCGGTAAATCGCTGGTACCCTCGTTCAGTACTGGCTTTGTGGTAGCGCCGCAGAACTTTATCAATGAAATGCAGAAATACATGGGCATTTTAGACCGACAGGGGGATGTAGTGATGGAGCAGGTTTTGGGAGAGATGATTGCCGAGGGCGACATCCACCGCCACCTTAAAAAGTCGCTAAAAGTATATCAGGAGCGTAGAAATAATTGCTGTGCATTGCTGGCCAAACATTTTGGGCATCAGCTTTCATTTACCTTACCTACTGGGGGCTTAGCCGTGTGGCTGGAATGGAATACACCTATTTCTTTGTTGAAACTGGCCAAAGATTGTCAAGCAAAGGACTTGTTCATTCCCAAAAACATTCTTTACCAAAACAAAAACCTTATTGCCATGCGCATGGGCTTTGGGCATTTAACAACAGATGAGATGGAAAGGAGTTTAGAGATTATGAGTGGTTGTTTAGTTGGTTAGTTTGTTAGTTCGTTCAATGGTTCATTAGCTCATTGCTTTATTAACAAACTCTGCTGTCATTCAGAGCGCATCGATGAATCTCACAATTTAACTATTAATTAAATATACCACCTAAGACACCTTAGTTCATTTTAGAGGATTTAGACCTCCGATAGTTGTTCGGTTGATTAGTTTAATTATTTCATTGGTTAACTAGTATTCACCACGTCGTCATTTCGATGAGGAAGCATAACGAAGAGAAATCTAACGATTTACCATACTAATATTATTAGGCTTACAATATGGGAATTCGAGTAAATTTTTCATATTTACCGTCGATTTACCAAAACATACAATTCATGTTAAAAAAAGGCGAACATATAGAAGGCATACCTGCAGAGCTTGAAGAACTACTTAAAGCAAGTAAAGAGGCAGCGACTTCTTCGAAACATTAACCAAATCATACAAACAAGGTTATTGCGATTGGGTAGGCTCTGCTAAACAAGAAGCAACCAGAAAAACTCGTGCAGAAAAGGCTTTGTTAATGTTGCTTAACAAGCAAAAAACACTAAAAACGGTATAACATCTGCTGTTCAATATTTGGTGCTATCGGCAACTAAACATCTTCTACATACTTGGTCGTGCCCAACTCGATTGGATATCCTAATGCCATAATACGCTTCATAACCTGTAGATTAAATTTCTCATCATGAAAGTATCTCCATAAAAATTCATTCTTAGAAGTCATTTCCATTTCAATAGCTTTTATTGTATTAGATAACTATTTAGGATGGTATTTTTTATAAAGTTGTTCCTCTGCTATTCTCAGCTCCTCGTTCTTTACAGATGAATTGACCTCTAAACTGTTAAGATTAATACTAATTAAAGTCACGTAAATAAGAGGAAAAACAATCAGCTGTAGAAAAAGATATATTGATGTTAATGTTACCAAAATCTTATTACTAGTGGTGATAAAAAATACAGGTAGTAAAGATAAAAAAAGCATTCCAATAAATAGCGTACCATTCGGAACAATCATAATAATTAAACTACATGTTATTGCCGTAAGCATTAAAAACAATAATTTAATTCTTTTTCGTCTTCGGGTGTCAATATTCAGATTTTGAATACTATCCAAATCTCTATCCTCATCTGGTAAAAATATTTTTCGCATATTAATCAAGTCTGCTACATACCTAAATGATACGAGTATCAATTCGCTAATCTACCTTAAGACATCTATTCAATTATAATTGCTGGAACTATTTTCTGTAAACCTACCCTAGTATTCATCATTTTACATAGATATTACTCTTTTATGCGGTAATTAATAAGACAACAAAGTTGAAAGATATTCCCATCCTAAATTGTCATCTGATTTTAAAACGCCTATAACACTAAACTCGGTCTCATTTTTAATTAGATGCCAATTCTGTTTGCCCTCTAATGTAATTCTAACAGCTTCATTGAGAATTTTCGGGTTAATTGGTATTATTGCCAATCTTAATATTTCAGTATCATTATATACACTGCCTATCAAATCCTGATTTCTTTTAACACAATCATTTGCTTCTTTTAAAGTCATACTATATAAAAATACATGGCTTCCGCCATGTATCAAACTTCTGTTACGCTAGTTACCATCCAAGTATTTGGATTATCGCTTACCTTATCTATATCAACGTTATAGGTTTTACCCTTATAATCTACGTTTCTTATCGTTACAACCCTATCATCTGTTAAACAAACAGAGTCAGTTGATTTCGCAATAGCAATCTTTTTTATTTGCTCTCTATCATTTTCAGATATCATTTCTATTTAATTAATTAACAAAAACTATTTCAAATACGCTGTCATTCCTCTTTTTAGAATTTCGACAGTTTCTTTCTTAAACGTTAGGCTACTTTCCTTAAAACAATCTAATAGTGCATAATTAGCAGCATATTCGAATGGATTTTGTCGATGTGCTGTGCAGTCTAGAGCAGCATCATTTACTTCAAATTGCAATCTAATATCTTCACCTTTAAGCGCAGAGACATATCTTACAAAAAATGCAAAGCTTTTCTCTATCTCAGTTTTAAAGTTAGAATGCAGTGATGTTAAATCGGTAACATTCCATATAACTTGACTTCTTAAATAATTATCTTCCATAGAACCATAAATCTTTAGTTCTATATAAGCTATACTTTCGTGTTTCTTAAAAAGTGCCTTACCAATTAATGGTTGCAAGTTCCATTCAATAACTTTTGAATTTATTTTATTAAATAAATAATAAGTAAAGCCAGATGTTATATTAGAAACCATCGTCATAAAATTTAGTAAAACTAACAAAAAGAGTTTTAAAAAGAAATGAAGATAAAACCTAAGTCCTATCCCCATCATCTAAATTAACGCTCTCTTACCATATGTAGAATATTTTTCCAATATTAGATTTATGATTTTAGAATGAGCTTTCACTTTTTCGGCTGAAGTATGGGGTACTGTTTCAGATTGGGTTATGATAGCTGTTACAGCTTTCACACTATATTATCTTAGGCAGACTCTAAAGTTGTAGATTATTCCAAAACTGGCCACTGCTTTTTTTGCAAACTGGCCACATCTAACGCCGCAAACTGGCACTGATTTTCGCTAAAAAGTGTTCAATCGACTGATTTTAAGATGATTTAAGACTGTTCAAGCCTGTTCTGGAACAAGGTGTTGTTCGATGGTCGAAATCGATTCTTGGTGGAGGAAACACAGCTTTAAAAGAAAATCAAAATCGGACATCTTATTTGTTTCTGGGCTGTTATTCTTTGGGTGCTTCTGGCAGCCCGTAAGGGCTTTTGCAAAGCAAAAGGAGCATTTCCAAAGATTATTGACAAGGGTGAAATAGAGGGGCAACAAGAATCTGGTATTCTCTGAGCGGTAAGAGTCAAGCTACAAATCCATATCACCTACTGAACAGCTTGGAACGTACTGGCATGGATAGTATTCCCGAAATACACAGTACCATCTTCAAATGTTATATTATATCGAACAATCCATTTGTCTACCTGCTTAGCTTGTTTATCTTTGTACGATTTCGGATGAATATAAGGTTGAGAATATTTGAAAGTTGCCATAAATGATTAAATTTTTTGTCCCTTATTTTGTCCCTTATTTTAACAAAAGCATTCAAATAATAACAATAAACAATGTCAGACGAAAAAATAATCTTTTCAATGGCGGGAGTGAGCAAAATCTATCCGCCACAAAAACAGGTTTTAAAAAATATATACTTATCCTTCTTTTACGGCGCCAAAATTGGTGTTGTAGGTTTAAACGGTTCAGGTAAATCGTCCCTATTAAAAATCATTGCAGGCTTAGATAAATCTATCCAAGGCGAAGTGGTATTTTCTCCAGGTTACTCGGTAGGCTATTTAGCACAGGAACCAGAACTAGACCCAGAAAAAACCGTACGTGAAGTGGTAGAAGAAGGCGTAGCCGAAATTACGGCCATCCTTAAAGAATACGAAGAAATTAACGAAGCCTTTGGATTAGAAGAAAACTACTCCGATGCCGATAAAATGGATAAATTGATGCAGCGCCAAGGCGAACTGCAAGACAAAATTGATGCTTCTAACGCTTGGGAACTAGACAACAAGCTAGAGCGTGCCATGGATGCCTTACGTTGCCCTGATCCCGACACCAAGATCAGTGTATTATCGGGTGGTGAGCGCCGCCGTGTGGCCATGTGCCGTTTATTGCTACAATCGCCAGATGTATTGTTGTTAGATGAGCCTACCAACCACTTGGATGCCGAAAGTATCGACTGGTTAGAGCAGTTCTTACAAAACTACGAGGGCACTGTAATTGCCGTAACCCACGATAGATACTTCTTGGATAACGTTGCCGGTTGGATTTTAGAACTTGACCGTGGCGAAGGTATTCCATGGAAAGGCAACTATTCATCGTGGTTAGACCAAAAAGCTAAACGTTTAGCACAAGAAGAAAAAACCGAAAGCAAACGTCAAAAAGCATTGGAGCGTGAGCTGGAGTGGGTGCGTATGGCCCCTAAAGCACGTCATGCCAAATCAAAGGCACGTTTGTCTAACTACGACAAACTAGCCAGCGAGGACGGAAGAGAGCGTGAAGAAAAATTAGAATTATTTATTCCTGCGGGACCTCGTTTAGGTAACGTGGTGATCGAAGCTAACCATATCTCAAAAGCTTATGACGGTAAACTGTTGTTCGAAGACCTGAGCTTTTCCCTGCCGCCAGCGGGCATTGTAGGTATTATTGGACCAAATGGTGCAGGTAAAACCACTTTATTCCGTTTAATTACCGGTCAAGAGCAACCAGACAATGGCGATTTCAAGGTTGGTGAAACAGTAAAGTTAGGCTACGTAGACCAAATGCACAATGACCTTGATCCTGATAAAACGGTTTACGAAAACATTACCGACGGCTTGGACAATATGTTGTTGGGCAACAAACAGGTAAACTCAAGAGCTTACGTGTCTAAATTTAACTTTAATGGAGCCGACCAACAAAAGAAAGTTGGCGTACTGTCGGGTGGTGAACGTAACCGCGTACACTTGGCCATCACCTTAAAAGAAGGTGCCAATGTTTTATTGCTGGATGAGCCTACGAACGATATCGACGTAAACACTTTACGTGCTTTGGAAGAAGCTTTAGAAAACTTTGGGGGTTGCGCCGTGGTCATTAGTCACGACAGATGGTTCCTAGACCGTATTTGTACGCACATTCTAGCCTTCGAGGGCGATTCGCAAGTGTATTTCTTTGAAGGTAACTATTCTGATTACGAGGAAAACCGTAAGAAACGTTTAGGCGATGTTACCCCTAAAAGAATTAGATATAAAAAACTGGGATAAGGAATTTCTCAAACTTATCTTAAAGAAGGCGTCTAAAAAAGGCGCCTTTTTTGTTTCTAGTGCAATTGTCTTTTTTGAAGCGCAAATGTACTTCCCATCAAATACCGATAGTCCCGCCATGCATTACAAGTCCGCACTCGCTTCGCTCCCTTACGGGCTTTTCATTGCTGTCGGGGCTAAAAACAAAGGGTAATGCCTTTCCTGTCATTCCGAGAGTAACGAGGAATCTCTGAAGCATATCATAAAACACTTAGATTAATCTTATTAAACGAATTAGATTTGTTAGATGGTTCGATTTATTTTTACCACCTTGGATATTTAAGAACATTTAAGCACTACGCCCTAAAATGAACTAAGGTGTCTTAGGTGGTATATTAATTTATAAGATTCTTCGCTACGCTCTGAATGACAACAATGCTATTGATGACAGCAGTACTATTAATGACAACGGTGCTTCCTAAAAAAAAACAACCAACAAACCAAACAACCAGTTAATCAAATTTTCCCTACCTTAAATTCATGAAAGTTAAATTCGGTATCGATGTACTGTTAGCAAACCCCCACCCCTATCTCCATACCCGTATAGGATTGGTCTGTAACCAAGCTTCAGTTACTCAAGATGGTATGAATACCAGACTAGCATTGCAAAAAGCAGGGTTTAAACTCATCAAGATTTTTGGACCTGAACATGGCTTCGATGCTCAGGGCGAAGACGGAAAGTTTATCGACCATCAAATAGACCAATTAACACAACTACCCATCATTAGTCTTTATAGCCAACAACTGGCCCCCACCCAAGAAGACCTTTCCGACCTTGATTTGGTTATTGTAGACCTGCCCGATATTGGCGCAAGATTTTATACCTACCTGTGGACCATGAGCTACGTGATGGAAAGCTGCGAAAAATACCGGAAACCTATGTTGATTTTAGACAGGCCCAATCCTATTGCCAGTTCGCTAGACATGGCCGAAGGTCCATTATTGGAACCTTCATGCAGCTCCTTTATTGGCCGTTTTCCCATTCCCATTAACCATCAATGTACTTTTGCAGAATTAGCACAATACTTTAAAGCAAGCCATTATCCGCAATTAAAGCTAGAGGTAATGCCCATGCAATATTGGGATAGAGCCACCAACACAGGATACCACTTTTATCCCACCTCTCCTGCAATACAGCAAAGAGAAGTTACCTACGTTTACCCAGGTTCCTGCCTTTTTGAAGGCCTGAACATTAACGAAG
Source organism: Pedobacter sp. (assembly GCF_039594775.1). Taxonomy (GTDB): domain Bacteria; phylum Bacteroidota; class Bacteroidia; order Sphingobacteriales; family Sphingobacteriaceae; genus Pedobacter. The sequence goes on along the minus strand of NZ_JBCNMT010000002.1, from coordinate 784,302 downwards.
GAAGAGGCAGCGACCATGCCTTTCAACAGTTTGGCGCACCATGGATAGACCACGAACAATTGGCCATACAAGTAGCACGGGAATTAACCGATGCCACTATTGAAAAAGTAGCTTACATCCCTAATTTTGGCCTTTATGAAAACGAACCGTGCTATGGTCTAAAAATTACCCCCTTAAATCAGAACCATTTTAAAGCAGTAAGCTATTTTGTAAAACTTATTCAAATCATCTACCAACTATTTCCAAAAGAGCTTAAAGAAAGAAACTACTTGACCAATGTAAATCCAAATGGCAGCAAGCATTTAGACAAACTGCTGGGTTTGCCCAATGCCTTTCAAAAAATTATTCACGAGAAAGTTGACACCAGTGCCAACGAATGGCATACCACCATGAAACCCTTCCTCTTATACTAAGTACGTGCTCCGCTTAACGACGGGGAGATTGAAAATAAACTTGTAATTAACAAATAAGCTGTACTTTTACAAAAAAAATCAAATCTATGGACCGCTTGCAATTCGATTTCAACCAGATTTTATCTACCTCCATGATTTTATTTGCAATTATTGATATCCTGGGCTCAATTCCCATTATCATTTCTTTGCGAAAAAAAGCAGGGCATATCCAATCGGAAAAAGCAACCATTGTAGCTACTGCCATCATGATTTTGTTCCTATTTGGTGGAAAATCGGTTTTAAGTGTTATTGGGGTCGACGTACAATCGTTTGCTATTGCGGGTTCATTGGTAATTTTCTTTATTGCCATGGAAATGGTTTTGGGCATCCACTTTTTTAGGGACGAAGCTCCAGAAACCGTGTCCATTGTACCGCTTGCTTTTCCTTTGATTGCTGGTGCAGGTTCTTTGACCACCCTACTTTCCTTAAAAACCGAATACCGTACCGAAAACATTTTGGTGGGCGTTATCCTCAACATGGTATTTGTATACTTTGTGCTCAAAAATACCGCAAGGCTCGAAAAACTTTTGGGAAAAACAGGATTAAACGTACTCAGAAAAAGCTTTGGGGTTATTTTACTAGCCATTGCCATTAAGCTTTTCAGGACCAACACCGGGTTATAACCATTTTTATTCCCCCTTAATTTGTCTTTATTATTTTACCAGAATGAAAATCATCGACAAACTTGCTTGGATAGAATTAAAGAACAAAACGATTCTTTCTACAAAAAGCTATGGAAAGGACAAGTATTACATTCCAGGTGGGAAAAGAGAAATTGGAGAAACTGATGAGCAAGCTTTAGTAAGAGAAATCAGCGAAGAACTGAGTGTAGAAATTGATGGTAAAACACTAAACTACGTTGGAACTTTTGAAGCCCAAGCGCACGGACATGCAGAAGGGATCATCGTAAAAATGACTTGTTATTCGGGGAAATATGTAGGTCAATTAAAGGCCAGTGCTGAAATTGAGGAAATAAAATGGCTGAAATATGCTGACAAAGATAAAATATCAGAAGTTGATAAAATTATCTTTGACCACCTTAAACAAAATGGCTTATTAGATTAATAGTTGTAGATAATAAGGAACAATAACCCCATTCCAAAATCCTTATTTCAATAGGTACGATAAGATTTACCACAAACATTCATACCACTTCATTTCGACTTTGGAGAAATCTCACAATGTGATAAAACCTATCTAAAGTTAAATAGCAATTCCAAAGACTTTACTTCGTAGAGCTTCGCGGTTTCCGCTACGGTCGAAATAACGGAACCGCGATGGCGACATGCTAAAACAAAAGCTTAAAATTTGTTAAAGAAATGATGGGAAGTATATGTTTTTATATCTTAGGTATATCATAATGTTTTACATGGCTCTTTATAACAAAGGAAACATTAATATCTGTTTAGAAATGAAAAGATTATTCTTCATTTTGATGGCTTCAATTTTGATTTCCTGTGGAACTGGAGTCAATGTCAAATCTCCGTCAAACAACACAGCATTAAAACTCAAACCATTTAAACTCATCGTTTACAATGCAAATTATTCAATGGCCTATGCCGTTCAGTATGTACTAACGAATAAAAGCCTTGAAATTATTTTCAAAGGACAGCTTGAAAAAGAAAGAGATTCGGTTCTGTTCAAAACCTCCTTACAAGCAAATGAAACACTCGAAAAGCTCTCTAATATAAACATTGGCAGTTTACAAGAGTATTATTCCAATCCTTGTATAAGGGATGGCTCTCAAATAACGGTTAAACTGAAAAAAGGATTTAAAAGCAAAATGGTCCATTTAAGCAATTACTATCAACCCGATATTGGCTTGGCCATTGAGCTAATTAATGGCTTGGTTCCAAAAGAATATCAAATATGGTACGATAAAGAAGAATTGATTAAAGACATGAAAAATTGCAAGTAATTCGATAATAAACCACTGTAAATTGAATGTATCTATGAAAGAATTATTAGAAACAATATCAAGGAAATCGATTGAACTTGAAGATTTGGAATCTCAAGGAAAAACGGTCACTAACGACTGGCTGGGAAATACGCCTGTAAGTGAAAATGAAATCTTGTTAGCAGAAACCCGCTTAAACGTAAAATTCCCCAAAGATTATCGAGAATTTCTTTTGATTACCAATGGTTTTATGGGGCCAAATGACATAGAACCTAGCTTTTCAAAACTCGAGGAGGTAAATTATCTAAAGAAAATACTACCAGAGATAAATGAAATTTATCAAATCAAAGAATTAGATAATGCTATACTTATTGGCGGAGCTTCGGAAGAACAACAGTTTTTACTTATTCCTCCTAGCTCGGATAGCGACTCTTGGAAATATTGGAAATTTGCAAACTGGATTCCAGGTGAAGAAGAATATAGTGATTTGAGGAACTACTTTGAGCAAGTGCTTGAGTTTTTAGTGGATTCTAATAGTTAATAGTTATATCTGGACTATCTAACTTAATTTTTAAAAATGAAGATCAACCAAATCGTAAATCTAATACAACAGAAACATCAGGATAACGGTTTTGAGATTAATGCTCCTGCTAAGCTTTCGGACATTGCTAATTTTGAAACACAAATGGGTTTTTCATTGCCCACAGATTTTAAGGAATTTTATTTAACCTGCAATGGTTTCGGTTGTAACGAGGATATATTTAATATGATTCCACTTTCGGAGATTATGCAGGAAAACCGAAACAACGCGGATAACTGGTTTTACATTGCGGAATATATGGTTTACTCAGACATGTGGGGAGTTCGGATTGAATCAAATGGAGAATACGAAATATTTATTGATGAGCATAAGGATAAGCCCCTCACATCGTCCTTATCCGAATTTCTTCAAAGATTTTTAAAAGGAAATGTATTTGATAAGGGCGGACTATATGATTGGCAAAACGAACTAGGAATTATATAAATCGTAATTTAACTGAAAATATAAATTACTATGTCAGAAGCAACCGAACATAATTGCATGAGTAGCGATGACTTGCTAGAACTGACCAAGTTAAACATTGGAAAATTTGGTCTTCAGGTTATTACAGTCACATCAACCGCTTATTTACCTTCTTTTGTTTACAGCATAGGATTAAGCAGGACATATAATCACCCAGAAATAATCTGCTTTGACCTTCCGAATGATATAGGGCATGAGATTATAAATGACGTTGCCGAAAACATAAAAAATGGAGAGAAAATCGAATGCGGAAAAATTTACACCGAGATATTTAGAAATAATCGAGCAATGTTTTTACCTATAGACCCAAGAAACATTCGAGATTATTTTGGTGCAGGTTTAAAGTATTATCAAAATGAAGATTTTAATGCTCTTCAACTTATTTGGACAGACAGAAATGACCAATTCCCTTGGGAAGAGAATTTTGAAGAAGAATTTTTATACAAACAACCTTTACTTGATAGAAATGTTGATTTTAAATTTATGGAACCCAAAAACCTTACTGTTTTTACAACTCGACAATGGGTTGAAGAACAAAAACCAATATTAAGGGTTGTTCACGATGATGATGGGGATTGGCAGTTTTTAACAGGTGATCAAATGCCAGAAGACATAAGAATTGTTGCGTTGAAGGAAATCATAAAACATGATAATACTTTAAACGAAATTTTTGACCTCGAATATAATGAGGAGGCCGAAAGAGATTTTTTAGGAGGACAATGGATAAGAAATACAGTAGAATATAGTGATGAAGAATAAAACAATGATTACTAATCATAAATTCTATTAAATAATTTATTGAACAACAAAACACTAATAATCATTTTAAATTTTCAAGGAGCATACAAACCATTATCAAACCTTAACATAAACCTTAATTTAACTGAAAAATATAAAGACTATGGACGTAAAATTTGAAGCAGGTATTAACATCGCCATTAAAATCCCCAAAAGTAAATACGACAAAACTGTTGCTTTTTATAAGGAAATATTGAAGTTAGAAGTAAAAGAAATACCGATCACCAATCCAACCGTTTCCAGGACACACGAAGTAAAATTTGGCCATAATGTGATTTGGCTAGATTGCGTGGACAACTACACCCATTCGGAAACCTGGTTACAGCTTACCGTTCCAAACGTTGAGGAAGCCACAAGTTATTTATTATCGAACGGCGTAGAAACTTGCGACGAAATTGAAGAGCTTCCAAATAACATGCATTGGATACAAGACCCAGCTGGTACCGTTTTTAATTTACAAACTATAGGAAACAAATAAATTGGCAACATAGAATGCAAGTTAGCAACCCAGATGAAGATTTTAAATTCCCTAAATCAATCAAGATTATTGCCATCCTATTTGCCGTATTTATTTTTGGAGTCATTATTATTCTAGGTCATTTTGGCTTTTTTGATCATTCAGTGAGAAACCATATTCTAGCCGAAGAATATACAGGAAAAGTAGTTTATTTATTTAATGACAGGAGAAATCATAACGCATATACCGCAAAACTATCCAACGGCATAACAATTACAAATTATTTTCCTCTTGAAAAGGGAGAACCTTTACTTGAATTAAACGATAGCATAGTCAAACAAAGAAATTCCGTATATATTTTAGTGTTCAAAAATGGAAAATTTCATCGTTCCCTAAACACATTATATATTGATGACTAATAAGAGTTAAAGCTACAGCTGTTGTCAACATTATTTTGAAAGACTGAATTGATATCATCTTACAAGTAAACAAAAATAAATCTCATGGACATCAATACGCATTTAAGAATCAAAAAAATGAGTCCTCAATTGCTTGTTGCCGATATTGGCGCTTCCATTGAATTTTACACCCAAAAAATTGGCTTTGAATTAGATTTCAGGTACGAAGACTTTTATGCGGGGATCATCAAAGATGGCTATTCCATTCATTTAAAATTGGGCAGCCCTTCGCTCGAAGAAAGACAGCACAAATTAGAGCACGATGACCTTGATATCGTATTTTCAATTGAGGATGTAGAAACTTTATACAACGATTTTGTGAACAAAGGCATACAGATTACCCAGCCTTTGTGCGAAAGACCATACGGCAAAGAATTTTACATTGCTGACCCCGATGGATATATTCTTGCCTTTTTGGAAGAAACAACATAAAATCAATAGTTATTTGTTACTCAATGTAACATCGAATCCGTATATTTATCTAAATAAGAAAAGGTAAATGAACTTATTTGAGCAATTTACGGTATATGTTGGAGCTTTGGCAATCTTGTTTGAAGCAATCCATTACTTGCGTGGCAAGTTAAAAGGGAAGCATTAGCCTATTGGCTACCCAATGGGAATAATGTCGCCGCTTCGCAGTTGATTAATCAATTCTATTTTCTAGTATAATATCAGTCCTTCGGACTTGAGAATGATATATAAGGTTATTCAGTAAATGTTTTTGCTTTGTCACGCTGAGCCTGCCGAAGCGCTTTTCCATGTAACCACGAAGTGGTGTAATTACGCTAGCATAAATCCATCAAAACATAAAACCCTGAAAGGGTGATATAGTCTAGAGATTTCTCTCTGCGTTCGAAATGACAAAAAAACAAATGACAAAAAAGCCAAATGATGATAATAAGACATGCCCCTTCCTACTTTGTCACGCTGAGCCTGTCGAAGCGCTAATACCTTATAATAACCACGAAATGATGCCATTGTTCTAGCATAATTATTCCAACAAGCAACAACCCTGAAAGGGAGATATAATGCCCAGAGATTTCTCCCTATGGTCGAAATGACAACAAATAATAGAAGCGGCCTTTTAGTTCTTAATTAATCTCGCTACAAACATACTATCGGCCTTATCATTATAACCTTTAATCAATTCCTGGCTTTCTAATTTTAAAGGTAAGTTTTCCAACAAATAGGCAACCACATCTTCATTTTCCTCTTTAAATACCGAACAGGTCATATAAATTAGTGGCTTACCAGATTTCAGGTATTTCACCACATTTTCGGCAATGGCTTTCTGTAATTTGGCATAATTAGCCACTTTATATTCCTCAAAAAAGTAGAGCATTTCTGGTGTACGTCCCCAAGTGCCGGCACCAGAACAGGGAGCATCCAACAAAATACCATCAAACTCATAATGGTGTAAAATCTGGTCGTTGTTCTGCAACAGGTCAATCACCTTTTTCTGGTAGTCCTTAATGCCTGCCAACTGGAAACGCTCCTGTAGGTTACCTAAACTGGTTTCTCTTACATCACTCACTAATAATTTCACCTTAGGTTCTAAGCTATGTATCAATAGCGACTTCCCTCCTGATGCTGCACAACAATCCCACCAATACTCGTAAGGTTTGGGCTCAAAGTAATCCCCTGTTTTTTGGGAAGAAAAATCCTGTACCTGATATAGACGGGCATCGTCAATTACCTGCTCTAACTTTGTGCCATTAGGCAAAGCCAAAGTAGTATCGGCCAGTTCTTTTACGGCCACACCAGCTTCTTCCAACTTTGCTTTAATGGTTGGCAAATGTGTTTCCTTTACGCGGATAAATAAATCTGGCTGTATAAATAGAGAAAACTGAAAAGCCTGTTGATCTATTCCATTAGACAACTGCTTTCCAAAAGGAAAAACATCTTTTAACTGAAAGTCGGGATATTGCGTTTTTACAAAAGCAAGCTTTTCAGTTATTGGCAAAGTCATATGTGCTGCCGCCGCTGGAAAAATATGTTCGGTAATTAGGCTTAAATCGTTATTGCACAAGAAATCGGCTACCGCCAAACGCTCAATGATGGGTAGGTCCAAAAGTGCCTTACCCAATCTGAAATAGCTGTAAATATACCTACTGGCCCACCTCCTATCCGACGAGCCCATTTGTTTGTGCTGTTTAAAATAAACAATTAGATGCCTGTGCAAGGGCAACTTACCATCGTAACTTGCTAAAACCTGTTCAAATGCCCTAATATGATGGTGTACTTTCATTAATGGTTGGTTTGTTGTTTTTAGTTGCTTACTGGCTGGTTCATTAGTTCACTGATTCAATAGTTTATTGGAAACTGACAACTCACAATCTATAACTTCTTACTTTTCCCTTGCTCTTCCCTAATCACTAATTCCTAACTACTAACCACTAGTTACTAATCTACCTGACTTAGCGAAGTATTCTTATACTGCAACAACATTAAGTGTTTATTATAAAAACCATATTCGGCATTGTAATCAAAATCGAAATCGTTGTGCAAGCCTTTATAGTTTTCCTTTATCAAAAAATCGAGGTAGTTTAAGCCATGTTTGGCCATCAGCTTGCCAAAATAATATCCTGTATCGAAACCTTTAAAAGCATATTCTGTAGGTTCAAATTCATATTTAGCCCTATAAGCTTTAATGAAATCAATTACAGCTTTACTTCTGTAATCAATATGGTAAGAACTACTCAATACCGTCTGTAAGTTTTGCAACTGGTCAATATTGTAGGTTTGCTTGGCCCAATTTGGATGTCCAAACAATTGAATCGGATAACCAGCCACATTTTTCAGGCGATAAAGCTTGGTTAAACTGGGGCTTACAAAAGGAGCATCATCCGAACAAACTACCACGGCATATTTTTTCCCTTTCATCATCTTGGTTTCGAAAATGTAGGTAGAGGTAAATTCCTGTACAGTAAAGTTTGGATGTTGTTCAGCAAACTGCTTCCTGATGGGTGCCGCAAATTGTTCGTCAGACGATTTCTTGGTATTGATCAACACTACAATGGTTTGGTCGGCCTTGTACTGCTTAGCAATGTAATCGGCAATTTTTGCACCGTGTTGATCAATGCTATTCACTACCGAAATAAGGTAAGGATTGTTAAACTCTGTAGGTTTTGAAGCCGCCAAAGGCGATATCATAGGCATTTTGTTCGCTTCTGAAAATTGTGCCATGTATTTAACCCCATCGGGGAAAATAGGACCAATCATTAAATTGCTGGCTTTTACAGCTTCCCGTTTGCTTAAAGCTGCCAGTTGGCTATTATCGTCCCTGCTATCAAAAACGTTTACCTTAAAGTTTAAGCCTTCGTTAGCGGCCGAGTCAATGCCTAACATTAAACCCTGATAAAAATCAAGGGCCATATCGGCCTTGCCAATTTGAGCTTTGGTAACAGTTTTTAAATTGAACTTATTGAGCTGAAAGGGAATAAAAACACTGATATTTCCTTGTGTAAACTTTGCAGCAGGTTTGTGTTCAACAGGTTTAGCCGGGGCTGTTGCCACCGGCTTTGTTATTTTTGGCGAACACGCAGCAAAAACTACGATGACAGCTAATAAGCCTAAAAGCTTATTCCCACTCAATAGTTGCTGGCGGTTTCGAACTAATATCATACACAACTCGGTTAATTCCTTTTACTTTATTAATAATTTCATTGGATATTTTAGCGAGCACTGGATAAGGCAAATGGCACCAATCAGCGGTCATTCCGTCTAAAGACTCAACAGCTCTTAACGCAATAACATTTTCGTAAGTACGCTCATCGCCCATTACCCCAACCGAACGTACCGGTAAAAAGATGGCTCCTGCTTGCCAAATTTGGTCGTACAAACCAGCATCTTTTAAGTTTTGGATATAGATATGGTCTGCTTCTTGTAATATCGCAATTTTTTCTGCAGTTACCTCTCCTATAATACGGATTCCCAAACCTGGACCTGGGAAAGGATGTCTGCCTAAAATAAACGATTCTAAGCCCAAAGTGTTTCCTACTCTACGTACTTCGTCTTTAAACAAAGTTTTTAGTGGCTCTACTACTTTAAGTTTCATAAAGTCGGGCAAACCACCTACGTTATGGTGCGATTTAATGGTGGCCGATGGTCCTTTAACGGAAACCGACTCGATTACATCAGGGTAAATAGTACCTTGTGCCAACCATTTTACATCTTGTATTTGGTGTGCCTCATCGTCAAATACTTCGATAAACACACGACCAATAATTTTACGTTTCTTTTCTGGGTCTTCAACTCCTGCTAGCTCACTTAAAAACCTGTCTTTAGCATCAACACCTTTAATATTTAAGCCAAAGTCTTTGTATTGTTCTAATACACTTTCGTATTCGTTTTTACGCAACAGGCCATTGTCAACAAAAATACAGTGAAGGTTTTTGCCAATCGCTTTGTGCAATAATACCGCAGCTACGCTACTGTCAACACCACCCGAAAGTGCCAAAACCACTTTATCATTTCCCAATTGTGCTTTAAGTTCGGCAATAGTAGTTTCTACAAAAGCATCTGAAGTCCAATCCTGAGCACAACCACAAATACCTACCAAAAAGTTATTCAACAAAGTTTTACCGTCAATACTGTGGGTTACTTCTGGGTGGAACTGAATGGCATAGGTTTCTTCGCCTTTTACTTGATAGCCTGCTACTTTTACTTCTGGTGTACTGGCAATGATTTCGAAATGCTCAGGTACTTGGGTAATGGAATCGCCATGGCTCATCCACACCTGCGAATCGACCAAAATACCTTTAAACAAAGGATTTTCGTTATTCACAAAACTCAAGTTAGCCCTACCATACTCCCTAGTGGCCGATGCTTCTACATTTCCTCCACTTTGTTGTGCAATAAATTGTGCTCCATAACAAACTGCCAATAGCGGATACCCTTTAAACAGGTTCAAGTCTACAAATGGTGCATCTTCTTGACGTACCGAAAATGGGCTACCTGAAAGAATAACTCCCTTAACGGTAGCATCTAATTCTGGAATGTGGTTAAATGGATGAATTTCGCAGTACACATTTAGTTCGCGAACACGACGTGCAATCAGCTGTGTAAATTGCGAACCAAAATCGAGGATAATGATTTTTTCTAGCATGCGCAAAGGTAAGGAAATTTACGATTTTAGTGGTACGATTTTAATAGATATTAGTATTTAGATGTTAGTATTTAAACTCTTGCTTGCTGTTTACATTTTTGAAGAGCAATTTTAGTGCTCATACTCCCTACAACCCTGCTATTCGCTTTATCCCAATATCCTTCGACAAGCTCAGGATGACATCGGGATGCTCACTACTATCAGGTCTATTTAATTGAAAACATTGCTATAAAGAGGTTGCTTAAGATGCTTATTCGGACTTTAAAATGGATTAAAGCTCAGATGGTTCACTTTATTTTTTTACCACCTTAGACATTTAAGAACATCTAAGCGCAACGCCCTAAAATGAACTAGGGTGTCTTAGGTGGTAAGAGAGATTTACTTTGTAGCTGCTTCGCGGTCTTCGCTACGCTCTGAATGACAGCAATACCTATTAATAAACCGATGAACTATTAAACCAATGAATTAAACAAGTGGCAAGGTAAAACTAAACGTAGTACCTCCACCTGGGTTATTTTTGTAACCTATTTCACCTTCGTGTGCCGTAATGATCTGTTTGCAAATGGAAAGCCCCAGACCATAAGACTTTTCACCTTTGGTACCAAAACGTTTGGACGGCGTAAATAACTGGAAAATATCTTTACCTATTTTATCAGGGATACCGATGCCCTTGTCTGTTACACTCACCAGTACTTCATTTTGCTTTTTTTCAACCTTAACCTTTATCTCCTTACCTATTTCGCTAAACTTAATGGCATTACTAATTAAATTTCCCACTACTCTTTCTATTTTTTGCCCGTAAATATTGATTGCCAGATTTTGAGTATCGGTTTCAAAAACAATGAGCTGTTTTTTTTCATCAGCCCTGTATTTTAACAGCTCGATGGCATTTTTCACAATAGGAATCAAGTCTTGCTCATTCTTCTTCAACGTAATATCCAAACCTTCCTTATTTTCCGCCGCCTCAATAATATCATCAATAAGGTGCAGAGCATTACTGCAGGCGCCATCTATCAGTTTAAGTTTATCAATATTCACATTCTCTTCGTCTTCTAAGATCATGAGCTTGGTTAAACTCGAAATACCAACTACGGGATTCCTCAAATCATGCGCTACCGCTCTTAAAATGGTATCTTTTTCTTTATCACTCAGCCCTAGTTTAATTAATGCTTCCTGTAGCTTATCTTTTTGCAGAGATATTTCGTTGTTCAACGTAGTGAGCTGTTTAACGTTACGCCTTGATTTTCGCCAGTAGTTATAAATCAATACCACGATAGAAACGGCCATACAAATAAACAACAAAGTAATGTATAGGTACCGCTGCTGTATTTCGGCTTCCCTTTTCAGGTTATTGATTTCATTTTCATTGTTCAAATTCCTGAAACGCTCGTCAATATTGGTAGATTTAATCTTGTCCAACTCCTTTTGTAAAGAATCGGTTAAAGTAGTGTAACGGTACAGATGATCAAATGCTTGTTGATTTTGGCCTACACTGCTTAGGTATTTAGCATTTAAGAAATGATACGATTGGATATGATCAAGCATCTTAAGCCTTTTGCTATCCTTTTCTAAAATTTTAAGGTATTTAAACGCCGAATCAGTTTGATTGGTTTCTAAGTAGACTTTAATCAGCTTTATTTTTGCCGTCACGGCATCTACCGTATCATATTTGGGTTGGTCGTTAATCGCAATGCTTTGCTTTAGCAGTTTTTCAGCTTCATCAAATTTCTTTTGTGACAATAGCTCGCCACCCATATTTCCATAAATTACCCCTCTTGCCGACTTATAGTACCAATTTCTAATGGGAACAGTATCATTCTTTTCTATAAAGGTTAAAGCTTTTTGGTAAAAAACCAATGCACTATCGGCCTTGCTTAATTTGGAATAGCAAAGTGCAATGTTATTGAAAAGCTCCTGCTGCTTATAAACTTCCTGAAAATTTTGCTTACAAGTGCGTACTTCTTCTAAAGTTTCCTGAAAGTAGTGTATGGCATCCGTGTATTTTGACTGCCGATATAAAATCATTGCAATGCGGTAACTATAATTGCTATTGGCGCACCTGTCGGTAATTACAGGCTGAAGTTTTTTGGCCAAGAAGTAGTTTTTATAAGCTTCCTCATAAGCACCAAGCCTAAACAGCACATCACCTTTACAATAATAGGTTCCCGCTAACTCCTTAATATACCTTTTTTTGTCTTTGGTGGCCTCAATCACGTTCAGCATGCTATCCGTGTAAGGCAGGGCCTTTTCATATTTCCTACCAAAGAAATAATAGAAATAAAAGGCGTTATAAATATCGAACTTGGATTTTGCCGACAGCTTCTGATCGCCATCAAGTGCTTGTCGTAGCGTCTTTAAAGCTTTGGTCTTAACTTTTTCATCGTTATAGCCCCAAGAGGTTTTGTTGGCAACGGAGTCTATTAAGTGATTGAGACCTTTATTCGTTGTATCTTTACAAGAAGCAAGAGCTAATAGAAGAATTGGCAACCAAAAGAGCTTACCATAGCGTATTTTTTTAGATGGTATGATTTGCACATTCGAAAATAGTAAAATTAATTACCATTCAAAAGTGTGGTCTTAACGCCAAACCTGTTCAGGAAGTCTACTCCCTCATCACTTGCCAAGCCTTTATAGGCCGCATAAGAATCTCTGTAAAACACTTCCTTTATACCCGAAGAAAGGATTAACCTAGCACAGGCAATACAAGGAGACAAAGTTGTGTAAAGGGTAGCTCCTTCTATTTTAGAGCCATTTTTAACAGCATAAAGAATAGCATTTTCTTCAGCGTGCAGGGCTAAGGAACAACTGCCCTTACTATCCCTATCACAACCGGTTTCGGGCCATTCTTCATCGCAATTGTGAGTACCAGGTGGCGGACCATTGTAACCTATGGAGATGATACGGGTGTCTTTGGTTAGTACCGCGCCTACATGGGCCCTCACACAGTGTGAGCGTCCTGCAAGGTCCGACGCTAAGTTCATGTATATCTCGTTAAATGATTTTGCCATGGGTCAATAAAAATGAAAACTCTCTGATGGACAACCAGAGAGTTTTCAAAAATAACATTTTTTAAAGCATTCTAAAATGGACGTATACTATTTAGTTGAACCTGCTTTATGGCCTTTTACCGCAAAATAAATAATGTATAAGTAAGCAGGCAGCATCGTATATAAAAATGCGTGTTGAAAATCAATTTGTAAAGTATCTTTTAAGAACCCGTAAATCGGCAACACCAAAGCGCCACCGGCAATTCCCATGATCATAATGGCGGAACCTGTTTTGGTAAACTTGCCCAAACCTTTAATCCCCAATGGGAAAATGGCAGGCCACATTAAAGAGTTGGCCAAACCTAGCAAGGCCACAGAATAATAAGAAACATAACCAGAAGAGAATGCCGAAATAATAGACAATACCACTCCTGATGTAGCGCAAATACGCAATGCCATTTGCTGCGATACTATTTTAGGAATAGTAATAATACCTACCACGTAACCAACCAACATACAAATCAAGGTAAACGAGGTTGAAAAACGTACCAAGTTAGGTGCAATATGTAACTCACGGCCATAAGTAGCAATTCCATCGCCAGCCATTACTTCGGCCGCTACGCAACAAAAGATGGCAAAAGCTCCCAAAAACAAATGTGGATATTGGAAAACGCTGGTCTTTTTGACAGCTTTATTTTCTTTCAATTCGGCAGATTCCTCTACAGCAGTTTCTTCTTCGTTAACTTCCGGTAAGTTAATGAACTTAATTAATACAGCGAACAATACAAAAATTATTGCCAAAGCAATATAAGGTGTGTGGACACGCTGCAACAACTCATCTAAAATGGCATTTTTCACATTAATATCAGTGGTTGCATTAATTTTAGCGGTTACTTCTTCAGAGTTCTTTAAAAATAAAATCCCAAAAATAATAGGCACTAATACCCCTGCTCCTTTATTACACAATCCAGCGATAGAAATACGTGCGGCCGCACTATCTATAGGGCCAATAATACTTAGGTAAGGGTTTACCGCAGTTTGCAACAATGCCATTGCTGATCCTTGAATAAAGATACCCGTTAAAAACAAACCATAGCTCCTATTGTCGGCAGCGGGGATGAAAACCAACGAGCCTACGCCCAAGATTACCATTCCCAGTACTAATCCATTTTTAAATCCAATTTTATGTAAGATCCATGAACTTGGTAAGGCTAGAAAGAAATAGGCAATGTACGAAGCAAAGGTCACAAAGAAAGCTTGCAAATCAGTTTCAAGGTCCAATGCTAGTTTTAAAAATGGAATCAATGTACCGTTGGCCCAGGTTACGAAGCCAAAAATAAAAAACAGAGCACAGCAAATGATCATAGGTAATAACGCCGTCCTGTTTTGGGTTTGGTTAGAATTCATTATTTCAGTTTGGTTTTAATTTTCGTCTAACTTAAGCAAAACGGTCAGCATTTTAAATAATTTTAATAATTAAAAAGTCGCAAACGTTTGTGTTGACCATAAAAAAGCCCCGACCTAAAAGTCGAGGCTCTTTATTATAAATGTTTTTTGGATTTAATGACCACCGGATACTTTCTGGTCGAAATTAATACCCTGTGCTTTTAAAATAGAACTTGCCCTTAGTGCATAAAATACCAAATAAGCAAAACATAAAATACCGATTACATAGCTGTATTGAATGCCCGTATACTCAGATACATAACCTTGCAACCAGCTAATAATGCCTCCGCCCATGATCATCATAATCAAATAGCTACTTCCTTGGCTCGTATTTTTTCCTAAACCGCTCACGGCCAAAGTAAAGATACAAGGCCATAGTGTACTACAGAACAAGCCTACACTGGTAAAGGCATAAACACTTACCATTCCTTTAGTGAACATACCCGTTAACAGGGCAACAATGCCTATCACCGAGAAAATCATTAACATCCTAGCAGGGTTACCTTTACTTAAGATATCGGCGATAATTAAAACGAAAATGATCAGTGCGTATATATAGAAAGGTGCCAGGTCATGTTTAGCAACAGCATTTACCAATAAAAACACTCCAAATGCAAAATATGGCGCAATAAACCTTAATATTTTTCTCAAACTTACATTATCTGTAAAGGCTTCAACAGCACCTGTCCAACGGCCAATCATCATACTGGCCCAATACAAGGAAATATAAGGGGCAATTTCCTTGGTTTCAAAGCCAAGTTTATGCTTCATATAATCGGGCAAATTACTTGCGGTCGAAACTTCTACACCTACATAAACAAAGATGGCAATCATACCCAATACTAATTGCGGATATTTCAAAGCTGAACCTTTATGGTTCGAATCTTCTTCCGCGGCTTCGGTCAGCGCTGGCTTATCAGGCAATGCCGAGAATTTCAAGAAAATAGCCACAGCAAGGAAAGCTGCTCCTAAAATCAAATATGGAATTTTAACGCTTTGGATGTCAAGCGTAGTATTTTCACTTACTGCAGTACCAAAAATAGCAAAACTAACAATCAATGGTCCAATAGTAGTACCAAGGTTGTTAATACCGCCAGCCAACGTTAAACGTTGTGAACCTGTGTTGATGGGACCAAGGGCAATAGCCAACGGATTGGCCACCGTTTGTTGTAATGAAAAACCTAGGGCAACGATAAATAAACCAGAAAGCATTAAAGGAAATGAACCCGTATTGGCCGCCGGATAAAATAGCAGGGTTCCTACCGCAGAAATGACCAAGCCTAGTGCCAAGCTGTTCTTATACCCTATTTTGTTGATCAGGTCGGTTTTCATTAAGGCCGATATTCCTATGTAAATTAATGAACCTACGGTATAGGCAATATAAAATGCCAACGACACCAATTGACTTTCACTTTGCGACAACTTAAATGCTTCTTTAAAAACGGGAATGAGTATGTCATTACTCGCTGCCACGAACCCCCAAAAGAAGAACACAGTTACTAGGGGGATAAACTGCGCCCAATTGGTTTTTACATTCTGTTCCATATTTGGTTAAAATTTAAGGTTTGAAAAAATTTGCGCTAAACATAGTTATTTTTTTCCATATTAGTGTACTTAGTACACTTTCTTTAAACGCGTTTTAAATCGATAAATTCACACTGCGTTTAACCTTAAACCTGATGTTTCCTAAAATGTAAAAACTAAATAAAAATTGAGCTTTTAACTATGAAAATTGCATATTAGCAGAAATTACAAGGAAGCAATAAATGTTTGAAGCAATCATTTTGGGTATTGGGGCGGGTCTAATTTCATCTTTTGTAACAGGACCGGTATTCTTTGCCATGATTAAAACCAGTATTGAAAGGGGCTTTAAAGCAGGTTTTTCTTTGGCTTCGGGTGTGATTGTAAGTGACCTCATTTTAATCAGCATTGTGCTTTTTGGCTCTCATTTTTTTAAATACCAACGAGAATTTGATAAATATGTGGGTATTGTTGGCGGTATTTTTATTGTTGGTGTGGGCATTTACTATCTGTTATCTAACGTAAAAATCAACTATTCGGAAGGCGACAATATCAAAGTGAGCAAACGGGGATATATTTTAAAGGGATTCTTAATGTGCATCCTCACTCCTTCCACCCTTATGTTCTGGGTTATTGTAAGTGGTATTATTTCAGTAAAGCTAAATACACTGCCGGAAAAAATACTTTGCTTTCTTGTTGCTATGATTGTTCAACTTTCTGTTGATGGTTTAAAAACCTATTATGCCAGCAAGCTTCGCTACCGTATTAAAGAGAGTACGCTAAAAAAACTTAACAAGGTAGCTGGCGTTATCATTATCGGTTTTGCGATTTGGTTGATTGTAAAGACCTATCTGCAGTTTTATTAATTCTGTTTTCCAATGCTCTCTCTTGCTAGGCCATCTCTCCCAGAGGAGAATATGTAAGATAAAACCTCTCTCTAACTCTGTCCTTTCAAGGAGAGAGAACTGGAAGGTGATAAATAGATTCGTATTAAAGAAATTCAAAGTTCCAAGCATTGCCACCTCTATCCATTTGAGGGATAAAAGTTAGCACCTCCAACAATTACCTGCACTAAAACAACTTCCCTATCTCATTGTTAAACCTAAAACAAATCACAATTATGGAACCTTTTGAGATCAATTTAGTTGGACAGATACTGACCATACAACCTCGATTAAACGAAACTTACGATGTTTTTGATGGCAACGAAAAGTTAGGTGAAGTACATCCTATTTCCGTTAATGGCAGTACACGATGGACTTCTAAGGAATTAAATGATGATTACGCTAGTCAAATTGGCGAGCTGATTGATGAGCATCAACTCTAGTTCTTCTTGGTCCTATCGCCAAATAGCTTGTTAATGAACTCTTCGGTCATACGCTCTATCCTACCGGTAATTTCACCCTCTTTAATACTCACCCATACGGCTATAGATACCAGCTCTTCTTTCTTTCCTTTGGTTACTGCTGGTTTCCAGCCTCTAAAATCATTCAAGGCCATTACAATTTTATCGGTAACAATATGGCCTTTGGTTTCGGTATGGCTTAATACACAACTTTGCCCTAGCGAGTCAACCAACACCTGCATCATAATATTGCCTTTTAGATTATTGACATAAGCTTTCGAATTCACTTCCTTAAACATAGCCGCAAAGGCCACACTATCTACCGTCACTTTGGTGTCGCCACAATCCAAACAGAAACGTGTCGTATTGCAATCAGTATATTTTTTTGGGAAAATGTGCTGTGCAAAAGCATTCGACAACAGAACAAGTAACGGCAGCAGTAAAAAGATTTTCTTCATTATTTAAGAGGTTCAAAGCTTAAAACGAAGATAGAGAAATGTCTGTTAATTATTTTAATCTGAATTCTGGAGAAATATAATCACATAAACACATAGCGGGAGGATACATCTCCAATAGCTATATTTTATAAAAAACTAAGGATAAATCACAACATCTTATTGGTGCTATTGAAGCTTCTATGTGTCTATGTAGTTCATTTAGACAACTTCCCCTTTCAGGGATGACAAACCTGCTGAAGGTTTACTAAAAACCACATAAGACACATAGGGGAAATATGCTTAACAGAATTTAGATTATTTTAGCTTCTTTTTTAATTTCCCTCTGAAGTTTTTGGATTTCACCACTACTCCTTCATCGGTTACCATTACACAACTATACTCCGGAAATTGGCGTATCAGAGCTAAGCCTTTTTCTTTCCCTAAAACCATGATCGATGTGCTGAAGCCATTGGCCACTTCGGCACTTGGACCCAATACAGTTACACTGATTAAACCCGTAGCAGGATATCCAGTAACAGGGTTAATGATGTGTGCATAGCGTTTCCCATTAAATTCCACATACTTTTCATAACTGCCAGAAGTAGTAATGGCTTCTCTTTTTAACGGAATAACGGCAATCGCCTTTTCTTCATTAAAGGGATTGGTGATACCAACGTACCAAGGTTTGCCATCAGGTTTGGTTCCCCAAGTGGTCATATCTCCAGAGGCATTCACGATTCCTGCTTTTACACCCTTTGCTTCCATCAGCTCACGTCCCTTATCAGCGGCATAGCCTTTGCCCGTTGCACCAAAGCCAATTTTCATTCCCGCTAGTTTCAAAAAGATGGTACAAGCTGCACTATCCAGTTCAATATTTCGATACCCAACTTTGGCTACTGATTTTTTGATGTCAGTTTCACTTGGCATGGCTTTCATAGAACCATCAAAATACCAAATTTTATCCATGGCCGCATAACTGATGTCGAATGCACCTTGGGTGATGACTGAAAAATACAGCGAGCGTTTGGTCAAGTCAAAAACCTCACGATCTACCTTTATGGCTTTGATACCAGCATTACGGTTCACTTCGGAAATCTGTGAGCTGGCCTTCCAATCGGAAATAAGATCTTCAATACGGGACATTTCTGCAATGACTTCATTAATGTGCTGATCAGCGACTTGCGGATTTTCGGCAACAATACTGATATCGAAACGACTGCCCATAAGGGTTACTGCCCGCTCTTTTAAAACTTGTGCATTTGCATCAAGGGCGAAGAGAAAAAGGAAAGTAAAAAATGAAAAAGATTGCTTTGTTATTCTTTCTCGCAACGACGCTTTTATTTTCCTCATCTCAAGTTGATGAGGCAACTTTGTTAAGATATGTAAAATTGAAATATTCAAATTAAATTCTTAAAAATAAGTCGAGAGCATTAGCAAAATAGATTCTTCGTTCCTCGGAATGACAACAATACTAAATTATACGAAGTGATCTTCGTCATTCTTCCTCACAATGACGACTATAATCTAATAACAATCGGTAAGTAATTGCCCATTTTCTTTATAATACGTTAAATCTTTTCCGTTTATTTTAACACAAATCTCATTAATTACCTTTTCCACATCTTGTTGCATTTGTAAAGAGCCGCAGATCATCACCACGCCCCCATTGCTCAACAAAAGGGCTAAATAGGTGGCATCATTGCGAATCAAATCCATCACATAGCAATGATTTTGTTCTCTTGAAAAGGCAATTTGGTAATTTTTTAGCTTATGGTTTTGCATCTGTTGATCTAGAAAAACCTTATGCTGTTTAATAACCTCTGTTTCTTTACGGAAACCTATGTACAAGTGGTTATCGACATTTTTGTGGCTCTGCATGATCATTCCCAGAAAAGGTGCTATGCCAGTTCCGTTGGCAATCATGGCCAAAGACTTATTTTTAGGTTGATGAAAGGATTCATTAACAACCATTCGGGCCCTAAAGGTATCGCCTACCTTCAAATTATTTAAATAGTTAGACCCTAAGCCTGATGGATGAAGCTTCACGACCAATTGTATATTTCCTTTGCATTTGGCCACAGAGTACAATCGTTCCCTATTATCATCGGCTGGATAAATAGCCAATAAATCGCCCGAGGTGAACTTGGTACGTGTTGGGGTTCTAATGGTAAGCATAAAGGTTTGCTCTGCTTCCGAAACTTCTGTGCGGGCCAACACCATCATTTTATGCAGACCTTTAGGTTTTTTTGCATATAGTGCAGGTGTAGTAGCTAGTTCAATGCCCACTTTTTCACTCCACATTTTAACCCATTGTACAAATTGAACAGGCGATTTATCATCTATAGTATGAAGTTCCGTCAATGGTTTAGCCCATGTTTGTAGGCCCAGCTTTTCATCTATCTGTTTAGCGAACTCACAAAAATCGGGATAGGCATGCGAACCAAACCCTATGACCGAAAAATTGACCTCATGCTTTTGAGGATATCTCTCTATTAACTGTAATGCTTTATTGGCATTTGATGGCGGATCGCCCAAGCCATAAGTAGACGTAAATACCAATAGATGCTTCGCTTTTGGGAAAACCTGATATTGGTTCAGTTGTGCCAAGTAGGAAACCTTTCCTTGGGCCATCAGCTGTTCGTGAATGGCATTGGCAAAACGTAGGGTACTTCCGTTTTCGGTTCCAACCAACAAAATAAATTCTGCATCGTTGGTTTTGTGCTTGTTCCTGATCTTGGTTGCACGGCGTTTTAACGTAATGGCAAAACCAGAATAGATAAAAAACAGGATATTTAAACAGGCAATGCCCAAAATAATCGCCCAAACCATATTAGTACGGCCTGTATGTAAATCTAAACTAAGATTTTCCAGCACCAAGGTGGTGGGATATTTCACTTCGCTCAACACCTTGCCACTAAACTGATCAACAATCAGCTCCCTATCATTTAGTTTAAAGTTGTAATATTCTTCTGGATCCTCAGCAAATGGAAACTCTATCTTTTTAACGACTGCAAGTTTGGTATTTTTAAAGAGTGTGAACTCTTCTATTTTCTGCTGCACGGGCTCCTGGGTTGGAGCTACAATTTTCTTATGTTCGGCCTTGTGTTCAGGAAAAAGTTGGAACCTTGCCATGCTCAGGTAAGTTCCGGTGAGGGCAATAACCAAAACAGGAATAAGGATCAACCTGCCGGTAATGATATGATAGTATTGTGCAAAATATTCCTTCACTACCTTAGTGAAAAACTTGGCCAAACTTCGTTGTCTCTGGATTACCAAAGCCATTCCGGAAATAGCAATCAACAAAAGCAGGAAAGAGATAATGCCTACCATAAGTCTTCCAGTTTCCTTTAAAAACAAGGATCTGTGCAGCGCAATGTTCCATTCTACAAAAGCGCTCTTTTCTTTAGGCTTTCCAAGAATTTTACCCGTAGTAGGATCTACATAAGAATCCACTTCGTTGCCTTCTGCATCAAAACCTTTTAAACGAACAAAGCCATTATGATCTACCTCAAGCTCGCTAATTTCGGAGAAGTTTTTCTTTAATACGGGAACGGTTTGCGCCACGGTAATTTCATTGAAATTAGCAGCACGATAAGAAGGCATTTTTTCTTGAATCGCATCAATAGCAAGTATGGCACCGGTAACCGATGCCATAACTAGAAAAAGCGATGAAATTAATGCCAATGCCAAATGGGCGTAGCGCCAAATGGATAAGGTCATTCTTTTATTTACGGTTGAACTTTACTAAATCTAATGTATTTGATGTATCCTTTTCCATCGGCCTTGCCTGCTAAAGCTTCGGCAGTTAATGGGATTTCAACATCTGAAAGGTGGTATTTTTGGTCTTCCACAGACGATTCGAAACGTAGTTTATAACCTTTGTCTACAACTGCATCATCTATGTCCAAATTCACCATCGTTCTGTCGCCACCACCAATAGAGGCACCAGTTTTGGCATCTAACTTTTGGGTTTTGCTAAAGAACTTGAACCACTCTTTGAATCCATTGTACCATTTTTTGTCCTTGCCCATCATGTACAAGGTTTTTTCGTACCCTCCTTTTGGATTGATCAGAGAAACGACAATGTATGCTCCTTCACCTGTATAAGCATTCATTTGCAGCATACACTTATATTTTGAAGTTTGGGCCATTGCTTGTGAAGAGAAACTTAACAACAGACCTAGCACAGCTATTTTAAGAAAAGATTTCATTTATATATGTATTGTTTGAGTAGTAAGATGTTAGTTTTTAAGGAAGTTCACCGAAATATTCTTTTTAGATAGGAATTCGTTTTCAGCAGCTAGATCATAAGCTGTTTCATTAAACTCTGTTTTTACACTTTTATCCGCACCAGAAGCAATCAAATATTTAAGGATTTCATCATCTTTCGAAATCAATGCAGCTCTATGTAATACGGTTAAACCTTCTTTGTTTTTGGCATTGATGTCGATTTTTAAAGCTGCAAGTTTTTTCAATAAACCTAAATCGGCTTTTGCAATAGCAATATGGTATAAGGTGCTACCATCTTTTTGAACACCTTCTATATTCAATCCTTTTGATTTTAACAGGGTAAGTTTCTCTGTAAGTTCGTCTTTAGCATTGGCATTTGCTTGAGGGCCTGCTGGTCTGTAGTTTTGTACCGCATAATAAGCTAAGTTATGTCCGGCTTGGTCTTCGATTTTTACATCAGCACCTTTGTTCAACAAGAAAGCAACCACTTCTGGTGAACCTGTAGCTACTGCGGCAGTTAACGCAGATTCGCCTCTTTCATTTACGGCGTTGATGTTTTTAACTTTTGGGGCCAGCAATTCTACTACCGCTAAGTTTTTTCCCGCGGCAGCATTCATAAAGGGTGTTACGCCATCTTCGTCAGCTTTATTTACATCTACCCCTTTTGCCAAGAAATAGTTAATGATTTCTTCTTGGTTTGGTTTGCGCACAATGCTATGCAACACATTGCCGCTTTTGTTCGCAAAATTTGGATTGAGCTTCAATTCTTCTACCAAATATTTATAAGATTCAATTGGTGCAGAGGTACCACGTCCACCTTGCGACATAAAAATTAAGGCAGCGCTAGTTGCCTTCACTCCTTTACTTAATAAATTCTTCAATACCTCAACATTACCACTTTTAGCCGCGTAATCAAATGCAGTATTGCCTTCGCTATCTACATCTTTCAAAGAAAGTCCCTTAGAAGTAAGGTAGTTGGCAATCGCCAAATCATTATCGTTGGCAATACCTAATAATAATAGGTTAGCACCATTTTTATATTTCTTTTTAAGATCAATTCCACCCTTTACGAAAGCATCATAAACCGCTACGTTTTTTTGCCCACCTGATACAGCAAAAACTATGGGCTCGCTTCCGTGGCTATCTGGTGTTTGGAGATCTGAACCTTTCGCAATCAGGTATTCAACCACCTCTGCATTGCCCCTTAGTGCCGCCCAGTGTAAATAGATACGGCTATCGTGAGTAACTTTGCTAACGCCATTACCTTGTTGTTCCACCAAAAATTTAATGGTTTCGGTAGGTGCGTTGTTATTAATGGCCATTGTGGTGGCATCAAAAGCTCTTGGATCTAATGCAGCAGGATTGTTCCCCTTGGCTATTTCAGCTTTTACCGCTTCTACCGTTGGGCTTTGCTTCCAAAAGTCAGCTTGTAACAAAGTATTTTTATTTTGTGCCCGTACTGAGCCAAGCCCAAGAACAAGTGCGGCAACGAATATTACTTTCTTCATTTCTATTTTTAGAATAAGGTTATGAATTTGTCTGCGAAATTACTTATTTAGACTAAATCCACATAATAAAACTGATGCTTTTTTTCGCTTTGCGTCATTATTTTATCTGCTGAGCATTAGAACTATCAAAAAAAATCATCACACCTCCATTAATTATGGGTATTATGAGTGACTTCTGCTTTATTAAAATACTTCAATTACTTCTTTAGGGCTTTATATGTCCCCTAGCTTTGCAGCACAAATATTTGAAAAATAGCCTCTTGCATTTTTTTAAAGTTTTTAGCAGAAAAATATTTGTTTGGAATGGATAAAGTTGTACTTTTGTAGCTCTCAAAAACACGGTGGTTTTAGCTCAGTTGGTTAGAGCGCCTGATTGTGGTTCAGGAGGTCGTGGGTTCGAGCCCCATATTCCACCCATCGTTTTAAAAAGCAGTTCTGAAAAGAGCTGCTTTTTTTGCATTTATGGAAAACACAGACACAACTCGGACACATTTTTAAAGGCAATCAAAAGGATGAGTACTTTAATCCGAAAATAGGTGACTCAAATGCTAAAAATGTAGTTATATCCTGAAACCGTCTAAGAAGGAGGTTATTTTCATTAATAAAATTTTACTTATAACAACAATCTCTAAAAACTGAATAGGCCTATGTCAACTAAAAATAATCAGTGCTACTTCGACATTTATCTAAAGATTTAGCAGTAAACATAAAATCACCCATTTCCGCTTGAGAAAGTGGAAGTAAAAACCTATTTTCAGCGGAGCTGTTACTATCAATAAAAAATTTTTGCCCATATGACATGTATAATAGTAGATGATGACCCAAACGCGGTCGAAGGACTGGTCTCCTATATGAAAAGTTTTCCTGGCATGGAAATTAAGGACACTTTCACCAATCCCGTAGCCGCCATGGCCTACTTGCAACAGCATAGGACCAATCTGCTGCTATTGGACGTGGACATGCCCAAGGTGAACGGTATTGAACTGGCAGGATCCGTTCGTAGCCAAGTGGACAAAATAGTTTTTACGACAGCACACACAAAGTATGCCTTCGAGGCCTTCGAAATCCAAGCCGATGCCTACCTACTGAAACCCTTTTCCTTGGCTAAGCTATTGTCCACGCTGCACCGGCTCTTCCCACAGGAAGCCCAAATAGAAAAGAACAACATTGCGGATACCGTTACTGGTAGCGAGGAAGACTTCATCTTCGTGAAGGCCAAACAGGGTTCCAAATTGGTTAAAGTGAAGCTCAAGGAACTGGTGGTTATCGAAAGCAAAAACAACTACGTGGAACTACAAGCTTTGGACCGTCAAGTGATTACTTACATGAGCCTGAGCGAATTGGCTAAGAAACTCAACGGACAACCAGACTTTATCCAAGTCCAGCGAAGCTTTATTATCAACAAGCACTATATTGAATATGTGGAGGGCAATACCTTAGTCATGGTTAGCGGTGCCAAAATCACCGTAGGCGAGATGTACCGCCCGGCCTTCCAATCATTTTTGGAAGAGCGCATTATCAAAATGGGAAAGAAACGCTAATCCCTTTCCCATTCCATTTAGCCAACAATCACAGCGGAAGCCCGATATATCACGCTACCTAAGGTCGTTGTGATAGAGGTCCTTGTTGACGTTGGATTGCCAGTATCGAGAGCGGCGACCTTTACCATCGATTTCCTGAAAGTGCCCATGTAGAACGTTAATTTAGAGGACGGGGAGCTGGTGCGAGAAACGAGATGGTAGTCCTCATCGAGCTCATCTCGGAGGTGGGGTCGCCCGTTTCAGAGCCGACTACTTTTGCCACAGGTCTGCTGAAAGTACCCACTTTCCTGACTTCCAATTTAATTTTTGTTTTTTCCATAACATATAGGGTTTATCTCTTAAAAATACCCCTTGCAATAGCCAAAGAAAAATCTGTTATTTGAAAACCCGATTTACCGATGTAAAATGCCGAAAATGATCAACAAAAAAACTTTCAGGATCCACGCACTAGTCTGGTCTCTCTTCATCATCTGGGAAACGGTTATCACGAACCTATTGTACGACATGAGCGCGCCCGTAATCAACTATTTCGTTCATTACGGTATCACCATTGCCCTGTTCTATTTCCAGTCCAACACCGTACTGCCCTGGTTGGGTAAACGGAAGGGACAATGGCTTTGGATCCCGCTCTTTTGCATCCTCTTCCTACTGACCTATATCGTAGCCCATTGGGCAGGTGAAATCTTTCTGACCCACCTATTAGACAAGCCTATCAAGCCCCTGTATGGCATGACTTGGCAAAGTTTCCTACGCAATGGCTACCGCGGAATGTTCTTCATTGGCTTCTCTACGGGTTATTATTACCTGTACAGCTTTATCGCCCAGCGCAGGCATGCGCAGGAGCTGGAAAAGCAGCAGCTTTTAGCCATCATCGGCCAACAACAAACTCAAAGAGAGCTTGACCTGATGCAGACTGCCTTCCTAAAAGCACAAATCAACCCGCACTTTTTGTTCAACATACTGAATTATATCCACTTCCAATCAATGAAATCCGCCCCCCAGATCAGTGAGGCGGTGACTAGGCTGGCCAATGTGATGCGTTTCGCCTTCGATATTGGACATACCGACGAAACGGTAAAACTAGGCGAAGAGCTCGCCCAGATCGAAGATGTGATCTACCTCTACTCCCTCAGAAAAAATACTGGCACACTCGAGCTGGATTATGAACTGGCAGTGTGCAACCTGTACCTGATTCCACTGGGCCTACTCACCTTGGCCGAAAATTGCTTCAAACATGGCGACCTTAGCGAAAGTAATGCCCGCATGCAGCTATCACTTGAAGATGGACAGTTACAGATTTCTACATGGAACAAAATCGCAGCAGAAAAACCAACCATATCCACCCATACAGGACTACAGAATCTTTCCAAAAGATTGCAGGCTACCTATGGCCAAAACCATCATTTTAGCTATGGTCCTGATGGCAACGGAGGATTTAGCGTGCAGCTACAGATAGCCCTTGAATTGACCTTGCAACCCGTTTCCAGTGCAATAACAAATACTGGTACAACTGTGCTTCCCTGACCCTGGCATATTCGGGAAATCTGCGGTTCACATGCATATGAATAAAATCAGCCAAAAGCTGCTCACTTTTTTCCTGTGACGCCAACCTACTCACCCTCTCCCAGGCCGACAACAACTCCTCTTTCGGAAAGGCCGATAGGCCGGGTTCTCCTATTACACGCCAAGATTGATTCATGGCCTTGAACACCACATGATTCCAGTTCATCTCGCTTGCAAACATTTTTGCCATCTTTTCCAGAAATTGCCCTTGTTCTTCCAGCTCAAACGCAGCAGACACCATTCCCCAAATCCAGCCATAACAACACGACAGCCGCTGCTCCTCGTCCATCTTCATTTCTTCCAATGCCGACACGCTATCTAGTCCAAAGAACCTTTCGGCAAGCTCCATTGTTAAAGCTCCGTAACGTTGCCACTCAGGTGCGTAAGCACGTATGACCGTATCTCTGATGCCATAGCTACCTAGCCAGCTTCCAACTTCACCCATTAGCGCCCAGCGTGCACCATCTTGCACCCCGGCTTTCCATCTGATGCGCAGCCGGATATGCTTTTCGGGATCACCATACAGGATATAGAACCAGTCCTCGATTAGCTGCGCATACTTAGATACCAAAGGTCCCACTAGTTCCGACAGAACCAAAGGCTGGTGTTGCGTTGCCGTATACAGTGACAGATACAGCCATTTTCCACCAATTTTCCAAGAACTGAAATCATTAGGTGGCTCAAAGGAATTTATCGGCGCATAGATTTCCCGATTATGCCCCAGCACCAGCTGCAACTGATAAGCAAAACGTTGTCCGGCACCATCCACCATACCCTTGGCCCCACCAGCGGCCCATTCACAAATGTAGTCCATGTTCGTCTCCCTCGAAAGGCTGTCCAACAAGAGCTGCCGGTCCGTTTCTCTTTCTATATCCAGGCAGAGATACTGGTCGGCCCTGCCAGCCCTTACCCATCTGGACACTTGAGCTTTCAAGAGCCAGTCTTCCAGTAGCGCAAGCGATTTTTTAGCAGAAGCAGGCACCTTCCAACGGGCAGGTTGCAGCAACAACTTGCCAAACTTTAAGGCTGGGTAGTAATCCATCCCTGGAAAACGTTGAGACAAATCTGGAAGGAGCTGATGATGTACCCCCTGGTACTGCAGATCTGCCAATAGGCGCAGCAGTGGGTGACTCGACCGCAGGATATTGTAGGCCGAAGCCATTTTCGGTACCACCCTACACTGGTGCTGCTTACTATAAAGCAGTACCTCACCATCAGCCACATTGATAAAAATATCGGACAACTGCAACTGACAGGGATGCGTTGACCAACCCCCTAATACCAATTCCATTTCATATAGCTGTGGGCGACGATTGATGTTGTCCGTGCGCTCTCCCGTCTGATAGGCAATATCAAAGAACTTCACGCCCGGGTTTGCCTGGGCCTCGAAGGCTGCCAGACTACCGGCAAAGGTCCCAATCATGTCATCGCTACCAAACCTGCCTAATAATGTTGTGGCGCTTGGTCCCCCGATATGTTCCAAGGCCCATTGCCGATTGCCCGCCGGCTGTAGCAGCACACTTAGCGTATTGGGCAATACCGTAGATTCATTTTCTTTGCTCACAAATCCCTTCAAATCTATCGCCTTGCCACCACCATTAATCATCCCGTTCAGCAAAAAGCGTGACAGCCCATCTAAAATTATTTGTGGAGCTTCTAGCTGTCGTTTGGGTAGTAATACTTCCATATCTTTATTCTTCAGATTGCAAACCCCTGCATAGCCTAGGCCCTTGTCGGGATCTAATACCATAGACAGCGGTTGCCACTGGTTTTCATAGCGACGGCTAAAAGCCTGTGCGAATGCCGAAAGATCCGCTAGGGGCGGACTTGGTATATTTTGCTGGGCAAAGGATATATAGGTCAAAAGCTCTCTTTGCAAAAGTGAATCACAGAATCCCTGCTCGGCATGGCGAAAAGCAATGGCATAGCCATCCGTACCCAGCGCAGCATCCTCCTTGCCATCTAAGCGCCCGAAATAATCTTGCCCCGTCAGGTTCGGGAGGCTACTATTCATCAATACCTGAAGCTCCAAAAGCTGCGCCATCAGCTCGCGGTAGATGTACCAATCTTCTCCTGCAAAACTTCTCAATTCCCTCGTCGAGCGCTCCTGTCGACAGAAGTCCAGCAAGTGGTCCAGTTCTGGGAAACCTTCCAACGAAAACAGTTCCGTTTGATCCTCGGTCGCTTGAAAAAAGTAATGTACCCCCTGAACGGTATACAATGTCGACTGTACTCGCCAGCAAAGCTCCTCTGCCCAAACTGCACCGCCAACCTCAGAAGCCAATCCTTTAGCTCTGCTCCAATCCTCCAAGTGTATCACTGTGGTATCTGTTGCCAGCATTGGTTCAGCTCCCGAATCTCCAAACCAGGGCAACAGGCCCACCGTACAGAACCTGCCGTAGGGCACCGGACGGAACTTCGCCCTATTGAAATATCTTTCAACGCTTATGCGCGTGCGCCCTTCTAGTGACGAGGATTTCAGATTGGCTATCTTTTCGAACAGAGCTGGCGAAGCTTCACCAATTAAGGCCTTCAACTGCGCCCAATAGTCTTCGAGCCTGCCTTCCCTTGGAATGGTACAGGCCCTGCATACGCTGTATTTTTTAATTTCCATACACCAAAGCTAGGCTTAGAAAGGAAGGGTAAAAAATAAGGGGAGAGTTGATCCAAAAACCTATCCAAAATCACAAATAATGGCAATTCACGTTTAAATAGAAGCATTTCGCAAGGCAATAAGGCTGTTCCCCATAACTATCGGAAAGACCAGATACGATTTCAAGCGTTATTAGGTTAGGTATCCAATGGTAGAAACTTTCTCACAAGTTGTAGAAACTCCTAAAAGAAAGGCAGGAATCTCCCGAAGGAAATCCCCACCTCTAAATTAACGCTCTCAAGACAAATATACCAAAACGTTATAACTATACAAGTACAACCGTTAATTCTAAATCTCATTAGATAGCCTCGCAAATTTATTTCTGTACTCAATTGGCGTAAGCCCGGTAAGTTTCTTAAAAATATCCCTAAATGATTTGGTATCGGTATAACCAACATCAAACATAATTTCGGTCACGTTTTTTCTCGAAGCTTCAAAAAAAGTTTTGGCCGCTTCAATTCTTACTCTTTGTATATACTCTAATGGGGTGTTGTTAGTGGCTTCCTTAAATCTCCTTTCAAAAGTTCTACGACCTGAATTGATGAGTTTCGCCAACGTTTCTGTAGATATTTTATCGCTATAGTTTTTTTCGATGTAGTCCTGCACTTTTTGAATATCTTCATCTCCATGATTTCTTTGGCCTTTGAATATGGCGAATTGAGATTGGCTATCTCTCCCCATGTCCAATGCAAAGTATTTTGAGACCATCACGGCCACTTCCCTATCTGCAAATTTCTCTACCAGGTATAAAATCAAATTCCACAAGCTACTGGCTCCACCACTGCTATAAATATTATCATGTTCTGTAATAATTGCCCCATCTTCAACCCCCACATTCGGATATCTTTCCTTAAACTCATTAATATAGGCCCAATGGGTAGAACATTTTTTGCCATTGAGCAACCCTGTTTCCGCTAAAAGGAAAGCACCAATACATAAGCTGGCCAAACTTGCGCCTTGGTCATGCAGCTTTTTAAAATAAGGAATGGCTTCTGCGTTAGCTTTAATGCCCTTGGACATATCACCAAAAGTAGGTGGTATGATCAGCAAGTCTGTTTCGGTTACATCTTTGAGCAGGCGATTGGTTTTGATCATGTATTCGCCATTGTTGGCAGGTACATATTCGTTTAGACCAACATACTCCACGTTGAAAATAGGCTTTTTGCCAAATGTGGTCAAAAACTCATTGGCGGTATGAAAGGTCCTAAACGGTGGGGTTACGGCTTCAATTACGCCATATTCAGGCACAAAAACAGAAATCTGCATATCAATGAATATTATGGAGCTACAAGGTAAAAATTATTTTGTCACAATTCACCCCTTATTTGTCGTTTTTGCAACAGCTGTATCTTTTACTTCCACCCTATCTTTGAAATATCAAATCAATCTAAAAAAGAGAATGACACAATTATCAAAAATTACGGTAGAAGCAACAGTGAATGCTCCCGTAGCAAAAGTATGGGAGGCTTGGAATACGCCAAGCGACATTATGCAATGGAACACTGCCGATCCAGCTACCTGGCACACGCCAAGCAGTGAAAACGATTTAAGGGTTGGCGGAAAGTTTAAAAACAGAATGGAAGCTAAGGATGGAAGTGTTGGTTTTGATTTCGAGGGGATTTACGACCGCGTGATTCCACATGAGGAAATTACCTACACCATGGGCGATGGCAGACAAGCGACCACATTGTTTACGGAAAAAGATGGCAAAACTCATTTAGCCACCACTTTTGATCCTGAAACTCAAAATGACCCTGAATTCCAAAAAGCAGGATGGCAAGCCATTTTAAACAATTTCATTAAATACGTTGAAGCGAAATAGGTTATGAAAACTCACAAAATTATCTTTTGGATAGCCACCGTCATCATTGTACTTTGGGAAGGCGTTATGCCGTTGAGCACTGTCCTATTTATGCCCGACTATGTAACCGCAGGCACTAAACCATTGGGCTATCCTGATTACTTTGCTTATGCTTTGATCATCTGTAAAGTACTTGGCTGTTTGGCCATTGTGTTTCCTAAAACACCAAATAAATTAAAAGAATGGGCCTATGCAGGACTTACCTTTAGTTTGATCTTCGCCTTCATCAGCCATGCTTGCGTAGATAAGAACATTGCCTATATGCTCATGCCATTAGTAGTATTGGCCATCCTAATGGTCTCATACGTGTATAACCTTAAACTTAAATCATAATCAACATGAAAAGTAATTCAGTTTCCCTACATAGGGTAATTAAAGCAAGTCCTGAAAAAGTATTCAGGGCATTTGCCGATCCACTAGCGCATGCTACCTGGTTACCGCCCTACGGTTTTATATGTACCGTACAGCAAATGGATTTTAAAGAAGGCGGTCAGTTTAAGATGACCTTTATCAATTTCAGTACGGGCAATGGGCATTCTTTCGGTGGAACGTATCTTGAGATCAAACCAAATGAATTCATTAAATACACCGACACTTTTGATGACCCTAATTTGCCCGGCGAAATGACCACTACCATATGGTTGAACAAAGTAATTTGCGGTACTGAATTGAAAGTGGTGCAGGAAGGGATTCCGGAAGTAATTCCTGCCGAAATGTGTTATTTAGGCTGGCAGGAGTCGTTGGAGAAATTGATGAAACTGGTAGAGCCAGAAATTCCCGACGCTTAATATTCCCACCATGAGTGCGCCTAACTGTGATCAATTAGTGAGTGCTGTTTTCCTTACCTTCTCTGGGAACTGTAAGGGGGCACTCACTTTTTACCAAACCTGCTTTGGTGGGACATTGCATTTTGAAACTTTTGAAAAAGGGCTACAAGACTATTCGGAAGCACCTGTAGTAAGTGCATCACTTGTTTCCGACACCATCGTTATCCATGGTTCTGACCTGGTACATAACGAAGGTAGGATACCAGGAAACCATATGGCCATTTTTATACAATGTCCAAATATTGAAACTAGAAAAGTACTCATTGAAAAATTGGAATTTAACAAAAAGACTTTTTTTACCAGAAACCATGACGAAAAGCTCATTGAAATTACCGATACCTTTGATATCAGGTGGATATTGTATGTTTAACAACTGGTTCAGATTTTATAAACAAATTTCAGCTAAAATTAGCTGTGCTATTCCTTTATCGAAATAAAGGTTTCCACTTCTGCATTATCGCCATCATAATATTTTTTGCCATGTATCGTAAAATCAGCTTTGTAAGCACGCTTTAGTTCTTTATCTGCCCAAATCTGTAACCAAGTATTCAACACCGCTTCTGGCATTTTGCCTTTAGATACAAACTTCTGATACTTCGTGGTCTCGATGCTAATTCCCACAAAGCCTTTGGGAACCTCTTTCAGAGAACTAACAGGCAATCCGACAATTACGGTATAGGGACCCGTAAAATCTGTTTCGTAATCTGTATAAACAGCATAAATATCATCGTTGATTTTGTTAGGGATTTGCTTTTGGATTTCCTCTCCCCAAAACTTTCCCCATAGTGACTCGATGTCCTTCATAGATTGCCCATTGGCATTGGTTGTTCTTACAGAAATGCCAATGATGTTAAATTTCTCGATGGTTTGATCATTCATATTTTTTGATTTTTGTTCCTGAGATTGTACCCTTGTAGGGGCAACAAATAGTGCTAGAAGCACCAAGCTGTTAATGATTATTTTCATGACTTCATTGAATTTTGATGATGTAAACCTATGAAGCACTAATGACAACCCTATGGCAGTATGTTTTTTCCGGCTCGCAAAAATTTTAAAACTGCCACAGAGCAAAGAAATTAAAACTCACCAAACCTTCCTTAAACAACTAATAATCAATACATAAGATTTCTTTTACCCTCTGTAACAAAGCAGAAAACGCACAGTCTTAATTTAGAACCAAATAAACCAACCTAATCATCAGTTTACCTTTACAATAAGGAAGCTGACTATTTAGACATTTCTAAACTAAACAAATATGCTATGCGCTATTCATTACTAATTGCCCTTTGCATTTTTTGCACTTCTTTCGCAGCAAATGCACAAAAGACAGATACTGTTTTTATCTCAGAAAAAAACATCAACCCCAAAGTTTTACGAGAAGGCACCCACCGATACCTTGTGTATTTTAAAATGAACAAGGATTCTGTGCGAACGCAAACCCAATTTTGGACAAGAACCATCAAAAAGACTGATTACAATGGCGTGCCAGCTATTGAGATTGATCAGGTATGGGAAGACAAAGACAGCATTATGCACATCGTAAAATCGGTTTCTGATGCCAAAACAATGAAACCCTTATACCATAGAACATGGTGGAAAAGACAAGCTTCCAGAACATCCACTGCAAAAGTGGTAAGCCTTACTATTGTTGATTTTATAAATAAAACCGTTGAATACAATGGGCATAAATTAAGTGATACAGATACAGAAAATCAAGCAAAAACAATATGGGAAGGGTACAAATCATCTCTAGATAAATTTTTCCTGAACTGGCATTTAGATCTGGAAACCTTTCCCCTACTACCCTATAAAAATGGGGTAACCTTTGTTGTTCCATTTTACGATCCTGGTACTGCATCTAAATATCAAAAGGTTGCTTATACTGTGAGCGGCAGTGCACAATTAATTGGTTACGATGACCAAAAAATTGATTGTTGGCTGCTTACGCATGAAACCAAAGGCAACAAGGAAGTTTTCTGGATCAGTAAAAAAACAAATGAGGTATTGAAATTAGAGCAGGAAATCAACGGAAAGCTTTACAGATATAAAATAAAGTTAGGCTTTAGTAATTAACATATACGGAATGAACCCCTATGTGTCTATGTGGTTATCATTTTCCTTTAGGTTTAAAACCTATAAATGAACCACATAAACACATAGCAAACTTAATAGTAGCTAATATTTGCATTATTAGTTAATATCCGTTTTTTCAACGTCGTAATTTACGCCAACCCTTAAAGCCTTCAAACCACTTACTCCTTGCAATTCTTCCAACTCAAGCATTTCTAAGTCATCTAATAAAAGTCCTTGCTTTTGCAGATAACCAATATAAGTTTGGTACTCATTTGCCTCAAAAATATTATAATAAATCATGGCAATTTTTCCAGGCTGCGTTAACCTTTCTTCTTTGTCCTTGATTTTAACTTTATCTATTCGCTTTTTAATGACTTCATACCGGATGTTGTAGCTTCCTTCTACATCAAAGCGTCGTTCATCGTTCCTAAAACTAATATCTATTGGGTTCGAATGTATAAAGATAAGTTGGGTGGTTAACAATGGCTTTTCCATTTTATCAACTAAACGATTGGTCAAACGGGCAATATCCACCATTGACTGCAATTGCCAAAGCCGCATATTTTTAAGGAAGAGCATGTCAAAAGGCACGTCAGGTGTAATGCCTTGCCCAATGTAAATATCATATTCTACTCCATCAGTACGGAACTTCGCAAAATAAAATGGAAAGGCTTTCTGCAATTCTTCCTGGGCACTTTCCAAATACTCCCCTACCGATGAATTGATAAACTGCATCGAGGTTTCCAAAGTCCTTCTGTTTTGGTATGCTATCCCAGTATCGGGATTGATACTTTCAAAATATTCATCCACAATTTCCTTTGCCAAAGGATGATTTTTCTCGACATGTTTAAGCACAGGATACACGTCAAATTCCAAAAATTCGTTTAACGAGTCTTCTTCGCTGGAACTGATAAAATTATCGGTCTTTTCCAACCAGTTTTTACAACTGTATAGAATTTTGTCTATAAGATCAAGTTTAACTGTTTTTTTCAATGCCACCAGCGAAGCGCTCAACTTATCTAACTGAATCTTTAAATCGTCTTTTAATGCTTGGTTCCGCTCAATGGTAGAGTTCCTGATATCAATGGCCCCGAATAATGGATATAGGTTTTTAAACGTGACGGTCTCCATATTCTGGGCATTTTTATTTCCCTTGTTTTTCTTGATGAATTCCCATACCTGCTCGTTAAACTTCCATTGTACCGAAGGTTGTAAAGCTGTGAATTTATCTTTAAGTACTTCATCCATCTTCGCGTTGAACTCCTCTATACGGTATTGGAATAGCTGTCCTAATAGCGGCATGGCCGAATGTAAACGCGAAAGCAACATTTCATCTATTAACACCTCTTTTTTGGAGTATATTTCTAATATGCCAACCAACTCGGCATTATAAAAAACAGGCAAAATAGAGTAGGATTTAATACCGCTTTTTCGGATAGCCTCCATAAATGGGGTTTTCTCTACCTGCTCATCGGTAATTTTATTAAAGAAAATGGGTTGCGGATTGTTTTTATATAATTCTAATTGCTTGTAAAAAACACTATCATCTACTCCGAAATGTTTACCCGCGTTAATGAGCAAACTCGAGTCATCATCAACATCGAGAATAGGTTTGCCATTAACCGTAATTAGTGGTAACAAGCCAAATTCTATATCGGCATTCCCTCCCAAGGTTCTTAAGGTTTGTATCACATGTTGATAGGCCTCTGTTTGGTAATTATGGTTCACCAAAGCTTC
The DNA here is from genome assembly GCF_039594775.1 of Pedobacter sp. Lineage (GTDB taxonomy): Bacteria > Bacteroidota > Bacteroidia > Sphingobacteriales > Sphingobacteriaceae > Pedobacter. Next base: position 748,341 of record NZ_JBCNMT010000002.1, on the reverse strand, counting down.
TCTAATTCCATCTATTGCATGTTGTAGCGTTACATCAGTTACAGAGATTACGGTAAATCCATCGAACTTGAAATCGCTTAGGGGCAATACCTCGTGCAAAAGCTCCAAACCTCGTTCATCATCTACAAAACCAGAAAACTGCTCAAAATTGAGTACAGGCAGTTCCTTTTTGTTATAGCTAATATCTACAAACTGGGTATCTACATTAACATTATAATATTGCGTAAGCCCTGTTTCCGGATTGTTGTAGGCAAAACGCATTTCGTTGTTGGTAAGTGCCGAATAGTTATAGTAGCGTTTTAAAATAACGTTATAAATGAACTTGATCTGGTCTTTTTCTTTTTTCTTTTGGTACTCCCCTCCTCCAACTTTACTGTGTTCTTCTACATTTTTTTGAATGAAGTCATAAAGTAAATCGGTACTAAAGAAAATTTGGTCTGGAACCGGTGTACTCAAAGCCCAATACAATTCCTTTTCATTGGCCATTAGGGGCGTTAAAATGGTGAAGATAAGCTCTAAAGTATCTCTATACTGAGCCAAATCGTCAACCATCAGATTTTTTGCCAATGCTCCTTCGTTTTCTATCTTTTCCAACAAAAATCTATAGAACTCTTTTTTGATGGTTTCTTCGGTTTTTAATCTTCTTTTTAAATAAGCAACCAATGGCCTAAAAGACAGATTCCACTCTATCTGACAAGCAATACATTCATTCTTATTTATCTTGATAACGTTGGTGTTCATTACTTAAAATCTAAAATTCATTGAAAATTGAGGATACCATCCCTCTTTTGAATAAGCGGCAATTACCCTTAAAATGGTTAATTGTGCTGGCGAGAAGTATAAGCCTCCACCAACACCATGGTGCCAAGTATTCGAAGCGTCATCTTTTGCCCATACCCGTCCCACGTCGTACAAACCCATTAGTCCTACCTGTCCAGGCAACACATAGCTAATAAAATCACCCAATTTGATCCTTAGTTCCAAATTATTATAAAAGCTATGTTTGCCCGCAAAGCGATATTGTCTATAGCCCAATAACGTTCCTTCGCCTCCCAAATAGGCATACTGATAAAAAGCGGGATTGCCTACTGTTGCAGCTCCACCAAATCTGTTGGCCAATACCAAATTTGCACGTCCATCTAAATTTTTATACAAGGCAATGGAACCGTTAAACTGAGCAAATGACCTTGCCGTAGTATTTACACCTTGATAGCCCAATAATTTAAAATCAATATAACTACCCAAGGTTGGGAGCAATTCATTGTCTCTGGTGTTATTGATGAAGTTAACAATTACTCCTGCGTAAAGCTTTTCGTGGTTGATTACCAAACGATCAGAAGAATTTAGTTCCGATGTATTGTTGATGAATTTACCTTGGTTATCTTCTTCATCAAAAGTATAGAATTGAAAGCTTGGCCCTACACTAAACGTAGATTTTGGCCTGCGCCAACGCAAACTGGTTTCCAGCTGAAAGAGGTTCATTCGGGTGCGGTAGTACCTGATGTTTTTATCAAAAGAAGTTTCGTTACCTACCCCAAAAAAGTTACGGGTATTATCAGGTGCCTGCACACTTGCATGCACTACCACATCGGCATTACCCATGGCTTTCAACCAATCGCCTGTGTATTTAAACCTAACCGCCGAGGTAGCAAAGGCATAGAGCAAACTAAAGGATTGCGAATTGCCATAAGGCTGTTTTCTAAAGCCCGGATTGGTAATGTTCATGAATGCACCTAAAGAAAAGCCATCATCTACATTATAGCCCACATTAGGATATAGCGATGTTCTGCTATATAAATCTTTTCCCAAATAAGTGGCATTCCCAGTGTCACTTGATAGTTTGATGCGCAGTTTATGGGCATCCTCTCCATCAAATATGTTTTCATCTTTAAGACCAAACAAACGTACAGATTGACGAGAAGCGGTTACATTGTACACTTTTTTCCCATGCCCAGCAATAATTTTCAAAGTAATGGGCGAGGTTTTATTGTTAAGATATACGCTGTCATTCCCGTCTCTCATGTATAAGCGGATTTGTTTTGTAATTTTAGGATTGAAAACGCGGCTGAAAGTTACATCTTTTACATTCCCAGACTTATTAATTTTATACAGTTCTACTTTTAAATGACCATCTGGCAATCCATTAATTTCGGCCTTTTCATTTTTATGGCTTGCTTGTACATCCACAATACGATTAAAAAAATGATAATATTCATTCATCACCTTTGGAATACTAGCCTTACGTTGTTTGAGTTGCGCCAAAAATTGCTCATGTCTTAAAGCATAACTTTCTTTGGGCAATCTTTTTAAAGCTTCCTCGAAAATCTCGTCGGTAAAAAGGTCGCAAAACTCTTTTACATCCTTGTCCCATTGCTCTTCGGTATATTGCGACAATAATTTGCTGTTCATCGCTCTACCTTCCCATAAAAACCAATTCCCGTCTTTCAAATCCTTTTCTATGCCCTGCATCATAGGTAACATATCTGATTTTTGGGCAAAACGTTGTATTTTTCCATCGGCCCTAAAAAATACTTGATCACGGTCTCTTGGGATGGCGATATACTTTAAGCCTTTCTTGGTACTGTCGGCTTTCCAGCGCCATTGGTCTTCGTGCCTATCCCAATCGCCAAGCAGTACATCCAAAGCTTTTGCTCTCAGGTACAGCTTGGCATCGTAGGTGTTATCATTATCCTTATCTAGTTTTTTAAACATTTTGGCCGTATTGTCCGAAGGTCCAAGAGGGTTTCTTTCTTCCAACAAACATATGGTGTTCTCAAACAGCGGTGCATAATCACCTAAATTTTCATCTGGAGAAACCAAGCCTATCATGGGATTACTATGCGGCACACCTGCAGTTTTAGCTAAAACAGGTACAACCAATGCTGTAAATGGATGTTGTGAAGCCATGTTATCACGCATTACATCCTTGGCAAAAGTATTTCTTAAGCCTTGCGGCAATAATACTTCGGGGTATTTTTCAACACTTCGTAGCACATATTCCTTGCCATTTTTATCGGCTAACCTTAGTGAACGAGATTGATTTCCACCACCTAATTGTGTTGGTTTTAGGCCACCTTCAATTTCCGAAATACGAATGACAGGCAATTTGGTATCCGTAGCATAGTCTTTCCGATAATTATCTCCAAACAGGTAACGATGGAACCTGCTTACGCTATCAAACGATGGCTTTACTTTTACCATCACACTATCTGCAGTAATCACCTTAGCTACTTTTAATGGGGTATTTTCTACCTGCTGAAACGCCTGTGTATAGCTAAAAACTTTGTTTACTCCTGTATCGTTGTAAGTATAGTACTCATAACGCATGTCGTTGTTCATCAACTGATCGGCTACTACATAACCATTTTCGAAACTATGGAACAGCGAGTTTTTTCCTAATTTATTGGGCGAGTGCTTTGCTCCAGCGCCACTCACAATCTGAAGTTGTTTGCTTTTAATCAACTGCAAACCATGCTCATGCCCCGCAGCATAAACCACGTTAGGCACCTCGCCAAAAACACCGTTTACCTTTTCAATCATTTCCTTATACAAAGGATGTTTCATATCCTCTGGATTTAAAAAAGTTGTTCTTAAAAAAGGATATAGAGAACCAATAATAGGCAAGGGAATGTATAAATTATCATTGAGCGACGTAAGCGGAAAAAGATGGTTTTTAAAGGTAAAGTAACCTCCATGCGCCCCATAGCTCTGAAATGGGTGATGAGAAGCCAGAATAATCATTTTATCCTTGTTTTGGGCAAGGAGCTCCCGCATCCTCATCACAACCTCTTCTTTGCTATTGCACTCGCAATCCGGATTAGATTTATCGTAAGGGAAAAGCCACCATTCACTATCATAGGCAATAATGGTCAGTTTATCGGTAAGGTTAATGGCTACTGGATTTGGACAGCCACTATCGGGGATGAGTTTTAGCAAAGGGTCGTTAAAAGAAGCTAGGAATTGTCCCTGTGCCTGAATTTTTGCCAAGCCATTAGGTCCAGATTTATCCCAATCGTGATTACCAGGCAAAAAATAAACCGCAGCACCATTGGCTCGCATAGGTTCAAATTGCGATTTTAAAATCTGCTCGGTTTCCTTAACATTACTGCTTCCAGGCAATGCCATCCCCGTTGGGTAAATGTTATCGCCCAAGAAAAGAGCGGTCGTTTTTCCTTTGATGACATGATTTGCCGCACTTTTCAAAGACTCCAACTGGCCTGTGTTCATTTCTCCAGCATCGCCAATTAAAATGACACGGTATTTCACTTCTTGTTGCGCAAACACAACAAAACCAATTAAAGTAAACAGAACAATTAGCGTAATTTTTTTAAGCATAAGCTACTTTTTAGTTCCTTTATAATCAAATCGCAAAATATTACCATATTGAGTGTCGTTCCCTTCGTTAGAAATAAATAAGTTTCCTTGCTTGTCAAAGGCAATTCCTTCTGGTTGGTTAAATGTGTTTGAGCTTAAATGATAAGCCGCCTTAATTTTCCAATGTTGGTCGGCCACCACCAATGCCTTATTGATGGCAGAAACGATATACCACTCTTTGGTGATGGGATGTTGGGCTAAGGCAGAAGGGCGAAAAACTCCCTTTTTTCGGCCCGTTAATTTTTCTAGATTACTGGCATCTACATTAAAATTACTGGCCAATGTAAAACGTCCATCATTTTGCATGTTCAGGATAAAACCACTGGTGTTTTTTGAGCCCTTATCTTGTTTGCAATCTTTACACAATATATAAAGCTGTCCGGTAGCGGGATTGGCATACATGCTTTCATATTCTCCCTTGGGTAAAATTGATTTGGTTTCCACCACGTTTGAAGCTTCTGCTTTTTGGGTCTCCGCAATAGGAAACGAATACAAGTCGCCATTACTTTTAAGTACAATCACTTTATTTTTAGCGATGGCAATATCCTCGTAATCGCCATTTTTGGCAAACTTGGTAGAAGTATGCTTTTTTGAACCCAATGGAAGCATAAAAACTCTACCTTCTTCGTCCTGCTCTGCATAAACGGTTGCATTATTCCCATTTAAAAAAGCAATACCCGATATTTCCTGCAATACATCTGGCATGTTATATTTTTGTGGAGCAGCTAGATCATAACCTGGAGGATTTGCATTCTTTTTTGTCTTTTCCTGCGCACAAGAAAGCAATGTAATGGTACAACCAAAGCCACATACAAGGACTAAAAACAAAAATTTCTGATATTTTTTGATGGCGTAATTATTCATGGTTATGCTTTGTTTTTTAAATATTGATAAATGGCGTATTGCGATTGAACCAAATCACCTTCCACTGGAACCGGAATATTGTTCATTTCTTCATCGATATACACCGCTTGTACATTATCGTTTAGTTGTAGTGATAGTATCTCCTTAAGCTCTGCCTTGATTCCATTATTCAAAATAGGGAAACAAACTTCAATTCTTCTGTAAATGTTCCTGCTCATCCAGTCCGCAGAACCCAGAAACATTTCTTCACTGCCGTTATTATGAAACAAAAAGATTCTACCATGTTCCAAATAACGGTCAACAATCCGTCTGACATTAATATTTTCCCTTGGCACCAATCTACAAATCCCTCTGATAATGAGATTGATTTTCACTCCCTCATTGGCTGCTTCATATAATTTATTAATCATCACTTCCTCTTCCAAATTGTTTAGTTTAATAGTGATGGCAGCAGGCTGTCCCAAATTGGCAAATTCAATTTCACGCTGTATAAGCTCCAAGAATCTGGCTTGCAAGTTAAATTGCGCCACCAATAAATGATTAAACTTAATGAGATAAGGGTTTGATGGCTTTTCACGTCTGGCCAAAAACAAGAACAACAATTCGAGTTCGCGCAACATGTCTTGATGAGCCGTCATTAAAATATGATCGGTATAAAAATTGGCAGTGGTTTCATTAAAGTTTCCAGTAGCAAACAAGCCCGTATACTGTATCCTAATACTGTGCTTACGTTTTACCAAAGCTACTTTCGCATGAACTTTCAAGGCGGTTACGCTATAAATAATCTCCACCCCAGCTGCCTTCATTTTTTTCGCCCATTTGATGTTGTTGGCTTCATCAAAACGTGCCTTCAGTTCCACCAACACTGTCACTTTCTTACCGTTTTTTGCAGCAGTAATCAAGGCATTTACAATTTTCGAATCGCTGGCTACTCGATATAGCGTGGTGTAAATTTCGGTCGTCAATTCATCAGTGGCAGCTTCATTGAAAAAACGCAATACACTATCATACGATTGGTATGGCGGATTAATGAGCAAATCTTTCTCGACAATTTGCTGGTTCAGCGTAATGTCTTTTCTAAATGCTGGATAAACTACTTTAGGCCATTTCTCATTGCTCAACTTGGCATCCTTAATGGGAAAACTTCCCAAATCCTTCAAATTATGATACCTTCCTCCTTCCACCACATTCGCATGCCCAATATTTAGCTGCTGTATCAAAAGCATTAATGTTGGTTGTGGAATACCAGGCTCGTGCAAAAATCTAGTGGCCAAACCCAAATCACGTTTTTGGATTTGCTTCTCAATCAAATCGGCAATATCGACATTATATTCATCCTCCAGCTCCATTTCGGCATTACGCGTAATCTTAAAACTGTAGCAACCATTAATTTTCTTGTTTTTAAACAGCAACGGAATATTTTGACGAATAATATCATCGATGATCAATACGTATTTCTCTCCGTCAACAGTAGTTTCGTAAAAACGAGATAGCTCATTGGAAGGTATATTTAGCACATGGCTGGTCATTTTCCCTTCGATTTCTACATTTACCAGAAAATAGAGTTCGTTGTTATTTGGGAAAAACTCCGTTTTGGAATTGGATATTTCAATTGGCTGAAGAAATGCCAGAATGTTACTTAAGAAATAATTGCTTAATTCATCATCTAATCTTTCAGGAATAGCCTCGTTATAAACAAAATGAATTCCATGAGCTTTTAATTGGGGCAACACCGTACTTTTCAATATGGACCCAAATAGTTCCTGTTGCTGATGAATGGTTCCGGTAGCTTGTTTCAGTAAATTATCCTGCTGTTGGATGTCGTTACTCTCCTTTTTGCTCAGCTTTTTCAGAGCCTGCAAAACAGGCATACGCACTCTGTAAAACTCATCCAAATTGGAGGAATAGATAGACAGAAATTTGATTTTCTCCAAAAGTGGCGTGGCATCTCGTTCTGCTTCTGCCAATACACGCCCATTAAAGGATACCCAACTCAAATCCCTATCGAACATAGGTGTAGCCACACCAAGTATATTAGGAGAATTTACCATAAACGGCAGAGAAAATAATATAAGCCAGTACTGAAGTGATTAAACCGAACATAAAAATATTATAGGCAATTCGAATGAGCTTATATTTTCGGCCCAAAACTACCCCTTGCGAATACACATCCTTGATCAAGGTGCCATACAAAAAATCTCGATCAGCCATTACCTTTTCCATGCTATTATGATATTCTTCCAGCGGCATTTTGTAAAAATTACCGAAGAACACCAGGTTTACTCTTTTCTGGTCTACATCTTCTTTGGTAAAAATGCCTTTTGGAATACTCGGTCTGGTAGCCAATATAGAGAACACGATACACGATAAACTCACCAACAACAATATAAAAGTAGGCACTACCAAATAAGCATTATCTTCGAGGCGGCGCAGCAATAAACTCACAATCAACGATAGTATAATTGAATTAACCGTAATGAGCAATTGGGCCTTATTATCGGCCATATCGCTCAAACGTTGGTTATTAGCCGAGGTGATACGGAACATGGTTTCTACCCCCTTGCTTGGTAGTGAGTCCTTATCTTCTTTAGTAAGCTTATCTGCTTTTTCCTTTTTTTCGTGCTTCAATTTAGTAGGGGTAAAATCTTCTTTGTTTGCATCTGCCAAAACATCTTCATTAAACTTCTTTTTAAGCTTAGCGATATTCTTGTTTTTTTGCGTTTCAAGTAACAACCTACAATAATCGGTATGGTACTGGTGGCTTTCCAAAAACTCGATGTCCTTCAAACGCCAGCTTTTCTTACTGATTTCTCTCCCGCAAAGCTGTTCCACCTCTTTATGCAATAGTTTTGATCTTTCGCTAAAATCTTCGCTTCCCAAGTGAAACAAATCTGCATCGCATAAAATGCGCTCATTTAAATTGTTAGGGCTTTGCGGTAATCTGGTAGATAAAATAGCGCTCTTTATTGCAGCTATCACCTCTTTGCTTACCTGGTAATTGGTCAAATAAGTCTCCGCATGCTCCGCTCCTTTTTCTTCATGCGATCGGGTTTCTATAAAATATCCTGTATCATGAAACCAAGCACTGGCATAAACGATAAAAAAATCATCATCTTTTAACTGATAATGATTCGCTATTTGTACCGCGGCCTGAACCACTCTTTTGGTATGCGCTAAATTATGATAAACCAGATCAGCATTATGATGGCCGTTAAAATAATTGACCACATAAGTTTCTATCTCTTGCTGTAGTTGATGGTAATTCATGTTCTACTAATTTGTCTCAAAAATAAATATTAAGCAGGGATGAAAGCTAAATAAATTACAAAGCCAGGCACACATCCCTAAAAATTGTATGCATCAACCTCCTTAATTACTAAGTTACCACAAAATATGCTTCTGTGTACACGAAAAGGTGACAATAAAGCTACAACATCAATGGTCCATGCACCAGATAATCCGTTAGTTTACTAAGAAAGGGCATAATGACGTATCCCATTTTCTTTCAATAGGAATACTGCATGTTGCCAATTCAATCATTAATAAAGAAATAGTACACAGCGACTTTATCAACCATGATGGTTTAGGAAATTCCAGCAACCTAAAAGGTTAGTATAAAACATCAGTTTTGTTACCTATTTCCTAAAAAGTATATCTTATTTTAGCTTCTAGATTTAACTTAAAAAAGTTTATGAAGAAACTACTAACCTTATCTCTGGGTTTTCTTTTGTCAACACCCATGTTTGCACAAGAGAAACCACAATGGATGAGATATCCAACCATTTCTCCAGATGGCAGCACCATCGCTTTTACTTATAAAGGCGATTTGTATAAAGTGTCTAGCAATGGAGGGAATGCACAACAACTCACTTTTCATGAGGCCCATGATTTTATGCCTCAATGGAGTAAAGATGGCAAGCAAATTGCTTTTGCCTCCGACCGCTATGGCAATTTCGATGTATTTGTGATGGATGCAAACGGTGGTCCAGCCAAAAGATTAACCTATCATTCTGCTGACGAAGTTCCATTTAGCTTTTCGTCAGACAATAAGTCTGTAGTTTTTGGCGGTGTAAGACAAGATGCCGTTAACCATCGTCAATTCCCTACCGGCTCCCAACCCGAGCTTTATTCGGTACCTACTACTGGCGGCCGCATCTCACAAATTTTCACTATTCCAGCAGAAGCTGTACAAAGCAGCAAGGATGGTTCAAAAATGATTTACCACGATAAGAAAGGTGGCGAAAACGAATGGCGTAAACATCATCAATCGTCTATTGCTAGAGACATTTGGGTGTACGACAAAAAAACCGATAAACATACTCAAATCACTAGTTTTTATGGTGAAAATAGAAATCCGGTGTTTGCAGATAATGAGCAGAGCATTTACTATTTAAGTGAAGAAAGTGGCACTTTCAACATTCACAAAATGCCTTTGAAAGAAAAAGCAAAGAATGAGCAGATTACCAAATTCAAAAATTTCCCAGTAAGGTTTTTAAGTGCCGCCAACAATGGCACCTTGTCTTTTGGTTATGATGGTGAGCTTTATACCTTAAAACCTGGATCAAGCCCTCAAAAACTAAATGTAACCATTAACACCCAAGAAAAAGCCAACAATGATGGTTTTATCACTATTAACGGTGGTGTAAGAGAAATGTCTGTATCTCCCGATGGGAAAGAAGTTGCCTTTATTGCTCGCGGTGAAGTTTTCGTAACTTCAGTGGATGGTAAAATGACCAAAAGAATTACCAACACACCAGAACAAGAACGCTTTGTAGAATTTGCTCCAGATGGAAAATCTATTGTTTATGCGAGTGAGCGCAATGGCAAATGGCGCATTTACGAAACTAGGAAAACCCGTAAAGAAGAGCCTTATTTCTTTGCTGCTACCCTGCTGGAAGAAAAGCCTTTAGTTAGCAATTCAAATGACAACTACATGCCTGCACTATCTCCAGATGGCAAAAAAGTGGCTTTCATTGAAAACCGCAGGACATTAAAAGTAATGGAGATAGGCAATAAAAATACTGTAACCTTGCTTACCCCAGACCAGCTTTTCTACATGCAAGACGGTGACCAATATTTCACTTGGAGCCCAGATAGTAAATGGTTGTTAGCTACTTACAAGCCAACCATGTCTAACGGCGAAGTGGTATTATTGGATGCTTCAGGTAAGCAAGCCATGAAAAACTTAACCAAAAGTGGTTATGGCGATGGCAGTGCCAAGTGGGTAAATGGCGGTAAACAATTGATATGGTTCAGTAATCGTGATGGTATGAAAGCCCATGCTAACAGCGGTTCTTCACAACGCGACGTTTACAGCCTGTTCTTAACTAAGGATGGCTGGGATCGTTTCAACTTAAGCAAAGATGATTTTGCACTGCTAAAAGACATGGAGGCTACTGAAAAGAAAGCCAAAGAAGAGGCCGCAAAAAAAGAAGCTAAGGACCCTAAAGCAAAACCGGTAAAACCAGATTCGACAGTAGTATTTGATTGGGATGGCTTGGATATGCGCAAAGCCAGATTAACAATCCACTCTTCTTCATTAAGCGATGCTGTACTTTCGAAAGATGGCGAAAAGCTTTACTATTTAGCTAGTTTTGAAAGAGGAAGTAATTTATGGAGCACCAACCTGCGCACTAGAGAAACCAAAATGGAAATTCCATTAGATGGCATGGGAGGCAGTCTTTCATGGGATAAAGCGCAAAAGAACCTCTATTTATTAAGTGGTGGTCGTATTTCAAAAATCAACACAGACAACAACAAACGTGATCAAATAAATATTGATGGTGAAGTAGAAGTTGATGCCGCAGCCGAAAGAGCTTATATGTTTGAACACGTATGGTTACGCAACAAAGGCATGTTCTACACTCCAACCATGCATGGCGCCGACTGGGATGCCTTAAAACCTGCTTACGCAAAGTACATTCCGCATATTGGTAACAGCTATGAATTTGCTGAAATGCTATCAGAGCTATTGGGAGAACTGAATGTATCACACGCGGGAGCTCGTTTCAGCAGAACTATTCCTAACGCCGATGCTACTGCGTCATTAGGTGTTATTGCCAGCTACAAACATCAAGGCGATGGTATTTTAATTGATGAAATACTTTCTGGCGGGCCATTAGACAAAGCTAAATTAAGTGTAAAACCAGGAATGATCATTGAAAAAATCGATGGTGTATTGATTGAAGCAAATCAAGATGTAGCTAAGTTTTTAAACAGGAAGGCTGATCAATTTACATTATTGGAAATTCTTGACCCTAAAACTAAAGAAAGACAACAAATAACCATTAAACCTATCAGTCTTGGCGCCGAAAACCAATTACTTTACAGACGTTGGGTAAGAACCAACCAAGCCGAGGTAGATAGCCTAAGCAAAGGACAGCTTGGATACGTACATATCCCTGGAATGAGCGATGGCCCATATCGTAACATTTATGAAGAAATGATGGGTAAGTTTGCCGATCGTAAAGCTGTAATTGTCGACACCCGTTTTAACGGTGGTGGTGACTTGGTATCAGATTTGGCCATGTTCTTCACTGGTCAAAAATTCTTGGATTATGCCACTGAACAACGTTCTGTGGGTTCTGAGCCAACTTTTAGATGGACTAAACCAACCCTAGCCATGTTTAATGAAGCTAATTACAGTGATGGTCATTGCTTTTCATGCGGTTATAAAGATCTAGGCATTGGAAAAACGGTAGGTATGCCAGTACCGGGCACTTGTAGTTTTGCAGGCTGGGAAATGCTTCCTGACGGAACCCGTTGGGGCTCAGTTCCAATCAGCGCAAAAAACAAAGCTGGCCAATGGTTAGAGAACAACGAAACTAAACCAGATATTCAAGTAAAAAACATGCCTGGTTTAATAGACAATGGAAAAGATCAACAACTTGAAGTAGCCATTGCAGAGTTGCTTAAAACAGTTAAATAAACCAACTTCAAACGTAGTGAGGAATCCAGCAATTAGATTTCTCACTACGTTTACAACAACACCATTACAAGCCTTGCTAAACAATCTTCAGGACTAAAAAGGCTTCTTTTCCACATCAATACCTAACTATCACTCATAAAACTTAGTTTTGCCACTGCATTATGATAGAAATCTACACAGACGGAGCAGCGAGCGGAAATCCAGGTCCTGGCGGTTACGGAGTAATCCTACGTTCAGGCAAACATTATAAAGAATTAAGTGGTGGTTTTAGAATGACCACCAATAACCGTATGGAACTTTTGGCTGTTATTGTTGCCCTTAAGGCTTTAAAAACTCCAGGACAACAAGTCATTGTCTTCTCCGACAGCAAATATGTAGTAGATGCAGTAGAAAAAGGCTGGGTATTTGGCTGGCTACAGAAAGGCTTTAAAGACAAAAAAAATAAAGATTTGTGGCTACAATATCTTCAGCAACACAAATTACATCAGGTTAAATTCAAATGGATCAAAGGCCATAATGAACATCCAGAAAACGAACGCTGTGACCGATTGGCCGTAGCCGCTTCGCAAGACAAAGCAAACTGGGCCATTGACAGTGTTTTTGAGGCGGAACGGAATAGCAACAGTTTACTTTAAAATATAAAAACCCATATCATCAGAGATATGGGTTTTTCTTTACGTTTATATTTAGTCATTGCGACGAATGACCATTATTAGGCTACTTCATTGCGACGAAGTATGAGGAGAAATCTAACGTTTTATTTTCTTAATGCTAGATTTCTCTCTACGTTCGAAATGACGATTATTTGAACGTTATTTCCGACGTCCAAACACTGCAACCAGCTTCCGTTATCCACGTACTCCTCATAACAATCGGAACAGCTGCCTAAATGACGACACGAGTGGTTAAAATCCTACTTCACTGCCACCGGAACAGATACTTTATCCCAATCCAAAGAAAACCCCTTGCTATTCACGTTGTAAACCAATCTTTCTTGAGTTTCGGCTAAAGGCTTCACCTTTACATCAACCCTCAAAGCGTCTTTAGCTTCTTCATATTTAAAGGCGCCCCATTGCTTAGGCTCTTTATTAAAGATGGCTGTCCAAGTACCGCTTTCCCTAGGGATTAAGAAAAAGCTATATTTTCCGGCGGGTAAGCTCTTGCCTTCCACTTTAATATCCTTATCCGTTTCAAAAGTGGTAGCATCATTAGCGCCAGCACGCCAAACTTTATCGTAAGCTTCTAGCCCACCCCAAATTTTGCGCCCTTTTACCGCAGGACTGCTGTAATTAATCGTAATAGTGGCCCCATTAACCTTACCGGTAGCTGTAGCCGCAGGACTAGCTTTAGGTTTTGCTTCTTGCGCTACCGCTCCAAAGGATACAAAGCCAGCAAATAATAGAAAAGTAAGTGATTTGATTGTTGCTTTCATAACTTAATAATTATCGTATAACTTCCACTAAGTTAATACTTAAAGCCACAAATTGTTTTGAAACCCCTTAATATTTTTATGCATCTATGCTGATTGCGTGGCAACTGCTTTTTCCTGCATTTTTTGAACAGGCGAAAACTCAGCCATAAACTCTTCTGCTTTTTTCACCATTTTGGGTGAGCCAATAAAAATAGCCACTCGCTGATGAAGTTCAGTAGGTTCTATATCCAAAATCCTGTTCAGACCATCAGAAGCAACACCGCCAGCCTGTTCAATAATAAAGGCCATTGGGTTGCATTCGTACAATAAGCGTAGCTTTCCCTTTGGTGAGGCCGAAGTAGTTGGATACATATAAATACCACCTTTAATCAAACTTCTATGAATATCTGCTGCCATTGCTCCAATATATCTTGAGGTGTATGGCCTATTGGTGGCCTTATCTTCTACTTGAGCATATTTGATATATTTCTTCACCCCTTCTGGGAAATGAACATAATTCCCTTCATTAATAGAATAAATAATACCGTCCTCGGGAATTTTCATGTTCGGATGCGACAAGCAAAACTCGCCAATAGAAGGGTCAAGCGTAAAACCATTCACCCCTTTTCCCGTGGTATAAACCAACATGGTAGATGAGCCGTAAATGACATATCCCGCAGCAACTTGCTCCGTACCCTTTTGCAGGACGTCATCCAAAGTAGCAGGCCCTTCGGTCGATTTTCTTCTGTAAATAGAAAAAATGGTACCCACCGTTACGTTGATATCGATATTTGAAGAACCATCCAAGGGATCTATACAAACAATATATCTGGCATTTTTAGATACTGGCGAATCGATACGTACAAAATCATCCTCCTCTTCTGAAGCCACAATACAGCATTCTCCACCGCTTGTTAAAGCCGATATAAATTGCTCATTGGCATATACATCTAATTTTTTTTGCCCCTCTCCTTGGATGTTAATGGTATCCGCATCACCTAAAATATCCACTAAACCAGCTTTATTTACTTCACGGTTTACAATCTTTGCGGCAATACCAATATCTCTCAACAAACGAGAAAGCTCTCCTTTAGCGTACGGGAAATCCGCTTGCTTTTCAATAATAAACTGGCCTAATGTTTTTATACCCGACATTTTTTACTTAGTGTATTTTTTACGTTATCTATCCCCTAATTCTATGACCTCTAAGGTATGGATTTTTTCTTCGGAAATACAAAAGCGAATCAAAGTTCTTTTCTTGTGCCAACCGTGTTTTCCAGCCGCACCGGGATTAATATGCAAACATTGTATTTTTTTATCGAAAACAACTTTCAAGATATGCGAATGTCCAGAGATAAAAAGCTGCGGAGGCTTAGTGTAAATTTCTTTCTTAACTTGCGGCGCATACCTATCGGGATAACCGCCAATGTGTGTCATCCAAACATCTACTTGTTCGCACTTAAATCTCAAATGTTCTGGAAACTGTGCTCGAATATCTGCTCCATCAATATTCCCATAAACACCAAGCAATGGTTTAAAAGCAGCCAAAGGCTCAATTACACTAGGTCCAAAATCACCTGCATGCCAAATTTCATCCCTATCATCAAAATATTTAAACACTGCATCATCCAAAAAGCCATGCGTGTCTGATATTAAACCTATTTTTTTCATTTTGTCATTAGATATGAGTGTGGAGTATCAAGATTTGAGAATTACTAACCTAAAATCCCAAACCATGCTATTATTTTTTTTGAAAAACACTTTCAAGGCTACGATTTTACATCTGCCAGGCTTTCCGCTGCAATCTTTTTGTTTGCTCTGCCATTCTGAGCGTAGTGAAGAATCCCTAAGTTATTGCATATCAAAGGAGATTCTTCGTTCCTCTTGATGACAGATAGTAAACAAAAAGCATTTTCCTATGTAACACGGGAAGGCCTTCAATCTTTATTCTTTGCTCCTTGTTCTTCATTCTTGCTGTAAAAACCCTCAGTATGCCAAAAAGAAATCTTTCAGCAACAGCTCATATGCTTTGGTATATTTCTTTTCGCTTTCGTAAATCATGAAACCTTCTTCTACCAGGCTACACTTCTCTCTTTCCAAACAAACAATGCGCCTAAACTCTGGCTTGGTGGCGTCCGAGTGCAATTTAATTAAATGCGTTAGAAACAAACCTTCCGCTTTGGCTTTTTCTACTAAATCCTGGGCTTGTTTAATAGGCAGCACTGCCCAAAAACACCCTTCTGGGCTTAACAAACCAGCTACTTTTTTAATCAAATCATCAAAAAAGGTATTACTGGCATGTCTTGCCATTTCCTTCTTTTTTTCAACATTTTTAAGGTCGTTTACAAAAAACGGCGGATTGCTCACGATTAAATCAAATTGTTCCGAATCGTTGTATAATTCGATTGCGATATGATGAACGGACAATCGCTTACTGAAAACTGAATTTTGAAAGTTTCTTTCAGCGGTTATTGAAGCTTGCTCATCTATTTCTACCGCATGAACCTTAGCTCCGGGGAAACGTTGTGCCAACATCAGCGCAATTACCCCGGTACCCGTGCCGATATCTAATATTCGTTGCGGATTTGGATGTTTAGCCATCGTTCCCAACAACACACCATCCGTATTGATCCTCATGGCACAGCCACTTTGGTCAACTTCAAATTGTTTAAAACGAAAAATGTGCTTCATCTTATTTTTGGTAGACTTCTAGAGGCAATCCATCAGGATCTGTAAAAAAGGTAAATTGCTTACTAGTAAATTCATCGACCCGAATTGGTTCGGCAATAATACCTTTTGCATTTAATTCAGCAATGGTTACCGCAACATCATCTACCTCAAAAGCCAAATGCCTTAAACCTTGAGCTTCCGGTCTCGAAGGTCTTGCAGGCGGGTTTTCAAAAGAGAACAATTCAATTTGATAAAGGCCGTTTACAGCCAAATCCAACTTCCATGATTTGCGTTCCTCGCGATAAAATTCGTGAAGCACTTCAAATCCTAATTTATTGACATAAAATTCTTTCGAACGTTCATAATCAGAACAAATAATAGCAATATGGTGAATACGTTTAAACATTTTTCAAGTCAAAAGTTCGAAGTCGGATGTCCGAAGATATGACGGCTATTAAATCATTCAAAATTTCACGATTCAAAATTCAATAATTCGGCATACAAATAAACCCAAAAACAACTAAATTTCTCCTAAAAAAAACCTAAATTTGCATCTTCAAAAAATAAGCATGATTCATTTCTTTTTAGGTCAATCTGACGAGGTTTTTGTTGTACAAACAAACCAAATTTTATCCCAAACTGATACAGAAAAACTAGAGTGGCTTTTTGGCGGAGCTAAATTGAGCGCCGAGAGTACCTTAACCGGCTTTTTTGTTGGTCCGCGAGCTGCCATGATCACCCCTTGGAGTACCAATGCGGTAGAAATTACCCAAAACATGAGCATGGAGGGAATCATCAGAATTGAGGAATTTAAAAAGGTTGATGAAGGGTTTTCTGCCTACGACCCGATGCTTTCGCAAAAATATCAGGAGCTTGGCCAAGATGTTTTTACCATTAACATCAAACCGGAACCTATTTTAGAAATTACCGATATTGCTGCCTACAATAAACAAGAAGGTTTATCTTTGAGTGACGAAGAGGTTGATTATTTAAACGGACTGGCCGAAAAACTTGGAAGACCTTTAACAGACTCTGAAGTTTTTGGCTTTTCTCAAGTGAACTCCGAGCACTGTCGTCACAAAATATTTAATGGCAAATTTGTAATTGATGGCGTAGAGCAACCAACTTCTCTGTTCAAACTCATCAAGAAAACTTCAGAAACACATCCAAACGATATTGTTTCTGCCTATAAAGATAACGTGGCCTTCGTTAAGGGACCTAAAGTGCAACAATTTGCACCATCTAAACCAGATGAGCCATCGTTTTACCAAACTAAAGACTTTGATTCGGTAATTTCCATCAAAGCTGAAACCCATAACTTCCCTACTACCGTTGAACCTTTTAATGGCGCCGCTACAGGTTCTGGTGGTGAAATTAGAGACCGCTTAGCTGGTGGACAAGGTTCATTACCATTGGCCGGAACTGCAGTTTACATGACTGCCTTATCTCGTTTGGAAGAAAATCGTCCTTGGGAAAAAGGTGTCGAAGAACGCAAATGGTTATATCAAACTCCAATGGACATCTTGATCAAAGCTTCTAATGGAGCTTCTGATTTTGGAAATAAATTCGGCCAACCACTCATTACAGGTTCTGTGCTGACTTTCGAACACGAAGAGCACAATCGTAAATTAGGCTTCGATAAAGTAATCATGCTTGCTGGTGGTATTGGCTACGGCAAAGTAGATCAGGCAAAAAAACAAGAACCAAAAACAGGCGACAACATCGTAGTTTTAGGTGGTGAGAACTACCGTATTGGTATGGGCGGCGCAGCAGTATCTTCTGCAGATACTGGTGAGCATGGTTCGGGTATTGAATTAAATGCCATCCAACGTTCTAATCCTGAAATGCAAAAACGTGCAGCCAACGCAGTACGTGCCATGGTAGAGAGCGACCACAATACCATTGTTTCTATTCACGATCACGGTGCTGGCGGTCACTTAAACTGTCTTTCGGAATTAGTAGAGGCCACAGGTGGGAAAATCGACCTAGATAAATTGCCAGTGGGCGACCCTACCCTATCTGCAAAAGAGATCATCGGCAACGAATCTCAAGAACGTATGGGATTGGTAATTGGTGAAGAACATATTGCCACGCTACAAAAAATTGCTGACCGTGAGCGCTCGCCCATGTACACTGTAGGTAAAGTAACTGGCGACCACCGTTTTACTTTCGAATCGGCGACTACGGGCGTTAAACCTATGGATTTAGCCCTTAGCGACATGTTTGGCAGCTCTCCGAAGATGATTATGGAAGACAAAACCGTTAATCATCAATATGCCGCAGTAACTTATAGTCAAGATAAAATCAACGAATATTTAGAGCAAGTACTTCAATTAGAAGCCGTAGCTTGTAAAGACTGGTTAACAAATAAAGTAGACAGATGTGTGGGCGGCCGTGTAGCAAAACAACAATGCGCTGGACCATTGCAATTGCCCCTGAACAACGCAGGCGTAATGGCATTAGATTTTCAAGGTAAGGAAGGTATTGCCACTTCGGTAGGTCATGCCCCACTTTCAGCTTTGATTGATGCTGGTGCAGGTAGCAGAATTGCGATTGCCGAATCTTTATCAAACATTGTTTGGGCACCATTAAAAGATGGTTTGAAAAGCGTTTCACTTTCGGCCAACTGGATGTGGGCCTGTAAAAACGAAGGCGAAGATGCCCGTTTATACCAAGCAGTTCAAGCCTGTTCAGATTTTGCTATCGATTTAGGAATCAATATCCCAACAGGAAAAGATTCGCTTTCGATGAAGCAGAAATATAAAGATGGTGATGTAATTGCACCAGGAACCGTAATTATTTCGGCAGCTGGAAACTGTAACGACATCACCCAAGTAGTAGAGCCCGTTTTACAGAAAGATGGCGGCAATATCTATTACATCAACTTAAGTAATGATACTTATAAATTGGGAGGTTCATCTTTCGCTCAAATTTTAAATAAAATTGGCAACGAAACTCCTGACGTAAAAGACGCTGCTCAATTTAGCACCACTTTTAACACCATTCAGGATTTAATCAAAGCTGGAAAAATTAAAGCCGGACACGACATAGGTAGCGGTGGTTTAATCACCACACTTTTAGAGATGTGTTTTGCAGATAAAAACTTAGGTGCAAACCTTGACCTGACTTCGTTAGGCGAAACTGATGCGTTAAAAGTATTATTCGCCGAAAACATCAGTTTGGTTTTCCAAGCAGACGAAAGTGTTGAAGCTATTTTAACTGCTAAGGGAGTTAAGTTCCATAAAATTGGAACTGCTACAGCACAGGCAATTATGAACGTAGCAAATGGAGCGCAAAACTATTCATTCGATATTGAGCATCTGCGTGATGTTTGGTATAAAACTTCTTACTTGCTTGACCGCAAACAAAGTGGTGAGGTAAAAGCGAAAGAACGTTTTGACAATTATAAAAACCAACCTTTAAAATTCAATTTCCCGGCTCAATTTGATGGTAAAAAACCTGTAATTGATGCGAGCAAACCTCGTCCAAAAGCAGCTATTTTACGTGAAAAAGGAAGTAACTCTGAGCGTGAAGTAGCTAATGCCATGTATTTGGCTGGCTTTGATGTAAAAGATGTTCACATGACCGACTTAATTTCGGGCAGAGAAACTTTAGAAGATATCCAATTCATTGGTGCTGTTGGTGGCTTCTCCAACTCAGATGTACTAGGTTCTGCAAAAGGTTGGGCAGGTGCATTCTTGTATAACGAAAAGGCTCGTGTGGCTTTAGAAAATTTCTTTAATAGAGAAGATACTTTATCAGTAGGTATTTGTAACGGTTGCCAGTTGTTCATCGAATTGGGACTGATCAACAAAAACCACGAAATAAAACCTAAGATGCTTCACAACGACAGCCATAAACACGAAAGTGTGTTCACTTCGTTAGTGGTTCAGGAAAATAACTCTGTGATGTTATCGTCATTAGCGGGCAGCACTATTGGTGTTTGGGTATCGCATGGCGAAGGAAAATTCCAATTACCTTATGAGGAATCGAAATACCAGATTGTTTCCAAATACGGATACGATCAATATCCAGCCAGTCCAAATGGTTCTGATTACAATACTGCCATGATGTGCGACGATACAGGAAGACACTTGGTAATGATGCCTCACATTGAGCGTTCCTTATTCCAATGGCATTGGGCAAATTACCCTGCTGGCAGAAAAGATGAGGTTTCTCCTTGGATGGAAGCTTTTGTAAATGCCAGGAAGTGGTTGGAGAAGCACCAGAAATAATTTCACATGACCCGCTTAGCATACAAGCGGGTTATTTTTTTGGTAAATTATAGCAATCAAGTAAAATCTATTTTCAGTAACTTGCTCATCAGAATCAATATTAAAAAATGGATTTAAGTGTTGTAATGGCTGTTTATAATGGCGAAAATTATATAGTAGAAGCTATTGATAGCGTATTAAGCCAAAATTATACTGATTTTGAATTCATCATTGTTAACGACGGCTCTACCGATAATACTCTTTCCATAATTGAATCCTATAAAGATTCAAGAATAAAAGTCATCAACCATGAAAATGTAGGACACGCTAAATCGCTGAACATAGGCATTAAAGCTTCCAAAGGCAAATATATTGCACGTTTGGATGCAGATGATAGATGCCTTAAAGAACGCTTTTCTACGCAAATGGATTTCATATCCAGTCACCCAGAAGTTGTTTTAGTAGGCGCTAACGCTAATATTATAGATAATGATGGAAATTTTCTTTATAAAAGCCAGCTATCCCAAATTATTAACAGAGTCGAAATATTTGAAGATTATAATCCCTTTATTAGTAGTAGTGTAATTTTCAAAACTGATACCTATCTAAGATGTGGAGGCTATAATGAAGATATTATTCATCATTTTGAAGATAAGCTATTGTGGGCGAAAATGTTTCATCACGGCAAAATAGTTAATTTAAATGAAGTACTAATAGATTACAGGCTTACTCCAAATAGTGCATCGAATAAAACAAAAAAGCTATACAGAAAACAAAAGGAAATAAGCAATGCCTATTTAACAGGCAGAAATATTAAGAAAACTGAACTTGACCATTTCTTGTCTCTAACACAACTCAGTTCCTCAAAAAAACAATCGCTATACTATAACAGGATAGCAAGCATCTATCTACGCCAACACAAAAACAAGAAGCTAGCACTTAAAAATTTGCTGTTAGCTTTTAAAACACATCCGTTTAATTTTCGCACGTTAAAATTAACTATATATAGCTTCTTTATAAGGCAAGCTTCGAAAAACCAAAATATTCAATAAATTAGCAGATGGTATGCCATTTAAAAAAACCATTATGAGGTTCTTCCTTTGTTATCTTCTTCTCCTATTATCAGGTTCTGTTTTTGGCCAAAGCATATTTGGAAATGAGTGGATTAAAGATGGACAAAAATACCTTAGAATAAAGGTATCTGAAGATGGGGTATATCGCATTTCACATGCCCAATTAGTTAATACTAGTTTTTTGAGTAACAATCCCAATCCTAAAAATTTTCAAATCTTTTATAGGGGCGTAGAAGTTCCTTTACATGTAGAAGGTGAGAATAACAATATATTCGAGAACGGAGATTTTATAGAATTTAGTGGAAAAAAAAATGATGGGGTGCTTGACCAAGTTTTATACAACACTAACCAACAACCCAATTCAGAAACCAGCCTTTTTAGCGATGACGCCTATTATTTTTTAACCATTGGAACAGCGCAAGGAAAAAGATACACAAATACATCACTATCAGCAGGCAGTTTAACTTCCGAATCTTTTATTAGTTATACCGCCTCTTTAAATCTTGCACAAAATTATAATCCAGCGGCTTTGCTTATCGACCAAATGTCGCTTTCTGAATATCAAGCAGGTGAAGGTTACATGGGTAATATGTATGCTATGGGTACTACACAGAGCTACAGTCTATCAACCCCAAATGCCTACAATACCAATAGTTTTACCCCAACACTTTCTTTTTATGTAGCAGGAAGATCCAATGCAAATTCTACTGATTTAGCGGGAAATAACCACCACCTTAGTGTAAGTATTGGCAGTTCTGTTTTGCACGATGTTAAATTTAAGGGTTACGCTTTCTCTAATGCCACTGCCAATCTGAGTTATAACTTAATAGGCAATAACACCACTGTTAACTTTTCTTCCGTAAATGACTTAGGGGCAGCCACTGATTACCAATCAGTAGCCTTTGCCCGTATTACCTATGCTAGAGGATTAGATGGGGCCAGTGTTGGCTTTTTGCCTTTTAAAATAGTATCTACCAACCCTGAAGCTCTGCTTAGTTTCACCAATACCAATTGGAACGAAGCGTATATTTTGGATGAAGTTAATCAGCTTAGATATTTGGGTTCAAAATTAGGTACTGTAACAAATTTTGTGGTAAAAAACACTTCGAGTAATAATCTTGTATTATTTAACAGTACATCCTACAAAACACCCGTAATTGAAAACATTAGCCTCAATTTGATAAAAGCATCTACAAACCAAGCAAAGCTTTTAATTGTTACCCATAAAAACTTGCTTGATGCCGCAAATGAATACGCGGCTTACAAAATATCAAAAGGTTTTAACACAACGGTAGTTACCACAGATAACTTATACAATCAGTTTTATTACGGCCAGCATCATCCCTTAGCCATTAAAAATTTCGTAAGATATTTAATGAATGGCGCCACAACCAAACCGGAGTACCTCTTGCTACTTGGAAAAGGCTATGAGTTACCTAAAATAAGGCTAGAAGAAGATTTGGTTCCTACTATGGGCTACCCTCCTTCCGATACTTACTTAACTTCTGAAATTGTTGACAACACCATGGCCCCGGCATTGGCTACTGGTCGTATACCAGCCAAGACAAATGAAGAAGTGCGACTTTACTTAAATAAGTTAAAACAATACGACCAGCAGGATAATTTCATCTGGAGAAAGAACATCATCAATATTACAGGTGGTGCCAACAGTTCAGAAGATATATCATTTTCTGCCTACTTAAAAAACTTATCTTCGATAGCAGATAAAGAGTATTTCGGCGCCAAAACAATCAATTACTACAAGTCGGTAACCGATCCTGTCACCGATAACCTAATGGCTAAGATAAGTGCAAACATTAATGATGGTGTAAGCGTACTGAACTTTTTGGGACATGGAAGCACAACTACCACCGCAGTGTCTATCGGGAATCCTTCTTTTTTAAATAATAGCAACAAGCTGTTGCTATATATCATAAATGGATGTAGCACAGCCAATGCTTTTGTAGACGGTTCTTTAGGCGAAGACTATATCTTCCAAAACAGCAAAGGAGCTATTGCGTGGTTTGGAGCCAGCAGTCAAGGTCTAGCCTCATATCTTTACAACTATACCCGTCTATTTTATCAAAATGCCTTTAATACAAATTATGGAGGTTCTATTGCACAAAATATGGCTAGGGCAGCGAGAGCATTTCAACATCCGAGCGATACTTGGAACTGGGCACATTTAAGACAGTATGTATTGTTAGGCGACCCAACTATTAGCCTTTATTCACCATCCCTACCCGATTACGAAATTAAAAATGAAGATATTGGTTTACAAGATCAAAATGTAACGGTTAACTCTCCTAAAATCAAATTATTTACTATTGTAAAAAATATTGGTAAATCTACCTCAAACAATATCCCCGTACAGGTAGCCAGAACACTGCCGAACAATACTGTACATCAGTATCCTATTTTTTCTTACGAAAAGGTATTAAACACCGATACAGTGGTGATAGAACTGGACAATAGTCTTCCTAATGTTGCCGGAAACAATAAGTTTACGATAACCGTTGACCCTGACAACACTATTGAAGAACTTAGTAAGGTTAACAACACTGCAGAATTCAATTACCTTATCAGATCGAATGGAATTACTTTAGTATCACCGGCAAAATATGCCATTACTAATGAAATTGAAATAACATTGAAGATACAGGCCAATGATATTTTTAGCAAAGATCAGCAGTATGTTTTTGAGATTGATACGGTAAAGAATTTCAACAGCAATTGGAAAAAAACATCTCCAAATATTAACGGAAATGCATTTATTTCATGGAAACCGAATACTTTATTTGAGAATCAGAAAGTTTATTATTGGAGAGCAAAACAATTAAACAATCAGAATACCGATTGGCAAACAAGTTCATTTGTTTATATAAACAATATTTCCAATGGATGGAATCAATCTCACCACCAACAATATGATGAAATCGCACCAAAAAACATTATACTGAACAGCAACTCTAAGCAATTTGAATTTACAACAACTGCATTTCCAGTTTTGCTTAGAACCAAGGGTAACAACGGACCTAGCAATATAGAACGCCGCATGAGAATGAGTATTTCCGTAGGTGCCATTGCATTTCACAGTACTGATTTTGAAGGCTTTGCGATTGCCGCTGTTGACCCTATTACGCAATTTAAAATGTATAACTATCCAAGTATTTATAATTTTAAAAACAATGGTATTAACGGTACAGGCCAATTCCTTTTTGACACAAATAATACCATTGATATTGAAGCACTTAATGAATACCTACAAAACATTCCCGATGGATATTATGTAATGGGTTTTAGCGGAAGGAACTTTAATCCTAAAAACCTCCCTCAAATTACTCAAACCCTTCTTGCCAGCTTAAGCCTAAGTAAAATAACATCTGTAAATAATGGTGAGCCATATGCTTTCTGGACCCAAAAAGGTATCAACAAAAAGATAACACCTTTAGAATTGACCGCCGATTATAGCTCTGCCACTCCTGCAGACCAACAATTTATAGATTTTTCTTATGACCTACATTACCCTTGGGATAATGGCGCGTTAACTTCCGAAAAAATTGGTCCAGCATCAAGCTGGAGCGAAGCGATATTTGATTTCTCAACCCAAAGCTCAGACAACTTAACC
The DNA here is from genome assembly GCF_039594775.1 of Pedobacter sp. Classification (GTDB taxonomy): domain Bacteria; phylum Bacteroidota; class Bacteroidia; order Sphingobacteriales; family Sphingobacteriaceae; genus Pedobacter. Next base: position 723,179 of record NZ_JBCNMT010000002.1, on the reverse strand, counting down.
TACAATGTTATTGGCATTGATCACAATGGTGCAGAAACTACGTTAAAATCTGTTACAACACCAACAATTGCATTGACTGATATTGCCGCGGACACTTATCCTTTTCTTAAATTAAATGTCAACATTTCCGACACGCAAAATAAATCAGTACCAAACCTTAAAGGATGGAGAGTAACATATGTTCCATATGCTGATATTGCATTTAATCCTGACATTTTAAACACTTTTCATAGCAGTTCACTTAATCAGGGAGATTCAGTAAAATTAGCCATCGGCTATACCAACTTGGAGAAACAGATTTCAGATTCTGTTGTTGTAAATTACAAACTTACTAAAGCAGACAGAAGTGTTTTAAATGGGACCATAAAGACAAACAAACCCTTGAATTATAACGAAACAGACAAAATTAATTTTTCTCTTTCAACTAAAGATATTCCAGGGGCTAATGCACTTCAACTATCTTTGAACCCAAAAGACAATAAGGACAAAAATGAACTTAACAATTACGCAGTCTATAATTTTAATGTAATTAGAGATGAAAAAGAACCAGTAATTGATGTCTTTTTTGACAACAAACGTATTATTAATGGTGAAATCGTCTCTCCCAATCCAAAAATTTCTATAAGTATTGCTGACGAAAACAATTTTCTATTGTTAAAGGATACCACAAATGTGGAACTATATTTAAAAAAAGAAGATGAACAAACCTATAAGAGAATAGCATTTAGCGATAACAAAGTTAGCGTTCAAAATATGGGTACAACTGGCAATAATAAAATAGACTTCCTTTATACTCCAAATACGCTTGCAGATGGCAGATATAGTTTAAAATTACGTGGTAAAGATGCCTCAGGTAATTATAATACCAGCAACGACTACCTAGTAAATTTTGAAGTAATAAATGAACAAGCCATCACCAATTTCCTGCCATATCCAAATCCTTTTACCACTTCTATGAAGTTTGTTTTCCAGGTAACCGGTAAAGTACCAGACAAAATCAAGGTACAAATCATGACCGTAACGGGAAAAATAGTGAGAGAAGTTTTCAAAAATGAATTAGGTCCAATCAACATTGGCAATAACATTTCCAACTTTACCTGGGATGGCACCGATCAATTTGGCGACAGGCTTGCCAATGGAGTTTATTTCTACAATGTTATACTTGAAAACAACGATAAATCAGAGATCAAACATAGAGCCAATAATACCGATTCTTTTTTCAAAAAGAACTTTGGAAAAATTTATTTAATGAGATAAATGAGCTAGGTTTTCTTATTCAACGAAATATTATAAAAATTAATCAATTTAGAGCATACTTCGAGATAAGCAAAATTCTCTTCTGCATTCCTTCTTATTATCGCACTATTATATTTTTCATTGTTATAGTACATGTCCAACATTGCTTGTTTTAGTGCATCCTCGTTCTTTGCAGGTACAAGCAAACCTATTTCGTCACTCACAACTTCTGCTACACCACCTACCGCAGAGCTAATTATTGGCAAACCACAGCTCATAGCTTCCAAAATCACACAAGGCTGATTTTCAAAATTACTGAACAACACAAAAGCATCTGCTCGTTGATATTCTTGAACCAAATCTTTGCTGTACTTCTTACCCACAAACGACACAAATTCTTTCAAACCTATTTCATCAGAATAACTCTCTAAAATGGGTCTTTCTAAATCATCATCCCCTACTATTACCAACTTAACCTTTTTACTCTTTTCTATTTCTAAAAGCAATTTTTGAAATGCCCTTAAAATCCCTGTTACATTTTTCACATGATCATTTAAACCCGAAACATGCAAGAAAATAAAGTCATCTTTTGATTGACAATCTGGCTTAAACAAATCCGTATCCACTACATTAGGTATCACTGGAAAGTTCTGGTGATTGAGGCCAAACGTCAACATCGCATTCTTTAAGTCTTCGGTAACCACCGACATCCCTAAACTTTTTTTAACCACGAGCTTAGTGATTATTTTCCTCAGTATTCCTTTATAAGTATTTCTTTCTGGCAAATACCTGCTCCAATGCTCGGTAATCACAAATGGAATTCTATAAAACAATTTGGCCAAAAGTGCTACCAGCCCCATCCTTGTAAGTACGTGCACATGATTTAAGTTGGGATTAAATTTATTTTTCACCTTTTGATAACCAACAAAAGCCACTACAAAAAAAATCAAAACATTCAGTGGCCTTAACCATTTTGCAGAAAACTTCTTATAGTAATAACGATAAGTTAAAATATCATCTTCTGTTACCTCTTCAAAAGCATGAAGCTTTCGCAAATGAGTATGTTCACAAACATGAAATACCGCTAATTTTACTTGTTGGTTAATTGCTTTAGCATGTTCCCTAACAAACACCCCTCCAACCTTGTTAAACTTACTCGGGTACCATGCAGGCAAAAACAACACCCTTAACTTTTCCATTATCCTACAATACGCTTAATAATTGTCTTGGCTTTTCGCTGTGCATTATTGGCAAAACTTCCATACGGCGAATAACTGACCAAGTAATAGGGAGTTAAGTGAGGGTTAAAATAGGATTTGAAATTCGATATCCGCTCATCATTAGCCCCACAGTAATCAATAAACTGATAACCATTAACAGCGCACCATTCAATGGTTTCTTTGTATAAATATGACGTGGCATTTTTATGACTAGTTCTATTGATCAATAAAGTATATAGTTGATGCCTTTCTTCATCCAACAGAACAATATTAGCACAAACCAGCTCTCCTCCCTTATAAACATTAAAGGACTTTAAGCATCCCATTAAAGAAAGCTGTTCAAATAATTGGTGATATTGATCGTAAGACGAACCAGACAGCCCATAATTACGAAAATCATCCAGGTTTTTCTTGACCGATTCTTTTTCTACAGCGGCACTCTTAAAACAAAAATCTTCACTTTTTGCCCGTTCTACATTTCGCAAAATGCTTTCATGCACATCCTCTCCTATCCGTTTAACGTAAGTATATCTCAAATCTACCTGAAAGCCCTCCCAAATAAACGGCCTCAAATCCTCCATTTCGGTATTAAACCTGAAAGAAATCTTCTTGAAATTCTTTTTAAGTAGGCAGACAAATGATTGCAAGAGGTCCACTCGTCTCCTATCACTGATCGTTTGATCAAGATAAATTGACGAATAAGTAAAGGCTAGCGGAACAACCACATTTTTTCCATTAGAAAAAATAGCCGCAACAAACAAAGGAACTTGCTTTTGAATGGCTACATAATAATGTAATTGATAACCAAAAGCATTTTTTACAACTCCCAAAAATTCAGGATTAAAAAAAAGCGAACGAAGCTGCCGCCCTTGGTTTGCAATAATAGTTAGCCATTCTTCTTTATCTACTTGCCTCACCATAACAAACTACGCTTTCTAACTATTTTTTTTACCACTTCCTTCAATTTTCTCTTCAACTGAGCTAAGCCGTTATTCCTATTATCGTATCTCACTTCAAAAAAGCTTTTCAATTCAGGTTCAAACTTATGCTTAAATCTGGCAATGGTTTTCATATTTGCTCCATACAAGTCTACTTCTTCAATACCTTCCATTTTCAGTTGGGAAAATGTATAATCATACAAATAAGCAGCGGCACCTGATTGTGATTGATCTATTTTACCAATCAGCGGGAAATAAGCTTTTTTCTGGCCTTTATCTAATAGCACAATAATAGACGACAATAATTGCCTTCCAGTATATATATTATAGGTAGTAACAAATTCCTGCTGTTGCAATAACTTAAAGCAAGAGATTGTTCTAGAAATAAAAGAAGAAGAAAACAAAAAACTTTCCAAATCTGCTTGATGTTTTGACCAAACCTTGGCAAAATCAGTTTGGGTGGCAAAACTATAATCGTGCTTTTTTGCTAAAATTCGTTTTAAATTTTGATGATATGGCCGACCATCCAGTGTTTTAATATAAGTGTGCTTCAATTGATACTTAAAACCTGCCCATTCAAAAGGCCGTACATCATTAACCGTAATCGGCAACCTAAAATGAATTTTGGAATATTTCGTTTTTAATTCCTCTATAAAAAATTCCCAAACTATAATTCTACGCCAAGAAAGCATACGCTCTTTCTCCCACACGAATTGAAAGAAATAATGATTTGGGCAAACAACGTTTTTCTTACTTTCGAAAAAGGAAATCAACAAATGAGCTTTGCCATTTTCAAAAATCCCCACCATCCTTTTATCAATACTGTAAGCTTTTTCGAAGCTATCTAAATAATTCAGGTCAGCAAAAACGGACTGACTCCCAATACCAGTAAGCTCCTTAGTCCATTCTGTTGCTGTTAATGTTTTATATTCAAAACCCATATCTTGATAGCGAAGATAAAAATATAAAAAAAGCGATGGAAATTATTTCCATCGCTTTACAAATCAACATTAAACTTAAAAACTAATTGCTTATCGTATAGCTAATAGGCATATTGTATCTAACCCTAACCGGCAGGTTATTCTGCATACCAGCTTTCCAACGTGGTGATTTTTTAATTACCCTCATCGCTTCGTCATCACAACCATAACCAATTCCCTTAACTACTTTTACATCAGTAATGGTTCCATCCTTCTCTACCACAAAGCTTAAAAATACTTTTCCTTGTACACCTTCATCTTGAGCCATACTTGGATATCTCAAATTTCTTTGAATATATTTGGCCCAGCCTTCCATACCTCCAGGAAACTCTGGATAAACATCAACCCCATTAACGTCATGAATTTCAGTGCCCGTACCTGTGGTGCCCGTGCCCGAACCCAATCCTGTAGGAGCTGTTGGCACATCTGCATTTCCCTTACCAGCAATCCCGTCTTGTGTAGTACTTGCTACAACTGCACTTTTAATTTCATCAGAAGTTGGTGGTTGCAAAGTAACCAAATCATCTTTTACTACTTTAATATTGTCAGGCATAGCTACAGATTTAACTTTCGGCGCTACCACCTTTGGCGCTTCTATCTCTGCTTTACGTTCTACCTTCTTTTCTTCTTGCTTCGGTTTAAGTTCATGAATGACCTCATCCACTACCACAATCTTTTCTACAGACTCAACCACTTCTTTATCATCCTTAAAAGCTGAAGCAATAGACGGACCAACAAACGCTGCGACAAACAAAGGGGCCGCAATAAAAAATGCCTTCAACAAGGTATTAGAAGATTGTCTTCTTAATTCATAAGCGCCATAGTTTTGGTTTCTGTTGGCAAATACAAGAGCGAGCCACTCGCTACCGTACAAATTTGATGATTTATTAAACATAGCTAATCGGTTTTTTCAACTATGATGTTAGTTATATTCAAATTCCATACGGGGATGAAAAAATATTTTTGTCAATAGGATAAAACTGGCAATTATGATAAAATCGAACAAATACATAAAACACTCCACATTTCGACACTTAGCCAACAAAACACACAAAAAAGATAAAAAACCACACAAAAAATCATTTTTTCACATAAAAAAATATTTTTTTTAAGTTTTTTAACAAAAATTTAATCAAAAACCACAAAATATTTTATTTTTGAATAAAAATTCAAATAAATAAATGAAAAGCTTAAGAACCATAGCACTAAAAGAAGCACAAACCAGAGAAATACCTGAAATAAAGGCTCCATCAACCAAAATCTCAGAATTCTACGGCTCGAATGTTTTCGACAAAAAGAAAATGAAAGAATATCTTTCTAAAGATGTTTTTGAAAAACTAATTTCTTCGATTAACCAAGGTGAATTAATTAATCATGACGATGCAAATCAAATTGCAACGGCCATGAAAGCTTGGGCAATGAGCAAAGGTGCAACTCACTATACGCATTGGTTCCAACCATTAACTGGCACAACAGCTGAAAAACACGATTCATTTTTTGAGCCAAGCGGCGATGGTGCTATCGAGAAATTTGCAGGCAGTGCTTTAGTTCAACAAGAGCCTGATGCTTCAAGTTTCCCTAACGGCGGTATCCGTAACACTTTCGAAGCTCGCGGTTACACTGCTTGGGATCCTTCTTCTCCAGCTTTCATTATGGAAAACCCTGCTGGTAAAACACTTTGTATTCCAACCGTATTTGTTGCCTATACAGGCGAAGCGTTAGACTACAAAGCTCCTTTATTAAAAGCCCTATCAGCTATTGATAAAGCTGCTGTTGAGGTTTGCCAATATTTTGACAAAGGCGTATCTAAAGTAAATGCTTCTTTAGGTATTGAACAAGAATATTTCCTAGTAGACTTAGCGTTGTTTAACGCTCGCCCAGATTTAGTACTTACTGGCCGTGCATTATTTGGACACATGTCTGCTAAAGGACAACAATTAGAAGACCACTACTTTGGTTCTATTCCAGAACGTGTATTTGCTTACATGGTTGATTTCGAGAACGAAGCAATCAAATTAGGCATCCCTTTGAAAACACGTCACAACGAGGTAGCTCCATCTCAATTTGAGTGTGCTCCTATTTACGAAGAAATCAACTTAGCCATTGACCACAACCAATTGTTAATGGACGTAATGGAAAAAGTTGCTCGTCGTCACAACTTTAAAGTGTTATTGCACGAAAAGCCATACGCTGGCATCAACGGTTCTGGTAAGCACAACAACTGGTCGTTAATTACCGATACTGGTAAAAACTTATTAGCACCGGGCAAAACACCTAAAAACAATTTAATGTTCTTAACTTTCTTTGTAAACACCATTAAAGCGGTTTATGAGCATGCAGATTTATTAAGAGCTAGTATCGCTTCGGTAAGCAACGACCACCGTTTAGGTGCTAACGAGGCCCCACCAGCAATCATCTCTATCTTCTTAGGTCAGCAATTAGATGAGATCTTAGATGAAATTGAACACTCACGTTTAAGCAAAAAACTAAAAGAAGATAATTCACTATGGTTAGGCATCCCTAAAATCCCTCAGATTTTATTGGACAATACCGATCGTAACCGTACTTCACCATTTGCTTTCACTGGAAACAAGTTTGAGTTAAGAGCGGTAGGTTCTTCCGCTAACTCTTCTGCTCCAATGACCGTGTTAAATGCGATTGTTGCAGATCAGTTAACCAAATTTAAGGTAGACGTTGACAAATTGATCAAAAAAGGCGACAAAAAAGACGTTGCTTTAATGACTGTGATCAAACGTTACATCAAAGAGTCAAAAGCTATTCGTTTTGAGGGCAATGGCTATAGCGACGAATGGGCTCAAGAAGCAGAAAAACGTGGTTTATCAAATATCAAAACTACGCCTAAAGCCCTTGACGCTTACGTTAGCGAAAAAACTACTGAGCTTTTCGCTAAAACCAATGTTTTCAGCGAACGTGAACTACACGCCCGTCACGAAATTTTGTTGGAAAACTTCTACAAAAAACTTCAAATTGAGGCACGTGTATTTGGCGATGTAACCAATAGTCAAGTTATTCCTGCGGTAATCGCTTACCAAAACTCATTGATCGAGAACGCTAAAGGATTAAAAGAACTTGGTTTGAGCAAGGAAGCACTTGCTACTCCATTGGCTATTATTGACAAAATTTCTAACCACTTGTCTATCGTAAAAACTAGCGTTGATCAAATGTTAGAAGACCGTAAGCAAGTAAACAAAATTGAAGATACTCGCGAAAAAGCAATTGGTTACGACGAGAAAGTAAAATCTCACTTCGACACTATCCGTTACCATGTTGACAAACTTGAACAGATTGTTGACGATAGCGTTTGGCCATTGCCTAAATTCAGAGAATTGTTATTCTTAAAATAAGCAGCAAATTTTCTTTTTATAATAGAGGTGCAGAGTTCAACTTTGCACCTTTTTTGTTTTGTTTTATTTGTCATTCCGAGGGAAGCGCAGCGACGAGGAATCTCTATGTTAACTAAAAGCAAAACCCTACTTTAATTAAAGTCCGTCCCGCTTTCCGTTACAATCTTTTGCAATCGTTAGTTTTAAACCTCGTAGGTTTTAAAAACCTACGAGGTTTTTTCGGTGCCCACAACAAAAAGATTAAAACGTAGAGCCCAACCAACGATAAAAATGAACACCAAAACTGCTTTTCTAATTAAATACACATCGCTATTTCTTTGTGTTTTCAGCTTTATGCTTTCGGCTTAAAAACCTATCTTTGCAGCAATTATGAGCGACAATAGGTACAACCAGCGTGGCGTATCGGCATCTAAAGAAGATGTACACGCAGCCATCAAAAACATCGACAAAGGAATTTTCCCTAAAGCATTCTGCAAAATCATTCCTGATATCCTCGGGAACGACGAAAATTATTGCAACATCATGCATGCCGATGGCGCTGGCACAAAATCCTCTTTAGCTTATACCTACTGGAAAGAAACCGGCGATATTTCAGTTTGGAAAGGTATTGCACAAGACGCCATCATCATGAACATTGATGATTTGATTTGTGTAGGTGCTACCGATCAAATATTATTGTCTTCTACTATTGGCCGTAATAAGAACTTGGTACCTGGCGAAGTGATTGCTGCTATCATTAACGGCACAGAAGAAATTTTAGCTGAACTGAGAAATTTAGGCATTTCTATTTACTCAACAGGCGGTGAAACTGCCGATGTAGGCGATTTAGTGCGTACCATTATCGTAGATTCTACGGTGACCTGCCGCATGAAACGTAACCAGGTCATCAGCAACGACAATATTAAGGCAGGAAATGTAGTGGTAGGTTTGGCTTCTTATGGCAAAGCTACTTACGAAAGTGAATACAATGGTGGAATGGGCTCTAACGGACTAACTTCTGCCCGTCACGATGTCTTCGAAAAATCTATCGCCACTAAATACCCTGAAAGTTTTGACCCAGGTGTTCCTTTTGACTTAGTTTTCTCAGGTGGCAAACAACTTACCGACGAAGTACAAATTAGCGATACAGAAAGCGTAACGGCTGGAAAACTGGTATTATCCCCTACCCGTACCTATGCTCCTGTAATCAAGCAAATATTAGATAAATATCGCAAGCAAATTGACGGTATTGTGCATTGCAGTGGTGGTGCGCAAACCAAAGTGCTTCATTTTGTGAATGAAGATATACATGTAATTAAGGACAATTTATTCCCTATTCCACCGCTATTTAAACTGATCCAAGAACAATCTGGCACTGATTGGAAGGAAATGTACAAGGTGTTTAACATGGGGCACCGTATGGAACTTTACGTACCTGCCGAAATTGCTGAAGATATCATTGCTATTTCTAAGAGCTTCAACATCGATGCACAAGTAATTGGTCGTGTGGAAAGTAGCCAGCAAAAACAGGTAACGATTAAAAGTGAGTTTGGCGAGTTTATTTATAATTAAACTTTAAAACTGTCATTCCGAGGTACGAGGAATCTATTAAAGCTCAAAAATAGATTCCCAACTGAATTCGCAATGACGTTGCCATTATTGTCATTGCGAGAAGAGAAACGACGAAGCAATCCCCTGCCCAATTATGAAAGTTTTTTCTTAAACAAATCGATGGTACGCTGCCAAGCTAATTTAGCTGCAGCTTCATTATACCTCGTTGGTGAAGTATCATTATTAAAGGCATGGTTTACACCCTCGTACACATATAATTGATAATTGATTTTATTAGCCTTTAAAGCCTGCTCATAAGCGGGAATACCTGCGTTAATACGTTCGTCCAAACCGCCGTAATGCAATAACAAACTAGCTTTAATATTAGGCACCTCCTCCGTCTTTGCCTGCGAACCATAATAAGCTACTGCGGCATTCAACTGCGGGTCATTTACAGCTAGCTTATTGGCCATGCCACCGCCCCAACAAAAACCTACACATCCAGTTTTACCATTTGCCAATGGATGGGCCCTTAAAAAGGACAAAGCTTTTAAATAGTTCTGCAAATTCTTTTCAGGGTCTAATTTACCAATCAATTCCCTCGCTTTGTTTTCGTCTGTTGGCGTACCAGCAAAAGCCGAAAGGGCATCAACGCCTAAAGCTAAAAACCCAGCCAAGGCTACACGTTTGGTCACGTCTTTAATATGTGGCGTTAAACCTCTGTTTTCATGAATAACCACTACCGCTCCTAACTTTTTCTTGTTACCCTTAGGCATCGCAAAAAGGCCAGCCATATCGCCGTCTGCACCAGGAAAGGTAATTTCTTCACTAAACACCTCATCGTCATTCACCGTAGCCGCCGCAGCATAGTTACTTTCCAAGGCTGGCAAAACGGACAAAGCCAATGCCGTGCTACCCGTTAAAATGGCCAGCTTCTTCATAAATTCTTTACGACTAATATGGCTATGGGTGTACGAATCGTACAAATTGATGATTTTTTGGTCCATGCTTTTGAGATTAAGGATTTAAACTAAGTTAGGCATAAACAAAAAATTCCCCAAGCTTTCGCTTGGGGAATTTTTTCTCAAAAAGTCTCAATAAAGTCGAAATGACAAGTAATATGATTCTTTGCTAAAGTTTAGAGTTCTGGTGATAACGCCACACAGGAGTAGATAATAGAATTCATTAATAAATCTCCTTAATATTAATAGCCCAGTGAAATATCATATTTATACCCAACTGACTGACTCAATCTATAATATTCAGCATGGTAGCCGTAAATATTACCCCATTCTGTATCCCAATATTTAACTACAGGCCCTAAATAAACACTATCCATTCCAACATCAGCATTAATCTCAAACTCTGAATAAGTAGAGTAAACTGGATATTGGTAACTCTCCTGTGAGTCAGTATAAAAACGCAATTTAACTTTTAAAGCTTGAACTAAAGTTAGAGGAATAGTGCAGGCTACATCACTATAAAATCGCATAGTAAAATTATAAGTGTAACGATATCTCTCATTAGCTCCATCACTTTCATAATAAGAATTATTTGGGTCGTAAACAGAAGTAAACGATATATATACTGGCTCATATAAGTATTTTACTCCTTGAATGTCGCCATCTGAGAGGATACTATTATAAGCCCATAAAGAACCATCTTTCTTCGTCATTTGCGGAACAGTACTCCCATTTATTGCCGCTGCAGGGCTATAAGGCATATAAAGCATAACAGAATGAAAGTCAAAGGATCCCAACTGCCATCCACTTATTCCTTTAACTATATAAGTATCATATTGATATTTATAATCATTATGGATATTATTATAGTTAACATTAATATATTGGTCTCTATCCGCCCTACATTGTTCGTGCATCAGACCAACCACATGTCCAATCTCATGTATTATTACTCCTATTCCCATATTAGGACCGTGCACAACATACTGAGGACCTCCTATCATGCCCAACTCCGACCGCCCTCCACCTGAGTTAGGGTCCCCAACAAAAATGACGTAGTTAGCTTGGTTGGTCCTTTGTACAAATCGAATTGAAGTATTTGCCTCCCAATGAGCCATTGCTGCTGCAATATTCGAAGCGTTACTAGGGTCGTTAACTACATAATAAACAATACCGTTCGGCCACAATCTTAAAAAATCAGCTGTAAAAGTGCTTTGGGTTTGGTTACCATTATTTTTAGATCCAATTTTATTTGCTTCTAAGTAGCTGATTTGGTCTTTTGACAAAATTACATCGCCACCCACTATGTATTCTCCCTTTTCATTGATATAAACTGAAACTTGACCGCCGTCTTTTAACTTATAGAGTACATAACTTCCTTTACTTTGTATTTCCTCTTGTTTAGGAATATCTTTTTCATTTTCCTTTTTACACCCTAAGGCTAACATGATGCAGCATAACACTAGTAAAGCCGCATTAATTTTGATTTTTTTCGTCATATCGTTAATCTGTTTTTTTCAATATAACAAATTAATCATTCATAACAAATTAATTATCAATAACTTATAAACAAAAAAGTTGTAAAACGCTTTAATTAAAAATAAAAAATCCCCAAGGCGATTGCTTGGGGATTTTTTATTTAAAAGGTTTAAAACAACCTCTTTTTGTAAATTTAACTACTAGTTAAACAAGTAACGTACACCAAATTGAGCCGCCCATCTAGAAGATGTTTGGTTAATTTGATAGGCTGTGTTACCTGCAGGAGGAGCGAAAGTGAAACCACCACCACTAGAAGTCGTATAATTAATTAAAGTAGAAGCATTGTTACCCAACGAGTATCCACGACCCCACTCTTTGTTAAGTAGGTTACCAACGTTGAACACGTCCACTGACAATTGGATTTTGTTAGAAGTACCTTTAATCAAACCACCTAAATCTTGAAGCAATCTTACGTCAAATTGGTGCTCCCAAGGCATGCGTCCACCAAATCTCTCAGCGTACTGACCTCTTCTTGAATTTAGATATTTATCATTTTTAATAAAGGCATCCAAAGAAGCCCATTGGTCATCAGGAGAGATTATTCTCGCACTAGCACCTGAACCTACAGTCAAAGGCAACAACCTGATATCAGATCTTTTTGCAGGAATAAAAATCAAGTCATTTTGGTTAGCGCCATCACCATTCAGGTCACCAGAGTACAAGTAGCTGATTGGTAATCCAGATCTTCCTGCATAGAATACTGAGAATGAAGTACCAAAAAGCTTATTCTTACCATACCTTACTCCGTAAGAAAGGCTACCGATGATACGATGACGGATGTCATTGATTGCATAACCCAAATCTGGATCGTTTGGATCGTTTACAATTTGGTTAAACTGCCAGTTCGATAAAGCTGTAGAACTTGTACCACTGTTAACTTCTTTAGCTTGGCCATAAGTATAAGCCATGCTAGCGCTCAAACCAAAGTTGAAATCTTTTTTCATTTGAGCAGTTAAGGTATATGATGAACCTTTGTTGCTGTTTTCAATTAACAATGCATTAGTTACTGTACTACTTACTTTACCTGCATAAGCCGGACGGGTATCAGCTCCAGCAGAAAGCGCAGGATTGATTACACCTGTTGTAGACCTTCCAGCGATGTTTAAGTTTCTGTAGGCAATGTTATTAATTGTTTTGTTATAGATAGCTTCTAAAGTAGTCACAATACCTCCAGGCAATTTAAAGTCGGCTGCTATGTTCGAACGGAACATTTGAGGCAATCTAAAATTAGGAGTAACTAAGTTAAGTTCATAAGTAGCTCCAGCTGGTGCCGCATTTGCTTGTTTGTATGGATCAGCAATGAATGGTACAGTTGGATTATTTTGAAATACAGTCGAGAATAATGTACCGTTATTGGTAAACTGGTTAGACAACCATACAAAAGGAACCCTTCCTGTGAAGATACCTGAACCACCACGTAATTGAAGCGATCTATCTCCGAAAACGTCATAGTTAAATCCTAAACGAGGCGAAACTAGAGGAAGGCTTCTTGGAGTAATGTCAGTTCTATAACCAAAAACGGTTTCCGCTAATGGGTTTCTATTAGGCTTATCAAAGAACAAAGGTACATCTATACGTAAACCAGCGGTTAATTTGAATTCAGGTGACACCTGGATTTCATCTTGACCATAGAAACCTAACTGAGCAGCTGAGAAACGAGCCTCACCTGGATTACTGGTAATTGGCGAGGTAGATTCTGCTCTTGTTGCTTTACCAATTTTGAAATCTTCAAAGTTTGCAAACTGCCAGTATCCAAAGCGGTTGTTCACGAACAAGTTTCTAAATTTAAAGAACTCGTTGTGTGTACCTACTGTAAAAGTATGGTTGTTTACAGAAATTTTTAAGTTATCAGTAAATTCAAAAATATCTTGATCTAGCTGATTAGCAGTACTACTTCTTTCAGAACCAAATACGATTTGGTTACTCGTAGACCCGTTAAAGCTATTGATTTGAACGTGAGGGAAAAGTGCACCTGTTGTTGAACGGGCATCTCTTACTCTAGAATAACCAACTAATAATTGATTTGATACTGATTTAGACAAAGTGCTACGCAACTCTAATACAGAGATATTTTGATTATTGTTGTTTCTTCCACCATTGTTTCCAAATTTAAAACTAGTTGCAGTACGAGAGAAAACATCATCAAAAGCTTTAATATAATTATGTCTCAACATTAACTGGTTATTCTTGTTAATATTCCAGTCAATACGTGCGAACAATTTATCACTTTGTGTTAAGTTATCAGAAGCTCCATAAGCACCTACGTCATAGCCATAAGTGTTTTTAACGAAAGTAGCAATTTCTTGTGCTTGTGCTACAGTCAATAAAGCATTCGGCTCACCCGCATTTAATAATGTAGGCGCTTTAACTCTACCGAACTCAGCATTCACGAAGAAAAATAATTTATCTTTAATGATTGGGCCACCAAAACGTGCACCATATTGATAGTTAGTAAAGTCAGCTGACTTTAAACCGTTTGGTTGTTTACCAACTGTATTTTGGTTACGTCCAAATCCATAAATTGAACCTTCGAATTTATTTGTACCCGAACGAGTAACGGCATTAACACCCGCACCAGTAAAGTTACCATAAGTAATATCATAAGGTGCTAAAACTACCTGAATTTCTTGGATAGCATCCAAAGAAATAGGCTGAGTGTTAGCATTACTTCCGGGAGTGATTGCCGAGCTAGATGCAGCAAATACATCATTGTTAACAGCTCCGTCAATGGTAATGTTGTTGTATCTTTGGTTTGCACCGCCGAAAGAGTTACCATTAGCTTGAGGGGTTAAACGCCAGTAATCAGAAAGTGACCTGCTTAAAGTAGGCAATGCTTCAATTTGCTCTTTACTGATGTTTGTAGAAGCGCCAGTTCTTTTGCTATTGAAAACCGCATCTTTTTTACCGCTAACTACAATTTCTTGTAATTGTCTACCAGCTTCCACCATTGTTACATTTAAGGCGTAGGTGTCACCTAGTTTAAGTGTTACGTCTTCGATTTTTGAAGATTGGTAACCCAAATAAGTTACTTCAACAGTGTACGGTCCTCCAACACGCATGTTACTGATGATGTACCTTCCATCGTTGTTGGTAGTTACAGAATACACTGTACCAGTAGGAAGGTGAGTTGCCTTAATGCCCGCACCAGGCAAAGGACCTTTTGAATCTTTAATTGTACCAGTCATTGACGAAGTAGTTACCTGAGCGTTAGCTGTGCCAAAGAGGCCAACTACCACAAGAACAACCGTTACAATTTTTAATAGTAAAGATTTTTTCATGCTCTTTTAATGAGTTTTTAATTGTTTTGTTAAGATATGTTAAAAATACCGCTACAAATCTAGGGATTAATTTGCGCTCCCAAAGTATTCTTAATATGAATAAATTGTTAAGTCTGCCAAAACTTTTCCACACTTAACATAGAATGCATACTACGTAAAGTGGTATATACGAACAGATTAAATGTTAAATTAACAATATTTTAAACTCAACCTTAACAATCTTTCATTAAGGCCATTTATTTATTACAATAACCTTACGGCGGCATAGCATGGTTTAATCAACATTTTTTTTAATTTTGGCAGCAAATTATTACGTTAATTTCCTTTTAAAAAGAATATGAACTACGATTTAATTGTTATAGGTAGCGGTCCAGGCGGATATGTTACTGCCATCAGAGCTTCTCAATTAGGTTTCAAAACGGCCATTTTAGAACGCGAATCATTGGGTGGAATTTGCCTTAACTGGGGCTGTATCCCAACCAAAGCCTTATTAAAAAGTGCACAAGTCTTCGAATATATCAACCACGCTGCTGATTACGGGATTACTACCTCGGAAGCCAAGGCTGATTTTGAAGCGGTGGTTAAACGTAGCCGTGGTGTTGCCGATGGCATGAGCAAAGGCGTTCAGTTCTTGATGAAAAAGAACAAGATTGACGTAATTATGGGCACCGGAAAAGTAAAGCCCGGCAACAAAGTAGAAGTAAAAGGAGCTGATGGTTCTCAAAAAGAACTTACAGCAAAAAATATCGTGATTGCCACAGGCGCACGTTCAAGAGAGTTACCTAACTTAAAACAGGACGGTAAAAAAATAATTGGCTACCGCCAAGCAATGGTATTGCCACAACAACCAAAATCAATGGTGGTAGTGGGTTCTGGTGCTATTGGTGTGGAGTTCGCTTATTTTTACGCGACCATGGGAACTAAGGTAACCATTGTTGAGTTCATGGAAAACATTGTTCCAGTAGAGGACGAGGACGTATCGAAACAATTGTTGCGTAGCCTGAAAAAAACAGGCATTGAAATCATGACTTCTTCAAGTGTTGAATCTGTCGACACAAGTGGCGAAGGCTGTAAAGTGCAGGTTAAAACTGCTAGCGGTATGCAAACTATTGAATGTGATATCGTGCTTTCGGCAGCTGGCGTAGTAGCCAACATCGAAAACATCGGCTTAGAAGAAGTAGGCATCAAAACGGATAAAGGTAAAATTGTAGTCGACGAATATTACAATACTTCTGTAAAAGGATATTATGCCATTGGCGATGTGGTTCCTGGTCAAGCACTAGCTCACGTAGCTTCTGCAGAAGGCATCATTTGTGTAGAGAAACTAGCGGGAATGCATGTTGAACCTTTAGATTACAACAATATCCCAGGATGTACTTATTGCTCGCCAGAAATTGCTTCAGTAGGTTACACCGAAAAAGCGGCTAAAGCGGCTGGTTACGAATTGAAAATTGGTAAATTCCCATTCTCAGCTTCGGGTAAAGCAAGCGCTGCAGGTGCAAAAGATGGTTTCGTAAAATTAATTTTCGATGCTAAATATGGCGAATTGCTAGGTGCGCACATGATTGGTGCTAACGTAACCGAAATGATTGCTGAAATTGTAGTGGCCCGTAAATTAGAAACCACAGGACACGAGATGATCAAATCGGTACACCCTCACCCTACCATGAGCGAGGCCATTATGGAAGCTGCTGCAGATGCTTACGGAGAAGTAATCCACTTATAAGTTTAATTGTTAAACTGTTTGAATTGGTTAATTGTTTGTAATGCAATTAACCAATTTTTGTTTAATCCAATTTTCATTGAACAATTAACCAAATATCAATTTACCAGTTAACCAAGATTTACATTTCGACAGGCTCAAAGTGATACTGTAACAAGGGCAAATCGTAACTCGTCAATCTAAAATCGTAAATCATCATGAAACTCTACACTATAAATACAGGAAATTTCAAATTAGATGGTGGCGCCATGTTTGGCGTAGTACCAAAATCCATTTGGCAAAAAACCAATCCTGCCGACGAAAACAATATGTGTTCATGGGCCATGAGGTGTTTGCTGATTGAAGATGGCGGCAGGCTAATTTTGGTAGACAACGGTCTGGGCAACAAACAAGATGAAAAGTTCTTTGGTCATTACTATTTGCATGGCAATGACACCCTAGATAAATCCCTAGCAGCGCATGGTTTTCATAGAGATGATATTACCGACGTCTTTTTAACCCATTTGCATTTTGACCATTGTGGAGGCTCTATTGAAAGACAAGGCGATAAATTAGTTCCTGCTTTTAAAAATGCTGTTTACTGGAGCAATCAACAACACTGGGATTGGGCCGTTACACCTAATGCAAGGGAAAAAGCTTCCTTTTTAAAAGAAAACATCCTTCCTATCCAAGAAAGTGGTCAATTAAGCTTTATTCCTACCCAAAACAATGTGCATTTCCATGATGGCATTAACATCCGCTTTGCCTATGGACACACGGATGCGATGATGTTGCCACAACTACAATATAAGGATAAAACGATTGTTTACATGGCCGATTTACTTCCCTCTACAGGACATATTCCACTTCCTTACGTCATGTCGTACGATATGTTCCCACTGAAAACTCTTGAAGAAAAAAAAGCGTTTTTAGAAGAAGCCGCAGCAAACAACTACATTTTGTATTTAGAACACGATCCAGTTAATGAATGCTGTACCGTTCAACAAACAGAAAAAGGCATCCGCTTAAAAGACACCTTTTCACTTACAGATATTTTATAAACAATAGCAAGACGCTCTTGTTATCCATTAATGAAAAATTTTTTCGTTTATCTCACCGTTGCAAGCATGCTGGTGTTTGGTTGCAATGGTGTAGAATTTAGCCCTAACCAAAAATTTAGGGATGGCACGCCGCAGAATGTCAACAACACTGAAATAGCCAAGCTACAACAAAAAAAAGCAGGGACAAAAATCAGGGTAGCTATTTCCAGTGACACTCAACGAATGTATAAGGAAGCCCAGCTATTTGTAGACCATGTAAATGCTAGAAACGATGTCGATTTTGTGATTTTAAATGGTGATATTTCTGATTTTGGACAATTATTGGAATTTGAAGGTATTTATAGCATTTACTCCAAACTGAAAGTCCCTTTTATTTCAATTGTCGGAAATCACGATTTGGTAGCTAACGGCCCCCACATTTTCAAAAGAATGTTCGGTGAATTTAACTTTACTTTCAACTATGGAACGATAAAATTTGTATGCTTTGATTCTAATAGTCGTGAATACAATTTTAACGGTGCCGTTCCTGATATTGCTTGGTTAAAAGCTAATCTCAAGCTTGACCCTGGCACTTCCAACATTATTGCGTTTTCGCATGTTCCACCAAATGATGCTGATTTCGATCCTAATCTTAGGCCTGTTTATGAGCAATTAGCTAATAGTACACCTGGCTTTTTAGCCTCATTTCATGCACATCAACATCAGCCCGACAAAACATACAGACCTTACGATAACAGTGTACCTTTTATCATTACCAACGCAGTACTTAAAAGAGCTTATACTATCCTAGATATTTCCAATGGACAAATTGAAACCACTCCTGTTAATTTTTAGCATTTTTCTTATTCCATCGCTGGCCTTTGGGCAAAATAAAATACTGAAGGCATTAACTCCTGATTATATCAATCTACAATATGGTGGTAGCATTGGATATGTAAGTGGAGGTGCTGGCTATCATTTTCTTAGCGAAAAAATCTCATTGAGTATTAATTACGGTTTTGTACCTGCAAGCAAAGGAGGAAGTCTTAATATTCTTACTCCAAAGTTCGATTACAAACCCTTCAAAATTCAATTAGGCCAAAATGTGACCTGGAGACCTATCAATCCTGGCTTATTTATTTCCTATACCCTAGGCCGTAATTTTGATAAGAAGTTTGACCCAAACCAATATCCGGATGGCTATTATTGGTGGTCTACTGCTTTAAAAATACACTTAGGATTTAGTACAGAAGTAAAGATTTCAGGAGGTCAAAAATCTGCCATTAAAGCTGTAGGTCTTTATGCTGAAACGAATACCAACGATCTTTATTTAATCAGTTGGTTTGAAAACCGTACCACAACTCCTATTACGAGAATATTTTTTATGGGCTATGGGGTACGATTGTATTTATGACACCCGCTAATATTTAGATAGTTAGTTCTGCATCTTGCTTAAGCTTTGCTCCTACCAGAAACACCTCTGCAATAACATATGCTATTAGGCTTGTGTCATATATCCCAAAAAATTTCCCAATGCAGATGACACGTATTTTAAAACAAGTTCAGGTTTGTTTTTTAGTACCACAGAAATAACAACCACTAAATTTAATCTTTTTCATCGTTATTGTATAAAAATTAACACACTCCTTTATATTGCTTTGCGCTTCTAATTGAGCAAAACTGCCAACATATCGCCTTTTATCATTTTAATTAAATAAAAAACGTTAAACAAATTTATACAAATATTTTATATATCAATATTTTTTTATTGATATACAATAAATTTATTTTACAAAACAGAAAACATAGAAATACTGACAATACTTTAAATGGAATGATTTTTGTAGTAAAGAAATCGTTCAAAAATACATGACAAAACGCAACATTTTCAGTAATTTAACTTTCAGATATGCATAAAAAAACATTATTTTTGCAGCTCTGAAAAACAAAACGAGGATCAATACACATAAATGAGACAACTCAAAATAACCCAATCCATTACCAACCGCGAAAGTCAATCATTAGACAAATACTTGCACGAGATTGGAAAAGTAGATTTAATTACCGCAGAAGAAGAAGTAATTTTAGCCCGTAAGATTCGTGAGGGAGATCAAGCTGCTCTTGAAAGACTAACCAAAACCAACCTCCGTTTTGTGGTTTCGGTAGCTAAACAATATCAAAATCAAGGTTTAACACTTGGTGACTTAATTAATGAAGGTAACCTAGGCTTAATTAAAGCGGCAAAACGCTTCGACGAAACGAAAGGTTTTAAGTTCATTTCTTATGCTGTATGGTGGATTCGTCAATCGATTTTGCAGGCTATTGCCGAGCAAAGCCGTATTGTACGTTTACCTTTAAACCAAGTAGGTTCACTAAGCAAGATCAGCAAGGCCTTCTCTAAATTAGAGCAGGAATATGAACGTGAGCCTTCTCCAGAAGAATTAGCAGATATTTTAGAGACTACAGTTGATAAGATTTCAGATACTTTAAGTAACTCTGGCCGCCATGTTTCCATGGATGCACCATTTGTACAAGGTGAAGAAAATACACTTCTTGACGTACTAGAAAACCACGAACCTAATACGGATAGCAACTTGATCAACGAGTCGCTTTCGGAAGAAATCAAGCGTTCACTATCTACACTTACGGAAAGAGAACGAGAAATCATTGTATTATTCTTCGGTTTAAGCACTAACCATCCGCTTTCGTTAGAAGAAATTGGAGAGAAATTCAATTTAACACGTGAGCGTGTGCGTCAAATCAAAGACAAAGCATTACAACGTTTACGTCACACTTCAAGAAGCAAAATCTTGAAATCGTATTTAGGTTAACATCACACATAGTGTACTTTTAACACACTATAAAACAATATTTTACAAGAAAATAAAAGCAGAAAAGATTGGGAGAATACCCGATCTTTTTTACTTTTGCGGCATTTCTAAACCAAAATAATTTCTTGTATGTCTAATAAATATCAATCAGAGTTTCAAAACTGGATTGAAAAAGAAAAAAAAGCACTTGAGCTCATCAAGTGTGTAGGTCATTTATGGTTCGATAGATCTATCGAACTGGTACTTTTCCGCAAGCCTTTGTTTGATGTTGGTAGTAGTGAAATTCTTGCATATCATCAGTACGCCAAAGAAATTAGTGGAAAAGATATTTCTATCTATGAAACATTAGAGCTTGCCAACACCATCGCAAAATCGAGCATTGCCCCTTCTCGTATCGATATTGGCAGATTGGCTTCTGAGTGGCTTGATGAAAGCAACAACCAATCGTCAATGCATGATTTTATCATTAGCAGACTGGGAAGCCACATCGGTAAAGACAAAATCAATTTAAAGCCAAAAGACGTTGTTTTGTATGGTTTTGGACGCATTGGACGTATTGCCGCAAGAGAATTGATTGTACAAGCTGGCAAAGGCGAACAATTACGTTTAAGAGCCATCGTTACTCGCAGCTATAGTGATGAGGAACTAACCAAACGTGCCGAATTGCTACGTACCGACTCCATACATGGACCTTTTAGCGGAACTATTGTAGAAGATCACGAGAATAAAGCATTAATTGTAAATGGACAAACCATCTATTTAATTGAGGTGAAAAACCCTGAAGATGCTGATTATACTCAATATGGCATTAACGACGCATTAGTAATTGATAATACGGGTGTATTTCGTGATCGAGAAGGTTTAGGCAGACACCTAAAAGCCAAAGGTGTAAGTAAAGTATTATTAACTGCACCGGCCAAAGGCGATATTCCTAATATTGTAACTGGCATTAACGATACTGATTTCAATTTCAGCGAAGAAACCATTTTCTCAAACGCTTCGTGTACCACAAATGCGATTATTCCTGTATTGAAAATTGTAGAGGATAATTTTGGCATTGAAAAAGGTCATATTGAAACGGTTCACTCTTATACCAATGACCAAAACTTGTTGGACAACTATCATAAAAAATATCGTAGAGGTCGTTCTGCTGCCTTAAACTTGGTTATCACCGAAACTGGTGCTGATAAAGCCGTGGCCAAAGTACTGCCCCAGTTAGCCGGAAAATTAACCGGAAATGCCGTTCGTGTGCCTACACCTAACGTTTCTTTGGCTATTTTAAACCTTTCTTTAAACCAAGAAGTTAACAAAGAAGGAGTTGAACAGGTATTGAAACAGGCTTCTCTTTTTGGTGACCTTTCTGAGCAACTGGAATATTCGGTTTCAAACGAGCTAGTAAGCACTGATTTAATCGGTAACAGTCACGCTTCTATCGTAGATGGGCCGGCAACCATCATTTCAAAAGATGGCAAATCGGTTGTACTTTATGCTTGGTATGATAACGAATACGGTTATACTCGCCAGGTGATCCGTTTAGCCAAGAAAATTGCGGGCGTGGTAAGGCTTACTTATTATTAAAATTCCCATGTTAGGTCTAGACGTAACGTCTTGCTGAATTTATTTCAGCATCTTTTTTGTATATGAAAGACCCTGAAATAAATTCAGGAGGATGACCGCCAGTATCTAAAATGTAGTTTAATTGCTTAATTATAAGTTACAATAGTCAAACAATAGCAATTAGTCAATTAACCAAACAAACTACTATATTGTGGCGCATTCCTTAATGGATGCGCCCTTTTTATTTTTGTATACGTTAAAGCTAAATTAGGATCATGACTAAACTCCCCATTTATCAAGTAGATGCCTTCACTAATCAGCTATTTGGAGGCAATCCAGCAGCAGTAGTTCCCTTAACAGAATGGCTACCTACCAGTGAAATGCAAAAAATTGCGGCAGAAAACAACATTTCGGAAACTGCATTTTTCATCCCACAGGGTGATCATTATGAATTACGTTGGTTTACGCCTACCTTTGAAATTGATTTATGTGGCCACGCCACTTTGGCAACTGCCCATGTCCTATTTACGGCGTTAAACTATACTAAAGATGAGATTCATTTTCATACTTTAAAAGCTGGCACCTTAACCATAACGCGAAAGAACGATTTGTACACCTTAGATTTCCCTTCCAGACCCGTAGTAAAACACGAAGTTTCTGAAGCATTGATTGCAGCCATTGGCGATAAGAGACCAATAGAGGTACTTAGAGCTAGAGACATCATGTTGGTGTATCAGAGTGAGGATGATATTCAAAACTTAAAGCCGGACTTTTCCGCCTTGGCAAAAATCGATAAAGATGGGGTACTTGTAACCGCGAAAGGAAATAATTGTGACTTCGTTTCTCGCTTTTTCATTCCTGCAGCGGGTATAAACGAAGATCCGGTAACAGGTTCTACTCACTGTAACCTTATTCCCTACTGGGCTGAAAAACTAGGAAAAACACAACTCCATGCTTATCAAATTTCAGAAAGAAGAGGCGAGTTGTGGTGTGAGTTAAAAGGAGATCGTGTATTAATGAGCGGCAATGCTGTCACCTACCTTAAAGGTGAAATATATATCTAAAAAAACGAGGCAATTGATAGAAAACCAATTGCCTCGATAATAACCTTATCTTCCAAATTAAAAATCTGCCAACTTAGGCTTATTTCCTACAATCCCTTCTATTTCGTTCATTACTTCTTCCGTTAACAGAGGCAATACAGCTAACACCTGAAGGTTTTCCTGCAACTGCAGCACTTTAGAAGCACCTAAAATTACCGTGCTCACATTTGGATTTTTCAGGCACCAAGCAATAGATAACTTCGCTAAAGAAACCTCAAGCTTATTTGCCAATTGTTGTAGCTTCTCTGCCTTCTCCATTCTATCGGTAGCCAAAGTTCTATCTTTAAGCCATTCCAATCCCGCCATTCCTAACCTGGTACCTTCTACCCCACTATTGGTATATTTTCCAGACAAAATACCTGAAGCTAATGGCGACCAAATAGTTGTACCTAAACCATGATTGTTGAATAAGTGCAGATATTCGTTTTCCAGCTTATTGCGTTCAAACAGGTTAAACTGTGGTTGCTCCATGGTTGGCCCAATCAAATTGTACTGCTTTGCAACGGCAATAGCTTCCATAATTTCGGCAGCGCTCCACTCGGATGTTCCCCAGTATAAAATTTTACCTTGCTGTAATAACGTGTTCATGGCCCAAACGGTTTCTTCAATGGGCGTATTCTTGTCCGGACGATGACAGAAGTACAAATCAAGATAATCTACCTGTAAACGTTTCAACGCTGCATTACATGCTTCAACAACATGCTTTCGAGACAAGCCTACTTGATTAGGCCCTTTCTTTGCTGTTCCGAAAAAGACCTTGCTGGAAACTACAAACGATTCGCGATCCCAGCCTTTACTTTTAAGGATATTTCCCATTACTATCTCTGACTTCCCTTCGGCATAGCCTTCCGCATTATCAAAAAAATTGACACCAGCATCATAAGCAACCCCCATCAGTTCATCAGCTACTTTATCACTAATTTGGTTACCGAAAGTTAGCCAGCTACCAAATGAAAGGGCGCTTACCTGCAACCCTGATTTTCCTAGTCTTCTATATTCCATCATATGAAAATTTGATAGGGCAATTTAGAAAGTTATCGGCAGAGCGCCGCTCACCTCTTAATGATTTTACAAAAACAAAACTTTTTTGTTAGATATTCATAACTTTAAGCTTCAAAGAAAATTTATGAGAAGATTATTATTAATTATACCGTTGGCGTTTCAATTAGGCTGTGGCTCGGTAAAGGAAGCAAAAACGGTAAACAGTCAGCTGTTAAAGGATGTGGAAATTTTATCATCTGATGAATACGAAGGGCGTAAATCAGGCACTAAGGGCAGTGAGATGTCTAGGGCATACCTTACCAAACGTTTAAAAGAAATTGGTGTAGCTCCCCTCCCATCGTTAGGCTCTTATGAACAAAACTTCGAAATCAAAGGCAGAAACAGCATTACTAAAGGAATTAATCTAGTTTCGTATATAAAAGGTAAAACCGATGATGTGATTGTGATTTCTGCTCACTACGACCATATTGGGGTAATCAAAAACGAAGTGTATAATGGTGCTGATGACAATGCTTCAGGTGTTGGCGCACTATTAAGCTTTGTCAAGTACTTTAAAGAGCACCAACCTAATAACACTTTGGTATTCGCACTGTTTGATGCGGAAGAAATGGGACTTCAAGGCGCTAAAGCATTTGTTGCCAACCCTCCGGTAGCTTTAGAAAAAATAAAGCTGAACATTAACATGGATATGATCAGCCACAATGACAAAGGCGAGCTTTATGCTGTTGGAACTTTTAAATATCCTCAGCTAAAAAAATATCTGATTACCACTAATCCCAACGTAAAAATCATGCTAGGCCATGACGACCCTAAGCTTGGCCATGATGATTGGACCAACCAGAGCGACCAAGGAGCTTTTAACGCCAAAAATATTCCTTTCATCTACTTTGGGGTTGAAGACCATGTTGATTATCACAAAGCGACCGATGAGTTCAAAAATATTAATAAAGAGTTTTATGTGAATGCGGTAAGCGTTATCCAAGAAGTGATTTTAAACATAGATAAGCAAAGAGATATTCAAGCTATTTTCAGAGAAAATCTCCAGATGAAAAAGCAATAGCAACAAAAAATCCCAGCTTTAAAAGTTGGGATTTTTTGTTAGAAATCTATATCAACTATTGACTTTATTGGCACGTGAACGTTATTTTTCAATTGTAGATATTTTTCCGTAACTGACCATACGGTTGTGCTCACCTTTTTAACACCATGCTTAGTGTTAAAAGCAATGTCCGCTTTAGACTTAAATTCATTCCCTAACCTCTGCACAGAGGAAAGTTTAGACAACAACTCTTCAGACAACTGTACATCTGCAGGCAAAAACTCGGTTACGTCGATCTCTTCCTTTTCAATTAATTCCCCTATCATAAGTATTCAATTTTATGTGTAAACAAGCTTAACAATTTTTTACAAGAAAGACAATTTTGCATCTTAATTTTTAAGCAATATTTTGTAAAAATTTTGAATACAAAAAAAAGGCCGCAATTACGGCCTTTTCAATATTTTAACAGTTTTTTAGTTTTTTAACTTGAACCTATCTTCAACCATTCCTCTAAATTGACGGTCTACCAATTCCAAGCTAGCAACATTCTCCGTAGCTATCATGGTTTTACCAGAAGCATTTACTGATTTAGTAGCAATTAAGCCATTGGTAAAGGTTGCATTAGGAGCCAATATACTTAATGCAGCCTTAGTATAACCATCTCTGGCATCGCCAAAATCATACATGGCATTAAAAATACTATTATTTACATCGGTAATTAACTCCGAAGTGGAAACAGTAGGTGTCATTCCGTCAAAATAACCTCCTTGTCCCAAAGAGTTTTTGGTCTCGAATAATGAAAAATAAACGTCGTATTTATTCTCTATCGTTACAGGGAAAAAGCCAATAGGTTTGCCATAGGTAGTTCTTCCAACCAAGCTTACCGTCATATACGGCTTTAAGCTATTGATCACTAGCTCACTGGCGGAGGCGGTACTTCCACTTACCAAGAATACAATGTCTTTAACATTGGTTAGATTACCCTTTTTAGAAAATGAAGCGGTATTTGAAGCTGTCGAATAGTTAACATTTGCATACGTTAACATTACACCATTTGAACCATATCTAATTTTGCCGGCAGCATCTAACAAAGGTTGGTTGGACAATATTTTAGCATTACCTGATTGCATTGTTGAATTATAGTATTCTGTATACATTACCCCAGATGCAGTTGATGGCGCTATTAAGTTGATCAAATGCTCGGCAGTGCTTACATAGCCTCCACCATTATATCTTAAATCGACAATTAAAGCAGTAACACCGTTGCTTGCAAAATCATTAAAAATATTAGTTAATTCTGTTTCTGAATTAGCGGCATTTGAAAATCTAGCATAAGCTACGTAACCTATTTTTTTAGCTCCAGAAGTAAATATCTTAGTTTTGTAGATAGGACTACTTTTAAATACAGACTTAGTGAGGTTGTATGTTACGGTAGAACCATTTGCTTTTAGAACCTCTAAACTCATGTTAGTACTTGCCAAAGCTGTATTCAATGCACTATATTCTGAATTGTAGTTTGCCCCATAACTTACGCCATTAATCTTCTTGATTAGATCACCCCTAACAATACCTGCTTTTTCAGCAGGTGAGTTTTGATAAACAGCTCCTACATAAAAAATATAACCTGGATCATTTGAATAGGTAAAAATTGCAAATCTCATGCCCACATCATTTCCATTTCCCTCTAGATCAACTGAAGAAACGGGATCAATATATGCAGTTGGATTCTTATCTGTTTTATCAAAGATATATGAATATTTAGGGCTTGCAGAGCCTGTTGTCCATTCATATGGACTTGAATATTTGGCAATATTCAACAACTCTGTCTTATAGTTTGTCACATCCGTAGAACCAGAAGTATATTGCCTAGGATTAAAAGCATCATAAGTAGGCAATTTATCATTCCAATAGTAAATTTCTTTTGCGTAAAGAAAGATAGAATCTAAAGTCAGTTGAGTCCTACTTGATGTTGGCGAAGGAGTTTTGCTTTTTTTACAAGCAGCCAAAACCATCATTGATGCAATGGATAACATCAAGAAATATTTTTTATTCATTTTAGTAGTTAATAAGCATCACTAAATAACGAAATATTTTTTACAATATTTCTGTTACAGAAAAACTTTCTAGACTAGAATCTACGGAATTACTTTCAAATTGGTTTTTAGAAATAAACATTACAACATCATCTTTATCAATATTTTGCTCCTCTAATAATTTAACTAAAGTATTGTTTATCGAATTATCATATTCCGCTGTGAAATATACCTTCAAATATTCTTGCAACCCGTTCCATTCTATTTGCTTGATTTTATTGATGGCTTCTGCGGGATTGCCATCTGCCAGTATAAAAATACGAACTCTATCGGTTACCGCTTCCTGCAAAAGTTCTAATACCCCCTGAAAAAGCAACAACTTTAAGGGCAGTCGAGCTGTTTCAAAAAGCAGATCAAAATTATGTTCGTATTTATTGGGAATATTAAATTTTGCGGCAGTTTTAGCAAACATTTTTTGCGCTCCATTTTCTACATATTCCTTACTCATAAAATCAACAATGGCTTTCGCGTCAATTTGCTCAGAATAGGCCATAAATTCCGAGAACAGATAATAAACCTGTAGCAGGTAATCTTTTTGGGGATATAAAGCATCATCAAGCGTAATGACCAGTGCTTTTTTGTTTGATAGATATTTTTCGAAAGACATATTTGTAAGATACAGACGGTTTAAGAAGGATTTTGGATAGAGACCAAAGTAAAAGCCTCTGTTTCAGCATTAAAATAATAAGCACCATTCAAATTGGCCGTTAATGCTCTTGAAGTGGCTTCTGCATCTAGGAGTTCGGCACTAATAGGAACCCCCTTATCAAAAATAGCCCATTGTTTTGTTGCTGTTCCATTTAGCAATACTGCCAACTGCTCTGGTTCTGGCAATAAAACTTTCAGCCCAAATTCTTCAAATAATACCAGGGATTTTGAAACAGCTTCAATCTCCGCTTCGTACAAAGGGAGCAGCACATCAACGCCATGATCCAAACATTTGGCCAACAAGTTATGTGCTAAAACTTCGGCATTCCATGCACCCAAGCTGGCAAATTCATAAGCATTAACTTTGATGGAAGGGGCATCACCATAATCGCCTAAAATAATTGAAGCTCGGTCAAAAGCCTTTATCAACTTTAAAGAGGTGGCTGTTTTACCTCCGGTAATTAGAATTTTCAAGTTTTTAATTATTATGCAATTAATCCATCTTTCATGGTTACTACCCTATCACTAATTTGCGCTAATTCCGCATTGTGGGTAACAATCACAAAAGTTTGTTTAAAATTATCACGAAGACTAATGAAGAGCTGATGTAATGCATCGGCATTGGTCGAATCCAAATTGCCTGAAGGTTCATCGGCAAGTATAATAGATGGTTGGTTGATCAAAGCTCTGGCTACTGATATGCGTTGTTGTTCGCCTCCCGAAAGTTCGTTAGGCTTATGGTAGGCCCGCTCTTTAAGATCAAATAAATCCAATAATTCAAATGCCCGCTTTTCTGCTTCCTTTTTGCTCTTTTTTGCAATAAATGCTGGAATACAGATATTTTCTAGCGCATTAAATTCAGGCAATAAATGATGAAATTGAAAAACAAAGCCAATGTTTAGATTTCTAAAAACGCTCAACATCTCGCCCGACAATTTGCTAACCGAAGTTCCTTTTAGGCTAACTTCTCCTTCATCGGGCTGATCAAGAGTTCCTAAAATATGCAAAAGTGTACTTTTTCCCGCCCCAGAGGCTCCAATGATGCTTACAATCTCACCTTGTTCTACTTCAAAGTCTACCCCTCTAAGTATCTGAAGGTTTCCGTAAGCTTTTTTTATCCCTTTGGCTTTTAACATAGCGCAAATGTACTGAATTACAGCAAAAGCATGAAGTGCAAATAAACAAGCTTGAATCTTCATTTTGAAATTTATACCCCCATTCTATTCACCTTCTAACCAGCAAAGCTTGTTCACCTTAAATGTGCTAAAATCTATTAAATACTCAACGTCGTCTAAAAACTTTCAATAAAAAATTTGCAAATCAAAAATTCATTCTTAACTTTGAAACACAAAGCACTTTAAAATGAACCAAAAAGAACAATTAGATACGCTGAATGATATTAGGAATATCATGAACCGTTCTTCGAAGTTTATCTCATTAAGCGGACTATCTGGTATTTTTGCGGGAGCAACCGCACTTGTTGGTGCCTATTTTGCCCATCAAGCTTTAAAAGCATATGTGGCAGGCGACTATGGCTATGGCATGAAGGCTGATTTGGATATTAAAATTGAACTGTTAAAAATTGGTGCTTTAGTCCTTATTATAGCTGTTTTGGGAGGAATCTTTTTCACCTACCGACAAGGCAAAAAGAAAAATCTTTCGCTGTGGGACAATACCAGTAAAAATCTGATCATCAATTTATTTATCCCGTTATTTACCGGAGGGCTTTTTGTGATAGGACTTTTACTTAATCATAATAATGCTGTTGGTTTAATTGCTCCCAGTACTTTGGTTTTTTACGGCTTGGCACTTATCAATGCTAGTAAGTTCACTTATTCAGATATTCGCTTTTTAGGTATTTGTGAAATTATTTTAGGCATTATTGCCATGTTCAATATCGGATTAGGTTTGTATTTTTGGGCCGCTGGTTTTGGCATACTGCATATTTTGTACGGCAGCATCATGTATTTCAAATATGAGAAAGGTGAAAATTAAAAAATTTTAGGTATTGGATCATACGTTCGGTTATACCAACTCGTAAATCGTAATTCTAAAATCGTAAATAAACAAGATGAAAAACCCGATAGGCGCACTGAACAAGATTTTTGATAGCAGGATAAGGCTAGGCGTAATGTCGGTGCTTATTGTAAACGATAGCGTGAGTTTTAATGACCTTAAGCAGTTATTGGAACTTACCGATGGTAACCTTGCCTCCCATTTGAATACTTTGGAGCAAGCAGAGTTTATTAAAATGCACAAGGCTTTTATTGGAAGAAAAACAAACACCACTTATACGCTTACCGACCTGGGAAGACAAACCTTTAAAGCTCATTTAGATGCTTTAGAGAAAATGATCAAGGGAATTTAATTTTTTTTGAACCATAACTTTGAAAAACAAAGTACTTTAAAAACAAATAATAAAATCATGAAAACAGAAACAACATTAAAAACTACCGCCAAACAAAGGCTAATTATCACATTTGCTATGGTAGCAGTCATTTTAGCCATTCCATTGGTTGCTATGCAATTTACCAGTCAGGTTGATTGGAAATTATTCGATTTCGTCATTATGGGCATCCTATTAAGCATTACGGGCCTAGCCATTGAACTGGTTACACGCAAAGTAAAATCTGCCAATTGGAGGGTTATCATTACGTTGGGCATACTCCTAGTTCTTTGCTTAATATGGGTTGAATTAGCAGTGGGCATTTTCGGGACACCTTTTGCTGGAAGTTAACTCCCAGCAAATATTTTTTTTGAACTATAACTTTGAAATACAAAGCACTTTAAATAAAATGAAATATATCAATGGTGAATTGCTAATTGTTAATGTGGCAAAACGATGCGCCAGTACATCATTGTTTGTTGGCACCTGCATTTTCTTATTATATGCCTTGAGCGGCGTTCGCGATATCGTGATATTGGGCATTTGTTTTATACTTCTGGCTGTTTTTGTAAACGGACTGACCCTACTCATCTTATTACTGCATCTCATTTCCTATAGTGCTGCTTGGAGAAAAATTCTTCTGGCGGCACTCCTTATGCTCAGCAACATTCCCATAGCCATATTATTTGCCTGGCTATCTATCCAGATATCTGAATTAAACCATATCAAATTATGAAACAACAAATTGATTATCGGCTGATCCTCATAGCTATTGGCGGATTGATTTTCAATCTTCTATTTTGGAACGAAACCATTGGCTGCAACTTTGCCATATTCTCCGTATTGGTGATGATTGCCACCTTTACAGACCGCGATATCCCCTATCATAACCATAAACTGATTACCGCCATAGGGCATCTGGCCATCTCTTTCTATCTGATATACGACAACTCAACCCTAGCCATTGTCACCTGGTTCATTACCTTATTGATATATTTAGGCAATGCCCATTTTGAACTGTTAAAATCGACTGGCACAGCTTTGTTATTAGGCATGTTGCAAGCAATAAGTGGTCCTTATGGTATTATTAGAAAGCTACAGAATACCAAGCTGGGAAAAGTAAACGTAAAACCTATAATCAGGCCGGCGAAATATATTTTATTACCGTTTGTAATGGTGGCCATTTTCTGTTTTCTATACAGCATTGCCAACCCCATTTTCGCAAAATACACCAACACCATAGCCAATAGTGTCAGAGATTTCTTCATCAACCTATTCAGTTTCTTTTTTGTGGACATTAGCATTGAAAAGTTTCTTTTCATCCTGTTTGGATGCACCGTTACTGCTGGGATTATTGTCGGTATAAGAAGTAAGACCTTGACTGAAATAGAACTTGCCAACGAAGATCTATTAATACGTAAACGTAGAGATCTAAAAAGACCTTCTTTTGGTTACGAATTCCGTACGTTATTGGCAGGCAACTTGATCAAACGAAAAATGGCTTTGAAAACCGAAAACATCATCGGCATCATTTCTTTTGCAGGTTTAAATATTCTGTTATTATTGCTCAATAGTATAGATGTAGTTACGCTGTGGCTAAACAGAGCTATTGAAACTAACAAGAACTTTTCGGCTGACCTTCATGACGGCACTTATACCCTAATTTTCAGTATCGTTATTGCCATGCTAATCATCATTTTCTTCTTCAGTGGAAACCTTAACTTCTATCGTAAAAACAAATGGATCAAATTATTGGCCTATCTCTGGATTGCACAAAATGTGTTTCTGGTTGCTTCGGTATTCCATAGAGATTACGATTACATTTTTAATCATGGCCTTACCTATAAGCGTATTGGGGTATTGGTTTTTGCCACACTTAGCTTAATTGGGCTTATAACCGTATATATTAAGGTAGCCAAACACAAAACTACTTTTTATCTCTATCGTGTAAACTCAAAAATATGGTACGTGCTTTTGATCCTATTGAGTTTTGTGAATTGGGATGTAATGATTGTGAGCTACAACCTCAACCAATCTGACAAAATTGGCATAGACACTGAACATTTAATGAGCTTTTCAGAAAAGACCCTACCCCTACTTGAGAAAAACCGCGATAAATTAACCAAACATGTTACTTCCGAAGATCATTTTAGACCAATAAGTACCGACGTAGTTTCAGTAGTTCCAGATACTGTTTCCACTTCCATAGATAGCCTAGCCAAAGCTAAACCCTTAAGTGATTTGGAGCGCAAAACACTTGCAACCAAAAAGGCTCAGGATGATCTCAATGAGCACCTTGATAATAGAATAAAATGGTTTTTGAAAAAACAGCATATCGGTTCATGGGTATCTTTTAGCTATTTGGAATGGGAAGCAACGAAAGCGTTGAAGGAGAAACTTTAAACCAAGCACAAATGAAATGCTATACAGAAATTCAAATAGGCAGACAAAGTGCCATATGGTCCTTTTCGATAGGCACTTTCTTATTCTTAGCTTATTGTATTACCAACAGCTCAATTTTTTTAGTTATTGGACTATGTTACTTATTGCTGGCTATCCTTTACAATACCACCATCTTATTAATCGTAATCGTTTCTGCCTTTTCAAAAAAAGGAATGTTCGTTGAGCACCTTAAAGCCATTGGTTTAATGCTCCTAAACATTCCCGTGGTGTTAATTTATTTACATCTAATGGGCTTATTTAATTTTTAAAAACTAAGTAAAATGCAAACCTCCAAAAATTGGGTGCAATACTTTACACAAAACCTACAGCAACACCGAATCGATTGGAATATCGTTCCAAACTTGACTAGTAATGAACGACAAAACATCCTTAAATCATTACAGGCGTGGCAACTGGGCGAAACTTCCGATGGTTCGAATTTAATCAAGGCCGCTACCAAATATGCTTCGAAATCAAATGACGAAAATTACGTAGAGGCCATCAAACTATTCATCAAAGAGGAACAAAAACATGGTGAGAACTTAGGAAGATATCTAGACCTGATTGGTGAAAAAAGGATTAAGAAAAACTGGGGAGATAGCCTATTCAGGAAATTTAGGGGACTTCATACCGATATGGAGTTTTGGACCATAGCCGTAATCACGGTAGAAAGTGCCGCACAAATATTTTATCAATGTTTAAAAGATGCTACCAATTGCAAGCTATTAAGACAAATATGCACCGATATTTTAATAGATGAAGCGCCTCATATCTCCTTTCAAATTGAACGTCTACATGTCATTTTTAACCAAAAGAATAGATTGATGAAATACCTTACCTATAAATACTACTACGTATTTTACTTTTCTACAGCCTTGGTGGTTTGGCACGCACATCAAAAACTATTTAAAGCTGGCGGGGTGGATTTTGGAAGGTACTGGAAAAAAATGAGTTTGAAATTTGAGAAAACCATTGAAAAGCTTTCCAAAAAGAAATCAACAACTTACGCCAATATCTAAAAATAAAAAAACATGAAAAGAATCTTCAAATGGATATTAACAATAATTGGAATAATTTCGGGTACATTAATTATAATCTATTTTATCGGAATCACTTCTTTTATGATTCTTTTCGGAAAGAGATACAACGCTCAAGATTTAATCGAAAATTATAAGACAAATTCTAAACAAATAACCGAAATCATAACCTATATTAATTCTATCACTCCAAAGGACACACACATATCTCTAGAATTTGAGAGCAACAGAAATCTGGGCATATTTCATGTAAATGCTGCAGATATATCTGACAATAACTGGGATTTAAACATCAATTCTACAAAAACAGAATTTTTATTAAAAAAACTAGGCTGGTCTAAAGCGACCCTACTCAATATTAAAGAAAAATTAGATGAAGTAGATTGCATTTCTATTGAAAACGGCAACCCATTCACGATAGGATATCAAAGGAGTGGCATGGCCATGTTTTCTTACAAAATATTTGAAAAGCCTTTAACAGATAGTGAGCACAAACAATATAATGATGGATGCATGTTTATGCAATACAACAATAATGTAGTTCTAGAGTATGGAAGCGGGGCCACTGGTTCCCTTTGTTATGGAGATTTTAAAACAAAGAAAAAAGTCCTCTAAAGTAAGATTCATTAAAGCTATCCAATATAAAAAAACTAAAAAGAAACATGATTAAGGCTATCAACAATTTAACAATTCGTCCATTTAACCACAGCAATAAGTTAACATTGCGATTTCTTTACATTTAAATCAATTTTTCTATTGGCATAAAGGTTTGGAAATTGTAGATTTGGGCAAATTTTTAATCTAATGAATATCCACGAATATCAAGGTAAACAAATTCTAAAGAGTTTTGGCGTTGCTATACAAGAAGGCATTGTTGCTGACACAGTTGACCAAGCTGTTGAGGCCGCTAAACAAATGAAAACTGACTTTAACTCTGACTGGGTTGTGATTAAAGCGCAGATCCACGCTGGAGGTAGAGGAAAAGGAGGCGGCGTTAAGTTGGCCAAAAATTTGGATGAAGTAAAGCAAAGAGCTACCGATATTTTGGGCATGCAATTGGTTACCCCACAAACTGGTGCCGAAGGTAAAAGAGTAAACAAAGTGTTAGTAGCACAAGATGTTTACTACCCAGGTCCATCGGAGACTAAAGAGTTCTACATGAGCGTACTTTTAGATCGTGCTGCTGGCCGTAACATCATCATGTACAGCACCGAAGGCGGTATGGACATTGAAGAGGTTGCCGAGCACACCCCTCACTTGATTTTCAAAGAACAAATTGACCCTAAAGTTGGCCTACAAGGTTTCCAAGCTCGTAAAATTGCTTTTAACTTAGGTTTAAGTGGTGCTGCACATAAAGAAATGGTGAAATTTGTTGCTGCTTTGTACAAAGCTTACGATTCAACCGATTCTTCAATGTTCGAAATCAACCCAGTATTGAAAACTAGCGACGATAAAATCATTGCCGTTGATGCTAAGGTTGATTTAGACGAAAACGCATTATACCGTCATCCAGATTATGCAGCAATGCGTGATAAATTGGAGGAAGACCCAACTGACGTAGAAGCAAGCGAAAGCAACCTTAACTATGTAAAACTTGACGGTAACGTAGGTTGTATGGTTAACGGAGCTGGTTTGGCAATGGCTACCATGGACATTATTAAACTTGCTGGTGGTGAGCCTGCTAACTTCTTAGACGTTGGTGGTACCGCTAATGCTACAACTGTTAAAGCTGGTTTCAATATCATCTTAAAAGACCCTAACGTAAAAGCTATCTTAATTAACATTTTTGGTGGTATTGTACGTTGCGACAGAGTTGCTCAAGGTGTAATTGACGCCTATAAAGAAATTGGCGACATTAGAGTTCCAATCATTGTTCGTTTACAAGGAACCAATGCTGAGGAAGCTAAAAAATTAATTGACGAGTCTGGCTTGAAAGTTTACTCTGCAATCTTGTTAAAAGAGGCTGCAGACCTAGTAACCAAAGTGCTAGCTTAAAAAGTCATTAAGACACATACCAAAAAGACCAGTCGCTAGTCGAACTGGTCTTTTTTATTTTACAGATATTTCATTGTTTTTCAAAAAAGCAATTCTTAGCCCTTTGGCCAAGAAAGTCCCACTTTACACTACCTGCCTACCGCAGGCAGGCAATCTTTTTGTTTAACCATGCAATAAAATCTCGTTCCCGTGACTTACAAAAAGTATTTTCGCTACAATCGGGTTTAATAAACCAAAACCTGTATTCCAATCACTTAAACTGTTCTGCTACAGACAAAATATCTCGGACTTTTCTTAGTTTTATACAAATAACCAAACCACTTCATGGACAAATACCAAGAAACTTTCGAAACCTGGAACAAAGTCGCAAAAATTTACGAAGACAAGTTCATGGATATGGACCTGTATAACGAAAGCTATGATTTTATTTGTAAGAACATTACTGCAAAAAGCGCCAACATATTAGAAATTGGTTGCGGCCCAGGAAACATCACCAAGTACTTGCTAAAAAAAAGGCCGGATTTTAAAATTTTGGGTATTGATGTAGCTCCCAAAATGATTGAATTGGCACAAAAGAATAATCCCACTGCAAGCTTCAAAGTGATGGATGCTAGAGCAATCAATCAAATCAGTGATAGTTTTGATGGCATTATTGCGGGCTTCTACCTTCCCTACCTATCTGTTGAGGAATGCAATGAGTTCATCAGCAATTCAAGTAAACTACTGACAGATCGCGGCCTAATCTATTTGAGCTTCGTTGAAGGCAACCCCCAAGCCTCTGAATTTAAAACCAATCACGAAGGCGACAGGGTTTATTTCCAATATCATGAATTGGCAGAAGTAGAGACACAATTAAAAGCCAATGGTTTTGGCGACATTCACGTCTCCAAGGTAGCTTTTAAAAAACCTGACATACACACTATTGTAATAGCGAGAAAAAAATAAATACGATTAGATTTCTCCATGAGGTCGAAATGACGAACGTAGGAATGGCCAGAGCGATGATAACATAAATGAGATTACTTCACCCCACACCACCATTCTTCTGTTCGCAATGACGAACGCAGGAAATGCCCGTATTGGATCAACAACCCCGTAAAATAACAAAAGCCAATCAAAAATGACTGGCTTTTTATAGGTTGTTTAGGTTTAGTTTAAAATCTTTTCATCATTTCATTTGTTTTATGAAAAGCTCTGGCCATCCAACCAGAGCTTTAATCAAACCAAATATAAATGTACTTTTTTGTATGAACACCACAAATATAAAGTATTATTTTGATTTTAAAAACAAAATTTCAATTTTATAACATTATTTTTCAACAAAAACATCAAAAACAATAAAAATCAACTGATTAATTCAAAAAACAAACACAAAAAACAAACAAAAACCAATTAAATAATAAAATATAAGTTAAAAAACACGCAAAAAATCAATAAAAAATTAAAAACACATAAATAAAAACAATAAAATCACAAAAAAACATACAAAAACATAAAAACACATAAAAATTAAGTGAAAATTATTTGCAGTATATTAGCAATATAAATGAGCGGGATTTAGGCGTTAATTAGAAATACCATGAAAAAGAACGATGAAACTTTGAGCAGTCTTGACCTATTCGCCATTATTGGCCCTATCAATAGCATGATTGCAAAAAGCCTCAACATAAGTAAAAACAAAATCCTGCTAACCACCGAAAACGGCCTATCCATTATTGATCAAAAAGAAATCGCAACATTAAAGCCAGAACAAGTACCTGCAATATATAACGAAAGCCTAAGCTCGCCTAAAACAATTATTCGCAACGATATCATATTGCGAGACACCGAAGCTATTAAATTCTACTGCAGTACGCCTATAATTTCCAAAAACGGGAGTACTTTAGGAATAATCATCGCTATAGACAGTCAAAAAGACAATCTAAATGCCTCAGAAATCGTTTTATTTGAGAATATCGCTCAAATGACAGCTCTTGTCTTGGAAAAGCATTTCGAGACACAAAAAATCAAAAAAGTTTTTACCGATTTTCTCCATAAAACAGTCCACGACCTTAAAAACCCTTTCACCTCTATAGCCCTTACTACCGAATTATTAAAAAGAAAGGCTGACGACAGTAAAACCATCAATACACTGGCAGAACGTATAGAAAAAGCGAACGACAGGGTTTTCTCCAATCTGGAAAGATTAAAAATGGCTTTCCCGATTCACAATAACTCTTTCAAACTCAATGTGGAGGAGATTATCTTATCACAACTCCTGAAACAAATCAAACTAGATTTCGGGGAATATGATATTACCATAAAAAACGATAAAGAAACTGTTATTTATGGCGACCCACATCGGTTAAAAAATGCTTTCAATTATATTATAGAACACTTGGCAATCTTATCGGGCCCGAGGAGTATCCATTTCACATTAACAGAAAAAGAAAATTATATCGAAATCAGCATCGCAAGCCATCATACCGAAAGTTTTTACCTGTTAGAGGATGAACCGCAAAGCACTCCACTTTCCATTGCCAAAACACTGATTGAAATGCACAAAGGAAAAATCAGCACAGCTAGCAACGAACAAACGGGAAATTATTGTTTTTATATCTCCCTGCCTTTAACAACACCATAAAGATTAAACGAAACTACAAAGGTGCTTCCCTTTTCTTCGTTAGCCTCGTACCATATCTTGCCATCTTGCAACTCGGTAAATTCCTTACAAAGTAAAAGCCCCAGCCCCACTCCTTTTTCGTTATTAGTTCCAAAAGTTGAATGCGCTCTTAGCTTAAACAAGCTATCCTGTTCATCCTTACCTACTCCCAAACCGTTATCTTTAATCTTTATAAAGCAGTTTTCATGGTTTACTTCCATCGAAACCTGCACCTTTCCTCCTTCGGGAGTAAACTTAATAGCATTGTTAACCAAATTACGCACCACAATTAAAAACATATTCAAATCCGCAGCCACCAGCACTTCCTCTTTTAGAACTAAATCAAGGGCGATATTCTTCCTACCAGCGATACTCCTTTCCAAGCTCAATCCCTTGGTCAATTCCCTGAATACGTTCACTGCAATAATATCTACCCTAGCACCATCCAATTGAGATTTTGACCAAGCCAGCACATTGGCCAGCATCTCCGAGGTATCCTTAGTCACCTGCAGCAATCGCTGTTTAATTTTATCATTCTCTTCTTCGGTCATGTCTGTTTCTGCTAAAACCTCCAAATAGCCCAATATAGAACTTAATGGCGAACGAATATCATGCGCTACAATGGAAAACATCTTTGATTTTTCCGAATTTAGCTTTTCGAGCTCCACATTTTGGGATATTATCCTTTCGTTTCTTTCCTCAATTTCCGAATTTTTCTGAAAAACGATACTCCGCTCCTTATCATAATTGTTCCGAATAAAGACAATGCTCAAGCAGATCAACAAAGCCGCCACTGCGTATGTTACCGCAAAATCTATTGTTTTGGCCAAATTATCGACATATACATTTGGGATTGCCTCAGGGTTAAAATACTCGAATATCAATACTCCAAAAACGGTCATCACATTCAATGTTACCCAAACCATTAGCTCCTTTTTGGGGACCACTACAATGGTAATGAGCAATATCAAACAAAAGAGTACCATATTTGGTCCATAAATACCCGAATTGAAGAAATAATTAAGCAAAAAAGTGAAATTGGCCACCACCCCCAAACTTCTAATGGCCAATTTGGTTTTCCGTTGATTACGAGACAAGTAATAAAGCGCCGCCGAAAACAAGGTGCCAAATAAGCAGATTAGGGCAACTATCTTAAGACCAATATAATAGTTAAAGAAAATTTCTAAAAAAAGGGCAACAACAGCGATAACACAAAAAGTGTTGAAAATTCTCTCTTCTAGTGAAAATTTTTTGGGATTACCTATAATATAATCAGTATTAAGCCAGGAACGTAATTTTGCCACTGTTTATCGAAAAATAAGATTAAAACCAAACATAACTATATTCACCGAAAGATGGGCAACGTGACCTTAAAATTTAACGCTCAAGATATCGAAAATTAAAGCTTAAATGCTTATTTTTGCAACTTTTACAATAAAAATCAAAATGATTAAGAGACAACAAATTAAGGAATTATTAAAATCTACAGATTTTAACACTGAGGTAACGGTTATGGGATGGGTTAGAACCTTCCGAAATAATCAGTTTATTGCGTTAAACGATGGGTCTTGCATGGGCAATATCCAAGTGGTAGTTGATTTTAATAATACCGATGAGAATTTGTTGAAGAGAATCACTACTGGTGCAGCTATTAAAGCTACCGGTATTTTGGTCGAATCATTGGGTAAGGGCCAATCGGTTGAAATTAAAGCTACCGATGTTGAAATTTTGGGTGACAGCGATCCTGAGAAATTCCCTCTGCAACCTAAGAAACACAGCCTGGAGTTTTTAAGGGAAATTGCACACTTGCGCTTTAGAACCAATACTTTTAACGCTGTTTTCAAAGTACGTCATGCCTTGGCATTTGCCATTCACCAGTTTTACAACGAGCGTGGTTTTGTGTACATGCATACGCCAGTAATTACGGCCAGTGATGCCGAAGGTGCTGGCGAAATGTTTAAAGTAACTACGTTAGATTTCGACAACACGCCTCGTACCGAAGATGGCGCTATTGACTTCAAAGAAGATTTCTTTGGTCGTGCCACTAACCTTACCGTATCTGGTCAGCTGGAAGGCGAGCTAGCGGCAATGGCCTTTGGTCACATCTATACTTTCGGACCTACTTTTAGGGCTGAAAATTCAAACACTACTCGCCACTTGGCAGAGTTCTGGATGATTGAGCCGGAGGTTGCTTTTGCTGACCTGGAAAACAACATGGAATTGGCAGAAGATATGATGAAATATGTCATCAGCTATGCTAAAGAGAACTGCAAAGAAGAATTAGAGTTCTTGAACAACCGTTTGGCCGAGGAGGAAAAACAAAAACCTCAAAACGAACGCAGTGAGCTTTCATTATTGGAGAAATTAGATTTCTGTTTAGCTAACGATTTCCAACGTTTAACCTATACAGAGGCTATTGATATTTTAAGGGCTTCGAAACCTAACCAGAAAAAACAATTCAAATATTTGATTGAAGGTTGGGGTGCTGATTTACAAAGTGAGCACGAGCGTTATTTGGTAGAGAAACACTTTAAGCGTCCGGTAATTTTAACCGACTACCCTAAGGACATCAAATCGTTCTACATGCGTTTAAACGATGACAACAAAACGGTAGCTGCCATGGATATTTTATTCCCAGGTATTGGCGAAATGATTGGAGGTTCGCAACGTGAAGAGCGTATGGATGTATTGAAACAACGCATGGATGAAATGGGCGTACCTCAGGAAGAACTTTGGTGGTACCTAGATACGCGTCGTTTTGGATCTGCACCGCACGCTGGTTTCGGCTTAGGCTTTGAGCGTTTAGTGCTATTCGTAACGGGCATGACCAACATCCGCGATGTAATTGCCTTCCCTCGTTTCCCTAAAAGTGCTGAGTTTTAATTCAGAACAAGGATAAAGGAATAAGGAGTAAAGACAAAGCCGCTTAAAATTTTAAGCGGCTTTATCTTTTTTTCAGCCCCCTTGTCATCGTATCCTCTGTCATTTCGAGTGCAGCGAGAAATCTCTTTAATACTCTATTTATTATTTAGAAAATATTTCTGCTAGTTTGTTATTCAATTCCTTGCCCCTCAAATCTTTCCCAATAATTCTCCCCGAAGGGTCCAATAGGAAGCTTGAAGGAATAGACTTAATTCCATAAGCTTTTGC
Organism: Pedobacter sp.; assembly: GCF_039594775.1. GTDB lineage: Bacteria > Bacteroidota > Bacteroidia > Sphingobacteriales > Sphingobacteriaceae > Pedobacter. Next base: position 681,465 of record NZ_JBCNMT010000002.1, on the reverse strand, counting down.
CGCTTCATTATCCCAGCCTTTTAAATCTGAAACCTGCGTCCAAACAAGATTATCCTGTTTTATTGCATCCACCCATCTTGCACGTTCTCCAGGCTGATCTAATGATACCCCTAGAATTTCAAATCCTTTAGCATTAAACTTTTTATAAGCAGACACCAAATTAGGATTTTCTTCTCTACATGGCCCACACCAACTTGCCCAAAAATCCACCAGCACATATTTACCTTTAAAACTAGACAACTTAACAGGTTTACCTGCAGGAGTATTTTGTTCAAAATCTATAGCAACTGCCCCTATCTTGGTATGATCATTTGAAGCCATAGACAATAAAATCCCCTTCCCTACAGGGCTTTCCTTAAGCGCCATTGGCAATTTCGCATAAATAGTTTTAATTTCACTAGAAAATTCCGGCACGGCAGCTACATGTGCCAAACTATTTAACCCTACAAACAAGCCCGCGTTTTTCTTAGCAAAAGCTAAATGTAATCGATTAGCATTCTGTGTGATTTCATTTTCTCTACCGATAAAGCCAGCCAGTATCAAAGAATCCTTTTGTTTTTCTGTTGGCAAGGCTTCGTACTCTTTCCTTAAATCTGTATACTGATTATCGATTGGCTTCAACATCAATTTTAAATCTTTAAAGCCGGCATTTTCGGAAGACCCACTAATGATCGCGTTTTTTATAGAATCAGAAATCGCCATTTTAATTTGAGCAGGCTCAAGATAAAACATTAGGTAATCTATTTGCTCTCCTTTGTTCAGCTTAACCACGTAAGGGTTTTTATGCAAAAACATCCTAGATATCACTGGATATTTCAATGAGCCTCCAAATTTAAATTTACCATTTTGCACCAATGTAGAGTCGGTAATCTTGCGATCGCCGTCAGTATAAACCAAATACACTTTACTTCCATCTTTTAATTGGCTCTCAGTCGTTGTAATTGAATAAGGCGTTTGGGCAAATATGAAAACCGGAAACAATATTAGAAAATATGTAAACAAATTCTTTCTATAGCTCATTCTAATCGTGATATGGGTTAGCAGTCTGATAATCTACTTCGGTTACTTTATAATCTGTAGGCAAGAAACTAGCCGATGTACTCAAGGTCATTCCCAATTCGAAACGAGATGGATAGGGCGTTTTCAATAAAGAACCTTCTGGAATATAAGGATAGGTTTCCCTGTAGTTTTGAATCACATTAGGATTAACCCTCCTGTTGATATAAGCCCTGCTTAACTGTCCGGGTTCACGTAATCCCGCTGCGCCTAAAAGCTCTACCGCACTGGCCACGGTTAAATTATGAAAGTTTTTCACCCTCACTTTTTTATCTTCTACCACCAAGCCTTTCATTAAGCTTGGATCTTGCGTAGCCACGCCAGTTGGACAGGTATTGCTATTACATTCCAACGCTTGAATGCAACCTAGTGCAAACATCATTCCTCGTGCCGCATTACACATATCAGCTCCCAAAGCAATATTTTTAACAATATCGAAACCGGTGGACACTTTACCTGAGGCAATGATCTTAATATGCTTTTTAAGGTCAAAACCTACCAACACATCGTAAACAAAGGCCACCGCATCACGCAAAGGCATACCTACCGAGTTAGAAAACTCCTGCGGCGCCGCCCCTGTTCCACCTTCACCACCATCAACAGTAATAAAATCAGGATAAATACCTGTTTCTACCATCGCTTTGCAAATAGCAAAAAACTCACTCCGGCGGCCTATACATAATTTAAAACCAACAGGTTTTCCGCCTGATAAATCTCTTAACCTCTTCACAAAAGCCATTAATTCCATTGGGGTAGAAAAAGCTGAGTGTCCAGGAGGCGACAACACATCCTGACCTTCTGGAACCAAGCGGATACGGGCAACTTCGGCAGTTACTTTTTTACCAGGCAGCATACCTCCATGGCCAGGCTTAGCACCTTGCGAAAGCTTAATCTCAATCATCTTCACCTGATCCTCGCTTGCACGCTCGCCAAAGGCCTCACCATTAAAAGTTCCGTCCAAGTTTCTGCAACCAAAATAACCGGTACCAATTTGCCAGATCAGATCTCCCCCCATCTGACGATGATAATCACTAATACCACCTTCACCTGTATTGTGCGCAAAACCACCCAACTTGGCGCCTCCATTTAAAGCCAATACTGCATTTTGACTCAACGAACCAAAACTCATGGCCGATATATTATAAATACTTGACGAGTAAGGCTTCTTGCAATCTGGTCCACCAACCATTACCCTAGGATGTAGGTTTAAATCATGATGACTGATGGCCATAATACTGTGGCTCAGCCACTCGTAACCGCTGTCGTAAACATTCAATTGTGTTCCAAAAGGAATGGTATCCAGCTCTCTTTTTGCTCTTTGGTAAATTAGCGAACGGTTTAATCGATTATATGGCGTACCGTTGGTATCACTTTCTACAAAGTATTGGTAAACTTTGGGCCTCATGTTTTCCATAAAGTACCTTAACCTGCCAAACACAGGATAGTTACGTACAATACTGTGCTTAGGCTGGATCATGTCATAAATGCCTAGCAGAACAAATGGTCCAGTGAACAGAAAAGTCCACCATAAAAAAGGTTGGTACATGCCTAACATTACCGTAAATGCTACCAAAAAAGCTGCGATTGCTACAAATGCTTTTCTCATCTCAATTAATTAAATGTCCGTTTTTTGCTAATGTAGCAATATAAAACCCGATACTAAAACAAGTACGCCATCATTTTGTTATTTTTACGCATGCTTATCAAAATATATCCAGAAAACCCCAATCCAAAAGCCATCGAACAAGCTGTAGAAGTATTGAAGAAGGGTGGCCTGATCATCTACCCAACCGATACGGTTTACGGTTTGGGCTGCGATATTACCAACCATAGGGCAATTGAGAAAATTTGCAAAATACGTGGCATTAAGCCAGAGAAAGCTAATTTTTCTTTTATCTGCTCAGATCTAAGGCACATCTCAGATTATATCAAACCTATTGACACCACAGTTTTCAGGGTGCTTAAGAAAGCGCTTCCGGGGCCTTTTACTTTTATCTTTAACGCCAATAACAACGTTCCTAAATTACTGAGCTCTAATAAGAAAACAGTAGGTATACGTGTACCTGACAACAACATTGCCCGTCAAATTGTGGAAGCATTGGGCAATCCTATTATTTCGACATCTATTAAAGATGATGATGAAGTAATCGAGTACTCTACCGATCCGGAGCTTATCCATGAAAAATATGAAAGCACCGTTGACCTGGTGATTGATGGCGGTTATGGCGACAACGAGGCCTCGACAGTAATAGACTGCACCAACGGCGATTTTGAAGTGATCAGAGAGGGCAAGGGAGATATCGAAGAGTATTTATAACATTTTAAGCTATCGTTAAGTATATATTAACCTTTCTATTTTAATATCTGATTAACACCATCGTAATAAGAGCGGGGTAGCTTTGTCGCGTTCAAAATAATTTGGACAGCAAAACTTATTATATGAAAAGACTTTTACTTATTATTCTTTTTTGTGTTAATGCATTATGGAGTTTCGGCCAAATCGACTTAGGCTCCACTGCTTATACACAAAATTTCAACACATTAGCGAGCTCTGGAATAAGCAGCGTAATGCCCACTGGTTGGCTTTTTTTTGAAACAGGTGCTAACGCCAATACCACTTATACTGCCGGAACGGGCAGTTCTAATGGCGGTGACACCTATAGCTTTGGAACTTCAGCATCATCAACTAATAGAGCATTAGGCTCATTACTCAGTGGAAACTTAAAACCTTCATTTGGAGCTAGCTTCAAAAATACTTCTGGCGGTACAATTACTAAATTAAAAATTTCTTTTGTAGGTCAAACTTGGAGAATAGGAGCAACAAATCACAGTGATAGGTTGGATTTTTCCTACAGTACAGATGCCACTAGCTTAAGCACTGGAACATGGGTGGATGTGAATGAACTTGACTATCAAAATGACCCTAGCTCATCAACTTTTAACGGAGGTAGCACTATCCAAACTAAAAACATCGAATATACAATTACTGGATTGAACATTGCAAATGGTACTGTTTTCTTTATTCGTTTTGTAGATTTTGATACTAGTGGAGCAGATGATGGTTTAGCTATCGATGATTTTTCTATTGAAAATGCTTCAGTTAACACAAACACCCCTTCTATCACCGCCCCTGCTTTGTCTTTTGGAAACCAAAATATCCTAACCTCTGCACAGAGTCCCCTGAGCCTAACCTACGCTAATTTAGATGGTTCCGATGTTACCTTAACCACCGCTACGCCTTACGGTATCTCAAAAACAAATGGCGGTCCTTATAGCACCTCCATTACTTTTACCGGAGCTGAACTTACTGGGAATAACAAAGATGTTTTTGTACAATTTAGCCCAACCAGCACAGGTGCTAACAATGGCACTATTAATATTACTGGTGGTTCAGCTAGTCCAACCAGTGTGGCATTAAGCGGTACGGGTGTCGACCCTTCTGCCTTGTCTTATGATTTCGAAAACTGTACTCCTGCTGGAAGTACCACCCTTCCTGCTGGCTTTACGCAGCAAAGCATTACAGGTACGCAAACTTGGGCTTGTACTTCTTTTGGTAGAGATGCTTCAGACGCTACCGGTAAAGCAAGCAGCGGCAATGCGGTTCAAATTAATGGGGGTTCAGCTTCATCAAGCACCGAAAACGAAGATTGGTTGATTTCACCTTCCTTCAATCTTTCGACCATGACCTACCCAATATTGTCATTTTGGAGCAGAACTGCTTTTGCGGGCAACACCTTGCAATTAAAAGTATCTACCAATTATTCAGGTAGTGGCAGTCCAAATGCAGCCACATGGACCAATATTGACGGCAAGTTTCCTATCATACAATCTGATACTTGGACCAAATCAGACAATATAGATCTGAGCAATTATAAATCGGGAACGGTTTACATCGCTTTTGTATACACCTCACCAAATGCTACGCCTTCTAGTGGAGCTCGTTGGACTTTGGATGATTTTTCTATTCGTAATTCTTCTACCCCAGCTCCGGTTGAACTTAGCTTACCAGTATCTTCAATCAACTTTGGCTATCAAGCAGCAGGCAGCACCTCGGCCGAACGTTCATTCAATTTTTCAGCTAGTGGCCTCACCCATGATGTTACTTTAATAGCTCCTGCTAATTTTAACATTGCCAAAACCAGTGGCGGCCCTTTCACTTCATCGGCCACCTATACTTTGGCCGAAGCCAACAACGCGTCATCAACTGTTTTTGTAAAATTTGCGCCAGCTATGGCCAATACCAATTATGCCCAACAGTTAACCATTGCCACTAATGGCACTGCCAACCAAACCTTAAACCTTTCTGGCAATACGTTTGACACCAACAATACCTTAGAAGTGGTGAACTGGAATATTGAATGGTTTGGGGCTACTTCAAATGGACCAAGCAATAAGGCACAACAGGCCGCTAATGTTAAAACCATATTTGGCAATCTTAATGCCGACATCTATGGCCTATCGGAAGTAGTTGATACGACCTTGTTCAGAAACAGTTCTTTACCTGCGGGCTATAATGTAATATTCAGCGATTTTGGTTCATACGCCGACGATAAAAACCACTCGGGTTATCCGCAAGCACAAAAATTGGCCTTTATGTACCGTACCGATATCATTAAACCCGTGCGTTGGTTTGGTGTGTTAAGAGATACCTATTACCCAAGCAATCTTACTAACAACGGCACCAATTCTCCTTATAAAAACTGGTCATCAGGTCGTTTCCCATTTTTAATGGAGGCAAAAGTATTAGTTAATGGTGCTGAGGAAACGGTTTACTTTATTGAGATACACGCCAAGGCCAATACTGGTAGCACCGATGCGGAAAAGAATGATGCCTACGACAGAAGAAAAGGTGGTGCTTTACAGCTTAAGCAATATATTGACGCTAATTTAGCGGGCAAAAAAGTAATTATTTTGGGTGACTTTAACGATGTGCTTAATCCTGATAAAACCATTGCACCTAAACCTGCCGGAACAGGAACTTCTTATAGTGATTTCACCACAGATCAAACCAATTACTTCCCCGTAACTTTGCCTTTAAGCTTAGCAGGAAAAAGGTCGACTGCCGGTTTTGCTACGGTTATTGACAATGTAATCATCAACAAAAATTTAAATGATAATTACCTGAGCAATTCTGCCGAAGTTTTAGATCAGGTTACAACCATGGTAACTAGCTATAGCAGTACTACCACCGACCACTACCCAATTCAAACCAGATACTTTTTCAACACCACTTTAAGTGTAAACTGGGGATATTTTACGCCAAGTATTAACGGTAATGTGGTGACGCTTAAATGGGAAACCAAATCGGAAACAGACAATAGTCATTTTGTGGTAGAGCGTTCCTTGGATGGTAAAAACTTCACCAAAGTTGCCGAACAACAAAGCAAAGGCCCACAAGGCGCCGCTTATGAAGCTATTGACCAAAATCCAGCTCAAGGCATTAACTATTACAGAGTTCAACAAGTAGACCGCGATGGCAAATACAGCTATTCGGAAGTAAAACCGGTTAGGTTTTTGGGCAGCAATCAAGCTACTTTCTTTGTTTATCCAAATCCGGTAAAAAACAATATTGCCTTAAACTATTCGAGCAGCAGTAATCAGTTGCGATTATCGGTAAGCGGTATTGATGGTAGGATTCAATTACGTACCACTGGCAATACCAATGATTTAAACCACCAGCTTAACCAAAAAGTAAAAGAATTGGCAAGGGGTATTTACATTATTCAAATTACCGACAACGGCGCTACTTACCAAAGTAAATTTGTAAAGGAATAAGCAACAACAATAGATCTTTGATGAAGGGGTGCCTAACGGCATCCCTTTTTTATGGCTTTTTTGATAGTTTTAGAAAAAGGAACAAACCATCATTCCTCCTTCTAACAGCCATTTCAATCCATTTACATCTAATGAAAGTCCCTTCAAAAGCCTTACTGCTTCCGCAATCCTCTTCTCTCCTTTGTATGGGAAACGGGCATCAAATAGCTACGAAATGTCTTCCAATAGCGTCTTAATTTTGGTATTTTAGCCAAATGCAGAAATTCAACAAAAACGCTTTTACCAAGTTCTTCAATTCTGAAAAAACAGGAGGAATACTTTTGTTATTTTGTGTATGTTTTTCACTGATTATTGCCAATTCTAGCGAAAAACAAGCCTTCCAGCAGCTATTAGATCAAACTTTGGGTTTCCAGCTAGGCAACACATCAATCAGTTATAGCACCTCTGTTTGGATCAATGATGGTTTAATGGCTATCTTCTTTTTATTGGTAGGTCTCGAAATTAAAAGAGAGCTGGTTGCAGGCGAACTCTCCAATATTCGAAAAGCATCATTACCGGTATTGGCGGCAATTGGCGGCATGTTACTTCCCGCCGGTATTTATTGGGGTGTTAATCAAGGTACTCCAACAGCTAACGGATGGGGTATCCCCATGGCTACCGATATTGCCTTTGCCTTGGCCATTATTGCGATGCTGGGTAAAAATGTACCCCCTTCATTAAAAATATTCTTAGCAGCCCTAGCCATTGTTGATGATTTAGGGGCCATTTTGGTGATTGCTATTTTTTATACCGACCAAATACACTGGCAGGAGCTCTACATTGCCGGAGCAATTGTGATTGCCTTGGCAACTTTAAATTATTTCAAAATCAAATCGCTTTGGTTTTATTTAATACCCGGAATTTTCCTTTGGTATTTTATGCATCACTCAGGCATACATGCTACCATTGCTGGAGTGCTATTGGCTTTTACAATTCCTACCGGAACACAAACGTCATCGCCCTTAGAAAACCTAGAACATGCGCTAGCCAAGCCTGTTAACTTTTTGATCATGCCTATTTTTGCGCTGGCAAATACTAATATCACTTTTGAAAGCGGCATGATAGCGGGATTGGCTTCTCCTTTGGGCCTGGGCATTATTTTTGGACTTTTTGTGGGCAAAACATTAGGGGTAAGTCTATTTTCATACCTAGCTGTAAAACTTAAACTGGCCAAGTTACCTTCGGCAGCCAACTGGAAACATATTATTGGGGTAGGTATGTTAGCAGGAATTGGCTTTACCATGTCTATTTTCATTGCGATGCTTTCATTTTCAGACCATTTACATGTTACCGAAGCCAAATTTGCTATTCTCTGCGCCTCGGTTTTATCTGGCCTTGTTGGGTTCATTTTTCTTAAAACCTTAAAACGTAAATATGCTCAATAGCATTATTGAAACGGAAAGATGTTTGATCAGGCCGCTGAGTCTTGCTGACGCAGCAGGGATTTTTGAATTGGACAGCAACCCAAATGTGCATACCTTTTTAGGTAAAAACCCAATCAAAACTATTGAAGATGCCGAAAACGTGATCAAGTTTATTCAAAAGCAATACATTGATTTGGGCATTGGTCGCTGGGCAGTTATAGACAGGGCTAATGGCGATTTTATTGGGTGGACAGGTTTTAAATATATTATAGAGCCCATTAACAACAATGCAAACTACCATGATTTTGGTTACAGACTAATTGAAAGGTATTGGGGTAAGGGGATTGCTACCGAAACAGGAAAGGCCTGCATTAAATATGCTTTTGAGACCCTGAATTTGGAGGTTATTAATGGCATTTGCGAGGTAGGAAATATAGGTTCAGTAAACGTTTTACAAAAGTGCGGACTTCAATTAAAAGACAATTTTTTATACGAAGATATTCCCCACTATTGGTTTGAACTTCAAAAAACCGCATGGATAAAACAAACCGGTCCAAATAATAACCAAACATGAACGAAAAACCCATCAGTAAACCTCTCTATACTATTCTTGCCATTGCCATCCCCTTACTTATTGCATCTGTAGGTGCTTTTTTTGGTTTTAGAGCAGTTATAAGAAACATGCAATCATCGCTCAAGAACAATAATCATGTCGATATCTATTCCTTTGCCAATGGTTTTAAGGATAAAGAAAAGTTTGATGAAATCATGATTGACTTTTACTCTATGGCCAATATGGCCGAAGATATTTTTCCGGTAGATACAGTAGCAATAGGCAGGGAAAAAGCCTTATCTAACATTAGGGATATTGGCATTTATTATTGGGACAGAAACCTAGATATGATTGATAGTTTGGATAAGCTAGCACATCATAAAAGTATACAACCTAAAATAGCCACCTATAGAACTTATAGTACATTAAACAAAGAATACTATACTTTACTTTATAAAGCCTTAGATGAACGTAGCAATAAGTATGATGTCGAAATAGAGGCCTATGAAGCAAAAATCAATACTTTATCGAAAGAAATCTACATCAAATAACAAATCCATAGCATTGTAATATCAGCTGAAATGGCCTTTTATGATTTAGTTAAGGAAGAAAGGGATTTGTTGGTAAAACAAATTCAAGAGGTTATCCTCAATGATATTGTTATAGCAAAATGCGGCAATATACTCCCATATTTCATCAATGAAGATACCTACATCAGAAAGACAGCTTATTTAGCAGTCGGAAAAATTTATAAAATTAATCAAACATATTTGCCCACCATTATCCATTTATTAAATAGCTTATTGAGCCATAATGATTTTAAAGTGAGGCAAACGGTGATTAACGCCGCAGGCGAAATTGGCAAATGGGATTTTGAGACGGTGCAGCCTTTTTTTGATAAGGGATTGTTTGACGAGCACCATGCTGTTAGAAATGCAGTAATTGGCTCTGTGAAAAAAATGGGTGAAGTAAACCCCGACCCCGTTTTGACTTGGGCTCAAACTTATCTACATCATCCCGACAAGGAAATTAGACGCGAAATTTGTCATGGCATTGAGCTTCGGGGAAGAAAATATCCTCAAGACATACTACCTTTGTTGAAACAGCTAGAACATGACCCTACTAAAAGGGTAAGCAATACACTGGTTCATGTAATTGGACAAATTGCGTATAAAAAAGGATGTTTAGCTACTGTAATTGCTGATTTAAAGACTTGGCAAAATAAGGATTTGGTAGACAAGGCCATTCTGGAAATTATTGATGTTCACGATCGATATAAAGATTTCTCCATTTTGACCCAGCAAGAAGCGATTAATTATATCTCCAAACATTTCTACGGAGACACCCTATAGGCAATGTCATGTTGAGCTTGTCGAAACATTGTTATTCAACAAAAAGTCTTCGACAGGCTCAGACTGACAAATGATTTTAATTTCATGTCGCCAATACACTTATATTAAACCACATAGAAACATAGTTTTTTTTATTTTTTCTGTTTAATCTATGTGGTTAGTTTTATGTTTCGAACCTTATTTAAACTGTGCCATAAATTCCCTGATGCTTCCTTTTAGGTTACTCGCATCCATATTTTTAACGAAAGCACTGCCTATGATGGCACCGCTAGCATATTGACTTGCTGCCTGATAGGTTGCTTTATCTGAAATACCAAAACCAATGACTACCGGGCTTTTCAAGTTCATATTGGCAATACGTTTAAAATAGGCTGTAGCACTTTCAGAAACTGACAAATTACTGCCAGTAGTGGCCGATGATGATACCAAGTAAATAAAAGCATTACTCAAATCGTCAATTTTACGGATACGCGCTTCAGAAGTCTGAGGAGTTACCAAAAAGATATTGCTCAAACCATATTTTTCAAAGGTTGATTGGTATAATTCCTCGTACTCGTACATCGGCAGATCTGGAATAATACAACCATCCACCCCTACTTCCTTACATTTGCTGCAAAAAGCTTCTACACCGTATTGCAATACCACATTTACGTAGCCCATTAATAAAATAGGAATGTTTACTTTTCCGCGCAAATCTTTCAGTTGATCAAATAAAATGGCCAAGGTCATGCCGTTATCCAAAGCCTGCTTACTACTAGCTTGTATAATGGGTCCATCAGCTACAGGATCCGAATAAGGGAACCCAATTTCTAAAAAGTCGGCACCTGCTTTTTCTAATTCCTCGGCGATATCCAGGGTATCATTTAAATTTGGATAGCCGGCAGTATAATAAATGGAGAGTAACTCCTTTTGTTGTTGCTGAAATAATTGTTGAAGTCTGTTCATTTATGTCGAGTATTTAGTAGTTAGTGATTAGTAATTAGGCACAGGGCGTAACCCAATACCTTAAATCCTTTCACGTTTTACCTTTATAAATTAAAATATTTCATATAAGTCTCCATGTCCTTGTCGCCTCTGCCCGAAAGACAAACTACTACATTATCACCAGCTTTAAACTGCATTTTTTCAAGATAAGCTAAAGCATGGGCACTTTCAATAGCAGGAATAATTCCTTCATACTGGGTTAAAAGCAAGCCTGCTTGTAGCGCCTCATCATCGGTGATGGAAGCATAAAGTCCTCTACCTGTTTTAAACAAATGTGCGTGTTGCGGACCAATACCGGGGTAATCTAATCCTGCAGAAACGGAATGAGGTTCTACCACTTGCCCATCCGGCGTTTGCATTAAAATACTCCTACTGCCATGTAGTACTCCTTCTTTACCCAAGGTAGTAGTTGCGGCCGAAAAGCCACTATCTACACCTTTACCTGCTGCCTCAACAGCAATCAGTTTCACACTCTGATCATCGATAAAATGATAGAACATTCCCATGGCATTACTTCCGCCACCCACACAGGCCAATACATAATCAGGCAATGATTTTCCGGTATGCTCTTGCAACTGCTTTTTAGTTTCGAAAGAGATGATCGACTGAAATTGAGCAACCATGTCTGGATAAGGATGTGGACCAACCACAGAACCGATGATGTAATGGGTATCTACGGGATTACTGATCCAATCACGCATGGCTTCGTTGGTGGCGTCTTTAAGGGTTTTACTTCCCGACGTAGCTGCCACTACTTTTGCGCCTAACATTTTCATTCGGGCCACATTGGGCGCTTGGCGTTTAATGTCTACCTCGCCCATATAAACCACACATTCCAAACCACGCAAGGCACAAACAGTGGCAGTAGCCACCCCATGCTGACCGGCACCTGTTTCGGCAATGATCCGTTTCTTGCCCAGCTTTTCGGCAAGTAAAATTTGGCCTATGGTATTGTTAATTTTATGCGCTCCGGTATGGTTAAGATCTTCTCGTTTAAGGAAAATATTTGCCCCATATTTATCAGATAATCGTTTGGCCAAGTAAAGCGGCGACGGTCTGCCGACATAGTCCTTTAGCAAGGCTTTAAATTCCTGCTGAAATTGTTCGTCATCAATAATGGCTTGATACTGCTGGCGCAGTTCTTCTACGTTTGGATAAAGCATTTCGGGGATGTAAGCGCCACCAAAATCACCGTAATATCCTCTTTCGTCTACAAAATAATTCATGTTATCTCTTTTTTGTCATACTGAGCATCGCGAAGTATCTATGAGATTCCTCGTTGCTCTCGGAATGACAGTTTATCTTACGTTATCAAAAAACTCTTTTAACTGTTCCACATCTTTCAAACCCGGCTCCAGCTCAAATTTACTGTTCACATCTATGGCATAAAGCCGTGCATCCTGTATGCCTGTAATTTGTTGAGCATGTTCTAGTCCTATTCCCCCACTCAAAAAATAAGGTTTATCCAATTGATATTTTTCTAGAAGTTGCCAGTCAAATACTTTTCCTGAACCGCCATGCACGGGGGTTTGAGTATCAAAAAGAAAATAATCTACCACTAGTGCATAAGGCTCTAATTGTTTAAAATCAAATTCTGGATGCACACCAAATGCTTTGATGACTTCCACGCCTAAAATCTTGAGTTCAGCACAATAGTCTACACTTTCTGCTCCATGCAACTGTACTGCTTTTAACTGATATTTAGCTACCTTTAATTTTACTTCGTTGATTTCTTCATTGACAAACACACCAACGGTTTTAATATCGACAGGAACATATTTGATCAGCTCTGCAGAAACTTCGCTAATATATCTTGGAGATTTTGGATAGAAGATGAAGCCCAAATAATCAGGACGTAAGTTGGCCACCCCAGCAATATTAGCCGCATGTTTCATCCCACAAACTTTGATTTTCATTTTCATACTATGTCTTTTTAACCCCCCTTAGACACCTTAGCGCATTTTAGACTTAGATGTTCTAAGGTGTCTAAGGGGGTTATACTATCCTGCTATCAAATTTTTAAAGCTTCCCAATGCTCTTTTACTTAGTAGAGATTCTTCTGCTTCGTAGTAGCAATCGGCGAAACTTGCATTTTGTTTAATGGTTTGTATGGCTAATGCGGCATTACATAACACCACATTGGTTTGGGCATCAGTAGCTTTTCCTTCTAATACTTCCATGAATATTTTAGCCGATGATTCGATGCTATCGCCTCCTTGTATTTGCGGTTCCTGCAATTCTTCGAAACCTAAATCAGCAATTTTTGTCAAGGCCTCTCCTTTTTTGCTGAAAGTTTTAAAATCACACGTCAGCGACACTTCATCAAAGCCATCTACCGCATGTACAATAGTATAGTTTTTATTTGTTTGTTGATACAAATACGCATAAATACGAGCCAGTTCCAAACTAAATACCCCTACCATTTGATTTTTCGGCTTTGCCGGATTGCACATTGGCCCCAACATGTTAAAAAAGGTTTTCACTCCTAGCTCCCTACGTATAGGCGCCACCGTTTTCATTGCTGGGTTAAACAAAGGCGCATGAATAAAACAGATACCTGCCTTATCTAAACTACGTTTCAGTTCACTTTCATCATTAGTGAAACTATAGCCCAAATACTCCATTACATTACTAGAACCGCAGCCAGAAGAAACACCATAGTTACCATGTTTGGCCACTTGATGCCCTGCCCCTGCCACTACAAATGAAGCTAGCGTGGAAATATTAAAAGTATCCTTTCCATCGCCACCCGTACCGCAAAGATCTACCAGTTCAAAGTCTGAGAAATCTACCTTTAGGCATAAATCTAGCATGGCGTCGCGGAAGCCCTGTAATTCTTCTACGGTAATATTTCGCATGCAATAAGCAGTAATGAATGCGGCAATTTGAGCATTATTGAATTCGCCCATAGCAATGGAGGTTAATATTTTTTGAGCCTCGGCGCTGCTAAAAGTTTTGTTCTCGAAAAGGTGGTTTAATATCTTCTTCATGGTTATCAACAAAAAAAGGTTGCCTCATCAGCAACCTTCTAAAATATTCTTATTAAAAAAATAAACGTACAAAAGGTTACATCACGCTATTGCGTTATGCCACCACCAAATTGTATTTACGTTTACCTGTCTCATTCTGTAAGCAAATATGTAATTGTTTTTCTTTAAATGCAAAAACGATTTTATTTTTTATGTAATATTTTTCAAAAAGCCCTTCATCGTGAAAGAAAAAGTGGTTCCCTTACCAATCTCGCTCTGTACTTCGAGCTTACCATTATTGGCAACTACAAACTCTCTACAAATGATCAGGCCCAAACTGGTACCTTCCTCCGCCGATGTCCCTTTAGTTCCAGTTGCAGATAATTCGAAAAGCTTTTCAATTCTAGACTGGCTAATGCCTACACCATTATCTTTTACTTCAAATTTGATGGTGTTTTTGTCAATAGCCTTAGCTTTTAATTCTACCTCTCCATCCTTCTCGGTAAATTTAATAGCATTGGCCAATAAATTTCTTACCACAAAGTCGAAGTGGTCAGCATCGGCTTTCAACACAACTCCCTCTTCAATATCAACGTCAATGGTAATTTTTTTTTGCGCAGCCGCCTCCTGCAACAGCCCTAGGTTACGATAGATATTTGGCAAAGGATTAAACTCCGAAACATTTAATCGAACGCCTTTGATCTGCATTTGCCCCCATTTAAGGAGCTTATCTAATATTTCTAGGCTACTATCACAATGCGTTACCAATTTCTCTACCATTTTTTCCTGCATTTCCTGATTCAACTCCTTATCGGCAATGAGTCTTAAAATACTAATGGTTGACACCAAAGGTGACCGAATATCATGAGCAATGATGGAGAAAAACTTATCCTTGATTTCGTTACTTTCTTCCAACTCCTTATTGGCCTCGGTAAGCAGCTTGTTCAAATGTCTGGAGCGAAAATAGTTGCCCAAGGTAATCATGAGCACCAAAAATATAGCAATGGCTACATAAAGAATGATGTTCTTAACCATCTTTTGCTCCTTGCTTTGTGCCGTGAGTTCGGCTAGCTGGGTTTTAGATTTTTCAAGCTCGTAGGCACTTTCCAAGCTCGAAACCTGTTTCATCATATCGGTATAGAATATCTGCTCGGCCAAACTATTGCGTTGCTCTCGATAATAAAGTGCCTTGGCCAAATTGCCCTTTGCTTTATACAGATCACCAATATTATCCAACGCGGTAATTTGCTGACGGTACATTTTGTGCTTTTCCGCGATTTCTAAAGCTTGAGCAAGATAAAAAAGGGCGCTATCTGGCTGATTTTTAATATACACTTGCGATAGTTCTACCAAGGTTGATTGCTCTCTCAATACATTTTTAATTTCTCTGGTAAAAGCCAATGCTTGTTTGTAAATAGTGATAGCCTGATTGCGCTTTCCACTTTTAAAGTAAGCAGTCCCCAACTGCACCATCAAACTAATTCTTAAACCATTAAAATCGGGCCTATTACTTTTAACAAGTCCCTTTTTTAAATAGCTGATAGCTTTTTCATAGTCTCCTATTTTGGTATATACATAACCATAGTTAATGTACATATTGAGAGATAAATTAGAAAGAGGGATTTGTTTATCTATTTCTTCTGCGATACGCAAATTACTTAGCGCATTTTCATACTCGCCTAAACTATAATAAGCTTCCGCAAACACCACTCTACCTTCGAGCATACCTAGCTTATGGCCATTTTTTTCACTGATGTTGAGGGCATCCATAAAATACGCTAAAGCCTTGTCGAAGTTTCCTTTGCGTTTTTCCACCACTCCTAACCTCACCAAGGTGGCGGCTAATCCTATCTCATCGCCGTGCTCTCTGTAAATGGCTTCTGCTTCCAGATATTTCTCGCGAGAGTCTTTATATCGTGTGGCATTATCGTCGATCATGCCATATTGATTTAACAGGGCGGCCTTGCCCAAAGAATCTCCTTGTGCTTCTGCTACCTTAAGCCCTTGTTTCACATAATAAAGTGCCGAATCTGGGTTTAGATAGCGATAATATTTAACAATCTGTAAATAATCTTTGCTATTATTTAGGACGTGCGAAGGCTTCTGGGCAAAAACTCCCGAGGTAAAAAGGTGATTTAACAAAAATCCAAACAAGACAAAAATGAGCGTTTTTTGCTTGTAACGCTTCATTACTTAATCAGGGGATTTTTTTCTTTGGTGAAAAGTTCAAATACTTTTTTATCGGCAAATGCTGGGAACAGCTTATTTACCCAAACGGCAAGCTTACCCTGTCTTGTCATGATCAAAGTTCTTTTTCTTTGTTCAATGCCATCGCATATGCGTTGTGCCACTTCTTCGGCGGTCATCATTTTTCCCTCTTCCATACTGGTTTCGCCATGGGCGGTTCCATCTTGTGACAACGCCGCAACCCTAATGTTGGAAGTAGTGAAACCTGGACAGGCCACCATTACATGTACTCCGGTTTTTAACAGTTCGGTACGTAATGACTCCATAAAACCATTCATGGCAAATTTTGAGGATGAATAACCTGTACGGCCTGGCAAGCCTCTATAACCGGCAATAGATGATACGGCCACAATACTACCGGTTGTTTTTAAGATTTCTGGCAAGGCATATTTGGTACAATAAACAGTACCCCAAAAATTAACGTCCATTAAATCTTTTAGCACGGACAGGTCTAGATCTTTAAACAAAGCTCGCATAGACAAACCGGCATTGTTAATAAGCACATCGAGCTTGCCAAAAGTGAGCAGGGTCTGTTTAACCAATGTTTCGCAATCCTCTTCTTTGCTCACATCAGCCTGTATGGCCAAGGCTTTAATACCGTATTCTTTTTCTAGCGCTGCCGTAATTTCACAAAGGGTAACATACTGCCGTGCGGCCAGTACTACATTGGCTCCCCTTTTCGCCATTTCGTAGGCTAGTGCTTTTCCTATGCCCGATGATGCGCCAGTGATGACTACGGTTTTATCTTTTAAGCTCATAAATTACTTCATTAGGGTATTTTCATAAGGTACTCTTGTGGCAATTGAACGTCCAAGGGTAACCTCATCGGCATATTCCAACTCGCCTCCAAAGGCTATTCCTCGGGCAATAGTGGTAATTGGGATATTAAAGTCCTTCAATTTTTTATGCAGGTAGAATAGAGTGGTATCACCTTCCATATTAGCACTTAAGGCCAAGATGATTTCCTTAACTTCAGAATTTTTGACACGCTCTACCAAATTCTCAATGTTCAGATCAGAAGGGCCAATACCATCCATAGGTGAAATTAACCCTCCTAAAACGTGGTACACACCAAAATATTGATTGGTGTTTTCAATGGCCATTACGTCTCTAGCATCTTCAACCACGCAAATCACTTCCTTTTCTCTTTTTGGTGCCGAACAAATATTGCAGATTTCGTGATCAGAAATATTATAACAAACCTTACAGTTCTTGATTTCGTTTTTCAGCTTGATTAGCGTATTTCCAAATTGTGCCACTTCTGCCTGTTCTTTCCCCAAAAGATGCAGGACCAAGCGTAATGCCGTTTTTTGGCCAATACCTGGTAACTTACCAAACTCATTCACTGCATCTTCAAGCAACTTGGAAGAAAAATTCATGTTGCAAAATTAGGGATTTAAGCCCATAGGGCAAAGCGTTGTTCTGGCACAATTGATAATTAATAACAAATTATTAAACAAATTAGGGCAGACGGGAAACAACAAAAAACAAATCACTAAAAATCAACCAACTACAAACCAATTTCGATTATTACATTACTAATCTATAGTTGTTTAACTATTTTAATATCTGGCTGACCCTGAAATAAATTCAGAGTGACGTTAAATCAATGCTCCGTCATGCTGACCACGGAGTAGCTGCGAAGCGAATTTAGTTCAGCATCAGTTTAATAAGTTAAATATTAATAAATCGAAATCGGATTTTACAAATAAAAAATTTTCAATAACATATTGCTCTGGACATATAGCCTATGTCATCGCTAGGTTTAACTTAGATTGACCGCCAATTCTATTCATATTATTTATCCCCACAAAAAAGTATATCTTTATTTTTTAGGCTCGCACTTTTGCAAGTTTTAGCAAGTTTTTGCTACTTTTAGCAACAAATCAGATTATATATGAGTTCAACATTACTACTGTGCTTCTTAATAGGCTACTTTGGCGTCTTAATCGCGATTGCATTTGCGACGTCGAAAAATTCATCCGACAACTCTACATTCTTTTTAGCGAACAAAAACTCTAAATGGTATTTGGTAGCGTTTGGGATGATTGGAACCGCATTATCAGGGGTTACTTTTATTTCGGTACCGGGCGAAGTTGGCGCTCCCGCAGGAAACCAATTCCAATATTTCCAGTTTGTTTTGGGAAATGCCGTCGGGTTTATCATTATTGCAACGGTATTACTGCCTTTGTACTACCGGATGAATTTAACATCGATTTATAGTTATATAGAACAGCGCTTAGGTTATTATAGCTACAAAACAGCGGCGTTTATTTTCTTAGTGAGTAGAACCCTTGGCTCGGCCACAAGATTATACTTGGTAGTAATTGTATTACAACGCTTTATATTTGACACTTATGGTGTTCCTTTTTGGGTAACGGTATTAATCTCACTTGGTTTAATTTGGTCGTACACGTTTAAAGGTGGCTTAAAAACTATCATTATTACCGATACACTGCAAACGTTCTTCTTGGTATTATCTGTTTTCTTAACCATTTACTTCATTTGCGATAGCTTGGGCTTAAGCATTCCCCAAGCGTTTGAAACAGTAAAAAGCAGTAGCTATTCTAAAATTTTCTTCTTTGAAGATTTTTTAACTAGCAAGTTTTATTTCAGCAAGCAATTCATTGGTGGAATATTTGTAACCATCGCCATGACTGGTCTTGATCAGGATTTGATGCAGAAAAACCTGAGCATGAAAACCATTGGTGAAGCTCAAAAAAACATGTTCACCTTTACAGGGATATTTGTGGTATTAAACATTTTCTTTTTAAGTGTTGGTGCTTTGCTTTACATTTTCGCTACTAAAAACGGTATCGAAATTCCGTTAGACCATATTACCGGCAAACCAAGAACAGATCTTTTATTCCCGGAAATTGCCCTTAACCATTTAACTACTATACCAGCCATTGTGTTTATGCTGGGTTTAACCGCGGCAACTTTTGCCACTACCGATAGTGCGTTAACGGCCTTGACCACTTCTTTCTGCGTAGACTTTTTAGGTATGAACAAAAAAGAAAATGCGGAAAAGAAAGATGCAGTGAAGAAAAGACACCTGGTGCATATTGTGTTTTCATTATTGATGTTCTTCGTGATTGTAATCATCAACTCCCTCAATAGTTCATCGGTAGTAAGCTTAATTTTCCTGATTGCCTCGTACACCTATGGTCCATTACTGGGATTATATTCATTTGGACTATTTGTAAAATCGCGTGGACTACACGACAAACTAGTTCCTTTCGTATGCATTATTTCCCCTATCCTTTGCTATATATTTGCTACCAATGCAGAAAAGCTTTTGGGTGGATATGTTTTTAGTGTAGAACTTATTTTAATCAACGGATTTATTACTTTTATGGGACTATTGCTGATCAGCAAAAAAACAGATCAGCAAACTAGATTTTAAAACCCAATTAAAAGTATGAATAGTGAAGAGAAGATAAGAAGCGCATTTGCCAACAAAGATTGGCAAGAAATTAAAGTAACTGATAGCTGGCAGATTTTTAAAATTATGGCCGAATTTGTAGATGGTTTTGAGAAGCTATCGAAGATTGGCCCATGTGTAAGTATTTTTGGTTCGGCCAGAACTGCAGAAACGAATCCTTATTATCAAATAGCTGTTGAATGTGGACGTTTGTTAACTGAGCGTGGCTATGGGGTAATTACAGGCGGTGGCCCAGGTATTATGGAGGCTGGAAATAAAGGTGCCCATATGAATGGCGGTAAGTCTGTAGGTTTAAATATTGATCTGCCTTTTGAACAGTTCCACAATAAGTACATTGAACCTAGCCGTTTGCTAGAGTTCGATTACTTTTTTGTAAGAAAGGTAATGTTCATGAAATACTCGCAGGGCTTTATTGTATTGCCAGGTGGCATGGGAACCATGGACGAACTTTTTGAAGCTTTAACATTGATTCAAACCGGCAAAATTGCCCGTTTTCCTATTGTGTTGGTCGGCTCGGCTTATTGGGGCGGATTGGTTGATTGGCTAAAAGACACCATGCTAGAGAAAGAGCATAATATCCATGCTGAGGACTTAAACTTATTTAGGTTGGTGGACACCGCCGAAGAAGCGGCCGAACATATCTTTAGGTTCTATGACAAGTATGTACTGAAACCAAATTTCTAGGCTTTCAGCTGATTAGAAACACAAAACCTTATAGACAAGTTTCTGTAAGGTTTTTTTATTTTAAAGTTTTTATGAAAAAGCTATATTGGCTGAATACAAGGCTTTTATAGAGATACTCAAAGAAGTTAGGTAACGATTTGGTAACGGTGCTTATGCTTTGCTTTTCAACGTGTTTCCGTTAGCTCAATAGCAAATATACGAAATCTATTCTCTCAAAAATATACAACTTCAATCTCTAATCCATTATTGCCATTACAATTCGTTCAACGTTTTGTTATAGAATCTATCCGTTAGCTATTTCAATGTTATTGGATTTCTTATTCCGTTTCGAAAGTAACGGTTACATTTCCTGAACCCAATGCGGTTGCCAAACCGTTTACATCATCTACCGCACCTAATTTAGTATATCTGTTGTTGCTGTTTCCATTGCCCTACATTTTATGATACAAAATTAAAAACAAAGCCTTACAACGGTTTTGCTGTAAGGCTCAATTTACTTTTCTGTAAGGCTCAATTTTATATTATCAAATGTTAATCCCTTTTCAGAACTTCTCTCACTTCAATGTTCCCGCCTACCTGGTCAAAAATCGGATTGGTTTTTGCAATTTCTACCGCTTCATCAATGGTATCGGCTTTTACCAGAACATAACCGCTGATAAACTCTTTGATTTCGGCATAAACTCCGTCCGTTACCACGTTATTAGGTTTTATGGTTTTGGCACTTCCTACATTTGGCAGAAGCGTGTTGCCTTTGTCCACTAATTTGTTCTGTGAAGCAATTCCTGCTAACCAATTCATACGTTCCTGCATTTGCTCTGGAGATGGTCTGAAATCGGAAATGTCTTTTAATCTGAAAATTAATGCAAATTCTTTCATTGTCTAAAAATTTTAATTGTTTCTTACCAGACAATTCCAAATTGCGGAACGTGACAAAAAGCAGAGGGGATTTTAAATTTTCATCAGTTTGCCCGGGTCAACGACAGAAAAAATACTTGTGATTTTTCCGTCGGTGTTTAGCTCAAATATCTGACAGTTTATCAATGTTGTACCTTTGTAAAACAATAGTGCGGATTGATGATTGATTTCTTCGATTTTTATTTCAAGGTCTTTTTGATAGTATTCAAAAACATAGGTCATCAGTTTAACTGTGTCGTCAATTCCTGAAGTTAATTGAGATATAACCTTTAATTTGCTTCCTGCATCTGCCAAAACCTGCACTTCGTCAGACAGCAATTGTTCCAAAGTTTTGACATCGCCTTTACGGATTGTTTCCACATATTTCTCCAAATATTTTCGGTCTTTTGCGGACGAAGTTGTGATTTCGGGTTTCCGTAATTTCAGTTTCTTTTTGGCTCTTGTGAGTAGTTGCCTTGAATTTTCTACCGAAATTTCTAATATTTCAGCGATTTCATCGTGTTCGTAATCGAACGCTTCTTTGAGTAAAAAAACGGCTCTTTCTTTTGTATTCAATGTGTCGAGCAACACAAGCATTGAATAGTTGAGTATTTCGTCTAATTCAATTTTGTTTTCGCCCTGATTGGTAACTATTGGCTCTGGCAATGTGATTTTTTGTTGCCTTTCTCTGTCGTTTTTCTTTTTTAGGTTGATGGCTTGGTTGATAACCGATTTTATCAGATACGCATTTGGATTGGAAATTGTACTAAACTCTTTTTCATTGAATTTTATCAAAACTTCCTGAATGACGTCCTGGCTATCGTCAATATTTCCCAAAATGTTGTAAGCATAAGGAAATAGCTTTTTGTTTAATCGTTTCAAATCGTCCATTTTTTGACTTTAGAGTTAGACAATTTCAAAGGTAAGAATGTGACAAGTTTTAAAACTATTACACTTCTGTTGGTGGTATGCCATACTGCTTTTTAAATGCAGTAGAAAAATGGGAAAGATTTTTAAATCCAACTTCTGAATAAACCTCCTGTACTTTTTTCTTTTCTTCTTTAAGTTTGATGTAAGCCATTTCAAGACGTTTATTAATAAGCCATTTTTGCGGTGTAAGGCTGCTTATCTTTTTAAAATCCCTGCAATTTGTTCCATTGAAAATTCTTGCATATAGTTTTCATTCAGGAATTCTAAAAGGTCAATTTTCCACGGGTCGGCGAAGTCGAAAAGTATCGGGTAAAATTGCTCCGAACTATTGAGCAAAGCGTAAATACCCTCCAATAGTTTTAAATGAGTTACGCCCTCTGTCGGTTTTATATTGCTGTCGAAATATGGCGTAAGCGACTGGAGCAAACTCTCTATTGTAGGCTTGGATTTAGCTTGAAAACCTTTTTATCGGATATAGGTACACTTTTGGGTATCTCCGCTTTATTCATCCTGCTGTAAAACTCCCGCAATACATTCCGTTGGAATGTAAGCGAAATACCTTTGTAGCAATCTGCGCCTTTACTGTTCTTAAACATTTGCAGACGGTTATCCCTCCTGATAAATGCACATTCTCCTGCTTTTATTATGGTCTTTTTGTTCCTGTCAACGATTACCTGTTCGCCCGAATAGATATACACCAAAACGTGTTCGGGTTTGGAATGTACACAGTGTGTGCCATATTCGGAAAAGCAGGAAAGAAAAATTCCTGAATAGCTTAATGTGTCGTATTTATCTTCTTGCTGTACATTCATAACCTGCTGATATTATTCCTATACAAATTTAGAAATTTTGTGCCTGCTTTGCTTTTTCTGAAAGGCTCATTTTATTTTGCTGTGAGGCTCACCTTTTTCCTGCTTTTTACCGCGCTACGTAAAAATCATAAAACGGTTCTAAATAAAGGATTACAACCGTTTTACCTGTTTTTAATCTTTGATGTATTTTACTGAAACTTTATTTTTTGAACTTTCTCTAAATATCGTTACAATCCAAACAAGCAATAGCTTCGTATGTTGTGTAAATTTGGTTTTTATATATCCAATGTTGATATTTTGTAACGCAAGGATATTTAAACCATCTAATACAAAAAAGCTATCATGGAAAAAACAGTAACATGGACAAAGGGCGTATTTGATAGCTCCTATCAAATCTTCTGCGATGGACAAATTTGCGGCAATCTTATTTTCAATACTTGGAACAACCATGCCATTGGCATCATGTCGCAGACCAATTATCAGTTTAAATGTAAAAGCTATACAGATACTACTGTTACGATATACGGCGACAACCACGTTGAATTGGGCAGTATCAAGATGAACATATGGCAAATGCGTGCAGTTATCAGCTTGCCTGGACAGATTCCCTTATCATGGAATTACAGCAATGGCTGGCTCAATCAATGGAGCATTAGCAACCATCAGAACACCCAAATTCATTATAAATCATCTTCGGGTTCAGGCATGGTGGTAGGACAAAACTTAAACGATGAGCTGGCCCTGCTTACAGGACTTTATATCAGAGAGTTCTTTTCTCGCTTATTGGTAGCCTTTATTTCTCTAGTTGCCGTTTTGGTAATACTTAGAGGGATTTAAAGATGGGTAACGCCACCACTCACCACTAATTTCATTGCGTCGGCAGCGCTCATGTTCAAAGGCTTAATTTTTTCCTTTTTAACGATGTAGATCTGTCCCGCAAAGGAATAGGAAAATGGGAAGTAAACAATGGCTTCATCAAGCATATCCAGTTTGCTCAAATCATTTTGTGTAAGAAACCCTATACGCCTCATATCGCCTTCGGCCTCTACCAATACCGGATGGTTGAATTTTTTCTCATCACCAACAAAAGCTTCTGTTAGATCTTTAATAGAGGTATAAATAAAATTAAACAGTGGCAATTTATTTAGCCAGCGTTGAAACCAATTGAACATGGGCTCGGTAACGAAATAGGTAACGAAAATACCTGCACCTAGAATAATCAGAATGACCAATACCAAACCTAGCCCCGGGATATTTCTGCTCTCGCCCGTATTTGGATCTACCCCAAAAATGCTATTGATGTTGACCCAGCTATCTACCGTGGTTACTGCCCACACCACAATAAAGATGCTTAGCGCAATGGGCACCACAATTAACAATCCTCTAATCAGGTAGTTCAACAAAGCTTTTCCAATCTTATTCATGGTGTAAAATTAACCTTTTAAATTGGTTGTTTTGTTTTTTGGGTGTTTAGTTGTTTGGTCATCCAAAAAACCAACCAACCAACCAACCAACCAACCAACCAACCAACCAACCAACCAACTATTCGTAGTAGTACACTCTTTTAACCCTTTGGGATACATTGGTGAGTATTTCGTAAGGAATAGTGCCAATAGCATTGGCCAAGTCTACAATACTATGCTCGTGATTAAACACAATCACTTCATCGCCCACCGCTGGTGCTAAGCCAGTAATATCTAGCATACACATATCCATACAAATAGAACCTATGGTAGGCACCAGTCTGCCTCCCACCAACATTTTGCCAATCCCATTGCCAAATGCTCTATTATAACCATCGGCATAACCAATTTTAACGGTAGCAATGGTTCCCCCATTGGGCAAAACTCCTCTCCTACTGTAGCCTACCGTTTCTCCAGCAGCCAAATGTTTAATTTGTGAGATGGTTGTTTTTAGCACCGCCACTGTTTGTAGTTCATCAATGGATTTATGGGCAGCATCAAAACCATATAGGCCTATGCCCAATCTTACCATATCAAACTGATATTTTGTCCAGCGGCTAATGCCAGAGGTGTTCAGTACATGCCTAATGGGCGAATAACCAAGTTCAGCAACTAGTTGTTGGTACATTCCATTGTAGCCGGTCACCTGTTGCTCGGTAAACGAATCATGCTGTTCGTCATCTGTTGCTACCAAATGGGTGAAAACAGAAACAACCTTCAGCTTTTGGTTGTCCTTCAATAGTTGTAAAAGTTCGGGCAAATGTTCCTCTTGAAATCCCAAGCGATGCATACCAGTATCCAATTTAATATGTACCGGAAAATCATTTACCTCATTCGGCAGAAAATGGAGAAAGTCCTGTAGCAATTCCAAACTATAAATTTCGGGTTCTAGCTTATACCTTAGCATGGCATCAAAAGCTGATGGTTCTGGACTCATTACCATTAATGGCAAGGTAATGCCCGCTTTACGTAAAGTAATGCCTTCGTCTACATAAGCTACGGTTAGGTAGTCTACTTTATGATGCTGTAGTAAATTGGCGATTTCGAAACTTCCACTACCATAAGAAAAAGCTTTCACCATAGCCATGGTTTTTACCCCAGGTGCTAATTTACTTTTATAGGATTGAAGATTGCTCAGCAGTGCATTAAGGTTAATTTCCAATACCGTATCATGTATTTTCTGCGCCAAGCGCTTAATGACTCTTTCGAACTCAAACTTACGAGCGCCTTTGACCAAGATGGTTTCGTGATTAAAATCGAGCTGGCCTACATTAGATAAAAATTCATCGGTATCCTTAAAAAAGTTTTTTTCCAGTTCAAACAAATCCGCATGGGCAGATATGTGTTCACCCACCCCAATTAATCGATGTATTTTCTTTTGCTTTAATAACAAGGCAATTTCCTGATACAGTTCATCTGCCGTTTTACCCGTCTCTTGTAAATCAGATAAAATCAACGTACGCTTAGGATGCTGGTTCTGCTGATTGAGAAAATCTAAAGCAATGGCCAAGGACGAAATATCTGCACTGTAACTATCATCAATTAATGAACACTGGTCTATCCCATTCACCAATTGCAAACGCATGGCCACTCTGGTTAGCTTTGAAAGTCTAGCAACCACTTCTTCCACAACATACCCCATGGCCAGTAAAGTTGCCCAGCAAATTACCACGTTTTCTATAGATGCCGCATCGGTAAAAGGAACAACAACCTCAATTTCCTGATACTGATATTTGGCAAGGATACGTGTTTTGTTATTTTCCGTAATCACCTCTCTGATTTGCAGATCTGCTGGCTGAACAAAACTCCAGGTAAATTTTTGCTTTCCTGGTAGATCTATATCTTTTGCGATGATATGTTCGGGAGCGTAAACAAAAGTCTCCACCTTTTTAAACAGCTTGAGTTTTTCCTTTAACTTCTCCTCCTTACTGGCAAAGCCTTCATCATGTGCTTCCCTAATATTGGTCAGTACGCCTATGGTGGGTTGAATAATAGCGGCCAGTTTCTCCATTTCATTGGGCTTGGAAATACCGGCTTCAAAAATCCCCAACTGATGGTTGTCATTCAGTTGCCAAACCGACAGAGGCACCCCTATTTGCGAATTATAACTTTTAGGACTACGTACTACTCGTTCATCTACCGACAGCAACTGATACAACCATTCTTTAACAATGGTTTTTCCATTACTACCTGTAATACCAATTACTTTTAATTGATACTGGCTACGATGATAAGTCACTAATTTTTGCAGTGCCGCCAATGTATCGGGCACTTCAATCCAATTGGCTTCAGGAAACTGGTCTGCTTCCATGGCCTTTTCAACCACAAAATTTCTGATCCCTTGCTGGTAGGCATTAACAATAAATTGATGCCCGTCTCTCTGTGCCTTGATGGCAAAGAATAAACTGTGAGGCGCATCTGCCAAACTACGACTGTCGACAATGAGGCTTTTGATATTTGCTAGTGGATTGATTAGAAAGCTTTTGCCATTTAAAATTTCGGCGATTTGTTGGATGGTATAGCTTTCTTTCGTCATGGCCGTGATGGGTTAATGGGAATTTTTTACGAATTTCAGCAAATATTTATGAAAACCGATAAAGAAAAGAAATACAATTACGATAAAAAGACGGCTTTGCAGAAAGCTGCCAATTGGTGCGCCTTTCAGGAACGTTCGCAACAGGAAATGAGGGACAAACTTTACGAATGGCAAATGAAACCGAATGAGGTGGAAGAAATCATTTCCACTTTAATTGCAGAGAATTTCTTAAACGAAGAGCGTTTTGCTATGGCTTATGTTTCGGGAAAGTTCAAGATTAAAAAATGGGGAAAGTTCAAGATCAAACAGGGACTAAAATTAAAAAGAGTACCTGAACCCATCATCAAAAAGGCGATCAACAGTATTGATGAAGATGAATATTTGGAGACTTTGCGGATTTTACTGGAGAAAAAGCAGGCCTTAGAGCGAGAGAAAAATTTTTTAAAGCGTCAATTGAAGCTTGTCAACTATCTTCAGAGCAAAGGTTATGAAAAAGATTTAATTTTTCTTTTGCTGAAATCAATCTGATTTAAATAATGATTTCATGGCATTGCAAGTATATAAATATGAAAAACAACCAGTTAGAATAAACTGTTAATTTTTTATTAAATATTTCTTGGCAGAAATATAAATCTGCGTATATTTGCATCACCAAAACGGAAATGGCCTCCTAAAAAAGTCAAAAAGTTTTGAAATATCGGATGATATTAACAATGCGAAAGTAGCTCAGTTGGTAGAGCACAACCTTGCCAAGGTTGGGGTCGCGAGTTCGAATCTCGTCTTTCGCTCTAAATGCCTTCCTACCAGGGGGCATTTAATTTAAAAAGCATTTATTGCTTGCTGAAGTGGTGGAACTGGTAGACACGCAGGACTTAAAATCCTGTGCCCTCAACAGGCGTGCGGGTTCGATTCCCGCCTTCAGTACAAACCTTCTTTATTTAGATAAAGAAGGTTTTTTTTCGAGATTTCATGTTGATGATTCCTTGAAAAGAAAATGCGAAAGTAGCTCAGTTGGTAGAGCACAACCTTGCCAAGGTTGGGGTCGCGAGTTCGAATCTCGTCTTTCGCTCTTAAAGCCTTCCTGATGGGAAGGCTTTTCTTTTTAAGATGGCGATGGGGCTAATAGACACGTCCCTATCCAATCAGGATGCCATTAACAAGCAACAGGTTCGATCCCGGCCCTGAGCACAAAATTTCTATGCTACTGAAAAGTATCGATTTTTGCTATTACGGAAACCCATAAATTATGTTGGGTTTAAACAGATACATTTATGCCATAAATTATAATCTTAAATATTATGGAACAAGTTCAAGCAATTAAACCAGGGCCAAAACCAAAAAAAGACAATGGCCAAGATGACAAAAGAAGAAGAGTTTTACCTGAGACAAAGCCAAAACATCCTGATTTGAAACCACACAAACACAGGCCAAAAGATTAATTTAGAGAATAAACTATTCACCAAATTTATTACGCAAGCCAAAAAACTTTAAATGTTTTTTGGCTTTCTCTTTTTTAAAATTTGCAGTATTCATTTTTTGTTATCTCATACATTACAAATTATTTCTGTTACTTTATTTAGTATCTCTTTAGAAAGCAATTCTTTCCCTATAAACTAACAGATTAATCAAAAAAGCCTTCCATTTCTGAAAGATTTCTAAAGAGAACTATAATTTAGCCTAATTCTTATTTTTTTTCTTAAACAAATCCAATCTTAAATTGATTTCATAAGAACCACTATTTTCACCTGCTAGCACTGCGATGGCCAAAGCTTATGTAAATTAATTGCCACAACAACGATATGGTACGTCAACTAGAAATAAGGGCCCTTGAATTGTGGCACATATTGAGCAGTTCATTTTATGTGTAGAAGCCACCAAAAAGGTTGAATCGTATCCAAAAAGAGCGGAACTCTCCACCCTCCCCCTTTCAAGCGCACCTGCACTCCATCATCGGTACACGTGCGCTCTGAATGACAAAGCCCAAAGACCTCTCCGGTACAGTCGAGGTGACGGTATAGGAACGGAATAGGCTAAATGAACAAGTGAACCAATAATCAAAAACCAATGACCAATAAAACTAACAAGCAATGAACAAAAACCAATGACCAAACAAACATGGAGATTCTTCGCTACGCTCTGAATGACAAGTATGATGACAAGACAGGAACGGAATAGACTAATGAACAAGTGAACCAATAATCAATAAAACTAACAACCGATGAACAAATAAACAATGACCAAGCACAAAAAAAGCCTTCCATTTCTGAAAGGCTTTTAAAGAGAGCTATCATTTAGCCTAATGCTTATTTTTTTTCTTAAACAAATCCAATCTTAAATTGATTTCATAGGAACCACTGCTTTCGCCTGCCAATACTGCCGTAGCGGAGGTATACATGAAATTCATCGACATATTGGACGCTAGCTTTGCCGCTATACCAAAAGTGGCACTTTGGGAGGTGTGGTATAAGCCAAAAAGATTTAGCTTATCATCTACAAACCTAACATTTAAGCCTACATCAAAAATATCCTTAAAACCATCTACTGCCCTAAAAGCTATTTTAGGTTCTAAAACAGTGCCAGCTAAATAATATTGATAAGAAGCCGCGGCATAATATCTTGCCAAGTTAGCTGCACTACCTGTCTTTGCTTTATCTCTATAAAAATTGCTTAGGTTGGGAATAGCACCTTCTAAAGTAAACTGTTTCCGCTTGTAGCGCACTCCAAAATCTCCATCAACATAAGTCTCCCTTTGGTTAAAGTTCCCTAAGGTTCCATCATTCACCTGTCCATTGATTGTATTGTAGTCTACAAGTTGGTCGGTAAAACCCAGCGATAGGCCAAAACTAATCCTATCCTCGGCATTTAAAGGCAAATGGTAGGCATAGGTGGCCACCGTTCTAACCTTCTTGATCAGACCTACCTGTTCAGCATTGAGGTTAAAACCTAATCCCGCTTTATCGGTCAAGGCATAAGTTGCCGTAATAAACTGGGTTTTGGGTGCGCCTGGCATTCGGTTGTCCTGTAACCTG
The DNA here is from genome assembly GCF_039594775.1 of Pedobacter sp. Lineage (GTDB taxonomy): Bacteria > Bacteroidota > Bacteroidia > Sphingobacteriales > Sphingobacteriaceae > Pedobacter. The sequence goes on along the minus strand of NZ_JBCNMT010000002.1, from coordinate 651,333 downwards.
ATGCCCGCATCCAGTCTTAAATCCTTATCCGTACCCGCATAGGCGGGGTTATTTACATACTGATTTTGAAAGTACATGGTTGCCAATGGGTTCAACTGCGCCTTCAGGTTGCTAGCGGCAGCCACAAATGCCACCGATAGCAGAACTTTTATACTGTTTAACATCCTCATCTTATGAATCATTAATGTTGGTTAATCTTTAATAATTGTAATGAAACCTTTGTACTTCCCTACATTCTTGAAATTGATGATATAATAGTAGGTTCCTTCGGCCAATGGTATCCCGTTGAGCATTCCGTTCCACTCATTTTGATAGCCTTTTTTTGTATAGATCTTTCTTCCTGCCCTATCAAAAATCTCTAATTCATTATCAGGATATAGGTCTACATTTTTAATGATTAGGTTATCGTTCACCCCATCGCCGTTTGGTGTAACGATGTTCGTTCCAGCAATCTGGCGGATGTCTTCAGCCGTGGTCAAAGTAATTTGACGAGTAGAAGTACATCCCGCAGTGGTAGTTACGGTTACGGTATAGGTACTATTTGCCTGATCAGGTCTTACTTTCAACGTAGCTGTATTTCTATCCCCTATTATTCCTGACGGACCAGACCATTGGTAAGTAACACCACCAGTAGCGGTTAAGGTTGTCGTTTGTCCTTTCGAGAATGAGGTACCCAAATCAGACGTGATCTCTATTTCTGGCAAGGCATTTACCACCAAGTCGAACGTTTTGCTGATTACATTTACCCCGCCATTGGCAATACCTCCATTGTCGGTAATGGTTACCGTAATGGTGGCCGAACCACTTTGTCCCGAAGCAAGCCTATAATTAACCAGCGCATTTCCACCGTTTACATTGCCAGCAGTAAGCGAACTAAACAAACGGCTGTTGTTGCTAGCGACACTTACCGTTACATTCTGATTAGTTTCTGGACCAGCAGTAATGCCACTAAGAGCTACTGTTTGCGTGGTAGAAGTGTAACAAATGGTCTGATTGGCAATGTTTGCCAAAGTTGGCACTTCGTTCACATCGGTTACATTAACCACAAATGTTTGCTCTAAACTTGAACCGTATTGGGTGGTTGTCCTTACACGGATATTGAAGCTATTTTGCGTTTCGTAATCAAACACCGCCGCGGTATGGATACTATTCCCAACAATTCTAAATTTACTGTTATCGGTATCTCCAGCGCCAGTAACCAAGCTATAGGTAAATACTGCATTTGGATCTGGAGCAGTGCTATTTAAAACACCTGCGATGGTACCGGAAACACTGTTTTCTAAAAGTAAACCTTGATTAAAGGTCAAACTTGTTGGTGTTCCTGGGATTACAGTAAGCACACCATTTACTGGAGTGATGCTGTAATTTTGAGCAGTAGTACCTGTAACCGTAATTGGATAGTCACCTTGTGGCGAAGTACTTGTTGCGCTGGTGCTTAATGATGGAAGCGTGGTTAAGCTGTTGTTATCTTCTCCATTGATAAAACCAGCATATTTAACCGTCAATGCTGGCAAGGCCAAACCTTGAATGGTGGTTTTATTGTCGGCAGTAACCGTAAGTACCTTAGGCGTAATTGCCGCCGAAGTGTTTGCGGTAGCATTAACCAAATAGTTAGCGGCATCGGTACCGCTAATGGTAATTCCAAAGACAGCTATACTTTTGTTAGTGCCCACGTTCTTGTCGCCAAACATGGCAATAGCATATGCAGCAGTGAGTTGGTCGCCTGTTACCCGGTCGTCGGTTAAGTTTACCGTAGCCGTAAAACCACCATCATAAACCTTGCTATTTCCTGCCGCTGTAACGGTTAAGTTTCTAGCGGTAATGTTGGCCGTGGTACTAGCTGTTGTATTCACCGTATAGTTTGCGGCGTTAGCTCCGTTAATCTGAATACCGCTAACGGCTATTTCTTTAGCTATTCCCACTTTTTTATCCGCAAATACGGCATTGGCGTACTGTACATTCAACACATCACCAGCAACACGATTGTCGGTAACATTAACGGTTGCGCTTACATTACCGTCGTAAACCTTATGGATACCACTTGCACTTACGATAAGCGTTCTTGTGGTGATATTACCCGTAGTAGCTGTACTGGTGTTAATGGTATAATTTCCAGCATCGGTACCGTTAATGCGAATGCCCGAAACGTTCACCACTTTATCTGTTCCAACGTTTTTATTGTTGAAGCTTGCCGAGGTATAAGAAGTTTCCAATTGGTCTCCGCTTATCCTATCATCATTTAAAGTAACGCTGGCATTATTATTTCCATCGTAAGTTTTGTTTTGTGCCATTGCCGTAATCGTCAATGCCTTCACATTAATATCCGCAATGGTGGTTGCACTAACATTGTGCGTGTAGTTTAGCGCAGCTATTCCACTAATGTTGATACCACTTACTGTTACCAACTTACCTGCTCCTACATTTTTGTTGTTGAATAAAGCGGTAGTATAAGCTACGTTTATTTCATCTCCAGTAACCCTATTATCATTAAGGCTTACTTGAGCATTTCTAAGCCCATCATAAGTTTTATCTTGGGCATTGGCCGAAATGGTTAAAGCTCTTTTATTTACGGTAAGCTGTTGGGTTTGACTCACCGCAGCAAGCCAGTTTTGATTACCGTTTTGAGCCGCAGTGATATTGGCAGTTCCAGCACCCACGATATGCACTTTTCCAGCAACAACAGTAGCTACCTGTGGATTATCGGAAGTATAGGTTACCGTAAGACCAGAACTTGTGGTAGCTCCTGCACTGAAATCGGCATCGCCATAGGTTTTAGCTGGCAACACTGCAAATGAAATGCTTTGTGTGCCTTGTGGCGTTGCACTTACTTCAGTACTGTACACACTTTCAAACCCACCTTTATCAACCGATGTGATGCGATAATAATAAGGTGTTCCATTGTTAAGGTTATTATGAGTGTAAGTAACAATTGGTGCGGTAACAACCTGCAACAGATGAGTTGGATTAGCTGTAGTACCCCCGTACACTTTATAACCCGACAAATCAGTTTCTGAACTGGCGGACCAAGTTAAAATGTTATGTGCGTTACCCGCTGTGGCCATTAGCCCCATTGGTGCTGCCGGAGGAGCATCAATAAATACCGTTTTGGTAGCCACGCATTGGTTAGCGTCGGTAACGGTTAAAGTATAACTGCCCTCACTTAATCCAATTGCGTTAGCAGTAGTGCTGTTATTGGCAGACCATGAATAAGTGTACGGACCTACCCCACCAGTAACGGTGGCTGTTGCCGTACCGCTTGCACCGCCACTTTGTTGGTTGTCAACTTTAGAAATGTTGGTGATGATTAATGCTGATGGTTCTTCAATGGTCACCGTACGGGTAATGGTTGTTTGGTTAGCATCTTTAATGACAACGGTATAAGTTCCAGCGACTAAGTTATTAGCCGTTGCGGCCGTAGCCCCCTGCGACCAAGTGTAGCTATAAGGTGCTTTTCCGCCAATAACGGTTACCGTTGCACTTCCAGTAGCACTGCCATTACATTTTGCATCTGTTTTGGCTAGGGTTGCCGAAAGTTTAATCACCGCAAAGGTCATAGTGGTTTGTTTTATACCACCAGAGTTATGTGCGGTAACCGTGTAACTTGTCCTCACATAGTCTGCTGTTGGTGTACCGCTTAACACCCCTGTCTGCGTATTGAAAGACAAGCCTGGGGCTAGGTTGGTTGGACTGATGGTAAAACGAGCAATTGCACCACCATCGGCACCAACAATTGGTACCATAGGGTTAATGGCATGACCTACGTAGAAATCATCCGCTAATTCAGCATAGCTGATATCACCTGGGATTTTCTCATTAACCTTCAGGGTAAACGTTGCGGTATCTTTTCCACCATCATTTACCGCGTATACGTCATAAGTACGCAATACTGCCGTATCAATAGGTGTTCCGCTAATTACCCCTGTTTGGGTGTTAAAACTCAATCCATTTGGTAATGTAGCTGGATTAAGGCTAAACGTAATTTGGTTACCTCCTGTAGATTGAGGTGCAATATCGCTCACAGCTATATTCTTATTGAATACGTAAGCACTATTGTAAGCAATTACAGGTTTCGCATTTTTCACGGCAATATTCATGGTTGCCGTAATGCTACCCCCTGTATTGGTTGCAGTAACGGTATAGGTTTTCTCTACCGCACTTAATGTTGGCGTACCGCTAATGGTTCCCGTAAGGGCATCAAGGCTTAGTCCTTCTGGCAAGGCTGGGCTTATTTGGTAACTGATTACCGCTCCACCTGTAGAATTTACCGTAATCGGTGTTATTTCAACAGTTCTTACCAATTGATGTGATGCTTCATAATTGATCGCTGGCTTTTGATCTACAATGGTCAGATAAACATCAGCCGTTTTAGCCGGGTTACCGTAGTTAGTTGCTGTAATGCTGTATTTGGCTCTAAGCGTTAAGGCACTTGGGGTACCATAAACGTGCCCCGTTAGCGAATCGAGCGATAAGCCTGTTGGCAATGCCGGGCTAACGGTGTATTTGGTTACTGCACCTCCTGTTGAATTAACCGCCAACGAAGCGTTTACTCCTTTAGTAAGCACATGTTCTGTTTGATAAGTGATTGCTGGTGGCAAATCCTTTAAAAGGAACAATAAAGAGGTACTATTGTTGCCCGCTCCGTTGCTGGCCGTTACATAATATAGCTGACCATTGCTACCTAAAATTTGTGTAGGTGTTCCACTAATTACCCCTGTAGTTGGGTTAAGGGTTAATCCAGCAGGTAGTTCTGGGGTAATGGTAAATTGTTCTACCGGATCACCGCCTGTACTGGTATAGCTTGGTGCAATATTGGTGATGGCAGTTCCTTTAATTAAGGTTACCGGACTGTTATAAGTGATGGTATTTGGTGGAAGCGAAACTACTTCAATGCTTAGGCTGGTGGTGTCTTTGCCCCATTGCCCACCATTGGCAATGATTTTATACTCTGTAGACTTCGTTAAGCTGTTTGGCCTACCAGAAATAGAGCCATCAGTATTGAGCGTAAGACCATTAGGTAGCCCTGAAATGCTGTATGACACTATCGGACCGCCAGTATTGTCTGGTGGTGCTATTTTAGTGATGGTTTCATCCTTTTTAAATTTGAAGGTATTTTGCTGGGCATAAGAAATGCTTGGAGGCAAATCCTTAACGGTTAGGTTAACCACACCTGTGGTAGCACCGCCACTATTTTCAGCTTTCACCGTATAGTTTGCAGCACTGCTGGTCACGTTAGCATAACCTATGATAACACCTGTTAAGGTATCTATAGATAAACCTTCGGGCAATGCTGGCGAAATGCTCCATTTGGTCACCGCACCACCCGAAATGGTGGGTACTTCTCCCCTAAATTGTTTATTTACATAAAGCACGTAGTTTGGTGGATATACCAAACCGCTTGGTATTTTATCATTAATTTTAAAAGTAACGGTGTCTTTCCCTGTACCACCTGTATTGGTTGCAGCAACCACATAGGTGCTAATGGTATCTTGTAATTTAGTAGGTGTACCGCTAAAAGTACCTGTTGTGGTATTAAAGCTAATTCCCGCTGGTAAAAGCGTAGGTGTTACCGAATACGAATTGATAGGCCCTCCTGTTTTGGTTGGTGCAATGTTCAAATTACTTACACCAGCGGTTAACACTTGGTTTGGTTGTGCATATTGAAACTTGGGCACGGTATCAACCACCGTTATTTGCAGTGTACCTGTACTTTTGCCATAAAATGAATTGGCGGTAACGGTGTAATTAGTTTCCGATCTTACAGCCGTTGGTGTACCGGTAATGGTACCGTTGGCATTTAAAACCAAACCATTGGGCAAGCCTGCAGTATTATAACCAAATTGGAAGTTTTTACCCAAAGCGCTATTGGTTTCGGCTAAGACATAAAATGCATTCTGATCGGCATCTAATGAAATTCCTTTCATTTTACCCGATGTTAATTGCGAGTAAAGCCTACCTCCCTTGTCTACATAGTTATTTAAGATAATGACACTATTTCCATCAGTATTGATATATAAGTTGTCCTTTTTATCTATGGTCATGTAGCTACTGAAATCTACCGAGGTTAGGATACGATTTCTGGTACCTTTTGCATAGCTATCCGAAGCAAAGTATTTAAACAGGAACATAAAGGATACCCGATAATCTGACAACAGACCCGCCTGTAGCACATAAATATTTTTCTGTTTATCTACCACAATATCTCTCGGGTTTTCTGCAGGTGTAGCTAGCGTTGCACCAATATTAAGCCCTGTTATTGGGATGGTTTTTGCCGTGGCGTTACAGTTGGCAAACCTGAGGATCTGGCCTGCACTATATTCAGCAACATAAAGATCATTGTCGGTGTCTATAAACAAGCCTCCAACATTGTTAAGGCCAGTAGCAAAATCAGATACTACTTTGGCAGGGGTAATTTTTTTAATGGTGCCGCCTGCCGACATATAAACATTTCCGACTACGTCTACCGCTAGATCATAAGGAGCTATGGCCCCTAAGCCCGACGATACAAAGTCGGTAATTTCTGTTCCGCCTTTTTCTAGTTTTTTGATTTTTGCATTTCCACCTTCATAATCGGCAATGTAGGTATTACCAGCAGCATCGGTAGCTACCCCAGTTGGTTGAGTTAATCCAGTGTAAAGCGCCTCGCCAATTCTTTGTTGCGGAAATATTGCACCTGTATTGGTTGGGGCAGGAATCGCAGTAATTGGTGTACCTTTAGTATAGCTGTATTTGGTAGTGGCGTAAGTAATTTCTGGTGTTGGAATACGAGAAACAGATAACGAGAAGCTGGCATTACCAGTACCACCATCGTTGGTAGCTGTAACCGTATAGTTGGTTACCGAACTGAGCACTGTAGGCGTACCCGATATTTGACCCGTTGAACTATCAAAAACCAATCCCGTTGGTAAACTTGGACTGATACTAAAGGTATTGGTTGGACTACCGCTATATTTTGGTGTAACACTTAACATGGCTACATCTTTTTGCAGTTCGGTGTCCCTAAAATCATAGCGAAGATTAGTTGGAGCATCAACACGAACAGCCAGATCAAATGAGTAAGTAGTATTTCCACCGTCATTAGTAGCTGTAACCGTATAAGATTTATTGGTTGAAATAGCGGTTGGGGTACCTGATATAACACCCGTAGAAGTATTGAAGCCTAAACCAGCAGGCAAAGTAGGACTAATGCTAAAACTGGCAATAGGACTGCCGCCTGTATAACTAGGTAATTTATTGCTCCAAACAATATCCCTTAACACACTTGACGTAATGGTATACTGCAAGTTTGCTGGTGGATCAACCCTTACCAACAAGGAGAATGAAGCCGTGGTATTACCTGCGGTATTGCCTGCAGTAACAGTATAATTAGTATTGCCACTAATTACCGTAGGTGTACCCGATATTACTCCTGTTGATGCATTGAGCGTTAGCCCAGCAGGCAAGGCAGGACTAATGGTGAATGAAGTTGCCGTACCACCTCCATAGGACGGACGTACCGCAGTAATGGCCACATCTCGCAATAGCGATGAATTGCTAAATGTATATTGTAAACTGGTAGGCGCAAGTTCCGTAACCAATAACGAGAAGCTTGCCGTGCTACTACCGCCGTCATTAACAACCGTAACCGTATAGGTTTGTGCAGCTGTAATAGCGGTTGGTGTACCACTAATGGCTCCAGTAGTTGCATTGAATGCTAAACCCGCAGGTAAAGCTGGGCTAATATTAAAGCCAGTGGCTGGACTACCGGTGTAGGTTGGTGTTACCGTTGGTAGGGCATTGTTTCGTAACAAACTGGTGTGCGCAAAATCATATTTCAAATTTATTGGTGGGTCAACCCTCACCTCAAGTGGGAATGTTACCGTACCAGTACCCCCATCGTTGGTGGCCGTAACCGTATAGCTTTTAGTTGCCGTCATTACCGTTGGTGTTCCGCTAATGGCTCCGGTTGTAGTATTAAAGCTTAATCCGGTAGGTAAAGTTGGGCTGACACTAAAAGATGCTGCCGGGCTACCCTCGTAAGTTGGCGTTATGGCTGTTAATGCCTGATTACGCAAAATACTGTTGGCAATAGCATACTGTAAACTACTTGGTTCATCAACCCTTACCGCCAATGAAAAGGTTGTGGTAGTATTACCACCCAAATTGGTGGCCGTAATGGTATAACTAGTAGCTGCGCTTACTGCCGTAGGTTTACCAGAAATTACTCCCGTAGTAGTATTAAAGCTTAATCCTGCAGGCAAAGTGGGCGTAATGCTAAAACTTGATACTCCCGCACCGTTATAGCTTGGCGTAACATTTTCAAGGGTAACATCGCGCAGCAAACTAGCAGCAATGGTATAAACCAAATTACTAGGTGGATCCAGTTTTACCGAAAGATTGAAACTGGTTTGTTGGCTACCGCCATTGTTACTAATAGTAATGGTATATGATTTTTGAGCAGTAATGGTTGTTGGCGTACCTGAAATAACACCAGTGCTGGTACTGAAACTTAATCCGGCAGGCAAAGCTGGACTAACCGCGTAAGTTACGCCAATACTACCACCCGTAACCGTTGGGTTTAGGTTTACTGCAATATCTTTTTGTAAAACATTGCTAGCCATGGCATAAGTTAAACTCGATGGTGGAATTTCGGTCACTGCAAAATTAATGGTAGCAGTTGCGCTACCCACTGTATTGTTAGCGGTAATAGTATAAGTTGTTGCTACTTTGTTTGCAGTTGGCGTTCCCGAAATTTTACCTGTAGTAGTGTTAAACACAAGCCCATCGGGAAGTGTTGGGGCAATACTGAAACTATCTGGCTTACCACCTGTTACCGTTGGCAAAATTTCTCCTAAGGCTATTGTTCTATGAATAGTGGCAGGGAATACATATTGAAGATTAGTGGTTGGTACATTATTTACCCCAATCCTGATCACGGCACTCGATTCTCCCAACGGATTAGCTGCTTTTACCGTATAATCTTTAGCGGCGGTAATGGTGGTTGGCGTACCCGTAATGGTACCATTGTTATTAAAAGTAAGTCCTGCTGGTAATGATGGCGAGATCACAAAACCTCCGGCAGTAACTTTAATAACCTCAAAACTTTGATAGCCAGAAGCAACAGAGGTTACATATAAGTTATTATCCCGATCAACGCCTAAACCTTCGAAATACCACGCATTGTTATTTGGTATCGTATATGTTTCTACGGTTGTGCTACCTGCAGCAATTTTAAAAAGACGGTCGCCCGCAGCAAATATATTCCCGTAATCGTCCATGGCCATTTCAAAACCATTGCTGCCTAAGTTTGCAACTGTAGTGATAGCACTTGGATTACTGATTGGGATTTTTTTGACTACCCCGTCCGCAGTCAACCCATAAATAGCATTATTATAAATAGATATCCAGAAAACTCTCCCCACGTTACTTGCAAAAGTCTCGAGATCATTGGTTTTTAGGTTGTATCGGTAGATCAACCCTAAGCCTGGGTTACAGGCATATAGATAGTTTCCCTGGTCAATGGCCATAGAGGTTACACTACCCGTAAGCAGCGTTGTAGGCGCGGCAAAACCCGCATACATTGCTTTTAGTGTTAGACCTCTTTTTTCGGTGAAGTAAAAAACACCCGTAGTACGGTCAATCTCTATATCGTAAGGTTCGTTCAGCCCTGATATATATACCGACATTCTTCCTGCGGCATCAATTTTCATGATGCGGTTAGAATCTGGCTGACAGAAGTATTTATTGCCGTCGGCATCAAAGGCAAAGCCCCTCATTTTGGTGCCCCCTTTATATACCTTGTCCACTTTTAATGGTCCAATTTGCTGATTAAAGGAACCGCCAGCATTATTTGGCGTTGGGATGGTGGCTGCCTGTGCTATTGGCAAATTATATACATTGGTAGCATAGCTGATATTCGGTGCCGCAATCTGTCGTATTTCAATGTTAAGATTGGCGCTTGAAAAACCTCCCACATTACTTGCTGTAATGGTATACGGTCTATTTGGACTTACGGTACTGGCCGTACCCGTAATGGTTCCATTAGTTGTTAGCGAAAGACCTAAGGGCAAACTTGGAGTTACCGCATAGCCATATAAACTCAATTTCTTAATGGCTCCGGTAGTGGTATATCTACCTTCTTTTACCCAAAGTTGGTTATTGTTCAAATCTATGTACAAGGCGCATGGCGACAAGGCATTTTCCGAAAAGACCTGCAAAGCACTTGATGAGCTACCTCCCATGGGCAACATCATGATCTTATCCGCATAAAAATCTGACAGATATACGTTTCCTCCAGCATCTACAGCCATATCCTGATACGCAGGGTAAGCTTGACCTGCAACCGTTCCACCATTTAATAAAAATACAGCTTTGGGATATGTATTTCCGGTAGTTTGTCCTTCTGGATATTTTCTAATCCTAGTGATACCGATATTAACCATATTATTGCCATAATGGTACATTAGGGTAATATTTCCTTGAGCATCTATACCCAATTGCGTAGGGTAATCAATACCTGGCCAGCTTCCTATGTCGGTCTGCTGCTTCTCTGGTGTAATCTTAATTATCTTTGCATTGTAGGTTCCACTTTCATCGTCAACCACTTCTACCTCTCCGCCAGAGAAAGAAATGCCGCCCTTTACCGTAAAATTAGCGGTAAAGCAGCTTACATAAAGGTTATCATTTTGATCTATGGCCAATCCCGTTGGCATTTGCACATCCGAAAGAAAAACCTGTGGAGTATTGGAACCAGGGGTTAACTTATAGATCTTGCCCGAAAACCTTAAGATGTAGTTAGGCTTGGCCTCCTGCCCCGTAATTTTCCTGAGTAGGTCATCACCTCCCGAAAAATAGGAATAAAGGGAGCTTACATTATTGAAAAACGAGATGGCCCCACCTATTTTCGGTGCATTCTCTCCCAAAGCCAAAGCACCCGCCAAATAACTCGTTTCGTCATTCCGGTTAGGATTAGTAACAATTTGATAGGAGCCCGTTTCTGTCCAATACACATTACCCTTACTATCTTTTACAATGCCCCAGGGTTTGTCCCTATTTATTAACGAGTCGGTTACCCTTCTATTCGTTAAGTCAACATTATGGATGGTGTTTTTTCCCAAGATGAATGACATCATCTTGCCATCCTCTCTTTTAGAAATCCTGTTCGCATTGTATCCGCCAAGTCCAAACGACTCCTCTACACCCCCTCTTATTTTAGCGGGAATGGTACCCCCACTGTTGCTTGGTGCCGCTATTGGCGCAATAGCAACACCTTTACTAAAATTGTAGCTACTTTGACTGTAACTAATGTTGGGCCTTTGTTGGGCCTTTAGCGTAACAAAGGGGTACAATACGATCACCATTAAAATCAAGCATACCTGCCTGAAATTAAGAGCACGTGAATTGGCCACCTCCCAGCAATGGAGAAAACGGCCTTTGGTTTGGGCAAAGGTCGAGGTGTAGAAATTTAGCATATTTTCCTTTATAAATAGTTTGGCGGAACGGGTTCCTTTTTGATCGGTTTATTAAAAGCGTTAACAATCAATTTTTACAAGCCAAAAAAAGGATAAAATGAAACCTACATCAATAGCTAATAGTAGCCATCAATGGCTGCCTTTACCTAAGCATACAGGTACTTTGAGGCCATAACAATGTGGATCAGGTAAACTACACCAGTTTCTTTTGCAGGGCCAACCTTACTGCTTCGGTGGCGCTGTTTACGTGCAGCTTCTCGTAGATTTTTTTGATATGGTTGCAGACGGTAAAATAGGCAATGCCGCTTTTGTTGGCAATCATTTTATAGCTATGCCCCTCAACCAATAGTTTAAGGATGCCTTTTTCACGATCGCTAAGGTTATAGGAAGTAATGGGCTTTTCCTGAAAAAACTGTAATACCTTAATGGCTATGCTCGAGGTCATGGGCGCTCCGCCTTCCAAAGCTTCCCTAAGTTGAACCAACAGTTTATCGGGAGGTGTTTTTTTGAGTAGATAACCATTGGCACCTGCTTTAATGGCTTCAAAGATATGTTCGTTATCGTCAAAAACGGTTTGCATAATAATGGGCAGTTCGGGGAACTCGGCCTTAATTTCGCGGGTACCTGTAATGCCATCACCTCCCGGCATATCTATATCCATCAACACCATATCGGGCAGCAGGTTTCTCACTTCAATTACGGCATGGGTAGCACTGGGAAAAGTACCCACGCATTCCATATCAGTGCACATGTTCAAGAGCATAGAAAGGCTATCCCTACGGGTGGTATCGTCGTCAAATAAGATAATCCTCTTTTTCATATGTAGTGAGATTTTGTTTTGCCTATCCCTGTTTCCAAGCTGTTTGATCAGCTTTACCTTTTACAAAAGCAACGTACAAAATTAGGACAGACGGGCTATTTTACAATAGCTAATATTAGCTATCAGGTACGAGGCCAATATTCAGGGCAATGCTAGTCCCTACATCTTTGGTACTATTCATCAACAGTTCTCCATTGATCTCCTTGGCTCTTCGATGCATGTTCCTCAACCCATTTCCCTGTGACGCCGCCTTGGTATCAAAACCCTTTCCATGGTCTACAATTTCCATGACCAAACGTTCCGCTTTTAACTGAAGCGAAACATTTAATTGTGAGCATCCACTGTATTTTACCGCATTGTTAACTGCTTCCTTATAGATCAAGTAAAGGTTTTTCCTTTTCATCATGTTCAAGGGCAGTTCGGCCACTCCCTCGGCAATCTCAAAATGCAAAGCAATGCCGGCATGCTCCGTCATATCGGCACCAAAGGCACGCATACGGGAAATGATCTGCTCCATCGAATCCATGTTGGGGTTAACGCTCCAAATAATATCCCCAAGGTTTTCCTGTACGTTCTGTGCATTCTGTTTGATCTTTTCCAAAACTCCTTTCTCCGCAACATTATCCGACTGCATTAATAAAGAGTGCGTGTAAATAGAGATACTGCTAAGGGTACTGCCAATATCGTCGTGCATGTCTGCACTTAGCCGTTGCCTTAGTTCCATCATACGGTTAAGTTCTTCGATCTGTTTGCGGTCCTTCTCTATCCGGCCACGATAGCGCCTAATTAAAAAGAAGATGAGCAACAGGAGGATAAAGAAAACAATGATGGCAATGATGCGTGTTTGCGACAGCTTCTTATAATTTTCCAGCTTACCCCTTTCTTCGGCAAGCTTTTCCATATCGGTACGCTGCTGTACCCGCAGCACCAACAATGAATTGAAAATAGAATCGTTCCGTTTAATGGCTCGAATCACCGAATCGCGATAGGCCAAGGCCAATTGTACGTTGCCCGCCAACTGATAGTAACGGCTACGCACGGGGTAATATTTCTCCAAACGGTCTAACTGATTGCTCTTGGCAATGTGGCTCCTAGCACTGTCCAGCAATTGGTTGGCTTTTACAAGGTTCTTTTCTTTCAGATAGATATCGGCCAAAGGGATTTCTGCTCCTGCCGCAAGTCCCTTATCGTCTATATGGAGTGCGCCCTGTAGATCCACCTGAAGCAGTGGCTTTGCATTAAGGTACTGCCCTCTCAGATAGTAACAATAACCAATGTTGCCTAAAGAGATGGTGCGGTAAATGTCGCGAGCCTTTTTGGAGATCGCCGCATCTACCGCTTTGTTAAGGTAATAGATGGCCGAGTCCAATTGGTGCAGTTCACGAAGGCAAAGACCAATGGTGTTATAAAAATCCCAGGGATTGGCGGCATAGCTTACGCCCTTCTTTCCCATTTCAATGGCCTTTTTATAATTACGGAACTTGTAATAGGCCGAAGCGATCTCCGCGCAGTAGTCGGCATAGTTGCCAATGGTTTTCGGGCCATAAACATCCAGTAACTTTTCGAGGTTTACATAGGCGGCAAAGGCCTTTTCGTAATTGATTTCGCCAATAAAGTAATGATAGCCTACCATTTGATAGGCCATGGCCTGTACATTGGGATAATCTTTGTACTTTTTTCCAATCTCTTCGCTGAACTTTTCTACCAGTTGGGGAACATTCTTTTTCACCCTCGATAGTTTCATCACCTCTACAAAGGCCATCAGCTCTTTATTATTGTTGTTTACGCCGAGTTTGTGCCATGTTTTTTCGAGCTGCTCCCGTTGATCGTGGTCCTTCAGATATTCTTTGCGTAAAGAATCGAGCACCTGCCCTTTTAGGTTGACAACTGACAGCTCTTGGGCAGATAAACCCATGACATGAGTGATACAGCAAAAAATAATAACGTATAGAGACTTCAAAAGATGTTTGGGCTTACGTTGCTAAGATAAGAAAGCTTTTGGTTTTAATGGTTAATGAACAATAAACAAACGCCAATGGACAATGAATAATGAACAATAAACAAACTTAGTATGTCGCCTTACCTGTCATTTCGAGTGAAACGAGAAATCTCCAATAATAGCATCCAAAAGATTCTTCGCTACGCTCTGAATGACAAAAGCGACACTGATGAACCAATACTTCAAACTTTCCCAAGCACTCTTCTCTCCTTTTTAGGGAGAGAAACCGCACAGCGGAGAGAGGGTTAACCCTTGTAAAAACTAATAAACAATGTTTGTCATTCCGAGTGCAACGAGAAATCTCTAATAGCATCTTTCAAAGAGATTCTTCACTAGCGCTCTGAATGACAACGGTGGTGCTTGTGAATGACAACGATGATGCTTGACTAATCCCTAGCCACTAATACCTAACTACTAACCCCTAGTCACTAACAACTCAGCTCCTAAAAACGTATATTCGTACTGATATGAAAAGACTCATTACTATCCTAATTTTATCTATTCCTTTAATTTCATTTGCACAACAATGCGATTGCGCCCAGAATCTTGAATACACCATCACCCATGTAAAAGCAGATTATGCAGGTTTCAATGATAAAGTTAAAGGCAACCAGCGCAAGGCATATGAAAAGTTTGCGGCTTCGTTAAAAAAACAAGCTTTAAAAGCCAACAGTGTCGATTCATGCTATGTACTGCTTCGAACATTTACCAACTATTTTAAAGACAATCACCTTCGTGTTCAGCTTGATTGGAGGTATAGAAAAAAATACCCTGAATTGGCAAAAAAGTTAAGCCAGCAATTTGCTAAACCAGTTGTTATCTCACCTTCAACGGAAAAACTAGAGTGGAAAACCAACTTTAAAATTCTCGACAACAAAACAATCTTGTTAAGGCTACCTTCGTTTGAATGGAGTGAAAAGCAAATTATTGACAGCTTACTTAGCAAATACAAATCATCCTTAGCAAATTCAGCCCATTGGATCATCGATTTAAGAGGAAATACTGGCGGCACAGATTATGCTTTTAGCGGATTGATCCTTATATCTATAGTGACACCATCAAAATCAAACCCGATGAATATCTCTCATCCAAAGAAAACATCAAAATATTGACTGAGAACCTAAAAGATGAAGAGCTTTCACAAGCAGGCAAGGACTTTTTAGTGAAGTTGATTGATTTGATGAAGCAATATCCCAATCAGTTTGTGAACCCATCTGGAAAGGAAAGTTTCGACATCACACGAGATACCATCTATCAATACCCTTCAAAAGTCGCTGTTTTAATCGACCGAAATACAGCAAGTTCTGCAGAGTCGTTTCTATTAAACGCAATACAGAGCAAAAAGGTTAAAATATATGGCGAGAATTCTGCAGGCACCTTAGATTATAACAACACCCAGTTTTTTGATATTCCATGTAAAGATTTCAATTTGGTGATTCCCATTGGACGTTCTAAACGTCTTCCAGAAAACCCTATCGACAACATCGGGATAAAACCAACAGTAAGAATTGACGCCAAAGAAATAGATAAGGTCAATTATGTTAAGCAAGCGATGGAGAGGTAGCTTTTCTTCAAAGTGGAGATATAGTATGATGATACACTAAACATAGGTTAAATGGTGAATGATTGATTGCTAATGGAATACAAAGGAGCAATGGGACGAACCAGTGAACCAATCCCTAACTACCAACCACTACCCTAACTATTCAATTTCTCCATCAACTGCTTCTTATAAGATTGTCCTATGGGAATAAACTGCTGATCATTAAGGATCAAATTATCCTGTACAATACGGGAAATAAATAGTCTATTTACTACATATGATCGGTGCGATTGAATAAAATATGCTGGATTTAGCTTATCCAAGATTCCTTTTAAGGTGTGGTATAGCAAATGTGTTTCTGTATTGGTTACAATTTTAACATAATCCTTGTTCCCTTCAATCAACTTGATATCTTGTTGTTTAATGTTCAAATGGCCCTCTTTTACCCTAATGGTTAATTGATCATCAAAAACATTTGCTTCACTAGCAGCAGGGCTTAGCCTTTCCATCGCCTTCATAAACCTCTCGTATGAGAAAGGTTTCAACAGATAATCCTCAACACCCAATTCAAAACCTTCAAAAGCATAATCCTTAAAAGCGGTAGTAAAAATGGTTTTTGGCTTTTGCTTTAGTGCTTTTAAAAAGCTAATGCCATTAATGAGCGGCATTTCGATATCCAAAAAGAGCAGATCAACAACATTCCGTTCCAAATACTCAAAAGCTTCTACTGAATTTCTAAACTGCGCTACCAGTTTCATCCCAGGAGTTTGTTCAATATAATGCTTCAACACATCATGAGCAAAAGGCTCATCATCTAAAATCACACATCTCATGTTGTTTTAATACTTAGGTTTACCCTGTATATGTCATTTGTTTCTGTTATTTCGAGTTGGTTTTTGCCCGGATAATACAGTTCCAATCTCTTTTTGATATTTACCAAACCAATACCACCGTGCTTACTTTTTAAAGGCTGAATAGGTAACATTTCATTTTCGATATAGAAAGATAACAAACCCTTTTCAATTTTGAGCGTGGCCCTTACCCCTGCCTTGTTTTCCAGTTTGTGGCGTCCGTGCTTAAAGGCATTTTCTACCAGGGGCAAAAATAATAATGGGGGCATTTTCCATTTTGGAATTTCGCGTGGAATATCAAACTGAATAGTTGCATCTGGAAACTTCTTCTGCTCAATCTCAAAATAACCTTTCAAAAAATTCAATTCCTCTTCCAAACCCACCTCTTCCTGGTTGCAATCGTACAAGATATACTGCATCATCTGCGACAGCAACAAAATAAACCTAGGCGTATCCTTGGATTGTGTTAAACTCATTCCGTACAAACTATTAAGGGTATTGAACAGAAAATGTGGCTGAAGCTGCGCCTTTAACAAACTCAATTGAAGCTGCAGATGGTCGGTTTCTACCTTATGACGCATGGCCTCGTTCTGATAGGAAAACCTAGAGAAAGCTATGCTCAAAAAGGCGATAGAATCGGTCATGATCAGGTTCCAATCTAAAAAGAAACCATTGTACCGTTGATCAAAATAAACATATACCGGATCTCCGTAAGTAAACTGCTTGAAAACCCACGAAAGTATTATGTTGATGTATGGCGTCAGCAAAACAAAATAGACAATGGTGATGAGGATTACCCAAGCATATTTCTTTAAATGCAACAACTTGGGAACAGCCCATCGGTAATAAGGAATGATCAGCAGAGCGCTACAAATGCTAAACAGGCAAATCATGGGGTAAGGCAGGTTGTTATGTGGGGTATTTTTCAACCCAGAGTTTTCTACTAGATAGGAATATCTATAAAGAGCCACATAAAATACCCAAACAAGGATTTCGAATATAGTGGAGAAATTGAATGCTGTTCTTTTGATCACTTTCCAAAAATCGACAAAATAGTTGAAACCTTTTTACCTGCACGACAAAGCGGTGTTTTTGCACGACGAATATAAGCCAATGTGTATTCACCGTGCCGTCAAAGCTACTGGTCGAATAATTACCGACCTAGTTCCTCCATCTTCATTCATTTGCAACAGAAAACAAAGAAACATGAAACACATTACATTACTGGGTATTTGCCTCACCATCATCCTTCAGTTCAAAAGCTTATCTGTTACTGCACAACGAACCGATACGGTCGACAAACTAAGCAACGCCCAAGAGAAATTGCTCAAGCAGGTATCGCTTAAAAACTATGAAACATTTAAAGCTTCTGTTAAGCCATTGATTGCGAAGATGAGCGCCAAACAGATTGTGGGCCTTGGAGAAGGAACCCATGGAACCGCAGAATTTTATCAATTGAGATACTACATCAGCAGGATATTGATTGAGGAAAAGGGCTTTAACCACGTGGCCTTTGAAAACGATGTGACCGAAATGTGGTTACTGAACCAACAACTGAACAGTTCGGCCGATGTGGCCGCCCTGATGAAAAAATACATGATAGGTATTTGGCAGAATAAGGAGACCAAAGAGATGTTAGACTGGATCAAAACCTACAATAAAAACCATGTGCGCAAGGTTTCGGTACATGGCATAGACTACCCTGTACAAAAGCCAGATATAGAGATGTTAACCCTATTGTTTAAAAAAGCTGGCATCAATACTTTTGACCACGCGCTGTTGAACCTTAGCGCTGCCGCCAACATACAAGATGAGGCTTGGTTTGGCATGAACCAAAAAGACTTTAAAATTGATTGGAAAAACTTGAACAAGTTGTGTGGTCAGGCTTATGTAACTACCGATTCGATACAACAGCAAATCAAGGGTATGAATATTGCCACCGATATCGAAGCTGATCTGCTATTGGCACTTGTAAACCTTAAACAAGGCTTTGAACCGTTTTACCCTAAAGCCAAATATGTATCCAGAGATAGCCTGATGGCGCATAACACTTCGTTGATTGTAAAAAGCAAGGACGATAAAGTGATTATTTGGGCACATGATGCACATCTAGCGAAAAAAGAGGTATTCGATAATTCGGTAGGCGGCACAGGAAAATACCTCCTAAAACTATTTCCCAATAATTATTTTGCGCTAGGCACAGCCACTGCTCTTGGCCAGTTTGGTGCCACAAGTGATGCTAGGCCAGTAAACACTACCGTGATGTTACCTTATACACTTGAGGCTCCGCTTAAAGGTTCGTGGGAAGCCTTGTTAAGTACATCGCCCAAAACCAGTCATTATTTTTTCACCGATACTTTCGGTCCAAACCTGGTTAAACCACAACGTTTTGTAGGCTATGGCATTAAAAGCGATGCAAGTTTGTATGACAAAGTGAACCTTGCCGAGCTCTACGATGCTTTTCTGTTTGTTAAGCAAACACATGCACCTAGTAAGTTATAATAATGACCAATTCTAAATTATCAATGAACAATTAAACAAATACCGTTAAGTAGTAAAGAGGTCCTTTACTATTACTCACCTGTCATTTCGAGTATAACGAGGAATCTCCTATAACAACACTCCAAGATTCTTCGCTGCGCTCTGAATGACAGATAGAGCTTAATAATGGCTAATAATTCGCACTTTCACAAGCACTCTTCTCTCATTTTTAGGGAGATTTCCCTTGAAAACAGAGGGGACTGGAATGTCGAGAGGACGGAGCCAAGACTTACGAAGTTTTGAAAACTTCGTAAGTCTATGTATGTAATCCTTTTAACTTACATGCTA
Organism: Pedobacter sp.; assembly: GCF_039594775.1. Classification (GTDB taxonomy): domain Bacteria; phylum Bacteroidota; class Bacteroidia; order Sphingobacteriales; family Sphingobacteriaceae; genus Pedobacter. The sequence goes on along the minus strand of NZ_JBCNMT010000002.1, from coordinate 631,844 downwards.
TATAACCGCCAAACCTTATTTTTCTAAATAGTCCAACGCAAATTGAAGCCAATCTTTAACGCTTTTGTCTAAATAAAGGTCGGGTTGAAGGCCGATGTTATCAATAGGATAGTCTGGTAATCTTAGCGAACGAAAGGTTGGTAACTGCAGCATGTATTCGGGACAACCAAAATTGAAGAATCTTGCAGAAGCATAATCCAGTCCGCCGGAAGTTACATTGCCCATTACCTTCACTTTTTTACTTTGTTTACATTTCATTACAAAGTTTTCGGCAGAGCTTCCCACCCTCTTATCAGTTAACACAAGGATTTGACTAGGACTTTTCTCCGATGAATCAACTTTTTGTATAGAGAATGTCTGATCATTTACATTTACAAACTTTCCTTTATCTTTTTCAAAAAGCGTGATCCATCTTTTCACCATTTCTATTTCCTCCTGTTTTGTTTTGTCTTGAGCTACTGTTTTAATATAACTTCCAAGCCCATCAATTAAGGTTTGCGTTGCCAAATATTCAACTCCCATGCTTCTAATGGGATTGGTCATGATATAGGGCAACAACATTTGATAGGCATTATCTGTTCCTCCCGAATTCCCTCTTACATCGATGATCAGGTTGCTACTGTTTGCTATCAAAGATTGATTATTGACCACCATCTCTTCAATGATTTTCACGAAAGGATAGTCGAAAAAGGGTAAGGTGATCAAGGTTGTTTTAGGGCTAAGCTGGCGTATTCCAAATCCGTAAAACTCCCCTACTTTTCTTCTGGTAAATTCCTCGGTTAAATGAGTGGCAGGTAGTTCCTTGACAAAAGCGGCCCTTGCCTCTTTAAAGTAAATGATGCTATGATCATAGATTTCGTATGTACCTGTTTTTAGCTTTTTATCGAAAGTATAATACTCAAACTTGCCACCCGGAAACAGTTTAAATTTGGTTTCCTTAGCTTGCCAAAAGTTAGAGCTAGCACTCACTACAAAACCTATGTAGGTGCCATCGCTATTTTTGGTTATGCCAATTTCATAGACTACCCCACCGGTCCATTCAAATTTGTTTTTCCAAATGCCTTCCAAAGGGTCCTTGTTCGTCTTCAGTTTTTCGCGAAACTTCTCTATATCTATTTTAACCAGTTCCGTACTTGCCGAACCCTTTGTATTGATGGTGGTTGCAGGATTAATCCAAATGTGTCCATCCCTAAAAAAAGCGGTATACTTTTTTAAGAGTTCAAAGCAGTTTGTTTTTTCGGTCTGGGAGGCTTGTTCTGTTAACTGGGCCTTAAAACTGGCGTAAAGTACTTTGTCTTTAGTCTTCTCTTCAAAGCCGGGATACTCGTTTTCTATCTTTACCACGAGCTTTTTCAAAGCGTCGCTACAGTTACAGACACTTTCTTGTGCATAAAGATGGTTTAGAGCGTTTAGAGCGAAAAGAAGAACGATGAAAAGAATTGCTTTAAGTTTCATTATTTACGGTGTGTTTATAATGCAAAGAAAGCTATCATGAACAATATAAAATTGTAAAAATCGTTCAGCATGCTTGCCATCGCAAATCCACAGGAAGCCATTTTGTTGAGGGGATAGTTGGTCTATGTTGAAAACATAGCACTAAACATACGTACTTTTTGTAAACTCCGAGTCATTAATGGAAATAGGCCACCAAACTGTTTTGTTTATGCTATTAAATGCGGCCAAACTTTAATAAATTTAGCGTTACAAACCCCAAAACAAAAATAATAATCATGAATACAATCCACGTAAAAGCATATGGCACCGAGGCTGCCGATGCACCATTACAAGGCCTTAGCATTCCACGGAGAGAGACAGCTGCCCATGATGTAAAAATTGAAATTCTTTACTGCGGTGTATGTCACTCTGATCTACATACAGCTAGAAATGAATGGCACAACACTGTTTATCCAAATGTACCTGGACATGAAATTGTTGGAAAGGTGGTAAATGTAGGTAGCCATGTTAAAAAGTTCAAGGTGGGCGATACTGTAGGTATTGGCTGTATTGTAGATTCGTGCCGCGAGTGCCAATATTGCAAAGAAGGCTTAGAACAGTTCTGCGAGCCCGGTATGGTAGGCACTTACAATTCTCCAGACAAATACTTACCAAATGTGCAAACATACGGTGGTTATTCAGAAAGTATTGTAGTAGACGAAAACTACGTGCTTAGCATCCCAGAAAACCTTGACCTTGCGGCTACCGCACCATTGTTATGTGCTGGAATTACCACTTATTCGCCATTGAAACATTGGAATGTTGGTCCAGGTAAAAATGTAGGTATTGTGGGCATTGGTGGTTTAGGCCATATGGGCATCAAAATTGCCAAAGCCATGGGCGCTCATGTAGTGGCTTTTACCACTTCGGAAAGTAAATTTAAGGAAGCACAACGTTTGGGTGCTGATGAAGTAGTACTATCTACCGACCCTGTACAAATGAATAAATACAGAGGCAAATTACATTTTATTTTAGATGCGGTATCGGCTGAGCATGATATTAATGCTTATTTGGGCCTACTTCGTGTAGATGGTTCTTTGGCCTTGGTAGGTGCTCCTGAACAACCATTGCCTGTAGCTGCTTTTAGTGTAATTATAGGCCGTAAAAGCTTTTCAGGTTCAATGATTGGTGGTATTGCCGAAACGCAAGAAATGCTTGATTTTTGTGGCAAACATAACATTACTGCCGACATCGAAATGATTGACATGAACCAGATCAATGAGGCTTATGAACGTTTATTGAAAGGCGACATCAAGTATCGATTTGTAATTGATATGGCTTCGTTGAAGAAGTAGTCTTGTCGCAATATTGAGAACTTTGTCAATCTTATGGATTAATTACCGATAAGATTGACAAAGTTTTCGATCTACTCTTCGTCACTGGTGTTTTTCAATTTCATCAACAAAGAATAAGCTCCTTTTACCACTACTTGTTTACCTTTCAGATCAGTAGTGATGGCGGTTTTACCTTCTGAGGTTTCCCCTACCTGCACTTCGTTCATGATAAATTTGCGAGGGGCTGTTTCTACAAATACATAGTCTTTATTTTCGAAACTTACCACCGCCTCTTCTGGCAAGAACTGAACCTTTTGGTTTTTGAATTGTAGTTCGGCATTCATATACATCCCTGGCACCAAGTTTTTGTCATATTTTTCGAAATGGCAATGCACTTCGCTATTACCGCCCTCACCCACATTATGGCTTACCAGAATTACCTTCGTTTCGTATTTCACGTCTGGCTTTACATTGGTAAAGGCAATTACCCGCTGGCCAATATTGATTTGATGCAAGTCCTTTTCAAAAATAGTGAGGTTCAAATGGATATCACTAGGATTAATGAGTTCAAAAATCACATCTGATGGGGTTACATACTTTCCAATATTCACGTTCACCTTGCTTACATAACCATTAATGGGCGAATAGATGTTGATTGACTTAGAGATTTTCCCTTCATGCAGTTGTGCTGCATTAATATTGATCAGCTTTAACTTCTCTACCAATGCAGTTTGTTCCACCTTAAGGTTTTTGTATTCTGTTTCTGCCTGCTGCAATGTTTTATCGCTATTGGCCTTGCTTAGGTTAAGCTCTTTTTGTCGAGCAAGCTCTTTACTGGCATAACTTAATCTATTGCTGATGTTCAGATAGTCTTGTTGCATTTGGATATACTGCGGGTCTTCCATCACCGCAATGACCTGTCCCTTGCTCACATGTGTACCTGGAAGCATTTTGGTGGTTTTAAGATAGCCACCTAATGGAATACTTACCGACACTAGGTTTTGAGGCGGTACATCTATCTTGCCTTGAAGCTTTAGGGTTTCGTTAATTTCTCCATAGGCTACTACACCAGTTTGCAGATTAATGTGCTTTGCCTGCTCGGGTGTTAAGCTTACTTCATTTTCATTCACCGGAGCTTCGGCCTGCTCCTTGGTTTCGTTATTGCTACTGCAGGCAAATATCATGGCAATGGCCAAGGCTCCTAAATATAATGGGTACTTCATGTTATTGCGCTAAAAGGTAATTAAGTTCTGTAATGCTTTTGTTCAATTGTTGGATGGCTTCAAAATAGCTCTCCCTAATGGCAATGGCCTGGTTGTTCAACATGGTCCATTCCAAGTAATTGATTTCTCCGTTCTGTAATTGTTTGTTTAAGGTCGTGGTGATTTCCTTAGCCGTCTTCAACCCGTCTTTTTCAAGCCCGCTTACCACATCCTGCTGTTGCTGATACTGTATATAAACAGCTTTTAAATTCGTGCTTAATTGTCTACTGGCATTTTCGGTTTCCGACTTTCGGTATTCCTGATAAACCTTCGCCGATTTAATCTTATTACGTTGCGATCCGCCAAACAAGGGAATGCTCAAACCTAGTTGAAAAGATTGGAAGCGGTCGCTCTGATCAAATTTAATATCGTCCCTCAACGTGGTATTATTGTAACCTACATTGAACTCAGGTAGTAGTTTAGCTTGTTCTGCTTTTGTACTGGCCAAAGCAGCCTTCTCTTCCTGTCGTTGGAGTTTGATTAAGGGATGATTCATCCAGCTTAGGGTGTCAGCAAATGTGATACCTACGCGTAAGTTTTCTGCTTTTGGTTTCAACAACAATGGTGTATTGATCAAAAAGGCCAACTGTTGTTGTAGAGTTGCTTCTTGTATCTGAAGATTTTTCAATTTGGTATTTACCTGCAGCAATTGGTTTTCGGCACTGGCTTTTTCCAGCAAGTTACTTTCTCCGCTTTTTAACCTTAGCTCCGCCAATTGCTTTAACTTTCTGTAAGAACTATCGGCTTGTTGGTAAAGCTTTTGTTGTTGCGCTACTATTAGCAGGTCATAAAAAACCTGAGTTGTAATTTTAGTGAGTTCTGCTTTACTTAGTTCCCTTTGTAGCAAAGCCGCCTTCCATTCTTCCAACAATTTATCCTTTTGCTTGGCATAAACACTTGGTAGGCTAAAACTCTGGTTAATGCTCAGTTTATTATCTACCAGATTACTATTGAACTTGCCATATTCGCCATTAATGTTCAAAGGAGCAATGGTAGTAGCAGTTTTGCTCAATTGTTGACTATAATCTGCCATTAACTGGCTGCTTTTTAAACTAATATTATTTTTGTACAAACTATCTAAAGTGGCACTTAGCGTAATACTTTGTTGAGCATTAGCAGAAGAAAGGCCAAAGCAAACGAAAACCATGGTTAATGCTTTCAAACGTTTCTTTCTTAGCTTCAACCCTTTTTCGAAACTTACATATAAAATAGGAAGGACAAATAAGGTGAGTAAGGTGGCGATCATTAACCCGCCAATGACTACGGTAGCTAAAGGACGTTGTACCGCAGCACCAGCGCCATTGCTAATAGCCATAGGCAAAAAGCCCAAAGAGGCCACAAAAGCAGTCATAAGCACAGGCCTTAAACGGGTCTTAGTCCCTTTTAACACTATTTTCTTCATATCCTGTTCTCCTGTTTTTTTAATGTTGTTAAACTCGGCAACCAATACAATACCATTTAATACCGCAATACCAAATAGGGCAATAAAACCTACTCCGGCGCTGATGCTAAATGGCAAGCCTCGCAATGCCAACAGGAATATTCCTCCAATGGCAGATAATGGAATGGCCGTATAAATGAGTAGCCCGTATTTGATGGAACCAAAGGCGAAATATAGCAAGAGGAAAATCAGGATGAGCGATACCGGTACGGCAATCATTAATCTTGATTTGGCTTCGTTCAGATTTTCGAAGGAACCGCCGTAGGTAATGCTATACCCTGTAGGCAGTTTAATTTCGGCACTTACCTTTTCCTGTAGCTCGTTTACAATGCTTTCCACATCGCGGCCACTTACGTTGAAACCTACCAATATACGGCGCTTGGTATCTTCGCGTTGGATTTGGCTTGGGCTATTTACCAAAGCAACCGTTGCTACCTGTGCCAAAGGTATTTGGTTACCACGTGGCGTTGGGATCAGTAGATTTTGTACGTCTTTTATGCTTTTCCGTTTATCGTTTTGCAAACGGACTACCAGATCAAAACGTTTCTCGCCTTCAAACACCAGTCCCGTGCTTTGCCCGGCAAATGCGGTATTGATATTTCTATTAATATCGGCAATGTTCAAGCCGTACTGAGCAATGGCTGCTCGGTTATATTGGATTACAATCTGGGGTGTTCCAGAAATCTGTTCTACGTAGATTTCGGTAGCTCCTTGTACCTTTTTCACCAAGTTGCCCAGCTTTTTGGAATACAGTGCCAGCGTATCAAAATCCTCCCCGAAAATCTTACACACCACATCTTGCCTAGCTCCTGTCATCAGCTCATTGAAACGCATTTGTACAGGAAATTGAAAGCTGGTGGTTACCCCGGGAATTTCACTGGCGGCTTCGCCCATCTTTTCTGACAATTCCTCAAAGCCTTTGGCCGAGGTCCATTCGTTTTTGGGTTTGAGGTTAATGATCATATCGCCCATATCCATTGGCAATGGTTCCGTTGGCACTTCGCTACTTCCTATTTTGGCCACAATGTTTTTTACCTCCGGAAATCTGGCTTTAAGAATGCCGGCTACCTTTTGTACGTTTTCAATAGTGGTATTTAAATTACTGCCCGAAAGCACCCTAGTTTCTACCGCATAATCTCCTTCTTCGATAGATGGAATAAACTCGCCGCCTAAATTAGACAAGACCACTACTGCAGCTACAAATAAGGCCAACACTACCCCAATCACCATTTTTGGAATGCCCAATACTTTGCGGAGCATGTTGGAATAGCTATTCTCTACCTTGGCCATTACCCTATCGGAAATGTTAGGGGCCATTTTAATCTTCTTGCTTAAAAACAAGCTAGACACCATTGGGATGTAGGTTAAAGAAAGGATAAATGCCCCCAGCAATGCAAACGCAACTGTTTGTGCCATGGGCTTAAACATTTTCCCTTCAATGCCCTGCAAACTAAAAATAGGCAGATAAACAATGAGGATAATAATTTGGCCAAACACGGCACTATTCATCATTTTGGACGAAGCACTTTTCACTTCCAAGTCCATCTCATTCTGTTTCAGGATGGATAGGCCTGCAAATTTTTTACTGTGACTGAGCTGGTGCATCACTGCTTCTACAATGATCACGGCCCCGTCAACGATCAAGCCAAAATCCAAGGCACCTAAGCTCATGAGGTTGCCACTCACCCCAAATAGGTTCATCATGATAATCGCAAACAGCATGGACAATGGAATAACCGATGCTACAATGAAGCCCGCTCTTAAGTTGCCCAGAAATATCACCAGTACAAACACCACGATCAATGCTCCTTCCAACAAATTAGTCTCAACGGTTTTAATGGCATTGTTTACCATACTGGTACGGTCCAAGAAAGGTACGATCTCCACACCTTCAGGAAGGGTTTGTTCAATCTGTTTGATTTTGGCCTTGATGTCGTCAATCACTACATTGCTGTTGGCACCTTTCAGCATCATTACAATGGCGCCCGAAACTTCGCCTTCATTGTTAAAGGTTAAGGCACCATATCTGGTAGCATACCCGATTTCGATATTGGCTACATCTCTTACCAATAAAGGCGTTGACCCTTGGTTATTCCTTACTACAATGTTTTCGATGTCTTCTTTACTACCAATCAATCCTTCGCTCCTGATATAAAGCACGGTCGATTGTTTTTCGATATAGGCTCCACCTGTGTTCTGGTTGTTGCTTTCCAGGGCATCAAAAATATCGCTGATGGTTACCTTATGTGCCACCAATTTATTAGGGTCAATCGTGACCTGGTATTGTTTAAGCTTTCCACCAAAGCTGCTTACTTCGGCTACACCTTTAACACCCAGTAATTGGCGTCTGATGATCCAATCTTGAATGGTACGCAGTTCGGTAATGTCATATCGTTTTTCGTAACCTTTTTTAGGCTTAACCGCATATTGGTAAATTTCGCCCAAACCTGTAGAGATAGGTCCCATTTCTGGTTTTCCAATCCCTTGTGGAATTTGTTCCTGCACCACCAATAAGCGTTCGGCCACTTGTTGTCGAGCCCAGTATACATCTACATCATCGTTAAAAACAAGGGTCACCAAGGAAAGTCCAAAACGGCTATAACTTCTTATTTCTTTAATTCCAGCGATGTTGCTATTGGCCTGTTCTACAGGAAAAGTTACCAATCGCTCGATATCAGTAGCACCATAAGAGGGTGCCGTAGTAATGATCTGCACCTGATTGTTGGTAATATCAGGCACGGCATCAATAGGTAATTTGGTCAGCTCAAAGCTTCCGTATATAATAAGGCTAATGGTAAATAGCCCAATAATGAGTTTGTTCTTAATAGAAAACTCAATAATTCTATTCAGCATGAAAAATGGGGATAATCGTTTCTAATTAATCGCTACGGCATTATGTGCCGTTCAGTATTAAGAAAGAATTACAGCTTTTGGCGGTTGCCAAATTTTTCCGGTATAGGCCGAATTGGGAGCATGATCATTATTGATCAATATTTTTTGTTTGGGCAGTATTTGATAGACTTTTTTAAGGCTTAAGCTAAATGAAGGCGGCAAGGCAGGACTTAATGCATTTGCTGCCGAAAGGCTCTGTGTTTTGAAGGGAAGCTGATTGTCTCTTGCTTCGTCATTATCCGTGTGGGGAATATCATTATAATGATGTTCCAAATAGGCAAAGAAGGTAATGTTACTATCCAAACTTTTGTGCTCAAAATAATGTTGAAAGAGCACGGGCAGCTTGGCCAACTCCTGTAATTCAGTAGTGGAAAGCAGATACAAGCTCAGCAGTAATATGTGTAAGGTTCTTTTCAACGCCCCAAAATTAGCCAAATGAGGCAAAAATGCAATGATTGGCAATCAATTGTTACATAAAGACCAGCACTTTGAATAGTTTTAAACCATCCAAAGCGCTGATCTTGATTAATTCTTAATGATTTTCTTCACTATTTTCCCATTATCTCCGGTTAGATTTAGGAAATAAAGACCTTTTGGAAGGTTTGTTAAGTTCAGAGTCTCATCATTAGAAGTAATGTTGTAAACACCCATAATTTTACCACTTACATCAGAAATGATTGCCTTATTAAAACGCAGATTATTTGTTTTAATGTAGAGTTGACTAAGCACTGGATTTGGATAGACAACCACCTGATCTGCACTTAATTGGAAACTTACAGGAATTATTTTCTCCAGTTTAACTGTATTATCGCGATCGATTTGAGTAAGCTTATAATACGAGGTTCCAATAATTGGCTGACTATCTGTAAAAGTATAGTTGCGCAGTTGTGAACTATTGCCTGCTCCTGCTACGGTACCAATTATGTTAAAATCTATTCCATTTAAAGATCTATATAATTTAAACTCTTTATTGTTCGATTCAGCGCTGGTAGACCAGTTCAATACTATCTCTGTATTTGTCTTCTTGTGAGAGAAAGACACCAATTCGATTGGAAGTGGCGACTCATAATTAGCAACCGTCACTGCGTTTGTTAAATCTGCAATAGTTAATGCAGCATCTGCACCAGCATTCCAATCTTCGGCTGCTGCCAAATTATAGATAGTGCCTCCATTAGAACTTGTCCCATTTTTAGTAGCCAATAAGTTTACACCTGCTTTGTCAGTAGCACTTAATACCAAAGTGAAAGTAGTAGCCGAAATAATATCTACATTAGATGTATTGGTTAGCGTATAAATTGCTGCACCCTCACCTTTAAATGTAAATTTATTGGCTATAATATCATTATTTGCACCACTAAGCGATAATAGGTTACTAGCGGTTACCACAAAAGTTCCTGTGGCAAAATCATAAGTTGCACTTGTGATACTAGGTAACGCAACTCCACTTACGGTAACTCCATTACCTATTAAATCTTCAATAACTGATGTCGGATCCGCACCAGCATTCCAATCTTCGGCTGCTGCCAAATTATAGGTAGTACCACCTGTTGAAGTGGCTCCATTTTTATTGAGAATTTGGTTTACACCCGCTTTATCGGTAGCGCTCAAGGTTAATGTGAACGAAGTGCCAGAGGTAATTTCTGTATCTTGAGTGTCAGTAAGCGAATAACCGTTTCCTCCATCACCTATAAACCTGAATTTCCTAGCAACAATATCATTAGCGGCACCATCTAGTTTTAAAAAGTTTGATCCTGTTACCACCAATATTCCTGTTGTAGCATTATAGGTCGCTGAGGTAATGTTTGGGGCGGCAACATTGCTAACTGTAATACCGTTGCCTGTTAAATCTGCAATAACCACCGCTGCATCTGCTCCAGCATTCCAATCTTCAGTGGCCGCCAAATTATAAGTAGTGCCGCCTGTTGAACTTGTACCATTTTTATTGACAAGTAGATTAACAGCAGCCCTGTCAGTGGCACTCAAGGTCAATGTAAATGAAGTGCCTGAGGTAATTTCCGCATTTTGTGTGTCAGTTAAGGTATAGTTGCCTGTACCCTCGCCTGTAAACCTGAACTTATTGGCTATAATGTCATTGTTAGCGCCGTTCAGCTTCAAAAAATCTGTCCCTATTACTACTAGTGAACCCGTTGAAGCATCGTAAGTAGCAGAAGTTATAGTAGGTATCCCCACATTACTAACCGTAATACCATTTCCAGTTAAATCTGCAATAACCACAGCAATATCTGCGCCAGCATTCCAATCTTCAGCCGCTGCCAGGTTATAGGTAGTGCCGCCTGTTGAACTTGTACCATTTTTATTGACAAGCAGATTCACAGCAGCCCTGTCAGTGGCACTCAAGGTCAACGTAAATGAAGTGCCTGAGGTAATTTCCGCATTTTGTGTGTCAGTTAAGGTATAGTTGCCTGTACCTTCCCCTGTAAACCTGAACTTATTGGCTACAATATCATTGTTAGCACCGCTTGAACTTAAAAAGCCCGTTCCAGTCACTACCAATGAACCCGTTGAGGCGTCGTAAGCAGCAGAAGTTATAGTAGGTATTGCTACATTGCTAGCCATAATACCATTTCCCGTTAAATCTGCAATAACCACAGCAATATCTGCACCTATATTCCAATCTTCAGCAGCTGCCAAATTATAGGTAGTTAAATCTGTTGAGCTGGTACCATTTTTATTGACAAGCAGATTCACACCCGCTCTATCAGTGGCGCTCAAGGTCAACGTAAATGAAGTGCCCGAACCGATATCTGCATTTTGAGTATCAGTAAGGCTGTAAGTACTTCCTCCTTCTCCCCTAATGGTAAATTTATTTGCAACGATATCATTTGCATTGCCGGCAAGTGCCAATAAGCCCGTACCAGTTACGACCAAAGTTCCTGTTGAAGCATTATAGTTGGCAGAAGTGATGGTAGGTATAGCAACATTGCTAACTATTACCGGGATAGCGGCTTGAGCAATATTTACACTTATATCTTCTCCGGCTGCCCATCCTGTTGCTACCGCCAAATTATAAGTAGTTCCTCCCGTTGAGCTAGTTCCGTTTTTATTTAAAATGGGATTAAGAACCACTTGATCGCCCGCATTTAAGATAACCGAAAAGGTTGTATTATTGGTAATTTCCACATTTCCAGTGGTTAAAACACGAGTTGCCCCATTCTCTCCTTTAAGTGTTAACTTAGATACCAAAATATCGTTTGTAGCACCTGTAAGGGTTAAAAAATCAGTACCTGTTATAGTAAGTTGTTTGTTACTTGCGTCAAAAGTAGCCGAAGTGATGACAGGTTTTTTAGGGACAGCAGATACATCAGTTGATTTATTACTTTCGTTAAAATAAATATCAACAGCAGAAATCCTATAATAGTATTGTTGTCCGGCGGTTAGTCCCGTTTGGGTATAGGTGGTAGTTCCGGTTGGAATTGATGCAATTAGCTGTGTTGGTTCAGGAGTTGTACCACCATATATTCGATAGCCCGAAATATTCTCACCTGCGGCGTTTGCCGTCCAGTTTAAATTAATTCTGCTACCACCCGCCGAAGCAGCTGCTAAACTTGCAGGCACTGAAGGTGGTGTCACATCATTCGGGGCCAATTTGAGCAATCTACTTCCGGCAGACCCATTATCACCGTCAATGGCATACACAGTATTATTATGAGCGGTAATACCGTAAGCTAAATACGGATAACCGGCCGAAAAAGCCGCAGAATAAAACTCAACTGCAGGACCTACACCCCCGGTATATTTATAGAGCTTATAGGTACCAGCAGGCGATTCTATAGCATAAAGGTTGTTAAATTCATCAATATATAATGCCGATGTATAATTGGTAGTATTTAAATCTGCTTTGGTATAAGTAATCCCATTGGTAGTAGTTAGTTTAACTATGCCACCTTTATAAGTAGAGCCACCATCAATATTAAATACATTATTGAAATAAATGGTACCATCAGTGGCTACCGATATACTGGTAGGATAGGAAAGTTCTTGAGCACTTGGAATGCTACTATACAGATTTGTTCCGGCACTGTTTACGATACTTGGATTACTATACCTCACTACTGCATAGTTACCTGAATTATATTCTAGCGCATATAATCTATTTTGATTATCAAAAGCTAATCCAGTAAAATACCTTCCAGTTTGCACAATGGTAGCATTATAGCCATTACTAGCATCTAACCTAATGATTTTTCCATCTGCATCGCCAACACTGGAGCTAACATATACATCTCCATTACCAGCTACCGCCAACCCCAGGGGGTAATCCAATAACACTACGGGCAAACCTGTATATATATCGGTTGGTGATCCCGTACCATTGGTATATTTAACCACTTTATATAAGCCTGCCGATTGAAAACGGGTTGTATATATGTTGCCATTGGCATCTTTGGCAAGGGCCACATTTTGATTACCAGTTTCTAAATTAGTAGCAGTATATTGTGCATATACCCCATTTGAGGCAAGCAACAAGATAAACAAAACGAGATTAAGGTAAAATTTCTTCATATCTTCTATACTGAAATGTAGGGATTAAGCCATCCACTTTGTGTGTGTGCTATTACATCTGTGGTATCAAATCCTAAAGCGTTTTCACAAGCTAAAATGGTTTGTACCGTTTTGGGTGTACCCGTTTGTATTTTTACAATATCTATTGGCGGAAAGTTATTCACTTCCAGATGCTGATTGCCAACTAGCCCTCTAGGGCCTTCCACTCCCTTTTTGTTCAATTGGAATATCGCCTCGGCAGCATCTCCTTTTAACAATTGTGGTAGCATTGCCGATAGCGCGAGACCGCTTTCATATCCCAATAAAGCAAATACATTAGCTTCTTGCTTGGCAAAATCTTCAAATTGTTTTACAAATACTTTGTTATTTGGATGCTGCATTTCCCTATGCCACGACCTAGCGCTGTACATTTTGATATTCATATCTTCTACTTCAAATAGGGCTTCGCTATAAGCCATATTTTCGGTAACCACTAAAGGGACAGTGTCATAGAATTTTGATTTACGCCATTGCCACAAAAACTGGTTAGCCAGCTTTCCGGTAAAAATAGCGTGCACAAAATTTGGCGTCTGTTTTTCTAGGGCTTCAAAAAAGGGTGATAGGTCAAGATGCTGGTTGTTGGCATAATCCTGAGGTAATACCAAACTATTTACTCCTGTTGATCCTGCAACAGCGGCTCCTTCGGTAAAAGAGGCGCTAAGATTAAAGCCTGCTTCATAAATGGGCATTACCAATTGCCCGTCAGGACCAAATTCTTTAACTGCCCATTTACCTAAAGCATACTGACTTTGCCAAAGATTCATAGAAAGGTTAAATATATTTGCTCCTGTTGTCTCGCTTGTAGGAATATATTCACCAAAATCTGAAAACAAACCAAGTTTGTTAAAATTTTGTAGGATAGGCTTAAGGTCTTCAATTACCTTAATGCTAACCATACCTGCTAAAATATCTACTCCTTCAAAAAAAATAAGCCTTTTGGACTCCTCCCCATACTTAGTCCGCTCTCCATTACCCACATATGCAGGAATAAACTGAAATTGGCTTGCCGCTATTTTATTCTTCACCAAAGCACAAGCAATGCCCGTCATCATATGTTGGCCATAAAATGGGTACATGCCAGAATAAGGTAGTAAGAAGCCTATTTTGAGAGCCCTATTCATTGTTAGTTTCTACTAGGGAATATTCCCTCCATGCAAATAATATAATTCATTCCTAAATAAGGTTGCATATTACTGAAAGGGGAGTTTGAACCTGATGGAGCGTTTGTAGGTTGCGATACTCCAGCAATGTCACCAGTTGTACCTGCTGCAGCTGGCGTTACATATGTCTTTAAAGTTGCAGCATTAGGACCAGAACCTATTTTTGGGCTTAACGCCAAATAATTGTTGATAGGAGTATCGGTATTACCTATAGCAGAACTACCTTTTACGGCAGCACCTGTAGCAGTATGGGTATGTCCTGGCAAGTTGTTAAGTGTTAAAACAGTGTTTTCTGTTCCACCCACCTGTCCTAAAACATAAGCGCCTAAACCAGGGCCTGCAATCCCACCATTAGAACCTACAGGAACTCTTCCTCTTAAATCAGGAAGACCAAAAGTTGTTTGGCCATTGCCACCAAAATTAGTTCCCAGCAAGGCATACAAAGCGGAATTAGTGTTTACTGCAATAAGTTGACCAGAACAAAATGCCCAACCCCTAGGCGCAAAAGTAGCAGCGAACATTTTGATGATTGCCAGATATTCGTCCATATTAAATATTTTTAGTATTAAAAGTTAAAGATTGATTTTGATTAAAATTGAACTGCAATAGGTTCGTGTAACGATGAGTGTTTTGATTAGCACTTACCAGTACCTCATCTTTAGCGCTATTTCTTAAACTCCAAGCGGTAGCGCCTTTTGGGTTCTCCCCTGCACCAACAACGAGCTGAACATTGCTGGTGGCTTGGGCTAGTTTGAGATTATTGATTGCTGCTTGTTTATCGAAGCCTAAATCGGCCAAACAAATAACCTTATCACAATGCTCTTGCTCTTTCAAGTGTTGAGCTACTTTGTTCAGAGAAACAATTGGATTCTTACAGGAGATCCCCTTTTCATCTGTTTGGGCACCTATGCCTGTAATTCCTATTTTGGTGCTACCATGATGTATAATGATATAAGGTAAAATCAACTCTTGAAGCCTTTTGCTTTCAAAAGCATAATTACAGTTTACAAAACTTAAGGAGGCATTGCCTATTACCTTTACTAAATCATTTATGCTCGTTTGGCCTTTTTGCCAACTAAAATTAATCGCATGATAATTGGCTGCTTCCAAACCATAAAGCAATTCTCCAAGTTGAGGGCTAACAGCAATGCTTCCAGCAAAAAGGTTAATACTTGATAGCTCAAAGTTTTTAATGGAATGAACATAATGTTTCAAATGACCTACATCAGCACAACACATCAAGTTAAGTATACCCTTATTGTCCTTAATATTGACAATTTTGGTAGCCTTAGCCAATCCATCGAAACTAGAAGCAAGTAAAAGCGAACTACAGAGAGCGAGTTGGCCCTTTAAAAAGGATCTTCGGGTTGTCATGAGAAAGAGTTATAATGTAAAAATATCTATTTTAAAATGGAATACAACATTTTTCTCTAATAGTTTCTATTGCCTCTTCCTCCGACAAAACACTAGTATCTATAACGTACACATTTTCAACTGGTTCATCAAAAACTTGGTTTAAACCCGTTAAATTTCCCAAGTATTCTGGATGTTCCTTGGGAAGCATAGCCCTACGATACAAACCTTTGGTATCTCTTTGAATAAGTATTTCCAATGGGCATTTAACATATACCAGCTCAGCGGCGCATTGTGTCCTTAACAACTGCCTGGTTTCTTCGAAAGGATTGATCGCTGAGATAAAAATGAAATTATAGCTACTTTTCTGCCTGTTCACATAATTTGCCATACGAGTAATGTTCTTTAGCCTATCCGCTCTTGAAAAGCCTAAGTCAGCCGCATACGTACGCCTAAACTCATCACCATCTATAATTAGCACTTTAAAGCCCATTTCACTTAACACCTTGCTAATACCACTAGCCAAAGTAGTTTTTCCCGCCCCAGATAAGCCTGTAAATTGAATTACCTTCGTCATTATAGCGATTTGATTTGTTTTAACAACTGATGATAATTCTCCAACAATTTCGAATGTTTTATCTCATAAACCACTTCGCTATCGCCACTGAAAGTCTGTTCAGGGTGTTTACTGTGTTTGGTCAATCTAAGCAGGCTAGACTCAGATGGCCTACTTTCATTAAATACTTTACTATAGAAATGATAAAGCATGTTTTCCACTCCCATTCCATAATCATAAAAATAATTTAGCTCATCATTTTCGTTGAAGACATGTATGTTCTTTTGATAAAAACCATCAATTACCAATTCAGTATAATAATTAAAGTCCCGAAAATGTTCATCTCTTAACTGAATATTGAGCCATATGGGCTGAATATAGCCTGGTATAGTATGAATGCCTCTTCTTTTGATATGAGATTTGATGATGGCAAAAGGCTCTCTAGTTAAAAAATAAAAAGGGACTTTTGGATACCAAAACCTTAATTGTTGATAGAAATGAACATGCCAACTATCTAGCTTAATGAAGTATTGTTGATATTCCCCGGTTCTGTTTTGGCCATACCAAGCCACTGTTTTTTGAAAAATGTTTTTGAGGTCATCATCAGAAAGGCTCTGATCAAATTCTCTCATTCTCAGTATCTGATCAAAAATAGGGGCTTCGGGAACCACAATATTCGTTGCATTTACCGACAAGGCTTGCGACAACAGCGTTGAACCGCATCTAGATACGTGAAAAATAAAACAGCTTATTGGAACTGCTTCACGTTCCAAGGCAAACAACAAAATTTCTAAGCCGGTAGTAGAGATATATCTATTATCACCTTTTTTGATTTTCAACAGACTGATGCTTTCATCAAAAAAAGGTTCGTTTAAATGGTGCTGACCTATGGCAAGCCACAAGCAGTGCCATTGCCCATCTACGAACTTCAAATCATATGGAATCCAGTGTTTAAGATAGTCCATATTCCGCTTTGAGTTGCTCTACCAGTTGATTAGCCACTTCTGTTTGATGGATTTCTAACTGGGCAATGATCTTCCCAACTTCTTCTAAGGACATTTTTCGTGAGGGCTCCTGATAACCATTTGCTTCAAAAAGTTCATCAGTCCATTTATTCCGCAAACAGTCGACGACCAAATGTACTCTTACCGTGTCTCCATCATTTTTCACATAATGTATTTTTGAGAAATCCATATACCAACAGGTGCCAGGATCGAGTTGATAGTTTTGCTGATCGACTACAAAACTTACCTGATCACTTGTTAAAATTGGAATATGCAATCTGAAATTACCATCTTGATAACTACATCCTAGGTCCTTATGGGGTTTGATTTCACTTCCAGGGTAAAGTGCTAAAAACCTAACTGCTTCTTTTTCGCATTTCCAGTCGGCCAAGATACTTTGGACATAGGGCAATTCTGTCAAAAGTGGGGTATCCTTAAAAGGTTCATTCCCATAATTGGCGTAAATATCGGTAGAAGAACCTGATGCAGACCTCAGCGATATACTTTTCCATTCACCATAATAATCTTTTGTATTGTAATGGCTTATCCAATTATCATTCAATGCTTTTTCTAATTCCTGAGCCAACAAGAGGGCATCATAGGTGAGATCAAATTTAATAGCCGACAAAACATTAAGAGGTTTAATTGTGAATAAATGTTGAATAAGCCTAAATTAGGGAAGTATTTGATAATACCAGCATCTAATTTACAAACTTGAAAACTTTCCCCATGGATTCGTCTGCAAATGATTTCCCCTTTTTGAGCATATACCGTTCCAAGAACAATCCACAGCAACCAAACTCATTAGCAGATAGTGACTTTACCAAAACAGAAAAGTATTTCTTAAATCTTTTTGAAATAGGTCTATTTGAGGTTTATGAGTTCCTCTATCATAACTGTACCAGCGATTCTGATTTCAAAAATTGGTTAGTGAGTTTAAAGGGAGAAAGTTTTTATGAAGAAAAGCGCATTTTATTTAACCAATGGCTTGTGCATAGAGAAAAGGAAGAAACCTTTACAGTGCCCACCATACTTACGCCAACAGCCTTTGATTTTTGGGAAAAACAGGGCTATTTACACCTAAACAATATTATTCCAGAACAAGATTGCGATGAAGTGGTTGCCTTAATTTGCGAAACCCTACAAATAGATTTACAGCAGTCAGCAACCTGGTACCCACAAAATGAAAAACTGATGGGCCTAATGTTGCAACTTTATCAGGGAAAGCCCATCGAAAAAATAAGAAACAACGAAAAGTTGTTTGCCATTTTTGCAGACCTATATCAATCAAACAATTTAATACCCAACTGTGAAAAAGTAAGCTACAACCCACCCGAAACCAATTCTTTCAAGTTTTTGGGCAGTAACTTACATTGGGATATTGATTTTGCAGAAGGGCCAAAGTACTATATACAAGGTTTGGTTTATTTGAATGATGTACCTGCCAATAGAGGCGCTTTTACCTTAGTTCCCGGTTTTCATCAAAACATAGAAAAAGTACTAAGCCAACAAACACCTGAAACGGCCATTGAAGAAATTAAGAAACAGGAAAAAATCAAGTACATTGATGGCAAAAAGGGTGATCTTATTCTTTGGCTACAAAGCATCCCACACGCCGCAAGCCCAAACAATAGCGACTGTCCTAGATTTGTACAGTATGTTAGCTTTGAGCGCTAACTCCTGTTTTCAATAACAAATCCAGGATTATTGCTAACCTGATATTGAACACTTAATTGATGTTCACCTAGTTGTATGCTTGGTTTTACATATTTTAGCAAGGTTAGAGAACTATCGTTCAGTCCAAGCTTCAGTTCCTTATAAATATGAATTTCTGTAAGATAGCACAATCTATCTCCTTGTTTCAAATCTACATCCAAATCCACTTTTTCAAATACCTCTTGTTTAAGTTTGGTTCTTTTAAGCAATTTTTTGAGGCAAGATTGATCAAACTGAATAAGTGTTTTTAGACGCTCTAAATTATTACCGTTTCCTTGCTTACATAAAGTTACCTTGATCTCCTGAGGCAGATATATTTTACGACCTTTTAATTGCCGACTTAGGTTCATCATAATGCTTACTTGAGGCTCTTTAAACAACGCCAAATTCATCGTTTCACTCAATACTATGTCAACATCATGATCCTTTAAAACGTAATTTGTAGCATCTGCCAAATCAAAACGTTTCACATAGGGTAAAAGATCTAATGTTTCCAGTAGTTCTTTAAGCTTTTCATAGCTGTTTTGATTGATTTCCAACAAAGTAAACTGGACATCGGTAGGCTGAAACGTGAGCATAATAGGCAGGGCGAGAGTTGCAAACGGTCCCGTACCCGCATATAGTATATGCACTGGTTTTTGCCCGCTATTCAGTAAGTCTTTAATAGCTTGTTCCAAACCTTTCACAAAGCGTTGTGTTCTAAAAATTTCCTTCACACAATTTGCGGCCCAAAAGGTGCCAATAGCATTTCCTTTCTCGGTTTCAATATGCGCCCTGTCCTGCTCTCCATTCGGATCTATCCTGAGCACTTCGCACAACAATTGATGATATTTCATTATTGCAGGAGCCAATGATTCATGAAAATCCTCATCCAATAAAATATCTTGAGAAACCGACAGTAATTGCTTTTTAACTTCAAGTGCGAGCATTAATCTTCTTATAATTAAGTGAACTGCTTTAAAACCTATTTAGCATATGCAATAAAGCTACAAATAAAAATGCTTGTCTTAAAAATACCCAAACAATGAACTAAAATAATATCTTCGCTTTACTCAAATGGCCAAGATGAAAGATATTGCACTGCTGATTGGAAACGACATTAATAACATTTCTCCGGGAGTAAGCTGGGCAGAACTGTTGCAAAAGATTACCGATTTTTGCCAAGTTTCAGACAGAGTGACCATTCATAAGGAAAAGCCCTTTCCCATGCTTTACGAGGAGATTTTTTTGGCCGCCATTAAAACCAAGCAGATTGAAGAGAGAGATTTGAAGGCTTTTATTGCCGCTAATGTAGCTCAAATTGACCAAAATGATATTCATCATCAAATCAGGGCATTGTCTGCAGCAAACATCATGACTACTAATTACGATTACACCCTGCAAGGAACCAATTTGCTCAAAAACACTGGCGTGGTGGTTGAACGTTTATATAGTATTTTTAGAAGAAATGAGTTGAATGGCACTAATTACTGGCATTTGCATGGCGAAGCAAACCACCCCATGTCTATTAATTTGGGCTTTGAGCACTATTGCGGTCAACTACAAAACATGCGCAACTACGTGGTAACAGGCACGGATTACACTAGCCCCAACGTGGCCAAAGCGTCGTTATTGAAAAGACTACAATCTAAAAAAGCCCTGGCCAATCAGTCGTGGATTGATCTATTTTTCACCAAGGACATTTTTATTCTTGGCCTAGCATTGGATTTTATAGAAACAGACCTTTGGTGGTTATTGACCTTTAGGGCCCGCAGCAAGTTTTACAAGAACAAGATTTCCATTACCAATAAAATCTACTATTACATTCCGGAAGGGTATGTTGCCTTATCAAAGCACAAGCTTGATTTGCTAAAAGTGAATGGTGTAGAGGTAATTTCGATTAAAGCCCCTAACAAGTTGAATTATTATCATCAGGTACTTGAAAGTATCGATAAGTTATGTGATTAATTTAGGTCAGTACATTCTCTTACCTTCTATTCATCGCCCTTATCAGCCTTTCATTCCTCCTATCTGCTCGGGAATTTTGCAAGGAAATTACCGCCCAAACTGCTGCAGGAATCCATCCAATCAAGGTAATCTGCAAAATCAAACAAATGATTCCGGTGATGATCCTACCCCTAAGGATAAATGAAATAAATGGGAAGAAGATAGCAATTAAGGTCATTGTTCGTTCTGTATAAATTTTGGCGATTTCAAAGCCGTTTGTCTTTACCAAGATAGCATTGACTTTCTGAATTTGCAAATGGCTAGGCTTTTTAAAGACCTCAAAGAGGTCAAATATTTATAAAAAACCTACTGCCTTTGGTACGACTCCTACGGAGTCGCATACTTCTTCTACTTTTCTTTGCTATAAAGATTAAAATCCTTCGGATTTCCAATCAGGCCATCACAACAGGTTGATTAACGACATCGAAAAAACATACCATCTAAAAGTAAAAAGCCTTTCTTGCAAAACAAGAAAGGCTTTTTACAATTGCTTAAAACTTGTAGCTGTAACCTAGCCTAAACACTTGGGTTTCCAGGTAGTCTTTACTGGCCAGCACAAAGCCATTTCCTACAATCCTCTTATCAAGTCTAAGCGTATTCAAGATATCATTGCCATTCAAAAACAGTTCGCCTTTACCTTTCTGTATCTGTTTTTTCACCCCTAAATCCATTGAAAACCTAGCCCCAATAGTCCCTTGCGGAATAATATCCTTAGCTAAATAAACACCAGATAACTGGATTTGGGTTTGTCCTTTAAGTTTAAAGATGTTGTTCAGCTTTGCATTGCCCGAAGTAATTTTTTCTTCACCAACGTTATAAGTAGTTGGTACAGGATATTGGTTGGTGATGCTAAAGGCATTTATTTTATTTTGATAAATGGCAAAGCTGGTATTGAACGAATACCATGGAGCAACTTCCTGTTGCAACACCACTTCACTACCGCTATTATAGCTCTTTCCTGCATTCTGAAAAATATTATACAAAATGGTGCTTCCTGGTACAGCGGTGGCAATTCGGGTAATGGTAGCATTAATCATTTTATGATATAAAGACGCATAGATATTTCCCTTATTCCATTGCAAACGATACCCCAACTCCATGGTATTGGTAAACTGTGGACGAAGCGTTGGATTGCCCACCTTTAGCAATTCAGGTTCGTCGTATTTTGGGAAAATACGGATGTCCACCTCATTCGGTCTATCTACCCTTCTGTTAAAAAAGGCCGACAGCTTATTACGTTCGTTAATTTTATAGGCAAAACGTAAATTGGGAAAAGGTTGGAAGTAATCATAACCATCGCTTTTATAGGTATTATGGTTAGGGTTTACATCGTATTGCACCTTTACATACTCGTATCTCAAACCTGCCTCCACCTCAACATCCTTGTTTTCAAAAACATAACTGGCATATACCGCCGGAATGGTTTCCTTATAATTGGCCCAACCTCCTGCATTAACATCTATAGGTGAGTTTAGCCCTGGAAAAAACTGCATATTGGTGGGTATAGACCGTCTCCTGACTTTAGTGCCCAATTCAATCCGACCCTGCTTCAAAGGCTTGATGTAATCCAAATTAAAATCGATCACGTGCTCATCAGACAATAATTTAAAAGCGTCTTCACCGGTAAAGGTGGGCATCATATTGGTGAAGAAATACTTTTCATCTTCCCTATGCCAAGTATAATTTAATCCTGCATTGAGCAAATGTCCAGGCTGTTTGAACTTATGCTGATAAGCTGCCGAACCTGTAACGGTATATTTCACCTCATCTTCCAAAAACTGCCATAACCTTAACCTATTGGATAGGTCAGCATTAAAATAAGGAATATCACCCCTATCCAAAATCTTTTCCCTATTGAAATAAGTAGATACCGTTAAGGAATTCTGCTCGTCAGGATTCCAATCTATACCCGTTTTCACCGTGCTATAGGTAGTGGTTCGGTTACGTTTTACCTGCTGATTAATGATGGTTCCATCATCGTAAGTTCTAGTGGCAAATTCATTTCTATTAAGCGTTTGCGTATAAAGCCAATCGGCCTGTAAAAAGGTATTGAGCTTGTTTTTCCGATAGTTGAGCGAAAGGGATGGATTAATTTTTGGCGTAGCTTGATACTGTGGCCTAATTTCCGGCAAATTTTCCCTTCTTACCCATAAAGCGCCCAGCCCAGTGGTTAAACCAACCTTGCCATTAAAGCCCTCTTGTTTGTTTTTTTTATAGATGATGTTAATAATGCCCGCATTTCCGTTGGCATCGTATTTAGACGAAGGGTTATTGATAACTTCTATCCGTTCAATCGCTGATGCGGGAATATTGTCTAAACTCGTTTGTGAACCAAATCCAGTCATAGCATTCTGCTTCCCATCAACCAATACCGCCACCTTATCATTTCCCCTTAATTGTATCTTACCATCTTGAATAGTTACTCCAGGTAGATTTTGCATGGCCTGTAGCACCGAACCTCCCGACTGGGCAACATTATTACTCAAATTGTAGGTCTGTTTGTCCATTTTGGTCGAAAGGCCGTCATTACTTTGCCCTACAATGTTTACTGTACTTAATGTTTGTGAGTCTTCCGTCAATGCCAATTCGCCCAAATCTAAAAACGGATTTAAAGTTCCTATATTAAGAGCTTGGTTTTTCTTTTGGTAGCCCACCAAACTGATTTCGAGTTGGTATTCGCCACTGGCCATATCTGCCAGTTTAAACCTGCCCTCCATATCGCTAATGGTTCCGGTCACAAAGCGCTGGTCGGCTTTTGCTTTGACCACAATATTGGCATAGGTCAGCGCAGTTCCAGTTTTTCCATCTTTAAGCAAACCCGAAACGGTAACTTTAACGGATTGCCCATGCAAAAGATTGGCTGCTAACAACAATAATAAAAAAAGTATTTTCCTAAATGACATGATGGTTCCTCCATTGTTTTTATATTGCATAGTTAGGAGCCAAATCTGTTGAAAATTAGAAGTTGTGGTACTTACATGCACTCAGATTTACTACAGATTTATACGCTACCTTTCCCTTAATCGTTAACAGGTATATCATGAAAATTCTAATCGTAGAAGACGAAGAAGAACTTAGGGAAAGCATATACGCCTATTTGAAAGTAGAGGGCGATGTATGCGAGCTGGCTATGGATTATCATACCGCACTGGAAAAAATCAGTCTGTATAGCTATGATTGTATTTTATTAGATCTTAGCTTACCTGGCGGCGATGGCATGAAAATACTGGAAGAGATTAAAAAAATGGGCAAACAGGATGGCGTGCTGATCATTTCTGCCAGAAACTCCTTAGATGACCGTTTAAATGGACTGGGGCTTGGTGCCGATGACTATTTGGTGAAACCTTTTCACCTCTCGGAACTAAAGGCCAGGATTATGGCCATTGTACGTAGAAAGAACTTTCAGGGGTACAATGTGATGAGCTTCCAAGAAATTTCAATAGACCTCATGGGCAAAGAGGTAAAAATAGAAGGACAATTGCTTAGCCTTACCAAAAAGGAATATGACCTACTGATCTATTTTATTGCCAACCAAGGCAAAGTGATTACCAAAAATGCCATTGCCGAACATCTTTGGGGCGATGAAATGGACCTGTCAGATGATTTCGATTTCATTTACACGCACATTAAAAACCTAAGGAAAAAGATGATAGAAGCTGGATGTAAAGACTACATCAAATCCATGTACGGTGTGGGCTATAAATTTGGGATGCCATGAAACTTGCGGAGAAATACAACCAGGCCAATCTTCTTACTTCACTTATTGTGCTAACCATTACGGGCATCATCTACTACGTAGCCATCCACTTTATTCTTACCGAAAAAATGGACAGAGACTTAGTGATCGAAGAAAGGGAAATTGAAGCCTATGTAAAAAACTATCATCGCCTACCTTCTCCCGGCGATTTTTTACATCAAAAGGTTGAATACGAGCTGTTGAAAGAAGGGCAAAGTATTGAAAGGGATTTTTATTACAGCGAATTTTATAACGAAGAGGAAAAAGAACTGGAGCCGGGCAGAAATTTAGCCACTACCATTGCCCTTGATAAAAAAAATTATTTGGTTACCATCAGTAAATCCAGAGCCGAATCGGAAGGTTTGGTTCGCATCATTTTCCTGATTACCATTGGTGTAACCATTTTACTGTTGGTTTCGCTTTTATTAATCAACAGGTTGGTCCTTAATCGTATTTGGCAACCTTTTTATCAAACCTTAAATCGCATGAAAGCTTTTAACCTTGCTCAAAAAGAGGACATGCGTAGTAACAACACTAAAATTGATGAATTTAACGAATTGAATACAGCAGTTGCCACTATGGCCGAGCGGGTTAAAAAAGATTATAGGGAACTCAAAACTTTCACAGATAATGCTTCCCATGAAATGATGACCCCGCTTGCGGTAATTAACGCTAAACTGGACCTGCTTTTACAGGAAAGTCCACTGGATTCGAAACAAGGTGTACTGATCGAAGAGATCTATCATGCCGTGAGCAGATTAAGCCGTTTGAGCAGCTCGCTCCTCTTGCTGGCAAAAATTGAAAATAAATTGGTAACTGAACAGGAAAGCCTAAACCTAAAGCATTTTATTGAAGAAAAGGCCATACATTTTCAGGAGCTCATGCAAAACAAAGGCATCAAATACTCACAACAATTACAGCCAAAGGAAATAAACATGAGCAAATATTTGCTAGATATTTTATTGAACAATCTGTTTAGTAACGCCATTAGACACAATTATCAAGGGGGGAATATTCATATCGACTTGTCAGAAAATAAATTAGTAATTTCAAATACAGGAAATGAAAATGGATTAGACAACCAACAGGTTTTTGAACGCTTTTATAAAAATCCAGCTTCGGAGGGAATGGGTTTGGGCCTTGCCATTGCAAAACAGATCATCAATTTACAGAACTTTCAAATAAGTTATGTCTACCGCAACAACTTACACACTTTCACTTTGCTTTTCTAACTACAGAATTACTTCAGGTTTGAGATTTAGCTTGGTTAAAATTATGTCGGTGATGAAAACCTTGTTATTATCTCTATGCCTACTCCCGTCTATGCTATGGGCACAGCTTGCTGATACAGTATCATTTCATAATGATATTGCTCCAAATCCTTCTATCTTTAGAAATTACCAACCTTATATTTTTCCTGCTACTTTAATTACCTACGGGATTGTGTCGCTTAACAACAAACCTTTGCTGCAATTAGATTGGAGTACCAAAACGGAACTTATGGAACATAACCCTCAGTTTGTGGCAAAAATTGACAATTATCTACAATATACACCACTGGCAGGAATGTATACCTTAGATATGATGGGTATTAAGGGCCGAAACAGTGTACAGGACCAAACCTTTATTGCCCTACTAAGCACTGGCTTTACCGCGGCAATTGTACAGGGGTTAAAAAGCAGTACCGGACGCATGAGGCCTAATGGTTCGAACTACAACTCCTTCCCTTCTGGTCACACCGCTACCGCTTTTGCCGCCGCCGAACAATTACATCAGGAATTTAAAGACCAATCGCCCTGGATTGGCTATGCTGGCTTTGCCGTTGCCGCAGCTACAGGTACACTCCGGATGTACAATAACAAACATTGGTTTAGTGACGTGGTGGCTGGCGCAGGTTTTGGCATCCTGTCTACCAAACTCAGCTATTTAGTTTATCCTTATCTTAAACACGCATTAGGTTTTAACCAGCAGAATTTCCAAGCTGCTCCTTTATATCAAAACGGTGCTAGTGGTATTAGCTTAAAATACACTTTTAACAGTCAGGTTTCAACACATCCATAACTGATTAAGCCTATCAATTGCATATCCAATATTAATTTGGATGAAAATTTTCCTCTCTAGAGCGACAAGCTTTCATCCTATTGATAATTTGTTCATGCCGGTGGCGGCAATTTTTATGATTATTTCTCGATGGGCTATAAGCGTTACGCTTGTCATCAAGAGCGTAGCGAAGGATCTAATACAATAAGACTTACGAAGTTTAATTTTACTTGCGCATCTAAAAACTTCGTAAGTCTAACATACGCAGCGAAGAATCTAGTAGGAAAAAGAGGAGATTCCTCCCCGAGAAATCGGGGCAGGCCGTACCTCGGAATGACAAAAGCCAACAAAGTTAACCTGATGTACGACGCAAGTTAATGTGCACTTAATATTCGGCCGCTAATTTTGTAACATGATCAGAAGGGATTTTCTTAAAAAGGGCACCTTATCAGCCCTAGGCATTTCGCTGTTAAGCACCACAGAGTCTTTTGGGCAATTATTTAGTCCATTAGAAGAAAGCATTGCTGGGACTGCCAAAAACATTATTTTTTTGGTGAGCGATGGCATGAGTAATGGTACCCTCACCATGGCCAATCTGATGTCTCAACGCATGTACGGCCGCGAAAGCAAATGGATTTCCCTGTACCGTGAAAACAAAGTGGTAAGAGCATTTATGGACACCGCTTCTGCCGATTCGATGGTGACAGATTCCGCAGCTTCAAGCTCTGCTTGGGGAGGTGGTGTTAGGGTAAACAACGGAAAGCTAAATGTAAATGCCGATGGTTCATGCAACACGCCAATACTTCAAAAATTTAAGACAGCAGGCAAAAAAGTAGGTTGCGTAACTACGGTTCCCATTACACATGCCACGCCTGCAGGCTTTTGCATCTGTAATAAATCTAGAAGCAACCAAAATGAGATCGCTTTACAATATCTACCGCTTAGGTTTGATGTGATGATGGGCGGCGGCGATAAATATTTCAATGCAAAGAAAAGGAGCGATAAAGTAGATGTGTATTCGCAATTTGAAAAAGCAGATTATCAGCTTGCCAAAACAAAGCAACAAATGTTAGCACTAAACCATCAAAAGCCGATACTTGCCGTATTTGACAATGATGCCCTTCCTTATAGTCTAGACTATGCCCACGATAAAAACCAGCAGGTTACCATCCCTACTTTGGCGGAAATGACCGTAAAAGCTATTGATCTAATGAAAGATCACACGGATGGCTTTGTGCTACAGGTAGAGGGTGGGAAAGTAGATTGGGCCGCCCATTCTAATGATACGCCGGGTTTACTATTTGATCAACTAGAATTTGATTTGGCCGTAGAAAAAGCAATCGAGTTTGCAGAAAGGGACAAAAATACCTTGGTGATCATAACTACGGATCATGGAAATGGAAACCCAGGACTTTTTGGAGAGGAAAATGCCGATCAAAAATTTGACTTGTTGCAAAAATTCAAACATAGCAATGATTGGGTATTGAACAATATCAAACCAAATGATACGGCTGCCAACCTTATTGCCTTGATTCATGATGCACAGGGCTATGCTATTTCTAATGAACAAGCAAAAGACATTTTAACGCATTACGAAAAACTAGATGGCGGCGGGCTATATAATGTGCGCAAACTACCTTTTGAACTTTTCGGAAAGATACAAAGCAATTATACTTCGGTAAATTGGGGTTCTATGGAACACTCCGCCGATTACGTAGAATTAGCGGCCTTTGGCCCTGGCAGCACTTTAATGAGTCCTTTTGTTCGCAATACGGAACTCCACCAGTTAATGCTGAATGCCACTGGCGTAAAGGCATAGGCTTTTAAGACTTACGAAGTTTTCGAAACTTCGTAAGTCTTTCCGCTCAGAAACTACAGCGCACTAAGCTTGTTATAACATTCTCTGTAAGCTTTCAAGTCCTTGGTGCTGCTCTCGTACATGAAAGGTCCATTATAGTTGATTTTTGCCAAAGCTTCAAAAATGGCTTTCCAGTTGTTCTCGCCTTTATCATCGCAGGGGAAATAGTGTCTTTCGGCCTTTCCATCACCATCGGCTACGTGTAGTGTTTTCACTCTTTTACCTAGGGCAAGCAATAACTCCTCAGGCTTTGAAATATGGTTCAGATCTACCGCAGCATAAACATCGTTAGGGAACATCTTGAATATGGTGGTGGCTTCTTCTACCGAACGTAATAGCGGGCGTTCCTGATCGCCTTTGCTCACCAATAACGCTGGTCCCAACATGTTTTCTACCACCATAGTGGCTTTAACTGCTTTTACTTCTGCATTGAGTTCTTTTACCGATTTCACCAATTGTTTGATACGCTCTTCGCGTTCGTTTAAACCTAAATAATAGCTAGGATGAAATAGAATGATTTTAGGCTGTAAAAGCTTGGCATACTCAAGACCTTTTTTATGAAAGGCAATTACTTTTTTGCGTCGTTCTTCGTCTACAAAGGAAATGTCTATTTCTTTTCCGTAGGGCATGTGGATAGACCAAATTTGCACCCCAGCGTCGTCTGCCGCTTTTTTGGCAGCTTTAATCTTGCTGATCATTTCTGCATCAGAAAATTTAAAGGTCAGAGAGTCTTTATTGATGTAAGCTGTTAAACCTGTTTCAATACAATCAATATCTGCCGCTTTAATTTGCTGCATTTTTTTAGGGGTCAATGCATTAATACCAATGGAAAAACCAATTTTTAACTTGCCTTGGGCAAGTGCATTCATACTGATCGAGCTGATCAGGGTAACTATAAGTAGTTTAAATTTCATTTTCTTTATGATTTGGAATTATTTCAATTATCTCTAATTCAATTTATTTGATGAACAAGGCCGTTTCGACCATACGCTGACCGTAGTGGTCAAACTTTTTATTGTCTGTAGGATAGTTTACAATGCCATTGGGAATTTGGCCTTTGATCCACATCATGGTAGAGCCTCCGCCATCAATATTCATGGCTGCTTTTGGATTAAAGAAACGTCTCAAAAACTGGGTAAGTTCTTTTGCCGACATGCCCTTAGCCATGGTATTCCTACCATCAACCGTGATCAATAATAATTTGCCCTGCTTGGTCACGGCTACTGCCGTACGCGGATGACGTACACCTTGGTGTTTAAGGTAGTGCTCATAATGAAGCTTTTTCAAATCGACTTTTAAACCAGCAGTATCGGCAAAGGTTAAACCGACGGGCTTGAAATTATCAATCAACATGGGTGCTCCGGTAATGATATTGGAGGCTTTAACTTTGGTGAAATCTTCTGGAGAAAATTGTATATCGAACTGGGTACCTTCATCGTTAAAAGTCATCATACCTTGATGCTTCCACCAATAAATACTGCTTTTGGGTACTTTTACCTGCTGAATGTCCCTACCTTTTAAACGAAGATGCATATAGTCTGCAGAGTCTTTCTTTTCAATAAAATAGGTAGCATTAATCCCTGCAACTGCCCCAGTTATTCTCGAGGCAAATACAGATAAGGAATCTTTCTCTTTTTTATACTCCAACAGTGCATTGCCCATTTTAACCCGCGGATCAAAGCTCACTACATTTACATTTTGGTTGGCAAATTCAGGGTCGCTGGTTGAACTGTAATGATACCAAACGATGTCCTTACGCAGGGTATCAATTTTCCAGTCTTTTTTATCCAATAGTTCTAGTGTGGCATTTGAGCTAACTGCGTTCTTTTTTGGGGCACAACCAACAGCCCAAAAAGCTACCAAAAATATTAACCAGTGTATTTTATCTTTCATTTGATATTTATGATTTGGGAATGGCTTTAACTGCCATGATTATGAAGTTTTTCTATCAAAAATAGGGAGATCCCAAATTGGAATCTCCCATGATATGGTTTAGATTTTGGGAACTTTAACAATCTTTCTAATTCTGTTATTACTCATATCTGCTATGAAAATATTTCCATCGTCATCTACGGTTACGTCTGTAGGATTATAAAATTGAGATACTCCGGCCTTTCCTTCTGCAAAGCCAAGGGCACCATTGCCGGCAATGGTAATTACACGGCCTTCTGGTGTGATCATCCTTACCGCGTTGTTATTCAATTCGGTCACATAAATATTGTTGTGTTTATCGGCGTGAATACCAAAAGGGTGATTAAAAGTGGCCTTTAGTGCTTCATCGTCCTTAAAACCTGCGGTACCGGTTCCTGCAATGGTGGTTGTTTTTCCGGTATGTCGATCAATTTTTCGGATAGCGTTATTGTACCTGTCTGCGACCAATAGCATCCCATCTTTATCCAGGCAAATTCCTGAAGGCCTGTTTAACCTTACGTTGGGCCATACGCCATCTACCAAAGCATTTTGCGAAGGGCCGGCTCCTGCCAAGGTCGTCACATTTCCATCGGGACTAATTTTTCGGATAGCGCTGTTATTGGCATCGGCCACATAAACATATCCTTCATTGTCTACCACCGCGTCGATAGGAACGTTAAATCTGGCGGTAGTACTTGGCCCATCAATAAATCCTGTGGTTACGCTAGCACCTGTTGGTCCTGCAAAAGTAGAGACCATATTGGTGGCGATATCAATTTTTCTGATGCGTGCACCCCCATTATCCACCGTATAAATATTTCCAAATTTATCTACCGCAACTTTATAAGGGTTGTTAAATTTTGCCACATCAACAGGGCCATTTACGGTACCTGCACCTTTAACACCCGCTACAAATTCAACCTCCGTTCCGTTTTTCTTAATTCGCTTAATGATCTGGTTGCCTCTATCTGCCAAAATCAGGTCGCCAGTGCTCTCGTCAAGGGCTACACCTTCAAGTGTTGAAAATTGCGCTTCCAATAACACCCCATAAACATTGCCAGCGGTAGCGGAACCTGCATAGGTTGAGGTAATGTACTCATATTCTATAGGGTCGTTTCCGGCAACCCCATAAGTGAAGATAGGGCCTTTGGAAGTGTGATTATTGATGGTAATGGTGACATTGCCCGTGCTACCATTAGCGGGAACTTTCACCTTTAATTCGGTTTCTGTTGCCGAAACTACCTCGGCCCTTACACCCGCAAATTTCACAATGTTTTCTCCAGTGTTTTTTGAAAAACGTTTTCCGTTAATGGCCACTACTTGGTTTGCTTGCGCTACGGCAGGCACAATACTGGTAATGGAAGGATTTGTAGGCGTATTTTCTGATGTATTTTTCTTGCAGGCGACAAATAAGACTACTACTGCTAAAAAAATAGATAATATCTTTTTCATAATTGTATGATTAATATTTAATCGACATTTTGATAAACTTTAAAATCGTCTATGTTTAACAGACCATTTTTAACCACAGCCCCGTTGGCTCCCAACCCTAGTTTATTGATCCTGAACCTTACGTTTCCAACAATATTTAAGCTGAACGATGCTTCTTTCGCTACCGTTGCATCGCTGGTTAAGGAGTTGCCTGCCTGTGTCCAAGAGGTACCTCCGTCCTGCGAATATTCCAAGATGAAAGTGCTTGGTACAGCAGTGCCCGTTGCCGGATTGGTAGCACCATAAGAAAAGGTAATTTGCGAAGCACCATTTGGCAAATCGAAATCCATTTCCAAATAGGCTGCTACACTCAATTGCTCCTGTAACCTAATGGCCTGCTTACCTACAGGGTTAAACTTGTCCTGATTAATCTTATCGCCAATAATTCCCTGGTAAATTCGCCACGTTCCTGTTTTAAAGGATACCTTATCGTTAATGGCAGGCATTACAAATTGTGATTTGGAACTTGCTGCTGCCGCTTCAAAATCTTCCGGAAAGTTTAAATAAACGGAACCTGTTTGATTAAAGACTGCATCTTCGTTAGGCATTTTAAAGAGCAATTTCGCCGTATTATAGTAATCAGAACTTGCATTGTAATAAGTGGGAATTCCAATAAAAGAAGCCACCATAGGCAAAAACTTTTGGGCAAAATTGGCATTGGCACTTGTGTTTAGGAATAGAGAGATGGCAGTATTTTCACTTAACCGATATTCTCCGGCAAAAACTTCGCCACCTATCAAATCGGGAATAGTGGTATTATTTAGTTGAATTAAGGTGCTTTCTCTGGTATAAAATTGCGAGAACAACTGCGTTGGTGTTAAAACAATTGGTTTAAGGGTATTATTTGAGGAAACTTTTGTCACTTTTGAAAGTGTTAGGCTGTTTCCTTTGATTTTCATCACTCCTTTTTCTCTTGTCAGTATACAGTTTTCGATTTCTACTTTAACCGAATCTCCGTAATTGATGGTCGTATTGGGATCGTTTAATTTAATGACCAACCCCGCAATGGTGCCTTTGTTGGTATTTTGTAAAACGAACTCTTTACTGTCAAAATTTCCACTGTTTTTATCTGAAATCACCACTCCCGCAATTTGTGTGGCGCCCATCAATTTTTCTTTCACTAAATTAACGTCATCACCATTATGAAGTGCCTTAACATAGTTGACTCCTATGATTGGACTAATGGTACCCAAGGCCTCGTTTTCATTTTTTGAACATGATGCCAAAGCGAACAAGGCTAAGATAAATCCTATTGCTATTTTTAAATTCTTTTTCATTTCCATCATTATTTATTCCACCAAACTTTAGTCTTTAAATCGTCGCCACCCATATTAGCCACCGCAATGGAGTAATTCTCTCTGTTTACACGTTGTACATTCACTGGGTATTTTAATCTGGTTGGCATGATTCCATCGTTCTGCAAGCCAAAACCTTTAGGTAAAACTGGGAAGCCGGTACGACGGTATTCTATCCACGATTGGAAATCCGTAAAAAATAAGGTATAATATTTTTGAAGAATGATTTTATGGAGTTTCAATGAGGCATCATCATTAGGGTACCATTGTGCACTCGAGTCGGTGAGGTAACCCGTAGGCACGGTAAGCCCCCACATGGTGATGGCCGCGGTGACACCTGCTTCATAGTAAGGTTGTGCATCGCCCGGGATATATCCTTTTAAGGCACACTCCGCTAAAATAAACTGCAGTTCTGGATAATTAATGATATTTCCCAAAAGTGGCTCGCTCTTTAAAGCGGCTAAATATTGTGATTGCGGTGCTGGTACTTGTCCAACGGGATAACCACTTTGAATCCCTACGTAGGCATTGTCTTTTTTAGAGGCCCATTTTTCACGACGTGGATCGTTCCATTCATTTAGGTTATTGATGAAAAATTCGCCCAAGCTATTATTTACCTGAAAATCGAGGTCTCGATATTCGGCAAATTCCGATAGGTAAGGTGCCGTAGTTTGGAATTTTAAAATAGCCGAATCGTTGTTGTTGGTGAAAACGGGATAATTGCTTTTCTTGGTATCTGCAATCTCTCCTATTTTATTGATGGCATTAAGTTCTCCGGTTCCCGAAACTCTTAACAACAATCTTAAATAAAGACTATTTCCAAACTTTCTCCATTTAGTTAAGTCGCCTGCGTAAATGGGATCCAACTTGGCCTCTGTATCGGCTAAAGTGGCTGTTTTAAATAGTTCATTAGCTTTTTCCAACTTCTTGAACAAGTCTTCGTATATGGCCTTTTGTCTATCAAAACGAGGTTGTAAAATACCTTCACGACCTTTATTGGCATCAAAATAAGGGACGTCTCCGTACACGTCTGTTAACAATGAGGATATCCAGGCATCTAAGACCAAGGAAATGCCCATGTAGGCATTGCTATTGATGGCATCACCTCCGGCATACATATCTCTAATGTTGGTCAACTGTAGGTACCAATTGTTCCACATATAATCAGACTCCTGCGGTCTGATCACATATCGATGTATTTCATCGCCATCAGAAAGGGTTACATGCACTTGCATGAGCTCGTGGGTAAGCCTTAAACATCTGTTCAGGTTCCTCTTTAATACATCATGCACTGCTGGTCCCAACAAAGTTTCGGGAGTAGTCATTACTGCACCGTCTTTGCTGGTATTTAATTCACTAAAATTCTTGGTACAAGAAACTAAGCTTCCTGTAATGATTAATGCTGCTATAATCTTTTTCATCTCGGCTTCTTCTTAAAAACTAAATGATACGTTAACGCCAAATGTTCTTACGGATGGGAATTGCGCTACTTCAAATCCTCTTTGAACGTCGCTATTGCCTAAGGTTCCAAATTCTGGATCGTAGGCTGGCCAATCACTCCACACAAACAAATCCCGACCATAAATACCCACCACGGCTTTTTGCAGTTTCATTTTCTTCACTAAACTTGCTGGTAGGGTATAATCCAATCTCATCTCTCTTAGTTTAATGAAATCGGTACTGAAGGTGTTTGCTTCTACGTTATCACCTTTAAAGTGTTCGGTGTAATAGGTTCCTACCTGCTCGGCAACCACATCATTAGGACGATAGGTCCCATCAGGGTTTCGCTGCACACCTTTTCCAATAATTCCGGTATATCTTCCTGGTAAGCTGTTGGTCAGTTTACCTGCAACTGAGGCTGCTGAATGGGTGTGGGAGTAGGCAACTGCTCCGTATTGACCATCAATCAACACTTTTAATCTCCATTGTTTGTACCTAAAATCATTGCTAATCCCCCAGTTGAAATCTGGTGTGGCCCTACCTAAATAGATAGCCTGCTCGGTAAGCATGGGATAGCCCTGCGAGTTATATACAATTTGTCCATCTGGTGAACGCAAGTAACCCAATCCATATAAATCGCCCATACGACCTCCTACTCTCGCTTCCATTGAACCACGAGGGCCAGTTTGCATTACATAGGTATCTACACTGTCTGCAAGTGATACAATTTTATTTCGATTGGCAGCAAATGTCCCTGTAACTTCCCAATTTAATCCTTTCCTAGACTTTACAGGTACGCCGTTCAGTTGAATTTCAATACCTTTATTTTGTACCAGACCAGAATTCATTACGCTATAGTTATATCCTGTTGCCCTATCCAAAGGAACATTCAAGATCTGGTCTTTGATATTGCTTCTGTAATAGGTTACATCTAAGCCTAACCTACTTTTGAATAAACGTATATCGGTACCTACCTCAATGGTGCTCGATAGCTCATTCCTTAAATCTTCATTGGCAATATAGCTGGGATTAGCCATTCCAGATGGATAAGTGGTACGAGGGTTATAATAATAGCCTGTTAGGTAAGGTACTACGCCGCCGCCGCCAACTTGCGACCAAGAGGTTCTGAGTTTCCAAAAGGTAATGGCTTTGGGCAGTTTGAACATGTCGGAGAATAGGGCGCTGACGTTTACCGAAGGATAAAAGAAGGACACGTTTTTTTGAGATGACTTGGTGGCCAAAACTGAAGCCCAGTCGTTTCTGCCCGTAATATCAAGGAACAAATAATTCCTGAATGAAAACTGTGCCATACCGTATAAACTGTTTACGGCATATTCTCTCGTGCTCGAAACTACTTCGGTCCTGTCCTGCACATTGGAGAAGCTGTATATCCCAGGATATCTTAACCTGTCGGCACTGATGGAAATAATTTTGTATTTATTGATCATTGCCGAACCTCCAACGGAATAAGAGGCTTCTATATCTTTACCTATTTTCTGTTTATAATTTAATAAGAAGTCGCTATTGGTTTCTTTTTGGTCTAGGTCCTGCGTACGAAACATCCCTTCTGGAAATCTTGCGGCATCCTTTGGTTTTTGTTGCGATCTTCCTTCTGCTGCCCAATCGATGGAGCTTCTTACCATCAGATTTAGGTTTTTAGAGAATTCATAATTTGCACTAATCGTACCAATCAGTTGGTTCCTGTTCATTTTATTCAGCATTTCATATACCGATAGGTAAATGTTATCTAAACCGTTACTGAACATTCTTAATTGCTTTAAACCTTCGCTGCCTGGAATCCAATAGGTTTTATACCAATCGAGGTTTGCATTTGGTACTAAGGCAATGATGTTATACATCACGGTTTGATTGTTATAGCCTGTTGAGGGAAGGTTATCGCTGCTTTTATTGTTATAACTTAGTTTGGTAGTGATAGAAAGTTTATCGTTTACTTTTTGTGCAACGTTTAAAGCTATCGTATTCCTATCATAGCCCGTGTTGGGCACAATCCATTTATTTTGAAGATTGGTGAAGCTTAAGCGTGCAGTGGTTTTTGCATTACCACCGCTTATGGATAGGCTGTTGGTATAGGTCTGTGAAACATCGAAGAAATCTTTCCTATTGTTTTTATAAGGCACCCAAGGTGTTCTTTCATTGCCTCTGGTCAATAGGTTCGGATCCCATTGGTAATATTCCTGACCGTCAAATTTAGGGCCCCAGGCTGCGCCTGTGTTTTTAGTGTTCGGCCCATCTTCGGTAACTCCCCAAGAGTAATAATCATTAACACCAATAGCGCCTTGTCCATATTCGTATTGGAAATCAGGCCATCTGTTGATGGTGCCAAAACTAGCGTTTGAGTTGAACGAAATACCTAAACCTTTTTGATTTTCCTTACCGGATTTGGTGGTGATGATAATGGCTCCATTGGCTCCTCTTGAACCATAAAGCGCCGCAGCACCAGGCCCTTTTAATACAGATACGCTTTCAATATCTTCAGGATTCAAATCGCTGATTCCGTTACCGTGATCCACTGGATTTTCTGTACCTAAATAGGAACCATTGCTTTCCGATATTTTTGAGCTTACCACTACACCGTCTACCACAATAAGTGCCGAATTATCGCCACTTAAACTACTTTCGCCCCTTAAAATAATCTTGTTGGTACCCGCTGGGCCACCACCTGATTTAATCATATTTAAACCCGCAACTTTACCCGTCAAAGCATCGGTCCAGTTATTGGACATGGCATCGGTCAATTCTTCGCCTTTGATTTGGGTTACCGAATAACCTAAAGATTTTTCCTCACGTTTAATACCCAAAGCGGTTACTACCACTTCGTTTAGGGCATTGATATTTTCTTTGAGTACTACTTTTAAATTGGTCTGATTACCCACTTTTACTTCAGTAGTTTCGAAGCCCAAAAAGCTAAACACCAAAACTGCATTACTGTTGGGCACATTGATACTGAACTTCCCTTCGGAACTGGTGAGTTCAACTACCTTGCTGTCTTTAAGCGTTACCGAAACATTTGGTATAGGCATATTATCCTTATCCACTACGGTACCCGTAATTTTGATTTGCGTCTGCTTCTGTTCCTTCTCTACAATGACCACTGTATTACCATTGATGGTAAAGCTCAACGATTGGTTCTCTAACGCTTTGTTAAGCACCTCTTTTAAAGAAGCATTTTTTACGGATAGCGTTACGTTACTGATCTTGCTGATCATTCCAGAGTTATAAATAAAGTTATAACCCGTTTGTTTTTCCAACTCGGCAATTACGCTTTCTAGTTTTGCATTGGTTTTAGATAGGGTAATTTGCTGGGCAAAACTCGTAGCACATGCTACCTGCAAACCTACCATAGTTAATAAAACAATAATGAGTTTCATTATGAGCAATATTTTTAAAGGCACGCAGAAAACTCCACGTAATAAAGAAGTATAATTTTTATACATTTGAATACTGGTTAAATTAATCTGTCTCTTCTTGTCAGTTTAGTTACCGGAAAGCATTTGATGCTTGCAAATCGGGAGAGGGTCCAAGCTCTCCTGATTTTATGTAACTGTTTGGATGTGGTAGAATTATTGCATTACAGTTACCCTCCTTCCGTTGATTTTGAACTTTACGGTACCTGTCAGTTCCAAACTGCTCAATAGCTCGGCAAGCGAATTGCTTTTCAGATATTTTCCGCCAAACGCTTCATTACTGACATTGCCCTGGTATTTGACTTCTATGTTGTACCATCTGCTTATCTTTTTCATGATTTCGCCAATGGGTTCGTTTCTAAATATGAAATAGCCATTCTTCCAATCCATTACTTCATCAGTTTCAAAACTTTTAGCTATCATTTGTGAAGAGCCGTTTCTCAATACAGCCTGTTGGCCCGGTTTCAATAGTATAGCTGAGTTGTTGTGATTTGCTTTTATAGAACCTTCAATTAAACTTGCCTTCACGGTGTTATCATCATCGTAAGCTGAAACATTAAAATGTGTACCCAACACTTGTATATCCATATCCTTTGCCGACACCATGAAAGTTTTGGTTTTATCATGGGCAACCTCAAAATAGCCCTCTCCTACCAATTCTACATTTCTTTGGGTTTTACTAAAAGCTACCGGAAACTTAAGCGTTGATTTAGAGTTAAGCCAAACTTTAGTCCCATCTGACAAAATAAGTTGATAAGTACCTCCTATGGGTGTAGAGATAGCATTATAAGCCAATTCACCGCTACTATCTGTATCTATATTCCCAAGGTTATAGACAATTTGGCCATCTTTGGTTTTTGAAATCAAAGCATTGTTATCATTGCCTAAATGCCCGTTGGCGGCCTGATCCAATACCAGTTTCTTCCCATTGGAAAGTGTTAACACGACATGGTCAACTTGTTCATTTATCCCCTTGTTATGAGCAAACTCAGAAGTATTTGACTTGCTTGTTGGCTCCAATGCTTGATACCTATAAAGATACAAACCCAAAAAACAGCAAATGAGTACCGCGGCAGCCGCGTAATATCTTAAAGTATTTCGAGCAGTTAACTTTGCTATGATGGTTTGCTTTTGGGGAGCAGCAGCTATAAAGCGAGAATCACTAACAATTTTGGCGTATAATCCTTCATCAAGATTCTTAAGAGGAGCTTCGTTACTTTCCCAACTGCGCCTCATTTGTACGTTAACAGCTTCATTATCGTCCGATTGCTTCAATAACTCTGCAAGCTCTTCAAGTTCCTGCTTAGTAATGGTATGGTCAATCAGTGATTGTAACAAAAATTGCAACCTGTGGTTTTCCGAGTTCATATTGGTTATAGAGCAGCAAATTGCGGCTACATATAAAGAATACGTGTGAAGGGAACTTTAGGACTAGTTGAATGGTGATATTTTTTCAAAAAAAGCACAAACAACTTATAATCAATATGATAATTTCAAAAGAAATTGATCAACAGCAGTAGCGCGTAAATCATTTCTTCGTTACCTAAATGCGTTTTCAAGGTTTTGACGGCCACTACCAGATGATTTTTTACGGTATTTTTTGAGAGGTTTAGGCGTTCACCTATTTCTTCATAGGAAAGTCCTTCAAAACGGCTTAGGCGAAAAACAATTTGTTGCTGTTTGGGCAGTTCTTGTATCGCTTTTTCAGCAAAGGCCATCAGATCAGAAAGAATAATGCTCTCTTCAGTTTCGTTATGGTTTTCGGAAATTTTAAGCATTAGCTTTTCCCTTAAAGCCTGGGAACTGGTTGCTTTTCTGAGACTATCTAATACCAAACGTTTGGATATGGTGAACAGATAAGGTTCCAATGGCCTTTCCTCATCCAATTTCTGTCTATTTTCCCAAAGCGTGATAAAGGCTTCCTGTACTATCTCTTCGCTTTGTGTCTTATCTTTCAAAAAGCGATAAGCGAAACTGTATACTTTTGGTGCAAGGAACAGATATACGTGTTGGAACGCAGGTTCATTTCCTTCTCGTAAGTCTTTTATTTGTTCATTACTAAATCTCCGAAAAGGAAGCATATCTTAACACCAAAATATTGTTTTATGACCTATCGTTTACTTTCTTTTGAAATGAAGCACACAGGTAAAAGTAACAAAAAGAAAATCAACCAACAACAAGGTAAATTTTCTTAAAATTTTATAGATCGATGTGCTATTTGAATCTCAACCACAAAATAACAGCCTTAATGTTAAGCAAACATTAAATAGAGATTAGTAAAAAGCTTATGCAAACCATCTGCGTGAAAATCTAGCTGTTGGTCAAACCAAATGGAAGTTAGCGATTGGGAAAAATCGGCTGATTATTCTTCGGCGATAAATTGATGATAGCAAATGATTCAAGACGACATACTTACAAATACATTATGAAACTATGGTACCAAAGCTGTTTTACTATAAACATGATATTCTCCAGGCAATAGATTTTGGCCGTAATGATTAGAAGACAGGGAAATATTGCCGCCCATCGCATCGTACCAAGTACCACCACTACCAAAATCAATATTAGCTGTTTGGGCTACTACATCGAAATTACCTACCACCACCACTGTATTACTTCCCTCCGTAAGCTTAATATATTTAACTCCGCCTGTTAGGTTATAACTAAAATTGGTTGAATTAAATATGCCATTTGCTTTTTTTAGCCTAATCAGCTTAGCATATATGTTATAAAGTTCTTTTCTATCAACCTCATCAAAATAATTCCACCTGATGGGTTTTTCTCCTGTCCTACCATTGTAATCGATATTTACTTCGTAACCCAATTCACCAAATTGCCAAACCATTTTGGGCCCCGGAATAGCCAACATAAAGGCTGCAGCCATCTGCTGTCTCTTTAGCGCTGTATTTAGCACTTTAACATTATAGGATCCCGCGGCATTTCCATAGGTTAAATTTTTATAATTTAAACGTTCTTCATCATGACTTTCCATATAGGTAATCAAATTTTCCGGTCTAGTAAAGCCGTGATCAGTGTAAAACCCCCATTGAAAGTTAGAATTGCCCAACCAGCCCATGGTTGCCTCGTTCATATTATGATTAATGTTGTTCCATAACATCATTCCTTCATCCGCAAGTATTTTTTCTTCAGTAACATCAGCAAAATGCTCCAAAATCACATAAAAATTATGAGGGTCTATGCTTTTGATATAATTATTGTAATCTTTCCAAATGTTAACCCTTGAAGCATCGTAGGTCGAAAAACTAGCCTCATCATTGGATTGCCTTTGCGTAAACCCTTTAGACAAATCAAAACGGAAACCATCAATTTTATACTCCTGCATCCAAAACTTCATTACATTTTTTGAAAATGCTTTGGTCGCTCCGCTTTCATGATTAAAATCATATCCCACATTGTAGGGGTGTTTGGCCTCTACATTAAACCAAGGATTATTAGCGGTGGGCTTACTACCGTCAAAATATAGTTGTACCATTGGCGATTGGCTAAAAGAATGGTTCAAAACCATATCCAGAATAACCGCGATTCCTTTGCCGTGGCATTCGTCTATAAATTTTTTCAAATCGTTCTTGGTACCATAATACTTGTCTGGAGCAAAGTAGAATGAAGGATTATAACCCCAGCTCAAATTCCCTTCAAACTCGTTTACAGGCATTAATTCTATGGCATTTACACCTAATCCTACCAAATAATCTAGCTTTTGCAACGCAGAATTATACGTATGTCCTGCAGTAAAATCTCTGATTAAAAGCTCGTAAATGACAAGGTTATTTTTGGCCGGACGAACGAATGAACTATTTTTCCAAGTATAGGTTGGTTGGCTGGCCTGCATTACACTCACGATGCCTGTAGTTTTTCCTGTTGGATAGGTTTTGAGATTGGGATAGGTTGCCTGATCAATATAGGCATCATTTACAGGGTCCAAAATCTTTTCACAATAAGGGTCCGCAATTCTCAATTGATCATCTACCAAAAATTGATAAGCATACTCTGCAGCTGCATTCAGATTGTCGATCTTGATCCAGAAATAGCTACCGTCTGGGGTTTTGGTCATTTTGGATGTAGTGGCCGACCAGTTATTAAAATCGCCCAATAAAGCAACCGAATTTTTACCCGGGGCATACAGTGTCACGATAGCCGTTGTTCCATTGTTTGTAAAAACGACACCTTCTTTAGCCTCCGCAGGTAATTCTGTAGACGATACAGTTGGTACAACTGGCTCCGGTGTTGGACCTGGGTTTTCGCTTTTCTTACACCCCAAAGCCAAACATATCAAAAACACATGTAAATAGATAATTTTCTTCATGGACTAAAAAATTAGAGATTAAACCGTTTTATTTTCCTCTATGGCCAATTCAGTTGCTAAAATCTTATCTTCTTTTCTATTGTCTTTTATCCATAGATAACAGATTACTGCGGCCAAGATCATTAAACCTCCACCCAATTGCACAGCTAATAAACGATCGTTGTTTAGGACGTTCCTCATCAGCCAACCGAAACCTAGCGACGCGATAATTTCAGGCATTACGATGAAAAAATTGAAAATCCCCATGTAAATACCCACTTTGGCTTTCGGCAAATACCCGCTTAACATGGCATACGGCATAGATAGAATACTTGCCCAAGCAATACCTACTCCTGTCATACACAGATACAACATATTTTTATCGTGGACCCAAGCTACACTGATCAACCCTAAAGCACCACACAATAAACAGATGGCATGAGTGGCTTTTCTGCCCAAGGCATCAGCTATTTTAGGCAATATCAGGGCAAACAGGAAGGTAACCACACTATAATATGCCAAGGTTAAACTACCAAAATCGGCACCTGCCGCATATACCGGATCGCTGGCATCTTTTCCTCCGAATACGTTCACCGCCACTGCGGTGGTGTAATAAAACCACATTAGGAATAAACCTGGCCAGGTAAAAAATTGCACCAAGGAAATGATTCGCATTTGCTTTGGCATCTGTTTAAAAGCGGCTAAAATTTCTCTAACTCCATTGATAAAACCTTTACCCTTTTTGCTTTCTATGATTTCTTCTTCGGTAGGTGGATACTCTTTAGTGGTTAATACGGTATATAAAACGGCAGCAAAAAAGAAAAATGCCCCCAAATAGAACGAGTACTTTACGTTGTGGGGAATTTCGCCGAAACTGGCTACGTTGCTTACACTGAACATATTGTTAAAGATCCATGGCAAGGCTGAGGCGATGCTCCCGCCTAAGCCAATCATCATGCTCTGCATGATAAAACCTCTATTCACCTGATGATCTGGAAGCTTATCCGATACAAAAGCTCTGAATGGCTCCATGGCCACGTTGCCAAACACGTCCAATATCCACAGCAAACTGGCCGCCATCCATAACTCGCTGCTGTGCGGCATAAAAACCAAAGCTATCGATGCTATTAATGCACCAATAAAAAAATATGGTCTTCTCCTACCCCACGTTGGGTGCCAAGTTCTATCACTCAAATAGCCAATGATTGGTTGTACAATCAAACCCGTAAGTGGTGCCGCCAAAAACAACAAGGGAACTTGATCAGGATTTGCCCCTAAATTCTCATAAATGCGCCCCATATTGGCTCGCTGTAAATCCCAT
Organism: Pedobacter sp.; assembly: GCF_039594775.1. Taxonomy (GTDB): domain Bacteria; phylum Bacteroidota; class Bacteroidia; order Sphingobacteriales; family Sphingobacteriaceae; genus Pedobacter. Next base: position 588,323 of record NZ_JBCNMT010000002.1, on the reverse strand, counting down.
CCAAACTGTATACCAAAAAAACCCACGCTCATGTTAATGATTTGCGATAGGTTTAACACTGGCTTCTGTATTGGTTTTTGAGTCATGATTTCCTTTGTTTAGCTTAAAATTCTATAATTTGTGCCGAGGTGGGCAATATGGTCGTCGTTATGCTTCCATCTTTAACTGGCAATTTTTGATTGTTCAATAAGTTTTTGGCTTCTTTTATTGGTTTAATCCCTAGTATATCTGATGGTAGTTTGATCTGTTGTGCCAGGCGATTTGTCCTATTGAAGTTCACGATGATCAATAATCGTTGTTGTTGGGAATACCTCAAGTAGGCGTAAGCTCTTTTTTGATCGCCCAGCGGAATTTCACGGATTTCACCATTTGTAATGGCATCGCTTGTTGCCCTTATTTGCATTAATTCTTTATAAAACTGACGAATTTCTTTTTCATTTTCATACAGCTTTGCGCCGTCGAACTTTCCGTTGTTCATCCAACGTTGATGATTAGGCACTCCCCAATAATCAAAAATTGTGGTACGATTATCTTCTTGTCCAAAACCTTCAACACCTGCCCCTGGCTCACCTACCTCCTGCCCAAAGTACAGCATTATCGGTCCCTTTCCTAAGGTAGCCGAAACGACCATGGCCGGGAAAGCTAATTTAGCCTCTCCAGCAAATCCTTTGGAAGCAATACGTTCTTCGTCATGATTTTCTAGGAATCGAAGCATTCTATGATCAAAACCCGCGGTTTCCTTTTGCCAAACATTCCTTATATCTTGCGCATTGGCATGTTCTTCATTTCTAATTAACTTTTTTAGGCCATCGTATAATCCCACTTTATCATATAAATAATCAAATTTGCCTTTGTTAATATATTGGGCATACACTTTTGGATCGTAGGCTTCGCCAATAAAAATCAGCTTTGGATTAACTTTCTTGACTTCGGGGATTACCCAACTCCAAAATTCAACGGGTACCATTTCGGCCACATCACAACGGAAACCATCTACTCCCTTTTTTGCCCAGTAAACTAAGATTTCCTTCATCTTTGTCCATACCGGTGGGATAGGTTCCAGATGCTTTATTTCTTTTCCATCCAAGTATTCTATACCATAATTTAATTTGATGGTTTCGTACCAATCGCTTGCCGAAGGCTGCGCCTTAAACACATTATTACCCGTTGCTTTTGCGGGGTTTTCTTCGTATTTGCCATCCTGCAAAGCAGACAGTTCATTTTTTTGATGATCAGAAACAGGAACTCGAAAAGCTTGCCCTGGCAGGTAATAGAAATCATTCTTCACATCAAATGCGACCGATGTATTGTCGTTTGCACCAAAATCAGTAACACCCGCAGGCTTAGCATTAGATTGATAGCTTCTGGCTACGTGATTGGGAACAAAATCGATGATCACCTTCATATCCTGATTGTGGGTTCGTTTGATCAATGCTTCAAATTCGGCCATCCTGTGGTCTACCTCTACGGCTAAATCAGGATCCACATCATAATAATCACGGATGGCATAGGGTGAACCAGCTCTTCCTTTCACCACATCAGCATCGTCTTTTGCTATACCGTATTTGCTATAATCGGTTAAACTGGCATGTGCAATTATTCCTGTATACCAAACATAATCTACCTGCAACTCTTTTAACCCTTTTAATGCTTTATCGGTAATGTCATTAAACTTACCACTGCCATTCTGCGTTATGGTCCCATAAGGAATATTGGTGGTAACCTTGTTCCCAAATAATCGGGGCAAAAGCTGATAAACCACTAAATTGTCTTTCTTCATTTTTTGCTGATTCTCTATCGTTTTACAGGAAAAGAGCTGTAAAAAAACTATCGACACTAAGAACATTCCAACCAGCCTCATGTTGATCACTCTAAATAAATGTTGCACTCCATTGCTCATCATCACATCAATTTAAACCAATAAAGAATTGGCAACCTTTAACTCGGTATTTCCGTTGAGCAAATAATCATGCTGATGGATAACCAGTTGAACGGGCTGTTGGGTAGTATTTGTAATATTGATTTCAGAAGCATTGATATTTACTTTGATATTTGCACCTCTGAAACCTACCGTAAAAGCAAACGATTTCCATTTTTCCGGCAAGAATGGATTGAAAACAAGTTTATCGTCACGTACCCTCATCCCAGCAAAACCTTCTACTACGCTCATCCAAGTTCCGGCCATCGAAGTAATATGAAGGCCATCTTCGGTATCATTGTTATAATCATCCAAATCCAAGCGAGAAGTTCTTAGGTAAAACTCATAAGCCCTAGCTTCGTCATTTAATTTTGCAGCCAAAATACTATGTACGCAAGGTGATAACGAGCTTTCATGTACGGTGCGGGGCTCATAAAAATCGAAATTACGCTTATGGGCATCAAAGTCGAAATCATCTTCAAAAAAGTAGAAACCTTGCAATACATCCGCTTGCTTGATGAAGCAAGAACGCAAAATCCTGTCCCAGCTCCATTTTTGATTCAAAGGTCGATCTGCTGCTGGCAAATCTTTCACCAAAATCTGCTCTTTATCCAAATAACCATCTTGTTGTAGGAAAACTCCTAATTTTTTGTCATATGGATAATACATATTTGCGACAATATGCTGCCAATCTACAAATTCATCTTTGTCTAATTTTAGTTTCGCAAGTAAAGCTTGATATCTTTCGGGATGTTTTTCGGCAACTATTTGCGCTGCTTTTTGTGCATACTTTAAGCACCAAACGGCCAGGTAGTTGGTATACCAGTTATTATTAATGTTGTTTTCGTATTCATTTGGCCCTGTAACACCTAGCATTACATATTGCTGCTTGTCCATGCTCCAATTTACTCGCTGCTTCCAGAAACGTGCAATGCCAACCAAAACTTCTAAACCGTACTGTTGCAAATAGTCTTCGTCTCCGGTATAACGAATATAATTATAGATGGCATAAGCGATAGCACCATTGCGATGGATTTCCTCAAAAGTTATTTCCCACTCATTATGGCATTCTTCACCATTTATAGTGACCATTGGATATAGGGCTGCACCGTTTTTAAATCCTAGCTTTTGTGCATTCTCTATCGCTTTATCTAATTGTTTATAGCGATAAACCAATAAATTCCTGCTCACTTCCTGCGGTGCCGTAGCTAAATAGAACGGTACACAATAAGCTTCGGTATCCCAATAAGTAGAACCACCATATTTCTCACCGGTAAAGCCTTTTGGGCCGATATTTAAACGATCATCCTTACCAGTGTAGGTTTGGAACAATTGAAAGATATTAAACCTGATGGCTTGTTGCGCGGCAACATCGCCCTCGATCACGATATCGCTTTCTTCCCATTTCTGGGCCCAAGCCTGCTTTTGTTCTGTTAACAGGGTATTAAAACTTTTGCTTACGGCCTTCTCCAAAACGACTTTCGCTTTTTGTAGGAGTTCATTTTTAGCGTGGTTTTCTGACGAAAGGTTGGCAACTATTTTTACGATACTAAGCTCTTCGCCACTTTTGATTTCTACCTTGCATTGCTGTGCGATATATTTTTCTTTTTTGATCGCTTCCAGCTCCGCTGAAATTTCCTTGCCTTGCTTATAAATAGCTGTATGGCTTGCTGTACATACCTCAAAAGCTGTCTTTTTAGTCCTTAGGGTCAAAAAAGTATCATTCCCTTGTAAGTCATCGGCTACAAAGTCCCAAAATTTCTCATCGTAATTACTATCTTGGTTCTTTACATCTCCATCAGTAAAGGAAGTAATGGTTAGCTTGCCATCAAAATTCAATGCCTTTATGGTATATTCCAATGCACCTATTTCGTCATCAGCGATGCTACAGAAGCGTGTAGCCGAAACTTGGACCTGTTTACCACTGGCCAGGGTAGCTTTAAATTTACGTTGCAAGTGGCCTTCTTTCATGTTAAGCACACGAGAAAATTCTTGTACGCTGGCTTTGGCTAAATCTAGCTCTTCATCATCAATTTTAATGCTTAGGCCAATCCAATTAGCGGCATTAAGTACTTTTGCAAAATATTCCGGATAACCATTTTTCCACCAGCCTACTCTGGTTTTATCGGGATAATAAACACCCGCAACGTAATTGCCCTGTAAGGTTTCACCGGAGTAAGTTTCTTCAAAATTTGCACGTTGGCCCATTCTACCATTGCCTAAGCTGAAAATACTTTCCGATATTTTATTCAAATGAGGATCAAAACCTTCCTCAATAATATTCCATTCGTGTGCTTTGATATAATTCTTCATCTATATTTCGCTATCTTCTTCCTTTATAAATCACTTAATTGTTTTAGGCTAACAACTGTTATCTCGCTTAAATCCCTAACTACTATGTCCGCTTGCGTAAGTATTTCAGGTTTACCTATGCCTATTGTTTTCATACCTGCTCTCTTCGCGGCTTCAATACCCGCTACGGCATCTTCAAATACTATACATTCGCTGGCCTGCACCCCTAAAAGCGAAGCTCCTTTTAAAAAAACTTCAGGGTCGGGTTTAGACTTGCTAACCAAGTTGCCATCTACCACCTCATCAAAAAAATGGCTAAGCAGTGTTCTCTCTAAAATTAATGCTGAGTTTTTACTGGCAGAACCTAAAGCTATTTTATAACCTGCAGCCTTAACAGCAGTAAGAAAAGCTACCGTACCCGGTAAAACCTCTTCAGGAGTCATTTTTGAAATCATTGCGACATACCATTCATTTTTTTGATCGGCAAGTAACTGTTTCTCTTCTTGGGTTTTCTCTACCTTCCCCCATTCCAAAATTTTATTCAAACTCTCTACCCTGCTGATCCCTTTAAGCTGCTCATTCTGTGCTTCCGTAAAATCGAAACCTAAATTATTGGCCAATTTGCGCCAAGCTTTAAAATGGTATATGGCTGTATCAACCAAAACGCCGTCCAGGTCAAAGAGGCAAGCTTTTAAGGCTTCTGGTGATTGATTTTTCATTGTGCGATGTTTTTAAATTTATTGTAACTCCAACACCAGGGTAGAAGTTCCAGGAACTTTAATCGTTCTGATGTCGTTAATCATTTCTTCCGTTACCACGTTTTTTGCTGCAGTTGATGATAAAATTCTTTCGGCGAAACGTTTAGTAGGCAGTATCTTTTCTTCTGCATTACTATTCATAATGACCATCACCGTTTTAAGGTCGTTATACCTGAAGTACACATAAATTCCCTCCTCAGGGATAAACTGCATCATTTTACCAGTTTGTAGTACATCATTGTTTTTACGGTAATTGGCCAATTTTTTCACGTAGTTGAAAGCTTCGTTTTCTTTGTTGCTTCTGCCCGTAGCAGTAAACTTATTGCTTTTATCTCCTTGCCATCCCCCTGGAAAATCATCTCTGACCAAGCCGTCTGGGTTAGCATAGTTTTTCATTAGGATTTCGGTGCCATAATAAAATTGTGGAATGCCACGGGTGGTTAACAACCACGCAATACCCGATTTATATTTGCTGAAGTCTTCGCCTACTACCGAATAAAACCTACTGATATCGTGATTGTCCAAAAAGACTACATTGCGTGTTGGATCTTTGTACAGATAATCGTTGGCAAATACGTTATATAGCCTTACTAAGCCGTCCATCCATCCAAATTTTCCTGTTAAAGCTTCATTAATACCCCAAAGCGCCTGGAAATCTGTAACTCCTTGCAACTTGGTATCAATTCCCTGGTTGATTTTGTTACCCTCAGTGAAATAAGCCTGATTGGGTACGCCATGTACCCATGTTTCACCAAAGAATGTGAAATTTGGATATTCGGCAGTAACCTTACCAGCCCAGTCGGCCATAAACTCTAAGTTGTTATAGGCATAGGTATCTAGCCTAAATCCGTCCAACCCGGCATACTCTATCCACCAAATATGGCTTTGGGTAAGGTAATTCCGTACAAAAACATTGGTTTGGTCTAAATCTGCCATGTGTTTGTCAAACCAGCCCTTTTCCATCAAATCTTTATCTCTTTTAGATACGTATGGATCAAAATGCACCTGTTCCCGGTAGGTAGTTTTTGTGTATTCAGGCCATTGATGTATCCAATTTTTCATCGGTAAATCTTTAATGGTAAAATGTTCCGTCCCGAAATGGTTATGTACCAAATCCTTGATTACTTTCATTCCCCTAGCATGGCACTCGTCTACCAGTTTTTTGTATAGTTCGTTGGTTCCAAATCTTGGATCTATCTTATAATTTTCTGTGTTGGCGTAGCCGTGATAAGAAGTTTTCGGCTGATTGTTTTCCAATACCGGATTTAGCCAAAGTGTGGTTACTCCCAATTCCTGCAAATAATCCAAATGGTTGATAATGCCTTGCAAGTCTCCCCCATGACGATAGAACATACTATCTCTTTTTAGTGCAGTTTCGTTCATCCCCTTTACTACATCGTTGGTTTTATCGCCGTTGGCAAAGCGATCTGGCATGATCAGGTAGATAAAATCTTTTGTATTTACTCCTTGGTGCAGCTGATCATTTTTGACCCTTTGTTTAAGTTCGTAAACAAACTCGGCCTGTTTTTTATTATTGGAACTAAATACGATGGGAAACTTACCGGGTTTTACATCTGAAGACAACTCTAAATCTAAAAACAGATAGTTGGGGTTCTCTACTTTGTGTACTTCTACCAGCTTTACCCCATCATAGTTGATTGCCACACTATTTGCTGAAATATCCTTTCCATACACCAACAATTGGAGCTTTGGGTTTTTCATACCGGTCCACCAAAAAGCGGGCTCTACACGTTGCAACTTGGGAAGCTGTGCAAATAAGTTTGCTCCAAAAAAGAGGGCGAATAAAACGGCGTATAATTTCTTCATCTTTATAGAGTTAATACTTGATTTCGAATTGCTTGTCGACGTTTTCCACCACCACGCTTTTGACTTTATAACCTTCTACTGAATTGGCTGTACCTTGCGGGTCGAAACGCGAAATTGGTGTAAGAAAAGACACAAAATCATCCTGTACAGCTTTACCAACATTGATTTTATCGGCGATATTAAAACCATGGAAGACAATTTTTAATTTGGTGAATTTTGACTTGTACTTCCCTTCTACCTTATGAAACACAATTTGCTTTTTAACGGCATCATATACGATATTTCTTTGATAGAAGTCGCCTTTTTCATAATTGTAGCTTTCACCATCGTCTTCGTAGTAGTTGAAGCTGTTGTTGCTATCTCCTTTATAGATGTGGATTACCAAAGTATCTGTTGGTTTTTCGGCCGTGGTTTGCACCAAAGATTGCATAGGGATAATGCTACTTTCTTTCACAAAAACCGGGAGCTTTTGCATGGTTAAACCAATTACCTTTTCCGTGTGGCCTTCAATAACTTCTCCAGTATAGAAATTATACCACTTTCCCTTCGGGAAAAATATGTTACCGTAATTCTTGTTACTTTCGAAAGGGGCCACTAAAAATGCGGGACCAAATAAAAACTGGTTTTGAAACTGAGTGTCGTAAACCTTGGGTTCAAAAGTGTTATCAATAGCCAAACTACGCACTACTGGCAGGCCTGTAGTAACAGCTTGGTTAAATGTGGCATACAGATATGGCAGTAAACGGTAACGCAGGTTGATATAGTTCCTAGAGATTTCGGTCACCTCTTCTCCGTAGCTCCAAGGCTCGGATGATTTGGTATTTACCGCAGTATGATTACGAAAATAAGGGTTAAATGCACCAATCTGTATCCAACGGGCATATAAACTTACCGATGGATTGCCTGTAAAACCACCAATATCCATTCCCGTGAAAGCAACTCCACTTAAACCCAGGCTACTCATCAAACGCACACCTAACAGCATATGGTCTTCTTCAGAGCGGTTATCGCCTGTCCAGATGGCCGTGTAACGTTGTAAACCGGCATAACCAGCTCTTGTTAAATTGAACGGACGCTTATTGGTTGCCGCAATAGCGCCTTCAAAACTCGCCCTCGCCATCTGCATACCATAAACATTATGGGCTTGTTTGTGGCTAGCTAGAGCCCCTTCGTAATTAAAAATAATATTCGAGGGCATTTTTTGGCCCCAGCTGGCAATTTCATTCATGTCGTTCCAAATGCCATCTACCCCCGTATTAGAAAAGAACTTGATTTTTTCCTTCCACCAATCCCTGCCCTTAACGGCAGTGAAATCTGGGAAATGGCACCACCCCGGCCAAACTTGCGCCGTAAAATCCGTACTATCTGGATATTTGACAAATATTCTTTTTTTTATCCCATCTTCATAAGCTTCATAACCTTTCTCAACCTTAATGCCGGGATCAACAATCACTGTGGTTCTAAAACCCAAGGCATTTAACTTTTTGTTCATTGCCAAGGGGTCGCCAAACCTACTTTTGTCCCATGTAAAAAGCTTGTATTGATCCATGTAATGAATATCCAAGGTAATGCCATCCGCTGGAATTTTCTTTTCCCTTAAAGTTTGCGCTATACGCATCACCTCAGTTTCTGGATAGTAGCTATAACGATTTTGTTGATAGCCAAGGCTCCAAAGCGGAGGCATTTTCATGCGCCCGGTCAAAGCGGTATATGAAGTAATGATATCTGCCATTTTTTGATGGTAGATGAAATAGTAGTCTAGTGCCCCACCCTGTGCCGAGAAGGAAGAAAATCGATTATTGCTAGCTCCAAAATTAAAGTCGGTTTGATAGGTATTGTCTAAGAAAACACCATAATTCAGACCGTTATGTATGCCAATGTAAAAAGGAATGGAGGAATATAGCGGGTCTTGTCCCGTTGAATAGCCAAAAGCGTCATAATTCCAATTGGTGTAACCATTACCTTTTCGATCTAGATTTCCGGTTTTTTCTCCCAAGCCCACAAAACGTTCTCCTTCTTGCATATGCTTATACGCGGTCACTTCTTCGGCAACCCATGAATTTTGTAGGCCTTTTTCATCTTCGTTGATCAGCTTTCCATCCAACGTATAAAATGCCACAGCAAATGGTTTCTTGGAAACCACTGCCTTCAATGAATCCGTTTGCAGCACAATTTCATTTTCATTTTGCGTAATGTTAAGCTTGGTTGGTTGCGGTGCCATCACTACTGCATAGGAAAAATCTTTTGCCAAAGTCTTCTTATCTAACCTTACTCTGACGATACTAGGCGAATAAACCCTGATTTCGCCATAGGCATTTTCGGTTTTAAAACTTAAACTTTGCGCTTGTGTTTCAACCTGCGTAATGTTTCCAACAGGCATTACCGGCCCGTGTTGGGCCATTGAGCAATGTATATAGATATAGCACAGGAAAAAAAGGGAAAAACGTTTCATATTAAAAACATCGCTTTCCGAAAAGTTGCTACCTGTAGTAGATAAAGCTTTCCGGAAAGCAATCAGCTATTGGTTATAAAAAATATACTCTGCAGTAAGGTCGTTGAAAAATATTTTGTACTTGCCCGCTTTAACGGAAAGGTTGCTACCGTCTCGGGTTCCCACGCCGTACTTCTTCGTTTCGTTTCCTGAAGGAACACCCCAGTTAACTTCCCAACCTGTAGCAATTCTGAATTTCAGTTCAGAATTTTGGTCAAATTGCTGTACGATCTGCCAAATATGTGGGTTAAAGGTAGTTTTGGACATCGCATTGATGTTACCCCAACCATTAAAACTACCAATAATACCAATAGATGCATATGTGGTAGCCGATGAGGTGTTGTATGGTGTGATAGAAAAGGTTAAAGCCTTGATATCTATTTTCACTGTATAGAAGCCTGCAGTAACCACGTTAAAGGTACCAGGATCTGGATCTGAGCTCTGTGGTTTCACCTTAACGCCACCAGCCCCGTCACTACCATATTGGGTATTCCAGCTGCCTACGGCGGTAATAAATTTAAATTCGCCAGCGCTTAGATATCCGGTATAGGTGTACAGACTGCCGTTACCAGCATCCCTGAACATATAGGTAGGGTTCGTGTTGTCCCATTGGTGTTCGCTTGCAGAACCTACCATGAATAGATTGATTTCTCTTATAATGCTCAAATCATTTACGTAATCCGCATATTTCTTTACATTGCCAGAAGTAGCTTCTATGGTCCACTGTAACCTTGCCGACGCTGCTTGGTCGGTAAAACCTTTAGAAGTTAACAATAAATCTAATGCTTGATGGCTGATGGTAAATGTAGAATCCGAGCCAGCATTATTAGAAACCGCTTCATAGATTGGACTATCGAAACTTCCACCTTCTGCTACCAATTTGAGCTTGTACGTAACGGCGCTGGCTGTTTTCCCAGGAAAAGCTTTCTGCCATTTAAAGGTGAGCAGATCAGTCGCAGAATTAGGGTTAAGCACTACATTTGTCGTAAATGAAGATACAGGTCCATATAATACAAAATTGCTGATGCCATCCCCAAAACGGGTAATGGAAAGGCTGTGATTTGCATTTGCAAACTCTTTTTTGCTACCATTATTGGCCACCACATTCCAAATCAAATCAGTTTTTGCCCCCTCAGCAATGTTCTTGGCCTTCAGTAGGTCATCTAATTGCTTTTGCGTGATGGTCAATTTATTGCTTTTTCCATTGTCGTTAGAAGGTACCTCCAATAAAGGTTGCGCCAAGGAACCAGTTTTTAATGCCGCTACAAATGTATACGTAGGTGGCGTGGATACGCCTGGTTTAGCCGCCGACCATGTAATTTGTATTTGAGCATTAGGGGTAGCGCTATTCAATACCAGAATAGCATTATTCTCTGGTGCCGAAAGTGTAAAGGCACCTAATGCTTCGCCCTTCGATTCATTATCAAAATCGATTTTCTTACATCCGAAAACTATTACTGATAATGACAGTAATAAATAAAATAGTTTATTCTTCATCTCAATAATTAATTAAAGGTTAAATAAGCCATTTCAATCACAGGGCCGTAAGTGGCTGTATTTCCACCATTGGCATCTCTAAGATTGCCCGAAAATTGATAGCTGAACTTAGAAAGTGTGGTGCCTGCCGGAAGCGTAATCAATTTTTCAGGGATAAAAGAGTATGAGTATAGTTTATCCGACTCTTTTTTGGCGATTACATCCGCTTTCCTTGCAAATTCATTTCCTCCAGCATCATAAAAGATGATGGTTACTTTTACATCGTACAATCGTTGTAAGGATTGCTCTGTTGCCAAATCTTGATGAAAGTATACTGTAGCCATGTCTGTTTGATCTAACTTGGCAGGAAATACCCTGAACTGCGAAGGGACAAAAATTAATGGATCGAACTTATACGGCTTAAAATCTTGTGTTTGTTTAGATCCGTCTTTAGTTTTAGCTAAAAAGCCAAAATTGATCAGTTCTGCGGGACTTTGGCCAAATAAGGTTGTCCCAATAAATTTGAAAGTGAACTTATTGGTTGCAATTTTGGTAAACTTAGCCGCTTCGGAAGAGTTTCCCCACTGGCCATTTACAAGTCCATCTTTTCCTCCTCCTACACCATCATTGGAAAATATCCAGATATAAATATCGTCTACACCTGCCAAAGGAGTTCCGGCAACATCCAAAGTAATGGTTACTTCATCTTCTGCGGTAAAAGATGCCGGGCTAAAAGTCACTTGTGAAAAAGCCCACAGTGTACTTAAACTAAATATAATTGATAATATTAATTTTCTCATAACGGCATTACTTTTTAGTGAATTCATATTGGTAAGAAAGAATGACCTTACCATTGATTGACTTATTTTTAACAAGGTACAGTTTACCGCCGCTTAAGCCCGCATAGGAACCTAGTGAAAGTTTATTGGTAACGGTACCGTTCTTCAACTCGATGATGGTGGGTGCCATTTGATTGTCTACAGACCAGTTTCCCGAGGTCAGGTCGACAATTTTCGGCGAATTACCATTGGTAATGGCAAAAGTGGATGGTTTACCAGAACCATCTGCCTGTAAGGTTAAAACCAGGTCCTTATAAGCATACACATTAGTGATATCCAACTCTTTGTAAGGAAAACCTTTTGTTTTGGCATCCTGATCAACTTGTACCACCTTCGTTAGGTTCCATGTACCTTGCATTTGCTTAATCACTTCTACATTGGAAGTTATTGGGCCGAACTCTTCTGGCTTACATCCGAATATAGTGAGGATGCAGGCCATGATTGTTAAATATTTTAATGTCTTCATGATTGTTAGTTTTTAGTTACAACCGCCTTCCGGGTTACGTGTGAAACCGGTGTTGGTGGCCATTTCTCCCTGAGGAAACTGAAGTATTAAACCATTGCAGTTCCATGCCGCACCGCGTTTATCTATGTTTTCTCCTCTAGCACCAATTCTTTTGATTTCCGATAAGCGATTTCCTTCTCCAGCAAGCTCTATACTACGTTCTAAACGGGCATTTGCTTTGATCAAACTTGCAGAAGAACCAGGTGGTATTGATTTTGTACCACCGTAGGCTCTATTCAGGATATCATTAAGGTCCTGAATCGCTACGTCCAAATGGGCATTCTGCTCTGCGGCAGCTTCGGCTCTGATCAACTTCATTTCCGTTAAATGGAAAACAGGGATTTCGAATCTGTCGCTATTGTATTTTTTAGAAGCGATAAAACCTGGATATTTAACGGTTTCGTAAAGTGCTTTCCTAGTATCGTTGGCTGTATTTACGGTGGCCCAAAAAGCAGTGGTAAACCTTAAAGTAGGCAAATTGAAATCAGATCTAAACTGTCCTCTCAACTCTCCTCCGGGCTCATAAGTGCCATAACTATTGATGATCTTAAAAATACTTTCTTTGGAACCCGTTTCCGAGAAACGGGAAGCGTAAGTATCTAAAAAGAATTTGTTTGAACTGATGACCTGATCGGCATACACATAGGCATTTACAAAATCATTCATCTGAAAATAAACTTTTGCCAGCAAAGCCTTAGCTGCCCATTTGGTGGCATACCCATTGTTATTATCAGGCAATTTCACTTCCGCTATTTTCAGGTCAGCAATGATCTGGTCATAAACCTGTTTCACCGTTGCCCTTGGCTGCGACACAATAGTGGTTGCAATTCTCAAAGGAACGCCCAAATGACTATTATCTGGTGTATAACCGTAAGGTTGGGCCCACAATTTCACCAATTCGAAATGGCTCAGTGCTCTCACAAATCTTCCCTGTCCTTCCAGATTATCTCTCATGGCGTTGGTAACTCCAAGGTTCTCCAATACTACATTGGCTCTATAAATAGCCTGATAAATGTCGGTATACATATTATTCTTATACTCTCCAAACACCGATGTTTTACGACCATAGGTTTCACCAAAATCGCCACTTAATTGCGACCCATCCAATTGATCGGCCATTAATTCGCTCATCACCTGTATCTTTCCACCAAACATATTACCACCACCTACAATCTGGTAGGCGCCATTCATCGTTTCTATAACACCTTTTTCATCTGCCAATGCAACAGTTTTTGGAATAGACTGCACGGGCGGGGCATCCAAGAATTTTTTACATCCAGTACCAAAACCTGCAACTACAGAAAGTACCAAGAATGATTTCCATATATTTTTATACTTCATTTCCATTTCTTTTTCGTTTAAGTTTTGTACTAAAATGAGGTTGATAGCCCAAAAGTGATCGATTTCTGTTGAGGCGTAGTTAGGTAAGTAACGTTAGGGCTCATGTTCCTATCTTGTGGATTTTCGAAATCGCGGGCAATTTCCGGATCGCCTCCTGGATACTTACTAAAAGTGAGCAAGTTCATTCCCGTAGCAAATAACCTTAGGTTCTGCAATCGCAATTTCGTTAACATTTTGCTTGGGAAATTGTAAGACAGGGTCACTTCTCTTAAACGTACAAACGTAGCATCGTATAAAAACATGGTAGAGTTGTACTGCCATTCACTCGACAGGCCGGTATAGGTTCCGCTGTTCATGGTTAAACGAGGGAACTTTGCAATATCTCCCGGTTTTCTCCAACGATCGGCAATATCTTCTCTGATATTCCAGTCGGTAACCACGCCCAATTGGCGTTTGGCCGATCCATCATATAAATTTCCGCCTATGGCAAAGGTGAACAATGTATTTAGTTCAAAACCTTTGAAATTGAATGTATTGGTTAAACCACCCACATAATCAGGCAAAATTTTCCCAACAATCACACGGTTATCCAAAGAGAACGTCTTCGTTTCAAATCCATCTTTGTCTAACCATATAGGCAAACCGTCATTGGGATCTACTCCTTTGTACCTTACCAAATAGTTAGCCCCTATTGGATAGCCAGCGGCTACCCTCGTGTCATTGGTTCCACCACCGATAGCATCAGGAGTTAGATTTCCAATACTCAAAACTTCATTATAATTTTTGGAGGCATTTAAACGGGTTGTCCATTTAAATTGATTAGACTGGATGTTGATGGTGTTTAGTCCTAATTCCACCCCTTCATTTAAAATCTTTCCTACATTTATAAAGCCATTCGCAAAGCCTGTAGAAGGAGATATAGAGCCAGAAATTAGCGGTTCACTTGTCTTTTTCTGATAGTAAGAGAATTCTCCGCTGATTCTTCCGTTAAAAAACCCGAAATCTATTCCTAAGTCGAGGTTTCTGCCTGCTTCCCATTTCAATGCCGGATTTCCAACATTTACTGGATATAAAACAGGTTGCCCATTATAACTTCCCGAATACTGAAATTGCTGGAAATATTGTCCTGGAGCAAATCCTGCACTACCTACCAGACCATAACTAGCCCTTAATTTAAGGTTGCTGATCACTTTGCTGTTCTTTAAGAAATCTTCTTGATTGATATACCATGAGGCAGAACCAGATGGGAAATACCCATATTTGTTCTCTGGACCAAACTTAGAAGAACCATCTCTACGAAACACTCCCTGTAAATAGTACTTATTTTTATAAGAGTAATTGATACGACCAAATAAAGATGAAAAAGTATCCCTATCGAAACCAGCGTAGTAGTTAAGACTATTGCTTGCTGCCATTGCCGCTATTGCCGCTTCGTAACTAGCTCTGTCCTTATTAAAAGGCCCGTCTGCTTCTCCAAAAATGCCATTCCTAAATAATGATTTATCTGAAAACTGGGCTTCTGCTCCAACCATAAAAGACAATTTATTGTTCTGGTTAAACTGTAAATCATAGTTGGCTGTTCCGGTAACTGTCCTATTGAAAATCTTTGTTGGGTAGGTACTGGCGTAACCTCTAGTTGCATTCCTTAAAGAAGCAGGTGTAAACACATTATCATCAACATCTAGATTATCCATATTGGCGATTGCCTTTATGCTTAGATTTTTGACAGGCTTGAGTTCGAAAGTAACGCCCCCAATCAACCTTTGGTTAATGGTCTTCCAATCTAACAATCCTATATTTCTTGCGGGGTTTGCTCCATTACTAAAAAATGAACCATCGCTGTTATAAACCGGATAAATAGGCAATGCAGTTGACATCGCATCTCCCAAACCTCCTGCCCATGCTGCGTTTACGCGGTTATTGGTTCCCTTATCGTAAGCAATGTTGATACTTGTAGAAAAGTAGGAAGTTGGCTTGACATCTAGATTAACCCTAAAACCGTAACGTTCATAAGAGTTGCCTTTTAAAAAACTATGATTATCGCCATAGGTTGCAGAAATATAAGTATTCACCTTTTCAGTACCATGGCTTACCGAAATGGCTTGGTCGTTCGACTTTCCTGTTTCGGTTACGATTCCCCACCAGTCTGTATTGTTTTGCTGCGCTTGTGCCCAGGTCAAACCACCAGGTAGTGGAGCCAGTCCAGTGTTCCCATCATTGGTCCATGCTTCTTGACGTAACGACAACCACTCCGCTCCATTGGCAAAAGTCGGCTTGTTGGCATAAGTGCTCAACCCGTATTTGCTGGAAAGCGTAATCTTCGGTTTTCCGGCCTTACCTCTTTTGGTAGTGATCAAAATCACACCGTTTGCTCCTCTTGAGCCATAGATTCCCGCAGCAGCGGCATCTTTCAGTATCTCTATCGATTCGATATCGTTTGGATTGATCGTAGCCAATGGATTTTGGTTCATCGCTCCTCTATTCCCGGCAATAAATGGATCTGAAGTGATTGGAATACCATCCAATACATAAAGTGGATCACCACCAGCACTGATCGAACCAATACCTCGAATTCTAATGACAGACCCACTACCTGCCAAACCACTGCCCTGAGTAACCTGTACTCCTGGGGCTTGGCCTTGTAGGCCTGCTTCGAAACTTGGTGTAGGCAAAGAAGTTAGCTTGTCGCCCGTAACTTTGGATATCGCTCCGGTTAGCTCTCGCTTGGTCTGCGTACCATAGCCGACAATCACTACATCATCGAGCATTTGGTTATCCTGAGCTAAGGTTAACGTTACATTGGTATTTCCGGCCACCTTTAAAGGTCGCTCCAATGTTTTGAAACCAACCGAACGGACTTGTAGCACCACATCGCCATAGGTTACGGTCAACTTGAACAAACCTTCGTTATCTGTAGAAACGGCCCTAGTCGTTCCTTTCACAAAAACAGAGGCACCTGGCAAAGGAAGACCAGTCTCATCGAGCACCTTTCCAGATATGATTCCGGTCTGTGCCTGAACTTTCAATACCGTAAAAAGAAAGAATACCAAAAGCCCCTGTTTTAACAGGTAAAATACTTTCATACTTGGGTTAATTTGGTTAATAAAATTTGGTTAGATTTTTAGTTAAAATACACGAAGGACTAATTTACAGGCTGTATCCGTAATTCAAAATTTATTTGAAAATTAATTTTTGACCAAAAAATCAAGAAAAAAAAATCAGAAAAAGATAACACTTAGTCCAACATTTACAACAATACAAAAAAACATAAAAAATTATATAAATAACTAATAATAAATAATTTAAAAATTAAAAATAAAAATATTAGTGTAACAAAAACACTAAGCAATTTAATACACTAATTACCGGGAACGTTCCCAATTTACAAAGGTGTTTTGACATCTACTTTTCGGGAACGTTCCCGAAATGGAATCACAAATTCTTCCTAAAATACACTAAGCGCCCAAAAAAGTTGATTTTTTCAGGTGAATAAAATCAGGTAAAAAATGGGGTTATTTATGCGTGGAATTCCTGGCAAATAATTTAGATTTTAGTACCACTTCTTGAATGGTATTTACCGTCTGTCCGCCCTCTAACATATCGAACAAAAGTTGCGCAGCTTGGCTACCTATTTCCGTAGCTGGTTGGGTAATGGTGGTTAAGGAAGGATTAAGTAATGGCGCAATCTCTAAGCTCGAAAAACCTATCACTTTGACGTCTTTCGGGATGTTCAGCTTCAAATCGTAGCTGGCGTAGTAGGCAGCAAAGGCCAAACGTTCAACTGAGGCAAAAATCCCATCTGGTTTTAGCTCTTTAAGTGCCTCTTTAATGATGATGTTATTTTCTTCGTAACTATTGCTACAATCTATAATAAATTTATCATCGAACTCGAGCTGATGTTTCTCTAGCGCATCAATGTAGCCCTGCATACGTGTTTTCCCAATACTGAGACTCTTATTAACTACTAAATATGCTATTTTTTTACATCCCTGCTGAATAAGATGTTCTGTGGCCTTAAAACTACTATCATAGTCATTAGTAACGACCCTAGGCACATCTATGTCCTCATACACCCTATCAAAAAAGACCAATGGCAGGCGCTTTCCACCCAACCTGTTCAGGTAGCTATGGTTATTGGCCTCTCCCGAAGCGGACATGATGATACCGTCGGCCCTACCGTTATGTAAGTGCCTTATGAAATCTACTTCTTTCTGGTAATCGTCATCCGTCACATAGATTAAGATATGATAGTTATGTTGCCTAGCGATGCGCTCGATTCCGTGGATGGCGTGTGAAAAGTAGTTATTAGCCAGCTCGGGTACAATAATGGCAATGGTACGGCTCCTTTGTTCCCGCAAATTGCTAGCGTAATGGTTCGGCTGATAGTTCAGTTCTCTCGCTTTGGCCAAAATACGCTCCTTGGTATCCGCCTTAATATCGCTATTGTCCCTAAATGCCCTAGAAACCGTTGACTTGGAAAGATTTAGCTCTTCAGCTAATTTCTTGATGTTTATGCGTTCCATCTATATCTATCAAAACTGCCTTGGAACAAAGATAGAGCTTATACCCAATATACCAACATGTCCTTACACAGCTTGGGTTGGAACTTACTCGAAAATAACTACAGGCTTTGAGTAGGTTGAACCGAAATAACCTTTTTGTTGGGATCTCTTTTTCATCGAAATATATTTAAACAAAAAAGCCCTTCAGATTTATCATCTGAAGGGCTTATGGACTTTCGTCTCAGTCGGGGTGGCAGGATTCGAACCTACGACCTCCACATCCCAAATGTGGCGCGATACCGGGCTACGCTACACCCCGATGGTGGTATCACCTTTGTTGGCGGTGAGGGCGGGATTCGAACCCGCGGTACCGTTACCAGTACGACAGTTTAGCAAACTGTTCCTTTCGGCCTCTCAGGCACCTCACCTTTCTCCACACGTTTTCTGCGTTTCGAGGTTGCAAATATAGCAATTCATTGATGTTTGCAAAAAAAAATTACATACTTTGTGGATAATCTACGCGGACATGATAGATGCTCATTAACATCGTCTTGAAAATCAACTTGATAGTTTCTAAATCTTTTAACGTTAAATCGCAATTATCTAATTGGTTTTGCTCCAATTTGTAGTCAATGATGCGTTCAACAAGGTCATTGATGTTTTGCGCATCGGGATTTTTCAGACTTCTTGAGGCTGCTTCCACCGAATCGGCCAACATTAAAACGCCCGTTTCTTTCGAAAATGGAATAGGCCCAGGATAGCGGAAGATATTCTCGTCAATAAATTTTTCTGGCGAATTTTTCAGGAAAGATTGATAGAAATAATCCACTCGGGTATTCCCATGATGCGTGCGTATAAAATCAATCACCGATTCTGGCAATTTATGTTTTCTGGTGATTTCGATACCTTTATGCACATGACGGATAATAATTTGTGCACTTTGCTCATAAGGCAACTTATCGTGCGGACTCTGCCCGGTTTGGTTTTCAATAAAATATTGAGGGTTTTCCATCTTGCCTATATCATGGTACAAAGCTCCCGCCCTCACCAATAAAGCATTCCCTCCTATCTTAAATATCGCCGCTTCGGCTAAATTGGCCACCTGCAAGGAATGCTGGAAGGTACCTGGCGCCTTAAAAGCAAGCTCTCTCAATAACTTATTGTTGGTGTTGGTCAATTCTATCAACGCTACATCTGAGGTGATTCCAAAAACTCTTTCAAAGGCATAAATTAATGGATAGGCCAACAATGATAAAAGCACGCTGAAAACAAAAGGCAAGAAATTAGCCCACTCGATATGAGTTAGCGAGCCCTCCCTCAATAAAGCGATACCCATAAAAGAAACAAAGTAGGCACTCAATATAAATGAGGCCGAAATCAGCAGTTGCTCACGTTTCACCAAATTCTTGATACTGTAAATGGCCACCATACCCGCAGTAGTTTGATAAAACACAAACTCAAAGCTATTGGGCACAAAAAATCCGGCAATTAAAATCACCAACAAATGAAGGTTCAATGCCAATCTCGTGTCAAACAATATCCTGATGATAATGGGCACTATACAGAAAGGCAGCAGATAAAGGTTAGAAAGGTTGAATTTGATGGACCAAGTAAGCACCAGTAACATCGAAGTGATCACTAGCAAGAGTAAAGAAAGCTGGCGGTTATCGGCGTAAATATCCTTTCTGAAAAGATAAAGGAACACCATTAAGAGCGTCACAATAAAGCCAACCAACAACACTTGCCCCAAAAACACCAATTTATCATCGCCTACACTTTTGGTCTGCGCATCGTAGTTTTCCCTAAACGACACCAATTTCTGATATACTTCTTCGTCAATTACCGTTTCCTTGGCCACAATCAATTCGCCCTTTTGTACCATCCCTTTGGTTGTAGAGATGCTGTTCAAAGCATTATTCTGAACTGTAGCCGTTAAGGTTTCGTTAAATATAATATTAGGTTTGAGATGACTTTCCGCTAAGTCAAATACCGCTTTGGCAATCTCAGGTTCGCTGGTTTTAAAGCTTGCTTTCAAGTAGGCCATTGCTGTTTCTGTCGTAAAAACATCTTGCGAATTGCTTTTCGTAGAAACATTGTTCCGCACCAGCGAAAAATCATAATAGCTTCCCCCTTTTTGGTGCTTCGGATTGATATCAATAATGCCTTTACTATAAATGGACTGCAGAATCTGATGTGAACGCTGTCTATTGATTTCTTTATCTCGCTCATCCAAAGTATTGGATTTCCATTTCACATCAAACTCGTTCAAATATGCTTCGCTCTGATCCTTAAACACCTCTTCCTTATATTCATAAATGGGCAGAACATTCTCCAACACCGTTTTTTTATCAAGATTGATCTGTTGCGGTGTTTTTAAAATGGCAAAGCTAAAAGGCGAAACCAAGTCTTTGTTCAACCAAGTTTTACCCTTCTCAAATTCATACCTAAACCGTGGCTGCTTGGGTAAATAAAGTGTAATTATCAACACACATACCGCCATCATCACGTACTTCAAGTTAGATGAATACTTACGGTAAAGTATTTTGTGCGAGTTCTTTTTAATCTTGGCCAAAATGTAATCCTTTATTTCAATCAAAATTAGTATTTATTTCTGCAATAGCCTACAAAGCACCTCACAGAAACAAATCTCTGGCTTAAAAAGCCATTTCATATTTCAAATTTTTAATTTAAATTTGATATCAAAATAATATCAATCATGCAAACAGAAAAAATCATTAGACCACCATCAGGCTACCTTACTTTAGGAGTTTTTATAGCATTATTAGCTTCAGGCATTTACCTTATGGCCATTCGTGAGTTTGGCTGGGGTACCGCAATACTATTGGTAAATTTCATTTTGGTTTTACCAGGATTAATCATCGTTAATCCTAATGAATCAAAAGTATTGACCTTATTTGGAAAATACGTGGGCACTGTTAAATCAGATGGTTTCTTTTGGGTAAATCCCCTTACCACAAAGAAAAAACTGTCCCTAAGAGCCAGAAACCTCAACGGCCAGCAATTAAAAGTGAACGACAAAATGGGAAACCCCATTGAAATTGGTGCCGTAGTGGTATGGCAAGTACAGGAAACTGCCAAGGCCAGTTTTTCAGTAGAGGATTACATCCAATATGTAAACATACAAAGTGAAGCCGCTGTAAGGCATTTGGCTAACAGTTTTGCTTACGATAATTTGGAGGACGAAGATGCAGGCATTACTCTTAAAGATGGTGCTGAAACAGTGAATGCATTACTAGAAGAAGAATTAAATGAACGTTTATCAAGAGCTGGCATTGAAGTCATAGAAGCAAGAATTTCGCATTTGGCCTACGCACAAGAAATTGCCAGCGCCATGTTGCAACGCCAACAAGCTACGGCGGTAATTGCTGCCAGAAAACTGATTGTTGAAGGCGCCGTGGGCATGGTGGAGATGGCTCTGGAAAGATTGTCGGAAAAGGATATCGTTACCTTAGACGAAGAAAGAAAAGCGGCCATGGTAAGTAATTTATTGGTGGTACTTTGTGGCGACAGAAACGTACAACCTGTAGTGAACACCGGTACACTGTACAATTAATAACTTGAGTCCGATTAGTAATTAACTAATTTGTAATCGTTTTACTATTTTAATGTAGGGCTGTCCCTGAAATAAATTCAGGGTGACGCTAAATCAATGCTCCGTCATGCTGAATTTAGTTCAGCATCAGCTTTACAGATTAACTACCAATCGAACCCAGATGAATAGAAATTCGATGTGTTTCTTGGACTATGAAGCCAACTAAAACATCATCTTTTATTGATAAAAACAATGCCCGAGAAAGATAAGAAAGCATTTGCATTGAGGATAAGCCCCACATTGCTCAAAGAGATAGAGACTTGGGCGGCCAGCGAGTTTAGGAGCACTAATGGTCAAATTGAATTTCTGTTGAATGAAGCGGTAAAATCTCGCCGTAAAAAAGCTGCTAAGAAAACCGACGACAATGTATAGTTAACGTAAATAAAATGTGGTTTACGACTGTATTTTAAAGATTATCCCTAAATTGCGACCAACCAAATATATATTAAACATTACAAATGAAAGAAGTAGTTATCGTATCAGCGGTTAGAACTCCTATTGGCAGTTTTGGCGGCTCACTTTCAGGATTTTCGGCTACGCAACTAGGCGGTTTCGCCATCAAAGGAGCTTTAGAAAGAATTGGTCTTCAACCAGAACTAGTGCAAGAAGTGTACATGGGCAACGTATTGTCGGCCAATTTAGGTCAGGCGCCCGCAACACAGGCCGCAAAATATGCTGGTTTACCTGATTTACCTTCCACCACCATCAACAAAGTTTGTGCTTCGGGCACCAAAGCCATTATG
Source organism: Pedobacter sp. (assembly GCF_039594775.1). GTDB lineage: Bacteria > Bacteroidota > Bacteroidia > Sphingobacteriales > Sphingobacteriaceae > Pedobacter. The sequence goes on along the minus strand of NZ_JBCNMT010000002.1, from coordinate 566,018 downwards.
CTAGCGGCGCAAAGCATCGCATTGGGCCAAAACGAAATTGTAGTTGCTGGCGGAATGGAAAGCATGAGCAATGTTCCCTATTACTTGGATAAGGCCAGAAACGGCTATCGCTTAGGCCACGGACAAATTACCGATGGCTTGATAAAAGATGGTCTTTGGGATGTATACAACGATTACCACATGGGTTCGGCAGCGGAACTTTGTGCCGAAACTTGTAACATCAGCCGCGAAGACCAAGACAACTTCGCCATCCAATCTTACAAAAGAGCGCAACAAGCGCAAAGCGATGGAAAATTTAAAGATGAAATTGTTGCCGTAGAAATCAAGGATAGAAAAGGAGAAATCACCTTATTTGCCAAAGATGAAGAACCAGCAGCAGTAAAATTCGACAAAATCCCTGCATTAAAACCTGTTTTCAAAAAAGACGGAACTGTAACCGCGGCAAATGCCTCAACCTTAAATGATGGTGCTGCTGCCTTAGTTTTAATGAGCGCCGAAAAAGCGAAAGAACTGGGCATTACTCCCTTAGCAAAAGTATTGGCTTACGCCGATGCCCAACAAGCCCCAGAATGGTTTACTACTGCACCTTCTAAAGCAATTCCTTTGGCTTTACAAAGAGCAAATATCAGCAAAGAGCAAGTAGATTATTTTGAAATCAACGAAGCTTTCTCTGTGGTGTCTTTAGCCAACAACCAAGCTTTGGACCTTAATGGCGACAAAGTGAACGTGAATGGTGGCGCTGTAGCTATTGGTCATCCACTTGGTGCATCAGGTGCCAGAATAGTGGTTACCTTACTATCGGTATTAGCTCAAAATAATGGAAAAATAGGCGTTGCCGGAATTTGTAATGGTGGCGGTGGTGCTAGCGCAATAGTTATAGAAAATCTTCGTTAACAAGGTTTAAATGCAAAGCAGTTTTTTGAAGACATTTTTTTCACTTTTAGTAGTGTGTTTGATGACAGGTAACTTAAAAGCCCAACAATCCATAGCACCTACTAAACTGTCCCAATTGTTAAAAATACAAGACACCCTTTCGGCTTATAGTGATTCTACTGTAAGTGTTAAGGACGATGTAGAGCGGGCAGCCTACAACACCATGTTTGTAAAAAAACTCATCAGCGCCTTAAAAACCCCTCATTCCTTTCAATTCAATTTCGATTCCCTTGCTAACGTAACGGTACTCAACGCTCCTAACCAATCGTTCAGGATTTTTACTTGGTCGGTTCCACTTACTGATGGTGGTTATAAATTTTATGGCACTATCCAAATAGCGACCAAAGATGGTTCATTGAAACTGATTCCTTTAAATGATGCTACGGAAACTTTTACCGACGACAACATCATTACCAATCAAAAGAAATGGTATGGTGCCCGTTATTACGAAATGATTCCCGTAACCTATCCTGGTAAAAACCCTTATTATATTTTATTGGGATGGAAAGGCAACAACGAAAAGACCAACAAGAAAGTCATCGAGGTTTTATCCTTCGAAAAAGACGAAGCTATTTTTGGCAAGAATATTTTTGAACTGAGCAGAAAAGCACCCGTGAAAAACAGGATAGTTTTTGAGTACGCCAAGAAAAACTCCATGACTTTGGCTTTTGACAAAAAAGTGAACATGATTGTTTTTGACCATTTAGCTCCTTTTGAAGCCAACATGGAAGGCAACTTCGAATATTACGCTTCCGACTTAAGCTTTGACGGTTACGCCATTAGCTACCCAAGGCTATATTTGAAAGAGAATGTGGAAGTGAGAAACGACGCTTCTAATTTAGACGAATTATACAGCACTCCGCGTAAAGCGACGACACTTTTACAAAAGGGCAAACATTAATTTTTGCTGAAATGTAAATGTATTCGCCTATATTGCACCAATTTTTTTTAAAAAACTAAGACTAACTTATTAAATAATCTATGCAAACAAATACTGCAGAAAATCCAAACGATTTTTTTAAAAGTAAGGTATTAGGGCACCCATCGGGGCTTTTTGTACTTTTCTTTACCGAAATGTGGGAGCGTTTCTCCTACTATGGAATGCGAGCCTTATTGGTTTTGTTTTTCAGCGCTTCTGTTTTAGATAGCGGCTGGGGATGGCCAAAAGAACATGCATTGGCCATTTTCGGAACCTATACTGCATTAGTTTACCTTTCCACCATGCTTGGCGGCTATTTTGCCGACAAAGTAATTGGTATTCGCTGGGCCGTAGTGGTAGGTGCACTATTAATGACCTTAGGCCATGCCTGTATGGCACTCGAAACCTCTTTCTTCATTTATGCGGGTTTGGTTTTCTTGGTGTTTGGTAGTGGTTTCTTTAAACCCAACATGACCTCTATTGTATCAGAAATGTACAAAGACTTCCCCGAGAAAAAAGACGGTGCTTACACCATTTTTTACATGGGTGTAAATGCAGGTGCATTTTTTGGAATCATGCTTTGCGGCTACTTAGGCGAAAAAATTGGCTGGAGCTGGGGATTTGGTGTAGCAGGTATTTTCATGCTATTTGGCTTATTGCAATTCTGGTTTGCACAAAATATTTTCGGAAACATTGGCCTAAAACCTGTTAAAGCAACTGCGGAAGAAAAAGCAGCAGCAGCTTCCACAGAGCAAGAAGGTGGTAAATTGAACCCATTTACAGGCTTTCACATGGCATTAATTGTACTATGTGTTGGTTTAGGATTGGCTTGGATTTTAAATGACCCTGTTAATAAAATCTCCGAAGGTACTACCAACCTATTCAGTTTTAGTTTATTCGGAGTAGATGGCAGTAACTTCATCATCTTAACAGCACTGATACTGTTCTTAATTTTATTGGTATCGAGAATTAGCAGATATGACAAAGTGCTTAAAGACAGAATGATTGCCATTGTGTTTTTTGCCATCATTACCATGATTTTTTGGTCGATATTTGAGCAAGCACCAGGTTCATTAACTTTATTTGCTAAGGATTATACACAAAGAATTCTAGAAGGAACTTCGGGTACTATTTTCAAAATCGTTAACTCATTAATCACCATTGGTCCTTTGGCCATCATTACTTGGGTACTCTTTAAATTGTTCGGACAAACCTTCAATAAATATAAATTGTCTAACCTGATTTTAGGCTTCAGTTTCTTGATCATCTGGGGAATTGCCATCTGGATGGTAACTAACGAATACAAGTCTACTTCATACAATGTTCAGTACAAAAACCTTAGCGGCATAGTAAACAACGACAAAGTAGTTTCATCTGAATCTTACAAAGACAACCAAGAGATTGCCATTTTAGATATTGAGCGGACTTCATTCTATAAAGCTGACGAGAAAACCACGGTTGAAAACAATGCCCTAGTAGACAAAAACAAAAACTACCTTGGCGATGTATTTAACGGTAAGATCAGCAACATTGTTGACCGCGAAAAACCAGGCGCATTTGGCACAGTGGTAAGCTACGCCGAAATTGAATTCACCAATGCAGCGGGACAAACGCTTAAAAGAGAAATCAAATTAGCTAAAGGTGAAAAAGAGTCGCTAAAAGTAGGTGATACTAAGGAAATATTAATTAATCACAACATCAAATACGATGCTGATCAAACCTCGCCAATCAAAGCAACCATTACTTCAAAAATTGCTGCTACAGAGGTAAATGCAAGTTGGTTCAATATCTTAAACTCACTTTTCATTATCACATTAGCCCCATTATTCTCTAAATGGTGGAGCAGTAAACGCAACCCTTCAGCAAATAATAAATATGCCATTGGCATGTTGTTCTTAGCTATCGGAATGGCATTTGTAGCCTTTGGTGCAGCCTCTATCCCTGCAGGAGCCAAATCAGCTTCGGTAAGTATGATTTGGTTGGTATTTGTTTACTTATTCCATACCATGGCCGAACTTTGCGTGTCGCCAGTGGCCCTTTCTTATGTAAGTAAACTGGTACCAGGCCGCATGATTGCCATCATGTTTGGGGTTTGGTATTTAGCTGTAGCTATTGGTAACAAGCTAGCGGGTATATTTGGTGAGGTTTCAGAAAGTGTAGCAGGCGAAAAAGGCTATAGCTATTTCTTCTGGACACTTACAGGTGTTTCATTAGCCGCATCTTTATTAGCTTTTGCCTTAGGCCCAATTGTTAAAAAACTGATGCATGGTGTAAAATAAGCATCGCATCATCGCCCATAACCAGAAAGGCTCCCAATAATGGGAGCCTTTCTGGTTTAATTCAATCGCCTATACTATTTATTAGGTTGAGGCGTAGTTCTTAAATAAGGTTTAATGACCTTATGCCCTTTAGGGAACTTGGCAGGAATATCCTCGGTTTTGATACTGTTTACCACAATTACATCTTCTCCGTCTTTCCAATCAGCCGGTGTAGCTACGCTGTAGTTTGCCGTAAGCTGTAACGAATCTATCACCCTCAACACCTCATTAAAGTTCCTACCTGTCGAAGCAGGATAAGTGATGATTAGTTTTACCTTTTTATCAGGCCCTATTACAAACAACGAACGCACCGTTAAAGTCTCCGAAGCATTTGGATGAATCATATCATAAAGGTTCGCTACGGTCTTATCCGAATCTGCAATAATGGGAAAATCTACCGTTGTATTTTGTGTTTCATTGATATCCTTGATCCAGCCCAAATGCGACTCTACAGGATCAACACTTAATGCTAAAACTTTTACATTTCTTTGATCAAATTCGCCTTTTAAAGCAGCCGTCCTACCTAATTCTGTAGTACAAACTGGTGTATAATCTGCAGGATGTGAAAACAAAACTCCCCAGCTATCGCCAAGGTATTCATAAAAGTCTATCTCACCTATAGATGTTGTAGCTTTAAAATTTGGAGCAATATCGCCTATTCTTATACTCATGGTATTATTTTTTAAATGAAAAATCGATTAATTATATGTTCAAGTTACGAAAAAATCAAGAGAACAAATCACCCTGTTGATTTAGAAAATTGATGCGAGGCAGCTTACTTCCTAGTTTCTGATTGAACTTTTCTATGGTATAATCTGCAATAATCGGCGTATCGCTCTCATCATGCTGATGCAAAAAGAAGTAGATTTCCTCCAGTCCCCTATCCAACCAGTCGTCCAAACGTAGCACCCAATCATCGACCCTTTTCTTATCTGAGCTTTCCAAAAAACGACCACCGTTACCCACAAAACGCACAAAGGCTTTAGGTGTGGGCAATTCCATATGCACACAATCACGCCTACCGCTAGCATCAGTAATTGCTGCACCGATGTTAAGGTCTGCTAACAGCGAGAATAAGGCTTTCCTATCATCAGGTTTGGCAAACCAATCCTCGTGGCGCACTTCCAAAAACAAATTCAAATCTCTCGGCAATGCTTTTAAATAGTGGTGCATAGCATCAAAATTTTTAGGCCCAAAATTATCACCCAACTGCAAAAAACAAGGTCCTAATTTATCTCCAAATGCACTAATAGCTTTCAGATACAAATCTGTTTCAGCCTGTGCATTATTCAAACGCTTAATATGGGTAATCGCTCTGGAAAACTTCGGGCAAAACCTAAAATCTGGACGTTGGTCTGCCATTTCCTTCCACTTCACAATCTGCTCCTCCTTAGGGATACCATAAAAAACCGCATTCAACTCAATGGAGTTAAAATGCTTTACATATTCCCCTAAAAAATCTTTCTCTTTGGTTTTTGCAGGATAAATTAAATTCACCCATTCTTTTCTGCCCCATTTGGCGCAGCCCACGAAAAACTTTGGCTCATCAACAGCCTTTCCTTTTAAAGTCAGTTTAGTTTGTTCACCATCTGGAGGCAAGGTAAAATCTACTTGTTTAATTTCATTGGGTTCAACTCTTCCAAATTCCATAGCTAAATATAGTTAATTAGCCACAGATGCACAGATAACATTTAGATAAATCCGCATCTATGACTATAATTGATTTGCCACAAATACACAGATAAACATTTTATAATTTCTCACAATCTCCAGCCCTAGCAATTCCTCTCCGTTCTACTAAAATCGAGCTTGCAATACCTCTATGTGTCTATGTGGTTTCATTTTCTATTTAATGAACCACATAGACACATAGTAAACAATAATATAAACAAATTAAATATCTGTGCATCTGTGGCTATTAAAAACCTCATTCCAAAGAAAAACCCCGAAAACAATCAAATGTTTCGGGGCTGCACTTTATGTAATGTAAAAACTAGTTGTTGTTATAAACTTTAATCATGAATACATAATCCTGCATTTTTTGCACCTGTACATTACGTTTCAAACCTCGCAAGCTGCTTTTCTTACCATAAGAAACTTTTCTACTTAACGAATCCTGTGGGATAGCATTTAATGCTTCCATAATGTATTTTGATTTCACGGCAAAAGTTGCTCCATCGGTTTTATTTTCCTTTCCATTAATGATCCCTACCACGTTACCACTATTATCTAACAATGGACCTCCACTATTACCTGGATTTACTGGAATAGCCACTTGGTACGCCAAAGTATCACCGTTAATACCGTTTCTTGAACTCACGTAACCGTCGCCCAATACTATATCATCTTTAGGAAAACCTAAGGTAAATACCGATTCGCCAATACCAGAAGCGCCACGTTTAATGGTATAAGGTAAGGTAGGTAAACCTTCAAAACGCTTATCGCTAATTTTAAGGATGGCAATATCGTTTACAGGATCACTATAAAACGATTTCGCTTTATAAGAACCACTACCATTTTGTACATGAACTGAATCTGCACCACGAACTACGTGATAATTGGTTATAATATAACCGTTGCCAGAAATAGCGAAACCGGTTCCTCCAAATGTAGGCCTATTCCCTTCATTCCCTGCCTTGCTGTCAGTCTTTATCGATTTAATATCTCTAAGTAAACCAGTATGGGTACGTTTTATTTGCTTCAAATCATGGCTCATGGCCTCAAAAGTACCTGCCTGTTTATTGTTGCTCTGTATAGAATACAACGAAACCATTGCCAATAAGATAAATGAAGCGGCAATAGCCACGGCCGATCTATTATTACGCCAAAGCTTCACTAATTTCGAAGGGTGCGGTCTTAAATTTTCAGCAAGGGCAGCAACGTCAATTTGCGAGTGCGCAGCATCCATCTGTTCCTTTAACTTCACCACATGTGCATATTGCGCCATCGAATCTAAAAAAACCTTATGGGCCACTACCTTATGGTCAACCACAGGATCATTGCTACGCAACTGTTCAAACGCTACGCGCTCCTCTGCCGTAAGTTTACCTTTTAGGTAATCTTCAATAATAGCTTCAAGTTCTATCTCGTTTCTCATTTCCTATGATTGAAAAAATAATTTCTTTAACCTTTGCAAGCACTTGTATTTCTGTGTTTTTGCATTATCTGTATTCGTATATCCAAATTTCTCACAAATCTCCTGCATCGAATGATTATGGATATAAAAATCTTGAATGATGGTTTTACAAGGTTCGCCCAAACTATCGAGCGCTACCTTCATTTTATCAAACTGCATATCTTTTTCCTCATGCAGTTCTACGTTATCATCCACGGCCAACACATCCTCAAAATCGGCAATGTTATTGGTCTTTTTACTTTGCTGAGTAAGCTTCTTTAGCCAAATCCTTCTACTTACCGAGTAAATATAAGTCTTCAACTTGCTACTCAACTCAAAATTCCCGCTACGTACCTTATTATAAAGTACTATAATGGCTTCTTGATAAACGTCCTTTGCATCATCCTCATCGCCGCTATTATTTAAAATAAACTGCAACACCATCGGAAAATATGCCAAATACAACTTATTTAAAGCCTCAACCGAGTTATTGAGTATCCCTAGTACAACCTCTCTATCTGTTGGTATATCACTGCTAAACTTTATACTCACCTATTAATACAATTAAAATCAAATGGTAACCCAATAATAATCAAAAAAATCACAAGCCTTCCTCAAGCTAGCAATCTATTACTTTTTAGCAAAGCAATCTGATACCGCTATGATAGCGTCTTCCCGCTTTCCGCTTTATGCCTCATTTATTCGGCATGCTCGCTACGATCGGCTTTATCATATCCCTGCCTGAATAAAAAACGTACATTTTAATACCAAATCGCCTAAATAGTAACCCTTAAAAACCGTTGAAAACTTTTTTTATTTTTTTTAAAAAACATAAGGTTACCTTTTTACCTTTGCGGCATTAAGATGTAAAATTAATTAATTATTAAAATCAGAAAATTAAAATGAAAAACTTATTCAAATTCGGCTTTTTAGCTTTAGCATTATCTTTAACTGTAGTTGCTTGTTCTTCAGAGAAAAAAGCTGAAGGTACTGACACTACTGCTGTTGATACTACTGTAGTTGATACAACTGCTGCTGATACAACTGTTAAAGCTGACACTACTGTTAAAGCTGATACTACTAAAGCTGCTCCTGCTGCTCACTAGTCGATAGTTGAAACAAAGTATAGAAGCCTTTCCAAATTGGAAAGGCTTTTTTTATGGGAGTTAAAGATATAGAGCTGCCGCAACAAAACGTAATAAGTTAAAAAACAAATAGTTACAATAAAAAACAACCATATATCCATTGGGTTACCTTTTCAAAATCTACGTATTAAATAATAATTAATTACAAAAATTTAAACTGAAAATTGAAATGAAAAACTTATTCAAATTTGGCTTTTTAGCATTGGCATTATCTTTAACTGCAGTTGCTTGTACTCCAAAAAACAACTCCGCAACTACTGAAAATCCTGGTGACACTAGTGTAGTTGATACCACTGTTGTGGATACTACTAAAGCCGTTGATACTAATGTTAAAACCGACACTGCTAAAGCTGCTACCCCAGCTGCTCATTAGTTGGTAGTTTAAAAAACCAAAGCCTTTCCAAATTGGAAAGGCTTTTTTTATGTCCAAGGATAAGACAATCATAGAAAATCAGGCTCTATAAAAAAAATATTTTATTGATACACAAATAATTAGACATAAAATTAAAAAAACATATTTTTTAACGGGTTACCTTTTAACAATCGTGGTATTAACTATCAATTAATTAATTACACAATAGTTTAAACTAAAAATTAAAATGAAAAACTTATTCAAATTTGGCTTTTTAGCATTAGCATTATCTTTAACTGTAGTAGCTTGTTCTTCTGAGAAAAAAGCTGAAGGTACTGACACTATCGGTTCTGACACTACTGTAACTGCTGATACTACTGTAAAAGATACAGTTGTTAAAACTGACACTACTGTTGTTGATTCAACTGTAAAACACTAAGCCAAAATTTAGTAAAAGCATAAAAAAGCCCCGAAGTTTCGGGGCTTTTTTGATATCTAAGAATTAAGGTAACCGTAAAAACCTCCTCAAAAAACAATTTTATCCAACTGAGCAACAACAAGTTAAAATAAAATTAAAATTTTCATCACTTTATTGGGTTACCTTTTAACAATCTCGGTATTAAATAGCAATTAATTAATTATACAATAGTTTAAACTAAAAATTAAAATGAAAAACTTATTCAAATTTGGCTTTTTAGCATTAGCATTATCTTTAACTGTAGTAGCTTGTTCTTCTGAGAAAAAAGCTGAAGGTACTGACACTATCGGTTCTGACACTACTGTAACTGCTGATACTACTATCAAAGATACAGTTGTTAAAACTGACACTACTGTTGTTGATTCAACTGTAAAACACTAAGCCAAAATTTAGTGAAAGCATAAAAAAGCCCCGAATTTTCGGGGCTTTTTCATTTTCACACCTTTAATGCGCTAAACTTCCCTTAGCAAATTTTGACTATTTTTTTGCCAATAATCAAGATGCCCTACTCCAACCATTTTGCTTTTTCGGCTATGTTAATAGCCAACAAATGTTAACTTTGCACATCTTAATAAAAATCAGTAAAATATGACTTTATCTCCTCTACAAGCTATTTCTCCAATTGATGGCCGTTACAGAAAAACTACCGCTAAACTTGCCGACTATTTTTCTGAGTACGCATTGATCAAATATCGTGTTCTGGTAGAGGTTGAATATTTCATAGCTTTGGTTGAAGCCAATGTTCCAGGGACTGAAAGTTTCGACAAAAACCTATTTCCACAGTTAAGAGACATTTACCAGTCCTTTAACGAAACTGATGCACAAAGTGTAAAAGAGACAGAAAGTGTTACCAACCACGACGTAAAGGCAGTTGAGTATTTCATCAAAGCTAAATTCGATGGATTAAACCTCCAAGTATACAAAGAGTTTATCCACTTTGGATTAACCTCACAGGATATTAACAATACGGCTATTCCTTATACGTTCAAGCTGGCTTTAACCGAAAGCTATATCCCTGCTTTGGAGCAGTTGATTGAAAAACTAAGTGAACTGGCCGAAGAGTGGAAAAATGTACCCTTATTGGCACATACCCACGGACAACCTGCTTCACCAACCAAGCTTGGCAAAGAGTTTATGGTGTTTGTGGAGCGTTTAAAAGTACAGTTGGCTAATCTGAAAAGCGTTCCTAACGGTGCAAAATTTGGTGGTGCTACAGGAAATTTCAATGCTCACTACATTGCCTATCCTCAAATTAACTGGGTTGATTTTTCTAACAACTTTGTAAATGAAGTTTTAGGATTAAGCAGAGCCCAATATACTACCCAAATTGAACATTACGACCAGTTCGCAGCACAATGTGATGCCTTAAAACGCATCAACAATATCATTATTGACCTTGACCGCGATATTTGGACCTATATTTCTAAAAACTACTTCAAACAAAAAATCAAAGAAGGCGAAGTGGGTTCATCGGCCATGCCGCACAAGGTAAACCCAATTGATTTTGAAAATGCAGAAGGAAATGCAGGAATTGCCAATGCTGTTTTTGAATTTTTAGCGGCTAAATTGCCAATCTCTCGTTTACAAAGAGACTTAACCGATTCAACCGTACTTAGAAATGTAGGCGTGCCAATGGCGCATACTTTAATTGCCATCAACTCGACCATGAGAGGTTTGGGGAAAATTATCCTTAATCAACAAGCTATTGATGCCGATCTGGAAGAAAACTGGGCAGTAGTGGCCGAAGCGATCCAAACGGTATTGCGAAGAGAGGCTTACCCCAACCCCTATGAGGCTTTAAAAGCATTAACTAGAACTAATCAGAAAATTACGGCCGAAACCATTGCTGTATTTATTGATGGCTTGGAGGTTAGCGATAGCATTAAAGCGGAATTGAAACAAATTACACCATTCAGCTACACAGGCATATTTTAGCTGGTTGGTTTGTTAGTTTTTAGTTGTTTGGAATTTAAACTAGCTCCTAGCCACTAGTTTAAATGACCTAAAATAGACATGACTTGGCAGCGCAATTATATATTTTTGTATTCGTAAATTTGATTAGACATGACCATAAACGTATATACAGAGCAAACTCCTAATCCTGCAACCATGAAATTCATGGTAAATAAGCTTTTAATTAACGGCAGTGAAGATTTTGCGACTAAGGAAAGTGCTGAAAGCTCACCTTTTGCCAAAGAACTTTTCAAGTTCAACTTTGTAAATGGTGTTTTCTTTGCCAGTAATTTTGTAACTATCACTAAAACTGAAGATGCAGAATGGACCGATATTGAAGCAATTTTAAAAGAATTTGTGAAAGGTGCTGTGGAAGCAGAGCTGAAAATTAAGGACGCCGCTGAAGAAGCGCCAAATTTTGAAGGTTCTGAAACCGAAATCAAAATCCAACAAATCCTACATGACTATGTCCGTCCTGCAGTTGAGCAAGATGGTGGTGCAATTACCTACAAATCCTTTGAAGAAGGAGTGGTAACGGTAGAACTAAGAGGTTCATGCAGTGGTTGTCCATCAAGTACCATTACTTTAAAATCAGGCATTCAAAATTTATTGCAACGCATGGTGCCAGAGGTTAAAGACGTAGTGTCTGAGGCATTATAAAATTGCACTGGTTAAATAATGAAAACCGCGATATGACCTATTGCGGTTTTTTTATGTCATTGTTTTCCTCTTATCCGTCAACAGCAATGAACTAGATTTCTCTCTACGTTCGAAATGACGCAAAACGTCAGGACACTGCCAATCTTAATACGTCATTGCAGGCACGAAATAACGAACTGATTTAATTAAAAATGCTTTTTGATCGTATCCAGGATTTCCTGAGTAACGAGACCATTAGACGCTACAATTTCGCGGGTGTTCAAATACTCATCTCCACCTGAAAAATTATGGAGTTGTCCACCAGCTTGTTTCACCAAAAATGCACCGGCAGCCATATCATAAGAATTGAGGTTATATTCAAAATAGGCATCAAAACGACCACAAGCTACATAGGCCAAATCAACCGCAGCCGAACCTATTCTACGCAAACCATGACACTTCTGCATCATTTCCGTAAACAACTGAATGTATTGAGGTTGCTTATCAAACTGATAATAGGGAAAACCAGTAGCCAACAAACATTGCGATAAATTAGAGGACTTAGACACCCTAATCTCCTTATTGTTCAAATAAGCGGGAGCACCTTTGTAGGAGTAAAACATCTCTCCCCTATTAATTTCATATACCACACCCAATACTGGCTCTAAACCTTCGTAAAGTGCAATACTGATTGAAAATGTTGGGATTCCATGAATAAAGTTAGTCGTCCCGTCCAAAGGATCTATGATCCAAGTAAACGGTTGGTTGTAGGTATTTTCAGTTTCATCCTCTTCGGTGATAAAGCCAGCTTCAGGCAAAATCTTTTTTAGATTTTTCACCAACTGTCTTTCCGCAGTTTTATCTACATATGAAACAAGGTCATTAAGGCCTTTATATTCTATTTTGGCATCATCAAAGTTTAGGGATTCTTTTCTAATAAAGTTCCCTGTAAGCCTAGCAATGGCAATTACCTTATTGCACAACAACTCGTAGTTCATTTGCTAATAGTTTGCTAGTTTATCCCTGTTTTTAGACGAATATGCAACCAGTAGAATGCCACCAATAAACAAAATTAATGAGATCAACTCAGCCTGTGTAAATGGAATTCCAGCTACATTATATTTAGAGTTTACTCTGATCAATTCAACCAAGAAGCGCTCCACGCCAGCAAACATCATATAAATACCGAACATTATTCCTGGCACATTTATTTTGGTTCTGATTTTCCATAAAAACCAAAAGATTAGCAAGGCAGCAATTACTTCATAAATAGGTGTTGGATATACGGGCTGAGGCAGTTCATTACAAAATTTACCCACACAACCAGGAATGGGATTACCCTCACCTGCTACGTTGTTAGGATAAGTATAGGCCCACAACCAATCTGGCAACCAAGTAAAAGGTTTAGGATTAAGGTTCACAATACCCCAGTCACCATCACCAGATAGATGACAGCCTATACGACCTACTCCGTAAGCCAACATCATTCCAGGCGCTCCAACATCAAGCATGTGAAGTGGTTTAACGCCGTTTTTGCGTGCTATATAAAGTACCGCAGCACCACCACAAATTAAGCCACCATAAAAGGTTAAACCACTAAAAGAGAGCAGGCCACCAATAGGGTCTTTAACAAAAGAATCCCAATGTTCTAAATTATCAAATATTTTAGCGCCTAAAAAACCCCATACAGCAGCCCAAACCACCATATTGCTCATGAGCTCGTGCGGATGAACCGTTACTTCAACTTTTTTTGGAGTAGGTAATTTAACTTTCTCTTTTTCTTTATAAGCCCAATAAGTAAAAAGTGCAGCTAGTCCCAAGCCACCCAATATATTTCCTTTAGTAGAAAGTAGGACTGTTTGCGAATCGGCTACGAACAATTTATAGTTGACAATCGCATAAATCAATTTATAGCCTATTAAAAAACCAAAAACGCCATTTGAAACTAAATCCCAAGTGCTAGCCGGCTCTCCAATAGTAGTCACACGTTTAGTTGGCTTAATCAAGCCCAGCGCTTCCTTTCGCTGAAGTTCTTTGCTAAAAGCCCAATAAGCAGCCAGAAAGGCCAATGCTACAAATACACCAAACGTATTAAATGGTAGCGGCACTTCAATGCCAAATAAATACGAAATAAAATGTGATACGGTTGGAAACATACGTAAAAAGTTTAGGCGAATATATAAAATTTGCCCATTCTTTTGCCCTTTTCATTGGCTTTTTCGGCCTTTGCAAAGTCATTTTTAGAAATAGGTATTGTATGATGTTAAAATAAGGAAATTGATAAAACATTAAGGAATTAAGAATATTAAGTGTTCATTTCCCTTAATTTCTTAATGTTTAAAATCATCGTGACATAAACGAATAGATTGGGCTATCTAAAGTTGTAAATCGTAAACTCTAGTGGTGTGCGTAAACCGTTTCCAGCTCGGCAACCTCTACCTCACCATCGGCAGTAAGCGCTACCAATTTAACGTCCTTCAATTCATTCACCATTAAAGGGTCGTATTTGGCTTTTACCTTCACATAGTTTTTAGTAAAACCGTGCATAAAGCCATTTTTTTGATCATCCTCGAAAAGTACTTGTGCATTAGTTCCCACCTGCGATTCATAAAACGCCCTTCTCTTTTTATCAGATAGGATGTGTAACATTTTATTACGCTCAAAACGAGTACTACCCGCTACTTTACCTTTCATTACGGCTGCTTCGGTCTGTTCACGTTCTGAGTAGGTAAATACGTGCAAATACGAAACATCAAGACCATTTAGGAATTCGTAGGTATCCAAAAAGTCTTCTTGGGTTTCACCCGGAAAGCCAACAATCACATCAACACCTATACAGCAATTAGGCATTAATTCTTTAATTTTAGCTACCCGATCAACATAAAGTTCTCGTTGGTAACGGCGCTTCATCAGCCCTAAAATTTTATTAGAGCCCGATTGTAGGGGAATATGGAAATGTGGCACAAAACGTTTAGAATTGGCCACAAATTCAATGATATCATTGCTCAGTAAATTAGGTTCTATAGAGGAAATACGGATTCTTTCAATGCCTTCTACTTCATCCAAGGCTTTCGCCAAGTCAAAAAAGCGGTCCTCTCTATTACCATTCCTAATTCCAAAATCGCCGAGGTTCACTCCTGTAAGCACGATCTCTTTTACACCACTAGCCGCAATTTGTTGCGCTTTTTGAACCACACTCTCAATTGTATCACTACGACTGCCGCCTCGAGCCAATGGAATGGTACAATAGGTACAAGGGTAATCGCAGCCATCCTGAACTTTTAGGAAAGTACGAGTTCTATCGCCAATAGAATAGGCCGCAATAAAATTATGATTTACCTTTTCAATATCCTGTTGGTGTACCACCGCCTTTGGCTGTTTAGTCAAATCGGTAATAAACTCTACGATACGGAACTTTTCGGCGGCTCCCAAAACCATATCTACGCCTTCTATTTCGGCAATTTCCTGTGGTTTTAGTTGCGCGTAGCAACCTACAATGGTCACATAAGCATCAGGAGAATATTTAAGTGCTTCTTTTACTACTTTCCTGCATTTCTTATCGGCGTGGTCCGTTACGGAACAAGTATTAATAACATACACGTCTGCCTTATCGGTAAATTCAACTACGCTATAACCAGCATCAATGAATAACCTGCCTATTGTTGATGTTTCAGAGAAATTCAACTTGCAACCGAGTGTATAAAAAGCTACTTTTTTCATTTAAGGCAGCAAAGATACGAAATTGTGATAAGTTGTAAATCTCTTGCGGTAAGTTTTAAGTCATAAGTTAGCTGTACAACTAGGTATTATCTTTCTTTAGATACTTGAAATAATAATTGTACTTTTTAACGTATGCTCGTAACATATCAATACTAAAGTCCTTTTCATTTTTAAAATCTTCCAACAGTTCTGGGTAAGATTCAATCAGAGAATGGAAGTTTTTCTCTCTTTGGGAACGGGTACCTAACAATCCGTTGGTTTTTATTTCTTTTAAATTATCCAAATCGAAACCTGCATACCAATAAGAGGTCGAACCACCTCCCATCATTACCCCACCTGCGCCCATCATTCCAGGATTGCTCAATACTCTTACAAATAGCTGAATCTTTCCATACTCCAAACGCTTTAAAAATTCCAGCTTTTTTGATTCTGATAATTTTACAGCAACATAGTGTGTACTGTCTTTCGAAAAATGATATTCTTTATAAACTTCTGTACTAATGTATATAGATTCTTTTTTGC
Source organism: Pedobacter sp. (assembly GCF_039594775.1). Lineage (GTDB taxonomy): Bacteria > Bacteroidota > Bacteroidia > Sphingobacteriales > Sphingobacteriaceae > Pedobacter. Next base: position 549,924 of record NZ_JBCNMT010000002.1, on the reverse strand, counting down.
CAACTTCTTGAAATTTTAAACCATCTAAAAATGGCTTTTTAATTTTTCCTAAAAGCGTATCTCCGGTAAGTGTAATTACATAGTCTTTTTGCGCTTTTAACAAATTGGCGGCGCATAGTAAGAGTATAATTAAAGCGCTAGTAAAGATTTTTTTCATGTTTCTAAAATATATAATTTGGATCAATCATTCCAACGATAACTATCTTTTTCCAAACCAGCTAAATCAATTACCCTATCGATAACTGTTTGGGCCACTTCTTCAATAGTTTTTGGCAAGCTGTAAAACGATGGATTGGCGGGACAGATGATACCACCTGCCTCGGTTACCAGTTTCATGTTCTGCAAATGGATGAGACTAAAAGGTGTATCGCGTGCTACAGCAATCAGCTTTCTGCGTTCTTTGAGAATAACATCAGCAGCTCTTGAAATCAGGTCGTTCGAAATGCCATGAGCAATACGTCCTAATGTCCCCATGGAACAGGGTACAATGATCATGGTGTCATATTTAGCTGATCCTGATGCAAAAGGAGCATTGAAATCGGTTTTAGCATAAAAATCAAATGAGTAATTCTTGTAGTCGTCGTTGCCCAACTCATATTGCCAAACTTCCTTGGCATTATCGGACATCACCACTCCTACTTTTTCTATTTGAGTAGATAGTTTGTTTAGATTATCCAATAACAACTTGGCATAAATAGCGCCACTAGCTCCCGTAACTGCCACTACAATTTTTTTCTTTTGCATAAGTACAAATATACAATGCCTATTTTAATGTGCAGGTAAAATAACAAATGTGACGTTTTAGGGGCTTAAAAAGGCTTTCCATCTGTTGCTCCAATAAGCATATCACAAATAATTCGACTAAAAATCAGCGCAGTACAACTTATCCTCATTTTTTATTTGCAGGTAAAACTGGATGTTTCTATATTTGCACCTCCTTAGAACGAAGGAAGATTCCGTAGCTCAGCTGGTAGAGCATTACACTTTTAATGTAGTGGTCCTGGGTTCGAATCCCAGCGGGATCACAGAAAAAAGCAACTTCAAAAGAGTTGCTTTTTTTGTTTTTTATCCCTTCGGTGATTAGCTTTACACCGCCAAACAATGCTAACCAATCCCCTTAAGTTTAAACCTTCATAAACAACCTTATCCATAAACTATGAAAACACGCAAAGAAAATTACCTGCTAATTAGTTTTATTGTTGGTTTCTTAGTATGGTTATCGGCCACGATATTATTTAGACTTGTAGGTCAATATTTTTTTATTGTCGACAATGCTTTAATAATGGCCGTTTTATATCTCATTTTGATACCAGCTTTAGGCATCATTTCAACCTCAGTTTTTAATAAATTCAAGCTGGGCAACCTTGAAAGCATCAAATCTGCAGCCATTATGGTTTTACCGGGCATGATACTAGATACCGTATGTATACAGTTTTTCGAAAATTTATTCCCCAATATGCCCGAAATCTATAGTAAAACTTTTGCTTCATGGCTAATGTTTGCTTACGCTATTGTTTTAATTTTTGGGCTTTTGAGAAAAAACCAAGAGCAAAAAAATTGATGATGATAAAAGTTACCCATTGAGCATGAAATGTTTTAACCCAAGTTCGCAAAAACGAAGTCTATAAAGTGAACTGATTTCGATAAAAGCTTATTTAGAAATCATAAATGCAAACATTAAACAAAAAAAAGCGCATTGATCAATGCGCTTTTTTTTGTTCTTAACTTATGGATAAAATCTATCTCTATTTGCTCAATTCAAGTTTTGCCACTGCTTCTTTCTTTTCATTGTCAAGCAAAAGGCTATTGTTTTCTATACGATAACTTCTAACCTGCTTCAATACTTCAAAAAATTCGCTTTCTATTTTAAGATTTGGGCAAGCCATCATTGTAGCGCCTCCTTCAGAAAGTTCAATATTATTACCATCTTTCAGTTTATAGCTCCCAGAAAAGCTATTACAGCCGCCATTTCCGCTCAATTGCTCTTTCTCTTTGTGGAAAACCAAATGAGGTTCTTTTTTGAAAGTAGTATCCAATACTATGGCTTTACCATTTAATTCCTTCAGTTTCCATTCTTTATCAAATAAGTCCACGGTTGTTGTTGCTTGAGCTTGTACGGAGGTAGTATCAGTCCCGTCAGTTTTGTTTTCTGTTTTTGTGGAACTGCAGGCTGCTGCCGCAATTGCCATGACAACGATTAAGATGCTTTTTTTCATGATTTTTTGCTTTTAAATTTTAATAATATTCTATTTTATATTACTCTACTATTTTGATTTCTGTTCTCCTGTTCAACTGATGCTCTTGTGCACTACATTTTACTCCAATTGGCGCATCTGTTCACTAATTATATTACCAAAACTGTATACCACACCCCCAACCGTAAAAGAACCAGGTACTCCAGAAAGTTCCATACTCTTACTTCCTGCAGTCTGGGAATAATTTCCAGGTTTAGAAGGAAAAAATGTGTTATTAGATAGTGTTGAGTTTACAGCTCCATCTGTTCCAGGGGTTGCGCAGACCTGAGAAAAACTTTTCTGCTCAATGATCAAGAGCGTAAATAATGTCAACAGAAAAAAAAGTGAGGGCAGATTTTTTTTCATATCAGAACAATTAAATTGTTACACCAAGATTACATCAAGTTAACGACTTAATCGCATAATACAAAAACCAATACTCCTGAACAGAATGTAAATCAGTTAATTAATACAAAAATCAATTAGGATATTCGCACTATAACCATAAATTTCATTAAATAATAACAGGCAAAAACGTCTTATTATTTAAACTTTCACAAAAATCTTCTCATTAAAACTTCCAAGCCTAATTGCTTTTCAGCGCACATTGCTTGCAAACGTAAAATGGTGCTATATATTATAATGAAAAAGGAAGGAGGTGCATGTTACTCTTTCAACATGCCCATCAATTCATCCTTGGATAGGCTTTGGAAAAAAGAAGCATCTGTTCTTACCAGATCTTGCGCTAACTGTTTTTTCTTCTTTTGAAGGTTCATGATTTTTTCTTCGATGGTATTGGAGCAAATTAACCGCACCGCTACTACATTCTTATCTTGGCCAATACGATAAACCCTGTCTATGGCCTGATTTTCGGCCGCTGGGTTCCACCAAGGATCCACGAGATAAACATAATCTGCTTCAGTAAGGTTAAGCCCTACACCGCCTGCTTTTAAGCTGATCAGAAACACACGAATTTGATCGTTCGTTTGGAAGTTATTCACTTTGCTGCCCCTGTCTTTTGTTTGTCCGGTAAGGTACTCAAATGGAATGTTTCTGTTTTCCAGTTCGGCCTTAATTAAATCGAGCATGCCCACAAACTGCGAAAACACCAATATTTTATGTGCCTTTGATTTATTTTCGATCTGCTCTACCAGCACTTCAATTTTAACTGCATCAGCACCCGAATGCCCTTGTTTAAGCAATACGGGAGAATTACAGATCTGTCTAAGTTTGGTAAGCCCTGTAAGTACATGCATGCTATTTTTAAGCATTTGATCATCATCAGTCGCCGAAATAAATTCACGCAGCTCCCTTTCATAACCGTCGTAAATCCTGCGCTGTTCTGCATTCATTTCGCAATAAATGATCATTTCGGTTTTCTCTGGCAGTTCTTTAGCTACCTGTTTTTTGGTTCTGCGAAGTATAAAGGGCTTAATTTTACGTTGAAGCTCAAAGGCTCTTTTGCTGTATTCGAACTTATCGATGGGAATCGCATAAATATCTTTGAAATATTGTTTGCTGCCCAATAGCCCTGGGCAGGCAAAAGATAGTTGTCCGTACAGATCAAAGGTGTTGTTCTCAATAGGTGTTCCGGTCAAAACAATCCTATTCCGCGATTGGAGCAGTCGAGCCGCCTTATACCTTTCGGAATTAGGATTTTTAATGGCTTGCGACTCATCCAAAAAGACATAATTAAAATGAAAATCCTTCAGGAAACGGATATCGGAAAGCAGCATGCCGTAACTTGTCAATACCACTTCATAAGCTTGCATTCCCTCGTTGCTTCTTGCCCTATCTGCACCATAATGTGTTAACACTTTGATGGATGGCGCAAATTTCTGCAGCTCATCCTGCCAGTTGAACAACAATGAAGTTGGTACTACGATAAGATTGGTCGTATGCTTGTATTTTTCCCTTTGTGATAGTATAAAGGCAATAATTTGGAGGGTTTTACCAAGTCCCATATCGTCTGCTAAACAACCACCAAAATTAAAACTATCCAAAAAGCTGAGCCAGTTTAGCCCTTCTTTTTGATATTCCCTCAGTTCTGCCTGTAAAGCAGATGGAACAGCTACTGCTGGAATATTATCAACAGTTGAAAATTGTATGGCATAATCTTTAATCTCATCCTGGACTTCTTCACTTAGCATTTCCTTTTCAAATAGCTCAGATATTTCCGTGAAATTAATCTTCGGGATTTTGATGATTTCATCTTCCATATCCCCCAACTGAAAGTATCTGGAAATTTTATCTATCCATTCAAGTGGTAAAATACCTTGCGTGCCATCATCCAACTGAACAAATTTGCTCTTGTTGCGTATGGCACGGTGCACCTGTTTCAATTTTGCTCTCTTCTTACCGAAACCTACTTTCAGTTCGGCATTGAACCAATCAATCCCACTAATAACCTCTATGCTTATTTTGGCACGATGCGAATTGAGCTTATTACTTTTAATTTCATCAAAACCCAATATGGTGATGTTATTATTTCTCCACGCTTCAAAAGCGCCAAGAAACCAATCGTCATCTAAAAACTTGTCCTTGTGCAAATAGAAATATTCATGCGCCTCTATTTGTTCGGCAAAATCTGGATGCTGTTCCATCACCATAGAAGTGAAACGGTCTTCGGCCTCGTTATTCCGCTCAATTTTAAATTCATTGCCATTTTGATCAACATCGAAGAGCTGCTTTCTGGAATATACGGGAACTTCGACCGAACCATATTTCATGACCGGAGTAATCGATATAAAATTACCTTGCTGATCCAAATAGATAATACGCTCCGTTAGAAATTCTTTTTCTGCAAGTTGCGCTGGCGTTGCCTGACGGATGTAGCTATAATTGATGTGTACCAACTGCTCCAAAGGGGCAAGTATGTCCTGCAAAAACTCATTATACTTGGATGAATGAATGAGCAGTATCTCGTTATTTGCCTTAAAGAACTTGATAACACGAAGCATATCTGGATTTTGCACCAAATAAAAGGTCTGCCGATAGTAGATAAAATAATCGCTCCTGACCACTACATTACTTAAGGGAAGTACGATATCGTTAAACAACAATTCGGCAGTAATTTCATAAAAAGGCTCTTTTTTAAAGACCGTTAGCTGAAGTTCTGCTTTTAGGAAAGTGAGCGCTATGGGGAGAAGCGATTTTGCCGAAATAGTTTCTGAAAGATTCCTATCATGATAATAAACCTCCAATTCTAAAGGGTTTTCAACGATGTGCTTCAGTGCTTCCAGCTCCAAATGGGTGGTATCTTCGTTGTATTTGTTCTGAAAGGTAACAAGGGCTGTATAAAATTTGATTTCAGAAGGATCTTGCACCTTCCAAATCAACTGCATGGGATTTATGTTATTAATTGGGGCTTTGATTTTTCCACCTTGAGTAACCTCCGCCTCCATCAGCAGGAAACTTAATTGACTATAAAAGCGATGCCTACCAATGACTAAAATCTGCTTTTTTCCAGTATCTTGAACAGCTAAGCTTTTTAAAATGGATTGCCGTTGGGGAACAAGATTTTTTTTAAGAGCTTGCTCATCTATTTTAAGCATACCCTGTACCCTACTTTCAATATGAAGTTTGCCTTCGAGATAATTCAACTTAAAATAGGCATCTAAATCTGGTTCGGCATCTACCCCATATTCCTTAGCTGAAACCAGTAAAATTTTATGTCTTAAATGATGATCAAAAAAGACGCGGAAATTTCTTTGCTCCAATATGCTATAGATAATTTCGGCCTGATGTTCACACAGTTTTTGTCCCATGTGATTGCAGGAGCAGGAAGAAACCAACGAACTACCCAGCTGGCTTACGGCAACCTTTGGAAAACCAATGGCTACTTTTTTGGTAAACACACCATTATTGAGTTCGAGCGCAATAGGGTAAATATCCTGAAAATCTCTCCTCTCCATAAAATCGCCACTTTGGGTGTGTTTTAACAGATCAAATACAGAAAGTGTACTGATGTTTGTATTGGGGAGTATCGTTTCTTTCGGCAGTTCTACCATCTATCGCTAACGAATTATTTTATTATAAATTGGGACAGTGCAATTTGGAGCCTATTTTTTTAATTTTTTCAAAGCGTCAAGGTATATTTTCTGAATACTTTTCTTTTCCTCTTTCTCGCAAATAGCCACAATGGCGGAGATCAGGCCCTTATTATTCGAAGTCTCCAATTTTAGGATTTGACTTAGGGCAAAGGCAGCACTCCAACGCACCACGGTGCCTTCATGTTCCGTATTCACAAGCAAATTGGCAATAGGAGCTTCCAACTTGTCACTAAATAGGTGGGCAATATTGCCAATTACCTTTGCGCTTTCCCATTTTACTCGTGGCGCTTTGGCGGTAAGCATTTGGGTTACAAAAACAAGTGCGCTTTCATCTGCAATTTCGGGATGCCGTTGGGTAGCATACTCCATAGCTTCTATACAAGTTGCCTTAACGGGGTCCTTTTGCTTTTCGGCAAAAGCCAAAAGCTCATCAATAGGCAATGATTTTTCGATAAGCCATTTGCTCAATTTTTCGGTTTTCTCTTTAGATTTTATCTCTTTATCTTTTAAAAGTTCGTCAATGGTCATTCGCAATAGAGTGGCTTTATTATCTTCCAAATTTATTAAAAATAAACGTAGTGTTCTTACGGCTTAGCTTTGGCCAAACAATTAAAAATCTAAAGTAGAAAATGTGACAAGTAAGCCCTATGCTGAAATGATCAAATAATATCCATCTAAATCTCTCAAGGTAAACTGATGTTTGAGCGAGTTACCATTGTAATGAATTTCTTTTTCTATGGCAGCATGAAGCTTTTGGGCATTTTTGAATATTGTTTGTAGATCATCAACCCTAAAAAACAGTATCAATCCATTGCCATTGTTTTCAACAGGTTTCAACATGGTTGGATGCTCATGTTCGCCCCAATGATGCAAACACAGCACCACATTGTTGTTACTGGTTAATATTTCAAAGGTATCACCTCCGTGTTCACTTTTACACTCCAGCAATTGTTGATAGAACAACGAACTTTCACGAACATTTTTCACTGCAATAATAGTTTCCGTTTTTACCATTTTAATATTTAGCAATTATTTATTCGCCCCGTGGTTGGTCTTATCACCAACCAAAAGTAAAAAACAAAGATATTGCAGTATCAACACTTACCAGTTATGTTAAATTGTAGACGAGGATTTACAGCGTCTATAAAAAACATTAACGATTAGAACTATTGCAGAGACATAAGAAAACACATATAGTTCCAACAACATTATTTCTCCATGGCCAAACTCTATATACCAACCATTATCTCTCGAAATTTGGTGAATCTTAACCATTAAATCAAAGTAGAAATTAATACCAATAAGGTAAGCAAGGATAATCAATACCACATTCCAATTGCTCGTTCTAATCATCAGTTTTCTTAAAAAAAGAGATAAGACAAGAAAAACGATATATATTATTGCTAAAATTAGTATTTCTTTCATTCTATTTATTCGTTTCAATTTCTGGTTGGTACTGATACTTTTTTCTTTTAAAAACCAGAAGCAACACCATCGCTAGCAATAAAGAAAGCAATACATCAACAAACAAATAAATTACCTTAAACCATTTTATGCTTTCACAATCGCCACATTTGCCGCCAGTATCTTGAAGAAAAACAAACGGGAAACCAATCCTTGTTAAACCATCATGCATTCCGCTATAATCACTAATATCAAACTAGAAATAAGGAATATGGCTACTCCAATAACTAACATTAATCTTAAGTTCTTAAACGATTTCATTATTTGTTGTTTATATCATACGTAATCTCCCAATATACCCAAATCATTCCCAAAATAGTATTAACTTAGAACTAAACAAAACCAATTCATGCGATGAAGAAACTTGCCCTTGCACTGCTAGCCCTATTCCTCTATTTACCTATTTATGCACAGTTCGAAAAAATAGAACGTGAAATTACCGAAAGCATGACAAAAACCGAGACTGTTGGCTTGGCAGTGGCGGTAATCAAAAATAACAAGCTGATCTATCAACATTCCTTTGGGAAAAAAAGCATCGAAAACGATACGCCCTTAAGCGGCTCAGATATTTTCAGAATCGCTTCCATTTCCAAATCCTTTGCGGCAACGGCCATCATGCAATTGGCAGAAGCCAAAAAACTATCATTAGATGACGATTTTGGGAATTTAGTAGGTTTTAAAATCCGCAATCCTAAATTCCCTGAAACAGTCATTACCCTAAGAATGGTATTATCACATACCTCTAGTATCAACGACAGTCAGGGGTATTTCAATTTAGATGTGATCAACCCTTCAAAAAATCCCAACTGGGAGAAATGCTATACAGATAAACAACCAGGGACAAGCTACCTATATTGCAACTTAAACTTTAATATGATAGGCGCTACCGTTGAACGCCTTACGGGGCAACGTTACGACAGCTATATCAAACAGCATATTCTTAACCCGTTAAATGTTTATGGCGGTTATTGTATCGACTCTTTAGATACCAAACGTTTTGTTTCCCTATACGAATATGAGAACAAAGCTCTTAAATTATCGCCAGCCGCTTATGCCCCTCGCAGGGAAGAATTAAGCACTTATCAACTAGGCTACAGCACCCCTATCCTATCGCCTACCGGAGGCATGAAAATTTCAGCGACAGATTTGGCTACCTACATGACCATGCACATGAACTACGGCAAAGTGAACGGGACAAAAATCATCTCCAAAAAAAGTGCTAAACAAATGCAAACACCACTTAGCAGCCCAGAAAACTATGGCCTTGCTTTGCTTACCACCAATAAATTAATTGAAGGTAAAACCTTAACAGGACACACTGGATCTGCTTACGGCTTATATAGTGCCATGTTTTTCGATCCTAAAGAAAAGTTTGGTATCGTAGTCATTACCAATGGTACGGGTGCGGGACAAGTAAATGGTTACAAAGCCATTATTAAGGAAACTTTTAATACCCTTTACCAAAACTTAATTGTTAAATAGAAATAACATGGTAAGTATCTAATATCCAACCCTAAAGCAGGTTAAAAGCATGCGCAAATTTCACCGCATCGTAATTGTTTTTAAGGGATAGCTTTTTTCGGATATTTCTACGGTGCGTATCCACAGTAGCCAGCGCAATAAATAAGCGCTCACCTATTTCTGGAGAACTTATCCCTAGGGCCATGAGCTTCAAAACCTCTATTTCCCTTGCCGAAAGTTTACCAAAAACAGCGGCATGATTACGCAAAAACCTCACATCGTCCATTAAACGATTAACCTTAATGGTAATATGATGCTCAGGATCCACCGGACTGGCCGTGGTTACTAAATGCGTAACCTCACCATGCGCATTTTTCAAAAACACTTTAGTGTTGCTGGCGTAAAGCCTCCAAGTTCCATCCTTTGACTTTACCTGCTGAAAATAAGAAGTGCTCTTTTCCGAAACCTGCTGCAAGCGTTGTTTGATCTTTGCGGCATAATCCTGATCATCATCAATATTAAAGTAACGTGTCACATACTCTTTTGGATCAATAGCCTGTAGTTCGCTCAAATCAACACCCAAAATATCTAGGCCCACCCTATTCATATAAACCACCCCATAGTTGGGTACTTGCTGTACAATTATGGGAACTGGCAACTCATCGGCAATACACCTCAGTTCTTCGAGCTTATCATCTAGATCCATGTTTGAGCAATTATCTTTCCTTACTTATTAGATTTGGGCAGAGCGTATTTCCCATGGGATACAAAAGTACCAAAAAATAGAATAAAGGTCATATTCCCCCAAATTGTAGATTTTTTTTCCTAAAGTTTTGCCTACGGCTTTGTAAGTAGCGCCACTCTTAGTAATTTAGAGCTTTGTGGAGTACTCCCTAGGGCATTTATGAGCTTAATCTCTCTACGGGAACCTAATTTTCGCCTATTGGTATGCTAATTGAATTAACCAATCACATGACAAAAACCCTTTTCAGATTTTTATCGATTGTGCTGAGCTTGCAAGTGCTGTTTACCGGCTTGTTACTTGCCCAAGAAACCAATAGTTTAACTTCCGACGAACTTTTCACCCAAGCCAGAAATATTCCAAAGGAAAAACAAAACTATCCGCAAATCATTAGTCTATTAAAAACGGCTTTACAAAAAAGTCCCGACTATGCCGATATACGACTCTTTTTAGGCAGGGTTTATACTTGGAGCGACAATTTGGACAGTGCACGCTATCAATTTAATCAGGTATTAGCAAAAGAGCCAAAGAACATCGAGGCATATTCGGCCATATTTGACCTGGAGTACTGGAACGAAAACTACACCAGAGCCTTAGATCATGCTAATCAAGGTTTATTGTATGATCCAAATTCTACAGAACTGCTCCTAAAGAAAGCCAAGGCCCTTAATGCCTTAAAAGATACCAGGCAAGCCATGGCCGTATTACGTAATTACAATAAACAAAATCCTGGTCAGGATACGGTAAAGACCTATTACCAAATGCTAAGGAGCGAAAATACCAAGAACCTGATCGATCTAAGTTATGAATATGTGTATTTCGATAGGCGTTTTGATGATCCATGGCATTATGCCTCTATAGATTATACCCGAAACACCTCCCTAGGTTCCGTTACAGGCAGATTAATGTATAGCAACCGTTTCAGGAGCGACGGTTTACAGGGAGAAATTGAAGCCTACCCTTCCATTTCAAAAGGAATTTATGCCTATGTAGGTGCAGGTTATTCGCAATCTGATATTTTTCCCAGGTTTAGGGCTGGAGTATCACTGTATTATACCTTACCCAAAAGCTTCGATGCAGAAACAGGTTTCAGATACCTTGATTTTAACCCTACCAAAACCTACATCTATGTACTGGCACTGGGAAAATACACAGGCAACTTCTATTTCAATTTAAAAACCTACCTGTCCCCAGATGTAGATGTTTTCTCCCATTCGTATACCTTTAGTACAAGATATTATTTTTCTGACCGATACAATTTCATTGGTTTCCAAATTGGAACAGGCGTATCGCCCGATGACAGGGCCAGAAACATTATGGGCACCGGCAATTTAAACACTTATAAATTAGGCATCAATTATTCGAGGGATATATTTAGCAACTTCACTTTGGCCGCCAGTGGCCTATGGTTCTACGAAGAGTACCGCACTAATGAATGGGGCAATCAAGTTGGCCTGGGGATTTCGTTAATTAAGAGATTTTAGAATGAAGCGCGGAATCATCAGCACCATCTTATTTTATTTGGTAATTGCCCTGCCCCTGTGGATGTTCGTCCTTTGGTTTTTTTGGCCAAAAACCAAGCTTGTTATTGCCATTGTAGACAAAACAGTATTATTTAAAACAGGCCAGGAACATGCTTCTCTCACTTGGGTATTACGTAATAACAAGTACTCTAAAACCTCTAAAGATCTATACAAGGTAGGCCGAGATTACTTTGGTTTCTTTCCTAACAAGAACAAAAAATATGATTTAAAAGGGTTAGAAAGGGCCACTGATGAGGACTTGGAAAAACTAAGTCGCCACTCAGACATGGCCTATATTACCGACACCTACGGGATTTACTCAAAAGAATGGTATTTGGCCAAAAACATTACCGAAAGGCAGCGTTTGCTGTACGGCGGACTATCGCCACAGGATATGCTCTTTCTAAAAAAGATGAAGCAGAAGAAAAAGCTCATCATTACCGAGTTTAATACCTTTGCCACCCCTACTTCAAACGCCGTAGCCCGAGATTTTGAGCAAACCTTTAAAATCAAATGGACAGGCTGGGTAGGCAAATATTTCGATTCTTTTGACACCTTAGTTAACAAAGAACTACCTAGATGGCTGGTGGAGAACTATAAGGCGCAAAACAATAACCAATGGCCATTTAAAAAGTCGGGAATTGCTTTTGTAAGTAAAAGCGATAAAATTGTAGTACTAGAGTATATTAACCACCTAAATGGCGAAGTACCTTATATTTTGACCAGAAAAGAAGGCCGTGAGAGATATAATATTCCAAAAGCTATGAAATATCCTTTCTGGTTCGATATTATACAAACCTCTAGATCAAACAAAATCGTCTCTTTTTATGATTTAAGGGTAAATAATGCTGGGGCAAAAATATTGGCTGATAACAATATCCCGGCGCAATTTCCGGCAATTATAGAACACTACAGAAAAGACTATAAGTTTTATTATTTCTGTGGTGACTTTGCCGACAATCCTATTTCGCAAGGCGGTTCCTATTTTAAGGGCATCAGCCTGTTCCGCAAGCTTTTTTATAATGACGACATTGCGGCCGAAAGGGTGAGTTTCTTCTGGGAGTTTTATCGTCCAATGATCAACACAATACTTGATGATTATTACGATGATATGAAAGCGGAGAAAGAATAGCCATTATCAGCATTGTTTTCGACATCTAAGCACTAAAATCTAGTTGTTGATTTTTAGAAGCGCTTAGTTTCTGCAAGTAAATTCCTGTAGTCCCGCTATTCATTCCAAGTCCGCACTCGCTTTGCTCGCTTACGGGCTTTCCATTACTATCGGGGCTAAAAATCAACGTTACCTTACCTTCATTCCCAACTCAATTGGAAATCTCTTACCACCACAAGCTTTAAGATTCCCGCATACGCGAGAATGACGAAAAAAACTATTGCATAAATCTAGACTTATGAAGTTTTTAAATACCATTACGCAAACTTCATAAGCCTTCAAATTCTAATAGTCAAATACAACCAATTGCTTTTTACCATAAAACAAAAAACCTCATAGGCTTTTACACCTACGAGGTCAGCTCTCATTTTGTTTTCATGCTTTAAGCCTAGGGCTTAAATTTCTTATAAACACTATCGGGCAATAGCTTAAGTGTTTGTGTTACCTGGTTGTTTTGCGATTTATATTGATTAAACTCACCGATCAATTGATTTTTACGGTTATCGTCTTGCATTGGTTGCAGATCAAAATTGTCCCCAATGCTAAATAGCGTTTGGCCATTTAAGAAGTACTCTCCCGAAACATAGTCTATCAAATCACTAACGGTTTGTTTAAGCGGATAACGGTGTATATTTCTAAACTGCCTAACCGTATCCAATCCCGTACCAACCCAAGTAACCAAATTAGGTGTTTTCACTTCGTAATTGGTCTGCAAAAACTTTAACAAAGAAGGAGCAATGTCCAAATGGCTCGATACTGACCTGATGCTTGCATTGCGTTTAAGCATTGGCGAATAAATGATCAAAGGCACATGATAACGATCAATCTTTGTCGACATCGGTATTTCAGGCAATCTGTGGTCACCCGTAATGATAAAAATGGTATTCTTATAAGCAGGAAGTTTGGCAAACTCCTGAAAGAAGTACTTCAAGGCCTCATCACTATACATGATGGTTGCGTATTGGTCTTTGTAGGTTCTATGCTCCCCCTTTTGCCCTTCGTCAAAACCTAATTTGTTCATTTGGCTTTCCATCAGTCCATAATAACGGTCCATGTTTGGCACTTTATAAGGCGTGTGCATGGAAATGGTTTGGATATAGCTTACAAACGGCTGGTTGCCTGGCAACTTCGTATAAAAACCAATAGCCTTCTTCATCAAATCCAGATCAGGATAGCCCCAATAAGAATTATCTGCTGCCGGAAACTCGCTAAAGTTCGCCTTAGAAATCAGTTGGTCAACTCCTTGCGCCCTGATGAATAATCCTTCATTATCAAAGGCTACATCAGTACTCATTAAAAACGACGAATGATAGCCATTATGTTTCAACAATCCCAAAGTAGTAAAAGCTTTGGGCATACGGCTACCCAGTTCATTATAGCCCTTATCAAAAAATGGCAAAGAACCTAAAATAGAAGGTAGCGAAGCAAAGGTACGTCCTTGCGCTGCCAAAAAGTTCTCAAAATATAAGCTTCTGCCTCTTAGTTGGTCTAAAAATGGCGTAAAGCTACCTAGATACGCATTAGGCCCACTAAAGGCCCTGCCCAATCCCTCTACCTGAATAAAAACAATGTTGGGTCTTTTGGCACTGTCAACATTAAAAAAGTTGCCCAAAACATCCAAAGAATTTTCTTCTCTTAGAAAGGGATAGGCACCGTTTACATATTTCATTTGTGGCCTCATCGCATTATCGCCATCAGTACCATCTTCAAAATAATTGGCGGCGTAAATATCTACATTAGGCTCGTTGTCAAAAAAATAGGCATAACTGTTTTCAAAAAAGAATGCCTCTTTGTTAATGGCCACATTGTAATCATAGTCTTTTTTAAAACCAGCTTGCGATGGCAACGAAGAAACATTAAAATAAAGTAGCGCCAACGACACTACCAATACCCCTATTGATATGCGATAATTAAAAGATTTGATCTTAGCGGCCGCTTTAAGCGCAAACCATAAAAACACAAATGGCAGTATAAAAATAACAATGCTCAAAAAATCTATGCTTAAGCCCGCAGATACCGTTTGCTTAATATCGGCATAAGAGTAGCCATAAAAATCAGAACCTAATGGCACCAAAGCAGTAAAGAAGTATTTGAGCAGCAACAGGTAAATCAAAATATAGACGCTAAAAATAATACCCGCAGCAACATAAATGTGCTTTTTCACTTTCAGCGAAAAGAAGAAAAGCAGAAAAGGAAGATACAGGATGGGCAAACACTTAAGCACAAAAATCACATCAAAAAACAATGATTTTAAAGCCAATAGGAGAAAACCCGAAGGAATATCTCCCTTGATGGTAATATAGGTATACTCCAGTATCTTGATAAAAAACACGGTTGCCAACAAAGCCACCGAGTATTTAAGGAACAACACGGCACTGTTCTTAAACCTGTCTAAAACCGGATACTCTGGTGCTTCAAAAAAAGTATTTTCCATATCTTCTAAATAGTTGTTTGCTGTCGTACCTCTTCGGTCGCTTTTTCGTCTTTAAATCCTTTGCGGGTCATGGTGCCCCAATTATTCTTCCCTATAAACTTGTGTAAATTTCCTTTAATGGCCCAGTACACCGTTAAAGGATGGTACAAAATAGGCTCCAGGAAAGCGGCCAATAGCAGTTTCACCAAATCGCCCCCCTTAGTATACTGCTGGTACGACATTTCTTCGAATAGGATGGCCACTGTTGACAGCGCCAAGGAAAAGAAATAAACCATGGAAATAAGGATAAGCGAAAACTCCCAGTTTATGTTACCCATTAATGCCAATAACACAAAAATGCTAATCCCCAAAAACTCAATAATAGGTGCCAACCATTCAAAAAAGAACCAATAAGGATAGCTTAGCATCCCTAAAACACCATATCTTGGATTAAAGAAAAGATCTTTGTGCACCCACAATGTTTCTATGGTCCCTCTAGTCCAACGGTTACGCTGGCGACCCAAGATTTGCAAATCGCCCGGGGCCTCTGTCCAACATAATGGATCAGGAATATAAACCACCTTAAATCTTCTATCCTGCTCGTACATATAACGTCGCATCCTTACCACCAGCTCCATATCCTCGCCCACAGTGCTATGATCATAGCCACCTACGTTGATCACAATACTTTTATCAAACAAGCCCATAGCTCCCGAAATGATCAGCAAGCCGTTCATTCTACTCCAAGCCATACGCCCCATTAAAAAGGCCCTAATGTACTCCAATACCTGAAAACGTGGCCATAAATTTTTGGGCATGTTTACCTCTACCAATTTTCCATCCTCAACCTTACATGAATTGGCGATACGAACCACCCCGCCAGTAGCAATCACCTGATATTTCTCTTCCAGGTAAGGTTTGGCCAGCTTCAGCAGCGCGTCATCCTGTACAATACAATCCACATCAATACACAAGATCAGATCCTTGCCCGCCACATTAATACCAGCATTAAGTGCATCTGATTTACCACCATTCAATTTATCAACCACCGTTAGCTTCGAAAAGGAAGGTAATTTAGATTTATAAACCCCTTGGATCTCCTTACACTGAATTTGATAGTTGACCGCAAAATCAACTTTCTCCAATTGGTAATAATCAAACATCCGCTGAAAGGTATTGTCCTTACTCCCATCGTTAATGATGATTACCTCATAATTGCCGTAATGGAGCGATAGCAACGACCGTATATTTTCGATAATGGTAGCTTCCTCATTATAGGCCGGAGCTAAAATGGATACCGAAGGCGCCAATGGCGACACCAATATCTCACGATAGTTCACGTAACTATTCTTTTTCATGTAGCCATTCATTTCAATGGCCGAAAGCAAGGTAAGCACCACATACGATGCCATTACGAACAAGGCGTAATAGAAAATCGCATTATTAAAGAATGTCTCAAAAGTGGTTAAAAACTCTCTCATTAGGGCTTAATACGGTGGTCTAAAACGTGCTTAATCAAGGCTTGGTTCTCCAAGGTAGTTTGCTTATAAATTTCTCTAAGTCTTTCTTCTCCATGATCAGGATTTCTCTTGATTGCATACAATGCTTCCTTTTTGATCTTGGGGTCGCTAGAGTAAATCCTCGACGATAGAAAATCGTTATAGTTACCCGAAGATATTTTGCCCAGCGAGTTCAATATTTCAAGCTTAATTTCTTCCGGCTGGTCAAAGTATACCTCAAACATGTGCTTTTCTGCATCGGCAAGTTCCAGTTTACCTATAATTTCTACCGATTTTTTCACCACTTTAGGGTTATGGTGCTTCAAAAGCCGCTGTACTTCGTCGGCAGCATCAAACTGCATAAAATGCTCAATCAGCTTTAAGCAGAGCATGACTACCGTATCATTTGAAGAACGAAGCCAATGGGAAAAAGAGGGAATGGCCAACTTCTTGTTTTTGGTTATAATTTCAAATAGTACCACTTGGTGCCAATCTAAAATACGTTCTTGCGCTCGATCCAAAAAACGAAAAGGATATTGTTCCGATAAATTAATATAGGCCGCCTGAGCTTCCATACGCAATAGGGCATTTTCATCATCGGTGTACTTCACTATCTCTCCTGCCATTTCAGTAATGCGCATCTCGTTGGCCTCACGGATTCCCTCTATCTTAATTTCCCAATTTTTATTATTGATTTTCTTTTTCGATTTCTTATCCAGATTTAACCTCCTATATAAAATCGAAAGTACCTCCTGTATCTTACCCGTAAAGTTTCTGTGATAGGTAAGTATTTCGGTAGTTAAAACACTATTCACAATAGAATTGCGTAGCGGAAGCTTGCTCATTTTAGGATAAAAATGATTTACAATCTCTTCTGTACTATCACTTTCATCAAAAATTACCAAATTGGCCAGCATATTATCAATATATTCTTTCCATTTGGCCTCATCACGTTTCCTTTTGATCTGTTGAGCACGCCTAAAACTGATATAAATATAAAGTTCCAATACGGCAATTACACAAAAAAGAATGATCAGGAGCGAAATCCTGATATTGGAAGGGAAATAGAATAAGCGTTCAGTATAGGTTTCCCTGATGTAATTGAAGACCGTTTGGAAAAAATTCATGCTTTGCGCGTTCGCTTATTAAAAAACGTTCTGCTTAATATATCTCTTGATCCTAACAGAAAGTTCGTTAAGGTTAAAGGGCTTGTAAATGAAATCGTCGGCTCCCAAATGGAAACCTTCCAACACCACGTTCTCCAAACCTACAGCAGAAATCAATAGTACCGGTGTACTTTTCTTGATCGGATCATTTTTGATATAGCTCAAAATTTCCATACCGCCTACAAAGGGCATCATAATATCCGTAAGAATCAAGTCGTAGGTATTGCTTTTTACCTTTTCCATAGCCTGTCTGCCATCAGCAGCAACATCAACCTGATAGCCATCTTTCTTTAGCTTAAACTCTAAAGCTTTAAGCATCAAAACCTCATCTTCAGCAATTAATATTTTCGACATTTTACTCCTGTTATTTTGAATGATATTACAATTTCCTTACCACTTATAAGAATAAGACTAAAACAGCGCCTATAATGGTTAAAACGTACAAATATAGCTTAAAATTAGCTTGCTTAGGAGTACTAAATTCCCCACAATGTGGAAACGAGATATTATAGCACCGTATCTAACCTATAAATATTGCCCTTACCGCCCACCAATACCACTAGGCCATCAGCAGTTTTTACGGCATTAAAGCTTAAGTTAGATATATTCTGCCAACGCTTGCCCCCATCTGTCGATATATCAGTTCCTGAAGTACCTGTAGCTACCAAAAAATCTTTGGTTACAAAAACTACGCCCGAACGATAGCCACTTACCGGTTGGTCTGGCTTTTTCCATTTTTTACCGCCGTTATGGGTAAGTAGCACATTATTTTGGTTATCCTTATCGTTTAAATAGTTACCTCCTACTGCCACCCCATTATTCTCGTCAAAAAAATCGATTGAAAATACACCAGTGCTGCTCTCGCCTTGCAAAATAGGACATTTAAATACCTTCCAGCTTTTACCGTAATTGGCAGAATGGTAAATATTTGAAACCACGCCACCTGTAGCAATCCAGACCTTTCCATTTCCAGCAGTTTTAATAGAGGTGCCGCTAGCGGCAAAACCAGCCTCTCCTACCTGCATAGGTTTCTTCAGCTGCTCAGAGATATTCTTCCATGTCAAACCACCATCATCGGTACGCAACAGTTGCATTTTATGGTTCATTGGATCACCAAACACCATTCCGTTTTGTCCGTCCCAAAAATCCATGCCGTTAAAAAAAGCAGCGCTATCGATATTTTTATAGTTCTCTCGCCAAGTTTTACCGCCGTCAACCGTCGACAAAATATAGGCTGGTGAGCCGGCATTCACCACAATGGCCTTCTGATGATCAAAGGCTTGTATATCTCTAAAATCTAACTTTTCATAGCCCTTTGGCTGTATCCATTGCCAAGTTTTGCCACCATCTATTGATTTCCCAATGGTACCTCTGCTACCGCTTACCCAAATTACGTTCTTGTTTACCACAGATAAACCACGCATACTGGTTTTCGCATCGGTAAACAAAGGCTTTAGCTGATATTTTTGGGCTGTAGCCCAAAAAGGCAATGCCACTAACAGCAATATTTTGAAGAGCTTATTGATCATTTTTATTTTATTCTTTTCCAAACTTCGGTTCTACCTATTAGCGAAACACCAATATAGCCCCTAATGCTCAGCTGGTTTGGTTCCTTTAAGGTAAGCTTGCAGCTATATGTTTTGCCCGATTTAGGGTCATAAATGGTTCCATCTTGCCATTTACCGCCATTAAATTCAAAGTTCTTTAGAATTTCCAAACCTAAAATAGGTTTGTTACGCAAGCTCTCGTTAGGATTTTTCTCATCGGTTTTGGGCTTCCCATTTTCATCATTAGGGTCTTTGATCCAAACCAGTTTGCCA
This sequence comes from Pedobacter sp., assembly GCF_039594775.1. Classification (GTDB taxonomy): domain Bacteria; phylum Bacteroidota; class Bacteroidia; order Sphingobacteriales; family Sphingobacteriaceae; genus Pedobacter. Next base: position 530,379 of record NZ_JBCNMT010000002.1, on the reverse strand, counting down.
AAAAATTTCTCTCCTCGCTTATAGATTTCTATTTGTCCCTCGCCCGATGGGTTAATCCATTTCCCTAGTATATCGTCTTTTTTTTGTGCAAATACTTGTAGCGAAAACGCTATGAACGCAATCAATAATGAAGTTTTCCTTAACATAATCCTAATCGTTTAATCTTTATAAAGTTAAGGATTAAGTGCCACAAAAGTTTTAAGAAATTAAAATTAAGCCTTGGCTTTTTTGGAACGGCTAACTTTCGATAGCCGTCAAGAAACATAAGTTTTAAAAGTTATCGGATGCTTAAAAACGCAATGATTCCGGTGTGGGCTTTCAATGCTTGTTCTTCTGCATGATGTGCCGTAAAACCTATTTCATCATCCAAAAGGAGAGCCATGTAGCCTTTTGAATTTACCAGTGCTATAACTTGGTCTTTAAGGATAGGAGGTTCAAAACTTCCACAAACACGCAAAATACGGTCGCAATCATCAAGGTCAAAACTGGCATCAATCCCCAAAAGCAAGTCCTTGATTTCGTTTACAATTTGCTGAGCAATGGCACTATTGTCTATGTTCGTTTTAAATACCTCGACCATATCATTCGATAATTACAAGCTGCTTATCTCTAAAAAGCCGATATAAAGACGCCAAATGGCTAAACAAAATGATAGGTACTATAAAAGTTGGCAGCCAACTAAACGGGAAATATAATAACGCAATATTGGGTTGATCAAAGGCCAACTGCTGAAAAGGTGAAGGAGCAGAAAAAAGTGCGTTAACTACTATATTGAGTAACAATATTAAACTTAATAGGTTCCATGCGATCAAAACCTTATAACGAAATGGATGGCTACGAAAAGCGAAATAAGCAATTACGGGAGCACTTACTCCTGCAAGGATATCAAAATTACGTCCTTCGAAAGTCATCAATTTAGGAACGGTGCCATTTAGATACAACCAAAACAATACCAGTTCAACTGGAATACGTATAACACTTAAATACGTGAGTTGTTTTAAAGAAAGACTACTAATGAACTTACGGCTCAACGGATTAAGAAATACAAAAGCAATCAGCAATATGGCCGGAAGAATGCCAAACAATATAATTTTGGGAGGAACAAAATCATTATTGGCACTATAAAAACCATTAAATGCAAATAGGCCCTGAATGAGCAACCAGCACGCAAGTCCTAAAACCAGTTTGTATTTTGTTTTTGATTGATTGATAGCCATATTCAAAATTTTAATAAAATACAGCAAGGTAATCACCGTAGTAACTACAAATACAAAGCTTACGTAAAATGGTATTGCTTCAATCATTCATTAAAAGTTAAAATGATGCAACATTTAAAATGTTGCATCTATAATTGTTTACACTTTTTCGGGAAGCGCATTCATGTCCAGATAGGAAATCTCCCAAATGTGTCCATCAGGGTCTTCAAAGCTGCGACCATACATCCAGCCATGATCCTGCGTAGGTATTGGCGAAGCACCTCCAGCAGCAATGGCCAAACGAACCACTTCATCTACTTCTTCCCTGCTTTCGGCAGAAATACTGATCAATACTTCTGTACTTTCCTTTGCATTAGCAATAGGTTTATTAGTGAAATTCTTAAAAAAATCCTCTCGTAGCAACATTACCAAAATATCATCCGATATAATGATGCTGGTAGCATTTTCGTCCGTGAATTGCTGGTTAAAACCGAAACCCACTTTGGTGTAAAAGTCAATTGACCTGTTTAGATCCTTCACTGGGACATTTACAAATATTTTCCTGGCCATGTTCTTATAAATTTTATTACTGACAATCAAAAGATAAGTACTACTGAGCGGCTTTCCCTTGTTGTGCCTCGTTATAGCTGATCATCCATTGGATTTGAAATTTATCCGTTAGCATACCATAATAATCGCCCCAAAACATATCGGCCATAGGCATTTGCACAGTTCCACCGGCACTAAGAGCCCCAAAAATTCTATCGGCGTCTGCACGGCTATCCACACTCACGCAAAGTGAAATATTGGTACCAGCTGTAACCTGAGGCATGGTAGATACCACATCGGTACCCATTAACATGCTCTTACCAATAGGTAGGGAAATATGCATGATTCCATTGGCCTCGGCTTCAGGAATTCCTTGGTCCACACATCCTTCCTGATCATTTGCATCAGGCGGCATTTGGTTAAAACGCATCAAGAAAGGAAAATCTCCGCCAAAAACAGATTTGTAAAAATTGAAAACTTCTTCGGTATTACCGTTAAAATTTAAATAAGGATTAATAATCATAGCTTTATTATTTTGATTTGATATAAGTGTTTGATACAAATTTAGCTGTCCTCTCTAGCTTTCCATGTTGTCGAACAGGTCAACTTTAAGGGCATTTAAGACATCTTTTTAAACGATTATTTGTTGGAGTTGACGAGTATGGCGTTGTGTATGGTAAATCACAAAATAAATAATTTCCAATCTCGTCATATACCCCCACACCGGTACTTCAAAAGCTAAACAGGTAGGGCTTAGATCCAGCTCATTCACCAGCTTTACGAGGGTTTTGCCAATATCATTTAACTGCGCCAGCAAAGCCTGTTGATCATAAACCTTCTCCTCAGGATCAATAAAATCGGGCGAAGTCATCTTGAAATCGAAATTGAGGAACACTTCCTTAATGCTGGCCACCTGTTTGTCCGCAGCACCTTCGGTTTCTCGGGTAGCACCCAATAGCACCCTATCAATTCCTGTACCTGCCAAGGCTAAATGTTGTGCTATTTGTGCAGGAGTCCAACCACCCTTTGTCGGTCTTTGGTTAAAAGTGCTATCATCAAAGTGCTTAATTGCTTTCTCTAATTCAGCAAAAGTACTTTCCAACGTACTTACTATCATTGCTTTATTTTCCATAACCTACATATATTTCATGGCATCATAACCTAACAACCTACGCCATAAAGCAATTTGGCCAATGCAATTGGCTTCGCGATAGGTGTTAAAACTTACCATATCAAACAAGGGAAAGCTCATTTGCTCTACCGGAAAATCAATTACTTTATCCAACTCCTCATCGCTAACGCTTAGAAGTTTTTCTCTTAATATTGGTGATATACGGTCCCATTCTTGCTCATAGGTTTTTAACGACGGGTAGTTTTCTCCATCCTTAATTCCCTGATGATGTTTGAATAGTTCGTTGGCACTTTGCTGTAAAGATGCGCCCATCAAATTGGCCAGCTCAAAGCGTTCTTGTAACAAACTTCCAGCAATCCAAGCAATATGATTAGCCTTGGTGTCTAAACGATTTTGGGCGTCTTCATCCTTAATGCCATTCAATACATTATGGTAATAGGTAGTGTGCATATCATACAGTACCAAAAACCCGTACATTCTGTTACTAATTGGTTTAATGTCCATAGCTTTAAATTTTATACCACTAAGTTACAGTAGCTTTAGCAGACCAAGGCTTGCCATTGTTGTCAAAGTTCGGGGGCATTTAGGACATTTTTAGTAATTTAGGTTAACCCAAGATATAGACATGAAAAAAATAGGATTGCTATTAAGCAAAGATTATAAGCTGTTGAGCGTAGCGGCCGTACTAGAAGTATTCGAAACCGTGAACAAGTTTTCGGCCGCCAGTGAGCAAGCAACCCCTTTTGACATTTACCTTTTGGCAAGTGAAGAAACCATTGCCCACACTAAAGAGGCTTTGGGTTACCAATTAACCGCCTTAAAAGATGCTCCGCTGATGCAGATCATCTTAATTCCTGCTTTTACTTCAGATAACATGCAGTCTTCATTAATGGCCAACCAAAAATGTATCCCTTATCTTATTGCTCAATATCAGAAAGGGGCTTGTTTGGGCAGTTTTTGTACTGGCGCTTTTCTATTGGGAGCCAGTGGCCTTTTAAACGGAAAAATTGCCACTACCCATGTAGATGCTAGCAATGGCTTTGCCAATGCTTTCCCCGAAGTAAAGCTTAAAGCTGATAAGACCGTAACACAAGATGGTCGTTTATACACCAGTGGTGGGGCCACTTCTTCATTCCACCTATTACTTCACTTGGTACACGAGTATTGCGGCAGGGAAATGGCCATTCGTATTGCCAAGGTATTTGCCATTGATATGGATCGGGAAAACCAATCGTACTTTAGTACCTTTCAACCTTCAAAAGACCACACTGATGAACTTGTGGCCAAAGCACAACAAAAGATAGAGCAGAACTATCAAGACGCCGCAACCATTGAAGAACTAATCAAGGATATTCCTTCGAGCCGCAGAAATATTGTTCGAAGGTTTAAGCTCATTACCGGCATTACCCCTATCGAGTACCTGCAACAGACCAGAATAGAAGCGGCTAAACAGTTACTGGAAAAAACCAGCCAGCAAATGAACGAAATCATTTACAGTTCTGGCTATAATGATGCGAAGGCTTTTAGAAAAGTATTTAAGAAAAGTGTTGGGATGACGCCCACACAGTACAGGGAAAAATTTCAGGTGAGGTAAACTTAATTGTTGAGGGGAGTATGTCATTCCGAGCGGTATGTCATTCCGAGCATAGCGAGGAATCTTAAGCAATGATGCTCTAGTACTTCCTACTCCCATGCTAAAATACCAACAACCTACTCCCTTTTACGCTTCTTCTCAGCTTCCCAATATTCCCTGTTCAGTTCTATATAATGTGTTGGGCTATCAATGTACTTTGCGTTACGGTCAACCCCATTGTCGATCAAGTTTTTCAAGGTATCAGGAATAAATCTAAACATCCGATCATAATATTCCTGTTTACTCATTGGTTTGGCATAGTACAGATCCTCCGCTTTAGGTTCGCGAGCTTTTAACTGTGTCTTCAATAGCACTTTCTCCAAATATGTGCCCCTTAACCAAACAATCAAGTTTCCATCATTGGCAATACCCACTACAAAATGTAGTCCCTGCTTTTCATCACTACCAAGGTTTGTAGACATAGCCATTAGCTGGTACTTTTCTTTGGCCTCCCTAAAAGTATCCTCGATCAGCTGCTGGGGCAAATCCAAAGTATCTCTATAAAATTTCTTATCTCTGTACGAAACATATTGGAGCACCAATTGCTTAGGAAAACGCAGTGGATCTGATACACGGGGCGAAAAATACGCTGTCCCCCAATGGCTATTAAAGTTATTCACTTCGTCCCTAGTATATGAAAAGCCTTCACCGTACTCATCTTGTGAAGGATATACAAAATAAATGTCGCGGATATAGATAGGAAAAGTATAAGGTGTGCTTACACTGGCAAAAAAATAGTGCCTGTCCCAGGGCTTAAATTGCCATATCTTCCAAATGCTGGCCAACACCAATAGTAAGGCAATACCGATATAAATTTTATTAACGAGATTAAATTTCATAAAACAGTATTAATGTTGAAATGCTTTACCCAATTGTGCTGCATACCAAAATAAACCCAAAAAAATCAAGAAAATGAGCAAAGCAATGCCAAAAACCCACTTACCTGCCCGATAAGCTTTTCCATGATAACTAAAAGCATATAACCCCACCAGCACTACAAAAGCAAAGCACATTAAAATGAGTGCTTCAAACTCTTCATTTTCTGAGTTGGGCGTGATGTTGAAGAAAATCAGTAGCAGAAATAGGTTAACGCCAATCATCACGACCGACAAACTGCTATTCTTTTGTTTAAGCTCCTCTTTGTCCATATAAGCTCCCTTTTTGTTGGGTTACACTGAAACTACTAATCATACAAATATAAAATTGCTTTGTTCGCGTTAAAGAGATTATTTTCGTAATCAGAATTGATAAAACGTGAAAAAACAGCTTATTCTTTGTTATTGTTTACTTATTGCATTGCCCCTGTATGCACAAAAATTGGAAATTAAAAAGCTACCCTTCGACAGTGCCGCATTTTCAATGAGAAAGAACCAGCTTAATTCGCTTAATACAAAGCCGTTTGAAAAACTGACCTATCACACGACGGGAACAGTGCTACCCTATCGATTACTCTCTCCCAAGGAAACAAAGAGCAATGCAACATACCCATTGGTCATTGCCTTACACAATTCTTCAAGACTAGGTATCGATAATGAAAATCAATTAGAGCCGCTAACCAGAACTTGGCTAACGGCGGAAATGAGGACAAAGTTTCCAGCCTTTGTATTGGCCCCGCAATTTGAAAACCGGCCAACGCAATATGCTTTCAATGAAACCTATCAAGTGATGACTGCTACGCCTCAAAAAAACCTGCAGGCTTTGCTTGAATTAGTGATAAAAATATCCAAGAACCCCCAAATAGATGCTAAAAGGATCTACCTGATTGGTTATTCTATGGGCGGATCAACTGCGTTGCATTTATTAAATCAAAAGCCAACGTTGTTTGCCGCCGCTATTGCAGTAGCTGGAGTACCTGATTTTTCTAATTTAACCCGCATTAGGAACAAACCCATTTGGCTTATACACGGCAAGCAAGATGACGACAATCCCTTTTTGGGTAGTGAGAAGCTTTTTGAAAAATTAAAAGGGAATACCAAAGCCCGATTTACCATTTACGAAAACTTAAATCATCACACAATTACTTATCCCTTGTTGACTACAGATGAACTGGCCAAATGGTTATTCAAATGGAAACTTATTATACCCTAACCACTAGCCACTATTTCAACGTTTCCTTCACCTCGCCACATTCAAGCATACTTGCGCCATAATATGGGTTTTTGATTTCCTTTTGGTTGCTTAACCAAGAGGCACCTTTGTCGTTCAAAGCCATAGGGCAATATTCTACATATACTTCGCCTGATTTTATGCCTGCTGCTTTTACTTTAGTTACCATTTCATTACTCAGATCAGAGAACAATGTTCTTTGTACCTCAATGTTAGTAGCGGTAGTAATTTTTGCGGCTAGGCCAGCCAATCTACTACCATTATGAAGAGCTTTCGCACCAAGCTCAATAGCCATTCCCGCTTCTTTGGCACCTGCCATATCCGAAGCTATCAAGGCTTTGGTCAACAACAAATACTGCTCATAAACCAAATTCAACTGGTCATCTTTTAAGCTCACCTGATTATCGTTAGGTCTCACCTTGTTTTCCTGTTTGGTTTCCTGCTGAACGGCATGCTGATGCTGATGTTCTTCCTTCTTTTCTGAAGCCGTATTGCATGCTGCTAATAATACTGCTCCAACTAATAAACCTACTATTGATTTCATATTTTTAATTATTATTATCATCTAACCATTTTGCATTTAGATATTCTCTGTCCTAAGTAATTCCTCTACGTTCTACTTACATCGGCCTTGGCCTGTTCGGGATACACTCAATAAGCCTTAATACTACCTTTAACAGAACAGGGCGCAGCCGTGGCTTTTATTTATTTGTTTCTATGATTTCAAAGGTATAAATGAGCTCACTTCGTTTCGGTTTTGTCTACTTTTTCAGCTACAGGAAAAAGTAGAACCCGCGGTAGCGAAGAATAATAAACTTTGACAAACTTTTAAAGTTTGTCAAAGTTCACTCCAACATATTTAAGCCGCGAGACGATAGCCCACTAAACCCAACGTTCTCCGTTACATCCGACCTTGGCTGGTGCGGCTAGCAGCAAATTTGCCAAACCACCAACTTTCCAGCGCCAGACGCAGTCTGGTGGTTTTTAATCCTTTTTCCATAAAAAAGGACTAAGCCATGCCGGCTATTGAGGCAAATACTATCCCAAAGGATGCTTCCCTCTTTTCAATACATATTCACTATACAATAAATATGCACCAGTAACCACAATTTCCTCACCAGCATTAAGCCCCGAAGTAATCATGACACTGCTTTCATTGGCCGCTCCGGTAGTTACCGCTTTAGGTTCAAAACTATCCTTACCTGTTTTGATCCAAACATGCTCTCCCTTTCCGTCCCTGATCACCGCATCAATAGGCAAAGTCAATCCCTTGGCCGAACTTTCTCCATCCAACAATACCTTTACTTGCAAACCTGGCTGCCATTGGCCTTTTACATTCGGGATACTTCCCCTCATTTGGGTAAGTTGCGTTCCTGCCTGTAAAGAAGGGTTAATAAAATCAACGGTCATCCATTGCGCCTGATCTTCCCATCCATTTACAATAACTTTAAGCTTTTGGCCATTTTTAACCAACTTTGCTTCATTCGGATAAAGATCTGCTTCTACCCATAATTGCTGGTAGCCTTCTAAACGCATCAACGGACCGCCTTCCGACACATATTGTCCTTGGGTAACGTTTAACTCGGCCACAATTCCGCCTTGCGTAGCATAAACGGTTACATAAGGGCTTTTTTGTTTGGTTTTACCCAAACTTTGCACCTGTGCTTCCGTTTGCCCATATAGCAATAGCTTTTGTTTGGCCGATGCTACTAATTGTTGCTCCAATTTGTCGCCAGCAAACTGTTGCTGTTGCGCCAAGGCCATCAAATATTCTTGTTGCAAAGTAGCCAGTTGTTCAGAATAAAGCTTAAACAAAGCCTGTCCCTTAGCAATCGCTACACCTGTTTCTCGTACGTAAAGCTGTTCAACCCTTCCCGCAATACGGGCAGAGATATAATTGCTCTGCTGAGGGTCGACCACTAATTTTCCATTCAGCACGGTCTGGCTATTCACCTGTCCCGCATCGCCTATTTTAAGGGTACCAATATTGGCCAGCAACTGCCTTTGGTCATCCACTTTCACACTTTTATCATTGCTGTTCTTTTCAAATGGAACCAAATCCATTCCACAAATAGGACAAGTGCCCATTTCGTGCTTAATTACCTGTGGGTGCATGGGGCAGGTAAAAGTTTGGGCCGGTTTCTCGGCTTCTTTAGCACCGCCCTGCGCATGTGCTTCATGTCCTTTCTCGGTTTCATTACTGCCACCTTTGCAGCCTAGTAAAACCCACGACATTAACAGAGCGATCAATAAGTTTATCGTAGTTCTCATCACTATTATTTTGATTTAACGAAACTCTCACTATCAACTAAATAAGCAGCATTTTTGGCCAACTGCCAATCTGCTATATTAGTTTTAATTTGTACCATGCCATTCATCCTCAATCCGGTCTGAATGTCTTGAGCTACCATCACAGCACCTTCTTTTTTAAATACGATACTTTTGTTGCCCATGGTTAACACCGCCGATTCTGGCAGCCAATAACTACGCGGTACTAGCACTGGAATTTTGGCGGTCAATATCTCTCCGGCCTTAAAGCCCTTCTCATGAAGGTAAATCCTTGCCAAGGTAAAGTTCTCACCCGCTTTAATGGTGGGCTGTATCATGCCAATGGTAGCGGTTTGAAAAGTACCCTCCCGGTCAACCGTCTTAAAGAAAGCAACTTTGGTACCTTTGGACACAAAAGCAGCCAAATCAGGCTTCAACATCAACTCGGCCAATAACTGATTGCTTTGATAAATGGTAAACAAGGCTTCGCCCGCACTTACATATTGTCCTTCCCGCAACAGCACAGGTGTACTCTCTACCTTTGCAGGCGCAGGAGCAGCACTGGCACTACCGCCGCCGCCACTCATTCCCGACATCCCATCGCCACCACTACTGCTACTTGGAGCCATCGAAGAGCTAGGTGCTGCAGGTCCGGCACTGGCCGCTGATTTTTCTAGAATAAAACCATCGGCAGGGCTATATACCGGAATGCGATAGTTAACCTTCTTACTACGCAATACCGCTTGAATACTTTGTGCGCTCATTCCCAACAGCATTAAACGTTGTTTTGCCCGTTCTAAAAGTTGTTGGTCGCCATCACTTTGCGAAAGATAGATCAACTCTTGTTGTGCTGCCGCCAAATCTGGGGCATAGATCTCAAAAAGTAATTGCCCTTTGCTAACTGGCTGATAATTGTATTTGATCCATAGTTTTTCCAAGCGCCCTGCAATTCTACTTGCTACGCTGGTTTCGCTACGTAAGTCGTAGTTCACGATTCCCTGCACCTCGGCCATTAAAATTTTAGCTTCATGGCTTGCTTTTACCAAAGTTGCTTTGCCCACTACCAGTTCGTTAGAGGGTTTAACCAAGGCTTTTAAAGTACTATCAACTGTAATCTTTCCAAGGTCATGATGTTTCTTTTGAGGTTTAGGTTTACAGGAAGCAATGAATAGCATCACTATCGCCAATAACATCATCATTTTACCGCCAACTCTCGTCATCCCGAACGTAGCCGAGGAGTCTTTGGACAATGAAAAACTACGAGAAGTAGTAAATTCCTCCCCCTGCCCCCTCGAAGAGGGGGATATAGGTGTTGCTATTTGCGCCCAGTGTCTCCCTTTGGAGAGCTCGTTCCGATACTTCGGAAGAGAATTAAAGAGGGAGGTATTTCCACCTTGAAAGACTTCTCTCCCGAATATTCGCAACTGCACTCCAGTCGAAATGACTGGGATAAACACCTTACTTATATAATTCCTTTTCATAATCTGCAATCATTAGGTAAAGTTTCAATTTCTCATCTAGCACGTTGCTCTGCATCATGTTAAGGGCCTCCCAAGCTGCAATTACCTCGGGAAGCTCCATTTTATTTTCACGGTACGACAACACGCTTACATCTAAGGTTTTCTGTAGGGTTGGAATGATCTTTTTCTCCATGGCAGCAATTTGCTGTTGCATGGTTTTGATCTGGTATTGCATACCATAAAGCATGCCTTGTGTTTCCTGTAGCATGGCTGCCTTTTCCATTTGCATGGATTCTACTTCATATTGCATACCCTTTACTTCCGATTTATACATCTTAGAAGACCAAGGCGCAATAGGAATGCTCACCATGCCCATCACACTAAAAGCTTTGGGCATACCCGAGCCTAAAGGCGACATATGGTCAAATCGCAGCTTAAAATCTGGTTTGCTTTGCTTTTTCATCGCGGCAATATTGAGCTGCATCGATTGGATATTGTAGTCCATCTTTTGGATATCTTTTCTGGCCATGGCCAAACTTGCCGTATCTAAATTGGAAGCTGCCACAAATTGCGGCTGATAAGTGCTATCGATCACAAAATCAGTATTTCCGGGCCTGTTCATCATGCTATTTAGCCAAGCTTTAGCCTTGCCAATTTCGCCCAATTGCATGCGTTTCATATTTTCCGTTTCTTCCAATTTTGCAGTGGTCTGATAAACGCTTCCCAATTTCGATTGATTAAAGGGATACCTGATCTCCTCTATTTTCTTCATGGTCTGCATAATTTGGGTACTCTTATCCAATACCGCTATTTTCTGCTGCGCAACCAGCCAGGTGTAATACAGTTTTTTAGCTTGGGTCCTAAAATCATTGAGGGTAACATCCCTAGTGGCACGTTCTACCTTTGCTTTTGACTCAATGTATTTCTTTTGCGCATTTAGCTTGGCGTAGTTGGGAATATCCTGCTCCAATTGCAGCATGATAGACCCCTTATCCCTTCCATCCATGATCATTTGCCCTGGGTAAGGGGTCATAAATGTACCTACCCCCACCATTGGCGCCATCCAAGCGGTAGCTGCCTTGGCATTGTATTGGTAAGCCTCAGCCTTTAAACCGTATGATTTTAGCAACAGGTTATTGGCATCAATGCGTTGCATAATGCTATCTAAAGGCAATACAGGTACCTTTTGGGCTTGGACTTCCGAAGAGAAGAACGATAATAATACTATTCCTAAAGTGCGAAAATACCTATTCGAAAGAGTTCTCCATTTCACTACGTTCCAGTCGAAATGACGGGAAATACTAAGTTCCTCCTTTTGCACCAAACCCTGCTGGTTCGTCATTCCGAGCGTAGCCGAGGAATCTTTGGACAATGCAAGTTCCTCCCCCTGCCCCCTCAATGAGGGGGATACTAGCGTAGTTATTTTCCAATCTAGGTCATGGGAAATATTCACGTTTCCTCTCTCCTCCTCTAAGGAAGAAATGCCCAATCGGCAGAGAGTTTTTTTAATGATGTACATCGTGCACCTCCAATTTTCCAAATTTTCTCAATTCATATTCTTTCGACATCAAAAAGATGAGTGGTGTCACCAACAAGATATGTGTAGATGAAGTCAACACCCCACCAATCATTGGCAGCACAATAGGACGCATCACATCTACCCCTACTCCAGTAGCCCACAACACGGGCACTAAACCAAACAACGACACACAAACGGTCATCAATTTTGGCCTTAGCCTTTTAGCTGCACCATGGATCACATATTCCCTCAAATCTTCTTTGGTAATGGTTTCCCTAGAGTTGCCTTTTAACTTGATCAATTGCTGCATGGCATCATTCAGGTAAATCACCATCACAATACCCGTTTCTACCGCAATACCAAACAGAGCGATAAAACCTACCGCTACGCCTACCGAAAGGTTTACGCCCCAGAAATAGATCATATAAGCGCCTCCTATTAAGGCAAAGGGTACAGTAATTAGGCTTAAAAATGCCTCTCTAATAGAATGGAAAGCAAAATATAGGGAGAAGAAAATGATCAACAATACCACTGGGGCAATCCACATCAAGGTCTGTTGTCCCCTGATCAAGTTTTCATATTGTCCGCTCCATTCCAAGAAATAGCCTTCCGGTAAAATGCCGTCCTTTTTGTTCAGTTGTTCCATGGCATCCTTCACCGTACTGCCCAAATCCCTATCCCTTACGTTAAACATTACTGCGCCACGTAAAATGGCATTGTCTGAACTGATCATTGGCGGGCCATCCTCAAACTTCACATGGGCTACTGCCGAAAGTGGGATTTCGCCAAAACTAGGCGACTGCAAGGGAATGCGCTCAATTTGAGCTACGCTATTTCGGTAAGCCTGCGCCAACCGTACGCTGATGGAAAAACGTTGCCTGCCTTCAATGGTATTGCCTATGCTCGCTCCGCCCAAAGCTGTCTCTACCACTTGGTTTACATCATCAACATTTAAACCATAACGGGCCAATTCTTCTCTTTTAATATCAATAGCCAGGTATTTACCACCAGTAATAGGCTCCACAAATAAATCACTTACCCCTGGTGTACCTTCCAAAGCCGCTTTTACTTTTTCCGATACCGCAGCAATGGTATCTAAGTTTTGTCCGAATACTTTAATGCCCACATCGGTACGTATACCCGTAGCCAACATATTGATCCGGTTAATGATCGGTTGGGTCCATCCGTTCACTACGCCAGGAATTTGCAATTTAGCATCCAGCTCGTTAATAATATCCTTTTTAGTGATGCCTTCACGCCATTCGCTTTTAGGCTTTAAAGTAATAATGGTTTCAATCATGCTAATGGGCGAGTTATCCGTAGCTGTACTAGCTCTGCCCGCTTTGCCCAATACCTTATCTACTTCTGGCACCGATTTAATGATTTTATCCTGCACTTGTAAAATACGCTTGGCTTCGGCATTGGAAACATCGGGCAAGGTTACGGGCATAAACAAAATGCTCTGCTCATCTAAAGGTGGTATAAATTCAGTACCCAATCTGGCCAACAAAGGGATAGTGATCAACAAAGCCAAAAGGTTAATCCCAATGGTTGTTTTTCGCCATTTCAATACCTTTCTAATAATTGGCTCGTAAATTCTCTCCAAAAAACGGTTTACAGGATTGGCACTATCCGGCTTAAATTTCCCTTTCATAAAGAAAGAAATTAGCACCGGGGCCAAGGTAATCACCAATAGCGCATCCACGATCATGATGAATGTTTTGGTATAGGCCAAGGGGTGGAACAATTTTCCCTCTTGTCCGGTAAGCATAAATACCGGCAAAAAGGAGGTAATGATGATTACTGTTGCAAAAAATACACCCCTCGAAACCTGTTTACTTGATTTCGAAATAATTTCTATACGCTCTTCTTCGCTAATCCACTGTGGACTTTTACGAAATAAGTTTCTTAACCAGTTTTTCATGATGTAGTTTGATTTTGATCAGCCTGCCATTGCGCATAACGCTCCGACAAGTGCTTGTAGGCATTTTCACTCATAATAATTCCATTGTCAACAATTACCCCAATAGCCAGTGCTATCCCGGTAAGCGACATAATGTTGGATGAAATACCAAAGGCATTCAGTAAAATAAAGCTTGCGGCAATGGTAATCGGGATTTGGATAATGATGCTTACCGCACTGCGCCAGTGGAATAAGAAAATAATCACCACCAGGGAAACGACGATCATTTCCTCAATTAAGGTATGTTTAATGGAGTCTATCGATTCCTTGATCAACTCTCCACGATCGTAAACAATGTCGAACTTCACCCCTTTAGGCAAACCCTTGGCCACTTCGGCCATTTTGGCTTTCACCTTGTCAATTACCTCAGCGGCATTTTCGCCATAGCGCATCACCACAATGCCCCCTACCCGTTCACCTTCGCCATCTTGGTCAAAAATACCCAAGCGGGTTTCGCCAGTCATTTGCACGGTACCAATATCCGATACCCTAATAGGTGTACCATTTTGGTTTTTAATGGGGATACTGCCTATCTCCTCTACAGATTTGAGATAGCCCGAAGTTTTAATGATATAACCAATATCACTCATTTCAAACTTACGGCCACCAGCTTCGTTGTTGTTGCTTCGCACCGCAGCAATTACCTGTGGTACCGTAAGTTTGTAATACAATAGCTTATTAGGATCTAAAGCAATCTGATATTGTTTTTGGAAACCGCCAAACGAGGCAATTTCACTTACGCCCTGTACATTTTGCAGGGCAAATTTCACGTACCAATCCTGTATGGCCCTTTGTTCGCCTAGGTCAACTTCGGGAGCATCCAAGGTGTACCATAACACGTGGCCTACCCCTGTTCCATCAGGTCCTAACTGTGGCGTAGCCCCTTCGGGCAATGCTTTGGAAATGGTGCTAATGCGTTCCATTACCCTTTCCCTTGCCCAGTACACATCTACATCATCCTCAAAAATCACGTAAATAAAGCTCATACCAAACATGGACGAACCACGCACATATTTAATTTTTGGAATACCCTGTAGGTTGGTGACCAAAGGATAGGTAATCTGGTCCTCGATCAATTGGGGAGAACGGCCCATCCATTCGGTAAAAACAATCACCTGGTTTTCCGACAAGTCCGGAATGGCATCTATGGGATTTTTCTTTACCGCGAAAATACCCCAAACAAATATGCCAATGGCCAATATCAACACAATAAAGCGATTGTGTATAGACCATTCTATAATTTTATGTACCATTTAAAATACCCTCTTTCTTTTATGGCTAAATATTTTCAAAATTCCCTCTCTCTCCCCTAGCAGGGGAGAGATGCCGAAGGCAAAGAGGGGTTTAATGTGCTTTACTGGTTTTTCCAGTACGGTCGTATTTGCAGCAACCTGGCAAATTCTCGTAAGTTTCGTCTTTAGCTTTGTTTTTAGGTGTGTCGTGCCCCAAGCCAGCCACTTTTTGCTGAATGGCATCATTGCTGATCTTAGTGCTATCGTAGCTAACTGTTAGGATCTTGGTATCCTTGTCCCAAACCGCACTGCTAATAGCAGCATCCTTTAAGCCACTCTCAATACGTTTTTTACACATACCGCAGTTGCCTAATACTTTAATTTTGTCTGTTTTAGTTTGTGCAAAAGCTGCACTACCCACCATAGTTAATGCTACTACAGCAATCATTTTTAATGCTTTCATCATTTTAATTTTTTGTTGTTGTCCAAAAGCTCGCGCAGGCAAAGCATAAAGGAATCAACGGGTTAATAAATTGGTTTTTGGATAATTAAATGGCTTGGATAGCCGGATTGGGTTGTACATGATGCCATTTCGAACGCATGTGAGAAATCTGTAATCAAAAGCTTCAAGCTAAACGGATTTCTTTTTGCTACGCTAATCGAAAGGACGGAAGTAGCAAAAACCCAATCAAAAAAGAAAGAGGGTATCTTAAATTCTGTAGGTACAGTTTTTAATAAAAAGAGGGAGCTGCTGCCCTAAAGGAGGTGCATTGGCACTTACTTCGTACGCTATGGTACTTACCATTGGTATCACATCAACCATTACAGGTTTCAATGGTGGCAATACAAAAACATGCTGCTCAAATTTGTAGATCTGTGTATTTGCTTTCTGTGCTTGGTCTACCTTGGCCTGTTGTTGTACATCTTTACAACAAGATTTTTCAGAAGCTTCCTTTTTCTCCATTCCGCAGAAATCGCAAGCCGCCTGTTGTGAATGTACTAGGCTCCAATCAACCAGTTCGCCCATACAGTAATGAAGCTGCACACCAGCACCACTGGCTACTGCCAGATAGAAAAATGCCATTAAGGTGAATACAATCTTCTTCATTACACGGCAAATATGAAAAAAAACCTTGATAGGTTTTTATATAATTTTCAAAAACTGTTATAGAATTGACAAAAATGGATTTAGTTGGTTCATTGGTTCATTTGGTTAACTGTTTAAACCGGTTAATTGTTTAACTGATTAATTGTTTAAACTGGTTAATTGACTAACCACTAGCTCCTAATTACTAACCACTAGCCACTTGTACCTATCCACTAGCTCCTAACTTCTAATCCCTATTTCCTAATGAACCAATTACTAATTCCTAATCCCTAACTCCTAGCTCCTAACACCTAACTACTAACCACTAGTACCTAGTCACTAGTCCCTAACAACTATTTTCATATCTTCGCTATCAAAAAAAGACAAATGATTGCACACCACGTATTATTTTGGTTAAAAGCCGATACCACTGATGCCCAAAAAGAAGCTTTCTTAAAGGGTCTCAAAAGTTTAGAAGAAATAGAAGTTGTTAAAAGCTTCCATGTTGGAACACCTGCACCAATTGAACGTGCGGTAGTGGATACCACTTACACTTTCAGCTTAATTATTTTCTTTGAAGATTTAGCAGCACATGATGTGTACCAAGTTCATCCTATCCACAAAGCTTTCTTAGAAGAATTCAGAGTTTTCTTTGAGAAAGTAGTGATTTACGATGCACAATAAAATTAGAAAAGCCGAAGCAAAAACTTCGGCTTTTTTTATGGCCAATTTATTCAGTAGAAAAAAATATTACCACAGCCAAAACCTTTTGATTGGTTTACTGTTGTATAGTTATAAATCTTCAAAAAGTTTGTTTGGTTATGCCCACCGATGGATGTCAGTGGGCTTTATTTTTTTGTCTCCAAAGATTATAAACAAGTAAAGATTAGTTTTAAGCCAAGCTCAGTGCTTAAAACTATTTGGTCATCACTACATAAACAGTCCAAAACAAAATATTAATCCAAAAGAACAAAAAAAATCTTCTAATGATTTTAATCTTATTAAAAGATAAGGGAAGTAAATATAAAAGCAGAATAATTACAGGAAAAACAAGTACTGCCCCCATTGCAAATCGAAGTTCCACAGTTGAGCTAATAGGTGGAAATGGAAAATCTACCCCTAAAAGATGATATATAAGCGTACCTAGAGACATATAAGAGAAAATAATCCCAGGAATAATTAAGATTATGGCAAGTATTTTAAGTAATTTCATGTTCGTCATTATTTCCTCGCTCTGGTATAAGCATTTGCTTGTGCCTAATCAATCATTCAATTTCCAAAAGACACGTTTTTCAACAATAATCCCTAGCACTATTGTAAACATAACCCTCTGCACAGGAAACAAAACCGAAAGCTACTGATTCTAGTGCAAATATCCCATTATCTATTCTTCCATATAATTGCCCCAAAGCTTTATGGCTTGATTGTACTAGAAGGGGTCAAGAATAGGCCAGTCTACTCGATATCAATTACAAATTCGGCAAATCCTTTTACCTCAGGGTTTTTACTAGTTAAAGCATACGCTATAAGTTTAGGAAAGTCTTTTTGTTTCCTTTTAGCCAACATCGCACCATATTGCTGAGTGAGGGGTTCATTACTATTTAACATATCCAGAATCTCATTTTGATTAAGACTCAAATGGTTCAATAGATTAGTTAAGCCAAATTTATGCAATTCATAACCTTTAAGTTTGGCTGCCGTTACAAGCTCTATTCCGGCCTGCAATTGAGCATCCCCTGCATTAGTGAGCAGGTTCATAGCCAACACCTTTATGTTACCTTCATCATTATCGATACTTTTTATCAAATGAATAAACTCCTTTATATATTTTCCAGTGGCACAGAGTAAAATGCATTCCAAAGCATAATATTTGATATAGTTATCTTTGCTTTTAGTAAGAGGGATAACATATGGCAAGAGCGCACAGCTATTTGTGGCTAGTTCTGAAACTATCCAAATAACAGACTTCTGTATTGCTAAGTTCTCTGATTGTAGTAAAGACACTAAAGTATCCAAACTTAATCCTGCAAAATATTCCTGTAGAAGATCATAGGATTTCCCATACTTGAAAAATTTTTCAGGGTTAGCTTCTAAAGCTGCAATAAGTTGTTCTCCTTTGTTTTTTTTCACTATGTCCATTTAAAATTTTAGTTAATACTCTAATTAATCTTGTTTCCTGAGCAGCCCTACTTGCATGTCCATAGTAAACTCCCACTTAGCGCAAGTCTTAGCGCTAGAGGAAAGAGCAAAGACCTGACTTGGGATTTATTTATACCAATTTATACCAACTTACAACAAAGCAACTACTTACAGGCACAAGTCTCCCTACACCAAGCCCCACGAACAAGACTTGCGCCAAGGTGGGGCTGGATAATATCTTGCACTTACGGGGTTGTCTGACATAGCGTTACTATTTACTCTAAACTTCCTTTGTTACGGTAATTTTTCATCTGTGAATTTTGATTTAAAAGGGATTAAATCCCTTTTTCACATCATCCAATCTGACTTGAATAAATTGGGACAATGTTCTGTTTAAACTATGTACCCAAGGTCTCACTTCATATTCTCTATGAGGTAAGGAAGCCTCATATAAAATTGGGTCTATCTGATTTTCATCTAAATACACAAATAAAAATTGCTCACCAGCATTATATACGTCTACGATATAATATGGCCTATTGACAACTCTATTGTATTCTGGTAAATCGGCTCGTGCATCTAATTGCATCTCCTGTTGGCTATCATTTAAACCATAATCAAAGACAATGCAAAATTTTCCAGCTAAGAAAAGTAATTCTCTAAGAGCTTTAGGGAATTGATTCCCTCCATTGAATTCTTGTTCCAGCATTGTTATCTCTTGCATTGAAATAGGCTCATTCGCAAATGTTCCATCTGACGGATTATCCCTTAAATTCTTTAATACTTCTATATTCATAGATTTAATAATTTTTTTAGTTTTGGCATTGATGTGGCTTTATCATGAGCGTAAATTCGATATCTATAATCTTACCTTGTGACTTTGCATACTTTTGCAAGGATAAAAGATAACGTTGACAACTTGTACAACTATAAAGTACGGACTCCCCCCTTAGCAAGTCTTAGCGCTAGAGGAAAGAGCAAAGACCTGACTTGGGATTTATTTATACCAACTTACAACAAAGCAACTACTGACAGGCACAAGTCTTCCTACACAAACCTACAATGCTTGCGCTAGAAGAATTGTTTATAACTACCAAGATTTTTTAATCAAATCTATTGTTCTCTTTACAACATCCGACATCAAAACTTCTAGAAGCAAGGGGTCCTTTTCTTTTGCCTTTTCAACATTGAATGGCCAATCATCTAAATCAATTTCAATGTTATTTCCAAATGCCAATGAAGCTTCCACATTGTATAAAAAATCGTTAAAGAAAACATCAAATCCAGAGGCCACAACCGATGTATCCTCTGGAAACTCCGAAAAATAAACGATGGGGTGCCCACCTTTAAAAGTTACTTCTTTCAAATACCCAAAACCGATATTGGTGCTGCTACCCATAAATGGGACAATAACTCCGGCTATGTGTTGCCATTCATACCACTTATCCTTTAAGTTTTGGTCAAAACTGGGCGTAAACAAAATGTTTTTGAAACCATAAAATCTGTAATCCAAGATAGATGCACCATTTGTAATTTTCAAAAAATCCAATAACTGTAGGTCAAACTCCCCCGGAATTCTGCCAGGCAATTTCATTAATGTTTTTAAATCCTGTTGATACAAAACAACATCTTTTGGGTATTTATGAGCTAATTCATCTAATTTTTTTTGGTCTATCATCTGCCTATAGCATTAATATGTTGAGCAATTTTTTCCATTTCTATAGCAAACTTCATAACTTCTGCCTTTCTTAGCGCAAGTCTTAGCGCCAGAGGAAAAGCTACGGCCTGACTTGGGCTTTTATCATTTTATAACAGCGTTATTTCAAGAATTCCTTTACCATCTTCATAATCTATGGCACTACTATAGATATATGCTGAAGCACCCCCTTAGCGCAAGTCTTAATGCCCGAGGAAAAAGCCAAGGCCTGACTTGGGATTTATTTATACCAACTTACAACAAAGCAGCTACTGCCAGGCACAAGTCTCCCCCAACTAAACCACACGAACAAGACTTGCGCCAAAGTAGGTAGCCTACTATTCTTTACCGATACAAATTTTTTCTAATACTGATAATTAATATCCATGCTGTAATTAGTAAAATCCCAAGCTCCTTGCAGCATTTTTATAAGTGCATCTATTATTTTAATCAGTTCGGCTGTAGGAAATGGGTTTCTGCTATATAGTATTTTAAAATCTTTATCTTCTGTGGGAATTGCCTGTAATTCCGTTACGAAAATATATGATTCTTTACTTTTTAATGTAATCTTTACATTTTGCAAAACTTGAAGCATTGTTTGTTCTTCCGTAGGGGCCGTTATTATGTCATTGTACCAAGCTAGAACCATCCACCCGTTCTGAATGCCATTGATTTTGTTTTCAAAATTTTCTATTAATTCTTGTTTATTTGAAAAATTATGTTGTGTTTTTTTTGCTTCTATATATATAATAAATTGCTAACTGCACAAAAGCCTCATTAATTTCAAATCCTTTTTCATCTTTATAATGAAGGAATGTTCTTGCCATAATTTCAATAGTTTAATTTAATTAAAAAGTCCCCTCTTAGCACAGTTACTCTACACTAAATCTCAAACACAAGACTTACGCCAAGTGGTTAAACCGCTGGGCTTTGAAAATGCAATACTATTTTTCTAAAACAATGATTTAAATATCAATACAATTCCTAAAATAATCCCCAAAATAGCCCCAACGTACAGCTTAATATCATTTCCAAAACTACTTCTATATCCTTTTTTCGTTTCCTTAAGCATATAAAACAATAACCATATATTAAATAAAAGAAAGGCCGTCCCTGCTAAAAGCAATATTATTTCTTCAGAACTCATTATTTTTTTCTTTTGATTTATTATATAAAAAGTCTGTTATTTTATCCCATCCTTCTGAGATAAAGTTCAAAATACCTTGCCCCCCTTAGCGCCCAAGGAAAGAGCAAAGGCCTGACTTTGGATTTATCATTTCATAACAGCATTAATAGTTACCTCCCACTAACTCCCTAAAACAAGACTTGCGCCATAAGAACTACCTAAAAAACAAATAAAATGATATAACAATGTAAAATAATGTAATTACAAACCCGAACATCTTATCTTTTTTAGATAAATCTTTATAAGCTTCAGAAATTTCATTTTTTTCTTTCAAAAGAATAAAGTAGTTGAAGAGTAGTAGGACGCCAAAAATAAATAAGGAAATAATGGTCGCAGTCTCGTCAGACACAACATTATTTGTTCGTGATCTAAACAATGAAACAATGCTCATGACGTTAAGCAACTGCAAAAAGCAAAAGAATAGATATGCATTATAAAAACCCATTTTATCTTTGTCCTTTACGCTTAATATCAAAAATAAGAAATAATATATCCTCTTCATTTATTGTTTACTCTCTGCTGGCACACGAATACCGCGTGTGACTATTCCAACCTAATATACATAAGTACAACCATCGCTACACTGCTTACTAGAAGCAAGAGATTAAGCTTAATAACCTCTTTTCGGATTGTAAAAATCGTTAAAACTAATTTCATCTATTCGCCAATCCTTTCCCTCCCTATAACATTTCGAAGCAGTTATTTGCAAACTGTCAAACCAAATCCCATTAATTTCCTCTTCCTTTCTAATAGTAGGAACATCCCATTTAGTAACTAACAGGATTTGATAATCAGAAAATACCGATTGATTTTGAATCTCCAATTTCCCTCTAAAATAACTATAACTAATGCTATTGTTTTTATTCCAAATAGTACCGTGCAAAGTTCCGTTCTCAATGTTATAACCCTCCATAATATATAACGTATCTATTGTATTTCGTAAAAATGATGCGCTATCTTTTAAATAAACCCTATCCCTAGCATCACGTTTGTGAGCATTCAACTTAAATGTAGACTTATCATTACGACCTCCATTCTTCTTGTATATTTTTTCCGAAAGAGACGGAAAACTTATTTTCTGGGCACAACCAGAAATGCTCAAAAGCATAAATACAATAGACATAAAACCTAACACTAGCATTTTTGCTAAACCAAGACCTCCCTCTTGCCTATTCTTACTTAGAATTCTAAATAGCCAATATAATACATTCATTATCCTAAATCTCCAATACTAGGGAGACAGTAAATATCAAATTCAACATCAATATGATAATAATTCAATCTCTCTATTAATTTCTTATCAAATAGAAAATATGGATTTACTTCATAAAAATAACCATGGCAAACCAAATGGTTTTTAGGGAATCTCTTCAGTACACCCAACATTTCATCTTTTTTATCATCCAATAAATCTAACATCAATTCGATGGATGAATTCAAATAGCCTTTCGGAAATTGCCGATTATCAACCTTTAAAATCCATAAATTATATAAATTAAATTGACCGGGAATGGCATCTTTGCTTTTAAACTTAACTTTGTTTTCTCCTTTAATAAGGCATTCCGAAGATAATATACCCGTAAGATCAGTTACAATTCTGGGATTTTCCTCTTCCGTATCAATAATCAAAGTACAACCAAACTCATTTTGTTTTTCTATCATAAATATGGATTTCAATAGTTGCTTTGTTTTATGCTAAGCTAGCTAAAAACAAGTAACAAATTAACCTGTGGTTGGTGTTATCACCATACCGCTTAACTTCAGCATTTAATATATTACTATTATATTCCAGACCACTTGTTCTCTAGCAAAATCCACTTATTACTATCGCAAGAATATTCAAATATCACCGTTGCCCCGCCCCCATTTTTAAAAGCATAGTTATTTTTGCTATAGGTAATTATAAAATCTATTATATTAATCGTCATCCTGTTACCATTTAAGATGGGAAAGATTTTCCAAGCATTAATTCCCTGCTTCAAAAGCTTTTTATTTTGAGCTTCATACAAAGAAATATGTTTGAACTTCTTTCGCAACTCATCAGCGCTCAATAAATAAGGCTGGTCTTTCTCATCAATCAAATATATATTTGGGCGATAAACAGCCTTCTGCATCGCAATTGCAGAATCAATCATCACTTTACAATCATCCTTAGTTTGTCCGTAAGACGAGGTATACGTAAAAACGAGCACGATAAGTATTATCTTCTTCATAAGTTCCTTGTTGAAAAGTTTTCTCCTAAGCTAGCTAAAAACAAATGACAAATTATCATTCCCAATAAACAAATGAGCTATTGAACTAAACAACTTAACTACTTCTTTTCACCCACCCCACCTTCGGCACTTTCATCACCTCCATAGGCAAAACATCCTTTTTCTCATAGCTAACCACAACACCTTCCCTAATCGCAACAGTCTCCATGATATTGGCCCAATAATAACGTTTATCTTGCGAAGCAAAACTATCGTAACCACGTTTATCCAGCAAATGTAATTGACAAACACCCAACAACAATAATACCCCATGCACCATGGGTTCAAAGTTAAAACTAGCCTCCAAAGCCTCTTGCTTGCCCCCTACAGGAATAATCAACTCATCAATTACCATAGAAGAAGACATACCATTTTCCTCATTTAGAAAAAGTAGATAGAAACGCATAGCTGCAGCACTAGCACGAGGAACCAATTTTCCCTTCTCCAAAACCATATCATTCAAAGCTAAAACTACCTTTCCCACTTTAGGGTCGACATGCAATAAAGGCTTGATATTCAAATATGCGCTCCATTGGCTATAATTATTCACTCGCCATTTCTTCAACAAAGCCACATCGCCCGCACACATTTGTCTATTGCCTACCGTATGCAGGTGGTCAGTAGCATATAGCTCCAATAATTTCTTTTTCAAACGTCTAAAAACAACATCGCTACAAAACCAACTTTCATACTGCTTTAACAGCGCATAAATTTTAGAAGCCCATCCCATCATCTGCGAAAAATCACGGCTAGCGAGTTTAGAATTGGCAGAAAGCGCATAGGCTTTCCCCTTTTCGATTGATTTGTTTTTCATGAGGTAAATTGTTTATATTTAATCAGGCATTGTTCTGTGCCTATTCCATCCCTTACTTATTAAAAGTCCATAAAAGTGCGTACAAGTCCATAGAAGTCCGTACAAGTGTGTAGTTATGGTATTCCCCTTCTGTCCACCCTGTGTACTACTTCGCTGCAACTCCCACCCCAACAGCACATTACCTTAAGATAAGGATTATTCTGGCTTTAAGGGTTAACTTGTTAGTAAAAATCGAATAGGATAATACATCAATTCAGTTTCTAAAGTGGTAAATGACCAATGGTCAATAAACAATGAACAATCTGGAGGAAAATCAGCGTAATTTACGGGAGACAATTAGTCAGTTAAACAATCAATTACTATAAGATCCTTCGCTACGCTCTGGATGACAAGCGTGTCTACCAATCAGTAGCCTACTAAATACTAATTCCTAATCCCTAGTTCCTAACCCAAAAACCAAAAAACCCTCTTATCTTTGCATCATGAACTCCAAATCCATACTGATCATCGACGATGAAAAAAAGCTGTGCGACCTACTCGCACGCATTCTCGAATTAGAAGGATATACCGTTCATAAAGCCTATACAGGCAAAGAGGGGCTCCAGCTACTGCAACATCATGAAATTGGTGTAGTGCTATGCGACGTAAAACTGCCCGATTATAGTGGTATCGACTTGGTAGCCCTTATTAAACAACAAAAGCCCTACGTACAGGTCATTAACCTTACCGCTTATGGCACCATTGCCGATAGCGTGAAGGCCATGAAAAACGGTGCCTACGATTACATTACCAAGGGCGACGACAACGATAAAATTATTCCCTTGGTGGCCAAAGCTTTTGAGGCCGTATCCAAAGCCACTATAGCTACAACACAGCCCCATACCCCCAGCAAAGGATTTGAAAACATCATCGGGCAATCGCAAGCCATAGCGCATTGTATTGCCATGGCTAAAAAGGTAGCCGTAACCGATGCCAATGTATTGCTACTGGGCGAAACAGGTACAGGAAAGGAAGTATTTGCCAAAGCCATTCACCAAAGCAGTAAAAGAAGCCAAAACGAACTGGTAGCCATTAACTGTAGTGCCATCAGCGCCGATTTATTGGAAAGTGAACTCTTTGGTTATAAAAAAGGAGCCTTTACTGGCGCTTTACAGGATAAAAAAGGTTTATTGGAACAAGCCGATGGGGGCACCCTGTTTTTAGATGAAATTGGCGACATGCCCCTGCACATGCAAGCCAAAGTGCTAAGGGTATTGGAAGATGGTACCTTTATTAAATTAGGCGACCTACAGACCCAAAAGGTAAACATCAGATTGATTGCTGCTACCCACAAAAACCTCAGCGAAGAAATAGAAAAAGGCAATTTTAGGGAAGATTTGTATTACCGCCTATCCGTATTTACGCTGAACCTGCCCCAATTGAACCAAAGAGGTGATGATATTTTACTGCTGGCCAAACATTTTATTGCCCATTTTGCCCAAATCAACGGTACCCCAATGGCACAGATGAGCAAGGCTTTTCAGGACCTATTGTTACAGCATCAATGGAAAGGCAATATTCGCGAGCTGAAGAATACCATTGAAAGAACCCTTATTTTAAGTGAGCAAAATACGCTAGACGAAACATTACTGCCCTTCAACTTTAACCAACAAAGCAGCACCACAAGCTTGGATATGGCCAGTGTAGAAGAGCAGCACATTAAAAAAGTACTACAATACACCGCGGGTAATAAAACTGAAACCGCCCGCTTACTGGGCATTGGTTTAGCAACATTGTACCGCAAAATGGAACAGTATCACATTCCAAAGTTTTAAAATCAAAGCGTAACTCCCACAGTCTTGGCAACTTCTTTAAGAATTATCCACTATAATACTTCTATGTGTCTATGTGGTTTTATATTCTTTGTAAGGCTTACGTTCCAAAAAATGAACCACATAGGCACATAGAAAATTCAATCGCATCGTTAAAGTGTTTTATTCACTCACCAACGATAAAATACCGTCATTGCGAGGTACGAAGCAATCTCAATAGGCTCCAATTTTTTGGATAATGTCAAACCCAAGCAATCACTCTACGTTAACCTAAAATCGGCCTTGGCCTGTTCGGGATGTACCAATAAGCCCTACCATATAACTTTAACAGAACAGGGCGCAGCCGTGGCTTTTTTTGCATACTTTTTTCAGCTACTGGAAAAAAGTTTGTCCGCGAAGCGACAGAACCATTAATAGTACTAAATCATTTATAATCCTATTAAGATTGCTTCGTGCCTCGCAATGACGACAACGGTAAGTCATCCAACCTTTAGTTACTTGATAAAGTAGGACCCGCGGTAGCGACACCACTCCACTCAAAATGATAAACGAGCTTCTCAAAATGAGAAGCTTTTTTGATGCACCCCAAGCACCAAAACAAACCAACACACTCAACAACAATCAGTTAAACATCATCCATTCACTTTGGCACATCCCTAGCAAAGCACAGGAAAAACATAAAAATGATGATGACACTACTTCTCTTATTGGCCCTGCTCGTATGCATGTGGCTTTTCTTTAAAACAGTTGATTGGTTCGAAAAAATTTAACCCATGCTTATCCTATTCATTATTTCTGTAGCCGTATTCGCATACATGTTATACGTACTGCTCCATCCCGAAAAATTCTAAATCATGCAAACCGAAATCTTAGGCATCATAGCCACCTTTGCCCTCACCCTTCTCATTGGTATCCCCTTGGGCAGTTACATTGCAAAGGTATTTGCTGGCCAACGCGTATGGACGAACGTGCTGGCACCCCTCGAAAAGTTCATCTATAAACTCTCAGGCATCAATCCAAACGAGCAAATGGATTGGAAACAACATCTTAAAGCCATGCTTACCATTAATGCCCTATGGTTGGTATATGGCTTCTTCGTATTGATCAATCAAGACAAACTGCCACTCAATCCCGACGGCAACCCGGGCATGTCGCCCCATTTAGCCTTTAACACCATTATTAGCTTTGTGGTCAACTGTAACCTACAGCACTACAGCGGCGAAAGTGGTGTAAGCTACTTGGTACAGCATTTCATCCTCATGTTCCTGCATTTTGTTTCCGCAGCAACAGGTATGGCCATTGCCATTTCCTTCTTTAAAGCCTTTAAGGAAAAAACTACCACTAAACTGGGCAACTTTTGGCAACACTTTACCCTATCCATTACCCGAATTTTATTACCAATAGCTGTAGTGGTTGCCCTTATATTGGCATTTAATGGTGTTCCTGCATCTTACGAAGGGAAAGACCAAATCGTCAGTTTACAAGGCGACAGCGTGTCGGTAAGTAGAGGCCCCGCGGCGCCAATGGTGGCCATTAAACATTTGGGAACTAACGGAGGAGGTTGGTTTGGTGCGAACTCGGCCCATCCGTTAGAAAACCCTAACTACCTTACCAACATGACCGAGGCCATTGCCCAAATGATCATCCCCATTGCCATGGTCATTGCCTTTGGACTATTCATTGGCCGTAAAAAACTGGCCTGGTCTATTTTTGGGGTCATGACAGTGGGCTTTTTACTCCTCCTGCTCCCTACCCTACAAAGTGAACTGGGCGGAAACCCGAACATTACCAAAATGGGGATAGCCCAAAGTACGGGTGCCATGGAAGGTAAGGAAGTACGCTTTGGTCCTGCTGCCAGTGCTTATTGGAGTACCATTACCACGGTAGTAAGTACGGGTTCGGTAAATAGCATGCACGACAGCACCATGCCGCTTACGGGTTTATACCAACTATTGGCCATGATGATCAACGCTATTTACGGAGGCTGTGGCGTGGGCTTGCTCAATTATTTCGTTTACCTCGTGATTGCGGTATTTATAGCAGGGCTTATGGTAGGCAGAACGCCCGAATTTTTGGGCCACAAGCTAGAAGCCAGAGAAGTGAAAATTGCCGCTTTGGTTACTTTGATCAGTCCCTTTTTAATCATGTGCGGTACTGCTTTGGCAGCATATACCTTTAGCCAGTACGGACAAGCCCCTTGGGAAGTAGCTCCTTCAGCATGGCTCAACAATCCCAGCTTTCATGGCTTTTCCGAAATGCTGTACGAGGTAACCTCGTCCAATGCCAATAATGGTTCTGGTTTCGAAGGTTTGGGCGACAATAATACTTTTTGGAACGTACTCACTGGTTTTGTGCTATTGTTTGGTCGGTTCATTCCAATCATAGGCCCATTGGCCATTGCAGGTCTGTTGGCAAAGAAAAAATACATTCCAGAAAGTGCAGGCACCCTGCAAATAGACACCAAAACCTTTGCACTCATGACCTTCACCATTATCGTGATCCTCAACGCACTGTCTTATTTCCCTGCATTGGCCCTAGGCCCTATTGCAGAATACTTTACAATGATCAAATAAAACGATGGAACATCAATCAACACGGCTATTAAATGCTACACTAATTAGCGTAGCCGTTAAACAATCCTTTGTGAAACTTAACCCGCTCACCATGATGAAAAATCCGGTAATGTTTACCGTTGAAATTGGCACCATCATTATGGCAGGCGTAAGTATCTATAGTTTAAACAATACCTCTCAAGGCAGCTTTACCTATAACCTATGTGTGTTTTTGGTACTGTTTGCTACCCTATTATTTGCCAATTTTGCCGAAGCCATTGCCGAAGCCCGTGGTAAAGCACAGGCCGACAGCTTACGTAAAACGAGAGAAGAAACACCCGCACGTTTACTTTTGGCCGATGGCAGCATTCAAACCATTTCCAGTAACGCGCTACAAAAAGATGATATTTTTATTTGTGATGCAGGCGAGATCATCCCTACCGATGGTGAAATTATGGAAGGTATTGCTACCATCGACGAAAGCGCCATTACAGGTGAATCGGCCCCTGTCATTAGAGAAGCTGGAGGCGATAAATCTTCGGTAACTGGAGGCACTAAAGTACTTTCCGACCAAATTAAGGTAAAAGTAACCGCCCAACCAGGCGAGAGCTTCCTAGATAAAATGATTGCATTGGTAGAAGGTGCCTCAAGACAGAAAACACCCAATGAAATTGCCCTTACCATCCTATTAGCCAGCTTCACCTTAATTTTCATTATTGTTTGTGTGACCTTAAAACCCTTTGCCAACTATGCACAAACGCCCATCACTATTGCGGCTTTAATCGCTTTGTTTGTGTGTCTAATACCTACTACCATTGGTGGTTTGCTCTCTGCCATTGGCATTGCAGGAATGGACAGAGCGTTAAGGGCCAATGTCATTACCAAATCGGGCAAAGCAGTGGAAACTGCTGGCGATATTGATGTACTCCTGCTAGATAAAACAGGAACCATTACCATTGGCAACAGAAAAGCTACGGCTTTTTATCCTATTCCAGAGGTAGATGAACTGGAATTCATCAGGTTAGCGGCCTTGGCCTCCCTAGCCGACCAAACCCCAGAGGGAAAATCTATTTTGGAACTGGCACAAAACACCTATCCCAATTTGGTATTGACCCCTCCCGCTAACGCTACCTTTATTGCCTTTACCGCCGAAACACGCTCCAGCGGCATCGATACTGGCGACGGACTCAGCATCAGAAAAGGCTCCTTTGATGCCATGAAACTCTTTGCCCAAAAGCATCACTTTGAAATGCCTTCGGCACTGATTGTTCAAGTAAAACAGATTGCCGAAAATGGCGGTACCCCTTTAGTATTGAGCAGAAATCACCAACCCTTGGGCGTGATCGAATTGCAGGACATTATTAAACCTGGCATTAGCGAACGCTTTGAGCGCTTACGTAAAATGGGCGTTAAAACCGTAATGGTCACTGGCGACAACCCTTTAACCGCCAAATACATTGCCGAAAAAGCAGGGGTAGATGATTTTATTGCAGAAGCAAAACCAGAAGATAAAATGAACTACATTAAGGCCGAGCAGCAAACAGGCAAGCTGGTAGCTATGATGGGCGATGGCACCAACGATGCACCGGCCCTAGCACAGGCAGATGTAGGCGTAGCCATGAATAGCGGTACCCAAGCGGCTAAGGAAGCTGGCAACATGGTAGACCTCGATAATGACCCCACCAAGCTCATTGAAATTGTAGAAATAGGCAAACAACTGCTCATCACCAGAGGTACCTTAACTACATTTTCCATTGCCAATGATGTAGCCAAATATTTTGCCATTGTACCTGCCCTTTTCATTGCGGCCATTCCCGCCCTACAAGGCTTGAATATTATGGGCCTTAAAAGTCCAGAAAGTGCCATCCTCTCCGCAGTGATTTTCAATGCCATTATTATTCCGCTGCTGATCCCTTTGGCCCTGAAAGGAGTAGCCTACAAGCCCATTGGTGCCAGCGCATTATTACGCCGCAACCTCTTTATTTATGGTTTAGGTGGTATCGTCGCCCCTTTTGTAGGCATTAAATTGATTGATTTATGTATTGGCTTATTTATTTAAGCCCTAATCATTATGAACATGAAAAAGTATCTTCTTCCATCTATCCGTATTACCCTTGTATTTACCGTAATCCTATGTGTACTCTATCCGCTATTCATCAGCTTTGCGGCCAAACTAAGCAAGGGACAGGGCAATGGCGAAAAACTCGAACTTAATGGTAAAGTGGTAGGCTATAAACAACTCGGACAATCGTTTACCAAACCCCAATACTTTTGGGGCCGTCCATCGGCAGTAAACTATAATGCCACAGGTTCTGGAGGTTCAAACAAAGGCCCTAACAATGCCGACTACCTCAAAGAAGTCAACAATAGGATTGACACCTTGTTGAAATACCACAATGGTCTACAAAAAAGCGACATTCCTGTAGAACTGATTACCGCTTCAGGCAGTGGCTTAGATCCTAACATTTCCGTGGAAGGGGCTAAAGTACAGGCCAAGCGCATTGCCCAATACCGTCAAATCCCTTTATCAAAGGTGATGAAATTGATTGACCTTCAAACCGAGCAGCCGCTACTTGGACTCTTCGGCCCTTCAAAAATTAATGTGCTTTCCTTAAACATTGCACTAGATCAGCTTAACGATTAATATGTATCATCAAATAAAGTGTCTTTCTAACTGACCCTGAAATAAATTCAGGGTGACGTAAAGTTCGCGTTCCGTCATGCTGAATTTATTTTACTATATAGCTTTCCGCTTCGCTACAGGTCAGCATCAGCTTCTAAGTCGTTTTACATTCCAACTCAGATTAAAACAATCATCATGAAAAAAATACTTTTCTCAGCAACAGCCCAGCTATTAAACAATGTCAGGCCTAAGCAATACCTCTACGTTCTCCCAAAATCGGCCTTGGCCTGTTCGGGATGCACTGATAAGCCCAACTACTGACATTAACAGAACAGGGCGCAGCCGTGGCTTTTTTTGCATACTTTTTTCAGCTACAGGAACCTGAGCTTGCGAAAGCATTAAGACAAATAAAGCAATAAATACTACTTAATAAAAGTAGGACCCGCAGTAGCGACAGAACTATAAATAGTAGCAGAACAACATTATATCAATAATCATGAAAAAGATATTCATTTTAATACTAACTACATTTTCACTAACTCAGGTTTTTGCACAACAATCACCATTAACTCTATCCGGTTACATTGAAACCTATTACACCTACGACTTCAACAAACCCAGTAATAACCAACGTCCAGGTTTCATTTACAGCCATAACCGCCATAACGAAATCAACCTTAACCTTGCCTTCATCAAGGCCAATTACCAAACCGAGCAATTGAGGGCCAACCTCGCTCTAGCTCTAGGCACCTACATGACTGCCAACTATACCGCAGAACCTGATGTGATGAAAAACGCTTATGAAGCCAATGCGGGAGTTAAGCTCTCTAAGACTGCCAACCTTTGGCTAGATGCTGGGGTGTTCAGTTCGCACATTGGCTTTGAAAGTGCCATCTCCAAAGATTGTTGGGTACTTACCCGGAACATTGTTTCCGAAAACACCCCCTATTTTGAAACAGGCGCCAAACTCAGCTATGCTACCGATGATCAAAAGTTTAGCGCTACCCTATTATACCTCAATGGTTGGCAGCGCATTAAACGGGCAGATGGTCAATCGAAACCTGCGGGTGGCCTGCAATTGAATTTTAAAGCTAGCGATAAAATCACCCTGAACTATAGCAACTACTTGGGTTACGAAGGTACAAACGCCTTACGCACCCAACGCTTTTACCACAACCTATATGGGGTTTTTCAGTTAAGTAATCAGTTTGGTATTACCGCTGGGATTGACTATGGCACACAGCAGGTAACCCGAGGCAGTAGCGAAAAGAAAGAAGTACTTGCCCCCGTGATCATTGCTAGATACGCCTTCTCTCCTACTTGGGCATTAGCCGGAAGATATGAATACTATAAAGACAAACAAGCCATGATCGTTACAGGTATTAATCCTGATGGATTTAAGGTAAACGGTTATTCTTTAAATATTGATTATAGCCCGTTCAAACAAGCATTGCTTCGTTTAGAAGGAAAGGTATATCAAGGTGACAACCAATTTATCAGGAACAATAGCCCTGTAGATTATAACGCTAGCATTACCACCAGTTTAGCCATTTCATTTTAAAAACATGTCAACAAATTCTCCATCCCACACTCATTTCCTTGAGCTACTGCAAAAATCAAAGCGTGGCCATCTCAAGATCTACTTGGGCATGAGCGCTGGCGTGGGGAAAACCTACCGGATGCTGCAAGAAGCCCATAGCTTATTGCAGCATCATATTGATGTACAAATTGCTTATGTAGAAACTCATGGCCGCTTTGAAACAGAAGCTTTGGTAAAAGGTTTACCGCTTATTCCACGCACCCAATTGTTCCATAAAGGTAAAGCGCTGGAAGAATTAGATTTACAGGCGGTACTCATCCGACATCCAGAAGTGGTAATAGTCGATGAATTGGCCCACCACAATGTACCTGGCAGTAAAAACGAAAAGCGTTGGCAAGATGTAGTCGATATTTTAGATGCAGGTATTTCTGTAATCACCGCCGTGAACATCCAACACCTGGATAGCTTAAACGACCGAATGCTGCAGATCAGCGGTGTAACCATTACGGAAACCATCCCCGATCAATTACTTAAAATAGCCGATGAAGTTGTAAACATCGACTTAAGTGTAGATGAACTGATTGCCAGACTTAAAGCAGGGAAAATCTATCAGGAAGATAAAATTACCAGGGCCTTAGCAAACTTCTTTAAAAAGGAAACCATTATACAGTTACGTGAACAAGCTCTAAGTACCGTGGCTTCCTATCTAGACCAAAAAATTACCCAAAAACATTTGGGCAATGTAAGGCAGGAACGTTTTTTGGCCTGTATCTCGTCTAACTGGAAAACCGCACAGTTCATTATCCGTAAAACTGCTAAACTGGCCAAC
Source organism: Pedobacter sp. (assembly GCF_039594775.1). Classification (GTDB taxonomy): domain Bacteria; phylum Bacteroidota; class Bacteroidia; order Sphingobacteriales; family Sphingobacteriaceae; genus Pedobacter. The sequence continues at coordinate 496,792 of NZ_JBCNMT010000002.1, read as the reverse complement.
TACTACCGTTCGCCATGGATAGTCCTATACGTGCAAACAGAAAACGAGCAGCTCAGTAAAATTGCCTTGGATAAACAGCGACATCTCATCAATAACTTTAAACTAGCTACAGAGTTAGGCGCCGAAGTGATGAAGGTAAAAAGCAACCAGGTGGCACAGGCTATTATTGAAGTGGTAAATGAAAAGAAAATCACGACGCTTTGTATCGGCAAACCACATTTCCATTGGATAGACCTCATTACCCGTCGCTATCTTTTAAATAAATTGTTAAAAAACATCGCCAACCGAAGTATCGATTTGGTAATTTTATCCTAATTCAAACGCCATGAAGCTTAAAACAAAACTCAGGTTGGGCATTGGTTTCCTTTTTATCATTTTGATATTATTTGGCGCCATTTCCCTGTACCAAATCAATCGCATTTCTGAAAGTGCCGCATTGATTTTAAAAGACAACAACCACTCCCTGCAATATGCCAAGTCTATGCGACTGCTTATTGACAAGGATAGTCTAAAGAGCAGCGCTTCCAAAACGGCATTTGCCAAATTGCTCACACAAGAAAGGCAGAACATTACCGAAACTGGTGAAGGGAATGCCGTTAACGAGTTGGAAAAAGCCTACGGTCGTTTACAGTTACAAACCAATGCGAACGAACTGGCCAACATCAAAGCGGCTATTTATCAGATAGAAGACCTGAACATGCAGGCCATTGTGAATAAAAGTCAGCAATCGGAGAAAACCGTGGCGCAATCTACATTGTACCTTGGTTTAGCAGCCTTCATTTTCTTTCTTATCCTGTTCACCTTCATTGTAAGCTTCCCCGGCTTTATTGCCAACCCCTTGGCCCAGTTGCTGGAAGGGATTAAGGAAATTTCTCTAAAGAACTATAAACAACGTCTGCACATTAAGGGCACCGATGAATTTACACAGCTTGCTACTGCCTTTAACGACATGGCCAAAAAGCTAGACCAATGGGAAAACAGCAATGTGGCCAAGCTCAAATCAGAAAAACTACGTATAGAAACCATTATTGAACAAATGCAGGATGCCGTAGTAGGAATTGATGAAAAAGGAACCATCATCTTCTTAAATAAACTGGCCAGCGAATTATTGAATATTGAGGCAAGCCTAATGCTCGGCAAAAATGTAGAGGAAGTAGTTAAACAAAATTCTTTGATGAAAACCATTATCGAGAAAAAGGACAGCACCCTCCTACAGATTGTAATGAACCAAAAGCCGCAGTTCTTTAGCGTAGAACACAACGACATTAATATTCCTGAAACGCTTGAGGAAGAAAACGACATTTCCTTTACAGAAAAAACGGCTGGTAAGGTGTTTATCTTAAAAAACGTGACCGATTTTAAAGAACTAGACCAAGCCAAGACCAATTTTATGGCCACCATTTCGCATGAACTTAAAACACCCATATCTTCTATTAAAATGAGCTTAAAGTTGTTGGAAGACAGTCGTGTGGGTTCGCTGAACCAAGAACAGCATCACATGATCAACCACATTAATGATGATGCTAACAGATTACTCAAAATAACTGGAGAACTGTTAGATCTTGCACAGGTAGAGACGGGCAACATTAAACTCAACATACAGCAAAGCGATGCGAAACAGATTTTAGATTATGCCCTAAACGCAGTTAAATTACAAATGCAGCAAAAGCATATTGAGGTAAAACTAGTCGTTCCAGCTCAGTTGCCTATGTTACATGCCGACCAAGAAAAGTCGGCTTGGGTACTGGTTAATTTCCTCAGCAACGCCATTAGGTATAGCGGGAATAATTCAAACATCGACATTACTTTAAAAGAAGTGGAGCACATGTTGGTTTTTAGCGTCCGCGATTACGGAAAAGGCATAGAAGCACAATACAAAAACGAATTGTTCAAACGCTATTTCCAAGTACCTACAGATGGGCAACATAAATCAGGTTCGGGACTTGGTTTAAGCATTTCCAAGGATTTCATTGAAGCGCAACAAGGAAAAATATGGGTAGATAGTGAATTGGGCGAAGGCAGTACTTTTAGTTTTTCATTGCCTGTGGTTTAGTATTAAGCATCAATAAAAAAGCTCAACACTTATCGTATTACAGCTTTGAAGTACCGATAAAGAGGAATACTTTGAACATTTAAAACGCTTTCTATCGTTAATAGAACCCATAATTGAGGATTTGGAACGTAAAGGATTCATATAAAAAGAGTATGAAAATTTTTCATTTTTTCATCAAGGAGACCTTTACCAGATTATGTTAGAACAAAAAATTTGGCAGATATGATAAATTGTAGTTTTGATTTATTTTAAAGTTTGTATAATCATAAGCGAATATAAAATCGAGAAATCTTAAGTTTGGAGAACGTTAGACATCGGACAACATTTCCAATTGCTTTAAAATATCATATTTAAATTTGCTCAAAGGTCTTTTGTGAAAATCTTTATTCTCATAATACACTCCAAAAAGTAAACGATATACTTCGCCTTTCGTCAATCTTTGATCCAAGAGTTTATGCATTGTTGCTATGTATGCCCTCGAATAGTTCTTCTTTATTATTAATAATTCTTCAAGTTCCGAATGGTGAGTATTATATATTTCATCAACATACATCGACTTAAGAGTATCTTTTGACTTAGAAGCTTTTCCAGGTGAGTTTTGCACGAAAACCCTATATTTGTTTAGTTTGGTGGAATAGAAGTATCCAAACTGAAAATCGTTGTTCTGAGTTACATCAACATACGGATGGATATGATCTATCAGATTAAGTTGTATAGTTCCTTTAACCGAACTATTGCAAGAGTAACATGATGGAATCAGATTTTGAAATGAAACTGCAAGCAATGGAAAATCTACTTTCGGATACCAATGATCTAACGTCGGCCTCGTGATGCACTGTCCATTTGCCTTGAGAATTACTGTGGACGTATATGCCCTGTTACAATAGGTACACGTATTTCTATCTAGATTTTGGGATAATGTATAAGCATTATAATGTTTGTTTTTTTTGTCGATGAACCAATCATAATCTAATACATTCTTTAAGTCCTTAATAATATTAAACACCAATTGTGCTTGTGCTTTATGGGGTCCATTATAACTCGAATGTATATGCTTTTTATCAAAGTATGGTCGCCAAGTTTGATGATTATAATTTGGAAAGATTGAAGTCCAAAAACGATCATTTACAGATAACAATGTTGTAGGATCCCCCGTTAATATTTCAGACAAATTGATGTGATTGCCTAAAAAAGCAGTTATCGCTGGGTTCAATGTAAGAGTTTCCAATCTAGAATCGCATATACTACATTGCCCACGAGGTAACAAGCAGCGAGGGTTACCTATCCGACGGCCTACATAGCATTTAAATTTTTGAAAATGAACATCTCTTGCATTAGCAATTTGTGCTAGTTTTAAATCTAGATAAAACATACATTAAATATCTTCTTTTTTAATCCCGCTTCGCTCCATAATTTCCTGTATGTCACGCTTCGCCTTTGCTTTTTCTCTATCTTCGACAGCAAGAATCTCATCATACATTTCCAATAATTTATATTTAACGACAGGTTCTCCAATCATATTAATAGTCTTGAGTATTTTCTGTGTTTCTACTTCTAAAGCATGTTCATTTCCATAATCGAATTTCGTCTTTTTACCAACTAACTTATTTATCTCCTCATTTATGCGAGAAATTATAATTCCTTTATCGTCAATTATATTTGAATTCTGCAAACTCACTCTTTCTCTCCCCAGCTCAAGCAAACGCAATTTTTTTAAACAGTTTTGAATTTTTCTCTCTGCAAATGCCCCAATCAAATTCTGATCAAGAAAAAAACTATCTGTCAACATCTCGTGAATATTGGATCCAAATGTTCTGGCTTCCTCATCAAAAGCCACTGGGTTTCCATCTTTTAACTTCAACACATTACGATGTGGTATATCAGATAATATAAATGGTGAATGCGTGGAAAATATAATATTGAATCCGCATATACATTTAAGCTTTAATCTGGATAAGCTATCTAGAAGCTTATTAACAAATAATCTTTGAAACTCAGGATGATAGTAAAGCTCAATTTCATCCAACACTAGATTAACAGCTTTATATGGCTCTTTAGATTCAGCTAGTGAATCCAAATTTATTATGTGATATAGTATTGAATGTATCGAATGTACCATTTGCTGTTCTCCAGAACTCAGTTGTCCAAAAGGAAAACTTCCAATGTTATTTTTTACAAAAATAGTTGGCAAGAAAAACCCAGTTGGTATAAATTGAGCTACTGACTTCTTTTTTTGCTTAGATCTTTCAAATGCATTTTTAATCATAACTTGAATATTTGTAAAATCTAAACTTGTAGTATAAATTACTCGTTCAAGGTTCTCAGGATTACGCTCTTTTACCCATGAATTCTCATCCAAATAGTCAAAAAGAAAGGCATTTATCGCTTGCTTTAATTTTAAAGTCACATGTGTTTGATCGGCTTTAAGCTTTTGTGGCAATTTTTCTACTTTATTTATGAGCAAAACATTAGCAACACTATTTTCCTCAAAAGACCAAAAGCCAGTAAATTGTCGAAACTCAGAATATTTCATGCATATCTTCACAATTTTTGTAATAATATACTTAGCTAACAAACAACGAATCAATTGCCTATCAACTGGTCTTTGATTTTCAAAAGAGAATTCGTTCATTGCTACAATGCTATCCTTCTCATTTTTAACAAGGTCTTCTTTGAGAAATTTTAAAACTTCATCTAATTTAGGTTTGACACTTGGATCGTAACTGGTAATAATTTTCTCAAATAGATCGATTAGATCGACACCATTTATCTTCTTTGTATTATTGTAGATAAAGCTGAGTGAAAAGGCATTGATTCGGCCAATACTATCAGGTACAACTTTAAATTCTACAGCTGCAATTACCTTATCATCAATGATGTTTTGCGATTCAAATGATTCGCTAATTAGATTAGCCAGAATTCGAGTTTGTGCAAGATGGAGTTCCGTGTTGATATTCATGTTACCCTGCTCTCTCCAAGGAGTAATTACTAGCGGTGTTTTATAACCATCGTTTTTATGAAAAAGACCGTTTAGCCAAAAATAATTACCACTACTATTAAGACCATGTAATGAGTAATTTACACAAATGGTATAAAAAAACTTACTACGATCAAATTCTTTAACTTCCCATTTCTTATCATTCAATACATAAAAATTGATTTGTTTTCCAGAATTGGAGGCAAGATAAAAGTCATTATCGAATTTGTAATAAAGCTCTATCTGAGATTCTTCTAAGATGTCATCGATCTTCTTGTTCAATTGCTTGTGATAGTCAACAAATTGATTTCTCTCTATTAACTTTGCATTTTTATCACGATCACTAAGTAATTGCTTTCTCTCAGAAAGACAATATATAAGTAGGTAAAGTAATTCAAGCAGAGTACTCTTCCCTGCTCCATTTTTCCCTAAAATAGCTGTTATGTTAACTTGATGTGTGCTTTTGAGATTTATAAAGTCATAAAGGTCATGCGGATAAGTATTTAATTGTTCTATTGCAATTAAATTTTTGTGCCCACTTTTGACTTTTCTTTTTGTGTCTGAATCGTAAATAAATTTAAATTCTTGAGTGAACTGATATAAAACCCCTTCTTTAAGGTTTTTTGTGTATGAACTTTTTTTATTCAATTTGAGAGCGAGTAATTTAAATTCCATTTGGTTAAATTAATAGTTATTCTTTACTAATATGTTATATTTAGTTTAGGCCCGATAAATTGGTAATATCTGATTCTGTAGCATTTCTCTTATTAAAAATGGCCCTTCAGCAATGTCATTGATTCAAAACACTTTTTTCTTCGACATATTTCGTACATTCATCAATAATAAAGCTAGGAACTAAATCATAATCGCTAGGATCGAGCTGACAAATCAGTTCATTTTCAATATGATATGATTCATTAATAAATTTCCTAAGCACATTTGGAAGTTCTTCCAAATGATCTTCATAAATTAATCGAAACACATTTAGGCGCGCGTAGTTGTTTTCAGCTGAGTGGTAAATCTGATAAAGTTGATTTGGATTACCCATCTTGACAAGATTTTCGCTGTAATCAAAATTTTGAATAAAAGTCCTAATATTCATTATACCATTTTGAAAGTCCACATCTTCCATTAGATCATTGCCAATGGGTTTCCTTGTATCTTTTAACTCTGCTAATCCTCTTTTATGAAATAGGTTTGATAGTATTTGATACTCATCACCAAGATCATCGATTATTTCGTAGTGCCGTCTTAGATAAATAAGTTTAATGATTTCGTCAATACCAGATTGAAGCGCTCTTTTACAAATTTGGGCAAAAGTCAATAGATTTGCTTTTGTAATTAGTTTCTCTTTAAGGTTACCAGAATCGATATAAATATATTTGGCTTCACAGATTGAGGAATATTCTCTTATAACTTTTACGGTATCGATAACAGGGTCAAGGTCATGAGTTAGCAAAAGAACAGTTTTGTTTCGAATATTCTCCTTATTATTCTGTTGCTTTCCAAAGAGCATATGCATAATCGCATATTTTTTGTTTTTATCAAAGGAGGAAATTGGGTCATCCAAAATAATGAGTTCTGGTTTTTTGTAAAGCGCCTCGTACATAAAAAGAACCAACGAGAATGCATTCTTTTCACCAAAACTTAAATGCTGCTTACCTCCATTTAATGTTTTTGTTGAATCTTTGTGTCGCAGAATTAACTTGTAATCTTTTTTTTCATTGTCAATGATCTCGACCTGATATTTATAGCCCGCATTCTGCAAAAATTCGTTTATGTTTTTCTTATGATTTTCAATAAGCTTTTTAAGCAAGCTTTTCTGCTTATTTATCTCTCCCTGTAACACTCCAACTTTAGTAAGTACCTGATCAAGGGAACTGTTCAATGAAGCCAAAATTTCGGATGTCTTATTAGAATTAAACCTATCGAACAGATCAAGGTTAATCTTTAGCCTGGTCAAAATTTCTGAAACTTTTGCGTCTTCTGCAAACGAAATAGGAGAAATATACTTAAGTGCCTTTAATTTTCCTAAAAGATTGTCAATCTGCTTTTTTACTTCTATAATATAGTCTTCTTCTGCTTTCTCTAAACCAGTCTGTTTTTCAGTAATGGTTTTAAGAGTTTCATTAGCAGTTTCGGAAAAGTAATCGCCAAGATTTTTCAGCGCATCGAGGATAATGCTAAAGTTCTTAATAACAGTTTTGTCATAAACCTTGGATACACTATGTATAATTTCCTTTTTCTCTTTGGTAGAAGAAGTGCAATATGGGCAATCATCTGATATACTTAGAAATTGTTCACCCTGAACCTGCCAGCCCAGCCAGCTTACACAGCTTTTATCCTTAATTAGTTTAGAGTAGCCTTTGAGCTCTATTGGGATATTATGTATTTTATTTCCATCTTTCAATCCCTTTACCAATGGCGATGTTTTGGATAAACCCGACTGAGTCATGGCAAAGCTTTTAGATAATCCCTCAAAATCTTGAATGATTGTATTTAAATCATCGTTTTCAGAAAATACATCTTTAATCTGTTTTAACAGATTATCTATTTGATCAGTATAACCTTGATATTCTACAGTCTTGATAAAGATTTCATAACTATTCGCAATGAGTTCATCTTCTTTGTATAAGAACTGATTAAGATATTCTTCGTTAAAAATCAATACAGAATTGATTTCGCTTGGGCATATTACTTCAGGCATGAGTATGCTATCAGTATCAATCAATTTAAATGGTGTGAGTTGAACAAGCTGGGATTGGTCTTCTGCTCCAAATTTAATTGCTTTTGTAATTGTGCTTTTTCCAGTACCATTTATTCCATATCTGATATTAAGAATATTCTCTGTCAGTACTATTTTCCCTTCATCAATGTTATTACAGTTTTTAATTAAGAATTCCATGTGCTAATTTTTGAGAGGTTGACATTAAAGTCCCAATTAGTTAAGAAAGAGACAGGGTTATGATTGCGCATGTTATTTAGAGTTTTATGATTTCGTAATAATATTTTACACTCTTGCGGACAAATATTCATTAATCCAATACAGTGGTATTTTCTCTTGTTCCAGTCTCGAGTTATTCTTTTTTAAAAGATCATAAAGTTCCTGCTCATCCTGTGATAAATTTAGTTTAATAGTGACATTTGTTGGAGTGCCTTTATCCTGTTCAAAAAACTCTTCAAAAGTAATTTTATCCATTAGGATGCTTTGAGCGTGTGCAAAATAGCTTCTGAATTGCGATAATATTTCAAATCCTTGTACGTCTATGTCTCCCCAATAAAGTAATTCAAAATTAGAAAGCCATTGAGCATTTTTTAGATTATAGATGCTAAATCCACTTCCAAATATGGCAATCGTACGATCCATTTTAGGCAGCGTCAAAACAGTGTAAAGCGTAGTTTTATTTTCAACCACTAAAACCCTTTCAACTGGCAAATTCAATGTTTCAAATTGACTTACAGGAATAGCAATATCATCAATTCCTGAAAAATATTTTTGACTTATTTCTTTGTCCAGGACTTTAAATCTGATCAACGTTTCACTGAATTTTAGATTAAATCTTTTTTCAAATTCTTTATGCTCGGTGTTTATATGATCAGGAAGCAAAACCTCAAGTAATTGTCGAATTATACTTTTATTTCCTTCGATGAATTTAGTGTGAACTTTTATTGGCAGTTCTCTTATATACAGATTTGGTTTGGGATTTTGTTTGAAATATTTACATACTTTCAAAATGTTGCCCCATTCCGATTTATTTATGATTACTTGCAATGGATTTTTAATTATCCATTCATTTAATTCTGGAATTTCTGAATTGATTAGATTACAATTGCTTTGAAACTCTTCGTACTCTTTTACCTTGCCAGTAAATTTCAGAAAATCTTGTAACGTATCAAACCTAATAACCTGGGGAATATCTTGTATACCATGCGATCGGCTCTTCATTTTTTGGGAAATAACTGAATAACCATATCCCCTCCTATCTTTCGCCTCTGATATCAATTGAGCAATTTCCTTACTCATGGCGACAAAATCTTTGGAAAGCTTTTTATCTGAACGTAGATTCAATGGAAAACTGTCTACTCCAAGAATACTATTCCTAAGGATCTCAGGATATATTCGGGAAGCCTTTTTTCTTATTTCATCAATGGTTATCATAGTTATTCAGCTATCTGTAAATATTGCTCACGGTGTTCCCGTAATTGTTTAATAGGCATATCGTAAATTACCGAGTGCCGATTATCTTTTCTTTGAACAAAATGTACACGAGCAATATACGGTTCCACAATTGCAACCTCTTCGGCCTTCGCTGGAGAAACTACCATTACTTGCAAATGAAGCTGCTTACATAACTCCATAAGAAACTGTGCTTTTTCATCATCTTGCTTGCTAAATGCTTCATCCACACATATAAAGCGAAATGAATTGGTATTAATACCCTCACTATGAATGCCAAACTGGTAAGCAATGGCGGATCCCAAAATAGTATAGGTAAGTTGGGCACCTTCACCACCGGACAACTTAGCTGTTCCGGTATAACTCCTAAATATTTTTGATGAGTCTTCACGATAATGTTCTACTGCTCTAAATTTTAACCAGTTACGGACATCTAATACTTCTCTTCTTATATTTTCTTCATTTGTAAGCTGATCGAGTAGCAATTTTATCTTATTAAAACTTTCCTCTAAAATATCATAATCCTTCGTTCGCTCAAACTCTACAATATTGGGTTTCCAGTCATTTAATTTAATTTTGAAATCCTTTACTCTTGCAGAATAGTCTTTCTCTACATGTAGTTTAATGAATGTAGGTGGGGTTTTCTTAAAATTTATCTTTTCAAGAGACTTATTTAATACCTCAATATTTTCCTCAATGTCTTCTTCTTGTCTTTCAAGCCAAGTCTGAAAGTCAGACATTTTTGTAATCATTTCATCGTTCAAATATTGTTTAAACTGTTGTCTATAGCCAGCCAACTCCTGTTTCTCTATTCGATCCAATATGGTGGTGTATTCTTCAATAAATTCAGCCCGTTCTGTAAGTCGGTGAGTATCGGCATTCCAATCTTCAAATTTATCGCTTATTGCTCTTTCAGGATTTTTAAAAGTCCTCATCAAACTTTCTGCAGCACTTTCCTCCTTCCGCACGTTATCTTTCAACTTGTCAATGCTGGCACTTATTTTCCTACTTATTTCGGATCTTTCAGTTTCCACGCTGCTAATGTCAAAAGATCTTTCCTTGATAAAAGTATTCTCAAAAGAAACTGTAGCTTCTTGTAAATTCAGTCCTTCATAATTTTCAAATACTCCAAAAATCACTCTTAACTTTTGTTGTTGTTGATCAATTTGGTATTCTATAGCCCTTAAATCACTTTTTGAATCCTCAACTTGCCTCTTTAAAACTTCCAACTCTTTAAGAATCTCATCTCTTTGTTCTTTTAATGCATCTACTTTGCTGTTTGTATTTCGCAGTTCTTTGATTTTTATTTCATTTGCACTGATTTGCGTTACAACAGACCACCAATCTATTTTCTTGAAGAGTTTAATCTCTATAAATCGTGTTAAATTTTCATCTTCATTTCTTATTCTGTTTTGATGATTTTTCTGATAGGTTATCTTGTCCGTTAACTGTGAAAGCTCTCCATTTATCAAGCTGGCTTCTTCTTTAAGGGCTGCGATCTTCTCCTTGTTATCCCAACCTAAAATATATTGCTGCCTGTTTCTTATTTCTGGCCTATCGTCTTTCTCATGTCTCGATGCGTTTTTGGTAAGGCCGCGTTTGGTAAGCGCCTTGTCAGAGAGACTAAACTCCTGCATATCGTCAGTACATAAGTAGTTGAACTTTACTTCAATTTCATTTCTTATCCAAAGAGCGTAGTCTGAATTTTTAAATTCAATTTTGTAGATCAGCTCATTTTCTTCCATAGCTTGGAATATTTGTGAAGCGACCTTTTTATGCTGAAATTTATGATAAATGATCCTTCCTTTAAGGTCATTCTCCTGAACATATTTGTTTACCTGATGATAATATTCTTCTGGCACGATTAACCGAAGTGCAAAATTATGCAGCACTTTCTCTATTGCATATTCCCAATCTGAAGCATCTGCTTTTACACGGATAAGCTCCCCGACAAAAGGGATATCACTTTCTGACGCACCTACGTATTCCAATATTTCATTTCTTATTCTAGCCGGTGCTCCTGTTATATTGTTTTTTTGAGATCGAAGTACATTAAGCTTATCCGAAATATCATCAAATCGTTTTTGAAATTCACGCTGCTGGATTTTTAATTCCACTGTTACATCATCGTTTTGTACAAGAATAGTCTTTATTTTTTCCTTCTTTTCAACACCCAAATTTCTTTGTTCTTCGAATAATTCAGTCGATTGCGGATTCTGCTGAAAGCCTGAAAGCTCAGCTAATTCGTTATAATTTTTAAGTTCCCTTTCCCTGTCTTCCTTCTCAGCTTTTAACTCATTATTTTGTTTTTCCAGTGCGCTAATTCTCGAACCTATTTCATCATTTTTGATCTGAATATCAAGTTCTCTCTCCTGATCAGTTAAGTCATCGATCGTGAGGCTTCTCGTCTTGATTTCTTCATCCAATGATGCCTTTCGTTTCTGTTCGATTTCGATATACTCACCTATTAGCGCCTGATGTTTTTTGGCAAACCAATATGGGAGAACTTGTCTGTGACTTTCCTGAATTACTAAATCTGCCTTTTGTTTTGTAAGTGATATGCTGATATCTCTTATCGGCGTAAGTAGTTCAATTTGCTTATTGGCCTTCTCGATAGCCCGGTGTGCGTCATTGAGCGTTTTAAAATATGATTTTATTTTCTGGAATTCAGTTTCGGCATCTCTTTCCTCAAGCATCTGTAATCGTACAAACTCGTCCAGGTTGCCTAAAACCTTGAGACCTATGGTTTGGCTAAAAAGCGTGTGTGCTTTTTCGGATCGCATACCAAAAGTCTTGCGCATCAGCCTCCCATATTCTATTGGGCTATCCATCAGATGTACAAACTCCTTGTTAGCCTGCTTCGGATACTTTTGCTTCAATCTCTTTTTCCATTCTCCAGCACTATCAAATAGGGTAAAATCATTGGCTATAGAGAGTTTTTTATAAGCCAAGATAAAAACACGTTTCAATTCTCCTCCTGAATACCACCTTGTCTGAGCTAAAGTAACAAACTGTGTTTCATTTTGGAATACGGCCAAAAGAATAGACTGGGCAGTTGTTTTATCTGCTCTTAATTTCTTAATCTCCCTTGTATGGGTTTCCGCATTCTCTGTTTCGCCATACTCTCCGATTACATAACTATCTTCTGTACGTTCTCCTTTAGCTCCTGCGGTTTGGTTATAAAAACGCATCCTCTTTTCCGGCACAAGAAGCGTTAACAATCCATCTACCATTGTTGTTTTCCCTGAAGCATTGGCTCCTGTTAGCAATGAAGTCTCACCACCTGGTTCGATAGACCATACCTGTTTATCAAACGTTCCCCAATTCAACACCTCATATGTATGTAGCCTGAAACCAGCCTCGCTTGGTTTTGTGCTAAAAAGACTTAAATTCATCTTCTAGTTGTATTTTAAATCTAGTTAACTCTTCATTTGTTATTCTTGCCTTGATAATTCGCTTTACTTCATATCGATATTCATCCGGATTCGTCTGCTCCTTGTGTACTAATTTGAGAAACCCCATCTTCTCACAACTTTCTAAATGTCTGTTCAGTTCCTTTATAAATTTTAGTTCATTTGCTTTTTCCTTAAAAAACATTTCTAACCGATCTCTGAATTCTTTAGGAGTAATATACAGATTTGTTGTTTCCGTATCGTTCAATTCGAATTCCATTAACCATTCCCTAAGCAGCACACAAACAAGTGTGAGCTCATAAGTTAGTGGTATTCGTCGGATAAGGCCAATTGTAGTTCCAAGATCATCCAAGGGTATCTGCCTGAGATAGGCATATCCATCACGGTTATCTATTACCAATTCTATCGCTATATTTTCAAAGTATTGAGTAAGCTCAGCCCGGTATTTGTTGGTTTCCGACCATAGCTCTTCTTGATCTTCAAAAACAGGACCTTGAAGCAGTTTTGTAGCTGCTTTGGCGTAAGGTGCTATACGAGGGTTTTGATATTCCATGTGTTTAAGATGAAAATATTATTTGCGGTAATTCTAAATACTTTCCAGCAATAGGATCAAACAGTATCGCTTCTTTCAATGTCTCGTTAACAAAAAACTTATTCGACTGATTGACCAATGTAACATAAGCCAACAATTCGGCTAGTCCCTTTGTAAGTTCTTTATATTCAACAACCTCTTTTAGGGATATTGACGGTCTGTCCTCCAGCAATTCATGGATATTTTTTAACAGCACTCCCTTATCTATTAAATCAGCATCATAGATTTTATAGAGATCATCAAGATCTTTCAGATCTAACACTCCATTATCGGCTCTAAACGAAAACGTATTTATTTCGGGTTTTTCCCCTAGCTTTTTTTCTAATGGAAAATTAATAAGCGGATTTCCATCCAGTTCAAGAAAACTTTCAGCTTCATTAGATTTATCCAAGTTTTGTACAGCCAGTTGTCTTATTTTTGCAATGAGTTCTCTGGTTTTTCTACTTTCTGACTGATCTTTCGATACAATCTCCCTGCTGAGCTTATCGGCTAAAATACCGTTCTTATCTAACACTTTTCTTGCGGCTAGGTGCAGCAATGTTTTAAGTTTTTTAAGTGAAGTAGAAGACACTTCTATATCACGATCTTCCATTACTTGATATACCTCTCTGGTCAATTTTTGAAAATCGGATTGGCTCGCATCATCAAGCATAAATTGCCAGAATGCATAAAAACTCTTTCCCTGATGCGTACTTCTTAACTCGTACAGCGCATCAAATGTCTCGGCTATTAACATACCTTTTGATAAATCTGTCTGTTGCTGACGTTCGTAAATTCTGCGGGTTATTTCCTTGAAATTATCTTCTACTTCCTTAAAATCTCCTATCAATTCATTGGATAGCCTACTTACTTCTTCATAGCGGGATTTTATCTGATAATCTTCATAGGTACTTACATATCCATCAATCTTTATCTTTCTGATCTCCTCCTCAATAGCCTGTTTCCGCTTTTCAAGTTCAGCCAAGCGCTGTTCTTTATCAGGATTGGCATTTTCAACTATATCTCTCAGCTTATGAAAAATATCTCTGAATTTCGATTCCGTGCCCACAAACTCTTTTTCTTTAAGCAGTTCAAATATCTGGAAGACCTTTTCAACATGTTTGGATATTAACACCAGAGGCTGTTTGTTGTTATCATCCATCACGTTTCTAAGATAATGGAGGTCGATCCACTTATCTATATACAGTTTGGCTTTTTCATCGAAATCCAAAATCAGTTTTCCAGATTTTAATTCATCATCATCATCGTCCGAATATTCAATAATGTCTAGAAAATCGCCAAGTTTTTGAATTAAGTTTTGATATGGTATAGCTATCTGCTCATTTTCTTTGAACTCTTTATACAAGAATGTAATGATTAATGGAAGGTTTCTTGACCTTAACAACTTCAATGGTATAGCTGTCTCTGTGAACGATTTTAGTTTTAATATAGAATTGAAGGTCTCAAGCATACTTCGATTGATTAAATACTACTAAGACTATTTATTTCCTTTTCTATATGCCTAAACCTATCTTTTACATCTTCGCCCTGATAATAATTTAATAAATCCTCTTTTGTCAACGTTCCATCTGCTAAGAATTTCCGAAGGTATTCTTGATTAAACTCCATCAGCAAAATACTTTTTTCCAATTGCTTAAGAATTGCTTTATTATTCTCAATATTATTATGAACAAGAGTTTTTATAGTTGTAATTTCATTAATATCTTTGATAAGGCGATTGACTAGTATTACCAATAAGTCTTTATCCAAATCTAGTTGTTTTGCATTTAAGGCAATATCCCTCGCTAACATATAGGCTATTGCCAAATTTGAATAGTCTCCCTTTTGAGAATTTATGATAGCAACTAATCCAACGTTTGGAATGTATCCTACATTTTCAAACTCCTTAACAATAGAATTATCCACCAAGGAAATGTCAAAAACTATAAGGCTTACTTTGGCATCCCGATTAGCTTGTGCTTCGAGCAGTTGACTCCAAGCTGTATCTGTTTTTCTCGTAAACAAATCTTTGGTTCCAATTTCTCCTAATCGGACGCCTTTATCGAACTTACATTCAATTGCAATTTTAAGATTTGGGTTACCGTCTACTTCACAAATAATATCACCTGTTTTATTCTTTGGAATAATTCCAGCACTATTTGCTGTAAGTATTGCTCGATCTTTTAACCTTTTACTTGTAAAATATTGATTTAAGAAATTTGCTATTTCATCCTCAGCCAATATCCCTTTGATTGAGGATTTATAAAACAGTTCCTTTTTCATATCGAAGATCATCTTCAGGCTTTCTAGTTCTGTTCCAAGCTCATTACTGGTTTTAGAAAGGAATGCGGACATACGATCTTCCATCAAAGCTAATACTCCAATATAGATAGCCCGAAGTAATTTTTCATCTCGTTCCGTTGCTGGAAGGCTATCGAAATAATTGAAAACAATTTGATTTTCGATTTCAAAATTGGATACCTCAATTCGTTTGAGCTGCTGGTTGATTCTTAACATCTTAATCTAACTTTATAAATTATAACACAAACCTCAAATCCTTTATGCCTTTTTCTTGCACCCATTTTTGAAATTCTTCTAATAAGCTTTCTGAAAAAATTTTATCAAATGGCTCTTCGTTACACTTTGCATCAATGAGATCATCCAACGTTGCTTCAACTGATTCTTTTACTTGTTCTTCATTTTTAATCTTTTGATACATAATCCAAGGTTTATCTTTAGCGGCTGAAGAAATATAATTCCCTTCGTCATCAAGTTCTATTCCGTTATGAGCAACTTCAAATGTTGACATAGAAACTCTATGCACTATTCTTAGCCCCATTGTTCTTGCGTGTATTATTTGATTATAAATATCTTGATTTCCAGTCCACACATTATTGACATTTCCCTTTTTATTCTTTGGGTAATCAGTATCATGCAAAACCGAAAAATCTATTTTGAAATGTGTCAGCATTTTTATTAAGGGAATTATTGTATATTTTCCTCTGGCTCTTATTAGTATTGGTCTACAGTTAACATGGTATTTATCAGTATTTTCTCTCATCAGCGTATCGAAGGCAGCATATTCAGTATCGCCTTCAATTAGAATGGGATACTGACCAAAAAACATCTCGGAAAGATTTTGGTCAAAACCGTTGAGTAACTTCAAGTTTTCAATTTCTTCCTCAGAAAATTTAATATCATCAGACCGATAAGTATTTGGGGTTGGATTTCCCTCGTTTCTTGATAACCGAATTATTGTAGTGTGATCTTCAAAAGGATTTATAAAAAGTGGGCTATGGGTTGTAAGCATAACTTGCCAAGATGGGTCGTTAGCTAGTTCATATAAATACTTGGATGCAGCTCTAATTCCATTTGGATGAAGTGCTATCTCTGGCTCATCTATTAGTAGCATATATCCTGGTAGTGCTACCTCACTATTTCTTTCATCTATAGCTTTTTCAGCCTCAATTTTCTGTGTACTTTCTAATTCTCTTGTTTTTTCTTCAATTGCTTCTTGCTTTGTTTGTTTAGTGGCATCTGTTTTTGCTTTTTCCTTTTCTATTTCAAGCTTCTTAATGTCTTTTTCTATTTGTTTTATTCTCTTTTCATTATCTGCTTTGAAACTCTTTACCGCTTGTAATCTCGAACGGACTTGTAATAAAGACCAAAATAATGCTCGCTGAGACCCACTTCCTTGTTGATCCCAATCTATATTTTCATCAAACTCCTTGATATTTAATTTAGATCCTTTAATCAATGCATCAAGAGGATCAACCTTCAAATCAGACATCCCTATATTTAAATCAATAGATAGGTTTGGGAAGATTTTATTATGACTATTAGTCATTCTTTGGTTTATTTTTTCAATAATTTCCTTATGCTCTTCTACTGGCTTTTGAGCATAGCCAGTAAATACTTCCAATGCTTTACTCAATTCGGATTCTTTATTATCTAAATGTGAACGTAGATTTTCTGCGATAGGATCAACTATAAGTTTCAGCAAATTCTTTAATTCCGCCTGCGGATTCTCTAATGCACCTATTCTAAAAGGAACAGGTAGCCTGCTATTAAAAACATTATCTAACCCAGCTGCATTTCCGTCGTCTGAGTATTCTTTTGCTTCAGGATCATATGTTTTTCTTGTTTTAGAACCATTTTTATCCCATTCCCATCTGCTTTTTACAACTAATAAATCTCCTTGCTTTTCTTTCCATTTCTCAGCTATATTAGCCGTACCCTCGGGTATGTGAACAGAAATTTCGACATAGGTATTTTCTTCATTGGATCTTTTACAATAATCCTTATCATAAGAATATATTTGACTACCGAAAGCTAATTCATAAGCTCGCAACACGGTTGACTTACCTGCATTGTTATCTCCTACAATACACAAAATATCATCAAGGCTAACTGACAAACCTTCATTGCCAATACAACCTAAATTCCCAATGGATATCTTTAATAATTTTGATCTCATATAATTATTTAATCATATAAATTTTTCACATATCGATTTATACAGCTATTCAAATCATTATCAATCCAGCTAGCTCTTTCATAGTTTCTTCGTGATTTAGCTTTTTTTTATAACTGTATCTATATTTTCTAACCGTTGTAGGAAACTGCACAAGCTGATAGTCCGAATCTATTTCAAAATTAGATACTCCCGAATCTCCAGCTGAGTTTCTATATATCCACAATTAGATTTCAGCATAAATAACAGACATTCCTTTATCTCCCCTTTTATATTCACTTCTAACTTCAAATGTTTCTTCAGTCACTGTAATATCATCGGCTTTGCCCAAATCATACATCTTCCATCCCATTTTACCTGATGATGAATAACCACCAACTTGATAAGCTCGCAAACCTTCATTACCAGCGCTTGTTTTACCATAACAATGAGGTTCTACAATTCTTAGCTCTCCTTCATAATAAAATTCTACTACATTTTGATTTTCGATTGCGTCAATAATTTCTTGATTCATAATATTAAGTTTTTAAATATTGATTTATGGCTATTCGATGCTTTTACTCTTATAAAAACTATTTCCTTGATATTGTTATCTATTATATAATAAGGATGATTTTAAAAAGTACCTATCAGTACACAGGACTATCTTCCTAGATAAATTCCGACGGAATAAAAAATAAATAACTTCTTATTTGGCAGATGACAAATTGGATTATAAGAGCGCATATTCTTGAAATATTTGGTTAAATTTAGATAAACAACAACTAATCAGCTAATTGCCACAAACCAAATATACTAAAAATAGTAGTACGATTTATTACGGCTAACCGTAAACTCATTTGAAATCCAATCATTTCCTTCAATTAGGCATTCATTAAAAAATTATATATGAATGCAGTATGTTATCTAAGATTGAGTACTAAAGATCAATCTAAATCATTGGAGTATCAGGAGACCATTGTCCGTGATTATTGTAAACGGAATAAACTGAAGATTCTGGAAGTGTTTCGAGATAATGGAGAAAGCAGCTATACGTTTAAAAGAAATAGTTATTTGGCTCTAGAGGAATTCATTAAAAAACATAATAGAAAATGCCAATATCTTGTGGTACTCGACCACGACCGCTTTAGCAGAAACTTACCTGAAGCATTAATCAAAATTGATGAACTAGAAAGAAAGTATGATGTCAAGGTTATCTCGACCAATGAGCCAATTAACCTAGACACATCCGACTCGGATGTCTTTATGAAACGGGCCTTTGAATATTTGATAGCACATAGAGAGCTTCTTACCATAAAGAACAGAACTAGATTAGGTATCTTAAATGCGAAAGAAAAAGGTCGGTTTTTAGGTAAGGCACCATTTGGTTACACAAACATCAAAAAGCCATTAAACGACCAAACAATAGAAGTCAATAGCTTGCAAAGCTTCATCATAAAGAAAATATTTGCAGATTTTGAAGCAGGTGTTCCGCATAAGACAATACATAAAGAAGTATTTGGACTCGGATTTAAAAATAGAGGAAGTAACGCCATCAATGATATTTTAAGAAATCCCGTCTATGCGGGATTAATAAAAATCAAAGCTTCTAAAAACACGTCAGAAAAATATGTAAAAGCTCTCCACGAGCCTATAATATCAGAAACAGATTTTTGGCGTATACAAAAAGTATTGGATAGAAAGCCAAAAAGACAGACTAGAGCCAACGAGGAATTTCCTCTAAGAGGTGTTATAAAATGTCCTTGTGGTCGAAATCTTACTGCTGGATGGACAAAAGGAAATCGGAAATATTACTTGTATTATAAATGTGTTGATCATCCGAGCATAAATATTCCTGGAGAAACTATCCACATGAAATTTGAAGAATTATTAAAGAAAATTACACTGCAAAAACATCAAGTTGACTTACTGAACAGTTCACTATTAAGTTTATCGGATGAGCTATTAAAAGACGAAAAAAAGAGACAAAAAGAAAAATTAAGATTGCTTCGAAATCTACGAGAAAAGAATTTAAGGTTAGAGCAAAAATTCATAGCCGACCAAATTTCAGTTTCCTTTTATCATAAATGGATGGAAGAGTTTAAAATTGAAAAGAAACATATTGAGAGTTTGTTTAATAACTCGCAAATAGACAAAGCAAATATTGAAAATGTCGTGAATATATTTAAGTCTGGTAGATTCAATTTCTACAAACTATACAGAAGATCGGACATACTGCAAAAACAACTTTTGGTAAGGATGATATTTAAAGACTATTTGACATGGGATCAAGGAATATTTACTTCTAGTTATTTTAATGAGCTCCTACAATTCAATCTTAGAAAAGCAAGTATAAATACACTATTAATATTGCGACCCCCAAACAAAATAATAACGGCCCAAAATAGCAAAACAGAGCATCTAGGATTGAGAAGAGCATTAAGAAAATCAACGCAAAAAGAAATGGAGATTAAATCCATTATTAATGAAAAGTTCATCAAATCGATTACTCAAATCATAGCCGAAATTGAAAAAATCGGAGACAAAACTGGGAAAAATGTCCGTTTATGTTAAAACGAAAACGTTTATTTCTGTTGCTGACCATTAATATGTAAATATTTAGTACTGTAAGATTTCATATGAATGTCAGAAGATTATAAAAGAGGGCGCTAGTGCTTGCCCTAACGCCCCAATTATCTAGATTGTCACCAAATCGATATTTTGACGTAGTGTTTACTTCAAAAGTTTTCTTACTTGTTTTAGCACCTCGCTCACTGATGTGAGAAATAAGCTAGAAACAAATAACAAAACAACTGTTTTAATAAAAAACATAATTGTTATAAGTTTTAAAAATAAATAAAATCTTATCTCATTTTTTTGAATTATCTAGCCTGAAATGGATTGTTCCAATCAGAATGCAAAAATACTTAAACAATCTTGTTTATAGTAAAAACTGACCTACCAAAATGATAATAATCAATCAAAACAGAACAATAGAAAAACAACACCACTAAGAAGACAAACTCATAAACGAACGGAGATCAAATACCACAAAATGAAACTTTATCGAATCAACAAAACAAATTATGGGAGAAATTGTAAAAAGTGGAGACAAAAACTGAAAAAAATGTTCTAAGCTAATCTGCTCATGGTATAGAAGCTCGATTTATTTTAAAGAAAAACAGGCCAAATCTTAATGAATTGGTAGTCAAAATGATGCAAAAACAAGTAAAAAATATATCCAAAATCTGCGATTTTGAAGTGTTTGAGAATCAAAAAATTGCAAAATCAAATTCTATAAAAATACAGCAAAAAAAGCTTTAAAAAGAACGATTTTTAAAACACAAATAGCTAACAATCAGATTGTTAGCTATTAAAAAAGGGTACCCAGAAGCAGATTCGAACTGCCACGCCGTTGCCAGCGCCACCCCCTCAAGATGGTGCGTCTACCAATTTCGCCACCTGGGTATCTTAATGCTGCAAAGATATCATTTGCATTGAAAAAACCTGCGGGTTTGTAAAATTGTTTTTTGAAAGGTTATTTATGGAGAAGATGCGGAAACAAATCCAGCATGAACGTTTCTACAGTTCAATGGTCAAACCATCATAAGCAAGCTTAATGTGGCCTGGCAATTCCTTACTTACCTGCTCGTGTAATCCTAGGTTATGGCTAATGTGGGTAAAATAAGTCATTTCTG
Organism: Pedobacter sp.; assembly: GCF_039594775.1. Classification (GTDB taxonomy): domain Bacteria; phylum Bacteroidota; class Bacteroidia; order Sphingobacteriales; family Sphingobacteriaceae; genus Pedobacter. Next base: position 475,450 of record NZ_JBCNMT010000002.1, on the reverse strand, counting down.
CTCCTATTTTATTGGCCATTTCAATAGCTTCAGAGAAAGTTAGATGAGAAATATGGCTTTCTTTCTGCAGGGCATTAAGCACTAAAACCTTGGTTCCCTTTATTTTTTCTAAGGATTCTTCACTAATGGTTTTGGCATCCGTGATGTAAGTAAAATCGCCTATTCTATAGCCTAAAATAGGCAACCTATAGTGTATTACCTCAAAAGGAATGATTGTACTTTCACCAATGTTAAATGGTTCGCCAGTAATGGAATGCAAATTGATTTGCGGCAGGCCATGATATTTAGTATCTGCGAAAATATATTGAAACTCTCTTCTTAAAGCTTCCTGCACTCGCTCAGTGGCATAAATATCTATCCGTTTTTTAAGGATGTAGTTATAGGGACGAATATCATCCAAACCTGCAATATGGTCTTTATGCTCATGCGTATAAAGAATAGCATCTAGGTCGTCTACCCCTGCCCGCAGCATTTGGTACCTGAAATCGGGGCCGCTGTCAATCACGATGCTTTTATCCGCCGTTTTTATCCAAACAGAAACCCTTAATCGCTTATCTTTTTTGTCGGCAGACTGGCATACCACACATTTACAACCAATTACTGGAATACCCTGTGATGTGCCCGTACCTAAAAAAGTAATCTTCAAAATAGTTGTTTTACGTAATTTTCGAAGATAATAAAAAAGGGCTTAAACTACTAGCCTAAACCCTTTTCGATGTATAATTAAATTCAATTATCTCAAATCAACCACTTCTACTCCTGGATATTTCTTTGCATCAAATGCAAAGGTAGTTTCAGGCACCTTAATATTAGGCGAAAACGTTTTCACATTGTAAGTATAAGTATTACCGTTTTTCTCGAAGATCACAATATTGGCAATCTGCTTAGCTGCTTTATCAATACTCAAACGTACTTTAAATACATTTTTCTTAATGTCTGTAGGTGATAAATCAATCATTTGATAAACCTTTGCACCTACTTTTTGCTCGCCAGTATAAATGTATTTGAAGCCTTTTTCGTAAATGGTGAATATTTTGGCAGGATTTAAAGCCTCACCACTAGGGTCTACATTGTTAATTTGTACTTCTTTATCGTTTTTCAAATAAGTCCATTGTACTTTACCATCACTGATCAACTCTTGGTTGGTCATGGCCACTTTGTATTTATTGGCATTAGCCTTTACATATAAAGTACCTTGCTGTGTTTCTTTAACCTTGGCCTGTTTGTTATCCAAAGTAAAGGTAAAATCAGTCTTTACGATATCATAAGAACGGTATTTCTTACTTACTTCTGCTAAAATTGCTTTCGCTTTTGGGTCTGTCTGTGCTGATGCTACCGAAGCAAAAACACCTAATGCTAAAAACGCTATGATTGCTCTCTTCATTTTATCTTAAATTCTAAATTCTTTTTTAACTATTGTTAAGGTTACTCAAGAATTGTTCCAAAGCGTACTCATCTGGAATTAAAACTTCTCTTGCCTTACTCCCTTCAAACGGGCCAACAACTCCTGCAGCTTCTAATTGATCGATGATTCTACCTGCCCTGTTATAGCCCAATTTCATTTTTCTTTGAATCAATGAAGTAGAGCCCTGTTGGTGCATGACGATTAATCTGGCCGCATCTTCAAATAACGGGTCTTTATCATCTGGATCAAATTCCTTAGATGAACCTTCCCCATTTTCATCAATATATTCGGGCAATAAGTAGGCATCTGGATAGCCACGCTGATTACCAATAAAGTCTGAAATTCTATCTACCTCAGGAGTGTCCACAAAAGCACACTGTAACCTGATTAAGTCACTACCGGTAGCTAAAAGCATATCACCTCTACCAATCAACTGGTCTGCACCGCCACTGTCCAAAATGGTACGCGAGTCAATTTTTGACAGCACCCTAAACGCCAATCTGGCAGGGAAATTAGCCTTAATGGTACCTGTTATTACATTTACCGATGGACGTTGCGTAGCCAATACCAAGTGAATACCAATAGCACGGGCTAACTGCGCCAAACGGGCAATTGGTGTTTCTACTTCTTTACCAGCTGTCATGATCAAATCGGCAAACTCATCAACTACCAAAACAATGTAAGGTAAAAAACGGTGACCATTATTTGGGTTAAGCTTGCGCTTGATGAATTTTTCGTTGTACTCTTTCAGATTCCTCACCATGGCATCTTTCAACAGATCATAACGTTGATCCATCTCAATACACAAGGAATTCAGAGTATGTACTACCTTTTTGGTATCGGTAATGATGGCATCTTCCCCTCCTGGTAATTTAGCCAAGAAATGTCTCTCAATTTTATTGAATAGCGTAAGCTCTACCTTTTTAGGGTCAACCAATACAAACTTCAGTTGCGAAGGGTGTTTTTTATAGAGCAACGATACCAAAATAGAGTTAATCCCTACTGATTTACCCTGCCCCGTAGCACCCGCTACCAACAAGTGAGGCATTTTGGCCAAATCGGCAATATAAACTTCGTTGCTAATGGTTTTACCCAAAGCAATAGGCAAATCCATATTTGACTGTTGGAACTTCTCCGTAGCCAATACGCTTCGCATGGCCACCATTTCTGGATGGGAGTTTGGCACCTCAATACCAATGGTTCCTTTACCTGGCATTGGTGCAATAATACGGATACCCAAAGCCGCCAAGCTTAGTGCAATATCATCCTCCAAGTTTTTAATCTTAGAAATACGCACACCCGGCGCTGGGATAATTTCGTAAAGGGTTACGGTTGGACCAATGGTAGCTTTAATTTTATCAATCTCAATATTGTAGTGATTTAAGGTCTCTACAATCTTGTTTTTATTGGCCTCCAACTCATCGGCATTTACTGAAATTTTATTGGTACCGTAATTCTCCAGTAAGTCTAAATGAGGGTACTTATAGTTAGACAAATCTAAGGTAGGATCATAAGCTCCAAATTGTTCTACCAATTCATCCGACTTCACTTCTTCCTCTGTTTTCTCAATAGTAAACGTAGGTTCCTCTGCCTTGCCTTCGACCTTTGGCGCCGGAGTAATTTCCATGGCTGGGCTAACAGGGCTTAGCGTTTCCACTACTGGCGCAGCTACCGTTGGGGTAAGCAATACATTGGTAGGTAAAGGGATGCCTGCATTATCATCTTCCTCAGTTTCTGGCTCTTTCCGATCAAACCTGCTTGGAGTTAAGGTAATGTTCTGATCTAGTTTTTGTTGATTTCTGTATCGATCATTCAAGCTAAACTCTACTGGCTCTGATTTGGTTTCATCTTCCAATTGGATATTTTCAGGCACTTCGGGATCAATAATTCTCCTTGGATTTGGCTCGGGCTTCTTTTCTGGCATCTTAAAGTCGATGTTATAAGCCACAATAAGTACTGATAGGCCCAAGAAAATTAATAAACCTGCCACACCAGTTCTACCAATCTGCACCTCTAATAGTTTATTGCTCCAATAACCAAACTCTCCCTCAAGGAAGTGTGGGGTTTTAGCAAAGAAAGAATGTCCAAAACCGAAAGCTAGTGATAAGAACAGCAAGAAAAAGAAACTATAGCCTAATACTTTCTCTATAGCAAATATTTTTACCTTGAAAAGCATGCGATAGCCAATCACAAAAAACACAAATACAAACAAGAAAGAGGCTACACCAAACCATTCATAAATAAACTGGTGTGATAACAAAGCTCCTATTTTGCCTAACCAGTTCTGTACAATAGGATCTTCAACGCCACTCTGCTTAAGTTCGTCGATGCTTTTAAACAGGTTGCTCCAACCTCCGTTGGCATCAATTACATAGCTCTGGTCCTCTTCCCAAGTAAAAATGTAAGAGGTAAAAGCTACCAGGAAATAAATAGAAAAGATGATGAACAACAAGCCAATAATTTTGACCAATCGTCCATCTTGGAGGTTAAATTTTGGAAGATATTCGGGCTTTATTCGGGGCTCTCTAGGGCCTGCTTTTTGCCCACCTTTACCTGATTCTGCATTTTGTTTAAAAGAATTGGATTTAAATGAATTTCCCCTTACCGACATCGTATCGTTTATAGTTTTAATGAACAAATATAAGAAACTGTTTATATTCTTTTACTTTCCCGCCTTTTAACTTGTTTGCTTAAAAATTGCAGTTAAGCTTTAAACCTTATTAAAGCTGTATAGTCTTAAACATGTTCAGCAATTAATTTATTGTATAGGTTTTTTATTTTAGTTTTATCCTGCATAGTAGCTAACTGTGCAGGATCTTTTGTTTTAAAAATGTTAATAAATTTTCGTTAATTTAACCTGTTGGCGAAAACTAATTTAAAAAATGGACATTACGCAACTCGAAACGCTTATAGAAAACAACCAATTGGAAGAAATTGTGGCTCTTTTGTCGCAAAAACCTAGCTTGGCAACCCAGCTGACATCACATCAGATTTCACCTATGCTATTGGCCTGTTACTATAAAAAAATGGACATTGCCAATGCCATTGTAGAATTTATGCCAGAGTTGAGCATTTTTGATGCTTGTGCTGTTGGCAAATTTGACGATGTGACGCTATTAGTCTTCAAAAATCCTAAGATTGTTAACGAGTATTCCGTAGATGGCTTTACCCCTCTTGGATTGGCCTGTTATTTTGGCCACGAAGAGATTGCCCGTTTCCTAGTGTTAAAGGGTGCTGAAGTAAACCTTCCAAGTAAGAACGGTTTTAATGTTTTCCCTATCCATTCTGCGGTGGCAAGCAATAATTATAATATTGCCAAAATGCTGTTGGATGCTGGAGCTTATCCTAATGTGTGCCAAAAATCGGGCGTTGCCCCTTTGCATAGTGCTGCTCAGTTGGGAAATATAGAAATGATCATTCTTTTACTAGAACATGGTGCCGAAGTTACCTTGAGGATGGAAGGTGGCAAACTGCCTGCCGACTTGGCTGCCGAGAAAGGCTTTAACGAAATAGCAGAGATTTTAAGAGACGACGACTAAGGGAGTTACGAGTTAAAGGTTGAAAGTTAAAAGTCCATTACTCAGTTAGGAATGAAATGGCTACTCCTATATCAATCGTAACTCGTCATTCTAAAATCGTAAATCAAATTATTCCCAAACCCTTAATCTAATACGCTTCATGTAGTTCCTGATATCCAAAACTACGGCAGCTAATACATAGAACAGGATAGGAAAACCTACGGCCAAAAATGAAGAATAGATAAAAAATAGACGTACTTTAGCAGTACTCATATTCAATTTGCTGGCCAAATAAGCCGAAACCCCAAAGCTGCGCTGTTCAAAGAAAGTAACGATACGCTGAAACATTTTATCTGATTTTATATTCTAATTTACAAAAATAATAGATAAGCGCTACATTTTAAATTCGAATTTTATAACGTAGCCTTTCAAGGTTTTAATATAAATATTCACTTTTAAAGCTCATTAATACAAAAACAGTCCGACAAAAGATTGTCGGACTGTTTACTATAATATAAGTATAACGAAATATTTAACTTAACGTGAGTTAGATAACCATAATTGCAAAATGAAAGATCTATGTGTCTATGTAGTTATATTTTCTCTTATATCAATACTTAATAATGAACCACATAGACACATAGGTAAATTCATGGTTATTAAATACCTATTTTTTAGCATTAAGCGTAAGGCCAATTTCAACATCTTTTGAAATCATCCAGTTTTCAGGACTGCCTTCTGTTTTATAATTGATTCCCCAAGCGCTTCTATCAATTACAAATTTAGCTGAGGCGGTAACCGAAGTTGCTGTAACTTGAACTTTTGCCGGAAAGGTTACGTTCAACGTTTTGTCTTTAAGGGTCAAGTTTCCACTGATCAAATAATTAGGATCAGCAATTAGGCTAGCTCCATCTGCTGTGGTATACGGCGCTACTTTGGTAATCACAAACTTAGCGGTTGGTGCTTTCTCTACGTCAAAGAAATCTACGCTTTTCAAGTGCCCTTCAAGATCTGTGGCTTTCTTTCCTTCTTCTGTTACTGATGCAGGATCAACTTGAAGGGATTTCATATCCACAATAAACTCACCGCCATTCACTGAATCTTTTTCTACCGAAATAGTTCCAGAATTAACTTTGATTTTACCCCAACGTGGTGCCAATCCTCCTTTGTGGGCACCTTTCCAATCTACTGAAGTAGTTGCGGTGTCAATAATGAAGTTTTCACCTTTTTGTTCGGCAGCAGTCTGCTCGGTTGTTGTTGCCGTGTTGTTCGACGAACCTCCACAAGAAGCCATTAAAAGAAGCGCAGGAAGCGCAAAAAGTAATTTTCTCATTTTTCTGTTTTTAATTTATTAAAGTTTATTTCAACCACAATGATGTGCACAAAGCTAAGTTGGTTCAAAGCCATAATTCTTGACCTATGTTAAGAATTTCAAATCAACTAATATTATCTTTTCAAAATCTTCAAACCAATACCACAATTTAAACATTTTTTCTGGTTGCAATAGTTTTTTCTCAATTGTAGCAACGCCTGTGTTTGATAGGCATTGCCTATCTCCACCCCCGCATTTTCATATTGGGAAACCACTTTATTTTTCTCTGCAGCAATACTTTCCAATAAATAGAAGGCCCTTGTTTGATAGTTAGCTTGTTGCCCATACTTCCCGTAAGCAAATAAAAATAAGCTCACCGTATTAATAAGTATATTATCAATGGATTGCTTACCCAATTGCAGATTCACATGTGCTGTTTCTTTATTGAAGTGATAATGAGTTTCCCAAAATTTGTTTACAGGCAAATCTTCGAACAACAACTTCAATTCTTTCACCTTTTTCACTTCTAACACTTTTGAGAACAAATGGTTTGATTTTACAATCAGAGCAGCAAATTGTGCCAGCCTAAGCGTGGGAAAATTTTGAGGCCGCATCCTAAGGAATTTCCAAAGTGCCACACCAATGTCCTGTAAACCATACTTTTTCTTTAAAAAGGCATACTCCTGTTTCAACAAATTAGGGTATTCCTCATCAAACTGTTGGTTTAAAAACCCTGCCTGACCAAAAACCAGGGCTTCAATTTGCAATGCTTGGTCTTTATGTTTAGCAAATAGTTGTTGTGGCAAGCTCTGGGCCAGCAATTGCATAGACACAGCATTTATCTTAAAACCAAAGCTTTTGGCCATAAAATGATAAAAGGTTTCGTCCCAATTACCATTAAGCTGCTCCAAACGTTCAAAAATTTCTTTGCATTTCTGTTCTAAACGTTCTACCAACACCCTAGGTAAAAAACCGCTGATCACAAAACCATCAATTCCACCAATCTGTTTTTCACAAGGAAAAGCATAAGTAGCGCCAATTAACGATTGATATCTTTGCAATAGCTGTTCGTTAATCCTACCTCTCAGAGAAAGCGTGGGCAATGTAGCACCATTAGCAGTTTGAACTTGCATATCATCATCCAATACCACATGTAAGATTACGTTGTTATAGGCAGCATCGTTTTGATGACCATGGACATACCAATCCGAAGACTTCAGATGAATTTCGACCTGCCCTACCCAAGTAGTTTGTCCAATAATAATTTTAGCATCCGTAAAATCTGGCCCAGCATGCTTATTGGCATAGCCACAATTTAAAATCTGTATGGACTGATGGTCATTAGTTTGCAGTTCTGTACTATCATAAAGCCTCAACTGCCATATTAAATGAATAAGTTCTTCAGGTATACGCATAACGAAAGTTAAGGAATAAATCCATCAACTCATTAACTTAAAACTTATTAGAATAACTATTTTACTTCGGTCTTTTTATAGTTGGTGATGAACACACCTAATATGATCAGCACCGTAGCAATAAGCAAATCGTAAGTAACTGTTTCATTAAGCACCAACCAACCTAAAAAGATAGCGATAATCGTATTGAAATAAGACAAAATGGAAACCTCGGTAGGGCTTACTCGTTTTAAGGCATAATTATAACAGAAGAAACCAACCACTGAGCCAAACACTCCCAAGTAGGCAATTGCGGCTAAACTTTGCCATGTCCATTGGCTAACATCCGTTGATGGAGAAACCACGGAAGCAATCATCAATTGGGCAATCGCAGCGTAGGCAAACTGATAAAACAAGTCTAAAAAGATGTTCTCACTTTTATGGGCATATTTTTTTGTATAAACAGTTCCCGCAGCCCAACCTAAAATGGCCATGGCCAAATAGGTAATACCCGTTTTATAGTTTGGATCAAGCAAATCGTTAAGTCCATCCCTAAAAATAAAAGCCACGCCGCTAAATCCAACCAACACACCTATAAAGCCTTTTAAACTTGCTTTTTGTAAGCCAAAAGCCACACTGCCTAAAAATACAATGATGGGTGAAAGAGCGGTAAGCAAAGAGGTTAATCCACTGGGGATACTCTCCTCTGCAACTGTGGTCATCCCATTAGCCACAATGATCATTAAACTTGCTACCAGAATCTGACGGCCCAAACTTTTCCAGCCTATCCATTTGAATTGGCCTTTAACAAGCAAAATAGTCAGCAATATGCCAGAAGCAACAACTTGCCTTAAACCTGCCACAAACCAAGCAGGAATAGTATGCACTGCAATACGGATACCCAAATAAGTAGTTCCCCAAACAATAGCAATGGCAAAAAGTGCTACAATAAGCTTTACATCTTTTTTTTGCTTCATATGAGCTTGGCAGCCGTTAAAATCTGCTCCATTTCTTGTTGAAGGGCCAAAGCTTCTTCTCTGGCCTTTTCGGCAAAATCTTCGCCGCTACTTGCGTAGATAATGTTACGGGCCGAATTTACTAACAAACCACATTGTTGGTTTAGGCCATGCTCGCAAACGGCACTTAAACTGCCACCCTGTGCGCCAACACCGGGTACCAATAAAAAGTTATCGGGTGCTAAACGACGAATATTTTGAAATTCCTCAGGTTTGGTTGCCCCTACTACATACATCATCTGTTCGCTGTTGGCCCATTGCGATGAGGTTGTAATTACCTGCTCATACAGTTTTTGGTTGTCGCTTTGTTTAGTTTGAAAATCTTTACTTCCCTCATTAGAAGTCAGCGCCAATAAAATCACCCATTTGTCTTTGTATGTTAAAAATGGAGATACTGAATCTTTACCCATATAAGGTGCTACGGTCACTGAATCAAAGCTCATTTCAGAGCTAGCTTCATTAAAAAAGGCTTCAGCATACATGGCTGAGGTATTGCCAATATCGCCACGCTTGGAATCGGCAATGGTAAACACATCTTTAGGAAAGTGCTGCCAGGTTTTCACCAAGGTGTTCCAGCCTTTAACGCCCCTAGTTTCGTAAAAAGCAGTATTGGGCTTATAGGCTACACACAAATCATGGGTAGCATCGATCAGCTGCTTGTTAAATTCAAGTATAGGGTCCTCATATTTTAGCAAATGTTTAGGCAGTTTGTCCATTACAGGATCTAGGCCTATACACAAGAATGATTTTTTACGTTGAATTTGTTCAAATAGCTGCTGCTTATTCATTTTTTAATGCGATTTTTTGATTGCTGCAAAGATGCTAATAATAGTTTTCAGTTCACAGTTTTCGATTGTCTATTTAGCGGAAACCTCGTAGGTTTTGAAAACCCATGAGGTTTGAACCGCATATGACTACTATTGCTCAGATTAAAGTATCATAAACCTGACCTGAGCGCCAGCCTGCTGTCGACAGAGAAATACTTTTTGTTATCACTTCCTTCTTTTCCTTGCCACGTTAAGCTGACCGAAGCGTTATTACAATGGAACAGTTCCTTCGACGGGCTCCGGGATGACGGGATTTACAAAGATTGAAGCATAAAGAGGAACTATGGAAACAATTAAAACAAAATGCACCTTTTCAACGTTTAAATTAGGAATGAAGCACCATTGATGAGGAGATTAGCGGTTAATGGGTTAAACTCATGAATAAAAGAATAGAGTGATAATGATTTTTTTTGAGAAATATCTTGCAGATTAAAATCCATTTTCCTACAATTGTGCCATAATTCCCAGAAAGTTTATCTGAACACCTTCCAAAAAAAATCCTAGCAAGAAAATTTCTTAAATCTTTTGAGCCTCTTTTTTGGTTGTTTGTTTGGGTAAACCCTAAAAATAAAATTCTCGACAAGACATAAATGTTTAGTAAAACAGAACTAACTGAAAAGCTTACTACCGAACTGCGTGAGTTAGCAAAAGCAAACGGTGTAGATAAAGCAGGTGATTTGCGCAAAAGCGATTTAATTGAAGAAATTCTTAAAAGACAGGAAGCAACCGCTGAAGTGGCAGTTACGCCAGAACCGGTAGCCGAAGCAAATACCGAAAAACCTGCCAGAAAAAGAACACGTATTGTAAAAGAAAACAAGGAGACAACTCCTGTTGCTGAGGAGAAAAAAGCTCCTGCTGATACAAAAAAAGAGAAGGTGCAAAAACCCACTCTTTTTGACGATGACCTGATTGAAATTCCAACGCCTGATTTTGAAGCAATTGCCCTTGTAACCGGTCAAGACCTACAGAAGCAAGAGAGTATTGCAGATAAATTAGAAAACCAGAAGAAAAAAAGAGATCGTATCTCTAAAGACAACAAAGAAAATTCAGGTGAAGCCGAAGTAATTGTGGTGAATGATAAACCTGCCAAGGAAGAAAGACCTCAAGCAGAGCAAAATCAGCAGCAACAACAAAAAAAACAGAACAATAACGGTAACAATAACCAAAAACAGAACGAAACCAGCTATTCTAACCTTGATTTCGATAATACCATTACCAACGAAGGTGTTTTAGAAATTATGCCTGATGGCTATGGCTTTTTGCGCTCGGCAGACTACAACTATTTATCTTCTCCAGATGATATTTACGTTTCGCAATCGCAAATCAAATTGTTTGGTTTAAAAACTGGCGATACCGTTAATGGCAGCATCCGCCCTCCAAAAGAAGGCGAAAAATATTTTCCTTTGGTGAAAGTAATCAGTATCAATGGTCGTGTACCTGCTGATGTGCGTGACCGTGTACCTTTTGATTATTTAACACCGCTTTTCCCTACGGAGAAATTGGACCTGTTTATTGAAAGCAGCAACCACTCAACCCGTATCATGGACTTATTTACGCCAATTGGTAAAGGACAACGTGGTTTAATTGTGGCACAACCAAAAACAGGTAAAACCAATTTATTAAAAGAGGTAGCCAATGCCATTGCTAAAAACCATCCAGAGGTCTATTTGATCATCTTGCTAATTGATGAGCGTCCGGAAGAGGTAACAGATATGGCACGTAGCGTAAGAGCAGAAGTCATTTCATCTACTTTTGATGAACCTGCAGAAAGACACGTGAAGATTGCCAACATCGTTTTAGAAAAATCGAAACGCTTGGTGGAATGCGGACATGATGTTGTGATCTTGCTTGACTCGATTACACGTTTGGCCAGGGCTTATAACACTACCGCACCAGCTTCAGGTAAAATCCTTTCTGGCGGTGTTGATGCCAATGCCTTACACAAACCAAAACGTTTCTTTGGTGCTGCCCGTAACATCGAAAAAGGTGGTTCATTAACTATTTTAGCTACAGCCTTAACCGAAACTGGTTCTAAAATGGATGAGGTGATTTTCGAAGAGTTTAAAGGAACTGGTAACATGGAGTTACAGCTTGACCGTAAATTGGCCAACAAACGTATTTTCCCTGCAATTGATATTACTGCATCGAGCACGCGTAGAGATGACTTGTTATTGGATAGAGAAACTTTACAACGCATTTGGGTATTGCGCAATCACTTAGCTGACATGAATAGCCAAGAAGCAATGGAATTGATCCAGGCTCAAATTAAAGGCACTAAGAGTAACGAAGAATTCCTATTAGGAATGAACGGATAATAAAAGTTTTACGTTTTAAGTGATAAGCTTTATTTGCTTATCGCTTAAAACTTATCACGTATTACCTTATAACCTACTACTCCATGTTTAACCTCCCTAATGCTTTAACCTGCGCCAACCTATTATCTGGCTGCATAGGTATTGTGTTTTGTTTTAATGGCGATTTAAAATCTGCTGCCTATTTTGTCATCCTATCGGGAATATTCGATTTTTTTGATGGAATGGCTGCACGGGCGTTAAAAATTAAGGACGGTATTGGAAAGGAGCTTGACTCCTTGGCAGACATGGTTAGTTTTGGTTTCTTACCTGGTGCTATCATGTATCATTTGTTTAAGGCAAGTAACGTGACTTACGAATACCTTCCCTATTTAGGTTTTATCATTACCCTATTTTCGGCATTGAGGTTAGCCAAGTTCAATACAGACACTCGCCAAACAGTAGATTTCATTGGTCTTAATACTCCAATGAATACTTTGTTTATTGTGTCTTTACCTTACGTAGCTGATTATCACCCACAAATTATTGAAAACTGGATAGTATTGACCGGTATTTCATTAGTAAGCAGTTACTTGTTGATCAGCGAAATCAGGATATTTTCTTTGAAGTTCAGTAATTTTAGCTGGGGAGAGAATAAAATCAAGTTTATCTTCATGATTTTATCTGTAGCGCTGTTTTTTTGGCAACAGTTTGTAGCATTACCCTTAATATTATTGCTTTATATAGGCTTATCCTTTGTTTATTTCAGAAACAAGTAAGAGAGTCTTCTGTGTTCTCCAAAAACTATAATTGTTGCTGTAATTCCGTCTTTGCTTTCCCTACCTGTTCCAGAATAGTTTTTAACTCCTGCTTGATTTCCACAAGCGCTTGTGGAATGTTATGTACATCAATGCCTTCCTTGGCATTGCGTTCAATGAGCTGTACATAATCTCTGATGTCTTCTCTGCCCACATAATAAAACGTAGGTTTCACCTTGTGCGCAAACTCCGATGCCGACTTCCAATCCTCCGCATCCACGGCCTTTTGCAAATCTTCCAAATAAACAGGAATTTGCTCTACTAAAGTATCAAGCATTTCAATCATAAATTCAGCGCTATCGCCAGACATCTCTTTCAAATATGACAAATCTAAATCTTCTTTACTTTTAGCCGGATCAATCATTTGGTTATACTTTATATTTTCTGAACAGTTAATTTATCGGTCAAGTTAGCTAAAATGTGTGATATTTTTTTCCTAAAAACAGGATGGATGAAATTTTCGGCAATTTCGTTTAAGGGTTCCAATACAAATCTACGCCTATGCATCTCTGGGTGTGGCAGTTGTAATACCTCATCAATTGACACCACCATATCTCCGTAAAAAATAAGGTCAATATCAATCAAACGCTGTCCCCATTTCTCTAATCGTACCCGTCCCATCTTTTGTTCAATGGCCAGTAAGATTTTCAGTAATTCTAAAGGAGGCAATGTACTTTTTACGGCAATGGCCTGATTTAAAAATCCAGGTTGGTCTGTTTTGCCCCAAGCTTCTGTTTCATACACACTCGACTTTGCAAAAACCTCTCCTACCTCCATTTCAATATAGGAAATAGCAGTTTTAAGGTTCTCCAACCTATCGCCCAAATTAGTACCAAGTAACAAATAAGCATCTCTGCTATCTAATTTCATGTAAGGTCAATTTAACCGCAAAAGTAAATCAGTTACTTCCTTTGAAATACCTAGTTTATCACAATGCTTTTTTTAACTTTACAAACTTAAATCAATAAAATTTAAAAACCTTTTCGATCTCATTAAAATCGAAAACATTTCATCACCTTAAGAACATTATTAACATGAAAGAGTTCTTCAAGTACGTTTTTGCCACAGTAGTTGGCATTGTCCTTTCAACAATTGTTTTAGGCATCATAGGCTTTGCAATTATTGTTGGTATGATTTCTTCCCTAGATAGCGATTCCAAAGCTGTCGTCAAGCAAAATTCCGTACTGTACCTTAACCTTGACCAGGCCATTACGGAACGTACACCGAAAGAATCTTTCGGCAGTGTATTTGGTGGTGGTAATAAAAGTATCGGATTTAACGATGTCATTAAAGCGCTTCAAAAAGCAAAAACCGACGATAATATCCAAGCGGTCTATATTAACGTAATGGCACCAAATGCGGGCATGGCTACATTATTAGAAGTTAGAGATGCCATTATCGATTTCAAAACCAGCAAGAAACCAGTGATTGCCTACAGTGAAATATATTCGCAAGGGGCTTATTATTTGGCTTCGGCAGCTAACAAAGTGTACTTAAACCCTGAAGGGACATTAGAGTTTAAAGGTTTTAGTGCGAATCTTATGTTTTTTAAGGGAGCGTTGGACAAATTAGGTGTTGAGCCACAAATTATCCGTGTGGGCAACTATAAAAGTGCTGTTGAGCCTTTTATCAACACCAAAATGAGCGATTATAACCGCCAACAGGTTAGTGTTTATGTGAATGGTCTATATCAAATATTTTTAGCTGGCATTGCCAACACACGCAAATTAAACACAGACAGTCTGTTCCAGATTGCCGACCAGTTGAAGGTTCAAACACCGAAAGATGCCTTGGCCTACAAAATGGTTGATGGTCTGAAATATAAAGATGAAGTTTTAGACGAGTTAAGAGAAATTACTGGAAAGGGCAAAAAAGCCGATATCAATAGCATAACAATTAACGACTACATCAAGGATTTGCCTTCACAGGGAGACATTTCCTCTAAAAATAAAGTAGCGGTGATTTATGCCAATGGAGAAATTATTGGCGGTGAAGGTTCTGATGAACAAATTGGTTCAGAGAGAATTTCACGTGCCATTAGAAAAGCGAGATTGGATGAAGATATAAAAGCCATTGTATTGCGTGTAAATTCCGGTGGTGGTAGCGCACTTGCATCTGATGTGATTTGGAGAGAAATTGAATTGAGCAAAAAAATCAAACCGGTGATTGCTTCTTTTGGCGATGTAGCCGCTTCTGGCGGTTATTATATTGGCTGTGCTGCTGATAGTATTTTTGTACAGCCTAATACCATTACTGGCTCCATTGGTGTTTTTGGAATGTTTTTCAACATGCAAAACCTGATGAACAACAAGCTGGGAATTACCTTTGATGGTGTAAAAACCGGACAATATGCTGATATTATGAGCGCCAACAGACCAATGACTCCTGCAGAAAGAATGATTTTGCAAAAAGGCGTTAACGATATTTACGATACTTTTATTACCAAGGTTGCTAATGGCAGAAAGAAAACCAAAGCACAAGTAGACAGTTTAGGCGGTGGCCGTGTATGGACGGGTAATGATGCTGTAGCAAACGGCTTAGCCGATCGAATTGGTAGTTTTAACGATGCAATTATCTCAGCTGCTAAAAAAGCAAAATTAAAAGACTACAAAGTAGTTGAATATCCGGAAAAAATAGACCCACTTAAAGAGTTTTTGGGAGCTGCAAAGGATAACGTGAGTGCTTATTATGCTAAAAAAGAGTTCGGAGAGAACTACGTACTTTATCAGCAAATGAAAAAAGCCCTTAACCAAACGGGCATACAAGCCAGGTTAGACCACGAAATTATAATTAAGTAAAGAGATTTGAGTCAAGCGTTTAGTTTAATATGGTTATCACAATTACGCCAAACGCACTACGCCATACTGTAAGATGGAAAACAAACCCATAGCACGTACGCTCAGGCTATTGTCGCAACTCATGGAGCTTCACAATGAAAATCCATTCAAGGTTAAATCAGTAGCCAACGCCGCATTTAAAGTAGATAAATTGCCTTTTGCCCTTGCTAGCAAACCTACTGCCGAAATTGACAAAGTAGATGGCATCGGTAAGAGCATTGCCGCGAAAATTATTGAGCTGCTAGAAACGGGAACCATCCAAGAATTAGAAACACTGATTAGCCAAACACCTTCCGGTATTATTGAAATGCTGGCCATTAAAGGTATAGGTCCTAAAAAAATAGGCATTATTTGGCATGATCTACAAATAGAGAGCGTTGGGGAACTTTATTATGCCTGTAACGAAAACAGATTAATAGAAGCCAAGGGTTTTGGGCTTAAAACTCAAGAAGAGATCAAGAAAGTGCTAGAATTCAGAATGGCTGCCAATGGCAAGTTCTTGTATGCACAGGCCGAGCCTATCATTAACGAACTATACGAAAAATTGGCTGTTTGGTTACGCCAAGCAGATATGCTGGCCTTATTGGGCATCGCAGGTGATTATCGAAGAGCTTGTGAGATTATTGATGAAGCCGTATTGATCATTGGCACTGAAAGTCCTGATCTTTTGATTTCGCAGCTGTCTACTTTTCAGCTTGGATTTGAAGAAACTAGCAACAACATTTTTACCGCACAAACTGCTGATGGATTAAATGTAAAGCTATTTGTAGTACCTACAGACCATTTCTATCTCGAATATTTTAAACTTACCGGAAATGAAGCACACGTTAACCATGTGCTTGCCTTAGCAGGTAACCACGTTTTTTATGCCGAAGAAGATATTTACGAGAAAGCAGGACTTGATTTTGTAGCGCCTGAATTACGTGAAGGATTCGATGAAATAGAGTTAGCCAAAAAACATCAATTGCCTTTGCTCATTACCGACAAAGATTTAAAAGGTAGTTTACATAACCACTCTGACTGGAGCGACGGTGTACACACCTTGGAAGAAATGGCCCTGTATTGCCGTGATGTTTTGAAACTGGAGTATTTAGGGATCTGCGACCACTCTAAGTCCGCATTTTATGCCAGTGGCCTAAATGAACAGCGGGTTTATGCACAACATCAGCAAATTAATGAACTGAACCAAAAACTAGCCCCTTTCAAAATCTTCAAAGGTATAGAGAGTGATATTTTATATGACGGTTCACTTGATTATAGCGACGACATTTTAAAAACATTTGATTTCGTAGTGGCCTCTGTACATAGTCAATTAAAAATGACAGAGGAGAAAGCTACCGAAAGATTGATTACTGCGATAGAAAACCCCTACACTACTATTTTGGGGCACCCAACTGGGCGTTTATTATTGAGCAGAAAAGGTTACGATGTTGACTTCAAAAAAGTAATTGATGCTTGTGCGGCCAACAATGTAGTGATAGAAATCAATGCCAATCCATTACGTTTGGATTTAGATTGGCGCTGGCATCGCTATGCGTTAGAAAAGGGCGTGTTACTGTCCATTAACCCAGATGCTCACCGCAAAGAAGGCTTTTTAGACATGCGCTACGGTGTATTGATAGGCCGCAAGGGAGGATTAACTGCCGAAAAATGCTTAAATGCTTTTTCATTGCAGCAAATCAGCGATTTCTTTACCAGTAAGCGATAAATGAATAAAAAAAGTGTTTCGATAGTCATTCCCAATTACAATGGCCGCCATTTACTGGAAGAATTTCTTCCTTTCACGGTACAGGCCATTAAAAATGCAGATGTTGATTATGAAATCATTGTGATTGACGATGCTTCTAAAGACGATTCAGTTGCTTTCTTAGAAGAACATTATCCTGAAATTATTTTGCTCAAAAGCGAGGCCAACCAAGGTTTTTCGGCCACCTGCAACAAAGGCATTATGCAGGCCACCAAAGAACTGATGCTCATTTTAAATTCGGATATCCAACTGAGTCCAAATTATTTTGATAACCAATGGCAATGCTTTGAAGATGAAAATACCTTTGGTGTTATGGGCCGTATAATTGATACTGGCTCCAATACGCATGACGGACCAAGGCTACCACAAAGGTTTGGCTTTAAGTTCAAACAAGGCAGGATATATGAAACAACAAACCAAAATCAACCTGCCCCAACTATTTTCCTATCAGGTGCCAATGCTTTGGTTTGTTCAAAAAAAATCAAGCAGCTTCTTGGTTTCGATGAGATTTTTTCGCCTTTCTATTTCGAAGATGTTGATTTGAGCTTGCGTGCTTGGCGTTTGGGTTGGCAATGTTATTATGCTTTTGCTTCAACTTGTTACCACATCGGATCATCTACCATCAATGCCAACAACCTCAAAAAAAGCGTAAAAGCAATCTACTATAGGAACCGTTATATTTTACACGGCATACACTTAAACAAAGCGCAGTATACTTGGTTTAAGGTACAAACTTTTATCTTTGAGGTCTTACCCAAAGTGCTCATGGGACAATTTTGGGTATGGAAAAGCTATAGTGCGTTGGGTGCTTACAAAGAAAAGATAGCCAGCTCTAAGTCAAGGTTCAATCAACATGCCGAAGACACAGGAACAAACCTATCTCTTTTTTCGCTCGGCGCAAAATTGAATACCATATTGAAAAATGGTCGTTACCACGTTTCATAAAAATTCTTGAATGATTAAAGCAATTGTAATTACCCCCGTTAAAAACGCGATAGAAAATACGCTCCAGACCATTGCCACCATTAAGCAAAGCGATATCGCACTGGAGTATATTGTTTATAACGATTTTAGTAATGCAGAAACCAAAGAGGCCCTCGCCAAAAGTGCTGCTGAATTGGGTTTTGAATTGCTCAATTTAGAAGACATTACCAACACGCCATCACCCAACTACAATTTGGTATTGGAAGATGCACAAAAACGTGCTATCGCTAAAAATCTGCCATTAATTGTCGTTGAGTCTGATGTAGAGGTGAAACCAGATACCTTTAGCAAATTACTCGGTTTTAACGAAAAACAAACTGACTCGGGAATGATTGGCGCAGTAACAGTTGACGAAAGAGGCGAAATTAACTTTCCTTATCTAAAATTTAAAGGTAGAAAAGAAGCTTATACCCTTACCAATAGGAGTCTCAGCTTTTGCTGTACATTAATGACCATACCATTTCTATCCAGCTATAGTTTCAGCGAGTTAGATCGTAATAAAGATTGGTACGACACCATCATCTCCAAAAAATCAATTGCCTTAGGTTTTAAAAATTACATTTTATTTAACGCCCCCGTACATCATAAGGCACATGGTAGTCGCCCGTGGAAACAGTTGAAATACACTAACCCATGGAAATATTATTGGCAAAAATTCACCAAAGGAAGAGATAAAATCTAATGCTGCTTACCGATGTAAAAAGTATTGAATACCAACACCACGTACCATTTGTGGTTTGGACTTTTTGGGCGGGAAATGCTATGGAAGGCAACCGTCTGTTAAGTTTCGAAATTTTACAGCAGAACATTGGTGTGCCTATTTTTTTGGTGAGTCCACAAAACTGGCATTTATTAGAATTGCCCGAACATCCATTTCATGCAGCGTTTCCTTTTCTCAGTGTAGTACATCAATCTGATTACCTTAGGATTTACCTACTACATCACTACGGCGGCGCTTGGCACGACGTTAAAGCTAGTGAAGTAAGTTTTGCTGCTTGTTGGGAACAGTTTCAAGACCCAGAGGTGTACATGATTGGCCGAAAGGAAAGTAAAAACGGTGCCGCAAGAGTACATGACCAAAATGGAAATTGGATGCCCGATTTTTACAAAGACCTCATTTCGGTAACCGCATGGATTGGCAGAAGCGGTACACCACTTTCCCAAGAGCTGATGAACAATCTACATTTGTTATTGGATGAAAACTTTGAACAGTTAAAAAAATATCCAGCCAAACATCCTAGAGAGCGAGTATTAAAAGGCACTAACATTGTCAGCAGGAATATAGAAAGAATAAAGAATTTATTTACTGGCCGACAAAGCAACTACCCCCTACCTTGGACAGTTTTTGGAAATCTATTTCATCCCCTAAACCTTAAATACAAGGTACACGTAAGTACCAATTTGCCTGTTAACAGCGTGAAAAACGCTGGGGTTTATCATCGATAGTTTCGTATGATTATTTTTTTGTTAAACAGACCCTGAAATAAATTACCTTCGGTGAACTCGCCAAGGCTCGGTTTATTGCATAGCTTTCCGCTTTCGCTACCTGCCTACCGCAGGCAGGCAGGTCAGCATCAGTTTTGAACGTTTAAGCTCACTACTTCAGCAAACCAAAAAATCTCAACAACTTATTATATCTCTTTGACTGACGGCGTTGGAAGCGCAAGGGACCATCTAAATAACGATATACGAAATCACGATGGTGCGTATTGATATAGTCAATCAGTCGCTGTTTTTTTTGCTTATCCATCCCCTTTCTACGTGAATTAGGGCTAATGCGATAATAAAATCCAATGATAGGCAATTGTACCACCTTTCCACCATTTTTGAGCATGGCAATCCAAAACACCCAGTCTTCGCTCACCCAACGTAAATCCTCTGGATAACCTCCACAAGCTTCCCAATCACTTTTCCTATAAAGCGCACTTACAAAAATCATATTATCCTTCGCCAAGTTCTCCAAGCTGAAAGGCTTTAAATTCCATTTTCCCGTTTTGGCACCAAACTTTTCGGCTTGACAATACACCACTTTCACAGTGGAATCTTGCTTAAAAGTATGGATAGCTTCGGCAATATAATCTGGAGAAATAAGGTCATCACCATCCAAAGGTAAAATGAAAGTACCACTGGCCTTACTAATAGCATGGTTGCGAGCTACCGAAGGGCCACTATTTGCTTGCTTGTAAAATTTGATGAGAGGATGTTGTTTAGCCAATTCTTCAACTACACGTGCACTTTCATCCGTAGAACCATCGTCTACAATAATGATTTCAATGGGCAAATAAGTGGAAGCTAATACCGAATGAAGTGTTTCTTCAATCAATAGAGCTTGATTGTAACAGGGAATAATTACGCTAACGGTAAAATCGTCTTGTTGGGCCATCGAGGGCTAAAGATAAGGTTTACTTCATGTTTTGGGAAAAATCTGTACCACTAAGCCTTGAAACTTGAGTAAGCCACAGATACACAGATTGATTTTCACAAATACATTTGTTTTTTATCCTCCCCCTTATCCCCTCAAAGAGGGGGACACAAAGCTGCATATCTTTCTCTTCGAAGGAGTATACAGATATAACCCTATGTGTCTATGTGGTTACATTTTTTAGTTATTTGCATTTTCCAAATGAACCATATAGACAACATGGAAAACTTAATAAAGTATTTTAACTCCTCAACGAAAGGACACCAAGCTGTATACCTCGTTTTTTAGCGGGCATAGGGAGGAAATTTATGTAGATAAAATTAAGCGCACTCATATTATTTAGTAATTTGCGCAGACAAAAACACACCGCCGATATTTTAAACTTAATGAAGCAGCTTTTTATTGTTAGACATGCGAAGTCTGATTGGGGAGACATTAACCTGAGAGACTTTGATAGGCCGTTGAACCATCGTGGCCATAAAAACGCTCCCGAAATGGTCAATCGATTAGTGGAAAAATCCATTAAGCCAGACGCCATTGTGAGCAGCCCTGCCCTTAGAGCACTAACTACGGCCAAATATTTTGCTGCAGGCTGGCAATTACCTTCAGAACAACTCGACACTAATGCCAATATCTACGAAGCAAGTGTAAAAACCCTGTTAAAGGCGGTGAATGACTTTGACCCTCAATTAAACAAAATAGCATTGTTTGGCCATAATCCAGGCTTAACGGATCTGCTAAATTATCTTACGGGCGAATACATCAGCAATATGCCCACATGCAGTGTAGCGATTATTGAATTTCCTTTTGATGACTGGAAACTCATCAGTGGGGGTACAGGAAGTCTGGTATTGTTTGATTACCCTAAAAGTGGGCTGGATTGACACGGGTGTCATTCTGAACGCAGTGAAGAATTAAAAAATGCTTCTCCGGCCCAGTATGACAGCTGTCAAATTTTGAATTTAGAACTTAAGGTGTTTCACCGTTAAGCCTCCATTGATCAATTGTTTTAATGAATCGATACCGATTTTAAGATGTGTTTCCACGTAGTTAGCAGTCACAGAACTATCGCTCTCACTAGTTTTTACCCCTTCAGGAATCATCGGTTGATCTGAAACTAATAACAAAGCTCCCGTTGGGATTTTATTAGCAAAACCAGTGGTAAAAATAGTTGCTGTTTCCATATCCACTGCCATAGCGCGTAAGCTTTTCAAGTATTTCTTAAATTCTTTGTCGTGCTCCCAAACCCTACGGTTAGTGGTGTAGCAGGTTCCAGTCCAATAATCGCGAGAATGCTCTCTAATGGTTGTTGAAATAGCCTTTTGCAAAGCGAAGGCAGGTAGTGCAGGTACTTCGGCAGGCAAGTAATCGTTTGAGGTACCTTCTCCCCTAATGGCTGCAATTGGAAGAATTAAATCACCAATTTGGTTTTTCTTTTTCAGACCACCACATTTACCCAAGAACAATACTGCTTTTGGCTGAATGGCAGTCAATAGATCCATCATGGTTGCTGCTAGCGGGCTTCCCATACCAAAATTGATAATAGTAATGCCATTAGCTGTAACACTTTGCATAGGTTTATCTAAGCCGTAAATAGGTGCATTGTCATTCCATTCAGAGAACAAAGTCACATACTTGCTAAAATTGGTCAATAAGATGTACTGTCCAAATTCCTCTAGCGGACGACCTGTATAACGAGGCAACCAGTTTTTAACGATATCTTCTTTACTTTTTAAACCTTTTCTAACTGGAGTTTCAACCTCTTTAACCTTTTTCGCCTTGTTTACTGCTGCTTCATCTTTCTTTACATCTTTTTCTTCATTCATAAGTTTTCTCCTTTCTTTAAATTTATAAAATTTTAATTAACATTTTTCATAAGATAAACCATTAAGAATATTAAGTTTTTAAAGAGAAATTTCACTTAATGTTTCTTAATTCCTTAGCGTTATCATTAACATCAAACCGATCTTCTTTTTCCAAAAGAATAGGTTAAAAAAAATCCCGAACAAGTCGGGATTAGTATTTTTTATGCTGCTTTAAGTTTTTTGAAATCTGATTTCTCAAACTTTTCTTTCGCATAGTCGAGTGTAATCTCCAACTCTTTTACCTCATTATCAGATGGCGTTTCAAACATGGCATCCAACATGATGGATTCACAAATAGACCTTAGTCCCCTTGCACCGAGCTTATACTCCATGGCCTTGTCCACAATAAACTCTAAAACATCATCGTCAAACTTCAAGTTTACGTTCTCATAATTGAACAACTTCACATATTGCTTAATCAACGAGTTCTTAGGTTCTGTAAGGATATTTCTCAAAGCTTCCTTATCCAATGGATCCAGATGTGTTAAAACTGGTACACGTCCAATTAATTCAGGAATTAAACCAAATGATTTCAAATCCTGTGGCGTGATGTATTTGTAAAGGTTTTTAAGGTCTAAATCAACCTCATCTTTCTTCACTTTATAACCTACGGCCTGCGTACGCAAACGGTTGGCAATTTTTCTTTCGATACCATCAAACGCACCTCCACAGATAAACAAAATGTTATTGGTGTTTACCGCAATCATTTTTTGATCCGGATGCTTTCTACCTCCCTGTGGCGGAACATTTACAATAGTGCCTTCCAAAATCTTCAACAAAGCCTGTTGTACACCTTCTCCGCTTACATCTCTGGTAATTGAAGGGTTGTCGCTTTTGCGGGCCACCTTATCTACTTCATCAATGTAAACAATGCCACGTTCTGCTGAAGCCACATCATAATCTGCAGCTTGCAATAAGCGAGTTAAAATACTTTCAACATCTTCGCCCACATAACCAGCTTCAGTAAGTACTGTTGCATCTACAATACAAAATGGCACATGCAATATTTTAGCGATGGTTTTGGCCAAAAGTGTCTTTCCTGTACCAGTTTCGCCCACCAACATGATGTTAGATTTTTCAATCTCTACCTCATCTTTATCAATCTTTTGGCTCAAGCGCTTGTAGTGGTTATAAACCGCTACCGAAAGTACTTTTTTAGCATCATACTGGCCGATCACATATTGGTCCAAGTGTGCTTTAATTTCGGCTGGCTTTAAAAGCTTGAATGTTTCATCAAAAGCTTTGCCTTTTTTATTGCCTAGCTCTTGCGCTAGTAGTACGTTGGCCTGATTAACACATTTGTCGCAGATATAAGCATCCAATCCCTCAATTAACATTAAGGTTTCATTTTTTGGAGTGCCACAAAATGAGCAATGTGAATCTTTTCCTTGTCTAGCCATTTTTAGTTTTCCATTTCAATTTTCAATTTACAGTTTTCAGTTTGGATGGTTATTGCCCACTGTAAACTGTCAACTGATTTATTTATTCGATCCTAACACCTCATCAATCATTCCAAAACTTTTTGCTTCGTCTGAAGTCATCCAGTAATCACGGTCCGAAGCCTTCTCTACCCATTCGTAGGTTTGGCCTGAATGTGATGAAATGATGTCATATAATTCCTTTTTCAATTTAAGCATCTCTCTCAAATTGATTTCCATATCTGATGCTACTCCTTGTGCACCTCCCGATGGCTGGTGAATCATCACTCTAGAATGTTTTAACGCTGCACGTTTGCCTTTAGCGCCCGCCACCAATAAAACTGCTCCCATAGACGCGGCCATACCAGTACAGATAGTTGCTACATCTGGCGAAATGTATTGCATGGTATCGTAAATACCTAAACCTGCATAAACAGATCCCCCTGGTGAGTTGATGTAAATTTGAATATCTCTATGGGCATCTACCGATTGTAAAAATAGTAGTTGTGCCTGGATGATATTAGCATTTTGGTCGTAAACAGCGTCACCTAAAAAGATGATACGATCCATCATCAAACGAGAGAAAACGTCCATCTGTGCAACGTTCAACTGACGTTCCTCAATGATATATGGAGTCATTGATTTTGGTGAATTGTTGGTAGCACCAATAAATCTATCTACGTTCAATCCGTTAATGCGATGGTGTTTAACGGCATATTTTCTAAATTCGTCTTTATCTATTTTCATCTTGCGATCAGGTTTTGAGTTTGGCGTTTAGCATTTTACCCTACGCACCAAACTATATCTTTAATAAGTTTCTTCTAAAATTCGTTAATTTTCGTGCCAATTTCCGCACTCCGCTAAAATAGCAGATTATACGACAATATGAAATACTTTATTTGTTAACGAAATCTTATCCATCGTCTCTTTACTCTTCAAAAAACCTATCCAAACACTTTAAAAATATAAAATGAAAGGCTTTTATATAACAAGAGTCCCAATTTTATATCGGGACTCTTGTTTATTTCATGACTGACAAACGGTCAGTTCAACTATTTATAGTCATTGCGAGGTTACTTCAACTCAGTAAATTTGTTGTAAGTAATTTCTTTCTCATTTAAAGTAGCAACCGATTTAATATAATCGAAAACTTTCAAAGCCTTCACTTCTTCGAAAATACGGTTAGCATTTTCTTTTTCTTGCAAGAAGTTAGCCGCATATTGTGCCAATTGATCTTCAGGAAGAGGGGTTGGGCTATACATTCTGAATTGTGCATCTAAACGTTGTTTAGCAGCTTCAAAAACGTCTTTATAGTCAATTTTGATATCGTTGTCTTTGATGATTTTATTTTCAATCAAAGTCCATTTCAAGTTTTTAGCGAAATCATCATAACCTTGAGCCAACTCTTCGTCAGTTAATTTTTCGTTGGTAGCTTTTAACCACTTACGTAAAAATTCATCTGGCAATTGCATTTTAGTTTGCTCAGTAAATTGAGTATAGATATCATTTTGCAATTTACGATCAGCATCTTGCTTAAACATCGACTCAATTTCTTCAGTGATCTTAGCAGTGAAACCAGCTTCATCTTTTACGGCATCAGCACCAAAAATTTTATCAAAAAACTCTTGGTTTAGATCAGCTTCCTCTAAACGGTTTACGTTTTTAACGGTCACTTGGAATTTAGATTTCAACTCTGCAGCATCTTCTTCACTGATGTTCAACAATTTTGCAATTGCAGCAGCATCGCCACCAAAGGCTTTGTTTACATCAAGTTCAAAAGTATCGTCTTTTTTAACTCCTACTAAGGTTTTCAAAATTTTCTTGTCGGTAACGGCGTCGGTACGAATAGAACCAGTAGCTGAAATACCACCTTCAAACTCAGAACCATCATTGGCTAACTGCTTCAATTCAGCGTAAAGGATATCGCCTTCAGCAGAAACTTCTGGATTGGTCATTTTACCGTAGCTCTTACGGATATTTTTGATACGCTCGTTTAAAGTCTCTTCGTCAGCTTTAACATTATACTGCGTAAATTTATCTTTTGATGAAACCTCGATATCAACTTTAGGCGCTAAACCTAGCTCATAAGCAAAGTTGAAAGTATCGTTATAATCCCAGTTGTATTGGTTTTCGTCTTCTTGTACAGGAAGTGGTTGACCTAAAATCTCAACACTGTTATCAGTTAGGTATTTTGAAATGTTATCGTTCAACATATTGTTGATTTCCTCTACCAAGATGCTTTTGCCGTACATTCTTTTAATATGTGCAGCAGGCACCATTCCTTTACGGAAACCAGGTAAATTAGCCTTTTTAGCTTGCTCCTTAATCGCTTTTTCTACGTTTGGAGTATAATCCTCAGGGGCTAAAGTAATTTTAACTAAAGCATTTAAATCGTCAATTTTTTCCTGTACGATATTCATTTTTTATGATTGAGTGTGAGTACTGAGCAATGAGTGTGAGATTTCTAACCACAAACCCTTCTCAAGTATTTTATTTATTAAAATTCCCTTTTAAAATAAAACCGTCCCAATTTGCATTGGAACGGTCAATCGTTAGTGCGGAAGAAGGGACTCGAACCCCCACGCCGTGAAGCGCCAGATCCTAAGTCTGGTGCGGCTACCAATTACGCCACTTCCGCAGTTAGGATTTATTTAGGACTGCAAAAATAGAAATTACATTGATTATTCCATAACAATTATGAAAAAAAATTCCATTTTATTCCCCGATATATCCTAAGCCATTCATATTCAAGTCAATTAAATTCACTAAAATCCGGCACCGCTAATGGTTAAGCTTTCCGCACCAGCTGCTGCCTGCATTTTCGAAGCATTCACCTCAAAATATTTAACCGCCGGGCACATCATTTCTGTATAGCGTGTTTTCTTAAAAGGCACAGCGGTAAGTTTTCCCTCAATCATTCTGTAAAGATTGGTTGCTTTCCACTCGGCATTCAACACTTTAGTTTTGGTAATTTGCACTGGCTTGCCCTCATTACCTACTTGGTCAATGGCGTTTACACGTTTAAACTCCCCCACATCTTTTAACAAATAACCATCGCAGTCAAATTCCCTTTCAAATTTCTTGCCCGCACCCTCTACTACAAATCGCACCTTTTTATCAGCAACTAAAACCAGCGACATTTTGATCTCCTCTCCAGGATACCAATAGTAAGCTTTCTGTGCGGGAGCGTTTTCAAAAACCGCTAGTTGTCCACTCTCATGTCCGGTACGTCTTAAAAATGGTCTAAAAGCCTTACGTTCCTTAGAAACCTGGCCATTATCTTCTTTAATCACTTCCCAAGCCATTCCTATATCTGTTTCTTGGTTGCCCATACTGCCACCTAAATAAATAGAAGGATTATCTAAATACTGACCCGGCTTTTTAGTATGTATTCGCTGTTGGTCAAACTCAATACGGGGAAGGACCACAGTCCCTTCAATACCACGCCAATAATCATGGCTCGAAACCAGCTTACGATAATAAGCACCCTCAAAACAAGGCTTTTGTGCTATCGGCAATATTTCATTGGCAATACTAATATCAACCGCTTCATTTAGTTTGGCCGTTTTACTTACGCCACAAGCCAGCAAGCTCATGCCCAACAAAGAAAATCCAATATTTAAAATACGCATAATTCAAAAATTTAAAAACTAAATTATAATTTTTAAATTATTTTAAAAATAGATTCTAACAGTTATTCGCTAAGTAATTGATTTTGAAAATCAAAGAAATACTGCACCGCCTTCACCAAACGACTGCCATACCACGAAAACATCTCTCCGTCAACCAAAATCACTTTAGTTTGTGGCAAAACCCGTTGAAGCTCTTCAATATGTTTCTCTTTAAATGGATAAGGTTCCGAAGACAGGAAAACAAATTGAGGGTTAAGCGCAATCAGCTCGGCCACCTCAATTTCTGGGTATCTCGCTTGACTTACCACATTGCGCAAGCCAATTTTCCTTAAAATATTATCAATAAAAGTATTTCTTCCTGCAAACATGTAAGGGTCCTTCCAAATCACATACGCTACCGTTTGGTCAATCCCTTTGCTTAATGCCAAAGTCTGCAAATCATTAAAGCCTGCATTGATCAAATGGTTCAAATAAGCTGCTTCGGGCTGTCTATCAACCAAATCTCCAATATCGGTGATGGCCCGCATCGCATCTTCCAAATGATAGATATCGCTCATCCACACCGGAAACTCCTGTTGCAGCAGCTCAATATCAGCCTTGCTGTTTTCTTCCTTGTTGCCAATAATCAAATCTGGCTGCAGTTCCCTAATTACATCAATCCTCAACTTTTTGGTGCCGCCAACCTTCTGTTTAGCAGCAAACATCTCTATAGGATGTATGCAAAACTTCGTCAACCCCACAATTTGCTCGCTCAAGCCCAACTCAAACAATAGCTCCGTTTGCGAGGGCACCACCGAAACAATTCGCTTAGGCGGCCAGTTGATGGTCATCTCGTTGCCCAACTGATCTGTAAAAGTTTTCTGCATCTAACAAAGATAGGCGATTCTCAAAAAGATTTGAAAGTGAATGCCAATGCACCTATCAATAGCCAGCCCCGCTATCCGCTACAACCAATTAAAAATTGGTTTCCTCTACTATCAGGCTTATTGAACAAAGCTTCTTCAAAAATGCAATAACAATCTCAAAAGACCCTACTTTTTGATATCTAAGCAAACAAAAAACACTTTCATCCCTTTTTATAGTAGGATACTTTAGAAACTAGCATGAGCAAAACAATTATTATTTCGAACAGACTACCCGTAAAAATCACCAAGAACAATGGAAAATACAGCCTACAAA
Source organism: Pedobacter sp. (assembly GCF_039594775.1). Classification (GTDB taxonomy): domain Bacteria; phylum Bacteroidota; class Bacteroidia; order Sphingobacteriales; family Sphingobacteriaceae; genus Pedobacter. The sequence goes on along the minus strand of NZ_JBCNMT010000002.1, from coordinate 446,785 downwards.
GCAGCGAAGGCGGCCTAGCCACTGGACTGGGCGACGCCTATAAAAATGGCAATATGCTTTGGATAGGCTGGCCTGGCATTGATGTTCCGCCTGAGGACCAACCACAAATCAAAGAACGACTGGCCAAAATGAATTTGGTCCCTGTATTTCTCACCCAAGAAGAAATCAACCTCTTCTACGAAGGATTTTCAAACGAAGTGTTATGGCCAGTTTTTCATTACTTGGTTACTTATGCGCGTTTTGAACAAGCATATTGGGATAGTTATGTATCGGTGAATGAAAAATTTGCAGAAGCTACACAAAGTGTATTTACAGAAGGTAATAAAATATGGATACAGGATTATCAGCTGTTGTGCCTACCATCCATGTTGAGAAGCCGACTTACCGATACCACGATAGGATTTTTTCAACACATCCCCTTCCCTTCTTTTGAAATTTTCAGACTTATTCCATGGCGGGATAAATTGATTGAGGGCATGTTGGGGGCCGATTTAATTGGCTTTCACACCTACGACGACGTAAGGCATTTTTTGAGTGCCGCTTCTCGTTTAACGCCTGTTCACTTCTCTTCAAATATCATTTCTTTAAATAACAGACAAATAATTGTAGAACCATTCCCGATGGGCATCGATTTCGATAAGTTTGAGAAATTGCCTTTACAACGACAAGTGCTTGCCGAAATAGATAATCTCCAAACTGAGAAACAAGGCAGGATGGTATTATCTATCGACCGCTTAGATTACAGCAAAGGCATTTTAGAACGCATTAGGGCATTTGAACTGCTCTTACAACTTCATCCAAAATTTATAGGTGAAATCTCTCTGTTCATGATTGTGGTTCCTTCTAGAGATACTGTTACTCAATACAAAGAACTCAAAGAAAAAATCGACCAATTGGTGGGCAATATCAATGCAAAATACCGTACCCTCGACTGGGTGCCTATCAGTTATTTTTATCGTTCCTTTTCTATTCAGAGCCTATCTGCACTTTATAGCGCTGCTGATATTTGCCTGGTGACGCCCATGCGAGACGGCATGAACCTGGTAAGCAAGGAATATGTAGCCAGCCGAAGAGACGAAACAGGCGTATTGATTTTGAGTGAAATGGCTGGCGCTTCAAAAGAGCTAAACGATGCACTTATTGTAAACCCTAACAACATTGGCGACATCATGAACGCGATTGTTACGGCACTACAGATGCCCATAGAAGAGCAAAAAAGACGTATGCAGAGTATGCGGGCCTTAGTGAAGAAATTTAACGTGAACCGTTGGGTCAACAATTTTTTAAATCGAATGGATGATGCTAAATTTCTTGAACATTCACTACGCACCAAACATGCCATCAACAAAGTAAGCCAAGGAATCATTAGTAGGTATGCAGCTACCCAAAAACGCATTATCTTTTTAGATTATGATGGTACTTTGGTAGGTTTCAAAGCGAATATTGATGAAGCTAGTCCCGACGAAGAGTTATTAACTTTATTGGAAAACTTCGCCAAAGACCCTGCTAATACAGTAGTTGTCATCAGCGGACGCAACCACAAGACACTTGAACAATGGTTTGGAAGCTTGAATATCAGCATCATTGCTGAACATGGCGCTTGGCAAAAAAAGCAAAATGCACATTGGCAAGCACTACCCTTATTAAATGACCAATGGAAAACGGAAATCAGGAGCATTTTGGAGACCTATACCGACAGGACACCGGGTGCTTTTATTGAAGAAAAAAGTTTTTCTTTAGTATGGCATTACCGTAAAACAGAGCAAGGTTTGGGAGAATTGAGAGCTAATGAAATCATCAACAACTTAAGGGTACTTGCCGCTGATAAGGGTTTGCAAATTATGCCCGGCAACAAAGTGATTGAGTTTAGAAATATGGAGGTAAATAAAGGCAAGGCGGCGCTAAACTGGCTACATGAAGAGGAACATGATTTTATTTTAGCCATGGGCGACGACCATACCGATGAAGATATTTTTAAAGCGATGCCCAACAATGCCATAACGATCAAGGTAGGCAGTGAAGTTTCGGAGGCTAAATTCTATTTAAACGACCACAACGAAGTGAGGGATTTACTTCAATCCATATTGACGGAAACTACCCTTAAAAATGTATCAGCATAAACACCCGCCGTCATTTCGACCGCAGCATAGCGAGCGGAGAAATCTTTGGAGATGACTGACCAAAAAACACAACCTTAAAAGATTTCTCGACACGCTCGAAATGACGAAGATGCACGCCATACCAATAACCAATAAACCAAAACCTTTGCGTTCTTAGCGTAACTCTTATTCTCCTTTGCGGTAAGGTAATAGAACCCCGTCATTTCGACCGCAGCGCAGCGAGCGGAGAAATCTTTTAACCTCCTACATTTCTTGACTACGCTCGAAATGAAGTAACGCACAATCAGCATTTAAAACAAAAGTCAAAGCTGGCTTTTTTACACAATCGACTACAAAAACACTGGTCTATCCAATTTTTTCGCAATACGATACGCGGCATTCATCAAGCCCACATGACTATAAGCTTGCGGGAAATTACCCCACTGACTACCTGTTTTTGCATCCACATCTTCGCTGAACAACAACAAATGGTTGCAAAAGGAAATGATATTTTCAAAAGCCTGTATCGCTTCGTCAAGTCTGCCTACGCAAGCCAACGCTTCCACATACCAAAAGGCACAGATAAGAAAAGTTGTCTTCGGTTTTCCGAAATCATCGGCATGCAGATAACGATAAAACAAACCATCTTCGGTTTTTAGTTCCTTTTCCAAGCCAGCTAAATGGTCTTTTGCACGTTGTGACGATGGGTCCAAATAATTCATCATGATTAACTGAAGCGTGCTTGCATCCAAATGTTTACTTCCTACCGCATTAGTATACACCTTGCGCTCTTCATCATAACAAGCTTCAATATGGGCCGCAGCTTTATCAATCAATATCTTTGCCCTATCTTCCAGCGCTTGGTTCCCTATGGTTTTAGCCATTTTTAGTGCTGCATTAGCCCCCGCCCATTGAAACAGATTACTGTAACAATGCATATTTGCAATATTCCTAAACTCCCAAATACCTGCATCTTTTTCATCAATGGTCATTTCAATTTTTCTGAGCACGCCCTCTATCCAGCGAACGGAATCACCCCTTTCGGAAAAAACAAAGCGATGATCGGTATATAAAGGCAACATAGAAATAAGTACCTGGCCATTAATGTCATTTTGGATATGCTCATAAGCCTGATTACCTACTCGAATAGGCTGCTCACCCAAATAACCTTTCAAATGCCCCAAGGTTTCCTCCACAATATGTCGCTTGCCTGTAATACCGTATAAAGGTTGGTAACGCTTATCTGTATCAAAAGTAATATCAGAAATGTAGTTGAAGTACTTTTCCATTTCCTCAAAGTGGCCAATATGGTTTAAGGAAGTCAGCGTATAATAGGAATCGCGGAGCCAACAGTAACGATAGTCCCAATTTCGGGTACTTCCAGGCGATTCGGGCAAACTAGTAGTGCTTGCCGCTATAATGGCACCAGTATCTTCATATTGATGTATTTTGAGCACCAAAGCCGAACGAATTACATAAGGCTGGTAAAAACCTGCAATAGATGAGTGCTTGATCCAAACCCGCCAATAAGCCGTGGTTTCCCTCAAAAACTGCTCAGCAGTAGCCACAATAGGCGCATCCAAAGTATAGCCATAGGTAAAAATGAGATATTTCACATCATTGAGCACAAAGTCTTGCTCTTTTAAAATATAGTTTAAGGATACATTGGTAGTTAATCGCAAGTCTTCGTCGCACCCCATGTAATCGATATGATTGCTGCCTATGGCCGTCCTCATCTTACTTTTACCATAATCGCAAACCGGTTCACAAGCTATTTTTATCCTAGGGCTGCCTTCCAAAGGCTCTATCTTTCTAATGAGCATCAACGGCTTGAAATAACGCTCGTGCAAATGAAAACGAGGAGCAAAATCAGTAATCCGATATCTACCATCCGCAGCAGTAATTTCTGTCCGTAATACGTTGGTATTTTCTATATAATATTGATGTGAACTATAATCTGAAGCAGGCAGAATGGTACATTTACCACCTTTTTCTTCGTCGAGCATACTACCAAAAACAAATGAGCTATCGAATTTGGGCCAACATAGCCAACTGATATTTGAGTTTTTATGGATGTGAGCGATGTAAGAGCAGTTTCCGATAATGCCGGTTTGATATAAATGTGTAGCTGTCATAAAATAAAAAAGGATGTTTATGATTACAACAGCAAAAGTATTAGATGGTTTAGAAAAGACTAAAATCGCATAAAAAAGCAGGTAATGATACCTGCTTTCATTTATCGTATAACAACTGAAGTGGTGTTGATTAGACTATATCACTGTACCATTAGGCACTATAGCTCCTTTTTTAACTACCACAATTCCATCTTTCACTACGTAAAATCCATAGTCACCCTCCGCCAAATGCGCACCACCGTTAATACGCACATCATTCCCAATTTTCGAGTTTTTATCGATGATGGCATTATTGATATAACAACGATCGCCTATTCCAAGCAAAGGAATACCTGCTCGGTTAGCTTCATTAATTTCATCTAGCGTTTGATAACGGTCACTGCCCATTACATAACAATTGGCAATGGTCGTTCCTCTCCCAATACGTGCCCTAATTCCCAATACTGCATGTTCTACCCTACTGGCCTGAACAATACACCCCTCGGCAATAATGGTTTTTTCCAAAGTAGTACCAGAAATTTTCGACGGTGGCAACATTCTCGACCTTGTAAAAATGGTATGTGCTGTATCAAACATATTGAACTGTGGCAAATCATCCGTTAGGCCCAAATTGGCTTCAAAAAATGAAGAGATATTACCAATATCTGTCCAATAACCTTCATACTGGTAGCTTAACACCTTATTGTTTTCTAAAGCCCTTGGAATGATTTCTTTACCAAAATCTTTTTCCTCTGGATTCTCGTTCAACATTTTGATCAATACATCACGATTGAAAATATAAATTCCCATTGACGCCAAAAAATGTTTGCCCTCACGTCCCATTTCCTCTCCCGTATCGGAAGTCCAATCGGGCAATAAGTCTGATTTAGGCTTTTCGATGAACGAAGTGATCATGCTTCGTTCATCTGTTTTCATGATCCCAAAATCTGTAGCGTCTTTAGCTGTAACTGGAATAGTAGCAATAGATATTTCGGCCTCGGCATCAATATGGGCCTTCAACATATCCTTAAAGTCCATCTGATACAACTGGTCACCGGAAAGAATTAAGATATAGTCAAATTCATGATTAACAATATGGTGCATACATTGGCGTACGGCATCGGCAGTGCCCTGAAACCAAGCGGGATTATCAGGGGTTTGTTCAGCAGCCAAAATATCCACAAAAGCCTTAGAAAAATGACTAAAATGATAGGTATTTTTGATATGCTTGTTTAGTGAGGCAGAATTGAACTGCGTTAGCACAAACATGCGGTGTATGCCAGAATTCAAGCAATTGGAAATCGGAATATCGACCAATCGATATTTACCGGCAATTGGCACGGCTGGTTTTGACCTGGTTAACGTTAATGGTGACAATCTGGAACCTTGACCGCCTCCAAGGATCACTCCTAATACTTTTTCCGTCATAGCTTTTGTTTTACATTTGGTATATATCTATGTATTGTTGTGCCGAACTATCCCATGAGTGGTCTATCGACATCATATATTTTCTAATTTCTTTTACTTTCTTTTGATCGAGATAAAGTTCATACGCTCTACCAATCGCATGTCCAACGTCCCAAACACTGGTTTGATCATGACAAATACCAAAACCGCCATCTCCAATGTCTACCACCGTATCCTTTAAGCCACCAATACGCCTTACGATGGGAATAGTACCATACCTCAAGGCGTACATTTGATTAAGGCCGCAAGGCTCCACCCGGGAAGGCATCAATAGGAAATCTGCCCCAGCATAAATTTGATGCGACAAAGCTTCGTTATAACCAATATAGGCATTGTATCTACCAGGATATTGGTGGGTGATCTCGTTCAATCTATCTTCAACTTGAGGATCTCCCGAACCTAGCACCAGAATATTGATTTCGCCATCGCTTTGCGCCAAAGCATTATAAAAAATATCAGGTAATAAATCAGCTCCTTTTTCTCCTACCAAACGACCAATAAAGGTAAAAAGCGGCTTGGTTGAATCGAGGTTAAAAACACGACAAAGTTCTTCTTTGTTTGCTTTTTTCCCATTTTCTAAAGTTCTGGCCTGATAGGCCTTTACAATCATGGGATCTTTTTGCGGATTCCAAACTTCTGTATCGATGCCGTTAAGCACTCCTATAGATTTGCCACGCTCTTGTGCCAATAAATTCTCCAGCCCATTTGCAGCATGGCTGATTTCGTCCAAATAACTAGGTGATACCGTGGTAACTCTCCAAGCGCATTTAATGGCAGCAGCCAGAGGGTTAATGGCACTGCTCCAATCTAACTTACTGGTATTAATCAAATCAAAAGGCGGCAGATAATGTAATTTATCCCAACCAAATTGCCCCTGATATTGAGCATTGTGAATGGTAAGCACACTTGGCACCTGATTAAGACGGCTAAATTGATAGCAATTACTCATCATAAAAGGGATTAAACCTGCATGATGATCATGAACATGTACCACATCTGGCTGATGCTCCCATTGCGCCATCCAATCCAAAGCAGCAATTTGAAAGGCCAGAAAACGTTCGGTATCATCACCATAGCCATACACGCCCTCTCTATCGAACAAACCTGCGATATGGACCAGGTACATATCGAAACCTAATTTGTTGGTCAATTCTTTTAATATCCGAACCTGGTAATTGGTTGTTCCTACTTTTACCCAGCCGTCATAAACGGTTTCAAATTCGTTTTCATATAGAAATTTAGAATTGTAGGCAGGCATAACGACCTTGGCAACATGTCCAAGCTTGTTCTGATATTTGGGTAGGGCACCCACAACATCGCCCAAACCACCTACTTTAGCAACAGGATAACACTCGGCACTTAGATGTATGATCTCCATAAATGATATTCGGATAGAAATTGTTTTAAATTAGGTAAATGATTGAGTATTGCAAACTTTTACGCTAAATAAATTTCTAAAATTGCGGGAGAGTAGATTTGCCACAGATGCATAGATAAATATCTTGGGCCTAGATTAATGATTTGATAATTATTTGTGGCATCTGTGGCAGAATAGAAAAAGCTGGGCTTAGGGCCCAGCTAATCACAACCAAACAAAAATATTACTTTAAGTAATAAGCTTTTAATATTCTTCCTGCGCCATAATTGCATAAAACTGGTGAATGGAATTGAACTGTGGATGTAACGACACTACATTTCCAAATACCAATAACGCTGGCGAGCTGAGTTTCTTTTCTTCTATAAGCTCCTCGATGGTATCTACAATGCCTACCACCACATTTTCTTCTTTCGACGAGCCGTTTTCGATTACTGCAACAGGCAAATTAGCTTTGCCTTCGGCTTTAAAAATTCCTGCAATTTCCTTGATTTTTTCGATACCCATTAACACCACAATCGTAGCGTTGGATTTTGCAGCCACATACAAATCAGGTGAAATTTGCCCTTGAGCATTGGTTCCCGTAACTACCCAGAAGCTTTCGCTCATGTTGCCATAAACCATTGGGATTTTTTGCAGTCCCGGTACACCAAGTGCACTAGAAACTCCAGGTACAATCTCCGTTGGAATGCTATAAGATTCTGCCACATGAACTTCTTCGTAGCCTCTAGCAAATACAAAAGGATCGCCGCTTTTTAACCTCACTACGTGACCATAGTTTAAAGCGTAATCTATCATCAATTTGTTGACTAATTTTTGAGAGAAAGATTCATCATCCGACTGCTTCCCTACATAAACTTTAATTGCATTTTCTGGGGCGTAATTTAACAGCGCTTCATTTACCAATGCATCGTATAAAATTACATCGGCAGTTGCCAACGCTTTTACACCTTTTAAGGTTAACAAATCCGGATCACCGGGGCCTGCACCTACCAAAGTTATCTTAGGCTCTACTGAATTTCTTTCTACTTTTTCTAAAATCATCTTTGCTTCTTTTTTTAATCAACAATACAAATGTATATAATTTCTATCTATTTAGTAGTATTTATTAAAATAATTGTATAATTATCTGATTAACAGATGAATATTTTTACAAGAACAAGTTGTATACCATTATCAGAATTACAAAATGATATAATCTAGCACCTATATTTGAAGTGTCAAAGCATCAGATGGGATAGCTACAGGGCTATGTTAGATTTCTATCTCTGAACCAAACCTCATCTGGCTTGGCAGAGAAACCTTGCATTTTGTTAACTAAAACGGCTGGATCAGCTTCATTAAATACCAAATCCCTATTGGCTTGTTTTAAAAATCGATGTTGAACCATCATATCCATTTGAGCAAAAAGTGGGTCATAAAAGCCGCCAACATTCAATACACCAATGGGTTTAGCGTGCAATCCCAATTGCAACCAAGTAAGTACTTCAAAAAACTCCTCTAAAGTTCCGAATCCCCCTGGCAATATCACAAAGCCATCAGACAAATCAGCCATTTTTTGCTTGCGTTGGTGCATATTCTCGGTAATAATCATTTGCGTAATATCTTTGTGCCCTACCTCTTTATCCATCAAAAATTGCGGAATTACTCCGGTTACTGTACCATTCAATTTCAATACTTCGTTGGCAATTACGCCCATTACGCCTACGCTACCGCCACCGTAAACAAGGTCAATTTCTTGAGCTACCATTGTTTTTGCTAAATCAACAATAGCTTGCTTAAGGGTTTCATCTCCATTGAAATTTGCGCCACAGTAAACGCATAGTGATTTAATATTTTCCATGTCGTAAAAAATGTTCGACGAAGATAAGCTTTCTTATTTTTTTCTATGTTAGATGTTATTTTCAATTTCAAAGATTTCTCTTCGTTCCTCATCGAAATGACGGTAGTTTTTTATCATCAATAACTAAAAAAAATGGCCGGCACAAGTACCGACCATTCTTCTTCATTATTAGTTAACTGTAAGACTTACGAAGTTTTCGAAACTTCGTAAGTCTATAGCAACGTTAAAAACTATACCTCACTGTAGCACCGTAAGTTCTTGGATCGCCCAATACCCCAGCGTACAAACCAGAGTTTCCCGCAGCTGCCTGTAGCTGTTCAAAATAGTTAGTATTTGCCAAGTTACGTCCCCATACGAACAATGAAAATTTTTCTGACCTAAATCCTATTCTTGCATTTAGCAGTGCATAACCGTCTATGACCAAGACTTTTGATGGCGTTGGATTTGAAGAATATTCCGAACGATAGCTCACATCGCCAGCGATAAAATACCTACCCTCTTTCTCAATCAAATTTCCTGCAGTACTCAGTTCAGCACCACCAGATATATTCCATTTGGAAATACCAGGCAAACGACCTCCCGAAGCATCTTTAAAAGCTACCTGAGTGGAAACACCATTGATCACCTCGGTGTGGCCAGTTTCTTCCAACGGCAAAGGCGCATTCGTAAATTTCACATATTTACCATCCAAATAAGCTACGGTGGCATTTAAAGTTAAAAATCTACCTGCTTGATAACTACCATCAACTTCCAAGCCCCTTACCCTTACTTTTTCAGCATTCGCCAAGTATCCTCTGTTCACCCCTAATTGCGGCGACTGTACGTTAGTTTGATAATCTTTGATATCGGTATTAAACGCAGTAATATTCAACAGAGCTCCAGCCGTTGGCTTTGTTTTTAGCCCCAATTCATAATGTTGTACATATTCGGGCTTTACTCTTGCTACTGAGATATCTGCTGCACCAGACGAAGTAGTAGGTAAACCACCCACGTTAACACCTACGGGTTTGTAGCCTGTAGAATAAGTTGCAAAGGTGTTTAATTTATCGCTTGGTCTGTACGACAGGGTCAAATTACCTGAAAGATTATTGTTTTCTGTACTGATATTAAACTGCTGATTAGCATAAACCGCAGCTTTTAGTGCTAGCAAATTAGCATCCGTGGTTTGTAAACCGCCATATGTTTTCCTATCGTAATCTACGTCCTTCTTATCATAAGTGAACCTGATACCTGGCAATACATGGAGTTTATCAATCACTTCCCAGTCAACCTGGGCAAAAGCCGCTGCACTTAAAGATTTAATGGTTGAATTGGTTCTAATTCCAAAACCATCTAACAAGCCTGGGGTTGAGTATAATGCCTGTTGACCTGTATTGCTGGTTTGTACAAAACGCCATTGATCTTTACCTACTTCTTCGGTTTGACCTAAGCCTTGTAAATTTTGACCGAGAATAAACACGCCTACTACCCCGCTCAATTTATCGGTAATGTCACCTGCATATCTCACTTCTTGCGAATATTGATCATGACGGGTATTTCCCTGCGACTTAGTTAGTGCGGAGAACTCTGTAAAATCCCTGTCGTTGGTTGGATCCCAGTTCCAAAATCTCCACGCAGTGGTAGAAGTCAGTTTGCCCTTCCCTATTTTATAATCAGCATTTAGGGAAATTCCTCCGATGGATTGATTATGCCTCCAAGGTGTGTTTGTATATATTTCTCTTGAAAAAGGATCAATTTTCGGTTGTTGGTAACCTAGATCAGACACAATTTTAGCATATTGACGATAAGCACTTCTTTCCGTAGTGGTAACTCCCGCAACTACCAAGGGATATCCAGCAGGGTGTTGTATACTTACATCACCGCTTAATAACAACTCTAACTTATCGTTAGGCGTATATAGGAATTGCGCTTTTGCACCTAAATTGTTTTGTCCACTATATTTGCGTTCTTCTGGAACATTCCAAATGGTACCGTCGCGTTGCGTGCCTGATATGGAGATTTTTGCCGCAAGATTTTTGGCCAATGGTCCGGTTACCGTTGTTTTCGCTTGTATAAAATTATAGTTGCCGTAACTCAATTCCACCTTCGCATTAGGGATAAAACTTGGTTTTTTAGTAGTAATGTTAAATGCTCCAGCCGTGGTGTTTTTTCCAAACAAAGTTCCTTGAGGCCCCCTAATGACCTCAATTTGATCAATATCGATAAAATCGGTTGAAGTTGCGGCCGGGCGAGCATGATAAACACCATCCACATAAAAACCTACTCCTGGATCTATCCCATCATTAGTTAAGCCAAAAGTAGAACCCAAACCTCTAATATTTAGAGTGGTATTCCTTGCATTAGAAGCGTACAACTGTACTGAAGGAACCAATTCTTTCAATCGGTTAACGTTAAAAGCACCAGCGTTTTCGGCAGCTTGCCCGCCAATTACCGTAATGGGAATAGGTACCTCCTGTAATACTTCTGAGCGACGTCTAGAAGTTACCACTATTTGATCTAATTGTGACGCTTCCAACAATACAAGCTCTAAAGGCGTAGCGGAAACGGTTAAGACCTGAAAGTCTTGTGGTTTAAATCCTACTGAACTTACCTGAATATAAAAAGGCACTTCTGGAATTTGAGTTAATCTGAATTCACCTTTTTCATTAGCGCTGGTAGAAATATTAGTGCCTCTAACTTTTACAGTGGCATGGGGGACAGGAGAACCGTCGCCCCTTTTGATTATTCCCGTAAGCGAGGTTTGGGCAAAAGCTACATTTGCAAAGAACGTTATAAAAAAAAGAGATAATATAGAAAGGTAAATGTTATTTCTTAGTGAGTAAAGTTTGATTTTCATTTTTTGTATAAAGAGTTATAATATTTGCTGTATGGGTATTTTGAGATAATTGAAAGCGTTTTTCATCATACAGCAACACATGGGATTAAGTGATCTTTTCATGTTTTCATTTTTTAAATTATATAATATCTATAGATTTAGTAGACAAATATATTAAAGTTTTTACATTTGAGAATTTTATTTTGAAAAAAGATGATCAATATCTTTTTCGATAAGCTAAAGTTTCTGAGAATAAATTTGAATGGATGGTTGATCTGCTTCCATTCAATCATAGTACAAAACAAAAAGTCATTATATTCGCTTATCCATGAAAAAGTCAGATGATTTGATGTATGATTTCCGTGCTGGAAGTGAAATAGCTTTTAAGCACTTTATGAAACAGCATATACATGCGCTTACTTTTCATGCCTATAAAATCTGTCGAAGCAAAGAAGTGGCGGAAGAAATTGTTGCAGACACGTTTTCAAAACTATGGCAGCGCAAAGACCATTTTGAAAGTGAAATCAATATTAAATCTTTCCTATACATTACTACGCGTAATGCATGCTTTGACCATATTAAATCGGCCAAACAGCAAAACAACAAACTTTCTGTAGAGTTAAATGAAGATTTAATTTTACGAGATACTGATCCTTTAACCCATTTGATCCACGCTGAACTAATTAAATTATTAGTGGAGGAAATCAATCAACTTCCGCAGCGGCAAGGCGATGTTTTCCGAATGTTTTATTTAGAAGGTCTTACTACCGATGAGATTTGCATTCGCTTAAATGTAACACCAAATGCAGTGTTTTTAGCAAAGAAAAAAGCTATAGCTGCTATTAGAGATGTATTTTCAAGGAAAGATTTATTTGCTTACATACTCCTTTCGAAGCTATTGTTCATCGATGAAGTATAACCATAGATTTATCTTTTTCATTTTTTTGGACAGATTTATTTTTCGATTTCGTTTCTATATAAAAAACGAAACAAGTGCTCCAAACAGATCAAATCATTAAGCTATTAGGGAAACACCTTAATGGTAGCCTTAATAGGCAAGAAACAGAAGCGTTACAAACATGGATAGATGCCAAACCTGAGAATCAAAATTTGATCAACAGGCTTGAGCAAAATGAACTATTGATTGAAGATATCCGCCTTTATTGGGATCTATGGAATGATGCGGAGGCTACAGAACGCGAGCAACGAATTTTTGATAGAGTGGCACAAAAGACCACAATCCTGCCAAGCCCTTTATACAAACGTATACACAAATGGGTACCTTATGCAGCGGCATCGATATTGGTTTTGGCTTCCATCCTATACTTAACTCTCCAACCTAAAAAAATAGCTGATACTGAAACACTCATCACAGCCAAAGATATCTTACCAGGTGGAAACAAAGCTACCTTAACGCTAGAAAATGGACGCAGTATAGATTTGAATTCTCAGCAATCTGGAATTATTGTAGGCAAAGACATTACCTATTTAGATGGTTCTTCCATTGTTGACAACAAAGCCGAAGCTTCAGAAAAGCTTGTACTAAAAACACCAATTGGCGGCAATTATAAAGTGGTATTACCCGATGGATCGCAGGTTTGGTTGAATGCAGATAGTAAATTAACCTACCCTTCTCGATTTGCTGCAACAGAGCGAATTGTTCAATTGGAAGGTGAAGCCTATTTTGAAGTACAACACCAGCACCTATCAGGCAGAAAAATCCCTTTTAAAGTGGTAAGCAACGGACAAACCGTAAATGTATTGGGTACAGCTTTCAATATTTCGGCCTATGCCGAAGAACCTCAAATGAAAACCACCTTGGTAAATGGAGCCATAGAAATTGAAAATCATTCTTCTAAAAATATCAACAAAATGGTTCCGGGCCAACAGGCAATTTTAGAAGGCACAGACACCAAAATCAACAAAGTAGATGTTTTCAAATCCATTGCCTGGAAATATGGACAATTTTCTTTCGATGACAAATCATTTGATCAAATTATGAGAGAGATGGCCCGTTGGTACAACATTAAGGTAGCATATGAAGGCGGCATCCCCACCGACCGATTTACTGGAAATGCATTTAAAACCGACAAACTCGGCACTGTTTTACGCTTTTTGGAAAGCAGCAGTATTCAATATCGAGTAAAATCGGACGACAACGATACTTATAAAGTCATTATTAATAACACAGCAAACCGGAGGTGAATCATTACCAATTAACAAAACAAACAGACGTGGTGCTTGCGTCTTAAAAACAAGGAACATCAACTCTTCCTCAAAAAGCCTAACCAAACATTATATTTATCCTAACCTCAAACGATTTAATGAACCATTACTTATTTAGAGTATTGAGACTGATTATTATTTTTCTCACGGCGGGTTTCATTCATGTAAGCGCCGCTGGTTATTCGCAAACCATAACTTTAAAGGCAAATAAGTTGCCTTTCACAATCGTACTGGACAACATTCGCCAACAAACTGGCTATGCCGTTTACGCCAATGTAGAGCATTTGAAAGATACCAAGCCCGTATCTATAGCTGCTGAAAACATGCCGCTATTAGAGTTCCTGGACAAGATTCTTTTAAATCAGCCATTAAGAGCCTCAGTAGAAGACAAAACGATTGTTTTATATAAAAAACAAGCAAGCGAAAACAAAACAGTTGCAAAACTAGGTAACACAGAAACAAAACAAGCGCAACAATTACAGGTTACCGGAAACGTGGTATCTGCAGACGATGGGAAACCAATACCTTTTACCAGTATAACCATCAAAGGTACTACGAAAGGCGTTTCTACAGATATTGAAGGAAATTTCCGCCTAGATGGCGTAAAAGCAAACGACATTTTATTATTTTCTTCTGTTGGTTACCAAAATCTAGAAATCGCGGTAAACGGGCGCACTAGAATTGACGTAAAAATGTCTCTACAAATGGAAACATTAAACCAAGTAATGGTTGTTGCATTTGGTACAGCGAAGAAAAGCACCTTTACAGGTTCGGCGGCTGTCATTAATGAAGATGTTTTCAAAAACAGACCTACTACAGAAGTAACTCAAGCTTTAACAGGCACCACTCCTGGCTTGCAGGTAGGGACATCTAACGGACAACCTGGTTCAGAGCCTACTCTACGTATTAGAGGACTTGGTTCTTTCAACGCGAACAATAGTCCATTAATTATTTTAGACGGTATACCTTACGATAACTCCATCAGTAGCATTAATCCGAATGACATAGAAAGCGTTACGATTTTAAAAGATGCTTCATCTGCGGCTTTATATGGTGCTAGGGGCGCCAATGGGGTGTTATTGATCACTACCAAAAAAGGGAAATCCGGCAAGCCAAACATTAATGCGAAGTATAATTTTGGTTTAACTTCCAGACAAAGCGCAGATTACGAGCGCTTAAATGACAGAGAGTTTATGGAGCTTTATTGGGAATCTCATCGTAATTCATTGTTATTAAATGGCAGTACCTTACAAGATGCGAACGCGCAGGCGGGTCCAGCTTTATTGGCAGGTTTGGGCTACAACCCTTATTTAATGAATGCCTCAGAATTGTTTGATGCCAATGGAAAATTAAACCCGAATGCCATAAACCACTGGGCAGAAGATACAGACTGGTACGGAGGGATTACGCAAACCGGCAAAAGACATGACGGCAATTTATCCATTAGCGGAGGAACCGAAAAAACGGACTATTATACCTCTTTAGGTTATGTTAAAGAAGAGGGTTTTGTGATTGGATCGGCCTTTAGTCGAATTTCTGGCAAGGCAAATGTGAATTCGCAAATCACCAAATGGCTTAAAATGGGAACTAATTTAAATATTGCCCATTCTAAATCAGAAGGGGAACAATCAGAAACCAGTGGTGCTATTTCCAATCCATTTAGAGCTACCCGATATTTAGGCAATATCTTTCCAATCCACCTTCACAATCCAGCTACTGGCGAATACATATTAGATTCTGACGGAAATAAAATACCAGACTTTGGTAGTGGGTGGACTTCTGCAGATGGTTCCATTGTAATTTCAAACAGAGATGCTTTTGCGGGCAGCAACCACCCATTTGAGGTGCATAACAATTTCACCGGGCTTCTTCGTCAAACCATCAATTTAAAAGGGTATGCAGACGTTTCCCTATTAAAAGGCTTAAAATTTACTGCCAATGGAGGCTTGGGCTCAAACATGTTCCGTAGCTGGGCCGGAGGATTCAAATATGAACAAAAAGGCAATGCTGGTTCTTCGGCACAAAATTCGTCGAACACCACTACTTGGACTTTCCAACAACTTTTAAACTATAACAAAAACTGGGGCAAACATCATTTCGAAATACTTGCCGGACACGAAAGCTATCAATTCCAATACTGGTATCTTTCTACTTCAATGAGGACCCAAACCATTGCTGGTGATAACTTCGAATATGCAAACTTTACAGAAATCAATGCATTGCCTAATTCTTACACACATAATTATAGAGTAGAAGGTTATCTCTCGAGATTAAATTATGATTTTGGCGAAAAATATTTTGCGTCCGCATCTTACAGAAGAGATGGTTCTTCCCGCTTTAGCAAAAATGTTCGCTGGGGCGATTTTTGGTCTGTAGGCGCAGGTTGGTCTGTGGACAAGGAAAACTTTATGGACAACATCAAGTTTGTTAACCAATTGAAATTAAGAGCTTCCTATGGTGTGGTAGGCAATGACGATCTTTCTAGTTACTATCCTTGGAGAGCAGTATATACTCCTAATGATAACGGCGAACCGGGATATGTGCAAGCTAGCTTGGGAAATCCAGATTTAACTTGGGAAACTTCTAAGAGCTTTGATGTTGCAGCAGAGTTTGCTGTACTAGGCAATCGCCTAAATGGATCCGTGGAATATTTTAACCGTGTTTCTAGCGACCTGCTTTTTAGTGTTCCTCAACCAATATCTTCCGGAATACCATCCATTGATAAAAACGCAGGGTCAATGTATAACAGAGGTATTGAGGTTAATTTGACTGGCCAAGTATTCAAATCAAAAGATTGGAACATCAATCTTAATGCAAATACAACTTGGCTAAAAAATAAAATCACATCGCTACCAATAGACCCATACACCTCTTCTATTTATAAAATTGAAGCTGGACATTCTAGATATGACTTTTGGCTGAGAGATTGGTATGGTGTAAATCCAGAAACTGGTTTCAACCTTTTCCGTGCAGATCTTGATCGTTTTACCTTCGGGCCTAATGAACTTAAGGAAATTAATGGCGTTAAGTATACCGAAAATGTAGAAAAAAGCTTGTACGGCTATGCAGGTAGCGCAATGCCTACCCTAACTGGAGGTTTTGGTGCCGATATTGGATGGAAAAACTTCAATTTAAAAGTTAATTTCTATTACCAAACTGGCAGTAAATTCTATGATGGTGGCTACAGATCTTTCATGACAGGCTCTCTTTCTTATGCTAGCCAACACAAGGATCTGCTTAACAGATGGCGTAAACCTGGCGATATTACTGACGTGGCTATTGTAACTGCAGGTACCAACTCTGTAAATATCGAAGCTGCAAACTCTACGCGCTGGCTGGTATCCTCTAATATGCTAGAATTAACCAATGTAAATTTATCTTACAACGTACCTAAAAGTTTTCTGAAAAGTAAAAACATTTCAGATGCGGTAATTTATTTTTCTGCAAATAACGCTTGGTTATTGGCCTCCAGAAAAGGCGTTTACCCTAGAAGGAATTTCCATTCCGGATACATCTCAAATGATGATGTTTATCCTCCTTCTACCATCATATCCTTTGGTTTATCTTTAACTTTTTAATGTATTAAGCATGAAGAAGATTTTTTTAATAATATGGGCATTTGTTGTAATGATAGCAATGTCATGTAGCAAAGAATTCTTGGAGACAGAATCTACCAGTGCTGTTGATCAGTCTACCATGTTTAAGGATACCAAAACAGCCTTAATGGCCATTAATGGTATTCATCGTATCATGTACGAAAAAGGTGATTTTGCACCTAAAATGGGATATCAATATTATATGTTGTATATGGATTTCCTAGGTGAAGACATGGTGTACACCAAATCTAACGCACAGTTTCGTACAGAGGCTGATTGGACTCGTCACAGACAGCCTACCAACCAATATCCACGTCACATTTATGAATATATCTACAAAATAATTGCCAATGCCAATATGGTCATTGAAAATATTGATGGCGCAACAGGCCCTCAAGAAGAAAGAGATTATATCAAGGGACAAGCGATATTCTACAGAGCCTTTTCTCATTTCTGCGCTGTACAGCTATATGGCAAAAGATATGATCGTGCAGGAAACAACACACAGTTAGGTATTGTGTTAAGAATGGAATCTTCAACTGAAGCCAAAGCCAGATCTACGGTAGAAGAAAGTTACGCCGCTATTAATAGTGATTTAGATGAGGCTATACGCCTGCTTTCCAATGTTAAGTTTCAACGTTCTACCAAAATGCACGTGAATGTACATGTGGCCAGGGCAATCAAAGCTCGCGTTTTGCTTACGCAAGGCAAATGGTTAGAAGCCGCTGAAATGGCAAAATTGGTCGTAGATAATTCTGGAGCGAGAATGGATAAAAGCTGTTACGACTACAAACAAGGTCGTTGTACAGATGCCAGAAATAACGAATGGATTTGGGCAAAAATAGCACAACCGCCTCTTGAAACCGCTACATTGTTTAATTTCTACAGCTACATTTCCAACACCAATATTTCTTATAATAAGAATACTCCACGAGCTATCTATAACTTGCTTTATGAGAAAATTTCAAATACGGATGTTAGAAAGCAGCTTTGGGTGAATAATGTGGTGAACTACCCTGGACTGGTGATTCCTCCAGGAGGAAATGCATTTAAATGGATGAGCCAAAAGTTTATTGTAGATTTTCCGGATAGCAAATCAGCTTCTTATAATGGCGCAATCATTACGGCAGATTTAGCTTTCATGCGTCTACCAGAAATGTATTTGATCATGGCCGAAGGGTATGCAAGAAGCGGACAAGAAGATGTAAAAGCTCGTAATGCACTATTTGTGGTCGCAAAAGACCGTGACCCCGCTTATGTTTTAAGCACAAAAAGTGGCGATGATTTAGCGGAAGAAGTGATGTTTCAAAGACGTGTTGAATTATGGGGCGAAGGTTTCCGCTTTCTAGACCTGAAACGTTTGAACATGGCTTTGGATCGCGGCCCAGCACCTAGGCCTGGTTATAACCAAGGTGGTGCGGCAAATAACTGGAAACACAATGCCAATCCAACCAACTTAGATCCCTTAGCTTCTAATTTCAATATGTATGAAGAAAAAGCAGTGGGCGAAGCCAGTAGGTTTTTCCCTGCCGGAGCTAAAGAATGGCAATGGGTTATCCCAGATTTAGAAATCCAACGTAATCCGCTTTGCAAGCAAAACGATTTATAAACATGTAAGTTCATAAATAAAGAACCCCTCTTCGAATATTCGAAGAGGGGTTCTTTATTATACGGCAATTAAATAATATAAAATTTATAGTTTTTCTATTTTATAAAAACAATTGTTTACTATTTACTGGTATAATTTGGTGCCTCTTTAGTAATCGTGATATCATGTGGATGACTTTCACGCATACCAGCAGCTGTAATTTGTACAAATTGTGCTTCTTGTAACTTATCTATACTAGCTGCACCAACATAGCCCATACTGGCACGCAAACCGCCAATATATTGATACATTACCTCTGCCAAAGTACCCTTATATGGCACGCGGCCTACAATACCTTCTGGCACTAGTTTTTTAATATCATCTTCCACATCTTGGAAATAACGATCTTTTGAACCTTGCTCCATGGCCTCGATAGAACCCATACCACGATACGATTTGAACTTACGTCCTTCGTAAATAATGGTTTCGCCTGGGCTTTCCTCTACTCCTGCGAATAACGAACCTGCCATAACCGTACTGGCACCTGCCGCAATTGCTTTGGCAATATCTCCAGTATGTTTAATTCCACCGTCGGCAATTACCGGAACACCTGTACCTCTTAAAGCTTTGGCACACTCAAAAACAGCATATAACTGCGGTACACCTACCCCGGCAATAATTCTAGTAGTACAAATTGAACCTGGACCAATTCCGACTTTAACTGCATCGGCACCCGCCTCAGCCAAAGCCTTTGCAGCCGCACCTGTAGCAATGTTACCTGCAATTACTTGTAGTTCTGGATATTTAGCTTTTACTTCTTTTAGCTTATCAATAACTCCTTTTGAGTGACCATGAGCCGTATCAATGGCAATTACATCAACACCAGCTTTCACCAAAGCATCTACACGTTGCATGGTATCAGCAGTTACACCAACGGCCGCACCTACACGTAAACGACCTTTTTCATCTTTACACGCAACTGGATAGTTTTTAACTTTTTGGATGTCCTTAAAAGTGATCAAGCCGCTTAAAAAGCCTTGCTCATTTACCACAGGTAGTTTCTCGATCTTATGGTTTTGCAAAATCTCTTCTGCTTCTTTTAAGGTAGTACCCTCGGGAGCGGTAATCAAATTTTCTTTGGTCATCACCTGCGCAATAGGTTTGCTCATATCCTTTTGGAAACGCAAGTCCCTATTGGTAATAATACCCACCAATTTATTATCAGAAGTAACCACCGGAATACCGCCGATTTTATGTTCCTTCATGATCTTAAAGGCATCTGCAACCACCGAGGTCTCCAACAAAGTCACTGGATCTTGGATCATCCCACTTTCCGACCGTTTCACCTTGCGTACCTCTTCAGCCTGTCTGTCAATGCTCATATTTTTATGAAGCATTCCCAATCCTCCATTTTGCGCAATGGCAATAGCCAGTTCCGCTTCGGTAACAGTATCCATGGCTGCCGAAACCAAAGGAACGTTCAACTGGATTTTTTTGGTTAAGAAAGTGCTAGTGTTAACATCTCTAGGCAATATTTCTGAATACGATGGTACTAAAAGTACGTCATCATAAGTTAAACCTAAAGCAATAAATTTTTGGGGATCGAGTTGCATAGCAAATAAATTACGAATTATTATTTGCCGGGCAAAGATACAATATTTCTCGTTAAAATGAAATCACAATTGTTATATTTTGGTAAAGCTAATGTTGTTTCTTTTGTAATTTCATTCCTGCAGTAGCTGATTTTTTTCCTATTGTCATTCTGAGCCTGTTGAAGGAATCTTACGGCAGAAGGCTTCGGCAAGTCCAGCATGAATAATTACCGTACAGTATGCACGAAAAGAATATCTATTTTCTTTGGTTTGTAGCGTTCATGAAAGATACTGCGTATTGGACTAAAAACCTAACTATATGAACAAACTAAACCTATACTTTATTTATTTATTACTATTTGGACTTTTTTTGACCATCGGTTGTAAAAAAGAGAAGAAGCAAAGTAAAGTTGAAGATGAAAAAGAGCTTCAACAGCTCATGTCGCAAATTAAAACCTTAGCCGAAACCAGCAAATGCGGCGACAATGTGGAGGTTTTAACTGTTCCTGTCGGACACAAAGCTTGTGGCGGACCAAAAACATATATCCCTTATACTGCTAGTATTGATGTGAGTTTACTTAAAAATTTAGCGGCCAAGCATACGGAACTAGAAAAAACATACAATAAAAAATGGAACATCACATCCGACTGTTCTATGGCAAGACCTCCAAAATCGGTAACCTGCCAAAATGGAAAATTGGTTGTTGAATATTAACAGGAAACTAAATCAATTCGTATGAAGCGTCCTCTATTCATAAAACTGATTACAGCTTTCTTATTTTTCAGTTTCTTAAGCTGCAAAAAAGAAAATGCAGAAAACAAAAAAACTTTAAACAAACTTTACGAAATGTTTAAAGATGGAAGCATTAGCATCTGTCAATATAACGGGCAAACAGTTTATACGGCCGCAATCAATGCATACGATACTGGAGGAAGTATTTTTGATAAAAATGGCAACCTCATAGGCAATTGTAATTACGCTTGGGGGTCAAAACCTGATCCCATATGTGGTCAGGTAACAAATTGCAAAACAATTTATATGGTTAAAGATAACATATGGGGACAACCTGCGATTAATCTATTTAGATTAGGTCAATAACCCCATTTTTATAAAAAATTAAATCTTAACGAAAATGGAAAATTTATTTTTATACCTTAAAGTTTCATTTCAATTCTTCTTCGACAGATATTTATCCTAATTTCACTACAACTATTAGGGATATATTTAGATGAAGAATTTATTTGCGGCAATTTTGTTATTTATTGCCAGTTTCAGTTATGCACAAAACTTCAAATATGCGTTTGTAACCGATACTCATATTGGCACCGCAACTGGTGAAGAAGATTTACGAAGAACCGTTACCGACATCAACAAACAAAACGATATTGATTTTGTACTGGTAACCGGCGACATTACCGAAATGGGAACCAATGAAGAACTTAAATTGGCAAAAGAAATTCTCGCTAATCTCAATAAACCTTATTATGTTATCCCAGGTAACCACGATACGGGATGGTCTGAATCGGGTGGAGTTTCCTTTATCACCACCTTTGGGTACGACAAATTTACTTTTGACCATAAAGGTTTCCGTTTTATCGCATGCGCCTCGGGCCCATATGTACGCATGAGCGATGGACATATCCCTCGTGACGCTACCGTTTGGCTTGACAGCTTGCTGAAAAAAACACCTAAATCAATGCCTATCGTTTTTGTGAACCACTACCCTATTGACAATAGCTTAGACAACTGGTATGAAGTGACCGACCGTTTAAAAACAAAAAACATTCAGTACGCTATTTGTGGACATGGGCACCAGAACAAAGCTTATAATTTTGAGGGGATAGCAGCCACAATGGGACGATCAAATCTGCGAGCAAAAGATAGTATTGGTGGCTACAATATTGTGAACATGACCAAAGACACCGTATATTTTTCCACTAAAAAACCTACCGAGCAATTACTCCCTGCTTGGCGAAAAATTGCGCTTAAAACATTTGTCAGCGATGGAAAAAACTATGAAAGGCCCGATTTTTCTATCAACAAAAAATATCCCAACGTAAAAGCACTTTGGACTTATCATTCTAATGCCAATGTAGTAAATACACCGGCTTACAGTAATGGTTTAGTAATTTTTGGGAATAGCTTGGGTTTAGTTGAAGCGTTAAGCCAAAAAACCGGGAAACGGGTCTGGACTTACCAAACAAAGGGGGCTATTTATTCTTCTCCAATAATAGCTAATGGATTGGTAATTCTAGGTTCTGGCGATGGGAATATCTATGCTTTAAACCTAGCATCAGGCAAGTTGAAATGGAAATCAATAGCTAGCAAATCTGTTTTGGGATCACCAATAATTGATGGGCAAACGTTGTTTATTGGCGCAAGTGACCATACCTTTAGAGCATTTGATATTAAATCAGGGCAAATTAAATGGGAGTTCAAAGAAGTGGAAGGTACCATTGTAGGCAAACCACTCATTTACCAGGGCAAGATCATTTTTGGTTCTTGGGGCAGGCATCTATATGCTTTAAACATCAATAATGGCAGTTTAGTATGGAAATGGAATAACGGAAGCGCCAACAGAATGTTTTCTCCAGCAATGGCTACACCTGTGGCAACAAATAGCACTATTTATATTGCAGCTCCAGATCGCGTACTTACGGCCATTGATGCCAATACTGGTACAACCTTATGGCGAAACGCCCAAGCTAAAGTCCGTGAATCTATTGGCATATCAGCAGATAGTACATTAATTTATGGCAAAACTATGCAAGATGAGATTGTTGCCTATGAAACCACACGAACAGACGAAGGGCTGGCCTGGCAATTTAACGTTGGTTACGGCTACGAACATACACCTTCGGACCTGATTGAACAAAACGGCAAACTTTTTTTTGGGACTAAAAATGGTACAATCTATTGCATCTCGCCAAAAGAGAAGAAAACGTTATGGGCATATAAAATAGATAACTCAATGGCAAACACTTTTAAGGTGGTTGATGATAAAACCTTGTTGGTTAGCACAATGGATGGAAAGGTAACATTAATACAAACAAACTAAAATCTTAATTTCAAATTTCACTTATATTGTTTTTCTTTATTATCATTGTGCTTTAAAGACAAACAAACCATGAGAATTAACCGCCTTATCTACCTAATGGGCATTTTATGCCTATCGGTAACCGCCTACGCTCAAAAAAAAGAATTCAAGTTCGGCAAAATTAATCCAGAAGATTTTAGTATCAAACCCAGCGGACAGGATTCTGCAGCCGCAGCCATTAAACTTTTTGATGTTGGAGAGTGCTATTTCCAATTTAACCAAACCAATGGCTTCGAATTTGTATTCGAAAGACACGTTCGTTATAAAATCATCAACAAGAATGCTTACGACCTAGCTGATTTCCAAATCCCATTATATAGGAGCAGCAATAGTGCTAGAGAAAATCTATCTAGAATGGAGGCTGCCACTTATAATATGGAAGACGGTAAAATGGTGGTAACCAAACTTGGTAAAGATTCTAAGTTTACCGAGGAATTCAACAAGAACTATCAAATTAAAAAATATACACTAGGTAATGTTAAAGAAGGATCAGTCATAGAATATAAATATTCAATCAGTTCTCCTTTTACATTCAATTTAAGGGGCTGGACATTTCAGTCAAGCTACCCAACCCTTTATTCAGAATATAATGTAAAAATACCTGAATATTTCACCTATAAACCCTCATACCAAGGCTATTACAAAATTAACCAAACTAAAAACGAAAGCATAACTGCCCATTATGTTACTGGCCTTACTTCAAGTGCGAAATACACGCAATACGTACTGGAAAATATTCCAGCAATGAAAAAAGAGCCTTTCATAACTACCATGGACGATTATTTGACCTCTATCGATTTCGAATTGATGGGCACCCATTATCCTAATGATATTTATAGGGACCTTACTGGTAATTGGCCTAAAATTATCAAAGCTTTAGCTAATGACGAGAATTTTGGTTCATTCGTAAAAAGAAACTCGGCCGCCAAATCATTGCTTCCAAGTATTATTAAAACAGAGACCGACACTTTAAAGGTGATTACCTTAATTTACAACCACATTAAAAACAACGTAAAATGGAATGATAACTACAGTATTTATACTAGCGAACTAAATCCAAAAACCTTGTTAGATAAAAAAACAGGGAACTCGGCTGATATAAATCTCTTGTTATTGAATTTCCTTAGAGAAGCAAAGATTGATGCAAATGCGCTTTTAGTGAGTACAAGAAGTAATGGAATGCACCCAGGATTTCCACAAATCAGTAAGTTTAACAGTGTATTGGTACATGTTAAAGGATTGGGAGGAAAGGATTTGATTTTAGATGCTACCGATAAAGACCATTTTCTGGGAATGATTGCTTATGAAAATCTAAACCACCAAGGTTTTTCTGTAGACATTAAAACCGAAACCGGTTCTTGGATTGGCATGGAACCAACATTTGGAGACGAAAAAGTATACAATTACACCTTAACACTTGATAAAGAAAACAAGTTAAAGGGAAATATGACGCAATACTATAAAGGTTATAGCGCACTGTCAAGAAGAAATAGATATCGTTCTAACGCAAGTGAGACTGAATTTATAAAGAATATCAAAAAAGATAAACAAGGCTTAGAGATAGATAGCTACAAGCTAAATAATCTCGACAACTTTGACGAAATTTTAAGCGAAGAGTTAAATGTGACCATCGAAGAAAATGTGGAAGAAGCTGGAAATTTGGTTTATTTAAATCCACTGTTATATGAAAGGACCAAAGAAAACCTCTTTAAGCATGAAACTAGAAGTTTCCCAGTTGATTTTGCCTACCCGGTGAAAGAAAGTATCAGAGCTACTATTAATTTCCCAGCAGAATACGACATCGAAAAACTACCTAAAGGAGGGGTATTTAAATTACCAGAGAACAAAGGTTCTTTTAGTATAAGTTTTATAAGTCAGGACAAAACCGTAATGGTTAGAAGTATAATTGAAATCAACAAAACCATTTTCTCACCTGAGGAATATTTTGATATCAAGGAACTATTTAAAGTGATTGTTGAAAAGCAAGCCGAACAAATTGTATTTAAAAAGAAATCTTAACATGCAAAAATATCTATTAACGTTATTCATGGGTTCAATTTCATTGGTTGCACAATCGCAGAACAACTATGATGCGAGCAAAATTCCAGACAATTTAAAACAAGATGCCGTAGCAGTAGTAAGAAATGAAGAACAGGTTTATGAATATAAAACCATAGGTTCGGGCACACTTAAACACAAAATTGCTATTACCATTCTTAGCAAAGCAGGAGACGATTATGCTGAATTTGCAGAAGTTTATGATCGTTTTTCCAATATTTACAGCGTAAAGGGAACACTTTATGATGCCACTGGCAAAAAAGTGAAAGATTATAAATCGTCTGATTTTCGCGACCAAAGTTTGGTTTCTAGTTATTCTATTTTTGAAGACGACCGCATCAAGCAGTTGAATGCTTCCAGCACTACTTATCCCTATACGATAGAATACAGCTATTCAAAAGATTACAGTGGCATTTTAACGCTTCCTTCTTGGAGGTCTCTGAAAGGTTATCATATTGCTACAGAAAAATCAAGTTACATCTTCCAAAAAAACAATGGATTAAATGTACGCTTTTTAATGAGCGAAGGCCTGAAAACCGACTCTACTACAGCAAATAATAAAACTACCTATTCTTGGGCGGCCAGCAATATTCCCGCTACTATTCATGAGCCTTTAAGTACAGGCTTAGATCAATTATCGGCTTGGGTTAAAATTGCACCAAATCAATTTGAATTTGACAGCTCAAAAGGCGATTTGAGTACCTGGAATAGCTTAGGTGCTTGGATTTCGAAACTTAATGAAAGCGGTGACAATTTACCTCCCGCAACAAAATCCATTGTACAGGGTTTAATCAAGGATGCCAAAACGGACCGTGAAAAAATACAGATTCTTTATAATCATTTACAACAAAACACTCGCTACGTGAGCGTTCAGCTGGGCATTGGTGGTTTTAAACCTATTTTAGCCGAAAAAGTAGCGCAAGTAAATTATGGAGATTGCAAGGCATTATCCAATTACATGAAAGCATTGCTTAAAGAAGCCGGTATCCAGTCTAATCTAATTGTAATTGGAAATGGTATGCCAGAGCTAAATAAAATGTACTCGAGCATTGGACAGGCCAACCATATGATTTTGGCTGTACCATTAGCTAAGGACACCACATTTTTAGAATGCACCAGCCAAAATTATCCAATGGGCTATATCGGCTACAGTAATTCGGATAGAAACGTATTAATGGTGACGGAAAATGGAGGAAAACTTATCAGAACTCCAAAATATCAAAGTAAAGACAACTATCAGTTTAGCAAAACAGCCATTTCACTTGCCGAAGACGGTACTGCAAGTGTTTCCATTAAATCAAGTTACGGTAATGCTCAGTACGAAGACTACATCTCACATCTTTTGTCTGAACCAACCGAAGTGCGTAAGCGCACTTTACAGAGCCTAGAATTTGCAGACGCAGAACTACAGCAGGTAAAATTTGAACAAGCTGATAAAAAATTTCCCGTAGTTAATGGAGAAGTTAATTACAAAACCAAGCAGTTGTTAACTAAGGGTGGAGACAAAATGTTTCTAGTGGTTAATCAGGTCAATCGTAAAGAAAGTGTGCCAGAAAAAATCACCAATAGAAAAACATCCTTTGCCATTCCATTTGATTATAATGATGAAGATGAAATTACCTATACATTGCCCGCAGGCGTAAAAGTAGAATTTTTACCAAAAGACGTTAAACTAACTTCTGAGTTTGGTGAATATAGCGCGTCGTTTACAACCAGTGGAAATACCATTACCTATAAACGCACTCAAACTATGAATTCGAAGAAATACCCTGCTTCGAAGTATAACGAGTATGTAGATTTTTATAAAAAGATCTATCAGGCCGATAAGTCAAAAGCAGTACTAAGCAAATAGCATTAAAAAGCCCCGGACAAAGGTCTCGGGGCTTTTTAATTAAACTTTCTTAGCCTTTATTTCTTCCCTACTACCACTCTCGCCATCGCATTCCAATCTAAATATCGGTTAGCCATCTCTTTCAGATTTTGTGCAGTAATATTCCTAACGGTTGCTACATAATTGCTATAGTAACCGTAGTCCAATCCAAAAAAGTGGATGTTCTTGAACTTATCGGCATGAGAAAAAGCATTTTCCAAACTGCCCAACATAGAGCCCAACATATAATTTTTAACCAGGTCTAGTTCTTCATCAGCAACAAGATCTTGCTTTAAAAGCGTAATTTCCTTTTCAATTTCTTTTAAGGCATCGGCACATACATCGGCGCCAACTTCAGTGGCTAAAAAGAAATAACCTGCATGTTTTAAAGAAGCAATGCCCGAGCCAATGCCATAAGTATAGCCCTTATCCTCACGTATGTTAGCCATTAAACGAGAACCAAAATATCCCCCTAATACGCAGTTCAATACTTGCAAAGCAGGAAAATCTACATGGGTACGGTTAATGCTTAAATTACCCATTCTAATTGCAGACTGTAAAGCATCCGGTTTTTCAATATAGATATCTTGACCACTTTTAGCCGAAAAGCTCAAATGATTTCGGGCAAAGCTTTGACTATTTTCCCAAGCACCGCCAAAAATCTTATTCAAGATATCAAAGTCCTTATCCAAAAACTTTCCAGCAATGATGATGGTACAATTTTGTGATTGAAAGGCTGCTTTGAAATAAGCAAGCAAATCTATTTGCTGCAATTGGTCATAATCCGAAGGATTAATATCCGAGCCGTAAGCCGTATTCCCAAAAATAGCATGGGCAAAAATTTTACGGGCCAAATAATCATTCTTTTGCAAACTCACCTGCAATTTTTGCTTTTGGTTTTGTTGGTATATTTCCAGTTCGTGCTGCGGAAAAATGCTCTCGTTCAACACCGAATATAAAATAGGCAGTACCGAAGCCAAATGCTTGGTCAGCGTGTACAACGTAATGGTAGTAAAATCGGCACTATACTCTGTTTGCAAAAAAGCACCGTAGTAATCAACGCCATCTGCAATTTGTTTTGCGGTTAATTTTGAAGTTCCGCTATTGATCAAGCCATTTACCGCTACTGCTAGCAGGGGCTTTTGCTCGTTCCAGTTTCCATTCTCAAAAATAAACTCAATACGTACCAATTCCTGTTCACCAGCATTTAAAATATAAACCGGCAGCCCATTGGCCAGTTGTTTTGAGCTGGGTTGGATAAAATTAATATCACCTACCTGATTAAACTCAGGAGCTATTGTTCTGTTAAGCATTGGCTAAATAATATAAGGTTGATGATTTTTCTTTCTTAAATGTGGCGTTCGCCACCGTCTTGATCTGCTCGGCTGTAATACCCAAGTATTTATTGATTTCTACGTTCAACAAAGCTGCATCGCCCAAAAGTTCGTAATAAGCCAAATTCATCGCTTTATCCAACAAACTCATTTCGGCAAATACCATGATCGATTCCGATTTATTTTTCACTTTGGTCAATTCGTCATCACTCACCAACTCTGTGCTAATGCGTTCAAGTTCTTTCCAAATCGCATTTTCAGCTACTTCCATACTTATTCCTTCTACCAATTTCCCTTCTACCACAAATAAACCTTCGTCTAAACTGCTAGTGATATACGCATTGATTTCGCTAAACAACTTTTGTTCTTTTAACAAACTATTGTACAACCTCGACGATTGTCCCTGCGATAAAATATCCGACAGCAAATCGAAAACTTGGTAGTTAGCATCTGTTCTGCCCGACATTTTAAATACCTTATAAATAGCATTCAAAGGCACATCCGCTTTTACCGTCAAGCTTCTTTCCGCTACTTGCTCTGGCTCCTGGGGGAGGTTTCTCTCATATTTATCTCCCGCTGGAATTGGTCCAAACCATTTTTCGGCCAATTGCTTTACTTCCTCGGTTTTTACGTTTCCGCCTACTACCAAAATAGCATTCTGCGGATTATAATGCTTTTTGAAAAACGCCTTCACATCTTCCATTTTCGCATTTTCAATCTGTTCCAAGTCCTGCCCAATGGTTGCCCAACGATAAGGATGTTTTTGGTAAGCCAACGGGCGTAATTTAAGCCAAACATCGCCATAAGGCTGATTGAGGTAACGTTGCTTAAACTCCTCGCAAACTACATTACGTTGTGTCTCCAAACTCTTTTCCGAAAAGGCCAAGCTCAACATCCTATCGCTCTCCAACCAAAAAGCCGTTTCAATATTGGCCGCAGGAAGGGTAATGTAGTAATTGGTAATATCGTTGCTGGTAAAGGCATTATTTTCGCCTCCTACCCGTTGCAAAGGTTCATCATAGCTAGGAATGTTTACAGAACCGCCAAACATTAAATGTTCAAACAAATGTGCAAAACCCGTTTTTCCCTCCTCTTCGTCCCTAGCACCAACATCATAAAGTATATTTAAAACTGCCATTGGCGTGGTTGCATCCTCGTGCACCAAAACCTTTAAACCATTGGACAGCGTAAAACGATTAAAATTTACCATAGGCAACAAAGATAATCGAATTGTTGAATTGCCAAATTGTTCAATTGTTGCCAGAGTGTAAAGATGAATTGCATGGTAATTTATACGTTAAAATTCGTTAATCTGAGCAATCTCATCATCTGTTAATCCTGATAATACTTACCTTTGTGATATGAATACAGGAGAATTACTGCAAAGGGCACTTCATTTTGATTTTTTAAGCAAAGAGGAAGGTGTGTTTTTATATCATAATGCCAGTACCGCCGAATTGGCTTACGTAGCAAATGAGCTTAGAAAAATACAGGTGCCCAGTGGTAAGGTGACTTGGCAAATTGACCGCAATGTAAACACCACCAATGTTTGTATTGCCAATTGCAAATTCTGTAATTTTTTTCGCAGGCCAGGACATGATGAAAGCTACATTACCGATATTGAAACCTACAAGGTAAAGATTGAAGAGACTTTTCGTTTGGGCGGCGACCAATTGTTGCTACAAGGTGGCCACCATCCTGATTTAGGCCTTGATTTTTACACGACGTTGTTTAAGCAACTTAAAGAGCTTTATCCAGATCTAAAACTGCATGCTTTGGGTCCGCCAGAAATTGCACATGTGGCTAAACTGGAAAGCCTTTCACACACCGAAGTGTTAAGAGCACTAAAGGAAGCAGGATTAGACTCGTTGCCCGGAGCCGGAGCCGAGATTTTGAATGACAGGGTGAGAAGACTTATTTCGAAGGGAAAATGTGGCGGACAGGAATGGCTTGATGTGATGCGTGCCTGTCATCAATTAGATATTACGACTTCGGCCACTATGATGTTCGGCCATGTGGAAACCATCGAAGAGCGTTTTGAGCATCTGGTTTGGATACGTGAGGTACAAAGCGAAAAACCTGCCAATGCAAATGGCTTTTTGGCCTTTATTCCTTGGCCTTTCCAAGATGATGGTACTTTATTGAAACGTTTAAGAGGCATCAGCAATAATGTAACTGGCGACGAATATGTTCGAATGATTGCTTTAAGCCGTATCATGTTGCCTAACATTAAAAATATACAAGCTAGCTGGCTAACGGTTGGTAAATCAGTAGCGCAACTTTGTTTACATGCAGGGGCCAATGATTTTGGTTCCATCATGATTGAAGAAAATGTAGTTTCAGCCGCAGGAGCGCCACACCGTTTTACGGCAAAAGGCATACAAACGGCTATTAGAGAGGCTGGATTTGAACCGCAATTGCGTGGACAAAAATATAACTACCGTGATCTACCTGAACACTTGGAAGAACAGGTAATTAATTACTAACGGCTTTTTAAAACCTTTCAGATGAAAAGAATTGCCTTGGCTTGTGTTTTTGCATTATGGAGTGTATCTGCTTTTGCTCAAAAAAATTGGGTAAAGCAAAAGTTAACGAGTCGTTTTACGGCAAGTTTTCCATCTGCTCCGAGCCAAACGGCCAGTACTACTTATGCGCTTAAAGACAGTACACACGTAATTTACACCGCCACTTATAGCTTTATCGCCCAAAACTTAAAGGTAGAAGAAAAGGTATTTGAAAAACTAGCCGCCACTAACGAATTTGCCAGTGAATTTTTAAGTACACTACAAGCTACACTCCCTCAATACAGTCTAGAAAAACTACAGCTTAAACAACACAAAAACTACGTCAACTACCTCACTTCTGGCAGAAACGAAACAGACAAGAAAACAATTTTTATGAATATTGTTTTTGTAAATGGTGTGTACTACAGCCTTTCATGCATCATTCCAGACGGCGAAAAACTTGACAACAAAGATACTTTCTTAAACGGCTTTCAGGTTACCAAATAAAAAAGCTTTCAAAAAGTTTTCTTCTTCATTGCTAAGCAACGACATAAAAAACTTCTCGAAAGCCTTCACAGTTTATCTTTTAATCAACTACAATCTAAACCCTGGTTTAAGAAACAAATTAGCAATGGTCACCACTTCGGCCTTGGTTAAAAACTCATCAAAAGATTCTGCGGCTGCGGCTTTAGTTACCGCGGTACCATTAATCGCCGTAATTTCAACCCCCGCCTGCAAAGTGGTATTTTCCCTGGCGTAAACAGGATCTACCGCAGCAATTCCAGTATCGTTAGAAATACCTCCCGCACCTAAGCTAATCCAAGGCTTTAATCCTGTGGCACCATTTGCAGCCAACATTTGTCGTAGGTGTGAGGCATGCCTCGCTTCTACCGAGTGAATTTGTAAAGCAGTGGTCAAAACGGCATTTCCTTTCAAAACAGGAGCTTGGCCCTTGTAGGCTCTCACACCTGTGTCTTCAAAGGCAGTAGCCACTTTTAAAAAGGTTACATAATCTGAATAAACCGTTCCAAAAGTACCACCTGCGGTAAAATCAAAATTATCGTAGATCAATTCCGCTCTTGCGGCACTTCCCAATGCACCTTTAAGTAAATCTACATGTGCCTTTTCGTGGTTCCGTATGGTTGTAATTGCACCATTTGGTGCACCAGCAGGAACTAGCGTTGGTGTAGCCACCAAAGCATGATTGTAAAAATGATACTCCAAATATTCTAAAGTAAGGGCAAAATTCAACACCTCGTTAACTGCCGTTGGGGTAGTTTGACCATAAGCCTTGGTGAACAATGAGCCTAAGGCCAAAGGCATTGCAGCCAAGGATATTTTTTTCCCGATTTGGAAAAAGTCCTGCATTGCTTTTCTTCGAGGATTTATTCTTTCATAAATCTCACCATCAACTTTTTCAATCTCATCTAATATGCTTAAAATATTCATAATTTCTAGGTTTTAAGGTTAAAGGTTAATTACGTTAATTTTGGTTTTGATGTATGTACCAGCCACTGCAAGTACTTTATCTGGCGTTAATGCCCCATCTAAACCTCCAGCTACATTGGCCCCCAATGAGCTCAAACTTGTTAGGTCGGCAAAACTTCCATTACTGATCTGATCCCTCACCCATGCTGCATGCCTGGCCTCTACCGAAACAATCTGTCCAGCGGCAACCAAATAGGCATCTGTTTTTAACCTTACCCCTGCTCCATTATAGGCTGCAACCCCTAAATCTTCAAATGCTTTTGCAGCAGCAAGTACACTTGTAGCATCACTAAAATTGATAGAAGAAAAATCTACGTCCAAACTTCCAATGGCAGCAGTACCCAATACTTTTTTTAAAAATTCGCGATGTGCAATTTCATGGAACTGAACGTCTTGAAAATAGTTTTTTTGAGCAGTAGTAAAACTCGAAGGCGGATTTGAGGCTACTTTGATATAAAATGCTGCCTCCAATTGCTCCAAGGCATAGGCATAGTTAAGTACGCCAAAATCATCTTTAAAATCCAGTGTAGTACCAAAAGACATACTTGGTGACCTATCCTTTTTACATCCTGCTGCAACTAACGCTACCACCGCGGCACCAGCACCAGCATACTGCAAAAAAGCTCGTCGTTGGAGCCTTGCATCTAAAATATCTGTTTCTTTCGGAGATGTTTCGTGGTTCTCTTTTAAATTTTCCATAACAAGGTTTTTTAGGGTTTTAGTTAAAAGGTTATTTACTACACATACGAGATTCATCAAAATCTGGATTTCGCAAAAGCAGAAATATTTTCAATTACCTTCATTTTTTGATAAATTGAGCCAAACTAAACCATGGCCGCACTAAACACAATTATTGTTGACGATGAGGAATTTGCACGTTCATCATTGTACTTCTTATTGCAGGAAAACTGCCCGGGAGTGAATATCTGTGGGATTGCAAAGTCGGTAAACGAAGCAAGAGCCCTATTGCAGAGTTATGATGTGGACCTTATTTTTTTAGACATCGCTATGCCTGGCGAAAACGGTTTTTCATTGATTCCACAAGTACAAGAGGCAAACGCTACAGTTATTTTTACTACGGCTTATGACCAATATGCGCTAAAAGCCATTAAAGCAAACGCTATTGACTACCTTTTAAAACCCATTGATATTGAAGAATTGATTGCGGCCGTAGAAAAAGCCACCAAATATCAACAGCTTAACCAAGCATTGCTCCAAAATACTGGTCTTAAAAATCTGGAAACAGAGCTAAAAGAACAAAAGGGCATCAATAGATTAACCTTACCTAGCGGTCAAGGTTATCGTTTAGTAGATGTTGACGATATCATCCATATTGAAGCGGACAGCAACTACTCCATCTTCCACCTCAAAAACAAAGAGAAAATAACCGTTTCTAAAGTATTAAAGGATTATGAAGAGATACTTCCTGAAGAGCGATTTTTCAGAATCCATAAGTCAAGTATCGTGAACCTTAAATACGTAAAAGAATACAACAATAAAAATGGCTTGGTATTGCTGCTAGAAAATGGAGAATCTCTCGTGGTATCAAGAAGACGGGCTAGTGATTTCTTTGAAAAAATAAAAACCTATGCACTACTGCAAAGTGAAAAATAAATCTAAAATATGGCTAATCGGCTTTTTATTGATTGTCGTAAATAGCTTAAACACCTTTGCTCAAACGGTTTACCTTCCTCACTATAGTACCAAAGATGGTTTGCCTAGCAATAATTGTTTTTATATGCTACAGGACCACAAAGGCTTTATATGGATTGCCACCGATGCTGGGGTGAGTAGATTTGATGGTGCTGTTTTCGAAAACTTTTCAGTAGATGACGGTTTGCCAGACAATCAAATTCTACAATTAAGGGAAGACAGTAAAGGCCGTATTTGGTTCATGGCACTTAATGGCCAATTAAGTTTTTTTCTGAATGGTAAGATTCATAATGAAAAAAATAATCCCAACTTAAAGGATTTGAGCTTTAATGGTGTAGTTGTATCTTTTTTGGAAGATAGTAAAGGAAGATTATGGTTTGGCACCAACAACAACGTTATTGGCATTTGGGACGGTGTA
Organism: Pedobacter sp.; assembly: GCF_039594775.1. GTDB lineage: Bacteria > Bacteroidota > Bacteroidia > Sphingobacteriales > Sphingobacteriaceae > Pedobacter. The sequence continues at coordinate 411,647 of NZ_JBCNMT010000002.1, read as the reverse complement.
AAAACCAGTAAAATGGAATCCAAGGATGCTCATTTTAAATATCAAAATGCCTACCTCTATGAAGACCAAAGCAACAATATCAAGGCATTCACCAATAATGCCGCATTTCTCTATAAAAATGGAAATTTTATACGAACTCACCAACAGCACTATCCCTTATCTTATAAGACGATCTATCAACGCAAAAAAGACATTTATTTTTTGGATAAGGAAGGCTTGAATCATTTAAGCAACACTAGCATTCATAAAATATTGGACATTGACCAAAAGTTACTGGCATCTAATTTAGGTTATATGTATATAAATGATAGCGAGCTTTGGATTTGTAACGAAACAGGTGTTAAGGGAATGAGATATGATGGTAGAAGCATCAGCTTTTTACAGGGGGTTAATGTAAACCAAGTGATTGAAGACAGACAGGACAACCTTTGGTTTACTACTAAAAATGGCATCTATAAACTTCCTCAGCTCAAAGACCAACTATATACTTTCAACCGAGAAAATGGACTAAATAACAGCATGATCAAAAGTATTGTAAAGGACAAGTACAATCGATTATGGCTGGGGACCAACAATGGGACCATCAACATCCTAAATCTAAAAACAAAAACTAGTGTTCAGATTAATTTACCTAATCCAGAACAGTACAACGTTATTAAGCAATTGGTGCTCGACAAAAAAAATGATAAAGTTTTTTTCGCTTCAGATTATGGTTTAGGATCTGTAAATAGCAATTATCCTACAAGCAAAGATTTCAGATTTTTACGAGAGACAAATAACAACATGTTTGTGGTCAAAAATTTCGCCATCGATACCACATCCAAACTTACGCTGTCCATGTCTTCGGGTGTGGTGATCATCAACGACAGAAACAAACTGGAATTTTCCGTTTTGAAATACAAAGAGCAGCAAGATTTTTTCAGGGACCGTTCTTATAGGGTGTTCTATGACAAGGGACAAAACTTATGGTTCTCCAACATTAGTGGGCTGTCGGAGTTTAACCACAACAAATTGAACAAACATTATGAAAAATATCCGCTGTTAACCAAAAGAATTAACGACATGCGCCAATTATCTGATGGCAGCATCGCTATGGCTACAGATGGCTATGGGATTATTATCTTTAAAAACGGGAAAATTACGCAACTTATTGATTATAAAAGAGGGCTGAGCAATAACATCATTAACAAGCTATTTGTACGGGACAACAATCTTTGGGCAATTAGCAATACAGGAATCAACAGAATATCCTTTAACAAAGGTAAAGCTACCGTTAGTGCCTTTGATGATGTGAATGGTATCTTATCCGACAATTTGAATGACCTGTATATTGACAAAGACACCGCCTATTTTGCTACTAATAACGGATTGGTTTATTTTGCCTACAATCATTTGCTGCAAGCTTCCCAAGCACCAAAAGTTTACATTACCTCTGTAATCAATGATAAAAAGTCGCTTGACCTAAATAGTAGTTTTAAGCTAAAACCTATCGAACAGAGTTTAATCATCAACTATAGCGCTATCGATTTTAACAGTAAGAATATTAGTTACAGGTATAGGCTAAAAAACGAAGGGAACTGGATTGAGACCAAAAATCGCAGACTGGAACTTTCGTCGCTTGAACCGGGCGAATATATTTTTGAGGTAAGTGCAAAAAACCAGAATAGTCATTGGAGCGAGCCCGCTAAAATTAAACTGGTTCTGCAAAAGAAATTTTATCAAACCTGGTGGTTCATTGGAATTTTGTTAGTACTTGGCGGTTATCTCATTTATGTAATCAGCGTAACCATCACCAGGAGACAAAAAAACAAGGAACAGGAGCAATTATTACTGAAAAATAAAATATTGATGTTGGAGCAACAGGCTTTACAGGCTATGATGAACCCACATTTTGTATTCAACGTGATGAATTCTATCCAGCATTTCATCAATACCAAAAATACTTCTTCGGCCAATAAAGTGCTTACGGGCTTTGCTCGTTTAATTAGAAAAAATCTAGAAATCTGTACACAGAGTTATATTTCTTTGGAAGAAGAAATCAACTACCTTAATCTATATCTCACCTTGGAAAAAAATCGCTTTGGAGAGAAATTCCATTTCGAAATCCATGTGGATCCACAAATAGATAAGGAAGAAACGCAAATTCCTTCGATGTTGCTACAGCCATACATCGAAAATGCAATTTGGCATGGCATTATGCCTAAAGAGGAAGGAGGAACGGTGACCATTAACATCAGCGAACAAAACGACGAGACTTTGCTGATCAGGATTATTGACGATGGCATAGGCATAGACAATTCATTAGCAGCCAAAAAAGAGGGACATCAGAGCAAGGGCATGGATTTAACAAAAGAACGAATCAATCTATTAAACAAAATTGAAGCAAAATCCATACAACTGGACATTAAACAGCACGGAAAAACAGGCACTATCGTATCCATCTCTATCCCATTCAACTCTTAAAATACCGTTTACTCAAATATTACTACCACTCACTAAATAAGCGTGCATCTTAGGCTTTTTTGTATTAAACTTGTTTTAAGAAATTAAGCAAACATTAATTGTTTGTTCTGAGAACGTTCATATAGGATTGACAAAGATATTTTTTAACCTAACCTAAAAGTATATCTCAATTCAGGTTTCATTTGTGTGTTAAAAGCGTCCCGATTTTTTAATTAGGACGCTTTTTTGTTTTATGCCATTCTTAGTTTTTCTGCCTTCAAAAAAGTCTCGTAAAAAATTCAAAAAAAGTTTTCCAAAAATGGTTTTTATTCTATTTTTGAGCCTGCGAAAAAACGAAACAAACAACGCTGTTTTCCATTTTAAAAAAGATTTTTGTAACTTTAATTAGCGCATTTAACTTTCGAACTATTAACAATTTTTTGTGTAATGAAAACGCCAAAAAAACCTATTCAAGACAAGCCGACAGGCAAGCCAAATTCTAAGAAAGAAGAGATGGATGAAGAACTAGATGACGTCCAAGATGAGAAAAATGTAGATGAGGACGAAGATGACTTTGACATGCCTCTGGACGACTTCGACAATTTCGATAGTTATGACGACGATGATGACGAAGATTATTAAAAACAGTTTATAAACATTATCACAAAAAGCATCCTAAACAGATGCTTTTTGTTATTTTAGCCCCCGCATGAAAGTCTTAGCAGTTAATAACAATCAAACAAAAAAACAATTTCTTGATGTGGTAAATCATCTCTACCATAATGACAAAGCCTACATCAGACCTTTGGACCAAGATATTGAAAAGACATTTAACCCCAATCAAAATCCATTTTTTAAACATGGGCAATGCACCAGATGGGTGCTGTTAGACAACAAGGATAAAGTAATTGGAAGAGTTGCTGCTTTTATTAACGAAAAGAAGGCCTATGGCTATGAAGTTCCTACTGGCGGCATGGGTTTTTTTGAATGTATAGATGATCAAAATGCCGCTGATCTACTTTTTGATACTGCTAAAAATTGGCTAGCCGAACGCGGCATGAAAGCCATGGAAGGGCCAATCAACTTTGGCGAAAACGATACCTTTTGGGGATTGCTTATAGAAGGCTTCTCCCCTGCTTCCTATGGCATGAACTACCATTTACCCTACTACCTAAAGTTATTTAACAATTATGGGTTTGAGACTGCCTATGAACAGCTTACCAACATTGTAGACGTAAAGAAGCCCTTTCCAGAACGCTTTACAAAAATTGCAAATTGGGTAGCAAGTAAACCGGCTTATTCCTTTGAGCATTTCGACAAAAAAAACGCCGACAAGTACATTGACGATTTAATGGAAATATACAATGATGGTTGGAAGGATTTCGAAAATTTTGTTCCCATCAAAAAGGAAATACTGCAGGAAAGCTTCAAGCAGATGGAGGTGATTATGGACGAAAAATTAATCTGGTTTGCCTATTCAAATGGGGAGCCCGCATCATTTGTGGTAATTATCCCTGACGCTAACCAAATGATCAGAGGTTTTAATGGAAAACTGGGCTTATGGCAAAAATTGCAATTTGCCTATAGGCGTTGGGCGGGTGTAAATAGAATGCGTGCCATCGTAATGGGCACCAAGCAAACCTACCAAAAACATGGCCTGGAATCTTCTCTATTTATCAAATTGAAGGAGTATGTGTTGCCAAACAAGAAAAATTACGAAGAACTAGAGCTTTCTTGGGTTGGAGATTTTAATGAAAAAATGTTGGCCATTCATCAGGCAACTGGAGCCAGGTTTGGCAAGAAGCATTTGACCTTAAGAAAGAATTTTTAAGGCCGACTAAGGGCACGGTAAACCATTCTGTAAAACTATCGAAATAGTATTATAGACCTAACTTATCGTAAAGGTCAATGACCTTTTTTTGCAACTTCATTATTTCCGCATCCTTATCAGCGAGTAGTTTTTTCAACAAGGAAATCTCGGCCGTATTCTGTGATGATTGAAAGGTAGCAGGAATGTCCTTTGAAAGAACAGAAGCCACAGAAACTCCGAAATACTTTGCCATTTGAATTAAACGAGATAAATTAATATCTGTTTGTCCATTTTCAATTTTTGAAAGCGCGGCTACTGAAATACCCAATGCCTTGGCCACTTCAGTTTGCCCCTTTCCCTTCTCCAGTCGCAGCTGCCTAATGTTGCTTCCTACCTCCGTAATTAAGTGCTGACTGTCCAAAATATAAACTAGTTTGTTTTTAATTCACTCGCCAATTTAGGCAAATCAAGTCCTGCGTAAGTACCCGAGCTCATTAACAGCAAGTTAGTTTGATGATAATTAAGACTTTTCAAATAAGCTTCTAGCTTAGCCGAGTCGTCAAAAAATAACAGTTTATCATCTTCAAAGGCTTCCTTAATATCCGCTTCGGTTAACGGCTGCATTTTTTTCTGCTCAAAAGTCTTTGCATCGATGTAAACAATCGCCAAATCAGCATCTTTCATTGCTCCGCTATACTCCTTTAAAAACTGCTTGTTCAAACTACTAAAAGTATGTAATTCCATCAGTGCTACCAATTTTCTATCCGTAAACTGTACCTTAACGGCATGAATCGTCGCTTTTAGCTTAGACGGCGAATGGGCAAAATCCTTATAAACATTGGTTTGGTTTACAGCACTCACCAGTTCCAATCTTTTAGCTGCACCAGCAAAAGAAGCGATGGCTGCATTGAATCCTTCCTCTGTAATACCTAGTTTAGTACAAACTTGCTTTGCTGCATTTAAGTTCATTAAATTATGATCTCCAAACACATTTAACGGCGTTTGTTGAGGCAACAAATAGGTCACCCCATTTCTTACTTCATGAAGCGGAACACCATAAGGAATCTTTTCCACATCGGCCGTCGATTTTAATACTGTTTGATTTAACCCCTCATCTACTTCACAATAAATCAAAGTACCTTTTGGTGTAATCGTTTCTATAAATTTGGCAAACTGCTCTACATAGTCGGCAAAGGTTGGAAATACATTGATATGGTCCCAAGCAATACCACTAATTACCGCAATATTGGCGTGATATAGATGGAACTTTGGTCTTCTATCAATCGGTGAAGCCAAATACTCGTCGCCTTCAATCACCATAATAGGGGCTGCATCAGTAATTTTCACCATGGTATCAAAACCAGCCAACTGAGCACCAACTAAATAATCGAAATCCTTTTGATGATAATTAAGCACATGCAAAATCATAGAAGTAATGGTCGTTTTACCATGACTTCCTCCTATCACTACTCTAACTTTATCTTTTGATTGCTCATAGATATACGCTGGGTAAGAATAGATTTTTAATCCCAACTCTTGCGCTTTCAGTAATTCAGGATTATCTACGCGAGCGTGCATCCCCAAAATGATGGCATCAATATCTGGCGTAATACGACTTTCATCCCAACCCATTTTGGCTGGCAGCAAACCATATTTATCCAGGCGGCTTTTAGAAGGCTCGTAAACCACATCATCTGAGCCACTTACTTTAAAACCTTTTTTATGTAGTGCTATCGCTAAATTGTGCATTGCAGCACCACCAATAGCTATTAAATGTATCTTCATAAACCCTCCTAATCTCCCTAAAGGGAGGAAATTATTTTCAAATCTTATAAACCTAATACCCCCCTTTAGGGGTTGGGAGTTATTTCTTTACAAACTTTGCCGCTACCCAGTCGCCCATTTTTTTATGGTTTTGGTACAATAGGCCATATTGTTCGGCATGTGATTTAATGATGTCCAAATCTGGGGTTTCGTAAAAACCACTGAATAAAATCAATCCATCATGCTTGAGTACAGCAGCGTAGCTTTCTATCTGGTCTAAAAGGATGTTTCTGTTAATATTTGCTAAAATGATATCGAAAGTAGTTTGAGGAATTACTTCTTTACTACCATGTAGAGAAACCAAATTTTCGATATGGTTTAGCTTTGCATTTTCGATGGCGCTTAAATAGCAAACCTCATCATAGTCTATCGCCACAATATCCTTCGCTCCTCTTTTTGCAGCTAAAATTCCCAAAATAGCGGTACCAGCGCCCATGTCCAATACCGAAGCATCGGCTACATCAGTTTCAAGTACATATTGCATCATCATGGTAGTGGTTTGGTGATGTCCAGTACCAAAAGCCATTTTTGGATCAATCACTATTTCATATTGATACTGTGGCTGAGGTTCATGGAAAGTTGCCCTTACATAGCAATTATCACTAATGATCAGTGGGCTAAAATTCTTCTCCCACTCTTCGTTCCAATTTTGAGGTGCAATTTCCTGCACTTTATAACTAACTGCAAAATCCAGTTCTTCCACTACTTCCTTTAGCTTAGTCTCTTCAAATTGATCAGCAATAATGAAGGCATCGAAACCTTCTATAGAATCTACAAAGGAATCGAAGCCTATTTCGGCCAGTTGGCCAACTAAAAGATCTTGCTGGTATTCTTCGATCTGCTCGAAACTAAAACTTACCTGTATATAATCCATTAAGAATTTAATGCTTTAACAATGTCTGTAAAATCACGTGATTTTAATGAAGCGCCGCCAATTAAACCACCGTCAATATCGGCTTGAGCAAAAAGTTCAGGAGCATTTTTGGCATTACAGCTTCCACCATATAAAATCGTTGTATCATCGGCAACGTTCATTCCATATTTTGCTTCAACTTTAGAACGGATAAAAGCATGGATATCTTGTGCTTGGTCGGGCGTAGCGGTTAAGCCGGTTCCAATAGCCCAAACTGGCTCATAAGCTAATACCACTTTGCCGAAATCATCCGCACTTAAACCAAAAACACCTTCTTCAAGTTGGCTTTCGATCACGTTAAAATAACTTCCGTTATTTCTTTCATCCAAAGTTTCGCCAATACAGAAAATAGGTACTAAGTTATTTTTCAATGCAATAACGGTTTTTTCTGCCAATAGCTGATTGCTTTCCGCGAAATATTGTCTACGCTCTGAGTGGCCAATAATCACGTACTCTGCACCTGTAGATTTGATCATTTTTGCAGAAGTTTCTCCTGTATAGGCACCGTTTTCATTTTGATGGCAGTTTTGCGCACCAATTTTAACCACACCCGACGATAGTTGTGCTAGGCTATTCAAATGAATAAATGGAGAACAGATTACCGCAATTTGGTCGCCCTTTTTCTCGTCTCTTACCATGTTTACAATTTCAGAGAACAATGAAACTCCTTCATTGTAGTCGTTATTCATTTTCCAGTTTCCAGCAACTATTTTTTTTCTCATATCTATATTGGGTTTTAAGTTGTACGTTCCAAGTTATACGTGTATCGCAAACTTTAAAATCGTCATTCGTAAATCTAAAATTGTAATTAAAAGTGTCTATATTGTTTTGTCATTTCAAAGATGTGTGTGATGATTCCTCTTTCTATTTCGTCTAAAACCGTATCTCTACGCTCATAAACTTTCTCAGTGGTCTCCAACATCTTATCTAAAGCATATACATCAAAGCCATGAGAACCACCCCATGAAAAATCTGGGATGAAATTACGAGGGAATCCTGCTCCAAAAACGTTAGCACTTACGCCAGCTACCGTACCGGTATTGAACATGGTATTGATGGCACATTTTGCATGATCGGCCATAATCAAGCCGCAAAACTGCAATCCCGTTTTTCGGAAAGTTTCCTTATCATAATCCCATAAGCGAACTTCCGCATAGTTATTCTTCAAGTTGGAATTGTTGCTATCGGCACCAATGTTACACCACTGGCCTAATACAGAATTCCCCAAATAGCCCTCATGACCTTTTGACGAATATCCCCAAATCACGGCATTATTAATCTCACCTCCCACTCTGCTAAATGGACCAATAGTTGTTTTGCCATAAATTTTGGCACCCATTTTAACTTGAGAATCGTGACATAATGCAAATGAACCACGGATATGGCAGCCTTCCCAAATCTGACTATTTTTCCCCAGATAAATTGGACCTTGCAAAGTATTAAAGGTTGAACATTCTGCTGTTGCTCCCTCATCTACAAAAATGTTATCCCCCAAAATGGTATTAGTACTGCTTAACTTAGCAGAAGTTCTTCCTTTGGTCAATAACGCAAAGTCCTTTTGCAATTCAACATCATTATATCCGAAAATTTGTTCTGGATAGTCAATTTTCACAAATCCATCTAGATAAGCGACTCTTTCCAAGCTGCTCATTGCTGTATGATGAAGAATGCCAGATGATTTATAAGCAATCACCACATCAGCTGCATGTAGCACCTGTCCATCTTTTAAGTTTGTTATCGCATCTAACAACTCACCGTCAGGGCAAATTGAACCATTAATGAATAGTTCTGCCTCCAACAATGAATATTTCCTACTTAGATAGCCTTCTGTTTGGTAGCCAAATGCTACGTCAAGATATTTTGCCCATTTCTGCGCAATGGTCAAAATACCGACCCTTAAATCGGCTACAGGTCGTGTAAATGTTAGCGGCCTAAGTGTTAGCCAAGATTTGTCATCAAAAAGATTGATTGCCATAAGCAACAAAAATAAAAAAAGTCCCGGGCTTACGCTCGGGACTTTCAAAAAATATCTCTTTAGCTAAATTATTTTTTAGCGTAACGGTTTTTGAATTTATCGATACGACCTGCTGTATCAACCAATTTCATTTTACCAGTATAGAAAGGGTGAGAAGTGTGAGAAATCTCTAATTTGTAAAGAGGATACTCATTACCATCTTCCCATTTAACAGTTTCTTTAGTCTCAACACAAGATTTTGTTAAGAAAGAATAGTCGTTAGACATGTCTTTAAATACAACAAATCTGTAGCTTGATGGATGCAAATCTTTTTTCATAATCTATTTAAACTTTATTTTGAAACCCCAACGTTACTTTTGCAATTTGCTGGCAAACGATACGGATGGGCGCCTCTGATCTTAATCTTTATTTTTAGAGGTGCAAATATCTAGATTATTTTCCATATAAACAATATTACAAAAGAGATATTTTTTCAAATATAAATGATTTAAACTGAATGAACTGACTTACGACCATCAAAGCCCGTCCATTCTTGCAAAAAAGGCCTTTTTTAGATATCTTGCGAACTTACCTATTTCGAAAATCTTTAATTTTTATTCATGGAGTTATACTATTCGTTTTCTGTCCTCATCGTCCTAGCCTCATTTTTTTCCTATCTAAATTTGCGCTACCTAAAGCTTCCCTCTACTATCGGCATCATGATCATCGCGATGCTATCGTCAATAGTTTTGGTTATTACGGGTCATCTATTTCCTGATACGTTTACCCATTTTTCTAATCTTTTACGAGATGTAGATTTCACTGAAGTGCTGATGGGAGCCATGTTAAATTTCCTCTTATTTGCGGGAGCTATCCATATTAACCTAAAGGATCTAAAGGAACAAAGAGGTCCAATCGTTATTTTCTCTACGGTAAGTGTGGTCATTTCTACTTTCGTGGTCGGCGGACTGACATTCTACATCGCACCATTATTCAACCTTAACATTCCGTTTTTATACTGTTTGCTATTTGGGGCTTTAATTTCACCTACAGACCCCATTGCTGTAATGGGCGTTTTAAAGGAAGCCAAAGTAAAAAAATCGCTCGAAACCAAGGTAGCAGGCGAATCCCTCTTTAATGATGGTGTTGCCGTTGTAGTGTTTGCCGTGATTTTACAACTTACTCAAAGCAGTGACATTGACATTTCTTTTAGTAATATTTCATGGCTTTTGGTTAAAGAAGCAGCTGGCGGATTTATTGTAGGAGCACTGCTAGGTTTAGGTGCCTCAAACGCCATGCGTAAAATTGACGACTATAAAGTTTCTGTCCTAATTACTTTATCCGTAGTAATGGGCGGCTATCTAATTGCTAGAGCAATGCATATTTCTGGCCCTCTCACCATGGTTGCCGCTGGTATTGTGATTGGTAATTACGGAAAAAGAACGGCAATGTCGGCCACTACCAAAGATTATCTGAACAAGTTCTGGGAATTGATAGATGAAATTTTAAACGCCATTCTATTTCTATTTATCGGCTTTGAACTCTTAATCATTCCTAACATCACTAATTACTGGGTAATGGGTGGGATTAGTATTATTGTGGTACTTTTCGCCAGATTTATTTCTATCTACATCCCTGTTAAAGTTATTCCTTTTAGGAACAAATTTAGCAAGGGAACCATAAAAGTATTGGTTTGGGGAGGCTTAAGAGGTGGTGTTTCTATTGCCCTAGCCCTATCTATCGACGAAGGTCCACACAAACCGGTGATTTTGGCCATCACCTATTTTATTGTGGTATTCTCCATCATTGTGCAGGGGCTTAGTGTTGGCAAAGTGGCCACAAAAGCACTTTCGAAAGAGGAAGATTAATTTTAGCCAAAGATGCACAGCTGAATACAGCTTAAGACAGTTTAAGACTTACGAAGTTTTAAAAACTTCGTAAGTCTACACTTCGCAAGTCTACAATTTAAAAAGGAAGATTAAATATCCATCTTTAGATGCAACGTCCTTTAAGTTTCATTGTCTTATGTCGAAAAACTAAAAGATGAAAATTAAAGGAATTATGATTCTGCTACTTTATGTTTTTAATGTTAGCGCTCAACAAAAACAGCTCGATAGCTTATTTACATCAAATCTTAGGAAGGGAAGATTTGATGGCTCCATATTGATTACCAAGGGCGATAAAATCATTTTCGAAAAACAATATGGGCTTGCTAACAGGCAATTTAGTGTCCAAATAGACAAAGAAACCCGCTTCTCCATTGCTTCCATTACCAAACTGTATGCTTCGGTAATGGCTCTTAAATTAAAGGAACAAGGGAAATTAGACTTCAACAATACTATCGATGTTTATGTACCAACCTTATTGCCTAAGCACAACACAAAAATCAAAATCAAGGACCTTATTCATCATACTTCGGGTTTACTCAATGAAAAAATACCCGACTACATGGTGAAGCTGTCGCCTAAAGAATTCATCTCCAAAAGAATTAAAGACACCTTATTATTTGAGCCAGGAAGCAAATACAGGTATAACAACGTCAACTTTATTCTGCTAACCGCCATTTTGGAGCAAGTGTATGCAAAACCTTGGGCAACATTACTAGATGAGTTGATTTCGAAGCCCTTGAAACTTGAAAACACTGGAATAACCAATAGAGATTCAGTCATCCGCAACTTGGCATATGGTTACTATAACTATTCTTTTGGCAACGAAAAAGTAAAAGACCCATTACAGAACAATTACCCATTGTATATTGAAAATTATGCAGGTGCCGGCGCAATATTCAGCACTCCACGTGAGCTACTACAGTTTAGCCTAGCTTTGGAACAACTACAAATCATTAATAAGCAATCATTGACTGAACTTTACCAACCTTTAAAAGAAATTGGTTTAGTCGAAAGCAGAAATTATTATGTTTCTCCGGGAGGTTATGTGGGTGAAGAAACTATAGCAGGCAAAAAAATCAACATTATTGAGCGTAACGGCAATATTGGAGGCTTTAATCATACCTATTTACAGCTACCAAGCGCTCAATACAAGGTGATTATTTTTTGCAATACAGATGCTGGAAATCTGAAAAAGATAGCCAATGAAGCCATAGCCATTATTAACCGTTAGCGGGTTTGCTGTACTTATTCCAAATCTCTAGTTTAGCTTTCTGTCTTGTAATATAGGCATCAGCAATTACTTCTCCTGAACTGGCATTTTCGGCACTTTCCAGCAGCTTTTTAAGCTTATCCTGATCCACATCGGCACGATAAAGAATTTGCACCAATTTTGGAAAATCATCTTCCACCAAATATTCAAAAGCCCTTACTAGAGCTTCACGCAATTGGGTTTCGGATATTTCTTCAGGTAGCTCAAAATCTTTGCCTACCATTTTAGCTAAGGACATTTCACTCATCTGATTTCCTGGCAAAGTTCTATTAAAACACCATTTGTTGCTTTAGGATGCACAAAACAAATCAATTTGTTATCTGCTCCTTTTTTCGGTTGCTCGTTAAGCAATACAAAACCTTCTCTTTTCAACCTTTCCATTTCCGCATAAATATCGTCTACATCAAAGGCAATATGGTGTATCCCTTCCCCTTTTTTGCTTATAAATTTGGCAATAGCACTTTCCTCGGCAGTTGCCGCCAAAAGTTCAATCTTATTTTCCCCGACTTTAAAGAAGGCCGTATTTACATTTTCACTTTCAACAGTCTCCATTTTATAGCAATTTGTACCCAAAAGCTTTTCATATAATGCAGAAGCCTGCTTCAAATCGTTAACGGCAATACCAATGTGTTCTATCTTGTTCATAGATTTAAGGTTATCAGAATGTAAAAATGCAGGTTTTAACTATACCTTCATAGCTATTATTTATAATTGTTCGGAAAGTTTTTTCGTATCTTTGTATATTAATTAAGACAAGAATTAGATAATGGAACTTCCTATTTACTTAGATAATAACGCTACTACCCCTTTAGACCCAAGGGTTTTAGAAGCTATGTTACCTTACTTTACTTCTAAGTTTGGTAATGCAGCTAGCCGTAACCATGCTTTTGGTTGGGTGGCTGAAGAGGCAGTAGATTACGCCCGTGAGCAAGTTGCTAAATTAATTGGCTGTACAGAAAAAGAAATCATCTTTACTTCTGGTGCTACTGAAGCAGACAACTTGGCCATTAAAGGTGTTTTTGAAATGTATGCCGATAAAGGTAATCACATCATTACCGCTACTACAGAACATAAAGCTGTATTGGATACCTGCAAGCATTTGGAAAAACTGGGTGCAAAAATCACTTACCTAAATGTAAAGGAAGATGGCTTAATTGACCTTCAAGAGCTTGAAGCAGCAATGACTCCTGAAACCATTTTGGTATCTATCATGTATGGTAACAACGAGATTGGTGTAGTACAACCAGTGAAAGAAATTTCTGCCATTGCACACAAACATGGCGCTTTGTTCATGACTGATGCGACACAAGCTGTAGGTAAAATCCCAGTTGATGTAAATGCAGATGGCATTGACCTGATGGCTTTCAGTGCACACAAAATGTACGGACCAAAAGGTATTGGAGCTCTATATGTACGCAGAAAAGGACCAAGAGTTAAAGTTACCGCTCAAATGGACGGTGGTGGTCATGAGCGTGGCATGCGTTCAGGAACCTTAAACGTACCAGGTATTGTTGGCTTAGGTAAAGCTTGTGAACTTTGCCGTTTAGAAATGGACGAAGAAGCTAAGCGTTTATCTGCTTTACGTGATAAACTAGAAAGTGCGTTAACTCAACTTGAAGAAAGCTATGTAAACGGAAACGTAAATCACCGTTTGCCACATGTTGCCAACATTTCTTTTAAATATGTAGAAGGTGAAGGTTTAATGATGGCGATGAAAGATTTAGCTGTTTCTTCAGGCTCGGCTTGTACTTCTGCTTCATTGGAACCATCATATGTATTAAAAGCATTAGGCCTTTCTGATGATTTGGCACACTCTTCGATACGTTTTGGTTTAGGTAGATTTACGACTGAGGAAGAAGTTGATTATGCAATAGAAAATACCAAAAAAGCAGTAAACCACTTGAGAGATCTTTCTCCACTTTGGGAAATGTTTAAAGAAGGTATTGACTTGAGCAAAATTGAGTGGGCAGAACACTAAGGAGAGTTACGATTGTAGATTTACGAATTACGATTTGAAATAGACAATCATTAAATAAATTAAAGAATATCATATTTACGGTGGTAGAAATTCTAAAATCGTAAATCTAAAATCTAAAATATCATGGCATATTCAGAGAAAGTAATTGATCACTATACCAACCCTAGAAACGTTGGCACTTTAAATAAAGACAATAAAAATGTGGGTACTGGCTTAGTTGGTGCTCCTGAGTGTGGCGACGTAATGCGCCTACAAATTGAGGTTAACGACGAAAACGTAATTACCGATGCTAAATTCAAAACTTTTGGATGTGGTTCAGCTATTGCTTCGTCTTCATTAGCAACAGAGTGGTTAAAAGGAAAAACGATTGACGAGGCTCTAGCTATCGACAATATGGATTTGGTAGAAGAATTAGCTTTACCTCCCGTAAAAATCCACTGTTCGGTATTGGCTGAAGATGCAATCAAATCTGCTATTAACGATTACCGCGTTAAAAATGGTTTGGAAGCGTTGGAATTACCAAAATCGCACCACTAAAAAGTATTTAGTAGTTAGTATTTAGATATCATCGTTAAGTACCGACTGCTAAAAAAGGTAAAGATAATGGCAATAACTGCATATGTAGCTTGTCTAAATACTCTATACTAAATACTAACTACTACAATTATGATTACTATAACAGATAAGGCAAAAAATAAGATAGATCACCTAATGCAAGATTCGCAATTGGGCTCTGATTACTTTTTACGTGTTTCGGTAAAAGGCGGAGGCTGCTCTGGTTTATCATACAATCTTGATTTTGATAACGAAGAGAAAACGGGTGACCAGTTTTTCGAGGACCGTGGAATTAGAATAGCCTTGGACATGAAGTCATTTTTATACCTTGCTGGTACAGAACTCGATTTCTCTGATGGCTTAAATGGCAAAGGCTTCAACTTTATCAATCCCAATGCCAGCAGAACCTGCGGTTGTGGAGAAAGTTTCTCTGTATAAGTTCAAATCATAAAATATTATTAAAGGCACTGTTCATCGGTGCCTTTTGTTATTTAAGGTTTTTCTATTGAGATGCTCCTTTAAGGCTTCATCGAACCGGAACATCTAAGCTGAATTCTATTTTTACCAACAATCTTAAATTCATTTTGTATTATTAGTTACAATAGTTTATCATTGTCGGTTAAAACACACCAAACAGTAAATGTAACATGGTAACATTCAACGAATTTTCTACCGTACCCTCACTCCTACGCAATGTTGTACAACATATACATACGCCAGAAACCACCTTTTTAATCCATAAAAAAGGAGCTGAATGGGAAGAAATTTCTTTTAAAGAAACACTAGCAAAGGCCGATGCCGTAGCTGCTTTTTTTCTGGATAAGGGCATAGTGAAAGGCGATAGGCTCGGATTGATGATAGAAAATTCGCCTGAATACGTTTTTTATGACCAAGGTATACAGCAGATTGGTGTGATCAATGTTTCTATTTATCCTACACTCTCTGAGCAAGAAGTTGCCTATATCATTAACGATTCGGGCATTAAAGCCATTTTAGTAGGTAATCCATTTTTATTTAGAAAAATACTAAAGGTTGCCGAGAACTGCAAAGAACTGAAATACATTATCCCTGCTTTTGCAGATTTTGGAAAAATTGCAATTCCTGAAGGTTTAAACCTTGAGATCATTGATTATCAAGATATTTTAAACAGACCCGTTAGCGAAACAGAAAAAACAACTATCGACCAAATGCGCGGCGAGGTTAAACCAATGGACGTTTCTTCCTTGATTTATACATCGGGCACTACAGGTACACCGAAAGGTGTAATGCTTACCCACTACAATTTTGTAGAGAATGTGAAAGTATGCCTGGAGCAAATTCCTGTAATTGATGAAACGGAGACTTTCCTTTCATTTTTACCTTTGTCGCATGTGTTTGAGCGTACAGCTACCTATCACGTTTGCTGTGCACAGGGCTGTAAAATTGCCTTTGCTCAAAGTTTAGAGCTACTGGCCAAAAATATGGGCGAAGTAAGACCAACAGTAATGAACTGTGTACCTCGTTTATTGGAGCGTATTCATGATAAAGCTATTAAATCAGGTACTGCTGCCGGAGGTTTAAAAGCTAAAATATTTACTTGGGCCTTAGAAACAGGAAGTGCCTACAGAGAAAAAAAGGAAGCAGGCAAAAACCCAGGTTTGGTATTGAGCGGTAAGAAAGCGCTTGCTGAAAAGTTAGTTTTCAGTAAGATTAAAGAGAAAACTGGTGGTCGCTTAAAATTCATGATTTCTGGTGGAGCTGCTTTGCCTAAAAATGTAGGTGAGTTCTTCGGAAACTTGGGAATTAAAATTCTAGAAGGTTTTGGTTTGACGGAAACATCGCCGGTAATGGCTGTTACGGAGTATCACCGTCAAGTTTATGGTACGGTAGGTCGTGTAATTCCCGGAATTGAAATAGGCATACAAAATGTAGACACCAAGCAAATCATCAATATTCAAACTCATGATACGTTTAACGAGGATTTTGAATGTGAAGAGGGTGAAATTATTGTTCGTGGACATTGTGTAATGAAAGGCTATTTCAACAAGCCTGCGGAAACAGCGGAGGCTATTGATAAGGATAATTGGTTCCATACGGGCGACATTGGTCGTTTTTATAAAGGCAACCTACAAATTACCGATAGGCTTAAAAACATGATTGTAAACGCTTACGGTAAAAATGTGTACCCTACTCCGGTAGAGAATATTTATTTAAAAAGTCCTAAAATTGATCAGTTGTTTTTGATTGGTGATAAACGAGAATACATTACTGCTATTATTATCCCCAATAAGGAAACTTTACAGGAAACGTTTAACCTGAAAGAGGAGTTTTTCCAACGTGAGGGTGATTTTATTGATGAGCAAGATATCAACGATTGGATGGAAAAAGACATCAAAAAGATCAGTAACGAGCTGGCGAAATTCGAACGTATCAAGCATTTCAAGATTAAGCGTAATCCGTTTAGTATTGATGAGGGCGAAATTACCCCTACGCTAAAAGTTAAGCGCCGTGTGGTTGAAAAGAAATATGCTCCAGCCATAGCTGAAATGTATGCGAAGGATAGTGCAGAGGTGGAGTAAGACTCCCCCTCTTTTGTCATTCCGATGATAGGAGGAATCTCTGTAAAGCAAAACTAATTGATATTTCCACAGTCCTTTAGAGATTCTTCGCTGCGCTCTGAATGACAAAATTACACCTAAAAATCTCTCCATTATGGTCGAGATGACGAAGTAAGAACAGAAGTAACAACTAACCAAACATGTTAAATGCAGACGTTTCGTTATCTAAACGGGATAGCAGCGGAAATCCTTTTGCTTTCTTGTCATTCTGATCGCTAGTGAAGACCGCGAAGCAGCTACGGGAGTAAATCTGTAAATTATTGCACATAACAAGTAGATTCCTCGTTCCTCGGAATGACAGGCATACAAATAAAAGGTTGTAGCGGATAGCCCCACGAAAATTAATTTTAGCACTGAAACTGCTTTATGCATAAAAAAGCCGGGCATCTTATATGACACCCAGCCTCAGCATTCCTCAAAACAAATTAGTTACTCGATTTCTTAGTATCATCATTATTGATACTACGCTCGCTCTTTTTGATTGATCCTTCAAACTTTCCGAATTTCCAGTTTAAACCAACACTCACTCTTCTGAAAGGATTTTCTCGAATACGTTCCTGGGTAAAGTTATCTCCTTCGGTATAGTTTCTATATGCTCTATATTGTTGAAAAGGATTTGCGACCATGGCAGAAAGTGTCAGTTTATCCTTGATAATATCCTTGCTTCCACTAAAACCTATGTAGTAGTAATCATTTGATTTACCCTGTAGCATTACATTTGGGGCACCATAGTTAACAGATACACTGGCTTTCCAAGTATTTTCAAATTTATAGTTGGTGCTGAAATTTATGTAACCTGTTATACCGTCGTTTTTCGTCAATTTTTCGTTAACAATTCCTTCTAACTGTATATAATTCAAGTTACCGCTTAAATTCAAATTCCATTTAGCTGTGATAGGATAATTGAAGTTAATATTGGTTCCCAACAACCTGTCTTTACCAATATTTTTTGAGGTTACCCTAGTGATATTTTCTGCCGGCACAAACTCAAATACCCTTTGCTGTGTGTTGTTGGCAAAATTATAGGTTAAGCTTACATTGAGTGACCCTTTTTTGAAATTGCTATAGGTTACCTCGAAGTTATTGCTTAATACGGCCTTTAAATCTGGATTACCAAAATACTCAAAACCAGGTCTTGATTTGTCTACGAAAGGAGTAAGATCCCAAATACCTGGGCGTTGGATACGTTGGGTATAACCAATACTAAAACTCTGGCTATTTTTTAAACTCTTGTTAAAGGAAACAGATGGAATAAGGTTAAAATAATCTGTTTTTACTTTTGAACCTTTGCTCTCGAAATTACCCGTTACATAAGTCCCTTCTAAACGAGCACCAGCTTTAAATGTCCAGTCTTTCACCTTCAAGGTATAGGTATTATAAACACCGTAAATGTCTTGATCGTTGTCGTATTTATTCGTTTGGTCTGGGTCAATTACATATCCATTTTGGGCAGCGTTGAAATTTAAAAATTGGAAATTACTTTTGCCGTTTCTCAAAATTGCTTTCACCCCTGCTTCTACTGTCACTACTTTAAATGGGTTAATATAATCTAACTGTGCGGTTTGCTCCATCGACTTGCTGGTGTTGTCCTGCTTATAATCAATTCCCTCAAAATCAACTCCTTTTGAGAAACGCACATCGTTAAGTTGTGGTTCTGAACTATCGAAAAGCTTGTATGAAAAGGTTAATAGGTGTTCTTTTTTATCCTTGAAACCACGTTGATAGTTGAAAGTATAATCGGTACCACCCCACTCATACCTAGTTCTGCTGTCCATATTATAGGACCGTGCTTTAGTGTCAAAAACCTCGAACTGTTGATTTAAATCTTGTTGATTGTAACCCCCGTAAGGGTTAACTTCTGCAGTAATTAAATTTAACGAATCTATTTCGTAACTCAATTCACCACCTCCCCAAGCCCAAAAGTTATCTATTTTTTGAAGGCCTTCAGAGTACAAACTTGAAGCTGAAGCTGTACCCCTGCTGTTTCTACGATCAATATTTCTAATGCCTTCAACTTGCCACACTCCTGTACCTCCGTAGGCGTTTAAACCAAAGTTTCCTTGTTTTAGGGTAAAGTTTAAGTTACCGCTAGGTCCACCAGGGAATTGGTTACGTACGTTTACATTCCCATTGTAACCATTATCTGTTTTTTTGGAGGTGATGATATTGATTAAACCTGCTAAACCTTCACTTTCATATTTGGAAGGAGGCGTAGTGATCACCTCAATTTTTTGTACGCCATTTGCTGGCATGCTTCTTAAATATTCCTTTGGATCTCTGGTTAATATCCCCGATGGCTTACCATTGTTCAAAATACGGTAGTTACCGGTTCCTTTTAATTTCACATTGTCATCGGCATCTACAGATAACAAGGGTACTTTACGCATCATATCCAACACGGTAAGCACCTTACTTTCTGGATCCGCTTGGGTGTCGTATACAATTCTATCTGGTTCTTGTTTAATAATGGGCTTGCTACCTACAATAGAAACTTCATTTAAATCGTTTCCCTGTGGTTTCATCAGAATTTTGCCCAAGTCGGTTTCATCAGCAACTTTTACGGCAATCTGTTTAGACTTATATCCTAACGAACCTACAATTAATGTATATGGACCTGGGTTTACCGCTCCAAAGGAAAACTTTCCCTGCTCATCAGAAATAACGCTTTTAATTACTACCGAATCTTTTTTAAGTGCAATAGTAAAATATTCTCCAGGCTTTTGGGTAAGGCTGTCGATCACCACACCTTTTACTTGCACTGCTTTTTCTTGTGCTTTTAGGTTGGTGGCTGTAAAGAAGATGCAAAGCATCAAACTACATAAAAATAAAAAGGATCTGCTCATTGTGTGTATTTGTTTGGTCGGGAAAAAAATTGCATCATTTACCCCAACAGACGCAGAACATTTTATAACGTTGCACCATTTTCAAAAGAAAAACCGAAACTCATTAAAATTCAATGTGATAAATTATCTGTTGGCATTAATTTTTTTAAGCCTGTTGTTTTCTTAATTTAGCGGGAGATATGCTACAAAAACTTTCTATACGCAATTACGCCTTAATTGATACCCTAGAAATTGATTTCGACCGAGGATTAAACATTATTACGGGTGAAACCGGTGCTGGTAAATCTATCATTTTGGGGGCTTTATCGCTGATTTTAGGACAAAGGGCTGAAAGCAAATACTTTTTTAATCAGGATAAAAAGTGTGTAATTGAAGGAAGTTTTTTTCTGACTGATGAGCAATTAAAGCTATTATTTGAGAATAATGATGTAGACTTTCAGCAGGAAACGACCTTACGTAGAGAGATTGCCATTGACGGCAAATCCAGAACTTTTGTGAATGATACCCCCGTAAATTTAGCCACTTTAAAACTGATTGGGGAAAATTTGATTGCCATTCACTCTCAACATGCCACGTTAGAAATTAGCAATGCCGATTTTCAATTATTGATTTTGGATGTATTGGCCAACCATCAGCCTCTACTTAAAAATTACAGAGAAGGCTTTAAACAACTAAAGCAAACGGAAAAACAGCTTGCTTTATTAACTGAACAAACTGACGAAGCTAAAAAGAAGCAAGATTACGAACAGTTTTTATTCAATGAGCTGGAAGAAGCAGCTTTAAAGGAAGACGAGCAAGAACATTTGGAACAGGAACTGGAGAAACTAACTCACGCAGAAAGTATCAAACGTTCTTTAATTGCAAGTGCAAGTTTGATCAGCGAGAACGAAACGGCGGTAATTAATCTAGTGAAAGAAGCCAGTTTACAGTTAAATAGCGTCGAAAAATTTGACCCGGCAATTGCCGAACTCAATGAAAGGCTAAAATCTTCATTAATTGAATTAAAAGATATTGCAAGTGAAATTAGTGGTATTGAGGAAAGTACAGAACACAATGCTGCCCGAATGGACACTATTCAAGAACGCTTAGACCTATTCTATACTCTACAACAAAAGCACCGCGTTACTAGTAATACGGAACTATTGGCTATACAGGAACAGCTTTCACAAAACTTAAATGCTTTACTTAACAGCGATGAGCAATTAGAAAAACTTCAGCAAGAAATTGATGCGCTAAATAAACATTTGTATCAACAAGCAAAGGAATTAGATAGCAACAGAAGAAAAGCCATAACCGGAGCCGAAAAAGAAGTTGGCGCCGCATTAAAGCAAATGAATATGCCTAATGCTTCGATCAGTTTTAATTTGATGGAGCAGGCACAGCTAAACAATAATGGTATTAATGAGGTACAATTATTATTTACTGCCAATGCTGGACAACAAGCAGCCCCTGTTGGAAAAGTAGCATCAGGTGGTGAGCTTTCGAGACTAATGCTCGCCATTAAAGCTTTATTGGCCAAACATACGGCCCTACCTACGCTTATTTTTGACGAAATTGATACCGGAATTTCCGGCGAGACTGCCCTACGTGTTGGCGAGGTGATTGATGCCTTGGCACAAAACATGCAGATACTGGCCATTACCCACCTTCCGCAAATAGCTTCAAAAGGCAATTCGCATTATTTTGTTCATAAGCATGAGAAAGCTGACAAAACTACCACCGGTATCAAAAAACTTGGCAGCGACGAGAGAGTGAATGCCATTGCAGAGATGTTAAGTGGTAAAAATCCAGGGGCTTCAGCGCTACAAAATGCCAAAGAACTACTCGGCTAGAGCTAGTTTTCATGGCAAGCCTAAAAAAATCTACGAATTTTTCGTAAAAAACCATTCAAATAACTAACCTTTTAGTTAACTTAGTGGTATGAGCTTGAAACCTTACTTAATCATTTTATTAATAGCTATCCATTTTTCGGCAGTTGCCCAAGACAATTTCAGCATCAGCGGAACTGTACGAGACGAAAAGGAAACCATTCCAGGTGCGGCCATTTACCTAAGTGGCACAAAAATATCTACCATTACAAATGCCGAAGGAAAATTTACGATTTCCAAACTTTCTGCAGGTAGTTATGATGTATTGGTGCAAGTTGTTGGCTATATGCCCTATTCAAAAAGCATCATCATTTCTGACAAATCGGTGCATATGGACGTGCTATTGACTTCCAATCCAGTAATGCTAAATGAAGTCGTAATTAAACCCGATCCAAATAGACTAGCTTACCTTAACTTGTTCAAGGAGTTTTTTATTGGCAGAACCCCAAATGCCAAAGATTGCAAGATCCTTAATAGCGAAGTATTGATCATCGATTATGATAAACAACAAAGATTACTTTCTGTGAAAAGTAACGAGTTTCTCATTATCGAAAACAAAGCATTGGGCTACAAAATCAAGTATATGCTTCAAGCTTTTGAATATAGCTACAGAACTCATATCGTTTATTTTGCGGGATTTCCTTTCTTCGAAGAAATGCAAGGTTCAAAATCTAAAATCAAGAGATGGAACAAAAAACGTAATACGGCTTATTATGGCTCTTCACAACATTTCTTCCAATCTTTATACGAAGGCAAATCAGGGAGCGAAGGTTTTGTATTACATAAATTAGCGA
The DNA here is from genome assembly GCF_039594775.1 of Pedobacter sp. Lineage (GTDB taxonomy): Bacteria > Bacteroidota > Bacteroidia > Sphingobacteriales > Sphingobacteriaceae > Pedobacter. The sequence continues at coordinate 388,910 of NZ_JBCNMT010000002.1, read as the reverse complement.
CTATTGGCAATAAAAACAGACTGCCTGATAGTGTTATCAATGCCAATATCAAAAGACTTTCTACTGGTTCAAGGGCCATTAACTTACTGACCTTCAATAAAGATGATTCATTAAATTTCTGGTTAAAAGAGCGTAGCAAACCCAAATCAATGGCGGTGTTAAACAAAGCGCAAATACTTACAGACACTTTGGTTAAAACATATAACCAAGATGTTAAATACATCAATTTTACGGATGAGCTTTTTGTAATGTACACTAAGGAAAAGGAAACAGAAGAATTTAGTCATTTAGGATTTCAAGTCAGCAGATCACCTGATATGGGAAACTATCAAGTATCACTCATCAATTTAATGGAACCGCCAATTTTCTTTTATAAAAACGGAAGCATTGCCAATCCAAGAAGTTTCTTATACAAAGGTTTTTGGGCCTACGAAAAAATGGCCGATGCTGTACCTATTGAATTTAAACCAGTTGAAATAAAATAATCAGCAAACTATTTTCGCTTGATATAAAATTGCTAAAAATTTTAGTAATTTTATATCATGAAAGCTACGTCAGAAAATACAAATGACTACCTGAACGGAAGGGGTGCACAATTAAATACGGACAATAAGTATCTCAAAAACAGCATCACTAAAGAACACATAGAGGGAATTGATGATTGGGAAATTACCAACGAAAAGACCTCGTTTATTATAGGAAGCTCGAAAAGTATTGTCAATAAGGTAGAAAGCCCGGACGTGAACATGCTGTATTCCCTCAATCCATACCAAGGCTGTGAACACGGTTGTATTTATTGCTATGCCAGAAATTCCCATGAATACTGGGGTTTTAGTGCAGGATTGGACTTTGAACGAAAAATCATTGTCAAACAAGATGCTCCTGAGCTTTTTAAAAAATTTTTGGAAAAGAAAGGTTGGCTAGCTTCTCCTATCACCATTTCGGGAAATACAGATTGCTATCAACCTTGTGAGCGAAAATATAAGTTAACTAGACAATTACTTCAAATTGCGTTAGAGTATAAACAGCCTATTTTCATGATTACCAAAAATGCGCTTATTTTACGTGATTTGGATATTCTACAGGAACTTGCCAAGTACAAATTGGTGAGTGTTTTTGTTTCCATTACCAGCTTAGACGAAAACCTACGACAAAAGCTAGAACCCAGAACCACTACCGCTAAACAACGCTTAAAAGTAATTGAGCAGTTAAGTTTAGCCAATTTACCTATGGGCGTAATGGCAGCTCCAATGATCCCGGGATTAAACAATCATGAAATACCAGCTATCTTAAAAGAAAGTGCCAATGCGGGCGCAATATCTGCCGGCTATACCGTGGTAAGGTTAAATGGCTCAATCAGCAAGATATTTGAGGATTGGCTTTCCAAAAATTTCCCCGATAGGTTTGAAAAGGTTTGGCACCAAATCCAAGATTGCCATCATGGGAATGTAAATGATAGTCGTTTTGGCACCAGAATGCGTGGAGAAGGAAATTTTGCTCAACTCATGAGCAATACCTTTAAGCTACATTGTAAAATCAACAAGCTTAACCTCACAAGAATTGAGCTCGACAGCTCACAATTTAAAGTACCAAAGGCACAGATGAGCCTGTTTTAATGGAAAATAAAAAAGCCCCACATTTTCTGTGGGGCTTTTCCTATCCTACTACTCTACACTTCCCTCTTCTTTCTTTTTCTTTTTACTTGGGCCTTTTGGTGCCACTACAATTTCTTCTTTTTCTTTATTGTAGTTTACCTCCAAGGTATCACCTTCGTGAACTTCTCCTTTTAGGATTTCCTCAGCAATTGGGTCTTCCAAGTATTTTTGGATTGCACGTTTCAATGGACGAGCTCCAAAGTTACTGTCAAAGCCTTTGTCAGCAATAAAATCTTTGGCTTCATCAGTAAGCTTAATTTTATAGCCTAAAGTTTCTACTCTTCCAAATAAAGCTCTTAGCTCAATATCAATAATTTTAAAGATTTCTTCTTTACCAAGCGAGTTGAATACTACTACATCATCAATCCTATTCAAAAACTCCGGTGCAAAGGCACGTTTAAGTGCATTTTCAATTACGCCACGGCTGTGTGCATCACTTTGGTTAATTTTAGCGGAGGTAGAGAAACCAACACCTGCACCAAAATCTTTCAATTGTCGTGCACCAATATTCGAGGTCATGATAATGATGGTGTTTCTGAAATCTACTTTTCTTCCTAAACTATCAGTTAACTGACCTTCGTCTAATACCTGCAATAAGATATTAAATACATCTGGGTGTGCTTTTTCAATCTCATCTAACAACACTACGGCATAAGGTTTACGACGGACTTTTTCAGTCAATTGACCACCTTCTTCGTAACCAACATATCCTGGAGGCGCACCTACTAAACGAGATACCGCGAATTTCTCCATGTATTCGCTCATGTCTATTTGAATTAGCGAATCCTCTGCATCGAACATGAAACGAGCCAATTCTTTAGCCAGCTCCGTTTTACCTACACCCGTTGGGCCTAAGAAAATGAACGAACCAATTGGTTTTTTAGGATCTTTCAGTCCCGCTCTGGTACGTTGAATAGCTTTTGTTAATTTTTTAATCGCATCATCCTGACCAATAATTTTATCAGCAATAGTATCGTACATATTTAACAGCTTATTGCTATCCGTTTGTCCAACGCGTTGCAATGGAATACCGGTCATCATCGAAACTACTTCAGCCACGTTGTCTTCAGAAACTTCATAACGTTTGGTTTTAGTCTCCGCTTCCCACTCTGCCTTAGCTTTATCAAGCTCCTCTAGCAAATTCTTTTCTGTATCTCGTAGCTTAGCAGCCTCTTCATACTTTTGGCTTTTCACTACACGATTTTTCTCTAATTTGATATCCTCTATTTTACTTTCAATAGCAATGATATTGTCAGGAACATGAATATTGGTTAAGTGAACACGTGAACCAGCTTCATCTAAAGCATCAATTGCTTTATCTGGTAAAAATCTATCGGTAATATATCTTGAGGTTAAAGAAACACAGGCGTTAATCGCTTCATCGGTATAAGTTACACCGTGGTGTTCTTCATATTTCTCTTTGATACGATTTAAAATTTCTATCGTTTCGTCTGGAGAAGCAGGCTCAATCATTACTTTTTGGAAACGGCGGTCTAAAGCACCATCTTTCTCAATGTACTGACGATATTCATCTAAAGTAGTTGCGCCAATGCATTGTATTTCGCCCCTTGCCAATGCAGGTTTGAACATGTTCGAAGCATCTAAAGAGCCAGAAGCACCACCGGCACCTACAATGGTATGGATCTCATCGATGAATAAAATCACATCAGTAGATTTCTCCAGTTCGTTCATTACCGCTTTCATGCGTTCTTCGAACTGGCCACGGTATTTTGTACCTGCAACCAACGAAGCCAAATCCAATGTCACTACACGTTTGCCAAACAATACTCTCGAAACCTTACGTTGTACAATACGCAAAGCCAAACCTTCGGCAATGGCACTTTTACCCACACCAGGTTCACCAATTAAAATTGGATTGTTTTTCTTTCTACGCGATAAAATTTGCGAAACACGCTCAATCTCTTTCTCACGACCAACAATTGGGTCTAATCTGCCTTCTTCCGCAGCACGAGTCAAATCTCTTCCGAAATTATCTAGTACTGGAGTTTTCGATTTAATATCCGAAACCTTTTTAGGAGCAGTGAAGCTTTCTTCTTCTTGATAGTCATCATCACCTCCAGCAGTACCACCACCTTGCGCTTCATCCTTAAATCCGTTTTTATTAACTTCTACTTCCTGCTTAAAGGTTTCGTAGTTAATACCGTATTGCAATAAAATCTGCGAAGCGATATTGTCGTCATCTCTTAAAATAGACAACAGCAAGTGCTCAGTTCCAATTAAATCACTTTTAAATATTTTAGCCTCTAAATAGGTAATCTTCAAAACCTTTTCAGCTTGTTTGGTTAAAGGAATATTACCCAAATTAACCGTAACGCTCGAAGTTCCTCTAACGGCTTCTTCAATAGATCGGCGAAGTTTTAAAGTATCCACTCCCAAAGATTTTAAGATCTTTATGGCCATACCGTCTCCTTCGCGAATGAGGCCCAACAACAAATGCTCTGCGCCTATATAATCGTGTCCTAACCTCAGGGCTTCCTCCCTGCTGAAAGAAATCACATCTTTAACCTGTGGTGAAAATTTAGCTTCCATAATCTGTATGTTATCGGGGACGACACTAAACTATAAATTTGTTTTATAAATACGGCGTCTCGATTTTTATATTTTATCAACAATTAAGCCATATTGGTGAATTAAGCCACCTTATCTCTTTATTTCATAACAACCTTTTACCATAAATATGTTTTAATTGGCACCTTTGTTACCTCATTTAAATAAGATTTTTACAATAACATATACGAAAACGAGGCAATTGTCGGTTTTGTGTAAGCTTTTAAACAGCGTTATTTACTGACAAAAGTTACAAAATCTAGTTGACAAGTAGAATTTTTGGCAGTTAATTATTTATTGGTAAAGCAATATTTGAAATACTATCGTAGCAAGCCCCGCTATCCTTCCAAGTCCTCGCTCATTACATTTCGCTGTGGGCTTTCCATACTATCGGGTTTAGGATATCAAAACCTGTATCAGCTTCGCATTCTTAGTGGACTTCTACTTTTCTTCGCATTTAAATTTTCTTCACTCAGAAATTAAATTAACGCAAAGGTTAAAAAAGAATTCGCAAAGGAACGCTAAGGCTACAAGAATCCAAAAGACCTCCACAAATGATAATATTCTCTAAAAACCTAACCTTCTAAAAATTAGATAAAACTTGTATCTCTTTGCGTTCTTAGCGGAACTTCTACTTTTTCTTTGCGGTTAGACTCTCAACGCATAGCAGTTAAATGAATGCATAACTTGCAAAACCTAATCTTCAAAAACATCATCAAGCTTTAAAACAAAACCAGGCAAGACCGAGGAGCTCACTTCTTCGCTCAAGGTAAACAGTTTTGAGGGATAATACCTATCCATTTCACCCAAAGTGTATATTAGTACAGTTTGCTCACTTGGGCTTATTACCCAATATTCTTTCACCCCGAACTCCTCATATATCTTATATTTATACAAAAGCTCTTTTTGATTATTTCCTGGAGATAAAATTTCTACCACCAAATCTGGTGCCCCCAAACAGCCTCGATCATCAAGCTTGTTCTTATCACAGATGACACATAAATCAGGCTGTAAAACCGTATAAATATCTTTGTCAGCTTTACTTTTCTTCGGAAAACGTACGTCAAAAGGTGCCGTATAAATGTCACAAGGCTTCCCATTCAAAAAATTAGCAATTGGCCTAAATAGATTAGTTAAAATTTTTTGATGGAACCTCGAAGGCGCAGGGCTCATCTTATGGATTTTCCCTTTAATCAATTCCAATCGATCATCAAAAAGCCAATTAAGATAATGCGCATAGCTATAGGTTAACGATTCGTCTAACTCGTTAAGCGAATAAACCTTATCATCAGGTTTTGGATATGTTTTTACATTGGGCATACCCAAATATAAGAAATTAGCCAGAGTAACTAAAATTTCATCCGTTGGATACGAACCGCATTTAAAATAGCCAAGAAAGCAACGCCAACATCAGCAAAAACGGCTTCCCACATAGTTGCCAAACCACCAGCACCTAAAATAAGTACAATGGCTTTTACACCAAAAGCTAAGCTTATATTCTGGTATACAATCTTCTTAGTAGCGCGACCAATTTGGATAGCAGTAGCAATTTTACTAGGCATATCATTTTGAATCACCACATCAGCAGTTTCAATAGCTACGTCGCTTCCCAAGGCACCCATAGCCATCCCAACATCGCTTAGTGCCAACACTGGTGCATCGTTAATCCCGTCGCCCACAAAAGCTACTACTCTAGTAACATCTTTTTTAATAGACTCTAATTTTTCTACTTTACCTTCTGGCAATAAATCACCGTGTGCTTGATCTACCCCCAATTCATCTGCCACTTTTTGGGTAATAGCTGTTTTATCACCACTAAGCATTACTATTTGGTCAACACCTGCAGTGTGTAAGGCCGTAATCGCTTGTTTAGCATCGGGTTTAATTTCATCAGCTATACTTACAAATCCCGCATATTTCCCATTTACTGCCATTAAAACGGTGGTTTCAACTTTTTGATCTAAAGCCTCTGGATAAGATATTTCAAACTGCTTTAGCAATTTACCATTACCCGCCATTACCGTAGCGCCATTTACCATAGCTTTTAGTCCATGACCCGCAATTTCCTTTACCTCATCCACAGGTAATAACTCCTTGAGATTGGCATAGGCCACTACCGCTTTTGCAATAGGGTGCGTAGATTGATTCTCAAGACTGGCCAAATAAGTTAAAAATTGCTGCTCTGGTATTTCAGTCTGTATTTCATTCACCTTAAACACCCCCTGTGTTAAAGTTCCCGTTTTGTCCAGCACCACGGTATTCACTTTGGTAATCAAATCCAAATAGTTAGATCCCTTAAACAAAATCCCATTGGCCGAAGCAGCTCCAATACCACCAAAATAGCCTAATGGAATAGAAATCACTAGTGCGCAAGGACAAGAAATTACCAAGAAAACCAAGGCTCTATACAACCAATCATTAAATTGATAGTTGGCGACAAAAAAATAGGGTACAAATACCAATGCTACAGCCAAGAAGAACACAATTGGGGTGTAGATTTTGGCAAAGCGGCGAATCAACAATTCGGTTTTCGCTTTTTTGGCGCTAGCATTTTGCACCAAATCCAGAATTCTGGAAAGCGCACTGTCTTCAAAACGTTTGGTTACTTTTAAGCTTACAACGCCATCTAAATTGAGCATTCCCGCCAGTACTGTTTCCCCTTTTCTGATAGTACTGGGTTTGCTTTCTCCAGTTAATGCTGCGGTGTTAAAGCTTGCGCTATCGCTTAATAGTTCTCCATCTAAAGCCGATTTCTCCCCCGCCTTTAATTGCAAAGTATCTCCAATTTCTACATCTTGGGGCTTTACCGTTTGGTATTCTCCATTTCTATAAACCATTGCAGTATCTGGGCGTACATCCAACAAAGATTTAATATTATTTTTAGCCCTGTTTACAGCTGCATTCTGAAAAAGTTCGCCAATACTGTAAAATAACATTACCGCTACCGCTTCCGGATATTCGCCTAAAGCCAATGCTCCTATGGTAGCCAATGTCATTAAAAGAAACTCCGTAAAAACATCTCCTTTAACAATAGTAGCAAAAGCCTCTTTAATTACGGGCCATGCCACTAAAAAATAAGCTACTAAATACCATGCTAACCTTAAGTAGCTTGTAAAAAAAGAAAATGATAACTGATCGAATGCAATAGCAGTAAGTAACAATGCCAAAGAAACAATGACAGGCAGGTAGGTCTTAAAAGAAGACGAATCGCCGTGGTTATGATCGTGGTCGTGGTCATTATCTGATTGATGTTTTTCGGGGCGCTGATGTCCGCAGCAACCATCCTCGTTATGATTTTGATGTGGTGCCATATTTATTATTTAGAATTATTCAAAACTACACTTTTTACTGACTAATCAATCTTATTTATGTCACATTATTTTTCTACTACACACAATAAAAAGTGTTAAACTATGTTAAATGTATTAGATAAGTTTCCAGTATGAAGTATTTCAAATTATCTTACATTGCCAATGAGCTGTTACGCAAAATAGGGCTAGCCAAACTTTATTACTGGTTTAATAAGTAATATTTCTATTAATATTTCCAATCACATTTTCATTTTCGTTAATTTTCATCCTTTAAATTTAAATATTAATGAAGGCCATACCTTTTTACGCCATTTCTTTCCGAAATTGGCGATGGCATTTATGACTAACTTATCACAAAAAAATGAATATCAATCAGTTTAAAACTTTTTTTGCGGCCCTTGGTGTTGTTACCGTAGGCGTTGCAAATGCCCAAACTCCTATCAAAAAGTTTATTGACCCGGCGAACATGGATTTAAATGTGAAACCTGGAGATGACTTTTATCAGTATGCTAGCGGTACCTGGGTAAAAAACAATCCTGTTCCTGCCAAAGAAACACGCTGGGGCTCTTTTAACGAACTACGTGACTTTAACGTAAACGCAGTAAGAAGCCTAGTAGAAGCTGCCGCTGCCGACAAATCTGCTCCCGCAGGTTCAGTGACAAAACGTGTAGGCGATTTTTACGCTGCTGCGATGGATAGTGTAACCATCGAAAAATTAGGCTATACTCCAATTAAAGCCGATTTAGAAAAAGTGAAGCAAATCAACTCACTTCAGGATGTATTGAACTTCACTACCTACATGCGCACTAACGGACTTGGCGGTGCTCTTTATGGCTTTGGTGTTGGCCAGGACAGAAAAAATGTAAACAAATACATGGTTAACATTTCGCAAGGTGGAACTACCCTTGGCGATAGAGACTATTATTTGAAGGATGATAGCCGTAGCGTAAAGATCAGGGAGGCGTATGATACGTATATGACTACACTTTTCAAGCTAATTGGTTACACTGATGCTGTTGCTCAACAAAAAGCAAAAACAGTTTTCACCATTGAAAAAGCATTAGCCGAGGCACAAATGAGTCGCCTAGAAATGCGTGACCCTTATAAAACCTATAACAAACTAACGGTTGCAGATTTCAATAAGGTAATTCCTAACATTAATTGGACTAATACTTTAACTCAATTAAAGGTTGCCGGTCAAGATACTGTTTTGGTGAACTCACCTGCATTCTTCAAATCGTTAAACAACTTATTAACTGCTACTTCAGTTGCTGATTGGAAAACTTATTTAGAGTGGAACATTTTAAAAGGTTCTGCTGGTAGTTTAAGTTCTCCTTTTGTAAAAGCAAACTTTGCCTTTACGCAAGCGCAAACTGGACAAAAGGTTCAAACTCCACGTTGGCAACGCATGTCATCGTTAACCGATGGCGTACTGGGTGATTTATTAGGCCAATTATATGTAGCTAAATATTTCAAACCAGCAGCAAAAGCTCGTATGGACGAAATGATTGCTAATCTACGCAAGGCTTTCGAAATCCGTATTAAAGGACTAGAATGGATGAGCGATGAAACCAAGCAAAAAGCTTTGGCTAAACTTCATGCTTTTAGACCAAAAGTTGGTTACACCACCAAATGGAGAAACTACGATGGTTTAGTGATTAGCAGAACTACTTATTTCCAAAACTTACGTAATGCTAGTAAATGGGCTTACGCTGAGAACATTGGTCAGTTAGGCAAACCTGTAGACAGAGAGCGTTTTGGCATGACTCCTCCAACGGTGAATGCTTACTACAGCCCAACGTTGAATGAAATTGTATTCCCAGCTGGCATTTTACAATTTCCTTTCTTCCACCCAGATGCTGATGATGCGATTAACTACGGCGGTATTGGTGCAGTTATTGGTCACGAAATGAGCCATGGTTTTGACGATACTGGTAGCCAGTACGACAAAGATGGTAACTTGAAAAACTGGTGGACTGACGAAGACAGAGCTAAATTTAATGCCAAAACAAAATTATTAGGCGAGCAATTTGACAAATACACTGTTTTAGATACGATACACGTAAATGGTAAATTCACCATGGGCGAAAACATTGGCGACTTAGGTGGATTAAATGCTGCTTATACTGCTTTCAAAATGACTAAGCAAGGCCAAAGCAACGAAAAAATTGATGGGTTTACGCCTGACCAACGTTTCTTTTTGGCTTGGGCACAAGTTTGGAGAGGCAATGTTTTACCTGAAACCGCAGCACAGTTAATCAAAACGGATACGCACTCACCTGGTCCTTACAGAACTATTGGAGCTCCAGTAAACATGGATGCTTGGTACAAAGCGTTTGATGTACAGCCTGGCGACAAACTTTACAAAAAACCAGAGGACAGAATTAAACTTTGGTAATCGGTTAATTCGATGATTTGACCATTAGCTAATTCAAAAATGATAGAATTAGCTAATGGTCATTTTTTTTAACACCATTGGTTGATCGGCCAATTCACTATCAATTATATTTCGCCTGTATTTTCTTAGGCAGCTTGCTCAACACTAGCTCTCTAGAACGCTCAATCCGTTGCTTCAATTCCTGAACACCAAAAACATCTAACCCATCCACAAAAACCCATTGCTTTCTGGCAAAATGTGGCGCCTGTTTTATTCCGTCTCTTGCCGCCAGTTCTTCAAATTCCTCGGGAGTACATTTCATGCAAAATCCGTGGGTATCCAAATCCACCAACACAAATATTTTCTCCTCAATCATAAAACAAAGGTGTTCCCATTTCATGCCTTCGGTGGTTCCCGGTAACCCAAGGCAGTACTCTCTAAAACTTTCAATATCCATCATAATAAGATTAAAGAACAAAGATAAAAGATAAGAGAACAAAGATTTTAGTTTGCTAATTATTAGAAAAGCATTGATAGTATTACTATTCATGGCCACACCCGCTTTTTGCTACAATCTTTTTGTCAACCCTATCATCCAAACCTCGTAGGTTTCGAAAACCTACGAGGTTTCTAGCCCCCCACGCCACAAAAAGTATTTCCCTGCCTACCGTAGGCAGGCGCTGCAATCGGGTTTATAAAGCAAGTGTATTGCACAGGTTTAAGTAATTTAAACCCGATTGCAGCGGTATCCTTGGAGCGAAGCGGAAAGATATAGCGTAAAGCGGGGCCAAAAGAGCCAAAAACATCAAAGCACCTTTCCAAAAATCCAATCATAAACAATGTAGCAATACGGCAATTTAAGTTTAATTTTGCCTCATGAACATCCTTACCCAAACCGCCGACGGCTCTAATACTTTGTTTAACGAAGAAGTTGGCGAGCATTACCATTCGGCACATGGAGCATTGCAAGAAAGCAAACACGTTTTTATTGAGGCTGGCTTAAAACACGGATTAGAAAAATCAGGCGCCAATGAAATCAGTATTTTAGAGGTGGGTTTTGGCACTGGATTGAATTTTTTATTGAGCTATGCACATTGCGAAAGCCTAAATAAAAAGCTTAAATATCATTCTATTGAGGCTTTTCCGTTATCTCAAGAAGTCATTGCCTCTACGGCATACCAACAATATGTGCCGCAAAATATTTGGGGCTCGTTCATCACTAAATATGATGATTCCTTGAACCATGAGGTTAAGGTTTCTGAAAATTGCAGCTTGGAAATTAGCCACACCACGTTACAAAATTTCACCACCAATAAACAGTTTGATGTAATTTATTATGATGCATTTTCGGTGAGGCACCAGCCTGAATTATGGACCAATGAAATCATAGCCCATACTTGTAGCTTTCTGAAAACCGGAGGTATTTTTGTAACCTACGCCATTACGGGCAATCTCAAAAGAGCTGTTAAAAGCTGCGGTTTTGAGATTGAAAAACTTCCTGGGGCACCCGGAAAAAGAGAAATGTTAAGGGCCTTTAAAACCATTTAGGCAAATAACTGTCTAAAGTGTAGATTTTTTCGTAATTTATTCCTGTTAAATAAACCCTATGCAAATACAACTACCATTTATTGTAAGGCTTACCCTCGCCCTCTTTTCCATTTTGATGTTGGGGTACTTGGCCATTCTTGGAAAAAGCTTACTTTCGCCGCTTTTATTTGCATTGTTGTTGGCTTTTTTAATGCTGCCTTTGGCAAACTTTTTAGAAACCAAACTGCGTTTAAAGCGAAGCATAGCCACCATACTCACGGTAATCATTATGCTAGGCGTATTATACGGCATTGGCCATTTTTTTGCCATACAACTGAGCGAGCTATGGAGCGATTGGCCTTTATTGGAGAAACAAGTAACCAATTCGTTTCACGAGCTACAGCATTGGATCTCCAAAACATTCCATGTAAATATTAGTAAACAGGAAACTTATTTAGCAGATAGCGCCGAAAAAGCACTAGCTACCAGCGCTACGGTAATTGGCACCACACTCATCACGCTGTCGTCGAGTTTATTGTTTGTAGCTTTCACTTTATTATTCACTTTCTTCCTACTCAATTACCGACGTCTGTTGTATAAATTCCTCACCTCGGTTTTTGTAGAAGACCATAGAACCAAAGTAAGTGAAACGGTTAATGAAATACAGTACATCATCAAAAAATACATCACCGGGCTCTTCATCCAAATGATTATCGTGAGCATACTCATGGTACTTACCCTTTCCATTTTAGATGTAAAATATGCTATCTTATTAGGTTTGGTTGCCGGAATTTTTAACATCATTCCATACTTGGGAATTTCTATTGCGCTAATTATTAGCGTGCTGATAACTTTCGCCACCGCTGGTGCAACTAAAGCTTTTTTTGTACTGCTTGCTTATGCTGGCGTACACGCTATTGATGGCAATATTTTAATGCCGTTAATTGTAGGCTCAAAAGTTAAAATTAATGCATTAATTGCCTTTATTGGCATTGTGATTGGTGAAATGTTATGGGGAATATCGGGCATGTTCCTTTGTATGCCTTATTTGGCCATGCTCAAAATCATTTTCCAAAAAGTAGATAATTTACAAGCTTGGGCAATATTATTGGGGGAAGAACAGAAATTAGTGGTTAAGAAAAAGCGAACGCCACTTTTTGCGAAAAAGAAAAAAATCGAAGCAGATGAATAAAGCCAATGGTCAATCTTCAAAGTCCACCCACATCCTTAGCACTTCCGCCAACCTATTGGGTTTCTGCTTTGTAGTACTTACTTCAACCAAAATCAATAAGCTTGACCAGGCTAGTTTTATTGACGAAGGAGCCGCTTTGGCCGTTATGTGTTTTATGAGTAGTTGTTTGTTATCATTTTTGGCCATCAGAAATAAAATTGAATTACGTTCAATTAAATTGGAAAAACTGGCCGATGTTTTATTTCTTTGCGGGCTGATTACCCTCTCGCTCACTACTATTTTAATCACATTCAACATCATATAAATCATATAAGCTATGCCTGCCAACATTCCTCCTTTAAGTTCTTCAACTCCCGATGGTGCTTTTTTAAGATTGTTAAACGTATTGGACACTTTACGCACACAATGTCCATGGGACAAAAAGCAAACCATGGAAACCTTGAGGCATTTAACTATCGAGGAAACCTACGAACTTTCTGACGCCATTTTAGAAGGCGACATGCAGGAAATCAAGAAGGAACTGGGCGATGTGATGATGCACTTGGTTTTCTATGCCAGAATTGCCGATGAACAAAGTGAATTTAATATTACTGATGTGCTTAATGGTGTTTGCGACAAGTTGATTAGCAGACACCCACATATTTACGGAGATGTAGAGGCTGACACGGAGGAACAAGTAAAACGAAACTGGGAAAAACTAAAGCTGAAAGAAGGTAATAAATCAGTATTAGCGGGAGTACCTACTTCCCTACCGGCCCTTGTGAAAGCCAGTCGCATACAGGAAAAGGCTAGAGGTGTTGGTTTCGATTGGGAAGAAAAGCAACAGGTTTGGGAAAAAGTAGAAGAAGAACTACAAGAGTTTAAAGATGAGTTCAACATTGCCGATGGCAAAGAAATAAACATAGAAAAAGCTGAAGGAGAATTTGGCGATTTACTTTTCTCTTTGGTCAACTACGCTCGATTTATTGATATTAACCCAGAAAATGCCTTAGAGAAGACGAACAAGAAGTTCATTAAACGTTTCCAATATCTAGAAGAAAAAGCAAAAGCAAATGGAAAGGCTTTACAGGATATGACCTTGGCTGAAATGGATGTGTATTGGAATGAGGCGAAGAAACTATAGGATGTTTTATTTATTTACCACCTAAGACATTTAAGAACATTTTAGTTGCACATAAACAAACTTAGATGGGCTAAGGTGCCTAAGGTGTTAATTTAATTAATATTTCCTAAATAATCAAGTATGGAAAAATACACCACTGTTGACGAATACATCTCCTCTTTTCCTGCAGAAACTCAAAAGACATTACAGCAATTAAGGGAAGATATACAACGAATGGTGCCAGAAGCTAAACAAAAAATAGGCTATGGCATCCCAACTTTTACCCTAAACGGAAACCTTGTTCACTTTGCTGGTTATAAAAATCACATCGGACTTTATCCGGGCAGTAAGGCTATTGAAGTTTTCGCAGATAAATTGAAAGGTTACCATACCTCAAAAGGAACGGTACAATTTCCAATAGAGCAACCGTTACCCATGGCCTTGATCAAAGAATTAGTGGACTTCTGTGTGATTGAGAATTTAGCGAAAGTGAAGAAGAAGTAGGTTGTTATTTTTTTATTAACCACCTTAGACACCTAGGAACACCTTAGCACTGCGCAGCTTGAATGAACTTGTCTTAAATGGTTTAATTATTTTTTAACCACCTAAGAACACCTAAGTAACACCTTAACCAGATGACCTAAAATGGTTTAAACTAGTCCTCTTCAAAGAAAGTATCCAACAAATCATCCGTTTCGCGGCGGTCTTTTTTCGTTGGTCGTCCAGTTCCTCTATCTCTTCTTAGAGTCGGCGCATGAAACACCGATTTAAAGGCATGGGTTTCTTCTACAGGTGTTAAATCCTTATACTTAGTTACCGCAATTTTAGCATCGGTGCGATTATAAGAAAAATCAACCACCTCAAGTACCTTTCGCTCAACACCTTTGCTAATCTGATATACATCGCCAATTTTCACAATGGCCGATGGTTTGATGTTCTGCCCATTGAGCTTTACACGTCCAGCTTTACATGCATCGGTAGCCAAACTCCTAGTTTTAAAAACACGAATGGCCCAAAGATATTTATCTACACGTAGTTTCTCTGTTTCTCCCATAGTTCAAAATTAAGCAATATTGAGTATTTAGCCATTAGTATTTGGTAATTAGATATTCTATACTTCTTATTATACCCCAAAGCAATTTTAGTACTTAAATCTTTAACTTTTAACTTATAAAGCCTTATTTTGCATAAATTTTTAAGACAAGATGATTGCTGAACTAAAAAAACAAATAGAAGAAGCTTGGGAAGACAGAAGCTTATTACAATACAAAGAATACTCTGAAGCGATTGAAACCGTTATCCAACAACTTAATTGCGGCGAAATTAGAGTGGCAGAACCAGTTTTAAATGGCTGGGGCATTAACGAATGGGTTAAAAAAGCGGTAATTCTTTATTTCCCAATCAAACAAATGGGAGAAACCAAAGCTGGTCCTTTTGTTTTCCACGATAAAATGGATCTAAAAACCGATTATAAAGAAAAAGGTGTGCGTGTAGTACCTATGGCTAGTGCTCGTTATGGAGCTTTCTTGGCTCCAGGTGTAATTATGATGCCTTCTTATGTAAATATTGGTGCTTATGTTGACGAAGGCACCATGGTAGATACTTGGGCAACCGTAGGTTCATGTGCCCAAATTGGAAAACGTGTTCACTTAAGTGGTGGTGTAGGTATTGGTGGTGTTTTAGAGCCCGTACAAGCTGCTCCAGTAATTATTGAGGATGACTGTTTCCTAGGTTCAAGAGCTATTGTTGTGGAAGGTGTACGTGTGGAGAAAGAAGCGGTACTAGGTGCTAACGTAGTATTAACAGCTTCTACTAAAATTATCGATGTAACTGGTCCAGAACCTGTAGAATACAAAGGCATTGTTCCTGCTCGTTCAGTAGTTATTCCAGGTTCTTACACTAAAAAATTCCCTTCTGGCGAATATCAAGTGCCATGTGCCTTGATCATTGGGAAACGTAAAGAATCTACAGATAAGAAAACTTCTCTTAACGATGCATTGAGAGAAAACAATGTAGCTGTCTAATTTCAGCTTCAAATTAAAGGTTATGAACTATGAGGTTAATCCCCGTAATTCATAACCTTTTGTATTTTACCACTACTTAGAATACGGTGGATATTGCGCTAAAATTTCTTTCACCCCTTCGTTAATTCTCTCTTCTCTATTTTTAAAGCTATCCAAGTTAAATCCATCGCCACGGCCGTGCCAAACATGCATTTTTGTTTTTGGGTCTAAAAAATCGATGATGAATAAGCCTTCTTGGTAACGGTCAACACTACGCATTCCACCTCCCCAAAATGGCCCCCAGCCCCAACCCCAGCCTCCTCGCCATCCCCATGGGCTATAAAAACCATTGTCGTACACATCGGTACGCTCACGTTTCATCACCACCAAGTTGACAAATAGATCTGGATTGGCTGCCTTTGTAAAGCCCTTAGCTTGCATTTCAGCATCAACGGCCGCCATCATTCGTTTTTTATCCAAGCCATTTACCTCAAGTTTTTCCAGCCCCTTCTCATAAAAATTGTAGGTTTTGTAGCTTTTAAAATCTGCTTCTTTATCAAAATCTGATGCGACACGTAAACTAGTACAGGCGGACAGCAGTACAGCAACTACCAAAAAACCACCTAATTTTTTTAATGAGTTCATAACATTTGTGTGTTTCGTTATACATTCATTTATCAATATAAATTTAACGATAACTTTTTGTGTTTTATATAAGCCTAACACATCTGTAAGTCAAATGTTAGTGTAAAAAATGTAATAAATTAGGTAGATAAGCTTAGCATGTAATGTTTAACTTTGCCAAATGGTAATGAGAGAAGAAATCAACAAAGCATTAGAGGTACTTAAAAATGGCGGAGTAATCCTTTACCCTACAGATACTGTTTGGGGACTAGGCTGCGATGCTACCAACGAAGAAGCTGTTGCAAAGGTTAACGAAATCAAAGGTAGACCTGCTGAAAAAAGTTTAATCATATTGCTGGACACCGACAATAAACTGCAAAGTTATGTCAATGAAGTACCAGAAGTAGCCTACGATTTAATCGAGTATGCTGAAAAACCATTGACCGTAGTATTTTCAAATGCAAAAAATCTAGCCCCTAATGTTATCAATGCAGACGGCAGCGTAGGAATTAGAATACCTAAACATGATTTCTGCCAACAGTTGATACAACGTTTTCGCAAACCTATCGTATCTACCTCCTCAAATATTAGTGGTCAACCTACGCCTAGGTTTTTTGATGAAATAAGCGAAGAAGTTAAAGAGGCCGTTGATTATATCGTTGATTTGGAACAAGAAAACAGAACACCCAAACAACCTTCTACTATTGTTAAATTAGGTCCTAGCGGACAATTTGAGTTTATCAGGAAATAGTGTTTTCGCCATTGCGAGGTGTGAAGCAATCTCAACCATTTTCAGATGGCGACCTTTCGCTTTAAGATTGCTTTATCCGTAGTATTTAAAGGTTTTTCTTACTTTTGCAATCAATATGCAAATCAATCAACAGACTGGCGATACCAACTTTCCATTAAGTAAGATGGAAGCTCCCATTTTTAAAGTATTAGCCGAAACTGCCGAAAAAACCAACACAGAAATCTACGTTATTGGCGGATTTGTACGTGACCTTTACCTAGACCGTCCTTCCAAAGATATTGATGTAGTGGTGCTCGGCAATGGAATTGCATTTGCTGAAAAGGTAGGTCAAAAACTCAAAACCAACGTATCCGTTTTCAAAAATTTTGGCACGGCCATGTTGAAGCATTCAGATTTGGAAGTGGAGTTTGTAGGTGCACGTAAAGAAAGTTACAGAGCAAATTCCCGTAAACCAATTGTGGAAGATGGCACTTTAGAGGATGACCAATTGCGTAGGGACTTTACCATTAACGCCTTGGCAATTTCCTTAAACCCATCGAGTTTTGGCAAGGTGGTTGACCCTTTTAATGGCTTGGAGGATTTGGAAGACAAACTCATCCGTACGCCATTGGACCCTGTAGTTACCTTTTCTGACGACCCATTGCGAATGATGCGTGCCATCCGCTTTGCTAGCCAACTTCATTTCAAAATTGACCAAATGGCTGTTGATGCCATCAAATCACAAAAAGAACGTATAAAAATTGTTTCAAAAGAGCGCATCAGCGATGAGCTGAACAAGATTATTCTTTCTAAAAAACCATCAATTGGCTTCAATTACCTATTTGATACTGGTTTATTGGAATTAATATTTCCGCAAATGGCCAAGCTTTATGGGGTTGATGTGATCAAAGGCCGTGCACATAAAGACAACTTCTATCATACTTTAGAAGTTTTGGATAATATTTGTGAAACCACCGATGACCTTTGGCTACGCTGGGCCGCTATTCTTCATGACATTGCCAAACCTGCTACCAAACGTTTTGAAGAAGGCCACGGCTGGACTTTCCACGGACATGAAGACAGGGGTGCCCGCATGGTTCCCCAAATTTTTGCACAACTCAAACTTCCTTTGAACGAAAAAATGAAGTTTGTACAAAAATTGGTACTGTTACATTTACGCCCTATTGTTTTGGCACAGGATATCGTAACTGATTCGGCCGTAAGACGTTTGTTATTTGAAGCGGGTGAAGACATTGACAGCTTGATGTTACTTTGTAATGCAGACATCACCACGAAAAACGAATACAAAATCAAAAAATACCGCAACAACTTTGAATTGGTCAAACAAAAGCTCAAAGACGTAGAAGAACGGGACCAACTTCGCAACTGGCAACCCCCAATTTCAGGAAATGACATTATGGAAACTTTTGGACTTTCTGCGGGCAAGGAAGTAGGTATTTTAAAAAATGCTATTCGCGAGGCAATTTTAGAAGGCGATATCCCCAACAGTTACAAGGAAGCTTTTGATTATATGCTCCAAAAAGCCAAAGAGTTAGGGTTAAACCGTGTTTGATTCACAATTTCTAATTTATAAAAACACGATTTAACGATAACTGTTATACATCGGAGAACCAACTTTCGGACTTCCGGACTTCGAAGTTTTTTTATATTTTTACCCCACAATAAAGCAGTATTATAGGACATGGCCATTTATAGATTTAGAGTTTCTTTCGAAGATTACGATGATATCACACGTGAGATTGACATCAAAAGCAATCAAACTTTCGAAGATTTACATAGAGCTATACACCGCAGCACTGGATACAATGCCGATAAATCTTCGTCGTTTTACGTAAGTACCGATAACTGGATTAAAGGCGAAGAAATTGCTATACACCCTACGCAACGTAAAATCGATAATGGCGTAACTTTGATGGAGAAATCAAAACTGAGCAACTTTATCGAAGACCCGCATCAGAAATTCTATTATATCTACAATTTTGAAAGGCCATACGATTTCCATGTGGAACTGATCAAAATCATATTGGACAACGACCCTAAAATTGAATATCCGTACCTGGTAAAAAGCGTTGGCGAAGCTCCAAAAATTATCGACAAAAGCAATATTGACAGTATTGTAGCAAGCAGCTCAGCTGCCGATAATGATTTTGATTTTCTGAACGAAATGGATTTTGTGCCTGAGGATACCGATGAACTTGAAGCCATGGGAGGTAGAGGAATCAATGCTCAAGAAGAAGAGCATGATGAGGAAGAGGAAGAACAGGAAGATGAATATGGCGATGGCGAAGATGATTACGGTAACGACGACTACGGCAACGATAAAGACGACTATTAGCCGGAAAGTTTAAAGACCGAAAGTCAGAATTCTATTGTTAAAATCGAGCAGCTTTCAACCTATAACCCGTAAGCCAAATGAAACAAAAAACATTAATCGTTATTGTTGGGCCAACGGCAATTGGTAAAACTTCATTGGCTATTGAATTGGCCAAACACTATCAAACTGAAATTATTTCTGCCGACTCTAGACAGTTTTTCAAGGAAATGAGCATTGGTACTGCCAAACCTTCTGAAGAGGAGTTGGCGGCTGCCCCCCATCATTTCATTAATTCACATAGCATTACCCAACTTTTTAGTACTGGCGATTTTGAAGTACAAGCCTTAGCTTTAATGGAAAGATTATTTGCCAAGCATGATGTATTGGTAATGGTTGGCGGTTCTGGCTTATACATTAATGCTGTATGCAATGGTTTGGATGATATGCCCGAAATTGACCTCGATATTCGTGAAAAGCTTAACCAACAGTTTGCCGATGAAGGCATTGAAGCCATTAGAAAGCAATTGGCTACGCTTGACCCTGAATATTTCGCAAAGGTAGACCAAAGCAATCCGCAGCGTATGATCCGCGGTTTGGAAGTGATATTATCAACAGGGAAAAAATTAAGTTCGTTTCTCACTTCCAACAAAAAAGAGCGTCCATTCAATATTGTGAAAATAGGTTTGAATACCGACCGAGAAAAGCTTTACAATCAAATTAACCATCGGGTAGATTTGATGATGCAAGAAGGCTTGCTGGAAGAAGTAAAATCTTTGGAGGCTTATAAAGAATTGAATGCACTAAAGACAGTTGGCTATTCTGAAATTTTCGATTACTTAGATGGAAAAATTGACTTAGCTACTGCCATTGATAAGATTAAGCAAAACACTCGTCGATTTGCTAAAAGACAATTAACTTGGTTTAGGAAAGATGAGGATACAACTTGGTTTGAACCAAATCAATTAAGTGATATAATAGTATATCTAAATAATTCGCCAATAAAAGAGAAATTAAATTAAAGAGAATATATTAGCTTTAAATTAATAGCTACTACTATGAATATTAATTGGCAATATTTCCCCAAATCAGATTTAATCCCTTTGCATCTAAAGCAAATTATTGATGTATTTGAGCAGAAAATTCAATTGATAAGCTCAACTAATTATGACTTGAATAGCGATGAGGCCCTTCAGGCAATAAAATCAGATTTGACAGCACTAAATTATAAGGTAGAAACTTCCAAAAAAAAGGACGGAAAAATAAAAGTTCCTGTCCTATTTGGCAGGAATGGTAAACTTGAAAAATCATTCGATGCAGATGCTCATAATGAAGTCACCAAAACGGTAATCGAAGTTGAGGCAGGACGGGCTGTATCGAACTATCAATTCCTCAAAGACTTGTTTCAAGCTTGTGTTATGCATGACATAGATTACTTAGTAATTGCAGTTAGAAATAACTATCGAGAAAGCAAAGATTTTGAAAAAATGGTTTCATTTTTCGAGACTTTGTATGCTAGCAATAGATTAAAATTACCACTAAAGGGAATTTTAGCAATAGGGTATTAAGTAAAGGATTTAACAATTACATTTCTTAACATACATCAAAAACTTTAATCCTATATTGAAGTTATCTTTGTAACAAAGAAAGGAAATTTATGGAATTAGGTATTGGAATGTTTGGCGATTTACAAATTAACGCCAACGGTCAAGCACAACCAGCACAACAACGTTTACAAGAAATTATTGAGGAAATTAAACTCATGGACCAGGTAGGTCTGGACTTTTATGGCATTGGGGAGCATCACCGACCAGATTATGCGGTATCCACTCCAGAAATTATTCTTGCTGCAGCAGCCACAGTAACTAAAAACATCAAGTTAGGAAGTGCTGTTTCGGTACTGAGTTCCTCAGATCCTGTAAAACTTTATCAAAGCTTTGCTACGGTTGATTTAATTTCAAACGGTAGGGCTGAGTTAATGGCTGGCCGTGGTAGTTTTATCGAATCGTTCCCATTATTTGGCTATAACCTTGCCGATTATGATGAACTTTTTGAAGAGAAATTGAACCTTTTGGTGAAAATCAACCAACAGGATACCATTTCATGGAAAGGGAAATTTAGACCAGAACTAAAAGAACAACAGGTATTACCTCGTGCGGTAAATAACCATTTAAATATTTGGGTAGCTGTTGGTGGCACTCCAAATTCAGTAGTACGTGCAGGGAAACTAGGCTTACCCGTAATGTTTGCTATTATTGGTGGCAATCCAGAACAATTCCAGCCTTTGTTTGAGTACTATAAACAAGCTTACGAAGATAGTGGCCACGACATGAGCCAATTTAAAGTGGGCGTACATATGCATTCGTTTTTTGGAGAGGAAAGCCAAGCCACTGCCGACTATTATTACCCTGTTTATTCTGCACAAATGGACAGAATAGGCAAGTCGAGAGGATGGCCACCATTCCAACGTGGACAATTTGATTTTGGACGCTCAAAACATGGTGCTTTAATTATTGGAGATGCCAATGAAGCGGCAGAGAAAATATTGCAAATGCAAGAGCTATTTGGATTAACCCGCTTTTCGGCGCATATGGATGTAGGTGCACCTTCACATGAACACATGATGAAATCAATTGAGATTTTTGGGGACAAAATCGCACCACAAGTGAGAAAAGCTTTAGGAAAGTAATCAACCACTTTCGCTCTCCTTTTTGACGAGGGGTTAAAAAATATCAACCACATAGACACATAGCCGAGAAATCTTTAAATTAAGCAATTATCTTTAAAAATCTCTCGGCTACACTACGTTTCGCTCGAAATGACGACTCTATTTTTAGACAATCCGTTAACTTATCTTTAGGTCTTATTTCACTACCTTTACTGCTATATGAATAACCACTTAGTTATTGCTGTCGGAGCAGCCTTTGGAATTTTAGCAATTATTCTTGGTGCTTTCGGTGCTCATGCTTTAAAGAAAGTTTTATCTGCCGAGAAGTTGGCCTCTTTTGAAGTTGGCGTAAGGTATCAAACCTATAGTGCGCTGTTTCTGTTGGTGCTCGGTTATAACGCCAATTTAGAGCTAAGCCCTATCAAATGGGCTTTCTATTTGGTAACGATTGGTACCATCCTTTTTTCTTTTAGCATTTATCTTTTGTCGCTATCGGAATACCTAAAAAAGAGTTTCAAATTTTTAGGACCAATTACACCGCTAGGTGGTTTACTGATGATTATTGGCTGGGGCTGTTTGCTGTGCTCAGTTCTTTAGCGGTTTCTTAGTATAATATAAACCTTATAGGTTTTGAAAACCTGCGAGGTTTATTCTGAATGTATTTTTTGTTATTCTAAGCTTAACCCGTAGCGATTCTTCTGTAGAAAGGGCCTCGAAGCAACTACAAAGTATATTTCAAGGTCAAAGAATATACAGAGAGAGATTCCTCGTTCCTCGGAATGACAGCATGAAGGGTTATAATGCCGCTTTTACCAAATACGGCAATATTTCTTTTTGGAAGGTTACGAAGTTCTTGCGGACATCAGAATCGCTTACCGAGGTAAAGGCAAACGAGAACACAATGCTTTTGCTGGCTTTCAATAAAAATGCCAGTCCACCACGACGAGCGGGATTGTTTTTAAAATGGTCGAGTTCCAAGTAGGCTGATAACAACAGCGCTTCCAACTGATCAGAAAGATGCTTTAAGAATTCTTGTGAGTTAGCATTTTCACGAACAAAATCCCAACCGATAAACTCATTACAAGCCGTGAAAGAAAGTCGGCAGGTTTTCATTACCAATGCCTTTAAATGTTCCTCTTCACTAGCAAATTGTGCTTTATTAGATAAAATACCATGCAGGTTAACATCGAGGTAGTCCATCAAAATAAAATCGAGGATTTGCTCCTTGCTTTCGAAATACTTATAGATGGTAGCCTTGGCAATGCGAGCCTTTTTAGCAATTTCGTTGACACTGGTTTTGTGATAGCCGTATTTTCTAAATAGCTCCTTTGCGGCCCTAAGTATACTTTCTTTTATTTTCTCTGGCTCCATTAATTTCTTACTAATATTTGTTGCCCCGCGATATTCAAAGCATATCTTTTTAAAGCTCTTTTTGCGGGTGCTTTTTGCGGACTACCATCGAGCAATGAAAACTTACCGCCAGAACATGGGTCTAGGGCAAGGAATATACCATCTTCTGGTGTAACCGCACAAGCCTTTTCAGGGTTAACGGTGCTACATCGATCAAAAGCGACGTATTCATTGGTAGATATTCTCACGATAATTAAGCCTGCTACGCCCTGATTGGGTACCAATAAAATACCATTAGTGGCTCTAATACTAAATTCTGCAACCGTAATACTATAATTTACAGGATAATCTGGAATATAGTTTTCTTCTTTTCCGCATGATGCGAAGAACAATAAAAAAACAATTGCTATAGCCGCTAATTTCTTCATTTTTATATAATGGCCGATTGGTATTGTTTCAAGAAACGAACATCGTTTTCTGAGAACAAACGCAAATCTTTGATTTCGAATTTAAGGTTGGCAATACGTTCTATCCCCATACCAAAAGCAAAACCGCTGTATTTTTTGCTATCGATACCGCAATTTTCCAAAACATTTGGGTCAACCATACCACAGCCTAAAATTTCTACCCAACCACTTCCTTTACACATGTTACAACCTGCGCCTTTACAAATACTACAAGAAATATCCATTTCGGCAGATGGTTCTGTAAACGGGAAATAAGATGGACGGAAACGCACTTTGGTACCTTCGCCATAAAGTTCTTGCACAAAGTAGAAAAGTGTTTGCTTCAAATCTGCAAATGATACCTTCTCATCTACATACAAGCCTTCTACTTGATGGAAAAAGCAATGTGCTCTGGCTGAAATCGCTTCGTTACGATAAACACGACCTGGCATTAAGGCTCTGAATGGAGGCTGACCTGCTTCCATCATTCTCACCTGTACCGATGAAGTGTGGGTACGAAGGGCAATATCGCCATTCTCACCTCCTTTTTTGATGAAGAAGGTATCTTGCATATCCCTTGCAGGGTGCTCTTCTGGGAAATTAAGGGCCGAGAAGTTATGCCAATCATCTTCAATTTCTGGACCTTCGGCAACGCTGAAGCCTAATTTATTAAAGATTTCGATGATTTCTCTACGTACAATGGCCAATGGATGACGCGTACCTATCTCAAAACCTTCTCCTGGCAAGGTCAAATCAAGTTGATTGCTTTCCGAAGTGTCTTGTAATGCCGAAATCGTTTCGTTTAAAGTTTGAAATTTAGCTTCTGCCAGTTGCTTAAACTCATTCAACACCTTCCCCAAGGTTCTTTTCTCCTCTGGTGAAACGGCCTTAAATTCATCAAACAAATCTTTGATAATACCTTTGGTTCCCAGAAAACGTATTCTGAACTGTTCTAGCTCTGCTGCATTAGCGGTAGAAAACGCATTGATTTCGTTAGTGTATTGCGTTATTTGGTCTTGTAACATGCGCCAAATATACAGGATTTTCTCCTATATATTTGTCAAGGCGAGTTCAAAAACAAAGTTAAATGGCTATTACAGCCATAAAATGAACCCAAACCTATAACATATCTATTACAAATTAGCGTTTAGGTAAGCTAAGAGCTCCACAAACACCAGTTGAATATTTCCTACTTTGGTAAAACTGTGATCTGCCCCAGCAATTTGTACAAATTTGTTAGGTACACCTAGTTGATTTAATTTGACTGTGAAAGCATCAAAAGTTACTCTGCCCTGTTTTGGAAAATCGCCCACTACATTATTTTCTGGGAAGATAGTTAAGGTTGGGATTTTTTGGTTTGGATTAGCGACATACAAAGGGCTAATAGCCTTATAATGTTGTTCATTAGCCACACTTACTTCAAAGCCCGTATATCGATAACCCATCTCTAAAATATAAGATGGCAGCAAATGATAAGAAGGAATATCGGTGAAGGTTTGGTCCAAGGCCCCAGCCAAATTTGCTACCACCTTTACTTTATTGGTATTTTTGTTTCCGTAGCTATAAAGCAAACCTAAGGTTGCCCCAGCACTATGTCCAGCAACGGCAATTCTGCTTTTACTCACCTGCCATTCATCTGCATGGGCAATGGTATAATCGACAGCGGAGCTTACATCGTCTACCTGATGTTGAATCAATATGGCACTCTGCTTGTGGGTTACAGGATTAGTTTGCAAACCGCTGGCATCTACCAAACGATAGTTAATGTTGACTACCGCAAAATTTCTCCGAACCAATTCTTCTACTATCGAACTATATTCGCTTTTATCGCCACCAATAAAGCTACCCCCGTGTACAAATACTACCACTTTGGTTTCTGAATTTCTGTTCGCGGGCAAATAAACATCCATATTTTGCAAAGCGCTACTGCCATAACTCACGTTCAGCTTTGTTTCGGCTTTTAGCGATTGACTGCTTGATTTTTTACAAGAAGTAATAAATATGGATAGAACGATGAAGCAAAAGCTTTGCAAAGAAATTTTCATGCGCTAAATCATTTTTAATCACATTGTTGAAGATGTTAAAATCAGCAGCTCCAACAATGTGAGTTTTAATGGCTTTAAAAACTAGTTTTTAATTACGCCCAATTCTCTACCTACTTTGGTAAAGGCAGCGATAGCTTTGTCTAAATGATGTTGATCATGCGCCGCTGAAAGCTGTACCCTAATGCGAGCCTTACCTTGCGGCACTACTGGATAAAAGAAGCCAATCACATAAATGCCTTCCTCTAACATTTTAGCAGCAAACTCTTGAGCAACTTTAGCATCATATAGCATTACCGGAACAATGGGATGGAAACCTGGCTTAATATCGAAGCCTGCTTCGGTCATTTTCTCTCTAAAATATTTAGTGTTATATTCTAATTTATCACGTAAAGTGGTTGTTTCACTTAACATATCTAGTACCGCTACCGATGCCCCAGCAATAGAAGGTGCCAAAGTATTTGAAAACAGGTATGGACGTGAACGTTGGCGCAACATATCTACAATTTCCTTACGCCCAGAAGTAAATCCACCAGAAGCACCACCTAAGGCTTTTCCTAAAGTACCTGTAATGATATCGATACGACCCATTACATTAAAATGCTCGTGAGTACCTCTACCTGTTTTACCAATAAATCCAGAACAGTGCGATTCGTCAATCATCACCAAAGCCTCGTATTTATCTGCCAAGTCACAAATTTTATCCAAAGGAGCAACCGAACCATCCATAGAAAAAGCGCCATCGGTAACAATCATTCGGTGACGACAATCTTTCGCAGCAATCAATTGCTTTTCCAAATCTTCCATGTCGCAGTTTTTATAGCGGAAACGTTGCGCTTTGCACAAACGCACGCCATCAATAATAGAAGCATGGTTCAATTCGTCGGAAATAATGGCATCTTCTGGGCCTAACAAAGGCTCAAAAACACCACCATTAGCATCAAAAGCAGCTGCATAAAGAATAGTATCTTCCGTACCTAAAAACTCCGAAATCTTTTTCTCTAGTTCTTTATGAATATCTTGCGTACCACAGATAAACCTAACGGATGACATCCCATAACCATATTTATCAATTGCCTCTTTGGCAGCATCAATCACTTTTGGATGCGATGATAAGCCCAAGTAATTATTTGCACAAAAATTAATTACCTCATCACCAGTGCTTACTTTAATATCTGCACCTTGTGGGGTAATGATAATTCTCTCTTTTTTATATAGCCCTGCTTGCTCAATTTCGGCAAGTTCTTTTTGTAAAACGGGTTGTAAGGTTTTATACATGGTCTTATTTTAATAGATTTAACACAAATATAGTATTTTGGTTGTTGTGCAACCTTAAGAAACATTACATCGTCTTTGATTTAAACTATAACTACATGAACCTAAACAAAAAACTTCTATTTCTATTTAGCTTAGTTACTTTATCTCTAGGAGCTTTAGCTCAACAATTTGAAATCAAAGGAAAAATAATCGATAGTGATGGACAACCCATCCCTTTTGTTTCTGTTTTTATTAAAGGAACTACCAAAGGCGTTTCTGCAAATGCAGAAGGTATCTATAGTATCAACGTAGATAGAGGTTTGGTTACCCTAACCTATACAGTGGTAGGTTTTAAAACCGCCACACAAAGCATTGATGTTTTCAATAATATCACCGTAAACCAAACCTTACAAACGGAACAATATACTTTAAATAGTGTAGTGATTAAGGCTAATGGTGAAGATCCTGCCTATCGCATCGTAAGAAATGCCATAAAGAACAGAAAAACTTATTTGGAAGAAGTTTTTGCTTATAGTAACGACGTTTACATTAAAGGAATGCAAAAATTGGTAGGTGCTCCAAAAAAGTTTTTTGGAAGAGATATTCAAAAAACACTAAACCTAGACACCAACAGAAACGGCATTCTATATCTTTCGGAATCCCAATCAAAGTTTTCTTACATGAAACCTGATAGGATCAAGGAAGAAATGATTTCCTCGAAAATTTCGGGCAGGAATAACGCTTTTAGTTTTAATAAAGCGTCAGATATGAGGATTAATTTTTACGAAAATCTGCTGCTTGAAAATACAGGCTTAAGCTCTAGAAGTTTTGTCTCGCCAATAGCCGACAATGCCCTGTTCTACTATAAATATAAATTGTTAGGTAAAACCGAGGAAAATGGATTAACCATCAATAAGATTGAGGTGAGCCCTCGTCGTAAAAACGACCCAGTTTTTAGGGGCGTTATTTACATTGCCGACGACAATTGGCGTTTAATGGGCACAGATCTTAATTTGACCAAAGACGCTGGAGTTAACCTGATAGATACACTGAATATTGCACAGCATTTTATTAAAATTGATAAATACTATATGCCAGGCAATTTAAAATTCCAATTCAATGGCAATGTTTTTGGGTTCAAGTTTCAAGGCTATTTTATCAGTTTTTATAGCAATTACAACATCAATCCTAAATTTGAAAAAGGTTATTTCACTGCCGAAATCTTAAAAATCACTAAAGCAGTGAACAAAAAAGATTCGGCCTATTGGGCCAATAACCGACCTATTCCACTTACTGAAGAAGAACGCAAAGATTATATCAAAAAAGATAGCATCGCTCTGCGAATGCAAAGCAAAGCTTACCTTGATTCAGTGGAAAAGGCCAACAATAATTTCACTTTAGGCAAAATACTGATCACCAGTTACCAGCATAATGATAGGTACAATAAACGTTACTACACTTTTGATCCGCTAATACAATCTGTTTTTTATAATACCGTAGAGGGCTTTGCAATCAAATACGGTGTCACCTACCGAAAACAGTATGAAAACAACAAATACCTGTTCATTAGACCTCAGGTTAGATACGGGTTTGCCAATAAACGTTTTACAGCTAATGTAAATGCTTTTTACTATTACGACCCTACCAAACGTGCAGGTATCACTTTAGGCTTTGGCAACGAAGTGACTGATTTGAATAATTATGGTACCATGTCGCCATTATCTAATACACTTAACAGCTTGCTTTTTGAAAGAAATTACCCTAAGCTTTATAAAAGAGATTTTGTAACGATAGGTACGCAAAGAGAGTTAGCTACCGGTCTACAAGCTTCGGTTGCTATAGAATATTCAAATAACCAAGCACTTAGCAATAGTACATTATATAAGTTTAGAGATTATAAAGATAGAGAATTCACTTCGAACAATCCGTTAAACCCTGGTGATGATTCGCCATTTTTCCCAAATTATAAATCAACTTCTATTACCGCCAATTTGACTTACACCATAGGTCAAAAATACATTACACGTCCTGATGCAAAAATCTATACCGAATCGAAATACCCTCGATTAAGTTTGCGTTATAAAAAAGGCATTAATGGTGTTTTTGGTGGGGAAACTGATTACGACCTAATTACCTTTGAAGCTTATCAGGAACGCATTGGCTTAGGGTTATTTGGCTACACTTCATTTGTAGTAGGTGCTGGAAAGTTTTTAAATAGCAACAAACTGTTTTATCCAGAATTTAAGCATTTCAGGGGTAACAATGCCATGTTCTTCCCTCCTAACCTTAGAAAATTCAGGTTCTTAGATTTTTACCAATACAGCACCGACCAACACTATTTCGAGGCACATTTAGAACATAATTTCTCAGGTTTCATTCTCAACAAAATTCCATTGTTGAGGAAGTTAAAGCTAGAGGAGGTAGTGGGCATCAATTATCTTACCCAACCCAAAAAGAAAAATTACACCGAATATTATTTCGGTATACAACGTTTAGTATTCGGTATTAGCTATGGTTTTGCTTTCGATAACGGCAAAAGAGTTGATCAAGGTTTCAGGTTTTCCTACAATTTCTAGATCAGATTGTATTTTTCAAATCAAAACGTCAAGTTAACAAAAGCTTTTTGTTAACTTGACGTTATCAATCTAATCTCAAAAGAGAGTTTTTAAATGATAGGCTACCTGCGGTATTGTATTTTATGTTTGCTCAGTTTCGGGGTATTGGCGGCATGGGGTCAGCATTTTGTACTTACTGGCAAAGTAACCGAAATTAAAGGTTCCAATGTCCCTTTCGTTTCGGTATATGTGGGCAACACTACGCAAGGCACTTCCTCCAATATAGACGGACAATACAAACTAACTCTGCCAGCGGGCAAAGTAGAATTGCTATTTACGGCTGTAGGCTATGAAGATCGTAAGGTAACGGTGGTATTGAAAGAAAATACCATTTTGGATATTGTACTTGCTCCAAAAATCTTCATGTTGAATGATGTCATCATCAAATCTAAGACAGAAGATTTGGCAAATGAGATGATCAAGAAAGTAATTGCCAAACGAAAAATCTACCTCAATGAAATCGACGCTTTTTCTGCGGAGGTTTACACCAAGGCCATGCAAAAATTGGTGAACGCTCCAAAACGATTCTTTGGAAGGGACGTGGCCACCATTTTAGACTTAGACAGTAACCGACAAGGCATCATCTATCTTTCTGAAACCGAATCGAAATTAGACTTTAAACAGAGGGATAAAGTAAAAGAAGTGATGGTTTCCTCTAAAATTGCTGGGGATAATAATGGGTTCAGCTTTAACAAAGCTTCTGACCTTATGGTCAACTTTTATAATAATGTATTGTTCGAAGACAAGCTTTCCGTCAGAGGATTTGTGTCGCCCGTGGCAGACAATGCCTTTTCCTATTACAAATACAAATTTTTAGGCAATAGCGAAGAAGATGGAAAAACGATTAGCAAAATAGAAGTAATACCAAAACGAGGTAGCTCACCCACGTTTTCGGGTGTCATTTATATCGTAAATGATAGCTGGCGCATAAATGCAGTCAATTTATTTGTAACCAAGGATAATGGCATCGAGCTCATAGACACGCTTACCGTAAACCAGCAATTGATAGAAATTGGTAACGTTTATGCGCCGCAGTCTATACAATTCAGCATTAAAGGAAAAATATTAGGCTTTAAGTTTACTGGTTATGTGATGGGGGTTTTCAAGAACTACAACATCCAACCCCAATTTAACAAAAACTTTTTCACCAAAGAGATTTTAAAGGTAGAAAGAACTTCCAATCAAAAAGAACCATTTTATTGGGAAAAACATCGCTCAGTCCCCCTCACTCTAGAAGAACAAAATAACTACTTAAGGAAAGATAGTATTAGTGCATTAAAAGCTTCTCAAAAATATCTCGATTCGGTTGACCGCATTAAAAACCGATTCAATATAGCGCAAATATTGGTGACACCTTACGTCTATTATCGTAGCTACAACAAAAAAAGTGTTACTTACGACCCTTTGGCTACCAGCGTTTTTTATAACACTATTGAAGGTCTGGCTTTAAAATATGCTGTAAATTGGCGACAAGGATTTGATGATGGCCGTTTCTATTCCATCAAGCCCGAAGCTCGATATGGCTTTGCGAACGAACGTTTCAATGCCAATATTAAAGCCAAGTACCTATATGACCCCATTAGGAACGCCACAATTTCCTTAGGCTTTGGTTCAGAAGTGGCCAATTTAAATTCATTAGAGCAAACCAATCTACTGCGGAATACCATCAATGCCTTATTTTTTGGTAAAAACGTAGCCAAGTTTTACGAGAGGCGATTTTTCAATGTAGAGGCATCTAGAGAGTTTGCTCCGAGCTTTGAGCTAAAAATCGGTGTGGATTATGCCAAACGAATAGCACTTTCAAACAGCAACTTCAGAAGTTTACGAAGTAATACAAACTTTACGTCCAACAATCCATTTACCCCGAATGATGAGAATATTTTGCTTTTCCCCGAGCATAAAGCGCTAGTAGTTAGTGGCACGTTAGCCTACACTGTAGCACAAAAATATATTACCCGTCCCGATGGTCGTTTTTATATGGAAAGCAATTTCCCTCGAATTGAATTCAATTATAAACGAGGGATTAGAGGCGTATTTGGTTCCAGCGTCGACTATGATTTCATCTCTCTTGAGGTCTACCAGAAAAAATTACATTTCGGTATGTTGGGCAAATCATCCATTCTACTGGGAGCTGGGAAATTTTTAATCACAAAAAACTTAAACTATCCGGATTGGAAACATTTTAGGGCCAATCAGTCCATGGTATTTGACCCTGACGAACGGAATTTCCAATTCTTGGATTTCTACCTCTTCAATACTACCAAACAATATTTCGAAGCGCACTTTCAGCATAATTTCGGCTCGTTTTTCCTGAGCAAAATCCCTTTATTAAAAAAACTGAAACTAGAGGAAATTATCGGAGGTGCCTATCTATCCTCTCCAGAAAAAAGGAACTATAGTGAATTTTATTTCGGTGTAAAACGACTGAATTTCAGGATCCACTATGGCTACGCCTATGATAGAAATGTGCTGATTGAAAAAGGATTTAAGTTTTCGTACGGGTTCAATTTGTAGGGCTAGCCACAAATGCGCAGATTTATTGGCTAGTGGAATGGTATAGCTTTGCGTTAGATTAACCGCTTAGAAACATAAAGTCATCCTCATCCATATCTGTGGCTAACCATCATTTTATGACGAAAATCATCTTTGCCAAAAAATAAATTAGCCTTATCTTTGCAGTGCCTTAAACGCCGTTTGCAGCGGTATCAATGGAAATATGAAATATAACACCCTACTTTACTATTGCTATTCTCCAATAGCAGAGGCAGAACAATTTGCTGCCGATCATCTTCAATTTTGCAAATCACTAGGTTTAGTTGGCCGTATTATCGTGGCTGATGAAGGTTTAAATGGAACGGTATCAGGTACCGAAGAAGCATGCAAAGCTTATATGGAACATGTTCACGCTGATGAACGTTTCGCTAAAACCGAGTTTAAAATTGATGAGGTCGACCAACCTTCATTCATCAAAATGCACTGTCGTTACAAAGCCGAAATTGTACACTCTGGCTTACGTGATGCAAGTATTATTGACCCTAATAAACAAACTGGAAAGCACTTAGAGCCAAAGGAATTTAGCGAAATGATGCACGATGAGGATGTGATTGTACTAGATGTAAGATCAAACTACGAGCATAACCTAGGTAAATTTAAAAATGCTGTTACTCTAGATATCGATAATTTCAGGGATTTCCCTGAGCAAATTGAAGCGTTAGCTCAATATAAAGACAAGAAAGTACTCACTTATTGCACGGGCGGTATCAAATGTGAAAAGGCCTCGGCCCTGTTGTTACACCATGGCTTTAATGACGTTTACCAACTGCATGGCGGTATCATTAAATATGGCAAGGAAGCTGGCGGCAAGGACTTTGAGGGCAAATGCTATGTATTTGACAATCGCATAGCCGTTGATGTGAATTCAGTGAACCCTACCGTGGTAAGTAAATGCTTTAATTGCGGCACTACTACTTCAAAAATGATCAACTGCGCTAATCCTGAATGTAATGAGCATTTTACTCAATGCGATGCTTGTGGCGAAACCCTGCAAGGGTGCTGCTCAGTTGTTTGTAGCGAGCACCCACGTAAACGCCCTTACGATGGTACAGGTTATTATGTAAAAGTTCCACAGCCTGTAGCGATAAAAGATTAAGATATACAAAAGCTGTCCATTAGGACGGCTTTTTTTTACGATACTCTACAAACCTCGCAGGTTTTCAAAACCTACGAGGTTTAATTATAGAAATAACTTTCTCCAAAAGCAGATTAAACCATCCACACCACAATGTTTGCTTTTATTTTTCTTATTTTGTATTTATTGCAGTAATTCAATCCTTCCCGCATGAAGCTTAGCTTATCGAAAATTTCCTTTCTTCTCATCCTTTATTTTTTTGGTCTTAAGCATATAGCCGCTAATAACATTCCTAAAATTGGGGTGCCTTATGTACAAAATTTTCATAAGTCATTATACGCCGCTGGGAACCAAAATTGGTCTATCGCCAAGAACCAGAAGGGAGTAATGTATTTTGGAAATTCGAGTGGTTTGCTAAGCTACAATGGCAAGTATTGGGAAAAACATGAACTACCAAATAAACAAATTGTGAGATCGGTAGCAGTAAGTAACGATGGTCTTATTTATACAGGTGGCTTTGGCGAATTTGGATATTGGGACTATAAAGACAAGAAACTCAGTTATAAATCCCTAACTAAATTATTACCCAAAACTGCAAAACTCACTGGCGAAGTATGGAAAATATATACTTTGGGCAAAAAAATATACTTTCAAACCTTTTCGCACATCTTTGTTTATGATAACAAGCAAATAACGGTAATTAAACCTGCTAATAACTTACTCTTTCTACACAAAGTAAATAACAGACTATTTGCTGAAGTTATTGAAAAGGGCCTCTTTGAACTTAAGGACAAACAACTCATAAAATTAGAAGGCAGTGAAATATTGGGCAATACTGGTGTTTTATCTATACTCCCCTTTAAAAATAATCAATTTCTAATTGGTACCAGCAAAAATGGACTCTTTCTATTTGATGGAAAAACATTTAGTCCCTTTGCCAATCAAGCCAATCAGTTTTTAAAAACCTACCAATTAAATAATGGTGCCAAGGTATTGAACAATTATTATGCTTTTGGTACCATTCTAAATGGGATCATCATTATTGACACCAATGGCAATGTTGTGCAAACCATTAACAAAACCAGTGGATTGCAAAATAACACAGTACTTAGTATTTACAATGATAATGAGAACAATCTTTGGGCTGGTTTAGATAATGGCATTGACCGCATTGAGCTAAACTCGCCCCTTTCTTTCTATTTTGATAAGACCGGAAAATTTGGAACCGTTTATTCTAGCTTAATCTTTGGAAACAAAATCTATCTTGGTACTAACCAAGGTTTATTTTATGGAAATTGGAGCAATAATGCCGCAGGTAATTTCGACTTCAAACTGATTCCAAATTCACAGGGGCAGGTTTGGGACTTAAGCCGTATAGATAACCAACTCATTTGTGGGCACAATAATGGTACTTTTTCCATCGTTGGCGATAGAATTGAAAAAATATCCAGCATTAACGGAGGTTGGACACTTAAGAAACTCAACAGTAATCCAAATTACTTAATTCAAGGGACCTATAACGGCTTGAGCATTTATACTAAAAATGCCAGTAACCATTGGACTTTTAGTCATCGCATAGAAGGTTTTGGCGAACCTTCTCGTTACGTAGAGCAAGACCATAAAGGAAATATTTGGGTAAGCCACGCCTATCAGGGACTTTATCGCATCAATGTGAGTGACGATCTTAAAAAAGCGATAAAAATAAAATACTACGACGAAAAAAACGGTTTACCTAGTAGTTTCAACATCAATGCCTTTAATTTAGAGAACAGGGTAGTTTTCTCCTCTGATTCTGGTTTCTATATATATGATGATATCAACGACCGTTTCAGCAAATACCATGCATTAAATAACAAGTTAGGCAACTTTAGTACTTCCAATAAAATCATTAAAGCAAGCAATGGCAAGTATTGGTTCATTAACCATGGCCGTATGAGCTTGGCCAACTTTAATGAACCTGGAAAAATCGTGATCGATTCAAATCGTTTCAATATTCTAGATGGGCGCATGGTTCAATACTATGAAAACATCAGTCAAATCAGCAATAATATTTATTTAATAAGTGTTGATGATGGTTTTGCAATCTATAATGATGCATTGGCTGCATCTATCAAAGCATCAACAAAATTACCGCAGGTATTAATTGGCAAGATTGATGATATTACCGATAAATACAGCATCATTGCCGAAAGTGTAAATAGTGAAGAGGAAATTGAGATACCATTTTCTAGAAACAGCATCCGAATTTCTTTTGCCCTGCCCTACTATCGGCTCTCAAAAATCAAATTTCAGTACTATCTAGAAGGTTTTTCTAAACAATGGTCTGAATGGAGTCCCGCCACCCAAAAAGATTTCACCAACTTGGGCAATGGCACCTACGTTTTTAAAGTACGTGCAAAAATAGATGAACATGCCGTTAGCGAAATCAGCTCTGTAAAAATTGTCATCCTCGCACCTTGGTACGCCAGCAATTGGGCATGGGCTTTCTATTTCATCTGCATTATCATTGGTTTAATTGTAGGCAAAAAAGTATACGAAGCGAAACTTAAAAAAGACCAGCAAAAAATTGCCGATAAACTTCAGCGAGAGAAGGAAGAATATCTTAAAAAAGAAGCGGAAGCGACGGAAAAACAAATAGCCAAATTACAGACTGATAAGTTGCAAGCTGAATTAGCGGGCAAAAGCCGCGAATTGGCCAATTCGGCCATGAGCTTGGTATACAAAAATGAGCTGTTGCAGAAAATTAGTCAAGAGCTTTACAAGCTTAAGGACAATAAAGACCAAAAGCCACAAGAGGACCAACTACGCAAAATTCAAAAAATTATTGATGATGGCATGAACGACGAACGTGATTGGAATTTATTTGAAAACAGCTTTAATGAGGCTCATGAAAGCTTCTTCAAAAAGCTAAAGGCCAACCATCCAGACCTTGTTCCGAACGACCTTAAACTATGCGCCTACCTGCGCATGAACATGAGCAGTAAAGAGATGGCATCCTTATTAAATATCTCTGTTAGAGGCGTAGAAATACGCCGGTATCGTTTGCGTAAAAAACTGGCGGTACCCCATGATAAGAACCTCACCGAGTTTCTCATCGAACTTTAATACTACATCATTACCTCTCATACAACGTTTCTGTGTGGCACAGAAATTCGTCAACGGCCTTTTCTTGTAGTAGTGCTGTTTTCCCAATCAAACAAACAAAAACCGCTGTTCAATCAATAAAAACAGCGGTAAAAGCTAAGCTTGAGATAACTCCATCACCAGACTTGATGTAGTAATGTGCAAGTATTTTTTGTTGTTCATACCAAACAAAAGTTCAACATTCGTGTAGTCAAAACTGGAGTCGCACCTCAAAATGTCTCCATTGACTGAGTGTTCAAATAATCAAATATTAAACCAACGGTATGAAAAAAATCTTTACAGAACTCTCTGTTTTAGCTTGTTTTTGTTTGCTTTTATTATCAGACGTTGCCTTTGCCCAAAACGTTACAGTTAAGGGAGTGGTAAAAGATGACCAAAATCTTCCGATCCCATCGGTAAGCATCATGATCAAAGGCACAACAAATGGCGTACAAACAGATGCAAGTGGAAGCTACACCATTAGTGCACCAGCAAGCGCAACATTGGTGTTTTCCTTCATTGGCTTTGCCAATCAAGAAATCCCTGTGAACAACAGGACAACAATTAACGTAACCTTATCACCTGCAACTAATGATTTACAACAAGTGGTAGTGGTTGGTTACGGAACCCAAAGAAAAAGAGACCTAACCGGTTCTATTACAAGTGTAAAAGGTGAAGAAATCGAAAAAATGACGGTTACAAACCCCGTTAGTGCATTACAAGGTAAAGTTCCAGGTTTAACGGTAATCAATTCTGGTACACCTGGAGGTTCACCAACAATCAGAATTAGAGGTATTGCCAGCCCTAACGGTGCGGACCCACTTTACGTTGTTGATGGTATCTTACAGGAGAATATCGATTATCTTAATCCTGCCGACATCGAAACAATTGACCTTTTAAAAGATGCTTCATCAACAGCAATTTTTGGTTTAAGAGGTGCAAATGGAGTAATTGCGATTACCACTAAAAGAGCAGCTAAGGGAAAGACAACCGTAACTTTCCAAAGCACTGTTGGTGTACAGCATGTAGACAAGTTAATTGAGGTAGCTGATGCTAAAGGCTTTACAAATCTCTACACAGCTGCCTTAGCGGGTACTCCAAACTCTACAGCATTTGACTTTAAAAACTACACGGGTAATACAAATTGGCAAAAAGAAATATTAAGAAACGCCTATATCAATACCAATTCGCTAACGGTATCTAATTCATCTGAAAAAAGTTCTACCCTTATCAACGTAGGCTATAACGACCAAGACGGTGTGGTAAAGTATAGTAATTTTAAAAAATACATTGCTAGGTTATCACAAGAAAACAACATTAATAAAAACATTAAAATTGGAGGTGATATTACAGGTTATCACTTCAGAAATTCACCATCGACGGTTAACTTAAACTCTGGCACTTGGGCTGCACCTATTGTCCCAGTAATGAATGAAAATGGCTTATACAATGCCATGCCTTCTTTTCAAAGAGCTCAAGTAGGTAACCCGGTGTATGCCATGGAAAGAATGCGAGACAAAACTATTAACCGTGGCTATAGAGCTACAGGTAGTCTATTCGCAGAAATCAAATTTCTAAAAGACTTCACTTGGAAATCTACCGTGTATACAGATTTGCGCTTCAATAGTGTTAGAAGCTATACCCCACTTCCTTACCCTGTTGTGTATATTGGCGAGGGCCTCAATCCAACTACAGTATTCCAAGACCCTACTGCACGAACCACCGTAAACCAAAGCTCTTTTGAAAGAAGAATGTTCCAACAAGATCACACTTTAACATTCAATAAAACTTTTAAAGAGGTGCACAAAGTTACCGCAATGGCCGGTTTCACGACGTGGAATCTGTCTAATACTTCACTATCTGGATCAAGAACCGATTCGACCTTAGTAGTCCCTAATGATCCAGACTTTTGGTATCTAAACAGCATTGCATTAAACAATATCTTGTCGAACGGTGGCGGTGGTGAACTTGAAACTCAAGTAGGTGTATTCGGACGTTTGAGCTATTCTTATAAGGACAAATACCTACTTAATGCCACCGTCAGAAGAGACGCTAGCTCTAAAGTAGCACCTCAAAACAGATGGGGCACTTTTGGCAGTGTTGGTTTAGGTTGGGTAGTGAGTGAAGAAGATTTCTTTAGCAATATTAAAAGCGTTGATTTCTTAAAACTACGTGCCGCATGGGGTAGATTAGGCAACAGTAATACTTTCGCTAGCAACGCATTTCAAACTGGTTTATCAACCGGAGATGGTGCCGTATTTGGTGATTATGTTTACCCATCAATTAAACCAGCTTATATCCCAGACCCTAATTTACGTTGGGAAATAATCCAAGGACTAGACTTTGGTTTAGATGTTAGAGCTTTAAAAAACAGACTTAGCTTAGAAGTAAATTACTACGACAAAGACACCAAGAACTTATTTGTTCCTGTTATATTACAAGGTCAGAATATTGATTATTTAACTAACCTTGGTACCGTTTCAAACAAAGGAACTGAAGTGAATATAGGATGGAGCGATAAAATTGGAGATGACTTTAGCTATAGCATTAGTGGTAACTTCTCTTATGTAAAAAACAGAGTAGAATCTATCGGTAACAATGTAAACTATCAAAGGCTAGGGAATGGCGGCGTAAATGTTACCGAAACAGGTAAACCTATTGCTTCTTTCTTTGGATACAGACAAGTTGGTATTTATCAAACTACTGCTGATTTAGACAGAATGCCTGCGTTTTCTACTTCATTGCCTGGCGATATTGCCTATGCCGATATTAACGGTGATGGTGTAATTACCCCTGCTGATAGAACTTATTTAGGCACTCCATTTCCTCCATATACCTACGGTATGAGCATTTCAGTAAGCTACAAAGGATTTGATGCTAGCATAGATGGACAAGGTGTTGCTGGCAATAAAATTTGGCTACAGAGACGTACTGCCAACTTTGCTCCACTGAACTATGAAGCCAACCGATTAAATGCTTGGACTGGAGTTGGTACTAGCAAT
This sequence comes from Pedobacter sp., assembly GCF_039594775.1. Lineage (GTDB taxonomy): Bacteria > Bacteroidota > Bacteroidia > Sphingobacteriales > Sphingobacteriaceae > Pedobacter. Next base: position 349,358 of record NZ_JBCNMT010000002.1, on the reverse strand, counting down.
GTTGAACCTATAATTGTTTCTAGAAGCAATAACCTACTTTTTAGCACTTATTTCTTAGAAGACGGTGATTATTTTAGGTTACGTAACGTTCAAATTGGCTATACTATTCCTAAAACAATATTAGCTAAAGTTGGTATCCAAAAATTAAGAGTTTACCTAAGTGGACAAAACATTAGAACTTGGAGCAAAGTAAGCGGATATACCCCTGAGGTTCCAGTTAGCAGTGTGTTGGCTGCCGGAGCAGATAATGGCGTTTACCCAATCCCTGCAATCTATTCTTTTGGCTTAAACCTAACATTCTAGTAAAAACCTTTTAAACAGAAGAAATGAAAACTCACAATATAAAACAAACTGTAGCACTTCTATTTTTAATCAGTTGTGCATTTTATAATTCAGGTTGTAAAAAATTCCTAGATACGAATAAACAGGGTGAATATACGGTAGACAATTATCCTTTCCCTGGAGGGTCAGGCCCTTATGATCAGTATTTATTTGGAGCATATAATGATTTAAGATCATACGATGTACACTGTACGGGCTTCTTCTTAGCTACAAGTGTAAGAAGTGATGACGCAGACAAAGGAAGTACTGCAACCGATGGAGGGGATAATGCTAATTCGATGGATTTTTTCCCTGCAGCTTCGAACAATGGTATTCTTAATGGGATGTGGACAGGCTATTATTCGATGATAGCGAAATGTAACACCGCTCTAAATGAAATCGAAACCAATACCACAGTAGTTGCTACCGATGCACAGAAAAATGTTGCCCGCGGAGAAGCCAGATTTCTTCGAGCCTATGCATATTTCAATATGGTTAGATTTTTTGGACGAATTCCCTTGGTAGATAAGGTACTTACTCCTAGTCAACCTGGTGCGGCACAAGTAACGCCTGCTCAAATTTATCCATTCATCGAAGCCGATCTACAATACGCAGCGGTTAACCTTCCTCCTAATTGGGATGCAAAATTTGCAGGTCGTTTAACTAGAGGTGCGGCAAATGGTTTGTTAGCTAAAGTATATCTAACTCAGCAGAAATGGGGCGCTGCAATGGCCGCTGCTAACTTGGTAATGACCTCTGGTCAGTATGACTTATCTACTCCTTACACTAAAATTTTCGGAGAAAGTGGAGAAAACAGTAAAGAGTCTGTTTTTGAAGTACAAGCAACAGCATCTGCAACAGTTCCTACTGCTAACGGAGCAGAATTTACCCAATGGCAAGGGGTTAGAGATGGTGGCGTATGGAACTTAGGCTATGGTTTTAATGTTCCAAATGCTAATCTTGAAGCGGCTTATGAACCAAATGATCCTCGTAAAGCGAGAACTTTCCTCTATAGAAGTACTGCTACCACTACATATAGAACCGTTTACGATGAAGTTACACCTACTACCTGGGTCAATCCAATCTATAACCATAAAGTTTACACTAATCCTGCATTTAGAGCATTGTATAACAACAGAGCAGGCAGATGGATGAACATTCGCATCCTACGTTACGCAGATGTAGTTTTAATGTATGCTGAAGCGGCGAACGAAGTAGGCGGAACTGCTAACTTTACAGCGGCAACAAATGCTTTAAATAGTATCAGAGCAAGAGCGAGACAAGGTGCGCCAACTGGTACACTTCCTGACATTACATTTGTAGATCAAAATCAACTTAGAGAAGCAATTCGTCATGAAAGAAGAATTGAATTGGCCATGGAGCATGACCGTTTCTTTGACTTAGTGAGATGGGGAATCTCAGGAACGGTATTGCCAGCAGCTGGCAGACCTAATTTCAATGCAGCTCGCGACAACATTTTGCCAATTCCTCAAACCCAAATAGATTTGAGTAAAGAGCCTTATAAGCTTACACAAAATCCGTTCTATAATTAATTTTAAATAGATCAATCCATGAAATTATTCAATAATCATATCAAAAGGTTTCTCACTTTGGCAGTAATTGCAGTATCGATTACTGCGTGTAAGAAAAGTGACAACCCCAACGACCTGCCAGATGTAAATCCTAATGACTACGCAGGTAAAATAGATGGCTATGAGAGCTCTGACCAAATTTTCCCGCAAAATCTGGTGGCCTATTGGTCTTTTGATGACACTAAGAATGAGTTAAAATCTAGCTCTGCTCCTACTCAAACTGCTGGTGACACTTTCGTTGCTGGGTTGAGAGGAAAAGCCATTAAATTAACGGCTGGTTATCTTTATTATGCAAAACAATTCGATGCATTTAAAACCGATAAGCTGAAAAGTTTTACCATTAGCACTTGGGTTCAAATTGCAAACAATGGTTCAAAAAGAACCATGTTACTGCAATTGGCCCGTCCAGGAATTTTCGATGGGAACTTTGACTTCAGGCTAAATACACAAAGTACTTCTACCACATTCTTAGGAATTGGACCAAGATTTTCTGCGGTAGTTGGCTCACAAGATAACCTTAACGCTTCATTATCGCCAACATTTGGTGCCAATGTATGGACTCACATCGTATTAACTTATGATGGTACTACAGGTATCTTCAAAATGTGGGCTAATGGTGTAGATGTTGGTTCTTATAACAACAGGGGCACAGGAAACAACTTGTTCAAAGCGTATGAACCTACTGAGTTTATTATCGGCGGAAACTACAATGCCATTGGCAAACCTGTTAACACTGATGTGAGTTATGCTGCTATGACAGGTACTGTTGATGAATTTAGGATTTTTAATCGAGTATTACCAGATGCTCATATTAAAGCCCTTTACAACTTGGGTAAAGCAGGCAAATAATGATTTAAAAAAAGGCACAGTATTTTGCTGTGCCTTTTTTATTGAAAACCCTTTATATTTTTTGTTGTGATTCAATTTAGAACGTTATCCCTTATCCTTCCTTTTATCTGTCTATGTCTGAGCATAACGATACTTCTTTCCTGTAAAAAAAGCAACACTAATAAACCTTCCAATACAGATACATCCTTACACTTTACGGTTAATGGAATAAGTAATGGCAGTTTAAAATACACCAATCTTCCACTTAAACCAGTCATTAAATTTACCTTTACAGAAGCTATTAATACTGCTACAATAAGCAACGGTATTTTATTAAAAAGTCCTTTTGGAACAAATTTACCCATAACCGTTACCTATGAAAACGGCAATAAAATTGTAAATATAATTCCTCAAGACAACTTTTCCTCGTTTAGCAATTATGAACTTTCTGTGAACGACCAACTCAAATCAGCTGGCGGAGGCCGATTGATCAATCCCGTGAATATTACCCTCATCTCAGGCTTAGATGATACTGATAAATTTCCAAGGATAAGTGACGATGAGCTGCTTACCCTTGTTCAAAAACAAACCTTTAAATACTTCTGGGATTTTGCCCATCCCGTTAGCGGCATGGCTAGGGAAAGAAATACCTCCGGAAACACTGTCACTTCAGGAGGATCTGGTTTCGGCGTGATGGCCCTCATCGCCGGTATTCACCGTAATTTTATCAGCAGAGCCGATGGGCTGGCCAGAACCCAACAAATCGTGAATTTCCTAAAAACGGCTGAGCGTTTTCACGGTGTTTATTCACATTGGATAGATGGCAACACAGGAAAAGCCATTGCTTTTAGCACCAAAGATAATGGTGGCGATCTGGTAGAAACATCCTTGCTAATGGCTGGACTTTTAACCGCCCGTCAATATTTCGATGGCTCTACTACTGCTGAAATCAATTTAAGAAACGACATTACCACCCTATACAACCAAGTAGAATGGGATTGGTACCGTAATGGAACCAACTCACTGTTTTGGCACTGGAGCCCTACCTACAATTGGGACATGAACCTTAAAATACAAGGTTGGAACGAATCGCTTATTACCTATGTACTTGCTGCATCTTCTCCCACCCACAGCATTCCAAAAATTGTTTACGACGAAGGCTGGGCCAGAAACGGAGCCATGAAAAATGGCAGCACGTATTATGGCGTACAACTTCCGCTAGGCAATGCAAATGGAGGACCTTTGTTCCTTTCTCAATATTCGTTCCTTGGCATTAACCCTAACGGATTAAGCGATGCCTATGCCAATTACGAAATACAGAACAAGGCACATGCCATGATTAACTATAATTATTGTGTAGCCAATCCAGCCAACAATAATGGCTATAGTGCAAATTGTTGGGGCCTAACAGCTAGTGACATTCCTGGCGGATACACCGCCAGTTCACCCACCAACGACCGTGGTGTTATTGCCCCTACTGCTGCTTTAGCTTCATTTCCTTATACCCCAACACAATCTATGGCTGCCCTTAAATTCTTTTATTATAAATTGGGAGATAAGCTTTGGAAGGAATATGGATTTATTGACGCTTTTAACCTCAATGACCCTTGGTTTGCCAACTCATTTTTAGCCATTGATCAAGGTCCAATCATCATAATGATTGAAAACCATCGAAGCAAATTATTATGGAACCTCTTCATGAGTGCTCCAGAAATTAAAACAGGAATGAAAACACTCGGATTTTCGAGCCCGAACCTATAATATACACACAAATGAAATTAAAGTACTTTATTCCCATCATTGCCCTTTTAGGAAGCTGCTCGGTAAGTAAAACCAGCAATCAAAGTCAAAAACTCTCAGATGATGAGTTATTAACGCTGGTACAAAAACAAACCTACAAATATTTTTACGAAGGTGCAGAACCCATTTCAGGTCTTTCTAGAGAACGCTACCATAGCGACAATATCTATCCACAAAACGACAAAGACGTAATTGCCACTGGGGCCAGCGGCTTTGGGATCATGGGAACCATAGTAGCGATAGAACGTAAGTTCATTACTCGTGAACAAGGTTATACCCATCTTAAAAAAGGCATTGATTTTTTGGCAAAAGCCGATAGATTTCATGGGGTTTGGCCTCACTGGATATTACCAAGTGGTAAAGCAAAAGCTTTTGGTAAAAACGATGATGCCGGCGATCTGGTAGAAACTTCTTTTTTGGCTCAAGCATTAGTTTGCGTACGCCAGTACTATGCCAAAGGAAATGACCAAGAAAAAGCTTTGGCCCAAAAAGCTGATGAACTATGGAAAGGTATTGATTGGAATTTCTATAGAAAAAATAATGAAAACGTATTATACTGGCATTGGTCGCCAAATTCTGGCTGGAAAATGAACTTTGCTATTACCGGTTATAACGAATGCTTGATCACTTACATTATGGCCGCATGTTCTCCTACGCATGGTGTCCCTCCAGAGGTTTATCACCAAGGTTGGGCTAAAAGTGGTGCCATCAATACCAACATTAATCTATATGGTCATCCTGTTAAGTTAAAACACAATGTAGTAGGTGAAAGCGTTGGACCACTTTTTTGGGCACACTACTCCTATCTCGGCTTAAATCCAAAAGGTTTAAAAGATAAGTACGCTGATTATTGGGAAGAAAACAAAAGCCATACCTTAATTAACTACGATTACGCCATTGCCAATCCAAAGGGCTACAAAGGTTATGGTAAAAATTCATGGGGCTTAACAGCCAGCTATTCGGTAAAAGGTTATGCGGCGCACATGCCCAATGAAGATTTTGGTGTAATCAGTCCAACGGCAGCACTCTCCTCCTATCCTTATGCACCAAAGGAAAGTATGCAAGTGATGAGACATTTGTATGAAGACATGAAAGACAAAGTTTGGGGCGAATTCGGATTTTACGATGCTTACAGCGAAACTGCTAACTGGTACCCCAAAAGATACATCGGTATTGACCAAGGTCCTATTGTAGTGATGATAGAAAATGGCCGAACAGGATTGTTGTGGAAACTTTTCATGAGCGCACCAGAGATACAAACAGGATTAACTAAACTAGGTTTTACCTATTCAAAATAGAGATTATAGCATGAAGAAAATCATTATAGCATTTGCCGCAGCCCTAACTTTACCTGCTTTTGCACAAAAAGCAAAAACAGTTTCTACCGAGAAACAGAAAATGGATGCTTTTGTCAAAAACCTCATGGCCAAAATGACAATCGATGAAAAAATTGGGCAATTGAACTTGGTTACTGGCGGCGAAGCAACCACGGGGGCAGCAGTAAGCACCGGTGTAGAAGCTAAAATTGCCAAAGGAAATGTTGGCGGGATTTTCAGTTTAACGACGCCTCAAAAAATCCGCAAGGCACAAGAAATTGCTATGCGTAGCCGATTAAAAATTCCTCTGATTTTTGGACAAGATGTAATCCACGGTTATAAAACCACCTTTCCTATTCCATTGGCCTTAGCAGCCAGCTGGGATATGCCTTTAATTGAAAAAACAGCAAGAGTAGCGGCCACTGAAGCCACTGCAGATGGTTTAAACTGGACCTTTTCACCAATGGTTGATTTGGCTCGCGATCCACGTTGGGGCCGTGTAGCCGAAGGAAATGGAGAAGACCCATTCTTAAGTTCTGCCATTGCCAAAGCCATGGTTAAAGGTTATCAAGGTAACGATTTGAAAGCCGTAAATACTATGATGGCCTGTGTAAAGCACTTGGCTTTATACGGTGCTTCTGAAGGTGGTAGAGACTACAACACTACCGATATGAGCTTAGATAGGATGTACAATGAGTACCTTCCACCATACAAAGCGGCAATAGATGCCGGAGCAGGAAGTGTAATGGTTTCTTTTAACGACATTAACGGTGTACCTGCTACGGCCAATAAATGGCTATTAACCGATCTTTTGAGAAAACAATGGGGCTTTACAGGTTTTGTAGCTTCCGATTATACCGGTGTTAGCGAACTGGTAGCCCACGGTTTAGGCGATTTAAAAGCAGTATCAGGCTTGGCCTTAAAAGCAGGAACAGATATGGATATGGTAAGCGAAGGCTTTTTAACCACTCTTAATCAATCATTAAAAGAAGGTAAAGTAACCATTGCCCAAATCAACAACGCCTGCCGTTTAATTTTGGAAGCAAAGTATAAGTTAGGTCTGTTTGATGACCCATTTAAATATTGCAGCGAAGAAAGAGCTGCCAAAGAAATTTTAACTGCAGACAACTTAAAGTTTGCCCGTGAAACGGCTACCAAGACTTTTGTATTGTTAAAAAATGAAAATCAAACCCTTCCTTTGCAGAAAAAAGGTACCATTGCCTTAGTAGGTCCTTTGGCTAACACCAGATCAAACATGCCGGGTACCTGGAGCGTAAATGCCGACTTTGCCCGTATTCCGACCTTATTGGAAGGCTTAACCACCGTAGCTGGCAAAGACGTAAAAATATTACACGCTTTAGGTTCCAACCTAATTGGCGACCCTAACCAGCAAATTTGGGGTACTGCCCACGGCCGTGATATTCCGAGAGATAACCGTCCGGAAAGTGAAATTATTGCAGAAGCGGTAAAGGTTGCAGAAAAAGCAGATGTAGTAGTTGCAGCATTGGGTGAAGCCTCTGAAATGAGTGGCGAAAGTTCAAGTCGCACCGATATTGGCATTCCTGATACTCAGAGAAGATTATTGGCTGCTTTATTACAAACGGGCAAACCTGTAGTATTGGTTTTATTTGCGGGCCGACCAATGACCTTAACCTGGGAACAACAAAATGTACCCGCTATTTTAAACGTTTGGTTTGGTGGTGTTGAAGCGGCACATGCCATTGGCGATGTATTGTTTGGCGATGTAAATCCGTCTGGTAAAATCACGATGACGTTTCCACAAAATGTGGGTCAAATACCGTTGTACTATGCACATAAAATGACCGGTCGTCCACTGGGCAACAATAAATGGTTTACTCGTTTCCTTTCTAACTATTTAGATGTAAGCAATGAGCCATTATATCCATTTGGCTATGGTTTAAGTTACACCTCTTTTACCTATGGCGATATCAAAATCAGCAATAACAGCTTTAAACCTGGACAAAAAATAACGGTAAGCACTACCGTAACCAATAGCGGCAAACGAGCAGGCGAAGAAGTTGTTCAGCTATATATTCGCGATTTAGTAGGCACGAGCACTAGACCCGTAAAAGAACTGAAAGGCTTCCAGAAAATTAACCTTCAACCCGGCGAAACCAAAAACGTGAGCTTCACCATCTCAGAAGAAATGTTGAGATTCTACAACAGCGAACTTAAATTTATTTCCGAAGTTGGGGATTTTAAAGCATTTGTGGGGACAAATTCTAGAGATGTTAAAGAAGTTGATTTTAAGTTATTAAAGTAATTTGAAAGTTTTAAAGACTTACAAAGTTTCGAAAATTTCGTAAGTCTTAGCACTCTCGTCATTTCGACGAAGAATGAGGAGAAATCCAGCGACTTTACAGCATAATGCTAGTCTCCTACCGTCGAAATGACGAAGCAGACTATTGAAATGACTAAATTGGACTCAATATGAAAAGAACAAGTATATTTCTCCTATTATTTTTCCTTTGCAACGCTGCATTTGCACAAGACCTTTCCTTATACAAAAAAGAAGCTTTTATTACTAATGGCGATACCTTGAAATATCGCATACTTTATCCCAAAAACTTCGATAGTCAGAAAAAATACCCTGTAATCCTTTTCTTACATGGACGTGGCGAAAGTGGCAACGACAATGAAAAACAACTGACAAATGGAGGCAAACTATTTTTAGATGAAAATTTCAGGAATAATAATGAAGTAATTACCATATTTCCACAATGTGCTTCCAACAGTTATTGGGCCAATGTAGAAATCGACACTGTAAACACCAAGCGTTTCTTCACTTTCGTGAAAGGTGGCAAACCTACCAAAGCCATGAACTTAGTGCTTCAATTTACTAACAGCTACTTTAAAAATAGCTTTGTAGATCCTACCAAAATTTATGTAGGCGGTTTATCAATGGGCGGCATGGGAACTTTTGAAATATTACGAAGAAAACCCAATACCTTTGCCGCTGCATTTGCCATTTGCGGTGGTGACAATGTGCAAAATGCCAAAAAGTATAAGCATGTACCTTTATGGATTTTCCACGGTGGCCTAGATGATGTAGTTACCCCACAATTTTCTTATGGCGTTTATCGCGAACTCAGAAAGTTAGGCAACATGCCAAAGTTTACGGTTTATCTAAAAGCTAATCATAACAGCTGGGATAGTGCTTTTGCCGAACCAGGTTTATTACCTTGGTTGCTTTCACACAAAAAATAAATTAGCTTCGTAAAAAATATAAACAATGGACTTACCTAATCTTTTTACCAAAGAAGTAGTCGAAGGTGTTATTGAAAGAATTAATAAGCTAACACCTAGTTCGCAACCGCTATGGGGCAAAATGAACGTCGCGCAAATGCTGGCACATTGCTGTGTAGCCTACGAAATGGTGTATACTGATAAACATCCGAAACCTGGCTTCTTCATGCGGTTCATCTTGAAATCTTTCGTGAAGAAAGCAGTAGTGACCGATAAGCCCTATCCTAAGAGCTCCAAAACCGCCCCAGCCTTTTTGATCAGCGATGAGAGGGATTTTGAAACAGAAAAGAAACGCTTGGTAAACTATATCAGAGAAACTCAGGTATTAGGTGCTTATATTTTCGACGGTAAAATGTCTCATTCATTTGGCCCTCTTAGTGATAACGAATGGAACAACATGTTTTACAAACATCTTGACCACCACCTTAAGCAGTTTGGGGTATAAGGCTTCTAATAAAAAACCTCGTAGGTTTTAAAAACCTACGAGGTTTGATCAATTAAAAGATGCCTAAATAAATTTTATATCCTAATCTACTCAGCCATGTTATGATAAACCGCCTGAACATCGTCGTCCTCTTCAAGCTTATCAATTAGCTTTAATACGTCCGCAGCTTGTTCTTCGGTTACTTCATGATGAGACAAAGCAATACGCTCCAATTTAGAGCTCTTCAGCTCAATGCCTTTCTCCTCCAATGCTTTTTGCAGAGAACCAAAATTCTCAAACGCACCTTGAGCCACTACAATATCGTTTCCTTCTTCGTCAGCCTCTACGTAAAGCTCCTCTAAACCAGCGTCAATCAATTCAAACTCCAATTCTTCCAAATCCAATTCTTCAGTAGGTGCAAATCTGAAAATAGATTTTCTGTTGAAAACGAAATCCAAAGAACCTGTTTTTCCCAAAGAACCATTGGTTTTATTGAAATAGCTACGCACATTAGCTACCGTACGGTTGGTATTATCAGTTGCAGTTTCAATCAATACAGCCACACCATGCGGGGCGTATCCTTCATACACAATCTCCTCATAGTTAGCCATTGACTTATCAGAAGCACGTTTAATTGCAGCATCTACCCTATCTTTAGGCATATTTACTGCCTTAGCATTTTGTATCGCTGTACGTAAACGAGAGTTTGTTTCCGGATGTGGTCCACCTTCTTTAACGGCAATTACAATATCCTTACCAATACGGGTAAACTGTACTGCCATTTTGGCCCAACGCTTAAATTTTCTTTCTTTTCTAAATTCGAATGCTCTTCCCATGGTTATAGTAATTAGTGGCTAGTGGTTAGTAGTTAGTTTTTAGGGACTAGTAGTTAAACAAAGCCTTATGCTTTATGTCTTACACCCTAACATTATACCTTACCTCTCTATACCTTAATTTATCTTTTTATTTTTTGAGTCAAGCGATAAGCGGAAAGTGGATTAAACACCCAACGCTATACGCCAAACACTTTTCTATTTTTTTAAGTTCGTTAACATATCTGCGGTCATTTTAGCCAAATCAAATTCAGGCTTCCAGCTCCACTCTTTTTTTGCATAGCTATCGTCAATTGATTTTGGCCAGCTATCTGCAATTTGTTGTCGAGGATCATTCTCTGCATAAGTAAGCTTAAAATCAGGGATATACTTTCTAATTTCAGCTGCTAAAACTTCTGGTGTGAAACTAATTCCAGCAAAGTTATAGCTAGAACGAATGCTTAATTGCTCCGCTGGAGCATCCATTAATTCAATAGTACCTCTTATGGCATCATCCATATACATCATTGGCAATTCCGTTTCTGCCGACAGGAACGAAGCGTAGCTTCCTTTTTTCAGGGCTTCATGGAAAATATGCACTGCGTAATCTGTAGTACCCCCGCCTGGCGCTGCTTTCCAGCTGATCAATCCTGGATAACGAATACTCCTTACATCTAGACCATATTTTTGGTGATAATACTCGCACCAACGTTCACCTGCCAATTTACTGATACCGTAAATGGTGTTAGGGTCCATGGTACAATATTGCGGTGTTTGCTGTTTTGGAGAATTAGGGCCAAAAACGGCAATGGAGCTTGGCCAATAAACCTTTGAAGTTTTGTACGCCAAAGCGAAATCCAACACATTCAACAAACCATTCATGTTCAAGTCCCAAGCCAGCTTTGGGTTTTGTTCGCCCGTTGCCGAAAGCAAAGCCGCCAACAGATAAACCTGTGTAGGTTTATATTTTTCAAAGATCGCCTTTAAAATATCCTTATCTAGTACGTTCACAAACTCGAACGGTCCAGCATTTTTGATTTCATAATCTGGACGACGGATATCGCAAGCAATCACATTATCACTACCGTAGCCCGCACGCAATGCCGTCACTAACTCGGTACCTATCTGCCCATTTGAGCCTAAAACTAATATCTTATCTTTCATGAATAAACTGAAGTTTGACAAAGGTAAAAAAATGGCTCAAAAGCAAATCAAAAAAATGAGCAGAGTTGTTCGCATGTGCTTAGACACTATAAATTACCATCGATTTACTAACTTAGCAATAACCAAAATATAATCCTTATGAATAAATTACTGTTAACTGTAATTACGGCATCAGTACTGCTGTCGTGTAAAGAAAAAGTAAAAGAAGAACCCATCGTGTTAAAATATCCCGAAACAAAAAAAGTCGACACTGTTGACACCTACTTTGGAACCGAAGTAAAAGACCCTTACCGTTGGTTGGAAGATGATAAATCTGCCGAAACTGCCGCTTGGGTAAAAGCCGAAAATGAAGTAACTTTCGGTTATCTGGAAAAAATTCCTTTTCGAAAAGAGATGAAGGACCGCCTGGAAAAGCTATGGAATTATGAAAAGATTTCGGCCCCTTCACAAGAAGGAAACTACACCTATTACTTTAAGAACAATGGTTTGCAGAACCAGTCCGTAATGTATAGAAAAGACAAGGACGGAAAAGAGGAAGTTTTTCTTGATCCAAACACTTTCTCGAAAGATGGAACGACTTCCCTATCGACTGTCGAGTTTTCTAAAGATGGTTCTTTAGTAGCCTATTCAATTTCAGAAGCAGGCAGCGATTGGAATAAAATCATCATTATGGACGCGGCGAACAAGAAAAAGCTAGAAGCCGAGTTAGTTGATGTCAAGTTTAGCGGCATTGCTTGGATTGGCAACAAAGGCTTTTACTATTCGAGCTACGACAAACCAAAAGGCAGCCAACTTTCTGCTAAAACCGATCAGCATAAACTGTATTTCCATCAGCTAGGCACTTCGCAAAAAGATGACAAAGTTATTTTTGGACAAAATGAAAAACGTAGATACGTAGGCGCAAGTGTAACCGAAGATGATAGATATTTGGTAATTTCTGCTTCAAACTCTACTTCCGGAAACGAATTATATTTTAAAGACCTTAGCGTTCCGGACAGCAAAATTGTTAACATCCTCGATAATTTTGACAGCGATAGCTATATCTTAGACAATGTAGGTACTAAACTATATATTGTTACCAACCTAAAAGCACCAAACCAAAAGCTGGTAACTGTTGATGCAGCCAATCCAAAATCGGCCAATTGGAAAGACTTTATTCCTGAAACAGAAAATGTGCTTTCAGTATCTACAGGTTCGGGTTATATTTTTGCCAATTACATGAAAGATGCTGTTTCGCAAGTAAAACAGTATGACTACAATGGTAAAATGCTCCGCGAAATTAAATTACCAGGACTTGGCACCGCTGGGGGTTTTGGTGGAAAAAGAGAAGACAAGGAATTATATTATTCTTTCACCAATTACATTACTCCAGGCACTATCTATTCTTTTGAAGCAAAAGAGGGAAAATCTGCAGAATACCAGAAACCAAAAGTAGATTTCAACGGTGCTGATTATGAAAGCAAACAGATTTTCTATACTTCAAAAGATGGTACAAAAGTACCCATGATCATTACCTATAAAAAGGGAATAAAGTTAGATGGTAACAACCCTACCATTCTGTACGGATATGGAGGTTTTAACGTAAGCCTCACTCCCACTTTCAGTATTTCTAATGCAGTATGGTTAGAACAAGGAGGTATTTACGCCGTACCTAATCTTCGTGGGGGTGGTGAGTATGGGAAGAAATGGCATGATGACGGTACCCAGATGAAAAAACAGAATGTATTTGATGATTTTATCGCGGCCGCTGAATACCTCATTGCACAGAAATATACTTCATCAGAATATTTGGCTATTCGTGGAGGTTCTAACGGAGGTCTTTTGGTAGGTGCTACCATGACCCAAAGACCAGAGCTCATGAAAGTAGCGCTTCCAGCGGTAGGCGTTTTGGACATGTTACGTTACCACACCTTTACTGCTGGTGCGGGATGGGCATATGATTATGGTACCGCTCAAGACACTAAGGAAATGTTTGAGTACCTTAAAAAATACTCGCCCGTGCACAATGTGAAGGAAGGCACAAGCTATCCGGCTACTTTAATTACTACTGGCGACCATGATGACCGAGTGGTTCCTGCACATAGCTTTAAGTTTGCGGCAGAGTTACAAGCCAAACAGAAAGGTAATAACCCAGTACTTATCCGTATTGAAACCAATGCCGGCCACGGAGCGGGCAAACCTGTTTCTAAAACTATAGAAGAGGCTGCAGATATTCTTTCGTTCACCTTATTTAATATGGGTGTAAGAGAGCTAAAATAATACTCTTAATAAAGCATTTTAAAAGGCATAAGAAATTCTTATGCCTTTTAACTTTAAAAATTTCGATATATTATCTTAATGTTAATTTTTATTATCTTTATGATTAAATTATTTACGATTTGTTTCGTTTAAACCTAAAAACCATTATAATTGAAATCAAATTCCCTAAACCAACTAATGAACAAAAAGAAATCAAAAGCAGGAATCTACTTAGCCCTTGCCCTATCAATCGTCTTATTTCAACATGTATCTGCTCAAAAAATGGTTTTTCAGGATGCAAGCAACTTTTACCTATATGGAAAAGCAGCAAACACCCCTACCCCTTACCATCGCGTTGACACCGCTAAATACAATGATCTTCCTCCAGTGGTAAAACAGTTGCTTACCAACTCCACTGGGCTAGCCATTTGCTTTAAAACCAACAGTACTAGTATTGCCGCCAAATGGTGTGTAACCGACAAGAAGCCAGCAAACAACATGACGCTCATTGCACAAAAAGGATTAGACCTTTACATCAAAAAAGATGGAAAATGGCAGTATGCCGGAGTGGGTAAACCTTCCGCTACCTGTAATGAATTTACCATAGCCAAAAACATGGACAACAGCGAGAAGGAATGTATGCTTTTTCTTCCTATTTATGATGAATTGAAAAGTTTGGAAATTGGCACCAACGAAGGCAGCAAAATGACTAGTCTTGAAAATCCTTTCAGAAAAAAGATTGTGATTTATGGTTCTAGTATCGTACATGGCGCATCTGCCAGCAGATCGGGTATGACCTACCCAAACATGCTTTCCCGAAAAACGGGTCTATACTTTATCAATTTGGGCATTAGCGGCAATGCAAAAATGGAAAAGGCTGCTGCTAGAATGGTGAGCGATATACAAGCTGATGCCTTTGTACTGGATTGCATCCCTAATCCTTCTCCTGAGCAAATTAAAGAAAGAACAGAGTATTTTATTAAAACAATTAGGGAAAAACACCCCAAGGCGCCAATCATCTTAGTTCAAACGATCATTAGAGAACACGGGTACTTTGACTTGAGCGTGCAAAACAATGTTAAAAGGCAAAATGAAGAAGCTACTGCCGCATTTAACCGCCTAAAAGATGCCGGAATGAAGGATATTTACCTCATCACTTCTGAAAAGTTATTAGGTGATGACCACGATGCCACTACAGACGGCACCCACCCTAGCGACCTTGGTTTTTATCGCATGGCAGAACAATTGGCACCCCAGATCACAAGCATTCTTTCTAAATACCAAATTAAATAAGATGATTTGCGACCAACATTGTACCAAATTCATAACAGATATTGACTTCCTGATTTTTAATTATTAATATTACTCAAATTTATATAGTGTAAAAAACACACTTACAACCAATATATACCAGTTAATATGGACAGAAGAGAAGCACTCAGAAACGTAGCTATTTTGCTAGGTACAGCCATTTCTGCTGGAACAACAGACGTCTTGTTCAGTAGCTATACCTTACCAGAAAGCGAAAAAAATGCTGTTACTTTTAGCGCAGAGCAGATCAAAACGCTTACCGAAATTGCTGATGTCATTATCCCGACCACCAAATCATCTGCTGGAGCAAAAGCGGCTGGCGTGGGTAAATTTATCCCAATGATGGTGAACGACTGCTATCCTGCAAAACAGCAACAATCTTTCTACAATGGATTAACGGCATTTGAAGCCCGTGCTAAAAAAGAGTACGGCAAAAGCTTTGCATTAATTCCATTAGCAGAACGCAAAAAAATGCTGACCGTTTTGAGACAGGAAACCCTAGACCAAAAAACAAATAAACTTCCTGAGAAAGTTGATATTGCCTATTTCTTTACCACCGTGAGAGACCTTACTTCCTTAGGATATTTCTCATCGGAAATTGGCTGCACCAAAGCCCGCGAGTATGTTCAAATACCTGGCAGTTATGACGGTGCTTATCCACTTAAACCAGGCCAAAAATCTTGGGCAACCTAAAAATCTCTTTTCCCTAAACAAAACAAAACAGAATGAACTTAAATATAAATCTAAAAGCCGAAAACACTTACGATGCCATTGTAGTTGGCTCGGGTATTAGTGGTGGTTGGGCCGCTAAGGAACTAACCGAAAAAGGCCTAAAAGTATTATTGCTTGAAAGAGGGATGAACATTGAGCACATTAAAGATTATGATGGCGCAATGAAAAATCCTTGGGACGTTAAGCACGCAGGTAGGTTAACGGAAGAAATGAAGAGAACCCACCCTGTACAAAAAAGAGATTATCCTTACAACGAAGTCACCGAAAAATGGTGGGTAAACGACTTGGAATGTCCTTATACCGAAGTAAAGAGATTTGATTGGTACAGAGGTTTCCACGTAGGTGGAAAATCATTGATGTGGGGCCGTCAAAGCTACCGTTTCGGCGACTTGAATTTTGAAGAAAATGCTAAAGATGGCTTCGGGAACGACTGGCCTATCCGTTATAAAGAGTTAGCTCCTTGGTATGATTATACCGAGAAATTTGCTGGTATTAGTGGCCAAAATGAAGGTTTACAACAAGTATTACCTGACGGACATTTCCTTCCTCCAATGGATTTAAACATTGTGGAAAAATCTGTAAAAGAAAGTATCAGACAAAAATGGGGCAATGAACGCTTATTAACTATTGGTCGTGTAGCTAACTTAACTGTTCCTCACAATGGCCGCGGCAATTGCCAATATCGCAATCTATGTAGTCGTGGTTGTCCATTTGGTGCTTATTTCAGCACCCAATCCTCTACCCTACCAGCGGCCATGGAAACCGGGAATCTTACCTTAAGACCATATTCCATTGTTAACCATATCATTTACGATAAAGATACCAAAAAGGCCAAAGGCGTAATGGTGATTGATGCCCTTACCAACAAATCGATGGAATTTTATTCGAAAATTGTGTTTGTTAACGGTTCAACTTTAGGCACTACCTTTATTCTATTAAATTCCACTTCCGATGCCCATCCAAATGGATTAGGAAATGCTAGCGGGCAGTTAGGACATAACCTAATGGACCACCATTTCCGTTGCGGTGCCAATGGCGATTTTGATGGTTTCGATAAGTTTTACACCTATGGCCGACGTGCCAATGGTTTCTATGTTCCTCGTTTCAGAAACGTAGGAAAAGATAAACGTGATTACCTGCGTGGTTTCGGCTATCAGGGTAGCGCCTCAAGACAAAACTGGCAAAGTGATATTGCCGAGTTATCATTTGGAGCAGACTTTAAAGATAAAATGACCAGACCAGGCAAGTGGAGAATGGGCTTTGGAGGTTTCGGAGAAATGCTGCCTTATTACGAAAACCGCGTGTATATCGATCATTCGAAAAAAGACAAATGGGGACAACCTGTTCTGGCCATCGATTGCGAATACAAAGAAAATGAAAAGAAAATGCGTGAGGATATGATGAACGATGCCGCCGAAATGCTAGAAGCAGCAGGTGCTAAAAACATCAAAACTTACGATAATGGTTGCTATCCAGGCATGGCGATCCACGAAATGGGTACCGCCAGAATGGGTAAAGATCCTAAAACTTCGGTATTAAACGAGTGGAACCAAGTGCATGAAGTGAAAAATGTTTTTGTTACCGATGGAGCTTCAATGCCATCTATTGGTTGCCAAAACCCTTCACTTACTTTTATGGCCCTAACTGCCCGTGCAGCTGATCATGCCGTTAACGAATTGAAAAAAGGAAACCTTTAATAAGTTTTAAGTAGTAAGTTATAGGTTTTAAGTTTTACGATGCCAAATGCAACGTAAAACTTATTACTTATCATCTACAACCTTCGAGTTATGAGACAAAAAATACGAATGGGTATGATCGGCGGCGGCAAAGATGCATTTATAGGAGCTGTTCACCGCATTGCCGCTAATATGGATGGATTGATTGAACTTTGCTGCGGAGCATTAAGCACCAATCCTGAAACTGCCCTAGAATCAGGGAAAATGTTGTTTCTTCCAGAAAACAGAACCTACCTGAACTATGAAGAAATGATCAAAAAAGAAAGTGAACTCCCAGAAAATGAAAGAATTCACTTTGTAACTATTGTAACTCCAAACTTTGCGCACTTTGCACCTGCAATGATGGCCTTAGAACATGGTTTTAACGTAGTGATTGAAAAACCAATGACTTTGACTTTAGAAGAAGCTAAACAACTACAACAAAAAGTGGAAGAAACTGGGCTTACCCTATGCCTTACCCACACCTATTCTGGCTATCCAATGGTAAAACAGGCCAAAGAAATGGTGAAGGACGGAGTTTTGGGAAAAATTAGAAAAATCATTGTAGAATACCCACAGGGCTGGCTAAGTACTTTGAGCGAAAGAGAAGGAAATGCACAGGCCGCATGGCGCACCGACCCGAAAAAATCTGGAAAAAGCGGTTGTATTGGCGACATAGGTACGCACGCTGCACACTTAGCTGAATATATTTCTGGCCTAAAAATCACTCAAATATGTGCTGATTTGAATATCGTTGTCGAAGGCAGAGCTATTGATGATGATGGAAACATCCTATTGAAATTTGATAATGGTGCAAACGGTGTTTTAATCGCTTCACAAATCGCAGCGGGCGAAGAAAATGCACTGAAAATTAGAATTTATGGTGAAAAAGGTGGCCTTGAATGGTTTCAACACGAGCCAAACACCCTATTGGTAAAATGGTTAAACAAACCTACCGAGATTTATAGGGCTGGAAGCGGCTATTTGGGCGATTTCGCTAAACACAACACCAGAACTCCAGGAGGCCACCCAGAAGGTTTATTGGAAGCTTTTGCTAACATCTACAGAAATTTTGCTTTAACCTTAGATGCTAAATTGAACAATGAAGAACCTACCCCTCAAATGTTAGATTTCCCTAACGTTAATGATGGCGTAAGAGGTATGGCATTAATCGAAAATGCTGTAGCTTCAAGTGCTTCATCGCAAAAATGGCATGATTTTATAGTTTAATACACCATGACGACGATACAAGGACCTGCAGTATTTTTAGCACAATTTATTAGCGATGAAGCACCTTTCAACTCGCTTGATTCCATCTGTAAATGGGCAACAGATTTGGGTTTCAAAGGTATTCAAATGCCTACACTCGACCCTCGATTCATCGATTTAAAACTAGCTGCCGAAAGTAAAACCTATGCAGATGAATTGACTGGAAAAGTAGCTGCCCACGGATTGAAAATCACTGAACTTTCTACGCACCTGCAAGGACAATTGGTAGCGGTTCACCCCGCTTATAACGAGTTGTTTGACGCCTTTGCAGCCCCTGAAGTTAAGAATAATCCTAAAGCACGTACCGAGTGGGCTATACAGCAGTTGAAATATGCTGCAAAAGCATCGCAAAATTTGGGGTTAAATGCCCATGCCACTTTTAGCGGTTCACTATTATGGCAATTTTTCCACCCGTGGCCGCAACGCCCAGAAGGTTTGGTTGACGAGGCTTTTACCGAATTGGCCAAGCGTTGGCTACCAATCTTAAACGAGTTTGACAACTGTGGCGTAGATGTTTGTTACGAAATTCATCCAGGAGAAGACCTGTTTGATGGCATTACATATGAAATGTTTTTAGACAAAGTGAACCAACATCCTAGAGCTTGTTTGCTATATGACCCATCGCACTTTGTACTACAGCAATTAGATTATATACAATACATCGACCTATATCATGAAAGAATAAAAGCTTTCCATGTAAAAGATGCAGAGTTTAACCCAACGGGAAGACAAGGTACCTTTGGTGGTTACCAAAGTTGGGCCAACAGAGCGGGACGTTACCGTTCCCCAGGTGATGGCCAGGTAGATTTCAGAACTATTTTCAGCAAGTTAGCCCAATACGATTTTAAAGGCTGGGCCGTTATGGAATGGGAATGCTGTATCAAGAACCAAGAAGATGGTGCACGCGAAGGTGCCGAATTCATTAAGAAAAATATCATTAACGTAACCCAAAAAGCATTTGACGATTTTGCTGCCTCTGGAAGTGATGCCGCATTTAACAAAAAAATACTAGGCATATAACTTCTATTTTCACTTTTAAATTTTGACTTTTAACTTAATACCCCCTAATACAAAACACAAAATGAAACGAACCTTTTTAATTCTTGGAGTTACTCTAATTTTCATGGCTTCATTTACAAGCGCTCCAAAAGAGAACGAACCATCAGTAAACATTAATACCAACATCGCCCCAAAAATTGCTACAATGCAAATGAGTGGTGGTGAACTATTGATCAACAAATCAGACTGTATTGGCTGTCACCACAAAATCAACAAGCTCATTGGCCCATCTTACACAGATATAGCGAAGAAATATCCTAACAGCGATAAAAACGTAACTTATTTAGCTGATAAAATCATTAAAGGTGGTTCAGGTGTTTGGGGCAAAATCCCAATGACTCCTCACCCTAAAATTTCACAAAGCGATGCTAAGCTGATGGCTAAATACATCTTATCTTTAAAGAAGTAAGTAAGAACCAACCCTAACCAAAATATGAACCAAGACAACAACCAAAGCAGGCGTAACTTCCTTAAAATGGGAGCTGTAGCTACTGCTGCATTTACCATTGTGCCCCGGCATGTACTCGGAGGCAAAGGTTTTCTAGCGCCAAGCGATAGATTAATTGTAGCAGGCATAGGTGTAGGCGGCAAAGGAGAAAGTGATTTGAGGCTAATCCACGAAAGTGGCAAAGCTGAAATTGCTTATTTATGCGATGTAGATACCCGTCAGGCAGCAAACAGTGTTAAGCGTTTTCCCAAAGCAAAATTCTATAAAGACTGGCGGGAGATGTTCGATAAGGAACACAAAAACTTTGATGCTGTTACCGTATCAACACCAGATCACAACCATGCCATACAAACCTTAGCGGCCATGCAATTACGCAAACACGTATATGTGCAAAAGCCGCTAACGCACGATATTTACGAGGCTCGTATATTGACTGCTGCTGCAAAAAAATACAAAGTGGTTACGCAAATGGGCAACCAAGGTGCCAGCAATGACGGTCCTCGCCTATTGCGCGAATGGTATGATGCTGGTTTAATTGGCGACGTGCACACCATTTATGCTTGGACGGATAGACCGGTTTGGCCTCAAGGCATTCCATGGTCTAAAAACAAGGCAGATGTGCCTAAGGAATTGGATTGGGATTTGTGGTTAGGAACTGCCCCTTCTAAAGATTATGTAGAAAAGTTAGTACCATTCAACTGGCGTGGCTGGTGGGATTATGGTACTGGCGCACTTGGCGATATGGGTTGTCACTTGTTAGAGGCACCTTTTAGCGTGTTGAATTTGAAATATGCTACAGAAGTAGAGGCAAGCGTAGGTTCAGTTTATTATGACTCATTTAAACGTGGTTATTATCCAGAAAGTTGCCCTCCTTCGAGCCATGTAACTTTAAAATTCCCTAAAACAGATAAAACACAAGGCGATGTTACCGTACATTGGATGGATGGAGGTATTCAACCAACCCGCCCGGAAGAATTAGGTGCCGACGAAATGTTTGGCGATGGCGGCAACGGTACTTTATTTATTGGTACCAAAGGTAAAATGATGGCCAACACCTACGGGGACAAAGCGAGGTTATTGCCACTTTCTAGAAATGAAAACTTAAACGTTGCCCAAAAATTTGCACGCGTAGAGAAACAAGCTAATGGCCATTACGGCCAATGGGTTGAAGGCTGTATTGCTGGCTATGGTAAAAAAGAATTAAGTTCTCCTTTCGAAATTGCAGGTCCATTAACGGAGTGTTTATTGATGGCTAACTTGGCTATCAGAGCTGCTGACGTTCAAAAGATAAACGATAAAAACAAGGTAATTTACCCTGGCAGGTACAGAAAGCTATTGTGGGATAACGACCAAATGAAAGTAACCAACTTTGATGAAGTGAATCAATTTGTGAAGAGAGATTACCGCGAAGGTTGGAAATTAGGAGAAAAATAAAATATAAAAATACGCCCGTCATTTCGACGAGGAACGAGGAGAATTCCAACATGCCATAACTGCTCGTTAGATTTCTCACTTGAGTTCGAAATGACGAAAGCGCATTAATAACACAATTGTCAATTCAATGAAAAAAATACTAATAGCAGCCTTTATGGTAGCTACAATAAGTGCAAGCGCACAGAAAAATAAAGGTTTCACCCCTCTTTTTGATGGTAAAACCACCAAAGGATGGCATACTTACGGAAAAGATTTTGTAGGCAAAGCTTGGAATGCCGAAGATGGCGTATTGCACTTTGACCCTAAGTTGAAGAACAAAGATGGTGGTGATTTAGTAACCGATAAAGAATATGGTAATTTCCATTTAAAAATAGAGTGGAAAGTAGCTCCAAAATCCAATAGCGGAATCATCTTTTTTGTACACGAAGATCCTGCAAAATACAAACAGACTTATTTAACAGGACCTGAAATGCAAGTGTTAGATAACGATGGCCATCCAGATGGAAAAATAACCAAACACCGTGCTGGCGATTTATACGATATGATCCAAAGCAAAAGCGAGCCCGTTAAACCAGTTGGCGAATGGAATTTGGCCGAAATCATCAGTAATAATGGCAAGCTTACCCTTAAGTTAAATGGGAAAAAAGTAGTGGAAACTACCATGTGGGATGAAAACTGGAAAAACCTGATTGCAGGCAGCAAATTTGCCAAATGGGAAGGCTTTGGAACCTACAAAACTGGTAAAATTGCCCTTCAAGATCATGGTGATGAAGTTTGGTTCCGCAACATTGAAATTAAAGAACTATAACAGGAATTATGAACTAGTGACTAGGTATTAGCACCAAAAAACTAACCAACCATCAACTCAAAAACCATAAACTAAATATGAACTCAACAACTCGCTTCAAGCTATCCTTTATGATGTTCCTCGAATTTTTCATTTGGGGTGGATGGTTTGTAACCATGGGTACTTACCTTACTAAAAACCTTTCTGCTGATGGTGTTCAAATAGGTTCTGCCTATAGTACACAATCATTAGGTGCTATCATTGCGCCTTTCATTATTGGCTTAATTGCCGACAGATTTTTTGCAGCTCAAAAGATATTAGGCTTTTTGCATATTGTAGGTGGTATCCTACTTTGGTACGCCTCCACTACCTTAAATTTTGATAGCTTTTTCCCTTTCATTTTAGGATATATGATTGCCTACATGCCAACCTTGGCATTGGTAAACTCTATTTCCTTTAAGCAAATGAAAGATCCAGGAAAAGAGTTCCCTTCAATCAGGGTATTTGGCACCATTGGATGGATCATTGCTGGTTTAGTAATTGGCTGGTTAAATTGGGAACAAGATGGAAACCTCATATTAACTTTCAAAATGGCTTCTGCAGCCTCTATCCTATTAGGGTTGTTCAGTTTTGCACTTCCTCATACACCACCTGCTAAAAAGGGAGAAAAAACTTCATTTGGAGATATTATTGGCTTAGATGCGATTGGCCTCTTAAAAAACAAATCGTACTTACTGTTCTTTATTGCTTCAGTAGCCATATGTATACCGTTAGCCTTTTATTACAACTTTACCAATCCTTTTCTTAACGAAGTTGGAATGAAGGCCGCAGCAGGCAAACAATCATTAGGGCAAGTATCAGAAACCCTCTTTATGTTGTTAATGCCTTTGTTTTTTGTAAGATTGGGCGTTAAAAAAATGCTAGCTATCGGGATGATTGCTTGGGTAGTTCGCTATTTATTTTTTGCCTTTGGAAATGCCGATGCAAATTATTGGATGCTAATTGGCGGTATTGTTCTACATGGTATCTGCTACGATTTCTTTTTCGTTACCGGACAAATCTATACAGACAGATTAGCTGGAGAAAAATTCAAAAGTGCCGCTCAAGGTTTCATTACTTTAGCCACCTATGGAGTAGGAATGCTTTTTGGCTCTATCATATCAGGAGTAGTAGTTGATAAATATGTGGTTGATGGCGGCCATAATTGGTATAACATTTGGATCATACCAGCGGCAATTTCTGCTGTTGTGGCTTTACTTTTCCTATTATTCTTTAGAGACGACAATAAATCAGCTGCTGCTGAATAACATAAAATATTAAGATGACTACTAGAAGAAATTTTATCAAAGAAACTGGATTACTAGCTGCAAGTTTTGCGTTGGCACCAGCATTAAGCCACGCCCTTGTTCCGGCCCAACATCCTGTGGGCATACAATTATATAGTTTACGAGAAATTATAAGCAAAGATGTAAAAGGTGTCATTGAAAAAGTAGCCAAAGCTGGCTTTAAAGAAGTTGAAACCTATGGCTATGCACCTAAAGGAAGTTTTTGGGGCCTAAATCCTAAAGAATTTAAAGCTTTGTTAGATGCCAATGGGCTAAAATCACCTAGCGGGCATTTTAGCGTTGAAAACTATATTTCTACAGGCAATTTAGACGATATCAAAGCTTACATAGAAGCTTCGAATATTTTAGGTGCTAAATACGTAGTAGCTCCTTGGCTTGGAGAAAATTTACGCAAAACTGCAGATGACTATAAGAGAACTGCCGAGCGTTTAAATGTAGCTGGTGAACTTTGCATCAAGTCGGGCCTTAATATGGGTTACCATAACCACGGTTTTGAATTTGACAAGTTTGGAGACAAAACTGGCTTAGATATTTTATTGACCGGTACTGACCCTAATTTGGTTGACTTTGAATTAGATCTTTACTGGGTTGTTTTTGCAGGTCATGATCCATTAGAGCTGTTTAAAAAGTATCCTCGTAGGTTTAAAATGTGGCACGTGAAGGATATGGATAAAGAGAAGAAAAACTGGAATACGGAAATTGGAAAAGGTAGCATCGATTTTAAATCGATATTTGCCAAAGCTTCACTTTCTGGGGTTAAACATATCTATTTAGAGCAGGAAACCAATTACAAGCCCGACCATATTGGTTCTATTACTACAAGTATTGATTATATTAAAGGTACTTTGTTAAAGTAAATTCAACCTACTTGTCGTTCCGAGCTTAGCGAGGAATCTAATTGATTACAAACCTCGTAGGTTTTGAAAACCTGCGAGGTTTTCCAATAAAACGGTTAAGTTAACCCTATCCAAGTCATGATATACCCCACCCACTCTTTCAATAACAGCTCCCAACCGTTAATGGCGCTGGCCTGCGGCAATAAATAGTCTTCAAAAGAATAATTATCCTTTAATGAATTGGTCGGATAAAAATCTATATTCTTAAAACCTTGTTTTTCAGCTAACAATTTTGTTCTTGGAATATGCCAAGCGCTCGTGATCACCAATATCTTTGGATCAGTTTTATGAAGCCCTTTCAGTATTTCAGCAGCATATTTAAAATTTTCTTTAGTATTTCTGCTTTCTTTCTCAATAATCACCACACTATCGGGAATTTTTAGCGCTTTCAAATATTCAGCGGTATATACTGCTTCTGGTGGACCTTTTTCTAAAAAACTACCACTACCACCGCTCATTAAAATACGGTCTATTTTTCCTTCATGATACAATCTTATAGTTTGTGCTAACCGATCACCGGTAAACTGAGCCTTTAAAGAATTAGTTTCAGTGTTGTAACCAGAAAACCCACCTAACAGCAATCCAATATCATAATGTGCTGAAACTGGTTGTTTCGCTTCATACCAATACGCCACTTGTCCAAGAATAAACTTATTAGAGAAAAAATATAATAAGACAATAGCGAAAATCAAGCTTTTCCTTTTACGCCGCTTATTTTGTGAGAATAGGGCATAAATCATCATAGTAATCACCCATACCAACGGACGAATGAGGAACAGTAAAAATTTAGATAAGAAGAATGCCATTTTCTAGTTCAGTTTTGAAGCAAGTACACAGGTTTGTTTAAAGCTGTCGGCACTGCCCCTTATTGTAAATATATCTGCCTTGATTACATACAAGCCTACTTTACATAGTTGGCCACTGTCATCCAATCCATCCCAAGTGATGGTTCCTTGCGTGGAAAAAGTAATATTCCTTGCCAAACGGCGAACCAAAACACCTTTATCTGTGTATATGTTAATGGTCGCGAGATTTCCATTTTCCTTAAAACGATAATCAATCTGCAACAAATCCTCAAAACCATCATTGTCTGGGGAGAAAGTTTTATTGGCAACCACTACCGAATTTTTAACACTAGTATCCTCGCTCTGAGAATTTTTATCCGTAGGTGTTGCAAAACCAACAGATGAAGCCGCTGATTGTAGGTTACCCGGTTCATTGCCGCTTATGGTAAATGAAACTCGTTCTAATGAAACACCTTTTACATCCTTTAACAAAGCGTGGTGCATTTTTTCAGTATAATCAAATTGGTCTACCGCTGTCTCCCCTTTCCAAATGGCTACTGTTCCTTTGTCATTATTGTAAGAAGGCATACTCGCGATTTGTACCATTTGACTAGGGTATTTAACCTGATATTGTTGCTGCACTACTAATGGGTTGGCTGTAAGTACCCAATAAGTTTTTGGCTTTATAAATACCGAAGTATTTGAAATTGTCCTCTTAGTTGGCCCAGTAGTTCCCGTACCTGTTGGATTGGAAATTGTAAGCTCTTTTAAATCGAAAACTTTGTTTGTTGGATTATAAAGCTCTACAAAGTCAAATCCTCCGGTTTTCGGATTAAATAAAATTTCACTGATCAGGATATCGCCCGCATTAATTTGATCTGGAAGTAAAATAATTGCCGTATTAGCGGCTGGATCAATAGGTATTCCAGCACAATTGGACAAATTACTAACGGTTAATAAATTTTCGGTATTAGGTGCTATTGCATTAGCCAAAGTAAGCTTCACACTCGTATTATTGGTACCATTTAACTCCGCAAGCGTAGGCTTTCCAATACCATTGTTAATCGAATAATTATTAACATCAGTAAGCATTGTACTGGCAATGGCCTTATCAAAATCTACTTGGATTTGTGTAGTAGATAAAATAGCGGCGCTCAATAACTTTGGGGCCACATTATCGGTATGCTGTGGGTTATAAACAGAATTTTGAGCCCCTGGAGTTCCATTATTGACACCAGTACTAGCGGTCCAATTAAATGCACCACCGCAAGTTCCCGTAGGATTAATCAGTTCCAACGCATAACCTGTCTTTTTTGTGTTATCTCTATACCAAGTATCTGCATAAGAAACGGCGTCGATGATAGTATTGTCTGCTAACATCAGGCTTAAATCATCCTTATCATTATTTAAAGATGGCCATGGGGAAACCCCCAATGTCTTTCCATAAACTTTAAAAGCATCAACATCTGCCACCGCACTTAAAATACGGTATGACTTAGGGGCTAAAGTATCTGCACCCAATGTGGTTATAGATGTAGTAGCGTCCTTATACTTCCATCCTGTAATGATGATGTATTTATCGGTGGTATTATAAAGTTCTATATATTCTTTATTCAATGCCGTAGCGGTAGAAATCGGCGCAGCCATAATTTCGTTAATCACAACATCACCTCGTTTAGCAGTATAAGGTTCTACATAAATAAACGATGTAGCTATTGGTGTAACCACAGCATTCCCTTTGACATCAGCAACGTTACTTACCGTTAGGATATAATTTCCAGAGACAAAATTATTAGCATAAGTAAGGTTCACCACGTTACTTGTACTTCCCATCACTGCAGTAAGTGGGCTGCCCGCGCCATTGGAAAGTGAATAGTTGGCAATATTCTGCGCTGAAGCTGTGTTTAATGGCTCGTCAAAAGTGACCTCTAAAGTCTTGGTATCTATTGATTTTATAGCCGTTACCTTTGGCGGCGTCACATCGGCAACCAATTCAGTAATGTTAAAATCATCAAAGATAAAACCATTAGACCTTGTCGCCGTATAATCACACCATACCCCAAACCAAGAAGTAGTGGTATGTGTAACATCAGTTACTGTTCCCTCCAAAGTATAATTTGTTCCACCGGTAATATCTGTATAAAGCTCCCATTTCCCGTTACTATCCCTAGTCACTCTTACTTTTGCCATCAGCACATTGGCATTTGCTCGAGTTTTTGCTGGGCCGTCAATTATTTTAACGGCAGTTCCACCATTGGTCACTCTAAATAAGTCATAACTATCTGTACTTCCACTTTCCCCTATCTGAATATAATAGCCGCTAAGATCAGCCGCTTTTAAGTCCTGTCTATTTGAAGTCAAATAAATCCGTGTAGCATTAGAAGATGAGGGATCGAAATTCATTTGAACATAAAATTCCCAAACTGTATTCAATGCATATTGGTTGGCTGTAGAAAGATAAACCGTTTGCGCTGTAGCACTGGTTACGGTTTGTAATTGCTTACTAGCATTAATCGAAAATAAACTTGTACTCCCTCCCCAAACAGGGTTATTCGAAAAGTCTCCATCAGTAAAATTGTCATTTAACTGAGCAAAAGTAAGTTTAGTGCATAATAACAGTAAAAAGAGTAAAGTTTTTCTCATATTTGGGAATTGAACATTTTTAATTTTAAATATAATACAAATAATCAAGAAAAAAATGAAAGTTGCAGTTGTAGGTGCCACCGGATTGGTAGGTACTGTTATGTTAAAAGTATTGGAAGAGAGAAATTTCCCGTTGACAGAATTAATCCCAGTAGCATCTGAGAAGAGCGTTGGTAAGTTAATTAAGTTTAAGGGTAAGGAATATCCAATTGTTAGCATGGACACTGCGATTAGCCTACGTCCAGATATCGCTTTGTTTTCTGCCGGCGGAAGCACTTCATTAGCCGACGCTCCTCGTTTTGCAGAAGTTGGAACTACTGTAATCGACAATTCTTCGGCATGGAGAATGGACCCAAGCAAAAAATTGGTAGTACCTGAGGTAAATGCCAAGGTTTTAACCAAAGAAGATAAAATTATTGCCAACCCTAACTGCTCTACCATTCAAATGGTGGTGGCTTTGCAACCTTTGCACGAAAAATACAACATTAAACGTGTCATCGTTTCTACTTACCAATCCGTAACAGGAACTGGTGTTAAAGCGGTTGATCAACTGATGAATGAGCGTAAAGGTATTGATGGGCCAAAAGCTTACCCATACGAAATTGATTTGAACGTATTGCCTCATATCGATGTTTTCACCGATAATGGTTACACCAAAGAAGAAATGAAAATGGTGAAAGAAACCAATAAAATCATGGGTGATGATAACATCAGAGTTACCGCAACTACGGTTCGTATTCCGGTAATGGGCGGCCACTCTGAATCGGTAAACGTAGAATTTGAAAATGATTTTGATTTAGCTGATGTACGCCGCATATTAGAAGAAGCTCCAGGCTTAGTTGTAGTTGATGATGTAGCTAACTTAAAGTATCCGATGCCGAAAGATGCGCACGAAAAAGATGAGGTTTTTGTAGGCCGTTTACGTAGAGATGAATCGCATCCAAAAGCATTAAACATGTGGATTGTTGCTGACAACCTGCGTAAAGGTGCTGCTACCAATGCCGTACAAATTGCAGAGTATTTGGTTGACAACAAGATTGTATAATTCAACTAAAAGATAATAAGAAAAGTGGTGTGAACAGCATCACTTTTTTTGTGCATATATTTTACAGTCATGGCAAGTCACAAAGCAATTTTACAACTTATAATACTTTGCCTAGGGCTGCTTCATGCCTCGCAATGACGATTTTTTTATTATTTTAGCCTCAACACAATACTAGCCAGATGAGATTTTTAAAAGCATGTTCTTTCTTACTATTTAGCGCTTATAGCATCAGCTTTGCCCAAATTACTGCCCAAAAATTAGAAAAAGCTTATCAAATTTTAGTGAATGATGAACAAGCAAAATATGCTACGACATCGCTTTGTGTATTGGATGCCAGCACGGGAAAGGTCATTTTTGCAGATAAAGAGAATGTAGGTCTGGCAACGGCTTCTACCTTAAAGACCATTACCTCAGCTACCGCTTTTTACACTTTAGGGAAAGATTTTCGCTACGAAACCAAACTTTCCTACACGGGAACCATCAATGCTGATGGCACACTTCAGGGTAATATCATCATCACGGGCTCTGGAGACCCAACCTTAGGTTCATGGCGATACGAGCAGACCAAAGAAAACAACATCCTTAACCAATGGGTAACTGCTATCAAAGCAGCAGGAATAAAAAAAATTGAAGGAAGTATCATTAGTGACGATAGCGCTTTCGGCACATCAACCATTCCAACGGGTTGGATCTGGCAAGATATTGGCAATTATTACGGTGCCGGTGGGGCCGCAATTTGCTGGCGTGAAAATCAGTTCGACATACACCTCAAACCTGGCGCTAACATTGGAAGCAATGTAGAAATCTTAAAAACGGTTCCACAGACTCCATACATTCAATTGGTAAACGAGCTTAAAACTGGCGCTAGCGGCACTGGGGATAATGCATATGGCTTTTTAGCTCCATACACCAATATTGGCTATGTACGTGGCACGTGGGGAATGGGCATTAAAAAAGCTGGAATTTCACTATCACTGCCCGACCCGGCCTTTGATGCTGCCTATCGCCTGCAAGACACCTTGAAACGCTTAAATATTCCCTGCAACAGTCAAGCTAGTTCTGCTCGTTTGTTAGCACTGGAAAATAAAACGATTGCCAGTGAACAAAAACCTTTGCTGAACATCTTCTCTCCTACCTTAAGCCAGATCGTCTATTGGTTCCAGAAAAAAAGCATTAACCTTTATGGTGAGCAACTACTGAAAACCATGGCTTTTAAACAGGGAAAAGAAGCCAGCACCAGAAATGGAACTAAAGCAGTGATTGATTTTTGGGCAAGCAGAGGAATAGACAAAAATGCCTTGAATATGATTGATGGTAGCGGTCTTTCTCCAGGTAACAGAATTACCACCATGGCTATGGCCTCTATTTTATTTCAAGCTCAAAAAGAACCATGGTTTAACGATTATCTTAATTCCTTTCCTGAGTACAATGGCATGACCATTAAAAGCGGCAATATTAACGATGTAACCGCTTATGCAGGATACTATACCGCCAAAAATGGCAACAAGTACATTGCGGTAATCAATATCAATAACTACAGTGGCTCCGGCATTAGCAGAAAATTGTTTCAGGTGCTGGACGCGTTGAAGTAAATTTTTAGAATTAGATATAACCACCTTGGACACGTTAGTTCATGTAAGCGTGGTATGCGAATTAAACGCTCTTAAATGTCTTAGATGGTAAAAAATCAGGATAATATTAACACCACCTTAGACACCTTAGTTCATCTTAGTTTATAATAAGCTAAAATGTTCTTAGGATGTCTTAGGTGAAAAACCAATTAAAATATCATAACCCCTTAGGCATCCTAGTCCATCTGGTTAAAATATTCTCAAATGCCTTAAAGCTTAATATCCCTAACACCTTAATGGTTAAAAGCTAAATTGTTCTTGAATGTCTTAGTTGGTTTTGCAATAGTTTTTAATTTTTTTTAATAAATTGCCATTTCACACAAACCAAAATATAAAATGAGATTATTCCTTTCGTCCTTTTTAATTTCCTTATCCCTCGGCGCTTTAGCGCAAAGCACTATAGTGGCTACCGATGGCATAGCACTTAACCAAACGGCCAACCATGCCCATAGCGAAATTGCCATTATTCCAGAGCCCGTAACTGTTACCAAACAAGAAGGTCATTTTATTTTACCTCAAAGTATTCTTATACAGGCTACCAAACCTACAGAACTTAAACAGTCCATCACTTTTTTACAAGAAAGATTAGGTATCCCTACCGGATATTTTGTGAGTTCAACCGCAGCGGCCAGTTCATCTGCCAACATCAAATTAGTACTAACGGATAAAAATGATGCTGTGATTGGTACAGAAGGTTATCACCTACAAGTTACCCCTCAACAAATTACGGTTACCGCTAACAAACCTGCTGGTATTTTCTATGGCGTACAGACCTTAATTCAGCTATTGCCAAAAGAGATAGAAAGTAAAGAAGAAATAAAAGACATTAAGTGGCAAATTCCTTGTGTTAACATTACCGATTATCCCCGTTTGGGCTGGAGAGGACTAATGTTTGACGTGGCCAGACACTTTTTCACCAAAGAAGAAGTGAAGCAGTACATTGATGCCATGGTACGTTATAAATACAATATTTTGCACCTCCACTTAACAGATGACGAAGGCTGGAGAATAGAAATTAAAGGCTATCCAAAACTTACCGAGGTAGGTGCCTGGAATGTAAAGCGTGTAGGTTCCTTTGGCAACTTTATCCCGCCAAAACCTGATGAACCCCGTAACTATGGCGGTTTCTACACACAGGAAGATCTTAAAGAACTGGTGGCTTATGCTAAAGACAGATTTGTAAATATTTTACCAGAGGTTGATGTTCCTGGACACAGCTTAGCAGCCATTGCTTCCTATCCAGAGCTTTCCTGTACACCTGAAGCCGTGAACTACAAAGTACGCAGTGGCGAACGCATTATGGATTGGAGTCGTGGTGCTCCGCCATTGGCCATGGTTGATAATACCCTTTGCCCTGCAAACGAAAAAGTCTATGAGTTTTTAGATACAGTAGTGGCTCAAGTATCCAAAATTTTCCCGTTCGAATACATGCACATGGGTGGTGATGAAGCTCCTCACAATTACTGGGAGAAAAACCCACAGATTGCTGAATTGATGAAACGCGAAAACCTTAAAACCATGGCGCAAGTTCAAGGTTACTTTGAACGCAGGTTAGAGAAAATAGTGGCCAAACATGGCAAACGCTTTATGGCTTGGGACGAAGTATTAGAAGGAGGCGTGTCGCAAAGTACTGCCGTAATGAGCTGGAGAGATATGAAATACGGTGTAGAAGCCGCTAAGAACAAGCACGAAGTGGTAATGAGCCCTACGCAATACGCTTATTTAGATTACATGCAGGCTGATGAAATTACCGAACCCAAAGTTTACAAAGGTTTAAGATTAAGTAGATCCTACGAATTTGACCCTGTTCCTGAAGGTGTTGACCCGAAATATATCAAAGGCGGACAAGGCAATTTATGGACCGAACAGGTTTACAATATCCGTCAGGCTGAATACATGACCTGGCCACGTGGTTTTGCCTTAGCAGAAAGTGTGTGGAGCCCAAAAGAAAAGAAAAACTGGAAAAATTTCTTTAGCCGTACCGAGCAACATTTCGGACGTTTGGATATTGCCGAAACCAAATATGCGCCTAGTGTTTATGATCCTATCTTTAACGTAAAGCGCACTTCCGATGGCAAATTGCTAGTTACTTTAAGTACTGAAGTGGAAGATTTGGATATCTACTATAGTTTCGATAATTCTTTCCCCGATCATTTTTACCCAAAATATACCGAACCCTTGGTTGTTCCGATGGATGCAAACATGTTAAGGGTAATTACCTATCGTGGTAAAAAGCCTATTGGCCGCATGATGAATATGCCAATAGACGAGCTCAATAAACGAGCGCCAATCAAAAAATAAACAAGCAAGGCACAAAGATTCATTTCTTTGTGCCTTTGTTTTTAAATAGTAAATGCCCCTTTGTATGTAACAATGTAAAACCTGTCGTTTCTAACCACTAACTACCCAACCAAACACTCATGAACAAATTAACAACCAAGCAGAACGGCAATCTTATCTTATTCCTATTTGTTGTTGTTAAAGTAGTCCTGCAATACTTGGTAGTTAATCCGGTATATGAACTGCAAAGGGACGAGTATCTTCACTTAGACCAAGCGCAACATTTGGCTTGGGGTTTCCATTCTGTTCCCCCCGTTACCTCTTTAATTTCGTGGATAATTCTACAATTTGGAAATGGCGTTTTTTGGGTGAAGTTTTTTCCTGCACTTTTTGGGGCCTTAACCATGGTGGTGGTATGGAAAACGATAGAAAGCCTTAAAGGTAGTTTGTTTGCCTGCATTTTAGCTGCTACGGGCCTTTTACTATCGGTATTATTACGCATCAACATCTTATATCAACCTAATTCTCTAGACATCCTCTCTTGGACATTAATTTATTTTACCCTTATTCGATTTATCCAAACCGACCATAAAAAATGGCTGTATTGGATGGCTGTCAGCTTTGCTTTGGGCTTTTTAAATAAATACAACATCGCCTTTTGTTTATTTGGCTTATTACTGGCATTACCTTTAACCAGTCAACGACGTTTGTTTACCAATCCACATTTGTACTATGCGGGTATAACAGCTTTGATATTGATTAGCCCTAATCTGATTTGGCAGTATCAAAATGATTTTCCTGTTTTTTCGCATATG
Source organism: Pedobacter sp. (assembly GCF_039594775.1). GTDB lineage: Bacteria > Bacteroidota > Bacteroidia > Sphingobacteriales > Sphingobacteriaceae > Pedobacter. Next base: position 315,400 of record NZ_JBCNMT010000002.1, on the reverse strand, counting down.
AAAGAACTGGCCGAGACGCAATTGGTACACGTAGAAAGGATGAGCTTTGTTAAAGAACAATTCTTCTTTTTTATAGGCTCACTTCCAATTTTAATTACAGCTTTTATTTCATTATTTACTTTTCCAGCTTTTAAACCCTATCGATTATTCTTTTGGGCCTTTGTATTTACCATAGCTATTTTTATCTTTTTAAAAGCGAAAGCTTATTACGCCATTGGTTTATACCCTATCTTTTTTGCCTTTGGCGCCATTTACCTATCGCAATTGCTGCAAAGTGGCTGGAAATTTTACCTTCGATATCTGTTGTTTGCAATCATGCTATTTTTCTTCTATGCAATGTTGGAGATTTCCCTTCCAATTTTCACTCCCGAAAAATATGTGGAGGCTGCCGAGCAAAAACTTCCTTTTAGCCAACATACTTGGGAAGACGGCAAGAAACATCCCATTTCACAGGATTTTGCCGACATGTTAGGTTGGAGAGAACTGGCGTCGAAAGTGGATTCCATTTATGAAAAGTTACCCAACAAAAACAGTGTCTTTATTTTATGCGATAATTACGGGCAAGCCGGAGCCATTAACTACTACACAAAAAATAAGGAACTAAAAGCGGATGCCTTTATTCCAGATTATATTAAATGGTTAAATTTAGATAGGGATATTGAAACGGTCATCAGAATTAAAAATGCTTCGAATACCGACTTTGAAAGGGATCATCGCCTTTTCAAGAACGTTACAGTGCTTGATAAGATTAACAATCCCTTTGCCAGAGAGAACGGCACCCAAATTATTTTGCTAAGTCAGCCTAATGTTGACCTTGATAGCTTGCTGAGGAAAGAAAGAGCAGCAGGTAATCTTCAATAACTTTGATTTGTAAAAACACACTGCCATAAGGCTGTCACTCTAGTACTTCTACTTTGTTGGAAATAATCACAACATGGAAAAATTAGACTTAAGTAAAAAGTACAAAACCTATTTCACAGCTCAAAACACTCCTCAAATAGTAGAAATTGAGCCAGCACAATTTTTATCCTTAATTGGAAAAGGCGACCCATCAGAACAAGCTTTCCTTGAAAACATACAAGCTTTATATGCCACTGCCTATACGCTTAAATTCACTTACAAATCATTAGAAAAAGATTTTGTCGTTTCAAAACTGGAGGCTTTATGGTGGTTTGACGAAAATAAGTTTACAGGTATATCCATGGAGGATGCCCCTCAAGAAATTGACAGAAGCGAGTGGGAATATCGTTTGCTGATCAGGATGCCTGAATATGTGACCAACCAAGAGGTAACCAAAGCCAAGGAAACTGCTTTTAATAAAAAAGGCTGGTCACTGATTAAACAGGTCGAGCTTTTCCAAATGAAAGAAGGAAAATCAGTACAGATGCTACACCTTGGTCCCTTTGCCAATGAACCCGAAACTTTGGCCGTTATGGCAAAATTTATGATGGAAAGGGGTTTCTCCAAAAATGGTCACCACCATGAAATTTATCTATCAGATTTTAACAAAACGGCACCTAACAAATTAAAAACCATTTTAAGAGAACCAATACGCTAGTTGATTTTGACATCTGCTCCCAGATCACTAATACCTCACATTTATTTTTACTAATTTAGGCATTTAGAAAATCAACATGCAAAGACTACTTATTATGTTGTTGGCTGTATTATCTCTCCATGCCAACGCCCAAAACCAAAAGGCCGAGTATTTTAAACTTACCAGAGCTGGTTTTAACGAAAAAAATGCTTACGCTACTACTGCTTTTGTAGAGCAGTTTTTCCGTCTACCTGGCAATAAAGGTTTCGATGAAAGCATCTACAAAATAGAGGAAATCCTTAAAAAAGCAGGTTACGTTAAACAGGACCAAAACGAATTTGAGGCACCCCTTACCTATCGCATCGAAAAAAGAGCTATGAAACGCGATGCTTGGGAACCCGTAGATGCTAACATTACCATTGTAGGCGAAAATACATCCTTACAAGCTTTTAAAACCAATAGGAACATGATTCCTATTTATTGCCCTTCTACAGCTGACGGTGGCGTTACGGCCGAAGTGGTATATGTAAATAAGGCAACCAAGGAAGATTTACAGGACAAAGACTTGAAAGGAAAAATTGTTTTCGGTGATATTTCTACACAACGCTTAATAGGTTTGGCGGCCAAAGCGGGGGCTATTGGGGCCATTGGTTTTTCACTGCCCGACTATACCCAACCTACCAAACACACTACTTCTATTCAATTTAGTGGTATGCAACCTAATGCCGGTATCTGGGCGTTGTTTCTATCTTACGCATCTAAGGAAAGATTAAAAGAAGCCTGTGCCAAAGGCAAAGTCGAATTAAAGGTAAATATTACTACCAAAACCTATGCTGCAGAGGAATTAACCATTGTGGCTAATGTAAGGGGCAACTTAAAACCTAACGAGCGTTTTGTGTATAGTGCACACGTGCAGGAGCCAGGTGCAAACGATAATGCTTCCGGTGTAGGCACCTTGGGGGAAATGGCCCGCTTAACTGCCCAATTGGTAAAAAGTGGAAAATTAAAACCTCAACGTACGCTAACCTTTCTTTGGGGCGATGAAATTACTTCGACCAGAAGATATATTGTGGAAGATAGCACTCGTGCCAAAGGTATTTTATGGGGCATGAGCTTGGATATGGTTGGCGAAGATACCGAAAAGACTGGCGGAACTTTTCTGCTAGAGAAAATGCCAGATCCATCAGCCATTTGGACTCGTGGAAATGATAAACATTCTGAATGGGGTGCTGGCGACGTAAAGGAAAAAGACCTTTTCCCACATTATTTTAACGACTTTGTATTTGACATTTGCAAAGAGCAGGGCAAACATGCAATATGGGTGGTAAACTTCAATCCATTTGAAGGGGGAAGTGACCATACACCATTTTTACAAAACAAAATACCTGGACTTTTAATGTGGCACTTTACTGATGTATTTTATCATACGGATAATGATAGAATAGACAAGGTATCTGCAACAACGATGAAAAACGTTGGTATTAGCGCATTAACTGCTGCTTATACTCTAATTAGTGCTGATGAAAACACTGCAACAGCTACGGTAGCTCAAATTAAGGAGGATGCTTTGGTTCGTTTAAAAACAGAATTTGATTTGAGCAAAGCAGCTATTGCTGGTGGCAAATCGGCAAAAGACGAAAAGCATATTATTGAGATTTGGAGTAAATGGTACACCGATGCTTTAGCCACCATTGGCAAAATGGCGGTAGACCCTAAAACTACTCGTGTGGGTTCGGCCATTAAAGTAGCCACTTTAGCGGTAGAAAAGCAAACACAAGATTATATCAACGCTTTATAATTGATTAATTTCTGGTTTCGGCAATTGTTCGGAACCAGAAATTAGCTTTATATAAATAGAATCTTAAAGGTAGTGCCCACTCCCAGCGTGCTCTCTACTTCTATTTTATCCCCCATAGCTTCTATCTGATTTTTGGTAATGAAAAGCCCAAAGCCACGGGCATCACTATTTCCATGAAAAGTTTGGTTCAGTCCAAAAAGTTTTTCCCCATTTTTAGCCAAATCAATCCCTACTCCATTATCGCTAATACTTAACACATAACCACTTCCATTAGGTATACAGGTAATTTTTATCACGGGCTTACGCAGTGCATGACTATAGCGCAAGGCATTTGAAATAAGATTAAGCAGTACACTTTCGAGATAAGCTCTGTTAAAATAAACATAAACATCTTGGGGCACTTCGTTAACAATCTCTGCTTGCTTGCTTACAATTTGAGCTTCTTGGGTTTGAATGGCATTGCTCACATACTCCAATAAGTTAAGTGGTTCTTTAACCATATTAATTGTGGTGTGTATGTTCACAATGTTATTGAGATTGTATAGCGTATCATTTAGATTCACCACTACCTTACGCAAAAGGTTGATCATCTCCTTACGTTCCTCTTCAGTTTCCGCATTACTGATCAGCGCACTGATACCGTCAATATTGCTGGCGTGTGAGCGTAGGTTATGTGATACGATATAAGAGAAATTAAGTAGCCGCTTATTTTGTTCATTGACCAGTTCGTATGATTGATGAAGAGTTTCCTCTGCTTCTTTAATAGCAGTAATGTCCATCATAATGCCCCTTAATTTTTCTGGATTTTCTAAGCTAGGCTCAATGGTAAAACTATCCCTTATCCATATAATCGAGCCATCTTTAGCCTCTATTCTATATTCATATTCATGATGTTTTCTTAACCACAGCTCATGATCGAGATATTCTCTTACCCTTCCAATATCTTCATGATATATCTTTTTAAGAAAGAATCCCAATTCTGCAGCCCATTCTTCTTGGGTGTAGCCCAATATATCGTATACCTTGCTGCTTACAAAAGTATTGGCAAAGTTATCTTTGATAGAGGCTTCCCAAACAATCCCTTCTATGGAGTTGATGAGTTCTTCGATATGTTTTTGCGAAGCAATGATTTGTTCTTCGTAAGCTACCTGCTTGGTAATATCATCCACAATAATGATATGGTTGCTAGGCTTCTCTCCTTCGTCCCATAATGGACTTACAATGGCATTGGCCCAAATCACTTCATTATTTTTGTTAACGTACCTACGAACAGATGAAAATTCACGAATCTCGTTTTTTAACAACCGCTTAAAATCTCTGGCATCAGCGGCTAAATCATCTCCATGAATTAATGTTTTTATTTTTTTATGGGTAAGTTCCTTGCTGGAATAGCCTATTAAATCGCACAGGAAAGCATTTGCCTCTAAAAATTCCCCGGTGATGGAATTTACCCTACCAATACCAATAGCTGCGTTGTCAAAGATGGTTTTGTATTTGCTTTCCGCAGCAGTCAATAGGTCGTTTTGTTCATCGAGCGTGCCGTACAACTGTCCTTGTTTATTCAATAATCGAAGTAAAAGATAGCTGGATAAAATAGACAGCAGAATACCAAATATCACCAAGGAACCTAACTGATAGTCTGCATAAACCGCTCTAATATCCGTGAGGTAAATCTTCCAATCCCCCTCTTCGAAAATTTTGGCTTTAAAAGTATTGTTATTAAAGCTTTTATTTCCGGGTAAAAAGAACTCTTCTTCGTTGGTAATTGGGTTAATTTTAGAAAATTGGAACTTGTAAAACTCGTGACTGTTATCAATGCCCGCAGCTTTAAGCAGTTCATCAAGCTTGATTACTATTGCCGAAAAGCCCCAAAACTTCTTGCCAATATATATCGGCAACCGCCCAACCACTCCTTTTCCGCCCTGCACCAAATTAATTGGCCCTTGGTAGTACATCTTACGGAGTTCGATAGCTTTTCGAGCAGCCATGGCATTTTGCTTGTTGACCTTAAACAAATCGAGGTTTAAAGCCTGCTCGTTACCTTTTAAAGGATAAGTATATTTAATAACACCCTTGGGCACCAACTGCACTGCTTGTATATAAGGATTGCCCTTAATAATTTCGGAAGCAATTTCTTCAAAGTTGCCTGGATCGCCATTTTGATTAATGGTAAGCGCTAAGGTTAGGGTGATGTTTTGGCTACTTTTTAATAATTGCTCCAAACGGAGTTCGACACTTTCCAGCATCACGCTGATTTCCTTCTCGCGATTTTCCTTTACTATAAGATAACGTTGATGGGCTATCAGTGAAATGATAGCAATAAGCAAAATAAAAAAAAGCGCCGCGGTAAGTTTAGGATTTAAAATAAACCAATTAGTTTTTACGGGCTGCTTGGAGCGAATAGTCATTTAGGTAGCCATTTTTGGTTAATTGGACAAACTTAAATTTTTATAGTCAAAATAATCTGACTTTGGTCATTTATGCCAAAATAAGATTAAGAAATGATTAATAGAAATAAAAATAAATCCACGTTAAGAAGCTAAGCGAATGTAAAGGTTTACAAAGCTATAATTTCTCTAATAGCTCTTGTGCTTTGGCATATGGTGATGCAGTGCTAGGTATTTTCTGTAACCATTGTTTTGCTTCTATTTTTTTATCTTCTTTAAGATAGCTCATTGCTACTGCGTAGGCTGCTTCATATTTGTAAACCGATTGGCCTTTAAACAAATCCTCCAACAGCAATCTTCCTTTTTGCGGTTCACTGCTTTCCATTAAGCTCAGCCCATAATAATAGGCAAGCATAGCGTTTTTAGGTTCTGCAGTATTTAATTTAGCCAAAAGCTCTTTGGCCTCAGTATATTTTTTATTGTTGAACAAAGCAGCGGCTTCATCTAAATCGGTTTTTTCAGCTCCTCGTTCTGCAACGCTCATTTGCGGTATGGCATTAAATTGCTGGTATAAATCGCCTTTCCAAGGTGCCCACACCAACATGCCCAATACCAGTACGGCGGCCACGGCCGAAATCCACTTCAAACGCTCGCTCAGTTTCACTACTTTTGGTTGGGCTGCTTCAAAATGCTCCACATTTAGCACCTTTAGGGTGTCTACCAAAGCTGCCCTACCTGCATCGTCTGCCAGTTCCATTTGCAGACTGCTATGGATATCATAATAATCGGCAAGGTATTGTTTCAGTTCCTCATCGTGCACCAAAAGGTTTTCAAATTCTAAGCGTTCTTCTTCGCTCAAATCACCTTCCACATATTGGGCTGTCCATAAAATTTTGTCCTCAGTCATTTTTTCTATCGATTAATTTAACCAAGCTTGCCATACACTCCGATTTCTTTTTTCTTAAATAACCGTACGTCACTCCTAAAGTTTCCGCTACTTTTTCCTGTGCTTCGCCTTTCATGCTCCATCTGATAATTTCTTTGCAGCGTTCGCCGAGTTGTTCAAAGGCCTTTAAGAATAAATTTGCCTGTTCCTTTTGTAATGCCAAGGCTTCGGCCTGTTCAAATGTATCTTCGCCAATATGTAATAAATCATCCTCGTTTTTTGTTACCGGGCTTATCGACTTTTTTTTCAATTCATTTAGCCACTTACGTTTGCACACCAAGAGTAAAAATGGCTCAAATGGACAGGTCAATTGCAAATTTTTATACTTAGCCTGATTATAAATATCTACCAGCGCTTCCTGAAAAATATCAGCAGCATCATCTGCATTGCCATTATTAAATAATATAAATGACTTTACTTTACCTGCACATTTCTTATAAATTTCGTTAACCAAAGCTACCTCGTTGTTCAGTAGCGCAGTTACATAACGTTGGTCCTCATGTACTTTTTTGGTCATTGATCATTGATTTATCCTAAAATAGAATTTATTAGGGGAAAGTTAAAACTTCGAGCTCATTTAATTGGCGGCCGCAAATTCAACCTCTACTACAATCATTTTTAAAATACATGGGTAACATTTATCAGTAACGCTTGATATACTACCAAACGGCGATTGCTGAAAAGCCAAAACAGAGTAGGCAACACTAAATTTAAAAATCATGAAAACTTTAAACTTAAAGCATACGCTTTCCATCATTGCTTTGGCTTTATTGGTTACAGCATTATTCCAAGCATGCAAAAAAGATAAGTCCCAACGAAATGCCGCTTATAGTACAGCTGAGTTTACCGCTATTTTTGGCCCTCAAGCACAGCGCATGCAAATTAACACCAATATTTCCAACACGTTAGTTTTAAGGAGCGGTACAAAAATTACCATTCCGGCTAATGCCTTTAAATTAAATGGCACTACAGTAACTGGTAGTGTAGTTATTACGGCAGCTGAGTTTTTAAAACGTAGCGACATTGTTTTTAGTGGCACCAATACCAATCATATTAGTGGTGCGCCATTGGAATCGGACGGTTTTATTTACCTTAATGCTTCGGTGAACGGTACGAATGTAGACAAAGCTTTGAACGCCAATATTGATATTGCCATAGCTACCAATAACACCCGTGCTACACAAATTTGGGAGGGTGTTGAGAAAGTAGACAATGCTAATCAAATGGCTTGGCAAGCACCACCTCAAAATCCTAATGGTGCTGGTGGTGGGGTACGCGAGAGTCTTCCGGTGGCAGGCTTCTATAATTTCCAAATGGGCAATCTAGGCTGGATCAATTGTGATGTTTTCTACGCCTATACTAATCCAAAAACTACCACTAGGGTAACCATTGCCAATAATCCCGGTAGCTTTGCCACTTTTATGGGCTACACTGGTGAAACTTTTGTTTTCTTCTGTGCTAAAGGGAGCAACGTGGTGGCGCAGCTATATACTCCCGATGGGGCTAATGGCGTAAAAAGTTATACGAATATGATGCCTATAGGTGTGGAAGGGAAATACATCTCTTTCTCTATTAAAAACGGCAAATATTACTATGCTGACCTAACGACTACGATTACCGCCAACCAGAATATTAGCTTATCCTTAACGGAAACTACAGAGGCCGCAATACAACAGGCGATTAATGCGCTGAACAACTATTAAAAGTTTTTTACCCAAATAAATTGACTTTGAAACCGCTTCGCAGATCAGCAGTGATGGCTTACCAACATCATTGCTGGTAGCGAGGCAATTGCATTTTACCGCAACAATAAATCTTCAATCATCAAGCTATCCATCCATCAAAATTATTCCCTATATTTAGTTAACCATGAAGAAATTATTGACGTTTTTACTGCTCTATTTTTATTGTACTGCAATAAATGCACAAGTATTACCTCCAGATACCGTGCCTGCTATTATCCATTACAAAACCGAAAACGGTATTACAAAATTTAGCAGCGAGTTAAGACCCTTACGTGCCATTGCCGGTGCACCAGCACCATTTTACACCTATTTTTGGGAGTTTGGCGATGGCAATTTTAGTTTTGAAGAAAGTCCATCTCATGTTTTTACCCGCTATGATTCGATCATGGTGCGCTTGTTTGCCACCAACAATTACGATGATGGCAAACGCCCCCCTACCCGACCGAAACCAATTATCAGGCCTCCTGGTCCCAAACCTGCTGTTGCCAAGCCTATGCTTGCGGCTAATGATGGGTATAACCTTTTTAAAATGGGCGGAAATATTGAGATGAAGACCAATTGCATGCCTAAGCCGGGAGATGATATGATGTTGGTACTGGGCTACCGAAATAAACTTGAAAACGGCCAAAATAATCTTAATGGTACGTTGGCCATTTTATATAATGATGTAGAGTTTAACCAAAATAATTTTGATTTGGCGGAGTCAAGGACTTACCACAATGAGAAAAAATCGGACTTAAAGTCTTTGCTGAATACTGCATTTTTAAAAGGTAAAAATCAGGAGCCTGTTTATTATGCTTCTACTGAAAAGCATTTCAATTTATCGCCCGCCGAAAAGGTGTTGTTAAAAGATCAGGTCAAGGCTTTTAAAAATCAGCAGAGCTGGAAGTTTGAAAATCTGCAACAAAATGAAGAGCGTTTTGTGTTTCTGCATTTTAAAACTACTCCCGAAATGCTCAAGGACACCAATGCGGTGGTACGCATATCGGGTGCATTTATCCCAGATAATCCCTTGGTGGAAACTGAGTTTTTCACCATGGAACTTCAAATTGTAGCCTCTCATGACCCTAATAAAATGGTGTTACGCAAGAGTCGGATGAATTACCGCTTTACGGGCAAAAATAGAGAGTTGACCTACAAGGTTCGTTTTCAGAACACTGGAAAGGGGCCAGCGAAAAAGATTGACGTTGGTGTAAATATCTCCGAAGTGTTTGATCCTGCTACGCTGAAAGTGGTGAAAACCAAACCTGAGGTTGCTAGCTGCGATTCGGCATATGCTAATCAGAGTTGTTTGAAAACCTTTTTTAGTGCTGATAGTGTGCATTTTGTATTCACCAACATTTATTTGCCGGGCATGCAGCAAAAGGGTGTAAAGGATGCGGATTCGACCCAGGGTTTTGTAGAGTATAAAATCAGGTTTAAAGAGAAACCACCCAAACTGCCTATTAAAAGTGGTGCTGCTATTGTGTTTGACAAGAATGAGCCTATTTACACCAACCGAGCTGTTGGTCGTTTTAAAATGGGACTTTCTCCTGGCGTTATTGTAGGTTATGGCTTTCCTTTTGAAACCGATAACACCAATTATCTGAATGGTAAAAATTTCGTACTGGGCGCTAGTCTCTCGCCCTATGCTTCTCATCGTTACTATTGGCAAGTTGAACTCTATTTCAACAGCTTTAAGGAAAGTACCTATCAGGTTCCTATTGCTACCGAGATTAGAAAAGATACCGTAATAAATGGTATTGCCTATCAAATTTTGGATAAAAAACATTATCAAACCACTAAGGTAAGCACCATTAATGCCGTGCCCTTACAAATGAGATACAACATCAATAAATATCTCGGTGCCGGCGCTGGTGCTTTGGTTGCCCTTGATCTTTATCACAGAACTTCGGACGAGTTACGTTACCGTTTAAGAACCCAAAATGCACAAGGTGTAGCCATTGAGCTTGATCATAACCGTGATATGGGCCGAGTAAGTGAGAACTTCTCTGATTTAAGGGTTTCTTTTTTTGCTGATATCCAACTGGGACTCGTAAGGGTTGGCCCTGCTTTGGGCCTTAGATACATTTTTGATCCGAAAACCAACAACAACAGGATGAGTACTTATGTGAGCTGGAAGTTTTAGTTAAAAAAGATTTCTTAATATGAACCACTTAGACACATAGTTAACCTACTAGGCCTATGTTTCTATGTGGTTAAATTGAAATAATGCTTTTTAGGAGTATTTGCTATAGCATATCCAAAGATCTCTCCATAAAGTCGAGATGACGATACTTATTCAACGATAGAAATAGATGAGATTTCTAAAATATGAACCACATAGGCACATAGTTTAACTCACTAAGACTATGTTTCTATGTGGTTAAATTAAAATGAGGCTTTTTTAGGAGTATTTGCTATAGCATATCCATAAAGCCGAGATGACGATACTTATTCAACGATAGAAAATAGATGAGATTTCTAAAATATGAACCACATAGGCACATAGTTTAACTCACTAGGAATATGTTTCTATGTGGTTAAAAAAAGTAATACGTCAGAAAAAATTGAAATAACGCTTTTTAGGAGCATTTTGCTATTTTAGCTAGATGCGTCAATTCATTAAACATTTGTGCCTAGTGTACTTGCTATTGCAAACAAGTATGCTTTCTGCGCAAAGTGATGATTTGAATTCGAAGCTTAACGGCTTTAAAAATCAAAACGACCTCAGCAATTGGATCTACGAACAACTTGACGGGGCTAATGCTAACTCAAGCAAGGCCGTTGCCAATTTACAAAAGGCACAAAAGGAACGTTGGCGAAGCCCCAAAACTCCCGATGAGCAATTTGCTTGGCTTAACTTACTGAGCACCCTTGGTTACTATGAACTGCTCGATGGAAATATTTTAGGCTCCATTAACACTTACGAAAATGCACTTGGCTTTTTTCAAAAGCACCAAATATTAAGTTACGATATTGTAGAGTATACCTTAAAGCCACTCAGCAATAACTACACCCGACTTGGTGATTATGAGCGTGCCTTATACCTTCAAAAGCAGAGCATTGATTTTCAACGGACCTATAGCGAAGACCCCAGTAAAATGGCTAATATTTATTGCAACATGGCTATTTCCTATCGTTCTATGTCTCGTTTGACCGATGCGCACCGAGCTATTCAAAGTGGTTTTGATTTAAAACCTGATGCTAAAACACGCGTTATGCTCAACAATGTGCTGGCTGATGTTTTATATGATGAGGGTAATTATGCCAAAGCGGCATCAGTCATTCAGCAAAATATCAAAGTACAAAACGCTACTGACCACGAAAGTTCCTATTGGTTAATGGGCACCTATACCACGGCGGGAAATGTGCAGCTAGAGCTTAAACAGTACGCCAAAGGCAGAGCATTTTACCTGAAGGCTTTAGCGCTTATTAAGCAATACTATCCCTATGGCCGACTGCGTGAAAAGGCAAATCTTTTTACCCAACTGGCCAAAACTTTTTTAGCTACCACACAACCTAAGGAAGCTATTGCCTATAGCCATCAGTCGTTAAGTACACTGGGCATTATGCAGGGCAATGTCATTGTAGAAAAAAAGATATTTGGCGATTACAAAGTGGTGGATGCTTTTATGCAAATGGCAAAGGCTCAGTTGATGCTGGGACAACCAGAGCAAGCGCTTTCTAACATTAATTTGAGCTTATTGGCCGCTGATAAAATTAGAAATGAATTTGGGGCAGACATTACCAAAGAGCGGCTACAGAAGGGGCTAAAACAAATTGTCGAGCAGGGCATTGCCATTAACTATTTGTTGTTTGAAAAGAGCAGAAACCAGAAGTACCTACACCAAATTCTTCTACTTGCTGAACAGAGTAAAGCCCGGACCTTATTGGACCAGATGGAACGTAACCGAAATGCCGTTGCCAAAGATGTAAAAGCAGATAGTTTACTGATCAAAAAACAAACTTTGGAACGGGCCATCGTTTATCACGAAAAACAGGAAATAGAGCAAAAAACAAACAAGTTACAGCAGACTATTGCGGGCCTTAAATTTCAGCTGGCCTTGATCAACAAACAAATTGCTAAAAAATATAAGCAAGACCATTCCAATTTCACCAACGAAATTAATTTAGCCAACCTACCCAAACATCGTTTTATAGAGTATTTTTTTGGAGATGAAAATATATATGCCATCAACATCAATCAACAAAAAATTGAAAGTATTACAAAGTTGGGGAACCCTTCATTGATTAAAGAACAAACCAGGTCTTTTGTAGAAACTTATTTCCACCATGGCCCAACAAAAATGGCGAATGATCCGCAATCATTTTACGAGGCCTCCAACCTAGTTTACCAATTGATACTTGCTCCTTTATCGATAAAATCTCAAGATAACATCACCATTATTCCCGACGGTATTTTAGGCTACCTCTCTTTTGATGGACTGATTACCCAGAAGCAATATGTAGAAAACCTATCTGCTTGGCCTTTTTTCATTAAAGAACACCTTACCAGCTATGCTTTTTCTTTAAAAACCCTTCAGTTGGAAAAACCCAAAAACAACAATCAGGGTTTTGCCGGGCTATTCATTACCCATACCATAGGAAAAAATGCACCGCTGCTAGCTGTTGAGCAAGAGGCCAATGAAATCAAGAGACATGTAAGTGGTGTGTTTTTGTATAACGAAAAGGTAAATGCCAAGAGTTTCGAGCAGCAATTTGAGCAACGCAATATCTTGCATATTGGTACGCATGCCTATCTTTCCGGGCCCAACCAAGAGCCCACACTTGATTTTGAACGAGAAAAAATGTACTTGTTCGAACTTTCGGCGAAAAAGCAGGCTCCTTCATTAGTGGTATTAAGTGCCTGCCGCACTGCTGATGGTGTTTTAGCTGATGGGGAAGGTATTATCAGTCTTTCGCGTGGTTTTAATGCCATTGGCACTTCTGCTACCATTGCGGGGTTATGGAATGTTAATGATCATGCGGTAGCTTATATCACCAATCATTTTTATCAGTCGCTACTGAAAGGTAATACCAGTGCCGAAGCACTTAGGGAGGCTAAATTAGCATGGATCAAAGATTCTCAAACCTCTGGCGCATTGTTACTCCCCTACTATTGGGACAGCTTAGTTTATATGGGGAAAAACCAAACATTTGAACTAGACAAACCTTTTTTCAGTCCGTGGATGTGGTGGACTATTGGCGGACTTTTAGCTGTAATTTTATGGGTCATTGCATTTCGGCTTAGTAAAAGAAATGCCTCTGTACTTAAATAACTTCAAAATAAATCCGCTGAGGATAATCGCCAAAAATAAATCCTACCACATCACACAACCATATTTTTAGATCAACTTTTTCATTCTGGTACGTTTCTAGAAAGTAGTTGGCACCGCCACCCAGATTTTCTTCTCCCAAGCGAATCAGGGTTAAAAAAGAAGCATGCTGGAAAGGTTCATTTGCAAGTTTTAGCTGAACTTCCTTTTTACCATGGTTCAATAAATTAAGCCAATCATCTGCACCCTGAATCATTTGTAGGTCTTCCAAGCTACCTCCCCATTCGGGCATATCTACAAACCATTCGTCATGGGCTGTTTTATAAAACTTTAGATTGCGTTTCACTATTAATTTGATTTTTGGCAGTTAAAAACTGTATTAACCTCTAAACAACCCACCCGTTGCCCCCTCTGGAAGAGGGGAATTTTACTATCCCCATTTACCTCTCACAAAGGGTGGTCGAAGACCGGGGTATTTCAATTTATAATTATCTAACTGTTCTTTTAAAAATAGTTACTGCCATGGGCGGCAGGTTTACGATTATCGATTGCTTTTGATGTTGATGGGCAATATTTTCCGTCGTTTTTATTTCGGTATTTAATTTTCCGCTACCATAAAACTCTTCAGCATCTGAATTGAAGATTTCCTTCCACTTTCCTTTTACCGGAATACCCATGCGGTAGTTCTCCCTAAAAACTGGCGTAAGGTTAATGGCAATTACTAAAGTGTCTTTTGCTTTGTTTGATTTTCGTTGGTAAACATAAATCGATTGGTTCACATCATCGGCCTCCTGCCATTCAAAACCTTCGTACGAAAAATTGAAATGATGTAATGCTGGTTCTGAACGGTACAGTTCATTTAATTTCTTCACCAAGCTTTGCATTCCTTGATGCGGGGCATGTTTCATCAAATCCCAATTTAACGATTCAAAGCAGTTCCATTCGGAAGTTTGGGCAAATTCGTCACCCATAAACAATAGCTTTGTGCCGGGATGCGTAAACATATAAGCATACAGGGCTCTTAAATTGGCAAACTTCTGCCATTCATCACCCGGCATTTTATAGATCATCGGCGATTTACCGTGCACCACTTCGTCATGCGAAAGTGGCAACATAAAATTCTCGGTAAATGCATAGGTTAGGCTAAATGTCAGCTGATGGTGATGATGTTTTCTGCTCAGTGGATCCAGTTTGAAATACTTCAAGGTATCGTTCATCCAGCCCATCATCCATTTCATACCAAACCCTAAACCTCCTGCATATACAGGACGGGTCACCCCATCGTAGGTACTGCTTTCTTCGGCAATGGTTTGTACTCCTTTAAAGTTCCCGTAAACGGCTTCGTTCATATCCTTAAGAAACCTTACCGCTCCTAAGTTCTCCGTACCACCGTATTCGTTAGTGCCATATTCCCCTTCTTGCCTACTAAAATCAAAATATAACATGGATGCTACGGCATCTACTCTTAAGCCATCTAAATGATACTTATCTAACCAGAACATAGCATTGCTGATCAGAAACGATCGAACTTCATTTTTATCGTAATTAAAGATGTACGATTTCCAATCTGGATGAAAGCCCTTGCGCATGTCGGCATGTTCGTACAAATGCGTGCCATCAAAATGGTATAGGCCGTTACTGTCGCCAGGAAAATGCGAAGGCACCCAATCCAAAATAACGGCAATATTATTTTTATGCAGTTCTTCGATCAGGAACATTAAATCTTGCGGCGATCCATGTCGGGAACTTGCCGCATAATAACCCGTTACCTGATAGCCCCATGAGGGGTAGTAGGGATATTCCATAACGGGCAAAAACTCCACATGGGTAAATCCCATTTGCAGTACATAAGGCACCAGCGCCGCAGCAATCTCTCCATAACTCAATACTCTTTCTGGGTCTGCGGGATCGCGTTGCCACGATCCCAAATGTACTTCGTAAACAGAAATGGGCTGATCTAACGCATTTTTCTTTTCTCGTTTGTTCATCCAAGCCTTATCTTTCCAAGCATAATCAGTATCCCAAACAATAGAAGCTTTATGTGGTGGATGCTCAGCATGTAAAGCATAGGGATCGCTTTTTTCTACTTCAACGCCATCAAATCCTTTCACAAAATACTTATAGACTTCGCCCTTTTTTAAGTGGGGAATAAATCCCTCCCAAATGCCCGATTGGTCCCAACGGTTAAAAAGCAAATGACTTTCGCGATTCCAACCGTTAAAGTTGGCCATTACACAAACCTTTTGTGCGTTTGGTGCCCAAACAGCAAAATACACCCCGTTAACGCCATTAACAGTGCAAACGTGCGCACCCATTTTTTCATAAAGCTTAAAATGCTTGCCCAAAAGAAATAACGATATATCAAAATCGGTTAAAAGGCTGTGCTGCCAAACTGGAGATTGATACTTTTCGAAAGCATTTTCTGCGGGCTGAACTGCTTTGCTTTCTGTTTTTGGATTGGTCTGTTTCTTTGGCATATGATAAAGCTATCGATTTAAGGTGAGATTAAATGAAATGGGCAGGTAAATAACCATGTAAAATCAAGTCATCTGTATGACCGATGTCATAATTACATCCGTTATGAATAAGTACTATCCTAGATGATACCTCCAATATCTGTTGGTAATCATGATCGGTTATGATGAAACCTTTTTCTGGCAAAAGTTGCCGAATGTGGTGTTTAAGCTGTTCACAAATTAAAGGAGCTAATTGGGAGAAAGGTTCGTCCAATAAAATATATTTAGCATCACTGTAAATCATCAGCAATGCTTCTACTAATCTTCTATTCCCTCCCGATAAATCACCTATTCTTGTTTTCAAGTTTTCTTTAAATAAATCGATGGCGAGCAATTGCTTCCGATATTTGTTTATATATAGCTCCACCAAAAGCTCCAGACTAAGATGCTGTGGTAAAAAATGACCTTGTGGCAGGTAAGCAATTTTACGTGTCAAGTAACCTTTTTGTACAAACTCACCATCAATTCTAATGAACTTGTAACGAGCCTTAATGCTCCCAAAAATAATCTTCAATAAAGTTGATTTACCGCATCCATTACGACCAAGAACCCCGACTATTTCTCCTACACTACACTTGATGTATACGTTATTTAATACGCCGTGAGCTCCAAAACTATGGGCTACACTATCTACAAAAAGTTCTGCCATAGCCAACAAAAAATCAACAATGAGGTAAATAAGCAAGCATCCAGTAAGAAGAAAAAGCCTAAAACCTTTCTGTAGCTCATATTCAGATTATAATAATAGAAAATCCGATTGCCGAAGAAAAGTTTCTCTATCCCTACAGTAGTAGCATAGCCCAGCAATTTAAAAGCGATGGCAAGATTGTATAAATTGACCTTATCAAAACCTTTTAAATAAAATAAATGGATGAAAAATAAACTTAGACAAAAGTTTAATACAAATACCAATTTGAAATGATGCAAATACAGAATTTTCAGCTTTTGATACATCTCAAATGAATTAAATTTTTATGAAGCAAAACCTATGAGGTTTTTAAACCCTCATAGGTTTCAACCTTAAATTATCCTTTAATGATCTTGATTTTCGAGAAGTTTTTATTTGATTTGAACCTCAATATTCCACGTTCATTGACTACAAAATCGGTTACTTCCCTATCATCAACCCAAACCTTACCTACCTTAAATGGCAAGGCAATGATGCGAAAATCATAGAGTTCGTAATTTGGCGTGTAAAGCCCATCAATGGTTTGCTCAATGGTAAAACTACTATCGTTTCCTTTTGCACTAAACTTCTTCTCCAAATAAATATCCTGCTCATAAGCAAAAGTATCACCGTGGTCTTCATACATAAACGAGTTTACTTCATAATCTGAATAATAAACGTTCAACCAAACTTCATCTATGTTTTTTTCGCCCACGTATTGCATCACAGGGTACTCTGGCATTACCGTTCCTGCCCTTACAAACAAAGGCATGGTATCCAATGGGGTATCTACCACATACTCGCTACCACCTTCCAATAGCTCGAGCGTCCAATAGTTATACCATTTACCTTTTGGCAGATAAATGCGACGTGAAGTAGCTCCCTGCTCCAATACTGGACAAACCAAAATCTTATCGCCAAAGGTAAATTCATCTTGACGGAAATGGTTCGACACAATTTCCTGCTCCAACATGGCCAAAGGTCGTAATATTGGGAAGCCATAACGGTGATGTTCCCAAAATACCGAATAGATATATGGCATCAGTTTATAGCGTAGCTCAATAAATTTACGGTTCACACTGGTGTACGGTTCACCGAAACTCCAAGGTTCTCGCTCACGGGTATCACCCGCCGAATGGGCACGCATAAACGGAGAGAATACACCTAATTGTATCCAACGGGTAAACAATTCGCCATCAGGCTCGCCGCTAAAACCACCAATATCGGTACCACAAAACGGCACCCCTGAGATAGACATACGTTGGCATTGGATGTTGGCAATTTTAAGGTGTTCCCAAGTAGCCACGTTATCGCCGGTCCATACGGAAGCATAACGTTGCATACCCGAATATCCTGCCCTAGTGATGGTAAAAGGGCGCTTATTGCGCTGTAATTTCTTCAATCCCTCATAAGTAGAACGCACCATTTGCATGCCATAAATGTTATGCGCCTTACGATGCGAACCTCTGTAACCGTCGTAATTATGTCTCACATCATTTGGAAAAGTGCCTGAACCAAATACCGCCGGTTCGTTCATATCGTTCCAAAATCCAGCCACGCCCATATCCACCAACTCTTTATACAAACCACCCCACCATTCTCTTACTTCTGGATTGGTAAAATCGGGGAATTGGCAACGACCTGGCCACACATGGCCTTCCATAAAGTAATCATCACTTCTACGGCAGAAATAGTTCTTTTCCTTACCTTCTTTAAACACCCAATAATTATCGTCTACTTTAATACCAGGGTCAATCATGACCACGGTTTTCATTCCCACATTGGCCAAATCCTTGATCATTTTTTTAGGATCTGGAAAGTATTTTTTGTTCCAGGTAAAACAGCGATAGCCATCCATATAGTCGATGTCCAAATAAATGGCATCGCATGGAATTTGTTGCGACCTAAAGCCATCTACAATTTCACGCACCTTACTTTCTGGATAGTAGCTCCAACGACATTGATGGTAGCCAATAGCCCATTGCGGTGGCATTTGGTGGGTTCCCGTTAACGATTGGTAACGTTTTACCACGTCCATCATGTGTGGCCCGTGGATGTAATAGTATTGTAATTCACCACCATCGGCCCAAAAGCTGGTTTTGGCATTGTCTTCCATCCCAAAATCGAAATAGGACTTAAAGGTATTATCGAAGAAGACACCATAGGTTTCGCCTTGGTTAATGCCCATGTAAAACGGAATGGTACGATACAGAGGGTCTTGGTCCCAACCATAAGAGTAGGCATCCGTATTCCAGTTTACAAACTTTCGACCACGAAGGTTCAGATTACCCGATTTATCGCCCAAACCAAAAAAATTCTCTTCTGGATGGCAGTGTTTAGTAGCAAAAACATAATAACCACCAAACTCTACGTTTTCTTCCCAGTGCATTGGCGATGCATCGCTACTGGTTACAATTCCCGTAATGTTGTCGATAAACGAGATGAGGAAATCGGCTTTGCTTACCTTACAGGTAATGGTGTTGGTTTCAATCAGATAGGCATCTGGGGTATCCTGCAGCCTAAATGTGGTTACTTTTTTATCTACCTGTTCTACGGCATAAGAAAAATCGGCCAAAAAAACACCATGTGGCGCTAAACGTACCCTAATGGTCTCGTCGCTCACCACACGTACTTCAACCATCGCTTCTCCATCAGAAAAATAAAACTTGTTACCTTCCTTTTTAACACTTTTTACCGAGGTAAGGTACTGTTTAACGATGGGCTGTAAATCGGTTACTGGGTTATTTAAGTGTTGTACAGTTTCTTCTTCCAACTGTTCTTTATCGTTGATTTCTGAAATTTCAAAGTCCTTGTTCAATTCTTCTTCCATATTATTTTACTCGTTGCGCTTGCTATCATTTCAAACAGCATGTCTTGCTTTAAAAAAATTGCTTTCTTGAGGGTGTTGATAGATATTGTAAATATATAATAATTACCCTTTAAGCCAAATAATAGTGTGTTAAGTTTACACCAAGTAACCACAAAAACACTCTATATTATTGCATAACTAACCCTAAACAAAAGAAAAAGTTGAAAACAACTAGTTTTTATTTTGTTTGAAAAGCAATTTGGTTGCTGTTATCCACCGGAAGCCCCGCTGTACGCTTCAATCTTTTTATTTTTAGGACATACCCACTCACAAACCTCGTAGGTTTCGGAAACCTACGAGGTTTTATTTAAGCCATCTCTAAAAAAACAAAAAGTATTTCCCGCTACCATCGGGTTTAGTTAGCAAGGCCTATGCAAAAAACCATCAATGCCTTAAAAAATGTAAATTGCAAGCCACAACTGTTTTGCAGTAGCAATTACTTTACATACCGATAGGTAATGATTTAACCACTTATTTTATTTTTGTAACATACAGCAAAGCTTATGATTTCCATTCAATCTGTTTCTCATCAATACACCTCTGGGCAGGAACTGCGATTTGCAGACTGGCAGGTGAACAATGGTGAGCAATGGCTCCTTTTAGGCCAATCGGGAAGTGGCAAAACCACCCTACTACATATATTAACGGGTTTACTTAAGCCCTCCAATGGCAAGGTAAAAATTGGCGAAACCGACCTTTATTCTCTTTCTTCTAAAAAGCTGGATGCCTTTAGAGGACAGCAAATTGGCATTGTATTTCAAAAGCCGCACCTCATTAAAAGCTTAAACATTACCGAAAATCTATTGCTTGCCCAAAGTTTTGCAAATTTACCCAACAACAAGAAGCGGGTAGAAGAAGTATTGGACTCCTTAAATATGTTGGCCAAAAAAAATGCTTATCCACAGGAACTCAGCCAAGGACAATTACAAAGGGTCACCATCGCTCGTGCGGTAATTAACAAACCTACCTTACTGATTGCCGATGAGCCCACTTCGAGCTTAGATGACCAAAATGCCGAAGCGGTATTGGCCTTGCTGAAAGAGCAATCAGCACTGAACCAAGCAACCTTGGTAGTGGCCACACACGATAAAAGAGTTAAAGATGCGTTTACCCTAACCTATACTTTATCATGAGCCCATTTAAAATTAGCTGGAAAAACATTTGGTCGAAACCATTAAATGCGGCACTCAACATCTTGCTCATTGCTTTTGGTACGGGAATTTTAACGGTGCTGTTATTGGCCTCCACCCAAATTGAAGATAAACTAGCAAAAAATTCGAAAGACATTGACTTGGTAGTTGGCGCAAAAGGTAGTCCGCTGCAATTGATCTTGAGCAGTATTTACTACATTGATTTCCCTACGGGCAACATTCCAATGAATGAGGCAAAAAAGCTTATGCGCAATCCTTTTGTAAAACGGGCAGTTCCTTTGGCCTTGGGCGACAATTACAATGGGGTACGCATTGTGGGTACCGATAGTAATTACATTAGCCTTTATAACTTAAAAACACAAAGTGGCAAGTTTTGGAAAGCTGATTTGGAAGCAACCATTGGTGCTAACGTGGCCAAGGAGCAAAACCTAAAAGTGGGCGATACTTTTTTTGGCGGCCATGGTTTAACCGAAATGAAAGACGAACACAAGGACCATGCTTACAAAGTAGTGGGTATTTTGGCACCGCAGCAAAATGTAACCGACAATTTGATTTTAACAGCCATTGGCAGTGTTTGGAAAATGCACGGCGATGAAGGAGAGAGCCATGTAGAAGGTCATGACCACTCCGCAGAAGCTGCCCACGGCCATGATGAAGACAGGGAGTATACCTCATTATTAATCCAGTATCGTTCGCCCATGGCAGTGGCCATGTTCCCACAAATGGTAAATCAAACCACCAATATGCAGGCTGCCAGTCCGGCACAAGAAAGTACCAGATTGTTCTCGTTAATTGGTGTTGGGGTTGATACTTTACAATGGTTTGCCGTATTAATTATGCTCATTGCGGCCATCAGCGTTTTTGTGAATTTATACAACTCACTAAAGGAAAGAAGTTACGATTTGGCCATTATGCGTACCTTGGGCGCCTCAAAAGGCAAACTTTTTTCGTTAATCATACTGGAAGGCTTAATTTTGACTTTGGTTGGCACCATAATTGGCATAGCATTAGGCCATGGCATTTTACAATTGATCAGTAATTACCAAGAAAGCGGTCAGGCAAAGATGAACGGACTAATTTTTATAAAAGAAGAATTTTATTTACTGGCGGCTGGCTTAGTTATTGGAATAGTAGCGGCAGTTATTCCTGCAATACAGGCCTACCGTTCGAACATATCGAAAATTTTAGCAAAGAATTAAACATAAGCACACAGAAAACTAAACGCGTCATTTCGAGCGGAGTGCAACGCAGCCGAGAAATCTTTGGATTAAATTTAAAGATTTCTCCACTCGCTAGGCTGCGGTCGAAATGACGGCAATAAATACACTAGAAAACACAACAAAATGAAAAAACTAACTTTTATATTTCTATTATTCATTGGATTTGGCATTAACGCAAAAGCGCAACATGATCCTAGCGACCAAATCGTATCGGCCAACTGGGATGTGATTGGTGATGTAGAATTTAAAATGGCTAAAGAAGATAGCGAGATGTACGCCATTTTCAATAACGATATTAAAAAACGAGCTGGCAAACCTTTTGAACTGGAAGGTTATATTGTTCCAATCAAAGATGGAATGAAACAAACCAAGTTCATGCTGTCGACCCTACCTATTAACCAATGTTTTTATTGCGGTAAAAATGGCGTTCCTATTATGGTTGAGGTACAATTAACAGAACCTATTAAGTTTACCTATCAAACCATTAAGGTACGAGGTACTTTGAAGTTAAGCACTGCAAATGCACTGGACGCCTCTCCTATTTCGTTGATCAACGGAAAGGTAGTGAAGTAAATTACGAAGTCATTTCGATCCCGAACTTTCGAGATCGAAATCTAGCTTCCAGCCGTCTAACTTGAGATTTCTCACCTACGTTCGAAATGACAGCAAGAATAAAAAAAATCCCTAAGCAAAATGCTTAGGGATTTTTTGTTTTTGTCATTCCGAAGAACAACAAAAGAGTTTATCGATTAGTGACCTGAGTGACCATCAACACCGTGAGCATGTCCATGAGCTAGCTCATCAGCCGTTGCCTCTCTTACGGTTAAAATTTTACCAGCAAAAATCAAGTTTTTACCAGCCATTGGGTGGTTTAGATCTACCGATACAATTTCCTCGCCTACTGCAGTTACGCCAGCACGGAATTGATTACCTTGGTTATCCTGCAAAGGAATTACATCACCTACATTTGGCAATTCGGCACCACCTTCTTTAAACATGGCCACAGGTAAATCAACATGAGCTCCTGGATCAATCTCTCCGTAACCATCAGCTGGTGCAAGCTCAAAACTATATTCATCACCAACGGTTAAACCCGTTAAGTGCTCTTCGAATTTAGGCAACATCATACCCACACCATATAAAAATACAAGTGGATTTTCTTCAGTAGCTTTCTCTACAAAAACTTGGTTACCTTCAGGGGTAGTGGTATGTAGCTCATAAGTAAGAGAAACTACCGTGTTAGAAGTGATTTTCATTCTTTCTATTTAATTGTTTTATGATTTGATGTGCCTTACAGCTTCATCTTTTTATTTTATGTATTTAAGCGCCTCATCAATAGTGCCTACAGGCAGTTGACAAGTTTTGTTTCGGCAAATATAGATTTTTGTTTGCTCGCTTTGCTTATGTTTTAACAAAGGCAGTGTACTTTTTGTTCCCGCCAAAGTAATTTTATTGGGGATATACTGTAGATTAAACCCTTCTTTAACTGTTTTGAAATCGGGTCCCGCTATGGCAATCTCATTAATTCCGTACACTTCATTAAGCAACTGTATACACCAATTAGAGTAGGCAGAACCATAAGATTTAATACGAGGTAATACTGCTTTTAAC
Source organism: Pedobacter sp. (assembly GCF_039594775.1). Taxonomy (GTDB): domain Bacteria; phylum Bacteroidota; class Bacteroidia; order Sphingobacteriales; family Sphingobacteriaceae; genus Pedobacter. The sequence continues at coordinate 291,695 of NZ_JBCNMT010000002.1, read as the reverse complement.
ATTGTCGATGCCCTTTCCAAATAACTTTCTTCGTCAAAAAATAGCCCTAATTTTTGTAGGTTTTGCGCCATTACCGAGTTTGAAGCAGGAATTACATTGTCCATTACTTCATGCTTACGGGCTATTAAGCTTTCTCCTTGGTTGGAAGTATAGTAGAACATCACATTGCTGTCATCGGTAAAATTGGCCAACACATACTCGGTAAGTTCTTTTGCTTCATTTAGCCAAGCTTCATTAAAATCTATCTCATAAAGTGCAATTAAGGCTTCTATTAAAAATGCGTAATCGTCCAAGAATCCTTGAATGGTCGCTTTACCATTTTTGTAATTACGATACAAGCCACCGTCTTCAGCAACAAGGTAGTTTAAGATAAAGCCAGCAGTCTTTTTAGCTTTTTCGTAATAGTGATCATTGTTGAGTGCTTGTGCCGCATCGGCCAAACCTTTGATCATTTGGGCATTCCAGGCGGTCAAACATTTATCATCCAATCCAGGCTTAACTCTCTCATTTCTAACAGCCAACAACTTAGCTTTTGCTTGTGCAATGATATTTTCAAAATCGGCTTTGTTTAGACTGTATTTTGCCATCAAATCTTCATCCAATACCCTTCTTCTCAAAATATTGGTGTGCTCTTCTTCCCAATTCCCCATATCGGTTACATTAAAGTATTCGGCCAAAAATTGATGATGTTCCCCAACCAGTTGGTCAAATTCCACCTTGCTCCACACATAAAACTTACCTTCTACACCTTCGCTATCAGCATCCAGCGCCGAGTAGAACAAACCATTTTCCGCAGTCATTTCCCGATCCACCCACTCAATCGTATGTTTAACGATTTCGGCAAAAGGTTCATATTTCAAACATTGATAAGCTTCAGCATATAAACTTACCAATTGCGCATTATCGTAAAGCATTTTCTCGAAATGTGGCACATGCCAGTTTCCATCTACCGAATATCTGGCAAAGCCTCCCCCAATTTGATCGTAAATACCGCCCAAGGCCATGGCATCCAAAGTCCGCATCACCGCCATCATCACCGATTGCTCATCTCTCAAAAAAGCGTAGCGCAATAAAAACGACCAATTATTGGGCAATGGAAATTTAGGGGCTCTGTTGTAACCACCTTCCGAAATGTCAAAATTTCTTTTCCAAGGTTCCACAATTTCAATCAGCTGTTCCTCTTTAAAGCTAAGCGTTTCATTTCCGCCTTCAATCAGTTCTGCTTGCTGCAAACCTTCTGTTAATCGCTCTGCATATTTGATAGCCTTAGCAGGCTCTGTTTGCCACAAATTGGCAAGATTAAGTAAGATGTTGATCCAGTCTGTTTTTCGAAAATAAGTACCCCCATAAATAGGTCGCTGATCCGGCAGGCAAATGGCATTTAAAGGCCAACCGCCATTGCCATTCATCAATTGCACGGCAAGCATATAAATCTGATCAATATCAGGTCGCTCTTCCCTATCTACCTTAATGCACACAAAGTGTTTATTCATCACTTCCGCCACTTCATGGTTTTCGAAGCTTTCACGCTCCATCACGTGACACCAATGACATGCCGAATATCCAACGCTCACGATGATGAGCTTATTTTCGTCTTTTGCCTTTTTAAGGGAAGTCTCATTCCATTCATACCATTCTACCGGATTGTACGCATGTTGCAACAAATAGGGCGATGAGGCATGGATTAAACTGTTAGGTTCTTGCATTGCATAAAGGTACGGGCTTTGATTGGCTTGTTTAAAAAATTGCTGTAAATTTATCAGTCTATTTACATGAACATGTTTTGCATGCTCAATGACCCAAAAAACCGAAAATGAAACCATCATGATTTTCAAAACCCACAGGTAATAATCATAAACTAAGTTTGCAAGTTCTTGAATACTAGAATACATATAAAACCAGTAAAAAAATCATGATAGCTTCATCACAAATGAAAACCAATCAATAATTATATACAGATGAAAATTACCCATACCGAAATCTACCGCTTTAGCATTCCAATGGAACCTTTTGTGATTGCTACCGGCACCATGCACTTCGCCCAAAACGTATTAGTAAGAATTTTTACAGATACTGGCATACATGGCAACGGCGAATGCTCTGCCTTTCCTATGATTGTTGGCGAAACACAAGAAACCTGCTTAGCCATGGCCAAAGATTTTGCCCAAATTTTAAAGGATAAAGACCCTTTAGATATTCCCGCCAGAATGGATGATCTATTGGGTTATTCAGCACATAACCCCACCATTAAGAGCGCATTTGATATGGCGCTGTTTGATATTGCCGCAAAAAATGCAGGACAACCTCTTTATCAATTTTTGGGTGGCCATAAACGTAGTATCGAAACGGATATGACCTTGGGTATTGACACGGCCGAAAATATGGCTGCAAAGGCCGTTGAGCATAAAAAAAATGGTTGCAGAATTATCAAGATAAAACTAGGCAAAAAGGTACATGAAGATATTGAAAGAGTAGCCGCCATTAGAAAAGCGGTAGGCGACGAAATTACTTTACGTTTGGATGCCAATCAGGGCTGGAGCTTTGATGATGCACTATTTGCACTTACCGAACTAGAAAAATACAACATTGAATTTTGTGAGCAACCTATGCGCACTTGGTACGACGATCGTTTACCCGAGTTAAACGTAAACTCGCCTATTAAACTCATGGCCGATGAGAGTTGTTACAACCACCATGATGCCAGAAAGCTAATCAATGCACAAGCTACCACCTTTCTAAATATCAAGTTTGCAAAGTCTGGCGGTATTTTAGAAGCTCAAAAAATACATGAAGTTGCCCTACAAAATGGCGTAAAATGTATGATAGGCAGTATGCTGGAAAGCAGATTGGCCTTAACTGCTAATTTGCATTTCGCACTTGCCAGTCCTAATGTGATTTATTTTGATCTGGATACTTGCCTATTGGGCCACTTGGTAGATCCAGTAGTTGGTGGACTCAGCTACGAAGGCTTTATACTAGATGTACCAGATGCTCCGGGTATTGGTGCGGAAGCGGACGAATTTTTCCTAGAAAAATGTGAAAGCTGGACGATTTAAATATCGATTGAGATCTTGTCACAAATTCACATATGAAATATCGATAAAAGTTAAAGACAAAATCTGTGCATCTGCGGCTAAATACACAACTAGCTTTGTTAAATTTAACTGCTGAACACCCGCTAAATGGCAACCTAATTTTAACAAATCCTTAACAATCTACGAAGCTTTTCGGAGTTTCGTCGAAAAAAATCGGGAGTTTGTCGAAAGTAGCAACGTTGCATGCAACGTTTTATACTGACTTGCGTCTTAATTACAAAAAACACAAATCAATTATGAAACAAAGAACAACTTCGCTATTTGCTATCGGGATTTTAGCTTTAGCCATCAGCACTACAACAGTTAACGCTACAGAAGTAGTAAAAAACCCTACTACAACTATCTATAAATACAACGACCAACAAACACCTAAGAAATTGATCATTTCTGGAAACGTAGAAGTAACACTTGTACAAGACCACGAGAGCAAAAAACTATACACGAACGAGGGCACTACTAAAGCCAGAGTTTACAGCACTGACGATGCTATCCAAGTATCAACCAAAAAAAATTCTGAGACTGCAAAAATTACCTTGTATGTAGGCGACATTTCAAGAATTGATGTTTCGGGCAATGCAGTAGTAAAAACCAAAAACACACTTAATGTACAGCACCTACAAATTATCTTACAAGATGACGCAAAAGCCGACATTAGTTCTAAAACAGAAAGCATCTACACTAAGTTAAGTAATGAATGCTCTCTAAAATTAAATGGCAGCACCCAATTTCACTCTATCTCTACCAACGAATTAGCTACTTTAAACACCAGCAATTTCAAAGCGGCTAAAACTGAAGTAGAAAAAAGAAACGGAGCTGATTACGCAAAGAGCAAATAATTTCAGCAATTGATTAAGATGAGCGTTGTGCCTACAAGGTGCAGCGCTTTTTTTATGCAACAATAAATGATATATTAGCGCCAAACCATTTTGGAATGAAGAACATCACTGACAGACACGAATATATCCTCAAAAAACTAAAAGAAGACGGGAAGGTTAGCATTATTGAACTAATTGACCTGATGAAAGTTTCTGGTGTAACCATCAGAAAGGATTTGAAAATGTTAGAAGACAAAAACCTTCTCTTTAGAACAAGAGGCGGCGGTTCTATCAAAAACCCTTATGCCAGTGAAAGAAGCATTTATGAAAAAGAACTCATTAATGCTGATGAGAAACAACGCATTGCCAAAGCAGCATTAAAGCTCATTAAAAATACCGATTCCATTACCATAGGCTCTGGGTCTACCGTTTTTGAAGTTGCCAGATTTTTAAATCCTACCGAACATATTACTGTGATTACTCCTGCCCTAAAGGTGGGCTTGGAATTATGCAACAGGAACAATGTTGAAGTACTTCAGTTAGGTGGTATGATCCGATCCAATTCTTCCTCCGTTGCAGGAAATTTTGCAGAAAAAATATTGGAAGAAATTTCTTGCGGGATTGTTTTTTTGGGCGTAGATGGCATTGATCTTGATTTTGGCTTTTCTATTACCAATTTAGCGGAAGCGGCTTTAGATCAAAAAATGATTGAAACCGCTCAAACCGTTGTTATTTTGGCAGACAGCACTAAATTTGACAAAAGAGGTTTGGGCAAAGTTTGCACCTTTGAGCAAGTATCGTACATCATCACCGATGATAAAGTACCTGAATTAGTGGTACAACAACTAGAAGAAAAAGGAGTGAAAGTGATTATTGCCTAAACTTCACTCCCTTCATTTTTAATGCAATAGCTTAAAGCTTAGCTTTTCCTAAGTATTTATGTTGCGGTGTATTTTTCGGCACCGTATTTTTAATTGCTTCCGCAACCTCTACGGGCAGATCCGATTCTAAAATATCGGCACCACCTTTAAAAACTTCTAAGTAAGCCTTGGCTCTTTCTTGTGGGGTTGGCAATTTATCAAAGGTTGGCGCTGATGAAATCATGACCATTACGCCTTTTTCCTGCAAAAGCTTCATTAATTCCCTATTCTCTGGAGTATACTCCGGCCCTATATAGGCAATAATGCTTCCCCACGGAATACCTGCCTTCACATATTCATCATATGCTTTTTTAGTTTTAATATGCACGGAAAGCATCCAATTAGGATTTTGATCCAAATAGAATTTAGCTTGCTTAGCATTATGAACGGTCAGCATTACCGCTTCGTTATTGCATTCTTTCAAAATGCGAGCGGTCATTTCAAGTGGCACATCCTTTTTATCTAAATTCATCACTGTTCTACCCTTGCTCCACAAAATAGCTTCTTTCAATGTAGGGATTTTGCAATCGGTCACATTCCCTTCGGGGTCTTTTAATCTAAGCTTCTGGATTTCCGCGTAAGTATAATCCGATAGCTTTCCTGTACCATTAGTTGTTCTTTCCAAAGTTGCATCATGCATTAATACCGCTACACTATCCTTCGTCAGTCGAGGATCGATTTCGAAAAATGATGGCATGTATTTTAGCGTATTGGCAAAAGTTTCCATGGAGTTCTCTGGAAATCCTTTAGTCATTCCCCCACGGTGACCACTAATGATTGGAAAATTGTTTTTCCCATGTTTAAAGAAGGCTTTAAGTTCTTGCACATTTTTGAATTTCAAAACATTGATTTCACTTTTTTGAGCAAAGACCGCCAAAGGAGACAAGGCTAATATCAAAAATTGTTTTCTGAAAAAGGATTTCGTCATCATACTTTATAGTTTATATGTTGTGTTCGATGGTTTGGCTGTTCATTTTAACTAAAATTAAATAAATGAAAATAAAATTTAACCTATAAAAAATAAAACAAATCAATATTTAATCATTATTAATACCCCACTGTTATCTTCTTCAACTTTAGTCCCCGCCACCTCTACTTCAATCCAACACGTATTTTATCCAAAAACCTTAAAATGGCAAAAAACCACCAAAACCAAGCTGACCAAGTTTACACAATTAAGATTTACTTAATATTAATAAATTGTTTCGGTATTACACAAAATAAATATATTAAAACAACTTAAAATTAAAAAATCATTAAATCGAAACTAAAAATAACTAAAATTAATTTAAAAAGTTTTTATTTGTTATTTTAGTTTAACAACACGCTTATACTAAGAACCAAATAAAAGCACTCATGAATAAAAAAGAAAAACGCGGAAAAAGCCATCTATCGAGAAGAGACTTTATTGTTACCACTACCGTAGCGGGAATTAGCCTTACTGTTTTTGGCTGCAAAAAATCAAAAGAGCCAGAGCCTACCAAACCAACACCTATCCCGGAGGATAACACCCTCAAAATAAACGGACTCAATATCCCAAACAGGCTAACTTTTTCGACCAATACCGATTTCTCTTTTCAAGGCAGCGGCTTTGCCATGGGTGACCAGCTTATTTTTGTTGCACTAACGGACGCTACCAAAAACTTTACCATTCCACTTAAAGCCACAACCAGCAACAACTGCACTTTCACTATCCCTGCCAACTTCACAACAAACAGCTATCGAATTTCAATAACAAGGGGGAACCAAAGCCTATCGCTGGGCTCGAGCACTATAGAAGTTCCTTTCAAAAACATTCCCGACGTTGCCGGGATGACTGTAAAAGGAAGTGTTTATGCCGCAGGTATTGGCTTGGCAAATGTAATTGTATCAGACGGTGTAGAAGTTACCAAGACGGACCAAAATGGCGTTTACTATCTTGCCTCCAAGAAAAATAAAAACTTTGTGTTTGTTTCCATACCAAGCGGATATGAAGTAAGCAATGTCAATAATGTACTTCCTGTTTTTTACAAAAACTTCACTAGTGACGCCAACACCGCAGAAACAGTTGATTTTGAATTGAAAGCTGTTAACAACGACAAACATGTGATGCTGGCCCTTGGCGATATGCACCTTGCGAATAGAAACGATGACGTTTCCCAATTTCAAAATGGCTTTTTAACCGATGCTGCCAAATCTATCACTAAATACAAAAACGAAGGCTACAAAGTTTACGCACTTACCCTGGGCGATATGACTTGGGATGCCTATTGGTACTCCAACAATTACAGCTTCAGCCAATATCTCAACTTAATTAAAACTGTTAATGTTCCTGTTTTCCACACCATGGGCAACCATGATAACGACCCCTACGTTAACGCAGACTGGCAGGCAGAAACAGCTTTTAGAACTAGTCTTGGCCCTACCTATTATTCCTTCAACATTGGCAAAATACACTATATTGTTCTCGATAACATCCAATACCTGAACAAAGGAGCCTCTCAAGGTGTAGTAGGTGATAGAGATTATAATGGCGTGATTGTAGCCGATCAAATGGCCTGGCTCAAAAAGGACCTGGCAACAATTACCGACAAGTCGACTCCTATTGTCGTTGCCATGCACATACAGCTCAACAACTCGCCAACATTGAGCGGTCAAAACGAAACCGCTTCTTTACGACTGAACAATTCCACGGAATTCATCAATGCACTTGCTGAATTTACAGATGTGAATGTCATTACGGGGCACACACACGTTTGCTATGCTTACGAGAACAACAGTAATTTAATGGAACACAATTCGGGCGCTATTTGCGCTACTTGGTGGTGGACAGGAAGGAGTGGCTACGCCAACAATCATATTTGTAAAGATGGTGCACCTGGTGGCTACGGTATCTGGAAATTTAATGACAAAAACTATCAATGGTTATACAAATCTATCGGAGAACAGGAAAACTACCAGTTCAGAGCTTATGATTTGAATAAAGTACATATTACTGCTGCCAAATATGCACCTAAAAGCACCGACGAGCAATTAAAACCTTACGCAGGTACTTACGCTACCCCTAACACCAATAATGAAATTCTGGTAAACGTTTGGGGATTTGATAAAAAATGGAAAGTAGAGATATTTGAAAACGGTACGTCTTTGGGTGTCAGCAGAGTAAGAACCCTGGATCCATTACACATCATCTCTTACGAAGCGCTCCGATTAAACGCCAATGCAGAACCGACAGAAGATTTTGTGACAACCAATTCAGCCCATTTTTTTAAAGCAAAAGCCAATAGCGCCACCACTCCTATTGAAATTAGGGTAACGGATAGGTTTGGGAATATTTACAGCGAAACGATGATTCGTCCGAAAGACCTTACGGCTTCGATGAAATAACAAAAAAAGCTTTGTCAGTCTCAGCAACCAAACAGATTGACAAAGCTTTTAAAGATTGGACCTGATGAATTTACTTTTTACGCTTTTCAATGGAGCAAATTCTCTAATGGACTCATAGGCCTCTAACGCCCTATCACTTAAAAGAATATCGGCGCCACCTTTTATTGTGTTTTTATAAGATTGTAGCCTAATGGCTTCGTCTTTTTCTTTCTCCATCACCTTGGCGGTATATACAAAAACCATCATCCCTTTACGGTGCATCAGTTCATAAAATGATTTCTTTTTCGGCTGGCCAACGTAAGCTACCATATTTTCGTTTGGAACCCCTATATCTTCATAGGCCTTCAATCTTTCTTCGTTGCTCACAAAAACCTCGAACATGAGATTTTTATCTTTTCCGTAGTAAAAGGCAGCTTCGGCAGGCTCATAGGCAGAAATCAACACGCTACTTTCGGCTTTATTTCTTTTAATGATCTTATATAACTGCTCTAAAGGCACGTCCTTTTTATCAATCATCAAAATAGTTTTACCCTTTGTCCATTGCAGCATTTCATCCAAGGTATGAACACCGTAATTGGTTAGTTTTCCGTCTTTATCCTTAAGCTTCAATTTCTTTATTTCTTCCCAGGTATGATTAGAAAGCTTGCCTTTGCCATTGGTCGTTCTATCGAGTGTTGCATCATGCAAAATAACCGCTACGCTATCCTTAGTGAGCCTAGGGTCCACCTCAAAAAATGCTGGAATTTTAGAAAGTATATATTCCAACCCAGCAATTGAATTCTCGGGATAGAGCTCCTGCGCTCCACCTCGATGGCCACAGACTAAAGGAATACGGTCTGGCGTATACTTAAAAAAATCCTTTAACTCCTTGGTTGAAGCAATGGAAAAGGTATTCAGTTTTTTCACTTGCGCAACCGCTGGAGAAACAAACAGCAGAGCAAATAGAACGCAAACCTTTCCAATATTTTCACATTTAGTCATGACAAATTAGTTGTAAAGCGGCACAGAGAAATTACTATCCTCGTCAGTTTCTTCTAAAATTTTATCTTTTTGAGGAATAAAAGTCCTCACGCTCAATACTTGCTTACTTTGGTTAAACTTCATCAAACGTAGAATACCGTTACCACCGTTCCTATCTTTATCGGTATATTCCGGATTTCTTCTTCCTTGGTAATCCGTCAATAAAACTTTAATGGTACGTCCCTCAAACTTTACTTCTCTCATGGCTTCGCCACTCACATGTCCGCAAAGCATCATGAATACATTTGGCGAATGTTTAAACTTATTGATGATACGATTTCCCTGTTTGGTGAAATTACCAGGCTTAGGCGCAGCACCTACCCCGGCTCTAAAATTACTTCCGCTAGTGGTATCAGGCCTAAGAATGTTATGACTTACCACAATTGCTTTCCTATCCGCATGTTTAGCCAACACATCTGCTCCCCAGTTATGTACCTTTTCTTCTAAAGCCGCATCATAGTGTTCCTTTTTATTAGGGTCATTAAATATCAGATAGAGCACAATAAATTTTTCGCCATTTGCCTCAAAAAGGTCGTAGTGGTTATCGTTAGCATCTGAGTTATCGTAAGCACCACCGTAATACGGTCTGCCTTCAAAATGCTTACGCCCAAAATATTTGGTATATCCTATCTTACTTCCATTTGGATCGCCATTGGGCCTTACATCGTGGTTACCCACTGCCACCCCATATGGAATGCCATACGGCAATCCAGGCAAGGGCCTTTCCAAACGATACATGGCGTCTTTTGCCCTGTCCCATTGTTCCGGCAACTTATCGCCTTGATCGGTAATATCTCCTACATGCACCACATAAGCTATTCTTTCCTTTTCAGCATTGGCAATAATCCAATCTATCTGATCGTAGAACATATTCATATTTCCACCATATCGCTCACCAGTGTAATATTGCGTATCTGCCAACACTGCGATATTGAAATATTGATCGTCCTCGGCCTGCGCAGCAACAATAGCTTGATGGGTTTGAAAAAAGTTAAAGTGGTTAGCAGCGAAGCCAAGCAAAGACAGACATAAAAAAGAATAAAGGATTAATATCCTTTTCTTATAAACAACTGAAGAAAAAACAGAATAAGCAACCATTTGAAACAAATTAAAAGTTGTTTGGAAAGTTAACAAAATGCATCTTGATGAAAAAATTAATTTCTACATCGGATAATATCCTCCACAATAAGAATGAGATTGGCGGCGAATTTATCCTTAGGTTATAAAGGCAACATTAACAAATCATCAAGATTACCTTCTAAAACACCATCACCAACAAAAAAAGCCTTCCCGCATCTTAGCAGGAAGGCTTTCTTTATTACAGAAAATAGGTCTTACTTATTTAGTTCTGCATAATACTTATGGAATAAAGGCAATGTTTCAATTCCTTTATAGTAATTATAGATATCATATTTCTCATTTGGCGAGTGTAGCGCGTCGCTATCTAATCCAAAGCCAAATAATACCGATTTAATCCCTAATACGTTTTCAAACAAAGCCACAATTGGAATACTACCGCCACCACGTGTAGGAATTGGCTTTTTGCCAAAGCTATCTTCAATTGCTTTTTCAGCAGCACGATAAGCTACGCTGTCCGTTGGGGTAACCACTGGCTCACCTCCGTGATGTGGCGTAACTGTAACTTTTACTCCTTTTGGCGCAATCTTTTCAAAATGCTTAGCAAAAATCTCACTGATTTCATCTGAATTTTGGTTAGGTACCAAACGCATAGAAATTTTAGCATTTGCTTTGCTTGGCAGTACGGTTTTAGCACCTTCGCCTATGTAGCCGCTCCAAATACCATTTACTTCCAAAGTTGGTCTAGTGCCTGTACGTTCCAAAGTAGAATAGCCTTTTTCGCCCCACTCTGCATCAATATCCAAATCTTTCTTATACTCTTCCAAATCGAACGGTGCAGAATTTAATGCTTGCTTTTCAGCATCGGTTAGCTCTACTACTTTATCATAAAACTCAGGAATGGTGATATGGTTATTTTCATCGTGCAAAGAAGCAATCATTTTGCAAAGAATAGTTGCTGGATTTGCTACCGCGCCACCATACACCCCAGAGTGTAAATCTCTATTAGGACCTACTACTTCTACTTCCATGTAGGCCAAACCTCTCAAGCCTGTCTCAATAGATGGGTTTTCCATGCTGATCATCGAAGTATCAGAAATCAACACTACATCAGCTTTCAAACGCTCTGCATTTGCTTTAACAAAAATGCCCAAGTTAGCAGAACCAACTTCTTCTTCTCCTTCTATCATGAATTTAACGTTACAGGCCAAAGTATTGGTCCGCATCATTAATTCAAACGCTTTAACGTGCATATAAAACTGACCTTTATCATCACAGGCACCACGGGCATAAATTTTACCATCGCGTACAGTAGGCTCAAAAGGAGGAGTCTTCCATAATTCCAATGGATCTGGCGGCTGCACGTCATAGTGACCATAAATTAAAACGGTTGGCAAACTAGCATCTACAATCTTCTCTCCGTATACAATTGGATATCCAGCAGTTTCACAAATCTCCACGTTATCAGCACCAGCATCTTTCAATTTTTGAGCAACGAAATCAGCGGTTTTTAACACATCTCCTTTATATTTTGGATCTGCACTCACCGAAGGAAAACGCAACAACTCAAAAAGCTCGTCTAAAAAACGTTGCTTGTTATCTTCTACATATTTCTTTATTTCTTGCATAAGATTTATATTTTGGGACAAATATAGGTATTTTGGCAAGAGCAAAGGCTTATAAAGGTTGACAAAAAATTGTCAGGTTTTAACTATAAGTAAGTGTTTTTGCTATTTTTATTAAAAAATAAATTTCACCTTCTGATATTCCCCACAATGAAAAAGCTGTCTATTTTTTTGCTGCTCTTCGGTACCGTAATTTTATGCGCTTCTTGGGGCTTTTTTGCGCATAAGCGGATTAACCAACTGGCGATATTCACCCTTCCAGAAGGTATGGTTGGCTTTTACAAAAACAACCACAAGTACATTACTGAGCATGCCATTGACCCTGACAAAAGAAGATATGCGGATACCGCTGAAGCACCCAGACATTATTTGGATGTAGAGAATTATGAAGAGCACATCGATAGCATCCCCGAAAAATGGAACGATGCGGTAAACAAATATGGCGCCAAGAAAATTGCCAGCGATGGCATGGTTCCATGGCAAATACAACGTACTTACAACAATTTGGTGAGAGCATTTAAAGAACGTGATTCGTTAAAGATATTAAGATATTCGGCCGACTTGGGGCACTATGTAGCTGATGCGCACGTGCCATTGCATACCACTAATAATCACAACGGACAGCTCACCAACCAAACCGGTATTCATGGTTTTTGGGAAAGCCGTATTCCTGAACTATTTGCCAAAGATTATAACCTTTTGGTAGGCAAGGCCAGCTATATCGAAAATCCTTTAAAGGAAGCTTGGAAAATCGTTAAAAAAGCGCACACCATGGTGGATACCGTATTAACTTTTGAAGCAAAACTGAACGCTTCTTTTCCCGCCGACCAGAAATACGATTTTTCGATGAGAGGGAAAAACGTGATGAAACAATACTCGGTAGCCTATACCAAAGCTTATCAAGACATGATGAAAGGAATGGTGGAGCGCCAAATGCGTTCTTCGATTATCAAAGTAGGTTCTTTCTGGTTTTCTGCCTGGGTTGATGCCGGACAGCCAGACTTAAGAAACATGATTAGAATTGAGGCTTCTATTGAAGACAAGCAACAGGCCGAAAATACGGATAAAAAATATCAGGAAGGAAAGATAATCGGAAGGGAGTTTTAGTTTTTTAAGCAACAAATCTCGTAGGTTTTGAAAACCTATGAAACCTTCAATCTAAAAAAGGAAATAATCGCCTTAAAACATCCCGTTAGATTTCTCCTATCGTCGAAATGACGGAGTTAGTTAGAAATAAGAGCGACAAACCTCGCAGGTTTTTAAAACCTACGAGGTTTAGGCATATTAGGCTTTAAAAATATTTGAATTTACAAAATTACCTCCAACAAAAAGGCCCCGAACATTTCGGGGCCTTTTTGTTAAATCGTTTCGCTATCTTCTATTTTCTCTTTCTTTTTAAGAAGGGATTTAAGTCCTGCAATAATGACTGGAGCAAAGGTTCCTACTGCAATAATCACAATGATTACCTCGAAATTCTTCTCTACAAAAGGAATTTTACCCAATAAATAACCTGCAAAGGAAAGACTGAAAATCCATGCAAAGCCGCCAATAATATTATAGACTGTAAATTTCCCAAAAGACATTTTCGCTGCGCCAGCTACAAAAGGTGCTACAGTTCTGAAAATAGGTAAGAATCTACTAAATACAATTGCCTTAGAACCATGTTTCTCGAAATACTCGTGCGATTGGTGATAGTATTTCAACTTTAAAATTTTATTCTCTTCTTTAAATACTTTTACACCGAAGAATCTTCCTAAACGATAGTTAAGGGAGTTTCCCAAAATTGCAGCAGCAGTTAAAATAAAGCACATGAACCAAATGTTCAAACCTGTATCGCCACCAGCAATAAGCGCTCCAACGGCAAACAACATCGAATCACCAGGTAAAAAAGGTGTAACTACAAATCCTGTCTCAGCAAAGATGATGATGAACAGAATAAGATAGGTCCAGGTCCTATAATTCTGGATAATCGTTACTAAAGTATCTTTAGTATCAGTAAGTAGCTTAATTAATAAATCTAGTATTTCCAATGTAGTTAAATTTTCCGCTAAAATAAGCAATATGTCCTGCAAAAAAACACCTATTTACGATTTTGACATTTTCGACAGAACCACAACAAACCACTTATTTACAAATAGTTACAAACAAAAAAAGCTTAAAGTATAAACTTCAAGCTTTTTTATGACCAGCAAACGCTGTTTATTTTTTAATTGTTTAGTAGCTGCTGTTTAACATTACAGGCATTACCAACATCAAAACATCTTCGTTCTCATCGTTGGTTTGAGGAATCAACAAACCTGCTCTATTTGGTGTAGAAAGCTCTAAAGTCACTTCCTCTCCACTTAGGTTATTCAACATCTCGATTAAGAAACGGGCATTGAAGCCAATTTCCAAATCTTCGCCATCATATTGGCAGCTCAAACGCTCATGAGCTTCGTTAGCAAAGTCTAAATCTTCTGAAGAGATATTCAACTCACTTCCGTTGATTTTCAAACGTACCTGGTGTGTCGTTTTGTTTGCGAAAATAACCACCCTACGTAATGTATTCAAGAACAAAGCCCTATCAATTACTAATTTATTAGGGTTGTTTGCAGGAATTACTGCTTCGTAATCAGGGTAACGCTCATCAATTAAGCGACAAATCAAGTTGATGTTCTCAAACTTAAAGAAAGCGCTTGTAGCGTTATAATCTACTGAAACATTTACATCGCTATTTGGCAAGGCTGCTTTCAACAAAGTCAAAGCTTTCTTTGGCAAAATAAAAGATGAAGCTTTATCAGCTTTGGTATCGTTTCTTCTGTAGCGAACTAATTTATGTGCATCGGTAGCTACAAAAGTGATATTTTGAGGAGATAATTGACAAAAAACGCCTGTCATTGCAGGACGAAGCTCATCGTTGCTTACTGCAAAAATGGTTTTGGTAATGGCTTCACTTAATACCGATGCTGGCAAGTTTACCGAAAAGGCATTGTCAACCACTGGAATTTTAGGGAAATCGTCACCGTTTTCACCACTTAATTTATATTTTCCATCACCGGCACTGATTTCGATGGCGAAAGTATTATCATCTACATGGAAGGTAATTGGCTGATCAGGCAAAGTCTTCAACGTGTCTAGCAAAATTCTTGATGGCACGGCAACTTTTCCTTCTTCTTTTGATTCAACAGGCAAAGCAGTAGTCATACTGGTTTGCAAGTCGGTAGCAGAAATGGTCAAATTTCCTTCTTTAATTTCAAACAGGAAATTTTCTAGGATAGGCAATACTGTGCTGCTGCTCGAAGCACCATTAACCGTTTGTAAATGTTTTAATAATGTCGACGTAGATACTATAAATCTCATAGTTTGTTATATATAGATTCAAAAGTATGAAATTTTACTTTGCATACTTGTGTTTACGATAATAATGTTGAAAAATTGCGAAACATATCAACACTAAAATTGGCACTACGGTATTCACCAGTTGCCATTTTGTTTTTTCGGTACGTAAAAGCGTCTTATCCAATGGTCTTACAGCGATTTCCTTGTTTCGAAGTGCAATCAGATTATCTTCATTGGTAAAATAATCTACAATATTCAACAGTAATGACTTGTTTCCAAAATTTTGTTGCGTATACCTGTCAAAACCCAAAGGGAAAGGCGAACCATCGGCGGAAACCTGGTTCATGAAAACATCACCGTCTCCTATCACAATCATTTTTGTTGGCTTGCTCTGCGTTGGAACATCATAATGTTCGGTAATGCCCTTTGGCACGGGACGATTTAAAAAAACCGATTTAAAACTTCCCTCCAACAATACCCCTACACTTTTTGGCATACTTGTGAACTCCTTCTGGGTAGGCTCTTGCTCTACCATTTGCAGATTAAATAGTTTCGGCGAAGTGTAAACCTTATTGTAGGGCGAAGTTGATAAGATGACGTGTTTACTTACATTTTTACTGCCAATGGTATCTACTGTACTGGCAAATTCGGCTTTGACGTTATCTAGATTTTTCACTACGCTATTGCTCGTATCTGGCAATAAAATAGGATAATAAAGCCAAGGGGCCAGTTGAATATCGCCACGTGGGCCTCCTGACATGGCCACGGGGATTTCAGCACAGTTCACATCGGCAATGATATTATAATTCACTCTTGCACCGTATTCGAACAACATATCGTCTAAGTTGAGCATGTTATTGCCCGCCATAAATGACCTGCCGCTACGCAAACTGTCTAAAGCCATCCTCACTTGGTCTATTGACCACAACACCTGCCCTCCCTTCATTACAAAGTAATTGATTTTATATTTCTGGGCTTCGGTAAAGGCATTTAACGGCTTGGCAATCACCAACATTTTCAAACTATCTAAGCCTTGTTTGGTGATAGAATCTAAATTTACACGGCCCACCACATAACTATCGGAAAGCGTGTTGATGGCATCGTACAAATAGCGATTATCTGGTTCTCCATTCCCTTCAGTAAAACCAACTCTCGGATTATAGCCCGTAATCACTTTCTTTAATGAAGAGGTGAATACATACTCCAAGTTTTTAATCGAATTATTAATGCTCTGATCATAATTGGAAGCTTCTCCTCCCAAATTTTGCAATAACTTTACTGGCATACGCTTGCCGTTGCTTTCGATCATGGCCATTGGGTATACCAATTTTTCAGAAAAACCTACGTCTGTTTTAATATTGATGTTGGTAGGTTTAATGCCTACTTCAAACAGTTGTTGGATTACGGTATCTTGTTCTGATGCGGAAAGCCCCGAAAGTGGGTCCACAAAAATTACTTTGAAGTTTGCCTTTGCATAAGCTTTATAATCGGCCAGCATGTCTTTGGTAGCATTTCGCAAACGCTTAAATGCTGCAGGCATATCTCCATCCAAATAAATGGTTACTACGACCTCATGTTTATTCTGCTGTAAAATTTCTTTGGTTTTGGTGGTTAAGGTGAAGCGTTTTTCCTTCGTAAAATCTATCCGGGTATAGACGAATTGCGCTGCTACATTAATTAATATCAATGCCAAGAGAAACAATATTGACCTCACGATTTGCTTCCTCTTTGTTCTTTGTTCTTTGTTCTTTACTCCTTGCCCTACCATTTTCTACCTCCAATCACTAAATGAGTTAAACCAAAAAATAAGGCGACAAAGGAAATGAAATAAACGACATCTCGAGTATCTAAAACTCCTCTACTGATGGATTGATAATGTTCGGCAATGCCCAAGTTGGCCAACTGGCTTTCGAAACTTTGAAATGCCGAAATTTTACTGATGGAGTCGAAGCCGCTATAAGCAAAAAAGCACAAAAAGACAGAAATGGCAAATGCAATGACCTGATTTTTCGTGAAAGAGGAGGCGAACACGCCAATAGCCGTGAAAGCACTTCCCAATAAAAACAGACCAATGTACGAACCAATGATTGCACCTGTATCCAAGTTCCCTTTGGGCAAACCTAATTGTGATATGCTGTAACAGTAAATTAAGGTAGGCAGCAAGGCAAACAACACCAAAACCAAACAGGCTAGATATTTTGCGCTGATGATCTGCAAATTAGTTAAAGGGCGAGTGGCCAATAACACATAGGTCCCTTCTTTTCTTTCCTCGGCAAAAGAGCGCATGGTAATAGCCGAAATCAAAAACATGAACAGATAAGGAACCAAGCCAAAAAAACCATCCATTTCGGCATAACCATATTCTAAGATGGAGGTATCTGGAAAAAACCAGAACATTAAACCACAGGCCAATAAAAATATGCCGATGGTAATATAGGCCATTAAGGAATTGAGGAAACTGAATAACTCTCTTTTGAATACTGCTAGCATGCCCTTGGATTGTGATGCCGAAGTTATGCAATATCTGTTAAAACAAAAAAGCCCCAGCAAAATTGCCAGGGCTCTTCGTTTTATAATAATTCCTATTAGAACATAAAGCCTAAACCAACAGAAAATACTTTGTTTTTAGTTTTACCGTCACTACTATTTTCTGTGCTGGTTAAACCTATGCCATAACCTGCATGTAAGTTTAGTCCGTTACTCAATTTATATCCGCCTAAGAAGTTTACACCAAACTCCATTCTTTTTAATTGTCCTTCCGCAGAACCAAATTCAGCATCAACACTTGTATTTCCAGCTTTCATATTGGCAGATAAAGCATAAGCTGCATAAGGACCAGCGCCAACAAAGACCTTTCCTGTACCAGCATTAAAGTTTGCTAACAAATTCAAAGGAAGCTCTAGGTAAGAATAATTAAAGGTGATTTTGTCAACACCCTCAAAATCTGATGGGTCAGCTCCCATTGCCTCTGCCATTTCGCCAATATCAAATTTTCCGCCCTTACCCACATAGGTTAACCCTGGTTGGAAGGAGAAAATAGGAGAGATATTGACGTCAGCTACTGCACCTACATAAAATGACGTTTTAGAAGAGGTAGTTATGGAAATACCCATTCCAGAAGCTGTTATACTTGGCAAAGCTAAACCAGCTTTAACCCCAAAAGAAACTGGCTTATCTTGAGCGTTTACTGCAACATTTAGGCCTGCTGCTAGCGTTAATAATAGAAGGATTTTTTTCATTTTGTTTTTTAATTATTTGATTGCTAATTAGTTTTTGTAAAACTAATGATTTAGTCAATAAAAAAACCCTAACAATGTCAGGGTTTTTATAACTTTTTTGTTAACTGTAGTCAGTTTCAATACAAAACAAACTACAGGTTATACTTTTTGGGCTTTCTTTTTCAATTATAGGCCAAATGCGTAAGCTGCACGTAGTCCGATAAATGACGAAGTACCATTTTTAGACCAGCTTTCGTAACGAACGCCGAAATCTAAGCTAGATTTATCAGCAATTGAAAATGAAGCACCTAAGCCTGGAGCATAAGTGAAAGCAGTACCGCCACCTGATGTTGTAGCAAAAGTAGCACCTAACTCAGCAGCACCATAGAAGTTACCACCAAAATAGTATTTACCGCCTGCTTTTACTGGTACATAACCATAGCTAGTTTTTGCACCAAATGCCTCTAAAGCTTTTTTAGTATCGCCAGTAATCATTCTAGACGAATAACCACCAGAAAGTGTGATGTTGAATGATTGTGCAACTGGGTGCTCATATTGCAACGAACCACCAACAATCATATTGTCTTTAGAGTTATCTCCTGTAGGGAAACCAAATTCAGCACCTATGCTTAATTTTTTAACTGCACCTTCTGTTTGTGCATTGGCAGCCAATCCTAGGCCTGCAACTAGCGCTAATGATAATAATAGTTTTTTCATACCTTTTAACGTAATTTAAATTTGTGTATTAATTAATAATTGCTCCAATAGACACAACAACTACGCCAATAGTTACAATATTTTATCAAAAAAATTACAAACAATTGTAAAACAGCCCATTATTTTTAACAATTCGGCAATTACAAACCAAACACGTAACCTAACTTTAATCCAATAAACCCGAAACTTGTAGTTTTTAGGTTAGCAGTGCTATTATAACTGGTATTGGTCCAGGCTTCATATCTTAAACCGAATTCTATTTTATTGTTTGCGCTTCCAGTTTTAAAACGAGTACCAAATCCTGGGGACCAAATAAATGAAGTTTTAGAGAAGCCACCCATATGAAAGGCCGCTCCCGCCTGTGCTTCTACGTAAAAATCAGGGCTTGGGTAATATTTAAAACCAAGCTTGGCGGGAATAGATTCAATATTTTGTGTCCTACTGCCAAAATATCTTTTACCAATGAAAAGGTTGTAGCCACCGTTTGCGGTAATGGCATGTTTATCGCTAATTCCAAATTCGGCTTTTAGTGAACCGCCAAAGCCTATACCGCTCATGTTTGAGGCATTACCCGTTGGAAAATTGATTTCGGGAGATAAACCTAAAGTGACTTGTTGAGATTGTGCCTTAAATGTTAACGAAAGAATTATCAAAAATGCAAATGCAAAGATTTTCTTAATCATGATTGTTATAGGGTTAGCTGTTTAAATATTTGCTCCAAAGATTTATTCTGGTGTGCTTTTTTTAATTCATCAATACTCGAATTGGCAACTAAAACACCTTTGTTAATGATAATCACATCGTCGCACAGGGCTTCCACTTCTTGCATGATGTGGGTAGAGATGATCACCGTTCTATCTTTTCCTAAATTCTTAATCAAAGTTCTGATGTCTGAAAGCTGATTGGGATCTAAACCGGAAGTGGGCTCGTCTAAAATAAGCACCTGCGGTTGATGGATAATAGCCTGAGCCAAGCCTACTCTTTGTTTGTAACCTTTGGATAGCATTCCAATTTTTTTGTGCTGTTCTTGGGTTAGACCTACTTGTTGTATCACTCCTTCTACCCTTTTTGCTATATCATTCAAGCTGTAGGTTTGAGCAACGAAACTCAAGAACTCCCGCACATACATATCCATATACAATGGCGTATTCTCTGGCAGGTAACCGATTAGTTTTTTAACTTCCAAAGGTTCAACTTGTATATCCTTACCTGCAATTTCAGCTTTCCCAGAGGTTGGCTGCAAGTAACCTGTGAGCATTTTCATGGTGGTAGACTTACCAGCCCCGTTGGGACCCAAAAAACCTAATATGCGTCCGGGCTTTGCTTCGAAACTAATTTGGTTTACCGCTTTTTGTGGGCCATAGTGCTTGGCCAATTCCTTTACAACTACGCTCAATTTACTTGATATTTATATTCTTAAGTTTCAACTGCTTTTCATTTCGATAGTTATCTAGCTGCTCACCTGCTAATTTCAGTTCATCGGTTGAAAGTACATCTGCTCCGTTAGCTACCAGATTGCCGAATACTGGTTTTCCCTTATTGGCTTTTGCGCTTCTATCCAAGTTGCCCATGGTGCCCAAAATAGTGCTTATGCCTTTGTCATGCAGGTATTGATAGAGGCTATGGCTTGGTTCTGAAACACCCACAAAGGCAATAATCTTGTTATTGGGCACACCCATTTTATTTAAACGTTCTAAATCTTCAGGGCTTTTTACCGTAGCAGAAATCATTAAATCAGGTGCCAATTGATGTACTTCTGCCGCTTGGTTTGCATTATAGGTAATGATGATGGAATTGGTTTCCGATTTGGTTTTTCTAACCGCAGCAATAATTTCTTTATAAGGAACTCCTCGTTTGATATCGATGGTGAAAAGCACTTTATTTTTGCCCCAACGAAGCACTTCTTCTAATGTAGGGATTTTGAAATTGGTCAACTGACCTTCATCGTCCTTAAGTTTAAGTTTTCTTAATTCGGCGTAAGTTTGATCGCCCACTAAACCTTTCCCATTGGTGGTTCTATCCAAACGGTCATCATGCATGATCACCAAAGCCGAGTCTTTACTTAGGGCTACGTCAAACTCAACAATAATCGGTTGATAGGTCGTGGCGTTCTCGAAAGTTTCTATAGCATTTTCTGGAAAACCAGGCATAGGGCCTCCACGATGAGCGCTTAACAAAGGATATGTTGTTGTTTTTCGATTTAGGAAGTTTTGAAATTCTTGAGCGGTTTTGAAGGAGATGTAGTGATGCTGGTTTGGAGCGACACAAGCAAAGCTCAACAAGGCAACGGCCAGAAATAACATTTGTATTTTTTTCACCTGATTATTTTTTGGTTTTACAAAGTTAGTTTTTTACGCCAATTTAAGTCACGTGATTGTTTGGCTTAAAATTTACTTTTTTAAGAAATTCCATACTGAATCGCCTTCTTTATTCTTTTTTTTGTCTTCAAGAAGTTCTTTCACAATTTGATCTAACAAGTCTTCATTCTCGCTCACAAGCTTATCTCCCAACGACACAATTTTTTGAATATTGGAAACAGAAGCTGCATCCATGGCTGGATCTATGGATGAAAGATTGCTCGGCTCTATCCTGATATAATTATTTGATTTTTTTACCGAACGGAATAGCTGTCTTAAAAAATAATCGGTACTTTCTGCCGAGCTACTGCTCATAATATCGACAAGTGCGGGGCCTATGGAAATGGCCTTCTTTTTCTTAAAGTCTTCGTAATTGTAAGATATTTTAGACAAACCAGTTCCTAATGATAGTGTCCAAATATCATCTATCTTATAGGTATTATAGCTCTTGATTACCTCCAACATAGCCGATAAGGCTGGATTGTGCGCAAATACTCCCCCATCAACTAAAGGGTAGCGTGTTTTGGCAAGCGAAAAGATTTCGGCAACGGAAAAATAAGTGGGTGCGGCAGAAGTGGCACGGCATACATCCTTAATATAAAAATCTCGTGATTCGCCGTGAGAAATCGCCTTTTGCTGTCTAAATAAATGGTTTTTCCGTAACTCTATATTATAAGCAGTGATGATACATGGTCTTATTAACTCGCTTAGCTTCCGATTGCCAAAGTAGCTTTTCAAAACTTTTTCTAGAACAGTATCGTCATAAAGCTCGCTAAGTAATCCGAACTTACTTAAAAAACGTCGCCACTTGTTTGCGGTAAAAATCTCTACACCATGGTCAAGATAAATATCCAATGCTTGTTTAGCGGTATATTTTTGTTTAGTAGGCTCCTCGTCGTCGGGGCACAACAAAATAGACAGTAAAATACCTCCGGTACTTGTGCCTGCAAAAAAATCGAAATAATCAGTTAAATGTGCATTTGGGTTATTTGTTGCCCGTTGAATTTTTTCTTCCAACGCTACCAAAATCATTCCCGGAATAATTCCGCGAATTCCCCCGCCATCTATTGAAAGTATCCTTTTCATCATTTATTCTGGTTGTAGATTGTCGAAAATAGCGAAAAATCTGCAGTTATGTTAGATTCGCATTATGACTTTAATGCTTGATGACAATACCGGCCAACCAAAGAATGAGGGGTAAATAGCGAAAAAATATACATTTTATGTAGGTTTTGTATTATTGACGATAATCAAATGATGTTTGATGCAATTCAATTGGTATGATAAACCTGAACGCAGCGGAAAGCCCACAGGGAGCGTTAGCGACCGAGGACTTGTAGCGTAGTGCAGGGCTTTGGTGACCAAAGAGTGATGGAATTGCTTTTCAGAACATTTTTAAAGCGCTTATCTTATAAATTTAACTTTTAACTTTTAACTTTGGCTCACTATGGCTCAGAAAAATAACGACGAAATTTTTAAGAATGTAATCTCTCATGCCAAGGAATATGGTTTTGTGTTCCAAAGCAGCGAAATATATGATGGTTTAAGTGCGGTTTACGACTATGGACAGTTGGGTGCCGAGCTTAAAAATAACCTGAAAACTTATTGGTGGAAAGCAATGGTGCAAATGCACGAGAACATTGTGGGTATTGATGCCGCCATTTTTATGCATCCGAAAGTTTGGAAAGCGAGTGGTCACGTTGATGGTTTTAACGACCCAATGATTGATAACAAGGATAGCAAAAAACGCTATCGTGCTGACCAATTACTAGAAGACAAGATTGCCAAATACGAAAAAGACGGCAAAACGGACAAAGCTGCGAAGCTACAAGCTGATATGGATGATGCTTTAAAGGCTGAAGACTTACCGCGTTTGAAAGTTTTGATCGAAGAGCATGAAATTGCCTGTCCTGTAAGCGGCACTAGAAATTGGACGGACGTGCGCCAGTTTAACTTGATGTTTAGTACACAGTTTGGCGCCATGGCCGAAGGCAGTGATGTGGTTTATCTGCGTCCGGAAACGGCCCAAGGTATTTTTGTAAACTTTTTAAATGTGCAAAAAACGGGAAGGATGAAAATTCCTTTTGGTATTGCCCAAATTGGTAAGGCTTTTAGAAACGAAGTAATTGCCCGTCAGTTCATTATGCGCATGCGTGAGTTTGAACAGATGGAGATGCAGTTTTTTGTTCGCCCAGGTGAGGACAAGAAGTGGTTTGAATATTGGAAAGAGGCTCGTTTGAAATGGCATAAGGCTATTGGCACAGCTCCAGAAAAATATCGTTACCATGACCATGTAAAGTTGGCACACTATGCCAACGCAGCAACTGATATTGAGTTTGAATTCCCATTTGGTTTTAAAGAGGTTGAGGGTATCCATAGTAGAACTGATTTTGACTTATCGCAGCACCAAGAGTATAGCGGTAAAAAAATGCAGTATTTTGATGCTGAACTGGATGAAAACGGAAAGCCTTATGGCAACTACGTTCCTTATGTGATTGAAACTTCGATTGGTTTGGACAGAATGTTCTTGTTGACTATGATCAATGCTTTGGAAGAGGAAGATTTAAGCACTCCTGAAAAACAGGACAGCAGAACTTTGTTACGTTTACATCCGGCATTGGCTCCTATTAAAGCGGCTATTTTCCCTTTAACCAAGAAAGACGGTTTACCTGAGAAGGCCCGCGAAATTATGGACCACCTGAAATTTGATTTTAACTGTATATACGAAGAGAAAGATGCTATTGGTAAACGCTACCGTAGACAAGATGCCATTGGTACGCCTTTCTGTATTACGGTTGATCACCAAACTTTAGAAGACAATACAGTTACCATTCGTCACCGCGACACTATGGAGCAACAACGTATTGAAATTAAGGACCTGCACTGGACCATTGAGAGCAAAGTAAGCTGGAGAAGCTTGTTGAGCCATTCATAAATAAAAAAGCCCCGAAATTTCGGGGCTTTTTTATTTATGAATAAAGTTAAGCGCTTCTTCACTTCGGGCAATGAATGCATTGCCATCCTGAATGATGATTGGTCTTTGTATTAAAATTGGGTTTTCGTGCATTAAGGCAACCAGTTCTTCATCAGACAGGTTCTTACCCTTTATCTTTTCTTTAAAAACGGTTTCTCCAGTTCTCATTAGTTCCAATGGAGCCATACCCAAAAGCTTTAAGATATCTTTTATTTCGCTAACACTGGGCGGATTTTCCAGATAGTTAATAATTGTAAAATCTTTATTTTGACTTTCTAATGCTCTTAGCGCAGCATTGCTTTTGCTACATCGGCTGTTATGATATATTTTAATGCTCATTACTTTTTACTTAAGTACCAATCGTGTTTTTCGAGTTTTGTGATTTCTGGCTGCCCAATTTGTGTTAAAATCCTACGTGCCCCTACCAAGGTTTTGGTTTGGTATTCATCGTAATTTGCCGCCGTAGGTAAAACACTGCTAATTTTTACCATTCCTGCCGATTGGATAAATTCGCCATTGCCCATGTAGATAGCGGTATGGCTTACCCTACCATTGTTAACACCTCTCCGTTTTGCGGCAGAGAAAAACATCAGGTCTCCGGGTTTTAAGTTTTTTAGACATTTTTCTACACTTATCGAATCATTTTCCAACACATCGAGCTTCTCTCCTACTAAAGCTTGTTGCGAGGCATCACGAGGGATGACCACACCGTTTAAAAAATAAGCTGTTTTGGTAAAGCCGCTACAGTCTACGCCTTTGATCGAAGTTCCGCCCCATAAATATGGCACCCCAATTAAGGTCTGTGCTGTTTTTAAAATGGCATCGGCAGTAGGCAATGGTCGTTTTAACCATGTTGTATAATCTGCCGTTTGATTAGCTGGAATATAAGCTTCTCGTCCATCAGGGAATGCTACTTTTACAAATCCATTTTCCAGAGAAAGGAACTTTAAAATGTTACCAGCTACCAAATCGGAAACTCGTGCTACATTAGCATCAGGCTTCGCAAAAGCATGCCCGTAGTCATTGATGTAGACAACTTTTTTTGCTTCTTGCCAAAGTTTAAAACTGGTTTGGTTCATTGGAGCAATAGAGCCTCCATCGGTCCAAGCTAAATAACCATCGGGCGATTTCACCAAATAAAACCCGCCTTGCTTTTTTAAAATCTGCATAGGCGTACCCAACAGCGTTTGGGTCATGAGTTCGGCACCATGGAAAGGCTGACTCCTATTATTTGCTACCGAAATGGTAGTTACGCCATAAAACATATCGTTTAACTGCTTGCCAGGAAGTACTGCAGCAGAAAGTTTTGCCTTAACATTTTCGGGAAATGATTTTTCAAAGGCTTTCACTGCTAGCTCGGAAGTGCTTTCTACTAAAACCGAATCGGCCTTGAAACGTACATTGAAATAAACCGATCTTTTATCTGGCGCATATTTTTTTTGTATGGAATTGGCAATGGCACGGTAGGCTATTGTATCTATTTGCGCAAAAGCCGAAAAATTAAAAAGACTGATGGCCAAAAAGAAAAAACATCTCTTCATTTTTATCTGTTAATGATATGGGTTTGTATATAACGAAGTTACAATATATCACGCATGGAACACTGTTTATTTGGTAAATAGTTGGTTAGGTTTTGTTTTTAATCACCTTAAACATTTAAGAACATTTTAGTCGCGTATAATCAAACTTAGGTGTGCTAAGGTGTGTTAGATGGTTGACTTTTTATCACCTTAACATTTTAGTTTTTTGAGCCATTAAAGAATTAAGACGCATTAAGTTTTATCAGAATACGCTTAATTATCTTAACTTCTTAATGTTTGATTTTTTACCACCTAAGACTTTTACCTGACTTTACCGCCGAACAATTTAGCCCATTTCGGGTTTAAAATTAGAGCTTTCTTGCCACTAAAAAATTTTTACATATATTTAAAAACATCCAAATCGTACATCAATTAATTGAACAACATGCTTAAAAAATTACCTCTTCCTCTTTGGACAATCGCCTTGCCCATTTTAGCATGGGTTGCTTATTTTTTACCGCTACAAAGCATTGGTGGTTTTGGCACCGCGCTATTGGTCATGTTTTTAATTGGCAGTGTACTTGCTGCAGTTCACCATGCAGAGGTTGTTGCCCACAAAGTTGGAGAGCCTTTTGGCACGCTATTGCTAGCTTTAGCGGTTACAACTATTGAGGTAGCACTCATTGTATCATTAATGCTAACTGGAGGCCCTGGCACGGAAGAACTTGCTCGCGATACCGTTTTTGCAGCGGTAATGATTATCCTTACCGGGATGATTGGCATTTGCCTGTTGGTAGGCGGTGTAAAATTTAAGCAACAAGAATTCAGCTTGGACGGTGTAAAAGCTGCCCTAGTAGCGTTAACCGCTATTTTAGTACTGTCCTTAATTTTACCTAATTATACCACTAGTATGGTCGGTCCTTCTTATACCACTGCACAACTAATATTTGTGGCCATCATTTCCTTAATTTTATATGGAGCTTTTGTATTGATACAGGCGGTAAGACATAGAGATTTCTTTTTACCTCCAGGTGATGACGGAAATGAGGAAGTACATGCCGCCCCTCCCACAAAGTCTGTGGCTCTTAGCAGCGGGCTTTTGTTATTAGTGTGTTTGGGAATAGTGGTTTTATTAGCCAAAGCTCTAGCTCCCGATATCGAAAATGCAGTAGTTAATGCTGGAGCTCCAAAATCATTGGTAGGTGTAATTATTGCCGGAGTGGTTTTATTGCCAGAAGGATTGGCAGCTTATCGTGCAGCTAGAAAAAACCGTCTGCAAACCAGCTTAAACCTAGCCCTAGGTTCAGCCTTGGCTAGTATTGGATTAACTATTCCCGCAGTGGCAATAGTTTCTATCATCACCGGAATGACCATTACTTTGGGGATAGACACCAAATCGATGGTACTGCTTTTACTCTCGCAGTTTACCATCATGCTGTCGCTAGGTTCTGGACGTACCAACGTATTGCAGGGCGTTGTTTTATTAACTATTTTTGCCGCTTACTTGTTTACCATTATCGCACCGTAGCGATGAATGTGTAGGAGTAAAACGCATCAATGAACCTAAAATACAATCGTCAATCTGTATATTTTGTACTGATTTATCAGTTCGCATTATTGCTCGCACTTTACGCGTTATGCAGGCTAGGTTTCTTTTTAGTTAATAAATCTCTATTTAAGCATCTTGGTACTGGCGAAATTGCCTATACCTTTTGGGGCGGAATTAAGTTTGATGTAGTCGCGCTACTGTACATCAATTCCTTATATGTTATTCTACAAGCATTGCCATTTCCTTTTAAATATCGAAGTGGATATCAGCGCTTTACTAAATGGCTCTTCATTACTACCAACAGCATTGGTTTTTTAGCCAACTTTATTGATTTCGCCTACTATAAATTTACACTTAAACGAACTACGGGCAGTGTCTTCTCGCAATTTAGCCATGAGAAAAATAAGCTTAAGCTTACCGTTGATTTCCTTTTGGAATATTGGCACTTGCTCATTATTTTGATTTTGTTTATTGCAGCCTTCGCTAAACTTAGCCAAATATTCGCAGCCCCGAAAAAAGTTCGTTTTAATTGGAAAACTTATATTGCGCAAACACTAGCGCTGTTGCTTATTGCCTTTTTATTTGTAGGCGGTGTTAGGGGCGGTTGGCGACACAGCACTCGCCCTATTACGTTAAGCAATGCAGGTGATTATGTAAAATCGCCTGCCGATATGAGCTTGGTACTGAACACGCCTTTCAGCATCATGAAAACCTTAAAATCTCCTAAGCTTAAAAAGGTAGAATACTTTGATGAGCAAACCTTAACCAAGCTCTACAATCCTATTCATCAGCCTAGTAACGACACCGCTTCTTTTAAAAAGCTAAACGTTGTCTTTTTAATTATAGAAAGCTTGGGCAAAGAGCATATTGGTGCCCTTAACAAAGATCAATTGAATGGCACTTACAAAGGATATACACCTTTCATTGATAGCTTGGTTGAGCAAAGTTTCACTTCGAATGTTACTTATGCAAATGGTCGTAAGTCTATTGATGCCCTACCTTCCGTAATTTCGGGCATTCCATCTATCAGAGAGCCTTTTGTACTTTCTCCATATTCGAGCAATAACACCACCAGTATTGCCAAAATTTTGGGGGATGAGGGTTACTATACCGCTTTTTTCCATGGCGCTCCCAATGGCTCAATGGGTTTTTCGGCCTATACCAATTTAGCGGGCATCAGACACTATTACGGGAAAAACGAGTATAATAACGATGCAGACTTTGATAACATTTGGGGTATTTGGGATGAGCCGTTTATGCAATACATGGCTAAAACCATTAACACTTTCAAACAGCCTTTTTTCTCGGCCTTCTTTTCTGTTTCTTCGCACCATCCCTATAAAGTTCCTCAAAAATATCAGGGAAAATTTCCAAAAGGCACTTTACAGATTCATGAGCCTTTAGGTTATACAGATATGGCCATTCGCAAGTTTTTTGATACGGCCAAGAAAATGCCTTGGTACAAAAACACTTTATTTGTGCTTTGTGCAGACCACGCTACCATGTCGTACCTACCCGATTACCAAAATGTCCCAGGCTTTTTCTCCATTCCTATTTTGTTTTACTATCCGGGTGGCAATCTTAAAGGAAAGACTAATAAAATTATCCAGCAAATTGATATTATGCCTACGGTACTGAATTATATGCACTATAAAAAACCTTATTTTGCATTTGGTTTTGACGCCTTAGACAATAAAACTACCAATTTTGCGGTTAACAACAACGATGGGAATTTTAACTTTTACGAAGGCGATTATCTATTAACTAATGATGGCACAAAATCAATCGCTTTGTTTAACTTAAAAAAAGATAGGGGCACTACTCAAAATCTGATAAACGAAATGCCAGAAGTAAAAGCCGAAATGGAACAAAAGCTGAAAGCATTTATACAGCAATACAATAACAGAATGATCAATAACCAATTAACCTACAAAAAGGAATGAGGAAATTAGCACTCCAAATTATCGACTTTTTTTATCCTCCTTTTAAAAGATGGTTCTCAATTGGTACTTTTCGCTATCTGGCCAGCGGTGGCATCACGGCATCTTCGGGCATTGTGGCTTATTTTATCATCTATAACTACATTTTACATCAGCAAGATGTACACGTTGCTGGTTATTTAATTACAGCTCCTATTGCTGCATTGGCATTGGAATCGGTATTTACTTTTTTGGTGGGCTTCATGCTAAACAAGTACTTGGTGTTTACCCAGTCAAATTTAAAAGGCCGCATACAGCTTTTTAGATACGGCACCATTGTTTGCACCAATATTTTGCTCAACTACGCCCTGATGAAGATTTTAGTGGAAGGCTTTCAATTCTATCCATCCATATCTAAAGCTTTCATCACCATCTTGTTGGCTATATTCAGTTATTTCTCCCAAAAGCACTTCTCTTTTAAGGTAAAAAAGACCAAAGACTGACAAGTCTCTTCTATCAAAGCTCCTCCTTTTCTTGCATTCCTAGCTTAAATCAGGTATTTTAGCCCAATTAAGAATTTGTAAAAAAATGAGCGATTTTAACGACTTTAATAACGAACAAGTTGCCAAATTGCCTAGGCATTTAAGGCAATTCATTGTGGAGCAAAATTACGAGAAATACACGCCAATTGACCAAGCGGTTTGGCGTTACGTAATGCGCCAAAACTACAGTTATTTAAAGCACGTAGCTTATTATCCATACATTAAAGGTTTGCAAAGGGCGGGCTTGAGCATTGAGCAGATACCCAACTTACAAACCATGAACGACAATTTGGGCAAAATTGGTTGGGGAGCAGTAACAGTTGATGGTTTTATTCCGCCAGCGGCTTTTATGGAATACCAAGCCTATAGGGTATTGGTTATTGCGGCCGACATTCGCCAGATTGATAATATTGAATATACTCCAGCACCGGATATTATCCACGAAAGTGCTGGCCATGCCCCAATTATTGCCGATACCGATTACAA
The DNA here is from genome assembly GCF_039594775.1 of Pedobacter sp. GTDB lineage: Bacteria > Bacteroidota > Bacteroidia > Sphingobacteriales > Sphingobacteriaceae > Pedobacter. Next base: position 261,177 of record NZ_JBCNMT010000002.1, on the reverse strand, counting down.
TAATTACCTCAGCTATTTTGGTTCTATTGGCGCGAAAGCAATGTTTTCGAGCAAAGACTTTGAACTTTACGAGGCTATCCGTAAGCTTTCTATTTTAAAGGAAGCCAAAAATGTGGATGAAGCTGAAATTGCCAAGGCAGAAAAGGAATTGAAGTACATTTCCGAGAATATGGGTGAACCGTCGGAAATGGCACTATTGGGTCGTTTACACTGGTGGACCGTTGAATATGGCTTGATTGGGACCTTGGAAAATCCGAAAATTTACGGTGCCGGCTTACTATCTTCTATTGGTGAAAGCGCTACTTGCATGGATCCGAAAATCAAGAAGCTTTGGTACAACATTGACACCGTAAACTATTCATACGACATTACCCAAGAACAGCCACAGCTTTTTGTAACACCCACGTTCCAAAACCTGATTGATGTATTAGAGGCTTTTGCGGATACCATGGCCTTTAGACGTGGTGGTGCAGAAAGTATTTTAAAAGCCATTGAATGCAAAAACCCAAGTACAGCAGTTTATAGCTCAGGCTTACAGGTAACTGGCGTATTTACCGATGTGGGCATTAGTGCCAATGACGAGCTTACCTTTGTGAAAACTACTGGACAATCTGCTTTAGCTTATGGTGGCAAAGAACTACCGGGACACGGCAAAGATTATCATAAAGATGGCTTTTCATCACCTGTTGGCAAGCTAAAAGATACAACAAAACCTTTAGAAGACCACAGTTTAGAAGAATTATCGCAGTTGGGGATTAAGGTTGGCCAATTAGTACGTTTAACCTTTGAAAGTGACATTGAAGTAAACGGAAAGATTAAGGAAATCATTAACAAGGGTGGCAAAACCATTTTGATCGCTTTTGAAGAGTGTACTGTTAGAGAAGGCAATGGCAATATCTTATTCCAACCTGAATGGGGAACTTACGACATGGCCGTTGGCGAGAAAATTGTTTCTGTGTTTAATGGTGCAGCAGACAAAGATGCATACGAAGAATTGACCCACGTAAGTGAACAGCTTACTTATAAATTAACTTATGATGATGCTACCAAACACCTACACCACCTTTATCAACAAGTAAGAGACATTAGAGAGACTGGTGAAGGTTTAGAAAAATTAGCAGCTATCTTTAACGAACTTAAAACCTCGTATCGTCACGATTGGCTTTGTACTTTACAGATTTTAGAGATATTACATCACAAAAGCAGTAATCCGGCTCTAGAAAGCGAAGTAAGAATTTATTTGGAGATGAAAGCAGCCAATGAGAAAGAATTTACAAAGCTGATCAACGATGGCTTTCATGTTATCGCCAATCCGGTAACACAGTTGATTACTGTTGAGGATTAAAATAGATTTGGTAAACTTACGAAGTTTTAAAGACTTCGTAAGTTTTCTATAAAGGTTGTCATTTCTAGTTATTTTTCTTAACGTATTTCGTTAAAATCACAATCATTTGCTCGTTGATTTTTCCTTCAATCTGCTCGTGGTTATCATGCACCAACCTGATTCGCTTTACTACCGTTCCCTTGGGCGCGCTAAAGTTTGTTCCTTTTACATCCAAGGCTTGTGTTAGTACTACCGTATCTCCATTTTCAAGCACGTTGCCAAAAGCATCTTGATGAACAGCAGCGACTTCCAAACCACTTAAGGCCCATTGTACAATATCTTCATCCAAATCAACCATACTAAGCACACCACTTGCCCAATCTTCATCTTTATAACGTTGCAAAATACGGTAACTCAATGCCTGCACACTAGGTTCTGGATTCCAAATGCTTCCTTCTACCACACGCCAGTAAAAACTCTGATCGGCAGCATCAATTCTTTCCAAACAGTCGCTACATAAACCCACTTGATTTTCAATGGCATCATCTTTTTTAGGACTAACCGTATAAGCATTAACCGCTTCAGTTTTATTACATAGTTCGCACAAGCCTTCGCTACGTTCTTTAAGTTTCTCTAACATCGTTTTTCAATTATGCCGCAAAGGTAAGCAATTAATCAAATAGGAATGGTTTTATGTCCATCATCACATTTTAAGAACTTAAACTTCCCAAATTCCTATCTTTGCCACAATTGTAAAATCCAATATCCATGAATATCATTATTACGGGAGCCAGTAGCGGTATCGGCTTCGAAGCAGCATTAGAACTTAGTTTAGACACGAAAAATAAGGTAGTATGTATTGCTCGTTCAGCAGATAAACTACGTAAGTTACATGAAATTGCCAAAAGTATCACCCCTGATTGCACCTTGCTTCCCGTAGCTTTTGATTTGGTGAATGACGATTACAATGCCTTGATTCCTTTCATTAAAGAAAGATTGGGAACGGTAGATATCCTCATCAACAATGCGGGTTCACTGATCAACAAACCATTGTTGGAAACTACAGAAAATGACTTAGCAGCCATGTTGGAACATAATGTAATCAGCCACTTTAAAATGACTCGCTACATGCTCCAGTTTATGGAAAATGGTGGCCATATTGTAAATATTGGCAGCATGGGTGGCTTTCAAGGCAGCGTTAAATTTCCCGGACTAGCGGCCTACTCTGCAAGCAAAGCGGCATTGCATACCCTAACAGAATGTATGGCACAAGAGTTGGTTCAAACTGGCATTAAAATCAACTGCTTGGCGCTTGGTTCAGCACAAACCGAAATGTTGGAAGCTGCATTTCCTGGTTACGAAAGCCCAGTAATGGCATTTGAAATGGGCAAGTATGTTGCCGATTTCGCCAGAACTGGTCATAAGTTTTTTAACGGAAAAGTATTGCCTGTAGCGGTAACTACTCCATAAAGACAAAAACAATAGCAATATATCCAAAATTATTTTGGCAATAAAATTGTTGTGGACCAAGCAATTAAAACTAAACTTAATTAGCATGGAAAACAACATGATTACTACAGACAATGGCAAAACTGCCTCAATTATTAGTTATTTTACCATTATTGGATGGTTAATTGCATATTTTGCTATGCATAAAGATAACAGAACCGAATTAGGCAGCTACCAATTAAGACAAACGCTACTTTTAAATATTATAGCTATTGTTTTAGGTTGGGGCATAGGTTTCGTTCTTGGAATTTTAATTGCAACAACAGGAATGCTATCCCTTATTTACATTTCTTATCTTGTGCAACTAGCAATTTTTATTGTTTGGTTAATTGGTCTTATTGGAGCCATTAATGGACAGAAAAAACCAATGCCTATTATTGGCGAGAAAGCACAAACTATGTTTGCCTCTATTTAATGTACAATATTTGATAGCTTACCTGCTTCAAACCAGATGATATGATAAAGCCTGTTAATTACATTAATAGGCTTTATTTTTTTATTTTACAACAAACAAGTTTTCAACATTTTATACAAGCTTTTTCTTTTTTAATTATGTTTGGAAACAAACATGAAGAAAATCCTTGTCACCATTTTACTGCTTAGCGCTTTTGCATTCAACAGCAAAGCTCAAGATAATGTGTCGTTAACGATGCAATATCAGCGAATGATGGAGAAGGTAATCAGCCGCATTCCAGAGGTTGCTAATAACACGTCAAACAAAATCATGGACTTTGCCAAGTCTCTTTTAGGTACCAGATATCGTTATGCATCTAGCAACCCAGAAATTGGTTTCGACTGTTCTGGTTTTGTAAGCTACGTATATAAACAATTTGGATTTAATGGCGCCCGTTCTTCTGCTGATTTTGCCAAAAAAGGTAAAGCAATTAAACTGGCTGATGCAAAAGTAGGCGACATTCTGGTATTTACAGGTTCCAACGCAAGGGTACGTAGGCCAGGTCATGTAGGTATTGTTTATTCGAAAGACGAAGAAGGCAATATCAAGTTTATCCATTCTTCTTCTGGAAAAGCAAAAGGTGTAACCATCACCGATTTGGAAGGTTACTATAAGAATCGCTTCCTAAAAGCGGTTACCGTAATGGAATAAAAATCTACGCTTATGGCAGAGCTTAAAACTAGGGCCAATAACAACAGTGTTTCCGAATTTATTAACGCCTTAACTGACGAAAAAAAGCGTCATGATAGTTTTGTGCTTTGTGAAATCATGGAAGAAATTTGCCAAGCCAAACCTAAAATGTGGGGTGATGCCATCATAGGTTTCGGCGACAAAGACCTTGTATATCCAGATGGCAGACGCATTGACTGGATGGTAATGGCCTTCTCTCCCCGAAAGCAAAACCTTACTTTATATCTAGAAGGAGGCTCTACTCATCCGTTATTAAACAAATTGGGCAAACATAAAACCAGTAAAGCCTGCTTGTACATCAAGACATTAAAAGATGTTGATTTAGAGATATTGAAGCAGATTATTACCGACGCCAACGGTTAAAATTAATTGATTTGCTATCAATAATAAGTTGCTAGATTTCTCCGCTTCGGTCCAAATGACGGGATAGGAATGGCAGAAGTAATGAACAAATAGCCGAAGTCCTTTATTACACCCACAAGACTCCCAGGTTCGTCATCTCGACTTTACAGAGGAATCTTTGGATATTATAAAGCAGATTATTGCAGACGCCAACTGTTAAAGCAATAATACCTTCAAGGCATCCGATACTTTTCCGTAAGCAATTAACTCTTTAGCAAATTCGTGCAGCTCTCTTTCCCTATTGGCAGCATCACCAATGGTGGCGTCCATAATGTCCTTCACGTTGGTATTCCATTGCATTTCCGAAATTTCATCATCATTGGGCAATTGCTCTTCGTTACCTAGCAAACCTAAATCGTTACCCGTAAGTACTTTTGATTGACGTACTGAAATAGGTAAAGCACTTATGCCTATTCCTAATGTAGTGAGTGGTTTAGGAACGGTAAATAAACTTTCAGGAGTTATTCGACTGTACCAATTTCCTCCCAAACGGGCTACCAAATCAATTTTATGCTGATCAATCTTACCCTCTGAATCTAAAATTTCCTCTTTGATGTGAATGAGTTTAATCTCCGCTAAAATCAAATTTCCTGCACCGTGCTGATCCCCCAAAGGAATAATTTGATTAACCACACATTCTAATTGTACGGGCGCTTCAGCAACCCTTGGCGGCTTCACCAAATGTGATGTTTCCATCGTAAATCCAGCTTTTTCGAATTCATTAACCTCTTTCCCGTATTCGGTGCTCGATAAACTAGTTTGCTGCACCATCGCATAATTCACAATGTTGATCACACATTCTCTTACTTCCCTTACGTTCTCCAAAGTGTGCTTTGTGGTATTATCCCGCACTCTTCTAGCCGGCGAAAAAATGCAAATAGGCGGATTAGTGCTAAACATATTAAAGAAACTAAAAGGACTAAGATTAATGTTCCCTTTGGCATCTATCGTTGAAGCTAGGCAAATTGGTCGTGGCGCTATGGCATACTGCAAATAGTTTTGCAATTGCACAGGAGTTAAATCATCGCATTTAAGTGTCAGCATATTTGTTGTAAGGTATAAGATTGGAAAGTTGTTTTTTTCTTAACTCCATTGTTGTCATTCCGACGTTAGGAGGAATCTACTTTTACTGTATCCTGTTTAAAGATTCTTCGCTACGCTCTGAATGACAGAAAACAAAAAGTATTTCCACTGCTGTTGGGTTTATCATAGAAAGGTTTGCCTAAGTAAACTAAACCTGACAGTAGCGGGCATCCCAATCTCATGTCGAAGGATATTGGGATAAAGCGGATGCAGGGCTTTCGTGTCCGATAAACATTTAGCCCTGCTTTCCCTTTTTTATTATTTCTTTAAAGCCAGAATAGAAAAATCTGTATCTACTTTTGTAATGGTATTGCTCAAAGCACCCAAACCTGTGATCTCCATTTCCACATGGTCGCCTGCTTGTAACCACTGCACTTTATAATTAGGGTCATTTAATAAACCTGTACCGTTAAGTTCCAGGAAACATCCTGTACCTACGGTTCCAGAACCAATGACATCACCAGGCAAAATATCAACGCCATAAGCGCAGCGCTCAATAATTTCGGCAAAAGTCCAATCCATGTCCGCCATATTTCCACTAGAAACCTCTATACCATTTACCTTACAGGTCATTTTCAGATTGTAATTGTTGCCTACATGATTCTCCTTAGCAGCTACTTTAAATTGCTCCAACTCATCTGGCGTAACTAACCAAGGACCAATAACGGTAGAAAAATCCTTTCCCTTTGCTGGACCTAGATTCAACAACATCTCTTCCATTTGCAAAGTACGGGCACTCATATCATTCATAATGGTATAACCGGCGATGTACTCATCCGCTTCGGCAGCTTTAATGTTGCGACCTTTTTTTCCAATCACTGCTGCCACTTCCAATTCAAAATCAAGTTTTTGGAAATGATCTGGCATACATTCAATTTCACCTGGACCTTGAATAGCATTATGATTGGTAAAATAAAAAATCGGATATTGGTCAAACTCGGCAATCATATCAACCTTGCGGTTTCTACGTGCTGCCGCTACGTGTTGCCTAAATGCATAGCCATCTCTGCAAGAAGTTGGGTGCGGTACCGGTGCCAACAGCTCGTAAAACACTTCCTCCTTTGGCGACAGTTTTCCATCTAAAATATCCTTATTGATTTTTTTCGCTCTTTCCATTAATGGCTCACCACCCTCTAAAAAGGCATTCATGTGGTCGGGAATTAGCTTATCGCAAGAGTTAAGGTTATAAATATGTCCGTTGGCATAAATTCCTAAATGCTCCTTGTCTTCAGTTTTGTAGGATACGAGTTTCATTGATATAAATATTTTTTGTTAGTGGTGTAGTTTCCACATCCAATGGAACAACAATGCAAATTGGAGATGGTTTATATTGGATTTGTGGTCAAAGCTATGAAAAATGGTTTAGCTCTAAAATTAATTACCGATTAATTTGAGCATACGATTGCAATTCAAGACGCACTAACGACTTATCTAAACTTTGAAAATCTCGATAGCGTTTTTTAGTAGCAACCGTATTAGAAACAACGTATCCTACCGTTAAACCAACTGGCACCCCCACAATAAGGAATGCGCCCGCCATTGGCCCCACAACTAAAGAAAGTAAACCAACGGTTCCCCCACCGGTTAACAGTGAAGGAATTAAAATCCCCTTTTCATATACTTTCAATTTTTTCACTTCTGTGTTCCTTACAAAAGAGGTATCTTTATTAGAGATAACCACAAAACCGCTGTCATTAACTTGATGAAAGTTACCTTTTAGCGTTTCATTTTTTAAGGTTTTGATTTTAATTTGATAGGCTTTTTTTTGTTGCGCAAAACAATTACCAGCCAGCAAAACAAACAAGATTAGAATAAGATTTGTTTTCATTTTAGTAGCGTTAATATTGCTGAAATTTCAATTAAAACTGCTATCTTGCATTCGTTTAAAACAGATGACTTTACAGCAATTAAATAGTTTTATTATTAAAGATAGGATTTCATTGTATCTACACGCAATGCTATCTAAACTTATTTTTGCCCAATACTCTTTGTAGGCTTCTTTTGTTACGTTTTTTAAACGTCATCTAAACGCTTTCCACAATTATTCATTATATTAATTCTAACCAAATTAACCTTATAATATGCCTATTTATCACACTTTAGGGAGTATTCCTCCTAAAAGACATACTGTTTTCCGTAAGCCAAATGGCGATTTGTACGCTGAAGAATTGGTTTCTACCGAAGGTTTTTCGAGCTTGTATTCTTTGGTTTACCATTGCCATCCTCCTACGATTGTAAAATCCATTGGAGAGCCATACAATGTTGAGCCTAAAATTGCTCGGGAAAAACATTTACGCCATACCAGCTTAATTGGCTTTAATGTTAAGCCAGAAGATGACTATTTAAAAAGTCGTAAGCCTGTTTTAGTGAACAGCGACCTGCACATTTCACTGGCGGCCCCTAAAAAATCAATGAGTGATTATTTTTATAAAAACAGTCAGGCTGATGAGGTGATCTTTATCCATGAAGGCACCGGGAAATTAAAAACGGGTTTTGGTGAAATTGCATTTGAATACGGCGACTACCTTATTATTCCACGCGGCACCATTTACCAAATGGAATTTAACGAAGAAAACAACCGTTTGTTTATTGTAGAAAGCTTTAGCCCAATTCGTACACCAAAAAGGTATCGCAATGCCTTTGGTCAATTGGAAGAGCACTCACCATTTTGCGAAAGGGACATTAAACGACCACAAAACCTGCAGACCTTTGATGAATTTGGCGAGTTTAAGGTGCTGATCAAGAAGCAAGGCATCATGTATCCTTATACTTATGGCACTCATCCATTTGATTTTGTAGGCTGGGACGGTTTCCATTACCCATGGGCATTTTCGATACACAACTTTGAACCCATTACGGGCCGTTTACATCAACCTCCTCCAGTGCATCAAACTTTTGAAGGACATAACTTCGTAATCTGTTCCTTTGTACCCCGTAAATACGACTACCATCCATTAGCCATTCCTGCGCCTTACAACCATAGCAATGTGGATAGTGATGAGGTTCTATATTATGTAGATGGCGATTTCATGAGTCGTAAGAGCGTTGTGAAAGGCCAAATTACCTTACATCCAGGTGGTATCCCTCACGGACCACACCCCGGTACAGTTGAAAAATCAATAGGAAAAGAAAAAACGGAAGAACTTGCCGTGATGATAGACCCTTTTAGACCTTTAATGCTAACTGAAGATGCCTTGGCCATTGAAGACGAAAGTTATCATAAAAGCTGGCAGATAAACGTGGAGTAATAGTCGGAGAGCTATCACTTACACCTATTAAAAAACTTATTACAACAACCGACTCCGTCATTCGGACTTTCGGACTTTATAAAAACAAAATGAGCACACAAACATTTGCAGAGAAAATAGCGAAAGCACAAGATTTCCTTCCCATTAACGGAACGGATTATATTGAATTTTATGTAGGTAATGCCAAACAGGCCGCACATTATTACAAAACAGCCTTTGGCTTTCAATCGCTGGCTTACGCTGGGCCAGAAACAGGGGTAAAAGATAGAGCTTCTTACGTATTGCAACAGGGAAAAATCCGTTTGATTTTGACCACTGCACTAAAATCAGATAGCGCTATTTCAGAGCATGTAAAAAAACATGGCGACGGAGTGAAAATATTGGCGCTTTGGGTAGACGATGCTTATAGCGCTTTTGAAGAAACAACCAAACGTGGCGGAAAACCGTATCTAGAGCCTCAAACGCTTACTGACGAGCATGGCGAAATACGCATGTCGGGAATTTACACTTACGGTGAAACAGTTCACATGTTTATTGAGCGCAAAAACTACAATGGTGTTTTTATGCCAGGTTATCGTAAATGGGAAAGTGAGTACAACCCCGAAGATGCAGGCTTACTTTACATTGACCACTGTGTAGGTAACGTAGGTTGGAACCGCATGAACGAAACCGTAAAATGGTATGAAGAAGTGATGGGCTTTGTGAACATTTTAACTTTTGATGATAAACAAATCAATACTGAATATTCTGCCTTGATGAGTAAGGTAATGAGCAATGGCAACGGTTATTCTAAATTTCCAATCAATGAGCCCGCAGAAGGTAAAAAGAAATCACAGATTGAAGAGTACTTAGAATTTTATGAAGGCGAAGGCGTACAACACATTGCCGTTGCGACCAAAGACATTGTTAAAACGGTTAGAACACTTAAAGCTCGTGGTGTAGAATTTTTGAGTGCTCCTCCACAAGCTTATTACGATATGATGGGCGAACGTGTGGGAGAAATTGATGAAGAAATTACACCATTAAAGGAACTTGGCATTTTAGTAGACCGTGATGAAGAAGGCTATTTATTACAGATTTTCACTAAACCTGTTGAAGACCGTCCTACTTTGTTTTTCGAAATTATTGAGCGCAAAGGTGCACAAAGCTTTGGCGCTGGCAACTTTAAAGCCTTGTTTGAAAGTATTGAAAGAGAACAAGCTCTAAGAGGCAACTTATAAACTTTTAAATTGTCTACACGTCATTTCGAATGAAGCGTAGTGGGGAAATCTTTGAATCGAGTCTAATACCCTTCAAAGATTTCTCGACTGCGCTCAAAATGACGAAGCTAATGAATTTTAGCAATGCCCCAATAAATAATACAACACCACAAAAATAACAATGGTTGATAAACAACCACCACCTAGTTTCCAGGCACCCCAGCCAGCAAATATTGTTCTAAAAAAGTTATTCATACTTATTTTGATTGACTAATTAAGTTAACCAAAAATCAGTCAATAATGTTTTTATCGACCGTAAATACTTGTTACTATATATTTTACTGTTAAAAACAACAATAACAAACATCCGTTAGGCATATTTTGTTATTTTTGAAACTCACTAATGGGAAAAACAACAGCTATTAAGAAATCAAAGCTTTTACTTTTTGCTTATCATTTACAAAAAGCATTTGCATTATACCAAAAAAACGATCCTTTACGCTTAGCGGGTGCGACTGCCTTTTTTGCCAATTTTGCTATCCCTCCAATTCTACTTATCCTTATTAGGCTCTTTGGTTTTTTTGTAGATAGAAAAATACTTGCTACTCGTTTGTTTGAGCGTATTTCGGAAATTTTGATTCCTAGCAGTACCGAACAAATCAGGGAAACTTTGAGGAACATTCGTGGAATTGACCACAATTGGTGGGCTACTATTTTAACTTTTGTATTTTTCATTTTTGTAGCCACTACCCTATTCAATGTCATCAAAAACTCTGTGGAACAGATATGGAACATTGGCCAAGATGCCAAAATGGGTTTTCTATTTACCCTGAAAATCCGCGGTCGCTCCATGATGATCATCCTATTGGCTGGCATTTTGTTTTTTATAGGTTTGGTAACCGATAGTATACAGGCCATAGTGACCACCTACCTTAATGGCACTTCGCCCACCTTTGGAAAATGGTTGCTCTGGGTGCTCAACCAAACTATTTTTACCCTTATTGTAACCGTTTGGTTCACCATTTTATTCAGGTTTTTAACCAATGCCAGGCCAAGTTGGAAAATAGCTTTGCAAGGCGGGCTTTTAACAGGTGTACTATTCAATTTGGGTAAATACGTATTGCGAATTATGCTGCCACTTAGCAACATCGAGAATATTTATGGCGCATCTGGATCTATTGTACTAGTCATGTTGTTTGTTTTCTATTCCTCTCTGATTTTCTATTTCGGAGCTTGCTTCATTAAGGTAATCAGTGAAAAACAACATAAAGTGATACGTCCGCTTAAAGGCGCCCATACTTACGAACTCATCGAAAAAAGTTAACAAAAAAGCCCAACTTCATATGAAGCTGGGCTTTTTTGTTATTTGTTCTTTTTTTATAGTTTAAAATAGCCTAAGTCCTAACCCAAAGGTGAACAAGTTTAACTTGGTATCAGGATATCCTGCCGAATTCAATTTAGACAATCCTAACTCGTACCTCAAATCAACATTTAGCTTGCCTAAATCTAAGCCCGCTCCAAATTGCCACGCAAAGGCTTGTCCTTTGAAATCGCCATTGAATATGTTCGATGCTGCTTGATTGAAACTTTGATCATCGCTTAAAATAAAAGAGGCTACAGGTCCGGTATTCAATCTGATTCCTACACCCGCTGCTCCAATTTTAGTTCCTACCAAAACAGGCACATCTAAACTGGTAAATTTCACTTTGCTTTCTTGCCCGCTATTTTTTAGCGTAGTGTTTTTACCAGAAATATACAATTCTGGTTGCAAATGTATACCTGCCGCACCAATACGAGTCCATATCCCAGCATAGTAACCTGCTCTATTGTCACTTCCAAAAGTATTTTCTGTGCTAAATTTAGACAGATTTAAACCACCTTTTAATCCCATTTGAAATGATGGAAGTATTTGACCAAACGCAAAAAATGAGCTGCAGACAAAAAGGGCCGCTAGTGTAATTCTTTTCATAAATCTTAATTAAATTGTTAAAGTCTAGCCTTTGTAATGGTTCTCCTATTTTTCAATCTGTAAGGACCTTCCATCAGCTAGCAAGACAAATATACAATGTACTGAGTTATTTACTCGTAAATTATGCTAAACTTTAGGTGCAACCTTTTCATATCCCTGCATTTCAAAAACAGCAAGCTTTTCCAACAAATTAAAATGGAGAGTTCCAAAAAAATTGAAAATGCCGTCTTCATTTTTGCCTTCGATGCAAACAGTTTCTTTTAACACAGGACTATTTTGATTAGCTCCAGAGAAAAGCAAATCTTCATCTTGAATAATGACATTCTTTGCTTCGATTGCAAAATCATTTAAAAGGGCCAAAAATGCCTTACCATTGAGCAATAGTTCTTTTATATTCATAACCCAAAAAATTTAATGTGAAGATTACTTTAAATTTAAACAAAATTCTAGTTAAATAGTTCTAACTATTGTCATAAAAACAGGCTAAGATTCTGATTATTTGGCAAATGCTATACAAAAGTTTGAATAAGCTATCCAGATACGATACGCAGCGCTAGCGAAACATAGTTAAAGCGAATAGCCAGACTTCAATTGCCATGAGTGCTTTGGTTGATTTTCTAAAAATTACATAAATAGGAAAGAGAAATCATAAAACGCTAAATACTGATTTTGTAGCATTTGTATTGCGCAATGAACTCAAATGCAAAAAATATTTGTTTAGCTGATACAAATCTATACCTTAGTTTCATAAAAATTCTTTAAGTGTTACACCCATAAATTACTCTAAATGAAGTAGTCGTATTTATTTTAAAAATCAGATTGCTTCGCTAGTATTAAAACCAAATTATATAGCATGAAAATAACAGTAGTAGGTGCTGGTGCCGTTGGTGCCACCTGTGCAGATAACATTGCAAGGAAAGAATTAGCAGAGGAACTAGTTTTATTAGATATTAAAGAGGGTTTTGCTGAAGGCAAAGCCATTGACATGATGCAAACGGCAACGTTGCTGGGCTTTGACACCAAAATTAAAGGTGTAACCAATGACTATAGCCAAACGGCTGGCTCGGCAGTAGCGGTAATTACCTCTGGTTTGCCTCGTAAACCTGGAATGACCCGCGAAGAGCTGATCGGAATTAATGCGGGTATTGTAAAAGGCGTGGCCGAAAACATTCTAAAATATTCTCCAGAAGCTATTATCATCGTGATTAGCAATCCGATGGATACGATGACTTATTTAGCGCTCAAATCATTAGGGCTACCTAAAAATAGAATTATTGGCATGGGCGGTACTTTGGACAGCTCACGTTTTAAATATTATTTGAGCCAAGCACTTAATTGCAACCCTAACGATTTACAGGGTTTTGTAGTTGGTGGACACGGTGATACAACCATGATTCCTTTAACGAGATATGCTACCTATCAAAGTTTACCTGTAACCGATTTATTGGATGAGGCCACTTTGGAAAAAGTAGCAGCGGATACCATGGTTGGCGGTGCTACCTTAACGGGCTTGTTGGGTACTTCGGCCTGGTATGCACCTGGTGCCGCTGGTGCTGCGTTGGTAGAAGCCATTGTAAGGGACGAGAAGAAATTGTTTACCTGCTGCGTGGCACTTGACGGCGAATACGGCCAAAAAGACATTTGCCTGGGTGTTCCCGTAATTATTGGCAAAAATGGTTGGGAAAAAATTATCGATTATAAATTAAACGAAAAGGAACAAGCTGCATTCAATAAAAGTGCTGATGCGGTACGCAACATGAACAATGTTTTGGCAGAAATGAAATTAGTTTAAGCGATAAATCGGTTAATTGCTTCATCGTTCCAATACAATTAACCTTCTAAACAATTAAACGATTAACCTAGAAATGAAGACAATTTCAGTTCCTTTAATTTTAGTGAACTTACAAGACAACGGTTTCCACATTTTAGTGGAAATTGTTGTTTTTGGGGAGAAACAATTTGCCGTAGTTGATACTGGAGCTTCACGTTCAGTTTTTGACAAAGGCTTAGTAGAGAAACATGTAGAAAATCTGCATGAAAGTGAAGAACAACAGGCAGCCACCATTTTTAGCAGTACAACTACCTTGGTAGGCAACATTCCCCTATTACAAATAGGCAAACTCAAATTGCCCAATTATGAAACCGTAGCTATTGACTTGCAAAGTGTTTCAGACACTTACCTACAAATGGGCCAACCTCCCATTGCAGGAATTATTGGCGGCGATATTTTAATGCAGTTTAACTGTAAAATAGATTACCAGAAAAAGGTATTGAGGTTTTACAAAGATTAAAAACAAGCCAGTATTCATGCACCTTAATTTCCTAATGGTTAAAAACAGATGGACTATGCAAAAAACGATCCTGCTTCTAATGCTCAATTTTATTTCTGTACTAGGAATCTCCCAAGAAATAAAAATCATAGACAAACCCATTACTTACGATTCTACTCGGATTAAGCTATCTCTCGAATATTTGAAAGAAAGACATGGTATTATCCAAAAAACACCAACCATACAACCCAAAATGATTGTATTACATTGGACTGCTGCGAAAACTTTCTCTTCCACTTTCAATGCTTTTAATCCAGCAAAATTACCCAATGGAGATAGAAAGGACATTGCCAAAGTGAGTAGTTTAAACACTTCTTCTCAGTATTTAATCGATAGGGATGGTACTATTTATCGGCTCATGCCCGACAATTACCTCGCCCGCCATGTAATTGGTTTAAACTACTGTGCTATTGGGGTAGAAAATGTGGGCAGTGCTGATTTTCCATTGACAGATGCCCAATTAAAGGCCAATGAAGATTTGATTAGATACCTCACCAAAAAGTACAAAATTGAATACCTGATTGGACATTACGAGTATACTAAATTTAAAGGAACTTCTTTATGGAAGGAAACCAATCCCAATTATCAAACAGGTAAAAATGACCCCGGGGTAGATTTTATGCAAAAGATTAGAACTAACGTTAAAGATTTAAGTTTAAAGGGGGCTTCTAGCAAGTAAAAAACTAGTCCTTAACTAATTATAAAATTCCTTAACTTTAAACTAATCAAGCAAAACAAGAATATGAAATTTTTAAAAATCTTCTTAGTGGTAGTCGTGGTACTGATTGCCATTTTTTTTATTGGGGGCATGTTCCTTCCAAAGACCTATTCCGTAAACAGATCTATCAGCATTGCTGCAAAAGACACCTTGGTGTACAAAAACATTGCCGACTTCAACAATTTCCTAAAGTGGAATGCTTGGTCTAAAATGGATACTGCTACAAAATACGATGTTACCGGAACGCCAGAACAAGTAGGGCATCAATACCATTGGACAGGTGATAAGATGGGTGAAGGTGAAATGAAGATCACCGAAGTAAAACCTTTCGAACAAATAAAAATGGATTTGAAATTCATTAAGCCTTTCGAGAGCTTAGCAAATGTGGTATTTGATTTAACAAAAGAGGGAGACGGTACAAAAGTAACATGGACTATGAGTGGAGAACACAATATCATGAGTAAATGGATGTGTGTCTTTAAAAGCATGGACTCGATGATTGGTAAAGATTTTGAAGATGGCTTAAAATCGTTAAAAGAAAAATCAGAACAGAAATAAATAACAGTTATTAAGTATAGAGCCTCGCAATGATATCGCGAGGCTTTTTTTATTAGCAACGGTCAAACTTTTTGCTCTTAACGCTGTTGGTTAATGAATGGTAAAATTTATACTGATTTTAAAATAATATTTTTTAATCTGCTTTTTTTTAAACTATTTGCCTGTGATGAATTTATTACTTGTTGAAGATGAACCCAATGTGGTATCAGTAGTGGTGCGTGGTTTAGCTGCTGAAGGATTTAACGTGAGTGTAGCTCCTGATGGACATACTGGCGAAAAAATGGCTTTGACCAATCATTTTGACCTCATTATCCTCGACATTATGCTCCCAGGCATTAACGGGCTTGAGCTTTGCAAAATCATCAAAAAAGAAAAACCTAATGTACCTATTATTATGCTTACCGCATTGGGCAGCACAGAAAACATAGTTACGGGTCTAGACAATGGTGCCGATGATTATTTAATTAAACCTTTTAAGTTTGCGGAACTTTTCGCACGTATCAGAATGCTGCTCCGCAGATACAATGGTTCGACAAATCCTGACCAAATCATCAACATCAGCGATCTACAAATTAACCTTACTGCTAAAAACGTAAAACGTGGGAACAACGAAATCACGCTTACCGCCACAGAGTACAGGTTACTTGAGTTTTTGGCCAGGAACAAATCAAAGATCCTTTCCAGGATTGATATTTTAGAAAATGTTTGGGACATAGATTTTAACCTAGGCACCAACGTGGTTGATGTTTATGTAAACTATCTCCGCAAGAAAATAGATAAAAATAGCGACCAAAAACTAATACATACAGCCGTTGGGCTAGGTTATGTATTAAAAGAATCCTAATGCATTTAACCAAGAAAATTACTTTACTATTTGCCATTCTTTCTGCCATTATCATTTCGTTGTTAAGCGGCTTTGTTTGGTATTTCTCAAATGAGTTTGCTTTTGAAGACTTTTACAAACGTTTGGAAGCAAGGGTAAATATTGCTGCCCAAATTAAATTGGTGAAAGATGAAAATAATGAAGCCTATTCCAAAATGCGCAGCCAATATTTGGAGCGTTTACCCTCGGAAAAAGAATATGTGATAAAGGCTGACACGAATACCCACCCCAATATAAATATTAATACTGATGATATAATTCCTAAAAGCTTTTACGAACGTATTAAAGAAGGGAAAATGGCCCGTTACCGCAAAGAAAATCATTTTTATGCAGGTAAATATTTTGAAATCAATCAGCAGGGCTATATTGTAATTATTGCCGCTAATGACCCTTTTGGTTTTAGGGAACTGAAAGACCTGCAAAAGATTTTAATTGCGGGTTTCTTTCTTTCGGTAGTGTTATCATTCGTTGTAGGCTGGAAATTTTCTAACTATACACTTGGTCCGCTTAGGAATATCATCAAGAGTATGAAGAGAATCAAAGCAGAGAACCTTCACTTAAGGTTAGATGTAAAGAGCTATGGCGGCGATGAAATGTCAGAATTGGCTCAGACCTTCAACAATATGCTTAACAGGTTAGAGACCGCTTTTGAGACACAGAACAATTTCATCAGTAACGCTTCACATGAGTTAAGGACACCTCTAACCATCATTAGTGGTGAGGTAGAATTGGCCATGGATGCGGAAATGGGTTCGAAAGAACATCTACATGCCCTAAATAAAATCAAAAGCGAAGCTGACAGGTTAGAACATATTTTAACCAGCTTATTGGGATTGGCACAATCTGGCTTTAACGGAAAGGTACAGCCCCGCGAAGAAGTGAGGATCGACGAACTACTTTGGGAGATTAAGGACGCTGTTTACCAAGTACATCCCGAAAGCAAAATAGAGCTGGATTTAAGTAAACTTCCCGAAGACGAGTCGGCGGTAACCTTAAAAGCCAATAAAAACCTTCTGAAACTAGCCATCACCAATATTGTAAGCAACGCCTGTAAATATTCGGATTTTAAATCTGTAAGTGTAAAACTAGAAAGCAATAACAATTTACTATCTATAGCCGTTGTCGATCAAGGCATCGGTATTCCTCAAGATGACATCCAACATATTTTTGAACCTTTCTTCAGAGCTTCTAATACCAGTAACTTTAAAGGTTATGGTGTAGGTTTACCCTTATCATTAAATATCATAAGGTTACACCGCGGTAGCATTGGCATTAAAACACAGGAAGGCTTGGGAACAGAAATTAAAGTGATGCTTCCTGTAAATTAAAATTCTAATCTCATTCTAATCTCGCTCTTAAGCGGCTATAATTTCCCTACCCTAATATTGTATTAAATATTTATTTATTCATTTAACAATAAGGGTTATGAAAAGAGTATTAGTTCCAACAGATTTCAATGTAGAAAGCACTAAAATAATTGACGCCATTGCATTACACCAAGGATTAGAAGAAATAACCGTTATCTTTTTACACGCTTTCAAATTATCAGACTCCATTACAGACATGTTGATGTTAAGCAGAAGGAGCCGCGACTATGAACATATCAACGACGAATTCAGTCAAAAGATAGATTCTTATACTGCAAAATATCAAAACAAGATTAAAGGCATTGGTGTAGAATTCTTTTACGGAAGTACCGCAGCAGCCTTTAGAAACCTAATTGAGGGCTTGCAAATAGACCTTGTGGTGTATCCTCAACGCTACAATTTCGCTCCAATTAACAAATACAGTATCGACCCGAAGTATTTAACTGCCCGTTGTGGTTGCGAAGTACTTGAACTTGATACTGATGTGATTGCAAAAGAGCAAGAGCTTTTCGAAACTAAAATGCAACCAGAGAAAGTTGCCAAAACGATTAGCGCTTAGGCTCATATTATTTAACATTTAAAAACCCAATATCATGCTGTTACGAAAAAACATACCAATTACCTACATATTTGGGAAAATTAAACAAGAGCTAATTTTCGTTGTATTATACTCGGTGGCCGTAGTTGTACTTTATCACAACTTCCATTTCACCCGTATATCTATTCCCATTGCAGTACCTGCCTTATTAGGTACGATCATCTCATTACTATTAGCATTTAGATCTAATCAGGCTTATGACAGATGGTGGGAGGCCCGAATACTTTGGGGCGCCATTGTAAATGATTCAAGGTCATTAGCTAGACAAATCATGTCTTTCGTGGACAGTCCCTACGCTTCGGAAGAAGTAGATGCTTTTAAAGATAGGTTTATTAAACGACAAATTGCTTGGTGCTATGCCTTAAGCCAATCTCTACGAGGTTACAGTTCCTCTAAAGGTTTAGATCGATATTTAAACCCTGAAGAATTCGCTTATATCAAGAGACAGAACAATGTCACCATGGCTTTATTAGAACTACATGCCATGGACTTGAAAAAAGCCTTACAGGAAGGTTGGATCAACAAATACCAACAAATTGAAATAGATAAAACGCTTAATGCGCTTTGTAACCACATGGGCGGATGTGAACGTATCAAGAAAACGATTTTCCCGGTAACTTATAGCAAGTATATCCACATGTCGATCTTTCTGTTCATTATGATGTTACCTTTTGGCTTGATTGAATATTTCGGGTTTATGGAAATCCCAGTAGTTATTTCTATATCAGTATTCTTTTTACTGGTAGAAAAAATGGCAGTACACCTACAAGATCCATTTGAAAACAAGCCGACAGATACACCTACCACCACCATCTGTAGAACTATAGAAAAAGACCTATGTCAAATGTTAGATGACCATAAGCTTTTCGAAGACAAGGCTCATGTAGATATGGCTCCGGTAGGTTCCTACTATATCTTATAGAAAATTTCTTAATGTTTGTTTTTTATCAAATCAGAAAGCCCTCCGAAGCGTAATGCTGGAGGGCTTAATTTTTATATTTGGTTTTAGTTTTTACGCGTCTATCTTCGCATATTTTGCATTACGCTCAATGAACTCCCTACGTGGAGCAACCTCATCACCCATTAACATAGAGAAAGTATGGTCACATTCCGCAGCGTTTTCAATTGTAGCCTGCATTAAGGTACGACGGGCAGGATCCAAAGTGGTTTCCCATAACTGCTCTGCATTCATCTCTCCCAAACCTTTATAACGTTGTACATGTACACTATCTTCTTTACCTGCTCCCTTTAAACGTTGGATAGCAGCATCACGTTGCGCATCATTCCAAGCGTATTCAAAGTCTTTTCCTTTTTTAACTTGATAAAGAGGTGGTGCAGCAATATAAACATAACCAGCTTCAATTAACGGCTTCATATAACGGAAGAAGAAAGTCAAGATCAAGGTTGTGATGTGCGAACCGTCGATATCAGCATCCGTCATGATCACGATTTTATGGTAACGTAGCTTGGCAAGGTTCAAGGCTTTATCATCATCTTCAGTACCTATACTTACACCTAAAGCCGTAAACATATTCTTGATCTCATCGTTCTCATAAATCTTGTGCTCCATTGCTTTCTCCACGTTCAAAATCTTACCTTTTAACGGCAGAATAGCTTGGTAGTTACGATCACGACCTTGCTTAGCGGTACCACCCGCCGAGTCACCCTCAACTAGGAAGATTTCGCATTTTTCTGGATCACTATCTGAGCAATCGGCTAGTTTACCTGGTAAACCAGAACCACCCATGACACTCTTACGTTGAACCATTTCACGAGCCTTACGAGCTGCTGCTCTTGCGGTAGCCGCTAAAATCACCTTATTGATGATCATTTTGGCTTCTTTCGGATTTTCCTCTAGATAGTTACCCAAAGCTTCGCCTACAGCTACATCAACCGCTCCCATTACCTCAGAGTTACCCAATTTCGTTTTGGTTTGCCCCTCAAATTGCGGTTCTTGAACTTTAACAGAAACTACCGCGGTTAAGCCTTCCCTAAAGTCATCACCAGTAATTTCCATCTTAAGGTTCTTTAACAAACCCGATTTATCGGCATATGCTTTTAAGGTACGTGTTAAACCACGACGGAAACCTGCAATGTGCGTACCTCCTTCGTGAGTGTTAATGTTGTTCACATACGAGTGTACATTTTCAGAATAGCTATCGTTGTACTGGAAAGCCAATTCTACTGGAATTCCATTTTTAATCCCTTCAATATAAATTGGTTCTGGCAAGAACGAAGCACGAGTACCATCTAAAAAGGCAACAAATTCCTTCAAACCGCCATCAGAATGGAACACCTCTTGGAAATAGCTTCCATCTTCCAATTTCTCACGCTCGTCTGTTAAGGTTAAGGTAATTCCCTTATTCAAGAAAGCAAGTTCGCGTAAACGACCTGCCAAGGTATCATAACGGTACTCGGTAGTTTGCGTAAAAATGGTCGGATCTGGACTAAAAGTTACAATTGTTCCTCTTTTATCTGTAGTACCAACCTCTTTTACATCATACTGTGGAACACCTATTTCATATTCCTGCATCCAGATCTTACCTTCACGATGCACTTCTGCTTTTAAATGCGTAGATAATGCATTAACGCAACTTACCCCCACACCGTGCAAACCACCAGAAACTTTGTAAGTATCTTTATCAAATTTACCACCAGCGTGCAAAACGGTCATTACAATTTCTAATGCCGATTTATTTTCTTTTGTATTGATACCGGTTGGAATACCACGACCGTTATCTTCAACCCTAATAGAGTTACCTTCTAAAATATTTACGTAGATGGTATCAGCATGACCGGCCAAAGCCTCATCAATAGAGTTATCTACGACTTCATAAACCAAATGGTGCAAACCTTTAACCCCTGTATCACCAATATACATTGAAGGGCGCTTACGAACGGCTTCTAAACCTTCTAAAACCTGTATATTATCGGCGGAATAGTTTGACTTTGGATCTTTTTCTTCGCTCATAATTTATGTAAAAATTAAAGATTCAAAAATAACCATTTTTTATTGATTTTTGGGTATTGTGGATAACTATTCGAGTGTTAAAATCATCTAAAAAGTGTCACAATTTCATCGACTTAAAAAAGTATTTTTCCTCTTTCAGAAAATAGCATTTTAAAGAACTAAAACGTTTAATAGGCGACTACTTTTAGGATGTTCGGATTTGATTTTTATATTTGCTAAAATTTAGAAGGACAGAATGAAACTAAACACAGTAAAATTTAGCGGATTAGCTACTGCAATTGCCATCGTTTCTGTGATGAGCGCTTGTGGAAACAAAGAGACAAAAACCGAAAGCACTGCTGCTAAAACCACAGTAAGCGTTGATGCCAACAAGGATAAAATTGTATTTGTAGATTCAGATTCTCTGTTGAACCAATACGAGTACTTTAAAGTATTGAAAACCAAAATGGAAGCAAAAGGGAAAGCTGCTGATGCAGACCTTAAAGCAAAAGGACAAGCTTTCCAACGCGACATGCAGCAATACCAGTCGCAAGCCAGCAGCATGACTGCTGAGCAAAGAGCTGCAACGGAAGAAAGATTAGGCCGCAAACAACAAGAACTACAAGCTTACCAACAAAATGCTGGTGCTGCTTTCCAAAATGAACAAGCAAAGGAGCAAGAAGCGCTTTACAACAAAGTAGCAGATTTCCTTAAAACCTACGCAAAAGATAAAGGCTACAAAATGGTATTGAAATATCAAAAAGGCATGGGAGATATTCTTTTTGCTGACGAAAGCTTAGATGTAACCAGAGAAGTGATCAAAGGCTTAAACGAAGCTTACAATAAAGAGAAGAAATAACTTTCTTAATAAGATATTGAAAAGTCCTGCAATTGCGGGACTTTTTTTTATGCCTTAAAAATTTAATCCGCTCGTTATTGCGAGCTTTGCTAAGCAATCTTACAACTATCAATTAAACTTTAAGATTGCTTCATGTTTCGCAATAACGAGTTGGAAAATCATGCTTATCGCTGTAACATTATCCAACTTTTAAACTTCTAAGCTGTTGTAACAAAGCCCGAATATGGATAATTATCAACAGCAAATAGCCTTAGAGCTTCAATTTTGGAAGTTGGAAGTGATGAGAAAACCATCATTAATGGGAAATATTGCCACTAAGGTTCAGGGCAAAATAAACAGCTATATTCCGCAAAAAGTACATGATGCCATCACCGCAACCATTAAACAAATGGTAAAGGCGGTATTATTTGGGTCGGAAATTACCAGTTCTAATTTATCTCCCGAAGAAATGAGCATGCTCCACAAAGAAGCATTGGTAAAGGCAAAAATAGACACTTATTGTAAAACAGGAGCAGCTGAAGGTGGTGTTACCGGAGCAGGCGGCTTTTTAATGAGCCTAGCCGATTTCCCCATATTGATCGCCATAAAAATCAAAATGCTATATGAAATTGCTGCACTTTATGGCTATGACGCAAGTGATTTCAGAGAACGATTATATATTTTACATATTTTCCAACTGGCTTTCTCCAGCAAAACAGGAAGCCAGAAAGTGTTAACTCAAATGGAAAACTGGAATGACAAACTTTTCTTACTACCCGAAAATGGAGACCAATTTGATTGGCAAACTTTCCAACAGCAGTATCGCGATTACATTGACCTTGCCAAATTAGCTCAAATGCTTCCAGTGGTGGGCGCAGCAGTAGGTGCCGTGGCTAATTACCAACTGATAAAAAAACTTGGAAAAACGGCAATGATGAGTTATCGGATGAGAAAATTGAGCAATGAGATAATTAGCTAACGTGATAAGGTTTAGTGAGAGTTGTGCAACATTAAAACCTTTAGCTTTCAAGTCTTAACTTAAAAACGTACCTTTGCGGCTTATTTTTCAGCAACATGATTTCAGTTTCAAACCTATCGTTACGTTATGGAAAACGTACACTATTTGAGGACGTTAACCTAAAATTCACCCATGGCAATTGCTATGGCGTAATTGGCGCAAATGGCGCAGGTAAATCTACCTTTATGAAGATTTTATCTGGCGATGTACAGCAAACTAGTGGTTCAGTAGCTTTTACCCCTGGTGAACGTATGGCCGTGCTTAAGCAAAACCACTACGAATTTGACGAATTTCCAGTCATTGAAACGGTAATGATGGGCCACAAACAGTTGTACGATATCATGAAGGAAAAAGACGCCATCTATATGAAGGAAGATTTTACCGAAAAAGATGGAGAACGTGCTGGAGAATTAGAAAATCTTTTTGCTGAGATGGATGGATGGAACATGGAAAGCAATGCTGCAACCATGTTGAGCAACCTTGGCATCAAGGAAGAATTTCACCACAAGTTATTGAAAGAATTAGATGGGAACCAAAAAGTACGTGTGTTATTGGCACAGGCATTATTTGGCAACCCTGATATTTTATTACTGGATGAGCCTACCAACGATTTGGACATTGATACCATTGCTTGGTTGGAAAATTTCCTAGCCGATTATCAGAACATTGTATTGGTAGTAAGTCACGACAGACACTTTTTAGATGCGGTTTGTACGCATATTGTAGATATCGACTTTAGCAAAATGAGTATCTATACTGGTAACTACAGCTTCTGGTATGAAAGTAGTCAATTAGCTTTGAAACAACGTTCTGACCAAAACAAGAAGTTAGAAGATAAGGTAAAAGAATTACAGGAATTTATCCGCAGGTTTAGCGCAAACGCTTCTAAATCTAAGCAGGCAACCTCACGTAAAAAAGCTTTGGATAAGATTGATATTTCTGAGATCAAAGCCTCTAGCCGTAAATACCCTGCAATCATGTTCAACAACAATGGTGCCCGTGAAGCTGGAGATCAAATTTTACAGTTAGAAAAATTAAGCAAAACCATCAACGGTGAAGTTATGTTCAAAGACATTAGCTTCATGGTAAACAAAGGCGACAAAATTGCGATTCTTTCTCAAAATAGTTTGGCTACCGCAGCTTTTTACGAGGTGTTAAACGGTAACGATAAAGATTACACTGGCGAGTTTAAATTTGGTGTAACCATTAGCATCGCTGACATTCCTAATGACAATACCGAGTTTTTCGCGAACAAAGATGAAAATTTGGTGGACTGGTTGCGTGAGTATTCGGGCACAGACGCTGACGAGCAATTTGTACGCAGCTTCCTAGGCCGTATGTTATTCTCAGGTGAAGAAGTAATGAAAAACGTGAAAGTGCTTTCTGGTGGCGAGAAAATGCGCTGTATGTTCTCCAGGATGATGTTGCAGCAAGCTAACTTCTTAATGTTTGATGAACCTACCAACCACTTGGATTTAGAATCAATCACCGCGTTAAACAATGGCATGAAAGATTTTAAGGGCACAATGTTATTTACTTCACGAGATCACGCCTTAACCGAGTCAGTTGCTAACCGTATTATTGAGATTACCCCTAAGGGAGTTATTGATAAATTAATGACTTACGATGAGTACATTAACAATGCCGATGTAGCAAAGTTGAGGGAAGAAATGTATAAGTAATACTTCTTATCGTCATTTCGACGAAGAATGAGGAGCAATCTAATATGATGCTTATAATAAGCTAGATTTCTCACTACGTATCGAAATGACGAGAACGCATAAAAAAGCCCCGCAAATGCGGGGCTTTTTCGTTTGCTTGGTTGTCAATATGTTATGGATTAAACGCCAATGAAACATAGTACATTGCACCAACCTCTGGGTTACCATAAGAAGTGATATAGTATTTGTTCAAGATGTTTGAACCACCAATTTTAATTACTGAGTTTACCGAAGGAACTTTTAAATTCACCTGAGCATCTACAGTACCAAATGCTGGCACTTCGCCTCCTGCAAATGAAGAGAACCAGATGAATTTATCTTGCCAACGATAGTTCACGTTGAAACCAAAGTTTTTAAACACTTCGCGATTACTTAAGCCAATATTATAACGGAATTCTGGCGTATTGAAATCGTTATTATATTGTGCCGGCAAATTGCCAATCTTATTGTATGAAACGTTACCCGAGAAAGTATATTTACCAGTCACGTAATCTAAACCAAAAGCACCACCCCAAGTTTTAACTTTACCAGTAGCATTTACAGGGACACCGAACTTAACAAAAGTATCGCTATTTGCTGCAGTCTCTTGTTGAAGGTTAACTGCGGTAATGAAATCTTTATACTCGTTGTAGAAACCATAAACATCTACTAAAAAGTTAGAACCTAACAAACCTTTATAACCCAATTCATAAGCAGTTACACTTTCTGGACGCACGCCTCTTGGATCAAAAGTATAAGGCACTAACAAACTACGGTTACCAGTACCCGTTGGCGAGGCTATTTTAGATGCCATATATGCTCTGTGGCTAGCTTCTGTATAACCTTTGTTTCCATTTAAATTGTATTTATTCAAAAATTCTGGGATACCTCCAATTAAACGTTGGCTACCACCCCCTACAGACAAATCAATGTATTGATTTTGCGTTGTTGGATTACGGAAACCTGTTTGGAAGGAAGCCCTAATGTTTGAGTTTTTAGCGACAGTCCATACTCCAGTCACACGTGGTGTAAAGCGGCCTTCAAAATTTTGACTCTTATCAAAACGACCAGCAACAGTTAATTTAAACACTTCGCCAAATTTTTTACCTAATTGTCCAAAAGCAGCATATTCATCAATGTCAATCTCTCTATTTAAATCGTCAAAAATAGTTCCCCCTGAATTTAAATCAAATCTACGAGCAGAAGCGCCCACCTGAAACTCTACTACATTATCAAACAATCTAGAAAAGTTATACATACCTTCATAATGGTATAAATTAGACTTGTCGTTAAACTTCGCACCGTAAATGCCTTGAGCCATATTTGTTTGGCTGATGTAAGTATTTTTTATACGGTACGCTGTATTAGCAAAAGCTGTAGTACCTGGCTGAATACGAGTGGCGTCTGCCTGTGCCCTAGCGGTCGCATGAGCTGCCTCTTCGCTTGCACCTTGTGATTTTGCAGCACTATATACGCCAGCATAATTCACAAACCAACCTGTAGCACCACCTGATGGTTTACTAACTTCATTCATATAACTTCCCAAAATAGAAGAAATATAAGAATCTCCCGAACGCTCTTGAGTAGTATAGCCTCTTACGTAAAAATCTTCCCCTTTAAGTTCTAACTTATACAAACCAATATTGAAATTGCGTAATGAATAACGGTCTGACCCTGTATAAACCGATGTACCGGTACCCCAATTTGCCTGCCCTACCAATTGAATAGTAGGTGTTAAATTATAATACAATCCTCCCGACATTTTAAGCGATTTTGTATTATAGTCTACCAAATCCATTTCGTTATAACCAGTTCTTGATACTATTTGGTTTGAGGTACGGCCTGTTGCCAAGCTATATATAAAAGGAATGTACTGCCCTGCTGGAGTTGGGCCATAACCAGCCATAAGTTGAGCAAATGTGGCACCACCGCCTATTGCCGTAAGAATATTATTGTAGGTTGTTGGAGATGCAGCTGCAAATTGCCCAACTACCGATTTAGAAACCCCCATTATACTTTGGTTAACTTCATCACCATAAACGTTAACACCATCATATCCGGGATCAGAAGCGCGAGTACCTGCTTTAGGCATATTGCTAGCCCTATCAAAGTTTGAGTAGTTAGTGCCAAACCAATCTCTAGCTTGCAAAAATGAGAAAGCGAATTTAGCACCGAACTTATTATTCCAACTTTTTGCCATTCTCACATCTAACTGATTAAATGGCTTTACCGAAGTATTGTTATCATTTACGTGGTTAACACCTGTTTTATATTGAAAACTAACACCTGGATATTTAAAGGGATCTTTTGAGGTCATTAACAAAGTACCACTAATACCACCTGCACCATACAAAGCAGATGAAGCACCTGGCAATAACTCCACATTGTCTACATCAAGTTCTGTGATACCTACAATATTACCTACAGAGAAGTTCAAACCTGGTGCCTGGTTGTCCATTCCATCAATTAACTGATTGAATCGGGTATTACCGTTGGCATTGAAACCTCGGGTATTGTATGACCTAAAAGTTAAACTTTGAGTACTCATCTCCACACCTTTGATGTTTTGAATCGCATCGTAGAATGATGGCGCTGCAATTTCCTTGATTTGGGCAGCTCCCATACGCTCAATAGTCACCGGTGATTCTAAAATACGCTCTGGCGTTCTTGAAGCCGAAACTACCACCTCTTGGCCTAAAATTGCTCCGGATTCTAGTTCAAAGCTCAAATTGGTAGAAGTACCTGTAATTTCTCTTTCTACAGGATTGAAACCAACAAACGTTACTGAAAGTGTAAACGGAGGTTTTTCTGTAGTTGTGAAAGAGAATTTACCATTTTGGTCAGTAGAAGAACCTATCGTTTTTCCCTTCACTGTTACACTTACCCCCGGAATCGGCTCTTTAGTTAGTTTATCGGTCACAGTACCGCTAACTACAATACTCTGCGCAATGGCCGCGAACCCTGTCCACAGCAAAACACAAAGCATAAGAAATACTTTAGTAGTTGTTTTGTTCATACTTCTGTAGTTTATATTGTTTATTTTAACATAAACTTAATACAATTTTTGATACTTACAAATTTTTATTCTGCCATTACTTGAGTAATAATTAAAATTAGATTGTCTTTCATTTCATTTTTATAATTAAATTGGCTTCGGCCTAAAAGCAAACCAAAACAATAACCGACACCGATGAACAAAGCTAAAGCGCTGATATGCATTATCATTCCTATCCTATTAGGATATTCCTTAAATACAAAATTTGGTGACCTACCTCCAATTTTAAAATTCCTAAATCCTTTTACGGGATTTTGGCAAAATGCCGAAGGAATGTCACCAGCCAAAAACAAAAAAATAGTATTAAAAAACGCCAAGGACAAAATAGAAATTGCTTTTGATGACCGCATGATTCCCCATGTGTTTGCCCAAAACGACTACGACCTATATTACGCCCAAGGCTACGTAACGGCCATGCACAGACTTTGGCAAATGGATTTCCAAACCCGCTTTGCCGCCGGAAGAATCTCGGAAGTAGTGGGTGCAAAAGCAATCGAGGTTGATAAGTATCAAAGACGAATGGGCATGGTGTATGGTGCAGAAAACTCCTTGGAAGGCATGATGGCCGATCCCCACGCCAAAGAAATGCTTTTGGCCTATACCCAAGGTATTAACGACTATATCAAATCATTAAATCGTAGCAATTTACCAGTAGAATATAAATTGTTAGACTTTAAGCCTGAACAGTGGACTCCCATCAAATGTGCTTTACTACTCAAGCAAATGTCGGCGGTATTGGCCATGGGATCCGACGAGTTTTACATGACCAACATTCTTAAAAAATATGGTCCAGCAATTACTAAAGACCTGTTCCCTGATTATCCTTTTAAAGAAGACCCTATTATTCCGGTGGGCACTAAATGGGATTTTACGCCCCTGCCTATTCCGGCCACTCCCAAATCTTTCACCGACATGATGAGCACTAACATTGCCACCAAGCAAAAAGAAGAAGGCATTGGAAGTAACAACTGGGCAGTGTCAGGCGCAAAAACAGCTTCAGGTTTCCCAATCTTAGCGAATGACCCCCATTTAGATTTAACTTTACCTTCTATTTGGTATCAAATTCAGTTACATGCTCCTGGTGTAAATGCGTATGGTGTTTCTCTTCCTGGTGCGCCAGGAATTATTATCGGCTTTAACCAAAATATCGCTTGGGGCGTAACCAATGTAGCGGCCGACGTGCTTGACTTTTATCAAATAAAATTTAAGGATGATAAACATCAAAGCTATTGGTACAATAACAAATGGCAAAATACAAAGCCTCGTTACGAAAAAATTAAAATAAAAGGCGCAGCCGACATTGTAGATACTGTACTTTATACCCACCACGGGCCTGTGGTTTATTTCCAAAAGCCCAGTTACGGTAGAGCTGCCAACGTTCCTACAGGCCATGCTTTGCGCTGGATCGCTCATGATAAATCAAACGAATTAAAGGCTTTTTACTTATTGAATAGAGGCAAAAACTATAACGATTATCGCAAAGCCCTACCTTATTTTACTGCACCAGCACAGAACTTTATTTTTGCAAGTGTCGACAATGATATTGCCATTACACCTAACGGCAAATTTCCGTTAAAATGGAAAAATCAAGGAAAATTCATTCTTGATGGTACCGACCCTAGCAATGATTGGCAAGGCTGGATTCCTGCATCTCAAAACCCAACCGTTAAAAATCCACCACGAAATTTCGTAAGCTCTGCTAATCAATCCTCAACCGACCCAAGCTACCCATATTATATCAATTGGGAATTCTCGCCCTATGAAAGAGGAAAGCGGATTAACGACAGGCTAAAAGCGATGGAAAAAATCACCGCCGACAGTATGCGCAATCTGCAAATGGATTCCTACAGTATTATGGCCGAAAACCTGATACCTTACCTGCTTCCATTGGTAAATGCAGCCAAGCTAAACGCCACTCAAAAAGAAGCTTACAATCTCACTTCAAAATGGAATAGATATTTTGATTCCAAATCCGTTGCTGCCAGTGTATTTGATTTATGGACTAAAAGACTGTCTATCGAAATTTGGGATGATGAGTTTAATGACAAGCAAAACCCAATGCGCTACCCTTCGAGAGATAGAACCATTGAACTGATCCAAAAAGACCCCAATGCCAAATGGTTCGACAATGTGAACACCTCCCAAAAAGAAACCTTATCGGATTTGGTGAATAGCTCATTCAAGTATGCTTGTGATAGCTTAGAAAGAAAATACGGCCCGATAGGCGAGCATTGGCAATGGGCAAACGTAAAAAACACCAATGTACCCCACCTGGCAAAAATACCCGGATTTGGTTCTAAGAAACTACTCATAGGAGGCTCAAAAAGTACAGTGAATGCTTTGAGCGAAAGCAACGGACCTTCATGGAGAATGGTGATAGAATTAGGCAAAGCACCTAAGGGGCATGGTGTTTATCCTGGTGGACAATCTGGTAATCCTGGAAGCCCTTTTTACGACAACATGATTGACACTTGGGCTGAAGGAAAATTATACGATTTATTCTTTATGCAATCCCCTGATGACAAATCGGGAAAAATTATCTCACGTTATAAAATTTCAAAAAAATAAAATGGTCTTCATCGTTATTCTCATTATATCATTTGCCTTACAATCGTTTTTCCCTTGGTGGGTAATCATTGTCGTATCATTTGCTACTTGTGGCATTATTGGAAAAACCGCAAAAATCTCGTTTTGGCAACCATTTTTAGCGATCCTTGTGTTATGGACAGCTATGGCACTATATAAAAGTATGCCCAATCACCATTTGTTGGCCTCGCGAGTAGCCGAAATGTTTGGATTAAAAATATGGCCTGCAATACTAGCCGTTACAGCCATTATTGGTGGGCTGACCGCTGGAATTAGTGGTTTATGCGGATATTACTTCAGAAAATCAACGATTACATCAAAAGCAAAATCGTAATCGATTAAAACTTTGTATTTTTGCCCAGTGAATTTAAGTCCTGGGCATTTTTTTTCTATCAGCAATGAGCAAGATTTCAATGAATCGGCCTTAGCTGTATTTAGGCATCAAGCGATCAAATGTGAAATTTATCGTCAGTATATCTCACACCTTGGAATTAATCATAATGATGTTAGGCATTACCAAGATATTCCCTTTCTGCCCATTAGTTTTTTCAAATCACATGCTGTCATTTCTTCTTCGGCACCAACGGAAATTACCTTTAGCAGTTCGGGCACTACTGGCCAAATGACTAGTAAACACTTGGTACAAGATGTATCCATTTACGAAGAAAGCTATAACAAAGCGTTCGAACTTTTTTATGGCAAACCTAGCGAATATTGCATTTTAGCACTTTTACCCTCTTACCTTGAAAGAGACGGTTCTTCTTTAATTTACATGGTAGACGACTTGCTTAAGCAAAGCATTCACCCTTTAAGCGGCTACTTTTTACATAACCACCAAGAGTTATTCGAAACTTTAAATAAGCTCAAAGCAGATGGACAAAAGACACTTTTGATTGGTGTTACCTATGCACTACTGGATTTTACGGAGCAGCACCAAATTGATTTCCCCGAATTGATTGTTATGGAAACGGGCGGCATGAAAGGCAAGCGAAAGGAAATGGTAAGGGCCGAGCTTCACCATTTACTTTGTGATGCTTTTGGCGTTAAACACATCCACAGCGAATATGGCATGACCGAATTATTGTCTCAGGCTTACTCCAAAGGAAACGGTATTTTTGAATGTCCACCTTGGATGAAAATATTATTGAGAGATACTTCTGACCCCTTGAGTATCCTTTCCCAATCAAATACCACGGGTGGAGTCAATGTGATTGATTTAGCCAATGTAAACTCCTGCTCGTTTATCGCTACCCAAGACTTAGGCAAAATACATGGAGAAAATAGTTTTGAAATTATGGGCAGATTCGACAATGCAGATATTAGAGGTTGCAATCTATTAGTGCAATAATTTAGTCTTTTAGCCTCCTATCAAATCTAAAA
This sequence comes from Pedobacter sp., assembly GCF_039594775.1. Classification (GTDB taxonomy): domain Bacteria; phylum Bacteroidota; class Bacteroidia; order Sphingobacteriales; family Sphingobacteriaceae; genus Pedobacter. The sequence goes on along the minus strand of NZ_JBCNMT010000002.1, from coordinate 229,318 downwards.
ACTCGCTTAGAAATTAACTTAACCTTATTTGCATCCGTATGGTTAGGGTTCATTAAAATATTGTTTTCTTCTTCTACTAAAACAGAAGGCACTTTTAAAACCAATTGATTACCCTTAGCGATAAACTGATGTCCAATAGCTTTCAAAAAGGACTCGGCTTCATATTCTTTCCAATTTTCTGGCAGATCTTTAATGGCTACCTGTTCAATTTTGTCATCGGGCACTTCAAAAGCAGCCAAAGAGAAATCTCTATCCAAATCATCGCCATTTAAGTGAACCAAAAGTTCCATAATGGCCATGGCTCTTGATGACGCAAAATATACAACAGCAGTACCTTGCTCGTTCCAGCGTCCACCATAAAGCTTGGCCCCAGTTCCACTAAGGTCTTCTATATATTCAGGTAAAGCAATACGATAAACCAACATTAGCTGAATACTCCGTGAGCAATCCTCCCCAAAATATTTAACACCATTGTAAAACCAATGGAAGTATCTAATAATGTTAACGGAATTTGATGACGCAATGCGAGGTTAGGATGACGCAACCATTTATTAAAGGCTTCATGACTACCTAAAACTTCTGCACCGCGTTCATAGAGCTTTGCCAGTTCAATGGCTCTATCAGCATGTTCAGTTTTGATTAAGGTACTAGGCTCGTAACGTTGTAAAGTACGCTCGCTAATGTGCAATATATCAGCTAGCTCCTCAATGGTTAAAGAGAGTTTTTTAGCCAATGCAAGTAGCTTATTTTTTGCAATACCCTCCCGTGCAATGTTTACTAAATCATAATCTGATGGATGAATGGTTTTACCGCCCATAATAACTGCAAGAGGACCTTGTACGTTAGCCAATCCATAAGCAACGGCTGGATCTTCTAATTTTGATAATTCTTCAGTTTTCTTCTTCATATCAGACAATTATCCCCAATATACGCATTTTGTCTGAAATAAAAAATGCCACACTCTAAAATGTGGCATTTTCTATTCAAGGCTACTTTTTAATTACTTAGCAATAATCAAAAAGTAGTTTTTCTTTCCTTTTTGCACTACTAAAAATTCATCATTAATTAAATCAGAACTTGAAAAGGTAGTATTTAGATCTGCTACTTTATTTTTATTAATGCTTAAGCCACCTCCTTGTACCGTTTTCTTTACCTCTCCTTTAGAAGGAAAAACAGTTGTTTTTTCAGCCAATAAAGATGGGGTATCAATACCGTCTGTTAAGTCAGCTTTTGCAATGTTAAATTGAGGAATACCTTCAAAAATATCAAGTACCTCTACAGAAGATAATCCTTTCAAAAATTCTAGGGAACCATTTCCGAACAAAAACTCCGAAGTTTTAATGGCAGTTTCCAGAGCTTCGTCCGAGTGCGTTCTCACAGTAATATCTTCCGCTAATGCTTTTTGCAAAATGCGCAAATGCGGAGCCTCATCGTGTTGTTTTTCTAAAGCTTCAATTTCTTCTTTACCTTTTAAAGTAAAGATTCTTATCCAAGCCTTTACATCACTATCCGAGGCATTTAACCAAAACTGATAATATTTATATGGTGAAGTTTTAGCAGGATCTAACCAAATAGCGCCACTTTCGGTTTTGCCAAATTTGGTTCCGTCGGCTTTTTTAATCAATTGGGTAGTTAAGGCATAAGCAGTACCTTGATCTTTTCTTCTGATCAATTCTGTTCCGGTAACAATATTGCCCCATTGATCAGAACCTCCCATTTGCAATATGCAGTTATGATGTTTCCACAAATAATAAAAATCGTAGCCTTGTACCAACTGATAGCTGAACTCGGTAAATGACATTCCATTATCTCCTTCCAAACGCTTTTTCACGCTGTCCTTCGCCATCATGTAGTTCACCGTAATGTGCTTACCTACCTCACGAATGAAATCAAGAAAATTAAAATTCTTGAACCAATCCGCATTGTTAACCATTACCGCACCATTTCCCGCATCTTCAAATTTCAAGAACTTAGCCAGTTGCCTTTTCATTCCTTCAAGGTTATGCGCAACCATTTCCTCCGTTTGCAGATTACGTTCATCCGATTTTCCAGACGGATCGCCCACCATACCCGTTGCGCCACCAACCAAAGCAACAGGCTTATGGCCAGCTCTTTGAAAATGGATTAAGGTCATGATTTGGGTCAGGTGTCCTACATGCAAAGAATCAGCAGTTGGATCAAAACCAATATAACCAGCACGCATGCCTTCATTTAGTTTCTGCTCAGTGTCAGGCATAATGTCGTGCAGCATGCCCCTCCAACGTAATTCTTCTACAAAATTTATCATCTTTTTAACGATTTTAGGGCACAAAGATAACTTTTTAGTTTTTTGGTTTTTCAGTTTTTTAGTTTTTTGGCCCCTAAATGCTAAGACCAAACAACGAAACAACCATCAACTAACCATCTATATAGCTATATTTACAAAATGAACTTCCTTTCACATTTTTATTTTGATCGGGATACCCCTAATGCCAATGTGGTAATTGGGACAATATTGCCCGACCTTCTTAAAAATGCGAACAAAAATTGGAATGCTCACCCAGAAAAACAGCCTGAATTATTCCAACAAGCTGATTCACAAAACATACTTACTGGTTGGAAAAGACATTTGCAGGTAGACCTCATATTTCATTCATCGGATTTTTTCCATACGAAAACACAGGAACTTAAGCATCTGCTCATTCCCATATTAAAAGATACACCAGTAAGGCCATCTTTTTTAGCACATATTGGGGTGGAACTTCTTCTAGATCACCTGCTCATCGAACATCAAAAAATAGCGATCTATTCGTTTTATGACCAATTAAATGCCGTTGACCCCGAACATTTAGCAAGGTTCATCAAACAATGCAAAATAAACGACACTGATTTATTTTTTAAGTTTTTCGACAGTTTCAAATCAAGTAGGTACCTCCTAAGCTATCAAAAATTAGATAACATTAGTTATGCCCTACAACGGATCTGTATGCGTTTATGGGAGCGTCCTTTCACAGAAAAAACCACCTATCAACTTACCTCTGTATTAGAATTTTACAAAAACCAATTGGAAGTTGATTTTATGATTATATTTGAAGAAATAGAAAATCGGTTAACATAACCATGCGCAAGTACCCGCTACTCATTATTTTAGCTTTTTTTACCATCTCTGTTAAAGCCCAAAGGAAATACAGCAATGAATTTCTTAACATTGGTGTAGGTTCTACAGCATTTGGCCTATCAGGTTCTGTAGTGGCTAGTGTAAACGATGTTACAGCAGGGTATTGGAACCCGGCGGGCCTTGCACGTATGGAAACCCCGCGCCAAGTGAGCTTTATGCACTCCGAATATTTTGCAGGCATTGCCAAATATGACTATGGCTCTTTTGCAACCTCAGTTCAAGACAATACCGCAGTAGTTGGGGCCTCCATTTTACGTTTTGGGGTTGACGATATTCCCGACACTTCCGAACTCATTGATGCCGATGGCAACATCAACTATGATAGGGTAAAGAAATTTTCCGCTGCCGACTATGCTTTTATCTTTTCTTATGCCAGAAAAAAAGGTAAAAATGGCATTGGAAATGAAGATGGTTTAAGCTATGGCGCCAATGTAAAAATTATCCATCGACTGGTAGGCGAATATGGCAAATCATGGGGTTTTGGGCTAGATGCTGGAGTGCAGTACAAAAAAGGAAAATGGATTTTTGCTGCCGTGGGAAAAGATATCACCTCTACCTTTAACTCATGGAGCTACAATGCCGACAAACTGTCTACCGTGTATGCTACCACCGGAAACGATATCCCAAAAAGTTCCACCGAAACTACCAACCCCCGTATAGTATTAGGTGTTGCCTATGCGACCCCATTGAGCGAAAAATTCAATATTATGGCCGAAACCAATGTGAATTTGACTACTGATGGGAAGAGAAACGTTCTAGTAAGTGCTGACCCCGTAAGTGCCGACCCGACTATTGGTCTTTCTGTCGATTTCAGAAAAACCATCTTCCTCCGTGGAGGATTGGGCAACATTCAAAAATCAACCGACTTTACCGGAAAGCAAATCTATACCTATCAACCTAATATGGGTGTTGGCATCAAAATCAAGAACTTTTCTTTAGACTATGCGCTAACCAACGTGGGCAATAGCTCCGATGCGCTTTATAGCAATGTGTTTTCCATTAGGCTAGATTTCGAAAAAAAATAATTTCTTTTTTTCGAAGCAATATCATCGCCGCTATTTAAGCAAGCTCCGCTTTTGTTTCAATCTTTTTGCTCCAACTCTTGTCATCCTGAGCCTATCGAAGGATCTCTTTCTTCTCCGCCAAACGCTTCGATTAACTCAGCGTGACAGCATACAAAAGCTAGTGATGACAAAAAGTATTTCCACACAATCGGGTCTATTTAACCAAGGCTTATATGTAATCTTTGCGTTCTTTGCGAAACTCTCTATTTTCTTTGCATTAAAGATTAAACCGCAAAGGTTCTAAGAAGTCGCAAAGAACACAAAGCACCAACAAACTAAACTTCTCCTTCCCTTGTAAATAAAAAAACTTTCCAATGACAACCTAGTTGGCCTTCTCTTTTAAATTTGTTCAAAACATTTAATCATGAAAGCAGTAGGATTTAAAACTTCTCTTCCCGTATCGGAGCCCAATAGTTTCATTGAATTTGAAACCGAAAAACCTAGTCCAACAGGACACGAGCTACTTGTTAAAATCAAAGCAATTGCTGTTAATCCAGTCGATTTTAAAATCAGACAAAATTCTGCAAAAGACACCGTATTGGAACAACCAAAGATTATTGGTTGGGATGCTTCTGGAGTAGTAGAAGCCATAGGCGAAAACGTTAGCCTATTTAAGGTTGGTGATGAAGTATATTATGCAGGCGATATTACCAAACCAGGCTGCAATGCAGAGTTTCAGGTGATTGACGAGCGTATTGTAGGTAAAAAACCTAAAGCCTTAAGTGACGAAGCCGCCGCCGCAATGCCGCTCACCGTACTTACCGCCTGGGAAATTTTGTTTGACAGGATTCGTATCAGTGCTGAAAAAGATAAAGGTAAAACCTTACTCATTATTGGAGGCGCTGGAGGTGTAGGTTCTATTGCCATACAATTAGCTAAAAAAATTGCCAACCTTAAAGTAATAGCCACCGCATCAAGGTCAGAAACAATTGAATGGTGTAAGCAAATGGGTGCTGATATGGTTGTAAATCACAAAAACTTGGTGGAGGAGATTAGAACCGCTGGATTTCAGTTTGTGGACTTTATTGTAGATTTTGTAGATACCAATGGCTATTGGGATACCATGGCCGAACTGATCAAGCCACAAGGCCATATTGCTTCCATTACCGGTAGCGCAACTCCAATAGCGCTTAATAAACTAAAAACAAAAAGTGCTAGTTTCTCTTGGGAGTTCATGTACACCAGATCCAGCTTCCAAACTGAGGATATGGTTGAACAACATCACATTTTAAATAAAGTTGCTGATTTACTGGACGAAGGAACCCTTATACCTACGCTTACCAAAACGCTCAATGGGCTTTCGGCCGAAAGCTTAAAACAAGCACATCAACAACTAGAGTCCGGAACTACCATTGGCAAATTAGCCATTAAATACTAAATGATGATTAATTACGACCAGAAAATCTTCAGACCCATCAATAACACCGAAAATGGGGAAACTTCTAATGAAACTATTTTCGTTTACACGCAAGTTGGCAACATTCTTACTTCTACTTATAGTGGAGGTAAAATTGTTAGCGGACATTTAATAGGCTTGGTTGACGAACAGGGCAACATCAATATGCGCTATCATCAAGTGAATAATAGAGGGGAACTGATGACCGGCAGATGCCAATCAACACCAGAGATATTGCCTGATGGAAGAATTAAATTGCACGAAACTTGGGAATGGACTTCCGGTGATTATTCTAAAGGGCAATCAATTATAGAGGAAATTATATAAATAAATTTATGCTCCTGAACACTTAGGGCATAAACCCGAAAGGGTAAAATTGACTTCTTTTACTTCGTATTGTTTCGGTAGCTTAAATGAAGGGATTACATCTTCCAAACAAGTAACTGATTTACATTTTTCACAGCTAAAATGTAGATGGTTATGGTGGTGCTGTGTTTCACAATCGTGACACTCAGCGTATTTAATTACCCCATCTACATTAACAATTCTATGAACAGCACCCTCATCAACCAAACGGTCCAGCACCCGATAAATAGTTACACGGTCGCATAAATCGTTTAGCTCGTGCTGTATTTCTGCATGCGACAAAGCCACCTCAGAATTGCTAATCAGCTTTTTGATTTCTGTTTTCGCTATGGTATTCCTTGTAATCTTCATTTTATAAAAAGCTGATACAAATATACGAAATATTGGCCATCAACTTGTTAAAGCCAATATTAACAGCCAATAGGAAATCTAAAACAAGTTTTTAATAATTTGTTCAGTAGTTAAGCCTTCGGCCTCTGCTCTATAGTTTCGAACAATTCTATGGCGCAAAATAGCTTCTGCAACAGCTTGCACATCTTCTATATCCGGAGCATACTTTCCAGAAATGGCAGCATGACATTTAGCACCAAGCACCAAAAACTGAGAGGCTCTTGGGCCAGCTCCCCATGAAATATAGTTATTGATTTCTGCGGTAGCAAATTCGCTATTAGGACGAGTTTTAGCAACTAGTTTTACAGCATATTCCAATACATTATCAGTAACTGGTATATTGCGAATCAACTTTTGGAAATATTGTATTTCAGCAGCATTAACTATTTTCTGTAACTCTACAGTTTTATTGCTCGTTGTATTTTTTACTATTGTCAACTCATCTGCAAATGCAGGATAGTCCAGTGCGATATTGAACATAAAACGGTCTAACTGCGCTTCAGGCAAAGGATAAGTACCCTCTTGCTCAATTGGGTTTTGAGTAGCCAATACAAAAAACGGTTGTGGCAAACCATGGGTAACACCCGCAGCAGTTACAGCCTTTTCTTGCATCGCTTCTAACAATGCCGCCTGTGTTTTGGGCGGTGTACGGTTAATCTCATCAGCCAAAATGATGTTTGAGAAAATAGGTCCCTTAATAAACTTGAAATGTCTATCTTCTCCTAAAATCTCTGCTCCAATAATGTCGCTGGGCATCAAATCTGGCGTAAATTGAATACGATTAAAATCAAGGTCCAATACATTGGCTACTGTTTGCACCAAAAGCGTTTTGGCCAATCCCGGTACGCCTACTAACAAACAATGCCCATTACTAAAAATAGCAATGAGCACTGATTTTACAATTTCATCTTGTCCAATGACAACCTTACCAATTTCGGCTTGTATATTTTTAAACGATTGATGCAGGGCATCAACAGCTTCTACCTCGTTTTTAAACTGCATTGGCTATTTACTGTCTTTATCTTTCTTCAACCAAATTTTTAGCTCGTCACAAGTGGCAAACTCATTATCAACCTTAATATAAGTAGTTTCTCTTCTTTTTTCAAACCACTCGCTAATGATCTTACTTTTTTTCTCTGCTTCGGCCTGTTCCTTAAATTTAGGATAGTCCTGCTCTAAACTCGCTTTATGTGGCGGTATTTTAGATTTAAGGAAGAAGATTTTATAGCCTTCTTTACCGCTTTGCGGATCGCTAAATTTCACTGGTTGCGAAATCCCTCCAACTTTCATGGTATCAATAACAACGAATACTGCTGGATCTAATTTTTCTACAGGAACAAAAGTTGTTCTGGCAGTTTGGTTATCTGCATAAAGCATCATACCACCATTGTATTGGGTTTCTTTATTGTCTGAGTAAAGAGATGCTGCAGCTGCGAATGGTATTTTTTTACCAATAATATCCTGATAAATACTATCAGCTTTTAGCTTGGTACGATCCAAACTTTGCAGTGTGTTCTGCGGACGGATCAAAATATGCCTCACATGCGCCTGCTCACCCCTACGTTCAATAACTTGTACAATATGATAACCGTATTCTGTTTCAAAAACGGGCGACATTTCACCTGCTTTAAGTTTAAAGGCCCAAGCGGTAAACTCCTTTACCATGGTTTGTCTATCAATGAAACCATAATCACCACCTTCCGATGCCGAGCCTGGATCTTCCGAATAAGATTTAGCTAAGAAACCGAAATCTTCACCACTTTTAACACGTAAACGAAGGGCTTCCAATTTATCATAATATTTCTGCTTTTCAGCTTTGGTAAGCTTAGGCTGCAATACAATTTCACCCACCTCTACTTCTGCACCAATATCAGGCAAACTATCTTTTGGATAACTTTCAAAATATTTTTTCACCTCCAAAGGGGTTACCGAAGTATTCTCTGTAATTTTTGCCTGCATCTTTTGCGCAATCAAACCTTCTTTTACGTCTGGTCTCATCTCGTCTTTATATTGCAACAAAGATTTTTGCAAGAACTGCTCTAAACGCTCTTGCCCCCCCATACGGTTAACCTGATAACGCATTTTTTTATCCAGCTCATCGTCAACTTGGCTTTCTTCCACCACAATCGAATCAATTTCAGCCTGTTGCTTTAAAAGTTTCTGGATCAACATCTGTTGCAAGAAATAGCATTTGGCCCTTGAGTCGGCAGGGTTACCTTGATTTAAATAAATTGCATATTGCTGGTTAAGATCGGAAAGTAAGATGATGTTGTTACCTACTACCGCTACCACTTTATCCAAATTGGGATTTGTATTTTGTGCCTTAACATTCAAAAACAAGCACATTAAAAGGCCTGCTATTGATAAAAATCTCTTCATTAGTATGTTAAATTCTGTTGTATAATTTACAAAGTTAAAATTATTGAGCGTAGTCTGTTAACAAAGCCATTATTGCTTGGTCAATTTTTTAAGCTCCGATTGGTTCACCTTGATCTTGTATTTAGACCTCAAGCTGGCAATCCAATCATTTTCCAGTTGTTGCTGGTAATCTCCGATCACTTGTCCTCTTACCTCACTAAACGGTTTGCCTTCATATTTTTTGGCATTGGTATCGAAATAAGCTTTAATCTGTTCGTCATCATCTTGTGCCTTCGACCATATTTTTTGCTCGCACACATTAAACATCAAAACACCCTCTCTATATTCGTTCATGATGTAAGCATATTCTGGCGAATTTACAGGAATTTTATTTTGCGACCTCAAAGCTTCTTCATAACCAGCGATTTCCTGCTTATAAGCTTCATCCGCATCTAATCCCAATGCTTTGGCTTCTGCTACTTTTAATTTAAAGTTGACATATAGCTCTAAATAGGCGGCCAAATCTTTATAATCTAGATTGGTCTCGCCAGCATGATTTTTCTTATAAACCCATAAAAATTCTTTGCTGTTAATGGGATTTCCGTTAATTGAAGCCACATTTTGGGCGTACAAAAGATTTCCGGCAACAGTAAAAATTAGAGCTAAACAGGCTTTTTTCACAAAAGATGCGTTTTTTAATTATTGGATAAAAGTAACAATTTAAGGTGCTATAATAAGATATTTAACTAATTTTAACAGAAATTTTTCCATAAAAAATGAATAGCAGCCAACTTATTACTAACGCAGAAGCTTTACGTTTATTTTTCACCGATGATGTTTACTTGGCTGGTGATATGACCATGATGGAAAATCAGCCTGTAGATACTCCTAAAGAGGCTCAGGCCTATGAACAGCCCATTGCTGAACTACCCAAATTGGAAGAGCCAGCACCAAGCTATGGTGAAGTTTTTGATTTCAAATATTTGGGCAAAAACGAAAAAAAGATTCTCATCCTTGTAAATGACACCGAGAATCCGGTAAGTACACCACAAGGGACAGAACTACTTAGAAAACTAGTGCTTTCTATTAACCTCAAAAATGCCGATTTTGCTTTAGTCAATTACTCGGCCTATACTACTGCCAAGTTTGAACACCTGAGTGCATTTTTCTCCTGTAAGTTTCTCCTTTCTTTTGGAGTATCGCCAATTGCATTGGGCCTTGCAGAACATCAATTACACCAATTACATGTACTCCAAAACATCAACATGATTTTCACCCACAACCTTCATTCATTAGATGCGGATATGGCATCAAAGAAAACACTTTGGGGAACGTTAAAAAATTTGAACATATGACCAAAAAATTGGTTTTTGCTACCAACAACGCTCATAAAACAGAAGAAGTTGCCAATATCCTAGCACCTGAATATCAAGTACTGAATTTAAAAGATATTAACTGCCTGGTAGATATTCCAGAGACCGGCGACACTTTTGCTGAAAATGCCACATTGAAAAGCACCTACGTTTATCAACACTATCATTTGGATTGTTTTGCAGATGATAGCGGACTGGAAGTAGAAGCCCTAAATAATGAACCAGGAATTTTCTCCGCAAGATATAGCGGTGTAAAAGATGATACCACCAATTTGCAACTTCTATTGAAAAACTTGGAAGGCAAAAGCAACCGAAAAGCAAGGTTCAAAACGGTCATCTCTTTACTTAAAAATGGTGAAAACTATTTATTTGAAGGAATTATCGAGGGAACCATCAGAATGGAACCAACAGGATCTAAAGGCTTTGGTTATGACCCTATTTTCCAACCTGATGGTTATGACATTACTTTTGCGGAAATGGAAATGTCTGAAAAAAATAAAATAAGCCATAGGGCTTTGGCCATGCAAAAGCTGATAGATTTTCTACGAGAAGACGGCTAGGTTAATGATATACCACCCTTTCGGGGTTTTACTCATCCTTTATTGTATTGGTCGGAGAGCTGAATTTTTAGAGACTTACGAAGTTTTGAAAACTTCGTAAGTCTATCTGCTACAGAGAGATTACTTTTTACTTTTATCAATTGCTCGGTTAACCACATCTTGAATACGCGGGCGGATGTTCAACTTGCCCAACATTTCACTTACTGTAGGGTTTACACGGTTAGTTAAAATAATGTAAACCATGTTACGAGATGGATCTACCCAAACCCCAATTCCTGTGTAACCCGTATGTCCAAAAGTTTGTGGAGAAGCCAATTCAGATGGATACTTTTTACTCAGATCTGGGTCCCATCTATCAAAACCTAAACCTCTCCTACTTACATCAGATTGCTTGCTGGTAAACATCTCAACCGTTTGCGGTGTAAAATATTGCTCACCACCATAAGTTCCCTTGTTCAATAACATTTGGTTATAAATGGCTAAATCGTTAGCAGTGCCAAATAACCCAGCATGTCCAGCGACGCCTCCCTTTAGGGCTGCTCCCTGATCATGCACATAACCTTCCAGCAGGGTTTTTCGAAATACTTTGTCATCCTCTGTAGGTACGATTCTATCTTTAGGAAATCTGTTTCTAGGCAAGTATCCCGCAGTCTGCATTCCCAAAGGGATATAAAAATTCTGCTGTACATATTGGTCTTCTGGCATTTCAGAAATATGTTCCACAATATCCTGCATCACGTACATACTGATATCACTATATACGTAACTACCTCTGGTTTTAATGGGAGAGTTTAACATTTTTGGCCACATGAAATCATTAAAGAAGCCCTTTTTGATATAGTAGTTATCCGCTACTTTAGTTGGGTAAGCTGCTGAAGAATCCCTGCTGTAATCGCCCTCTTTTACAAAGTTATGAAATGGAATGTAGGGAATAAATCCTGCCTGGTGCAACATCACTTCTCTTACATTAATTCCATTCATAGGTGTGTTACGGGCCTTTGCAATATAATAGCCTACATTGGTATCGAGTTTTAGCTTCTTTTGTTCCACCAAACGCATTACACTTGGCGTAGTAGCAGTTGTTTTCGTTACCGAAGCCAAATCGAAAATATCCGTTACCTTATCAGCAATTTGATTGTCATAGGTATGGTAACCAAAAGCCTTGTTGTAAATTACTTTTCCGTCTTTTGCCACCAACACCACCATTCCAGGAGAAGCTTTTTTAGCAATCCCATCGTTTACAATATCATCTATTTCTCTTAAATCGTTACTGTTCACGTTTGCATCTTCGGGTACCGTATATTTCAAACGTGTGGCTTGGGTAAGATAACCCGTTCCCTGCACATATTTAGCAGAATAGCTTTTATCTAACATCTGTGTAGCCCCAATGCCACCAAATATAAATTGCGGAGCTACCAAAGCAGCTTCCTCATTATCTTCTGAACTCCAAACCAAGGGTGCATTCAACTGGTCAAAAGAGCTCAAGGCAGTGCCATTACCAAATAAAGCCACGACTACTTTCTTGCTTTTAGCCAAATTGCCAATAAAACTAATATACTTTGCATTCTTGGCCATATCGCTATTTAACGCCACAATAACAGTATTGTAGAACTTCACGTCGTCTTCCAAGTCATTTAAAGTGGTGGAGTCTGCGTATTTATTTGCATTCAGACTACTCACAGGAGCATATTTATTTAAAAGGCTATCAAAGCCGATTTGATAGGAATAGCCCAAACCGATGGATACTATTTTTTTCTCGGCAAGTCCTACTATTGGAATGAAATTTTGATAGTTATTAAGCAATACCGTATGCTTCACCACATCGTTCATTTTGTTTAAACGATTTTGGTTTTGTTTATGATCTTGGGCGCAGGCAGTAAAGGAAACAACAGCAGTTAAACAAATGGCAGTTACGCCCAGCAGATTATTTTTTCTCATAAACTTTTTCTCCATTAATATATGTTCTAATTACTTTATTTTCTAAAATTTGTTTCGCGTTTGCTTTCAATAAGTCATTTTCCATCAGTACAAAGTCGGCGAATTTACCCACTTCCAAACTACCTTTTTCCTTTTCCTCAAAGTTTGATTTGGCAGCCCAAATGGTCATTCCCCTCAATGTTTCTTCTGGTGTTAAGGCATTTTCCACCTGAAATCCCGTAGCCGGCCAACCCGCAGCATCTTTTCTGATTGTTGCGGCGTAAAAAGTAAGCATCGGGTTGATCTGCTCTACCGGGAAATCGGTTCCCAATGGAAGCCAACCGTTTTGCTGCAACAATTGTTTGTAAGCGTAAGCACCTTTTATCCTATCCTTTCCCAACCGATCTTGCGCCCAATACATATCAGAAGTAGCATGTGTAGGCTGTACTGATGGCACTATCTTTGCCTTTCCAAACAGTTCAAAATCCTCTGGAGCTACTACTTGAGCGTGCTCTATGCGCCAACGTTTATCATTATTAGGCCCCAAAATTTTATTATATATCTTAAGGATAGCCCGATTGGCTGAATCGCCGATGGCATGTGTACACATCTGGAAATTATGTTCATTAATTTTCTTCGCTACTTTTTCGAAGTGGCCCAAATCGCTCAACAAAAATCCTTTTTTATTGGGCATATCGCTATAAGGATGTAGCAAACAGGCTCCCCTTGAACCCAAGGCACCATCTCCATATACTTTAAACGACCTTACATTTAATCGGTCTGTTTTAATAGCGCCTCGCTTAAATAAATAATCATAGTTTTTTTCCTTATCAGAAAGCATGACGTAGAAACGCATTTTCAAATCGCCATTCTTTTGCAATTGTTCAATACCTTCTACAGCATCATAATCCAAACCACAATCATCAATAGTGGTCAAGCCTACTGCAAAACAATTTTCTTGTGCCTGTAATAGCAATGTTTTCATTTGCGCTTCGGTAAGCGAAGGGACTTTGCTATTCACCAAATCAACAGCATTATCAATCAAAACTCCGGTAAGTTTACCATCTTTTTCAATAATTTCTCCTCCTGTAAGTTCATAGGCCTTTGTAATTCCGGCGGCTTCAAGTGCTTTTTGGTTGGCAATAGCAGCGTGCCCATCAATTCGAGTGAGCAGAACAGGTCGGTCAGGAAAAAGTTCATCTAATTTATCTTTAGTAGGGAACTGCTTTTCAGGCCAATCATTTTGGTCCCAGCCCCTACCAGTTAGCCAACCTTCGGGATGCGTGCTTGCAAATTCCTGCAATCTGGTCAATACCTCTTCCCATGATTTTGCTTCGGTCAGATTAGCATTGTTCAAACTTTGCGCATAGCCAAAAAAGTGTGCATGTGCATCAATAAAGCCCGGATAAATCGCTTTTCCTTGGCCATCCAACATTTCTTTAGCAGGATATTGGGCCTTAATGTCTTCCGATTTTCCCAAGGCTAGGATCTTACCATCCTTAATGGCCATGGCCTCTACCACTTCAAATCCTTCATTTACGGTATAAATACGGGCATTATAAACGACCAAGTCGGCCTTTTGATTTTTACAGGACACCAAAAACAAAGCGATGACTGCAAATATTAAAGTGGTGAGTTTTCTCATGCAAGATAATTTTGGTTTTCATTTTAAAGATAGGAAAGTTTAAGATAAGCAGCCCCATTTTTTCCAATCATCGGGGAAAAAAGGCCTCATAGGCCTTTAACCAAATTTGCAAAAACCTGCTTTAATCCGCTTAAACGCACTTTCTGAATACGGCATATTTTTAGAGATAAAAGGAGTAATCTAGTCATAGACTTTCATCTGCCTATGCGCTGACCCTCGTCTACTTAGTTGAACAAATCATAATTATCAGCACTCTTTTCTGCCTATGAAAAACTAAACATTCAAGTTGTAAAAACTTGTTTTAAATTATATAACTTTGTATTTCAATCAACATCCCATTTCTTAACAATGCCCTTCCTTAATAGACGTATCGTATTGTTTACCAGCTACATAGTGGGATTTTCATTCTTCTTAAATTCCTGTGGTAGACCAGCTCCCATGGAAACGGCCACCAATTTTATGGGACATAAAGGCAGCGGCAACAACAACTACAACGACTTGTTGATTGAGAATACTCTTCCTTCGGTGCAAAATGCGGCTAAAAGGTTAGATGGAGTAGAATTGGATATCCAAATGAGCCTTGATGGTACACCTTGGGTTTGGCATAACAGTGATTTAAGCGGTTTTGTGTGCAATAGCACTTTTCAAGGGATTATTCCAGAAATGAGGGATACGGACATTGAAAAGATTAACATTTGCCATAAAAATAAATCAGACCGCATTTATAGGCTATCTGAAATTGTCGATTGGAACAACAACACGGGTACTGGCTTATACATCTCTCTAGATATTAAAATATCATTTAACACAAGTACTTTCAGTTTGTATGGAGATAGAAATGGCTATTTGACCCAACTGGCGGCTAGTTTAGCAAAAGTATTCGAAAGTTATAAATTTATTGACCGGACCTTGGTGGAAGTAGATAGTCAATTATTCTGTACCAAATTAAAATCAAACAATGCTACCAAAGGAATTACAACTTGTTTTATGAGGTATGAACCCATGCCCGAAAAAATAAATAATGCGGTTAGGTTAGGCTATGATGCACTAAGCTGCAATTACACCGACCCTTCGGTAACTCAGGAAACGGTTGCAGCTGCGCACAAAGCGGGCTTAAAAGTACAGTTGTGGACTCCCTATTACCGAGATGAACTGAGAAAAGCCTTTGCAATGAACCCAGATTTTATCCAAACCGATAACATTTATGCTAAGCAAGCACTAAATGTTAGGTAATTCCCGCCAATCTATCCTCTACAAAAACAAAGGGCAGTAAGCTTCTGATTCCCTCTACTTTCATAATCTGTCCGTTTAGGCAATAGAAAATTACTGTAATAGGCGATTTTTGACGTTGCTCAAATTCCGCCATCACCTGTAAACAGGCACCGCAGGAAGTGACAGGATTTTTGATATCAAAACTTTCGGTAAAAGCCGTAATGGCCATACTCTTAACTATTGCATTTGGCTTTGAAGAACCAATGGCGAAAAGAGCCACCCTTTCGGCACATAAACCAGAAGGATAGGCCACATTCTCTTGGTTACTTCCCAAAACGATTTCTCCATCTGCCAATTGTATGGCTGTGCCTACCTTAAACTTAGAGTAGGGCGAATATGATGTTTTTAATGCCTCTTCCGCCATTATGCACAACAACTTGTCTTCTTCAGAAAGCTCATTAATATGTTCGTAAGTTTGGTAGCTAATATTGAAATTATGTACATTCATAAACTAAACATACAAATTAGAAATTAATAATTGAATGTTGTGAGACCAAAACTTTATGGAGCAAGTTTTGTTTGCTTTAAGTGGTTAAAAGCCATTTTAGAATAAATAGATTATATTGAACCATCAAAAAAACAGCTACGCTTGAACAAGTATTTTAGAAAAGGTCTTAAAATCATTTTATGGATTATTGCCAGTGTCATCTTATTGGTAGTACTTGTTGCGCTTTCCTTAAACATTCCAGCTGTACAAAACTTTGTAAAGGACAAGGCCATCAGCTACCTCAAAAACAAGACAAAAACAGAAGTAAGGTTAGAAAGCATTAAAATTGCACTTCCAAAAGATGTGGTTTTTAACAAGTTTTATATCGAAGACCTTAACAAAGACACGCTCCTATACGCCGAAAAATTACAGGTAGACATTAGTCTCTTTAAGCTTTTAAAAAACACGGTAGAAGTCAACTATCTTGAGCTAAAAAATATCAGGGCAAATGTAAAAAGAGTTCATCCCGATACCACTTTCAACTTTTCTTTCCTAGTTGATGCTTTTATGAGTGATCAGAAAAAGCCAGACGAAAAAGTAGAAAAAGACACCACTTCTACGTTAAAATTTTCAGTAGATAAAATTCGTTTCGAAGATATTGGGCTTACCTACAGAGACGATGTAGCAGGCAACAACGTAAAATTCTATCTCGGTAAACTTGAAACGAAAATCAAGGATTTTGATTTAGCCAATCAAAAATACATTATCAAAAATTTCACGGTAGACAATACTTCTTTGGTTTACCTACAGCAAAAACCTTTAACCCAGTTGGTACAGCATATCACCAACAGTGTTGATAGTGCCCAAAAAGAACAAGGCAAGTTGCCAACCATTGAAGTTCAAAAGTTCGAATTCAACAATGTAAAAGTTAATTACGATGACCAGTTGACCACCACCAATGCCGTGGCAAATGTCAACAAACTTGCTTTTGATAATTTAAAGGTCGATTTAAACAATGGCCATTACCTTGCCGACAATGCCGAGCTCGCTAATTCCTTCGTTAAATTTGCGTTTAAACCAGCTCCCAGTAACGATTTAAGTAAAGTTAAAGATACGGTTGTGGCCGAAGAATCTACTTTGGCACTGGCTATCAAAAAAATCAACCTCATCAATAACCAATTGCAGTTCGATAATTTAGGAGCCAAACCGCTTAAGAAAGGTATTGACTTTAATCATCTGAACATTAAAGGTCTCAACTTAGGTGCTGAAGAGGTGAATTATAGCAGCAAGGGGATTACTGCTAAGGTCAAAAATGGCTCGTTAAATGATAAAAGTGGCTTTGTACTAAGTGCTTTAAGAGGTGATGCCATATATAACGATAAGCAAATCAAGCTGGATAATTTTGTACTGAAAACACCAAATACCAGTATCGAAAATGCGACAGACCTTAGTTTTACTTCTTTGGATGATCTGACCAAAAATCCCGAACGTGTAAAGCTAAAAATCGACATCAAAAATACCACCATTGGATTAAAGGATGCGACCTTTTTTAGCGACGCCCTACCACAACAATATACCAATCAGAAAATTAAGGTAAATGCTAAAGTGAATGGATATTTAAACAAACTGAATATTCCACAGCTACAGATTAGCGGTTTAAGTAATACCCAAATAGAAGTGAACGGAAAGGCCGACAATGTAACCGATATTAATAAGGCCTATCTTGACTTGAACATTAAAAAAGTGCATATCAGCAAAGGCGATATTTTAGCCATTGTGCCTAAAAAATCTTTGCCACCAAGCATTCAACTTCCCAACGTAATTGATGCCAACGGCAAATTTAACGGCTCCATGACTGACTTTAAAACCAATCTGAATGTAAGATCAGATATGGGCGGGGCCATTTTAGCCGCAACCATGAAGGGGCCAAAAGGCAAAGAAAAATACAAGGCCGATGTAAGTTTGAACAACTTCAACGTAGGCCGATTGTTGAAGCAAGAACCTACCTTGGGCAGGGTTTCAGCTAAAGCCGCTGTAGTAGGCACTGGCTTAGACCCTAAAAAGATCAATGCCCAATTTAATGCCACCGTACTAAGTGCCTATTACAACAAGTACAACTATCGCAATTTGAAACTGTCAGGCAATTATGCCAATCAAAATGTAGCTATTAAAGGTAACATGCCCGATAGCAACGTAAATGTGGAATTAAGCGCTAATGCCAATTTAGCAGGCAAATATCCCGCAGTTAAAGCAAATGTGGCTATAAAACAAGTTGATTTACAAAAACTAAATTTTAGTAAAACCGAATTTAGATTTGCGGGAAACATTAAAGCCGATATTAAAACCGCAGATGTGGACTACTTGAACGGCAACGTGTTTGCTACCGGTCTGCAGTTGGTAAAAGAAGGTAAAAAGTTTAATGTAGATACCGTTCAGTTAAATGCCGTTTCAACCGCCACAGAAAATAAATTGGTGCTGAAATCAGAGCTGATCAGTGCAACCATCGATGGAAAATATCAGCTGAGTAAGGTAGGGAGTGCGATCATCAACCAAATTAACAAATATTATGAGTTTGGAGAAGTTACTAAGGTTCCGCCGCAGCGCATTCGTTTTACGGCAAACATCTATAATCCTAAATTTCTACAAGATTTCGTACCATCGCTCACCACCTTTGCCCCTTCCAAAATCAATGGTTTAATTGATACCGAAAAAGATAGTTTGTTAATGAATGCGGTATTCCCGAAAATCACCTACAACAAAATCAACTTAGATAGCATTAAGTTGAATATAGGAAATGATGGTGAAAAGCTTAACTACCGCTTATTTGTCAACAGCATTACCAATCCATCTATTGCTTTATTCAATACCGAAGTCTCTGGTTCCGCAGCAGATAATAAATTGGATTTAAATGTCTTTTTACGAGACAGGCAGCGTAAGGATAAATATGTAATTGCTGGTATTTTCCAATCCATCAACAAAGATTTCCGTTTCAATTTAGACCCTAATAAGTTATTATTGGACTACGAAAAATGGACGGTAGCACCAGAAAACTATATCCAATTTGGCGAATCAGGAATTTTGGCACATCAGTTCAATATCAGTCAGGGTTCGCAATTGTTGAGCATCAACAGTACCTCCGACACTCCCAATTCGCCATTAAAGGTAGAATTTAAAGACTTCCAAATTGAAACCCTTACCAAATTCGCCGAAACCGATACTACTTTGGTTGGTGGAGCCATCAATGGAACGGTAGATGTGAAAGACTTGGTTTCAAACCCTAAGTTCGAAGCCAATTTAACCATTTCGAAACTACGTTACCAAAAAGATGAATTGGGCGATTTAAAAGCCATCGTTAACAACAATACTGAAAATGCTTTTGAGGTTGACGTGAGTTTAAAAGGAGTACATGAACTTTCGGCCAAAGGATTTTATTACACCGCTCCCCAAAGTAATTTAGATCTGAATATCGACATCGGCAAAATTGATTTGCGACAAATAGAAAGCGTAAGCCTTGGGCAAATTAAGCAAGGTAAAGGAACCATTACTGGTCAGTTTGCCATAAAAGGTGAATTAAGTAAACCACAAATTTTAGGTTCATTAAAATTTAATGATGCTGGCTTTAGAGTGGCTTACATTAACGCCTATTTCACCATGCCAAATCAAGAAGTTGCTTTCAACAACGAGGGCGTCCGTTTCAATAATTTCACCCTGATTGATTCTTTAGGCAAAAAAGCTACCGTTAACGGAATGGTGTACACCAGCGATTTCAGCAATGTACGCTTTGGCTTAGATATCAAAACAGATAACTTTAGAGCAATTAGCTCAACCGCTCAGGATAATGATATGATTTACGGAACGGTATTCTTGAGCAGTAATATCCGTGTACGTGGCGATATGAACCAACCTAATGTGAACATGAACATTACCGTTGAAAAAGGCACCAAGTTCTATTATGCCATGCCCGTTAACGACCCTTCAGTAATTGATCAGGAAGGCATTGTACAATTTATTGATGCCGATGCCCCTCCTTTTAATGGACAAAAAGACTTAAAAGCCGACAGCGTTAGCAAGTCGCCAATTAAGGGAATCAATTTAGTGGCCGACATTAACATTAACCCCGAAGCCGAATTAAATGTAGTAGTGGATCCAGCCAATGGCGACATGCTAACCGTTAGAGGAAATGCCGACCTGAATGCGACCATGGATCCTAGCGGCAAAATTAGTATGACGGGGCGCTATGAAATTGTAGACGGCTCCTATAGTCTTTCGGTAGGACCATTAGGCAAAAAACCTTTCAAATTGGTTAAAGGCAGTACCATGATTTGGACAGGCGAGCCTACCGAAGCCAATATCAACTTAACAGCACTTTACGAGGTAAATGCAGCACCTATCGACCTGCTTAATCAGCCTGAGTTGGTACAGGCTAAAACCAAGCTGCCATTTCAGGTTTATTTATATATGAAGGGTGAGCTCTTAAAGCCAATTATTTCCTTTAAAATTGATTTACCAGAAAACGAACGTGGTACCGAAATTGGAAGCTTGGCCTATACCAAATTGCAAAGTGTAAACCGTGATGAGAACGAACTGAACAAACAAGTTTTCGCCTTATTGGCCTTAGAAAGATTTATTGCCAATAACCCTTTTCAAAGCTTGGCAGGTGGCGGTGGTGGCATATCTACCCTAGCCCGCTCCAGCGTAAGTAAGTTATTGACAGAACAATTGAACAACCTTGCTTCAGATTTAATACAGGGGGTCGATGTAAATTTTGGGATCAATTCTTCTGAGGATTATTCAACCGGTAGCATGGAACAAAGAACCGATTTAGAAATAGGACTATCTAAGAAATTATTGAACGATAGATTAACGGTTACCGTAGGAAGTTCATTTGCGCTAGAAGGCCCACAAAACGCCAATCAAAGCGCAGCCAATATTGCCGGAAATGTAAATGTAGAATATGCCCTATCTAGAGACGGTCGTTACCGTTTAAGAGCTTATCGACGCAACCAAACCGAAAGTGTAATTGAAGGACAAATTGTAGAAACTGGCTTAGGCTTTACACTAGTGGTAGATTATAACAGATTTAGAGAAATATTCCAAAAACGTAGAAACAGAAGTAGAAATGAAGCAGAACAAAAACCAAAAAATGAAAAGGCTAATTAAAATAAGTGCTTTCATATTGGCTTGTTTTCTGCTAGCCAATTGCAGCAATACCAGATTTCTAAAACCTGGACAAAACCTCTATACCGGGGCCGAAGTAAAAATCAATCCCGATTCATCCTCCAAAATAGCCAATGAAAAACAGGTAAAAAATACCCTCGAAGATAAAACACGCCCACGTCCAAACAAATCTATTTTAGGATTAAAGCCTAAACTATACATCTACAATCTTGCCGGAGAACCTAAAAAACCAAAAGGTTTTAGAAATTGGCTACGTACCAAAGTAGGCGAACCGCCAGTATTAATGAGTGAGGTAAAGCTAAAATACAACAGTGATGTATTGAAGAGCTTTCTTATTAGCCAAGGTTACCTGCAGGCCGAAGTTACTGGCGACACTGTTATCAAAAGAAGACGTGGGAAAGCCATTTACACCGCTTTAACAGGCACTCGTTACAAAATCAATGAAATTACTTTCCCTCCCGATACTGGCGATTTGACCCATATCATTAACAAAAACAAGGATAAAACCCTATTGAAACGTGGCGATTTTTATGATTTGGAAACCTATAAAAATGAACGGATGCGAATTGATAACGACCTTAAGGAAAGTGGTTATTTTTATTTCAGCCCCGAACATTTGATCTTACAAGTGGACAGTACCATCGGCAACCATTTGGTAAATGTGAATGTACGCATTAAAACCATCGCTCCAGATGCGGCGTTGAAGCCCTACACCGTGAGAAATATTAACATTTACCCCAGTTATAGTTTACGAAGAGATAGCGTTTTAAGGAGGCTGGAACCGTTAAAGTACAATGATTTCAATATCTACGACAATCGAAACACTTACAGGCCTAGAGTTTTTGATAGGTTGGTCTTCTTTAAAAAAGGAGAAAGATATAACCGTAAAGACCATAACCAATCCTTAAATAGAATGGTGAACTTAGGTGCTTTTCAAGACGTAAGAGCGGAATTTTTACCTATTGACAGTTTTAAGAACAACCAACTGGATCTAAATATCTATCTAACACCATTACGGAAAAACTCGCTGACCCTTTCGGTCACAGGTACTCAAAAATCCAACAACTTTATTGGCTCAGAGCTGAAAATCACCCAAACTACTCGTAATATCTTTAGGGGAGCCGAACAATTGGATGTAAGTGCCAGCGGTGGCTTCGAAACCCAGTACAGCGGACAAGCTAAGGGCATTAACTCCTACTCGCTTACAGGTGAGGTTAAACTTACACTTCCTCGTTTTATTGTTCCTTTCTATAAACCAAGAAGCACTAATGCATTTACGCCAAAAACCATTGTATCACTTGGCTATCAGTTATTAAGTAGAGATACCGTTTACAAATTGAACTCTTTTAAAGCACAGTATGGTTACAATTGGAAAGAAAACCAGTTTAAAGAGCATAATTTTTTCCCAGCCTCGGTTAACCTAGTGACTTCAAATAAGGATACCACTTCCGAAGCTTATAAAACCCTTATTAAGCAAAACCCAGGCTTGCAGTATACTTTAGAAAACCAGTTCATCATTGGTAGTAATTATAACTTTACCTACACCAACCAAATGCAGGAAAAACGTCGCCATAACTTATATTTCTTTGGAGGCTTGGAAACCAGCGGAAATGTTTGGGGGCTTTTTGCAGGTAAAGGTCCAAATGGTGACCGTAGGGTCTTCAATACTACATTATCCCAGTTTGTAAGGGTAGAAACCGATTTAAGGAGTTATTATAAGATCAACCCAGGGGTGATTTGGGCCAACCGATTAAACTTTGGCTATGGTTATGCCTACGGCGGTAGCAGTTCACTGCCATTCGTCCGTCAGTTTTTTGCAGGTGGTACTAACGACATTAGAGCATTTAGAGCCAGATCACTAGGCCCTGGAACCTTTCAAGTACAAAACAACAATACGGGCTTTGCCGATCAAGGCGGTGATGTAAAAATGATGCTCAATTCGGAATTAAGATTTAAAATAGTCAGTATTCTTCATGGCGCTGCTTTTGTGGATGCAGGAAATATTTGGTTACGCAAAGGCGATCCAAATAGGCCAGGTTCCGCTTTCAAACTCAAAAATTCGTTTGATGAACTCGCGGTAGGCACAGGTGTAGGTTTAAGAATTGATGCTACTATATTTGTCATCCGCCTAGATGGTGCCTTCCCTATTCGCAAACCATTTTTACCTAAAGGACAACGTTGGGTAATAGACGAAATAGATTTTGGCAGCAAAGGCTGGAGAAGAGATAATCTAGTTTTAAACATTGGCATCGGATATCCGTTTTAATAACATGAAAAGAATTCCTAGAAAGATAAAATCATTATTTGTAAATACCTACCATTTATTTATTGCGGCAGGTAAAGGTTTTATGGAAGACCGCGTGATGAAGCTTAGTGCCGCCTTGGCTTACTATACCATCTTTTCGCTCACCCCTTTGATCATTATTGTAATTTCTTCTGCATCTATCTTTTTGGGAGACAACATGGACCCCAACACTAAGTTATTTGGAGAAATTAGCGAACTGATTGGCAATAGTGCAGCCAATCAGCTAAGAACTTTTGTAAACAATGCCAACCTATCCGGACGAAGCACCATAGGCTTGGTCATTGGTATTACCACCTTAATTATTGGCTCTACTGCCATTTTCATTGAAATACAAGATAGCATTAACTTAATTTGGAAAGTAAAAGCTGTTCCTAAAAAAGGCTGGAAAAAGTTAATCACCAACCGTTTGTTGTCTTTCTCTTTAATTGCCTCATTGGGTTTTTTATTGCTGGTATCATTAGTGGTAAATAGTGTGGTAGTAGGTATTGGAGGAAAGCTTGATAGTTACGCGGCCAAAATTGGCATCGAAGAAGTATCTGGATGGTTAATGCTTATTGTAACCAATGCCTTAACCCTAGCTGTGGTAACTACCATTTTTGCCATTATTTTCAAGGTATTACCCGATGTAAATTTAAAATGGAGACCAGCGTTGGTTGGTGCATTATTTACAGCCCTACTTTTCAGTTTAGGTAAATACATTATTGGTATTTACATCGAGAAAGGAAACCCAGGTTCAGCCTTTGGTGCAGCCAGTTCCATTATTGTAATCTTAGTTTGGATTTACTACACGGCCATTATCTTATATTTTGGTGCAGAGTTTACCCAAGCCTATGCAGAGAAGTTTGACACCAAAATTACTCCTTCTAAATATGCCGTGCATTTAAAAACCATTGTGGTAGAAAAAGAAGTAGACAAGTTACCTCCACAGCACCCGGAAGATACCGTAAAAGCTAATCAAGAAGAGTAAGTATAAATCATCCCCAACCTTCCCTTTTTTAGATGGGGCATACGACTGGCCGGGTATTTTATACCCGCATTAAACTACGTTGTAATATAACTGGCTATTTTGCCAATCAGCTCTTTTTCCGAATAAGGTTTCAGTACCAAATCATTCATGCCCGCAGCAAGGTATCTATCCCTGTCCTCCTCCAACACATTGGCCGTAACCCCAAGTACTGGGACTTTAGCCTTTGCTTTATCCTTATCTGCCCTAATCATACGAGTAAGCTCCACCCCGCCCATAATTGGCATCTGTACATCCGTAAGTACTAAATCGTATTTATTTTTGATAAAAAGTTGATGTGCCTCCGAACCATCATAAGCAGTATCCGTAATTACACTGTATTTTTTAATTACCGTTTGCGCTAACAATACGTTCATTTTATTATCATCAACCAACAAAATTCTCTTTCCCACTAAATGTCCAACATCAGTAATAGCCAAACTCTTCTGTTTATTGGCAACATCGTCACAAAGCTCATATGGAATTTCAAATGTAAAGTTCGAGCCTTTACCCATCACGCTGATCAAGCCTATTTTACCCTTCTGCAACTCCACAATGCGCTTACAAATGGCCAAGCCTAACCCTGTACCCTTTTGGGTATTTTTTGTGGTGGAATAGTTCACCTGTGAAAATTCATCGAAAATAACGGCGGCATCCTTATCTTCAATTCCCACACCGGTATCAATGACCTGTATTTTCAAAGTTCCCACCTTTTTAGATACCGCTACCATATCTGCCTTAAGCGTTACAGAGCCTTTATCAGTAAATTTAATAGCATTGCTCAACAAGTTCATGATTACTTGCTTCAGCCGCAGAGAATCACCTGTAATGGTTAATCCCTCATTAAAAGAAATCTGCTTCTCTAGCTTAAGTCCTTTTCTGGAAGCTTGTATGGCAATACTATTGAATACCTCATTAATAGCATCAGCAGGAGCAAATGCTACCTTATCAAAATTAATCTTACCTACCTCGTATTTAGAAAAATCCAAAATATCGTTTACCAGATCTAGCAACAGCTCCGAAGATGTTTTAATGGCTTCTACCTGTTCTTTTTGCTGTGAAGAAAGATTGTCTTGACTCAATTGCTCAGAAAAACCAATCACTGAATTAAGTGGCGTACGAATCTCATGGCTCATGTTGGCCAAAAACCTGCTTTTAGATTGTGCATATTGCGAAACCCTATGCCCGTAATCAATCAATTGCCCTTCATTACGGTAAATCTTCCATAGGTTGAACAAAATGATTGCTACCAGCGTTAACAACAATCCAAATATTACAAAATAAATGTTATCAATGCTCTTAAAAGTGTTATCCAAATCATATTGGATACTCTTTTTGGTTTGTGAAGTATAGGCAATTTCCGAGGTCTTAAAATTTTGTAGGAGGAAGACTATCTCGTTAATGATGCGGGAATTGATACGTAAAATGCCTATTTCATTATCTTTCAATATTCTATTTGCCGCATACAGATTTCTGAAATAGGTATTGATATTCTTGATCTGCATTTTGTTGTAGTTCCTACTCGACAAAGAAGTATCTAAAGTGATTTCCTTTTTCACCAAAACTGCGCTGGTATCCACCTTCCCTTTTTTTCTCGAAAAAGCATCCGCAATTCTACCAAACAAACCTTTTTCCTTTACCTCCACTTTAGGTTTTATGGTATCAATAATCACCATCGTTTTAAACCTTCCCTGCTTAATTTCCATCCCTTTCGTAAAGGTTCGTTGTTTCAGCGTATCAATATTGGCATTGATCATGAACAAACTATCAGTAAGCTGCTTAAGTTTTAAATAGATCTGTACTTTCGCCTTTTTCTGTTCAACCAAGCCCTTTACATTTCTGGAATAGGCTTTAGTATTTTCGCGAAGTTGAAGGGTATCTAAAATTTTGGAAACACGACCAATTTCATTTGAAAACTGCTTCATGTAGACACTATTACCCGTGGCTTCAAACAACCTACAATTGTTATCAGCCTTATACAAAAGTAAAACACAGGTATCTAATTGAGAATAATCACTTTCGATACTATTAAGCTGGTTTACATTTTCGGAAAGTAAATTAATACGATTATTGCGCGTATAAAAGAAAATTGCCGAGATAAAAAGTGCTAGTAGTAGAATTACAATTAGCCCATATCGAGAAGCACTTTTTTTGGTGTTAATGGTCATACGTTGCGTTAATGCGGATCGTCTAAAGTGCAACATAGGGTCAAATATCATGCCCTTAAGATTTCTGCTTTATATATTTTAAAGCAGGACATCTTAGCAACTCCAAACAAAGCCATAATTCACTATAAATAATGAGATTACGCCATTATGCAACCTCTAAATCTTCTATCTCTTTTTCTTCGGCGTCTACCTCATCTTTTTCAATACGTAGATTTTTAATGATATGTTGTTGCCTATCGGGAGTATTTTTCCCCATATAATATTCCAATAAGCTCTTAATGGTCTGTTCTTTCAGAATTACAGGATCTAAACGAATATCTTTTCCAATAAACAGGCCAAATTCGTCAGGAGAAATTTCTCCTAAACCTTTAAAGCGTGTAATTTCCGGTTTACCACCTAATTTTGCGATGGCATTTTTACGCTCTTCATCACTATAACAATAAATAGTTTCCTTTTTATTTCTTACCCTAAAAAGTGGTGTTTGTAGAATATAAACGTGCCCAGCCTTTACCAAATCAGGGAAAAACTGCAGGAAGAAAGTCATCATCAACAAACGAATGTGCATTCCATCTACATCGGCGTCTGTAGCAATTACAATGTTGTTATAGTGCAAACCTTCCAAGCCATCTTCAATATTCAAAGCATGCTGCAACAGGTTAAACTCTTCGTTTTCATAAACCACCTTTTTGGTCAATTCATAGCAGTTTAAAGGCTTACCTTTCAAACTAAAAACAGCCTGCGTTTCTACATCTCTTGATTTGGTGATAGAACCTGAAGCCGAATCGCCCTCTGTAATGAATAAGGTAGTTTCATACCTACGCTCGTGGTTACTATTAAAATGCGCCTTACAATCCCTTAGCTTTTTATTGTGTAGAGAAGCCTTTTTTGCCCTATCATTCGCCAATTTTTTTATGCCTGCAATATCCTTACGCTCGCGCTCCGATTGTTTAATTCGGGTTTCTATGGCATCTGCTACATCTTTATGTTTGTGCAGGTAATCATCCAATTCCTTTTTCAGGAAATCGTTAATAAAAGTACGTACCGTTTGCCCCTCAGGTGCTATTCTTTCAGAACCTAGTTTGGTTTTAGTTTGTGATTCGAAAACAGGTTCCTGAACTCTAATCGCTATGGCAGCAATAATAGACGCTCTAATATCTGAAGCATCATAATCTTTGTTGTAATACTCCCTTATGGTTTTTACTACCGCCTCTCTAAATGCCGCTTGGTGCGTACCACCTTGAGTGGTGTACTGTCCGTTTACAAACGAATGGTAGTCTTCGCCATATTGCTGACCGTGAGTCATCGCTACCTCAATATCATGTCCTTTCAGATGGATAATTGGATAACGAATTTCTTCCGGCTTGTTTTCCCTCGAAAGCAAATCGTATAGACCTCTTTCCGAGAAATATTTTTGGTTATTGAAATTAATGGTCAACCCCGTATTCAGGAAAACGTAGTTCCAAATCATGGTTTCTACAAAATCGGGAATATAACGGTAGTTTCTAAAAATAGTTTCATCAGGGTGAAAAGTAATGGAAGTACCATTACGTTGTGTAGTTTCAACTTCTGGATGCTCAAGTGTCACCAAGCCTTTACTAAACTCCACACGTTTAGTTTTACCATCACGGTAACTTTGCACCACAAAAATAGTAGAAAGTGCGTTTACCGCTTTGGTCCCTACCCCGTTCATCCCTACCGATTTTTGGAAAGCACTGCTATCATACTTACCCCCGGTATTCATTTTAGAAACACAGTCAATTACTTTACCCAAAGGAATACCTCGGCCGTAATCCCTGATGATTACCTTGTGCTCATGCAAACTAATGTCAATGGTTTTTCCGGCCCCCATCATAAATTCATCAATAGAATTATCAATGATTTCCTTTAACAAAACATAAATACCATCATCCTGTGCGGAACCATCGCCCAGCTTACCAATATACATACCTGGACGTCTGCGGATGTGCTCTTGCCAATCTAAGGACTTAATACTGTCTTCGTTATAGATAGGTTCTGCCATAATACTGTGTTTTACGTGTGGATTGCTTCGAAAATAAAATAAGCCATACAAATTTAATCAATTTCAGCCGTTTTTATCGGCTAGATTTCCACATTTGAACAATCCACTGACCATTTGGTATTTTTTTGATGACGGAATTGCTGAGCGGTATTTTATTGTTAAATTGTGCTTCGTAAATAGCTTGCCTATAAACCCGTCATACTGACCACGAAGTAGCTGTGAAGCAAATTTATTTCAACGTCAGCTAAAACAGATCCTGAAACGAGTTCGGGATGACGAAACAACGAAGGCCTAGCACTACAAACTAAACCAACAAACTAAACTATTTCAATGAACCCAGAGAAAAAACAACTTTCGCTTTTCGACCTTTCCATGATTGTGGTAAGCCTAGTGATAGGGATGGGTATTTTTAGAACTCCCGTAAATGTTGCCGCCAAAGCCCAAATCCCAGAACTCTTTTTTCTAGCTTGGATCATAGGCGGTTTTGTAGCCCTTTGCGGCGCATTAACCTATGCCGAAATTGGTTCCCGTTACCCGGTTACCGGAGGTTATTATAAGATTTTTTCCGTATGCTACCACCCTTCTATAGCCTTTGCCATCAACTGTATTATTGTAGTGAGCAATGCGGCCTCGGTTGCTGGAGTTTCCCTAATTGGTGCAGAATATTTGAATAAGGCACTTTTCCCCGTGGAGATGCAAACCAATGATCATCGCATTCTTATTGGATTAGTGAGCATCATCATCTTTTACACCATCAATCTATTGGGATTAAGAACCAGCTCCAGAACACAGAATGTACTCACCATGATTAAATTGGTGATGGTAATTACTTTAATTTGTGCCATTTTCTTCGGTGGACAAACCCAGCAACTACCTTCCGTTTTTAATACTGCAGATGGATTGCCGGCAACTTGGAGCGATTATGGGAAAGCACTGGGGATTTGTTTAATTGCCGTATCCTTTAGTTTTGGAGGCTATCAGCAAACCATCAACTTTGGTGGCGAAGCGAAAGAAGCCAAAAAGGTAATTCCGCGTTCTATCTTGGTTGGTTTGGGCATTATCATTACCCTCTACATGGCTATTAATTATGCCTATGTAAAAGTAATTGGTTTCGAGCAGTTAAAATCGGCACAAAGTATTGCAGCAATTCTTGCAGGACAGATTTTTGGTCCAACAGGTTTTACCATTCTTTCGGTACTGATATTTCTTTCCGTATTGGGCTATGTAAACGTTAACCTATTGAGCAACCCAAGAGCCATGTATGCCATGGGTGAAGAAAAAGCATTGCCTCAAATTTTCACTAAAAAAACCAAGAAAAATGATGTCATGGTGGTTAGCCTTACCGTGTTTACCATCCTATCCATCATTACCCTATTTTACGCTAAAACTTTCGACAAAATTTTAAATTATACCATCTTCATGGATGGTGCAGGCATGATATTCTCGGCCGCCACAATTTTCTATCTACGTAAAAAAACAGCGCATCTGGATAAGAACACGATTTACACCATGAAGTTTTATCCCTTAATGCCTATCATTTTTATCGCGGCATATTTGTTTGTAGCCATCAGCATTTACAATGACGACTCGGAAGCCGCATTAAATGGTATTTACATTTTCTTGGGATTTGTAGCCATTTATTTCATCAATAAATTAATTAATAAAAGTAAACCTGCGTAACGCTGTTTTCACTTTTTACTTTCAACTTTTAACTTAGCAAGGTGGATATTTCGTACATTTTAAATGAGCTTGGCGAGGAAAGAGGGGATTATTTCAATGCCATTGCACCGCCCATTATCCAAACCAGCAATTTCAAGTTCAACACCGTTGATGACTTTAGGAATGCTCTGGCAGATGAGTATCAAGGTAATCTTTACTCAAGAGGCTTTAATCCAACCATTGATATTTTAAGAAAGAAACTTGCCGCGTTAGACGGTGCAGAAGATGCCTTAGTTTTTGGCAGTGGCATTGCTGCAGTAACCGTTCCTGTTTTGGCTCTGCTAAGTAGCGGCGATGAAGTAATATGTGTAGAAAATCCTTATAGTTGGACTATTAAATTATTCAACGACTTTCTCCCAAAATTTGGAGTAAAAACCACTTTTGTTGATGGAAGCGATACCTCAGCAATTGAAGCGGCCATCACGCCACATACCAAACTGATTTATCTAGAATCGCCCAATACTTTCAGTTTTGATGTACAAGATTTGGAAGCTATTGCTAGCTTAGCAAAAGCCAAGGGAATTATCACCATGATAGACAACAGCTACTGCTCACCACTTTACCAACAACCTATTGCCTACGGAATTGACTTGGTAGCACAATCAGCTACTAAATACTTGGCCGGCCATAGCGATGTGATGGCTGGTGTGGTTACGGGCAAACAGGAATTGATCAAACGAATTTTCGAGAAAGAATATATGAATATTGGGGCTTCTTTAGCGCCTCAAAATGCTTGGTTATTATTACGCAGTTTACGCACCTTGCCTATCCGTCTAGAAAAAATTACGGCAAACGCCAATAAGGTCATTGAGTACTTGGAACAAAATCCCAAAGTTGAAAGCGTGCTACACCCATTCAGTAAAAACAGCAAACAGCTTGATTTGGCCAAAAAGCAAATGAAAGCCTGCGGTGGTCTGTTTAGCATTACCCTTAAAAACCCTAGTTTAGAAAAGATAGAAATCTTTTGCAATAGCCTAAAACACATCTTAATGGCAGTATCATGGGGTGGTTACGAAAGCTTGATCATTC
This sequence comes from Pedobacter sp., assembly GCF_039594775.1. Taxonomy (GTDB): domain Bacteria; phylum Bacteroidota; class Bacteroidia; order Sphingobacteriales; family Sphingobacteriaceae; genus Pedobacter. The sequence goes on along the minus strand of NZ_JBCNMT010000002.1, from coordinate 197,971 downwards.
CTGCTTGTGCTGGTATTAGTAAATCCAACTTCGATGTTAATAATCCAAGGCACATCTTAATTAGGATTTATGTAGGCTTGGAAGAACCTGAGTATTTGATTAACGATTTCGAACAGGCTTTTGAGAAAGTTTAGCGTTATACAAAACCTAAATGCTTTTGTTAATTAAACCCGATTGAATTCCCTGCCTGCGATAGGCAGGGAATTACTTTTTAAGTTTGTCTGTCATCCTGAGCGTAGCGAAGAATCTCTTATGACATAGCATTGGAGAGATAGATTCCTCATTCCTCGGAATGACAGCACAAAAGTTAAAACAAAAAGTGGGGTTACAAATGCCAGAAAACATTGCCAAACCTTTCCAAAAAACCTAAAAAACAACTACAACCAAAAATTTCGCTATCTTTGCCGCTCGAAGCTGAATTTCTTTAATCATTTAAAGCAACTCGAAAGTTAGTCCTTCAACAAATGATTGTTCTAGCTTCTTCGATAAGTAGACGAACTTTCTTAAGGTCGTTTTACTTTTTACTATTAAAATTTTTACTATAAAAAAGATGTTGTTTTCACAATTAAGGCTTATTGAGCCTATATTAAAAGCTGTTGAGTCCGAGGGATATCAAAACCCGACCCCCATACAGCAAAAAGCTATTCCTAGTATCTTAAAACTAAAGGATTTACTAGGCTGTGCACAAACAGGTACCGGAAAAACGGCCGCCTTTGCCATTCCCATGTTGCAGATTTTGCACATGAGGCACTTGAAGACCAACAAAAAAGCCATTAAGGCTTTGGTTTTAACACCCACCAGAGAATTAGCTATTCAAATACAGGAGAGTTTTAGCGTTTATGGCAAGAACCTTCCCGTTAAAAACGCCGTGATTTTTGGAGGTGTAGGGCAGCAACCACAAGTAGATGCACTAAGAAAAGGTGTGGATGTTTTGGTAGCTACCCCTGGAAGACTATTGGATTTAATGGCACAGGGCCATGTCAACCTAAGTGAACTAGAGATTTTTGTATTGGATGAAGCCGACCGTATGTTGGACATGGGCTTTATTAACGATGTTAAAAAGATAGTAAGCAAATTGCCGCAAAAAAGACAAACCCTATTTTTCTCCGCTACGATGCCACCCGAAATCGAGAAGTTGGCCAACACCATTTTAAAAGACCCCGTAACGGTAGAGGTTACCCCTGTTTCTTCTACGGCTGATACCATTAACCAATCGGTTTATTTTGTAGACAAGCCTGATAAAAGGAAACTTTTAAAACACTTGCTCGATGAGCTTAAAATAAACCATACCTTGATTTTTACGCGTACCAAGCACGGAGCAGACAGAATTGCGAGAGACTTGATCAAAGACGGTATTAAAGCGGCCGCCATTCACGGAGACAAATCTCAAGGGGCCAGACAGCGTGCCTTAACGGAGTTTAAAGACAGAACTTTAAGAGTATTGGTAGCCACGGATATCGCCGCCAGAGGAATTGATATTGATGATTTAACATACGTTTTCAACTATGACCTACCTAACGTACCCGAAACCTACGTCCACCGAATTGGTCGTACAGGTAGAGCCGGTGCCAATGGAAATGCCATTTCGTTTGTTGATGCAGAAGAAAATGAATACCTGATTTCCATCCATAAACTGATTAAAAAGGTAATTCCCATTGTAGAAAATCATCCTTATCCTCTAAGCTGGAAAAGCATGTTAGCAGGTAAGGAAGTACAGCGAAAACCTCAAAAAGATTCTAAAGGGAATAAAGAGGGTGCTCATAACAAGAAGAAAAAGTTCCACAAGAGCAGAAGATAATTTAAAAAAGCCTATTAATTAACTTTAATAGGCTTTTTATTACCCGTTAAGTCTATTTTGTGCCAGTTTCCTTTTTCAAACAAAGCACCTTCATGATGACCTTCGTGCTGGTTAACATCAACACCCAGTACCTTGCCCCCGTAATAAAACCCTACGTTTGATTCGATGATGGTATGGCCAACAATAATTTGTTTTACCTGATATTGGGTCAATGTTTGATCTACAACAGCTTCTTCAAGCGCTGGTTTTTTAAAATAACCTCTAAACCAAAACAAGCCTTCCGTACTGCTAAAAATCTTAAGGATTTTATCATCCTTAACCGTATTCTTCAAGTCTTTCCAACCAATATAAGGTTTTGAGATAGCATTGATTTGTTCTACCGTTAACTTTAAATCGTTAATTTCTGGGGAAACACCACCATGTAAACATAAGTTATCACCAATTTTTTCGATCAGGTTCTTACTTCTTAACCATCTACCCAATTCCGTATTTTCATCGTAAAGATTCATGTATGACTGGCCCATAGCTTCGGCAGCAGCCAAATACTTTTTGTCTAAATATTTAAGGTTACCTGCTAAGTTCATAATATCATGATTCCCTAATATGGTGTGTACATAGCCCCCTTTTACTTTAGCTGCCTCCTCCAATTTATACAGTAACCATAAAGTAGCAGGCACATCCTTTCCCCTATCGAATAAGTCACCACAAATGACCAAATGCCCTTTACCAAAAATCCATTCATATTTTTTATTGATAACTTTGTTGGCCAATAACAGGTTTCTTAAAGCATCAAACTCACCCTCAATATCCGACAAGAACAATAGCTTATCAGGCTGTGCCCATACACTCGGCTCCTGCACTATAGAAGATTTTAACTTTACCTCAAAATCTTTTTCCATAGCATTAGAAAACTTCACCTTTAGAACCAGTTTTTGTTTTTCCGATAGTTTATAGGATTTTTCAGTCGCCGATACTTTATGTTGAGCATGAACAACCTCCTTCACCAAAAGCTCGTCACCTTTATAAAGCAGATAAGGGCCATCAAAAAAATTCTTTAAGGTATCTTGAGCATTAACATTAGCCATTGAAAATAATAGGATGGCGATTGGTAATATCAATCTTATCACGACAATCAAAATTAGGTGCTAAACTTTTCTTAATTTAATGATACGCAACCAGTGCATAACTTTCATCATAGGGTAGGTTGGATCAAATTCCCACCAACGGGTAGCAAAATTCGGCGAATTTGGCCTTTTGTGATGATTGTTCTGAAACAACTCTCCCATCAATAGAAAATCCCAAGGCAAAGAATTTTTGCTATGGTCATCATTATCATGGTTAGAATAACCATATTTATGTCCGCACCAATTTACAATAGCGCCGTGAATTGGTCCCATTAAAAAATGGATAGGCAATAGTAAGAACATCCACCATGAGGTAGCAAAAGTTACATAAAACCAAATGTAGAATAAGCCGCAGACAATACGCCACAACCATGAATCTCCTATCCTATCAATAATAGGCCATTCCGGATAATTACCCCTAAAAGCTGGCTCAGGTTCTATTTTATGCAATAGGTAAGCTAAATACATATTTTTAGTAGCGACCATCATTCCAAAAACGTCCTTAAAAAAATGTGGCGAATGCGGATCTTTCTCCGTATCGCTATAAGCATGATGCATACGGTGCAAAATGGCATAAGCTCTAGGATTTAAGAAAGAAGAACCTTGTGAAATAAGCAACAGTAGGTAAAAAAAACGTTCCCAATATTTATTCATCTTAAACATTTTATGCGATGAATAGCGGTGTAGAAAAAAGGTTTGGCTAAACAATGATAAGAACCAATGAGCCAGAAAGAAATATAAAATAATCATACAAAGGGGCAAGAATGGTACAGCTTGCCATAAAATTTAATTTAATTAATAATGGACAGGATTATCTCCCGAAATCGTCCTGGACACGTACAATATCATCTTCGTCCGAAGGGTTGCTAACATCAGTGTGTTGCCATATTTCGGCCACCACACCCCAATCATCTAAGCCAATCAAACGATGACGCTCACCTTGGTGCAATTTAATTTGCTGGTTGGGCGAATAGGCCTTTAACTCACCCTCTTCATCGGTTTCGCTGGTTTTAATGCCAACAGTACCAGTAACCACTTGCCAAATTTCGGCCCTGCGATGATGGTATTGCCACGACAATCTCGAATTTGGAGCCACAATTAAAATTTTTGGGCTTAACTTTCCACCTATCTTTAACGTGTCTACATCTAGTCCATCAAAATAAGTATCGGCAAACTGCTGTGCCTGTGCCTCATCTATTACAAAAAAACCGCCCCAAGGTCTGGTATCGTCTACATTTGCAATGTTAAAACCCTCAAGTTTTAAGCGTTGTGCTACGCTATCAAAAATATCTCGCTTTTGAGTATCCATAAAGTTCAAAAATAACAGTTAAAAACTAAAACAAGCATAATATCAAGTAGTTTTGACAAATAACCTAAAATTAGCTCTAAAGAGGAAGCTTTTTGGCCTGACGTTTACCAATGGCTATAAAGGCAAGAAATAGGATGACGAATAACAACGTAATGAATATACAGTTCAAAATAACCTGTTGTAATCCTAGTTCCGTAACGTTTAAAAATGGGTAAGGATAAAAATTGACGTAAGAACCTCTAATAAGCACAAAAGAAATATAGATCAAGGGAAAAACCAACCATCCCCAAACGTTTGCCCATTTCAATTGATGTTTGGGCACAAAATAAATCCAATAGATCAGAAATAGAATGGGAACAATTACATGAAGCAACTCGTTTAGTACAATTGCCCAACCACTTAACATCCATAAAAACCTTAAAACAGTGTTGTAAACCAATGCAACTACGGTAATATAAATTGTAATAGCTGTGACCACACTTGGCTTTTTAAAGAACCTACCGAAAGCAGTTTGGGGCATTAGCAGTATTGCTGTTGAACATAAAGCCACCAACAAATTACTGTCAATGGTAAAGTAGCTAAAAAACCTGACCAGTAATTCGCTGCTAGCAGCCACTCCACTATTAATATGCAAATAAAATTGAAAGATAAGGGTAAACCAAGCGGTTACCATTAGCAAGCCTAAATATACTTTCTCTTTTTGCTTCATCATATTCCATAAAAAAGCCACTTACTAGTGCAAGCGGCTATTCTTTTTAAGCTTGGGCAGTTGGCCCTCCAAATCCCATTGGGAATGGAGTTTCGTCTTGCGTTTTAATACGCCCGTGTGCCGCTTCAAACTTTTCAATATTGTCTTGCATGGCATGCATTAAGCGCTTGGCATGCTCTGGCGTTAAAATTATCCTCGATTTTACCTTTGCTTTCGGAATCCCTGGCATTACCCTTATAAAATCTAGTACAAACTCGGTGTTCGAATGCGTAATAATGGCCAAATTTGAAAAAATACCCTCGGCTATCTCTTCGGACAATTCTATATTTAATTGATTTTCGTTCTGCTGTTCCATATAAACAAAGCTAATACTTTAATTTAAAAGTGCTAAGCTTCTTCAAAAATGTTTCTGTCATTTACATCTCTTATTAGCATTAAGTTTGGTCAACTAAACAATGTATATAGCAAAGTACGGGCTAACATAGAGACTTCGGAAGTATCTCAACAAGTAAACCCTTTAAGTTCATGCAGCATTTACAAATGAATATTTACCTCCATAAAAAAATCCCTAGCGAAAACGCTAGGGATTTATATCGGTATTGCTTTTTAGAATTGCTTCTATTAAGCCTCTACTTCTTCTTGTTTTGAAGCCAATAGCTTGTCGTACTCTTCTTGAGAACCTACAATGATACGCTCGTAGCCACGTACGCCAGTACCTGAAGGAATCAAGTGACCAACAATTACGTTTTCTTTCAAGCCTAACATTTTGTCTTTCTTACCTGCAATAGCAGCTTCGTTCAACACTTTTGTAGTTTCCTGGAATGATGCCGCAGAAATGAACGACTTAGTACCTAATGAAGCACGAGTGATACCTTGTAGTACTGAACTAGCAGTAGCTGGCTTAGCATCCCTTACTTCAATTTGAGCCAAATCTTGACGTTTCAATTGAGAATTCTCATCTCTTAATTTACGTAAAGAAATAATCTGACCAGGTTTTACAGTAGTCGAATCACCTGCTTCAACAACAACTTTTTTATCGAAGATTTCGTCATTCTCATCCATAAAGTCCCAACGGTCAACAGAGTCATTTTCAAGGAAACGGGTATCTCCAGGATCTTCGATATGTACCTTCTGCATCATTTGGTGTACAATTACTTCAAAGTGCTTATCGTTGATTTTCACCCCTTGTAAACGGTAAACCTCTTGGATACCATTTACTAAGTATTCCTGTACAGCTGCTGGGCCTTTGATTGCCAAGATATCCGCTGGAGAGATAGAACCATCTGACAATGGCATACCTGCTTTCACGAAGTCATTATCCTGTACCAAGATGTGTTTAGATAATGGCACTAGGTATTTCTTAACCTCACCATCTCTAGACTCGATAGTCATCTCACGGTTACCACGTTTGATACCACCTAAAGTTACCACACCATCAATTTCAGTAACAACTGCCGGATTTGAAGGGTTACGAGCCTCGAATAACTCAGTTACACGAGGTAAACCACCCGTAATATCTCGGGTTTTACCTGTAGCACGAGGAATCTTAACCAATACCTGACCACTTTGTACAGCATCACCTTCATCAACCGCAATGTGTGCTCCTACCGGAATGTTGTAAGTTCTGATCAACTCGCCCTTTTTGTCCAACACCTTGATAGAAGGGTTTTTGGTTTTATCACGGGTATCGATAATTACTTTTTCACGGTGACCAGTTTGCTCATCAGATTCTTCACGGAAAGTTACACCTTCAACAATAGCGTCGAATTCGATTTTACCCGCAAATTCTGAAATGATAACCGCGTTATATGGATCCCAAGAAACAATCTTATCACCTTTAGCAACTTTATCACCTTCTTTTACATACAAGAATGCACCATAAGGAATATTGTTGTTTACGATTACCTTGTTAGTTCCTGGCTCAATAATTCTGAATTCACCTGAACGACCTAAAACGATATCAATTACACCATCTTCAGTAGTAGTTTGTACCGTACGTAAGTTTTCGAATTCAATTATACCATCAAACTTAGCGTTGATTTGAGATTCGTTGGCAATGTTAGATGCCGTACCACCCACGTGGAAAGTACGAAGTGTCAACTGTGTACCCGGCTCACCGATTGATTGTGCGGCAATTACACCTACAGCCTCGCCTCTTTGAACACGTTTACCTGACGCTAAGTTACGTCCGTAACACAATGCACAAACACCACGTTTGTTTTCACAAGTTAATACAGAACGGATCTCGATACCTTCTAACGGAGATTCTTCGATTGCCTTAGCAACATCTTCGTCAATATCTTGACCTGCACCTACCAATAATTCACCGTTTAATGGGTTGTACACATCATGTAATGAAGTACGTCCCAAAATACGCTCATATAAAGGCTCAACAATGTCTTCGTTATCTTTCAATGCTGTAGTGTACATACCTCTTAAAGTACCACAGTCTACATCATTAACAATCATATCTTGCGCTACGTCATGCAAACGACGAGTTAAGTAACCCGCATCTGCTGTTTTTAACGCCGTATCCGCCAAACCTTTACGGGCACCGTGAGTAGAGATAAAGTACTCTAATACAGATAAACCTTCTTTAAAGTTCGATAAAATTGGGTTTTCGATAATCTCACCACCAGAACCTGATTTTTGAGGTTTAGCCATCAAGCCCCTCATACCCGCCAACTGACGAATCTGCTCTTTAGAACCACGGGCTCCTGAGTCAAGCATCATGTAAACAGAGTTGAAACCTTGATTATCTGATGATAACTGATTCATTACAAACGTAGTTAAACGGTTGTTGATACGAGTCCAGATATCGATGATTTGGTTGTAACGTTCGTTGTTGGTAATGAAACCCATGTTATAGTTGTTTCTTACCTCCTCAACCTCGTTGGCAGCTTGTTCCAATAAAGTGTGTTTCTCTACCGGAATATTTACATCTTGTAAGTTGAACGATAAACCACCACGGAATGCACTTTGGAAACCTAATTCTTTGATATCATCCAAGAATTTAGCCGAACGAGCCATACCGGTCATTTTCACTACTTCACCAATAATATCTCTTAAAGATTTTTTGGTCAATAGTTCGTTGATGTAACCAACTTCTTCCGGTACCATTTGGTTAAATAACACACGACCTACTGTAGTTTCAATTAACTTGTTTACAATAGAACCATCTGCTTCTTTAACGTTAGCTTTAACTTTGATCCAAGCGTGTAGATCTACTCTCTTTTCGTTATAGGCAATAATTACCTCCTCCGCAGAGTAGAAATTCATATCCTGACCTTTTACTACTCTCTTATCATCGGTTCTACGGCCTTTAGTAATATAATAAAGACCCAAAACCATGTCTTGAGAAGGTACTGTAATAGGTGTACCGTTAGCAGGGTTAAGGATATTGTGCGCTGCCAACATCAATACTTGGGCTTCCAAAATTGCAGCATTACCTAATGGTAAGTGAACTGCCATCTGGTCACCGTCAAAGTCGGCGTTGAACGCGGTACACACTAATGGGTGTAATTGGATAGCTTTACCTTCTACTAATTTAGGTTGGAAAGCCTGGATACCTAAACGGTGAAGTGTAGGTGCACGGTTTAGCAACACTGGATGTCCTTTCAACACGTTTTCAAGGATATCCCAAACTAGAGGGTCTTTTCTATCAACAATTTTCTTAGCTGATTTTACGGTCTTAACAACACCTCTTTCAATCATCTTACGAATAATGAACGGTTTGTAAAGCTCGGCAGCCATATCTTTTGGTAAACCGCATTCATGTAATTTAAGGTTTGGACCTACAACAATTACCGAACGAGCAGAATAATCCACACGTTTACCTAATAAGTTTTGACGGAAACGACCTTGTTTACCTTTCAAGATATCTGAAAGTGATTTCAAGGCACGGTTACCTTCAGTTTTAACAGCGTTTACTTTACGTGAGTTATCGAACAACGAGTCAACAGCTTCCTGCAACATACGTTTTTCGTTACGTAAAATAACCTCTGGTGCTTTGATCTCGATCAAACGTTTTAAACGGTTGTTACGGATAATCACACGACGATATAAATCGTTCAAATCTGAAGTTGCGAAACGACCACCTTCCAATGGAACTAATGGACGTAACTCTGGTGGAATAACTGGAACGATTTTGATGATCATCCACTCTGGGTTATTCTCGATATTCTCTCTTGAGCTACGGAAAGCCTCAACTACTTGAAGACGTTTTAACGCTTCGTTTTTACGTTGTTGAGAAGTTTCGTTAGCTGCTTGGTGACGTAAGTTATAAGATAAGCTATCTAAATCAATACGTTTCAATAAATCTTCTAACGCTTCTGCACCCATTTTGGCTACAAATTTATTAGGATCTTTATCGTCTAAATATTGGTTCTCTTTAGGTAATTTATCTAAAATATCAAGGTACTCTTCTTCAGTTAAGAAATCCATGAATTGGATACCTTGCTCAGCCATTAAACCTGCTTGGATTACTACATAACGCTCGTAGTAAATGATCAAGTCTAATTTTTTGGTTGGCAAACCTAAAAGATAACCGATTTTGTTAGGCAAAGAACGGAAATACCAGATATGCGCTACAGGAACTACCAAATTAATGTGTCCCATACGCTCTCTACGCACTTTCTTTTCAGTTACCTCAACACCACAACGGTCGCAAACAATCCCTTTGTAACGGATACGTTTGTATTTACCGCAATGACATTCGTAATCTTTTACCGGGCCAAAAATACGCTCGCAGAACAAACCATCACGTTCTGGTTTGTAAGTACGATAGTTAATGGTTTCTGGCTTTAAAACTTCACCACTTGAACGCTCCAAGATATTCTCCGGAGAAGCCAAGCTAATGGTAATGGAAGTGAAGTTACTTTTTAATTTATTATCCTTTTTGTAAGACATATTTCTTTCTTTAATGATTGAAGGATTGAGTGATTGAATGAGTAAATAACAGACGCCATTCACTCATTCACTCATTCTTTCATTCTATTAGTCTAACGTAATATCTAAACCTAAGCCGCGTAGCTCGTGTACCAATACATTGAACGATTCTGGTACGCCTGGAGTTGGTAGGTTTTCGCCTTTAACAATGGCTTCGTAGGTTTTAGCTCTTCCAATAACATCATCCGACTTAACGGTTAAGATCTCTTGAAGGATATTAGCAGCACCGAATGCCTCTAATGCCCAAACCTCCATCTCACCAAAACGTTGACCACCAAACTGAGCTTTACCACCCAATGGTTGTTGTGTAATTAATGAGTATGGTCCAATTGAACGGGCGTGCATCTTATCATCAACCATGTGACCTAATTTCAGCATGTAGATAATACCTACTGTAGTTGGTTGGTCAAATTTCTCACCTGTTAAACCATTGTTTAAGTAAGTTCTACCAGAAGCTGGCAAACCTGCTTTAGCAATCCAATCTTCCACCTCATCGCTCTTAGCACCGTCAAAAATTGGAGTAGCAAATTTAACACCCAATTCTTTACCAGCCCAAGCCAATACGGTTTCATAGATCTGACCCAAGTTCATACGTGAAGGTACACCTAGAGGGTTCAACACGATATCAACTGGAGTTCCGTCATTTAAGAAAGGCATATCTTCATCACGTACAATACGTGCTACAATACCTTTGTTACCGTGACGACCCGCCATCTTATCACCTACTTTTAGTTTACGTTTTTTAGCTACATAAACCTTAGCCATCTGAACAATTCCTGATGGAAGCTCATCACCAACGCTGATTGCAAATTTATCACGTTTGTAAGCACCTAGTTCTTCGTTTACACGGATACCATAGTTGTGCAACAACATTTTAATTTGCTCGTTTTTATCATCGTCAGTAGTCCATTTGTATGGATTGATATGAGCATATTCTAAGTCCATCAACATTTTTTGCGTAAACTTAGCGCCTTTAGCAATCAAAAGCTCTCTGTATACGTTAAATACGCCTTGTGAAGTTTTACCATTCACAATTTGGAATAACTTGTCAACCAATTCGTTTTTCAAGTTCTCCATAGCAAGGTTGTATCTCTTGTCTAATTTCTCGATTGCTGATTTCTCTTCTGCTTTAGAAGTTTTCTTAGCTCTTGAGAATAGTTTAGTATCAATAACTACACCTTTGATTGATGGAGGAGTTTTTAACGAAGCATCCTTAACATCACCAGCTTTGTCACCAAAGATGGCACGTAATAATTTCTCTTCTGGTGAAGGATCCGACTCTCCTTTTGGTGTAATTTTACCAATAAGGATATCACCTTCTTTAACTTCAGCTCCAATACGGATGATACCGTTTTCATCAAGGTCTTTAGTAGCCTCTTCGGAAACGTTCGGGATATCTGGAGTTAACTCCTCTTCACCACGTTTAGTATCACGTACCTCAAGTTCAAACTCTTCGATGTGTAACGAAGTAAAGATATCTTCTCTAACAATACGCTCGTTGATTACGATAGCATCCTCAAAGTTATATCCTTGCCAAGGCATGAAAGCTACTTTTAAGTTTCTTCCTAATGCCAACTCACCATCTTGAGTTGCATAACCTTCGCAAAGTACTTGTCCTTTAGTTACTTTTTGACCTTTCTTAACGATTGGTTTCAAGTTGATACAAGTATTTTGGTTGGTTTTCTTAAACTTGGTTAATTTATAGGTTTTGCTATCTCCTTCGAAAGAAACTAAACGATCGTCATCGTTTCTTTCATATTTGATCACAATTTCGTTAGCATCAACATACTCAACCACACCAGCACCTTCTGCATTGATCAAAGTTCTTGAGTCACGAGCAACGCGACCTTCCAAACCAGTACCTACAATTGGGGCTTCAGGACGTAACAATGGTACGGCCTGACGTTGCATGTTCGATCCCATCAACGCCCTGTTCGCATCATCATGCTCCAAGAAAGGAATTAATGAAGCCGCGATAGACGTAATTTGGTTAGGTGCAATATCCATCAAGTCTAATTTCTCAGGCTCGATAATCGGGAAGTCACCTTCGTAACGTGCTTTAACACGTGGTGTAGCGAAATTACCTTTATCATCATACTGAGCATTAGCTTGAGCGATAGTTTTACCATCCTCATCTTCTGCCGATAAGTAGATTACATCTTCATTCACAGAAACTTTACCATCTACTACCTTTTTGTAAGGAGTTTCGATAAAGCCTAGGCTGTTGATTTTTGCGTGAACACAAAGTGATGAAATCAAACCGATGTTTGGACCCTCTGGAGTTTCGATAGTACACAAACGACCGTAGTGCGTATAGTGAACGTCACGAACCTCGAAACCTGCACGCTCACGAGATAAACCACCTGGACCTAAAGCCGAAAGACGACGCTTGTGCGTAATTTCCGCCAATGGGTTGGTTTGGTCCATGAACTGTGATAGCTGGTTGGTACCAAAGAAAGAGTTGATTACAGATGACAATGTACGAGCATTGATCAAATCTGTTGGGGTAAACACCTCGTTATCGCGGATATTCATACGCTCACGGATAGTTCTAGCCATACGAGCTAAACCTACACCAAATTGTGCGTACAACTGCTCGCCTACCGTACGTACACGACGGTTTGACAAGTGATCGATATCATCCACCTCTTCTTTTGAGTTGATCAATTTGATCAAGTATTTAACAATCGCGATAATATCCGCTTTCGTTAATACCTTCACATCATCAGGAGTATCCATTTTCAACTTACGGTTGATACGGTATCTACCTACATCACCTAAGTCGTAACGTTTATCCGAGAAGAACAAACGCTCAATGATACCTCTTGCTGTCTCCTCATCAGGTGGTTCTGCGTTACGCAAAGCACGATAGATGTTCTCCACAGCCTCTTTTTCAGAGTTTGAAGTATCTTTTTGTAAAGTATTATATATAATGGTATAATCAGCTTGTGATGCCCCGTCATCTTTAGACAAGATGATAGTTTTAACACCAGCATCGATGATTAAATCAATATGCTCGTCTTCTAAAATGGTATCCCTGTCTAAGATAACCTCATTACGGTCAATAGAAACTACCTCACCGGTATCCTCATCCACAAAATCCTCTACCCATTTTCTAAGTACCCTTGCAGCAAGTTTACGTCCGATATATTTCTTTAAACCTGATTTGCTAACTTTTACTTCATCAGCTAAATCGAAAAGCTCTAAGATATCTTTATCAGAATCGTAACCAATAGCACGCAACAACGTAGTTACAGGGAATTTCTTTTTACGATCGATGTAAGCATACATCACGTTATTAACGTCTGTAGCAAACTCGATCCAAGAACCTTTAAACGGAATTACACGGGCAGAATATAACTTGGTACCATTAGTGTGGCGGCTTTGGCCAAAGAACACACCTGGAGACCTGTGTAACTGTGATACAATTACACGCTCTGCACCGTTAATTACAAACGTACCTTTTGGAGTCATATAAGGAATGGTTCCAAGGTATACGTCTTGTATAATGGTTTCAAAATCTTCGTGCTCAGCATCGTTACAAGAAAGCTTCAATTTAGCTTTCAATGGAACGCTGTAAGTTAGCCCACGGTCAATACATTCAGCGATGTCATAACGAGGTGGGTCAATAAAATAATCTAGAAATTCTAAAACAAAGATGTTTCTAGAATCTGTGATTGGGAAGTTTTCAGCAAACACTTTAAACAAACCTTCAGTATGACGGTTGTCTGATGTAGTTTCGATCTGAAAAAATTCTCTAAATGATTGCAACTGCACATCCAGAAAATCTGGATAATCGATAATGTGCTTACTACGTGCAAAATTTACTCTTTGGTCGACTTTATTTGCCAAGGGACTAAATTTAATTTAGTTTAAGAATAAACTATTTTTTGGTTTTAAAAAGAGAACATTTCATAAACCAAACAAAATGAAATGTTTATAAACGGGAATAGACTCCAACTTTACAGTCGGAGTCTTTTCTTTTGAGTTTTGTTAAAATTAAGTGATTACTTAATCTCAACTACAGCTCCAGCTTCTTCTAATTGTTTTTTAAGAGCTTCTGCTTCGTCTTTAGCAACACCAGCTTTTAATTCTTTAGGTGCACCGTCAACTAGATCTTTAGCTTCTTTCAAACCTAAACCAGTTAAGTCTTTAACTAATTTTACAACTGCTAATTTTTGACCACCAGCATCTTTCAAGATTACATCAAAAGATGTTTTCTCTTCAGCTGCAGGAGCATCGCCACCAGCAGCAGGAGCAGCAACAGCTACTGCAGCAGCAGCAGGCTCGATACCATACTCGTCTTTTAAGATTTGAGCTAACTCATTAACTTCTTTAACTGTTAAGTTTACTAATTGCTCAGCAAACGCTTTTAAATCTGCCATTTTATTAAGATTTTAAAAAATTTTACAAAATTGTTGTTTGTTTAAATACGAACTTATAAGGTGTTCGTTAACCTCTTTCTTGTAATGTTTTAACAATACCTGCAATTTTACCTCCGCCTGATTGTAGAGCAGAAACAACATTTTTAGCTGGTGATTGTAATAGACCAATGATTTCGCCAATAAGCTCTTCTCTTGATTTAAGGCTTACTAGTGCATCTAATTGGTTATCGCCAACGAAGATTGCTGTGTCTACATACGCTGCTTTCAGCACTGGTTTCTCTTCTTTATTTTTTCTTAGGGCTTTGATCAGCTTAGCTGGAGCATTACCTACTTTAGAAAACAATAAAGCCGATTGGCCTTTTAATGCTGGGAAGATATCTGATGAATCGCCTTCTAGTCCCTCGATTGCTTTTTTAATCAAGGTATTTTTAGCAACCTTCATTTCGATACCACTCTCAAAACACTTGCGACGGATGCTATTTACTTTTTCAACAGATAGGCTAGAAGTATCGGCAATGTAGAAATTACCATACTCTTGCATTTTCTCCTGTAGTGCTAAAACTACTTCTTGTTTTTCTTCTCTGTTCATAATTAGATCCCCGCTACTGATTTAGTTTCCACTGAAATTCCAGGACTCATTGTAGAAGACACGTGAATGCTTTTGAAATAAGTTCCTTTTGCTGCAGAAGGTTTTAATTTTGAGATCGTTTGAAGTACTTCTAACGCGTTCTCGTATAGTTTCTCCGGAGAGAATGATACTTTACCGATTGAAGCGTGAATGATACCAGTTTTGTCAACTTTAAAATCGATCTTACCACCTTTTACATCAGTTACAGCTTTACCAACTTCGTTAGTTACTGTACCTGATTTCGGGTTTGGCATTAAGTTACGTGGACCTAAAACACGGCCCAACTTACCAACTTTTGCCATACACGCAGGCGTAGTGATAATAATGTCTACATCTGTCCAACCACCTTCAATTTTAGCAACATATTCGTCTAAACCTACGAAATCTGCTCCTGCTGCCTTAGCTTCTTCTTCCTTATCAGGAGTTACCAAAGCTAAAACGCGAACAGTTTTACCGGTACCGTGAGGTAAAGTAGCTATACCACGAACCATTTGATTGGCTTTACGAGGATCTACTCCTAACGCTACATCGATATCAACCGATGCATCGAACTTAGTAGTAGTAATCTCTTTAACCAAAGCAGATGCTTCTTTTAAGGAATAAGACTTACCGGCTTCTAGTTTAGCGTGTGCTATTTTTTGATTTTTTGTTAACTTAGCCACTAGTGTAAACTGTTAATGTTAAATAATTAGTTAAAAGGCGCATCACCTGAAACAGTGATACCCATACTACGTGCTGTACCAGCAACCATACTCATTGCTGATTCGATAGTAAATGCGTTTAAATCAGGCATTTTATCTTCAGCAATTGCCTTAACTTGATCCCAAGTCACCGATCCAACTTTTTTACGGTTAGGCTCAGCAGAACCACTCTGTAATTTAGTAGCATCCAATAATTGGATAGCAACCGGAGGGGTTTTGATGATGAAATCGAAAGACTTGTCAGCATATACAGTAATTACAACTGGTAAAACTTTACCTGGCTTATCTTGGGTACGAGCATTGAATTGTTTACAAAACTCCATGATGTTCACACCTTTAGCACCTAATGCAGGTCCTACCGGTGGCGATGGGTTTGCAGCTCCGCCCTTGATCTGTAATTTGATCATCGCACTGACTTCTTTTGCCATTTTTTGTTTTTGTTTAATTAAAACTCAATGTTAAATTTTGGAAGCAATGTAACATTTAAGACCCCTTTGAATGTATTATAACGCAAAAAGGACTGCAAAGATATAAATTATCTTGCAGTCCTACAATACTTTTATAAAATTTTTTATTATTCTTTTTCTACTTGCATGTAGTTAAGTTCAAGAGGTGTTTTACGTCCGAAGATTTTAACCATTACTTTTAGTTTTTTCTTCTCTTCATTTACTTCCTCTATCACACCTGTAAATCCATTAAAAGGACCATCCATTACTTTTACATTTTCACCAACGTAGTAAGCAACATTCATAGTTTCGCTTTGTTGACTCATCTCATCAACCTTACCTAAAATACGGTTAACTTCTGCCTGTCTCATTGGAATTGGATTACCAGCTTTATCACCTAAAAATCCAATTACACTATTGATTCCTTTAATGATATGTTCCAACTCACCGTCCAAAGCCGCTTCCATCAAAACATAGCCTGGGTAATAGTTACGCTCTTTGGCAATCTTTTTACCATCTTTCATTTGATAGTACTTTTCCGTAGGGATAAGTACTTGCGGAACTAGATGAGAAACTCCTAAACGGCTAATCTCAGAATCGATATACTGTTTTACTTTCTTCTCTTTACCACTTACCGCCCTAACAACGTACCATTTTAGCTGATCGTTCATCTAATAATCTAATTTTAAAGTGAATTGTAAAAAGTTTCAAGAACAAAATTAGCTCCTTTATCCATAGCTAAAATCACTAGGGAAATAATTGCAGATGCTACAAGCACCAACACTGCCGAATTTTGCAAATCACCCCAAGTAGGCCAAGTTACCTTTTGGGTCATTTCTTCGTACGATTCTTTTATAAACTGAACTAACTTAGCCATATTTTAATTTTGTTGAAGGTGTGAATGACTAAATGAGTGAATGATAATATCTGAAAGTTTTCTTCCAAATTCAATCATTCACTCATTCAAATTCTCAATCATTATTTAGCACGGGAACAAGGATTCGAACCCTGATCAAAGGTTTTGGAGACCTCTATTCTACCATTGAACTATTCCCGTGGATGGAAAAGAGCTAGCCTAAACTAGCTCTTTTCTATATTGTGCTTAATAATTAAGCTAAGATTTCAGTTACCTGACCAGCACCTACTGTTCTACCACCTTCACGGATAGCGAAACGTAGACCTTTTTCCATTGCGATAGCGTTGATCAACTTAACAGTGATGGTAACGTTATCACCTGGCATAACCATTTCAGTACCTTCAGCTAATGAAATTTCACCAGTTACGTCTGTAGTACGGAAATAGAACTGAGGACGGTATTTGTTGAAGAATGGAGTGTGACGACCACCTTCTGCTTTTGACAATACGTAAACCTCTGCTTTGAAATCAGTGTGAGGAGTTACTGAACCTGGTTTACAGATTACCATACCACGACGGATATCAGTTTTCTCAATACCACGTAACAACAAACCTACGTTATCACCAGCTTCACCATAATCTAAGATTTTACGGAACATCTCAACACCAGTTACGGTTGATTTCAAGTTCTCAGCACCCATACCTAGGATCTCAACTGGATCACCAGAGTTGATTACACCACGCTCAATACGACCAGTAGCAACAGTACCACGACCAGTGATTGAGAATACGTCTTCAACAGGCATCAAGAAAGGAAGGTCCGTCAAACGTGGAGGAATTGGGATGTAGTTATCTACAGCTTCCATTAACTCCATGATTTTAGCTACCCATTTAGGATCGCCGTTCAAACCACCTAGAGCAGAACCTTGGATAACTGGAATGTCATCACCTGGGAACTCATAGAATGATAATAATTCGCGAACTTCCATTTCAACAAGCTCTAACAACTCAGGGTCGTCAACCATGTCAACTTTGTTCATGAATACTACAAGCGCAGGTACACCTACTTGACGAGCCAAAAGAATGTGCTCACGAGTTTGAGGCATAGGACCATCAGTTGCAGCTACTACGATGATAGCACCGTCCATTTGAGCAGCACCAGTAACCATGTTTTTCACGTAATCCGCGTGACCTGGACAGTCAACGTGTGCATAGTGACGGTTAGCTGTTGAATACTCAACGTGTGCAGTGTTGATAGTGATACCTCTTTCTTTTTCCTCTGGAGCAGAGTCAATTGAATCGAATGAACGTGCCTCAGATAAACCTGCATCAGCTAACACTTTAGTGATTGCTGCTGTCAAAGTTGTTTTACCGTGGTCAACGTGACCGATTGTACCGATGTTTAAGTGCGGCTTACTGCGGTCAAACTTTTCTTTTGCCATTTTTTTATACTTATTAGTAGGTTAAAATTTTTTATTTAATTATTGCTTTGATACAATTTCAATACAAAAAACCCTGTTCCTTCTGTATTTTCAACAGACTAAACAAAGTTATTTAGTTGTTTTTGAGCCAAAGATGGGACTTGAACCCACGACCTCTTCCTTACCAAGGAAGTGCTCTACCGCTGAGCTACTTCGGCTTTTTAACTTTCAGCTCATTAGTTCATTGGCCATGTTTATACTAATGAACTCCCAAGAGCGGAAGACGAGGTTCGAACTCGCGACCTATAGCTTGGAAGGCTATCGCTCTACCAACTGAGCTACTTCCGCTTTCTGATTTACAATTGAAAAATTTACGAGTTACGATTTAATCTAAAATCGTCAATCTTTCAATCTAAAATCAATTGGTGGGGAGAGAAGGATTCGAACCTTCGAAGTCTTGCGACAACAGAGTTACAGTCTGTCCCATTTGGCCACTCTGGTATCTCCCCCCTTTTACTCCAAAATTGACATCCTGAAATAAAAAAGAGCCTCCTATCGGAATCGAACCAATGACCTACTGATTACAAGTCAGTTGCTCTACCAGCTGAGCTAAGGAGGCTTTTATCTTTTTTTTTTAATGTGGCGCAAATATATAAAAATTTGTATTCTTACCTAAATGCATTCACATTTTTTTATTTTTTTTTAATCTCTCACAGAACTAACATTTCTCCTGAGGCTGCTACCCCGTTTCCGAAATGGAATGCAAATATACACGCATTATTGTTAGCTGCAAATATTTTTTCAAAAAAAATTGGCGGGGAATGCCCGCCAATTTCCTACAATTATATTATTGCAAAATATAGTTCTAATAATCAGCCACTTCTCCGTTAGCCAAAATTGTTTTATGTTCACTTAATTTTGCTCGGGTTTTGTCTTTATGCTTAGTAATCTGTTTTTTTAATGATTCGATTGCGAGATCCGTTGCTTCTTCAAATGTTTTGCATTGTTCTTTAGCAAACATTGTCCCCCCAGGCACAATAAGTTTTATTTCGCTTATTTTATTGGCCTCGTCTTCCACATTCTCTAATTTTAGATATACTTCACCACTTATGATCTGATCAAAAAATTGATCCAATTTATCTACTTTTTTCTGAATAAACTCCAATAGCTTCTTGTCTGCATTAAAATGGATAGACTGCACTCTGATTTTCATTTTTCCTCCTTTTTTACGCCCTAGGATGGGCCTGTTTATAAATGGACTTTAATCTTTCAACTGAATTGTGTGTATACACCTGCGTTGCAGCTAAGCTGGCGTGCCCAAGCAATTCCTTAATTGCATTTAAGTCGGCGCCACGATTTAACAGACTGCTTGCAAATGAATGCCTCAATACGTGAGGGCTTTTTTTATCTTGTGTTGATACTAATTTCAAACAACTATTCACAATACGATAGATAAGCTGTGGGTAAGCTTGGCCACCACTATTGGTAACGATTAGATAGGGGCTTTTGTTGTCAAAATTTTGCAATGCTTTTAAGGTGATAAAATCTGCCACCTCTTTCATCAGTGGTCGATGCAAAGGAATGATTCTTTCCTTACTTCTTTTACCCAACACTTTAATGCTCGATTCGTAGGTATTTACGTCCTCATCCTTAAGATTAATCAGTTCTCCCAAACGCATCCCAGTGCCAAACAGAATTTCTACCACCACCTTGTTTCGCTTTCCGGAAAAGGAATCATCGAAGCTCTCTTCACGATCTAATACCTCATCCATTTTCACATCTTCAATAAAAACAGGAAGTTTTTTAGGTGTCTTTAAGGTCTTCACCAATCGGGTAGGATTATCATTGATCACTCCTTCCCTATGTAAAAACTTATAAAAACTTTTTAGAGACGACAGTTTTCTATTGACAGCACTTTCGGCCAATCCTTTTTCAAGTTGAGCCACCATGAAATTCTTAATATTTAAACTATTGGCTTTTGTCAATTGGCCAATCGATTCTTCTTTTAGAAAATCTTCATATTGCAACAAATCCGTACGATAGGACTGTAAGGTGTGTGGCGAATAACGCTTTTCATACTGTAAATAGGTTAGAAAATCGTTGATTGACATATTACATTTGCAGATTGGTTGACGAGTGAATTTAGGAAAAAAACAACATCAAACAAGTTTTTTTGACAAAAAAAATGCCCCCAAAAACTTGGAGGCATTTATATATCTGTATTCCAGACTAGAACTATAATGTTCCTTCTTGATTCAAGCCTTGGATATATCTTGCTTTTTTGATTTCAGTACGGCGAGTTACAGATTTTTTCTCGTATGCTTGACGGCTACGTAGCTCTCTCAACACACCAGTTTTTTCAAATTTCTTCTTAAAACGTTTTAACGCTTTATCTAACGACTCACCATCTTTAATGTTTATAATAATCATAACGTTGAAAATACCTCCTCTCGTTTTTTTAATCCCAGTCTTTTTACTTGGGGACGCAAATGTAGATATTTTATTGGATATGAGAAAGTTTTTTATCTTTTAATTTAAAAAAGATAAAAAGGATGCTTCTAAAAGCATCCTTTTGAACCCTCCAAAAAAAACAGGTATTTGCTTTATCTTAATTGAGGGTGTTTAATACCGCGTCTATCTGTGCTGCTGTTGCTGGCGCAACAGCTACATCAAGATTTAGATTTGCACTTACCGTAAAATTGGCATGGCCAAAATAAACGACATTATTTACGTCGGTAGAAAGGATAATAAGTTTACCTTTCAGACCAATAGGCATAGAATTTTCGTAAGAGCGGTGTTTATTGATAGACAATACAAACGGCAAACCTGCTACAGTTTTTAAATCATCGAAAACCATGTACGCTCTTTGATCTTTAATGCTAGGTACTGCACCCGCGTATACCGGGCTTGCGGTAATGGTTGTTTTTGGGTTAGGGTTGGTATAAAAATAATCGCAGTTAACCCAGCCAAAATTTGGCAAATTAAATTGGTAAAAATCTGTACTAGAAACTACCCTAGCTTTTTGATCTAGTACCCAAGTACTATCCGAAACTCCTACTGGTGCCCATACAAATAAATCCATTGGATCGGTGTTCAACTTGGTAGGTACTTTTACATTTACGGCAACCGCTGGGTTTAGCCTCAACGCCTGTCCGTTTTGACTGGCCAATATTTGGAACTCCCCTCCTGTGATCAATAATTGTCCATTTGACTGGGTTGCTTTTCCCGATAGGACAATATCTTTTTTGCTTAGCACTTCTTTTAAGCTTACCACTACGTTTCCAGCTACTGGGTTTCCGTTATTATCTATAAAGGCATTGGTGGGGAAATCAAATTTCATTCCTTTTGCCCCTGTAATGCTAAATGCTGCGCCGCCTGTTCCGTTGAACTTTTGGGTAGGCACGGTAAACTTGCTATTAAATTCAGCAAGGGTAAGCGTGGTGTCGTCATTTGTTTTGTCTTTTTTGCAGCCAAAAAGAATGCTTACGAATACTAAAGTGATTAAGGTTAAATTTTTCATGATGCTAGTTTTAATATAATGCTTACTCTGTTTATGGCTTTTCTGCTGCCGCCTTTCATAAGCATATCAACTAGCTTTATTTTTTGTTACCTATGTTTTTGAAAAAATATTTATCGGTTTAAAAATTAGCCACAAATGAACAGGTATTGTTTTTATCTAAACGCCCAATAAAGATCTGTGCATCTGTGGATAAAACAAAAAACCGCAGCTTTTGGCTACGGTTTTGTTAATTTTTACTTTGTAGGTAGATGATTAATTCTTATTTCAAGATTTCTCTAGCGATAACTATTTTCTGTATTTCTGAAGTTCCTTCACCAATGGTGCAAAGCTTACTATCCCGATAGAATTTCTCTACGGGGAAATCTTTCGTGTAGCCGTAGCCGCCAAAAATCTGTACGGCTTCGGTAGCACATTTTACAGCTACTTCTGAGGCAAAGTATTTGGCCATGGCTGATTCTTTTGTCATTGGCAAATGACGGTTTTTTAAATCTGCGGCTTGGCGAATCAGCAATTCTGCAGCATCAATTTCGGTAGCCATATCTGCTAACTTAAAGCTAATGGCTTGAAAGCTCGATATGCTTTGACCAAATTGTTGTCTTTCTTTTGAATAAGCTAAAGCGGCTTCGTAAGCTCCCTTGGCAATCCCTAAACTTAGGGCTGCAATGGAAATACGTCCACCATCCAATACTTTCATGGCCTGCTTAAATCCTTCGCCCTCTATACCTAGCAAGTTTTCTTTAGGTACACGGCAGTTTTCGAAAATCATTTCAGTAGTTTCCGATGCACGCATTCCCAATTTATTCTCTTTTTTCCCTGCACTAAAGCCTGGCGTACCTCTTTCAACCACAATGGCCGAAATACCTTTAGAACTGCCTGTTTCTCCTGTACGCACCATCACTACGGCAATGTCCCCAGTTTTTCCGTGAGTAATCCAGTTTTTCGAACCGTTGATTACATATTCCTCGCCATCCAACACTGCGGTAGTGCGCATGCGTAGGGCATCAGAACCTGTATTGGCCTCCGTTAGCCCCCAAGCACCTATCCACTCCGCAGTAGCCAGTTTAGGCAACCACTTTGTTTTTTGCTCTTCGTTGCCAAATGCCATGATATGCCCTGTACACAATGAATTATGTGCCGCAACCGATAGACCGATAGATCCACATACTTTGGCTACCTCTACAATAGCATCTACATATTCTTGGTAACCAAAACCCGAGCCTCCATATTCTTCGGGCACTAAAACACCCATTAAGCCTATTTGACCAAGTTCTTTAAATAGGTCAAGGGGAAAATGCTGAGCTTCGTCCCATTCCATTACATGTTTGCGAATGTTCTTTTCTGCAAAGTCACGCACCATGCTTTTAACCATAGCCCTGTTTTCGGTTTCATTGAAACTGATTCCTATGTCCATATTCGATAGATTTTAAAACAAAAAACTGTTTAAACACCAGCTACTGTAGCTTCGAGCATTTAAACAGTTTTAATTAAATTTATATTTGGTTGAGAGCAATGTTAAACAAATTAAATTATACTTTCAAAGTCTTTTCCACTACTTTCTGATAGAATGATTTGGTATGTGGTTCAATTACTTAGCAAGCGATAGCATCGGCTTAAGAAATCGCCATTATTATTGACGGAAAGTTTTTTTGAGTTTTTTTAAAGTGTTTAAGTTTTGGCCACGCTTTAGCTGTTTGTATGATACTCGCTGTCATTCCTAGCATATGGAGGAATCTTATCATATACTTGAGATCCTTCGTTGCACTCAGGATGACAAAATGCATAACAGAACGGCTAAGCAAGCTCCCCCACTAAAAAACCAATCATCCAAAAAACTAACCAACAATTTTAATAATCTGCTAGGGAGAAAATATGCTCACTGAACGTTTTCAATCGTTCTTTTCCGTTCAGAAAATCCAGGTTAATGAGAAAAGAATAACCCGCTACTTGGGCACCCAATTTTTGCACCAATGCCGATGCAGCTACTACAGTTCCCCCGGTAGCCAATAAGTCATCATGAATCAGTACTTTTTGGTCCAACCCAAAAGCATCCTCATGAACTTCGAGCGTAGCACTGCCGTATTCTAAGTCGTAAGATTGCTGGATAGTTTTATAAGGCAGTTTTCCTGCTTTTCTAATAGGTACAAAGGGTACTCCTAACTGTTGGGCCAATGCCAAACCAAATAAAAAACCCCTACTTTCTATTCCTGCCACCACATCTATTTGCAAATTAACTAGTTGTTGCGCCAACGCTTTGGTAATTTCATGGCACAAAGCTGGATTTTTTAGAATAGGTGTAATGTCTTTAAAAATAATTCCCGGTTTTGGGAAATCAGGAACATCTCTAATGACTTGTTTGATTTGGTCTTGTATCATTTTGAAAGTGGAATGTTATGTTGTGGGTTAAAGGTCAAAATTAAAAAAATAGAGACACTAAGTTTTCATCTATCTAAAATATTAAAAACTCAGATAAGGGGCCATTTTTTCTATGGTTTCAGGCCTTAAGATGAGTACTTTATTTAAATCAGCAATGCTTTTATAAGGCCCATGCTGCTTTCTATATTGTATTATTGCATTCATTTGTTTAAAGCTGAGATAGGGATACCTTTTAAAATCTTCAAATTCCACGGTATTAATGTTTAGCTTACGTATAGCTCCTACATCTATTTTAATTTGATCTTTTATTTCATCGAATTTTGGAGTATCAATACCAAATACTTCAAAAAGTTGCTCTTTGCTATAAAAACCTCCCAAGCGTTCTCTATATCTTATAATTCTTTTGGCAAAGGCTATTCCCACTCCCCTAATTTTATCCAACTCTAAAGTATCTGCCGTATTTATTTCTACCATCACAAGTTCCTTTTTAGTATAAATAGGCATTGTTTTCTTTTCAAAAGGCTTACTTTCCGAAAGTACTACATAGGGTAACAATGCTTCATATTTCTCAGGAGAAATAGTGTACATCTTTTTTAAATCTTCAGGTTTATAGAACCTCCCTCCTTTTTTTACATAATTAACGATGGCCATGGCTTGCTTATAGGAAAGTCCAAATTGCTGCCACTTTTTTTCATCAACCAAATTTGGATCGAAGGTTTCATAATATACCGGAAGTTGATCGGAAGTGTCTTCAATTTCGTTACGAGTATTTTTATCATAACGTTTTGCATAGCGGTCTACCATTTCCAATTGCTGTAAGGCTAGTGCTTCATTTGGATCAATGCTAGCTGGCTTCAAAAAATAAAGCCTATAAATAGAAGGCGCAAGCGTTGCCACCAATATCAGCAGCAATAGTACAAACAAACCATTCAGGTTTCGTTTACTAAATCCATAGTGATTAATCAGCCATTTTTTCATCGTTTATTAATTATATTTAACGTTGATGAAAGGCATCCAGATTTCGTATGAGCTCAAAGAAATGAAGGAAAATCAAGATGTTTTCATAGTTTAGGTGTTTAAGCTAAATATAAATCTTATTTTTGACATTGCTTTATACTTTATCCTCATTATCTATACATGAAGATTATTACTACTAAAGAATTTGCGCAAGCAACAAAGATTGATAAGTTAGGTGTTCCCGGGCTTGCGGCACTGTTAATGGAAGTGATGAAACTTAACGACATTAACAAAGTTTTTTCTAAAAACCAACATTTTGAAGGCTTAGAATTTGTAGACAAGATATTGGAAACCATTGGCGTTTCTATTGACTTTGATGAGGATGACCTCAAAAATATCCCTAAAACCGGAGGCTTTATAGCCATTGCCAACCACCCTTATGGTGGCGTTGAGGGCCTAGCCTTGGTAAAGCTACTTTGCACCGTTAGGCCCGAGGCCAAGGTAATGGTGAACTTCATCCTCAAAAAAATCCCTAACCTGAGCGAGTTTTTTGTGGCGGTTAACCCTTTTGAGAATGTGCAGCACTCTTCTAGCATCAGCGGACTAAAAAGCACTTTCGATCTTTTACAGAGCGGTACTCCTATTGGTATTTTCCCTGCCGGCGAGGTGTCGACCTTTAACCTGGAGAAACAGGAAATTACCGATAGGCTTTGGCACCCTGTAGTGGGCAAACTGGTGGCTAAATCGAAACTACCTGTTGTGCCCATTTATTTCCATGGCAACAATGGTATTTTGTTCAACATCCTTAGTTTTATTCACCCTACTCTAAGAACCGCCAAATTGCCTTCTGAGTTTTTGAACAAGCAAGGTCTTAAAATTCAGGTAAGAATTGGTAAACCTATTAAAATCGAAGATATCTCTTACAACAGAGACACCAATAAGCTATTGGACTTTTTAAGGGCTAGAACTTACGCCCTAGGTACCAGCATTGAACAGGAAAGAAAGCTTTTCAATCCTATCAACCTATTTAAGATCAAGAAAAAACCAGCCGAGATTGTAGAGGAAACCGAGAAAGACCTAATGGTAAAGGAGGTGGAAACCTTAACCGAATATCGAGTTTGGGAAGAAAAAAACTACGAGGTATATATTGTACCTACCACTAGTATCCCTAACATTTTAAGAGAAATTGGCCGTTTACGCGAAATTACCTTTAGGGAGGTGGGCGAAGGCACCAACAAGAAAATTGACCTCGACAATTACGATATTTACTATAACCACCTTTTCATTTGGGACAAAGAAGCGCAAATGATTGTAGGTGCTTATCGTATTGGCAAAGGCGATGAGATTTTGAACACCATGGGCAAACGTGGTTTCTATATTTCAGAGCTCTTTAAGATCAAGGAACCTTTTTACCCTGTATTAAGACAAGGTATTGAATTGGGCCGTTCGTGGATCAGAAAAGAGTATCAGCAAAAACCTCTACCCTTGTTTTTGCTATGGAAAGGCATTCTGAAATATTTGATTTTAAATCCGCAGTACCGATATATGTTTGGTCCGGTAAGTATCAGCAACAATTTTTCTAAGTTCAGTAAATCGCTGATTGTTGATTTCATTACCAAAAACCATTTTGATTACGAAATGGCCCATTATGTAAAGCCTAGAAATAAGTTCAAAGCTGACCTTACTCCTATCAATACTGACCTTTTGATTGAACAAAGTGAAAGTCTAAAGGATCTGGACAGTTTAATTGGTGATATCGAAAGCAGTCATATCAAAATTCCGGTGCTGTTGCGCCAGTACATGAACTTAAATGCCAAAATCATCTGTTTTAATATTGACCCTAAATTTTCGGATTGTTTGGATGGTTTCCTTGTAGTAGACACCCAAAAGATCCCTGCAGAAATGCTGGAAAAGATTGGAAAGAACTTTTAACCCCTAAATCCCCTAAAAGGGGACTTATTATCCTACAACTCCCTTTTAGGGGTTGTGTATAAATAGCAAAAGCCTCGACATCCATCGGGGCTTTTTGCGATCAACTAACCTAAACTGTATGATAAATACTAACCAAATATTTAACGTCACAAATGTAGGGCGGCTATGTTAAGTCCTTGTAAAAACAAGGTTATTTTATATTCACTTAATAAAGAAAAGTTTGTTGATCATGTCCAACCACAACAGGAAAACATCAGTAACTAGTTCGTATATTATAGGATAAGTGTGATGAAATAGCCATCTTTATATGATGAATCACAAAACAACCTTTCAGTTTATTTCTGAGCCTGCCGATGTAAATTATGGCGGCAATGTACATGGTGGCAGTGTAATGAAATGGATTGACCAAGCTGGATATGCCTGTGCTAGCTCTTGGAGTTCCAATTATTGCGTAACGGTATATGTAGGCGGCATCAGATTTTACTCGCCTATTAAGATAGGACATATTGTAAAGGTGGAAGCGCAGGTTATTTATACGGGATCAACCAGTATGCATATTGCCATCAACGTATTTTCTAGAAACATAAAACGGCAAGAATTTGAAAAGAAAACGCATTGTATCATCGTATTTGTAGCTGTTGATGATGAAGGGGCGCCCGTAAAAGTGCCTAAATTTAATGCGGCAACCGAAGACGAAAAACAGATGGAACAATATGCCATTAAGTTAATGGATCTGCGCAAGCAAATTGAAACCGAAATGCAACCGTTTTTGTAATGCCTCGAACAGGCGATTGGTGATCACACCAACCATAAGATAAGGATAAAATAAACGTCACCAACGGAGGATTGCTATGTTAAGTCTTTTTAAAACCTAGGTTATTTTATATTGACTTAACAGAAAAAATCAAATTCGGGTAAAAACCATCTTTTTTCCCAAAAACTATTATGATTATCGTGTTAATATTGTTTAAATTTATTGTTAAGCCAATGTTAACAAATGTACCATCTCAAAAAATACAGCCTGCTTTATTTGTCAGCTTTGCTGCTCAATATAGGTACCGTCACTAGCGTGAAGGGGCAGCTGTATAGTTTTGATTTTTATGAAGGTACTTTTAATTTTAGTGTCGATACTCTACTTCAACGCAACTTCTCGGGCGAACTTTCGGCCAACCATATCAAACAGTATTACCAACAATTGGAAAGTGCGCATAACAGTGATTTGATTGCGGCACTACAAAACTATCGTAAGCAACACCAACTCAATGATTGGTTGTATTACCAACTGATCAGAAAGACTGCCGAGCAGCTAAGCCCAAAAGCCAAAAACTACCATAGCTATACCTTATATAAATGGTACCTGATGGTAAAATCTGGTTACGATGCCAGGATTGCAATCGGCGACAACCAGATTATTTTTTATGTGAAGTGCGACGAGGATATTTCGGACATTCCTTATTTTATGATAGATGGAAATAAATACATGTGCCTTAACTATCATGATTACCAAAAACTATTTAAAAAAGCTGATACTTATATCCCTGTTAAAATAGACATTCCCGAAGCCAAAAATGATTTTAGCTATAAGGTAACTAAAATGCCTGATTTTAAACCTGAAGATTACCAAGAAAAGCAAATTGCCTTTAATTATAAGCATAAGGCCTACCATTTTAATGTAAAGGTTAACACCGAGGTGTCGCGTATTTTTGCCAACTACCCAGTGGTTGATTTTGAAACTTATTTTAATATCCCGCTAAGTAGGGAAACCTATCAATCGTTAATTCCTATATTGAAGGAAAACGTGAAGAAAATGTCGACCAAAAAGGGGGTTGACTATTTAATGCAATTTACCCGCTATGCTTTTTTATATGAGGATGATGAGGCTTTACTGGGTAAGGAAAAAAGATTTTCGCCCGAACAAACGCTTTTAAATGACCAAAGTGACTGCGATGATCGTGCGGCATTGTTCTTCTTTCTGGTAAAAGAGATTTACAACCTCCCTATGATTGCTATGCTTTACCCTACGCACATTACCATGGCCGTAGCTTTTGACAAGCCAGTTGGCGAAGCTATTTATTATAAAGGAAAGGTCTATAGTGTGTGCGAGCCTACTCCCCAAAAGAAGAATTTAAAGGTTGGCGAAATTGCCGACAATCTGAAAAAGCAGAAATATGAGGTGGTGTATGCTTACCAGCCTCGCATTCGTTAAGTTGTAATTACTCTTTGTTATTTTAATGTATGTTACCACCAGTTAAGAAATTCCCCTCTTTTAGAGGAGTGCCCAAAGGACGGGGTGTTTCCATACCAAGCTCTAAAACCTTTGATTAGCCTTATCACCCAATCAAAGAGAAAAATATCTCGTTAAATCTCTTCTTCTTCGGACGTCGAGATGACGGTGTGGTACCTCTTCTTGTATTTCTGTTTAGTTATCTTGGCGATTAGCGGTTCCGCAGTAATTACCTACCTGCATTGGCAAAAAAGAGTCAATTATTGGATTTGGCTCATTTTTCTTTTTACAAGATGAAAATAACAATAATAGACAGGTTATTAAGCTTAATGCTTTTAGCATCGTTTTTGGACTTTCATATTCATCAATTTAGTTTAAACCAATGCGGAAACTCTAACTACTTCGCTAAAAGGAGTATATTAAGCTTACGTTAAATCTATTAAGATTAAAACACCATAAAAAGAAAAAGCCATCCTAATTAAGGGATGGCTCTCTATAAAATTATTATCAATGATTATTTTACAGCACCTGGAGTGGTGTAAGGTAAATTTTGAGGATCAAAATGAGCCCAACCAGCTGCCCAGTTCTCTGTACCAAAAGCACCTCTGTAAGTTACTTTATCAAAGAAAGCATCAGCTACTTTTGCATTGGTAAACAATGCACCTGTTGCTGCTGGAGAACCAGCTTTATAAGTAAAATCAGGAGTACCTGCAGATGTTCCAGCGGCAATATCTGAAGAATATTTGAATGGAGCATTCAATAAAGCATCACCCCAAGTACCAGCTAAGAAAGTATTTGTTGCTCTCAAACCAGTTTCGATATCAGCTTTGTTTGTTCCCTTAATATCTTGGCCAGTAATTCCATAAACCAAGTTGTTTTCGAATGACAATCTTCCAGCTGTATAGTTCAAAGTTGTTGCTTTAGCTACAGAAACTTTAGTATCATCAATGTAAATTCCATCAGGGAAACCTGTAAAAATCGAGTTAAAAGTACTGATTGATGAATTTCTTCTGATTTGAGCAGCATGTTGATAAAAACCATTGATTTTAGTGTTAGCTGCTGCTAAAGGACCAACAATAGTTACGTTAGAGAAAGTTGCTGAAGTTTGAGGAGTTGCAGCAGTTCCATCTGGATCATTATCCGATTCGAAACCATTTGAACCTGATTGGTCAGCTACCAAAGGATAACGTTGAGCCAAAGCAAACTGGATTTTACCAGAGAAACCATTATCTGTATCAAAATCATCATCCCAAGTGCCAGTTGCAATTAAGTGTTTTGCATTTACTGTACCGCCAAACCATTCAAAAGCATCATCACCTGAACGATAAACTTGAACATAATCAATAGTAGTACCAGAACCTACAGCACCAAATGTGATCCCGTTGATTTCGTTATCCACTGAAAAAGGAATACCAGCATATTCTACACGAACGTATTTTAAAACACCTGAGTTGTCAGCAGCGTCGGTACCACCAAATTGGATATATTTAGCTTCTTGACCAGCAACTGTTGGGGTTAAACCACCTTCAATTGTATTATTTACACCTTTATTGTGTGGCGCTTTACCTAAAATAATCAAACCACCCCAATCACCTTCTCTACGACCACCTGCCGCTACACCTGAGGTAAAAACAATTGGCTTATCTGCTGTACCTGTAGCATTAATTTTTGCTCCTCTTGTAACAATTAAAGTAGCTTTTGTAGATTTATCACCTTTAATGATAGTACCTGGTTGAATAGTTAGCGTTGCTCCTTCGGTAACATAAACAAAACCTTTTAATTGGTAGATTTTGTCAGCAGTCCAAGTAGTGTTTGTACTGATATCACCTTTAACTTCAACCGAAGTTCCAGACTGAGGTGGTTCAACCACATCATCATTGTTTTTAGAACATCCTACCACAAACGTCGCCAAGGCAAGACAAAAAAGAGTTATTTGTTTTTTCATTTTTGTTTTAAAATTTTATTTATCAAAAAAAGTATTTTGTATTTAACTGATTATAAACCAAAGATTAAATTATCGTTAACCTAAAACCTGTAAGACAATGACAATGAAACATTTGTACCCAATTTATATCTCGAAAGCAACTCATCTTTAGTAACTGCACCACTTACCGGATCAACAATTACATTTGCTGGGCTATATTTTTTGTCTTTATTATTATCAAAATAGAATACCGCAGGATTATTCATGATGTCGTTAACATTCAATTTAATTTGAGCTTTCTTTTTATAGAAACTATAGTTAGCTTGGAAATCCACTACATTTCTAGGTGCCTCCCAAACATTGTCAAAACGTTGACCTCCAGCATTCGCTATTCTTCTGCCAATTCTATTGTAAAGCAAGCTTAGATTTAAGTTGTTATCCAAAGCATTGTACTGCAAACCTGCATTTACTGAATAAGGTGCTTGTCCAACCATCGGTCTTTCTTTGGTGATGAAATTTTGATCTGTTGGATTGGTGATTTTCGATTTTACAAGTGTACCATTCGCATAAAACATTAAGTTTTTAAGGAAATCACTCTCTCCCAAAATTCTCAACGAATGACGGAATTCAATTTCCACACCATAGTTTGTAGCTTTTGGCACATTAAAGAAAGAGAATGCCGGAGTAGAGTTTTGATCGTAGATATTTGGCTCAATGGCATTTTCAAATTTCTTGTAGAATGCAGAAACTGAAAATATCTCTCCTGCACCAGGATAAATTTCATATCTAATGTCTGCATTATCTATTAATGTTCTCTCTAAAGATGGGTTACCAGAAACATTACCTAATAACTCATAATCATAATAATCAAACGGCGCCAATTCCCTAAATTCAGGTCTGGCCAGTGTGCGATAATATGATGCTCTTAAGTTTGCTTTTTCTGTTAAGGCATAAGTTAAGTTTACTGAAGGAAGAAAATCTAGATAATCTTTTTTAACCTTAACTGGCGACCCATCATTACCACGAGAATTCAAATTTAAATTGAATTTCTCGGCCCTTACTCCGTAAACGGCTCTCAATTTATCCGTAATAGGTTGATCTAACATCACATAACCGAAGTTAGTTAACGAGTTAGCATCGTACTTATCTGAATTTGCTGTTATTTCCGAAAGTTCATACAAACCTTGGTTGATTAAGCTCGTTGAATATAGCGTCTCTATTGGTCGAGATTGAATATCTTGATCTGCTTGTTTAAGCGTTAAACCCATTAAACGAGCAGCAAAATTACGTTGACGGTAGTTAGAACCTACTCCAAATTTCAGATTAGCATTCTTGCCAAATAATTTCACAGTTTGTTGATCATTTACCGTACCACCAATAAGTGTTTCGTCCATATCAGAGAACAAGCGATTATTTTCCTTGGTAAGAGCAGTGTTCACTGCTAAAAATGGACTGTTGGTATTTCTTAAGCCCACATTTCTTAAGTAACCTATTTTACGTTGATCAGGTTGACTATTGATGATATTGGCATAAGATAAATTCCAGTTCAATTTGTTATTTGCCGATATTTTATGATCTCCATCTAATGAAGATTTCAATACACCTTTTTGAACGATATCAAACGCATAATACTTAATATCACTAGATCTACCTACGTCGGTTCCTTCACGATAAACAAACCTATCATCCAAAATCCTATTATAAAGATTTTTGAAACTGATTTTGTTATTACCTTTCACATAAGCAAAGTTCGCCATAGCGCCTATGTTTGAAGAGAAAGTATTTACTCTATCTGCATAGTCATATGTATAATATTCTCTATCAACAACTGGTCTAGTTTGCTCAGCGTTGCGATAAGTTAAAGATATTATCGCACCAAATTTTGACTGATCTTTGAAGTTCTTTACCCTACCTAATGTAAACTGATGATTCTGGGTTAATGGAGCATCATGTTGTCCAATCTTCCAAACCTTTGGCATCTGATTTACTGCCGCAATCATCGCTTGTTGATTACCTCTAAGGGCTTCCGTAGCTGCAGTGTTTCTAGGAAAAGTAGATGACGAAGGTAAATCTCTTTTAGTGTCGAAACCAAAATAATTTTCGGTGTAACGCGGACCATTAAAAAAATCCTTAAAGGTAGATAAACTATTATAACCTGTTCCAAGGCTTATTTCCATGAAATTTTGATCAGGAATATCTTTTGTGATAATTTTGATAGAACCACCAGCGAAATCCGCAGCTAAATCTGGAGTTGCCGTTTTATTAACAACAATGTTATCTACTAAGCTAGATGGAACGATATCGAAAGAAAATGCCTTTTTATTAGGTTCTGTACTTGGCAAACTAGTGTTATCCAAACTCGCATTGTTATAACGATCAGCCAAACCACGAACAACCACAAATTTGTTATCTTGAATTGTTGTTCCACTAACTCTCTTTAAAACATCTCCTGTGCTTCTATCTGGGCTTCTCTTGATCATATCAGAAGAGATACCATCAGAAATCAATGCGCTATTCTTTTGCTGAGCATATAGTGCATTGATCGACTCCTTTTTATAATTGCCGGTAATTACTACCTGTTTCAAAGTTTGTGAAGAAGCCTCTTCCATTACGACATTTAATGTAGTAACCGCACCCGCTTTTACTTCTACATCAGTAATTTTTTTAGTGGCATAGCTTACATAAGAAACTTCGATGGTATATTTTCCTTCTGCAAGACCACCTAATAGGTACTTACCATCTACATCAGTGCCTACCCCTCTAGTTGTACCTGCAAGCTTAACAGAAACACCAATCAGCGTTTCTCCAGTTTTTTTATCTGTTACAGTTCCTGAAATTTTTCCTGTTCCCTGAGCGAAAACAAACACACTAGCTAACGCAAACATGATGGTTAGTAGTGCTTTCTTTAGAGTTAATTGTGATTTCAATTTGCCTTATTTTTAATTAGGGCAAAACTATTACCACAATGTTAGCTTCGTGTTAGCTTGAAATTACCATTTGTTTACCACTGGGTTAACAAATTGTTAAAGCGCCTCAGTATCGCTTTTGTATTAATATTTTAAGCCGATTTTTTTGCATATAAAGTGCAATAACCAAATTGGGCCAATTAACAAAAACTTAACATCTTCTAAAAATGAAGGCTTTTTGCCTTCTATTTTATGACCAATGAACTGTCCTACCCAAGCCAGCACAAAAATGGCCAAAAAGATGATCCAAGCCGCTGGGCCATTATGGTATTTCTCCCACATTTCTATCTGTACAATTCCATAGCTCATGCCTGCAATGATCCAAATCATCATAAAGAACAAGGTTGGCGACAGTGTAAAATAATAGTACATGGCAAAGGCAATTAAAAACGATGCCCAGTTAAAGAAGGTTTGGTATTGACCCAAAAAAGATAATTGCGGAAATGGAATTAACCAAACCAAGCCCAGTAAGCTAAATACAATTAGGGGCACACAAATCCAATGAATGAGTTTGTTGGTTCCATTTTGGTGGCTTTCGGCATATTTATCAAATAAAATGTCTACTGGCTTTTTTGCTGGGGCTTGTGCGGCTTTATTCATATCCGGTTATTTTAGAATGATAAAAATAAGAAAAAAAAGAAACCGTCATTTCGAACGTATGTGAGAAATCTAACAATTTGTTGGATTTCCCCTCCTTTGTCTCCGAATAATCGGAGCCGGCTGTCGAAATGACGGTGCTATTTATGCAATCCCTAAATCAGTGTAATCCTGAAATCGGCGCAATCATTAACTTACTTCGCAAAGGCTACCGAACGGGTTTCTCTAATTACCGTTACCTTAATTTGACCTGGGTAGGTCATTTCGGTTTGGATACGGTTAGAAATATCTGCCGCTAGTAATTCAGCTTGTTGGTCGCTTACTCTT
Source organism: Pedobacter sp. (assembly GCF_039594775.1). Taxonomy (GTDB): domain Bacteria; phylum Bacteroidota; class Bacteroidia; order Sphingobacteriales; family Sphingobacteriaceae; genus Pedobacter. Next base: position 162,828 of record NZ_JBCNMT010000002.1, on the reverse strand, counting down.
TCACTTTCTACCACTACACGTAGTTCCCTACCTGCTTGAATAGCGAAAGTTTTTTCTACACCTGGATAAGACATAGCCAATTCTTCCAATTCCTTTAAACGTTTAATATAGCTTTCTACAACTTCACGACGGGCACCTGGACGGGCACCTGAAATAGAGTCACAAGCTTGGATGATTGGAGAAATCATTGAAGTCATCTCAATTTCGTCGTGATGGGCGCCAATAGCGTTACACACTTCTGGATGCTCTTTATATTTTTCTGCCAATTGCATCCCCAAGATTGCGTGTGGCAATTCTGGATTATCATCAGGCACTTTACCAATATCGTGTAAAAGTCCAGCACGTTTTGCCAACTTAGCGTTTAAGCCCAGTTCGGCGGCCATGGTAGCACAGAAATTAGCTACCTCACGAGAGTGCTGTAAAAGGTTTTGTCCGTATGACGAACGGTAGCGCATACGGCCCACCATTCTGATCAGTTCAGGGTGTAAACCGTGGATTCCCAAATCAATTACAGTACGTTCACCAATCTCGATGATTTCGTCTTCAATTTGTTTTTTGGTTTTCGCAACAATTTCTTCGATACGGGCTGGGTGAATACGACCATCTGTTACCAAACGGTGCAAAGCCAAACGGGCAATCTCTCTTCTTACTGGATCAAAACCCGAAAGGATGATAGCCTCAGGGGTATCATCAACAATGATTTCGATACCCGTTGCAGCCTCTAAAGCACGGATGTTACGTCCTTCTCTACCAATTACACGACCTTTGATTTCATCGTTATCAATATGAAAAATAGATACGGAGTTTTCAATCGCAGCTTCGGCGGCGGTACGTTGTATAGTTTGAATAACTACTTTTTTAGCTTCTTTACTTGCGGTAAGCTTTGCTTCGTCGACAATATCCTTCACCTGCATTAGGGCTTGTGAACGAGCTTCCGACTTCATGTTTTCTACCAATTGGTTTTTAGCTTCTTCAGCACTCAAACCTGCTATGGTTTCCAATTGTTGCACATGTTGGTTTTTCAGTACATCAACCTCCTCTTGCTTTTTAATGGCAAGAGCAGTTTGTTTTTCGAAGTTGTCTTTTTGTTTATCTAGCTCTTGTTCTTTTCTGTTTACATTTTCCATTCGCTGATTAAGCGATTGTTCTTTTTGTTTTATAGAATTTTCACGCTGTGCTACTTCGCTATTACGGCTTTGTACTTGTTGTTCGTGTTCGCTTTTTAACTGTAGAAATTTCTCCTTCGCTTCTAATAACTTGTTCTTCTTTAAAATCTCGGCATTGTTCTCGGCATCTTTCAATATTTTCTTTGCCTTTGATTGAGCCGCTACTTCCTGCTGCTTTAAGAGGTTACGCAGCAGGTATCTGCCAATGACCACTCCTACAATTAAGCTGGCCAGTATGCATCCTACTATTCCTAATATTTCCATTGTTATTTTGATGTTTTTAATGGGAATGGAGCTATCATAACTGATGGTTCCATTGTTCCCTTGTTGTTTTTAAGGAACTGTCTTCAAAACAATTCCCACGTTTGTTGTTTGTTGGTGATGGCTTTAATACCACCGATATTCTTCGTAAAAAAAAAAGCCGCAGCTAAATTATTATGTTCATTCGTCCATTGTTGGTGCAAATTAATGAAACATAAAAATTTAGCCACGGCCAAATTATAGCTATAGTGAACCCCAGAACAACGCCCAGAGGTTTATAAAGAACTTTTTATTTAGCGAAAAATCCGTTCAATAAACTATCTAACTCTTCCACCTTATCGGCTACGCTCGTATCCTGACTTTGAACTTTATGCTCGGCTTTTAGAACTGCCGTGGCATAGTGCAAAACTGCCATTGATAACAAGTCTTGTTTATCTCTAACCGCATAATTTTCCTGATAGTCTTTTATACGTTCATTGATAATCTTTGCCGCTCGTCTCACAATTTCCTCTTCTTCCATGCTTACCTTTAGCGGGTAAATACGGTCGGCGATAGTTATTTTAATCGAGATTTCTCCCATTTTTAGCTTTGTTTCAATTAATCTGTATGCTTATTTCTTAAGCAATACCACACACTTATCAATTTCACGCACAAATTCGTTAATTTTTTGCTTTATATCAAGTGTCTTTTCACTTGTTCCTTCAATACTCTTCGCTAATTTGAGCACTCTTATCTTTTCATCAAGCTCCAAATGCGTGTTTTTAGCCACATCCAGTGCTTGTTTTTGCTGCTTATTTTCTGCTTTTAAGAGTTCATTTTCCTCTTGTAAAGCTTGACAGAGTGCAATCAATCTATCTGTTTTTTGCAGTACACTATTGAGTTGATCTACTACAGCAGCCATTTAAATTTTATTTTTGAATGAAAAAATATTGAATGAATGAATAATTTTAAGAACATCAATCCAATCTTTTCACTTTCTACTTTTAACCTATTTTATCTTATCTCTGCGTTGGCAGTTTGGGCTAAGTTAGCAATAATCTTTTGCATAATTGCATCGATTTGCTTATCGGTTAAAGTTTGCTCCTCATCCTGCAGGGTGAAATTCAAGGCATATGATTTCTTTCCTTCAGGCAGTTTATCTCCTTGGTAAACATCAAATACCTGTACATTTTTAACCAATTTACGTTCGGCCTTAAAAGCAATCGTTTTCAATTGGTCAAAGGTAATGTCCTGATCTACCAATAGAGATAAGTCTCTTCTAACTGCAGGATATTTTGGCACTTCCTTATTGATGATCTTGTTTTTCTTCAAGGCATCCAATACAAAAGCCCAGTCAAAATCAGCGTAGAAAATATCTTTGCTCAAATCAGCTTTCTTTTTATCGGCATTGGTTACCGCACCAAAACTTACCAAGGTTTTATCGCCTCTGAAGTATTTAAGGCCATAAGCAAAGTTTTCGTCGCTAATTTCATCTGTTTGATAGTTAGCCAAACCTAAACGGATTATGATAGCATCTACCGCCGCTTTTAGGTTATAAAAGTTAGATGGTGTTGATTGCTGGTTCCATTGCTCACCTTGTTTGGCGCCGCTTACCACTAGCAATAAACGTGGACGCTCTACATATTTTTCATTAATGAGATGATAGGTTTTACCAAATTCATAAAACTTAATATCTGCATTTTTGCGATTAACATTATAGGCTACGCTTTCCAAAGCAGGTTGTAACAGGCTTTGGCGCATGGCATTTAAGTCAGAGCTTAACGGATTTAAGATCTGCACGGCTTCTGCCTCGTTTTTAGAATTGGCTAAACGAGTTAGGGAATTACACCAAATTTCGATAAAGCCATTCGCGGTAAGCATATCAGCCACCAAGTTTTGTACATTCTCCTTGTTAGGTTTGGCTGTGTAAGCCAATGAAGCATTTACTTTAGCAGGGATATGAATGTTATTGTAACCATAAATACGTAGTACCTCCTCGGTAATGTCGCATTCACGGGTTACATCTACCTTATAGGCTGGCACTCGCAAATCTAAGCCTTCAGCAGTTTCGGTAGCGATGGTGATACCTAAAGCGGTAATAATTTCTTTAATTTCTACCGTTGGGATATCCTGACCTATTAAATCAATTACATTTTGGTATTGAATCGCTACTTCAAATGGATTGGCCTTTACCGGATATAGATCTGAAATAGGCGACGAAATTTGTCCACCAGCAATTTCTTTGATCAACAATGCGGCACGTTTAAGTGCAAAGACCGTCATTTCTGGATCGGTCCCTCTTTCAAAACGGAAGGAGGCATCTGTTTTTAATGCATGTCTTTTTGATGTTTTACGTACCGAAACCGAATTAAAGTAAGCACTTTCTAAAAAGATATTAGTGGTTTGCTCCGTTACACCTGATTCGATTCCGCCAAAAACCCCAGCGATACACAAAGGTTTTTCGGCATCGCAAATCATGAGGTCTTCTGCAGAAAGTTTACGCTCTACATTATCTAGAGTGACAAATGGTGTACCTTCTTCGCATTTTTTTACGATGATTTTTTTGCCTGCAATCTGGTCGGCATCAAAAGCATGTAAAGGCTGCCCCAATTCATGCAATACATAATTGGTAGCATCCACAATATTATTAATTGGACGTAGGCCAATCACTTTCAACTTATCTTTTAACCAATCTGGAGATGGCTTTACGGTTACTCCGCTAATGCTTACACTGCTATAACGTGGGCAGGCATCAGTAGCTTCTACCTTAACGTCAATAATCAGGTTTTCATTTTCAACCGCAAAAGCGTCAACATTTGGCAGCTCGTAGCCAGTACGTAAATAAGCGGCCAAATCTCTAGCTACCCCTAAATGAGATGCTGCATCGGCACGGTTTGGTGTTAAACCAATTTCAAATAGATAGTCGTCGTCAACGTTAAAGTATTTTTTTGCCTCAAGACCAACCGGTGCATCTTCTGCCAATACCATGATTCCTGCATGTGAACCACCCAAACCAATTTCATCTTCGGCACAAATCATCCCTTCAGATACTTCACCCCTAATTTTTGACTTATTGATTTTAAAAGGTTCGCCCTCGTTTGGATGTACGGTAGTACCCACGGTAGCCACCACCACTTTTTGTCCAGCCGCTACGTTGGGTGCACCACAAACAATTTGTAGCGGTTCTGGTCCACCTACGTTTACTTTGGTTACACTTAATCGATCTGCATTAGGGTGCTGCATGCGCTCTTCAACATATCCAATCACCAAACCTTCCAAACCACCAGGAATGGTTTGCACTTTCTCAAGGCTTTCTACCTCCAAACCTATATTGGTAAGAATCAAAGAAATTTCCTGAGGGGTTTTATCAGTTTTAATAAGTTGTTTAAGCCAGCTATATGATATTTTCATTTTGAGTATTGAGTAGGGCGTATTGCAACAATATCTATGCGCTATACGATTTAAAGTGCAAAGATATTATTTAATGCCGAAAGCAGAAAGTGAGCAAAAGAGTTTGACAAAGAAAAATTAATGTATGCTCAAGCCGCTTAATAACATGAGGCATGCTCCGCCTCCTATTACCACCATAATAACAGTAATGATTAATAGCTTTAAGCCAGGAGTTTTATTTTGCTCGGTTCTTTTCGCAAAAATCAACTGCCCCAAGCCCACCAAAAACATTATGGCAACGGCAATCCAATATAATATTGATACAAAAACTATTTCCATATTTAAAATTAGCTAATCGGCATCATGTTTTTCCTTATTTGATCAATTTTATGATCACGATAGAAAATATTCATGGTCTCAAAAGGTATCATTTTCATTTTATCGCTCACAATGTGCACGCAGGATTTTTTAACAGCACGCACGTCAAAATCCAAAGGATCCATAAAGTTCATAATGATGATCCGAAATAAATTATCATATTTCAACCCGTCAGACTGTACTCTAGGCAAACAACACATTAACTCTCCAAAAGTACCTTCAGCGCAATCTACGGAAACTCCTGTACTGAACAAATTAAGCATATGCTGTTTCAATCGCTCATCATGTTCAAAAACAATTGTGTTTTTAGAGTTATTCAGTAAATCTTCTGGGTTGATCAAATTAGTCATTGGAATTACTTCATCATCTACTTTTAGGGCGTAGGCCATACACAACGCATCTGGATTACAAGGCACAGGAATTAAATCTTGAGGCGTAAAAATAGATTGTTCATAAATTTTACGGCGAACTTCTGTGAGCGTTATTCTTCCACTTTGATCATTATAATTATCATTCCTGCCAGCTACTTGGGTAGGCTGAAAGGTTACTCCTCTTACACATTTCTGCTTCAAAGCATATGTGATGATATCTCCTATTTCATGATCGTTTAACCCTTTTTGCAAAGTAACCACCAAAGTAGTGGATAAATTAAAACGATTTAAGTTTTCAATGGCTTTCTTCCTTATTTCGGTCAAGTCTTCTCCCCGCAGTTTTTCAAGCACGTCGGCACTGAAACTGTCAAACTGCAGGTAAATTTCAAAATCAGGCATATACGACGCCAACTTTTCCACAAATGCCACATCTTTGGCAATACGGATGCCATTTGTATTGACCATCAAATGCTTAATTGGTTTTTTCTTCGCCAAATCCAATATGGCAAAAAAATCAGGATGAACCGTTGGCTCGCCACCTGATAGCTGAACTACATCAGGTTCGCCTTCATTTGCCACAACGGTATCCAACATTTTCTCTATTTCTTCTAGTGTACGATGCCTTCCATAATTTGGCGAAGACATGGCATAACATGTTGGACAGCTCAAATTGCATCTGTCGGTAACTTCTACAACCGTTAAACATGAGTGCTGCTCATGATCTGTACACAAACCACAATCATAGGGACAACCATAATGAACTTTTGTATTGAACTTCAGCGGCATCTCCGACTGCTTATTGTAGTTCCGGATTTGTTTATAATACTCTACATCATCAGCAATCATCACCTTGCTTTCACCATGCGCATTACAGCGTTTCAACATGAAAACTTTAGCATCTTGAAACACAATTTTCGCATCGCAAAGCGTTAAACACTCAGGACATAAGCTTTTCGTATAATCGTAATAAATATAATCTCTAGTCTTCATAAACTATTGGCCTTACCAGCAGATGGAAATAAATAGGAGATCAACCTCCACAAAAACTTATAGTAATAAATAAATATAATTAAAGCCGCCCAATGAATACTACTTAAGTTCAAAAATAGCGACTGATAAGGTTTAAGGAACTCAATTAAAAACCGGTAAAGAAAATACAAAAGCATAAAAAGCTTGAACCTATCCCCATTGGGCAAATTCTTTAGACGTATAGATTGAAAAAAAACAATCAAGCAAATGGCGAAAAAAATCTCATAAAGCATTACAGGATGTCGCATCTTACCATCACCTAAATCCATACCGAAAATAAAATCAGTAGCTTTTCCAAAAGTAGGTTCAGCCACTCCCATTAAAAAACAACCAAACCTTCCAATAATTAAAGCCACCAGAATGGGCAGTACATAAATATCGCCAGAGGCTACATTCACGCCAATAATCTTCTTTACAAGCTCAACACCAAACAAGCCCCCCAATAAACCACCCGCAATGGTTTTGCTGGCGTATAACATCAAAAAATTAAGCTGGTCCAAATTGGCCACATCCTCTAGAACAGCAAAAATCCTAGAGCCTACTAACGCCCCAAGCATTGCTCCGAGCATTATCCAAAGCCTATTCTCATCAGAAATTGGATCATTGGCTCCTTTACGCAGAAAATAATACAATCTCACCCCTACTATAAAAGCAAGAGTTTCTAACAAAAAATGCCAGTGATAATACTGGCCAGCAAATTCAAATTGAACAGGAAACGTCAAATTATTGAAATTCTAACTTTGCAAAAACAGGCAAGTGATCTGAAAAATAGCGCTGGTCTTTACTATCGGTAATGACGCCATATTTCTGCACTTTAAATCCTTTATTGATAAAGATATAATCAATTCTATCTTTCAAAGGGCTATCAAATTTGAAACCGTTGAAAGTTCCTTCTGGACCATAAGGCGGCTCTATACTTACTTCTTTACTATCGCTTAAAAACGACTTAATTGTCGTGATGGCATCGGTTTCAGGTGTCACATTCAAATCTCCGGTATAAACCACTGGTAGCTTTGGGGCTATTTCCTGTATTTTTTGTTTAATCAATTTAGCCGATTCTATTCTTGCCTGCACCCCAACATGATCATAGTGGGTATTAAAAACCAAGAACTCCTTTTTATTGAATTTATCGTACAAACGTACCCAAGTACATACGCGGTTAAACATGGCATCCCATCCTTTGCTTGGCACATTTGGCGTGGTCGACAGCCAAAATACTCCACCATCTTTTTTGGTGAACCTATTTTTGTTATAGAAGATGGGTGAAAATTCGCCCTTACGTTGGCCATCATCTCGACCTGCACCTACGACTTCAAAATTAGAATTTTCTAAAATGGCATCATATTGTTCAGCTAGGGCTTCCTGAGCGCAAAGGATATCTACCTCATGAAACTTTACCAATGCTTTCACATTATCCTTTCTTTTGCTCCAAGCGTTAACACCATCTTTTTCGGTACTATACCTAATATTATAGGTCATCACATTTAAGGCAGTATTTTTTTGTGCATTTAATTGGACACTTATCAGTGCTAGTAATAGAACAATTACAATTCGTTTCATTTCTGTTTCAGATTTACTTCCAAATGTAAAAATTCAAAATCTATATTAAGTTAAGCCAACATTAAAAAGTTCAAGTCCTATTTTCTTCCTTAAATATATCCTTCGTCAGCAAGGCTTAGGAAACGGTTGTTGCATACAATGATATGATCATAAATGCGAATTTCCATGAGTGTGCCCAATTCCACAAGTTTCTTGGTAATATTTATATCGGCACTACTTGGCTTTAAATTTCCCGAAGGATGATTATGTACTAAAACCATTGATGCGGCCCCTTGTTCTATCGCAATTTTAAAAACCATTTTTGGATCTATAACGGTACCTGCTTGCCCTCCCTTGCTCATAAAATGTTTCCCGACCATTACATTAGCACGGTTTAACAGCAACAACCAAAACTCCTCGTGAGGCAAATCTGCCAAATCGGTTTTAACGACATTAAAGGCATCAACAGATGACAAGATTTTCTGTATTTCGGTAGCATTGGCACCATTTCTTCGTCGGCCAAGTTCCAAAGCTGCCACAATAGCAATGGCTTTTGCTTCACCTATACCTTTAAACCTTGAAAGCTCCTTCACTCCCAATTGTGAAAGCTTGTCGAGGTCATTTTGACAGGATGCCAAAATGCGTTTGCTAAGGTCAACGGCAGTTTCGTTTTTGTTGCCCGAACCTATTAAAATGGCAATCAGTTCTGCATCGGTGAGCTGTCGCCTACCTTGTTGCAATAGTTTTTCTCTCGGACGGTCGGCTTCGGCCCAGGCTTTAATGCCGAGTTTGTTTTCATAGTTGGACATAGATGTAGAAATTATTTAGAGTAAGATTTCAGTAAGCTTTTTATCTAGCGCTTCGCCCCTGAGGTTCAGCGCAATTATCCTTCCTTCTTTATCGATTAGCACACTTGCGGGAACCGACAGAATACTAAACATACTTGCAACTTCATTTTCCCAACCCTTCAAATCTGAAACCTGCTTCCATGTTAAACCATCTGCGGATATGGCTCCTAGCCAAGCATCTTTCTTAGTATCTAACGAAACACCTAAAATTTCGAAGTTTTTATCCTTAAATTTCTTATAAGCTTTCAGCAAATTGGGATTTTCTTCTCTGCAAGGAACGCACCATGAAGCCCAAAAATCTACCAATACATATTTTCCTTTCAAATCAGCAATATTCAGCATCTTACCGTCAGGGTCTTTTTGCGAAAATGATGGCAGTAATTCGCCGATTTTTAGTTTATATTTAGTAAGTGCCGCATTTTTGACGCTGATACCATAAGATGTGTTTTTTACTTCTTCGCTAAAATTTTCATAGAACGCTTTCAACTTATCTTTAGCTATGAAATTTTTATACCAGCTGAGCAGGATACTTTTTTCTATATCAGAACGACTTTTTTCCACAAAAGAAAGTACTATCTCTTGCCCTTTCTTTTTTCCTTCTTCTTTTGAAGAAACCAAGCCTTTCATTTCGTCTTTTAATTTATCAAACTCTCCTTGAAAAGCATTTCTTTGAAGAAAATTCACTTTTGTCAACAAAAATGTGCGAAAACTTTTATTTGTCACCGTATCCAGCTCTAAAATAGTTGGCTTTTCGCCTACATACACTGTAAAAGAAGGAACTACAACATCTTTAGATAGGTTTTTAAAATCTACCCAAAGATTAACAGCCATTGGGAATTCTGCTTTACCTGTGTATTTAAACTTTCCATCTACCACAAAAAGAGAATCTACCAACTTATCTTCATAAAACACCTTCAACATTCCGTTTACTGGTGTTTTATACTTACCAGATATTTCAAACTTTGCCTGAGCAAAAACAAGGTTGCTTATCAGAGAAACAGCCAGAAAGAGCATTATTTTTTTCATCGCATTTTTTTTAAAACAGAAAAACGGCATCATCTTTCGATGATACCGTTTCTAATATCGTTTAAAAAAGCGACTATTTCAAGTTGTTAACGAACTTGGTTAATTTTGCTTTATTGTTAGAAGCTTTATTTTTGTGGATTACGTTCTTTTTGGCTAAACGATCTAACATTGAGATTACTTTAGGAAGTAACTCTAATCCTGTTTTTTTATCTTCAGCAGCACGCAATCTTTTGATAAAAGTACGTGTAGTTTTAGCCTGATATCTGTTACGTAAACGTTTTGCAGCGTTTGCTCTAATTCTTTTTAATGCCGATTTATGATTTGCCATTGTTTAGCCTTTTATTTCTTCTCTGTTTTATTTTCGGACTGCAAATATAGAGGTATTATTCTTAAATACAAAATGGTTTTGAAAAAATATTTTCACATCACAATTTCAACAAGAAGCCATTGAGTTTGAAACTTTTGCATATTTGCAGTATTTTGAGAATAAATTTAGTTTTTTGGCACAAAATTAGTGCAAAAAGCCTCAAAGTATTATTTTTGAAAAAAACCATAGAATTAGTGAAGAAACGTATCGCCATTTTTGCTTCAGGATCAGGATCAAATGCTCAAAAAATCATGGAGCATTTTAAACGTAGTACAGAGGCAGAAGTTGCCCTCATATTGACCAACAACCCAGAATCATATGTACTGCAACGGGCCGACAGCTTTGAAATACCCTCTCATATATTCGACAGAAATGAGTTTTACCATACCGACGAAGTGGTTGACTTATTAAAAAATCTGGATATAGACCTTATTGTACTAGCGGGCTTTTTATGGCTTATCCCTCAAAATCTATTGAAAGAATACCCTGGTAGAATTATTAACATACACCCTGCCCTATTGCCTAAATTTGGCGGAAAAGGAATGTATGGCGACCGTGTTCACCAAGCAGTAATGGCAGCCAATGAAACCGAAGGTGGCATTACCATTCACTATGTAAATGAACACTATGATGAAGGTGAGTTTATTTATCAGGCTAAATATCGCATTGAAAAGGATGACAACCTTGAAATGATCAAATTTAAAGGGCAGCAACTAGAACACCTTCACTATCCCCGCATTGTAGAAACCCTGATCAGGAAGATAAAGAAATAGTAACTAGTTGGCAGTTTTCAGTTCACAGTTTTCGATAGTTAAGTTGCGATTAACCTTTTTAAGTGCCAACTTTTCCGACTGGTGGGCTCAAAACTTTCAGCCCTTGTAACTTCCAAAAAACCAACCATCCAAAAATCCAAATAACCAGTTTGCATAAACTCTAATTTTATTTAAAAAACCTCCTCTAAAAATCGTCTCATTTTCATACCTTTGCGGCTCAAAACAATACCCTCAAAATGAGCCAATCAGTAAAGATCAAAAACGCCTTAATTTCAGTTTATTACAAAGATGGTTTAGCGCCATTAGTTGAGTACCTAGGCAAACAAGGTGTAACCTTATTTTCTACCGGTGGAACCGAACAGTTTATTAAAGACTTAAATGTGCCTGTTACCGCAGTGGAAGACCTAACTAGCTACCCTTCTATTTTAGGTGGCCGAGTAAAAACTTTGCATCCAAAAGTATTTGGCGGCATTTTAAACCGTAGAAATTTAGCTGGCGATCAAGAGCAAATTGCGCAATACGAAATTCCAGAAATCGACTTGGTAATCGTAGATCTTTATCCTTTTGAGGAAACTGTTAAAAATGGCGGCACCGACGAAGAAATCATCGAGAAGATAGATATTGGCGGTATTTCATTAATTAGAGCTGCTGCTAAGAACTTTAACGATGTAGTTATTATTGCTTCAAAAGATGATTACTCGACTTTATTAACACAATTAGAAGAGCAAGATGGTGCTACTACTTTAGCCCAACGTAAAGCTTTCGCTAAAAAAGCATTCCATACCTCTTCGCACTATGATACCGCCATATTCAACTATTTCAATAACGAAGAGCCATTAAACGTATTTAAGCAAAGTATTGCGAATGCACAAACTTTGCGTTATGGTGAAAACCCTCATCAGGCAGGTGTGTTTTATGGTGATTTGAATGAAATGTTCACCAAGCTTAATGGTAAAGAACTAAGCTACAACAACTTGGTTGACGTTGATGCAGCGGTAAGCTTAATTGATGAGTTTGAGGAACCTACTTTTGCGATTTTGAAACACACTAATGCTTGTGGCGTAGCTTCGAGAAGCAACATTAAGCAAGCTTGGGTTGATGCTTTAGCTTGCGACCCAGTTTCGGCTTTTGGTGGTGTTTTGATTGCCAACAGAGAAATTGATTTGGCTACCGCGGAAGAAATCAACAACTTATTTTTTGAGGTATTAATTGCTCCTAGCTATGAGCAGGCTGCCGTAGATTTGTTTAAGGCCAAGAAAAACCGCGTGATCTTGAAACGCAATTATGTGGAGCTGAACAAAAAACAATTCAAAACTTTATTGAATGGTGTAATTGAGCAGGACAAAGATCTAATTATTGAAGGTCCTGAGCAAATGACTACGGTAACTGAAAAAGCACCGACTGCTCAAGAATTAAAAGATTTATACTTTGCCAACAAGATTGTTAAACATACTAAATCAAATACCATTGTTTTGGTGAAGGATGATGTTTTAATTGCAAGCGGTGTTGGCCAAACAAGCAGAGTTGATGCCTTGAGACAAGCGATTGAAAAAGCGAATTCTTTTGGTTTTAGCGTAAAAGGTGCTGCGATGGCTTCAGATGCTTTTTTCCCTTTCCCTGATTGTGTAGAGATTGCTGCCGATGCTGGCATTGCTGCTGTTTTGCAACCTGGAGGGTCTATTAAAGATGCGGATTCTGTAGCGAAAGCTAATGAAAAAGGCATTGCCATGGTAACTACTGGAGTGAGACACTTTAAGCACTAGAAAGTCGGAAAGTTAAAATAGACTGAAAGTCGGGAAGCTTAAGGAGCAAGGAATAAAGAGCAAAGACAAACTTCAGTTTTTAAGTTTTTTTTCTCTTTCTTTTGGGTTGAGATAGCGACAGGCAGAAAGAGGCATGCCTTTCTCATCATTGCGAGTAGGCACGACGAAGCAATCTTTAAGCTACTTAAAAAGGTTGCGAGTTTTTAGTAACAACTGAGGTTAAATAAACCCGATTGAAGCGGAATACTTTTGCTTCATAAACCTCGCGGGTTTTTAAAACCTGCGAGGTTTGGCAAAATATTAGAGCGCAAAGCGGGACTACCTTTGAAAAGTACCACTGGTTTTGATTTTCGGACAGAAAAAAGAAACTTAATATAATATTTTGTCTAATTTTACATTTAGGATATTAGACATATTTGTTTTTAAATACAATAACATACCTCATACATGGGATTATTTAATTGGTTTACGCAGGAAGTTGCCATTGACCTTGGCACCGCGAACACCCTTATTATACATAACGATAAAGTAGTAGTTGATGAACCATCGATTGTAGCTTTTGATAGACAAACCAATAAAATTATCGCCATTGGTCGCCAAGCGATGCAAATGGAAGGTAAAACCCACGATAACATTAGAACCGTAAGACCTTTAAAAGATGGTGTAATTGCAGATTTTAACGCTGCTGAAGCCATGATTAAAGGTATGATCCGTATGCTGAATGGCGGTAAAGGATGGATGTTTCCTTCATTAAGAATGGTGATCTGTATTCCATCGGGCATTACCGAAGTAGAGAAACGTGCGGTTAGGGACAGCGCTGAGATTGCTGGCGCTAAAGAAGTTTACTTAATCCATGAACCGATGGCTGCCGCTGTAGGTATTGGTATTGACGTGGAAGAGCCGATGGGCAACATGATCATTGATATTGGTGGTGGTACTACCGAAATTGCGGTAATTGCCTTGTCGGGTATTGTATGTGACCAATCTATCCGTGTGGCGGGTGATAACTTTGACTCGGATATTGTGAACTATATTCGTCGTCAGCATAACATTATGATTGGCGACCGTACGGCAGAGAAAATCAAAATTGAGGTTGGTGCGGCATTACCTGAATTGAGCGATCCTCCTTCTGATTTTGCAGTACAAGGTCGTGATTTGATGACGGGTGTACCTAAACAAATTACGGTTTCGTACACTGAAATTGCACACTGTTTAGATAAATCAATCTCGAAAATTGAGGAAGCTATTTTGAAAGCATTGGAGATTACACCTCCTGAGCTTTCGGCAGATATTTACCAAACGGGTATTTACCTTACCGGTGGTGGGGCATTGTTACGTGGTTTAGATAAACGTGTAGCCGCTAAAACCAAATTGCCTGTACATGTTGCTGAAGACCCGTTACGTGCAGTAGTACGTGGTACTGGCATAGCACTGAAAAACATTGGTAATTTTAAATTTTTAATGCAATAAATCGAGTTAAGGGTTGTAAGTTATAAGTTTAAGTCTTGTAACTTACAACGTATTACTTATAACCTAATACCTAAATGCGTAACCTTTGGATTTTTCTTAGCAGATATAACGCATTTTTCTTCTTTATTATCTTTTTTGCCGTTGGGATCATCTTAACGATTAGGAATAATTCCTATCAGCGCAGCGTTACTTTTAGTTCTACCAATGAAATTGTTGGCACTGCCTATAAGAGGCTTAATGTAATTAAGCGTTATTTAAACCTGGTACAAGTGAATGATAGTTTAGCCGCCGAAAATGCCGCTTTAAAAACGCAATTGCTTGGTATTGCCAATATAGATAGCACACAAATCACTAGAGTAAAAGACAGTGTTAACCATCAACAATATACGCTTATTGCGGCCAAAGTATTTAAAAATTCAGTAACACTGACGAACAACGTCATTACCATTAACAAAGGAACTAAGGATGGGATTGCGAAAGATATGGCTGTAATTTCGCCAGGGAAAGGTGTGGTTGGTTTCGTGCAAAATGTATCCGAAAACTTTGCTACGATACGTCCGTTGCTTAACCAAGAGACAGCAATTAGTGTGGTGCTCAAAAAGGATAATGCTTTTGGCAGTTTAGTTTGGGGTGACAATAACTTCGATTATCGCAAGGCCTACGTAAAAGAAATTCCCAACCATTATAAGGTAAAAATTGGTGATACAATCATTACCTCAGGCTCTGGTGGTTTCCCGAGAGGGATAGAAGTTGGGAAAGTAACCAACACCAATGTGAGCACGGGCGATAGCTTTATGACCTTGGAAATTACATTGTTTAATAATTTTAGTACGCTGCAATTTGTTTACGTGGTTAAGGATAAATTTGCAGAGGAAGTAAAAGCTTTACAACCAGAGGTAAAAAATGAACGGTAGAGTTATATTAGTTAATATATTTAGATGGGTGGTGCTGTTATTCATACAGATTTTCCTGTTGCGTAACATGGCATTTTATAATCTATCTACGCCTTTTATTTATGTTTTGTTCATTTTGGTATTGCCTTTTCACATTCCAAACCTTTTATTATATACCATTGCTTTTCTTACAGGCCTAACTCTTGATTCTTTTTATGATACGTTAGGTGTACATACAAGTGCTTGTATTGCTTTGGCCTTTGTAAGAATCCTCTTCATTTCTGTGAGTTTAAACAGAGATTCTATCGATGAACCTGAGCCTTCTTTAGGAAATATGGGCTTTAGGTGGTTTTCTTTGTATGCGGTATTGTGTATTTTTGCTCATCATGTCGTATTGTTTTTCCTGGAAGCTTTTAAATTTACCTCACTAACTTATACTTTAGGAAGAACTTTATTGAGCGTGGTATTTACACTGTTTACCGTGTTACTGGTTGAGTTTATCTTCCATAATAGAAAATCGGCTTAATGGACCAATTGTTTAATAGGAAATATATTGTGCAGGGCTTATTTGTACTGGTTGCGCTTATCTTGCTAGGTAGGCTCTTTTATATACAGGTAGTCAGCGACAAATATTTTCTAGATGCCAACAACAACGCATTACGTAAAAAATTCATTTATCCTGCCCGTGGTGTTATTACCGACCGCAAAGGTAAAGTATTGGCGCAAAACCAACCTACCTACGATTTAATGGTTACACCCAACGAAGTAAAACCTTTTGATACGCTTTCTCTCTGCAATATCATTGGGATTACGATGGAAGATTTCCGAAAGAAGTTTCATAA
The DNA here is from genome assembly GCF_039594775.1 of Pedobacter sp. Lineage (GTDB taxonomy): Bacteria > Bacteroidota > Bacteroidia > Sphingobacteriales > Sphingobacteriaceae > Pedobacter. The sequence goes on along the minus strand of NZ_JBCNMT010000002.1, from coordinate 146,733 downwards.
GGCCGTTGTACAATCTAAATATCAAGCGTCTATTTTTCAAAAGCTACTTTCTATACAAACTTATGCCACCCTGCAAGAGCGCATGGCAAATTATAAAGGGTTTGATGTTCAGAAAAGGACTATTCGTTATTACCCTGATAGCATAGGCGGGCAGTTACTAGGCTATATTAGGGAAGCCAACCAAAGAGAAATAGAAAAGTATCAAGGCTATTATAAACCTGGCGATTATATTGGAAAATCTGGTTTAGAGAAACAATACGAGGTTGAGCTAAGGGGTACTAAAGGTGTAAAAAACATGCTCTATAATGCCTACAATGTAGCACAGGGAAGTTATGCCGATGGAAAATTTGATTCTTTAGCCATTGCTGGCGAGCAGCTCACCACTACCATTGATGTTGAAATACAAAAATTAGGCGAACAGCTTTTAACGACCAAAGTAGGAAGTATTGTTGCCATTGAGCCTTCTACCGGCGAAATATTAGCCTTCGTAAGTAGCCCAGGCTACGACCCAAACTTGATGGTTGGTCGTGAAACCGGGAACAATTACATGAAGATTTTTTCGAACCCCTACCGTCCTTTGTTTATTCGTCCGCTGAAAGGAAGATATTCTCCTGGTTCGGCATTTAAACCTTTAGATGCTCTTATTGCACTACAAGATGGCGTAGTAGATGAAAATTCTACTTTTAACTGCCCTGGTTATTATTGGGCAGGTAACCGCAAATTTAAGTGTGAACATGTGGATGGCAATATTGCACTTCGCCGAGGCATTGCCCGTTCTTGCAACACCTATTTCTATAGCATTTTTGCTAAAATGATGCTGAAAAAAGGAGGAAAAAATCAGCATAAGGCTTATGATGAATGGCAAGAAAAAGTACGAAAATTTGGCATTGGAGACACGTTAGGAATTGATTTCCCTGGTGAAAGTGCCTATAAATTATTTAGGGCCGAAGATTATACCAAACGCTATAGTAAATATTGGGGTTATACTACTATCCTATCGGTTGCCATTGGTCAGGGAGAGGTGACCACCACACCGTTACAAATGGCCAATATTATGGCCATTATAGCCAACAGGGGCTATTATGTTAAGCCCCACTTGGTAAAAGGAGTTGGCAATGATAAACACATTGACCCAAAATATAAAGAGAAGCATTATGTAGGCATTGACGCCAAGCATTTCGAACCCGTGATTGATGGGATGCAGGATGCCGTGAACAGTTCCATTGGAACAGCGACAGAGTCACGTATTCCAAATATTTTGATGTGCGGTAAAACAGGAACCGTACAAAACGTTCATGGTAAAAACCACTCGGTGTTTATCGGTTTTGCTCCTCGTGACAATCCTAAAATTGCCATCGCGGTAATTGTAGAAAATGGTGGCTACGGTGGTGCTTACGCTGCGCCAATAGCGAGTTTCATTACAGAAAAATACTTAACGGATAGTTTAAAAGGCAGAAGAATTAACGGCGCTACCATTGACCAATATAAAACGGCCAATTTGCTTCCTGTTTTAAAAGATAAATTACCTAAACAGAAACTTAAAGCAGATACCAGCAAAATAGACACCGCGAAAAAAACAACACCATTAAAACCGACCGCAGCAAATCACCAATTCAACAAAGTAGCCATAGCACCTAAAAACAATGCAACAACAGAATAGCAGATTTTTCTTTAATGTTGATTGGATCACCATATTGATTTACATGGCCTTATGTACCATTGGCTTCGTCAATATATTTTCAGTAAGGTATGACCCTGATAAGGCGGAAGCATTTAGTTTTTCTACTGAATATGGAAAACAGTTGATTTTTATCATTTCTGCTTTGGTTTTGGGGTTATCCATCTTATTGTTCGAGTCAAAGTTTTTTAGCGTGTTTGCGCCTATTGTTTATGGAGCAACCATTATATTGCTATTAGCGGTTTTAGTAGTCGGCAGAAATGTAGGTGGAAACCAAGCCTGGATTCCTATCGGTTCTTTTAGGTTACAGCCATCTGAATTTGCCAAATTTGGGACAGCTCTTTTATTGGCTAGGTATATCAGCTCCTTTAACGTAAAATTAAACTCGTTAAAGCCCATTTTAATTTGCGCTGCTATTATTGTACTTCCCATGACGTTGATCATGTTGCAACCTGACGCGGGTTCTATGTTGGTATTCCTTTCTTTCATGTTTCCACTTTACAGGGAGGGTTTACCTGGCAATTTGCTAATTATCTTTTGGGGTGCTGTATTACTGTTCATCCTTAATTTATTTGTGTCCCCTTCTTTACTCATTATTTCTATTTTAATTATTGGAGGACTATTTGCTTATAATGCAAGAAAAAGAATGCAAAAAGTAATTAACATTGGTATCATCACGTTAATTGCAATTTGTTATTTATTTGTAGCCAAATATTTGTTCGAAAACGTATTAAAACCTCACCAACGTACCCGTATAGAATTGATTTTAGGATTGACGACTGATAACCGGGGAGCAGGCTACAACGTAATCCAATCTAAAATTGCAATAGGCGCTGGACAACTTACCGGCAGAGGATATTTAGAGGGTACACAAACCAAATATGGCTACGTACCTGCGCAAAGTACCGATTTTATTTTTTCAACGATAGGAGAAGAATGGGGTTTTATAGGCTGCTTTGTAGTGATTGGGCTCTACTCTTTTTTATTGCTACGCATTGTGAACATGGCCGAACGGCAGCGCTCTGTTTTTTCGCGAGTGTATGGCTATAGCATCGCCTGTATCTTATTTTTCCACGTTTTTATCAATATCGGGATGACCATTGGAATTATGCCCGTAATTGGTATTCCGTTACCATTTATTAGTTATGGTGGTTCCTCATTGTGGAGTTTTACGATATTACTTTTTATCTTCCTGAAACTGGATTCGAACAGGATGGGATTTATTTAGTGGCTAGGAACTAGTGATTAGTAGATAGTGGCTAGTAGTTAGTGGTTAGTGGTTAGTATTTTACTAGCGATTTAACACTTAAAAACTAGTACATAAGGATTAAAATGACATCTAATTCCACACTAATACCTAATCCCAAGTTCCTAATACCTAAGTCCCTAGTCTTTAAACCTTCTATTTAACAACAGGTAGAATTTATCTACGGTAGCTTGTTTATCGGCCCAGTTGTTTTTTACCGCGTAGTTCTTTTGGAAGAAATTATCCGCAGCATCAAAATTTGGCATTTTGTTGGCAATATCTATTGCTTCGGCGTAGGCCAAGTTATAGCCGTTAAAAAGATCTTTGATATACAATAGTTTATCGTTAAGATTAATGGCTGCTTTTAAATCGGTGATGTTATTTCCAGAAGTCTCGTTTAACCTTGTGCCGTTGTTCTTCCCAGCTAGAATATCATTCAGCGTAGGTTTATATTCCGTTTCAATTTCTACGGTTGTGGTTTCAACAGTCACTTTACTAATTGTTTCTATCACAGGTAGCACTTCCTCTATTATCGGCTTATCAATAGCCTTCGGTAGCTCATGTTGCTCTTCTTCTTTATGCACCAAAAAAGGCTCTGGTCCAATCTCATCTTCCTCCAAATCTTCAGGATTACGAACCAGATTTTCTTTTACCTTCTTTTTCTGCTCTAAGATCAATTCTTCCTCTTTGCTCAAAGGCCTATCGAACAACTGATTGGCTGCTTTCTCCTCAAAATCAAATTTGTCCTCTTCGGTGTAGCTTTCGCTATTTAATATAAACTCGAAGGTTTTGGTAGGCTCTTCTTCTAATCTGAATAGTTCTTTTTCATGTTCTACCAAAGGAGCTATTTCTTCAATCTTTTCTTCTATTACTTGAGGTACCTCTACTTCCTCCACTACCTTCGGCACTTCTTTATTCTCTTCTACAATGCTTGATGGCTCCTCCGCTATTGGCTCTTGCTTGAATGAGGGCTCAACTTTTTCTTCAGCATTGCCAAAAGTAATGGCTTCAACCTGCTGTACATCTTTTAGTTCATCAACAATCTCTTCGTCAATGGTTGGTTCTTCTTGTGCTTCGGGTGTTGTAAGTGCTAAAGGAGCCTGAAAAGGCAGGTTTAATTTTTTGATGATTTGGATATGGTCTGCCAAGAAATTTGCGTTTGCTAAAAACAGTTCCAGCTCCAGTTCGCTCAATTGCTCAGGGTTTTGAGACAAAAACTGATATTGGTCGTTCAATTCGTTAAGTATGTTCCCTAGTTTCCTGAAAAGAGCTTCTTGTTTCATCATAATATTGTAACGAAAGTTTTGGCGTTTTATGTTAATAACTGATAACCAAAAATACTATAAAAATCTTTTATATTTGGCTAAAAATACCTTTACAATGTTATTTAGCGAGCAAAATTTTAGACGGGGAGAATTTAGTGGGAGTATTGAAGTAATTTGCGGTTCCATGTTTTCTGGCAAGACTGAAGAATTGATCAGAAGATTGAAAAGAGCCCAAATCGCTAAGTTAAACGTAGAAATTTTTAAACCTAAAACCGATACTCGATATGATGATACCGCTGTGGTATCTCATGATTTGAATTCTATCCAATCTACTCCTGTAGACAGTTCTTCCGCTATTTTATTGCTAGGCGCCAATACCCAAGTAGTAGGTATTGATGAGGCTCAGTTTTTTGATGAAGAGCTTCCAGAAGTATGCAATGCTCTTGCTAAAAAAGGCATCAGGGTGGTAATTGCAGGTTTAGATATGGATTTTTTAGGCAAACCTTTTGGTCCTATGCCAGCACTTATGGCCATTGCAGAACATGTGACCAAAGTAAATGCGGTATGCATGCAATGTGGTAGCCCAGCGGTTTACTCCTACCGTACGGCAGCCAGCGAAGCAAGAGTGCTTTTGGGCGAAAAAGACAGCTACGAACCCCGTTGTAGAGCTTGTTTCAATACTCTGGGGTAACAATTACTCCTTTTTGGGTTATTCCTTAACTCGCTGAGCTCGGATTAAGAAAATCCTTTGAAACCTTAGAAACAAATAAATAAAAATCCACGGCTAACTACGATTAGGGTATTTTTAATACCATTGAGTTTACTATACGCCTATGTGGTTCATTTTGGAAACTTTTACTGGTAAAAAAATACCACCACATAGGCACATAAGAGTGTATACCAAACATGTTCCGTTTTAGTAGAACGAATAGCCTTTGCCAGAGCTGGATATAATGAAAAATCACAAGCTCATCTCGAACTCATGCTATTTCGCTACAATCATTTTTTTGGCTTGCTTATAATTGGGCGTGTTTAATTTATACGTGTAAACCCCACTAGCAAAAGTGCTCAAATCAACATAAAACTGATAACTGCCTGCTTCGATGGTTCCTTCAGTCACTTTTCTTATTTTTCTGCCCATCACATCATAAATGGTCAAATCAACTTTTGTTTTTTCAGGTAAGTTTACTGGAATATAAGTGAACGCTTTGCCTTCGTTGGGATAGTTCTGTCCCAAAGCATATTCAGTAGGAGCTACACTGATTGGCTTCTTGCTCACTTCTGTATATTTAACTTGTGCTGCATCGCCAACAGTCATCAATTCACTTTTATTATCGCCTGCTAAAAAAGCATAAGCTAGTCTTATCGATTGATTTTTAGGAATTTTATAAGGTCCACTTCCCACGGTAAACATCACATCATAACCATTAGCTGTATTGTAACCTAAACCCACAGCCTGTATTCCGGAAGTTAAGGTTTTATATTTCTCTGAAGTATTAAATACATTATCGGAGAGAAAACTATTAGGCAATTGATAGGATAGTGGATAATAGGCTGGTGCTGCCGAATGGTTCAACAAACGTATTCCAGCATAAGGATAAGAGGCATTTTTCTTCGCGTAAACATAAGCGGTTTTGTTTGGTCCATCATATTCTGTAGCATTAGCAGATGATTCGTCTAAATCCCAGTCGGTAAACAAACCTGTGTAAATGTTCTCCAAATCACCATTGCTGGTATTTACAATTTCGTATTCTACCAGCACATACTTATTATCGGTAATGGTGTTAAATGCCCATGCTCTAGAAAACACTTTTAAGCCAATGGGATTAGCTGCTCCAGCATCAGTAAAAATACTGGTTCCTTCAAATGGAGCAGTTGTATTAGCCACTATACCTGCTATTTGTTGCTTTCTAAAATCTTCACTATAGTAGCTATCTGTACGAGCATTATTCATCACCTGCGTTTCTGATTTGGCGATGAGCAAAGCCGCTTCATAAAGCATATTTTCATCTTTATAAATAAAACCCAAACCCGCCGTAGCATTGGCTTTGCTATAACCTACCCTACCGTTGGAGGTAAACGTGGTACTAATTTGATTTACGGCTACATTCAAATAATCGAGTGCTACAATGGTCTCAAAGCTTTCCACGTCAGTATATGCACCTGCATTTCCCGAATAATTAAGGGTAAAAATGACCTTATGGTTTTCTGGTGCAGTAGCTAATACTTTTACTTTAACTGGAGTTAAGCCGGTTTTGGTCTCTAGACTATTGAAATTTCCAGCATTAATGGTTGAATTTACCACTTGTACAAAAGGGCTGCTACTTGTCACGTTTACGCTCAATCCGTTCACAGGCGTTAAAAAGTTTTTAAGCGCAAACTGCAAGGTTATTTCTGTTCCAGGTGCTCTGTTTCCCAAGCTTTGGTCACTAATGGTTAGCTGTTGGTAACGAACAGATGCGCCTGCCTCAGTTAATGCCCGATAGATATTTAGCCGTCCTTTGCCCAGTAAGTTAGCATAAGTAGGATTTTTACTATCTACTGGATCAGCCGTGGTACGCAATAACTCGCCTATTTGTAAGCCCGAATAAGCTGGATATTTTGCTTTGAGCAATGCTGCGGCGCTAGAAACCAAAGGAGCTGCCATAGAAGTTCCCGATTTATAACCATAGGCATTTCCATAAATGGTATTATAGATGCCCGTTCCAGGAGCCGAAATATCTACGTAGGTTCCAAAATTAGAAGTACCCGCCTTCACATCATTTTGGTCGAGATTGGCTACTGCAAGTACGCCCTCAAATGCCGCTGGATAAACGGGGATATCGTTACCTGAGTTACCTGCAGCAGCAACCACCAAACAACCTTTACTAATGGCATAATTCACTATCTCCTGTCCAAATTGACCGCCACCTACACCACCCCATGAGCAGTTGATGATTTGTGCTCCTTTATCGGCTGCGTACTTGATACCGTCATAACCTTTATAAATTGAAGTTGGGTTATCATCCGCACCTGCTTTCACAATTAAAAGTTTTGCATTATAAGCAATACTTGCTACGCCTAAACCATTACCTGATACAGCTGAAGCAATCCCGCTCACATGCACGCCATGATCGGCAGCAGCACTTTTTACGTTAGGATCATTATCGGGAATCATGGTACTGGCCGATTGGCCGCACAAATCCCAGCCATAATAGTTATCGATGTAACCATCACCATCATCGTCAATTCCATTTACGGGGTCTGCTGTATTCAAGTAGATATTTCCAGCTAAATCTGAATGTGTCACTTCAGAACCAGAATCTACAATCCCAATAATTATGTTTGAAGCACTTTTTAATACATCCCACGCTTGGGGAGCTTTTACCTGTGGCAAATAAAATTGCGTCCCATAAGAAGCATCGTTAGGCGTATACCAAGTAGTGTGGATATAACTAGGCTCTGCATAGGCAATGCTCTCATCTTGCAGTAAAGTATTGATGACACTTTCAATATTAGCGGTTCCTGTATATTTTGCACGAAAATAGCTTTCAGCATGAAAATCTGTTTCACTACTTACTGAACGTTGTTCAACATTTGAGCTTTCATTGAATATCGGTTCAAACATCGTCAACGAAATACCTTGAGCACTTAACTGCTTTTCGGCACTTTGTGTGGTAGCATTGCGTTTAGCACCCGCTTTGAATTTAATGACCAAAGTATTGGGCAAGTAATCCTTTTCAGTAACTCCCGCAGGTAGTTTAAACTTTGATTTATTGAAAGGCAGCTGGCCGTTATCCTGCCTAAAAGCAAACAGGATAACCAGCACTAAAACGAGCAGATAATTCTTCTTCATCCTATGGGCGAACTTTAAACGAAGATATTGATAATAAAGTGCTAAGACAAGAAAAACAAGCTACTAGCTATCTATCAATTTTAATTACGAACCCTATTTTGTTCGCTCTGCGCTCCATCTGCATTATGTCTACGTAAATTGCTGATTGCTTTTCCAAATCTGTAACTATAGCTAAGCATTACCGAGGTAAAGTCACCTCTGTTTCGCCAATTGGCTTCGGTTAAGTTAAGGTTGTTGATAATCCCATTAATGGCTCTGGTTTGGAAAATATCGGTAGCGCTTACTCTTAAAGTACTAGCTGTGCTCAACTTCTTCTGCAAAGCAAGGCCAATGTCATACACCTTACCTATTTCGAACTGTACATTTCTCAGCTTAGTTTGGTATCGATAGTTTACCTCCCCACTCCAGCCTTTATCAAGTTTCAATTGTAGGTTTCCATTACTCGAAAAAAAGCCGCCTTTGGTATTCAAAAAGCCTGTATAGAAATTACTTTGCGAGTGGATGTAAGTGTATTGTCCAAACCAATTAAAGCCTAACCATTTGGTCAAATCAAGGTTGGCATTGATAGAGGCATTATACACCTCCTGTTTGCCAATGTTTGCTGGTCTGCTGAAATAAGTTCCATTCACGATTTCGATGGTTTCATTTACTTGGTCTTTGCTGTGGCTATAGCTTAAAGCTGTAGTAATTTTGTTTTTATAGGTATGTGAAAGCTCTATAGATTGGGTAAATGATGGTCTTAAATATGGATTGCCTACATAGTAAGTAAATTTATCCAATGGAGAATAGAAGGGATTCAAATCCTGATAAACAGGTCTATCTATCCTTCTTCCATAATTCAAACCCAGTTCATGGGTAGAAGTAGTGTCTAATTTATAAGAGAAATATAAAGTTGGGAATGCATTAATATAATTTCTCCTAAAGCTCGAATCAGATTTCATGATGTTGCCCAATTGGTGACCTTTAGAGATAGTGTTTTCGAGCCTTAAACCTGCCTGCAAAGAAAAACGTCTGCCTTCTTTACTCAAATTCAAATAAGCTGCGCTAATGTTTTCACTGTATACAAAATGATTGCTCTTATCGTAATCAGGAGTGGTCACGCTGTTTGCAGTATAAAAATAGCTAGCGATGTTATTGGTCTTAATATAACTGGTTTTTACCCCTGCATCCATTTTCCAAGTTCCCATCAAAGGTTGCGAATAGTCGGATTTGAAACTGTAAATGTTTATTCTTGCTGGCAGTTGCCCCTCCAACAAATCTTGTGATTTTAAGGTGCCGTTTCCTAAATACGTATCATTAAAATAGTGCTGGTCTGTTCGGGTGTTGTAATTAATGTAATCTGCATCGGCAGTGATTTCTTTACCTGTTTTACCAAATTTATGACGATAGTTGGCATTAACACCACCATTTTTAAAAGAAATATCGTCCATGTTTTTAGCAACAATACTAGAATCTTTTACCATTGCCGGATTAAAGAGGTTGCTGGTATTGTCGTTTACATTGTTTGCATTTCTAAGATTACCTCTCAATAAAATTCCCCAAGTAGTGTTTTCAGACTGGTAATAGTCGACCCCTGTTTGTCCATTAAAAGTATTGGCATGTCGCTGAAAGTAGGAATTTTGATTAAAAAAATAATCTGTACTGCCATCAGGTTTTTTGTACCTTCTATTCAAATCTAAATCAGTAAAACTGTTATTGAGGTTGTAGCCAAAATTTCCAAAAACGTTCCACTTATTTTTTCGGTAATTAAAGTTGAAACTATCATTTGATCGCGTTTTTTTACCACGGGTTAAACTTAGATTTACCGCACCGTTAAAGCCAACTGCTTTATCCTTTTTAGTTTTAATATTAATCACTCCTGCATTCCCCGCAGCATCGTATTTTGCGGGTGGATTGGTCATCAATTCTATTTGATCTACCATAGATGATGGCAAGGAACGCAGGTAACTCTCCAATTCTTCCCCTGATAAAAAACTAGGCTTGTCATCAATAAATATCACCACCCCTGGTTTCCCTTTCAAGCTAATGCTCCCATTTTGGTCAACACTTACTCCTGGCGATTTTTCCAAAACATCAAGGGCAGAAGTTCCCGCATTGGAAATCAAAGCGTCAACATTTACTACCGTCCTGTCAATCTTTTTTTCTACAAAAGGTTTCTTTGCCACCACATTCACCTCTTTTAAAGTTTTGGTAACTGCTACCAACTTAAGCTCTCCAAGTTCAATCAGGTTACGACTTGCGTCAACCACAATTGGCTGACTTCTAAAATTAGCATACCCTACCAACATCACCCTAATTTGATAGTTGCCTGTTGGGATTTTATCAAAAGAAAATTTACCATCTGCTTCCGTGAAAGAAGTTTTCACGAGTACGCTGTCTTTATCTTTAAGAGAGAATAGGGCTACGGTGGCTAAATCAACGGGTTTTAAACTGCTATCCGTAATTTTTCCGCTAATTACCGTCGTCACATTTTGTTGCGCGTAGGCAAAAATGGAGGCAATAAGTAGCCCATAGGTTAAAATAACCTTAAGTTGAAGTTTCATTAAAAGTGGTTTAGGTTTATTTGTGTTTAGCGACTAATCCGATACTCTATATCTGGTCGCTTAATGTATTTATCTCTATATTTTTGATGTATACTGGCATCCTGCGCAATCCCGTTCACCAACATCTCATTATCAGTAAGCGTATAGTTCACTTTTTTGCCCTTAACTACTAGGTTATCCTGTATCATTTGGTCTTGTATCTCCTGACTGGCATCATTACCGTCGTGTACAATATGCACTACTACTTTGCCATCAACTTTAACCGTGCTGGTAGTGGTCGTTGTAGTGGTGGTAACACCCACAGGTACACTTATTACATTGGAGATAGGCTGATTAACAGATATCGTATTTCTTACTGGCGCAACTGGCTTCACTGGAATAACAGGCTCTTCTGGTTTATCTTGCGGCAAATCTGCAATGGGTTCAACTTCTACTATGGCGGCTAATTCTGGAACATCATCTGCTTCCGCTTCTCCTAAGTTTATTGCAGAAGGTCCAACTGGGTCGCAGTTTTCATGACGCACTGGCTGATTGATTGGCTTTGCTTCTCTAAATTGATGGTTTAACCCATTAATGTAGCTCATTTCTTTTTGCAATGAAGAATGTTGAATCGACGATTGGCCCATTTTAAAAGCTGCACCTAGTGCAACAAAAAAGCATAAGGAAATGGACAGAGTAGCTTTCTCGAAACCAGATAATGTAGTTCTGTTATTAAAAGCAATTCTTCTAATGCGAGCAATCAATTGACCTTTTTCATTAGCCATCGACATGGCAAAACCTGTTGAGTTCAGACTGAATTCCTGACAAGAAACCAATGCTTTTAGATAACCATTTTTATCATTTGTACAAGCAATAGCCAAATCATCACAACAGTTTTCACGCTCTTCTCTAATAATTTTGGACAACCATAAAACTGCAGGATTAAAGAAAAACAATACTTCTATAATATTTTGAAGGATGTTCACCAGATAATCTCTGCGTTTAATATGTGCCAGTTCATGACTTAAAATGGCCTCTACTTCGTTTAAGCTTAAATGGTTTAACAAACCGATAGGCATTAGAATCACAGGTTTGAAATGGCCAATCACCATCGGAATTTTAGCCAAGCCTGATTGAAAGATAGCGATGCTTTGGTTAATATTCAGCTGGCGGGCAAGCGTAGCAACTTTTTGCTCCCAATAATTGCCTGCCGTATAGTTTTTAGTCCTTTTTAGATAGCTTACACCATGCAATCCAACCAACAACTGTATCGATTTAAAAAGTATGATGAGGAGCCAAATCAAAATCATTGGACCTGCATAATGCTTCAAAATTTCAAAAAACTGATCAAAGGCAGCAAAAATATCCAGCTGGAACTTAAAAATTGCGTTCTGCTGCGACTGATTAAAACCGAAAAGACTGGTTATGATATTTACCTTATTTAAGGTTTGTACAAAAACCAAAATCATGCTTAAAGAAAACACGCTTAGTAAAGCTACCAGCAAATTGTACCTCAAAACTGGCCGACTATTTTTAGTCCCTACAATAAATAATGCGGCAAACAAAGCTGTTACTAAGCCTATCCATAAAGAATTGAGCAATGTACCGAACAATGCTTCCATCAAGTCAGGTGGCAGAAAGTTAACCCATTTAAGTTTCATAGCTGTGGTTCTTTTTTTATTGGTTTTATCTATTTCTCAAGTTCATCTAGCAACCGTTTAATTTCCTCCAACTCTTCTTTCGATGTTTTTTTATTATCCAGCAACTGCATTACTAAGTTAGCAGCAGAGCCTCTATAAAGCGTATCTACAAATCTATCTAACAACTGTCCTTTTGTTTTTAATTCGGCTTGCACTGGCATGTAAACATGTTTCATTTGGCTAGCGTCGCGATTAAGTATGCCTTTTTCGGCCATAATTTGCATTTGCTTTAAAGTAGAAGTATAGTTTACTTCTCTCTGTTTGTTCAGTTCATCGTTTACAAAACGTACCGTACTAGGGCCAAACTCCCACAACACCTGCAATATTTCCAATTCAGCTCTGGTAGGTTCTGGGATTGAATTAATAGGTTTCTTCTCTTCCATAACACAAAGGTAGGATAACTTTCGTACGAAACAAGACTTACTTTACTTTTAACATTTATAATCAACAAATTTTATGAACATTATTCTGCTTATTTTGGATATTGTCTTTAATGAGCCCTTTTGTTGTCATATTTAACCCCTTGCAAACCAACAATTTTGGCGAAATTTGGTTATCACTTAAATAATCAGACCATGACAAAAGAAATTTGGCTTAACTTACCTGTTAAGGACATTCCGCAAACCACTTCATTTTTCACCAAAATTGGTTTTAAACTAAACGAACATGCTCCTAAAAGCGATTCGATGGCTTCATTTAAGATAGGCCAAAAGGATTTTATTGTTAATTTCTTTACCGAAGCTGTTTTCAATAGCTTTACTCCTTTTCAAATTGCAGATTTAACCAACGCTACCGAATGTTTGATTTCTATCGATGCCGAGAATAAGGAAGATGTAGATAATATTCTCAAAAAGGCAGAAGAGGCTGGCGGAAATGTGTTTGCGACAGGTGGAGAAAGAGATGGTTGGATGTATGGTGGCGGTTTTACCGACCTTGATGGTCACAAATGGAATGTATTGTTCATGGATTTCAGTAAATTCTCTCAATAAAAATCAAAAAGCGATGGAACGAATTTATTTTAAAATTGAAATTGATGCTCCTAAGGAAAAAGTATGGAAAATTCTTTTGGGAGAAACTACCTACCCGCTTTGGACAGCTGTTTTTGCTGAAGGCTCTAGAGTAGTGACCGATTGGAAAAAAGGAAGCAAAGCGCTGTTCTTAGGTGCAAAAGATGAAGGAATGGTCTCGAAGATAGCCGACCACATTCCCAATGAATTTATTTCTATTCAGCATTTGGGATTTTATAAAGATGGTGTAGAAGATTATGATAGCGAAGAGGTAAAAAAATGGGGCAATGCTTTTGAAAACTATAAAATAAGCACCAAGGAAGATGGGAAGTCACTATTGAGTATTGAGATGGATATCGCTGATGAATATAAGTCTGACTTTGAAGAGATGTGGCCCAAGGCTTTGGAAAAGGTTAAGGAATTAGCGGAGAGTTAAATACCTCCCGTCATCTCGATGATAGGAGAATTGAAAATCAACGAAGTTAAATCTAGCATTATGCTACAACTGAGTAAAACTTAGCGCTATATTTCTCCTCCTGCAGTCGTCGAAATGACGGGGAGTACTAAAAACATTGCCCATGTCGTCATTTCGATAAGGAGGCACGACGAAGAGAAATCTATCATCATAAAAAGCAGATCAGGCAAATCCCATGTTGCCATCGTTAGATCTCTCCTCCTTCGGTCGTCGAGATGACGGAGAAAGCGTGGTGCCAAATACTACCGTCGCTTCGATAAAGGCTTTATCGCAGTATAAATACCCGTAGCTACCTTATAAAGCTCAAGTCCAGCAGTTTCATCCTTTTGGTTGGAAAGCAACACAATGTTAATCTGGTCCATCGGATACATTACACAAAAGCTTCTGAAGCCATTTGTACCTCCATCGATTCTTAAATACAGGTTCCAGTTCCAGGTTTTACCAATAGCCCACTGAAAACCGTATGCTTCTTTATCTACATCTCCAACAATAATGCGATGAGTTAATTTCACCGCAGCATCACTTTCCTTACTTTGATAGTCCAAATACTTCAACATATCTTGTACCGTTGATCGCAAACCTCCTGCAGCTGGCAAATCAGCAACTGTGGGATTAGCCTCCTTTCCCTCCTTATCATATCCCTGTAATAGTAAGGGCTTTTCGTTGGCATTGTAAATCGTTTTTGTATGCTTCATTCCAAGGGGTCCAGTAATATACTTTTCAATTAATTCATCATAAGATTTTTGATACACCCGTTCCAAAATGAGCCCCAACAACTGATATCCAACATTAGAATATTCATATTTAAAAGACTTCAAGGAATCTAGCTTAGTTTCTTTTAAGAATTTTAGGAAGTTCTCCTTTTGAGTGCCGCCTGTTAAAGTATGATTGAAACTATTAGGAAAACGTGCCGTATGTGCCAATAGATAGGCAATTTTCACCGATTGACCATTTGGATATTGTAAACTATTGAGGTTTGCGGGCAGAAATTTTCTAACATCATCGTTAAGGCTAATTTTCCCCTCATTGATAGCGTGAGCTACCAATAAGCCTGTAAACGTCTTTGTAATGGACCCTATTTCATAATTAGATTTTTCAGTTGGAAGTATTGCTGCACCGGGATAAATTTCGCCATAATTATAAATTGCCTTTCTTCCGTTATAACTTATACCAACAGATACCGCTACTCGTTTACCGCTCTTCATATATTTTTCCATCAGCTTATCCACTGCAGAGTCAAGCTTGCTGTTCATTAAATGATCGCTTCTTTGTCCAAAAGAATTTAAACTGGCAGATAGGAACAGCCAAAAAATCAATAGTTTTTTCATTTACATTATTTTCACCCTACAATATACGAAATAATTCGTACAAAATACACGAGCTCTGGAATAAAAAAATCCCTCGGTAAATTACCGAGGGATTTTAAATATTAATATCTCTAAATACTAACTATAAACTAGCCAAAGCGTTGTTCAAAGTAGCACTTGGGCGCATTGCCTTTCCAGCCAACTCATCGTTAGGGTTGTAGTAGCCGCCAATATTCTGTGCTGTTCCCTGTGCTGCAATTAGCTCCTCAGAAATCTTAGCTTCGTTTTCTGCCAAAGCTTTTGCCAATGGTTCAAACTTAGCCTTCAATTCAGCATCTTTAGTTTGCGCGGCCAAAGCCTCAGCCCAATATAGTGCTAAATAGAAATGAGATCCACGGTTATCAATAGTTCCTAATTTTCTACCTGGAGATTTATCAGTAGCTAAGAATTTAGCATTAGCTTCATCTAAAGCATCAGCCAATACTTGTGCCTTAGCGTTGTTTTGCGTTTGGGCTAAGTGCTCTAAAGAAGCTTGTAAAGCCAAGAACTCGCCTAATGAATCCCAACGTAAATAACCTTCGGTTACGAATTGCTCAACGTGTTTAGGAGCAGAACCACCAGCACCAGTTTCAAATAAACCACCGCCGTTCATTAAAGGCACAATCGACAACATTTTTGCGGAAGTACCTAGCTCTAAAATCGGAAATAAATCCGTTAAATAATCACGTAGTACGTTACCAGTTACCGAAATTGTGTCTTCGCCTTTACGGATACGCGCTAAAGTAAATTTAGTGGCTTCAATTGGAGAAAGAATACGAAGATCTAATCCATTGGTATCAAAATTTGGCAAATATTTGTTTACTTTTTTGATGATTTCTCTATCGTGCGCTCTGTTTTCATCTAACCAGAAAACTGCTGGTGTGTTTGATAAACGAGCTCTGTTAACCGCTAATTTAACCCAATCTTGGATAGGTGCATCTTTGGTTTGGCACATACGGAAAATATCTCCTTTTTCTACGGGCTGTTCAAAGAATACGTTTCCAGAAGCATCAGTTACACGGATAGTACCATTTGCCGAAGCTTGGAAAGTTTTATCGTGTGAGCCATACTCCTCTGCTTTTTGCGCCATTAAGCCTACGTTTGGTACCGAACCCATTGTTGTAGGATCGAAAGCACCATGTTGCTTACAGTCTTCAATAGTAGCGGTATAAACACCGGCGTAGTTTCTATCTGGAATTAAGGCCAAGGTATCTTGGGGTTTGCCATCTTTGTTCCACATTTGACCCGAAGTACGGATCATTGCAGGCATTGAAGCATCTACGATCACATCAGAAGGAACGTGCAAGTTGGTAATTCCCTTATCAGAATTTACCATCGCTAAAGCTGGTCCGTTGGCAATTGCCGCATCAATTGCAGCCTTTACTTCAGCTTCTTGTGGTTGGCCGGCAATTTTCGCATAAACATCGCCTAAACCATTACGAGTATCAACTCCTAGGGTTTTAAACAATTCTGCATATTTCTCAAAAACATCAGCAAAATAAACTTCTACAATCGCACCAAAAATGATAGGGTCTGAAACCTTCATCATGGTTGCTTTTAAGTGTGCCGAAAGTAAAACGCCAGTCGCTTTTGCTTCTTTAATCGCTTCGGCGACAAATGCCTTTAATTTAGCAAGGTTTAAAACGGAACTATCAATCACCTCACCTGCTTTTAAATTAGCCAATCCTTTAAGCTCGGTAACAGCACCATCAGTACCAACAAATTCAATTTTAAATTGTGTATCGTTCTCTACAGTTGTCGATTTTTCCGAGCCATAAAAATCACCCTCGCTCATGCTTGCTACGCTAGTTTTAGAATCTGCAGACCAAGCTCCCATTGAATGAGGATTTGCCTTCGCATAATTCTTCACCGCTTTTGGTGCTCTACGGTCAGAGTTTCCTTCACGTAACACTGGATTTACCGCCGAACCAAGTACTTTTGCATATTTCGCTTTGATGGCTTTTTCTTCTTCGGTTTGTGCGTCTTCTGGATAGTTAGGCAATGCAAAACCTTGAGATTGCAATTCAGCTATAGCGGCTTTTAACTGAGGAATAGAAGCGGAAATATTAGGTAGCTTGATGATATTGGCCTCTGGCGTGTTCGCTAACTGGCCTAGTTCTGTCAATGCATCTCCAATTTTTTGGTCATCCTTTAAAAACTCTGGAAAGTTTGCTAAAATCCTTCCCGCCAAAGAGATGTCCCTTGTTTCTACTTCGATACCCGCCGAAGCTGTAAAAGCTTGTACAATGGGCAATAAGGAGTAAGTAGCTAACAATGGAGCCTCGTCTGTTTTGGTATAGATAATTTTTGATGAGTTTGACATGTGTTTTTATTTTTTAAGAAAGTTTTGAAATAAAAATGTCCAAAAAAGGACTGGTTTGATAAAATCGCCTAAAGATAAAATAAACCAGCGAATTATATAACAGCTTAGTGTTATTTATACATTAAAATCACTCTAATTGGTAAGTGAAATGTAACATTTCATACAAGAAATCGTTCTAACTAAAAACCAAAAAACTAAACCATGAACAAGGAAGAATTATTAAAATCTAAGTGGTTCAAAATTGCTTTTCCCATCATTATTGTGATTATTATTATTGCTATTTATCAAAATGGATATGCTTTTGGGGAATGGCTATATGCTAGGCTACATCCTTAAACTGAAATTTTCTTTTTAAGATTTGTCCCTTTTTATTGGCCTGGGTTGTCTTTGATAAAAGCATTTTAATAACTTAACAAAAACAACATCATGAAAGAATTCCTATTATTAATCAGAGAAGATGCCAATTACGGACAACTTTCGATAGAAGAAATGCAAGCCGACATTGAAAAGCACATGGCTTGGGTAGAAACGCTCATTGCTAAAGGTCATTTCAAAGATGGCAACCCACTTGAAGCCAATGGCGTACATATTAAAGGAAAAGATAAAATTATTACCGACGGTCCTTACATCGAAAGCAAAGAATGTATTAGCGGCTACTATTTTCTGTTGGCTAATTCCTTAGAAGAAGCAACCTCAATTGCAAAAGGCTGTCCTTCGCTTGAGCTTGGAGCCATGATAGAATTGCGTGAAGTAATGGCTCAGGATGAACAATCAGGCGAATAACGAAATTTTCCAAAAAACAGCGCATCTTTTCCGAGCCTATTCGGGAAAGATGGTTGCTATTTTAACTAGGTATTATGGTGTAGGTCAGTTGGAAAACATCATGGATGCCGTTCAGGAGAGCTTTGAGGCTGCCCTAAAACATTGGCGTTACAAAGGCCTACCAGATGCGCCCGAAGCTTGGTTGCTTAAGACCACCAAAAACAAATTGATTAATCTTATCAAGCGTGAAAATATAGCCAACAACCTCAACATTCCCATTCACGAGGGTTATGACTTTTCCCCCGATGAAAAACAAATCGTTGATAGTCAATTGCAATTACTATTAAGGATTTGCGAATTAAAACTACCGTTAAAGAGCCAAATCATTTTCACACTTTATACTTTATCAGGTTTTGGTGTACCCGAAATTGGCAATGCTTTATTGATGACTAACGAGGCAGCGAAAAAGCATATTTTCAGAACCAAACAATTGCTGCAAAGTACTAAGTTTAATTTTGATGAACTTCCAGAAAAGTACCTGAACACGAACCTGAACCAATTGCACCTTGTTTTATACCTGATGTTTAACGAGGGCTACAAAACCACTAGGGCAAAGGAGGGTTTAAACATAGACTTGTGCTATGAAGCCATGCGACTGGCTAAGCTCCTTTTGCAATTACGACCAAATGATACCACTATCAATGCATTGCTGGCTTTGATGTTTTTTAATGCCGCCAGATTTTCGGCCCGTATTTCCACTGAAAATTTTTGGATATCGCTGGAACAGCAAGACCGTTCGCTATGGGACCCTGCTTTAATTAGAGAAGGGATGTATCATCTCCATCTTTCCAAAAACAGTCAACAGCTAAGTAAATATCATTTAGAAGCCATCATCGCCTCCATACATTGCTGCGCCGCTAATTTTAAAGCTACTGATTGGCAAAAAATCATTTATCTATATGAGCAAATCGAAATATTGGAAGGTCCATCTACCATCCTATCGTTAAATAAAATCATCGCCTTGAGCTACCTTTCTCCTTCTAAGGATTTATTGGAACAACTCCATACCTTGGGCAAAACCTCGAATCCTGAGCATCAGCTTTTCTTTTACCTAGCCAAAGCTCATTTAAACAGCCTACTACACCGATATTCGGCAGCAGAAAACTGTTATCGTGAAGCCTTAGGTTGTGCCCATTCACCAATAGACAAGCAATTCATCTTAAACAAGATAACAGACATTTCAGTGTCAAGTAAAACGATGCGCTCTTAAAAACGGTCTCCTTTTTCGTAACTTCGCCACCGAAATCTAATCCATAAAAGCCGATGTCGATTACCAACGAAACCGAATTACAAGGAATACAGAAAGCCAGCGAAGCGGTAGCGCTTACGCTAAAAGCCATGAAAGATCATGCAAAAGTAGGCATGAGCACAAAGGAACTGGATAACTTTGGCGCTCAACTTTTATCTGAACTTGGCGCAAAATCTGCTCCTTACCTTACTTACGGTTTCCCAGGTTTTACCTGCATTAGCGTTAATAATGAGTTTTGCCACGGCATTCCTTCTGAACAAAGGATATTGCAGGAAGGAGATTTAATCAATATCGACGTATCTGCTGAACTAGATGGCTTTTGGTCGGACAATGGTTGTTCTTTTGTGCTAGGCAACGACATCCATGGCCACCATAAATTGGTTTCAGCTTCCAAAGAAATCCTTCAAAAAGCCATTGCCAATATCAAAGGCGGCGTTAAAATTTCTGACATCGGACATTTGATAGAAACAGAAGCTAAAAAACGTGGATACAAGGTGATTAAAAATCTTACTGGACATGGCGTTGGTCGCAGCTTGCACGAAGAACCACACGAAGTAGCCAATTATAGAGATAGATTTAACCAAACCAGGTTTAAAAAGAATTCCGTGGTCGCTATCGAAACTTTCATTTCCACAGATTCAACCTACGCTGAAACCTTGGGCGACGGCTGGACAATGGTAGGTAATAAAGGTGGTTATATGGCTCAACATGAGCATACCATTATGGTTACTGATGGGAAACCTGTTATCCTTACTGAAAAAAACGGCGTTTGGGAGTAATGTAACCACTTCTAGCGTCTTTAGAGAGTTTCTCAAATCAAACACATAGGCACATAGTAAATCCATATAGTGCTAAAAGATGTCGTAACTTATACTCTCCTCTTAACAGAACAAAAGGCTTCGCACTACATAAATCGCTAAAAAACAATACCTCTATGTGGTTATGTGGTTATATTTTCCATTTATATACCATGTCGAGCGACCTAAGCAAGCCAGAAATTATATAAACCTTTATCATCTTTTTGTCAAACAAATTATTTCTACTATTGATTTAATCAATCGTTTGATTAATTTTGTGTCGTCAAAAAAATAAAGATGGAAAAGACCGATAAAAAGACTGATATTCTTGTAGCTGCTGAAAAGCTTTTTTGTGAGTACGGTTTCGAAGGAACTTCTACCCGTCAAATCGCTGCCGAATCAGGTGCAAATATGGCCATGATCAACTATTATTTTGGAAGCAAAATGGGAGTTTTTCAGGAAATTATGGAAGATAGAGTGATGAGTTTCAAATCTCAGCTCAATCAAATCAAAGAAGAAAATATTCCTGCAAAAGAAAAATTGTTGAAGGTAATTGACAAATATGCCAGTCGCATATTGAACAATGCCAACTTCCATAAAATGATGCATCGTGAGCTTTCACTTTCATTGCGTCCCGAAGTATTCGACCAAATTAAGGCCGCCATGGGGCAAAATCTTCTTGTGATTGAAGATATCATCAAAGAAGGTATTGATGCTGGAGATTTCAGACCTGTAGACATCAGAATGACCATTGTAAGCGTCATGGGAACCATATCAATGGTCACTACCTCTCCAAACAAAATCGCTCCCGACAGTAACTACGACCTAGAAAACGAAAAAGATAGGGAAATCATCAAAACCAGACTGATTGATCACCTACAAGAAATGATCCTTACGCACTTAACACCCAAAAAATGATATCAACAAAAGTCAAATTGCTTTTGATAGGTTTATCAATGCCCTTCATCCTTCAGGCCCAAACTACCAAGCAATTAAGTTTACAGGAAGCGGTGGATTTAGGTATTGCCAACAGTAAAAACCTGAAACTATCACAACAAAAAATAGACGAAGCAGTAGCTAAATTGGCTACGGTAAAAGACAACGCTTTACCAACCGCAACGGTCAGCTTCATGTACAACCACGCCGAAATCCCAACCAATACCTTAAAAATTGGCGAGGGCAATCCTATCCATTTACCTAACAGAGCTGACGCTTTTGTAGGTACCGCGGCTGTGCAGGAATTAGTGTACGGCGGAGGCAAATTAAAATACGCTCAAGAATCGACCAAGCTTTTAAAAGAATTGGCGGTGCTTGATGCAGATAAGAACAAAGAAGAAGTAAGCTATGCCGTAGTTAACGGGTACTTTTCGCTTTATAAATTGCTACAAAGCAAAAAAGTAGTGGCACAAAATCTTACAGCTATAGCCAAACAATTGAAACAAGCACAGCGCTTTTATGATCAGGGTTTGGTCACCAAAAATGATGTATTAAGATTCCAGCTACAGCAAGCAAATATTTCGTTAACGGAAATGGAGATTGAGAACAACAGAAAAATCGTGAACTATAACCTCGACATTTTGTTGGGCCTACCTGAAAACACCGACATTGAAATTAAGGGCGCTGACGATACTCTACCTCAATTGAACTCACTTTCTAATTACCTTAGTGCAGCTATGGCCAACAGACAGGAATTGCAACAATTAGGTTTGCAGCACAAAGTAGCCGATTACAATATCAAATCTATTAAAGCCAACATGTTGCCAACCGTAGGTTTGGGTGCTAATCTTTATTATGTTAATCCTAGCGGCAATTTCTTCCCAAGCAGCCAACAATATTTGATGCCTATTACATTAGGTGCCAATATTAGCTGGAACATTGCTTCGATATGGACCAATAAAAACAAAGTGGCCGAAGCTAAAGTACAGCAATTGGAAATAGACACCCAAAAGGATATTTTGACCGACAACGTTAAAACAGAATTGAACAGAAATTACCAAAACTATCAGTTAGCGGTACAAAAAATTGCTGTTCTGGAAACTTCTATTGCCCAAGCTAATGAAAACGACAGGTTGTTAGAATCAAAATATCAAAACAACATTGCTTCTGCCATTGATAGAATTGATGCAGAAACATTGCTTTATCAAGCTAAAATCAACTTGGAATTGGCAAAAGCCGATGCCAAATTAGCTTATTACACCTTATTAAAATCCACAGGAAGAATATCACAATATAACTAAGCATGACCATGACAAAGCCAGCAAAAAAGAAAAATAAAGTAATTCCCATTATACTTGGCGTACTGATTATCGTTGGTGCCGTATTTGGCTTTACCCAATACAGCTACTACAGCAAACACGTTGATACCGACGATGCCCAAATTGACGGCGACATTAGCCCCGTAATCGCAAGAGTAAGCGGTTACGTAAAAGACATCAACTTTGAAGAAAACACTCAGGTAAAGCAAGACCAAGTGTTGGTAACCCTTGATGACAGCGACTATAAAATTAAGTTGGAACAAGCACAAGCTGGACAAGTAGGTGCAAATGCTAATGTAGGTGTTTCACAGGCACAAATTGCAGCCACAGCTGCCAACACTAGCACTGCAAAAGCTAACATAGAAGCCGCAAAAGTAAAACTAGAGCTTGCCAAGAAAGATTATGATAGATACGAAAACTTAGTGAAAGACGGTTCTATTACCAAGCAAGCATTTGACCAGGCCAAAGCACAAAAAGAAACTGCACAAGCTACCTACGATGCTGCTGTTGATCAATACAATGCCGCAGTTAAACAAGTAGGTACTACACAATCACAATTAAGTGTAAGCAATTCGGGAGTTACCCAACGTCAAGCAGATGTTGATTTTGCTAAACTTCAACTTTCATACACTCAAATTAAAGCTCCTGCAACAGGCATCGTTTCAAAGAAAAATGTACAGAAGGGCCAATTGGTACAAGCAGGTCAATCCCTATTTTCTATAGTTAACGAGAACAGCATTTACATAACTGCCAATTTTAAAGAAACTCAATTGGAAAAAATCCACTCGGGCCAAAAAGTGAAGATTGATGTTGATGCTTACCCTGACCAAGAAATTGAAGGTGAGGTTTACAACTTCTCTCCTATCACAGGTGCTAAAGGCTCATTGTTGCCTCCAGATAATGCAACGGGAAACTTTGTGAAAGTAGTGCAGCGTGTCCCGGTAAAAATCAAAATCACTAACAAAGACAAGGCAATTTTAGAAAAATTACGCCCGGGCATGAGCGTAAAAGTATCTGTTGCTATATAACGAGTTGTAGGTTATAAGTTTTAAGTTACAGGTCTAGACTAGTAATTCTAACAAACTGTTTAATCACGCAGTTAGAACCTAATCTTAAATCTAAATACTCATATCTAAGTACTAAATAATGGCCGAAGTAGGTTTAAAAAAATGGATCATCACGTTTACGGTAATCACAGCTGCGCTATTAGAGCTGATAGATACCACCATCGTAAACGTGGCATTGCCCCAAATACAAGGTAACCTTGGCGCCACGCTCGAAGACGTGGCCTGGTTATCTACCGGCTACGCCGTAGCCAACGTAATTGTACTACCCATGTCTGGCTGGTTAGGCAGCAGGTTTGGCCGAAAAAATTACTTTCTTTTTTCCATCATCCTTTTTACCATTGCCTCTTTTTTATGCGGTAATGCCGATAATTTATGGGAATTGGTGGGCTTCCGTATTTTACAGGGGCTAGCTGGTGGGGGCTTAATTTCAACTGCCCAAGCCATCCTTATTGAAACCTGGCCACGTGAAGACGTGGGTATTGCTACCGCCCTATTTGGCTTGGGAGCCGTAGTAGGACCAACCGTAGGACCAACCATTGGTGGTTACATCTTAGAAATTACTACATGGCCTTGGATATTTTACGTGAACATTCCCGTAGGTATTTTGGCGGCCTATTGTGCGTATATGTTTGTCCGAGAAACACCCAAGGACGGTAAGGGAGCACCTATCGATTGGTGGGGAATTGTGCTGTTGGCCGTGGCCATTGGCAGTTTACAAACCGTATTAGAAAAAGGGGAAAGTGAAGACTGGTTTGCTACCCCTTACATCACAGCACTTGCCATTACTTCCGTTTTTGGTATTCTCTTCTTCATTTGGCGTGAACTAAGCACCGACCACCCTATTGTGAATTTCAAAATCATGAGGCACCGAAGCTTCTCCATTGGGATGATTACTTCCTTTGTGCTAGGCTTTGGATTATATGGTTCCGTGTTCGTATTCCCAATTTTTTGTCAAAATCTGTTGGGCTTCTCGCCGCTGCAAACAGGTGAACTATTTATTGCGGGTGGTCTTTGTACCATTGCCATGATGCCTTTTATCGGGATTATGCTTAAAAAAGGCGTACCCGCCCAATTTATGGCTACTGGAGGGATGATCTTATTTTTCATCTTCTGTCACATGCTCAGCAAATCAACTCTTTCGTCAGGAACCGAGCAGTTTTTCTGGCCATTGGTAATCAGGGGATTTGGAATGGCTTTATTGTTTGTTCCATTAACTACTTTGGCCATCCAAGACCTTAAAGGTGCAGAAATAGGCCAAGGTTCTGGTTTGAACAACATGATGCGACAATTGGGAGGTTCCTTTGGTATCGCCGCTCTTACTACATTGATCCACGTAAGACAAGGTTTCCACCGAAACAATCTTTTAGTAAATATCAACGAAAACAATCCAGCATTTACCGAGCGTTTAAATGGCCTTATCCACAATTTCATGGCAAAAGGTGCGGCATTTTTAGATGCCAAACTGATGGCAATGAAAGCCATAGAAGGCGCTGTCACTAAACAAACCCTACTGCTTACCTATAGCGATGCATATTGGGTAGCTGGCGGCGTAATGTTATGTTCAATACCGCTTTTATTCTTACAGAAATTTAAAAAGAACGTAAGCATGCCTGTAGATGCACATTAATACTCCACACACAATAACCTAGAAAAGGCTGGCTTTATGCTGGCCTTTTTTTTCAAACCTTGTCATTCCGAGGTTACGAGGGATTCCTCGCCTTAATAAAGGGAAAAGCTACTCCCAACACTATCGCTTGCTTAAGCCTCACTTTCCACTACCATCTCTTTGTTTAACCTTGTCATCCTGAGCTTGTCGAAGGATTTATTCCACCGCAAAACGCTTCGATAAACTCAGCGTGACACCTAAAAGCGAAGGAAGTAACAACAAAAAGTATTTCCCTGCTACCGCAGGCATTGCCATTGGGTTTATGATTTTAAGGCCAGCTATAAACTCCTTTTTCTATCTTAGCTAAATGAAATATCGCTATATCCTTACCCTTTTACTATTTGGTTTAACCTGTTCATCATGGCAAATAGAACCAAAGCCAAAAACCATTAAGATAGCGGTAATCAGCGATTTAAACTCTGGCTATGGTTCTACGGTGTATCATCCGGATGTGGCTGCTACCTTAAAAGCGCTCGACAGCATCAAGCCTGATATCATTTTATGCGGTGGCGATATGGTTGCGGGCCAAAAAGCTTCACTCAGCCAAACACAACTTCAAAACATGTGGAGTAGTTTTGACAGCAATGTGCTTAAGCCAATCCAACAATTAAAAGTCCCTTTTGGCTTTACCGTAGGTAATCACGATGCTTCTCCCAGCTTCCAGCAGGATAGGCAAGCAGCTCAGGAATTTTGGAACACCAAACGTATCGATTTAGGGCTAAAATATGTAGACGATAGCCACTTCCCTTTTTATTTTAGTTATCAGCAGAATGGCATTTTCTTTATCAGTTGGGATGCCGCAGCGGCTAAAGTAGACCAAGAAGTATTTGATTGGATGGAAAAGCAATTACAATCAAAAGTAGCAAAGAAAGCAAAGCTACGGGTGCTACTGGGTCATTTGCCTTTGTATGCTATTGTAGCCAGTAAAAATAAAGCAGGTGAAGTATTAGCTGATAACGAAAATACGGCCAGTTTCTTTAAGAAAAACGGTATCGATTTATATATCAGTGGTCACCAACATGCTTACTATCCTGCCAGCCAGCAACAATTACGCTTACTTAATGCTGGTTGCATTGGCGAAGGCCCTAGGCCATTATTGGACCATGATCGTCCGGCTACAAGAGCTTACACTATTATTGAAGTTCCGGTAAATGACCCGAAAACATTTAATTACAAAACCTATGTCCCAAGCACAGGGAAGCAAATTGGACTTTCATTACTTCCTGATTCGGTAGTAGGTTTTAACGGCATTTCTAAAAAGGATTTAAAGCCTGATGGTCTGTAATCCTACAAACGCTATTCGCATACTTTCCTAAGCTTCCCGAATAATTGGGTCAAGTAGTCGAAGGATATATACGGCAAATACTATAGTGGCTAACTAAGCGCTTTGATTTCTTCTAATAATTCCTTAGGGTCTAAATCAAAAGCATTAATGATAAGCTTGGCTTGACGATAAAAAACATTTCTTTCCTCCAGTTTACCGATTATGAAAGTTAGTAATTGCTCATCGTCCATTCCTTTCAACAAAGGACGCTTTTCTCTATTGTGTAAACGCGACACCAGTTGCGGAGGTGTCATCTCCAAATAAACAGTAATGCCATTTTGGTTCATCCATTCCATGTTATCAAAATAACAAGGCAAGCCTCCACCTGTAGCCACCACACAAGTATCAGGATAATCGAAAGATTTGAGCATTTCATTCTCCAACTGACGAAAAGCAGCTTCGCCATTGACCGCAAAATAGTCGGCAATACTCATTTGTTTTTGCTCCACAATTACGGCATCAATATCAATTACAGGGCAATCCAATAAATTAGCTAACTGTTTTGCTTTGGTACTTTTACCGCAGCCCATAAATCCCACTAAAAATATTTTCATTTTAAGGTTAAATAGTTTAATTGGTTAATTGTATAACCGGTTAACTGTTAGCTTTACCGTCCATTAAAATAACCGTAAGTTAACAGGTGCAATTTAAGAATTCAACCGTTAACTAAACTCTCTCGAATTGTCTATTTATTTTTGAGTATTGAATTTCTTAAAGCATTCAACTTGTTTGCTATTTCATCCAGCTTTACTCTGAAATATTCGTACTCTTCTTCAGTAATGAATTCTAAATCGAATGCACCTACGAGATGATTGACCGTTTCAATTGCACTTGCATAAGACATCGTTACAAAATGAGCTTTGTCTTTAGAAGTAATTCTCGCTGAACCTTCAGCAAGACAATCTCCTATACTGCTCGCCGAGCGTTTTATCTGGCTAATTAAACCAAATAGTTCTTCTTTAGGAAATTTCTTGGTTAAAAGATAAATTTCCTTTCTAAATATTCTGGCTTTTTGCCAAGTTTCTAATTTTTCAAAAGAGTAGACATGCATATAATTTGGTTAATTGGTTAGTGGTTTACAAGAAGACAAGCTATACCTATGCAATTTAAAAATCAACGATTAAACAATTAACCTTTTCATCGATTAACCAGTCTATTTATATCAATCCCTGCCGCTTTAACATAATATAATCCGTAAGTGGTACGGCAAAACCTGCCTGCTTTAACATTTTGGCCAATTGCCCTCGATGGTAAGTGCCATGATTACAAACATGCATTAAAATTTCACCAACCGTGCTGCTAAACACGTTACCCGCCGAATTGGAATAGTTAATCACTTCATCCAGAGATTTTGTTTCAGCAATATTTTCAAGCAAAGCTAAATTGTAAACATAAATAGATTCAAATTTCTCGGGAGGCAATACTTCCCAAACCGCGTATTCAGGCTGCTCATTCAACATTCGTTTTACCCAAATGTGCTGTGCACTCAATACATGACTCAGCAAAGTATTCGCTTCAGGAATAGAAAAACCTGTATTGGCCAAAGCCTCAATCATGATTTCGTCGGCCTTTTTGGTATACTTAATAAACTCCTTAATATCCATTGGTTAGGCTAATTTCACTCTCGGATCAATCCAGGCATACAACAAATCAACCAAAATATTGACCACCACAAAAACAAAGGCAATAAATAAGATAGACCCCATAACTACAGGAAAATCGGACATTTCCAAGGCATACACCGTGGTACGACCCAAACCGTTATAACCAAAAATATATTCTACAAAAAACGATCCTGCTAACAGTGAAGCAAACCAACCTGAAATAGCAGTAATTACCGGGTTTAAAGCATTTTTTAAAGCATGTTTATAGATAATCGTTTTACGAGAAAGCCCTTTTGCCCTAGCCGTGCGGATATAATCTTGCGAAAGTACATCCAACATGGCGCTACGGGTAAGCTGCACAATAATGGCCAAAGGCCTAAGGCCTAAGGTAATCATGGGCAACCATAGGTTCCTCAATGTAATTACCTCACCTTTAAAAGGATCATAGCTATATAAACTACCGCTCATGTTTAGTCCTGTATAGTCTGACAATACAAAACCAAACAACCAAGCAATAATAATTCCCGCAAAGAAAGCTGGCGCCGAAATACCCAAAATAGCGAACATATTAGCTGCCTTATCTATCCAAGTACCTTTATATACCGCCGACAGCACGCCTAAAAATACGCCAATAACGGTCGCAAATATCATGGCCGTTAGCGCCAATACAAAAGTATTGGGTACCGTTTCCGACAGAATGGTCGTCACATCTCTTTTAGTTTGGTAAGACCTGCGCAAATACGGCTTCTTTAGTACCAAGGCATTATCCCCTATTTTAAATAACTTGAGGTAATGATATTTCTCTTGGCTCTCTGCATTGTAAGGATGAATGCTGATAGGCGACAAATCATTTACATACAGAAAAAACTGTTCAGGTTTTGATTTATCTAAGCCAAACTCTTTACGCACTGCTTCCAGTGATTGCACGTCCGAACGTTGTCCCATGGTCATACGAGCAGGATCACCAGGCAGTATATTGAATAATACAAACACCACGGCAACTACACCGGCCATAACTGCCAATCCGTATAATAGCTTTCTAATTGCGTAAATGCCCATTATTTACTGAAATATTTTTCGGTTAACTGATCAAACGAAGGTAACGAATGATAATGCCATTTGTTGACAATGGTTCCATTTTTAAGCAACAATACTCCAGGGTTTGCCCTCACCATACTTTTCAACGGCACACCATCTGCATAAAAGGCCTCCATAAATAATTTCATACGCTTACTAAACTTCTCTGCATCACGTGCCGAGCTAGAAGTAAGTAATACAGTCCTGATATTAAACTGCTCGGCAGCATTTAAAGCCAAAGCGTTAATGTTAGCGATAGCATTTTCACTAGTTTCATTCAAGTTATAGGCCACTACTACCAAACTGTAATACGGATTTTCTACAATTTCTTTGGTATAATCGGTTCCCGAAGCATCGGTAATGAGCAGGTCTTTAATTTTCACGTCGTAGCCCTTTTTAATCAGCTTACGCGATGGAGAGCCTGTTACCTCCCAATTGTCATCTTTCCAAACCTCTTTGCCCATGTACTCCTTGTCGCTCATGGTCTTGGTTTCACCAGTTTTTTTGTTTTTTAGATCGTACATGATCAAGTACTCATCCACAGGTGCGCCCTCAGGGATTTTCATATTCTCCGGAATATTTGAACCTACTTTATAAGGAAGAAAATCAATGATTGGCAGATAGTTATAGGTAAAAGTTCCGAATAACAGTGAAGCAGTAAAAACCGCAGCAAACAGCGCACTTTGCAAACCTGGTTTTTCTGTAACGGGTTTAATCCAATCTTTTTTGATGTACAAGTAAATGATCAGCAACAATAGAACTATATCTTTACTGAACGATTGCCAAGGGGTTAGCGGAATGGCATCACCAAAACAACCACAAGAAGTAACCACTTTAAAAGCAGCTGAAACAAAAGTGAGGAAAGTGAAAAATATAATGGTGCCCAACAAACCTTTTACCACAAAATTTCTGAAAATTCCCAACAACAACAATGCACCAAACACGATTTCCAATACACACAACAAGATAGCAATGCCTGTTGCCCAACCGTCGAGAAAACTCATATGGAAAACAGAAAAATACTCTTGTAGTTTATAACCAAAGCCAATAGGGTCATTGGCTTTTATTAATCCCGAAAAAATAAACAAGATCCCCACAAACCATTTCGAAAAATTGAAAAGTGCTTTTTTCATATCTAAATCGTTAATTTAACCTCTCCGACCATTGTAAACTGTTTGGCAGTTCAACATCAGAAAACTCTATATGTATAACCCTTCTTTTTTGGCCATTAGTTGTACGACTTGAACTGTGCAACAACAAGGGCTTCATGAACATCACTCCTCCTTTACCCACTTCACAAACAACCTCTTGTTCCCTTTCCCAATTGATGGTTTCGGGTCTATAAATTCCTTTCAAATGAGATATAGGAATAACTTTTAAGGCTCCATTACCACCATTGGTATCATCTAAATGAACTCTAAGGGTAAAATTTCTTTCTAAAATATCAATTGGGGGCTGTACTGCAAACTGGTTTTGTTTCACTGTCCATGGGCCAAAACCTTCAAGCGTAACTTTTTGGTCTACCGAAATCGTCAAATCTTGGTGATAGGCTACATACCAATTAGACTTTTCGGGCTTATCAAAATAAATGCTTTTTACGACGAAGTATCTATCTCCAAAAACGCCGTTAAGAATTTGTTTTAATTTATCGTTAAAAATAATAGCCCTAATTTCTGGAAGCTCTCTCAAAAACTGTCTAATGGCAAATAAATCTTCTGATTTTCTAAAAGTAGCCTTATCGCTATTGGCGGCCTCAATTACAGTCAGGATTTGTTTGATTTCTTCCTCGGTATAGATGTTATTCACCATTGAAAATCCAAATTCATCAATCTCTTGCTTTAGCAAAACATTTGCCTTTTTTACTGAAGAATTTGAACGCTCGTCTTTCAACTTTTAACTTTTTACTTTCAACTTTCTAAGCCACCCCCAATTTAATCAATGCAAATACAGCATAGTTCAACATATCCTGATAGTTGGCTTTGATTCCTTCAGAAGCCAGTGTTTGCCCATCGTTATCCTCAATTTGCTTCACTCTTAAGATTTTCATCAAAATCAGATCTGTTAATGAGCTGATGCGCATATCACGCCAAGCTTCGCCGTAATCGTGGTTTTTATCAAACATCAAATCCTTTGTTTCTTTTACACGTTCGTCATAATAAGCTTCCACAACCTCTACGCCTAACTCATTGGGTTCGTTTTCTCCAAGTTCCAATTGTAAGATGGCCATGACGCAATAATTGATGATTCCAATATATTCCGAAGAAATATCCTCTCCTACTTTAGAAACCTTTTTTTCTTCTAGCGTTCTGATCCTTTGCGCCTTGATAAATATCTGATCGGTAATAGAAGCAGGACGCAGAATACGCCAAGCAGTACCATAATCTTTGGTTTTTTTAATAAATAACGATCTGCAAACCGCAATCACCTGATCGAATTCTAAAGAAGTATTTGATGCCAAAACAATTAAAATATTTAAAGTTTAGCCAATAAAACGGCTATTTTTGTTTTTTGTTAACTGATGGCTAAAGATACATTTTTAAACCGAAAACAAACGCTAAACTGCAAAGGCAAAGTTGTTGACATCAGCCAGCCTTCGGTCATGGCAATCCTTAACCTCACTCCCGATTCGTTTTACCAGAACAGTCGTGCAAAGAGTATTGACGATGCATTGGGCAGGGTTGAACATTTTGTAAAAGCTGGTGCAAAGTTCATAGATCTAGGGGCTTATTCTTCACGACCAGGCGCAGCAGAAGTAAGCGAAGAGGAAGAATTGCAACGCATGGTACCAACCATCAAAGCCATTAACGAATCGTTTCCAGAAGTGCTTTTGTCTGTGGATACTTTTAGGGCAAAAGTAGCGGAAGAAAGTATTCATGCTGGCGCCCACTTGGTCAATGATATTGCCGCTGGCAACCTCGACGAAAAAATGTTCGAAACCGTAGCCAAACTGCAAGTGCCCTACATCATGATGCACATGAAAGGCACTCCGCAAAACATGCAGGATAGCCCTACTTACGAAAATATAACCAAGGAAGTTTTCGTCTATTTCAACGAGAAGATCAAAACATTGCAAAACCTTGGCGTGAAAGACATTATTCTTGACCCAGGATTTGGTTTTGCTAAAACTTTAGACCACAACTACCAACTGTTGAAAGAAATGGAACTGCTCAATTTCTTCGAATTGCCCTTGTTGGTGGGTTTTTCTAGAAAGTCGATGATCACCAAAGCACTTGGCATTAAAACAGAAGAGGCCTTAAATGGCACTACAGTGCTCAACACCACAGCTTTGCTTAAAGGCGCTAATATTTTAAGGGTGCATGATGTAAAAGAAGCTGTGGAATGTGTGGAGTTGGTTAGTAGAATTAGTTCATCGGTTTATTAGTTCACTGGTTCATTATTCACTAGCTTTTTCAACTAGTACCTAGCCACTGGTGCCTAACACCTAAAAAATACTTATCTTGTACAATAATGAAAAACCTCGACTTTGATTTCCTTAAAATTACCTGGATTGACGCTATCGATGTGATATTGGTAGCAGTTTTGATCTACTATATCTACAGCCTTATCCGAAACACCTTAGCCGTAAACCTGGTATTGGGCATGATCATCATCGTGCTGGTGTACTATATTGTAAAAGGCTTACACATGGAGTTGCTGGAAGCCATTATCAACAAGTTTATGAGTGTTGGTATTTTGGCACTGGTGATTATTTTCCAGCCCGAGATCAGGCGGTTTTTACTACATATTGGCAAAACTACCTTTCTGCAAAAAAACAAAGCTTGGTGGGGGTATTTATTTGGCAGTAAAAATATCGAACAAAATAACCTGTTAAGGATAAAACCTATTATTGACGCCTGCAAAAGCATGAAGAAATCCCGCACAGGAGCCCTGATCGTATTTGTGAAATATTATGATGACGAATTTTTTACCAATAGTTGCGAAATCATCGACAGTAAAATATCTAAGCGCTTGTTGGAAAGCATCTTTCAAAAGCACAGCCCTTTGCATGATGGTGCTGTAGTAATCTCTGAAAACAAAATCAAAAGTGCCAGTTGCATATTACCACTTACAGATAACAACAAACTTCCAGCGCAATTTGGATTGAGACACAGGGCTGGGATTGGCGTTTCCGAATCTACTGATGCTGTTGCCGTCATCATATCAGAAGAAACTGGAGAAATTGCCTATGCGAAACAGGGTCGTGTACGTATGAATGTTTCCTTCGGCGAATTGGAAAAACTACTTAATAAAGATTTTTAAGAGCCAGGAATTAGGAGTAAGGAGCAAAGAATAAGGAGCAAAGAATAAGGACTAAGAGCGAAAGAGTTACGAGCATAAAGCTTAAAACTAAAAATGCAAGCAAATAAAAAGGAGCAAAGATTAAAGAGTGACCTCTAATTTTTGCTCCCTTATTTTTTATCTATGAACTAACAGTATTGCTCAAATGCACCAATTAAGTTTTCGGCGATCATTTGTGCTGGTCTGCCTTCAATTTGATGACGCTCAATAATGTGCACCAATTTGCCATCTTTAAACAAAGCCATTGATGGCGAAGATGGAGGGAAAGGCATCATATATGATCTTGCTCTGTCTACCGCATCTTTTTCCATACCTGCAAAAACAGTTACCAATTTGTTTGGATGTTTTGCATTGGCAGCAGCTAATTTAGCCGCAGGACGAGCATTGGCAGCTGCACAGCCACAAACAGAGTTCACCACTACAAACACAGTTCCTTCGCTCTTAATTGCAGCATCAACCTCTTCAGGAGTTTTCAACTCATCAAAACCAACGTTCGTTAATTCGGCACGCATTGGTTCTACTAAATATTCTGGATACATAACTATTTTTTAAATATGGCTACAAAAATAGTGATTTTGTCTATCATTATATGACTTTGGCTACTTGGCATTTAAGTTTAACATTCAGATGATGTTATACCATTCTGCATAACCATCATTTTTCATCGCCAATCTCTATTGTAATTCTCTCAATACCTCTTTCAATGCTTCTTGATCGGTAAGGGTATTAAAACCATAGAAAATGGCAAATACAATACATACGAACACCGTAATAGCACTTAAAATTAAACCGATAATAGCACAAACACGACCTGCACTTAAGTTCTTATAGGAACTTACCGTGTAATAGTTCATATTGGCGAAATAATTTGTCCTATCCTTTCTGCTCAAAATCAAGGCAACTATACCAAGTGCCAACCCTATTAAACCATAAAAACAGCAACAGGTTACAATAGATAAGATTCCTAGCACCAAAACAAGCGTTGCATTTGGCAGGGCCATTTGCATACCGCCAAAACCTCCACCATATGGAGGAAAAGAATCATTCGGATTGGGTTGATTAATGTTTTTGTAGCCACCAGAGTTTGGCTGCCACTGTGGATTTGGTGTATTTTCTTGGTTGTTTGGCACTTGCCCCTCTTGTTCCTCTGACATAGTTTTAGAATAATTGTTGGTGATAAATCTTATATATATAATTCATTACAATAATTACGGCAGCAAAGATATACATCAGTTTGATGAGGAATGCACCGTTTTTAAAATCAAATTTAAGATGAAGAATGGTTAAAATGAATAGTCCCAAAATGGGCAGGGTAGCAGGATAAAACTTAAAAGATGCCAAAAAATCACCTTTTAGCAAGGCTACCAACGACCTTTGAAGACCGCAGCCAGGGCAATCTATTCCAGTCCATGTTT
Organism: Pedobacter sp.; assembly: GCF_039594775.1. GTDB lineage: Bacteria > Bacteroidota > Bacteroidia > Sphingobacteriales > Sphingobacteriaceae > Pedobacter. The sequence goes on along the minus strand of NZ_JBCNMT010000002.1, from coordinate 111,761 downwards.
TAAAGGGGCAGGATAATAAATGCTTTTCAAGCCAATGGACCAAGCCGCTACCCTCGCTAATAAGCAATAAAAAAAATACGACTGATGCTCCTTTCATTTAACTGCTAAAATATTAAATTGCCTTCTAATTATACCTATGCTGTTTATTAATTATTGGATTGTTTTTCTATTAAATATTTGAAATAATGAAACGTTTAATCTTACTAGCATTATCTTTTTTAGCGTTTAATGCCAATGCTCAAAAACCAGAAGATACCGAAGTTTATAAACCCGTACCCCCAAAGGTAAGCACAGGGGCCCATTTTGCTGATGCCCCTTCTGATGCCCTCATCCTTTTTGATGGCAAAAACTTAGATCAATGGGTTTCTGTAAAAGATAATAGTAAGCCTGCACAATGGACCGTTGCCGATGGTGCATTTACCGTCAAAAAAGGCACTGGTAATATCCAAACCAAAAAGTCGTTTTTAAACTACCAATTGCACTTGGAATGGAAGATTCCTGCCAACATTACAGGCAAAGGTCAAGGAAGAGGCAATAGTGGTTTATTTTTAGCTTCTACCGGCGGCGGCGATGATGGTTACGAATTACAAATTTTGGACAACTACAATAATGATACCTACGTAAACGGACAAGCGGGCAGTATTTACAAACAGTTTGTGCCTTTGGCTAATGCCAATAAAAAACCAGGTGAATGGCAAACTTATGATGTGATTTGGACCGCTCCTACTTTCAATGCCAATGGCTCATTAAACACACCAGCAAGAGTAACGGTATTTTTTAATGGCGTGTTAGTGCAAAACAACATCACGCTTACAGGCCCTACACAATACATTGGCGCACCCTCCTATAAAAAGGCACATGGTGCCTGTCCTATCAAGTTACAAGACCATGGGGATCCAAGTGAACCTATTAGCTTTAGAAATATTTGGATAAGGGAGTTGTAAAAATCTCCTTAAAAGCGTAGCGGATAATCGGGGCTACGCTTTTTTGTTTTTATTTATCTTCTTTTACAAAAAAAAGAAGTTTTGCCTGCCCCAGCCTTCCTGCAGAATCGATTCCTTCAAGGTTTGCGATAAACTTTCCGGTGATGTCTGAACAATAGAAGGAAATACTAGCTTCTCCTTTCTCATTTGTAATGACCGATGGATTCCAAATCAGGGTATTCCGGTAATCAGCTAGGTTTTTTTCTTCTGGGTGTTGCTCATAATCAGGTGCGTAAAACACTTTGTTCTTTGCAAAAGACTGAACCCGATGTATATTGAATAATTTCAGCAACTGTTCATCGGTATAGTTCGGATATTCATAGGGTGTTTTCAATACATCATTATAACTGAAACTACCATGCGTGGGAACCCTTCCGTCTTTGTAGCGGCTGTACGAAACACCCTCAACAGGCTTAGTTCCAGAACCACATGAGCCGCAGTTTAGCCAACCACATTTCCCAACATAATCAAAATTACCAGAAAATCTGGCGTTGCTATCTAGCTTTGCCATGTACTTGTCTCTATAAATCCTAGTTTGTATTGCTTTTGCCGTAATATTCACTTGCTCCAGCGAAACCACACCAGGCAATTTCGGAAGTGACGTTAGGGTATCTTTTTTTTCGGAGTCTACAAAAGTCGCGGAAATGATTTTTTTGCGGTTCAGGGACTCATTGATCTTATCAAAAGCATCTGAAATCGAAATTGTGGCATTTTTGATAACCTCTTCTGTTCCAAGCGGCTTCACATAAATATAGCCCTGAGATGACAACGCCATTTGTTCCTTTGATATACTGAAGCTACCATTTTTGGCAACTTCAATTGGATTTAAACCATATCTATCAGGCGTGAATGCGAGCAGAGCTTCTGGAATGCTAGTTCTGCTTGTTATTTTTCCCCGAACATGATTGTCTATAAAATTTTCACCAGCCTTGGAATTAAGCAGCTCATCACCGCCCCATTGGTATTTTCTCCAGCCCTGCGTCATCAACAATAAATCTAAAAAAAATGCTCTTTCTTTGTTGGACTCATCGAAGTAATATTCGGGATTTGTGACCGATCCTCTAATCTGGCTAGTGAGCTGTGCGTGAGCGGCGATATTCGAATGATCAAGATTGTTTTGGTAGAGCGCATCATATACACTTATTCCGAAATGCCCAATTACGGGCTCTCCTTTTTCATTTTTAGCAACAAGGCTCAAAACAACTTTGTCTTTCTTTTTATACTCTGGCTGAGAAAAATTAGCATTAATCGAAATTTTTTCACCACGATCCAGATAAATCAGCCGTTCTACAATTGGTATAGTGTCGGCGTTGTACACCGTAAGTTCGATAATGCCCTGCGGCAGCTTTTCTTTTGGCAGATTAAAAGAGAGTGAATCTTTTAAAAGTTGCGCTTTATAAACGGCGAATGTCATTCCTCTCACCTGGGTGGATATAAACACTTGTTTATTCGAGTCAGTATTATTTCGAGTAAGCAGAAAAGAAATATTCCTATCTGTTTGTCTGATCATTCTCAATACAGTGCCACTTTGCTCAATTAGCGGAAGCTTATATGAATTATCCTGACCGTTTATCTTCACAATATATTGTGCACCTTTTTTAGGTATTATACTGAATTTTCCCATCCCATCATGTACACTTTTCAGCGTTGCCACTGGCTTTCCATTTTCCAATAACTGAGCAACAACTTCCCTGGGCTTCCCGTCTTGTCTAGCCATAAAAGCAACTTCATTATGTTCTCCAGCTACCAAATGCCCACCTTCCGGAAAAAAGTTAAGGGATATCGTTTCAGCTTTGCCAATTGGAAGGCGCAACTGATTATTGACAACTTCCTGCTGATAACTGGTCTGAATATCAAACCACACGTTTTCATCAGCCTCTTGCAATTTAAATTTTAAGGTAGCCTGGCCGTTCGCATTTGTGCTAGCGGTAAGCTGAGTTGTTAATGTGCCAGCCACAAATTTACTGATGGCTACTTTAGCATTTTTTACAGGCACTTTTTGCATCATTGCCCTCACATTAACAATAACCTCTTCTGATGGAGCTATACCTGTGATCTGATTAGAAACCTCTACCTGAAGTTGGCTTTGAATACGCTTCATGATTTTGAGTCTCCGCAAACTTTTGTACTCCGTACTATCATTTAAAATGGCGCTACGGGAAAAGGCCATAAGGATATAGTTACCAGGTGGAATTGTATCTGGGAGCTGTAGATGCCCGTCGGAAAAACCATTTTTAATCAAAAATTTTTCTTGAGCAATCAGCTTACGGGTGTGCTCTTGGCGGAGCTGCAGGTACATGGTGGTATCCAAAATTGAGGGCTCGAAGGACCTAGAATCCATATGGTAGGCTTTGAACCATAAATCTTCCCCAGTTTCAAATACACCTTTACTTAACTGCAGATAAATAAGCTGTTTTGCTTTATGGTTGGCAAAAGAATCTAACTGAAGTGGTCTTTTTGCGGCTTTATCTTGCGCTTTAAGCGTCATACTGTATAAACAGCAAAACAAAATGATAAATGAACGAATAAGGATAGAAACCATAACAATTAGTAAAAAGGAAACGGTGTAAATTATCAATTATATCGCAGGTATACTAATTTATCAGGAATGGTCGTGGAGTTTATTTTCACCACAACTACTACTTCATTATCGATGGGAATCGCTTATTAAAGGCTTATGAAGAGCTATATATAAAACCTAATTATTTGTTTTTTTTATAGAATACGAGCCATCTAATGAGGATTATGATGAAATAGATAACGATATCATTAAGACTATAACTTCTTTTGAAGAAATAAGAAATACCTCATATAAATATTTTTATAAGTAGTGGCTAAGGGCATAGTGTTAAGAAGTAATGAAACTCTTAAATACTAAGCTTTTGATATTGGTCAAACTATTACGTAATTTTGCATCTCCGAAACGGCTACAAGAATATGATTTCGGGCAAATAGTGGGCAAACAACTTTCAAAATCCACTTAAAAAATTAATTTTCAAACAATTAAAAAACAATAAACATGTCATCAGTAGAGACAACTTATGTACCTTATAAAGTTAAGGACATTTCACTGGCGGAATGGGGCCGCAAAGAGATTGAATTGGCAGAGGCTGAAATGCCAGGCTTAATGTCATTAAGAAAAGAATTTGGTCCGACAAAACCCCTAAAAGGCGCTAGAATTGCAGGATGTTTACACATGACCATCCAAACTGCAGTTTTAATTGAAACTTTAGTGGAACTTGGCGCTGAGGTTACTTGGTCTTCATGTAACATCTTCTCAACACAAGATCACGCTGCTGCTGCTATTGCTGCTGCTGGTATTCAGGTATATGCTTGGAAAGGCTTAAACGAAGAAGAATTTGACTGGTGTATTGAGCAAACCTTACACTTTGGTCCAGAGCGTCAACCGTTAAATATGATTTTAGACGACGGTGGCGATTTGACCAACATGGTATTTGACAAATATCCAGAGTTAATTGCTGGCATTAAAGGTTTATCGGAAGAAACGACTACCGGCGTTCACCGTTTATACGAGCGTATGAAAAACGGTACTTTGCACTTACCTGCAATTAACGTTAACGATTCAGTTACCAAATCTAAATTCGATAACAAATACGGATGTCGTGAATCATTAGTAGATGCAATCCGTCGTGCTACTGACGTCATGATGGCTGGTAAAGTTGCTGTAGTTGCTGGTTATGGCGACGTAGGTAAAGGTTCGGCCGCTTCATTAAGTTCACAAGGCGTACGTGTAATTGTAACTGAAATTGACCCAATTTGTGCTTTACAAGCAGCAATGGAAGGTTACGAAGTGAAAAAATTCGCTAACGCAGTTAAAGAAGCAGACATTGTAGTAACCACTACTGGTAACTGCGATATCGTTCGTGGCGAGCACTTCAAATCATTAAAAGATAAAGCGATTGTTTGTAACATCGGTCACTTCGATAACGAAATTGATATGGCTTGGTTAAACAAAAACTATGGCCACACTAAAGTAGAAATCAAACCTCAGGTAGATAAATATACTATTGATGGTAAAGATGTAATTGTATTGGCTGAAGGTCGTTTGGTAAACTTAGGTTGTGCTACTGGTCACCCAAGCTTTGTAATGAGTAATTCATTCACTAACCAAACTTTGGCTCAATTGGAACTTTGGACTAACTCAGGTCAGTATGAAAACAAAGTTTATGTATTGCCTAAGCATTTGGATGAGAAAGTGGCTCGTTTACACTTAGAAAAAATTGGCGTTGAATTAGATGTTCTTGATCAACACCAAGCAGAATATATTGGCGTTTCGGTAGAAGGTCCTTACAAACCTGAAGCTTACAGATACTAGTTCTGTAAAACGTAAATAAAAAAGGGATGGAGCCAAAACTTCATCCCTTTTTGTTTTGCTTAAAAATATGAACTAAGCTCCTATGAATACATCTACTTCGGCATTATTCCAATCGAAACTTTTAGCACTGTAGATCTCAAAATCGTATTGGTAGTTTCTTGGGTAATCGGTTTGCCAAATTTCCCGCCAAACATTGGCTACGCAATCGGGCATTTTACCTTTGGCTACATAATGCACATATTCCTGTTCAGGGATTTGTAATGCCTCCAAACCTTCTGGAACTACGGCATCAGCACTTACTTTACAGCCAATAAAATAAGCGAAAGGTTGAGTATGGTCGCCGTCATAATCATAGTAAACCGCATAACAATCGTCGGCTATTTTGTCATTGATTTGATTGAAGATTTTTTCTTGTTCAAAGGTTTGCCATAGTTGGCCACAATCAATACCTGACTGACCGTTGGCGTTGTAGGTTTTGCGGCCTAAACTGATACCGATCAACCTAAATTTGGGGATGTTTGTTTTGTTCATAACCATGATTTAGTTGGCACCAAATTACGAAAAACATTTAGGTGGAATGTCAGTCATCGGTCGTTGATTTTATGTTACTAGTCGTTAGATCTCTCCTAGCTATGCTGTTGTTGAGATGACGCTAAAAAGAACGAACTGTATACGGTTAATAAGACTTACGAAGTTTTCGAAACTTCGTAAGTCTAAAGCGAAAAAGCTTATTTCAGTTCAAAAGAAGATTTCAGCTTGATATCATTTGAGGCTGCACCTACCATCACCTTAAATTCTCCAGGTTCGGTGATCCAGCCTTTTTCTTCCTGATAAAAAGCTAATTTCTCTGGACTCAGTTCAAAACTGATTTCTTTGCTTTCTCCTGGTTTTAGCTTCACTTTTGCAAAATCCCTCAATTCTTTCACGGGTCTCACTACTGAAGCAAAGGTATCTTGGATATAAAGTTGCGCTACTTCCTCCCCTTCTACCTTACCTGTATTGGTTAAGGTGAAACTAACTTTTACGCTTTCCTTTTGGTTAATGGTGATACTAGATAATTTCAAATTGCTATAACTAAATGTAGTGTAGCTCAACCCATGACCAAAGGCAAATTGGGGATCATTTGATACATCAATATAAGCAGATTTATAACGAATATCACCCGATTTGGTTACTGGACGACCGGTATTGTAATGGTTATAGAAAATAGGAATCTGTCCTACATTTCTTGGAAAGCTGATCGGCAATTTACCTGAAGGATTGTAGTCTCCAAACAATACATCGGCAATGGCATTACCTCCCTGATCTCCCAAAAGCCAAGCGTATACCACTGCATCGGCTTGTGCTGCAATGGTATTAAATACTAAGGGACGGCCCGCCATTAACACCACAATTACAGGCTTTCCAGTAGCTTTAACGGCTTTAAACAATTCCTCTTGCTTACCTGGCAAAGAAATATCACTACGAGATTTTGCTTCTCCACTAAAATCCCAAGTTTCACCAAGAACCATCACTACGGCATCCGCATTTTTGGCAGTGTTTACGGCCTCCGCAAACCCATTGGTTAAAGTATCTTTAACTGTTGTGCCTTGTGCGTAGGTAAGCTTCGCACTTTTTATTTTCTGTTGAACGCCTTCGTGAACACTCACGATATTTGCCGTATCAATATATACCGTCCAGTTTCCAGCCTGATCTCTTTTAGCATTTACCAAAGGACCAATTAGGGCTAAGTTCTTAATGGATTTGCTCAGTGGCAAGGTGTTATTATTGTTCTTTAACAATACAATTGACTTTTGTGCTGCGGCCAATGCAACGGCTTTGTATTTAGGATCATTCATTACCTTTTGCTCTCTCTTTTCATCAGAGAAACGATAAGGATTGTCAAACAAACCTAATTCAAACTTTTTGTATAAAATTCTTTTTACCGCATCGTCAATGTATTTCTCCGCTACTTTACCACTTTTCACCAGCTTCTCCAATTCTTTTTTGTAGGCTTCGCTTTCCATATCCATATCGCTACCCGCTACAATAGCTTTTTCAGACGCTTCGTTTAAGTTTTTAGCAAAACCCCAAGGAATCATCTCGCCAATAGAACCCCAATCGCTTACGACAAATCCTTTGTAATTCCAGCTTCCTTTAAGGATGTCGCGTTGTAAATAAGCATTTCCGGTGGCTGGAATTCCATTTAACGTATTGAAAGAGTTCATAAAAGTAGCTACTCCAGCGTCAGCCGCTGCTTTAAATGGAGGTAAATAGATTTCGTGCAATTGTTGCTTGCTTAAGTCCACCGGATTATAATCTCTTCCAGCCATTGAAGCACCATAAGCAGCGAAATGTTTGGCACAGGCCATAATTCTATCTAATGCTCCTAATTTCTCGCCCTGAAAACCAAGCACCCTTGCTTTGGCAATCTGCGAACCTAAATAAGGATCTTCACCAGCACCTTCCATTACCCTTCCCCAACGCGGATCACGAGCAATATCCACCATTGGCGCAAAGGTCCAATGAATACCCGAAGCAGCCGACTCTTCTGCGGCTACTTCTGCTGATCTTCTGATAATACTCAAGTCCCACGAAGCAGACTCAGCCAATGGAATTGGAAATACGGTTTTATAGCCATGTATCACGTCTAAACTGAATAACAAAGGAATTTTTAAGCGAGATTGTAAGGCGATCGCTTGTATCTCCTTCGTGTCCTTTACTCCCTTTACATTTAACATGGACCCTACCATGCCGCTTTTGATATCGTTCAGCAAATAATTTTTCCTATCGCTGGCTGGCCCAGTTACTTCTCTTCCTGAGTATTGGTTCAATTGTCCGATTTTTTCGGTGAGGGTCATCAATTTCATGACCGAGTCGACCCTTTGCTCGATGGTTTTTCGCTGTGCAAATGTTTGAGTGGCTACTGTTGCACTCAATAAAAGGGTAAGGCTTAAAAATTTGTTCATTTGTTGTTTTAAGTTTTATGGTGTTAACTGCAAATTAAGTCCGTCTCTAAAGTTCCAAAAATTTTGTTTCTTTTGGTAAGTAGTGTCAAATAAAGTGGCTTCGGCATTCAATCCCCAGGCTGAATCGGCATCGCCAATGTTCCATAGGGTAATGCCCCATCTTTGGTTTACAGGTACAATTTCCTGATAGGCTTTGGCCACATTATAATACAATGATTTTTGTAGGTTTCTGCGATTGGTCAAATCTGCTGCCGGCACTGAAGTTTCGTTAGGCCCCAAAAGGGAAATATCAAGTTCAGCGATATGTACCAACAAGCCTGTTTCTTTCATTTTCTGTATGGCAGCTCTTATACTCGTTAAAGGGGTATTATATCTGATGTGCATTTGCAAGCCTACTCCATTAATGATGGGGTCGCCCCCCTCGGTCATAGGCTTTAACTCCATCACTTTATTGTAAATCGCGTTTAGCTTGGCAGTGGAATACTCATGGCCGTAATCATTGTAAAACAATTTCAATTTCCAGTTTTGATTGGCTCTTGCCGCTAATCTGGCATATCTAAATGCTTTCTCGATATAAATTTCGCCCATATATCTTTTCCAAATACTGCCAATATCATTGCCTTGGCTATCTAAATTTAAGTTCCCTCTCAGGGTTCCATCATCATAATAAGCTTCATTCACTACATCCCATGATTTCAACAGGGGCAGCAATGGGCTTCCACCTTTATAATATTGACTGTAAAAACCTACTGTTTTATCTATATGTCGTTTCATAATGGCATTAAGGGTATCAGCCCTTGCCGCTACGGGTGTGTTGCTCTCTACATTGGTTACCCATTGTGGCAATGCCCTATGCCAAACCAAAGCATGGCCATGTATCCGCTTTTCGCCGTGGTCTTTTGCCAAGTTGGGTATCTTTTCGTTCTTCTCTTCTATGCCATTTCCTTGTATGCCAAAATCCCATACAAATTTTGAAGGGTTTAGGCTATTCATCTTCATATCATTCTCCGCAGTAATACTATTGTATTGCTCTTTCGCCAAATCTTTATAGGCCGTCACGCCAAACTTATTAGAGTTTACAGCCGCTCCAACGATAATGTCGGGATTTACCTCCTGCAATATGGTACTTACCGTAGCAGCACTTATTGCCATTGTTTTTTCGGGAGATAGATTGACTGTTTCCAATGCTTTCTCTTGTTTTTTACAGGCACTAAGCATGCTGCCCAGCACCAGTACGGTGATAGTTACTTTGTTCATGATTTATATTTGGTTAAGGTTGACTAAGTAAATAGAAGGCTATCCAAAAAATAATTTCCAACTTATTGGATAGCCTTCCGAAAACTTAAGAGCGCATAGAGCGTGTTGAGAGCGTCTGGAACGTAGCGTGTAAAAAGTGTTAATGGCAGTCAAAGAAATTACAAAACAGTCTTTTTAGCCAATTTACCTTCTGTTGTATTTAAACTAATGATGGCTAAACCTTTGGACAATTTGCCCGCGGGAACTACAATTTTATTGTAGCCTTTTTCTAAAGATGTGGATTGGCTGTAAGCAATTTTACCATTCACATCGGCCAGTTCTATTTTACCATTTTGTGCTTTAACAGCATAGATATGTAATTCGATGTTGTCTCCATATTTCGAGATATCAAAATTTGTTTTAGGCACGGGGATGGCCGCACTTACTGGTCCAAAATGTACTTTGTCACCATTAAAATCAACTTGCTCTAACTGATAATAGTTAATACCTGGTAGTGGCTTTTCATCAACAAAACTATAATTAGATGCTCCTTTTGCTCCTACTTGATCTATTTTTTGAAAGTTATTTGCAGTTGATGAGCGCAAAATATTGTAATGCGATGCATTGATTTCGCTAGTGGTCGTCCAGTTTAAACGGATGTAACCATTTTTTTCGTTAGCATTAAATGCGGTTAATATTACTGGAAGCACATTAGTTCCTGGAGCCATGGTTACACCACGAAAAGTAGTGTTGGCTGGTGCCGTAGCCAGTTCTGTTAAACTTCCTGAAATTGCAGCTACACTACCTTCGGTGGCTAATGTGAAATTATCGCTATAGGTATATAACTTCGAATTATTTCCACCTACGGTTCCATAACTGGTTAGGTATAATTTCACGCCTGTGGTGCTGCTGTAAACCGCAGTAATGCTTCTGGTATTGGCAGGAACGGCAATGCTTCCGAACGACACCCAATCTGTGCCGGCAGCATTAGACCTATATTTCTTTAAAGTAGGTGCGCCGTCGGCGTCATCAATTACATAAACAAGGGTTCTGTTATTGGCCGTTTTGATGGCCGCTACTTGATGCGCTTTTGTCAATGGTGCGGCTCCGGGAATATTCGGCGTAGTGGCAAAAGTTACCGAAGTGGTAGGCAGCGGTGAATTGGGAATACTGGTTAATGCATTTGGGGCAAATAGCTTAAGGCCATTGTTGGAGGCTGAAAAATAAGTATCGGCAATGGTCAATACACGCGGCGCATCTAAACCTGTAGATACTCGGGTAGAAGCTCCTGTGGTACCCAATGTTTTATACCTCACACCGTTTTGAAAGCCATTAAAATAAACGGCGGTTCCTTCTACCACTGCCGAACGTGGCGTACCAATAGCGTCTATCACTAAGGTATTTGCAGTCCAAGTTCCTGCAGCATTCAATGTACCGATCACAAACTCACCTGTTTGCGCCGGGTTGTAACCTATGATTGACATGGTGGTACCATCTTTGGAAAGTACGGGATAACCTTCGTTTTCAAATGAATTGGACGCTGTTAATCCCAAGCCTTCAAAGCCGTAGTTACCTCCCGCCGCAGTTCTTGGAATGGTATAGGTCCTCACAAAAGTGCCAGAAGGAGTGTACTCATCCACGAAAACGGCTGCACGATTACCACTGGCCATGGCAGTTCCGTCGCCATAGCGGTAAACCGCTAAATTGCCTGCCGCAAATTGGGCCCAAGCACTTAAAGTGCTAAAGGCTGCGAAAATAATAGTAAGTAGTTTTCTTTTCATACGCTATTCGTTGGTTTTTTAATTAGGAACTAGGGGTTAGTAGTTAGGAGTTAGTTGATTTAATTGGTTAATTCGATGATTTGATAATGTGTTGGTTAGTGCTGTTTGTTAATTATCTCATTGGCTAATTAGGAACTAGGTATTAGTAGCTAGGGGTTAGTTGGTTTTGCTATTAGCCATTATTTAGTTTTCGTTTTTAATGTCCAACCGAGGCCTATTTCAAAATCGCCGCCCGTGAACGAGCGGATGGCCGATGGGCCGATGCTGTATATCCCGCTGATATTAAATTGATCATATTTGAAACCTAAGCCTACGGTAGCATTATTAGTACTGTGATACAACCCAAAGAGATTGAACTTCTGTTGGTAAGACAAACCCAGTCCACCTTCTACAATATTATCCATGCCCTTAATTCCACGATAAACCATTTTAGGTTCTACTGTAAAATCTTTACCCGCTGGAATTTTATAGGAAACTGCGGTGAAAAAGGTAGCGTAGTTAATGCCTGCCACAAAGTTGGGATCGGTATTTAGTTGGTTATGTAAATTAAGCCACGTTGCTTGCACATTCAGTTTTTCATCTGTAAAGGCAACTCCAAAATCACCATCCAGCCTGTAACCTCTGTCATTGAAACGGTTCACTACGGGATCATAATTTTCTGCAGTGATATCGTTCCTATTGATTGATTCTCTGGCTACGCCAATGGACAATCCGAAGTGCAACTTTCCTGCCTCACTTACAGGCAAATGGTAAGCGTAGGTTCCCATGATGCGGGTATAATTGATCAAACCACTTTTGGAAAGATCGACATTTAAACCCACCGCAGCTCGATCTGTATAAGCAAATTCGCCCGTAAACATTTGATAGATTGGTGCATTGGGCACTTCGTTAAATTGCTTACGGAACAAAAGGTTGAGGTTCACTTTCTCGGCAGCTCCCGCCATGGCTGGATTGCCCAAGTACTGGTTGTAGAAATACATATTTCCCATTGGACTGAGTTGAGCGAAGGCAGTATTGAGATTGACCAGCCCGAAGAGTACAAACAGGTATTTGATATTCATTTTTACTTTCATTCGAGTAATTTTAATTTTTGCTAAATCCTCCCTTTCTAATCAATGGGCTTAGCTTTTTTTCTTTCTGACTTTTACCTTTTTACTTATTGGGATTAATTGTTCATCATGGTTAGCGCACCTTTCTTTTTAGGCAATCCAGCACCAAAATCAATGATATAGTAATAGGTATCTTCCTTTAAGGATGATCCTGCCACCTTGCCGTCCCAATCATTTTGGTAGCCCTTTTTGGTGAAGATTACTCGGCCTGTTTTATCAAATACTTTCACCACACTTTCTGGATACATGTCAATGTTTTTGATGAGCCAGAAATCGTTTACCCCATCGCCATTTGGCGAAACCAGATTAGCCGCGGTAACGATGTTGTAATTGTCATTCACATTTAAAGTAAATTCAGCTACGCTGGCACAAGCACCTTCATTTTGTACGGTTACTTTGTAAATGGTGTTCACTTGCGGTCTTACCGTAATGCTTGCCGTATTGGTTACGCCAATAATGCTACCATTACTTTCCCATTGATAAATGCTGCCACCTGTTGCGGTAAGTCTAACGGTAGTCCCTTTATCCACACTAGCGCCTTTATCTGAGCTGATGGCCGCCGTTGGATATTCGTAAATCTTCAATTTAAAGGTCTCGGTATAAGTATCAACCCCTCCATTAGCGGTACCACCGTTATCTTTCAAGGTCACAGTAATTTGAGGTTCTCCAATAGCATTAGCATTTAAACGATAGCGAATTTCTGCATTTCCTCCAGCCAATAGGTTAATTTGTAAGCTTTGAAAAAATGCTGCTTGGTTTGAACTTATAGCCGCTGTTAAGGTTTGAGCCGTCTCCGGACCTGGAGTAATTCCTGTTAATGAAATCACATGTTCATCAGCGCTGACACAAATAAACTTATCGCCAATGGCAGCCATCGTTGGTGCTTCATTTACATCATTAACGGTAACGGTGAAAGTTTCTTCATAAATAAAATTTGAAGGCGAAGTTGCCCTTACCCTAACTTGATAAGTTGACTGTGTCTCATAATCCAGTTTAACACTGTTTTGCAGCTTATCTCCCGCAATCATGAATTTAGCATTATCAGCATCTCCGTTTCCAGCCACCAAGGTGTAAACCACATTTGTAGTATTGGCTGGCAGTACCGAAAGGGTTCCCACCAATGTTCCTGGGTCTTGATTTTCATACACCGTAGCACTATTCAAGTTAAGATCAGTAATCATTCCTGCGCCAAGTTCGGCCTTGGCAGGATTGGTATAAATGGTACGGGTACTTCCTTCAACGCCTCGAACTCGATAATAATAAGTTGAGCCTGCCGTAATGGTATTATCGACATATTGAATGGCATTTGCCGCAGTGGTAGTTAACAAACTGAAATTAGTCCCATCGGTTGAACGCTCAATTTCATAACCACTTTCGGTGGTAGAATTGTCAACCCACTTTAACCTTACTTCTGTTAAAGAAATCACATTGGCTTCTAATGCTGATGGTGCTTTGCGATAACCTGGCACCAAGGTTACTCCCCTAAAAGAAGTATTCGCTGGCGCTGTAGCAATAAGTGTTGGTGTTCCCGTTAATTGTTTGGTATCGTCATTATTGTCGTTAAAATCATCATTAAGCAAGTACAATTGCGAATTTTGCGTACCTGGCGTTCCCAAGGTGGTAAAATAAAGCTTCACCCCGTTGGCGTCAAATTTTGCCGCTAAGTTTTTGGTATTGGCTGGCACATTTACACTTCCTAAGGATAGCCAATCGGTACCACCTGCATTGGTACGGTATTTTCTGATAACGGGCGCTGTACTTGTGGCATTTCCATCATCAATAAGATAGACGATGGTACGTCCGTAAGCTTTAATGGCCACGGCATGATGTACATTGAATGGTCTAGCGGTAGAAGGAAAATTGGGCGTAGTGGCAAAATTGACCGAACTTGTAGGCAACGGTGAGACATTAGCTAACACTGGTTGTGAACTACCACCTATGGGTGCAAATAGGCGTAGCCCATCATTGGTTCCAAAAATGGTTTCACCGATAGACAGTACTCTAGGCGCAGCCTGCCCTGCCGAAACTCTTACCCCAGCATTGGTAGTACCCAGGGTTTTATACCACACCCCATTTTGATAACCATTATAGTAAATAGCTGTGCCTTCGGCTACTGCCGAACGTGGTGCGCCAATATCATCTACAACAAGGGTATTGGCATTGATGGTGCCCGCACCGTTAATAGTAGCTATAACAAAGTTATTGGCTATGCTAGGATGGCGACCAATGATAGATAGGATTTCACCATCGCGAGATAAGGTTGGAAAACCTTCTGTTTCATAAGCTCCTCCAGCGGTCAAGCCCAAACCTTCTAAGCCATAATTGCTTCCGTTAGCCGTTCTTGGAACCACAATGGTACGCACTTTTTCTCCTGTTGACGGGTTATATTCATCAATAAATACCGGAACCTTACCACCGTTTACCAAGGGGCTACCATCACCAAAACGATAAACCACAATGTTATCGGAAGTAAATTGTGCAAAGGCTGTACTGATGATGGCCAAAGCACCTATGATTAAGAGTATGGTTTTCTTCATATTTGTTTTTACTTTACGCCATCCAAAATTCCCTGATAAGCTGCTTTTCTTTTGTAATTATCATCAAAAGGCAGTGGCCAATCAGGTCGGTTGTACTCCCCCCTTATCCAGGTATCAGCATCACCAACATTCCACGTGGTAATACCAAATTGTTGGTTTTTAGGGATGGCATTGTAGGTACGTACAATGTATTCGTATTTCGCTTTTTGCTGCTCGGCCAAACCTGCGCTATAAGTTAAATCTTGAATGTTATCGGGATTCATGGCAATATCCAACTCCGCGATATGCACTTTTAAACCTGTAGCGGCGGCGGTATTAATAGCTGCAGCAATGTTGGCATTTGATTGCGTATAACGGGTGTGCATTTGCATACCAATCCCGTGAATGGGCACTCCTTTTTGTTGCAAGCCAGCCACAAGATTTAAGATCGCCGTACGTTTGGTTGGTCCAAATTCATGACCATAATCGTTATAGAACAACAAGGCATCTGGATCAGCTTGGTGGGCGTAGATAAAGCTTTTATCAATATATTCAGGGCCTAATTTTTGCAACCAAATGCAATCTCTCAACGTACCATTTTCCGCTACAGCTTCATTGACTACATCCCATGAAGTTACCTTGCCTTTATAACGTGTTACTACGGTTTGGATATGGTCCTTCAATAATTTATCCCAAGCCGCAGCATCACCTTGATAATTCAACACCCAATTTGGTGGGTTTTTGTACCAGATCAGCGTATGACCATGAACTCGCTTACCGTTTTGTTGTGCAAAATCAACCAAATAGTCTGCCTCTGTCCAGGTGTAGGTATTTTCTGAAGGATGTAGTTGGGCAAACTTCATGGCATTTTCTGCCGTAAGGCTATTAAATTCCTTGATCACTACGTCGCGGTAGGCTGCTTTTGATCGTAGCAAACTATTGTTTACTGCTGCACCAAACTTAAAAGGCAATGCTTTTTGTAGGGTCACGCTTTCATCAATAGGGATGGTCAATTCTGGCGATGGAAATACAGGGTCGTCCTGTCCTTTTAAGCAACCTCCGAAAATGATTCCGAGTGCCAATAATAATATGCTATGCATTTTCATCTTTTTTTAGTGTTTAGGATTAAGACTTAGATGATGACTGTCAACATCTGATCTTAGTCTCTGTAATTGCTTTATTTATATTTTGCTTCCGTTTGATCATAAAATTCTTTCAGTACCCAAAATGCTTTCTTTTTCTTTCCAGTTTCAGAAATCAAACCTTTTCTATTCCAGAAATCCTGGAAGAAAGGATGTTGTCTGCGAGGGGAACGGAAATCGGTTAAAATCCAAGGGGTCATGCCGCGTAAACCACTCATGGTATTCATAAAAGGAATTTGATATTTGTACAATGATTCCTGAAACTCTTCGGTCCAACGGGTATCTTCATCACCATGGTATCCTGCCAAGGCGTCTCCTCCTACTTCGGTAATGATTACGGGTTTGTTGTACTTGATTTTGAACTTATACTTTGGTAATTCTTTTGGTAACTCCCAGTACCAACCGCCATATTGATTGAAACTCACCAAGTCTAATTTTTCTCCCAATGGATCGTCTACAATCACGTCGTAACCTTTGCGGTGTACTTCCAATGCTGCGCCTACCAAACGTGTGTTGTCCAATTCACGTACTTTATCGGCCAGTTTGCTCATGAACTTAAAGCGTGGTTCGCTCAATGGTGTTTCGTTACCTATCGACCAAATAATTACCGCAGCTCTGTTTTTGTCGCGTTCAATTAAATCGGTTAATTGTTGTTGTGCATTGTTATAAGTGTCCTGATTTTCCCAAGAGATGGTCCAATACACAGGTACCTCAGCCCAAACCAATAGTCCCATTTCGTCGGCCAAACGGTTCATTTCTTCGTTATGCGGATAATGTGCCAACCTCACATAGTTACAGTTAAGCTCCTTTGCCCATTGCAACATCATTCGCATATCACCCTGTCCGCGCAACCTTCCTTGTGCCAATGGATTTTCATCGTGCATAGATATTCCACGTAAGAAAATTGATTTGCCATTCAACAAAATATCTTGTCCACGGGTTTCGATGGTTCTGAAGCCAATTTTTTCGGCTACTTTATCGGTCGCTGAACTGATCAGCACTTCATATAGTTTTGGATTTTCGGGACTCCACAGGTTTAATTTTTTTACTGGGATACTTACTTTGGCTACGCCGCTGGCATCAGTCTTTACCGTAGTTTTCAAGCCAGCTTCTGGAATGCTTACTTCTACCGATTGTCCTGCCGAGGCTTCGCTCAATTTTACAAAACCTTCAATTTGCTTGGCATTTGAACGGGCCAGTTGAATTTTATAATCTTGGATGTAATTGCCAGGTAATTCTGCCAAAAGCACATCACGGGTAATGCCACCGTAGTTCCACCAATCGGTATTTACGGTTGGAATTTCGTCCTGCTTGCGGGTGTTATCCACTTTTACTACCACAAAGTTTTCGCCTTGTTTCAGTTTATCACTTACTTCAAACTGAAATGGGGTAAAACCGCCTTTATGCGTGCCTAGCTTTTTGCCGTTTAGGTAAACGTGGGCTTCGTAATTTACCGCACCAAAGTAAAGGATGTATTTTTTCCCTGCCTGTGGATTAGCTAGGAACTTGTTCCTTAACCAAATGGTTCCTTCATAAAGCTCCAGTTTTTCTACTTGCGAATTCCAATCGCCAGGTACCTTTAAGGTTGGCGATAAATCAAAATTATATTCGATCAGTTCGGATTTGTTAACCTGTTTCCGATCATCATAAAAACCGCCTTTTCCAGATTTTGATTGGTCAAATGGCTCGTGTCTGTAATCGTAATAACCCATTTCATAAGGGTCGATGATATAGTTCCATCTGCCATTTAAGCTCAAATGTTTGCGGCCAAAAATATTTTGCACCAACTGGGCATTGGCCGATAAAAATGTAACGGAAAGTAATAGGAATAATAAGTATGGTGTACGCTTAATCATAATTAAATTTTAATAGCCAGTGTTTTGGATCAGTGCTGGTTGACGGTTAATGGTATTTTGTGAAAACGGGTATAAATAGTTTTTTTCTTGGAAGTAACGCTTTTCTACTTCGAAACGAGTGTAGGTGGTGGTACCTGAACCATCAATGGTGATACGCATGCCGGTAATGGGTTTATTTAAAAAGGTTTCACCAAGCTTCCATCTTCTTACATCGTAAAAACGATGGCCTTCAAAACAAAGTTCAACACGTCTTTCGTTTTGGATACGCTCACGAATGGCTTCCTTAGTTGGAGCCACATAGCCGTTACCTGTTGGATTGGTGGTTTGCAAAGCAGGCATGGCTACACCTGTACGGGCCCGTACTGAATTTACATGCTTTAACACTTCGGTCACAGCGGTTATCCCTTGTGCTTCATTAAGGGCTTCTGCATAATTTAACAGGATCTCGGCATAACGCATCACTACCCAAGGTCTACGAGCCAAAGTGTTCGACTGTTGGTTCCAAGTAGCAGACTCACTTAGAAATTTGCGCATGTAATAACCTGTTTTGGTAGCGTTAATGTTTCGGTTCAAACCATCGGCACCGCCTACATAAGCTTGGACAGCTTTACCTTTAAAGACCCTACCGTTATAGTTAACGGTTAAAGCCAATCGAGGATCTCTGTTTGCATAAGGATTATTTGCACTATACAAAGTATTGGTAGGATCGGTTACCAACTTGCCATTGGTGGTTTCAAAGGCATCGATCATTTCTTGTGTGGGATTGGTTCGACCTGTGGCGCCATCATAACTAATAGGTGCCTGTTGTTGCTCAATATCGTTACGGTTTTGCGCTCGGGTAGCAAATAGCACTTCATTGTTATAAGGGTCTGCACCAAAATTGAACACGTTGGTGTAGTTGGTGCGTAAGCTATGTACATTCAAATCGATAATGGCTTTTGCCGCATCGGCCGCTTGTTGCCAAGTCACGCCACTTTGCGTAGCAAACAATGGGCTAGCCGCATATAGCAATAGCCTTGATTTTAAACCCATGGCCGCTGTCTTAGTGGCACGTCCGTAATCGCCCGTACGCCAAGGATAAGGGTTAGCGGTAGTTGCCGTTTCTCTGGTAAACAAAGGCAGTTTGGTGGTAATGGCTTTATCGCAATCGGAAATAATTTGATCTAAACATTGTTTGTAAGTGTTTTTGGGCAAATTCAAGTTTTCTTCTCTGCTAAACACTCTGGTGGCTAAAGTAATGGCACCATAACGCTTCATCAACTCAAAATGAAATAACGCTCTCAGGAAATAGGCTTGGCCTTCTAACCTGCTTTTGTCGTCTTGCACACTCAAACCGTCCGTTGGAATGATTTCGCTTTTAGGCAAGTTTTCTAAAAATAGATTTACCTTTCTTAAACCTTCATAAAGGTTGCTGTATTCATCGTCAACGGTACGTAATGGCCCCCAAGTGCCGTTGTTAAAGATGCTCAAGTTCGCATTTACGCCAGAGTTAACTGCTTCATCAGTACCTGAGGCCAACATTCCGCCGTTGCCATCAATACTAAATCCTTCGGGGATGTTGAAATAAGCACTGTTGAGCACACCTCTAGCATAGGCATCGTTGCCCCACACTTGCTCACCTGTAATTGAGCCGTCGGTAATGCTTCCATCTTGTAAATAATCTTTTTTACAGGCGGAGAAACTCATGGCTAGCACAGCAATCATCAAAGCTTTTGAAGATAAGCTTTTGTATTTTTTAAGGATATGTGTATAGTTTATGGCCATGTGCTTAAAATTTTAGGTTTAAACCTAGAGCAAAAGTTGCCAAGGCTGGGTAAGATGAATTGTAACCTGCATCAGGCATTTCTGGATCTATTGGGAATCCGTTGAGCTTATCGAATGTGAGCAGGTTAAACCCAGTCACATAAAATCTGCATTGCGAAATTTTCAGTTTTTTTAGCGCATTGGCAGATAGTGAATAGCCTAATTCTACATGCTTTAATCGAATGAAATCGCCGCTGCGCAACCAAAAATCAGAGTTTTGGGTATTGTTTACACGATCATTAATGGTTAAACGTGGGTAAAGCGCTTCTTGTGCAGTAGCCTGCGTCCATCGGTAGGCACTAAACTGATTAATGTAGCCTGTATTTGACGTGCCCGCATTCACCAAAGTATTGATCTGGATGGTTCTGCCAGCTACCCCATGGAATAAAAAGTTCACATCGAAGTTTTTGTACTTCACTGATCCACCGAAACCAAAATATGAGGTTGGAATATCGGAGTAATTGGTACTTACAAAATCTAAATTATCAATCACACCATCTCCATTAATATCCTTGTAACGGATATCTCCAGGCTTCACATTTCCTGAAAAACGTTGTACTGGTGCTGCCGCAATTTCTTCTTCTGATTGGAACAAGCCTTGCGAAATCAAAAATCTTCTGACGGTACCTGTGCCATTTACCACACCGCCAATAGGATAACCTACTTGTCGCTGATAGGCAGGAATACCCGCTTCCTCGTTTAATTTTAAAATTTTGCTCTTGGCATAAGTGTAATTTCCATGTACACCAAATGTAAATTGGTTAATGGTTTTGTTGTAATTCAAATTGGCTTCAACTCCTTTGTATTGCGCTTCGCCGGCATTAATGTTTACCAATGGCTGCCCAATAATAGATGGGGCTAAATCAGCCGTCAATAGATTTTTGCGATGCTCCTTAAATAGATCCACGCTTAAGCCTAGCGCTTGCTTTAGGAACTGTGCATCAAAACCTACGCTTGATTTAATGGCTTTTTCCCAAGTAAGGTTTGGGTTAGCCAAATCTAACTGGTCGGTATTGGCTACGGCGCTGTAACCTGTTCCAAAGAAATATTGTGAACCACCTCTGGTAAAGTAGTCGTTAAAAGCGAAACGTCGCGAAGCACCAATGGCCTCGTTACCTACAATACCGTATGAGCCACGTAACTTCAGATAATCTACAATTTTATTGCCTTTCAGGAAGTTTTCCTCTGAAACGATCCAACCTGCGGCAATGGCTGGGAACCAACCAAAACGTTTGCCGGGCATAAAGTTCTGTGAGCCCGAATAAGTGGCGATGGCATCTGCAAAGTATCGTTGTTTATAGCCATAAGATAAACGGTTGGAAATTCCTTCCTTTTTATCATCCAAACGGGTAGCCGAAGCCGAAACGGCTCTTTGAAAACGAGTAGAAAACTTAAAGCTGTGGTTACCAAAACTGTTATCGTAATCAAAACCGCCCCAAAATTCGTTGTTACGCAAATTGGCGCTAAAGGTACTCGAGGCATAATTCAACGGGCTTTCTGTGCCATATCCTTGATAGCTGTTTCCGCCTTGCCACTCGTAAACAATGTGGTTTTGGGTAAAGCCATAGGTATATAAACCTGTCATATCGTAGGTATATGCCACATTAAATGATAAGCCCGGTAATATCGCATCTAACTTTTGACGTGCGGTCATGGTTGCCAATAAAGTACGGTAAACGTCGGTAATGTTACCTCTGGCCTGCAACATACCCAAAGGATTGGTACGGAATAAAGAGCTACCACCATAAGAACCATTTGGGTTAAGCAATGGAAACGCATTGGCAGGGGTATTGAATATCGCAGTTAAAAAAGCCGAATTGCCATCACGTGGGTAACGTAAGTTAGAAACACGACCACCAACATCTAAAGTCACATCTAGGTTTTTATTCAGGTGTAAATCTAGATTGGTGCGGAAATTATATCTTCTGAAATTGGTATTCGAATTAAAATTAGGGGTTTCTCCACCCTTGTACAAACCATCCTGATCGTAAAAACTTACCGAAGTGAAATACCTTGCAAAGGCATTACCACCACTTACCGTTGCTACGTAGCGTTGCACTGGCGAAGCTTTTTTCAGAAACTCCGAGGGATAATCCACATCGGGATATAGATATTTGTCCGATTTGGTATAATACCCAATTAAACTCTGTTGATTGTATTGCGGTGCTTGTCCATCATTTTGACGGGCTTCATTATACAAATAAGCATAAGCATAGGCATTTAGCGGATTGATGAGGTAAGTTGGCGTTTGTACACCTCCCTGCGCATCAAAGGTAACTTTGGTTGAACTTGCACTACCTCTTTTGGTGGTGACGTAAATCACGCCATTTGCACCATACATGCCATACCATGAAAGGGAAGCAGCATCTTTCAATACACTAATGCTCTCAATCTCGTTCAAATCCATGTCTACAAAATCACGCGCTACCCCATCTACCAATACCAATGGCGATTGTCCACTGTTATAAGACGACCTACCCCTGATCAGGAAACTAGCATCATCGGTACCTGGACGGTTACCTGTTTGCTGAATGTGTAAGCCTGATAAACGACCTGTTAATACGTTGTTCAAGGTTGAAAGTGGTATTTGCGGCAGTTCCTGATTGTTCACGGTAGTAATAGTTGCCGTTACTTCGCGTTTTTTTCTTACCCCAAAAGGGATGTATACGTTATCGTCATCGCCAGCTTCTATTTGAGATTTTTGGAGTTTAATAGGTTTGGTTTCTGATACTTCATAAGCAGGTATGAAAGCCGTGTTGTAACCGTCCATTTTAAAAACGATACGGTCGTTAGAACTGGCTTCTATCGAAAATTTACCTTCGGCATCACTGGTTACTCCGCTTGTTTTTTCTTGTACTATAATGACCACCCCCGCTATAGGCGCACCAGTTTGGTCTACTACCTTACCTTTTACGGCAATCTGTTCAGTTTGGGCCCAAGCGTAAGGCATGGCGGCAATGCTCAACAGGGAAAGTAAAAGATATTTGGTTAAAAATTTTATCATATTTTCTGTCGTAAACGGATTATATTTTTCAATTCTCTGCATTACCATCCCTGATTTTGCTTTAAAATTCCATTGCTTTTAAATACTTCTCTTCTTGGAATTGGGTATAAATACATATGGTCGTCAAATTTCTTTTGGTAAATGTTGGGTAGCGTAATTATATTGTAGGTAAAGCTTCCGTTAGCGTTACGTACTACGTCAATGCCCTTCATCGGTTGGTTCAATACCTCCTTGGCTTTTTTCCAACGGATCAAATCGTACCACCTGAAATCTTCAAAGGCCAACTCTACCGCTCTTTCCCTCACAATAGCCTCTCTTAATTGCGCTTGGGTTAAAGTAAGGGCCAAATTTGGCATGCCTACCCTACTACGTACTTCGTTTACGTATTTGCGAGCTTCTTCTTTGTTAGCCGCATTGTCGCCACTTTCGTTAACGGCTTCGGCATAATTAAGCAACACCTCTGCATATCTAAAGAACACGAAATTGAACAGTGCTCTTTGAGTGGCATTTCTTACGTACACCTCAGGCCACATTTTACGGCAGTAGTAACGGGTTGCCGAGTAAATGATATTGTTAGGGCGAAAATCGGCGCCATAGGTATAGGTATTACTAGCCGCGTTATATTGCGACCACATCCCCATGTTACGGCCTTGCCATGATACATTGTTGTATAAAATATTTGCATAAAAACGTGGATCACGATTTTCGTAAGGTTTTTGTGCATCATATCCTGAGCCCGAAGTGGTAATTGGCGCACTACTCACAATAGCGCCAGTACCATCTGTTTTAACGGCTTCATACATATCCACGTGGTTTTGGGTAGGATTCATAGAACCTTGGGCACCACCTGATCCAGGTGACATCACAAAATCTAATAAGAAACCATCTATCACACGTGGTGGACGTATTTTGATCATGATATATTCTGGTGAGGTCGACATATTCATGATATCGTTATAGGTGGCCTGCAACGAATATTTGTTCATATCAATGACGGCTTTTGCTGCCGCAGCGGCATTGGCCCATTTAGTTAAATCGTTGGTTGGGTTATTTAATGGACTAGCCGCGTACAACAATACCCTTGCTCTTAAAGCCATGGCTGCACCTCTGGTCGCTCTGCCATAATTAGAAGCATTGTAATCATCTGGCAAAGCATCTACCTGTACAGCTTTGTCAAGATCAGACATGATCAAGTCTACGCATTCTTGGTAGCTGTTTCTCGGGATATCGATGTTATCAAAAATGCTGGCTGGTTTGTCGTAGATGGGTACACCACCAAAACGTTTGATGAGTTCGAAATACAAAAACGCTCTGATGAAATACATTTCTCCTGTAATTCTCTGCGGGGTTTTAGCTTGTATTTGAGAATCTGTCCAAGGGATAGTACTCATTTTCGAAAGCGTCACGTTAGCAATCCTAATACCTGCATACGATCGGTCCCAAATGTCGCCAATATCATTCAGCTGTGCTCCGCCACGTTCATAATGATCGTGGAACAAACCTTGGTTTAAGGTACGTACCGAAACATCGGTATTGCCCGAAACAGCCTCATCAGAAGCTTGAGCAGTAGTTCCACGGTGGGCATTAAACCTAGCATAGTCATCTATTAAATGGTTATAGGCGTTATCTGCGTAGGCAATGGCCAATGCTGGATCTTTAAATACTTTTTCTTCATCTAAATCTGCCGAAGGCGTGCGATCTAGGAAATCCTTTTTACATGAGCTAATTACAAGAGCAACAAAAAGGAAAATAATGGTATATATGTTTCTCATGTTCATGTCATAATTGAATGTTTACACCTAGGTTGTAGATCCTTGAAGTGGGATAGATAGATTGCTTTGAAAAATCAGCATTGCTGGTATTGATATTTTCAGGGTCTAAGTACATTTTGAAGCGGGTCCAAGTCGCCAAGTTTTGTCCTGTTAAAAAGATTCGCAACGATTGTATTTTGAGTGGCTGCAACCATTTAGCTGGTAAAGTGTAAGAAATTTCGGCATTACGTAGTTTGATGTAGGAAGCATCCTGCAAAATGAAATCGTTCAGTTGATAGCTGATAAAAGTGTTGCCCCTGGAGTGCAGTGCTGGCCAAGTAGCGGTTGCGGCTGTTTGTGGTGTCCAACGATTCAACATGAACTCGTACATCTGCTGCCCATTGTTCTGCTCCGTTAAAATTACATCGGAGCTTACATTGGTAACGCCTTGGAACATTAAGGAGATGGAGAACCCTTTATAAGAAACTCGTGGAGAGATACTGAAAATATATTCAGGTACCCTCGAATAACCAATGGCGGTTCTGTCGTCGCTATTGATACGGCCATCGCCATTGATATCGACATATTTTAAATCACCTGGGATTGGTTTTCCCAACTCATTGGGTACGTAACTGTCAATATCTTGTTGCGAAGTATAAAAACCATTGGTTACGTAACCAAAGAACTGTCCTACTCTTTTACCTTCCTGTTTTTGATAAGATGGGGCACCGATAGGTTCGTCCCTACTGTTGATTTTATTACGGGCAAAGGAAACTTGTGCATTCACGCCGTAAATTAAATCGCCTTTTTGTTTGTTAAAATCTACCTCTACCTCGTAACCTTTATTGTACACTTCACCTACGTTAAGTGCTGGATAACCTTGTCCTAAACTGGTCAATCCAGAGTTTCTTGACGTTAAAATATCCTTACGGGTTTCATCAAACAAGTCGATATTTACCGACAGGGAGTTTTTGAAGAACTTACTTTCTACCCCAATGTTTCTTTTTAAACCTGTTTCCCAGGTAATTTCTGGGTTACCGATGCTACTGTTAGGCAAATAAACCACCGGATAGGTGACCACACTGGTTGGATCGCCAAAATGTACAGGCATTCCCGGACGGCTATAAGCAGGTGTTGAAGCGGTAAAACCTGCAGCGTTGCGCAAATAACTGGTGATGTAAAGAAAACGTTGTCCAATTTCATCACTACCTACTAAACCATAGCTTCCTCTGACTTTCAAATAATTAAGCCACTTCACGTCTTTTAAGAACGCTTCATTACTGGCGGTCCAACCAGCTGAAACTGCAGGGAAGAAACCATATTTTAAACCTACCGGAAAGTTCTCTGAACCATTGTAAGCGGCGTTAAACTCTGCGTAGTATTTATCTGAATAATTGTAGGTAATGCGGGTAACCACACCTTGCGAAGCCCTAGGCGGTGCGGTGGTAGCAGTAGACCCTTGCACATTGATCAATTGGCGAGTACCTAAAATCAAACCCGTGAAGTTATGTTTGGCAAAACTTCTGTTATAGTTAAAACCCGCTTGTAAATTGGTATGAATGGTACCACCATTGTCGCTAATGAGGCCACTTAAAGGTTCGTCACGTGGCCGATCCCCAGCAATGGTCACTTCCTTAGTGTCTCTATCAATGACATAAGCTGCCCAACTGGCATTACGACGGGTGGTGTTTTCGAAATAGGAATCGTAGCCCAAGTTAGCTTTAAAGGATAGTCCCTTTACGAATTTGCCCAAATTATAATTAAGATTAAAGGTACTTTGTACGTTATTGAAGTCGTCGTAACGAGTTCCCCAGCGGGTTAGCACCCCAAGCGGATTCCAAATATTGGTTCCTACACTTGGGTTTTGCGCCAAGCGTCCATCGGGCAGGGTTACCGGGTACGCGAAAGCTGGCACCTGCAAAATGCGGGAAATCATGGCTTCTACGTTATCGTAAGAAAAAGAGCCTGATCCAGAACGTAAACCACTAGGTTGGTAGCGTTTTTGCAAACGACCACCTAACTTAATGCCCACCTCTAAATTTTGGGTAAGTTTAATATCCAAGTTGGATCTGAAGTTGTAACGATTGTAATTGGGTACCGAATTGATTTGGTACGGAGAATCGAATTCCTTGAAAATACCATCTTCAAAAAGATAGCCTACCGAAGCAAAATATTTGATGATCTTGGTACCCCCACTTACGTTCACGTTGTGTTGGGTTTGCGGATAAGATTTTCGGGTAACATAATCAAACCAGTTGATGTTTGGATAGCCAATTGGGTCTGAACCGTCTTTGAACTTTTGCAATGCGGCATCGCTCCAGGTCACGCTTTCAAAACCATCATTCCTGTTGGCTTCGTTAATTAAGTAGGCGTTGGTATAGGCATCCAATGCTTTTGGAATACCTGTATAGCTTTGAATACTGGCATTACCACTATAGCTAATTTTTGGTTTACCTTCTTTCCCTGATTTGGTAGTTACAATGATTACTCCATTAGCGCCTCTGATCCCAAAAGTTGCGGTAGATGAAGCGTCTTTAAGTACGTTGATGGTTTCTATTTCGTTTGGATCAATATCGCCAAAGTCTGGTCGTTCTATGCCATCGACTACTACAATTGCACCCGAACCGTTGTAGGTGGCCAAGCCCCTGATATTGATGACCGAACTGTTCGATCCAGGCTGACCGCTACGCTGCACGGCACCTAAACCTGGCGTTCTGCCTATTAAACTATTGGTAACATTGGAAGTTGGCGATTGCAGAATTTCTTTGCTACTAATGGTACTGATGGCCCCAGTTAAGGTCGATTTCTTTTGTGTGCCATAGCCCACTACCACCACCTCGTTCAAATTGGTATTGTCTTCTTTTAAAGATACATTTTGTACGTTGCTGCCCGATGGCACCGTAATTTCCTGTGTTACAAAGCCAATAAAGCTATAAACCAAAATCACAGATGTTGAAGGTATCGAGATGGCATATTTACCATCGGCATCACTCACGGCAGTGGTACCACCTATTTTAAGTTTAATGGAAGCACCAGGAATAGGCAAGCCCTGGTTATCTTTAACAACTCCAGTAATGGTTCGGCTTTGGGCATAAAGCAAGCAGCTAAACGTTAACAATAGAAATAACAACAATGCTTTTTTAGCATAGCTAGCTATTTGACTAAGGGAACGTTTCGAATAAAAACTAAAACTCTGGTAAAGTAGTATCATTCAATTGGGTTAATATTGGTTGATTATTATAATATAGTAACCGCCGCAAATAACTTGCAGTAGTTGATAAATGGACCTGAAGAGGGCAATGATAAATGATTCGCTGGCGAATATAGGATAGGGTTAGGTAGTTTACCCCGCATTTGGTTCAGTAGTGGTATCATCATACAATATTTGGTTATAGCAAAGATGTTTGAACAAATGGAATTATAGAGGGTAAAATCTTCCTTATTTAGGGGTAAAATTGGTTTTAATAATGGTTAATGATGGATTGTTAATGGTTAATGAAATGTGATAATGTAGGACAAAACAATGCGATGATGTGCTAGTTAGATAATTTAAAGAGTATGGATAAGCTCATAGATCCTTCGCTTACACTCTTGGATGATTAAGAGATTCGATACGACAGAAGTTTAACGATTGAACTAATGAACGATTGAACCAATGAACAAAAAATTATTCCTAACCACTTGCCACTAACCACTAGTAACTAATTACTAGCCACTAATTAAAGATCTGCTTAGCTACTATATACTCCGAAGGAGACATTTCATACTGCTTTTTAAACTCCTTGCTAAAATACTTACGATCATTAAAACCTACCGCAAAAGCAATATCCGAAATGCTCATCTGATTTTTCTCCAACAAATAAGCTGCTTGTTTTAAACGCACGGTTTTTATTAAATCTGCTACGGATAAATTAGTAATGGCCTGTACCTTTTTGTAAAGTACCGTTTTGCTCATGCCAATTGCTTGGGTTAAGGCCGTTACATCAAAGTCGGTATTATCCAGATTGTCTTCGATGATCTTCATCAGCTTCACTAAAAACTTATCGTCGGCAGTTTCAATCTGAACAGGTGCTGGGTTTAGCAAAATATCCCTTACAAACTTTTGACGGGTAGCCTCTTTTGTAGCTAAGATGTTCTTTACATTCAGTGCTAAAATTTGAATGCTAAACGGCTTGGTGATGTACGCATCGGCACCTTTTTCGTAGCCATTAATTTGATGGATGTAAGCGGCACGAGCAGTGAGCAAAATTACGGGTATATGGTTAATCCTTTCATCGGTTTTAATATGACGGCAAAGTTCCAGTCCGTCCATCTCTGGCATCATCACATCACTAATGACCAAATCAGGGAGTTGCGCTATAGCTATTTCCAATCCTTCCACCCCATTAGTGGCTTCTAATATGCGATATTGTTGTTGAAACGATTCTTTTATAAAGTTCCGCAGCTCTAAGTTATCTTCAATGATCAATAAGGTATAAGCTTGCTCTCCTATCTCCAATGGTGGTGGAGCAATCACTTCGTTGGCTGCCGATTGCAAATAGTAGTGAACAGGATTGTCACTGTTCATATACTCTGGAATAATGGCCTGCTGATCCAGATGAGCATTTCCCAGGGGTAAGGTTACCGTAAAAGTTGTTTTTCGATTGGCCTCATTAGTGATATCGCTGCTCACTTCAATGGTCCCTTGGTGCAGTTCCACAATATTTTTAGAGAGGGCCAGTCCAATACCATAACCACTGTTAGAAACCTCTTCATTATACACCTGAAAGAATTTTGTGAATAGTTGATCGATGTTCTTTCCAGAAATCCCCTTGCCATTATCTGTTACCTTTAACACTGCCTTTTCTCCAAGTTGTTCAATAGCGACTACAATTTTTCCTTTTTCCGGTGTAAACTTAAAGGCATTAGAAAGCAAGTTAAATACCACCTTTTCCAAATGATCCTTATCAAAAAACACCTCTAACTTTTCTACGTTGCTTTCAAATTGATAGTCAATCTGCTTATCCTGCGCTAAACTTTGGAACGAAAGATAAATTTCCTCTACAAACTGTACGATATTGCAGGCCGAAAACGACAATTTCATGTGGCCACTTTCCGCCTTTCTAAAATCCATTAATTCGGTAACCAATCGCATTAACCTGCTGGCGTTATGCTGCACCTGTGTCAGTTGCTTGTGTAAGGTCGCATTTAGTGTTGAACCCCTCAGCATTTTTTCCAATGGGCCTAATATCAAGGTCAAAGGCGTTCTAATTTCGTGCGAAATATTGGTAAAGAAATCAATCTTCATTTGGTGCAGTTCCTCTTGTCGCTCTTTTTCCAAATGCTCTAAATACAACTCTCTTTTAAGCTTCGCACGGTTTTTTTGGAATTGATAAATGGTGGCGACAATATAATAAAGGATACCACCGTAAATCAAAAATGCCCACCAGGTTTGCCACCAAGGCGGTAAAACGGTAATGGCCAACGTAATCGGTTCAGTATTCCACAAACCATCATTATTAGCGGCCATTACTTTGAAAGTGTATTTGCCAGGGCTCAAATTAGTATAATTAGCCTCACGCTGTGTGCCTGAGTAATGCCAATCATCACCCCTTATGCCTTCCATTTTGTAAGCATATTGGTTTTTTTCGGGATTGATAAAATTTAAAGCCGCGAATTTGATGGTGATATACCCTTCGTCATATTTTAGTTCAATATGATCAGAAAAGGTAATCGATTTTTCCAAAGGAGAATCTGCCGAGTCAATTAACACGGGTTTATTCCTCACCAAAAAATCTGTAAAAGCTACCTGAGGTTTGATCTTGTTTTTAATCAGCCTATTTGGGAAAAAAGAAGTCAATCCATTGATTCCACCAAAAAGTATTTCGCCGCTCCTTAATCTTAAACCTGCATTGGTTTGAAATTGGTTGCTTGCCAAGCCATCATCGGCATTGTAATGTGTAACCTCAACATTTTTGGCATTAAATGGAAGTTGAAAGTTTTTAAAACGAAGCTGGTACAAGCCATTATCGGTACTTACCCAAATATTTCCTTGCTGATCTTCTACAATGGCATGTACCACCTCATCGGTAAGGCTTTCCTGCTCATTAAGTGCATAAAACTTTTGGGTAGCAGGGTTATAGTAATTCAGTCCTCCGCCATCGGTGCCTATCCATATCCTATTCTTCGAATCCTTAAATAAGGTAATGATGCTGTTATTGCTTAGCGTGTTGGGCTGGTTACGCTTCACAAAACGCTTAAAGCTATTCGTTTTCCTGTCGTAATAGTTAAGCCCGTTTTGTGTACCAATGTAAAGATTGTTCTGGTTATCGTTAATTAAAGCCACCACAAAGTTATCGCTAATGCTTGCCTTATCTTTTGGTGAGTGTACAAAAGTACGGTATGAACCATCAGGACGTAAATAACGTAAACCGCCACCGTTGGTACCTACCCAAACGCCTTCTTGCTCTGGAATAATGGAGTTGATCAGGTTCTCGCTAAACTTCCCTTGAGTAACTGCAAATTTAAAGAAACGGATCTTTTTGGTTTCCTTATTAAAATGGCACAAACCATCCAAAGTACCTACCCATAAGTTTCCATCGGCATCTTCTGCCAATGATTTTACGCCATTACGGGTTTGCTTTTGGTCGTTTCTAATATCATAGTAACGATAGGCTCCGGTATTTCTGTTGAGGTAATTAATTCCGCCACCATAGGTGCCAACCCATAAGCCGCCATTTTTGTCTTCAGAGATGGCGTTCACCACCAAGTGCGATAGGCCCATTCTTTCCCCAATACGTTCGCCAATATTATCAAAATTGGAATTGGAAGGATAATATACGTTTAAGCCGCCTGCAAAGGTGCCAATCCAAATGCCTGAGGCATTGTCGTGCATAAAACTCCAAATGGTATTATCGCTCAAACTATTTGGGTTCAACGCACTATGCGTATGATTGCTGAATTTTTGTGTTTGGGTATGGAAAATGCTCAATCCATTGCGGGTACCTATCCAAATTTCTTGCTGATCATACACATAAATGTCCCTGATCCAATTGGAAAGAATGCTTTTACTATCACTTTCCTCATGCTTAAAAATACGCAATTGATCTGTTTTAGGCTCGTATTTAAATAAACCTGCTGTTTCAGAACCAAACCATAGGTTGCCCGATAAATCCTGCTTAATGACAATGATCTTAGCGGCCATTAACTCCTTGGAATTGGCAATGCCCTTAGGCAAGGCAAGTAATCTTCTTGTGCTAGGATCAAAAACCTTTACGCCATTTTTAGAGCCTACCCAAATTCTTTTGGCCTTATCTTGAAAAAGGATAAAGGTAACGGCACTGTACAAACTGGTAGCAGTGGTGTCTTTAAGTCCAACCTGCTCCTTCAACACCCATTTTTGGGTATCTACCTGTTTAACACCATCAAAAGTAGCCACCCAAGCATTATGGTAACTATCAATTAAAACGGAAGAAATGTAATTCCTACCGCCTTTTACATCCCTAATATCTACTCGCTTAAATACTTCGGTAGCAGGGTTGTAAATGTTCAATCCATTAGAGGTAGCGATCCAAAGTTGGCCATCTTTATTTTCTACAATGGCGTTGACCCTATTGTTACTAATGCTTTTGGGTTGATGGTTATCATGCTTAAATGTACGGAAAGTGTAGCCATCATATCGGGTGAGACCTTTCCAACTGCCCAGCCAAATGAAACCTTTGCTATCTTTTACTATAGTAGCAATAGGGCTTTGTGCCAAACCTTCTTTAAACGACAGGTGGTTAAATTTAATGGGTTCCTGTTGTGCATTTACATTGGTAAAGACACAAAACAGCCATCCAAAAAGGGCAAATATGGTAAATCTAGATATCAACAGGAAGTGGTTAGCTGTTGTAAAGATATTTATTCCTTTGATAATCACCCAATGCTTGGCCCATTACTTAATTGGTTTATCTCTTTCCTAAGTCCGTCATCTTGACCGTAACCTGTACCAACACTTCGGCGGCGAACAATTGTCTGAGCTCAGTAATTGTTTAATTGATGATTTGTTCATTGGTATTTCTTCATCTCCCCATATCAAAACCAGCTTAACAAACATTATTTTTAAAGCACTGGAAATAAATTCATTATTCCTTAAAAAATTATGATACCTTACGCCCAAATTCTTTGAAGGAATTTGTAAACTAAAACAACTATTCAGCTCATGCATTTCTTTGAAAGAATTCTACAGCCGCCAGCGTACGGCTGGAAGGATCATAATGGTCATTTGATCACCCCTAGCACTAAACAAATTTTCAAGGAGTTTTTTAGCAGATTAAACATCTTTAAGGACAAGAAAAATTGGTTGCCTCTTTTAAGCTGGGTTAAAATCTTATGCTTAATTCCTTTCTTCTTTATCTTTATCATTTACTTTTTAGAATGGTGGACCATTTTAGCGGCCTTTATTTACAGCATGATCATTATGGGTACACATGGCACCATTTGGCATCATCGTTATTGTACCCATGGCGCTTATACTTTCCGTAACAAATACTGGCGGTTTTTTACCCAAAACTTAACCATCAACGTTATTCCAGAGGAGATTTATGTGATTTCCCATCACGTTCACCACTCTCTTTCAGATAAACCAGGAGATCCTTACAATGCGCAAGCGGGCTTTTTATATTGCTTCTTGGCTGATGTTAATCACCAGCCTATTGCCAAAGACCTTAGTGAAGCCGAATTTACCCGCGTTCAACAACTGATGGAGCATACTGGCGTTACTTCAAATACTTATAAGCAATACCTTAAATGGGGGTCTTATGTTAACCCTAAATCGGCCATTCTTTCATGGATCTTAAACTGGGCATTTTGGTACACGGCTTTTTATCTCATTGGCGGACATGCACTGGCCTGCACCCTATTTGGTGCCGCAGGTTTTTGGGGCATTGGCGTACGTACTTTCAATTATGAAGGACACGGAAAGGGCGACGATAAAAAGAGAGTTGGTACAGATTATAACCTGAAAGACAATTCCATTAACCAGCTATGGCCAGGCATTGTGGCGGGCGAGTGGCACAACAATCATCATTTATATCCTAAAAGCGCAAGGAGCGGCTTTAAACCCCATCAAATTGATTTGGCTTGGTATTACATCAAAATCATGCATACTTTGGGTGCGGTGAAACAGTATAAGGATTTCAAGAAACAGTTCTATATCCAGCATTACTTACCGAGTAAAATGAAGCCTGAACTGCTCCAACCGGTTGAACAAACAGCCCAGTAATTGAGCTGTTTGCGAAAGTTTTAGAGCGACTTTAAAAAGTCCATATATAAAGGCACACTTTTTTCTACCCATTCTGCGGAAGTGTTAAACTCCATTCCGTAATAGGCAAAGAAAGGTCTGTAATCTGCCTTAACGTATTCAAAGCTCAGCTCAAAAGGTCTTAGCAGTTCCTCCATGGTATATTTATATCGCTGTCCAGGCTGGTAGTCTTGTTCATCTACCCCAACAGAAAGCGCTAAAGCAATTCTCTTGTTGGCCATTTTGTAGCCACTTTTGCTTCCATAGGCCCAGCCATGGAGCACCACGACATCCAACCATTTCTTTAATAACCCAGGGCAACTGAACCAATAAAAAGGGAACTGAAATACTACACGATCGTGTTGCTCTATCAATTTTTGCTCGGCCTGCACGTCTATCACTTCATCGGGATACGCTTTATGCAGCTGGTGTACCGTATATAAATCGGGGTATTTGTTCAGTTCTTCTATCCATCTTTTGTTTACTACCGAAGTGTCAATATCAGGATGGGTTACGATCACTAATGTTTTCATCTTTTCTTTACCATTGTTTTACAGGACAAAACTAAAGAGCTCAGGGTTATTTTGGTAGCTTAGCATCCCAATGTAGGGTACTATAAAAAATGTAAGTAATGTCTAAAATCAAAGAAAGCTCTACCAATTTTGCCAATAAACAGGCCTTAATGGAGGAATGTTCCGAGGTTTATGCCGCTAACATTATTGGCGGGCAGTGGGGATTGGTCATCTGCTCATGGCTACTAAACGGCAAGCTTAGATTTGGCGAGCTGAAAAAGTTAATACCTACCATTACCGAACGCATGCTTACCTTACAGCTGCGCAAGTTGGAAGAAAACAAGATTCTTAAACGTACCGTGTATGCGGAAGTGCCTCCCCGTGTAGAATACGAACTTACCGAAATTGGCTACGACCTAGGCCCTGTCATTAAACTGCTTGAAAAATGGGGCCAAAAGCATAAGGAGCTTTGAGGGTTGAAGGAGCTTAGATAGTCTCCACTTTCGTTGCATCAACTAGAGCGAAGTAATTTTTAGACAATAAATGACAAAATCGCTTACATTATTGCCAATCTATGGCAAACATTCATAACCACATTCCAGCTATATTTAATTTTAGTTAATGAGGTTATGACAAAGAGAATATTATTATTGAGCACAGCTCTTTTTTTTCTGGTATCGTTCAAAACGATCATCAAAACACTGGAAGTGTCTAAATATATCAAGGTTAACCCCGATGGTACTATAAAGTATATGCCTGATGATAAGGGAAATACCATACCCGATTTTAGCCATGTGGGCTATCATCAGGGCAATCAGGCCATTCCAACTGTTGCGGTGGTTAAAACCGTCAATGCCAATGAAGGTGCAGATAGTCAGGAGCTTTTACAAAACGCCATCAACGAAGTAGCGCAATTACCCGTAAACAAGGATGGCTTTAGGGGTGCCATTCTCTTAAAAAAAGGAATTTATAAAATAGCCGGCACACTGCACATCAATAAAAGCGGTATTGTATTAAGGGGCGAAGGTGAAAATGCCACCAAACTGGTTGCCACTGGCAAGGGACAACGATCGCTCATTGTTTTTAGTGGTGAAGGTGCTTTGAAAGAAATCAAAGGTACCAGAACACAAGTGAAGGATCAATTTGTACCCGTAGGCACTTTTTCGCTTACCTTAACCAACGCCAGCAACTTTAAAGCAGGCGATAACATTGTGGTTTATAGGCCAGGTACCGACCAATGGATCAAAGACCTTAAAATGGATCAAATTGAAGCTCGGGAGGGCACCAAACAATGGCAGGCCAAAGAATATAACTTAGAATTTGAAAGACGGGTTGTAAAGATTGAGGGCAACAAAATTACCCTCGACAACCCGATGGTGATAGAAATGGAGCAAAAATATGGCGGTGCCGAAGTTTACAAAGCTTCCTTTGATGGACGGATAAACGAGGTAGGTATAGAAAATATGTACCTCGAATCTGAATATGCTAACGATACCGATGAAGATCATGGCTGGATTGCCGTAGAATTTAACAAGGTTGAAAATGGCTGGGCCAGAAATATTACCACCAAGTATTTTGGATATGCTGCCGTTAGCATTAAGCCAAGCTCCAAACAAATTACCGTTAAAGATTCGAAGTGCTTGGATGCCAAATCAGTGATTACAGGAGGCAGGAGATATTCGTTTAACAATGATGGACAACTGAATTTGTTTATGAATTTAGAATCGACCGATGCAAGACATGATTATGTGACAGGGGCAAGAACCTTGGGGCCCAATGTTTTTTATCAGTGCAAGGCTTTAAGGACACACGCCGATATTGGTCCGCACCACCGCTGGGCAGTAGGTACTTTATACGATAATATTCAAACTGATGGCGAGATCAATGTACAAGACAGGGGCAACTGGGGCAGCGGACATGGTTGGGCTGGCGTAACTCAGGTTTTATGGAATTGCAAGGTAAAGCGGGCATCAGTGCAAAGCCCTTGGGCAAACGGTCAGAATTATAGTTTTGGCACTCAAGGTGTAAAATATGAAGGTAGATTTAAGGGCAGACCTGATGGCGTTTGGGAAAACCATAACCAAGCAGGTATCAACCCTAATTCTTTATATCTGGCACAGCTACAAGCTCGGAAGAAAAAATAAAAATTGGTTCATTGGTTCATTGGTTCATTGGTTCATTGGTTCATTGGTTCATTGGTTCATTGGTTCATTGGTTCATTAGGGATTGTTTAATTGCTCAATAGTTTAATTGTCGAGTTATTGTTCATTGAACATTGTTTATTGATAATTAAACATTGATCATTAGCTTTTGATTATTGAGATGCCAATATTATTGTATAAAATGCCAAAAACCGTTAATGATGTTTTCCTTCATCGGCTAGCTTTGAAATACACTTTATTTCCATCAAATGCTGAAGCAAAATGGAGGTATAATAAATAGCTATTAAATTAATCAAATGAGGAAGAAAATAATCATTCCGTTATCCGTTACCTGTTTTTTACTAGTGGGCTCTTTATGTGCTTTTATATACAAGCACAATGCCGAAATCACTCCTTTTAAAGGGGATGCTGATCATGCCGGGCTCAAACTTCCCGCTGGTTTTGGAGCCAGCAAGGTCATTGATAACATAGGCAAGGCCAGACATATTGTGCTTACCAAAGATGGCAGCGTTTACATCAAGCTAATGAGAGTGGTAAATGGAAAGGGCATTTTGTTTTTGCAAGACAAGGATAAGGATGGTAAATACGAGGTGCAGACTTCTTTTGGCAATTACGGCGGAACTGGCATTACCATTAAAAATGGCTATCTGTACGCTTCTTCTGATAAAGAGGTGTTTCGCTATCAACTAAATGACCAAGAGCAGGTGATCGACCCGGCTAATCCCGAAAAAATTATTACCGGATTATTGGCTGGTAAACAGCACCAAACC
Organism: Pedobacter sp.; assembly: GCF_039594775.1. Lineage (GTDB taxonomy): Bacteria > Bacteroidota > Bacteroidia > Sphingobacteriales > Sphingobacteriaceae > Pedobacter. The sequence goes on along the minus strand of NZ_JBCNMT010000002.1, from coordinate 74,590 downwards.
AAATCTATTGTGCTGGACAATGAAAACAACATTTATGTAAATATTGGCGCACCTACTAATTCGTGTCAAGAAAACGACCGTGGACTAGAGTCGAAAGGCAAAGCGGGCTGTCCAATTTTAGATTCGGCTGGGGGCATATGGCAGTTTAAGGCCGACCAACTCAACCAGTCATACCACAACGGAACGAGGTATGCCACAGGAATCAGAAACGTGATGGGCTTGGATTGGAATACCCAAAACAACACGCTTTATGTGATGCAGCACGGAAGGGACAACCTAAATTCATCATGGCCAAAGCTTTTTAACGAAAAACAATCGGCCGAAACACCTGCCGAAGTAATGTATATGGTTAAAAAGGGCGACAATGCGGGCTGGCCTTATATCTATTATGATTCGGCGCTAAAGAAAAAAATATTGGCCCCAGAGTATGGCGGCGATGGCAAAAAAGAAGGCAGTTCAGCATATATCGACCCTATTGCCGACTTCCCTGCCCACATGGCGCCAAATGCCCTGTTGTTTTATACGGGCAACATGTTTCCAGCCAGATATAAAAACGGGGCCTTTATTGCCTTTCATGGCTCGTGGAACAGGGCACCCGAAAAACAGGCTGGCTATTTTGTGGTTTTTGTTCCTTTTGCTAATGGAAAACCAAGTGGCAAGTGGGAAGTATTTGCCGATGGCTTTTCTGGCTTAGATGCGGTAATGGTTCCTCGAGAAGCCCAACACAGACCTTGCGGTTTGGCACAGGCTCCCGATGGTTCTTTATTTGTAACCGATGATGTAAAAGGTACCGTTTATAGAATTGGATATTCTTCAAAAAAATAAGCTTCCATGAAACAAAAAATAGCTTGCATTGCTTTTTTAACGATTGGCTTGTTGACCAATTTAAATGCACAGACCAAAAAAATAGCACCAATCAAGGCCACCGCTAAAACTGAACCTTCATTGGCGAATGGTAAATTGCTGTATAAAAAACACTGTTTGGTTTGCCATCAGGCAGATGGTGGTGGTGTGATGGGGCTGAACCCGCCCCTTATTAAAACCGATTATGTGTTGGGCGACCCGAAAAGATTGATCAACATCCTTTTAAAAGGACTAAATGAGGAGATAGAGATTGACGGCGATACTTATGCCAATCCCATGCCCGCACTGGGGCATCTTAGCGACCAAGAGGTAGCGGACGTACTAAGCTTTGTACGAAATAGTTTCGGAAACAAGGCCACTGTAATTACACCAGCTCAGGTTAAAGCAGTAAGGGTGACCAAAAAATAAGTGTTCAGTAGTTCTGTTGGGCATTGGCAGCAAACTCCACCTGCTTTTTAATGGATGGTGCATGATTGTTAGCTACCTTAATGCCTTTGCTGTTTGCTCCTTCTATCCTTACCAGTGCCTGCGCCTCTCCTTTTACACTTACTTTACTAATGTTTGCACCAAGCACATTTTCTAAGCGGATAATGGCTTCGGCTGTTGTGGTTGCGGGCAAATTCCAATTGCTTACCGTTAGCGCTTTGCCATCTTCGCAAAGCAATGCCGGACGTACATCATTATTAGCCAAGTTAAACTTTACGTTGATGAGCTTAAGGCCTTTTACGTGGCGAGCCCAAATTCCGTAAGCTGGAATTTTTGGGCCAAAGGTTTTTACTTCTGGATATTGATCTATCGCCTCTGGCACCACTTTACGAGCATCTTCGACGGTACCACCTCCAGCCAGGCTAATCTCTATATTTTCTAAAGTTAAATTGGTAATGTCGTGGCCAGGGACACCTGTAATGAGAATACCCGAAGGCGGTGTCAATTGTGCGTTATCAGCTGCCTTGGCTTTTACATTTCTAATTGTCACATTTTCAAATGTTCCTGTTGTTTTTTTGGTTTCTGTTTTTTTGCGGAATACATTTAGCCTCGAACCCAACCTAAACAACATGGGGGTTCTTACTTCATCCATGGTAATATCGGTAATGGTCACATTTTTAATGTGGGCTCCATCAACGGTTAACAATTTGATACCCCCATTTTTGGTGTCGTAAATATGGCAGTTGGTAATTTTGATGTTTTCAAAGTCGGCGATGGACTCCGTGCCTATTTTAATACCTGCCTGATTGCTTTTTAGCCTTAGTCCACTTACCTCTATATCCTTACAGGCCATCAGTCTCGAAGTAGTTTTAAACACCAGGGCATCGTCGCCACTGATCACATCGCAATCTTTAATGCGCACTTGCTGACAGCCATCAATACCAATTCCATCGTTATGGGCTACTCCTATACTATTGATTTTTACATTTTCGATCAAAATTTGTCTGCTCTGAAAATAGTGTGAAGTCCAAGCACCCGCATACTTAAGGCTTACCCCGCGAACGCTTACTCCCGTGCAACGCACAATACGCACCAAAAAAGGCCGCAAACCCCAACGTTCTCCTTCAGGACGGTTATCTGTTAAAATATGTTTTGCCTTAATGGCCGAACCTTGCCCATCTATGGTTCCTTCTCCCTCAATGCCTATATTTTTGGCATCAACAGCCACTAACAATGCCCAACCTACATCAATGCCCAAGCCTTCGGTAAAGGGATCAAGGTTTTGATAGTCTTTTAGATCAATGCTCCCCAATAAAATGGCATTCTTCTGCAAATAGAGGGTTACATTGTCTTTGAGAGCAATAGTGCCAGATAAAAATTTACCTGCAGGAATCATTACCCTACCGCCTCCACTTTGGTGACAGGCATCAATGGCTTTTTGAATGGCCTTCGAATTCAAGGTAAGGCCATCGCCCACTGCACCGTATTGGGTAACCTCAAAATCTGCTGCTTTTGCCCCATAGAAGACAACGAGACAAAACAATAAGACACTTAATTTTTTCATGCGGTTATTTAATTGGTCACCGTGAATTCCTGTTTAAGTTTAATTGATTCGGAAGAGTTGCCAATCAACACCTGGAACTTGCCCGGTTCTACCGTCCATTTCATATTTTTGTCCAGTAGCATCAAATCATCGGGTGTAAGTGTAAATTTAACGGTCTTGGTTTCACCAGGAGCTAAACTTACCCTTTCAAAACCTCTCAAAACAGTTTCGTAAGTAGTTACACTACTGACCACATCTTTTAAATAAAGTTGTACTACTTCGTCACCTTTGCGGCTTCCGGTATTTTTAAGGTCTACCGTTACTTCTATTTCTCCTTGCGATCGAATTTCCTGCGCACTTAATTTAAGATTGCTGAACTCGAAAGTAGTATAGCTCAATCCAAAGCCAAAAGGGTAAAGCGAACCCAACACCATGGTTTTGCCATAGCCGTTTGGATCTTCGTTTTTACTTTGTCCGGCTTGCGATGCAGGTTTAAAAGGAAAATTATACTCAATTTGACCAATGGACTTTGGATAGGTCATGGTAAGCTTACCTCCTGGATTATTTTCTCCAAAAAGCGTTTCGGCCACTACTTTACCTGCTGAAGGTCCGAGAAATCCGGCTTGAAGAATTGCTGGGAGATACTTGTTTTCCCAATTGATGGTGAGCGGACGTCCGTTTACCATCACCATCACTACAGATTTTCCGGTAGCATATAGGGCCTGTAACAGTTGCGACTGCAGTCCTGGTAAGTTTAAGCCTGTTCTAGTTTTACTTTCGCCCACCAAATCATCGGTTTCTCCCACTACGGCAATGATCACATCGGCTTTACTGGCCGCAGCAACCGCTTCGTTAATTTGTGCCTGTTCTTGAGCCGTTAGGGTTACTGGCATAATTTCGCTTTCGGGCCATTTGGCATCGGTTACTTCACAGCCTTTGCTATAGCTTACGGTTGAGGATTTACTTGCGAAAGCCTTGATTCCATCCAAAATAGAAACAATTGGATTGTTAGAAGGGCCGTATCTGCTTGTGGTATATTTTGTTTCGATTGCCAAAGGACCTGTAACCAGTATGTTTTTGTATTGGTTTACGTTAAGTGGCAACAAGTTCTTTTCATTTTTCAATAATACCACCGACTCGCGATTGAGCTGCAAAGCTAATTCTTCATCTACCTTGGTATGCACCTTTTGATCGGCAACATTCGGTTCTTTTACATAAGGGCTATCGAATAAACCTAGTCTAAATTTCACCCGCAATACATCAGCTACCCGCTCGTCAAGTGTTTTCATTGACACCGAGCCTTCTTTGACCAATTCGCGTAAAGGTAAAATGAAAACCTCGGGCATGGTAAAATGGGTACGTACGTTTAATCCTGCTTCAATAGCCTGTTTTACGGCTCCTTTATAATCATCGGCCACATGGTGCTTGCTCGAAATAAACTCTACAGCTTCGCTATCTGAAACCACATAACCATCAAAACCATATTGCTTACGCAAGAGTTCGGTTAAGAAATAATAGCTTCCGGTTACGGGCTCGCCATCCCAATCGTTATAACTGCTCATGATACCCATCGGCTTGGCTTCTTGTATTACCCTTTTGAAAGGATAAAGGAACATTTCGTGCAATTCTCTAGGTGCCACATGTGGATCGGTACGGGCATTGCCATCGCGACCACCTTTGGGCACGCTGTACACGGCATAATGTTTTAGCGTAGCGGCTACACCTTGATCTTGGATTCCCAAGGTCATTTGCTTGCCTAATTCGGCAATTAGATAAGGATCTTCTCCATAACATTCGACCACCCTTCCCCAGCGCTGATCTCTGGCCACATCCAGAATTGGTGCATACACATTGGTATAGCCCAAAGCTTTTGCTTCCCTACCTACAGTACTTCCGGCTCTAAATACCAGGTCTTTGTTCCAAGTACTGCCAATGTTAATAGGCGCTGGAAAAGGTGTAGCCCTATCATGGCAAAGTCCGTGAATGCCCTCGTTGCTAAAATCGACCGGAATACCTAGTCGGGTTTCTTCTATAAACCATTTTTGTACGGTATTAATGGCATTGGCATGCTTGCTAAAAGGAAAGGAGTATTGGGTGGCCGCCTTTTTATTGTAAGGCAGGCTGTTCAGTTGTTCGTCTATATTGGCAATGCCGTCTTTCCAGATTTTTGTTTTCCATTCGGCTGTTGGCATTTCGTCTTTCAATACCCTACCATAACCATAAAGCGTAGCGGTTTGGCAGGTTTTCTCATCCAAATTCATTTGGCTCAGCAGGTCATTAACCCTACTTTCTATCGGTTTTGACGGATCTTCAAATACATCCATCTTTCCATTTTTGTTAAAATCTATCCAACCTTTATGATAGATTTTATTGTTTTGGGCGTGGCCTACAGACACAGCAAATAAGAGAGCGAGTGATAAAGCGGATGGATAGCGAAAAATAGGTTTCATTTAGGCTTTAATACTTGATTAATTAATGGATTTTAATTGAGTTTTAACAATGGTTTGGGATTTCTCCCCTGTACATCGTCGTCGTAAATTATATGGTCGATGGTAATTTGCGATGTTCTTTTTTTGCCGATTACGGCGGGGTTATCTATAGGTTTTACCATTTTGAGCTCCGAAAATTTCGCACCAATTACATCATCTAAATAGATAACATAGCGGCTATCTCTTTTTTCGTAATTGAAAGAACTTCGCTTAACGGTTAAATTTTTTACATGACGGGCCCATAAACCATAAGCGGGCTGCACTTTGAGGTTAGAAACGTTATACTGTCCTACCCCTAGCTCTGGTGGAATCTGCGCCGTATCGGCTAAAGCATGGCCTCCTTTTACCAATACATGTACATCGGTAAAAGATACGTTTTTGATGTAGCCCGTATGTTGACCATTAGGCAATTTAAAATCTAATCCACCTTCTACATTTTCATTATCAGGAAGTTGATACCCTGCAATGATTGGACTTGCTCTGCGCTGTGTTCCGTTATAGCCTTTCCAGCGCTTGCTGGCATCGACATAAGAACTACCTCCGTAAACTTCGGTAATATCTACGCCATTGATGATAATATTTTCGACCACGCCAATATTGATATTTTTAACCAATAGTTCACTATGTTTTTCACCGTTATCGGTAAAATTATATTTGCCCACAGCTGCACCCAATATCCTGCCCCTGTTGGAAATAGAGATAAAGAATGGCGTGGTGCTGCGCAACATTTTAGATCTTGAATGTAAACTGCCTGTTTCTCCGCAATTGAGATGGATATTTTTGATATGTCCCCCATCATTGGTAGAGATAGAAAAGCCAGCTTTGTTGGCGCCCAATACATAGATGTTATCTACACAGACATCCATCACATCATCCGCAGTTTCTGAACCAATTTGAAACAGGTTGCAATTGGTATCGCCTATGATGTTGCGTACTTTGTAGTTGCGTGCAGGTCTGGTAAAACCTAAGGAACAATCGGAACCAATCTTTACAATGTCGTCTGAACTTACTTTGCAATAAATATTGGCTACCCTTACCTCATTGCAAGCCATAAAGTCGTAAATATCGCGTACGTTAGTCGTGCTATTTTTGCCAAAATAGGTGTTATGCACATTGATCGAATCGCTGCCTGTAGCCAATAGCACAAAATGTCCGGCCCTATCTATGTTGAGCATATTTTCGGTATCGAAATCTTTGCTGCCATTTTTGTCCATGTAGTAAGGTTCATCTTTTGCAGGATCATACCACAAGTCGCCAGCATTGGCAATGCCTCCGATTTCGATATTGGTACAAAGTTTTAGCGTAAACATTTTATCTGCCCTATTATCTACCGCATTGTTCATCACATTGTCGCTGGTTACCAAATTGCCATCACCGGTAATCCTACCGTTTCCAATAATTTTGATATTGTCTAAACGTTCGCCAAAAAACATGGTATTTCTAAAATAGTGATGGCCTACGTCTTGTTTGGTGAGGTAATTTTCAGGATCGGCATAAGGACCAATGGCCGTGGGCGATAGTCCCGAACGGTATTGCTTATCGCTAAACCAAGTTTGCTCGGGCGCATCGGCTCCTTTAATGGCCTTAATAGTCGCTTCCTTATCCACGTATAAATAAACATTGCTTTGCAGCTGTACCGTTTTAACCAAGTAGGTTCCCTTTCCAAAATATAGGGTACCACCACCAATTTTGTTCAGGTAGGCAATGGCTTCATTAATTTTTGGAGTATCGTCTATTTGGTCATCTGCATTTACACCGAACTTCTTGATGTCCATTTTGCCGCTGTAAAACTGAACCTGATTGGAATAGCCTTTTTGCTCGCCGTCTTTTACCCAAAGCCTAAAGCTATGTAACAGATTAGGTTTAAGGTTAGAGATTTTGGCCATGCCATTCTTCACGTCAATTGCAGCAAGAACAACTGACCAGGTTTTGCCTTTGTCTAGCGATTGTTCCAATTGAACAGCTTTAACCTTGCTAAGCATAGGCCATTTAAAGCTGACCGATGTATAGGGGGGTTCTTCATGGGAGAGGCTACGGCTAACCACACGTTCGAAATCGGAGATGGTTTGGGTTACTTTTAACGCGGTGGTTTCATTTCCGGTACCGGCACTACTTAATACCTCTGGTGATGAGCTGGTGCAAATGGCCTTGAAGATATGGTTTCCAATGTTTTTTAAACGAACACCACTGATTTTAAGCACCAAATCTGCTCCATTGGCTGGTCTAAAATCCAAGTTTTTAAAGACAATGACACTGGTTCCGTTGGCCGATTTGGCGATAGCGACGTTACCAACCTTAGTGTAAGAATAGTTAGCGCCCACCCTACCCATGGACTGCGCACCTAAATCGCTCAGTTTCACAAAGCCTCTTCCAATGATATTGACGCTGGTGTTACTCAGCGTAGGCTCGACGCCCAAAGGCAAAAACAATTGCACACTTGCATTGGGGCTTCTTTGTCCGGCGATATAGCTTAGGATGAGAGTGGTATTGGTGTTTTTAGTGAGTTGGTTTTGAAGCAAGCTCAGCTTGCCACCAAGCGCCATTTTTTTGAAGGCAATGGTGTATTTCCTAACTGTTTTTCCATCTTGTGCGGTAACCAATAGCCAATCTCCTTCGGTAAGGGTTCCCGAGCTTTTCAATGCACCGCTACTGTCCTTAATTTGATATTGCTGTGCAGAACCGTCGGCAGATGTAATTTCTGTGATGATTTCATCCACCGTGGGCTGGGTGCTCACCAAGCCTTTGTCTTCAGGTGTGTCTACGGTAAACCGATAGGTGCTCCCGCTCACCAGAATCAATTGGCTGGTGCCAATCTGTACAATATGTGGGCTGTGAAATCCAAAGGTAATAGAAGTATTTGAGCTTATGGGCTTAGCCAAAACTGGGCAAACCACAAGCTGCATGAATAGGAATAGAAGACTTAATGCTTTATTCATTTTCCTTGCCCTATTTATCTGACCAAGACTTTCCATAAGTTAAAGATACGGCATCAAGTATTATGCAGATTGGCATTTTTATAAAGGAAATTGACATTGGGTTTTATACATTAGGCTAAGAGCAAGCTTTTGGAAAGTATTCAATAAGAATTCCATATTTGATTAGTTTTACCGGAAATCTTTCAAAATTGAAATGGACAGTCCAAAAACAACCTTCAAGTCCTAAGATTTACACTGTTACGTTTCATTTGGGAATTGACTTGAGCTGGTGCGGGTGGGTTTTACGGACGATGTTGGAATAAATACTAACTCCCGCTAAAAAAACTGCTCTGTAATCACTGGCGAAATTCAAAGCACAACACATTTGTAATTTAATCAATGATCAATTGATGTATAAATTTCTTCCACTTAACGATGATACATATACTTTTTAGTATATTGTATTTCTGTTATTGCAACATGTCAAAAAAGCATTTTTTATTATGCTATAACGAACAAAATTAAAAGTAATAAGGTAATCGAATACGATTTGGAACAATTGAAATGAAAAATAACATATTTCTTCTATTAACAGTATGTACGCTCTATTGTAAGGCTCAAAATTCAGTTAGGTTCGACTACAATAATTTTGAAAGTCAGGTGCTCGCTTATAAACCTGAACAGAACTCAAATGCTTCCAAAAAAGATTTTGATTACGGAATGATGATTTTAAGTGAAACAAAAACAGCAACCAAGAATCGTCCTGAAAATTTTAATCTTGCAGATTATTTCAATGTGTTATCCGCTTTCCTCAAACTACAAGAAAGCAATGAAAATATAAAAATTGCATTCGAAAAGTTCAAAAATGCCAATGGCAGTTGCGAGTATTGTATTGCATTTGAAAATTCTTTAAAAAAGAACCCTAAGTTTGATGTTGTCAGAGCAGAGTATGATAAAAAGCTGGAAGAATGCAAATCAATTTCAACAGAAAAGAAATTTGATGCTAAAGAATATTCCCTCGCAAATAATCTGGACTATAACTTAGTTCAACAAATCTACCAAGTTGATATTGATGACCGAAAATATAGAGATACCAAAGACTTTCAGACCAAACAAAAAGAACTGGACATCCAGAATCAAAAAGTTATAAATATGTTGCATGAAAAGTACAAAACATATATAGGTAAAAGTTTGGTTGGCGAAAAATTTGAAAGTGTAATGTGGGCAGTTATTCAGCATTCAAATGTTGAAATGATGGAGCAATATTTACCTATTGTTCAAATTGCCGTGAAAGAGAAAGAACTTAGCGCAGCACCATTCAAGATGCTGATTGATCGGTATTATGGACTGAAATATGGTTATCAGATTTTTGGTTCCCAAAGCAGCGATTTTAGTTTTAAGATGGCGGATGAAGCGAAAAGGAAAGAAATAAAACTAAAATATGGAATTGAATAGCATAGTGTGTGCTCAAAGAAAAGCCAACTAATGAGGCAATGGGACATTCGTTGTGTATGGTTTTTGAATTAAATTCAGTGATTTGCTATGATTAGCAGAATATACTGCGATCTTCCCCAATCTAATTAACTATTGCCAGGATGCAAGCAGGCAACTTTTCTGGCGCTTTCCATGCCCCAGTCCGGCAATTTCGCAACGAGGGTTGTTATCTCTAAATCAAACCTTTACAATTGCAGCATCCCGAGGTCCAAGAATATATGAAACATGAATAACCTACACCATCAGATTGAAAAAGACAAGTACAAAATCCGTCAGCTCAGTGAAAGCGAAGCCCAGATTTATAAATCGATGCGTTTGGAAGCAATAAATGAAGAACCGGCAATGTTCCGATGCAGCGTCCCTGCAGAAGCCGATCTCACAGATGAGCAATGGCAGGAGCGGATAAAGTTTCCCAGGGCCATTTTTTGTCTTTTCGAACATGACAAACCTATAGGGATGACAAGTATCCTGCTCATCAACGAGGAGGAAGCCTACCTGGGGCAATCGTACATCAAAAAGGACTATAGGGGGCTGGGCCTATCCGCGCTTCTTTATAAAATAAGGATGGACTGGGCATATCAGCAGCAGGTAAAGCAATTATCTATAAGCCACCGCGAAAGTAACAGCATTTCCAAAGCGGCCAATCAGCGATATGGCTTCCGCTATACACACCGTGAAACCGTCAATTGGCTCGACGGCAACACCGAAGATGCACTGTACTATACCTTGGAATTGCCATAGGATTGTTTGGTTGGTGGCAACTGACGAACTTCGGACATTTTGTTGAAAAATCTTTCAAAATTGCCCCTATTAATGCAGAACCATCTAACAAATACCAGAAAAAATAAACTACGAAAACTCAAATAACAAAGTAGCAAAAAAACAATTCACCCGTATAGGATATGCAAGACTGGTTATGTTTCATTGTAAGCTTGCCGCCAACATATTTAAGTTTAAATTGAATAAGTCATATTTCTAACTCATCTACATCATATCCATATACCCAATCCATTTTTTTCTTTTCCATGTTGATAAAATATTTCAACAACATATCCCTAAAAAAGTGAGCTATAGGATTTGGCCTCGATTTGGCCTTGCCTATTTTTCTAGCCTGTGCAATAACCTTGGTTACCCGAGCAGACCTTAACTGTTGGAAACGGGAAAAAGCAAACTCGGGATCGGCGTATTTGACCAGACATTTTGCCAAGACTGCGCTGTCTTCCAGCGCCAGCGAAGCCCCCTGCCCAGTATGTGGCGATATTGCATGCGCAGCATCACCAATCAGACACACTTTTGCTGTATACCATTTTTTCAGCGCAGGCATATCATAAATTGGATAGGCAAACAAATCATTACTAGCGGCAATAATCCTATTGATTTTGTGGTGGTCGTTTTGATGGAGTTCCAGCAGTTCCTTTTTTATATTTTGTTGCAACAATTTAAGCTGGGTACCGTTTGGTTCCTGCTCCCAGTCATAATTGTTGAACCACCACACCTTCCCGGTATTTGTAGTAGAATAGCCAAAGAATGCCTGTGCGCCAAAGGTCATTTCCACAGCCTCCGAAGGTTCTTCCCAGCCCGGAATCTCTATAACGGCTCCTGTGGAAAGCATTTTTGTATAGATGGGCTTTGGTGCGTCAGGAAATATCAATCTCCTGCACCTTGAATGGATACCATCGGCTCCTATCAATAAATCATAATCGGCCAATTTACCTTTACTGGTGTGTACATCTATTCCCGTTCCTAAATATTCAATAGACTGCAATTTACAATCGTACTCTATCTGGCATCCTAAACTGGTTAACTTTTCCCGCAGCAGATTGGTAATTGCCGATCTCTTGATCTGGATGCTGCTGCTACCATAAATCTGCTTTTGGTAACCTGCATCAAGTTCGGCAATGCGATGCCCTTTTGCATTATAAAAACGTAATGTTCCCGGAACATACTCTTCATAAAGTCGGGAAATATCAATAAGGTCCGAAAGGATATTCAGTCCATTGGGCGATACACCGAAGAATAAGCCTTCGTTCATTTCCGCCTCGCTACGGGCCTCTATCATCTTAACATCAGCGCCCTGTTCAATCAGTTTTATAGCAAGAGCAGGTCCGGCAATCCCGCTGCCTACAACCAATATTTTTCTGTTGTTCATCATATTAGTTTTGAATGATATGGTTTCTTTTAAGCCTAAAGATGAACACATAGCCTAAATTGACCAGGATATAAAGCCCTACCCGCAGATAATTGAGGTGTTTCCATATAGTGGCCCGCTCTAGTAGGCTGGGGTCAACAACAGGCTTGACATCCATTGCCATAAACTGCATCAATGTGGGAGCAAAATACTGCAAGGTCCATATCCTTAGTGCAACGTGTATAACAAGCAGCCCTATCATGATGTTGCGCCTTTGCCTAATATGCCAGTTAAAAAGAAGAGCGAGCAATAGGAAAACTTCGTGTACGGAATGGACAACGATCCAGAAAAGCTTGAAATCAAGTCCATAAGCAGTTTTGAAAAAGAATAAAGAAGCAGGCGGCCCGGCCGTCCATGCAGGAACCATGATCGAAGTCTCCCACAGTTGTGCACCGTTCATCACAAAATACAGTGCAGTTGCCATATACAGCCATCGATCTGCTCGTAAAGTTTTATCAGTCATCTTATTCATTTTATGGTTTTAGCTTTTTAAGCAAGGTATTCTTAATATCTTTACCGTAAAGTAAATTATTTTTATCATTAAGTATCTTTATCATAAAGATAAATTGTTTTTTTATGAACACCAAAGAAAAGTCTGAAAAAAGTATACTTCTAGCAGATATAAACTTGTTGACAAGGGAATTCTCGACAGGTACAGTACTTATGCATCAAGCAATTGCAGAAAAGGCAGGCCTTACCGGTACAGACCATAAATACATTGACCTGCTTTTACAGCATGGCGCTATGACCGCAGGACAACTGGCCGATCTGAGCGGAATCACTACGGGGGCAGTTACGGCGATGATCGACAGACTGGAAAAAAGCAAGTTAGTTAAACGCGAGCGTAGTGCCGACGACAGAAGGAAGGTAATAGTTGTTCTCGACCGCGAAGAGGCATTCAAACGCATAGGCCCCTCGTTTAAATCCATGCAGGAAGATCTGGAAAATCTATATGACGACTTCACGCCAACAGAACTGATCACCATTCAAAAATATTTGAATGCAGTTGTTACATTTACCAATAAGCAAATCAAGAAGCTGAAATAAACAACAAACTGCTTTCGGCAAATTGTCAAAAATGCGTTTGGAACGATGAGGCCAACTATCAGATCAATTTAGATATAACAGTTAGGCACGCAAACAGGATGATTGATGATCCAATGCTAATTCTGATTTTTTAGGGTATCGATTCCTCACATTATTTTAGCTAAACGGTTTCAGCGCACGAATAAGTCTAGGCAACAGAAAAAATATACTTAGCAAGCTTTCTAACCAACTAAGCAAAGAGGCAACACAATAAATGGACTAGAGCGTAGGAGTTGTGGGTTTATGGCGGAACTTCTTTAAGCGTGTTGGGGAGACAAGCTTATATTTTTGAGGAGTGTATTAATTAATAGATTAGTAACTATCTGCTTTAAAATACAGTTGATTCCCTCTAGCTAGTAGATGTCTAATGAAATTTTTCACTACCTCGTACTCTTTCTTAACGTCTTGTAGGTCACTAAACTCTTTGTCAATGTTTTCTAACTGGTTCAAGAACTGTATAGCCCTTTCAATTCTTTCCTCAACGTGTTCAACCCATTCCTCGTCACTTCCTATATAGTGTTTATTGTGATACCTATATATCAAATCTTCTGGATTAAGCTCCTTGTAGGTATCAAGATAAAAGTCTACGATACGTGCGAACTGAATAGTTGACAACCATACCTCACTAACAGCTCTATCATCAGCTCCCTTTTCAATTAAGGATACTTCTCCTAAGCGAACAGAGACCTTATCCTGCCAGTCAGACATCAAGTCAATGCGTTCAACGCCTTCATAAGTCACATGAACATGTATATCTTGATGCTCAGCTCGTGATACCAAAGTTGTTGAACTCTTGGATTGCTTACATGCTACAAAGTAAAGTACAGCTCCTAAGGCAACCAATATTATTAATACAGTAGCTTCAAGCATAAGATGATTTGTTATAGTTCATCCAAGATTTAATCAATATCGTTTACTTAAGGGGGTGAGACAGATTTTTGGATTGCTATCGAGGCATTATCTCATCAAGCCTACGTCTAGTCAGTACATCCACGTTCAGTAGTTTTATACCTTTGTCCTTTGAAACCAAGTCAAGACCATCTTCAAACGAGGTGATACTGTATTTGCCTTGATAAAAATCAATAGTGTTGAACAGATGCTTCAAAGTATCAACCTCCCTTAGCTTTAAGTAATTAGCTTTCCTCAACATTTTTCTCTTGTTAGCATCAAACACAGGTAGAGTATCCAGACTGTATTCTTTCAAAATCAAGTTAGTGTCCGCTGTTAAGATTAGGCTATCCTTTATTACATCCCATTTAAAAGGCACGTCCTTTGAGTATATACCTGGCACGTGTATAGTATAATTAGAAACAAACTCAACCGTATGTTTGCCCTCGTAACCAATGGGCTGCATGATAATTTTAGCTGTCTGACTTCTTACAAACACTTCACCGCTTTCATTATACATTCTGTCTATAACCCACCAACCTTTTAATTCAACCTGCTTCTTTGCACATCCAAGTAGCATCAGCAAGCAGCAGCTGAAGGATAGTATACTATAAGAGCGTATTCTCATTTGCCAACTTAATTTTAAGTGCTAAGATACAGATAAGAAGCATTAAACTTCATCCAAGATTTAATCAATATCGTTTACTTAAGGCGGTTAGACAGATTTTGCTATTAAGTAACACTTTAAAGTAAACCATAACTTGTGAGTTGTGCCCGTGTGATGCTAAGTTGTACCAACAGTGTACTAACAAGGTGGTTTAAAAGCTGCTCTTCTCTAAGAGAACAAGAAAACCTCAAAACGCAGAAAAGCCTCTAAACACACGTTTAAAGGCTTTTTCCGATGTGGAGAATGCCGGATTCGAACCGGCCACCTCTTGCCTGCCAGGCAAGCGCTCTAGCCAAATGAGCTAATCCCCCAGATACGGTGGCAAAAGTAAATATTTTAAATTATTATGCAAGTATAAAATGAAAAAAGGGAAGACTATCCAGTCCTCCCCAACACAATAACATAGTTAAGCGGAGATCAGACAAGCAAAATCTTATTGACTTAACCTAAATTTTCCCAAATGTATTGCTAGCACCTAAGTATAGCAATACCTAGAAGTAGGTATTTTAACTATCTTAAATAACCGACAATCAACTTTGCCACTTTTTCAGATGCTCCTGCCTCGCCCATCAATTGGTGTAAATGGACATAGCCTTCCAGCATTTGTTCCCTTCCTTTTCCTTCAACAATCTGCGAAAGTTCTGAAGCAACTTTCTGTGGATTGCATTCTTCTTGGATCAGCTCCGTCACAATCTTTCTATCCACGATTAAATTCACTAAGGAAATGAAACGGATTTTAACCAACAACCTTGCAATGGCAATGGAAATAGCTCCCCCTTTATACACCACTACTTGCGGCACATTAAATAAAGCGGTTTCCAAGGTAGCTGTACCCGAGGCTACTATTGCTGCGTGGGCATGATGTAGCAAATGGTAAGTTTGGCTAAACACCAAAGTTACTTTGCTATTGCCTATAAACTGTTGGTAATAGGCGGCACTAAAGGTAGGCGCAGCGGCAATTACAAACTGATAGTTCTTAAATTGATCTACCACGCTAAGCATAACGGGCAACAATCTTTCTATTTCCTGCTTACGGCTACCTGGCAAAAGGGCAACAATAGGTTGGTCGCCTAGTTGGTGTTCTGCTCTAAAATCATCATTAGGTACAAACTGTGAAATTTCATCCAACAAAGGATTGCCCACATAATCTACCTTCATTCCCCATTCTTTATAAAAATCTACTTCGAATGGTAAGATACAGAACATGTAATCTACGATGCGTTTGATTTTGAGCACCCGTTTTTGGTTCCAGGCCCAAACCTTTGGCGAAATATAGTAGCAAACCTTAATACCATGCTGTTTCGCAAACTCCGCGATCTTTAGGTTGAAGCCCGGAAAGTCAATCAATACCAAAACGTCAGGCTGGTAAGCCAACACATCGGCCTTACAAGCTTTCATGTTTTTAAGGATGGTGCGCAAGTTCAATAGCACTTCGGTGAAACCCATAAAGGCCATATCAGCATAATGTTTCACCAAATTGCCTCCTTCTGCCTGCATTTTATCACCACCAAAATATCTAAACTCCGCCTGGGAATCTTCGGCCTTTAATGCTTTCATTAAATTTGCTCCATGCAAATCGCCCGAAGCTTCACCTGCTATTAAGTAGTATTTCATTTTTTAGGGACTAGGTATTAGTGGTTAAGGACTAGGAGTTTGTGACTAGTTAACAATTAACCATATCTAAACAATTCAACGATTAACCTAATTATACTTCCTGCATTATTTTGTAAAAGAAGAACACAAAGGCACATATAAAAGTAGCGCTTACCACCCCTCTTCCGGCATTTTCTTTATTGACTTTAAAGAAAAAGTTCATCCATAGCAAATTTACCGCTACACAACCAATGAGCAATAAATCGGCCTTTTTAAATACAGTAGTATGGTTCATGAGGTACCAAGCTATACCGGCCAAAATTCCCGGACTAAGCAGGCCTATGCCCAGTCCTACCAGTACATGATTTTTAATGGACGAAAAGATTTTAGCCATCTTAACCCAGGTTTACGCCATCAGCGCTGTGCGACTGTTTAGGTTTAACCCCGTTACCATTAAAATCCCAAGTGTTCAAAAACTGAATGGCATGGTGTGCTGTTAAATCAAATTGAACGGGCACCACCGAAGCATAGCCATGATCCAAGGCCCAAACATCGGTATCCTCGCCTTTGTCGTAGTTTTCGAAAACTCCCGTTAACCAGTAGTAAGGTCTGCGGTAAGGATCCTGGCGTTCCTCAAAATCTTCGGCCCATTTGGCATTGGCCTGTCTGCAAATTTTGATGCCTTTAATCGCATCTCCTTTAGGGAAATTTACATTTAGCAATGTACCTTCTGGCAAACCATTAGCCAATACTTGTTCGGTAATTTGCTTAATGTATTTTTTGCAATGTGAGAAATCAGCATCCTGCGCAAAATCGTCTAAAGAAAAACCAATAGAAGGTATTTTTTCGATAGCGCCTTCTACTGCTGCCGACATTGTTCCGGAGTAAATCACATTAATGGAATTGTTCAGTCCATGGTTAATCCCAGAAACACACAAATCAGGCTTTTTCCCTTTAAAAACCTTGTTTACGGCCAGTTTTACACAATCCACAGGGGTACCTGAGCATTTGTACATCTCAATAGGAGGATATAGATCTACCTTATCAAAACGCAAAGGCTTGCCGATGGTAATGGCATGGCCCATTCCCGACTGAGGTCCATCAGGGGCTACTACCGTAACATTCCCTATTTCACTCATGACTTCAATAAGAGCCTTAATACCTGTAGCGGTAATACCATCGTCGTTAACAACCAATATAGAAGGTTTTGCTTTCATGTGTTTATTATGTTGGGGCTTGTCGCATCAAAAATACAGAAAATATACCAATAGCCCTTTACACATCTTCCATCCATAAAATATAACTATTTAGAGTACTCCTGTTTTTTGTGGTGCAACATCTCATTAATATAATTGTCTTTGTATATTTGAATGATAACTTATTTCAATATGAAAAAAATACTACTAGCTGTTTGCCTACTTTTTGCAGGTTCAAACTTAGTGGCCCAAAATGCCACCTATCAGTGGAAAACGGCCACAGCAGGAGGTTACACCTACAAATATGTAACCAATGACCCTTCTAAAACTCGCTTTTACACCTTAAAAAATGGCTTAACGGTTATTCTTTCTCCAAACTACAAGGAGCCTAAGATTGAATACCGCATGAGCGTTAGAGCAGGTAGTAACACCGACCCAAAAAACGCTACGGGTTTGGCCCACTACTTAGAGCACCTTTTGTTTAAAGGAACCGACAAATTTGGTACTGCTAACTGGGCTAAGGAAAAGCCATTGTTAGACAAAATTGACGCACTTTATGAAAAGTACAACAAAACAACAGATCCTGCACAACGTAAAGAAATTTACAAGGAAATCGACAAAGTATCTGGCGAAGCTTCCAACTTCTCTATTGCTAACGAGTATGATAAAATGATGCAGGGAATTGGTGGTAATTCAACCAATGCGCACACTTGGTACGAGGAAACTGTTTACAACGAAGATTTTCCTTCAAACGCCGTAGATAAGTTTTTGGCAATCCAAGCTGAACGTTTCCGCAAACCTATTTTCCGTATTTTCCATACCGAGTTGGAAGCTGTTTACGAAGAGAAAAACAGGGGCTTGGATAACGACAGCTGGAAGATTGACGAGGCCATGATGGACAAATTGTTCCCTACGCATAACTACGGCCAACAAACCACTATCGGTACCATTGAACACCTTAAAAACCCTTCGCTGGTAGAAATTAGAAACTACTACAACAAGTACTATGTACCTAATAACATGGCCCTTATTTTAGCAGGTGACCTAAACCCTGATGAAATGATCAAAAAAGTAGATAAAGCTTTCAGCTACATGGTGCCTAAACCATTATCACTTTACAATCCAGCGCCAGAAAAACCATTGACCAAAATCCAAAAAGTTGATGTTTATGGTCCAAGTGCCGAAGCATTGGAAATCTACTACCGTGGTTATGCCGAGAACAGCAAAGAGAGCTTAATGCTTTCGTTGATCCGTAGTATTTTAACTAACGGAAAAGCAGGCTTGTTCGACATTAACTTGAATAAACAGCAAAAGGTATTAAGAGCCAATGCTACCTATCAGCAAATGAAAGATTACGGCGTGTTCAATTTATCGGCACAGCCTAAGCAAGGCCAAAGCTTGGATGATGTAGCTAAATTATTATTGGAGCAGATCCAATTGCTAAAAGATGGAAAATTTGAGGATGAATTGTTAAAAGCGATTGTTGCCAACAGAAAACTAAGCTTCTTACAGGCTTTTGATAGCAATGGCAACAGAGCCGAAAGCCTTTCAACCGTATTTATCATGAATAGAGGTACAGGTTGGGACAGAGATTTAAACGAAATCAATGATATTTCCAAAATTACCAAAGCACAGGTAGTAGCCTTTGCTAATACCTTTTTTAAAGATAATTACGTAATTGGCTACAAACACAAAGGCGAAGACAAAAACACCATTAAAGTTGAAAAACCTGCCATTACACCTATCAATGCGAATGCTGGTTTAACTTCTCCATTTGTTAAGGATTTATTGGCTAGCCCGTCAAAACCTATTGCCCCTAAATTTTTAGATTACCAAAAAGACATCACTTTTGGAAAATCGGGCATCGCTGAAGTAATGACCATTAAAAACACCGAGAATTCTATTTTTAGAATGACCTATCGCTTTAACCTGGGAAGCAACAACTACAAATTATTGCAATATGCTGCTACTTACTTGCCTTACCTTGGCACAGATAAATACAGCGCAGAAGAATTGAGCAAGGAGTTTTACAACATTGCTTGTTCTTACAGCTTAAACGTAGGTGCCGAAACCACTACCATCAGCGTTACTGGCCTACAAGAGAACTTCGGCAAGGCCGTTGCGTTGGTTGAGCACATTTTTGCCAATGTAAAAGCTAATGATAAAGCTTTGGGAGAACTGAAAAACAGCATTCTTAAATCAAGAGAAAACGCTAAGTTGAACAAAGGAGCCATCATGAATGGTCTTACTTCGTATGCACAATATGGCAAGTTAAATCCTTTCAACAATGTTTTAACCAATGACGAAGTGAAAAACATCAAAGCTGATGATTTGATTTATTTGCTGAAAAATTTGAACAACTATGAGCATGTGGTCACCTATTATGGTCCTAAAGATCTAGCGGCGTTTACTGCTGATATTCAAAAAGCGCATGCGTTGCCAAAAGAATTCACTCCTGCAGCTCCTGCTAAAGTTTATACTTATACCGTTCAAGATTCGAACAAGGTTTATTTTGCCAACTATGACATGGTTCAATCTGAAATTCGTTGGTTAAGAAATACCGGCTTATATAACAAAGCTGATGGTGCAACCATCGAGGTATTCAACAACTATTTTGGTGGCGGTATGGGTTCAGTAGTTTTCCAAACCATTAGAGAATCTAAAGCTTTGGCCTATTCAACTTATGCAAGCTATATTTCTCCTGACAGAGCGGATAAAGAATACAGCATGATTGCCTACGTAGGTAGCCAAGCTGATAAAATGAATGATGCTGTAGCAGGAATGAACGAACTATTGAATGTATTGCCGAAAAGCGAAAAAACATTTGATGGCGCTAAAGCGAACTTGTTGAGCACCTACGAATCGGACAGGATCTTGAAGGATGCGATTTTTGGTCGTTACTTTGCCGACAAAAAATTAGGTTATAGCTACGATTCGAGAATTGATAGATACAAAGAGATCAAACCGATCACTTTTGAAACCATCAATGCATTTCATCAACAAAAAATAGCGAACAAGCCTTATAGCTATTTAATTGTTGCTTCCGACAAAAGAGTTAAACAAGAGGACATGGCTAAATTTGGCAGTGTTAAAACTTTAACCCTAGAAGAGATTTTCGGTTACTAATCAAAATATCTCATAAAAAAAGCCCCAAAATTTGGGGCTTTTTTTATGAGATATGATTACTATAAGGACTTGATCCATTTCACTAATTCGTCTCTGCCTTTTCCTGTTTTCTGTTGTAATTTACCTAACATTTCGTCGTCTTTTCCTTCTTCGTATTTCAAATCATCGTCAGTTAAGTCTCCATATGCTTGCTTAATTTTCCCTTTAAGTTCGTTCCATTTCCCTTTTAATTCCAACTTGTCCATAATTTAAAATTTTAAGTTAAATACTCATTCAATTAAAGAAATAACAAGTAAACGTCAACTATGTTTGATAAAACTAGGTCTTCCTATGGTTAATTAATTTGGAGGGACTCATTACAATTTCAATTGCATTGCCTAAATTTATAAATGCGCATTTTTCTCATTCTTAACATATTGCTATTCTTTTCGACCAATAGTTATAGTCAAAAAGATATATCCCAAAAATTAGCACTTAACAGAATGGCAAATCCAACTACGGCTCTTTTCGTTCATTTTGACAAGAATATCTATTCCAATAATGAAACTGCCTATTTTACCGCATATTTATTAAAAACCGGAAAGTTTAACCGAAAGGCTCATAAAATTTTAGCCGTTGCACTCATTAGAGATATGGATACCTCGTTAGTAAAGCTAGACAAGTTTTTAATAGAAAATGGGCTTGCTTTTGGAAACATGACGCTGCCCGATTCTATCGTAACGGGCAATTACCATTTTTTGGCATATACCGACAAGCTTATTAACGGAAAGCCTGAACTCACTTTTAAACAACACATCACTATCAAAACCAATATCGATCTCCCTTTTAAAGGGAGCATCGCTTTTCTTGAAAAACCAAACAACACCGCTAAAGACCATAAATTATTAATCTCAGTTACTTCAAATGACAATAAGTTTTTACCCAAACCTACTACCATAAGCTACAGGTACGGCAAGGAGCAAAAAACAGTAAAAACTGATGCTTCAGGTCAATTACTACTTTCTATTCCTAAACAAGAAAGCAGTATTGACCCTAATATTTATGTTAAATTGAAGTATTTAAAAGACAGCAGCTTTTTAAGCTTGAATTTACCACCCAATAAAACAAAGGCAATAGTGAAATTCTTTCCTATGGGTGGCCACCTTGTTAACAACCTTGCTTCCAACATAGGCTGGGAAGTAACCAATCCACAAAAAAAACCGATTGCCATAAAAGCCTTCCTGTATAAAAACGACGAGGTTATTGACACTATTGAAACCAGCAGCTATGGCATTGGAAAGTTCCAATTATCTCCTGAGGAAAATGCAGTTTATACCGTGAAACTAGCACATGAGGATATTATCGATAGCATCTATAGTTTACCCAAGGCGCTTAAAAAGGGCTTGGTGCTAAATATCGCTAATGTACTACCTAAAGATACTTTGCAATTGTTCTTAAGAAATACCGGCAATCATAAAGTATTCATCCGAGTACATAATTTCAACCAATGCTTTGTTGACTATCCATTAGATATGGAAGGTCCAATAAGACGTGTAAAAATCCCATTAAACGATATTCCAAAAGGAATACAAACGGTTACCATCACCGACAGTTTAGACAGACCATTAGCCGAACAAATTTTCTTTGCACATTACGACAACAAAGAGACCATCAAAGTTGAAACCGATAACCCTGTCTATCTTCAACGAGAAAAAGTAACCCTGAAGCTAACCCCTAACCAGTTAAAATCTAATGCGGTGGTATCAGTAGCCGTAGTGCAAGAGAATAGGGTTTCATTAAAAAACAGCAACGACATTGAAACTTATTCCTATATCAAAAATGAACTTGCAAATGCACCCGCTAGCACTACCGGTAGTGGCTATAAAGACAAAAATTACCTCGAACAAATTTTATTAGTAAAAGGGTGGAGAAGATATACTTGGCAGCAAATGTTAGAGATCAACACTATCGACACTATAAAAAGAGCGGATAGCCTGTTAATTGTGGGAGAGATCAAAAAGGGCACTAAGCAAATTACCAAACCAATAACCTTGGCCATTTTTGGTGATAGCCAAGTCAGAACGTTTGATACTTCACCCCAAGGTGATTTCAATCTACACCATCCGGAGTTTATTTCCGAATATGGCAAAAAAATGTATCTGTTCGTTAATGCCTCAAATAAAGATAGTTTTAATCTCAACATTAAGGATTCGTTTGAAAAAACCAGTAGAGAGCTAGCCAAAACCGAAATGTCTTATGAAGATGTCCTTCCATTAGTGCTAACCAACAATGCCGATATGACGCTTAAAAGTAATGAAAAAGCAATCAGGCTAAAGGAAGTAACCATTACCAGTAGAAAAGATAATGACTTTAACTATTCAAAAGGTAGCTTCGGAGCCAATGAATGTGGAGATTATGTCTGCAAATACAATATCTTAAATTGTAAAAATCACGTAAATGATATAGAAAACACCCAGCCCATACCAGGCAGAATTTACGGTGGCTCCACGAGATTTCCATACAAAGGCTGTATAACTTATGACAAGAAGGACAAATCTTATATGCAGTTTTCAGGTATCAGTTATTACAAAGAATTCTATTTAGATGACTATAAAGATCCTTTAGAGCCTGCATTTTTTTCTACTATTTATTGGAATTACGGTACTATTTTAAAAAACGACAAGGAAACGGAACTAAGCTTTTACACCAGTGATATTACTGGCATGTTCAAGATTATTGTACAAGGAATAACGGATGGCGATGTAGTTTACTCGGAAAAGAAATTTGAGGTAAAAAATAAAGGACAGGCTAATTAAACCTGTCCTTCCTTTCGTATAATTAGTAATTTCTTACTTTTTAGAAGCTGCTATAATTTCATCAACCACCGCTGGATCTAACAAGGTCGAAGTATCTCCCAAATTTGAAGTTTCACCTTCAGCAATCTTTCTCAAAATCCTACGCATAATTTTACCAGATCTGGTTTTAGGCAAGCCAGATACAAATAAGATCTTATCTGGTTTGGCAATTGCACCGATTACCCTTGTAACTGTTTGCAGAATATCCTTTTTGGTCAATTCGGCATCTTGATGGTGGTTTGGATAAATGATAAATGCATAAATCCCCTGTCCTTTCACATCGTGAGGATAACCCACTACAGCACTTTCAACTACGCCTGCGTGCATGTTAATTGCATTTTCCACTTCGGCAGTGCCAATTCTGTGACCAGATACGTTCAACACATCATCAACTCTACCTGTAATTCTATAGTAGCCATCCTCATCTCTCAAACAGCCATCACCAGTAAAATACAAACCTGGATAAGTAGAGAAATAAGTTTGGCGACAACGCTCATGATCACCATAGGTGGTACGTAACATACCCGGCCATGGGAACTTAATACATAGGTTACCACTTACATCGTTTCCTTCTATTTCGGTACCATTTTCGTCAACCAATATAGGTTGTATACCCGGCAAAGGTAAGGTTGCGTAGCTAGGTTTGGTTTTGGTAACATTGGCAATTGGCGAAATCATAATCCCTCCAGTTTCGGTTTGCCACCAAGTATCCACAATTGGGGCTTTACCATGGCCAATTTTTTCATCAAACCAATGCCAAGCCTCTTCATTAATAGGCTCACCTACCGACCCTAACACTCTCAAGGTACTTAAATCTTTTCCTTTTAACGGCTCATCTCCAAAGCTCATCAATGATCTGATTGCAGTTGGCGCGGTGTAAAGAATATTTACTTTGTGCTTCTCCACAATATCCCAGAAACGAGAAGGAGTTGGATAGGTTGGTACGCCTTCAAAAATCAGTGAAGTGGCTCCCTGCGAAAGCGGCCCATAAACAATATACGAGTGCCCAGTAATCCAACCAATATCTGCCGTACAGAAATAAACTTCATCAGGTTGGTAATTGAATACATTACTAAAGGTATAACCCGCATAAACCATATAACCACCGCAGGTATGTACCACACCCTTAGGTTTACCTGTAGAACCTGAAGTATATAAAATGAATAGCAAATCTTCCGCATCCATTTCCTCAGCTTCGCAAACGGCATTTACGTGCTTCACCTCATCTTCCCACCATACGTCTCTACCTTTCAACATACTTACAGGCGTTCTAACGTGGGTAAGTACAATTACTTTTTCTACCGTAGGACAGCCAATTAAGGCATCGTCGATTACATCTTTTAATGGAATAGGTTTCGCTCCACGATAAACACCATCTGCCGTAATTACCAATTTACATTTCGCATCATTAATTCTATCTGCAATTGATTTGGCCGAAAAACCACCAAATACTACAGAATGTACAGCTCCAATACGGGCACAAGCCAATACCGCAATAGCCAATTCAGGTACCATTGGCATGTATATACAAATACGATCGCCTTTTTGCGCACCATTTCTTTTCAACACATTCGCAAAACGACAAACGGCTTCGTGCAACATCTTATAAGTTAAGGTTACACTATCTTGTTCAGGATCATTAGGCTCCCATATAATTGCAGGCTTATCTGCATTATGTTCCAAATGCCTGTCTAAACAATTTTCAGTGATATTAAGTTTGGCGCCTTCGAACCATTTGATATTTGGTTCTTCAAAATTCCATGAAAGAACTTTGTACCAAGGTTTTCGCCATTGGAAATTTTGTGCTACTTCTCCCCAAAACTGCTCCGGGTTTTCAACACTTTTTTTGTAGCTTTCTTCATACTGCTCCAAAGATTTGATCTGCATAGTATATTTATAATAGGTTGTGGATTGTTTGGATGCTAAAATAAGTAATTATATACTATAAAAACATCAAAATCGTCTCAATTTTACAAACAGCATATTAACAAATTACGGGATTTATTAAAATTTTCCCAATTGCTAATGGAGCAAAATAAAAAGCCTTTGCTAAGGAAAATGGCAAAGGCTAAAGTTAGAGCTAGTAACTTAGTTTTATTTCTTTGATAAGTGCTTCTGGCCAAACCAACCACAAATCTACTTTAGCTAACCACAGTTTGAAATACCCAGACCTGAGTATTTTTCAAATAAAATAGGCTTTTAGGAAAATTTTCAATTCCTTCTTGATGTGCATTAACCTTTAGCAGTTTAGCATTTGCTTAGCACACAGAAAATATCTTTAAAATATTTTCACAGCATACTTGATGGTTAGAAAAATTATTCTGATATTTGCAGGCTCTTAAAAAGAATTAAGCGACGAATAACAAATAACAAAATAAAGTCATGTCAAGAGTTTGTGATTTAACAGGAAAAACCGCGATGAAAGGACATAACGTTTCTCACTCAAACGTTAAAACTAAGCGCAAGTTTTATCCTAACCTACAACTTCAGAAATTTTATATCCCTGAAGAAGATCGTTGGATAACACTAAAAGTATCTACTTCAGCTATTAAAACCATCAATAAAATTGGTGTTTCTGAGGCGATTAATCGTTTCATGAAAAAAGGATATTTGTAATAACATTTACCGATTTCGGTATAAATAGATAAAGAAATGGCAAAAAAAGGTAACAGAGTTCAAGTTATTTTAGAGTGCACAGAGCATAAAACAAGTGGTATGCCTGGTATGTCTAGATATATCTCTACTAAAAACCGTAAAAACACTACTGAGCGTTTAGAGTTGAAAAAATACAACCCGGTTTTAAAGAAAGTAACCGTACACAAGGAGATTAAATAATTTTGAAGGAGTAAATGATTGAATTACAGAATCAAATTCAGTCATTCGTAATTCACTCACTCAATCATTAAATTTTAAAAACATGGCAAAGAAAGTAGTTGCAACCCTTAAAACAGGTACAGGTAAAGAATATTCAAAAGTGATCACAATGGTTAAGTCTCCAAAAACTGGTGCTTATTCATTCAAAGAAGCAATTGTTCACAATGATCACGTTAAAGATGCTATTGCTGGTAACAGCAAATAACAATATTTTAAGAATAGCTTAAGAGCCGTTCCG
Source organism: Pedobacter sp. (assembly GCF_039594775.1). Lineage (GTDB taxonomy): Bacteria > Bacteroidota > Bacteroidia > Sphingobacteriales > Sphingobacteriaceae > Pedobacter. The sequence continues at coordinate 48,169 of NZ_JBCNMT010000002.1, read as the reverse complement.
TACCAACGGAATGGCTTTTTTATTTTATCAATTATGGGTTTATTCGATTTTTTCAAAAAGAAAGAGACCGCACCTGAAGCTCAGGAAGCGTTAGATAAAGGACTGGAAAAAACTAAGGAAGGTTTTTTTAGTAAGCTTACCAAGGCCGTTGCCGGAAAGTCTACCGTTGACGATGACGTGCTAGACAACCTAGAGGAAGTTTTGGTAACTTCTGACGTTGGTGTTAGTACTACGCTAAAAATCATCGATAGAATTCAAGCTCGCGTTGCTAAAGATAAGTACCTATCTACCGCTGAACTAAACGGTTTGCTGAGAGATGAAATTCAATTATTATTAGCCGAAAATAACAGTAACGACTTTAGGAATTTTGAATATGGCGACCACAAGCCTTATGTAATTATGGTGGTTGGTGTAAATGGTGTAGGCAAAACCACTACCATTGGCAAACTTGCTCATAAGCTGAAAAAAGAAAACCTAAATGTAGTACTTGGTGCTGCCGATACTTTCCGTGCTGCCGCAGTTGACCAAATTAAACTTTGGGGCGAACGTGTAGGTGTACGTGTAGTGGCACAAGCCATGGGCTCTGACCCTGCTTCGGTTGCTTTTGACACATTACAATCGGCAGTTGCCAATAAAGAAGATGTAGTTATTATTGATACCGCAGGTCGTTTACATAACAAGGTAGGCTTGATGAACGAGTTGGGCAAAATCAAAAATGTGATGCAAAAAGTTATTCCAAATGCGCCACATGAGATTTTACTGGTACTGGATGGATCTACTGGACAAAATGCCTTTGAACAGTGCAAACAATTTACCGAAGCTACTGATGTAAATGCTTTGGCCATTACCAAACTTGACGGCACTGCCAAAGGCGGTGTAGTTATTGGCATTTCAGATCAGTTTAAGATTCCGGTTAAATATATTGGCGTAGGTGAAAAGATGGACGATTTACAGTTGTTCGACAAGAAAGAATTTGTGAACTCGTTGTTTAAATAAATATAAAGATGCACTAAAGTGGTTGATTACACAGATTTTAGGATTACAAAGATGTAATAATGGAAACTGAAGATTTAACAACCTATGACGAGCTTACTCGAAAAATAATAGGTTGCTGTTTTGAAGTTCATAATACACTTGGCCCTGGATTTCTTGAAAAAATCTACGTTAATGCACTAAAAATAAAATTACAACAAAAAGGAATACTATTTGAGACAGAGAAAGAGTTCATAGTCAAATTTGAAAATATCATTATTGGTAAATTCAGGTGTGATTTATTAGTAGAAAACAAAGTAATTGTCGAACTAAAATCTGTAACAGGCTATCAACCTAAGTTATTTCAAAACCAACTAATCTCCTACCTAAGAGCCAGCAAAATTAAAACTGGATTATTGATTAACTTTGGAAATACTAGCTGCGAAATCAAACGCCTATCAGTATAACTAAAAAGTAAAACCGGTGTAATCACATCATCTGTGTTATCATACCGAAGGAAGAAAATCAGCGAAATCACTTCAAAGAAAAATGATTACAAAAAACAAAACAACTACAAAAACGGCTCAACCAAAAATCAACGTGATTACCTTAGGTTGTTCTAAAAATACTTACGATAGCGAAGTGTTAATGGGACAATTGAAAGGCAACAATTTGAATGTTGAGCATGAAGCGAGCAAATTAGGAAAAGATGATATTGTAGTTATTAATACCTGTGGTTTCATTGATAATGCCAAGCAGGAATCTATCGATACCATTTTACAATATAGCCAACTTAAAGATGAAGGCAAAGTAGGCAAAGTAATTGTTACTGGTTGCCTTTCTGAACGCTACAAACCAGATTTAGAAGCCGAAATTACTAATGTTGATGCCTATTTTGGCACCAATGACCTTCAGAATATATTACATACTTTAGGTGCTAATTATAAACATGAATTGATTGGTGAACGTCTACTAACAACTCCGTCACATTTTGCCTATTTCAAAATTGCGGAAGGTTGTAATCGTCCTTGCTCTTTTTGCGCTATTCCATTAATGCGTGGCAAACACGTTTCTAGGGATATGAGTGAACTGGTAAACGAAGCAAAAATACTTGCGGCTAACGGCACCAAAGAATTGATCCTTATTGCGCAAGACCTCACCTACTATGGTTTAGATCTTTATGGCAAGAGAAACTTAGATGAACTTTTACGTCGATTATCAGATGTAAATGGCATTGAGTGGATCAGGCTACAATATGCTTATCCTTCCGGTTTTCCAATGGAAATTTTGGATGCCATGAACGAACGTGAGAATATTTGCAAGTACTTGGATATGCCACTACAGCATATTACCGATAATATGCTTAAATCGATGCGCCGCGGAATCACGAAGCAAAAAACCATCGACATTGTGAACGAAATCAGAGCTAAAGTGCCGAACATCGCTATGCGAACCACCTTAATTTGTGGTTACCCAGGTGAAACTGAACGTGATTTCGAAGAAATGTATCAGTGGGTTGAAGAAACTCGTTTCGACCGTTTAGGCTGTTTCACCTATTCGCATGAGGAAAAAACCCATGCTTATGATTTGGTAGACGATGTTCCTGAGGAAGTTAAACAAGAACGAGTAGATGCTATTATGGAATTACAACAGGGGATTTCATATGAAATTAACCAAGAAAAAGTAGGCAACACCTACAAAGTTTTGGTAGATAGGAAAGAAGGCGATTTCTTTATTGGCCGAACTGAATTTGACTCTCCAGAAGTGGATAACGAAGTGTTGATTGATGCCAATTCAGGATATGCTGCTATTGGCAGCTTTGTAAATGTAAAAGTAGATAGAGCTGAAGATTTCGACTTATACGGGCAGATTGTAAAATAGTACTCAGGTTCTTGGTCATTTCGACTGAAGAGTAACGAAATGAAGAGATCTAAAAAGCTATATAAAATTTATTAGCAGACCTCGTAGGTTTTAAAAACCTACGAGGTCTTTATATTTATTAATCCCGTGTAAAATAATCCCATCAGCTACACTTGTTTCAAAATTTAATTTAATTTCGAAATGTGAAGGCTAAATATATTTCTTATCAAGATACACACTCCTTTTCAAACCTAGTTTTAGACTATGTTAATGATGTGGAGTTCCTAAAATCTTTCTATAGCTACAGACCAGACATTGATGGACTGAAAAAGGCCATTGCCAACCATCAGTTTACTGGAGATAGAAAAGTTTTAGTTGAAGTACTACAACAACAGTATCAACATATTAAGGTTAATAAAGCAGTTAGCCACAATATCCAGCTCTTATTAAATCAAGATACTTATACGGTAACTACTGGTCATCAGCTTAACCTTTTCACTGGTCCGCTTTATTTCATTTATAAAATTGTGACCACCATCAATCTGGCGCTAGAACTTAAAATTGCCTACCCAGAGAAAAACTTTGTACCCATTTATTGGATGGCTACCGAAGACCATGATTTCGAAGAAATTAACCATGTAAGTGTAGACGAGAAAAATATTAGCTGGATACAACAAACTAATGGAGCTACCGGAAGATTAAGTACCAAAACCGTGGCCGCCGCTGTGCAAGCCTACAAAGGTTATTTGGGTATTAGTAAAAATGGGAAAAAACTGGCCAAACTGGTGGAGCGAGCTTATCTGGAAAATGATAGCTTGGCAGATGCAACCAGGGTGTTGGTCAATAGCCTGTTTGAGCAATATGGGTTGGTGATCATAAATGCAGATGATGCGCAACTGAAAGCACAATTCGCAAATATCATTCAACGGGACATCACCCAGCAAAACAGTGCCAGGCTGACCGAGGAAACTAGTCGATTGCTGGAAGAACAAGGCTATAAAACCCAAGTTAATGGCCGAGACATCAACTTCTTTTACCTAAAGGATAACCTTAGGGAACGTATTATTAAAGAAGATGAAACCTATATTGTTAACCACACCGATATTAAGTTTACAGAAGAAGAACTTATTGAAGAGGTTAGCCAACATCCAGAAAGGTTTAGTCCAAATGTAATTATGAGGCCGCTCTACCAAGAGGTCATACTGCCCAACATTGCCTATATTGGTGGTGGTGCCGAAGTTTCCTATTGGATGCAATTAAAGGCTAATTTCGATTTTTACAAGGTTAATTTCCCTGTGCTTTTATTAAGGAACTCAGCCTTGGTAATAGATCAAAGAAGTTTTGATAATCTCAATAAGCTTGGTTTTAAGTTTGAAGACCTTTTCTTGTCTACCCAGGTACTGCAGGAAAAATGGATCAAGACTAATAGCAATGCCAACATGAGCCTAAGCGATGAAAAGGCTAATATCATAGCGGTATTTGACAAAATTAAGCTAAACGCATTCAAAATTGACAAGACTTTAGAAGTATCCGCAGATGCTGTACTTACTAAAACAGAAAAGCTTCTAGATAAGCTAGAAAAGAAATTTTTCAAGGCCGAAAAAAGAAATCACGAAGTGTCCATCACACAGATAGACAACCTTAAAAAACGATTGTTTCCCAATGGCACCTTGCAAGAAAGAGTACTCAACCTTGCTCCCATGTATGTAAATTACGGAGACGATTTTATTGCAACCTTAATTGAAAATTTTGACCCATTAGGTGGAGATTTCACGTTGATCCTTCCATAGAAATGAGTGAATTTTGAATGACTGAATGAGTCAATTTATCACGATAACTAGTTCCTAACTCCTAATATCTGTTCACTACAAATATGAATTTCCTCACTTTCACCGAAGAAAAATTACGAACCTTCACTTTTGCCGTATTTAAAAAAATGGGCTGTTCTGATGAACACGCCAATTTAGCAACCGATGTTTTAGTTCGTTCTGATCTAAGGGGAATCGATTCGCACGGTGTAGCTCGTTTAAGTGGCTATTATCGCCTTTGGGAGAAGAATAGAATTAACGCTACACCAAATATCAAGGTTGTGCACGAAACACCAACTACCGCCACGGTAGATGGCGATGCAGGTTTAGGCTTAGTAGTTGCGCCATTTGCGATGAAGGTAGCGATTGAAAAAGCGGAAAAGTATGGTAGTGGATGGGTTTCGGTAAAAAACTCCAATCACTTTGGCATTGCTGGCTATCATGCATTAATGGCAGTAGAAAAAGATATGATTGGCATAAGCATGACCAACGCCAGTCCTTTGGTTGCTCCTACTTATGCCAATGAACGTTTGCTGGGCACCAATCCCATGTGTTATGCTTTTCCGGCAGGTAAATATCCCGCGGTAGTGGTAGATATGGCTACCGCTGCTGCTGCTAACGGAAAATTAGAAATTGCCCAACGTGCCAACACCAATATTCCAGATGGATGGGTACAGGATAAAGATGGGCATCAATCCGTCAATCCAAATGAATTAAAAGCAGGTGGCTCATTACTTCCGCTAGGTAGCGATAAAGACCATGGCAGCCATAAAGGTTACGGCTTGGGCGCTACCGTAGATATTCTTTCGGCAGTGCTTTCTGGGGCTAATTATGGTCCTTGGGTTCCACCGTTTGTGGCTTTCTTAGAACCTGATCCAAACCCCGTAGGCGAAGGAATTGGACATTTCTTAGGCGCTATGCGTGTAGATGGCTTCCGACCTGCTCAAGACTTCAAGAATCATTTAGACAATTGGATCGAACGATTTAAGGGCGCTAAAACCATTGATGAAAACAAAAAAGTGATTATACCTGGCGAGCCAGAATATCAGTTTGAGAACGAGCGCAAAATTGCGGGCATCCCATTAATTGATGTAGTGGTGAACGACTTGAATAGCTTAGCAGAAAAAATTGGCGTAGAAAAGCTTTAAAGCTGAGCTAGATTATTATATGGCTGACCCTGAAATAAATTCAGGGTGACGCTAAATCAACACTCCGTCATGCTGAATTTAGTTCAGCATCAGTTTTCAATAAAACTAATTACTGATAAGTTATTAGCAGAACACTCTTTTTAACACTATTTCTTCACTTTGAATAACTTGAAGCTCTCTTTATAGGTCAGGAAAAACGAATGGTTAAATTGTAGCTTTTTATCAGCTCGGTCTAAATCAAAATGAGGCTCGAAACGCACATCAAGGTATAGGTTTGGAAGCAGTTCTTTTTGATAGATATACCTCAACATCAAAATATTTCGGTGGTTTTGCGTATAACCCATATCATTCATCGTTTCAGATACGGATTGATATAAAGGCATTCCTTTAATGCTGATGAACTTATTTCCTTTCCAGTAAGATGCCACCAAATTACCCCAACGCGTATCAATTCCTGCATTTAACCACAAACCAAAACCACCTTGATAAGCCCTCACTTTGGTAGGTGAAAAATCTTTATAAGCGGCTAAATAGTTTTGCGTATATATTTGCTTTACATGGTAACCTATATTTTTGCTCAACGTAAATCCAGTAGCACCATTAAATAAAGTAGTGATGGGAATTTCTTTTAAAACGTCTATTTGTCCGCCAGCATGGTAAAACAGCGACTGTGCTGGAATAGTCAGCTTCCAATCCTCGCTTTTGATCAAGGCAATTTCGGTAGTAAAGCCCCCAACAATTTCCTCCTTAGCTGCATCGCCCGGGTAAATCATCTTCTGCCAAGCAATCCAAGCATCTAAGCTAAACTTCTCCTTGTCTACCAATAACTGTGTTCCATATTCGATCGGCTTGGTAATTTTGCGCTCAAAGTTATATAACGGCTCAATGTAGTTATGTTGGATATTTCCTTCAAGACTACCAAAAATCAAGGTTAAATCTTTTTTGCTATACTTTACACTGAACAACGGTTTTGCATCAACCAACCCTCTTTCGTTTCCAAAATCCTTTCTTAAATAAGCTCCGGCAGTAATGGCCAAATTAGGATTTGCATAGTACACCAATTGGGGCTCTAGCTGCGTGCCATAAAGCGTATAACCATCATGAAATTTATTCGAATATTCGTAATTTCTAACATAGTTGAAGTTATAGAAATTAAGGTGCAGCTCGTTAGTTAAACTATCGGTTGGACGAATACGGTTATAAAGGTAATTGTTATTTAATTGGGCCTGAGCCGAATGCACTAAAGCCAATAAAAGAACTGCAGCAAATACAAAACAGATGCTTACTTTCTTAAAAGCAAATTTCATTTATTTTCAATTTAAAAATCATCGTTTAAAAACAAATCCGTATACTCTAAATTTCAAAAGCTTTTAACCGATTTTCATCAATAAACAACTGAAAATTAAACGATAATTTATTTTTTTTACTTATTATTGATAGTAATAATTATGACAAAGATACAATTTGTAGACTGCCATCGACTGCCCGAAAGGTCTTTTTTTTTCAAAGGAAAGCAGTTTCCTTTATGCGCAAGATGTACTGGTATTTACCTTGGGTACGCTATTTTCATACCCATTATCTTTTTTTTCAAATTAAACATTTGGTATTCACTATTGGCAATTGCACCTACAACTATTGATGGATTAACCCAAGCATATTGTAAAAGAGAAAGCAACAACCCGCTTAGGTTTTTTACGGGTATTTTAGCAGGACTCGGCTTAGCCGGTATCAGTGACTTTATTGCTTATTACATTGTCGAATTTAGCAAATTCATTTATCACTCATTATAGTAATCATTTTTCTTAACCATCTAAAAACGAGAACATGTCAGAATTCAATCAATGGGACGACAAACAGTTCCCAAACCAATTTCCAAACCAATCAGATGAAGATTTAAGTACTGGTTTAAAAATACTTTCATTTTGTATTCCCTTGGCTGGAGCCATTATTTACTTCACAAAAAAAGAAAATGAACCAGTTGCGGCTAAATCAGCATGTAATTTAGCTTTAATTGGTTTTGGCGTTGGGATTATCTTAAACATTATCAGCTACGCAATAAGAAGCTAGTCTAACTGAAAAAAGGATAAACTAATTTATTCTGTTTCTCCTTTTTTCTCTCTGTATCTTTTATATAGCTTCACGGCAATCATGATGATGAGCGCAATACCCATGATTCCAACTAAGCCGTAAACCCAATCCAACGCACTTTTCAAGATTACCACAAATACAATGGCAATCATAAAAATAGTAGCCAATTCACGCCACAAACGCAATTGGAAACTCGTCCAACGATAATGGTCATTTCTTAAACCAACGATGATTCTACCGCAAATAAAATGATAAATGAGTAGACCAACTACAAAGGCTAGTTTTACCCACATCCAGTCCATTTGCAATAAGCCACTGTTGATATGGAGCATGCATAAGCCGGCTATTAAGGCAATCAGCATCGCAGGTTGACAAATGATCTTCCAAAGTGTGGCTTCCATCTTTGTAAACTGCTTTTTCAGTACGGTTTTTTCAGGTTCAACCTTAGCGTTCGCTTCCGTATGATAAATAAATAAACTTAGTAGATAGAACAGTCCGGCCATCCAACTAATGACGAATACGATGTGAACTGCTTTGAAATATTGATAATACTCTGCCATAAAAAATCCCCATTCGGGGATTAAAGTTATTAATACTTAAACTCTTTCACTACTTCGATAGCGTATTTTACATTATCGAAAGGAATATCGGGCATAATGCCATGACCCAGATTAAAAATGAAACCATTCTCGCCACGCATACGCTCAAACAATTTATGTATTTGCGCTTTAATTACTGGTTGATCCGCATATAAAATATGAGGATCTAAATTACCCTGAACGGCAATACCAGCAGGCAATGCTTTTTTAATGTTCAGCAAATCGGCATTCCAGTCAATAGAAACCACATCAGGTTTAGCCTCGGCCATAATCGGCGCAAATACCGAACTTCCCTTACAGAAAGAAATTACCGGGATGTTAGTTCTGTTTAAGCCCGCAATAATTTGTGCGTTATATTGGTGAGAAAACTCTTGATAATCATTCCACGACAATGCCAAAGCCCAACTATCAAACAATTGAAGGGCATTTACACCAGCCTCAATCTGCAAGTTCAAATAATCGATAGTTACCTTTGCAATTTTAGCTAAAAGCTTATGTGCTAGATCAGGACGGTTATGAATCAACAATTTGGTTAACTTAAAATCTTTAGAAGAACCACCTTCTACCAAATAACTCATTACCGTAAAAGGAGCACCAGCAAAACCAATTAAAGGAATGCTGCCATTTAAACGTTGCTGTATTACTTTGATTGCATCAGCAACATATTGCAATTTATCCAAGCAATCAGTAGCCAAGGCATCAATATCTGCCTCATTACGTACCGGATTGGCAAACTTGGGACCAACACCTTGGGTAAAACTCAAATCGCCGCCCATGGCTTCGCCTGTTACCAAAATATCTGAGAACAAAATGGCTGCATCAATTCCCAACAAATCAACTGGTAACATGGTTACATCTGCTGCAATTTCTGGGGTTTTACACATCTCCAGAAAAGAGTATTTGTTTTTGATTTCCCAGTATTGTGGCATAAAACGGCCGGCCTGTCTCATCATCCAAACGGGTGGTCGTTCTGTTTGTTTCGAAAATGCTGCGTCTAAAAATAAATTGTTCTCCATGTTTTTTAATTTGCCAGTTTCTTGGCCTCTTTCTCAATATTTGTAATAATCTCTATAGCTCTTGAAGAAATAGCCAACTCTTTCGCCTTTTCAACGTAAGCTAAAGCCCTCTCTCCATCCTTTTTTCGGAGCGCTAAGTTAGCCAAATGAATTAAAACGTAAGCCTTATCATTTTTACCTCCCAAAGGAAAACGGCTTGCTACCTGGAAGTGAAATTCCGCCTTTTCAAAATCCTCACGTTTCAGTGCAATGTTGGCACGCATAAATTCATAAAATCCTCTCCTGTTTTTAGCCAAGCGATCAGGATTTCCTACTTCATCCAAAATTTTCTCAGCTCGATCATAATCCGAATTTTTGAAATGTTTAGAAGCCAAAAGTACGGAACTATGCTTAAAATGACTCCAAAGTATAAAACAGAAAAGCAGGCCCGAAATTGCGGCCAGCTGATACTGATGATAATTGATACTTACTAATGCCGAGAGCACGAAAATGCCCATCAGCACATACCTACCTAGTTTATTATACATTAGTGCGTATCGGTAAACTTATATCCCACCCCTCTGATCGAATGGAAATACATTGGATTTTTTTGATCTGGTTCAAAATACTTACGGAAGGTAAGAATGAAGTTATCAATAGTCCTTGTTGAAGGGTAAACATCATAATTCCATACCGTTTCCAAAATCTGTTCACGAGAAACCGCCTCATTTTTACGCTCAATCAAAAGCTTCAACAACATGGTTTCCTTTTTGGTTAAGGGAACAATTGTTCCATCGTCTTGCTTTAATTCGAAAGAGTTAAAGTAAATGGTTTTATCACCAATTTTATAAGAGTTGAGCTCTTTTAGATCATCTGATTTCAAGCTGCGCTTCACTAAAATTCCTACACGTAAAATCAGCTCCTCCAAATTAAAGGGTTTCACCAAATAATCATCAGCTCCTTTTTTAAGGCCCATTACCCTATCTTCGCTAGTATTTTTAGCGGTTAAGAAAAGAATTGGCACTTCAGTATTTTCTAAACGTATGGTTTCACAAACCTGGAAACCGTCCATTTCAGGAAGCATCACGTCCAGAACAACCAAGTTAAAGCGTTCTTCTTTAAATACTTTTAATGCAGTTTTGCCGTCTTTTACAGCGTGAACTTTATAACCTTCAAGTTCGAGGTTTAATTTGATGGCATCCAACAAGTGATCTTCGTCTTCAACCAGTAATACTCTTAATTTTTGTGACATATTAGTTAAATGTTACTTCAAAAATTGCACCGTGAGGTACGTTATCTTTAACGCTGATATCAGCGTCGTGGTTTTGTAATACTTCCTTAACAATAAATAAGCCAAGTCCTGTCCCCTTACTTTTACGCACATTTTCGTCGCCCACACGGTAAAATTTATCAAAAATATGCATCTTTTCGCTGTCTGGAATGCCCAATCCCTTATCTGAAACCACTAATTTCGGCTTTCCGTCATTTTGGCACAATTTAACTGTAATTTCGGCACAAGGCCCTGAATATTTTACGGCGTTTTCTACCAAGTTGTTCACTACCGACGACAGGGCAAATTGATCGCCTTCAATCTCTACTCCCTCTTGTATATCCGTAGAAATAATTTGTTCACAACCACAGGAATGCACTTGCAGTCTATCCGTAATTCTTGTCACCAAATCGGAAAAGTCAAACTTTTCTTTAGGGAAAGAATAGGTCTTGCTTTCAATTTTAGTAGCCAACAACATGTTCTCCACCAAATCATCCAAACGCTCTACATCCTTCAGCGAGTTTTTGATCAACACCGTACGCTGTTCTTTATCCAGTTCTCTGCGTACAATGGTTTGTAGTGAAAGTTTAATTGCTGCTAGTGGCGATTTAAGTTCGTGGGTAACTGAAAGTAGAAAGTTCTGTTGATTCTCATGCAGCTTGTCTTCCTTTTTGATGGAAGCATGGATAAAATAAGCACCAATCCCCAGCAAAAACAGGAAAACAGCTCCCTCGCCCATAATCATCGGCATACGGCTAGGGTCAATTTTAACCACCAACATGCCCCAACTGATGAGTTGCCCCAATGCGTAGAACAACAAAATGTAAAATATGATAATGGATTTTTTCATACCAATAACCCGTAACTTAGGTCTTAAATTTAATTATTATTATTTGAAAAGCAGGTTTTTGTAATTCTTCGGTTCCAATAGTCCCGCTTTTCGTTACCATCTTTTTGCCTCACTGTCATCCTGAGCTTGTCGAAGGATCTGTTTTATATTACGCAACACCTCGATAAACTCACGGTGACACACTATTAAAGGATGGCGCCTACAAAAAGTATTTACACTTCTATCGGGTTTGGTTAACATTTGCCAGTGCAATAACTTAAACCCTCCCCCACCCCCCTACAAAGGGGGACATCCTGCGATGAACGTCATTGCGAGCTTTGCGAAGCAATCCTACAACACATAAAAAGAACGATCGCTTTATGATTCCCGCCTTCACGGGAATGACGAACTGGCGGGTAAAAGGTTCTTTACTCCTTGCTCCTCTATCCTTAATCCTATTTTGCAAAAACAACTTCCAAAGCTTCAAAAATCGCTTGCTTCGCTTTTTCTAACTCAACTTGCGTGTGTGCTGCACTTACAAAGCCAACTTCATAACCTGATGGGCCAAAGTATATGCCACGGTTCAATAACTCGCGGTGCATGATTTTGAATTTTTCCATACTTGTTGGGTCAATATCATCCGCAGTTTTAATGTCTTTGTCCGTAAAAGCGAACCAGAAAATTGAGCCGACAGTGAAAATTTTCAATTCGTAACCTTTTTCAGCAATGTGAGCTTTTAAATCATTCACAAAAGCTTGTGCTTTGGCGTTCAGCTCTTCATAAAAACTAGGCTGGCTTAATATGCTTAATGCTGCAATACCCGCCGCCATTGCTACCGGATTTCCAGACAATGTACCTGCTTGGTAAACACCACCGTCAGGAGAAATGTGTGCCATAATTTCGTTCGAAGCACCGTACATGCCCACTGGTAAACCACCACCGATGATTTTTCCATAAGTTACAATATCAGGCTTAATGCCGTAATAAGCCGCAGCACCTTCAAAACCAACCCTAAAACCAGTAATTACCTCATCAAAAATCAATAAAGCGCCATTAGCTGTACAAGTTTCACTTAAGAACTGAACGTAATCTTTATCTTGAAGCAACAAGCCATTATTTGCCGGAATACCTTCAATAATTACCGCAGCCACATCATCTTTAAACTGAGCAAAAGCTTCGGTTACTGCTTGCTTATCATTCAAACCAATCACAATGGTTTCATCAGCAAATGCCTTTGGTACCCCAGCCGAAGACGTTTCTCCAAAAGTTACCAAACCTGAGCCTGCTTTCACCAAAAGCGAATCGCTGTGGCCATGGTAGCAACCTTCAAATTTGATAATTTTGTTTCTGCCGGTATAACCTCTAGCCAAACGAATGGCCGACATTACTGCTTCTGTTCCAGAACTTGTAAAACGGATTTTCTCTACAAAACGATTATTCTTGATGATTAATTCAGCCAACTCGTTTTCCAAAGCAGTTGGTGCCCCGAAGCTCACCCCATTCTGCATTACCTCAGTTACTTTCTCTCTAATCTTGGCGTTGTTGTGACCCAAAATCAAAGGCCCCCAGCTTGCACAAAAATCAATAAATTGATTGCCATCTGCATCCCAAATGTAAGGACCGTCACCTTTTTGGATAAACAATGGTGTACCATAAACTGATTTGAAAGCCCTTACTGGCGAGTTTACCCCACCTGGAAAATAAGTTTTCGATTTCTCGTATAGTTCTGCCGATTTGGCTCTTGATATATCTTGCATTTTTGTTATTAGGGGTTAGGGATTAGGGTATGGGGATTAGGGTTTTTAGCGCAAAACCTTACGCCTTAAGCCTATTACCTTACACTCTAAAGCCATTTATTCTCTACAATATCTCTAATGTGGTAAGTGGTAATGATGCTTGCTCCTGCTCTGGCAAAGGCATACATCGTTTCCATCACTATTCTTTGTTCATCTATCCAGCCTTTTTCCGCAGCGGCTTTAATCATCGAGTATTCACCTGAAACGTTATACACCGCAATAGGCAATTTGGTATTTTGTTTAAGCTTGGCAATCACATCCAAATAAGCCAAACCTGGTTTCACCATCAGCACATCGGCACCTTCAGCTTCGTCTAACAAAGCTTCTCTTAGTGCTTCAACTGGGTTGCGGAAATCCATTTGGTAGGCTTTTCTGTCACCTTTGTTTGGCGCACAATCAGCCGCTTCTCTAAATGGGCCATAATAAGCTGAAGCAAACTTGGTGGCATGGCTCATTACCGCTACGTTCTCAAAACCGGCACCATCTAATTTTTCACGAATGGCTGCCACCCTACCATCCATCATATCTGATGGTGCAAGCATGTCTGCACCAGCTTCCGAGTGATTTAAGGCCATTTTAGCAATTAACTCTACAGTAGCATCATTTTGCACATAATCGTTATGCATAATGCCACAGTGGCCATGATTGGTGTACGAACATACACAAACATCAGTAACCACATACAAATCGTCACCAAACTGTTTTTTAAGTTCCCTTACCGTTACTGGCACTAAAGAATTGGCGTCGTAAGCCGATTTTGCATCTTCGCTTTTTTCATCGCCAACACCAAACAACATGATTTTGTTAACACCTAGCTTCAGTCCTTTCTCTACGTCCTTCAATAAAGTATCGGTAGAAAAATGGCTGATGCCCGGCATGGCATCAATGGCGTGGGTTACGTTATTTCCTGGAACTACGAAATAAGGATAAACAAACATGTCTTTCGACAGCTTAGTTTCGGCCACCATTTCTCTTACAATGGGATTTTTCCTTAGCCTACGTGGTCTATGCATATTAGAGATATTAGTATTTTTTCGCAGACCTCGCAGGTTTTGAAAACCTACGAGGTCTTTAGATTTTGATAGTACAAAAATGCAAAGACAGAAACATTATATTCTTATGTTTCTGTCATATGTAAAGTCTTTACGTTAGTTTAACATTTCAGTTTCTTGCTTAAAAGATCCTTCGACAAGCTCAGGATGACAAGAAGAAAGATTATTTCACCTCGATACCAAAAACGGCTTCAGCTAAACCAATTTCGTCTGGCGAATAAGGCAATGCATATTTTACGCCCATCTCCTCGAATTTTTTACCAGTAGAGTTTCCAATGGCAATTACTTTTTGCTCTGGTTCCAAAAGGTTTTCAACGAAATAAGCATCCACATTACTTGGGCTGGTAAAAATCAGCACTTCTGCCGATGAGCCATCCACATTTTCTTCCATCACCGTTTCGTAAATAGGGAGGTCTATCACCTTGGTTTCAGGCGTTAAAAACTTTTGCATGGTTAACAGTGAATCTTGCGCACGAGGAAAAACCACTGTTTGTCCATCCGCTACCCTAGCAAAATCTTGCGCAACTTCCTCAATCTCTCCTCCTTCACCTACAAAATCAGCCAAATGGCCAAATTTACGCAACGAATCTTCTGAACCACGGCCTACTACCCCAAATTTTACTTTTTTAGGTAATACTGGATTTAATTTAAAGAAATATTCTACACCATTTCTGCTGCTAAAAAATACCCAATCGGCATTTTTAAGGAAGAAATCGTCTAATACATTTACAATTGGGAAAGTACGGATCAATGAACGACCGTCTATTTCGATGTTTTGTTTTTCTAATGCCTTACGAAAATAACTATTCTCGCCAACTTCCCTGGAGATGAAAACTTTTGCAGGCATCTTTCTATCCTTAGCATATTTTGCTACAATTTGCTCCGCTAAACCTTCAGTGGAAGCAGCCCTCAGAAACAACCGATCTGGAAAGTCTTCATCGGTCTCCGCTTTTGAGGTCCACACCTCAAACTCGCCATCTTCCTTTCTGCAGAAACAGCCCAAAGGCATGTGGCAACCACCTTCGAAAAGGTTCAACACTTTGCGCTCAACAGCAATCTCTTCTACCGTTGCGGCATCGTTTATTTTTTGAAGCTCGTTGAAAAGCTCCGTATCATTTTCTCTAATTTGGATTGCTAATGCACCTTGCGCTGGAGCCGGAACAATCTCAGTAGGATCGATTACTTCTACATGAAATTCGCTCAAATCTAACTGTAAACGGCTCACACCAGCTCTTGCCAACACAATGGCATCGTAATCTTCGTCACGCAATTTTTGGATACGGGTTGGAACATTACCTCGCAAATCTTCGATGTTCAAATCGGGCCTTAAAGCTAAAAGTTGTGCTTTACGACGATTGGATGAAGTACCCACCATTGCGCCTTTCTTCAACGAAAGTTTATGGCTTACATCCACACAGTCTTTCAAGATCAAAAGCAACTCCGCTGGATCTTCTCTTTCAGGTACAGCGGCAATAATTAATCCTGGAGGGTTGGTGGTTGGCAGATCTTTATGAGAGTGCACGGCAATATCAATAGTGCCATTCATCAACTCTTCTTCCAACTCCTTGGTGAAAAAGCCTTTACCTTCTAACTTGTCTAGCCTTAGATTGAGGATTTTATCGCCCTGCGTTTTAATAATTTTCAGTTCTGCCTCAATGCCAATACTGGCTAATCTGTCTTTGGTATAGTTGGCTTGCCAAAGAGCCAAATCACTACCGCGTGTTCCGATAATTACTTTCTTCACTTTGTATTAAGATTTTGCGCTAAAATAAGAAAATTGATTGTATTGTTGGAGGGTTGAAATGTTGTAAAGTTCAAATGTCACGCCGTATCATCGTTAAGGTTTAGCACTAGCTAATACTTATAACTTAATACCTATTACTTAAAACTTAACTATTCTTAACCAGAATTTCTTTAGCCATTACCATTGGTACGCTAATATATTTCTTCTCCATGTAGCTAATCACCTGCTCTAAAATGGCTTTCGCTTCGTCGTCAAGAGAATTAATTTCATCTGCAAACACCGTGTTTACAGCTTTTTCTTTGATTTCTTTGATTTTCTTTGGAACTTCGCTCATTGCCAATTCAACACGGCGTTGACGTAGCACTGCTTCAAATTCCCTAATATTCTCTTCAATAATATGCTCGGCATTTACCAACTCGTCGTAACGTTCTTGGATGTTTTTACGAGCAACTTCTTTAAGGGACTCCACTTCAATATAGTGGATTGGAAAGTTCTCGCGTACGTCTAAAGCCGTATCATTTGGAATGGCTAAGTCTACAATTACCTTTTTCCCTGTTTCGCCGTTCAGCAAACTGCTATAAATCTCGGTAGTAAGTATTGGCTCTGTTGCACCTGTGCAGGTAATGATCACATCAAAACCTTCTTTATAATTCGACAGTTCACTAATAGGATAAGCTTTACCGTTTAATTCATTAGCCAACGCTTCTGCTTTCTCTAAAGTTCTGTTGAAAACAGAGAAATTGGAATATTTATGCTTTTTTAAATATTGGGCAATATTGTTGTTGGTCTCACCTGCTCCAATGATCAGCAAGCGAGAGTTACCGCACATGTTAAGTTCACGAAGTTTTCTATAAGCTAGAGAGACTACTGAAACTGGATTTCTTGAAATGTTGGTATGTGTATAAACCTCTTTGGCAGTTTTCACTACACGGTTCATAATCATGCGCATATAATCGCCGGTAAAACCTGCTTTTTGACAAGCTTCATAGGCTTTGCGTACTTGTGCTAAAATTTCTTTTTCACCAACTACTAAACTTTCTAAAGAACATGAAGTGCGAAGTAAATGGTTAAATGCTTCTTCCTTTTCGTAAGTAGAAACATTATTGATGAAGTTTTCCATGTATTCTTCAGGAAGCCCCATATCCAATACATGCAAAAATTTAGAGATAAAAGATGTGTCTAACTCGGCGGCGGCGGTAAAAACAAACTCTACACGATTACAGGTACCTACATAAAATATCTCCTTGATATTCAGCTCAGACTGGATATTCCTCAACCTATCGTCCAACGTTTGCTCACAGATAACTAATTTCCCTAATGACTTTAGGTCAATTTGCTTATGTGTAAATGCAATGATCTTTAAATACTCCAAAATGGTTAGCCCTAGTTATTTTAGCGCAACAAAAGTAGCAACGCAATTGGGCTTATCTGTCATTATGCTGTAATTTAGGCTAATTTAGAACGGTTTTAAATTAATTAAATCCAAAATCACACACCTAAAAAGAGTGAAAAAACAAGACAAAAACAATCTAAACCGCCATTTATTTTGTTATTATAAGATAGAAACTCAATATTTGGAATGCATTAAAACCTTACACTATGCGTAATGAACTTTTTTCGCTCATAGGAGCTAATGACAAACCTATATTTGGAGACTTAACCTACGACGAGAACAACACCAATACTCCGCTTATTATTTTTATACATGGCTTTAAGGGGTTTAAGGATTGGGGTGCGCATCATTTAACAGCACGTTTCTTTGTACAAAATGGCTATCGCTACCTCAAATTTAATCTTTCCCATAGTGGTGTTACCGCAGAAAAGCCAAATGACGTAACTGATTTGGATGCTTTTGCATCCAATACTTTCAGCAAGGAACTATTAGATGTGGATATTGTGATCAACCATGCGGTGAAATATTTAGGGGTTAACGAGGTATATTTGATTGGACATAGTCGTGGTGGCGGATTGAGCATACTACAAGCTGCTACCAACCCTTATGTAAAGGGGCTAATTACCTGGAGTGCTATTGCCGATTTTAGCAGTCTATGGAAAAAGGAGCAGGAAAAAGAATGGAAGGCAGAAGGCAAGATAGAAGTGGTAAATGCACGCACCAAAGAAAAAATGCCTTTAAACGTCACTTTATTAGAAGATTTTGAAGACAATAAGGATAAACTGGACATTTTAGCTGCTGCCAAACAAATCAATGTCCCATGGCTCATTGTACAGGGTGATGATGACGTTAATGTTCCTTTTGCTACCGCAGAGAAATTGGCCAACGCCAATCTTGCGAGTAGGCTAGCGAAAATTGAAGGCGCCAACCACGTTTATGGGGCTTTGCACCCCTATCCAGGAGAAACCCTACCACCGCAATTATTCGAAGTTTGTGAAAAGAGCTTGAAGTTTTTAAATAGCCTATCATTATAATTTTCAAATGAGAAAATACTATTTCATCGCCCTCTTGCTAGGCATTTTTTGCTCTTCCTGCGGGCGATCTGATGGTCAACAGGGAATAAAAGACAGCACCACTGTTACTACTTTGGCTACTGACACTTCCGCTAAAAAAGCCATTGCCGATACTTCCTTAAATTTTAATGAGGAAGAATCATATGCGAATTATCAGGTGATCGTTATTGATACGAATAACAGCTACAATCTATTAAATCAAAAAATGTTCTCGCTGAAAGACAAATTGAGGATGGCAATAGACTCTATGGGCAGGTACTACAATGCGAAAAAAGACCTCATTGTGCTTCCTGAAAATGATGAGGATGAAGTGTACGCCGGTGCTTATTTTCCAAGAAGAGAATTGTCGCAAACATTGAGTTTAGAATACATGAACCAATATCAGTCTGCTTCAAAACCTAAAACTATCGGAATCATTGCTGGTATTTATGCCACCGATTTAGAAGCTGACAGTGCCCTCGCTGCTGTTAAACAGGTAGCACCCAAGGCCTTCAAACTTCATTCTAAATTATACATTGGCTGTATGCACTAAATTTAACTTATGCATTTTTTACAGAAATCGATACGATTAAGGGCTCGTAGTAGAGGTTTTCATTTGGTAACAGACGAAGTATTACAAGCTATTCCCGAATTAAGAAATATTAAGACTGGCATGCTACAGGTATTCATACAACATACTTCGGCTTCCCTAACCATTAACGAAAATGCCGATCCAACAGTGAGGGCTGATTTTGAAACCTGGATGAACAAAACCGTTCCTGAGGGCGACCCCGATTATCTACATGATTATGAAGGGGACGATGACATGCCTGCTCACATCAAATCTTCGCTAATGGGTGCGTCGGTTTTAATCCCCATTACCAACGGATATTTAAACTTGGGAACGTGGCAGGGCATTTACCTTTGCGAGCACCGCAATCATGGCGGTAGTAGGAATGTGGTGATCAGCGCTTGGGGCATTTAAACGGCCTGCAAACACTTAAGTGCTTGCTGTTTATAGTTTCTGCCAATGGGTAGTTCTTTTCCTAAAATCTCCACAGCATAAGTATAGTAGCTTTCAACTTTCTGCGTACTAATGATAAAAGATTTATGTATTCTACAAAATTGCTCTTCGGGCAGCAACTCTTCTAAAAGTGATATTTTTTGTTTGCTCACCAGTACTTTATCCGCCAATATAACCTTCACATAATCTTTAATGCTCTCAATCCAGTAAATATCCTTCACATTCACTTTCACTGTTTTTCTTTCCACTTTAAGATAAAGGAATTTGTTCAGTTCCGTTGATGAACTGGTCTCAGATATCACAGTCTTTAGCTTATTATCTCCCAGTTTAACAAAAATTTTATCCATTGCCTTCAAAAACCGGTAAAAGGACACGGGTTTTAACAAATAATCAATGGCATCCAACTCAAAACCTTCCACTGCATATTCACTATGGGCGGTAGTAAAAATCACTTTTGGTGGGTTTTTGAGACTCTTCAATAGTTCTACCCCTGTAATACCGGGCATTTGCACATCAAGAAACATCAAGTCGATATTTTTTTGTTGTAAGGTATGAAATGCGCTAATTCCATCGCTACAAGTGGTCACCACATCTATCTCGGGAAAGTTCTCCAGATATTTAACAATCACTTCAATAGCGTGTGGCTCGTCGTCAACTATAATGGTTTTTATTTTCATCGCCTTTATAAACTTATTCTTTGACTCAAATCGATTTTCAGAATTACAGCAAAAACATCTTCCTCATTAAATATTTTCAATTCATAGGCATTGGGATAAATCATTTCCAAGCGCTTTTTCACATTCTCCAAACCTATATTCCCCTGCTTTTTTTCTATGGCTACATCAGCTTTGCTGTTATTGATCTTAAATTTCAACATCCCTCGTTGTACCACCAATTCGATATTGATCCAAGCTTGGCCAACCTTTTCTCCGGCACCATGCTTAAAGGCATTTTCCACCAAGGGTAATAATAGCAACGGAGCAATCTGATAATCTTCCAGATTTCCCTCTTTAATAAAATGGAAATCTAAACGGTCCTCATAACGGATACGCTCCAAAGTGATAAAGCTATCCAGCATTTCTACATCTTTCTTTAAGGGCACACAGTCTACATTGCAATCATACAGCATGTACCTCAATATTTCCGATAAACCCATTACTATTTCGGGAGATTTTGGGGAATTATTTAGCGTAAGGGCATAAAGGTTATTGAGGGTATTGAAAAGAAAATGCGGATGAATTTGCGCTTTTAGCAAATGTAGCTCAGCCTGTAGCGCGGCACGATGCCTACGATACCAAAACAAGAAAAACTTGATGGCCACAGCAAGCCACACGACCAGATTTGCACCTTTAAATGCATTGAGGTAATAGACCACATTGGTAAAACGTTCCCATTTAGTTCCTTTAACCTTTTCCCAGTTGTGATATCCTTGGCTTTTTAAATAGGCATCAAGTTGTGGCTCTACCAAAAAGATATCAAAGGCTCTGGTAACGCCTGGCATAATAAATACAAACACAAGAAGTACGAATACAAACTCAAAATATCTCCGCTTTAGCAAATATTTGGGAATAATGATATAGGCCACCGTATAGAAATAAATCATATGTACGGGCAAAAGCATCAGGTTGTTAAGCATGGCCATGTAGACACTCTGCTTCTCATATCCATACACAAAGGCGGTAATGCCCCATATCATGCACCAAAAACAGATATGCAATAGGAGTCTTGCTCCTTTGCTGTTGTGTTCCTGATAAGCTTGTATAATTTGCATCATCAAAAATACATTTCCTATGCTGTTTTTAACTGTAAAAAGGACAAACAACCGGGTTCTACTGACGAACGACATCTTACCCCCAGCCCACCTATAAAGTACTGGCGACAAGTAGTCTTAGCCTTGATGTTATGGTTATTGATAGCACTATACACTCTTTATAGCTGCCATTATCCATTCGTAATGCAAAGGCTATTAATTTGGTGGTTATAAACAGAAATACACATGAAATTTTTAACATTTAGTATGTTGTTCTGGCTGTTTGCCACTGCAGCATATGCACAGAATTTATCCCCTGCGCAGAAGGTCGATTTTGCCAGCTGGGTTATTGAAAGCAATGTGAAAACCCCTAAAAAATCTACGGTTAAGTTTTACAACGCCAAACAGGAGTTGATTTACGAAGAAGTAGTGGAAGGCAAGAGATTAAACGTACGCAGAGAAAGGACCAAAAAGAAATTAAACGAAATATTAGTTCAACTGGCAGATAAAAACACCAAAATTAATCAATATAACTTGGTAGCGTTGAGCCTATAAACAACGTAATGATATAAGAGGGGATGCTTTGAACCAACCACCTAAACTCTTCGACTGGGAATAATATGGTTTAGCTAAGCGTTAAAAATACCAAATCAACACTTAATGGTAGCATCCTCTTTTTATTCTTTCTCTATCCAATTACCGTCCTCACGAATAATCCCAATCAGTTCATCGATGGCATCAGCAGTTTTCACATTTTTCTTTACTACTTCTTGTCCACGGTAAAGCGTAATTCTATCTGCCCCAGCACCTACGTAACCATAATCGGCATCGGCCATTTCACCTGGTCCATTTACAATACAGCCCATAATTCCAATTTTTACGCCTTTAAGGTGCGATGTTCTGGCTCTTATGGCCTGTGTAGTTTCTTGCAAATCAAACAAAGTTCTGCCGCAGCTTGGACACGAGATGTATTCTGTTTTAGAGATACGGGTACGAGTAGCTTGTAAAATCCCAAATGAAGTTGAATTAATGACGGACAAGGGAATATCCTTGGCGTTAATCCAAATACCATCGCCAAATCCATCAATCAGTAAACCACCTAAATCTGTAGCACTGTACAATTGAAAATCTTCTAGGTTTAGCCCATCAAAATTCCTTTCGATAATTACCGGAAGTTTTAAATTAGCCGCTAGTAATTGTACGAAAGCTTGGCGAATGGTTTGCATTGCATTATCGGCTTTGGTAGTTAAAACTAACACTACTTGCTGTAAGCCTTTTAATTGCTCTACTACCAATTCTTCTGCCAAAACTTCAACAAAATTCAATTTGACATCTTTTTGCTCGGCATCAAGATATTCTGTTAAGCTAAACAAAGGATGACAATTTTGCTTATCTGCAAGCTGTAACCAAGTAGAATAGTTGTACAGTTGTTTTAAACCTCCGGGAAAAGAGAACGAAGGCAATTGATTACCTAGATAAACCATGTCGCAAGCTTGGTCAGTCAGGTTATATTTATCCAGCAAGGCCGAATAATTGAATCCTACGGCATTAAGAATGGCAGGATCTTTAAGATTTTCATTTTCTAGATTGATGACTACCCTAGGCACTTGATGTCCTCCAAGGTTTTCTACTTCATCGGTCAATCTACGCTTATGTTGGAAAGGGCTGTAGCCCCCTAGCCCCCTCAAGGGGGAATTAGCAGGAAGCTCCTCCTTCAGGAGGCGGGGGAGGTATCTATTCGCTAATGCTCTAGCCACTGGCGCTTCAAATTCAGGGTCTTCTGTCAAGGAAACCCTGATGGTATCTCCCAAACCATCGGCCAGTAAAGTACCAATGCCCACTGCCGATTTGATTCGACCATCTTCGCCGTCACCAGCCTCAGTAACCCCCAAGTGTAACGGATAGTTCATTCCTTCAGCAACCATGGTTTGCACCAATAAACGGTAAGCCTGTACCATTACCTGTGTATTGCTCGATTTCATAGAAATGACCAAATTGTAATAGTTCAAATCTTCGCAAATGCGGATAAATTCCATTGCCGATTCGACCATTCCATGTGGCGTATCACCGTAACGGCTCATGATTCTGTCTGAAAGGGAACCATGATTGGTACCAATTCGCATGGCCGTTCCATATTCTTTGCAAATTTTCACCAGTGGCGAAAACTTATCGTAAATACGGCTTAGCTCTGCCTGATAGGCAGCATCGGTATATTCTATATTTTCGAATTTCTTTTTATCAGCATAATTGCCTGGGTTTACCCGTACTTTTTCTACAATACGTGCGGCAAGCTCGGCAGCGTTAGGTGTAAAATGTATATCGGCCACCAAAGGAACATTGTAACCACGCAAACGCAGTTCCTTCTTGATATTGGCCAAGTTTTCGGCTTCCTTAATGCTAGGGGCAGTGATACGTACATACTCACAACCGCTTTCCACCATTCTGATGGTTTGCTCCACCGTACCCAAAGTATCCATGGTGTCGGTAGTGGTCATGGACTGAATGCGAATAGGATGATGGGCACCCATTGGCGTATCCCCTATTTGTACTTCGCGAGTAATAAATCTCGAATATTGGGTTAATCTATTGCAGTAACCACCGGCTAACATAATCGCTTCTTTTTGCATGGCCTACAAAGATAGGTGAAATGTTGGATTGCTATATTGTTGGATTGTTAAAAGTTATGGGTTGTAAGTTAAAACTCAAAACAACCTACCAAAAAACGACAAGCGTTGGAAAGTTATCAATTGGGCTATTGCCATTCACTCATTCAAAATTCTATCACTAAACCAATCTATCTTTGATGACCAGCGTTTCGGCTACGATGTCATGGAAACAACGGCGTTTTTTATCAACAAAGGAATAAATGTAACCAAAGCCTAGGGTAAGGGTTGATAAGATTTTAGCTGCATTACGAAGCAACGAAACGCCAACGCTAATTCTAGCAGCATAGTTATCTGTCACTTTAATGTCCATTAACTTTTTGCCTATTGTGCCCTGAGCTTTGGAGGCATCAGCAAATACGTTGTATACAAATTTAGTAAGCGGGATGAGTACTACACCAATGATTAAAAGTATTATTCGATCTTGTTGATCTTTCATCAGGAGAAAACCAGCGAACACCAAAACGGCATAGATAAGGGTGATTAGAAAATAATCGATAGCCCATGCCATGAGACGTTGATCGAAAGAAGCGAAATACTGCGGCATAAATTTTGGCACAGCAAAACCAAATAGCTCTCGAAGTTCCAACAGTTCATGGGCTTCTTTATAGTCGTCCATTCCTGGTTTCCTTATAAAAGTACTTGGTGACAGCTTTAACTGCTTTAATTCTTCCAAGGTATATGGGCCTTGTGGTTTACCGTTTACAACAATGGTGTACAATGTGAAGGGATAAGTTTAATTCAAAATTAAAAATTAAAAACAGCAAAGTGTGATATCTCTATCTTAAAAAATCAATTTCAGAAAAGACAATCAACAAATTAAAATGCCTGCAACGATAATCATCATTGCAGGCATTTTTACTTTTCAATTTTAACTTTTAACTTAATAAGTATCTACTTCAAAGTTGCTCAAACCGCCATCAAGAAAGATGAACACTTTATTTTTGGAAGTTTGATAATTAGGTGTCTCGTAGGATCCGTCGTCTTTTTTAATAAAACCTTTAAAATCTTTTGATGCCAAACCGGTATGGGCCTTTATTCTGCATCCCGAGCCATGTGGCACTTTAATTTCAACATTGGCTACACCAGTTTTCACATGCACATCGGCAATAGGAACCAAATCGCCTATTTTGATTTTTACATCGGCTGCGCCACCATCAAAATTCACGGCTCTTACTTTGTACTTGGTTAGATCAAAATCTATTTCTCCTGCACCCATTGACAGGTTCATGGTCCAAGTTGGCTGCGTATTTAGGCGCACATTCACTTCGTTACCACCAGTATTGAATGACCAGTTATTTCTATCTCTACCTCTTCGCTTATCGTTCATTTTAAACGTCAAGGTATTGGTGCTATCGGTAGTGGTTTTGGTTAACGAGAAATTACCTCTTTTTTTGTTTACGCTAGCTTCGAACAAGCTATCGGTAGCTTCATCTAATTTAAATGAAGTGCCCCCTCCAGATAGGTTCAATACTGTTTTTTTGCTAGAATCTGCCGGATTAAAAAACTCGGAGAATTTCATCCCTTCGTAATTAGTCTCACTTGTATCGTTATCATCCCAATCTATGTTGGCCTCTACATCTTTGTCTTTCCACAAGTTTAACCAAGTACGCCCATGAGGTCTTTCCTGTCCTCTAACAAACAAGAAGGCCAAAGTTATAATGAGGATTGCTAAAGAAACAATGCTACCTGTTTGAGAACCATTCCTGTTCAAAAGCATATTAACACCTCCTATGATCAGGAATATTGGCCAAAAGCCCCATACATTTCTCCAGTAAAATTCAATTACATTTAGGTTTTCCAGTAGCAGCACACCACCTACAAAAAGCAGTATCACTCCCCATATTATTCTTTCGTATTTCATTTCAGTTGGTTTTAAGGTAATTACCCAAACAGTTATTCTTGGGTATTGGTTGGATTATTTTCTTCTGTAGTATCAGTTTGTGGTGTTACAGCTGGTTGTTGCTCATTTTTACGCTGAGCTTCTTCGGTACTTTTCTTAAAGTTTTCCCATTCGTTTTTACGTTGGTTTCTAAAGATAAGACTGATCCCCAGTGCTACAATTGCCAAAGGCCAAAGCTTATAAATATGGAAGATATTGAACCAGTGCGGCATCAGGCCAAACTGCCTCAATAAAAAGTAAACACCCAGGACTAATAAAATTAGACCTACCACTGTTTTGCCAGTATCATTACCTTTCATTTTTTGTGGTGTATCAAATTTAGTGAAGGCATCAGCATTTTGGGTATTCCATTTGGTTTGCGCAGCTTCTTGTTGGGTATCCGCAAAAGCTTCCGGCGAACTAAACACTGAACCGCCTTGTGGATTATACTTATAAAAATCCTTAAACTGTTTAAATTTAACTGCGGGATCGTTATTTACCGGCGCCACAATCCACAAAACAATATAGGCCAATATACCACTGCCCGCCAAAAATATGGTGGTGAGTACAAACAACAACCTTACAATGGTTACGTCTATCTGCAAGTAATCTGCCAATCCAGATGCGACACCAGCGACCGCTTTATCATGTTCGTTTCTATATAGTTTCTTTTCCATTTTTTGTTCTCCTTTCTAAAAATTCAAAGGTTTTAGCACCAGTTCATCTACGTTTGCACCATCACTCAATTTTAAAATGGCAGCAATGGCTTTGGCTACATCCTCGGGCTGCACAAATTTGCTTTGGTCTAGCGTTGTTCCTTCCCACGATGCCGTGTAGGTTGAGCCTGGCACTATTGCCGTTACTTTTACGTGATGCGGTGCTAATTCGCTTCGCAATACATGATTAAGACTGAGCATCGCTGCTTTTGTTACACTGTAGCTACCTGCATTTTCTACAGGCATTTTGCTGGCTACCGAGCAGATATTGAAAATGTGTCCAAATTTTTGGCTACGCATCTGTACACCAATATATTTACCTAAATAGTAAGCTGCATTCAAATTAACATTTTGCTGCAGTTCAAAAATTTCATCGGCTTCGTCTAATAAATTTCCTGGCTTAAATATGCCAACATTGTTCACCAAAACATGTACCTGAGGCGCAAAAATCAGAGCCTTTTCTATAAAATGAAATACTTCTTCCTTTTTGGCCATATCAGTCTTGATGGCCAACACCTCAACGCCAAATTTGTTCAATTCATTTGATAGCTCTTGCAAATCTTCGCTGTTACGAGCACAGGTAATAATATCGTAGCCACTTTGTGCCAATTCAAGAGCAATAGCTTTGCCTATCCCTTTGGTTGCGCCAGTTACAATTGCTTTCATCTCATTCTATTTTAATACTTGCAAAAAAGGCAATAATATTTCAATCGAGAATATTTTTTCAATAAATAAGTCCTGCCAGAACATTTTTGTTGTTTCTTTGTATAATATTGAGTTAACTTAAGCAAATTGTTTATTAGATGAATTTTACCAATTTTGGCCGATATATACTACTGCTGAAAGCCGCTTTTAAGAGACCTGAAAAATGGAAAATATACATGAAAGCCATCTTTCAACAGATGGACTTCATTGGCGTAGGCTCCCTTGGACTAATTGCCATCATTTCTACTTTTATTGGAGCAGTAATGACTTTACAGATTGCTTTCCAGTTGGTGAGCGATTTTATTCCCAAAACCATTATTGGTTCTGTAAACCGCGACTCTACCATCTTGGAGCTTAGCCCAACCATTAGTGCTATTGTTTTGGCGGGCAAAATTGGTTCTGCTATTTCTTCGGAAATTGGCACCATGAGAGTAACTGAACAAATTGATGCCCTTGAAATTATGGGGATCAATGCTCCTGGATATCTGATCCTTCCTAAAATTTTAGCAGGGATTACCATGGTGCCTATGTTGGTAATCATTTCTATGGTTTTGAGTATCACTGGTGGATATTTAGGCGGTACTTTATCTGGTGCAGTTTCTCCTACAGAATATATCCAAGGGATTACTACTGATTTTAATCCATTTACCATCGCGGTAGCTTTGGTTAAAGCTTTTGTTTTTGGATTTATCATTACCTCTGTGCCTGCCTACGAAGGTTTTTACGTAAAAGGAGGTGCTTTGGAAGTAGCACAAGCCAGTACCAGAGCGGTTGTGGTAAGCTGTATCAGTATTTTAGCGTGTGACTACCTTGTAACTGGTTTAATGTTATGATTGAGATTAAAGACATCCATAAATCGTTTGGCGAGAACGAAGTTTTAAAAGGTATTTCGGGCAAGTTTGAACCAGGCATCACCAACTTGATCATTGGCGGATCCGGTTCTGGAAAAACCACCCTACTTAAGTGTATGATTGGTTTGCACCATCCCGAGCAAGGCAGTGTTACTTATGATGGTAGGGATTTTACCCAGTTAAATACCGAAGAGCGCATTGAGATTAGAAAAGAAATTGGAATGCTGTTTCAAGGTTCTGCTCTTTTTGATTCGATGACGGTAGAGGAAAACATCATGTTTCCTTTGAACATGTTCACCGATCAATCTAGAAGCGAAAAGCTTGACCGTGTTAATTTTTGTTTAGACAGGGTTAACCTGGAAGGCAAGAACAAACTTTTCCCAGCCGAGCTTTCGGGAGGAATGAAAAAGCGTGTGGGTATTGCCCGTGCGATTGCCATGAACCCAAAATATCTTTTTTGCGATGAGCCAAACTCTGGTTTAGATCCCAAGACTTCCATTGTAATTGATGAGCTGATCAAGGAGATTACCGAAGAGTATAACACCACAACTGTAGTAGTTACCCACGATATGAACTCAGTAATGGGCATTGGCGATTATATCATGTTCCTACACCAAGGCAAAAAGTTTTGGGAAGGCTCTAACAAGGAAATTGCCAAAACCGATATCCCAGAACTGAACGACTTTGTATTTGCCAGCCGTTTCATGAAGGCCGCTAAAGACAAATTTTAAAATTCTTATCTTTGCCTGCTGTCATCATTTCGAACGTAAATAAGAACTGATAGAAAACTAAGCTAATCCCTGAAATTGGAGACTAGCTAACGGCATATTTATGGGGTAATAATTACTTCTTTAAAACCATTCCATTACATGATACAACTGCTTAACCCTACCCACTGGAAAGATTATGAACTGATTGACTGTGGCGATTTCGAGAAATTAGAACGCTTTGGCAATCTTGTACTTTCAAGACCTGAACCTCAAGCAGTTTGGAAAAAAGTATTATCCCCAGAGGAATGGAAAAAAAGAGCACATATCACCTTTAGAGGCCGCTCTGCCACGAGTGGAGATTGGGTGAAACATCAAAAAAGTGCTCCCGACCGCTGGAACGTGAATTATCAGAACGATGAAATCAGTATTAATCTGCGCTTAGGACTAACATCTTTTAAGCATGTGGGCGTTTTTCCTGAGCAAGCGGTAAACTGGGACTATATTTCTTCTTCTATCAAGAGGTTTAAAACGCCTAGCCCCAAAGTACTTAATCTATTTGCCTACACTGGTGCGGCATCTTTAGTGGCCAAAGCGGCAGGTGCCGATACGACCCACGTGGATTCGATTAGACAAGTAGTAACATGGGCTGCAGAAAACCAAGAACTTTCTAAACTTAAAGATGTACGTTGGGTAGTAGAAGATGCTTTGAAATTTGTAAAACGCGAACTTAAGCGTGGTAAAAAATACAACGGTATCATTTTAGATCCTCCCGCTTATGGTCATGGGCCAAATGGCGAAAAATGGAAACTAGAAGACCATATCCAAGAAATGATGCAAGATGTGGTACAGCTTTTAGATCCACAGGAGCATTTCTTGATCTTGAACACCTATTCGTTAGGTTTTTCTTCGGTAATTGTAGAGAACTTGATTAAAACTTCATTCCCACAAGTAAAGAACTTAGAATGCGGAGAGCTGTTTTTACAAGCTACTTCTGGTATTAAATTGCCTTTGGGTGTATTTGGAAAGTTTAGGACTGATTCATAACATAGAGGTTAATTGGTTATTTGTTTAACTGGTTAATTACCCCCCTGCCCCCCTAACGGGATATAAATAGTGCCAACCTTTCTATTTGAATTGAAAACAGCGTGCACTAAACAAACATATTTGTCATTCCGACGATAGGAGGAATCTCTAGATAATATAGGAGTTATTTGGTTATTAGTAGTCAACCTAACCTCCCCCTTCCCCCTCCAAAGGTGGATATGAGTAGTGCTAGCTTCTTCCTTTGAAGCGAAAATTACGGCATTTTATAAAAACACTTAGAACAAGAGAAGCCTCCACATCCATGGAGGCCTTCCCTAAACAAAACAAACTATTAATAATTGATACTAACCTTAAGCTTTTTTAACTAGCTTATACTCGATAACCGGTTTACCACGAGTACCGCCATCAGAGCCAACTCCCATGCTTACAAACTTCAATTTGTAAACGTTCCCTACGGCATCTTTAACTAAATAAAACACAGCTGTTTTAATACCTGTCCCAGTAGTCACCCTCCAATTTTCGCCAATCAAATTACTTTTTGAAGAGAAAGTCACATTAGTTAAATCAGATGCGGAGAAATCAGCGTAAGATTTTGTAGCAACTGATACTTCTGCCGATGTAGCGCCTCCTAAAGTATTCGTGAAAACTAGATCAGAGAAGCCGTACAAATATTGACTTGGAGCAGTACCACCATAGTATAACGACCAAGTCCAAACGATATCCCAATTTGCTTTTTCTGGCTCAACACTTACTGCTTTGTTGTCTGCCAGAGATACAAAAGAGTAGTTAAATTTAGAATCCTTCGCAATATCTAAAGAACTGAAAGTAGTAGCGCTTAACTTCGCATACTGAAGTGTATAACCAGTCCCTTTTCTAAGGATTCTAACTTTATAAACATTATCAGGGCTGAATACTGCTGTGTGGCTTCCGCCTGCTGGGTTAATTAAATACACCTTATTCTCGCTATCAGTAGCCGAAATAGTGCTTATTACTGTTTTAACCAGTGCATTATTTTGTCTTGGATCATCTACTTTTAAAAATTCAGCTTCTGCTGCATTTCCCAAACCTACCACCAAATCAGCCTGAACTAAATCAGCAGAAGTAACGGTATTTAAATCGGTTTTGTTGATGACTTTCGCCGAAACGCCATTATGAGCGTTTAAAACTACTTTAAAATCCGTTCCCCCGTTAAATCCTAAAGTCCAAGAAGCCCTAGAAGCAGAGGTTTGTTTGTCAGCGCTGAAATCTATGTAAACACTATTTCCAGCTGCGCTTCCGGTTTCATTCGAGATCAAACCATTTAAAGTCATCGTACTTCCATCAGAAACAGGGACAGCAATCTCCGGTTCTTTATCATCTTTCTTACAAGCCGTAAAGGTGAATGCTAAAAGAGCTACGGCCATCATTAAATTAATCTTATTCATTACTGTGATAATTTATTTAGTTATTAGTTATTTACACGTTAATATTTGTTCCAGTTAAAAGCTAAGCCCAACACATAGGAGCGGCCATAACTATAAGGTACAACTCCACCACCCGAACTGTGTGCTCCGCCACTTGCTGTAGCAGTATTGGTTAGCGTAGTGATATCAAAT
This sequence comes from Pedobacter sp., assembly GCF_039594775.1. Lineage (GTDB taxonomy): Bacteria > Bacteroidota > Bacteroidia > Sphingobacteriales > Sphingobacteriaceae > Pedobacter. The sequence continues at coordinate 16,623 of NZ_JBCNMT010000002.1, read as the reverse complement.
AGGTTTTTAACCCCGGCATTCAGCATTAAATACTTATTAATGGTTTTATTGATCATTAGATCTGTCCAAGTGAAACTGCCCACCTTGGCTAACCTCACCTCGTTAGGGTTAGCGCTGTTAATTTGATAGCTTGGGCGGCTACCTGTATGCTTAAAGGCTAAACTAACAGCTCCCTTAATTTTAGGTAGTGTGTAGATGACGTTACTGAAAAATTCAGGTGTCCATGAAAATTGGGGGACTTCACTTTTAAAACTTCCTTGGGTTAATTCATTATACCTGCCAATATAAGAGAGGCCAAAGTTTAACTGGAGGTCTTCATATTTAAAGGTGTTGTCGATAGAAAAGCCAGTGGTTTTATATTTACTGATGTTGATCAAGGTAGTTACCGTAGGGTCATTTTCATATTGTCCGTATTCTATTCTATCATAAAAGTGGTTGTAAAAACCTGCTAATGTTGTGATCAGCTGCAAGCGATTATTGCGAAGTGCGTTCCAAGTTAGTGAAGCATCAAAGCTGTTTGATTTTTCAGCCTTTAAGTTTTCATTACCCATTATAGAGTGGCTGGCATCAAAAAAGTCGAAATACAGTTCTCGCAAAGCAGGCGCTCTGAAACCACGTCCATATCCAAGCCTCAAATCAAGTTGCTGGGTTAAATTTAGCATGGCATTTAAAGATGGAACTGCCGCTGGAGCATCGTATACCGAGTTTTTAATCAACCTTACCGCTGGGCGAAGTTTCAATATCCTCAAAGGTTTAATTTCTGCCGAAGCAAAGAAAGCGTAGTCGTTAATTACAGGATCGCCTTTAATTCGTTGTCCCGATGCACCTTCTCTATTGATCTCTATTCCTGGTTGTAGGGCAATGAAGCCTGAAAGTCGGTATTGCAGGGTGGACCTAAACAAAGTAGCATTGAATTTGGCCACGTCCTGTTCGCCGGCACCAGTAGTTAAGCTTTCGGCACCCGTAGCAAAATTGTATTGAGTGGTTTTGGTCTTGCGCTGTAAGTTGGTATAACCTCCAACCATGGTTAAACTCAGCTTCTCATTAAAATTCCAATTGGCATGTAACTGATTGTTAAGCCTATCGGTGGCATAGGTTTGGGTCACTACGGTATAGTTGGGATTAATCCCTCCTCTCGAAGTGATGTCTTCATTTACAAAATCGGCACGGTACCAAATGTTAAATTTGGCATCAGCATAACCTACACGAGCATTTGCCAAATATTGATCTTTAGGTTTCCAGAATTGTGTGGCATTCACCTCATCACGGGTTGACGTTTTAGCGGGCACATTCCATCCCCCGAAGGTGTTATTAGAGAAACCAGCCATGGCACTCCAACCATTATTTCGCCAGTTGACACCGATGTTTTTGTTGTGGCTACCTTTTCCATTTAACGCTTCATATTCATCGCCAGCAGTTTCTTCTTGTATACGAGCAGACACTCCAAATCTGGCCCCGTTCTTTCCTTTAGTGATGATATTGATTACCCCTGCTAATGCATCGGTACCATATACCACAGACATTGGACCTTCTACAATTTCAATTCGCTCTACCGTATTAATATCAATTTGATTAAGTGATTCTTTTAAATCCGAACGATCAACCAAAGGCACACCATCCAATAATATTTTCACATTACGGCCCGACATCCCCATCATTTCCACATTAGAAACACCCAAGGTGAGGTCATTGCTAAAACGGAAACCAAATTCTGTATTTAAAAGCTGTTGGATATTGGTGGCCGCACGGAGCTTGATTTTCTCTTCGCTAATTGTCCGCACTTTATAAACCGCATTTTTCATCGACTGCGGCTCATACTGACCAGTAACAATTACTTCACTTAGCTCATAAGATTTTTCCTTGATTGTGATAGGGGCTAAAACTTTATCGGAAGTTGCTTCTATAGTAAACTCTTGCTCTTGATGAGAAACACCTGATTTGATTACCAGCACCACGCTGCCTGCGGGAACCCAAATGCTAAAATCACCTTCTCTATTAGTATAAGCAATGTTTTTTGTGTTTTTTATAAACAACCCCAATCCCCAAGCGGGCTGCCCATCAGCTGTTAAAATTTTGCCACGCAATTTTACTGTTTGCTCTTGCGCAAAAGCAAAGTTTAGACTTAAAACGAAAGTAACGACTAGAAGTAGAGTATTTTTCACCGACTATTTAGAATAATTATAAATAACTGCGCAATATTAATTATTTATTTAGACTAAATACAAATAATTATAAAAGTTTTTTGAACTGCCTATTTTAATTCACTGAAAAACATCTATTTTAGGGAGATTATTTAATTAGTACACATGTTGATAAGTTAGACCAACTACTTGTAATAAATGATGTACTTTTGGCATATTGGAAAAATCTAACAGAATTGTATGACCATTATGTTTGCGACATTGCTAAGAAGATAAACCTTCTAGAAGGACAGTTTAACAACATAATAGCGTTACCAAATTGAAAAAATTATTAAGGATGAGAATCACGAAGATCGCAAGCTTGATCTTGGTAGCAGGGGCTACCATCTGTACATTTGCCTACTGTACTTCTGACGCGAAGGATAAAAACGGGAAACAAACGGCTAAAAAAACCGACTCTGCTGGCGTAGCCGTGGAAGAGGAAACAAATTTACGTACTCCTGTAGATACTGCTAAATATAATGAACTGGTAAAAACCAATGCCAATGGTGATACTACTGGTAAATGGCCGGTGAAAAACCACCCCATTCCATTGGATGGTGCTATTTTACCGTTTAAACGTATCGTAGCTTATTATGGCAACCTTTATTCTAAAAAAATGGGGGCTTTAGGGGAATACGAACCTAAAACCATGTTGAGCATGCTAGATAAAGAAGTGGCAAAATGGGAAAAAGCTGATCCTAGCACACCTGTACAGCCTGCTTTACACTACATAGCGGTAGTTGCTGCTGGTGATCCAGGTAAAGATGGCAAATACAGAAACCGTATGCCATTTAAGCATATCGACTCGGTATTGGCTATTGCTAAGATGCGTAAAAACATGATTGTATTCTTGGATATTCAAGTGGCACTAAGCACTATTCAGACTGAATTGCCATTATTGGAAAAATACTTGATGATGCCTAACGTGCATTTGGGAATTGACCCTGAATTCTCAATGAAAGGAGGTGTTTTACCAGGTAGAAAAATCGGCACCTATGATGCCAGTGAAATCAATTACGCTTCCGGCTATTTAGCTGACTTGGTAAAGAAACACAACTTGCCTCCTAAGGTTTTTATAGTACACCGCTTTACCAAAAAAATGGTGACTAACTCACAGAACATCAAGCTACGTCCAGAAGTACAAGTGGTAATGCACATGGACGGATGGGGTGAGCCTGATCTAAAACTAGGTACTTACCGTCATTTTATTTACAGTGAACCCGTACAGTTTACAGGCTTCAAATTATTCTATAAAAACGACTTGAAAAAGGCTCCTCACAGGTTGATGACTCCAGAAGAACTTGTGAAATTAAAACCGCGACCAATCTACATACAATATCAGTAGGACGGATGGCCTATTGGGTTAGGGTGTCGAAAAGGAGTTTGTCGCCATTTGGTTAATGGTGTAATGGAACTTCTTTTTGGACACCCTTTCTTTTTTTCCCCTTACTGTCATTTCGAATGAAGTAAAACGAATGAGAAATCTCCTTAATACCTGAATTTACTTTAAGATTCTAGCCTATCTCGTTCATTTGATTAAAAATATAACCAGATAGACACATAGACATATTTCACCAGTTATAGTGGATAACTTTTAAAGAAGAATCCCCTTTTGCTAATGTTGTTTAGTTCACGATGTGCCTATGTGGTTCATTTAAGACAAATACCTAATCCCATTTAAGATTCCCGCCTACGCGGGAATGACGTTAGGAACATTATGCCCATTGCGTCCGAGATGAGAAGCATGATAAAAATTAAAAAGTCAACAAAGCGTGTTGGCTTGCGGTATGCAAATCTCGCCAAACCCTATTCAATTCTGTTTCTCTTTTGGCCGCCTCTAAACCAGCATACGGATAAAGGGCATCTACCACAATTCTCGATTGATGGGCAAGCTCTCTACTTAACCTACTTACTTCTTTTAACACCTCTTCGGCTATCTTACCTTCGTTAAGCAATTGATGCCACGAAACGTCAAACGCTTCATAAAAATGCTCTCTAATGGTAGATAATGTATGTTTCCCTTTTGCTAATTCCTGTTCAAAATAAGTGACCTGCTCCGGACTGTACCGCTTAAAGCCTGAACGATTGAAGAAGCTATCCCCCACCAAGTCAACAAACCTACGGGCCATCCCCAAACTGTTCACTGCCAATGTAGTTTCAGCCAGTTGCAGGAAAGGGTAATTGAAACCTTCATCGGCCACTTTTATTTCGGTATTGATCTTAAACGAACGATTGGCGGGAACCTCTATATCATGGACATCGAAAGCATGGCTTCCTGTGGCTACCAAACCAAAATAAGACCAACCTGACAAAATCTCTACTTCATCTCTTTTCAAAATAAACGACTTAATGATCGGATTTTCGTCTTCATCAAACAAATCGTTCCCCTGCTCATCCTGCAATAGGCAATTAGCCGTAAAAATAGTGGCATGTAAAGCCCCGCTTGCATATTTCCAATGCCCATTGATGCGGTAACCTCCATTTGCTTTTTGTGCGGTGCCTCCCACTGCTCCACTACCCGCAAAACAAACCTTTCGATTGGTAAAAATCTCTGCAGCCAAAGTGGGGTCTAAAAAACCGGCAAACCAAGCAGCACCACTACATAAGGTTACGGTCCATGCCGTACTCCCATCCACATAGGCCAAATCCTCTTCTATTCTTAAAATTTCTGGAAGTTTTTTACCTGGTCCTCCATATGCTTGGGGTACGTAAAGCTTAAACCACTCCTGCTCATAAGCAATCTCCAAAATATCTGGATGCAGTTCTCCAAGTGCTTCCGATTGCGGAGCTAATGCTAAAATGGCTTCCTGCCAAGTCTGTGTGAATTGTTCCATTTGCTGTTGTTTAGGTGATTTGTTTTTTAGTTGTTTTGGGATAAGCGTATACGAGCGTTACTTTTTACTTTTTACTTTTTACTTTTTACTTTTTACTTAATAATTGCTTTTTGTAGATTTTCTTCCAATCGAAATAGCCAAATATGGCAACGATGAATAGGAATAACGTGAGTAGTGCAAACATCACAAAGTTTTTATGCCACATCAGTGGAATGGCTACTATGTTCGACACATTCAAAAAAATCCAGTTTTCTATTTTACGACGGGCCAAGAGCCACATGCCCGCCCAAGCAGTTGAGGAAACAAAGGCATCTAAAATAGGGACATCAGAATTGGTGAAATTAACCAAAGCAAAATACAGTACAAAATATCCTCCTATAGCAATAGCAAAAGCAATCTGCAATTCCTGTTTAGTAGTCCAACTTACAGTTACTGCTTCCTTTTTGGCCAAACGTTTCGACCAAATGACCCAGCCGTAAATGCTCATCACCAAATAGTACATGCTCAACAAGCTTTCGGCATACAATCTGGCATTTAGCTTCAAATAAAGTGATAATAGTATACCGATAATGCCGGCGGGATATAACCAAATGTTATTTCGCTTGGCCAGTAATACTTCTGTAACCCCAAAACCAACGGCAAACCATTCCAGATAGGTAGTTGCCTTTACTTGCTCCACAAACAAACGGAGCATTTCCTGAATTTCCATTCTCAATACATTTTGCCAGAGGCAATTAAAAAATCATTGAAAACTGTTTTCAGGGCGAAACAGTAAACGGCTTAACCTCTTTTCCTTTCCCTACGTCGGCATTACCCGCATCAGGTGCGTTTTTGAAGTTAAAAGTTAACATTACAGCAGTGCTGCCTTTAAATGCTCAACTCTGACTTCAAAAACTGGGTATAATCTCAGCCTGCTATTATTGAGTTAATGAGCAAGCACCCCTTTGAGTAAGGCAAAGATATAAAAATATGCTATTGGAGACTTATGAAGTTTCGAAAGATATTCGCTAAACTTATTAAATGCATTTAAATGTATTCGACTGGATCAGGCTGATTAGCCAAAATTGAACTGGAATTTGGTCAGGAGACTTACGAAGTTTTAAAAACTTCGTAAGTCTATCTAGGAATAAAGCTCTAACTACCTGTAGTTCTTAAATTTCCTGCAACAGGAGGGGGATTTCCACGTCCTCCAATACCATCGAAATTAAAATATCTAAATTTATATTCACTATCAACAACTAATGTAACGTCAGCCTCTATTTGATTAGATTTGGCGAACAGTATGAATTTATAGTATTGACCATTAAAGGATATGAATTTAATCTCTCTAATTTCCCCCATCATCATGCCATAAACCATTTTCATATTTTTTGTAAAAATATCTAAACGAACTTTATCCCTATAGAATGGTGCATACAAATCATATGCTTTTTGATAATCTTGTTTATTGAAACAAGCTACCCATTTTCTTAAGACGCTGTCCACTTTCTCATTTTGAGCATACAAGCTGAAACTAATCAGGGAAAACAACACTACAAAAACTATTTTTTTCATTTCTATCAAAAGTACTTTCAATTAATCACGTTTATCAAAATACTCTTCGACAAGCTCAGACTGACAAACTAAGAAATAGGTGACTTACGAAGTTTTAGAAACTTCGTAAGTCTGTCCAATAAGTAATCTAAAACAAAGAACCCTGTCCTTTATCATCTATTTTAATATCACCTGGATTGGTAATCTCAAATGATATTTTCTTTTTCTGTACCGGAGGCTCTGTTCCTTCAGCAGCTGCGGCTTCTGGTTTCGGTTCCTTTGCAGGTTCATCTACAACCAAAGGTTTAGCCGCCGATTTAAACGTTGGCTTTGGTTTTTTGGGTTCCTCATTAGACTGCTGTTCTTTGGATTCAAAAGTAGGGTTGTCTTCATTAGGCTCAGGGCTTACTTCTTCTACCTGAATTTCATTAACTGTTCCTTCAGTACCTTCTTCAGTTTCCTCACCTTCTTTGTTTGGATCAGTATGCACTTCAACCACTTCAAAATGCGAATCTTCCAAATGGTCTATCCCTATTTCCAATTCTGCATCAACCAAAGTAATATTCTTAACCGTATGTGGTGTTAGCCTATTTCCATTAGCTTTCCAGCCTTTAACGTCAATTAAGCCGGCCAATTCAAGTTCAAGCGTTTCTGGCGTTTTGGTTTTACCCTTTTCCACATCAACAGTTAGCCTGGCATCAGTTTTACCGGTAATGAAAACCATTTTCGAACCATTTTCCTCACTGATAAAGCTTACCACCTTACCTATGGGCTGCACATCAAAAACAAATCGTTTTACGAAATAATTTTTGGCCTTGCCATCATAATGTACTACACCATAAACATGTTCGGCATTAAATTTCTGCATCAGCACAATGCCTTCGTCAAAGTGATTATTCAGTTCAAAGGTGCTCAGCTCATAAGTCCCATTACTGTATACCTGTAAAATCTTATCATCTCCATCAAACTCACCCAGGTACCTCCCTCTGCCATCAACGTTCAAACGTTTCAAGATATCATCATACCATATTTTAATGCCCGACAGTGTAGAAACTCCCTTAGATTTTAACAATACTTTTTTGATAGGGAATTTCACTACAATATTACCCATTGACCCACGTCCCTTAATGGCAATATTAGCAAAATCAATATCAATGGCTAGTTTTTTTAACTTAGAGTGCGGTTTTAATTGTACGCTCACAATTTCGGCCTCACCATTAGGATTGGCCGTAAAGTATAGCACTTTTGAGCCTTTGGTACCTTTAGTTAGATCATATTCCTTATCGCGGGTTACACCAACTACAGAGAAACGCTTGATATAACTAATACCGCTTCCGCCATCCTTATAGATCATATTGTAAACCGTGCGCTCATCCCCCTTTTTAAACACTTGGGCATGGATAATATGCTTACCTACAAAAGTTTTATCAGCTACCTTGGTGACTATAAAGCGACCATCTTCACGGAATACAATGATTTCATCAATATCCGAACAATCGCCAATATATTCGTCCTTTCTCAGACCGGTACCAATAAAACCGTCTTCGCGGTTCATGTAAAGTTTCACATTGGCCAAAGCAACCTTCGCCGCCTCTACTCTGTCAAACAGTCTAATTTCGGTTTTACGTTCACGACCTTTGCCATATTTAGCTTTGATCTTCTCAAACCAAGCAATGGTATAATCAGTTAAATGACGTAAATGGCCACGCACCACCTTCATCTCATCTTCTAAAGCCTTCATCATTTCATCCGCCTTCTTCACATCAAAACGGGTAATGCTGCTCATCGGCTTATCGATCAGCTTTTTAAAGTCCTCAGGTTGAATTTCGCGATATAGAGAAGCCTTAAATGGCTCAAACAAACGATGCAAAACCTCCACTACTGTATCAAAATCTCCAGAATTTTCGTAATCTGGATTTTTGTACATCCCCTCTTGGATAAAGATTTTCAGTAAAGAGCTGAAAAATACACGTTCTTGTAGCTCGTGCAAACGAATTTCCAACTCCTGTTTCAACAAAGCTTTGGTGAACTTCGTATTCTGCTCTAGGATATCATTAACGCTTAAAAAATGGGGCTTATCATCCTTGATTACACAGGTATTTGGCGATATGGAAACCTCACAATTAGTGAAAGCATATAGCGCATCAATGGTCACATCAGGCGAAATCCCTGGAGCCAAATGCACTACAATCTCTACATTGGCCGCCGTGTTGTCCTCAATTTTCTTGATCTTGATCTTACCCTTATCGTTGGCCGCTAGTACGCTATCGATTAACGATCCAGTGGTGGTGCTATAAGGAATTTCGGTAATCACCAAGGTCTTTTTATCACGTTCGGTAATTTTAGCACGTACCCTAATTTTGCCTCCACGCTGACCTTCGTTGTAATTAGAAAAATCGGCCATACCACCAGTAAAGAAATCGGGCAGGATGTTACTTCTATTGCCCCTCAAAATCTCTATCGACGCATCCAATAGCTCATTGAAGTTGTGAGGCATGATTTTGGTAGCCAAACCTACCGCAATCCCCTCGGCACCTTGCGCCAATAACAAGGGGAATTTTACAGGTAAGGTAAGCGGCTCATTGTTACGGCCATCATAACTTAATTGCCAAACCGTAGTATCAGGATTAAAAACCACATCGTTGGCAAATTTCGATAAGCGAGCCTCAATGTAACGAGGCGCAGCAGCACTATCGCCAGTAATAGGATCGCCCCAGTTACCTTGGCAATCAATCAGCAAATCCTTCTGGCCAATCTGCACCATCGCATCCCCAATAGAGGCATCCCCATGCGGGTGGTACTTCATGGTATTACCAATTACGTTGGCCGCTTTGTTAAAACGCCCATCGTCCATCTCCTTTAGCGAGTGCATGATGCGGCGCTGTACAGGCTTAAAGCCATCATTGATGTGCGGTACCGCCCTATCCAAAATTACATACGAGGCATAGTCCAGAAACCAATTTTCATATAAACCATTGATAGGAATCACGGCATGTTTATGTTCCTGCTCTTCGGGCAAATTGGTCTCATTTAGGTCGTCCAGTTCTTCACTCATGTGCTAAAAAAGTTTTTGGGATGCGTAAATATAAGATTTGATGCCCATTTAAAAGAGATAAGTTTTAAACAACTGCATAAAAAACCTTGCTGCAGCTACTTAGGAAAGGATAATGAGACGAAAAAGCGGTATCATGAAAGCACCAATTTCCAACTAGTGATCCTCCCTAAATTCAGAAGGTGTCATTTCAGTTAGCGCCTTAAAAAACTTGGTAAAACTGGCGTGATCATAAAAATTTAGGTCGTAAACAATATCTTTTACCGACATTTCCGAAACTTTGAGCAATCGCTTTGCCTCCAATAAAATCCTATCCTTAATTAAAGAGGAAGCTGTAGTATTCAAGCTTTTTTGGCAAACCACATTCAAATAATTTGCCGAAATATGAAGTTGATCAGCATAAAAAGAAACGGAGCGTTGTTGCTTAAAATGTTCTTCTACCAATTTCAAGAAATTAGCGATAACGGCATTGGAGTGAAATTTTTCTACATCCCTATAATTAGCATCAATCACTTTGCTAACCAACAGGCCAATGACCTTGCTCCTTGCCTGAACAAGCTCCCAAAAAACGTTGTTCGTTTCCTTCAGTTCAGCCTGGATAGATTTAAACTCAAGCAAAAGTGCTTCAAAAATAGTTTCGGGAACCTCAAGCACCGGATGACTTTGGTAGTATGACGTAGAATATTGTAAGGACGACCAAAATATTTCAAACCACTTTCTACTGATCATCAACTGATAGCCTATAGTACCCTCCTTAATATCCCATTGATGCACTTGATTTGGGAAAACCAAATGTACTTGCTGGTCCTTAATTTCATAACTCTTAAAATCAATAGCGTGCTCGCCCTTTCCCGTCTCAAACAAAATGATGATAAAGAAATCGTGTTTATGTGGTTTAGCGATGTAGTTCTTTCCCCGCAACTCATGAAACAACAGGTCACGAGTTTGATCGGAATGCGTACTGAATTCTTGGATATTCAGCAAAGGAAAGTGATCAGATTTCTGCCCCATGAGTGTTCGGTTTTTTGCTAAATATAACAAAAACCGAAAACCAATCTAATATATTCCTTACTTACTCCAGCAGTCGAACGATTTCCTGATACCCACGGTTTTTGGCATGTTGCAGAGGCGTAATGCCATCTTTATCCGCTATGCGCAAATTAGCGCCACCCTCTTTTAAGATTTGTACAATTTGTTGATACTTTTTACTGCCATCGCCTAAAATCACAGCTTCTAATAACCCGGTCCATCCTAAACGGTTAATATGGTCTACAGGAAAATCTTTCGTATCTACCAAAATCTTTACAATGTCTACATGCCCACGCTCGCAGGCCGGAATAAGTGCGGAACCATGGTATCGATTAAAAACGTCAAAACGAGCACCGCTTGCCAGGTATAATTTAACCAAAGCAGTTTGTCCACTGGCACCTGCATATAAAAAAGGGCTATCCAAATTATCTGCTTGCATATTCACATCGGCACCATGAGCAACCAATAGTTGGGCCATCTCCAATTGCTGATTTACCGTAGCGATCAATAACAAACTTCGTTTATTATTATCCTGCGCATTCACCTTAGCTCCTTTTTGCAAAGCATTCTTTACCCCCGCTAAATCGTTACGCTCCACTAACTCAATGATATCTTGCTTCATTATCTCTTTTTTAAGATTCAAGTGATTGGTTTGCTGACATGGACCAAGCAAACTGTACGACAACAGGATTAACATCATTTTCATCGTGCTTATTTTTAAAACACCTTATTTCCTTCGTAAATCAGGGACTTTACGTCCGAAATCCTTGAAACAGCTTCCGCTGAACAGCTCGCATCAAGAAAGGCCAAATTTGCCTTGTCCCCTACCTTTGGCCATTGCTGCTCGCCCTTATCCGTTAGCGGCAATACGTTGGCGGTGGCCAATCCCAACATTCTCGATAATTGAAACTCGGTAGAATAGCCATATAACTGAGCAGCTAAATTTGCCTTTTGTAGTACGCTACCTGTCCCAAAGGTATTCCAATGGTCTACAATACTGTCGTTGCCCGTCAACACCTCTACCTTATATTTCATTAAAGTTGGAATAGGCATTACCAAACTTCCAAATGGAATGGTTGAAACCACTCCTATCTTCGCTTCAGCAAGCTTCTCAGCAAGTTCCTCCTGCTTAGTTTTATTCACCCTCCCTAAAGCAAAGCAATGGCTTAAATAAGTCTTTCCCTTTAAAGCAGGATTTTCGTTCACTTTCTTGATCAAATATTCGATGGTTTGCACGCCCGAATCGCCAGTCTCATGCAAATGGATATCAATACCCTTTTGATGGTCCAAAGCCAATTGTACCGTAAAGTCCATGGTTTTTTCAATAGCCCCATCCACATTAAATGGATCAAGCCCACCAATGAAATCAATAGCTGTTTTAGCTGCTTCTTTTAAATAAGGGACAGAATCGGTATAAAATACGCCATGTTGTGGAAATGCTACCAATTCGGCTCCGAACTCTTTCTTTTTATGTTCTAAGGCAATTTGAAGGTTTTTCAAGGATTCCAACTTAGAAGTTGGTTCAATATTGACATGGCTACGGGCAAATGAAGTACCTTTAGATTGCAATAGTTCTATCAACTTTTCGGCCTTATGGGTAGAATTTTTCAACATTTCGGGCAGCATTTGCTGCTCCAGCGCAATCATGCCCTTTACACCGCCCGTTCTTCTTTTAACGGCCTGCCAATGGTCACCATAAAAAGTTTTATCCAAATGAATGTGCATATCCTTAAAAGAGGGCAGCATCAAATACCCCTTGGCATCAATGGCATTTTTTAAATTGGGCTGGTTAGTACCGACCTTCACAATTTTACCTTTATCAATCTCTATGCAAAACAAATCTGTTTTAGTAGCAGCTACCTCTCCCTGTTCATCGTATGCAAAACCGGTTTCCAAACGAACATTCTTAAGCGTCAGCTTTCCATCTACAGAAGTCGTTACTCTTTGCTGTTGGTCGTGAGCACCAGCTATTTCAGGAGCCAATACTAAACCAGCTACTGCAAAAGCAGAATTCTTGATAAAATTTTTGCGTGATATACCGTCCATCGTTTATCTATTTTGAACACAAAAATAACTTAAGCACCTTCAAGTACGTTGTACATTTTATGCCAAAATCTGTACAATTCATTTCAGGAGAAATAGATCACAAGCATAAATCTTCTTTCAACCCTAAACCCCTTTTTCTTATCTTCGTGCTATGTCAATGTTTGCGATAAAAGATAAAATGGATGCGCTGGTCAATGAGCTCAACCAACATACCTACAACTATTATGTTTTGGCCATGCCAACCATAGCCGATTACGAGTTTGACAAGAAATTGGAAGAACTGGCCAAATTGGAGCAAGAGTATCCAGAGTATGCAGATCCCAACTCACCTACGCAAAAAGTGGGGGGCGATATTACCAAAACCTTCAACACGGTAAGGCACAAATGGCCCATGTTATCATTGGGCAATACCTATAACGAGCAAGACCTGAGAGATTTTGACGAACGCGTACGCAAAGCCATTGGTGATGATTTTGAGTATGTGTGCGAGCTCAAATTTGATGGTCTTTCCATGAGCCTTACCTACGAGCATGGAGTATTGGTACGTGCCGTAACCAGAGGAGATGGCACACAGGGCGATGAAGTGACGGCCAACATTAAAACCATCCATTCTATCCCCCACAAAGTTAAGGGTGAAAACATTCCCGAAACCTTTGAGATCAGAGGCGAAGTATTTATGCACCGAGCAGCTTTTGAACGTTTGAACAAGGAACGCGAAGAACTGGGTGAAGTTCCCTACGCCAACCCACGCAACTTTGCCGCAGGAACTGTGAAAATGCAGGACTCCAAAGAAGTAAAAAAACGTCCGCTAGATTGTTTTCTTTATGGACTTTATACGGATAAACAAATTTTTAAAACCCACTGGGAAAGCTTAGAGGCAGTAAAACAATGGGGCTTTCATGTATGCGAGCACACCAAATTAGCTGGGAATATCGAAGAGGTTTTAGATTTTATCCATCATTGGGACGAAGCACGCTTTAAGTTAAGCTATGATATTGACGGGATTGTAATTAAAGTGAATAACTATGGCCAACAACAGGAATTAGGCTTCACGGCCAAATCACCTCGTTGGGCGATTTCGTATAAGTACAAAGCTGCCGAAGTACAAACAGTGTTGGAAAAAGTAACTTATCAGGTAGGACGAACTGGCGCCGTTACCCCGGTAGCCAATCTAAAACCAGTTGTGTTGGCAGGTACTACGGTAAAAAGAGCAACGCTCCACAATGCTGATGAAATTACACGTTTAGATCTGCATGAAGGCGATACCGTTTTGGTTGAAAAAGGAGGCGAAATCATTCCGAAAATCATTAAGGTAAACCTCGATTTACGCAAGCCAGGCACAAAAGCTATCCATTTTATTGAAAATTGCCCTGAATGCGGTACGCCACTTATTAGAAAAGAAGGTGAAGCCGCTTATTATTGCACTAACGAAGATGGCTGCGGCCCACAGATTGTTGGGAAAATACAGCATTTTATTGGTCGCAAAGCGATGAATATTGACGGCTTAGGTGATGAAACCATCGAAACCTTTTACAAACGTGGATTGGTTAGACACATTAGCGATCTATACAAGCTAAGCGAAAAGGCTGACGAGCTGAAAGCCATCGAACGTTTCGGAGAAAAATCCATAGAAAACATGCTGAAAGGCATCGAACAATCAAAGCAAATGCCTTTTGAAAAAGTGCTGTTTGGTTTGGGCATCAGATACGTTGGTGAAACGGTTGCTAAAAAACTAGCCAAGGGCGTAAAGAATATCGACAACCTAGCAGCCGCATCTCTAGAAGAACTTACCGCTATAGATGAAATTGGTGTACGTATTGCGGATAGCATTAACGAATATTTCGCAAAAAACAGCAACGTTGCGCAGATAAACGAATTGAAAGATGCGGGTTTATGCTTTGAAGTCAAAGAAAGTTCAAATAAGCCCCAAAGCGACAAATTAAATGGAAAAACATTTGTAATTTCGGGTGTTTTCGAGAAATACAGCAGAGACGAACTGAAGAATTTGATCGAAGAAAATGGAGGTAAAATTTTAAGCAGTATCTCCGCAAAACTCGACTTTTTAGTGGCCGGTGATAATATGGGACCATCTAAATTGGAGAAAGCCACCAAGCTGAACATTAAGATGATTAGCGAGGATGAACTGGAAGAAATGATTGGTTGAGAAACTTAATTTTGAATGAGTGAGTTTTGAATGAGTAAATAATTAATAATGAGTATAGCCCATTCAAAATTCTATCATTCAATAATTCAATAATTAATAATATATAATGAACAAATTTCACGGAACAGGTGTAGCAATGATCACACCGTTCAACACCGATGGCTCGGTAGATTATCAGGGCTTAGAGCGCCTGATCAATCACTTGGTTAATGGAGGTACAGATTATCTCGTGTCTTTAGGTACAACTGGCGAAACTGCCACATTAAGCAAGGACGAGAAGAAGAAGGTGTGGGAGTTTACCGCTGAAATTAACAATGGCCGCTTGCCTTTAGTAGCTGGTATTGGTGGCAATGACACTTTGGGCGTTGCCGAAGAAATTAGGACTTTTGAAAGCAATGGCTATAGTGCAATCCTATCTGTAAGTCCTTATTACAATAAACCTAATCAGGAAGGTATTTACCAACATTACAAATACCTAAGCGAAACAAGTACATTACCAATCTTGCTTTATAATGTACCAGGCAGAACCGGTTCTAACATGTTGCCAGAAACAACCTGCAGATTAGCACACGACTTTAAAAACCTTATCGGTATTAAAGACGCGGCAGGTTCATTTGACCAATTTAACCAAATTATGAGAGATAAACCTTCAGATTTTATGTTGATCTCTGGCGATGACCCTGTAGCGCTACCAATGATGTCTATTGGCGCCGTTGGTGTAATTTCGGTAATTGGTAACGCTTTGCCTAAGCAATTCTCTGATATGATCAGATTGTGCTTAAATGGCGAATTCGCAAAAGCGACACCAGCACACTTAAGCCTGCTTGAATTTACAAGATTGTGCTTTGCAGAGGGTAATCCAGTAGGTGTAAAATCTGCTTTGAAACAACTTGGCATTTGTGGTGACGATGTTCGTTTACCATTGGTTAAAGCTACCGCGAGCTTAAATGCTGCCATTGCTGAACAATTGAAACAGTTGGCCTAGAAATTAAGCCATCACCAAATAGAAAAGCCCTGATTGATTTGCAATTGGGGCTTTTTCTTTGCCCTCTCGTCATTTCGACGATAGGAGAAATCTAGCGACTTGGGAAATAATGTTACGGCCAGATTTAATTTCGCAGCAGCATCCCGCGAGATTTCTCACTTGCGTTGGAAATGATGGTTAACTGCATATAATTAAGCCTCATTAGTTTTTGAAACCTACGAGGCTTGTACTAACATTCGAAATGACGGCAACACCGATATAAAATAGCTAGAAAAGAAAAAAGCGCCTTGGTCAGGGGCGCTTTTTCTTTAACAATGCGTTTAAAATTAAGCTTTGTTTTTAGTTTCTTGCACTTCTAAGCGGATGCTTTGAGCTAAGTTTTTCAAATCCTGCATACCTTTACGTACACGTGTTCCAGCTGCGCTGTTTGACTTGTTGTAAAATTTGTCCACATCAGCTTCTAAAGCTGCTACTAGTGCCTTTACTTCAGCAAATTTTTTCATTTTTAAAATACTCCTATTAGTTTTTAAGGTTTTGATTAATACTCTATTACTAATGTAAGAGGTTTATTTTAATAAAAAAACTTTTGTCAAAAGAAAAAATGAGGGTTTGTGCGTTTTTTTTCCACAAAACCGACACTTATGAACAGCAATTCACTGTAAATCAAAGCTTCATAAAAAAAGCCTCGGTTTTCCTGAGGCTTTTTGAGTTTCTATTTTATTCTGGCGAAGAGAACCTATTCTCTTGATAATAACCACGTTTCAGCTTTTCTGACACTTCACTAAAGGCATCTAGCG
>NZ_JBCNMT010000001.1:0-1456824 GCF_039594775.1 Pedobacter sp. | reverse complement strand
TGTTGGAATAAGCCTTAGCTCGATCATTCCTTTTGGAATAACAGGATATACCACAATAGAGCAGAAAATACCATAGTTTTCACGTAAGTCGTGAGTAAGGGCTGTAGCTTCTAGCAATTCTCCTTTCAAGAAAACCGGTGTTACTACGGTATTGGTTACTCCGATATCAAAACCACGCTCGCGTAGGCCGTTTTGCAAAGTAGTAGCAATGGTCCATAATTTCTCTCTTAGCTCTGGATTGTTTTTAAGCAACTCTAAGCGTTTCATTAAACCAATTACCATAGGCATAGGCAATGCCTTCGCAAAGGTCTGAGAACGCATGTTATATCTAAAATAATCCGTTAATTGCTTAGTTGAGGCAACGAATGCACCAATACCGGCCATTGATTTCGCGAAAGTAGCGAAGTAAACATCAACGCCTTCGATAGCATCTTGTGCTTCGTGAGTTCCTGCACCTGTTGGACCCATAGTACCAAAACCATGTGCATCATCGATAAGTAAACGGAAATTGAATTCTTTCTTCAATTCAATTAGCTCCTTCAATTTACCTTGCGCACCTGACATCCCGAAAACACCTTCGGTAATTAACAGGATACCACCACCAGTTTGCTCAACCAATTTAGTAGCTCTTTGTAATTGCTTGCGTGCGTCTTCTACGTTGTTATGCTTGTAAACAAAACGCTTGCCCATATGCAAACGTAATCCGTCTAAAATACAAGCGTGCGACTCTCCATCATAAACCACTACATCGTTACGGTCCAGCAAAGCATCAATAATTGACACCATACCCTGATAACCGAAGTTCAACAAAAAGGCATCATCTTTACCTACAAATGAGGCTAGATCCTGTTCTAATTGCTCATGATATTTAGAGTTACCTGACATCATACGTGCGCCCATAGGATAGGCCATACCGAATTCGGCAGCACCTTGCTCATCAGCTTTCCTCACTTCTGGATGGTTGGCCAACCCTAAATAGTTGTTTAAGCTCCAAACCAAATGCTCCTTGCCTCTAAATTTCATGTGAGGCGCAATCTCTCCCTCAAGTTTTGGAAAAGAAAAATACCCATGTGACCAGCTTTGGTGTTGACCAATAGGCCCCATGCGTTTTGCTACTTTATCAAAAATATCCAATGTTAAATGTTTATGTAAGATCTTATTGTACTGTGTTAATAGTGGCGCAAATTTAAGTTTTAAATCACGATTTGACAACCCTTTTAATCAATCGTTTAAATGCTATTCATCATTCAAACCACAGTGGATAGACTTTTTAGCTTCAAACAAACGAATTCCCCAAGATTAGCTTCGTTGATTTTCAAAAATCTCGACTTCGTTATCCTCCACTCGAAATGACGAATTAGCGGCCCATTTTTTCAAATAAAAAAGCCTTAACAATATAAATTGCTAAGGCTTTTTATGATTTAACCGTTATCATTAATCCACATTATCGTGTAAAAATGAGTTATTAGGTCTAATTCCTGTTTCACCATCCTCATCATTGGTCAAAGTAAATCTAGATACTTGCGATTCTGATGAGTGCTGGATTTGTTGCAATTGCATTTGCTTACGTTGATAAGCAGGTACATTTTCCAACTCTTGTAGGCCGTTAGTTGTTCTTAACTTCATGCTAAGATCTTTCAACCTCAAAATTCTCTCTTTTGATTTCCTCAATTGCTCCTCAATCGATTCATCTGTTTTATCTTGGTCAGCGTTGTATTCTTCTACTGGCGCTGCAGCTATCGGTTGTTGCTCTTCTACTACTTCTTCTGGAATAGAAGCAATAGGGGTTTCAAAAACAAATTCAGTTTCGGCAACCTTTATTTCGAACTCAAAACCAGGCTCCTCTGTATTTGCAGGTTCCTCCGCACTTACTTGCTCTTCCACTAATTTATGGAAAACAAAACCGGGCTCTTCTGTTACTGGTGCAGGGCTAGGTGCCGCTGCTACTGGAGCTGGTTTAGCGATATTGAATAAATCGCCAAATAAGTCTGGCTGTTTCGATTCCTCTGGTTGAACTTTCAATACAGGCTCATTGCTTACTGGTGCCTCTTTAGGCGTGATGAACGAGTTTACTGGCTCTACTGGTCGTACCAACGGTGCTTCCTCTGGCGTTAACAAAGAAATTTTCTTAACGTTTTGTTTGTCTTTCTCTCTTTGTTCAGTAGTTTGGAAACCAGTAGCAATAATGGTTACCGATATCTTGTCTCCCAAGTTCTCGTCGATACAGTTACCCCAAATTAAGTCGGCACTTAAACCTGCTTTATCTTGGATATAGTCTGTAATGATAGAAACCTCATCCATCGTTACCTCTTTCACACCAGAACTGATGTTTAAAAGGATGTATCTAGCACCTTCGATTTCGTTATCTTTTAATAATGGAGAAGCCAAAGCACCTTCTACGGCTGCTAATGCACGGTTATCACCATCGGCAGCATAACTACCCATGATACATACACCGCTTTCTTTCATCACCGTACGCACATCTTTAAAGTCAACGTTGATATAGCCTGGTACTGTAATGATTTCTGCGATACCCTTAGCTGCCGTGGTCAAGATATCATCTGCCTGTGCAAATGCAGAACCTAAGGTTAAGTTTCCGAAAATCTCACGTAGTCTATCGTTAGAAATCACTAAGTAAGAATCTACGTACTTCTTCAATTCTTCCAAACCGTCGTCAGCTTGCATCTTACGTCTTTTTCCCTCGAAAGAGAAAGGCGTAGTAATGATCGCTACGGTTAATATATCAAGCTCCTTCGCTGCTTTAGCAATAATTGGACTAGCACCTGTACCGGTACCACCACCCATACCTGCCGTAATAAAAAGCATTTTGGTAGTTGGGCCCAACATATTTTTGATATCCTCTATATTTTCTATAGCGGAGTTTTTTCCTACTTCTGGAATTGAACCAGCTCCCATTCCCTCGGTTAAGCTAGCACCCAATTGTACTTTGTTAGGAATAGGGCTAAACTCCAATGCCTGCGCATCGGTATTACAAATAATAAAGTCTACACCAGTAATTCCTTGACGGTACATGTGGTTTACCGCGTTACCTCCACCACCTCCAACACCAATAACTTTGATGATTGAAGATTTATCTTTTAACATTTCGAACTTCATATTGTTATGAATCAGTAGTTTAAAAATCTAATTTTTGCTGTTCATTCCTCTTGTAATATTAACACTTTTTTAACAGTCGTTTTCCACAACTGTTAAGAATGTGGAAAATTCCCGGTTTGTGGAAAAATATTACGGCTTGATGTAATCTTCGTCGCTAACATTCATATCATCTCTGATAAATTCTGATGCTTTACCCAGTAATTTATCAAACAATCCACTTCTTTTTGGCTTCTCTTTTACCTCACGTGGTTTCTCTACAAAAACGCCTGGTTGCTTCATTTCTTCTAACAATTCTTCGGCTTTTTGAATTCCTTTGATCAACAAACCTACCGAGGTTGCATACATTGGGCTCTTCAAATCATCGTAGATATTTTTGGGCATCTCTTCATATTTAGACAAGTGCTCGTTTGGATAACCTACACGGCAATCTAAACCTGTCACATACTCCACCATTTGGTTAAGATGCTTCAACAAAGCGCCGCCACCTGTGATTACCACTCCGCCAATCAAACGTTTTTCATAACCAGATGATTTGATTTCGTAATAAACATGTTCTACAATTTCTTCCATACGGGCCTGGATGATGTAGGCAAGGTTTTTAACTGAAATCTCTTTAGGTTCACGACCACGCAATCCTGGCACACAAATGATTTCATTTTCTTTATTTTCTTCGGCCAGGGCTGAACCGAAACGAGTTTTCAATAATTCAGCTTGGTTGCGCATCACCGAACATCCTTCTCTGATATCTTCGGTTACGCTGTTACCTCCAAAAGGAATTACTGCCGTGTGACGAATGATACCTTCGTGGAAAATAGCCACGTCGGTAGTGCCACCACCAATATCAACTAAACAAACGCCTGCTTCTTTCTCCTCCTCGCTCAACACCGATTCAGATGAAGCCAATGGCTCTAAAATGAGCTCTTGGGTTTGTAGTCCTGCATTGGTTACACAACGCATGATATTTTTAACTGCAGTAACCTGACCAGAAATGATGTGGAAGTTAGCTTCTAAACGAACTCCTGCCATTCCTACTGGATCTTTGATTCCAGGTTCATTGTCGATAGTAAATTCCTGCGGCAATACATGGATAATTTCTTCCCCTGGAGGCATCACCAGCTTGAACATATCGTCAATCAATTTATCGATATCCTTCTTGCTGATTTCATTGTTCAGCTCTCTACGGGTTAAAATACCTCGGTGCTGCAAACTCTTGATGTGTTGACCTGCAATACCTACGTTTACCACGCGTATTTCTACGTTTGATTGCGCACTAGCAATTTCCACCGCCGCATTGATACCCTGCACTGTTTTTTGGATGTTGGACACCACTCCACGGGTAACCCCTGCAGATTCGGCCTTGCCAATGCCCAAAACTTCTATTTTACCATGATTAGTTCTGCGGCCCACAATTACGCAGATCTTGGTAGTTCCAATATCTAATCCTACGACGATTGGAGATTGAATGGTAGTTTTCTCTTTGCCCATAACCATTATTTTTATTTGTTGAGTTTGATATTATCGGTTTGTTTTTGTTACCGGCTTTTCTTTGGTAGCTGGTTTTTCTTTATTTACTGTTTGCTTCTGCTCTGCTTTTGCTACTACTGTAGGTTTTTTCTCCTTATCCTTTTCTACACTTTTCGAAGCCTTATTTTTTTCCAAAGTACTTTCTGTCTTCTTAACCTCTGTTTTCGCCGGGACTGGCGCTATTTTCTCCTTTTTTTCTTCTTTCTTCTTTTCCTCCGTACTTATTTGTGTTGCTTTGTTAATCTCGTTCTGTATCGTCGCCTTCACTACGTTATCAATCACTTGTCTTTGTTGAGTGACCGAGTCAGGAATCAATGGTTTCTCTAACTTCTTAATACTTGTTGAGTCTCTCTTTTCGCAAACAATTTGGTTAACGTATTTTAGGTTAATGGTACGGTAAGCATTCCAACCCACTTTTGGCATGGCCTGCTTATAAAAAGCTAGCAAATTAGCCATCTTCACGTCTATGTCTTTCGCATTGCCCAGTATAATCCGTTGATTGCCCACTCTGGGCACCATTTCTATATCGTTTTTCTCATTGATATAAAGTTGTTCTACTTGCGCATCCCAAAGGGTATCTTGTTTGATGAACAAAGCCGCTTTATATAGATCTTTTGCATTGGCCGTCATCAGGGTATCTACCTTTCCATTAAACCCCTCCAAAATATTTCCAGTAGCCACCAACACATTTGCCGTAAAATTTGGAGACACCGGCATTTTCAACCCATCGCTGTCCACATAATAATCTTGTCCGCCTGCATTTAAGATCCGTAGCACAGGCTGACGTTGTCTTACTTCCACATAAACCGTCCCATTCATATCGGCATACACCTTTGCAAAACCGATATATGGATTTGCAGCAATGCTTCTTTCAATATCATGAAGATTGATTCCTTCTAAATTTCGACCAATCAAATCGCCTTGGTTTTGTTTCAGGATGGCATCGATTTCTTCTATCTCTATAAAATTATCCGCTCCGGGAATTAGTATTTCAATTTTAGCACACTTTACCGATTGCTTCTTTACATTGATAAAACTCATTAATACCACCACACCTGCCAAGCAAACCAGCCAGGCAAACCCTTTAAATATCGCTTTCCAGTTTATTCTTTTAAGCATGGGTTAAGGTGTTTTTTAATGGTACAATAATGGTATCTATGTCTCCAGCGCCAACGGTTAAAACCAGCTCTGGGTTTTTATTTTTAATTAGTTCTACAACGTCTTCTTTAGCACAAACTTGCTTATGCTCATTGGTAATTTTATCCAATAGCATTTGTGAAGTCACGCCTTCAATTGGCAATTCCCTAGCTGGATAAATCTCCAACAGAATAACATCGTCAGCGGTAGACAACACCTTTGCAAATTCCTCAGCGAAATCACGGGTACGAGTAAACAAATGCGGCTGAAAAATTACCGTCAGCTTTTTGTGGGGGTGCAATTGTCTCACGGCATCAAAACAAGCCCTAAGTTCTTCTGGGTGATGCGCATAATCATCTATGTAGATATGCTCACTGGTTTTTACAATAGTTTCGAACCTACGTTTCACTCCTTTAAAGCTTGCGATTGCCTTTTTCACACTCTTTGGATGAATACCCAAACTTAAAGCCACTCCTATGGCAGCCGTGGCATTTTCTACGTTGTGCTTCCCAGGCATGGCCAACTTCAGATCTTTAATGGTGGTATAACCATCTTCAAAATCGAAAACAAAACAGCCTTCTTCTACCCTGATATTTTTAGCATTAATTGCCGAATTTCCAGTGGCACTATATGTAATTCCAGCAATAGGTAAACCATCCTTAATGAACAAACGGCCTTCTGGTTTTAGTTGTGAGGCAAAAAGGTTAAACGATTCGTGCAAATGGCTTTCATCCCCGTAAATATCCAAATGGTCGGCATCCATTGATGTGATTACCGCAATGTCTGGATGCAAGGTCAAGAACGAACGATCATATTCATCAGCTTCTACCACCACTACATTGTTTTTACCATAAAGCACATTGCTGTTATAGTTAGTGGTAATGCCACCCAAAAATGCTGTACAACCAAAACCTGTATCAGTTAACAGATGTGCCACCATTGATGAAGTGGTTGTTTTGCCATGAGTACCCGCCACACCAATGCAATACATGCCCTCGCTAATGATTCCCAATACTTGGGAACGTTTTTTAAGATCGAAATCTTTACGCTGAAAAAAGTTAAGGATATGCGAATCTTTAGGAATAGCTGGCGTATATACAATTAAGGTATCGTCGTATTTCTCCCTAAAAGCAACTGGTATCATTTCCTCTTCATCCACAAAAGAAATCAGGATTCCTTCTTGCTCCAGTTGGGCTGTCAAAGCAGTACGAGTTTTGTCATAGCCACAAACTACGCAGCCACGTTTTGCGAAATAGCGGGCAAGCGCACTCATGCCTATGCCTCCTATGCCTACAAAATAAACCCTATTGATGTTTGACAATTCCATATTTTGATTTACGATTTTAGAATGACGATTTACGATTCGCCATCCCAATCCTTACTCTTTGTTCCTTGTTCTTTTATCCAATTAATTTCAACACTTCTTTCGCTATTACTTCATCGGCATTAGCAAAAGCCATTTTTCCTATATTTTCACTCAGCTGCGCTGATTTTTCTTTATCGTTTAACAAGCTTAGTGCTTGCTCCACTAACGTATCTTCGGCCGAAGCATCTGTAATTAAGATGGCGGCATTTTCTTTGACCAAAGCCAAAGCATTTTTAGTTTGGTGGTCTTCTGCCACGTTTGGCGAAGGCACCAAAATCACGGGCTTTTTAATCAGGCATAATTCTGCAATAGTTCCTGCTCCCGCCCTCGAGACAATCACATCAGATGCGGCATAGGCCAAATCCATCTGATTTAAAAATTCCAAAATGCGAACATTAGGATGATAGTCCACCCCCAATCGCTCTACGATTCCTTTGTAATAAAACTTGCCCGTTTGCCAAATGACCTGTACATCTTTTGCAATGATTTCGGCCAAATGCTTCTCAATACTTTTATTTAAAGTTCCGGCTCCTAGGCTACCACCAG
The DNA here is from genome assembly GCF_039594775.1 of Pedobacter sp. Lineage (GTDB taxonomy): Bacteria > Bacteroidota > Bacteroidia > Sphingobacteriales > Sphingobacteriaceae > Pedobacter. Next base: position 1,449,134 of record NZ_JBCNMT010000001.1, on the reverse strand, counting down.
TTACCAAAATGGTTTTCTTTAGCGGATCTAGTTTCAATAATTCAGCTCCCGCATAGCGACGACCGTCAACATCCACAATGTTTTTTCTCACGGGATTCCCAGTCTTCAAAATCCTATCTGCCGGAAAGAATGCTTCCATTCCATCAAAAGCCACACAAATTTTTGATGCTTTTTTACCTAGCAACTTATTCGTAATTCCTGCATAAGAATTCTGCTCTTGTATCAAATAAGGTATTTTTTTGAGGGATGCGGCATAAAGCAAAGGCCCAGATGCATAGCCACCAACACCTACTACGGCATCGGGTTTGAAATCGGCAATTAGTTTCATCGCTTTGCGCACACTACCTATAACCTTAAATGGCAGCCCAAGGTTTTTTAAAATTGAACCTCGTTGAATACCACTAATATTTAGTCCCACAATTTTATATCCGGCCGCAGGAACTTTCTCCATTTCCATACGACCTTCTGCACCAACAAACAGGATTTCGCATTGCGGCGAAATTGCTTTTAGCGCATTAGCAATGGCAACGGCGGGGAAAATGTGCCCGCCTGTGCCACCACCAGATATGATAATTTTTGGGAAATTATTCATGTTGTTAATTAATTATTGAGTGAGTGAATTTGAATGAGTGAATATTGACAATGTGTTTAGCCTACTCTATCATTCAACAATTCAGTCATTCTATCATTTTTTATCGCTTACTGTTTTTCTTGCTTTTGCCATTATCGCTAATATTTCGTTTACCTCGCCCAATAGCTTATTTGCACTTTCATTATTTGTTATCTCTGCTTCTATCAAAATCTCTAACCAAAAAGCTGTTTCATCAGCTTCCTCTATCACTATGCTCAACTTTGAAAAGAACTCCGCTTTAGACCTTGCTCTACATGCGGCTCTATAATTTGCGCCTACAGATGAGGAAGATCTCATAAATTGCCTACCTATTATTTTTGCTTCTTCTGTTTTAGGTATCGATTGATAAAACTTGATGGCTTCTAACACAAATGATTTAGTCCTATTTTTTTAGGTTAGTTACAAAATCGACCTTTGTATTAGCTCTATTCTCCATTATTCAATCATTCAAAACCCAATCATTCTATCATTTAAATTAAGCCATCGCAGGAATCTCACCTACAATTACTTTATCTTCTTTTTTTACGCCGCTACTATTTTCTTCTACATCTCTACTTACACTTAGGATAATACCAAACGCAATACTGGTAAATATCATTGAGGTACCACCCATACTCACCAAAGGCAAAGGCACGCCTGTTACAGGCCCCAGGCCTACCGCTACAGCCATATTTGCAAAAGCTTGTATGGTTAAACTAAAGCTCAAGCCCGCGGCCAGTAGTGCTCCAAACGCCTTGGGACTTCGGGTTACAATACGGACGCACCGGTACAATAGCACCAAATAAAGCACAATAATGGCCAAACCGCCTACCGTTCCATATTCCTCAATAATAATGGCAAAAATGAAATCGGAATATGGATGCGGTAAGAAGTTTCGTTCGGTACTGTTACCAGGTCCTTTACCTAGTACTCCGCCAGTGGCCAATGCTATTTTGGCATGGTCAGATTGGTATGTCTTATCAGAGTGCTGCAACTCTGGGTGCAAAAACGAGTTGATACGTGATTTATAAGTTTCTCTACGTGGGCCCAAAAACACCACAAAAAGCAATAACACAAAACCGCCTGCACAAACTGTCAATATTTGTTTAATACTGATACGGCCAATGATCAACAATAATATGCTCACGCCAAACAGCATCAAAGCGGTTGACAAGTTAGCGAGCGCAATTAGAATAAATACCACGCAAACCGACCCCATGATAGGTAGGAATGCTTGTCGAACATCTTTAATATTCTCCTGTTTACGCGTCAACATCCTAGCCAAAAAGGTAATCAAAGCCAGTTTTGCCAAATCGGATGTTTGGAACGTAAGATTGATTACTGGAATTTTTACCCAACGTGATGCCTCATTTAATGATTGCCCAAAAACTAAGGTATATAGCAATAGCGGTAGGGTAACGATCATTAAAATTTTGGAAATACCTGCGTAGTACTTATAGTCAAGCAAATGCGCAATGTAAATCATGGCGATACCTAAAAGCACGAAAATAACATGCTTATATAACAGGTATTTTTCTACCGTAACGCCTTTTTTATAGGCTATAGCTCCGGTAGCGCTATACACCGCCATAATAGAAACCATGGACAACAGGATGATAATGATCCAGATCCAACGGTCGCCTTTGGTACGTTCTAAAAGTGCGTTGATGTTAAACATTTTTATTTCATCTTTGGGTGATTACACTGATTTTATGACACCACCGATTGTTATTCTTGTTTTTTTTACCACCTAAGACACCTTAGGTTATTTAAGTTTTAATCTTTCTATTTTAGTCTTTCTGCTTCGGTCTTTTTATCTCGATAAATAGGGATTTTGCTACACTTAACTTTAAACTTTCTACCTTCTTTATAATTCTTTTACGGCAGCTTTAAATTGGTTGCCACGGTCTTCGTAATTTTTAAATAAATCAAAACTTGCACAAGCTGGCGACAACAATACCGTACTACCCTTTTTAGCCAAATGGTAAGCTACCTGCACTGCCTCTTCTGCCGAGAAAGTATTCACAATTACCTCCACATCATCTTCAAAAGCTTCATGGATACGTTTGTTGTCTTTACCCAAGCAAATAATGGCTTTTACCTTGCTTTTCACCAAATCCTTTAACATGGTATAATCGTTTCCTTTATCTACCCCACCCATAATCAACACCACATCGGTATTTACGCTTTCGAGCGCATACCATGTTGAGTTTACATTGGTTGCCTTGGAATCGTTAATATAGGTCACATCCGATATTTTGGCCACAAACTCCAATCTATGATCAATATTCTTGAAATCACCCATGCTTTCGCGGATAGTTTCGTTACGTAACTCCAATACTTTTGCAACGATACCTGAAGCCATTGAGTTGTAAATGTTGTGCTTACCTTGTAAGGCTAGATCCGAAATTGACATGGTTAGTTTGTTGTTTAATTGTGTGTTGATATAAATTGTACTTTCTTCTAAATAGGCGCCAGGCTCCACTTTTTCAATAATGGAAAAAGGATACTGCTTGGCTTGTATGTTTATGGCTTGCAAAGCCTTCTTTGTTTCTTCATCATCGGCGCAATACACAAAAGCATCTGCAGCGGTTTGATTTTGCACAATTCGCATCTTTGAGGCAGCGTAATTCTCAATTTTGTAGTCGTACCTGTCCAAGTGATCAGGAGTGATATTTAACAAAACGGCGATATCAGCCTTAAACTCGTACATATCATCCAACATAAAGCTGGATATTTCGAGCACGTACCAATCATAATTTTGATCTGCCACTTGGGCAGCGAAACTATGACCAATATTCCCTGCCAAACCTACGTTCAATCCAGCTTTTTTAAGGATATGGTAGGTCAACATACTAGTGGTCGATTTGCCATTTGAACCTGTAATACAGATGGTTTTTGCAGAGGTATATCGTTTTGCAAATTCAATTTCCGAGATTATCGGAACGCCTTTTGCCACCAAAGCTTTCACAACAGGTGCTTTAGGGGGAATACCAGGACTTTTCACCACTTCGACAGCGTTCAAAATCAATGCCTCGGTGTGTTGGTTTTCCTCAAAAGGAATGTTCATTCTCTGTAAATCGGCTTTATAAGTATCGGCTATGCTGCCAAAATCAGACACAAAAACATCGAAACCTTGCTTTTGTGCTAGTTTAGCTGCGCCTACCCCGCTTTCGCCTGCACCCAAAATAACTACACGGGCACCTGCTGTCATCGCTGACTTAGTGTTGCTTGGTGATATGTTATTTATTGAGCCCATCTTTATCTTTTTAGTGATTTCACAGATTTTGTGATTACACCGATCTAACTTTTTTAACCACCTAAGACACCCTAGGTTGTCTTAGCTTTTATTTCCTTATTATTTTAAATTCCTTTATCTTAATTTCAGGGTTACAAAGGCGATAACCGCCAACAAAATTCCAATGATCCAGAAACGAGTCACAATCTTCGCTTCGTGATAGCCTTTCTTTTGGTAGTGGTGATGCAGTGGCGACATCAGGAAAATCCTTCTTCCCTCACCAAAGCGCTTTTTAGTATACTTGAAATAAGTTACCTGCAAGCTTACCGACAACACTTCTACCAAAAACACTCCACATATAATTGGGATCAATAATTCTTTTCTGATCATGATGGCAAAAACAGCGATGATTCCACCAATGGTTAAGCTACCGGTGTCGCCCATGAAAATTTGCGCTGGATAGGAATTGTACCATAGAAAACCGATACAAGCTCCCACAAAAGCACTGGCAAAAATGATCAACTCGCCACTGTTAGGGATATACATGATATTCAGGTAATCGGCAATGACCGTGTTACCGGAAACATAGGCGAATATTCCCAAACTAATACCGATAATAGCCGAAGTACCCGTTGCCAAACCATCAATACCGTCCGTTAAGTTAGCACCATTTGAAACTGCCGTTACAATGATGATCACGAAAGCCAAAAACACGATAAACGCGTATTTCTCATATCCTTCACCTAAAAACTTCACCACCTTTGCGTAATCAAATTCGTTGTTTTTGTAAAAAGGGATATTGGTTTTGGTCGATTTTACATCTTGCGTATAGTAATAAGTTTCTCCTTTTTTACGCAATACCATTGGTGCAGCGCTTTGAACTTTTGTAGTATCTACTTTTGTAGTTTCATCAACGGTTTGACGAACCACAATATTTGGATGGAAATACATGGTGACCCCTACGATAATTGCCAACCCCACCTGTCCCACTACTTTAAAACGTCCCGCTAAACCTTCTTTATTTTTTTTGAAAACCTTGATATAGTCGTCTAAGAAACCAATAGCCCCCATCCATAGGGTGGTCACAATCATTAAAATCACATAGATATTGGTAATGTTTGCGAACAAAATGGTTGGAATTAAAATCCCCATCAAAATCATGATACCGCCCATAGTTGGTGTACCTTGTTTTTGCATTTGGCCTTCTAGCCCCAGGTTACGAACAGTCTCGCCTACTTGTTTCAAACGCAAATAGTCGATAATTCTCCGCCCATACACAGTAGTGATAATCAGCGAAAGGATAATAGATAACGACGACCTGAAGGTAAGATATTGGAACAACCTCAACCCTGGGAAATCGTAGTGTTTATGTAAATATTCGAATAATAAATATAACATTAGCTGATTTGGTTTAGTTGTTCTTTAATCATTTCCTTATCATCAAAATGGTGTCTAACACCATTGATTTCTTGGTATTTTTCATGTCCCTTGCCTGCAATCAGAATAATATCTCCTGGTTGGGCCAAGTGACAGGCGGTTTTAATGGCTTCTTTTCTATCTAGAATACTGATAGCCTTACGTTGATTGGTTGGAGAAACCCCAGCCTCCATATCTTTAATAATGGCTTGCGGGTCTTCGGTTCTTGGGTTATCAGAAGTTAAAATCACTTTATCACTCCAGTCACAAGCGACTTGGGCCATCACCGGACGTTTAGTTTTATCTCGATCTCCGCCGCATCCAATCACTGTAATGACCTGTTCCGTTCCTTTTCTGATATTAGCAATGGTACTCAATACATTTTGCACGGCATCGGGAGTATGCGCATAATCCACAATTCCTACGATACCAGTTTTAGAAACGATATAATCGAAACGACCCTCCGCACCTGAAAGCGCACTCAGAGTAGTCAACACTTTTAATTTGTCCTGCTCTAGTAATACTGCAGTTGCATATGCCGCTAACAGATTATAAGCATTGAAAGAACCCACCATCTTGAAATACACATCGGTTTGGTCTATTTCTAAATGCAGGCCACTAAATTTATTTTCAATCACCTTCGCTTTAAAATCAGCCATCTGCTTTAAAGCATAAGTCTTTTTGTAAGCCTTGGTGTTTTGCAATATCACCATTCCGTTTTTATCATCGGTATTGGTTAAGGCAAAAGCCGACTTTGGCAACATGTCAAAAAATTGCTTCTTCGCTTTTAAGTAATTGTCGAAGGTTTTGTGGAAATCTAAATGGTCATGGGTGATATTCGAGAACACCGCTCCTGCAAAGGTTAAGCCTGAAATACGGTGTTGCGCCACTGCATGAGAACTCACTTCCATAAAGCAATATTCGCAACCCGCATCTACCATATCTCTCAACAGCTGGTTTAACGCTATTGGATTTGGGGTGGTGTGCGTAGCAGGCACTACTTTATCTTTAATCTGATTTTGAACGGTAGAGATTAAACCGGTTCCATAATTGAGACCGCTAAATAATTGATATAACAAGGTAGCGATGGTCGTTTTTCCATTAGTTCCCGTAATACCCACCAATTTTAGCTCTGCAGATGGATTACCATAAAAATTACAAGCAATAATTCCAAGTGCTTCCGAAGAATCGGGAACTTCTACATAGGTAACAGACTCGTTCAATTGATCAGGCAATTCTTCACACACAATCACACTTGCGCCAGCCGCAATGGTTTGTTCAATAAATTGATGACCATCTACCGCTGTACCTCTAATGGCGAAGAACAAGGTTCCAGGATTCACCAAACGAGAATCAAAAGCCAAAGCCACTACCTCTACCTGAGGCACCCCCTTTAAGCTGTTAATCGAAACTCCGTAAAGTAAATCTTGTAAATTCATATTTCTTTAATTTTGAATGATTGAATATGGGTTAAGCATATCACAACACTCCATCATTTAATCATTCAATAATTCCTTTATTGCAACAATATCTCCACCATTAAGCCTTTACCTATTTTACTTCCCGCTTGAATAGACTGGCTCACCACCTTTCCACTTCCTTTTACACGGGCCTTCAAGCCCACATTCCCCAGTAAAAACATGGCATCTTTTAATCCCATGCCATTCACATTCGGCATCACTCCTTTTATTGGCGTATTCTCTTCATAAGCCACACCATTATTGGTATCAACCGAATTAAAATACTCTGATTTGGCGGCGTAAAGTGCTTTTACTCCAAAAGCATTGTACACTTTTTTGGTAGCTTGGCTTTGTCCGGCTTTTGCCTCTGGGGCTACGGTGTTTCCTGCAAAATGTTCTTCTACCTTGTTATACATCTTCACATCGCTGGCATAAATACGATCGGCCACTTCCCTAAATACTGGTCCCGAAACCAAGGCTCCATAGTAAGCGCCTTTTGGATCGTTAATTACCACAATCATGGAGTATTTAGGTTTTTCAGCAGGAAAATATCCTACGAAAGAAGCCTGGTATTGTCTTTTTGCTTTGTAACCCAAATTAGCATCAGCTACCTGAGCTGTACCAGTTTTACCAGCTATTTTATACAAAGGGTTATAAACGATTTGTTTACCACTACCATTGGTTACCACACCTTCCAACATTACTTTCAGCTTAGAAAGGGTTTCATCAGAACAAACCTTTTCGTTCATCACCTTCGCCTTAAACTGCTCAATGGGATTACCCAATCTTCTAATTTCTCTTACAAAAATTGGCGCTACCATTTTGCCATTATTAGCGATGGCATTGTACAGCGTCAACATTTTCAAAGGTGTTAACTGCATCTCATAACCATAAGCCATTTGAGGCAGGGTCATATTTTTATTCCAACTTTTGAAAGTTTTTGGGTTTTTAACTACTGGCTTAGCCTCTCCAGGAATTTGCAGACCAGTCAGTTCATTCAAATGCCAATTATAAAGGTGATCCGTAAACTGTTTTGGATTATCACGATAGTTATTGTTGATCAACTGTGCAATCGCTGAGTTTGAAGATTGCTCAAAAGCTCTCTTCACCGTAACCACACCAATACTTCCATGCGAGTCCTTAATAGTATGACCTCCTGGAAGTCTATAATTTTCAGTTCCGATTAAGGTATTGGTATCCACCTTTTTATCGTCCAGCAAAGCCATGTAAGAAGCTAGCTTAAAGGTCGAGCCAGGGTCTTGATTACCTGCAATGGCATAATTAAACTGCTCTTTATAAACACCCTCCTCTACTTTGGTAAAGTTGGCTACCGCTCGTATCTCACCTGTCTCCACCTCCATTACAATTACACAACCATGGTGCGCCTGGCTTTTAATCAATTGCTTTTCTAAGGCGCTTTGTGCCAAATCCTGCATATTGATATCAATGGTCGAAATAATATCCGCGCCATCTTTAGGGGCTACCTCCGCTTCACTATTTACAGGGATCCAAACACCACCGCTTATACGCTGCATTAGCCTTCTGCCCGTTTCACCATTGATATAGTTACCGTATGCCCCCTCTAAACCAACGCCATTCTTCACGTTTTCATTTTTATAACCGATGGTACGTGCCGCCAATGCTTTAAATGGCAAAATGCGTTTGTTCTTTTGGATGGCCATTAAACCACCGCTATGCTTACCTATATTATATAAAGGAAATGCTCTAACAATTTTTAAATCCTGGTAAGAAACTTTACGCTTAATCAGCACATATCGGGCACTATCCTGTCTTGCCTTGCGTAAATAGCGAGAATATTCTTTCGCACTTTTATCCTTAAAAAAGGCAGATAGCCGCATAGCCAAGGAGTCAACTTTCGAATTGAAAATCTTATCGTCCTGGATACCACCAGCAAACATGTCCATGCGCAACTCATATTCTGGAACAGAAGTAGCCAACAAGCTACCATCAACAGAATAAATATTACCACGGGTAGCCTCAATATCAAATTCCTTAGTCGACAGGCTATCGGCCATGGCCACCCATTTGTGACCCTGCCTAAATTGCACGTCAATTAACCTAACGAAAACAGCAAGCGCAAAAAGTACAATTAGCCCGAAAGCCAAGTATACCCTCATCAATATGTTTGCCCTGATATTCATTATTTAACGTCTACTATTATTTTTTTGGGCGGCTCTATCAATTCCTTTAAACCAAGTGTATCAACCTTCTTGGCCACCTCAGTCATTTTACTTTTAAACATCAAATCAGCTTTCAGCGATTTATACTCCCAGCTCAACTCCTTTACCTCTTTACTTAAGCGATCTATATTTCTTATATTTTTTACAGCCATATGGCTATTAGCGATATAAATCATTCCTAGCACACACAGAAAAATCAAGTAAGGCAACATATCCGTTGCTGTCTCTTTTGATACCGCTCCCTCAACAAACAGCTTTCTAAAAAAAACTGTAGCACTCCCCTCTTTCGCAGGCCCTTTTAACCTCGGCTCCTCCTGAGGCTCAATAGGCTCCTCTTCCGGTTCTTCTGCTTTTACCCTAAATTGGTTCATAGCTTTTCCCCTATCCTTAGTTTCGCACTACGAGCTCTGTTATTGCGAGCAACCTCCTCTTCATCAGCCACAATAGCCTTCCTTGTAATTACATTGAATGGCTTTTGGTCATTTCCAAAAAAATCCTTCTCCACCTCACCTTTAAATTTTCCTTTAGCCAAGAAATTCTTCACCGGCCTATCCTCGAGCGAATGATAAGAGATCACCACCAAACGGCCACCCGGCTTCAACACCTCAGCACACTGCTCCAAAAAACGCTCGAGTACTTCAATCTCCGCGTTCACTTCAATACGCAAAGCCTGAAAAACTTGAGCCATGTATTTATTCTCCTTTCCACGAGGGATATGAGCCGCAATCGCGCTTTTAAAATCAGCCAAGGTTTGTATTGGATTTTCCAAACGCGAAGTCACAATAGTTCTTGCCAACGATTTGGCATTTTGCACTTCACCATACAAACCAAATATCTTATGCAAATCTTCCTCCGCATAAGTATTGAGCACTATAGCCGCCGTCAACGGACGCTGCTGATCCATACGCATATCCAAATCCGCATCAAAGCGAATAGAAAAACCACGCTCCGGCTCATTAAACTGATGTGACGAAACACCCAAATCAGCCAATATGCCATCCACCTGCTTATACCCCAACAAACGAAGGTTATTTTTTAAATAGCCAAAGTTTTGATCCACAAAACGAAAGCGAGGATCAGCAATTCTATTTCTTTGCGCATCAGGATCTTGATCAAAAGCGACCAACACCCCTTCATCGCCTAAATGCTTCAATATTTCCCGAGAATGCCCTCCACCGCCGAAAGTCACATCCACGTACACCCCATTAGGCTTAATAGCCAAACCTTCCATACACTCTTGCAACAACACGGGAACATGATAATTATTCTCCATCGGCACCTCCTTTATGCTTACCACCCATTACTTCTTCCGCTAATGCGGCAAAGTTTTCAGGCACATCATCAAATAGATTATCGTAAGCTTTTTTATCCCACACTTCAATTTTATCTAATTGGCAAGCCAATACAATGTCCGACTCTATACCCGCATACTCAACCAAGGTTTTCGGAAGGAGTACTCGTCCCGCGGCATCCAACGACAAAGGCATTGCTCCACGCTGAAACGCCCTCACAAACTCACGGTTTTTACGTTCGAACATATTAAGCTTACTTAGCTCGGCCACTGTTTCATCCCAAACTTTTTTAGGATAAATGACCAAATTTTTCTCGAACCCTCGATTCACGACCAACCCATCTCGCTCTACATCAAGCAATTGCTTCTTCAGCAAAACAGGCACCATCAAGCGCCCTTTCGCATCCAATTTGCAATCAAATTCTCCGATGAGTTGGTTCATTATAGTAGCTACACTTTTTATGTAGTGTAAAAGTAAGTCACTTCTACCACTTTTTACCACTTTTTACCACAAAAAAGTTTTCAACATACATTTTCTCCCACCCGAACCCGCTTTTCAGCAATTGAAATGAACATTTAGTGGTGGTAAAAAAAGAAAGCGGTCCCGACTTTAAAGTCGGGACCGCTTATATACAACGAGTTATCCTCTATTTATTTTTGAATGGCCGCTACGCCAGGTAGTTCTTTACCTTCCATATATTCTAGTAAAGCACCGCCACCTGTAGACACATAACTTACTTCATCTTCTAAACCAAACTTAGCAATTGCCGCAGCCGAATCACCTCCACCGATCAACGAGAAAGCACCATTTTTAGTCGCTTCCACTACCGCTTCGGCAACTGCTTTAGTTCCCTGCTGGAAGTTTTCCATTTCGAAAACACCCATCGGACCATTCCACAACAAAGTTTTAGATTTTTTAATGATATCACTAAATAGCTCTACCGTTTTTGAACCAATATCCAAACCCATCCAATCGGCAGGGATATGACCGCTATCTACTTGATCTTTTTGGGCTTCATTATCAAATTTATCAGCAATTACGGTATCTATTGGCAATACTAAATTCACGCCTTTTGCTTTGGCTTTTTCTAAGAGCTCTAAACACAAAGCCATACGATCAGCCTCCAGCAATGAAGTACCAATCTCGCCTCCTTGTGCTTTCGCAAAAGTATAAGCCATACCGCCACCAATAATCAGGTTATCAACCTTTTCCAATAAATTTTCGATCAATAAAATCTTATCAGAAACTTTAGCTCCCCCCATAATTGCCGTGAATGGTCTTTCGGCACCATTAATTACCTTTTCTGCATTTTTAATTTCTTCGGCCATTAGGTAACCAAAATATTTTGCATTCGGGAAAAACTGCGCAATGATTGTGGTTGAAGCATGTGCTCTATGCGCCGTACCAAAGGCATCGTTCACATAAACATCCGCCAGCTTCGAAAGCTTCTCTGCAAAAGCAACATCTCCTTTTTCTTCTTCCTTATAAAAACGAAGGTTTTCTAACAATAAAACTTCTCCAGGGAAAAGATTTTTTGCTTTGCTAATGGCATCCTCACCAATACAGTCATCCGCAAATTTCACTGGAAGGTCTAGCATACGAGACAAATCGCCCAAAATATGCTTTAAGGAATATTTATCGCTAGGTCCATCTTTTGGCCTGCCCAAGTGCGACATTAAGATTACCGCTCCGCCATCATTCAATATTTTTTGAATGGTCGGCAATGCTGCACGCATTCTTTTATCATCAGTAATATTGAAATCTGCATCTAAAGGCACATTAAAATCTACTCTTACGATGGCTTTTTTATCCTTAAAATTAAATTGGTCTACTGTCTTCATTTTCTATATTAGGTTTAAAATCATAACATAATGCGGGCCAACTCCTGCGATTTCAAATTCATCAGAAACAACCTGAAAGCCTTGCTTCTTATAAAAATCTACCGCCGAAGTGCGTGCATTGCACCAAATATACTCAGCTTTTGCATTTTTAATGTACGAAACCGCATATTTTAATAAAGCGGCTCCATAACCTTTTCCAAAAAACCGGCTATCGGTGGCCATTCCTCTTAGCTGGTAAGCAGGCTCTTGCTTTCCATCCATTTGTTGCGGGAAGAAAGTTGCCACACTTGCTATCTCTTTATCGTTCACGTAATAAGCCAGGTGAAAAATACCTTCGATACTATCGGTTGGAAAAACACAAGCATCTAAATCAGCACCATCTCTCAACATTTTGCTTCTTAGAGGCAAAACCATTTCTAAAGGGACAAACTTAATCATAGTTTAATTTAATTTTTTCCACTACATCCGCTAAACGATTGGAATAGCCAGATTCGTTATCATACCAACCTACGACCTTTACCAAATCGCCCACAATAGAAGTTAATTGGGCATCAAAAATGCAGGAATGCGGGTTGTTGATAATATCAACAGAAACAATAGGATCTTCTGTATATTGCAACACCTTATTCAGTTTCCCATCGGCCGCCGTCCTAAAAGCCGCATTAATTTCCTCAATTGTTGTCTTCTTTTTAAGGATACAGGTAAAATCAGTTAGCGAACCATTTAGCACGGGAACCCTAATACCCGCTCCGCCTAGCTTGCCGTCCAAATGCGGAAAAATATGCGTAATCGCTTTTGCAGCACCTGTTGTGGTAGGAATAATCGATGAAGAAGCCGCTCTTGCCCTGCGCAAATCATGGTGTGGCGAATCATGTAGATTTTGATCTCCTGTCATAGAATGCACGGTAGTAATATAACCATCCTCTATGCCCCAAAAATCGTCTAATATTTTTACCATAGGCGCTACATTATTAGTGGTACAAGAGGCATTAGAAAGTATAGCCGAAGAAAAATCAACTTCTTGGTCATTCACCCCCATTACTACCATCGGTACTTCCTTATCTGCCACAGGAGCAGACACCAACACCTGTTTAGCTCCAGCTTGAAGATGCTTTTCGGCGGATGCCTGATTAGCGAATTTACCTGTAGCTTCGACCACCAAGTCTGTCCCCAAATCTTTCCAAGGCAGAGTTTCAGGCTTTGAATTGGAAAGGATATTGATTCGTTTACCATCTATCACCAAACATTGGCCGTCGACAATAATTTCACCAGGATAAACGCCATGAACGGAATCATACTTGAACAAGTGCGCCAAGGTAGCAGGAGTAGTTAAATCGTTGATGGCAATGACATCGAAATTTCGTTGTAGCGCAGTGCGCAAGAACATTCTTCCAATTCGCCCAAAGCCATTAATAACAATTTTCATTTGGTATTGATTATGAATGAAACCACCGCGATTTCATGGAGCAAAGCTAGCCAATATCTACAGAAAGAAAATCTAATTTTTTAAATAAAGATGAAACTATGACACCCTAAGGGTGTCCTTTATAAAAACGTCCTTGATGGCATAATTTTTAGTTCCTTTTTTACCTTTCATATAGGTAAGCACAGTATTGGATACCACGCAAAGACCAATTTGAAGAAATATCAGCACAAAATTGCCCAAATCCTGCAACATAACTGTTAGGATGATCATCCCTAGATTAAAGGATATGGTGACCAGCAAGATTTGCTTAGCGCTAAGTCCCAAGCGCAATAAACGGTGGTGGATATGATTTCTATCGCCTCTAAATGGAGATTTTTTATTGATCACTCTAATGAAAAATATTCTTAAAGAATCAAACACGGGGATGATAAGCACTGCTACTGCGATAGATGGGGCCGAATTAAAATAAGGTGCAGGCACTACTCCAACTTTATTAATTTCGATAAATTTAATTGCCAGCACGACAGAAACCAGACCGATAATTAGGGAGCCGGTATCGCCCATAAAAATTTTTGCTGGCGGAAAGTTAAAAACTAAAAAGCCTAATATAGCCCCTAACATAGAAAAAGCAATAAATGCATAGGCCATATCATTTCCCAATGCAAAAAATATCCCAAAGCACAAACTCACCATAGCCCCTACAGTTCCGGCCAAACCATCTACTCCATCAATTAAATTAAAAGCATTGTTAATGAAAATAATAAGAGCAATAGAAAAAATACCGCCGGCAATTGGATCTACATCCCAAATATTAAACACTCCATAAAGGCTTGATAGTTTAAAGCCTCCCAAGGTTACCAAAATCAAAGAAACCAGAATCTGAAGTGCAAACTTTGTAGAAGGGCTCACGCCATATATATCGTCCTTAATTCCCAAGGCGAACAAAAAGATACTGGAAGCAATTAAAAAATTTGCCTGTTCATAATGAACGGTGGTTGCAAATAGTAATACGGTAATGGTAAATCCGCAAAAAATACCAATTCCTCCCAATCTCGAGATACCTTCCTTATGCTCCTTTCTATGTAGGTCAACACTATCGAACAGCTTATGCTTGTTCGCCACATGCAAAATAGAGGGTATAGAGAACCTAACCAACAAGAATGCTAGGCACACAATAGCAATATAGAATATCACAGGATATTCTGTAAATAGTTGTTTGGGCATGTCACTTCTTAAATGATTGACAGTCAAATTTATATTTTTTTTTAAACAAATACGTTGTATTTTTTCAAAACAACGGAAATTATTCCAGCATTAAAATCCATACTTATAGGTATTTGACTAAAAGAATTGCCTTATTTTCCGAAGTTTTTTTAGCAGCAATGCCAGCAAAGGCAAAGGTATTTGATTATGCTTTAAAGCAGCGTAATCATTTTTCATCGCCGCATATCGATGTTTCAAAGATTGGTTACTCATACCGCCGTTGCGCATATTCACCATTAACATCGGCAAATGGGCTGAAGTTATCCGGTTTTTATATAGAAACCGAAGCATCAGCTCATAGTCAGCGGCTGAACCATAATTTAATTGGTACCCCCCCAGTCTTTTAAAAAGCTCGGCTTTCAAATAAAGCGTTGGGTGTGCCGGCATCCAACCCAAAGCCAAATCAACAGGCTTCGCTTTAGACGAACGCCATTTGCGCAGAATACGAGCAATATTTTCTGGAGCGACATAATTCAAATCGCCATAAACAGCGTCGGCATTTGTTGATTGAAGTTTTTTTGCTATTTCCGAAACCACTTGCTTATCAGCCAGCATGTCATCAGCATTCAAAATTCCTATTACTTCCCCGGTTGCCAATGAAATTCCTTTATTTAACGCATCGTACATTCCCTTGTCCGGTTCCGACAGCAAAACGGCCAAGCGATTTTTATATTCTTGTGCTATTCGGTACGTACCGTCTGTAGAATCTCCGTCAATGAGTATATATTCAATATTCGAATAGGTTTGTGACAACACAGATTCGATACAATCACGCACATGTTGTTCTCCGTTATATACTACTGTGATGATGGATATTTTCAATGTTCTTTTTTAGCCAAAAGTAAACCAAGTATTTTTTCAAAGCAAATGGATATTCAATTACCTCATTATAAATTCGGCCGCCTAATTTGGGCAAAAATACATTTACTTAAAAGTTATTTATAACTAATGGTGTTTTTAACACATAAAAAACTCATATAACTAAAACCACATATTTTTTTTAAAACAACAGGTTGTTGTTTTTTTCATTTTATTGTTGACTAACAACAAAAAGTTGTAATTTGCACCTTCATTCAAACAAATGAACTACAATAGATTACCCTTAATAACAACTCTCATATTTATTGGTTTTGCCGTCTTTTTCTTAAGCTCTTGCTCCTTTAAAGGTAGACAAGCTTTGCTAAAAACACCGTATGATGCAGATACGGTTAAAACAGTTAGAGTAATTAACAGTAATGCTGAAAATCCAGGTTATTATAACCTCATTAAACCGGAGGACGAGCTTGCCATTAGAAACGTGCAAGATATGAGCCTAATTGTAAAGCTTCCAGAAGGGACAAACAATAATACAGCGAATACTTACACCACTTTTAAAGTAGACGCCAATGGCGAAATTGTACTACCCAAAATAGGCGCTATCAAAGTTGCGGGCTTAAATCGTAGCCAAGCGGCCCAGGCTATCCAAAAAGCCTATGAAGCTAAAGAACTTAATGCGCCATTGATAGACGTACGCATCGCCAATGCCTATGTAGTCATGCTTGGTGAAGTCGATAGACAAGGCAAATACCTTATTGAACGTGAAGATTATCAACTCATTGACCTTTTGGCAGATGCTGGAGGACTAACACCAAACGCCAACAATAAAATGCTACGCATTTTTAGGGGCGAAAGGGCAAATCCTGAAATCATTATGGTTAACCTTAATGACTACAACTTCCTAAAAGACCCTAAATTGAGGCTTCAATCCAAAGATATCATTTATATAGAGCCACGTAGGGCAGCAGTAAGTAGCCAAAAATTCCAAGCCTATTCCACTTTCATACAGGTGGGTTTTGTCATTGTCAATACTTTATTATTAATCTATAGTATCACCAAATAATGGAACAACAAGTCGCGGGGAGCGCAAATGTGCAGCAAGATATAGACTATGTTAAAATAGTAAAGATTGTACTGAGCAGGTGGTATTGGATCGCATGTACTGCGATCATCTCCTTAATTGCCGCTTATATTTATTTATGGTACACGCCTGAAACTTTTAGCACAAATGCTTCTTTAAAATTCGAGGAAAAAAAATCAGAAATTTCTGAATTGCTTAACGTAAGAACTGCTTATGACCGCACCAAC
Organism: Pedobacter sp.; assembly: GCF_039594775.1. Classification (GTDB taxonomy): domain Bacteria; phylum Bacteroidota; class Bacteroidia; order Sphingobacteriales; family Sphingobacteriaceae; genus Pedobacter. The sequence continues at coordinate 1,432,263 of NZ_JBCNMT010000001.1, read as the reverse complement.
AAAATGCAATCGGAACAATTCGTTATTCGCTCAAGAGAAGTATTATTAAATGCCGTAAATGAATTAGATTATAAAATTTCCTTCTATCTAAAAGGTCGTGTTAGAACCTCTGATATCTATCCCCAAAAGCCTTTAGACATCGCTATTATTGAACAAGACTCTGTAAAATTTACAAAGGACCTTTTTGAATACGAGGCCCAAGATGCTAACTCGTTTAAATTAAGCTACCATGAAAACGGGCAAGAAATTGCCAAAACCTTTAATATTGGACAAATCATTACTGCTCAAGGCATCAAGTTCAAAATTAACAACAGCACTTTTAATAAAAACAGCAATTCGATTTACTGTTTTAGATTTAATTCCAAAAGTAGTTTTTTAGGCCGCATTGTTTCTGGTTTAAATATGAGCGAGACTAAGGGTACTAATATCCTTTCTTTATCTCAAACTGATATTAATCCTTATTTTGCCACAGACATTTTAAATGCCATTCTACGTTCATACGTGAATTATGATCGTAGTCAAAAAACCATTTCGGCTACCCAAACCATCAGGTTTATTGACACTTTGCAACAAAACATGTCCAAGGTGGTAAAATCATCTGGCTCTGAATTGGAGCAGTTTAAAGTAGCTAATAAAGTGTTGGATATTTCGGCAACAGGGCAAGATGTAATGAAGAAATTGACCGATCTTGAAACCGAAAAAAACACCCTTAACTTACAAGGTATCTTCATTAACCAACTGGAAAAAGAAATTGTAGGCAATAAAAACTTAAATGCAATCAACTACAATTTACAGGGGATTACCGACCCAATGTTGGCTTCTCTTTTATCGCAATACAACAGTTTGCTTTTAAAAAGAGAAGAGGCCTTAGTAACTTATAAAGCCAGTTCTGATGTTATACAACAAATAGACAAACAGATATTGGACATCAAAGCCGCTTTTGTTAGCAATGCCAATAGTCAAAGACAAAAAAACAATAAAACCATTACCTTTTTGGATCAGCAAATTGCCTCCATCAAGCAAACTTTCAACTCTATCCCAAAGGCTGAACGAGATCTTATTAATTTACAATCCAACTTTGCCATCAATCAAAAAGTATATAGTTACTTATCCGAAAAGAAACTAGAGGCCCAAATCAGTAAAGCAGCCGTTACCCCTGGTGCCACTATTGTAGATTTTGCGTTATATAACACCAACGCAATAGCTCCAGTTCATAAGAAAACCTATATCAGCGCACTAATGATAGGGCTTGTGGCTGGTATTGGTTTGATATTCTTGGTAAGAATGCTCAATCCGTATATCTACGATAAAGAGACTATTGAAAACCTTACTACTATTCCTATTATTGGAGTTATTAGAAAATATCAGGATGCCATAGACGAAGACAATCGTCAGATTTTATCTATTAAGAATCCAAAGTCTTTATTTGCGGAATCAGTAAGATCGGTAAGGACCAATCTTAGTTTTTTGGCTGCCGAAAAACAGAGCAAAGTGGTTTGCATTACTTCTGAAATTTCAGGCGAAGGGAAATCGTTCACCACGGTAAACCTAGCAAGTACATTAAGTTTAATTGATAAAAAGGTGATTGTAATTGCTGCCGATTTAAGACGTTCAAAGTTACACCATACTTTTAAAACAAGTAATCTAAAAGGTTTGAGCTCGTATTTATCCAACCAAGCAGAGCTCACAGAAATCACTTTTGATACCGAAGTAGAAAATCTTACCTTTATCCCTGCTGGTCCAGTGCCTCCAAACCCATCAGAACTATTGTATTCAGACAAAATGAAAGCGCTTTTAGAATTACTTACTCAATCTTATGATTTTGTAATTGTCGATTCCGCTCCTGTGGGTTTGGTTTCTGATGCCATTCCGTTAATCAGAATGGCTGATGTGAATTTATTTGTGATCCGCTCCGGCGTATCTCGTTATCAGGCGGCTTCCGTACCTGAGCGTCTTTCTAAAGAATTTAATTTATCTAATATCGCAATCATCTTAAACGCTTTCGACAACGATATTCTGCATAGCAGATACTACACTACCAATTACACCGGTAGCTATTACGCCAATTATTACTATTATTCAGATTATTCGAACACTGGGTATGGTAACGGCTACTATAGTGATGGTGCAACAAAAAGATGGTGGGAGTTTTGGAAAAGGAAATAGAAAATGATTGACAATTTGTACAGATGGTATCCGGTGTATACGAATTCTAGGGCAGAGAAAAAGGCTTATCAAGAACTACAAAGAAAAGGGATTGAAGCCTATTTACCCCTAAAAAAAGAATGGCGTCAATGGAGCGACCGTAAAAAATTAGTAGAAGAACCATTGTTCAAGTCCTACGTTTTTGTTCGCATATCAAACAAAGAGCACGCAGAAGTGCTGATGACTCAAGGCATTAGCCGTTTCCTCTACTTTTCAAATAAAATTGCCGTAATGCCCGATAAGCAGATGGAAGATTTAAAGCTTCTGCTTACTTCTGGTGAAGACTTGCAGCTCATTGAACATGAAGTAATGCCCGGTGAAAGAGTGTTGGTAAACGCAGGTCCGTTCAAAGGCATGATTGCTGAATTGGTTGCCATAGAAAATAAAAAGAGCCTGGTATTAAAACTAGAAAACCTAGGCTACGCCTTAGAAGTAAAAACCTCAATGGCTTATATTGAGCCTTTAAAATAAATTGAAAAGATTAGCTGATGTAACGATTAGCTAATTTGAAGATAGAAATATTGATCAATGCCAATTTACCTCATTGATTATTCGCGTTAGGCCCCAAAATGGGACTGAAAGGGCGAAGCTGTGGATAAGAAAATCAATCATTTAACGTACTAAGAATACAAATGTGCCGTATAGCTGGTATCATTAGCCAAAAGCTAAATACAAAGGAAATAGAGGAAGGTATACAGCGCATGTGTAATATCATGCACAAAGGCGGCCCCGATGGCTATAACTATTTACTCCTGCCTAATTTCAACCTATCCTTTGGTCACAGAAGGTTATCCCTTATAGACCTGAGCGAAAACGGCAAACAACCAATGCCTTATCAAAATGAGCTCTGGATTACCTTTAATGGCGAAATCTATAATTATCTGGAACTGAAAGCAGATTTGATTAGCAAAGGTTTCGGTTTTAACAGTGAAACCGACACTGAGGTGATCCTTGCAGGTTACCAAGTTTACGGTGTAAGCTTTTTCAAACAACTAAAAGGCATGTTTGCCTTTGCCCTACTGGATCAGAAGAAAAAGCAAACATTTTTGGTAAGAGATGAGCTAGGCATAAAACCGCTGTACTACTCGCTTAAAGATAATGAGCTATATTTCGCTTCGGAAGTAAAAGCATTTACAGCCTTCGATAAACATTGGAAAAGCAATACTGATTGGCCTATATATTTTCTTTCATTTGGTTTTATTCCAGAGCCCTATACCACCCTTGAGGGAGTTCAAAACTTACCAAAGGGTCACTTTTTAACTTGGAATCATCAGAACCAAAATTGCACTATACAAAAATTTGCGGGTGATTACCCACTCCAAAAAAAAGTAGAACTGCAAATAGCCCAAGAGGAAATCAAAACAAAATTAGATCAATCTGTTAAAAGGCATCTTATTGCCGATGCACCTATTGGTGTATTTTTAAGTGGAGGAATTGATAGTAGTTTGTTAAGCCTAATTGCTAGCGAACAAACAAAACAGGTTATCAATACCGTAAGTATCAACTTCAACGAGCCTGAGTTTTCTGAACAAGAATATCAAGACATCATCGCCAAGCAAATCAATAGCAAACATATTAGCTATACGGTAAGCGCTAAAGATTTCGAAGAAAACATTGAGCAAATTTTTAGCGACATGGACCAACCATCCAATGATGGGGTAAATTCATGGTTTGTAAATAAAGTGGCTAAAGAGAATGGATTAAAAGCAGTGCTTTCCGGTATTGGTGCCGATGAACTTTTTGGTGGCTATCCATCTTTCAAAAGATACCAATTGATTAAACAATTGAAAAAAGCTCCTCGCTTTCTATTAAAGATGATGAAACACCTTCCTTCAGATAAAATTAAGCGCATCAGTTTTTTAGCTTATCAAAATCCAATCGGAGAATATCTGTTTTTAAGAGGCTTTTATACGCCCAATGTGGTAAGTAAACTGCTTAACGTGCCAGAAAAGAAAATAGAGGAATTATTGGCCAATTATCCTTTAAACAAGGAAGTTGAGCAGTTAAGTAACGAAGACAGAGTGTCTTGGTTTGAGACCAATGTTTACATGCAAAATCAGTTGCTTAAAGATACTGATTATATGAGTATGGCTCACGGCGTAGAAGTACGTGTTCCTTTTTTGGATCAAGATTTAGTGGCCGAAACATTAGCCCTACCCAAAAATGCAAGGTTTAATGGGCAACCCAAATCGTTATTGATCAAAGCTTATCAAAAGATACTGCCAGAAGCGATTTGGAACCGTCCCAAAAAAGGTTTTACTTTTCCTTTTCAACAATGGTTTAAAAGCTATCAACCTATGCTTAACGAAGGACATTATCATCATAACGAACAGGCATTAACCTTGTTAAAACAATTTAAGAATAATAAACTGCATTGGTCAAAACTTTTTGCGGTTTACCAAGTATTTCATCGTGCCCAAAAAGTCTAACGAAATATTGTTTCTGAACCTTTATGCTTTCAGTTTAACTGGAGGTGTAGAGAAAGTAAGCAGAAAATTTATTTATGCTTTAGGCAAACTATTTCCCGATTTAATCTGGTCTAGCTATTCCATGCACGACGATGGAAAAGATACTGACGTACGCTACATCTCTACTAAGAAATACAGAGCATTCAAGGGGGCTAAATTAGCTTTTGTTATAGCCAGCTTTTTAAAAGGCATTAAAAGTCAGACAGTTATCTTATCACACATTAATTTGTTACCAGTAGCTAAGCTAATTACCACCATTAAACCCAAACAAAAAATTATCATGCTTGCCCACGGTATAGAAGTTTGGGACAAGCTGCCAAAATGGAAAACAAGGTTCCTTCAGGAAAAAGTACAGATTTGGGCCGTTAGCAATTATACTAAAGATAAAATGACAATGCAGCATCGCATTGCTCCCCAGAAAATAAAAGTGCTCAATAACTGTTTATCCCCTTTTATTAATCTCACTAAAACCTTTGAGAAACCACAGGATTTGGTAAAAAAATATAAGTTGGCTGAAAATACACCGATAATCTTTACGCTAAATCGCTTGTCCGCCTCTGAGAAATATAAAGGTTACGATAAAGTCATTATTGCTCTTAGCAAACTAAAACAACAAGGCAAAGCTTTCACTTACCTTTTAGCGGGCAAGGCCGATGATACTGAACGCTTAAGATTAACCAAATTAATTGAAGAAAACGAGCTTGTTAACGAAGTTAAATTGATTGGCTATTTACCCGAAGAAGAATTGACACCACATTTTTTGCTGAGTGATTTGTTTGTTATGCCAAGCAAAGGTGAAGGTTTCGGTATTGTATTTATTGAAGCGGCCGCACATGGTTGCAAAATTATAGGCGGAAATGTTGATGGCAGTACAGACGCATTGTTAAATGGCCGATTGGGACGGTTAATTAACCCAAACGATGAAACTGAAATCTTAACAGCTATTCAAGATGCACTCGCTAATAAAAGTCATCAACCTGAACTGCAACAGCAAATTACTATTGAAAACTTTGGTTTTGACAACTACCTTAGCCAACTAAAGCAACTATTAAGCAGTCCCATCACGAATTAAGTATATCATTAGCTCATATACCTAAATTAATGAACAACCAGCAAACACACGACTGGAGCATAGAGCCCCAAAACTCATTGCTAGACCTCAAGCTAAAAGATACTTGGGCCTACAGAGATTTACTTTGGCTTTTGGTACGCAGAGATTTTGTTTCCTTTTACAAACAAACCATTTTAGGACCTCTCTGGTTTTTTATACAACCTCTTTTAACCACTTTAATTTTCACTTTTGTTTTTGGCAATTTGGCTGGTATTAGCACCGACGGTCTACCCCAACCCCTATTTTATATGGCTGGTATTACCGCTTGGAATTATTTTGCCGATTGCCTTACCAAAACTTCTACTGTATTTAAAGATAACGCCAATATTTTTGGAAAAGTATATTTCCCCCGTTTAATTATGCCGCTCAGTATTGTAGTGAGTAATTTGGTGAGGTTTGGTGTACAATTTTTGTTATTCCTATTGGTAATGGGTTATTATTATGTTGTTAACCCAACTAGTTTTAATGTCACCTGGGCAATCAGTTTATTCCCATTAGTGGTACTATTAATGGCTTTATTTGGTTTGGGTTTGGGAATGCTCATCTCAGCAATGACCACCAAATATCGTGACTTGGCTTTTTTGGTAACTTTTGGTGTACAACTATTGATGTATGCTACTACGGTAATTTACCCCTTAAGTACAGCAATAGAAAACTACTCAAATTATGCTTGGATCATTGAGTATAACCCAATGACACCGCTAATAGAAACCTTCAGGTATGGGTTTCTGGGCAATGGCACTTTTAGTTGGGGAGCTCTAGGTTACACAACGGGCATCACCATAGGAGTTCTACTAGTGGGCATTGTTGTATTTAATAAGGTAGAAAAGAATTTTGTAGATACTGTTTAATGCTGCTCACCATTATTACCATCAACTTAAACAACGCCAAGGGATTGGAAGCAACCATTGCCAGCGTGGCCGCACAAAAAGATGCCCAATTTGAATATTTGGTAATTGATGGAGGTTCTACCGATCAAAGTGTTTCACTATTGCACAAATATCAAAAGTATATTTCCACGTTTATTTCCGAAAAAGATAATGGCATTTATCAAGCCATGAACAAAGGCATTAAATTGGCTAATGGGAAATATTTGTTATTTCTAAACAGCGGAGATACTCTTAATGGTAATCACATCATAAGTGACTTAATCACATATTTACAAACTTATCCTGAAAAAGACGTTTATTATGCCAATGTGCTTTTCGTAGATGAGATACAGAAAAAAGCCTATACCTACGAATATCCGAGGGAATTAAATCTCGATTACTTTTTACACAGCGGTTTATGTCATCAATCTACAGTGATAAGCAAACAGTTATTTGATAAGATAGGTCTTTATGATGAGAACTATCGCTTGGTTTCCGATTGGTCATTTTTTCTAAAAGCCATCAAAAAAAATTATAGTTTTCAGCATGTCAATCAATTGATTTTAAGTAATTATTTACTGAATGGCCTTTCTACGGACTATTTATTTTGTAAAAAGGAACGCTTGCAAATCATCAAAAGTCAATATCAAGAGCACCTAGACCGCTACCTTTATATTAACAAACCATTCGGATTAACTGCTAGAATTTGGCTAAAGTTGCAAAAGCTTATCAAAAATTTTAGTGGAAAATCTAAATCCATAAAAACGACGCTTTTCAGTCAATATCAAGAGCAGCGCAAGCTCGACATTAAATATTTGTTCACCAATGCCTAACATAGCTATAAAAGCAGAAAATTTGTCCAAAGCCTATCAACTAGATGAAACACATATTAAACCTTATAGTGAACTGCTACTAGCATATAAAACAATTCCGTCATTAAATGGTTGGCGTGCCATTGCTATATTACTGGTTATAATTGGGCATTTAAAAAAAACACTTCAACCAACAGGAATGGCCTACAAGATATTGGACAACATCATCTTTGCCGAATTCGGTGTAAGAATATTCTTTGTACTTAGCGGATTTCTAATTACCACATTATTAATTAAAGAAAAGAAGAAAACCGGGAAAATAAATATTACCAATTTCTTCATTAGGCGCATTTTACGTATTGTACCGGTATTGTGGGCATATTTAATAATTGTCGCTATATTAAATCAACTATTTGAGTTTAATTTAACCCTTTCACATTTTATTGGACCATTTCTTTATATAAATAATTTCAATTTTTTACCTGGAACCTGGATATTAGGACATACTTGGAGCCTTGCTGTTGAAGAGCAATTTTATTTGATTTGGCCATTTATATTTAAGTACGTAAACAAGAAATTAAGTTTTTGCTTAATTCTTATAATCTTAATTCCATTTATTAATGTGTTGGCCTATTTAAATCCAAAGTTTATTGTCATAACACTTCAACCATTTTTTAAGCATGCCGCTGCAATTTTTATAGGAGCTATTTTGTCAATATTATGGGCAAAGAATTTTTATGGATTTAATGTTAAAAAATACTTGACGAGAAATATTTTTATTATTTCAATAATATTAACATTCCTAATCAATATAGCCCAATATCATGGCAAATTTGGTATTATTCTTCTACCCGCAGGTGACTTTATTTTAAATACTTGTATTGCTTACATGATACTATTTAGTATCTTAAAAAACACCGCTGTATATAAAATATTAAATACTAGCATAGTAATAAGCATAGGAATTCTTTCTTATAGCATTTACATTTGGCAACAACTATTTCTAATTCCTTATAAGACTTATGCTGCTTGGAGTGAGTATTTTTTCTTCCCTTTTAATCTCGTGGTAATTGGCATAGTTGCTTACCTTTCTTACCACTACCTTGAAAAACCATTCCTAAAATTAAAACAAAGATTTTCATTTAAGAATGTCTAACATCGCAATAAAAGCCGAAAATTTGTCTAAAGCCTATCAACTAGGCGAAATTGGCACAGGCACCATTAGCCGCGACTTGGAACGTTGGTATGCCCGCATCAGAGGTAAAGAAGATCCCTTCTTACGTATCGGAGAAACCAACGACCGTACAGCGAAAGGCAGTTCCGATATCGTATGGTCTTTAAAAGATATTAACTTCGAAATTGAACAAGGTGATGCGGTAGGCATTATTGGACGTAACGGCGCAGGCAAAAGTACTTTACTTAAGGTTTTAAGCCGTGTGACCTCTCCTACTTCTGGTCGCATTACTGGTAGAGGTCGGATTGCTTCCTTATTAGAAGTAGGTACTGGTTTCCACCCAGAGCTAACCGGACGTGAAAACATTTACTTAAACGGTGCCATTTTAGGTATGCGTAAAAAAGAAATTATCCGCAAGTTTGATGAAATTGTAGACTTTGCTGGTGTAGAGCGCTACATCGATACGCCTGTAAAACGTTATTCGAGCGGAATGTACGTACGCTTAGCTTTTGCTGTCGCTGCCCATTTAGAAAGTGAAATTCTCATTGTAGATGAGGTATTGGCTGTAGGTGACGCGGAATTTCAGAAGAAATGCCTAGGTAAAATGGGGGAAGTGAGTAAAGGTGAAGGCAGAACGGTACTGTTTGTAAGCCATAATATGGCCGCTATCAAAACGCTTTGCTCGAGTACTATAATTCTAAATCAAGGTAGAATCTCTTTTGACGGCGATGTTAATAAAGGAATAGCATATTACAACTCGGAAAATATTCAAAGAAACTCAAACTATATCGCTAATGGGTGTAAAGATACACCCTATTTTGAAAGGGCTTCCGTTACTATCAATGAAAAAATCAATATCGTTCTACAAATAGCAAATGAGATAAACTCAGATTTAGTTGCCACTGTTCTAATTAGAAATGCGAGTGGAGACATTATAGTTCACGGAACAGACGAGGTTTGCAGTCAAAAAGGAAAAGGTTCAAGAAAAATTGAGTTTCCTAAAAACTTGTTAAGCTCTGGCGACTACTATATTACTATTGCACTAGGAAACAGATATAATATGCTATTTGAAAAAATTGAAGATGCTTTGTTTTTTAAACATGAATATGATGGTCTAATTGCTAGCAAAGGACTTTCTTGGAAAGGTATATTAACTCCAGATTTTTTAAGATGGCAATAAAACGGTTCATTATATCTTGCCTGATAAGCATAGCAAATACTTTAGCCAATATTGAGTTCGATTTACTTTCTGAAAATGGAGTACAATATTCAATATTGAGAAAAATCTATCTCAAATTAATGCTTGTCAATTTCAGCACCTATAGATTTGGAAAGCATATATATATAAAAAAAAGGGGTAACTTAAATTTGGGGCAAAATGTTCGCATCGGTAGTTTTACCAAGATTTGGAATTATAGTCTTGTAGAAATTGGAGACAACTTTCTGGCTGCAGGCTGCTTAACGTTGAATACGGGAACTCATGATGTAGACACCCTCGATGCAAGATCAGAAAGTATTAAAATTGGCAATAACGTATGGTGTGGTGTAAATGTTACAATACTATCAGGCGTTTCTATTGGTAACAACTGTGTTATTGGCGCAGGAGCAGTAGTGACAAATAGCATACCCGACAATTCTATCGCTGTCGGAATTCCTGCTAAGGTCATCAAAGAAAAGAAAAATGATTAAAAAAATCAAAAATATATTAAGACCATTTTACAAAATCTATAAAGTTTGGCATGAAGAAAAATTTCGTACAAAAGAACTACCTGAAGTAATAAACTTTAACGCCAACGACATTTGTAATTCAAAATGTACTATGTGTAATATTTGGCAGCAAAAGCAGGACAATGAAATTACTCCAGAACAATTCAAACTATTATTAAAAGATCCTTTATACCAAAATGTTAAGCATATAGGAATCACTGGTGGAGAACCAACTTTGAGAGAAGATTTATATCTATTATACGATGCGGCTATACAGGCGTTACCAAACATAAATGGCCTGAGTATTATTACCAATGCGATCCAAAAAGAGCAAGTCATTGAAAGAATCGAGGAAGTCATAAAAGTTTGTGCGAAACATCAAAAAAGCTTTTCTATAATGGTCTCGTTAGATGGGTATAGAGATGTCCATGATTTGGTTAGAGGCAGACTTGGAAATTTCGAAAGTGCATTAGCTGTTATCAAATATTTTAAGGAGAAAGGTTTAAGCGTTATAACAGGAACTACAATTTCAAAAGCTAATGTGTGGGATGTAGAAGAATTACTTCATTTTTTCAAAAAAACCAAACAGGCGGGACGTTTCAGAGTAGCGGAATTCATTAAAAGACTTTATAATGATGACAGATATGATGTGATTAGAAATTTCGATGATGATGAAACTTATCAACTGCAATTATTTTTTTACAAACTTATTGCTACTTATGAGACGGATCCAACCTATCAACGCACTTATAAAAGTATCATTAATGTTCTAGGTGGTGGTAAAAGGCTTATCGGCTGTCCTTATCACAATGAGGGCGTAGTAGTTAGTAGTAGAGGTGAATTAGCATACTGTGCTCCAAAATCAAATTTCATTGGTAATGGTTTAAAAGAAAGCTCATTACATCTCTATCAAACTAATACCAAAGAAAAGGAAAGAATTAAAAAAGAAAATTGCGAATCTTGTATACACGACTACCACTATAAGGAAACTTTCAACGAACTAAAAGCTAGAATAGCAACTAGACTATGGACGAAGTTGTATCAAATAGACAGTAAATGGTATAACATACATCGTCTAGTAAGGCCTTTCAAAAAACTAAACCAAAATAAAACTGTTTTCATCGTTGGTTGGTATGGCACTGAAACTGTTGGTGATAAGGCTATTTTAGCAGGAATTGTTCATGAGTTAACTGAAAATTTTGGTAAAATAAATTTATATATCGGAAGTTTATACCCTTTCATCACCGAACGAACTATTAGGGAGCTGGACATTCCAGCTACAGTGATTGATGTTTGGGAAAAAGAATTTATTGCAGCCTGCAAAAGTAGTGACTTAATCATAATGGGAGGAGGGCCTTTAATGGATTTGGAAGTTTTATCCGTACCATTAAAAGCTTTTCAATTAGGTAAGATATACAACAAAACAAATATTGTATATGGCTGTGGAATTGGCCCCTTATTTGATAAACGTTACCAAGACACTGTAAAAAAAATACTCTCACTTTCAAATGAAATTATGGTAAGAGATGAGAAAAGTAAATTAACTGCTGAGGACTGGACAAATAATAATAAACCAATAAAGCTTTCTGGCGATCCTTCGAAAATATATTTGAAAAACCTACATCAGCAATTTCCACAGCGCAATATTATCTCCTGCTATCTAAGAGACTGGACTTATGAATATTCCAGAGATCTATCTTATGAAGATTTCTTAATCAAAAAGAAAGATTTTGAATTAGGCATTGCCAACTTCATTAAGCAAAAGGCGATTGAAATGCGAGTAGATGAAATTCGTTTGGAGCACATGCATAATTTCGTAATCGGTAATGATGACCGAGATTTCTCTCGATACTTTACAGAAAAATATTTTGATGATTTCGAAATTCCAATTTCCTACAACAAGTATCTTTCTACTGTTGCATCCATAAGTGCAAGCATGCAATCTTCAAAGTTGAACGTTTGTATGAGATTTCACTCGGTAGTTTTTGCACACAGCTTTAATACTAATTTTGTAGCTGTAGATTATACCAAGGGTGGAAAAATCAAAAACTATCTAGTTGATGAAAATCAGATGAACAACTATCTGTCGGTGGATAACATTATAAGTAATTACGCTTATTAATGAAAGTCGTACATATCACAACTTGGTTGCATGGCGGAGCTGGTATTGCAGCGCTAAGATTACATCGTGAACTCCTAAATCAAGGTATTGACTCGCATATAATTTCGCTTGCTAATACTACGATTCCACAAGTGGACAATCATCATCCAGTTTTAAAACGCCAAACAAAGCTCCATGAAAAAGTCTTTAACAAGTTTGGTATAAGATTAAACTCGGCTTACCGCAATGCTCACAGGCTAAAACAGCTAAACGGAGAATATGAAATTGTGACTTTCCCAGACACTGATTATAGAATTGAAAACATTGAAGTTATAAAAAATGCAGATGTTATTCATCTCCATTGGATAGCAAACTTTATCAATTACAAAACCTTTTTTTCTAAACTCAAGCATAAAAAGATTGTTTGGACTTTACACGATCTGAATCCAATCCAAGGAATATTTCATTATAAAAATGATGAGTTTAATAACCCTAGCTTTGGAGGCCTAAATAAGCTTGCCTATAAACAAAAAATGGAGGCTATTCAAAAGATAAAGAACTTAACCTACGTCTGTTTAAACAACTGGATGCTTGATCAGTTAAAAAGTGGGATTAATATCTCTCACTGTAAAGCCGAAGTAATCCCAAACATTATAAATGAGAAAGATTATTTTGTGGATTCTAAGTCAGCAAAGAACAGCGGGTGTTCACTCAATTTTTTGCTAATTGCCGAGAATGTAAATAATCACAGAAAAGGATTTGACCTCGCATTAGCTACATTAAGCAAACTAAGGCATAAGGAGAAAGTTGCCATATTTATAGTTGGCAAAGGAGAAATTCCAGTTTCAAAAGAAATAAAGGTAAATATTATTGGCACTGTTAATGATACTGAAAGACTTAGAGAGATTTACAATGAATGTGAATATTTGATACTACCTTCTAGAGAAGACAATTTACCTAATACAATGGTCGAAGCTTTATTGTGTGGCACAGGAATTATTAGTTTTAAAATTGGAGGTATGACTGATCACATTTTAAATAATGTTAATGGTTTTGCAATAGAACCTTACGATGTTGACCAAATGGCAAAACAAATTGATTATATCATTGAAAAAAAAATTATCCTATCACGGCATCAAATATCTAATCAAGCACATCAGATTTTCTCTCAAATAAACATTCAAAAATACATCAAACTTTATAAAGGCTCAATGGATGAAAATTAACCGTATATCTATTTATAATATATAATTCATGCCTAAATTATCTATAGTTACTATTAATTATAACAACTTTAGTGGACTTGAAAAAACATTTAATAGCATTTTCGCTCAAACTTATAAAAATTTTGAGTACATCGTTATTGACGGAGGGTCTACTGATGGGAGCAAAGATTTAATAGAACGATATTCGGAAAAAATTACGTATTGGGTAAGCGAAACCGATAATGGCATATATAATGCTATCAATAAAGGTATTGAAGCAAGTAATGGTGAATATTTATTTTTTTTGAACAGTGGTGATTTCTTATTCTCTGACGATACATTATTAGAATTTAATAAAAATGCTAATGAAGATATTCTTTATGGCGATATAAAAAAATTAAAGTCTAAATATCAGCTTGATGACGAAATTAAAAAGCTTCCATATGATTTGAGCTTTAATTTCTTTTATAAAGACACACTACCTCACCAATCTTGTTTCATAAAAAAAAACCTATTTACTAAATATGGGCTATATGATGAGCAATTAAAAATAACTGCTGATTGGGCTTTTTTGATATTGGCAATTTGTAAATATCAGTGTTCGTATAAACATCTAGAGAAGACGATTTCGTGCTACGATACGACAGGAATAAGCTCACAACCTGAATTATTTATTGAACATACAAAAGAAAGGCTCATCATTTTAGAAAGACACTTCAAGTTGTTCCTGAACGATTACAAAAGCTATAACGAAATGTCTCATATCGCCCAATTCAAATCTTACAAAAACTTAAAATTTATAATCGAAAATAGTAATGTGGGACATAAACTCTTAAATTACTTCTCAAGTATGGTTAAATTTCTTCTATCGTGATTTCCGTTTCTTTAATCATTACGCACTTTAACCAACTTAGTTATCTTAAAGAACTATTAAAATACGTCGCAGAACACAATGCATTTTCTTGTAAAGAAGTTATCGTAATAGATGACCATTCATTAGAAGATGCCCAGGTTTCGGAAATTCAAAAAGTCTATCCTAATTACATATTTATTAGGAATGAGAAAAATCTTGGTCCATCTTATAGTAGAAATCTTGGGGTTAGGCTATCTAATTGCAAATATTTACAGTTCTTAGATGCTGATGATTGGATTACATCCGACAAAATTAAATTGCAATACAAATATGCAGAAGAAAATGGCTCTCCTTCATTTATATGTTCAGATTGGGCTAGATCTTACTACAACAGCACATTTGAATATCCCATTATAGTGTCTGAACACATCCCTATTTTAAACAAGCCAAAAATTCTTTCAATAATGGCTCATTTTATACCACTAATGGCAGGGTTAATTAAAAAAGAATCATTTAGTTCTGTCGAAGGTTTTGATGAACAAATGAGATGGATAGAAGATGTTAACCTATTGATTAGAATATGTAATATAGATGATAATATAATTTATAAAAGTTTTCAAAAAAATCTTTTTTTCTATAGAGTGGGAAATACAAGTTCTCTATCAAATTCGAATAAGTTAGAGTTTAACAAAGCTGTCTTAAAAAATTATAAATTATGTTTCGAATTGTTATCTAAAACTTATACGAAAAAGGAATTAGATGCTTATAGACTTAAGACTTTTGAAGTTTTATGGCACATTTATTTGAATGCATCAGCCTTTAATTACAATAATCAGCTTTTAAATGACGTAATAGAATTAATAAAAATAACTCCTTTTAGCTTGGAATACTTAAGACATGGAAAAAAATTTATTCTAGCAAAAATAATTGGATATAAAACTGCGTCTTTATTAATCAGAAAATGGAATTAAACTCTGAAAAGAAATTAATAGTGATAGCTACTGACTATTTCTTTCCAAATAGCAGGGGGGGGACAGAAAAATATATCCATCTTTTGGCAAAATACCTTGTCTTACATTATAATATAAGAATTCTATCAATTCATAAAACATTAAAATACGAATATTTCGATGGTTTAAGAATAGATTATATTTTACCAAACACAGACAACCACAAAAAGACCATAAAAGGCTTACAAGCCCCAAATAATCTAAAAGCTTTCGAAGAATATGTTAGTAAACAGAATCCAGATATAATACACTTTCATACGCTCACCTCAAATTTCAATATATATCATCTCAAATCCTCAAATTCAAAAAATTGTAAAGTTTATTTTACGTCTCATATTCCAGGACACATTTGTTTAAGAGGAGATTTCTTGCAAAACGGAAACACTCCTTGTAATGGAAAAATAAGTTCAATTAAATGTGCTAGTTGTATATGTTTCTCTAGCAAAGGATCATTGATAAAAAAAATCACCAAATATCTCTATTACTGTTTAACTCCCAATTCACCTGTTAAGCTGAAATTAAAACAATTGATAGATATTGAGAGGTACACCGATAAAATGATTTCTGTGTCTCAATGGCAAAAGGATTTTTTTATCAAAAATGGAATAAAAAGCTCACATATAGAGATATGTAGGCAAGCTTCAAACAAGATTTCTATAAATAAATCGGAATCTAACAACATTCGGTTAGGATTTATAGGTAGAATCGATCCCTTAAAAGGTTTACATCTTCTTCTGGAAGCTGTTGACATTTTAAGAAATCCGAATATAATGCTGTCAATTGCGGCAATTACTCCAGCTGTAGAACATGAGCAATATTACGCATCATTGAGAAGCCTATCAGAAAACATTCTTGAATGTAAATGGTACTTTAATTTAGAGGCACAAAAGTTAAATATTTTTTTTTCAGACATTGATTATCTTGTAGTTCCTTCAATCTGTTTTGAAACTGGTCCCTTTGTAATTTATGAAGCCCTCGCAGCTGGAGTACCTGTAATAACCACAAACATGGGTGGACAAAGCGAGCTAATAGAAGATGGCATAAACGGTTATTTATTTAACACTCTGCAGGAACTAATAAAAATCTTATCCCATTTGGATAAAAATAAGTTGACTACGAGCAATTTATTTCACAGAAAAGAAAATATGATTGGCATGGAAATGCAAAAAATATATCGCTAAAACCTTGACTGAAATCCTAATCTGTTCTACAACACATTTGTCTAACAACCCTAGACTAGTAAAAGAATTGAATACGCTTTCGAAAATATCCACTTATAAAGTCGAAGTAGTTTTCTTTCAGTTTGACGACGAAAAAACAAAATACGATGTTGACATCATCGCCAGACTTTCAAATATAATTTTTAGCCCAATCGACTGGTCTCGGAAAAATCCTGCAAGGTTATTTTATACAGTTATTTCAAAACTACTCATCATTATACACCGACATCTACGTTTCTCATTTTTCCCACAACAGCAAATATTTCCTGGATATTTAAAATTGTATAAAACCTTAAAGAAAACTAAAGCAGACATTTACCATGGCCACAACTTAGGCGTATTGGCAGCTATAATCGCTATTGCAAAAAATAAAGGTAAAAAATGTATGTTTGATGCTGAAGACTTTCATAGAGGGGAAACGGCTATTACAGACTTAAAAAATAAAATCACTATTTTCCTTGAAAATAAATATATTCCTCAGCTTGACATCTTAATTAGCGCAAGCCCTTTAATTACTCAGGAATATACAAAACTCTATCCTGCTCTAAGGCATATCAATATCAATAACGTATTTCAAGTCAATAGAAATGAAAAAAAAATAGAATTTGAAAGTAGTAGTTTAAAATGTGTATGGTTCTCTCAAGTAGTTGGATTGGACAGGGGTTTACAAGACATCATATCTGGTATAAGCAAAGTAACTTATGGAAAGATAAAGTTGGATATTATTGGTAATTATGATGAATACACAAAACAGAATTTACTTTTATTAAATCAAAATCCGTTACATAATATTCAGTTTTTCAAGCCATTGTCTCCTTCTAATCTAGATGAAATTCTAATTAACTACGACGTAGGTATAGCATCAGAAACTTCGCCAAATTACAATAGAACAATTTGTTTAACAAACAAGATATTTCAGTATGTGAGCTCTGGTCTAGCTATTTTAGCTTCTGACACTTTAGCACAAAAAAAATTCATGGATGAAAATCGTAATATTGGCGCAATCTATCAAATTGGAAACATCCACGAAATTACTGAAATATTAAACCTATGGATAAGAAATAGGGACTTATTGGAAGAAATTAAAAAAACTTCCCAAAGGCTTTCGGCGGAACAACTTAACTGGGCTTTGGAAAGGACAAAGTTTTTGAATGCTATAGAATATGCCCTTAGATAAAAAAAAAATAATTATAATAACTCCCCACTTCCCTCCTTCTAATCTAGCAGCGGTTCACAGAACAAGGTTATTCGCACAACATCTACCGAAATTTGGTTGGGAGCCTATTTTAGTTACGGTACATGAGAAATATTACGAAGAAGAGTTAGATTATAATTTAGTAAAGCTTCTACCAAAAGATTTAAGAATAATAAAGACAAATGCGATTCCAACTAAACCCCTGCGTTTAATCGGAGATATAGGTATACGAGGATTTTATCATATCTATAAATCAGTTTTAAATTTAATAAAAACAGAAAAAATTGATTTCATTTATATTCCAATTCCATCTCATTTTAGCGCTCTACTAGGACGCCTTATCCATGCAAAAACTGGTACAAAATACGGAATAGACTATATAGATCCTTGGGTACACCAATGGCCCGGTACAGAAAAAAAATTTTCTAAACATTGGTGGAGTATGAAATTGGGCGAATGGTTAGAGCCAATAGCTGTTAAAAAAGCTTCGCTGATTACTGGAGTAGCCGAAGGGTATTATAAAGATGTATTAGAAAGAAATCCACATTTAAAAAATAGCTGCCTACGGGCTGCAATGCCCTATGGAGGAGAAAAGCAAGATATAACTACACTTAAACAGTTAAATCTTCAATCCTATCTTTTTGAAAAAAAGCCAGGCATCTTAGATTTCGTCTACGGTGGCGCGATGTTACCTAAAGCTTTTGAACCATTAGAAATGGTCATGAAATGTATTTCGGAAAATAAACCTCTTTTTAAGAATATCAAGATACATTTTATAGGTTCTGGTAAATCTCCAAATGACACCAATGGCTATAATATTAAATATATGGCTATGAAATATGGATTATGGCAATCTGTCTTCTTTGAATATCCAAAACGTATTCCATATTTAGATGTACTAACACATTTGAATGCTGCAGATGGCTCTTTTATACTTGGTAGTACAGAACCTCACTATACCCCATCAAAAGTTTATCAAGCAGTATTATCGGAAAAACCAGTATTTGCCATATTACATCAAGAAAGTTCAGCTTGTGAAATTATCAAGAAAAGTAGGGTGGGAATTGTACTGGAATTTAATGGGAGGGAAAACTTAAATGTTATTGCTAATAATTTTGTCTCTGAATGGGAAACATATATTGACTTTTTGAGTAAATATAATATAGAAAATGTAGACAGTGCTATTTTTGATCAATATTCTGCCGTTGAGGTTACGAAAACTTTAGCGACCGGTTTAGATAAACTGAATCATTAAATATATCAATGCCGGGAAAAGATTTAAAAAATTGAGAAGTTAAAGTGAAAAAATTAGCGATAATCATTACCCATCCAATTCAATATTATGTACCTGTTTTTCAGTTATTAGCTAAAAAGTGTAGTCTAAAAGTATTTTATACTTGGGGTGATGATGTGCTTAAAGAAAAATTTGATCCAGGTTTTGAAAAAGTAATTAAGTGGGACCTACCTTTATTAGAAGGTTATGATTACCAGTTTCTAGAAAATACCGCCAAAGACAAGGGTTCTCATCATGGCAAAGGCATTATCAATCCAGATATTACGATAGCAATAGAAGATTTCTCCCCAAATGCAATTTTGATTTATGGTTATATCTATCATAGTCACTTTAAGGCTATGAGGTATTTCAAAGGGAAAATACCAATTTGGTTTAGGGGAGATTCAACATTACTAAATGAAAAATTAAATTTCAAGAGCTTGGTGAAATGGCTTTATCTAAAATGGATATACAGCCATGTCGATAAGGCTTTTTACGTTGGAACTAACAATAAATTATATTTTAAAAGATATGGACTGCATGAGCATCGATTAATTTTTGCTCCTCATGCTGTAGACAACGCTAGGTTTGGCAGAATAAATGAATCTGAAGTAGATACATTTATGCAAAAGTTGGGAATTAAAAAAGAGAGTGATATAGTCTTGTTATATGCAGGTAAGTTTGAGACTGTAAAAAATTTAGTCGTTTTAGTTAAAGCACTCCTAACTATGAATAACTTAAATTTAAAATTACTATTAGTCGGAAATGGCCCAGAGGAACAAGAACTAAAAAAACTGGCTAACAATGAACAAAAGATCTTATTTATAGATTTTCAAAACCAAAGTTTTTTACCTTCAATTTATCATACAAGTGATATATTTTGCCTGCCTTCAAATAGTGAAACTTGGGGCTTAGCCATTAACGAAGCCATGGCTGCAGGAAAGGCTATTATAGCTTCGGATAAAGTTGGTTGTGCTATTGATTTAGTTAAACCTGGTAAAAATGGATTTATCTTCAAATCTAATTCCGTTAAAGCATTAACTAATGCCTTGCAAACGTTAATTTCAGACAATAAATTCGCTAGTTATGGTCAAATGTCATCACAAATTATAAATCAATGGACTTTCGATAAACAAGTCGAGGCTATTTTAGATGAGCTTGCAAAAACGAATTAAATTGATTGATAGCTTGCGAGGCTTGGCAGCATTGATTGTGGTTGAGCATCATATAGTTTCATTAGATTCTGAAAAATTAAAGTCATTTACTGCTCCTACTTTATTTGAAATCTTAAACTGGCTATCAAATAAAAATGTGGAAGCGGTTTTATTTTTCTTTATCGTATCAGGGTTTAGCATAGGTTTAAGTCTAGCCAAAAATCCAATTACTGATAAAAACAGTGTAAACGAATATCTGTATAGAAGAGCCAAAAGGATTTTGCCAATTTATTGGCTGGCCATATCCATTGCCTTAATCAGTTTATTTCTTTTCCCAGCCATCTATAATGCTTCATTTTCTTTCTATAACTTACTTGGGAATTTGATTTTTCTACAAACTCCAAATATAGCAGGCGCTTGGTTTATACCTTATGGAAATAATGGGCCATTATGGTCCTTATCTTACGAATTTTACTTCTATTTATTAGCGATTCCAGTATTGATTTTCAAAAGAAAGTTCAGCATCTCTCCATCAAAATTAACACTTGTCTTTTTTATGGTATCCTTAATCATGATTGGTTTTAGTCATAAATTTCCAAATCCCTTTACTTCGTTTTTGACATTATTCCCAATTTGGTTGATAGGATATGAGCTTTCTCATATGTATATTCATAAAAAGGCAAATAAGCATTACTTGATTATACTCGCATCAGTCTTTATTATATCAACCTTTATTAATCGAGTTTACTTAATGTCTTCTACCCTTAAAGTGTTGAATCTTGGCATTTTAATTAGCCTAGTTAGCTGTTTTGGGTACGCACTGTATCATGTGAAACCATTGCAAAGTTATTTAGCCATAATGATCAATATTTTTAACAAAATATTTTATAAAATCGGACTGGCTAGTTTCTCGATTTATATTTTTCATTATTTAGTGTTACGCTCATTAAATCAACATCACTTGTTCATCCAAATTGCGGCGCTTTCATTTTTGATTATTTGCTGCTATTATTTCGAAACTTGGATAGTAAAAAAAAGATTTACTTTTTTAAAAAGAAAATATGTATAATCAACTATCTAGCGTCTTAAAAGTTAACCCGTACCTCAAAAAAGTAATATTTTTATTTATAGTGATTAGTTTATTTCTACCAAATACGTTAATCACCATATACGCTCTAATTGCTTTAGCATTAATTGTACATTTTACCTGGCCTAAAGGGCATTTGCCTATTTTAATGGTTTGTTTGTTATTCCAATGGGTTCAGGCCTCTACTAAAATTTTTCAAGCAACCTTTGAAAACGTATCGATTAACACTTACACCAATTCCCCCTTTGGGGAAGGCGCAGTGTTTTTATCTATTACAGGAGTACTAACTGTAGCCTTAGGTTTTTATCTAATTATTAAAAATAAAGTAAAGAACCAAACAATTTTTGATAAGTATTCTTATAAAGAGCAAAATGCTTTTAAACTTTTTCTACAATTATTCTTGATTAGTAACGCGGCTGATTTTATTACTTATTTAGTTCCTGCCTTTTCTCAAATTACCTTATCTCTCTCACATTTACAATGGGTTGGATATGCCTTATTATTTTTAGTTTGCCTAAAAAACAACAAGGGTTATAAATATCTCGTTATTGCTTTTGCGTTAGAAATAAGTACCAACCTATTTGGCTATTTTTCAAACTTTAGAGAAGTTTTACTTTTTACTGCCATTTTATATTTACCATTTATAAAAAAACCAACATTTGTTTCAATAACCACCCATATTATCATAATATATGCTGCTTACTTGTTTTTTATTGCATGGACTGGAATTAAGAGTGATTTCAGGAAAGTTTTAGATAATGAATCCAATATTTCATATACTAATCGAGTGACAACTTTCTACGACCTTTACAATAACTTTGAGGGGTTTGAAGAAGCTGAAGAACAAGGACTAGATAGACTCGCCTATACAGATATGTTGATGTATTGTATGGAAACTATTCCCTTTCATAAACCACATGAGAACGGAAAATTATGGCTTGGTTCAGTACAACATGTTTTAATGCCCAGGTTCCTATTTCCTAATAAAAGAACGTTAAATGATTCGGAAAAAGCCAACGCTTATACTGGACGAGAATGGGCTGGTGCTGAGCAAGGTACCTCTATCAGCATCGGCTATATCGCAGAAAGCTATGTAGATTTTGGTTATTTTATAATGTTTCTTCCCTTATTATTGCTTGGCCTGTTACTCGGCTTTCTTTATAATATAGTAAATAAACTTAGAGTGGATAGCTGCGTTGCTTTTGCAATTATTGCACCTATTTTATTCTTTACAAAATTTAGTCTATTAGAAACTAGTGGAGATAAGTTGCTTGGTGCATTAATCATGAACTTTCTCATAATTTACATTTTCGGCAAGTTATATGCAAAAAAAATACAATCATATATCTCTTAATACTAACTCTGATGTCATCTAAAAAACGGTTAGAAAATCTCGATCTCATCAGGGCCTTAGCCATTATATTAGTAATTTACTACCACGTTACCCAAATGCTTATTGGAAACCTATTTTCCAATAGAACATTATTCTATTTTGGCCACCACGGCGTAACTATTTTCTTTATATTAAGTGGTTTTTTAATTGGCGGGATATATTATAAACAAGAGCAGATTAAACCTTCCAAATTTTGGCTGTCTAGATTCCTGCGTACCTATCCCCCATATTTAATAATGCTGTTGGCTTCATGGCTTTCTGTTTACATCACAAGGAATGAACATTTTGATTTCGGCTTTTTGCTCCTTATACAAAATTTTTATAAAGAAATACCTTATTTTCTAATTTCATGGTCATTAGCAGTAGAAGAACACTTTTATCTGCTTTTTGCCCTACTAATTTTAGGCATAAGCAATAGAAAAATACAATTTTATTTCTGGATTTTACTAGGCATCTCTCCCACTATATTTCGTATTCTATTTTATAGTGAAGGAGGTGAATTTGGCTTCTACAAAACTGCTTCATTTTTACATATAGATGCATTGTCAATCGGCGTAATACTCGCTTATCTCGTTCATGAAAAAAAATTAACTATTAAAGTTAAGACTTGGCATTTGTGCATTTCCTTCGTAACAATGATTACCATATTCTATATTATTAGTAAGCATGAAAATATTTATACTTGGAGTCTAGGCCACACCTTAGCAAACATTTCTATTGGCTGCTGGCTGCTTTTTTCTTATCATTATACCACAATCAAACTAGCTAAATCAGCGTTTATTAAGCAAACTGCAATAATGGCATACTCGCTGTATTTGGTACATCCATTAGTTATTCATTTTTCTATGGCGGTTTTCAAGAAATTTTCAGTCACATCTATCAGTCTACAGTATTCTGCAACTTTAGTATTAATATATATGGTTGCTTATCCATTTTATTATTTAGTGGAAAAGAGAAGTATCCAAATCAGGGATAGACTTCTCAAAACTTAACAACCACGAACTATATTTGACAATTTCTACATAAAACATTTACCTCCTATTTACGTTCAAAACATACAACATTTCATACCATGAACACGATCATCAAAAAGCAAAGAACATATATCCCACAAAACCTTGAAATTAAATGGGAAAACCTATCCCCTATTTTTGAGGAATTACAAAATAGAAATATTGCTACCGTTGTTGAATTAGAACAATGGCTTCGTGATAAAAGTGAACTTGAAGCAGCTTTAGAAGAAGATTTCGCTTGGCGTTACATCAAAATGAGCTGCGACACCGCGAACGAACAACTGGTAAAAGATTTCCAATATTTCGCTACTGACATTGAACCCAGAATAGCCCCTATTGCGAATGAACTTAACAAGAAGTTAGTAGAAAGTCCATTCGTTGACGAACTAGATCAACAAAAATACTTTGTTTACCTACGTGGTGTACGTAAAGCTTTAGAATTATTCAGAGAAGAGAATATTCCTCTATTTACCGAATTACAGGTAAAACAACAACAATATCAAGGAATAACCGGAGCCATGAGTGTGACCATTAACGACCAGGAATACACCTTAGAGCAAGCAAGCAATTTCTTGAAAGACACCGATAGGAACGTTCGTCAAAATGCTTGGGAAACCATTCAACAAAGAAGATTGGTAGATAAAGACCAATTGAATATTCTATTCGATGAATTGGTAAAATTACGCCATCAAGTAGCACTTAATGCTGGTTTCGAAAACTATCGCGACTATATGTTCCAAGCCCTTGGCCGTTTTGACTATACACCCAAAGACTGCTATGATTTTGCAGAAGCCATTGAAAAAGAAATTGTTCCCATTTTGAGAGAGCAAGCCGAAAAACGTAAAGAAGCATTAAACTTGGAAGACTTACGCCCTTGGGATTTGGATGTAAGTACTACTGGAAAACCAGCATTAAAACCTTTCAAAAACGGCAATGAACTAATTGATAAATCTATTGCCTGCTTTAACCAAATCAATCCTTCCTTAGGCGAAAAATTGGCTATTATGAAAGCAAACCAATTGTTTGATGTAGAAAGCCGTATGGGTAAAGCCCCGGGAGGATACAACTACCCTTTGGCTGAAACAGGCGCACCCTTCATTTTCATGAATTCGGCCAACTCCTTCCGCGATTTAACCACCATGGTACACGAGGGAGGTCATGCTATCCATACCTTTTTAACGGCCAATTTGGAACTGAACGACTTTAAGCACTGTCCTTCGGAAGTTGCCGAATTAGCATCCATGAGTATGGAATTGATTTCCATGGATCAGTGGTCTGTTTATTTTAATCAAGAAGAAGATTTAATCAGAGCAAAAAAGGAGCAACTGGCTGATGTACTGAAAACTTTGCCGTGGGTAGCAGTAATTGATCAGTTCCAACACTGGATCTATACCAATCCAGAGCACAACGCTGCCGATCGCGAAGAAGCTTTTAAACAGATTTACAATAGATTTGGTGCCGGCTTTGCAAATTGGGAAGGTTACGAGAAACAATTTGGAAATGTATGGCAAAAACAATTGCATTTGTTCGAAGTGCCTTTCTACTATATTGAGTATGCTATTGCGCAATTGGGAGCCATAGCCGTTTGGAAAAACTATAAAGAAAATCCTCAACAGGGCTTGCGGCAGTATTTAGATGCTTTAGCACTTGGTTATACCAAACCCATGAATGAGATTTATGAAACCGCGGGCATCAAATTCGATTTTAGTGCAGCTTACATCAATGAACTGGCAGCTTTTGTAAAAATTGAGTTAGAAAAACTAGGATAAATAGTATCTCCAACAACCAATTTATCTAGTGTGGTTTATATAGAATGCTATTTTTATATAACCTTAGAGGGCAATAGACAAAAATCGACAAAGACTTCTGCAATTGAAAAATTGTAATTTAAATTCTTCGTTTCATTCAGAATGACAAAGAATTCTATTTATTTTTTTAAGTTTGAAGCATCACCAACCAAACAATAGCGCATGCTAAAAAACCTGTTCAGAAAAAAATCTGTTAGTAAAATATTGGCCGATGCCGCAAAGGGCTATGGCGATCACGAGGCTTCCTTACATAAAACATTAGGTGTACGAGATCTCACCGCATTCGGAATTGCCGCCATCATAGGCGCCGGTATTTTCAGCACCATTGGTAAAGCAAGTGCCGACGGCGGCCCTGCAGTAATCTTTTTATTCATTTTTACTGCCGTTGCCTGTAGTTTTGCAGCCTTTGCTTATGCAGAATTTGCGTCAATGGTACCCGTTTCTGGCAGTGCTTACACTTACTCATACGTGGCCTTTGGCGAGCTGGTTGCATGGGTGATTGGCTGGTCGCTCATTATGGAATATGCCATTGGTAATATTACGGTAGCCATTTCCTGGTCCGATTATTTCACAGGGCTGCTCTCCTCCATTAAAATACCCGCTCTTGGCATCAATGGCATTCATGTACCTGATTGGGCAAGCATGGATTATCTTACAGCCTTTAATGGCCATAAACATGCCGAAGCACTATTAAATGCAGGAAAAAGCATGGCCAATATAGATGAAGCTACTCGCGTTGCCGCCAATGCTTGGAATACCGCTCCTCAGATCGGGGGCTTCCATTTAGTGGCCGACATTCCAGCGTTAGCTATTATTATTTTCATTACCTGGTTGGTATATAGAGGGATGAAGGAGTCTAGAAACGCCAGCAATGCCATGGTAATTGTTAAGCTAGCAGTAATTTTATTAGTATTGGCGGTTGGTATTTTTTATGTAGATACAGAGAACTGGAATCCTTTTGCTCCTAATGGAATTTCAGGGGTACTTAAAGGGGTATCAGCCGTATTTTTTGCCTACATCGGATTTGATGCTATTTCGACAACAGCAGAAGAATGTAAGAATCCACAACGAGATTTACCTCGAGGAATGATGTGGGCCATCGTGATTTGTACCATACTGTATATTGCCATTGCATTGGTCCTTACCGGAATTGTAAAATACAACACCTTGGCAGTTGGCGACCCTTTGGCCTACGTTTTTGACCAAATAGATTTAAAACTCATGAGTGGTATTATCGCTGTAAGTGCGGTATTTGCGATGGCATCTGTACTATTGGTTTTCCAGATGGGACAACCTCGGATTTGGATGAGCATGAGCCGTGATGGATTATTACCAAAATCATTCTCTAAGATTCACCCAAAATATAAAACACCTTCATTTTCTACCATAGTAGTTGGTTTTGTAGTAGCCATTCCTTCGTTATTTATGAATCTTACTACGGTAACAGATTTATGTTCTATTGGTACTCTATTTGCTTTTGTACTGGTATGTGCCGGTGTGTTGGTACTTCAAAACAGGCCCGATGTGCAACGAGGCAAATTCAAGATACCTTACGTTAATGCTAAGTTTGTAATTCCTGTACTTTTTGCTGGAGCCATTATTCTGTCTTTTACAGAATTTAAAAAGGAAACGATGAGTTTTATTTCCAATACTCCAAAAGTGGTAAATCCAGTTACCTTCGTTACTTCATTAAATGGCGAAGAGCTCGCGACCATAAAACAAGAAATCAGCACCAGTCCGGTAGTATTACAGGGCAAGCAAATAGATGCAGAGGCCTATTTGAGCAATCTCAATGCCGAGCAGTATGAAAGCTTCTTAACTAAATCATCCGTAGATTACCATAAAAAATATGAAAGTGGGTGGCATTTATTCAAGCATAAAATCCCAATGTGGATTTTCTTCATTATTTGCTTAATCATTACCTATTTATCTATCAGTAAAAATTTATCTCTTATTCCTGTATTGGGTTTAATTTCTTGTTTGTACATGATGTGTGAACTAGAATTAAGTAATTGGATTGGCTTTGGAATCTGGTTGGTGGTGGGCTTAGTTATTTATTTCTTTTATGGCTACAAGAACAGTAAACTTGCTCAAGAGCAGAATAACTCGTTAGCTTAGGAATTAAACCGTACTTATTACATTTTGCTCTCTCGCCAGGAAAAATGAAAATCATCCAAATATGTGCAGCCTATAAACCTGCATACATTTATGGTGGGCCAACCATGTCTGTATCCAAGCTTTCGGAAGAGTTGGTAAAAGCAGGCCAAGATGTGTTAGTGTTAACCACTACAGCCAATGGTAAAGCAGAATTAGATGTAACTATAAACACTCAACAGGTTATAGATGGTGTAAAGGTATTTTATTTCAAAAGACTAACTAAAGACCATACTCATTTCTCTCCTGCGCTATTTAGATTTCTTCACAAGCTAATTGTAGAAGAGAAAAAAGCAGGCCGAAAAAATGAGCTCATTGTACATATTCATGCTTGGTGGAACTTGGTCTCAATTTTTTCTTGTTTAATAGCAAAAACACATGGAATAAAAGTGATTTTATCTCCTAGAGGGATGTTGACCAATTATAGTCTTACCAACAGAAATTCGAAGTTTAAGGATATTATTCATTTCTTTCTCGGAAAAAATCTTTTAAGATATTGCCACATCCACGCCACAAGCAATAAAGAGCAGGAAGACGTAAAACAAACCTGTAAAGTAAATGGAATTAGCGTTATTCCCAATTTTGTAGAATTTCCCCAAAATACATCTCATCAACCCAATAACAACAACCTATATCGCCTACTTTTCCTATCACGTATAGAAGAAAAAAAAGGATTAGAGCTATTATTCGAAGCTTTAACCAAAGTATCCATACCTTGGAAACTTTCTATTGCTGGAAGTGGTGAAGCTGATTACATAGAAAGTTTACAGCAATTAGCTTCAAAATTAAATATCGAGCATCAACTTAAATGGTTAGGTCACGTACCCAATGAGCAAAAGTTTGAGCTTATCGCCCAACATGATTTGCTAGTTCTTACTTCCTATAATGAGAACTTCGCAAATGTGGTGATAGAAAGTTTGGCGATGGGCACACCTGTTTTAGTAAGCCAAGAAGTAGGTTTAGCGGATTATGTACTTGAACATAATTTGGGTTGGGTAACTGAATTAAAACATTTGGAAATAGCAGAAGCCATTACTAATTCATTTAAAAAAGTAGACGACAGAAAAACGATACGAGCTAATACCCCTACCATCATTAGACAAGATTTTAGCCCTAGTGCATTAGCAACAAGGTACATCAATCTGTATAACATTTTGTAATTTTTTTATCCTTCCCTAAATGACAAGTGAATTTAGCTTTATTGTACTTACTTATAATGAAGAACAACACCTTCCTCGTTTGCTCAATTCAATTGTTAAATTAAATGCCCCGTTATTTGTACTAGACTCTGGCAGCACTGACCAAACGCTCAAAATTGCGGAAAATTTCGGAGCATCTATCAAATATAATGCGTTTGAAAACCATCCTAAACAATGGGATTTTGCACTGAAAAATTTTGAAGTTAAAACACCTTGGATCATAGGGCTAGATGCAGACCAAATCGTTACTTCGGAGCTTTTTGATTTATTAGCAAAATTTAAAGACGAACATCATAAAGGCATTAACGGTATTTATTTTAATCGCAAAAATTTTTTCAAAGGGAAATGGATTAAATATGGAGGATACTATCCCAAATATTTGTTAAAAATGTTCAGAACGAACATTGGCTTTTCGGACATCAATGAAAATATGGATCATCGCTTCATTGTTCCAGGGAGTACCACTGTTTGGAAAAAAGGCCATATCCTAGAAGAAAATCTTAAAGAAAATGAAATCAGTTTCTGGATCAATAAGCACAATCGCTATAGTGACCTAGTGGCTGATGAAGAAATAGAGCGAATGACCGCTTTAAGGACTCAAACAATAAAACCAAAGTTATTTGGCGATCCCAATCAAAGAAAAGCATTTTTGAAAAAACTATGGTGGAAACTTCCTAGGTTTGTGAGACCATTTATTTACTTTGGTTATAGAATGGTGTTTCAATTAGGTATTCTTGACGGCAAAACAGGTGTATTATTCCATTTCCTACAAGGTTTTTGGTTCCGTCTAATTATAGATGTCAAAATTGAGGAAAAACTTAAGCATAAGTCATGACTTACATTTCTCAAAAGTTCCAAAAGCTTTGGAATGATCCTTATCTAAAATTTATCATCTCATTTGTAGGCCTATATCTAATACTATATTACTTTAATGAACTCTACATTGGCATTACTGCAAAAGGGGGAATTTATATATCTTTCCTGGACCACCATCTAAATTATATTAAATGGTGGCGTAATTTTTCCATTCAAAGTACCGCAGAAATATTAAGATGGCTTGGGCATACTGTTTATACCAATACTACTCAGCTAAAGGTGATTGGAAAATCGGGATTTACATTGGTATATTCCTGCTTAGGCTACGGAGTCATGAGCGTTTTTATTGCTTTCTGTATTTCCTTTCCTACTCCTTTTAAACATAGATATAGCTTTATGTTAATTGGGCTCATATTTATACAGGCATTGAACACTTGCCGATTCATCTTCTTATCACTATTCTGGAAAAAAAATTGGTATTTTTTGGGAATGGACCACCATGATTTATTCAATATTGTCGTTTATGCAGCACTCATTTTAATATGCTATCTTTGGATACGATTTTCTTCAAAAAATAAAAATGCTCAAAACCCAACTCAAAAAGAATTTCGATAAAAAAGATTTCAGTTCGGGCGCTTCAACTTTGAAAATGGTGCTTTGGTATTTCACCAGCGTTGTTTTTATTCGTTCTGGAATAATCCCCTCTAGTAGTTTAATTGTTTTTATACTGAAATTATTTGGTGCTAAAATTGGCAAAGATGTACGTATTAAACCAGGGATTTACATTCATTATCCATGGCGACTTACCATAGGCGATTATTCGTGGCTGGCCGAATGCAGGATTGAAAATTTGGCTCAAGTGACCATAGGCGATAACGTTTGTGTTTCTCAGAAGGCAATGCTACTAACAGGAAACCACAATTATAAGTCTGTAGATTTTGACCTCATCGTTCAGCCGATCTTATTAGAAGAAGGTTCTTGGATTGGCGCAAATGCTACCGTTTGTCCAGGAATAACAGCAAAATCTCATGCGGTACTCACCGTAGGCTCCATTGCCACTAAAGATCTAGAATCTTATAGCATCTATCAAGGAAATCCAGCAGTTAAAGTAAAAGATAGAGCTATTTTTTGCTAGCTGAGTATTCCTAATTTGTTTAATTGCTAACCATTTTCATTGGCTAATCGTTATAGTTGCAAATAAAAACTGCTACTGTTCAGCATTAATCGCTTTCCACAACAGATCCTTTAATTCCACCAAGCCTTGCTGGGCTACTGATGAAATAAAAATATGAGGAATTTTAGGCAACTCCTTTTCCATCTCTGCTTTTAGCTCCTCATCAAGCATATCCGATTTGGTAATTGCTAACAAATGGGGCTTCTGCATTAATTCTGGATTGAATTCCTGCAGCTCATTCTTTAATATCTCGTATTCTTCCGAAATGGTTCTACTCGTATCTGCAGGAACCATAAATAACAATACAGAGTTACGTTCTATATGCCTTAAAAATCTAAAACCTAATCCTTTTCCTTTGGAAGCTCCTTCAATAATTCCCGGAATATCAGCCATGATGAAAGATTTCGAATCGCGATAAGCAACAATTCCCAAATTAGGCACCAAAGTAGTAAATGGATAATCTGCAATTTCGGGCTTTGCAGCTGATAATACCGACAGTAGCGTTGATTTTCCGGCATTAGGGAAGCCCACTAAACCTACATCAGCCAACACCTTTAACTCCAATACTACCCATTCCTCTTTTCCGGCTTCTCCCGGTTGTGCAAAACGTGGGGTTTGTAGCGTAGCAGATTTAAAATGGGCATTACCCAAACCACCACGCCCGGCTGCTGTT
This sequence comes from Pedobacter sp., assembly GCF_039594775.1. Lineage (GTDB taxonomy): Bacteria > Bacteroidota > Bacteroidia > Sphingobacteriales > Sphingobacteriaceae > Pedobacter. Next base: position 1,400,589 of record NZ_JBCNMT010000001.1, on the reverse strand, counting down.
AAAATTTTGGTCTCGCCATCTTCTGTAATCTCAAAAAGCACTTCTCCAGTTTCGGCATTACGAGCAATAGTACCTAGCGGAACTTCTAAAATCTCATCCTTACCCTGCTTACCAAATTTATGTCCACTACCACCAGCACCTCCATCTTCGGCAATAATGTGCTTACGATATTTCAAATGCAGTAAAGTCCAGAATTGGGTATTACCTTTTAAGATAATATGTCCACCACGCCCGCCATCTCCGCCATCAGGACCACCTGTAGCAGTATGTTTATCACGGTGCAAATGTGCCGAACCTGCCCCCCCTTTTCCCGAGCGACAGCAAATTTTTACATAATCAACAAAATTGGAACCTTGAGACATTGAGATTTACGATTTTTGATTTACGATTGTTAAATGGCTAAATTGCTTTTGACAACACCTAATGTATTAAGATTGTTTAAGCATCTAATTAGTCCTTAATTTTTTATTTAGTGGTTAAACTAAAAAACAAACATCCGCAAAAATAACCAATGTATTTTATGCGGATGCTTTATATTTTTCATCAGCTAATTAACAAATTAGCTAATCAATACTTTATTAATATTGGTCAATTACCTCGCAAAGGCTATTGAAAATCACTTCAATTTCGCCAATACCATTTACCTTAACCAATTTATCTTGGCCTTGGTAATACGGCAATACATGAATGGTTTTGTTAAAATACTCGTCAATACGTTTTTTTAACTTTTCGGCATCATCATCAGGTCTTCCACTAATTTTGTGGCGCTCTGCAATACGACGGGTCAATTCATCTTGGTCTACGTCTAATGCAATTACACCATTAATTTTTTCACCTTTTGCTACCAAAAACTTATCCAATTCTTCTGCTTGGGGAACTGTACGCGGGAAACCATCGAAAATAAATCCTTTTGCATCAGGATTTCTGTCTACTTCCTCTTCCAACATTGCAATGGTAATGCTATCTGGCACCAACTCACCATCAGCAATTAATTTGCTCACCTGTTGTCCTAGCGGAGTTTGGTTTTTGATGTGGGCTCTGAATAAATCGCCTGTTGAAATGTGTACTAACTGATATTTATCAATTAACTTTTGAGATTGGGTGCCTTTGCCTGCACCTGGAGGGCCAAAAAGAACTAAATTTAGCATCAAATTAAGTTAACTACGCTCCTAAAAGGAAATCTATTTATTGTATTGAACTGGCTCATCTTAAGCCATTTCTTTATGAGGTTGCAAATATATAAATATATATTAGCTCCACCGCCATTTTTTTCAATTTTTGGCTCTTTTCCTTTAAAAAGTTTCAATCAAAACGTTTGTGTTTTAAACTCAACCGCAACGAGTTACTTAGCCAAAGTATAACAATAAAATTCCGCTATACAGGCCAATTCAAACACCACAAAACATCAACAACAATCTAATTGTAAACAAATTAGGCTAAAATTTTGCTTTTTTCAACCGATAAATCTTATCCCCGTTTTCATACACGGTTCATTCTGAGATTTTCACATAAGATATTCAAATTGGTCAAGGCAATAGGAACAGTGAGCAATGCCAACGGCTTATTAGGTTTAACCGTTTAGAGGTTTTGAAAAGAAATATCGCATTGACTAGCCCTTGAAAAAACCCCGAACAATATAACAGCAAGCAAGAAATGATGGAGGATAGACATAGCCAATAATCTGTTATTCAAACATAAGAAAGAGCTATAAACAAAAAAGGCAGAAGCGACTAACTTCTACCTTTTGTGCACTCGTAGGGATTCGAACCCCAAACCTTCTGATCCGTAGTCAGATGCTCTATCCAATTGAGCTACGAATGCATTTCCCCGTAAGGGACTGCAAAAGTAATGTTTCAAATTTAAATTCACAATTTTTTATTACAAATATTTGAACCGTACTTCCTAATTATTTGAAAAGCAATTCATTTACTACTATTTAAAGCTAGTCCCGCTACTGGCTCATACTGCACCGGCTTTAGCCACAAGGCCGGTATCCGCACATATCGGGTTTAGTTGGCAGGTACTTTGCACAGGTTAAAGTTCCCTAAACCCGATTGAAGTGACAATACTTTTTGTTTTTACTTTTCATCCTGAACGTAAGTGCGAATCAGAAACAGATTCCCCGTGCCTCGGAATGACAGAAAAGGCAGACAAAAGATTAAAACGAAAAGCGGGACTATGCTTCAATAGAAGCACCAGTCCCGCTTTTCTAAAACTTAATTGCTATAACTACGCAGCAACCACTTTATTAATGGTTGCAAAATCAGGTAAGTTTCCGGCATCTTCCAAAACTTCGGCGTAAATCACTTTACCTTCTTCGTCAATCACAAAGGCCGAACGTTTAGCGATACCTTTTAAACCTAAAAAGTCTTCATACAATGCACCATAAGCTCCAGCTGTTTCCTTGTTAAAATCAGAAAGCAATGGGAACTGATAAGCCTGGTCTTCCTTAAACTTGGCCAAAGTAAATGGCGAATCAACCGAAATACCTAAAACTTGAGCATTTAAACCATCATAATAACCGAAGTTATCTCTCATGGTACAAAGTTGCGTTGTACAAACACCAGTAAAAGCCAAAGGGAAAAAGTGAAGCACTACTTTTTTACCTTTAAAGTCGCCCAAAGAAACTTCTTTTAGCTCTGTATTCTTTAATTTAAAATCTGGAGCAATATCTCCTACTTGTAATGACATATGTCTATAATTGTTAATGTTTATATTAATCGTTGATTTGGTTAATTGTTTAATCGGTTAACTGAAACTGCTAACTGACGACTCACCAACGCTAACCCTTCTTCAAAACTATGAGGTTGATAGTTCAAATCGGTCATTGCTTTGTCTAAAATGAATCCCGTTTTCTTAGGGCGCTTGGCTTCTTGTCCCAAACTACCTGAGCTTACTTCAGTAATTAAAGTTTTATCTAAGTTCCAGAAATCTGCCACTCGCCTTACCAATTCTACGATACTCATCATATCTCTTCCCGAAATGTGATAAATTCCTTTTGCCTTGTGCTTAACCGCTAATAAACACGCTACTGCTAAATCCTCTGCTAGCGTAGGCATGCGCCATTGGTCGTTCACCACCTGAATAGGCAAACCTTTTTCCAAGGCGCCCTTTGCCCAAAGCACAATGTTGCTACGGCTCATATCCTTTAAAATACCATAAACCAGAATGGTCCTAACAATTGCCCAGTTACCTTTCATTTGTTGAACAATGCGCTCGCCTTCCAACTTACTTTCTCCGTAAAAGCTAACCGGTTTTGGCTCATCATCTTCTTGATAAGGGCCATTAAGTCCATCAAATACAAAATCTGTAGATACATATATAAAATGTATGCCCATGCGTTCGCAAAGCGATGCCAAATATTTTGTAGCCTCCACATTTAACTGCCAGCAAGCTTCTTTATGTTCATGACACATATCTACATTGGTCATTGCAGCAGTATGAATTAGTGCCTCAGGTTTGTATTTTTTCAGAACAAATTGTACCTGTTCGGCATCCAAAATATCCATCGTTTCATAAATATAACCTTCCAGTACAGGATATTTATTTTGTCCCCTATTGGTAGCGATTAAATTCACGCTTTTATCGGCTAAAACTTTTTCAGTTATTTTCTGCCCCAAAAGGCCATTGCTACCCGTAACCAATACTGTTTTCATAGCAGCTAAATTATCATTTATTAAACTGTTGAAAAACATTTTATTTCTATATAAAATTTACATTAAAAATTAATAACTTTGCCATCCGAAAAGCAGGCGCACAAAAACGCCTTTAACATTTTGATTTTTATAATTTTACCAAATACAAAATATGCCTAATATTGGAAAGATAGCGCAAATTATAGGTCCGGTAGTTGACGTGAGCTTTGTTAACGATGCCACTTTACCTAAAATTTTCTCTGCTTTAGAGATTAAAAAAGAAAATGGTCAAAAAATCGTTCTAGAGGTACAACAACACCTTGGTGAAGACCGTGTACGTGCCATTGCAATGGACTCGACTGATGGTTTAGTACGTGGAATGGACGCTTTAGATACTGGTGCACCTATCAAAATGCCTATTGGCGATGAGATTAAAGGTCGTTTATTTAACGTAGTTGGTGAAGCTATCGATGGTATCAACACTTTAGATAATTCTACAGGTAAGCCAATCCACAATGCCCCTCCTAAATTTGATGAGCTTTCTACTGAAACTGAAGTACTTTTCACAGGTATCAAAGTTATCGACTTATTAGAGCCTTATGCAAAAGGTGGTAAAATTGGATTATTTGGTGGTGCGGGTGTAGGCAAAACCGTATTGATCATGGAATTGGTAAACAACATTGCTAAAGCTTATGCTGGTTTATCAGTATTTGCTGGTGTAGGTGAGCGTACTCGTGAGGGTAACGATTTATTGCGTGAATTTATCGAGTCGGGCGTAATCAACTATGGTGATGAGTTCTTACACTCAATGGAAAAAGGTGGATGGGATTTGGACAAAGTTGATACTGAAAAATTAAAAGAATCAAAAGCAACATTGGTATTCGGTCAAATGAACGAGCCTCCTGGTGCACGTGCTCGTGTAGCATTATCAGGTTTAACTGTTGCTGAATATTTCCGTGATGGTGATGGTGAAGGCGCTGGAAAAGATATCCTTTTCTTCGTTGACAACATCTTCCGTTTCACTCAAGCAGGTTCTGAGGTATCGGCACTCTTAGGCCGTATGCCATCAGCAGTAGGTTACCAACCAACCTTAGCTACTGAAATGGGTTTAATGCAAGAACGTATTACTTCAACTAAACGTGGTTCAATTACATCTGTACAAGCGGTTTACGTACCTGCGGATGACTTGACTGACCCTGCTCCGGCTACAACGTTTGCCCACTTAGATGCCACTACAGTACTTTCTCGTAAAATCTCTGAGCTTGGTATCTATCCTGCGGTAGACCCTCTAGATTCTACTTCACGTATCCTTTCTCCTGCAGTTTTAGGAGATGAGCACTACAATACTGCTCAACGTGTGAAAGAAATTTTACAACGTTACAAAGAATTACAAGATATCATTGCGATTTTAGGTATGGACGAGCTATCTGAAGAAGATAAATTAACTGTACACAGAGCCCGTCGTGTTCAACGTTTCTTGTCTCAACCTTTCCACGTAGCTGAGCAGTTCACTGGCTTACAAGGCGTATTGGTAGACATTAAGGATACTATCAAAGGCTTTAACATGATCATGGATGGCGAAGTTGATGAGTATCCAGAAGCAGCATTTAACTTGGTAGGTAGCATTGAAGATGCTATTGAAAAAGGCAAAAAATTATTGGCAGAAGCTAATTAGTATATAGTAGTTAGTACTTAGTATATAGATAACTCTTTAGCCTAAGTACTACCTCGTTAATTCATTTAGTGAATTGGCAAACTACTAATTACTAAATACTAACTACTAAAAGAATGAACTTAGAAATATTAACTCCAGATAAAAAAGTTTTCGAAGGCGAAGTAACGGCAGTTACTGTTCCTGGAACTTCTGGTTCTTTTCAGATCTTGAAAGACCACGCTCCTATTATCTCTACATTAGAAGATGGACCGGTGATTGTAAAGGAAGCAGCAGGCGAAAACATCTATAACATCAAAGGTGGCGTAGTAGAAGTACTGGATAATAAAATTATCGTATTAGCCGAAGCTGTTATCGCTTAAGCTGATTGGTAAATCAAAGGAAGAGCCCTGAACATAGTTCAGGGCTCTTTTATTTTTCCGTCATTTCTGGATTCTACAGATTTTTCTATAATGATTGCCTCGCAATGAAGCAACCTAACACATCCGTTTATTAACATACATCAATCTTAAACAAAGGTATTCTCATTAACTTCGTTCAAATCATAAAAACTACAAGATCATGAAAGAAGAATTTCTTAACCTACCTTTAACCAAAAATGAAGAAGCAAAACGTTTCGAATTAATAGTAGATGGACATATCGCATTTATCGATTATGAAGAAGAGGGGAAAATCATTAAGCTCATCCATACCGAAAGCCCAGAAGCTTTAGCGGGAAGAGGAGCCGCAACCGCATTAATTGAAAAAACCTTGAACTACTTAGAAGAGAATGCATATGCTTTGATTCCTTTATGTCCTTTGGTTTTCGCTTATGTAAAAAGACATCCGGAATGGAAAAAATTGGTTCCATCTAAATATCTAAGACTTTTTGATAGAGAATAATTTTTTAGAGCATTATCTTTATATCGTATCAAATTTGTCGTGAATAATGCTCAATCAAAAGAATATTCTAAGCTCATTAAAATGGACACTGGTAGTATTTTTCGTATTACTTACTGCTCTTGATATACCCCATGCCAAGCATAGCTCCAACACCCAAAACCGAATCATAGTACTTATAGCACTAATTATAATTTTTTTATATAAAAACCGATATACTTGGATTATCGGAATTATCTTATGCCCCTATGCTTGGTATTACCTTATAGCTATTGCTGGAAAATATTCCGAATATGTTGCTTTTGATTTGACGGCTCGATTAAAGTACATATTTCATACTTCAAATAGAACAACTTTTGGTGCTATTATCTACTGTTTCCCATTCTATTTCTACTTTATTTCTTTCGTCATTTTCCTTACACCAATGGGAAGAAGATGGTACGGTATTTCATTCAGAAAACAACCTAAAATATCATCCTTAAATTAGGTCAATATTTTTCAACCATTTTCTGACATTGCTCACTTTTAGGCAGAATTTTGCTCAAATTACAATGCAAGCATAATATCCATACCGAATACCAATTTCATATTTGGTCTACACTTCGCCACGTTTCGATAGAAAAACCACACAAAAAACAGAATTATAATTCAACATATATAAAAAAAACAGAATTATATTCTAAATAAAATATTTTCATTTTGTCTATTGCTATTTTTTGAACCAAATACTAAATTGGTATTTATAAAAACAAGCATCATATAAAACACTTTAAGCAGCATGAAAATAAACACCTTAAATAGCAACGTCAACCTCTTCGGTCTTACCGAGGTGCTGCTACTTAATGTGCTAATTCTAAAGCAATGTAAGGGTTCGTTATAACGATATTGATTAAATCGAAAAAAGCGTCCCTTCTTAAAAAAATGGGACGCTTTTTTTAAAACAAGATAAACCATCATGATTTTACAGAATCATGATAGCTTCATCACCAATGAAGACCTAATAAAAAGATGAAAATGAATTATTACAATTCGAACACGGTAATTTACTTAGACGGCCAGTTTGTAAAAGCTAGTGAAGCCAAGACCGACTTATATGGTCAATCGCTACACTATGGCTTTGCAGCGTTTGAGGGCATAAGGGCTTATAAAACCCATAATGCCACTCGTATTTTCAAGGCTAGGGAGCATTTCGAGCGGTTAAAACGCTCATGCGAATTAACAGGTATTCCATTTAATTGGAACATTGATGACCTGATTAGACAAAGCTACCGACTGCTCGAACTGAATAATTTCAAAGACGCTTATATTCGTCCATTGGTTTTTAGCGAACCACAAATGACATTAGTTGCTCCAGAAAAGGTATCTATCATGTTGTGTGCTTGGGAATGGGCGGCTTACCTCGGCGATAGACAATTGAAAGTATGCATCTCCCCTTTCGAACGTCCAAACCCAAAATCTACCAAAATTGAAGCGAAAATTAGCGGCAACTATGTAAACTCTATTTTAGCTACTTCTGATGCCAAAAACAAAGGTTTTGATGAAGCGCTATTACTGGATGCCAGAGGTCATGTTGCGGAAGCACCTGGTGCAAATATCTTCATTGAAAAAAACGGCAAGTTATACACTCCCGCCAAAGGAAATATTTTACCAGGTATTACAAGAGCTACAATTATAGAGTTGTGCCGCGTTTTAGATATTGAGGTCATTGAAAAAGAAATCACCGTTGACTTTCTAAAAGAAGCAGACGGAGCATTTTTCTGCGGAACAGCAGTTGAAGTGGTAGGCATCCATACCTTAGACGAAACCGTTTACAGACAAAGATGGAGAGATAGCATTGGCGCGACCTTACAAAGAGCTTATAAAAACCTAGTACTGGAGAAAGTGAACTACGAAGTGATTATTTAATTTCTCTTCTCGATAATTTGTTAGTATGTTTGGCTGAAACAAAAACCACATATGCGTTTAAACACAGTCATTATTAACAACATTATCATTATTCCTCACCCGAGGGAAGGCAATCGTTGTATATAATGAAAAAGATACTATAGCGAAACCGCCTCCCAAAAAGAGGCGGTTTTTTTTTGAATTGAACAGAACAAACAACAATATAAATGGAATTAAATAAATACAGTAAGACTTTTACGCAAGACCCAACACAGCCTGCAGCACAAGCTATGCTTTATGGAATTGGTTTAACCGATGCCGATATGGCCAAAGCCCAAGTGGGCATTGCAAGTATGGGTTACGATGGTAACACTTGTAACATGCACTTAAATGATTTAGCCGCTGTGGTTAAAAAAGGAGTCTGGAACAATGATTTAGTCGGTCTTACTTTTAATACCATTGGCGTAAGCGATGGCATGAGCAACGGAACCGAGGGTATGCGCTATTCTTTGGTTAGCCGTGATGTAATTGCAGATAGTATTGAAACGATTTGCGGTGGACAATACTATGATGGCGTAATTGCCATCCCAGGTTGTGACAAAAATATGCCAGGAGCGATTATGGCCATGGCTCGTTTAGATCGCCCTTCCATTATGGTTTACGGCGGTACTATTGCCCCAGGTCATTATAAAGGTGAAGAATTGAACATCGTTTCCGCTTTCGAGGCTTTAGGTCAAAAAATCTGTGGCAATTTATCAGACGAAGACTACCAAGGTATCATTAAGCATACTTGCCCAGGTGCTGGTGCCTGTGGCGGCATGTACACAGCAAACACCATGGCTTCAGCTATTGAGGCACTGGGCATGAGCTTACCTTATTCGGCATCTAACCCTGCCATTAGCGAAGAAAAGAAAAACGAATGCTTAGATTCAGGTAAATATATCCGTATCCTTTTAGAAAAAGATATTAAGCCTTCGGATATTATGACTCGTAAGGCTTTTGAAAATGCCATTCGTACCATCATAGTTTTGGGTGGAAGTACTAACGCGGTGTTACACTTTATCGCTATCGGTAAAGCTATCGGCGTGGAAGTTTCACAAGATGATTTCCAACGCATGAGCGATATTACTCCTGTATTAGCAGATTTTAAACCAAGTGGCAAATATTTGATGCAAGATTTACATCAGTTCGGAGGAACCCCCGCAGTGATGAAATATATGCTAGACGAAGGCATGCTACACGGCGACTGCTTAACTGTTACCGGAAAAACTGTTGCAGAAAACCTAAAAGACGTAAAATCAATCATCGATTATAACCAACCTATTATCCAAAAGCTAGATAACCCTATTAAAGCCACGGGTCACCTGCAAGTATTGTACGGAAACTTAGCAGAAAAAGGTTCTGTTGCAAAAATTTCTGGCAAAGAAGGTGAGAAATTCGAAGGACCTGCAAGGGTATTTGATGGCGAACAAGATTTAGTTGCTGGTATTGCCTCTGGCAGAATTAAACCAGGGGATGTGGTAGTCATTAAAAATGAGGGGCCGGTAGGTGCTCCAGGTATGCCAGAAATGCTAAAACCTACTTCACTAATCATTGGTGCAGGCTTAGGTAAAAGCGTTGCCTTAATTACCGATGGTCGTTTTTCGGGTGGTACCCATGGTTTTGTAGTAGGACACATTACACCAGAAGCCTATAAAGGAGGCCTAATTGGCTTGGTAGAAGATGATGATGTAATCGTAATTGACGCAATAAATAATAAAATCACCCTACAAGTAAGCGATGAAGTAATTGCTGAGCGCAGAGCTAAATGGCAGCAACCTAAACTGAAAGTCAGCAAGGGCGTATTGTATAAATATGCCCGTACCGTTTCAGATGCTGCCGGAGGTTGTGTAACCGACGAAGCTTAATACAATTAACTTAAACCGAAAACTTCCATTCATAAAATATAGAACTATGGAAACCTTACAAGATACAGAGACTAAAAAGGCTACAACCAGCTCCCCTACTTTTAAAGGTTCGGGTTCCCAAATGTTGTTGAATGCCCTTATTGAAGAAGGCGTAAGCACAATTTTTGGCTACCCAGGTGGTGCAATTATGCCTATTTACGATGCCCTATACGATTATGCAGATAAGCTAGAACATATTTTGGTACGCCATGAGCAAGGCGGCATTCATGCGGCACAAGGTTATGCCCGTACCAGCGGAAAAGTGGGTGTTGCTTTCGCTACTAGCGGCCCAGGAGCAACCAACTTGGTAACAGGTTTAGCCGATGCCCAAATTGATAGTACGCCTATTGTTTGTATCACAGGGCAAGTATTTGCACACCTTTTGGGAACAGATGCTTTCCAAGAAACTGATGTCATTAACATTACCACACCAGTAACCAAATGGAACTACCAAATTACTGATGCGAAGGAAATCCCTGAAGTACTAGCGAAAGCCTTTTATATTGCTAAAAGTGGCAGACCAGGCCCTGTATTGATTGACATTACCAAAAACGCTCAGCTACAAATTGAGGAATTTGAAGCTTACGTAAAATGTAACCATATCCGTAGCTACAGACCTAAACCAAAAGTAAGGGTTGAATTTATTGAAGAGGCTGCAAAACTAATTAACAGTGCTCAAAAACCATTTGTATTGTTTGGTCAAGGGGTGATTTTAGGAAATGCCGAGAAAGAGTTCAAAGCTTTCATTGAGAAAACTGGTATTCCTGCAGCATTTACCATTATGGGCGAAGGTGCTATTCCAACCGACCACCCTTTAAACGTAGGGATGTTGGGAATGCACGGCAATTACGGACCAAACGTGTTAACCAACGAAGCAGATGTAATTATTGCCATCGGGATGCGTTTCGACGACCGTGTAACTGGTCGTTTGGATAAATATGCTAAACAGGCAAAAATTATTCACTTGGATATCGACCCTGCCGAAATTGATAAAAATGTAAAAGCTGAAGTTGGCGTTTGGGGTGATTGTAAAGAGACGCTTCCAATTTTAACCAACTTGGTAAAAGAGAATAAACACGAAGCCTGGGTTGCTCAATTTAGAGATTACAACCAACAGGAGATAGACCAAGTCATTACACCAGAATTGTATCCTTCTGGTGAAGAAATGACCATGGGCGAAGTTTTACGCACCTTAAATGAGCTTACCGGTGGCGATGCGGTAATTGTAACCGATGTTGGTCAGCACCAAATGGTCGCGTGCCGTTATGCGAAGTTTAACAAAACCCGCAGTAACGTTACTTCTGGTGGTTTAGGCACTATGGGCTTTGGCTTACCTGCCGCTATCGGCGCTAAATATGGTGCTCCAGAACGTACGGTAGTGGCCATTATCGGTGACGGTGGTTTCCAAATGACGCCGCAAGAATTGGGTACGATCATGCAGTTCGGTGCTGCTGTGAAAATCTTGATTTTAAATAACCAGTTCTTGGGAATGGTACGTCAGTGGCAACAATTGTTCCACGATAAACGCTATTCATTTGTGAACATTACCAGCCCTGACTTTGTAGCACTGGCTAAATCATACTATATCGAGGCTAGTAAAGTAGACCAAAGGGCTGAGCTTAAAAAAGCATTGGAAACAATGATCAATCACGACGGATCTTACCTTTTGGAAGTAATGGTTGGCAAGGAAAACAACGTTTTTCCAATGGTACCACAAGGTTGCAGCGTAAGTGAAATTAGATTAAAATAATTAGAGCAAAGAACAAGGATTAAAGAGCAAAGATTAAAAGTATAGACGTTATTTCTTTGATCCTTGTTCCTTTATCCTTAATCCACAGAAACAATGAGTAACGACACCATAAAATATACACCTAGCGATATCAGTTACGAAGGTAAGCAAGACTTTACCATTACGGTTTACGCCGAAGATAGGGTTGGTTTACTGAACCGCATTTCAATCATATTTTCGAAAAGAAAAATCAATATCGACAGCTTAAACACTTCTCCTTCGGAGATCGCAGGCATCCATCGTTTCACGATTTTAATTAACGAAAGTCATGAAGTTGTGAGAAAGTTAGCACGCCAGATTGAGAAACAAGTTGAAGTCCTGAAAGTATACTTCAATACCGACAGTGAGGTGATTTGGCAAGAACTGGCCCTATACAAAGTATCCACCGAAGAGATTACCGAGAAAGTAACGGTAGAGCGTTTATTGAGACAATATGGAGCTACTGCGGTAGTGATTAGAAAAGATTATACTGTTTTTTCTGTGACCGGCCATAAAGAAGAAACGGATGCTTTGGTGAAAGCCCTCGAGCCTTATGAACTGATTGAATTTGTGAGAAGTGCAAGGGTAGCCATTATTAAAGACAGCGCTGGGTTCCACGAGAAATTGAAAGAATTTGAAGCAGAGGAACCAGGTGAAGAACGTGTAGAAAACGAGTTCTTGGATAAGGGCGATAAGATTTTTACGATGTAGCTTTGAGTCGGGAAGTAAGAAAGACTGAAAGTCGGAAAGATGTAGAATTAACTCGGTATATCTTGCTGACTTTTCGGACTTATGGACTGAAGTTAACTAAACCCGATTGAAACGCCTGCCTGCGGTAGGCAGGGAAATACTTTTTGTCGGTGTCATCCTGAGCTTGTCGAAGGATTAGTTGTTAATAGATGCTTCGACAAGCTCAGGATGACAAATATTAACGGTAGCACCAACAAAAAGATTAAAGTGAAAAGTGGGACTACAATAACCGAAGCACACAGTACCATGCTTTACAAGAATAAAGAGCAGGATTAAAGAGCAAAGAATAAAGACCAATAGTATAATTATCGGTGAAATCACAAAATCTGTGTAATCAAACCGAAGGAAAAAATTAAAACGTAAACAACAAATCAGTGTAGCAAATATCAGTGAGATCATAGAATCTGTGTAATCACTAATAAATGCAATCACTAAAAAACTAAATAGAAAAATGGCAAATTATTTTAACACATTACCACTTAGAGAAAAATTGAACCAATTAGGTGTATGCGATTTCATGGAAAACGATGAGTTTTTGGATGGCGTAAATGCATTAAAAGGCAAAAAGCTGGTAGTTGTAGGTTGTGGCGCTCAGGGCTTAAACCAAGGTTTAAACTTGAGAGATAGTGGTTTGGATGTATCGTATGCGTTGCGCAAAGAGGCTATAGAACAAAAAAGGGATAGCTGGAAAAATGCGACTGACAACAATTTTAAAGTAGGTACTTATGAAGAGTTGATCCCAACTGCTGACGTGGTAATTAACCTTACGCCTGATAAACAACATACTTCGGTGGTAAATGCGGTGATGCCGTTAATGAAACAAGGTGCTACCCTACTTTATTCTCATGGTTTTAATATCGTAGAAGAAGGTATGCAAATCCGTAAAGACATTACGGTAATTATGGTGGCTCCTAAATGCCCGGGTTCTGAGGTTAGAGCGGAGTATTTAAGAGGTTTTGGTGTACCTACCTTAATTGCGGTTCACCCAGAAAACGACCCTGAAGGCAAAGGCCTGGCGCAAGCTAAAGCTTACTGCGTAGGTACTGGCGGTCATAGAGCTGGCGTATTGAAATCATCATTCGTGGCTGAGGTGAAATCTGATTTAATGGGCGAGCAAACGATTTTATGTGGCTTGCTACAAACCGGTTCTATCCTTTCTTTTGATAAAATGATTGAAAAAGGAATTGATGCTGGCTATGCTTCTAAATTGGTTCAATACGGTGTTGAGGTAATTACCGAGGCTTTGAAACACGGTGGGGTAAGCGGTATGATGGACCGTTTGAGCAATGTAGCTAAAGTTAAAGCTTTCAAAATTTCGGAAGAATTGAAAGACATTATGCGTCCGTTGTTCCAAAAACACCAAGACGACATTATGAGCGGTGAGTTTAGCCGTATCATGATGGAAGACTGGGCTAATGGCGATGCAAACCTATTGAAATGGAGAGCTGAAACTGGTGAAACTGCTTTCGAAAAAACACCTGCTGGTGATGTAAAAATTGGCGAGCAAGAATATTTTGACAATTATACTTTGATGGTAGCTTTTGTGAGAGCTGGTGTAGAATTAGCTTTTGAAACGATGGTTGAAGCGGGTATTAAACCTGAAAGTGCCTACTATGAGTCACTACACGAAACGCCGCTAATTGCAAACACTATTGCCCGTAAGAAATTATTTGAAATGAACCGTGTAATTTCTGATACTGCTGAGTACGGTTGTTACTTATTTGACCAAGCTTGTAAGCCTTTGTTAACTGATTTCATGAAAACGGTTGATGCTGACTTAGTAGGTAAAAACTTTAACGAAGGCAAAGATGGTTCGGTTGATAATGCTGAACTGGTAGCTATCAACGAAATTTTACGCGACCACCAAGTGGAAGTTATAGGTAGAAAATTGCGTAAAGCAATGACTGCAATGAAGTCGATTAAGACAGCATAACGCGGTCTCTCTTTTCAAACGAAAGAGTAATTTAAAGAAGAATACCAAACCTCGTAGGTTTTAAAAACCTATGAGGTTTACAAAAAAGAATGTCGGTTCTGAGCCTGTGGAAGGAATTCTTTTCTAATTTTACAGAGAAGTCTTCGACAAGCTCAGACTGACAAACTAACTAAAAATAATTTTATAAAAAGATGGCGAAAACATTAGTAGAAAAAATATGGGATGCGCACGTAGTGAAACGCGAAGAGGGCTTTCCTGATATTTTGTACATTGATACGCATTTGATCCACGAGGTTACTTCGCCTCAGGCTTTTGACGGCTTGAGAAAACGTGGCATCGGACTTTTCCGTCCGAAACAAACGGTAGCAACTGCCGACCACAATGTTCCCACTTTAGACCAACACTTACCAATCAAGGAAGAGCTTTCGAGATATCAGGTAGATATGTTGACTAAAAATTGCGCTGAGTTTGGCGTAGAACTTTATGGTTTAGGACACCGCTATCAAGGTATTGTACATGTGATTGGTCCAGAGTTAGGCATTACCTTACCCGGAAAAACCATGGTATGTGGCGATAGCCATACTTCAACGCATGGCGCCTTTGGTGCTATTGCTTTTGGTATTGGGACTTCACAGGTGGAGCAAGTTTTTGCGACACAGTGTTTGCAACAAAGCAAACCTAAAACCATGAAAATTGAAGTAAATGGAGAACTGGGCAAAGGCGTTGGTGCAAAGGATATCATTCTTTACATCATTGCCAAAATTTCTGCAGCTGGTGGTACCGGCTATTTCGTGGAATTTGCAGGTTCTGCGATCCGTTCCTTAAGTATGGAAGCTCGTATGACGGTTTGCAATATGAGTATTGAAATGGGTGCTCGTGGTGGCTTAATTGCTCCCGACGAAACCACTTTCGAGTATATTAAAGGCAGGGAGTTTGCCCCAAAAGGTGAAAAATGGGACGAGGCTTTGGCTTACTGGAAAACATTGTACAGTGATGCTGATGCAAAATTTGATAGCGTATTAACTTTCGATGCGGCCGATATTGCTCCAATGATTACGTACGGAACCAATCCAGGGATGGGCATTGGCATTGATGATAAAATTCCAGCTACTTCGGCACAGCCTAAAAGCGAGCAACCTTCTTACCAAAAGGCTTTAGATTATATGGGCTTTGAGGATGACGCTTCGCTAATTGGTAAACCGATTGATTATGTATTTATTGGCAGTTGCACAAATTCTCGCATAGAGGATTTACGTGAAGTGGCTTCGTTTGTGAAAGGCAAGCAAAAAGCTGCTGATGTGGAGGTTTGGATTGTTCCAGGATCGAAACAAGTAGAAGCGCAAGCAAAGGCAGAAGGTTTAGATAAGATTTTTGAAAATGCTGGTTTCCAGCTACGTGAACCAGGTTGCTCAGCTTGTTTAGGGATGAATGAAGATAAAATTCCGGCAGGAAAATATTGTGTATCCACATCAAACAGAAACTTTGAAGGCCGACAAGGACCAAACGCAAGAACTTTATTGGTAAGTCCGTTAACCGCAGCAGCAGCAGCAGTTACAGGTAAAATTACCGATGTGAGGGAGTTATTAGAAGCTTAGGAACTAGGGTCAGGGTCAGGTGTCAGTGGTCAGTGGTCAGTCAGAACGTCGATATCTAATCTAAAAAACTAACCAACAAACAACTAAAAAACTAACAATATGCCAGAAATACATTGGGACAGTAAGCTATACAATGAACAACATCGTTTCGTCTCTGATTATGGAGCTGATGTTTTGCAATGGCTTGATGCCAAAGCGGGCGAAAATATTTTAGATGTTGGTTGTGGTACCGGCGATTTAGCGGCTAAAATACAGGAAACGGGAGCTGTAGTTTCGGGTGTTGATGCCTCTGCCGATATGGTTGCACTTGCCAAACAGAATTACCCAACCATTTCGTTTGAGCAAAAAGATGCATCGCAATTAGACTACAACCGTGAGTTTGATGCCGTATTTAGCAATGCCACTTTCCACTGGATTGAAAACCAAAAAGGATTGTTGAGGGGCATCTATAAAAGCTTAAAACACGGTGGCCGTTTAGTTGCCGAATTTGGTGGCAAAGGAAACATTAAATCAATTATTGATGCCATAGAAGCTGCAGCAAAACAACTGCATTTAGAGCATAGAATAATTTCTAACTTTTGGTTCTTCCCATCTATTGGCCATTATGCAACCTTATTAGAATCTACAGGTTTTGAAACGGAGCAAATTTGGCTATTTGATAGACCAACCAAATTGGTAGGTGAAGATGGCATGCTAAAATGGATCAACCAGTTTGCACAACATGCTTTTGTTAATCTTAATGAAGAGGAAACAAAGATGGTAACCGATTTGGCTATCGAGCTCTTAAAACCTACTAACTTTAAAAATGGTGAGTGGACTGCCGATTATAGAAGATTGAGGGTAAAAGCAATAAAAAAGTAATAAGTTTTAGGTTGTAAGTCCAAACAACAAACAAACCAAAAAACGAAAAAACTATATAAATGAAAAAATTCGAAAAATTAACTTCGGCAATAGTGCCGGTAAATATAGAAAACGTTGATACCGATCAAATTATTCCCGCTAGGTTTTTAAAAGCAACAACCAGAGAAGGGTTTGGCGAAAACTTATTCCGTGATTGGCGTTTTGATGGGGAAAATCAACCAAAGGCCGATTTCCCGTTAAATAACCCTATTTACAGCGGAAAGATTTTGGTTGCCGGCAAAAACTTTGGTTGTGGAAGTAGTCGCGAGCACGCTGCTTGGGCCATTCAAGATTATGGTTTCGACGTAGTGATTAGCAGCTTTTTTGCTGATATCTTTAAAGGAAATGCCTTAAATAATGGCTTGCTACCTATCCAAGTTAGCGATGCTTTTTTGGCCGATATTTTCAAGGAAATAGAAAAAGATACCAACAACACATTAACCGTAGATTTGGAAGCACAAACCGTAACCATCGATTCTACTGGAGCACAGGAAAGTTTCGAAATCAATCCTTACAAAAAATCGTGCTTAATTAATGGCTATGATGACATCGACTTTGTTCGTAGCCAAACAGCGCTAATTGAAGAATTTGAAGAGAACAAAGTTTTTAAATTCTATTAATAACCATAATAGTGTGTTAAAGCCAATCGACATTATCATATGCTTTTGACTTTCCACTTTTGACTTAAATAAAATGAGTAATCCAATAGTTCAAATATCTAATTTCAATTTAAAATACGGCAGTAAAACCGTGTTAACTGATTTGGAATGGACTATCTCTGAAGGAGAAAACTGGCTTTTGACCGGAGCAAGTGGCAGTGGCAAAACAGTTTTGCTTAAAGCCATTGCTGGCTTAGAAAAAAGTACAGATGAAATTGTCGTCAGCTTTAATCCACAAGCCGATGTAAAGCCCGTCTGCCAGTACATAGCCCAATGGTATCAATTTAAAAATATAGAGGGCGTAGCCAATTTCTACTATCAACAGCGCTACAATGCACAACAAGTAAAAGATACCTTGACCGTTAATGCTGAGTTAGTACATTACGGCAAAGAAAACAACCTCAACTTAAGCAAAATAGAACCCATCTTAAATGCGTTAGGCTTTGCTTCCCTTCGAAATGCCCAACTGATAGAACTATCAAGTGGCGAACACAAAAAACTGCAATTGGTAAAAGCCTTATGGTTAAAACCTCAGTTGCTATTGTTAGACCAGCCTTACACTGGTTTAGATGTTCAATCCCGTCAAAATCTTAACAATTTATTAGATGAATTAACCAATGATGGGGTACAAATTGTTCTGGTTAGCAACGAAACTGAAATTCCCGCCTGTATCAATAGATATGCGGAAGTTGAAGATGGACAATTGGTAGAGCATTTTACATTTTGCACCAGAAGCAATATTGTGATAGAGGAAAAGGAAATTCCAGCGTTTTTGCACGAAGCACCGCCTTCAAGTAGTAATACTTTGATTAAAATGGTTGATGTGAACATCAACTATGGCGAAAAGCAAGTGCTTAAAAACGTAAGCTGGGAAATCAAGGCGGGTGAAAAATGGTTATTGCAAGGCCATAATGGTTCGGGAAAATCAACGCTGTTGAGTTTAATCAATGGCGACCATCCACAGGCCTATGCCAATGAAATTTATCTTTTTGGCAACAAACGAGGCTCAGGCGAAAGCATTTGGGACATCAAACAACATATCGGTTTAATTTCTCCGGAGCTACATTGGTATTTCGATTTCAATGCTACGGTTTGGCAAAGCATCGCTTCTGGTTTTTTCGACAGTATTGGCCTATATAAAGAAATTGGCTGGCACAAACGTACACAGGTAGACGAGCTAATCGAATATTTTGGTTTAACTGCCAATAAAAATGATTTATTATCACAATTATCATTAGGTAAACAACGCTTGGTATTATTAGCAAGAACTGTGATTAAGAACCCGGAGCTTTTAGTCTTGGATGAGCCTTGTCAAGGTTTGGATGCGCACCAAACTTTACAGTTCAATACCCTAATTGATGGTTTGTGTACCACCAACAGAACATTAATTTACGTGTCGCACAGCGACGACCAGCTACCTAAAAATTTAACGCATCAACTATTACTTAGCAAAGGCGGAGTGATATATAATGACATTTATAAACAGAGAACGTACAAAGAAGAATTAGAAAGCGTATAGCACAGCCCGTAAATAACCCGTCATTTCGAACGAGGAACGAGGAGAAATCTCACGGCCAATTTCTTGATGCTAGATTTCTCCCTAAGGTCGAAATGACGACATAGCAATAAGTAGTACGCTCAAAAACATACAAATAATGAAAAAACACATTTTAGTAATACCTGGCGATGGCATTGGACAAGAAGTTACCCAATGGGGAAAAGCTGCTCTAGCGCAAATCGCAAAAAAATTTGGTCACGAATTTACTTTTGATGAGGCCCTCATGGGACATGCAGCTATTGAAGTTACAGGCAATCCCCTACCTGATGAAACCTTAGAAAAAGCACGTAAAAGTGATGCCATCTTGTTCGGAGCCATTGGTCATGTCATGTACGACAACGACCCATCGCTAAAAGTCAGACCAGAGCAAGGTTTACTTAAAATCAGGAAAGAGCTAGGTTTATATGCGAATCTGCGTCCTATTTTACTATTTGATGAGTTGCTGGAAGCCTCGAGCATCAAAGCACACATCTTAAAAGGAACTGATATTTTGTTTTTCAGAGAGTTAACCGGTGACGTTTACTTCGGAGAAAAAAATCGTTCAGAAGACAGAAATACAGCTTCAGATTTAATGATTTACCACAGATATGAAGTGGAACGCATTGCCCATAAAGCTTTCCAAGCAGCACAACAACGCAGCAAAAAACTATGTTCGGTTGATAAAGCCAACGTCTTGGAAAGTTCCCGCTTATGGCGCGAAACCGTACAAGAAATTGCCAAACAATATCCTGAGGTAGAAACGGAGCACATGTTTATCGACAATGCAGCCATGCAGCTGATTAAAAATCCGAAGAAATTTGATGTGGTCTTAACTGCCAACCTTTTTGGCGATATCCTAACAGATGAGGCTTCGCAAATTGCTGGCTCAATGGGCATGTTAGCCTCTGCTTCTGTGGGCGATGGCGTAGGTTTCTATGAGCCCATTCACGGTTCGGCACATGACATTGCTGGCAAAAACTTGGCAAACCCACTGGCTTCTATCCTATCGGCAGCGCTAATGTTAGAAATCAGCTTTGGATTAACAGAAGAAGCCAAAACATTGGTTAAAGCTGTAGACCAAGCCCTGAAAGACGGCTACAGAACTGGCGATATTGCCGACCAAAATACCGAAGCGAGCAAAGTATTAGGCACCCAAGAAATGGGACAATTAGTATTAAAGTATTTAGCACAATAACCTCTAACCCTTAAAACTATGTTACACGACCCAAATAGAGTACACATTTTTGACACTACCTTGCGTGATGGCGAGCAGGTGCCAGGTTGCCAATTGAGCACACCTCAAAAAATCGAAATTGCAAAATCGTTGGAACTACTAGGTGTAGACGTTATCGAGGCAGGTTTTCCTGTTTCTAGTCCTGGCGATTTTAACAGCGTAATTGAAATTTCTAAAGCAGTTAACGACCCTATTATTTGCGCGTTGACCAGAGCTAACAAAAACGATATTGATGTTGCCGCCAATGCTTTACGTTATGCAAAAAGACCTCGTATCCATACGGGTATAGGTTCTTCTGACATGCATATCAAAACCAAATTCAACAGCACTAGAGAGGAAATTTTAGAACGTGCCGTTGAAGCGGTTAAATATGCTAAGAAATACGTAGAGGATGTTGAATTTTACGCAGAAGATGCTGGCCGTGCAGATATTGAGTATTTAGCCAAAATGATTGAGGCTGTAATTGCCGCTGGTGCAACCGTCGTAAATATTCCTGACACTAACGGCTACTGCCTACCAGACCAATACGGTTCAAAAATTCTTTATTTAAAAGAAAACGTAAAAAACATTGATAAAGCAATTATCTCTTGTCACTGCCACAACGACTTAGGATTGGCTACTGCCAACTCCATTGCTGGTTTGCAAAATGGTGCCCGTCAGGTTGAATGTACCATTAACGGTATCGGCGAACGTGCTGGTAATACCTCAATGGAAGAGGTAGTGATGATTTTGAAAACCCATAAAGTATTAGGTTTACATACCAATATCAACACCCAAGGCATTTACGAAATTAGTCACCAGGTACGTAGCCAAATGAACATGCCGGTACAGCCCAATAAGGCAATTGTTGGCGCCAACGCATTTGCCCATAGTTCGGGTATCCACCAAGATGGTTTCTTGAAAAACCGTGAGAACTATGAAATCATTAGGCCAGAAGATGTTGGTTTCCCAGATGCCACCATCGTATTAACCGCTAGAAGTGGAAGACATGCCTTAAAACATCATTTAGATAGACTAGGGCACAGCTTAGATAAAGAACAATTAGCGATAGTTTATACGGCATTTTTAGATCTAGCAGATAAAAAGCAAGGGATAGAAGACACAGACTTAAATCAATTAGTGTCTTTACATTTAGCTACAAAGTTAAACTAATAAAATTTAAAGCCCTTTGGGGTTAAAACAATGGAATCAACAATAGAACATACTTTCGACTTCGATCAGGCATTTGCCACCTTACAAGGCGTTGTAAAAAGAACACCTTTAGAATTTAACACGGGACTTTCGTTAAAGTACAATGCCAATATTTATTTGAAGAGAGAGGATTTACAAATTGTACGTTCTTATAAATTACGTGGTGCCTATAATAAAATCAGCGGTTTAAATCCCGACCAATTAAAGAATGGGGTGGTATGTGCCAGTGCTGGTAACCATGCACAGGGTGTAGCCTATTCGTGCAAGAAACTAGGTATCAAAGGGGTAATTTTTATGCCAGAAATTACCCCAAAACAAAAAATTACGCAAGTAAATATGTTTGGTGGCGACCATATAGAAGTAGTTTTGGTTGGCGACACCTTTGATGATTGCTTAAAAGAAGCCTTAACTTATTGCGAAGAAAAATCAGCAACATTTATCCCTCCTTTTGATGACGAAAAAGTAATTGAAGGACAAGCGACCGTAATGATGGAAATTTATCAGGACCTACCTGATCTAGATGCCATTGTGGTTCCTATTGGTGGTGGTGGTTTGGCCTCTGGTGTTACAGCCTATCTGCAAACGGTTAAGCCTAGTGTTAAAGTTTTTGGCGTTGAGCCTTTGGGGGCACCTTCATTAAGCGAAGCCCTAAAACATGGTGGTCCTGTAACCGTCGAAAACATTGAACGCTTTGTAGATGGCGCGGCGGTTAAAAGAATGGGCTGGATTACCTACAAATATTGCAGTGATTTATTGAGCTCTACTTATCTAATTCCAGAAGGACAAATTTGCACCACCATATTAAAGCTGTATAATGAAGATGCCATTGTAGTTGAACCTGCTGGGGCCTTATCTGTAGCAGCCTTAGAACAGGTAAAAGATCAAATTGTAGGCAAAACTGTAGTATGTGTAGTGAGTGGTGGTAACAACGACATTGAGCGCATGCAGGAAATCAAAGAGAAGTCTTTACTTTTCGAAGGATTAAAGCATTATTTTATTGTACGTTTTCCGCAGCGCCCAGGAGCTTTAAAGCTTTTTGTAAATGAAGTTTTGGGGCCTCAAGATGATATTACCCGTTTTGAATTCATTAAGAAAACTAACCGTGAAAACGGACCGGCTTTAGTTGGTGTAGAGTTAGCTAAAAAAGAAGATTACGCAGGTATTTTACAACGTTTAAAGGAATTCAAGTTTGATGTGATTGAACTGAACCAAGATGCCACACTGTTTGAATATTTGGTTTAACCATTATCCTTCATTGCACGGAGAAACGACAACGTAATCTTACAACGGTATGTCATTCCGACGTTAGGAGGAATCTGTTATTCAGTGTTATTCGCATAAAGATTCTTCGCTTCGCTCAGAATGACAGAAAGATTGCCTCCGTACATTGCAGTGACCAAATGTAGCAGCAGAAACTTTTCCATTATTATTTTATACAAAGTGAATAGGAGACTAATATTGTCTCCTATTTTTATTTAAAATGCTCCCAAAAAACATTCATTTCAACAACTAAATTGTGTATCATTCAAAAAATAATTAAACATTTTTTTGTTACAAACCATCAGAAAAACAGCTCAAAAAGAGCTAAAACAAAGCTTTATAATTTTTGTTTGTCAATTTTTGGTTTTTGGTACAGCACTTACTAAAGTTTTGGCAACAGTTTTGATATATGCATAATAACACACAAATGAAATTTGAATTTGAAATATCCTAGCGCACACACGTAGGAGTTTCTAAACCAAAAACAAACAACACACAAGATGAAAAAACTAACCCTACTCCTACTTTGCATTGCCACACTAGGTTTGGTATCATGCCAGAAAGACACCATTATCAATCAAGAATTAAAAGCGAAAACATACAATTACGAAATTAAAACTTCAGATTGGAGGAGAAATTCAGATGGAAGCTACACCGCATCATGGATAAACAAAAAATTTGATGCCATCACCTTAGAAGATGAAGGTGTAATGGTCTATTTTGAACATCCAGTAAAACAAAGTAGCTTTATTCAGTTACCTTACACTTTTAATTATAGTGCTTACAGCTATGAATTATTTAATGGTGGTATTAACTTTGACGTACAAGACACCAATAATTTGATGAACAGTGTTCCACCAAATTATAACATACTAGTAAAGGTTGTAGTAGTCCCTTCGGAATACGAACCCAACTAAATTCCAAAAATTGGACTTTCAAAAAGGGGCGATGTTAAAAACATCGCCCCTTTTTTATAAAACATTTTTATCATTCAATAACTCTTCAATACTTCCTGAATTTTCTCGCCTTATTCTTTTTTGTTATAAAATCAATTTATAACACAGAACAGAAGGCTAACAACATCCTTATCCATTCCTCAAAAATCAAACGTTTGCGTTTAAAAACACACGAGAAAGTTACACATATATGCATATTTCACCTTATCCAAGCCAAAAGAATATATCGTGTCATTTGTCACCAGAAAAACATGGTGCCCAACGCAAGCGTTTGCGCTAAGTTTTAATTAAAACCTTACTTCTTCAAGCTTTAGATTTGCTAATACTTACTAACCAAACTATTAGACAGAACCAAACCTTCATTAACGTATGACCTAAGGTCCTTTTTCAATTGATAAGGAGAGGTTAAACTAAAAGCGAATGTTAGTCAACATTTAGGAGGTCTTTATTGCCTTCAAACATATGATTACGATTACTAACTAACCCACAATTAATAATAAACAACCAGCTTACAAAAAACACTAACTCTTATGAAGCAAACGGCTTCAACAACTAACTAGAGCCTTAAGAACAAAACTTTCAGTTCCAATGAAACAAAAGACAAACCAAACAAGAAACAATCAATTACAGAGATTAAAAGGAGGTAAACCTTTACATCTCTTTTTTGCTACTATGAAGGTTGCCACCATACTCGCAATAGGTATACCAACCTTCGCAAATGCAAAAGCTGTCATTGTTAATAAACATTTGAATGACATAGAGACAACTCCAATCCAACAAACCGTTTCAGGTACCATTAAAGATAACAACGGAATTGGTATACCTGGAGTTACTGTAACCGTAAAGGGGACTACAAAAGTTACCTCAACAGACAATACTGGTAATTTTAGCATACAAGCTAAAACGGGAGATGTTTTGGTCATTAACTTTATTGGTTATACTACTAAGGAGGTTACCGTAACAGGAGCTTCATTAGGGAATATCACCCTTAGCGAATCCTCTGAAACTTTGGGCGAACTGGTAGTAGTTGGTTACTCGGTTCAGAAAAAAGAAAGTCTTACCGGTGCTTTGAGTACCATCAGTGGCGAAAAGCTAAAAAATGTAACCTCACCTAACGTACAAAATTTACTTGCTGGTAAAGCACCTGGCGTATTCGTTGCTCCAGGCTCTGGCAGACCTGGTAGTGCAGGTTCGGTAATTATCCGTGGACAAGCTACCTTAAATGGCACCACCAACCCTCTTTGGGTAATAGACGGGGTTATTGTAGGCTCAAGCCCTGGCGAAATAAACCCAGAGGATATAGAAAACATCACCACGCTAAAAGATGCAGCTTCAACTGCCATCTATGGTTCTCAAGGTGCAAATGGGGTTATTATAGTAACCACAAAAAGAGCTAAAACCGGACAAATGACGATAGATATTGCTTCTAGAACTGGTGTTACCAACCTTACTAATGGTAACTTGGAGGTAATGAACGGCGCAGAATTGTATGATTACTTTGCTTCCTTTACTAACGCCAACACCATTAGCTTTCCACGTTGGAAACCAGAATTGCGCAATAGCAATTTTAGCTGGTGGGATTTGGCTACCAGACAGGGCTTTAACCAAAACCACAATATCACTTTTCAGGGCGGAACTGAGAAACTACAATCACTACTATCCATTGGTTTTTACGACGAATCTGGAGCGGTGAGAGGATATGATTACGAACGTTACAACTTTAGGTTAAACTCTACTTATAAACCTTTCGAATGGTTGACCATTAAACCATCTATTGTAGGTTCTCGCCGTGCGGTTGATGATAGACAATATTCAGTAACCTCTATGTATTCCAATTTGCCCTGGGATAGTCCTTACGATGCCAATGGTAATTTAGTACCCCACCGTTCTAGCCTTTGGGTAAACAGTGTAGGCACCAACTATCTTTATGATTTGCAATGGAACCACGGAGCTAATACCAATTATGAGTTTATGGGAAATTTCGATTTCGACATCAAAATCAACAAAAATTTCACCTTTGCCTCAGTTAACAACTACAGATTTAACACCTATTCTTCTAACAGCTATACCGATCCTCGCTCAAATGCTGGCGGAGGTATAGTAATGGGGCGTATCACCGAATATAGATCTGAATACGCACGACGCTATACTAACCAGATCTTGCGTTATAACGACTCATGGGGAAAACATAGCCTTAATGCCTTAGCGGGCTATGAATTTAACGATTATAGAGGTAAAACACTAGACGCTTACGGAACAGGTATTGTAGCTGGCTTTGAAGTATTGGATGTGACCTCAAAACCAGAGCGAACCAAAGGTGGAATAAGTGAATGGGCAGTACAATCGTTGTTATTTAACTCCAACTATGCTTATGATGGCAAATACTTGGCACAGGTATCACTACGTAGAGATGGAGCTTCAAATTTTGGCAAAAAATATGGTAACTTCTTCTCTGTAAGTGCTGGTTGGAACATCAACCGCGAAGAATGGTTTCAAGTAAAGCAAATTAACACCTTTAAACTTCGTGCTGCTTATGGTACAGTAGGTAACCGTCCTAGTGCATTATATCCACAATACGATTTATATGCGGTAAACCCAGCAGCGGGATACAATGGTGTTCCAGGACTTTTAATTAGCCAAGTGGGTAATAAAAATCTAACTTGGGAGCAAACCTATACTACCGGTGCAGGTTTAGATGTAAACGCATTTAACAACAGACTAAGATTAACGTTTGATTATTATATCAAGAAAACCGACGACATCTTGTACAACGTGCCAATTTCAGGCTTAACAGGGGTAACCTCAATATGGCAAAATGTAGGTAAAATGAAAAATAAAGGGATAGAAGTGGCACTTGGTGGCGATATTATCCGTACTAAAGATTTATCATGGAGCCTTGATGTAAACCTAGGCCACAATACCAACAAACTGACCGATATTTTCAAAACCAGAAATTTGGATGGTACCTACACGGCTAAGCCTATCACCATTGGCGACCAATTAGGTGTAGCAGGTTCTGCTAGCCGACGATTGGAAATAGGCATACCAGTTGATACTTATTACATGCCACAATGGGCAGGCGTAAATCCTGCCGATGGTAAGCCAATGTGGTACATCGTTACCAAAGATGCTAATGGCAATGAAACAGGAAGAACAACTACCAGTGACTATTCAAAAGCAACCCAAGAAAAAATAGGCAAAGCATCACCAGATGTATTTGGTGGAATTAACACTTCGTTTACTTGGAAAAATTTTGACGTAAATGCAGTTTTTGGTTATTCTATCGGAGGTCAATTATATAACTATTCACGCCAAGAGTATGATTCAGATGGAACCTACAACGATAGGAACCAAATGAAATTAATGGACGGCTGGAACAGATGGCAAAAACCTGGCGATGTGGCTACTCACCCTAGGGCAATGGCCAATAACCAAGACAACGGAAATAAAACTTCATCACGTTACTTAGAGAGCAGTGACTTTTTCAGAATGCGTTCGTTGGCTTTAGGATATAACTTCAATCTAAAAAAATACAAGGTTAGAAACTTAAGAGTTTACCTATCCGGAGAAAACTTATTTGTACTTACCAAATATTCAGGCGTAGATCCAGAGATTCCTGTATCTGATGACGGAACTATACTTTTCTCTGCAGGCCCAGGGGTATATCCAATGACCAGAAAATTCATGTTTGGACTTAATGTTTCATTCTAAAGAAGACAAAAAATGAAAAAGATATTAGCGATAATTTTTACAACAATAGCCCTATCATCTTGTGAAATTGATAGAGCACCATACGGATCCATGGAAGCCGAAAGGATCAACAAAAACCCAGAAGAATCTATTGATGGTTTATTAAATGGGGTATATGCCCAACTTAAAGCGTGGTCTGACCCAATGCACCGCTTAGGCGAATATGCTGGTGATAATATCATGATCAGAGGTTCATCCACAGATGCTTTTTACGAGTTTATTTCTTTTTCCAGAACACCTAATAACGGAAGGTTAACTACGTTTTGGGATAGTGGCTACAAAGCCATTGCACAGGCATCAAACATCATTAACATGATTCCGGCTGGGAAAAATGCAGCGCTCGACAGCAAATTGGGAGAATGCTATTACGTTCGTGGTATGATGTATTTTTATTTGGTTCGCGCTTTTGGACGTCCATACTATCAAAGTCCAGAAACTAACCTAGGCGTGCCAATTGTAAACGGTACACCTCCCGATGTGATCAATGCCAATTTGCCTGATCGATCAACAGTGAAAGCAACTTATGAGCAAGTAATTGCCGATCTGAAAAAAGCGGAAGAATTAATCACTGTAAATAAAGGGCCAATTTTTGCTTCTAAAGGTGCTGCACAAGCTATGCTTTCAAGAGTATACCTTTACATGAGCGGAACTTACGATAATCCAAATCAAACCTATGCGCAATTGGCTGTAGATTATGCTAATAAGGTAATCAGTGCTTCGAGCACCTATAGTTTATTACCAAGAGAGCAGTTTATGAAATACAACACTTTTACTCCAGAAAACAATAAAGAAACCATTTTTGCCATCAAACGTGTTGCGGCTGAATTCTCTGGTTTCGACCATTATTATGGCGTAGGTGGCATGTATTCGAATATTGGCGGTATGGGCTGGGGCGAAATGTATGCCAGTGCCAAATACATCAGCTTGCTAAATGAAACTGGCAGAAACGACTGGAGACCTGACAGCTATAAAATAGTAGATGCTAGAGCCGCATTTATTGAACCTACTTATTCAAAAAATACTTCAGGTGCTTATACCGAGGTTTTCAGATTCATTAAAGAAGATGCAGGCAATGTCTTGAACTATGCACAGTTAACAACAGTTCGTAACGGTGGTGTGATCAGTTGTGTAGAAGGTACCAGCCCAAATCAGGTATCATATACCCTTACTCCTATTAATGCTACGCAAGGTATTTATTCAATCAATTACAAAGATGGAAAAACGTACACTGGCTATATCGACTATTTCATTACATTAAACCGTGCCTATCCTCAATTTTATATTGTGAAATGTTCTAGAGAGGGGGAAGATTCTCAATTACATTCGCCAGTAATTAGCAGATTGGGCGAGGTTTATTTGAATAGAGCTGAAGCTTATGCCAAATTACAGAACTATGGCTTAGCACTTAACGACCTGAATACCATTAGAAATCGTTCTATCGTTAATGGAGGTTATGCTTCTCTCGATGCAACTAACGCAGGCGACAGAATTGATAAGGAAAGACAGTTGGAATTGGCCTATCAAGCAGAACGTAGTTTTGATGTTTTCAGAAATGGGAAACCACTTAGCCGCCCATATCCTGGTCCTCAAAACCAAACTACAAATATTGCTGCTACAGACTTTAGAGTGGTTTATTATATCCCTCAAAGTGCTATCAACTCATATCCAGGAAAATTAACTCAAAATCCTACTCAATAAAAATGTAGTTAAGGCCACAGATGCACAGATAGATATCTGATTAATCAGCATAAAATTTGTGTATCTGTGGTTAGTTAATAATGTTAAAATTCCAAAAAGCGGCCAATGTTTACATAAACTTGGTCGTTTTTTTTATGCTCGCCACTGTTCAGTTGCAAGGCCCTAATGTGCACTCCATTTCTTTCCAAAAGCAGTTCATCATAAAAGCCTTTGTAGTAAATATCTCTCACATTAAATTTCTTGGCCGACCAGCTCGCTTTTAGCTCAACCCATTCCGGATAAAAACAAATCTGCTCCTTAGTAACCTTAAGTTCTAACTGTTGTGCCTGTTGTTTAGAAAGTACGACAGCATTGCCCAACATCTTGGCAGTGTAGGTACTCGTTGGATAATTATATACTTCTCTTGGTTTACCTTCCTGCTGCAACCTTCCGTCTTTTAAAATCACCAAACGATCTGCCATGAACAAACCATCCGTAGCATCATGTGAAACCATAATAATGGTCAGTCCTGTTTCTTTAGAAAGGCGCTTGATGTCTGCCCGCAACTGATTTTTTAAAATAGCATCAACTTGCGAAAAAGGCTCGTCCAGCAACAGTACTTTAGTATCACTTACCAACGCTTTGGCAATGGCTACCCTCTGTTGTTCGCCCCCGCTCAGCTCAATAATCTTTTTGTTTTTTAAAGCGGTAATGCGCAGATGTTCCATTACCTCCATGGCTTTCTGCTGCTTTAAAGCCACATTGGTGTTTGAAAGCATAGAGGCAATATTATCGTATACCTTTGCATAAATGTTCAACGAAAAATCCTGCGTCACCATCTTCATATCGGCATGACCGGGAATAAGCTGTTCATCAGGTCCCTTCACACGCTTCCCATTGAATAGTACCTCGCCCCCATCTACCTTTAGCAGACCATAAATAGATTTTAATAAAGTGGATTTCCCACTGCCGCTCTCGCCAATAATGGCTACAATTTCTCCGACTTGAATATTGAAACTAACATCAAAAATACCAGATAATTGCTCAACCTGATGTTGTTTCGTTAAATTCCGTATGCTTAAGACTT
Organism: Pedobacter sp.; assembly: GCF_039594775.1. Taxonomy (GTDB): domain Bacteria; phylum Bacteroidota; class Bacteroidia; order Sphingobacteriales; family Sphingobacteriaceae; genus Pedobacter. Next base: position 1,370,276 of record NZ_JBCNMT010000001.1, on the reverse strand, counting down.
GTTCACTCACGGTATAAAGATAGAGAAAGTCGGGAAGTAATGAAGTCAGGAAAGTCCGAAAGTTCTGGAGATGGAAAGTTGGGAAGCAAGGTAGATGGAAGTCCGAAAGTTGTATGCCGGCTCACTTAATAGACTAAGAACTTTTCGGACTTGCGGACTTCAAACAAAAAATCCTGCTTCTTTTTACAGAAACAGGATTGGTTCACTTGTGAGTATTAGTTTGTTTGGTTTTTATGCTATATCTAGTTTTCTGGCTTCCAGACTAGTTCAATCCAAAGGTTAAACCAAATGCCATGCTTTTTAATCCTTTTTGTGCTGAGGTTTCAAACATATCGTTGGCATAATATTTAGCGAATAAACCTAGACCTCCGTAGCCAATTCGTACAGTGCCTCCGTAACGGAAAGGTGCAAAGTGATAATCGTCTTTTATTTTTACTTTACCAAATTCGTCGCTGATCTGTTTAACTTTTCCACCAAGTAAAAATCCTATTTCTGGGCCAACTACAAATCTAAAGCGCTTACCATGATTATTTTCTTTAGTTCTAAATTCAAAATTTAACGGGACATGCACGTAACTACTAGAGAAACGGTTTTTGCTAAAAATCACATCCTCTTCCTTATACTCTAAAGTTGGTTTGTTTTTAAGGATGGTAATATCCCTATCTAAACGGATATGTGTCCAGTCAAAACCACCTGCCAAATAAATTTTAAAGTGGTTGCTAAATCTATAGCCAAACTGTAAAACGTCGAAAGAGATAGTACTTGTTTTCCAAGGCTTATAATCTAGGAAATCATTAACCGGCGACAAAGTAAAGCTTCCATTATCAATCAATTTAGCCAAACCGATATCCAAACGCGTAAAAGTAATCCCACCTACAAAGCGCCCCTTATTTTGATCAACCTTACCTGTGCTATCTTTCTTTTCACCTATGGTAATCCCAACGCCATAATTGATTTCAAACTTTTTGCGTGTAACGCTATCTTTAACCTCTTGTGCCTTTAAGCTTCCTGCTGCTATAAAAGTAAGTCCACTTACCAATATGGCTTTTAAAATTAGATGTTTCATTTGTGTGCTTGTTTATGTATTAAAGGTTGGAAGACCTAACGTTGCAACTTATTTCTATTCCTTTAAATTATTTTATTCTATTTTTTCTTATTCAACTTAACAAAACCAATGTTCAAACCTATTATCGATGAGTTATCATCGTCGTCCGTATTAAACTTGATCAGTTTCTTTTCTCTTTTATCAACCTTTTCAACCACATAATTGATCAAATCGCCCATGTTTCGTATCCCCTTTTTATTGGTCTCAATAGCTTGTTCTGGAGCATCTTCCTCAATGGTTTTCTCTACATTGGCAGCAATCATGTCATTGCTATGTTCTGAAACATTGTTTACTACTGGAACCACATTTGCCGAGTAGGCTACATCCAAAGCTTTTACATCTGCTCGTTTAATAGGTAGATGCTCGTTTTGTACAGATGGTTGCTCCGGAGTCATATTTTTTTCTGGCACCTCTACCAATTGTGCCATAACCGCTTGCGGCACCTCTCTTTGTTTAAGGCTACGGTTAGCTACGGTATGTGGCTTCACCTGTGTTGGTTCTACTGTTTGTGTTATTTCGTCCACAAAAACAGGCTGTTCTACTACAGGTTTTACTTCTGCAACCGTTGTAGCTGTATTTTGCAGATAAATCTTTTCGCCGCTTTGTGTAAATATAAGTACCGATGCCACCACCGCCACACTGGCAGCCGCTACCCACATGAATGGGAACGTGCGTTTACGCTTGGCAACTAATTGTCCTTCAATATTGGCCCATAAATTTGCCGAAGGTTCAACCTCAGCATTCATAAATTTGTCTCTAAACAAATTATCAAAATCATTATCCGGCATGTGTTGCATAACCAAAGCCCTCCAATTTTAAAATTTCCTGTTGTAAGATCGCCCTAGCTCTCGAAAGTTGCGATTTGCTTGCACCCTCTGTAATTCCCAATGTTTCGGCAATTTCCTTGTGCGAATACCCCTCAATCACGTACATATTAAATACCATCCTATAGCCGTCGGCCAGTTTCTGGATTAGTTTCATCAAATCCTGCATCCCTAAACTGCTAAAATCAAAACCACTCGAAGGTTGCTCATAAGCATCTTCAATAGGTACCACATTTAGTGAGCGCAAATTTTTTCGGTAGCTTTCAATGGCTGTATTGACCATAATACGACGTATCCATCCCTCAAATGACCCTTCTCCCTTAAACTCCCTTACCTTTTGAAAAATTTTTACATAACCCATCTGCAATACATCCTCGGCCTCCATCCTATCTTTAGCATATCGCATGCAAACCGCCAACATTTTCGACGCAGTTTGCCTATAGAGCATTTCTTGCATCTGCCTGTTGCCGGCCTTACAGCCTTCCATCAGCTCATCTAACGTATATATTTTAGCCACCTTCATTTGTTTGCTTGCATAAGGTAGATGTATATTTCTACCCAAAGGTTGCAAGCAGGTTAAAAAAATTTATTTTTTTCAAAGAAGTACGATTGCGTCATTAGTTGGCATAGCCGTTTATATTCTTTGAAAAGCAAAAATAGCAGTTCTTTGGTTATTTCGGCCCCGCTTTTTGTTTCTCCCGATGAAAAATCGGAATCCACTTCAATCGGGTTTAATTTGCACCGCTTAAAGCTTGCCGAAAAATAAAAAAATTAAGTTTTAGCCCTTTCAATCATTATTCACAATAAATTATTATATCTCTAAAAATTAAGCGATTAGCCTCATATATTTTCTAATCATTTTTATTTAACTTTATTAAACAAGTCAATAATTAAAACTAAAGTAATGAAAATTGTAAAGCTTATTTTATGTGTTCTTTTTGGACTAATGTTCATTAACGCAGGACTCGACAAGTTTTTTCACTACATGCAAGTACCTAAAATGGAAGGCGAAATCTTAGCAGTAGGCATGGCAATGGGTACTATTAAATGGTTAATTCCTCTAGTAGCCACTATAGAGTTATTAGGTGGCTTATTATTTGCCATTCCCAAAACCCGTGCTTTGGGAGCCATTGTCATTTTTCCAGTAATGGTGGGCATCATGTTACATAATGCGATTTATATGCCCGAAGGTTTAGGAATTGCCGGTGTGCTTTTCGTAATTAATCTATGGATGATTTTTGACAATTGGAATAAATACAAACCAATGGTTTCTTAACCATTGATCATAACACCGAATTTCTATTCTAAACATAAAACAATATGGGAAAATTTGTAATTTCAAAAAGGACGAACGGAGAGTACCAGTTCAACCTAAAAGCAAACAACGGACAGGTTATTTTAACCAGCGAAGGTTATTCCTCGAAAGCAGGTTGTGAAAACGGTATCGAGTCGGTACGCAAAAACTCTCAAGACGGCAATAAGTTTGAGAAAAAAACGGCATCCAATGGAAAATACCATTTCAATTTAAAAGCTACAAATGGACAAGTGATTGGTAGCAGTCAAATGTATGCCGACGAAGGTGGAAGAAACAATGGCATAGAGTCGGTTAAAACTAATGCACCCGACGCTACTGTAGTGGAGGAATAAAAATTCTTATAAGACTTACGAAGCCATAAAAGCTTCGTAAGTCTATCAAAATAATCCCTACTCAATATTAACCGGCCTATTTTTAGGATATTTCACCTGATATTTCAAGTCCAGCTTTTTCTGCTCATTAGGCTGTAACAAAAACTGCCAAATTAACTTCCCATTATTTTCGTCCAATTTGGCTTTCGAAAGCTCCTGCTTCTCAATACTAATATCGCTATTGGTTGAAACTGGAATCTGGTCCTCAATCGTTAAATTAATGGCTTGGCTTTTTCTGTTCTTCACATCAATTACAAAATGTCGGGCATCCTTTTGCGATGAACCAATAAACTGTCTTTCCGTATATCCTTTTTGCTTTTCACGTTTTACGGAAACGTTTTTATCTACGCCTAAAGATATGGTCAGCGTATCTGCCTGCTGCACGTCCAATAGTGTTTTACCCAAATAAGTTCCCTCAAAGAAAATATTGGCTTCGCCACTAATAAAGTTCACGTCATTAAAATCGGTAATCTTCGCTGTTAAAAAAGCATCCGCAGATACTTTTGGCACCGCATAATATTCATATGCCGCTTTAAAATCATAGTTGCCAATATCTACCGCAGCCTGTTTGCCATCGCTCAAAATAGTATAGGGCATTTTAATTTCAAAGCTAATATTAGTCTGTTTTTCAACGCTGGCTACTTCCAAGGGTACAGAAGAAATTGAGCCCAGCCTACCATTACTCACCTCAATCCCAGGCATTCGCCCTTGCAAAGCATCGTAAACTTTTTGACTACTTCCTGTTACTACCACTTCATGCAAAGCTTTTGTATCTGGCTTCATTCTCACATTTAACTGTCCGTAGGTAGCCGCTAGCTCCTGTGGTTCATAACCAATGTAAGAAAACTCTAATTTATTTGCACCAGCAGGCATCTGAATCGAATAATTGCCATCTTGATCGGTTACTGTACCCACCGACGAGTTTTTAACCCTTATAGCTGCTCCCGGCAGGGCAGCGTTATTGGTATAATCTACCACTTTGCCCTTAACTAAATTTGATGCCGCCGCTGTGGGGTTAAAAAGCGAATATCCGGCACTTAAATATCCCAATAAATAGGTCGGCAATTTGGGTTTTTCATTATGATCAGAGGGATTTCCAGAAGACAAGGTCAGCTTTACATTTTTCCAATCTTCGCCCGAGTTTTGGCTCACATTAGCTTTATAAACCAACTGTATTGGACTGGCCACATCAATAGCCCTAATGTCGTAAGTTGGATACCAACTGGCATTTTTCACCAAATAGGTTAAACTAAATTTACCTTTGGTGGCAGCTTTGGCCGAAACCTTAACCACTACATCGCTAGCATTGCCAATGGGCTTGCCATCAACTTCCGCAATTTGTCTGTTTAATTTTTGGAGTTGTTCCTCCAGTTGGCCTATTTCTTTTTCTATCGAAATTTGCTTGGCCTTTGCTTCGCTCAAACGTTGTTTCTGAAAATCCAATGCCGCTTTAAGCTTAACCAAATCGTAATTTACATTTGGCCCCATTACCGTTTGGTTCTTCATCAGCATTTCCTCTTCGGATTTGTAAACGGCAATTTCATTTCTCAAGGTAATGATCTTGTCGGCAATTCCTTCCGATTTTGCTTCCAATGCTTGCTTTTGTTCCGATTTTTTCTTTTCTAACAGAAAATTATTTTGGCGCGTAACCGATAGAATGGTAAAACTCCCGTCGCCCTTCGCTTGTAAACTTTGGGTTTCAATACTAGAGGAAAGTCCCGAAAAAACAAGAAGGCTTACCCCTTGGGGCAACTCTACCATATCTGATTGACGTTGCACCTGTGCACCGCTCATGAACACGGTAACGCCAGCTATTTTTGAATTAACATTGATTTGATTGTCTTGGGCAAAAGCCGCGATATTGAGAAAGAGCAGCAATGCAGAAAGTATATTTTTACTCATGTTGATTAAGTTTTATATCAACATGATGCAAGGTCATATCATTTTGCATAACGTAGGTATAAAAAGCATCACTTTTGGGTGATGCTTTCTACAATTGATGCTGAAATAAATTCAGCATGACGAATCTCTAGTTAATGGATGCCTTTCAAAAGCCTACTCCATCTTATTTTATTAAAGAATGAAGCTTCGCTATCTAAGCTCAACCAAATAAACAGTGCCTTGCCTACAACATGATCTTCAGGTAAAAAGCCCCAGTAACGGGAGTCTTTAGAATTATGTCTATTATCACCCATCATCCAGTAATAGTTCATTTTAAAGGTATATGATTTAGCAATTTTATCATTGATATACCATTCATTACCTTTTTTTTCCACCTTATTTCCTTCATAAGTTCTGATGGCCCTATAATACATTGGCATGGTCAAGCTATCAAGTTTAACTGTCCAACCCTTTTTAGGAATAACCACCGGACCAAAGTTGTCTATATTCCATTTGTAATTCTTATCATTTGGAAATAGGTCATCTTCTTCTGTTTCTGGCTTTACTTCAAGTGACACCTCTTCTACAAAATCATACTTTTTTAACTCCTTAGCCATTTCAGCCGTTCCATTGGCAACATATTGCCTTTCATCTAATTGTATCAGCTCGCCCGTTTTAAATCCTAAATCATCTAATAATTTCAGGTTAACATCGGCCGTTTTAAATCGAATCCTATAAGGCATTTGTGCGGTATTGCTAAAAACAGAAATCTTTCCGTTTACACTTACAATACCATGTTTTGAACTCACGGTATCTCCTGCAATGCCAATACATCTTTTAATGATATTTTCTCTTTTATCAACAGGTCTTGACGTAATGGTATACTGATCATTAATCGATTTCCAACCATATTCTTTAACCAGCTCATAATAACTTGGCTCTTGGTTTTCAATTGCCACGGTATCACCAACCGGAAGATTGAAAACCACGATGTCATTCCGCTTAATATCCTGCAGTCCGGGTAACCTCCTATATTTCCATTGAACACCATCCCAATAGGCTTTTGTATCAATTAAGGGCATGGTATGATGTGCAAAGGGAAAGGCCACGGGAGTCATGGGCACACGTGCGCCATAGTTCACCTTACTTACAAAAAGGAAATCGCCAACTAAAAGTGAGCGTTCCATAGAGCCTGAGGGAATGGTATAGGCCTCAATAAAAAATACACGGATAATCGTTGCGGCTACTACGGCAAATACAATGGCATCAACCCATTCTCTGGTTCTGCTTTTCTTTTGTTTTGGCTTGTCAGAATTATTTTTCTTTCGCCATAATCTTAAGTTCATCAATAGGAAAGTTTAGTTTCCTTATTAGAGATTCTCTGTTTCCTTTTGTTACAAAGCCAGTTACAACACTCCGAAAAACGAGGCCTTAATCAGCTTGCTTGATGAAATACCCCAAGACTTGCGAAGTTTTGGAACGATAAAACCCTCTACAAATTTAAGACTTACGAAGTTTTGAAAACTTCGTAAGTCTAATTTAAAGCCGGGCCACAAAAAAAGCATCACCTATTAAGATGATGCTTTTTTCTAATTGGTTGGTATGCTTTTTAATGGATGCCTTTAAAAATCCTGCTCCATCTTATTTTACTGAAAAACGAACCTTCACTATCTATACTTAACCAAATAAATAATGCCTTTCCTACAATGTGGTCTTCTGGAACAAAGCCCCAGTAGCGCGAATCGGCAGAAGCATGACGGTTATCGCCCATCATCCAGTAATAATTCATTTTGAAGGTATAGGTAGTCGCCTTTTGACCATTTAACATCCAGTCGTTACCTACCTTTTCCAATTTATTTCCTTCATAAATACGAATAGCTCTTTCATATAATGGCATGTTTAAGCTATCTAAAGTAACTGTCCATCCTTTTTTAGGGACTACAAATGGGCCATAGTTATCCAAATTCCATTTTCTGTTTTTATCATGAGGGAAAATCAATGGATCATACTCGTCTGGAGTAGTTAATTCTTCAGTCACTGATTTAATATAGGGAGATTTTTTCAATTCCTTAATCAAATCAGGCGTTCCTTCAAATCTGAAAACCGTTGGTAATGCCGTAGCTCCAATTTTGAAGCCCATGTCTTCAAAAAGCTTTAAATTTACCTCTGAAGTATTAAATTCTACATTGTACCCAAATCCACCTGTACCTACTAACGGCGATGGTGTACCGTTTACTACAGCTAAACCATTCCTCATCGCAATAGTATCACCAGCAATGGCTATACAACGCTTAATAAAATTCTCACGCTTATCAACTGGTCTGCTTACTACTTTAAATTGCGACCATATAGATTCTCTACTTTCTCCTCTTAGCTGCATTTGATAATAGTTATCATCTTGCCTTTCCAACACTACGGTATCTCCCTCCGGAAAATTGAAAACCACTACGTCATTGCGCTTGATTTCTTGGAAACCGGGTAATCTTCTGTATTTCCATTGTACGCCATCCCAATAAGCTTTGGTTCCAAAAAAAGGCATGGTATGGTGCGCAAATGGGAATGCTACCGGTGTCATGGGTACACGAGCACCATAATTTACCTTACTTACAAAAAGGAAATCGCCAACCAAAAGCGAGCGTTCCATAGAACCTGAAGGGATGGTATAGGCCTCTATAAAAAACACGCGGATAATCGTTGCGGCCACCACTGCAAACACAATGGCATCAACCCACTCTCTGGTTTTTGTTTTTTTCTTTTTAGGCTTATCTGAATCTTTTCTTTTTTGCCAGAATTTCCAATTCATTTCTTTCTATTTAAAATTAAATATATCAGCTATGCTGTAAAAACCTTTTTTATTTTGCAGCCATTCTGCGGCTACTACTGCACCCAAAGCGAAACCTGCCCTGCTATGTGCGGTGTGTTTAATCTCAATATCATCAACCTCCGAACTGTATACCACGGTATGAGTGCCTGGTACATTCTCAATTCGAAGTGATTCGATAAGGAGTTGGTCATTTCTCAATTTCTCTGAAATTGGCGTTCCTTCCAATTCGTTAACCCATTCCTTTTTGCTATCTATCTCCTCAATAATTCCTTCGGCAATGGTCATGGCCGTACCGCTTGGTGCATCCAATTTTTGGGTATGATGTATTTCTTCCACCTGCACTTCATAGGCAGGATAATTATTCATCAGCTTGGCCAACACCTTATTTAAATGAAAAAAGATATTGACCCCAATACTAAAATTAGAGCCATAAAGCAATGTATTGTTACTGGCTTCGCAATCGTTCTTAATTCGTTGCAATTCGCCATACCAACCTGTTGTGCCTACCACTACGGGTACGTTAGCTTCAAAACATTTATAAATATTGTCAACTGCAGCATGAGGTGCACTAAAGTCGATGGCCACATCGGCCTTTTTCAGGTTTTCGACAGTGAAATCATCCAGATTCTCAATTCCAATTTTAAGCACAATCTCGTGCCCTCTCTCCATGGAAAAGCGTTCGATAATTTGGCCCATTTTGCCATAGCCTAAAAGTGCTATCTTCATAATCTAAGCGTAAGTTTTAATGCCGGTGCAATATTGCTGTAGCCGTACATAGTGTTTGTGTTGATGATAGAAGGCGATAACTTGATTGATAAAGTTTCGTCGACATTGAAATATTTTAAACGAGCGGTTACATAGGCATCCAAAACATTCAGTCCGTATAAACCTACCAAGGAGATGATGACCACTTCTCGGTTACGTCTATAAATGTTTTTAGCTACGGTAAGCGCATTTACATCCGGATATTGGGTTAACCCATTATTAGGGTCAGGAGTTCCATTATGTGCCTGCCTATATTGTAATTCTCTAAGAAATCGCTTATAATTATTGTTGTTGTCGATATATGACATCACCAACATCGTTCCTCCAGCATAAATAGCTCCAATTTTACCAATGAGGTAAATTTTTTGGCCTACTCTTTTGCCTTGAGTCCTACCGTTCTTCACATCGTCAACCACTAAACCATAGTTATAGAGCTGTCCAAGTCCGGGAAATATCAGGGAGCGGTACACTGCTTTTTTTCCCGCTATTTTGCCTTGGTTGACATATTTTGCAGGAGCAATCGTATCTAATTTAGCTGTAGTATCTTGCTTTACAGGACTCACGGGATTTTGCGCATTTACATAAGCAAATGCGAAACATATAACCACAGAAAGCAAGAATGCTCGCATTACCAATCTAACAGTTCTAAAATTCGATTAAGATCATCGTTGCTCACAAAAGGAATTTCAATAGCTCCCTTGCCATTGTCTTTTACCTTTAGTTTAACGTTGGTTGCAAATTTTGAGGCTAGATCATTCTGTAGCTTTTGGTATTCAAAAGAAACTGCTTCTACTTTGGTCGGGGTTTTTACTTGCACATGGTGAATGCCGCGTACCAGTTCCTCTACCTTACGTACAGAAAGTCCTTTATCAATAATTTCCTGATGGATAAAAAGCTGCTTTTCTTCATCTTCCACCGAAATAAGGGCACGGGCGTGTCCCATCGATATTTTATTATCGCGAATGGAGGCCTGAATAGCTGGTGGTAATTTTAGCAAACGTAGATAATTGGCTACCGTGGTACGGTTTTTACCCACACGTTCACCTAATTGCTCCGCCTTTAGGTTACATTCGTCTATCATTTGTTGAAAGCTCAATGCCACTTCAATGGCATTCAGATTTTCACGTTGAATGTTTTCAATCAACGCCATTTCCAACATTTGCTGGTTATCCGCTGTACGGATATAGGCTGGGATTTCTGTTAAACCAGCAAGTTTAGAAGCTCTAAATCTACGTTCACCAGAAATCAATTGATATTTATCACCGTTTTTACGTACGGTAATAGGTTGAATCAATCCTTGTACCTTAATGGAGTCAGATAGTTCATTAAGTGCTACCTGATCAAACTCGGTACGCGGCTGATAAGGGTTTGTTTCAATATCAGCAATACTAATATGGCTAATACTGCCTACCTGCGGTGCTGCAGGTGCAGTTTCTACGGTAGGCTTAACGGCGTTTACCGTTTCATTATCATCCAAAAGAGCACTTAATCCTTTGCCTAATCCGGTTTTTCTTTGAAAAGATGTCATCTATATATGTTAAATACTTGCCGTTTTTACTTCCTGCTCTTCATCAAGCAATCCGTTTTTACGAACAATTTCTCTTGCTAAGTTTAAATAGTTGATTGCGCCCTTACTGTTGGCATCATGCATAATTACCGATATGCCGTAGCTTGGAGCTTCACTTAAACGGGTGTTACGCTGAATAATGGTTTCGAATACCAAATCTTGGAAGTGTGTTTTTACTTCTTCAACCACTTGGTTAGATAAGCGCAGCCTTACATCGTACATGGTTAAAAGAATCCCTTCTATTTCCAATGCTGGATTTAACCTATTTTGTACAATTTTGATGGTATTCAATAATTTGCCTAAACCTTCTAACGCGAAATACTCGCACTGAACCGGAATAATTACTGAATCGGCAGCAGTTAAGGAGTTAATGGTAATTAAACCCAATGATGGAGAACAATCGATAATGATAAAATCATATTGATCTCTTACTTTATCTAACACCGCTTTCATTTTATACTCGCGATCGGTAAGATTAATCATCTCGATTTCGGCACCTACTAAATCAATATGCGCCGGTAACAGTTCAAGGTTTGGCGTTTCCGTTTTTACAATGGCCTCGCTTGGTTCAACATCATTGATAATGCATTCGTAAATGCTGTTTTTGATGTTTCTTGGGTCAAAGCCAATGCCCGAAGTAGAGTTAGCCTGTGGGTCTGCGTCAACCAAAAGCGTTCTATATTCCAAAACGGCCAAACTAGCTGCTAAATTAATAGATGAAGTGGTTTTACCTACTCCTCCTTTTTGGTTTGCTAAAGCAATTATCTTACTCATTTATTCTCCTTGAAAACGCCACAACTTGTAATGGCTTAATTTTAAACTAAAAATCTTTAAAAAATGCTATTTTTGTGATGTTTAGGCATTTTTTAACAATTAGCTAAGATACGAACTAAAACTAAATATTAGTATCGGTGCTGTTTGTGTTTTACACATCTTATTAACAATTTTTCCATGGTAACCATCATCGCCGGCACTAATAGAACCAATAGCAATACGCTAAAAGTTGCCAAATATTATCAAAAGGAACTGGCTAAAAAGGGCTTACAAACCTCATTGCTTGACCTAAAAGATCTTCCAGCAAATTTTATTGCCGAGGATTTATATGGAAAAAAATCTGAAGCCTTTGAAAAGATACAAGAATTAATGACCAATACAAGTAAGTTTTTGTTCGTGATTCCTGAATATAATGGCAGCTATCCTGGTGTATTGAAAGCATTGATTGATGCTTGTGCTTTCCCTGAAAGCTTCTATGATAAAAAAGCTTGTTTGGTTGGTATTTCCTCTGGAAAATATGGCAATATTAGAGGGATTGAGCATTTCAATGGTGTTTGCGCCTACCTGCACTTGCATGTCATGCCTCTTCGCTTGCATATTTCTTACATTAAACAGGAAATTAATGAAAATGACGAACTCTTTAAAGAGGATACGTTAAAGTTTACCGACCAACAGATGGATAAGTTTATTGCTTATTAGTCAGAAAAGTAGAAAGACGGAAAGTTGCCCTAGCCACTAGCTCAGGTTAATTGATTAATCGTTTATTTGGTTAACTGAACACTAGCTACTAATACCTAGCTCCTAATTCCTAAACACTAGTATCTAGTCCCTACTTTTGCGCCAATGCATAAACCGCGAATGAAGCCAACCAATGATCGCCGCCATAGTTTCCTTTAAAAATCAAAGGCAAGGCATTTGCCAAGAAATGATTAGCGGTATCTTCAAAATGCTTTTTAAGCGCATGACTTTTTGGAAGCTGGGCGGAAACACCTTTCATGCACCAAGCTCTAGTAAACGAAAGGCCAACTAAATGCACCGTTTGATAATCACTTAAGTCGCTAACAATGGGCATTTCACTAATACGGTTGATGCTTCTTTCTTCATAAAAATTATCCAACCATTTGATGAAATCATCTTTAGCCAAAACCCTACGCATCAGATCTGCTATTTCCAAACTTGGCGAAAAGAAGTCGGCTCCATCAGGCTCCATATAAGCGGGTGTTTTTTGATTATCTAGATAAAATGTTTTGGCTTTATCCATCAACTGTATTTCAAAAAGCTTATCGTTTACCGCCCTGGCCCAATCTATCGCAAAAACCAAGGCAAAGGCTGTATTTCCATGTACACCTGTACGGTTTGGATAAGTTTGCTTAGGCAAATAAGCTTTCCAAAGTTCTAAAATCTGCTTGGTTAATGGTTGCAGGGCTGCATGCCATTTTTTCGCCATAGGATTATCCCATTCATATAATTCTTGATCCAATTTTAGCAACCAGGCCCAACCGTAAGTACGTTCAAATATTTTAGCAAGCTCGTATTTCTGAAAATAATCAGCTTCGGCCTGCATATTTTGTAGGGTAAACGTCTTGTTAAGTTTAGCAATGATTTCTGCTTTGTTTTTCAGATTGGGATAAGTACGCAGCAAATGGACCAACATCCAATGTCCATGTACCGAGCTATGCCAATCAAAACAACCATAAAATGCCGGATGTAATTCTGCTGGGGTCAACTTAGCATCCACTGCCGAGTTAATACTATGTGCCGTTTTGTTAGGATATTCCTTATCCATGCACCCTAGAGGTAATACAGAAAGTTTTTCGGCTGTTTCTTTATCTAATTTAGGAACAGTTTGGGCGAAGCTTAAAGAAGAAAGCATTAGCAAGAACAGTAATATTTTTTTCATACAGTAGCTATGATATGTTATTAAGTAATCTATTTTTTGCAATTAACGCCTTTTCCCTTCGCTTCTTTATCTTTATTTCTTGCTCCTTTATCTCTGTTTCAACTAAACCGTAAATCTAATCCATTTATCCCCTTCATAGCCAAAAATAAAATGCCCTGGATGGATCATTTCAGCGATATCTTCCACTAGGGAAACTGCCTCAAGCAGTTTGCTGGTCTTATAATCATCTGCTAAAAGACAAACCCGGTTAAATTTCACCGCGGGCCATTCTTCACTCATCAATACCGGAGCTGTCCTCATCAAATCATCAAGCTGTTTTCCTTGCTCATGGAAAATAATGTAAACCGCCTCTAGTGGCGAGGTAGTCAGCACGGCCCCACCTAATTCGGCAAAAGGTGCCAGCTCAATGTGAGGTTGCCCAAGGGTATCCAAAAAACAAACAGGCACTTTGTCCATGAACTTGATTTTGTGTTCAACAATGGCCAAACGTTCCAACAATTCCTCTCGCAATTCTGCATTGTTTTCGGCATTTATAAGCTCACTTAAAGACGACATTTATTTATGTTATTAGTTTACGGAATAAATTAACCATTAAGAGATTAAGAATATTAAGAAAAAGTAGTTTTGTTACCTCGAAAACTTAATGTACCTTAACTTCTTAATGTTTCTAATTGTACAAAAATAGTATTTCCCTTTTCGATGCGTACCATTAAGCTCAATATATTTTGTTTTTGCTGTATCATTATTCTATTCTCATGTAAAAACAATAAGGATAACGACAAGAAAGTATTCAACATCAATCTCGACCAGAACCTTACCTCGCTAGATCCTGCTTTTGCCCGTAACCAAAACGCGGTTTGGATGATCAACCAAATTTTTAATGGGCTGGTGCAGGTTGATAAAGATTTAAATACGGTCCCTTGTATTGCCAAATCGTGGCAGATTTCTAATGATGGGCTCACTTATACTTTTAACCTGCGCAACGATGTTTTTTTTCAGGATGACCCTTTGTTTAAAAACGGTAAAGGCAGAAAGGTGGTAGCTGATGATTTTGCTTATAGTTTTTACCGACTGATTGATCCTAAAGTAGCTTCTTCTGGCGGTTGGATTTTTAGTGACAAGGTGAAGGACCGCAGCAGTTTTTTGGCTTTAAACGATAGCACATTCCAAGTAACACTGGTAAAACCCTTCCCTGCTTTTATGAACTTATTGACCGCCCAATATTGCTCTGTTGTGCCTAAAGAAGTGGTAGAACATTATGGAAAAGATTTTAGAAATCACCCTGTGGGCACCGGGCCCTTTAAATTTAAATATTGGAAAGAAGATGAGGTATTGGTATTGCTTAAAAACGAAAACTACTTTGAGAAAGATAGCTTGGGCAATCGCATGCCTTTTTTAGATGCAGTGAAGGTGACCTTCATCAACGATAAACAAAGCGCCTTCATGAATTTCCTTAAAAAGGAGCTAGATTTCTTTTACAGCGTTGATGGCAGCTACCGTGATGATATTTTAACCAAAAGTGGTCAAATGACCAGCAAATACAAAGGTGAATTCCAATTGATCAAGGGAGCCTATTTATGCACAGAGTATGTAGGTATATTGGTTGATACCAGCAAAAGCATTGTTAAAAACTCGCCACTACGGTTTAAAAAGGTTAGGCAGGCTATTAACTACGCCATTGACCGTAAAAAACTGATCAAGTACCTACGCAATAGTATTGGTACGCCAGCCACTTCGGGTTTTATTCCCAGAGGGATGCCGGGTTTTGACAGCACCAAGGTAAAAGGCTATGATTACAACCCTACTTTAGCGGCCAAATTACTGGCTGAAGCAGGTTTCGCGAATGGCAAAGGAATGCCAGAAATAAAATTGAGCACTTCAACCACTTATAAAGACCTGATTGAATTTATTCAAGGAGAATTGGGTAACATTGGCATTAAGGCAAAAGTGGACGTAAGCCCAAGCGCAAGCTTAAGAGACTTGATGTCGAAAAATGAGGTGGGCTTTTTTAGAGGGTCTTGGATTGCCGATTATCCTGATGGAGAGAATTACCTGTCGGTATTTTATTCCAAAAATAAAGTCCCTTTTGGTCCTAACTATACAGGATACTTTAACAAAGAATTTGACAAGCTTTTTGAACAAAGCTATTATGAAAATGACCCTAAGAAACGTTTTGAGCTTTACCACAAAATGGACAATATGGTATTAGAAAATGCTTCGGTAGTGCCAATTTTATATGACCAGTCTGTAGTGATGCTACAAAACAACATTAGCGGCTATGTGATTAATCCCTTAAGTTTAATGATTTTAAAAGGAGTGAAAAAGAGATAAGCGGTCTGTTTGAGTTAACCTAATTCTTCCCGATACTCTTGTTGTAACTCCAACAGGCATTTGGCGCAAAGACAACCGTCATACAGTTCACTCACGTATTGCACTTCGTTAATGCTTAGCTGCACCACGCTGCACTGGCATTTGGTATAGGCATTGGCCTTGCACTCAATAGCAGTCCCACATCGCTCGCAAGCAATAATTTCGTGTTTACTATGTTTTTGAATGTTGTTCATTAGTTCATTGGTTCACTAGTTCACTTGTCATGATGTAGAATACTAATTAACCAATGACAAATAAACCAATGAACTAAAGGCAAAAGTACGGACAAAAAAATAAGGTTCTGAACTTTCGTCCAAAACCTTACTTTATTATTGCGTTTACCTAAAGCTTTTCGCTTTCGGCTTTAAGCTTAAGATTAACCTGAACAGCTAATGCAACCTTCTTCCATGGTACAAACCGGACCAGAAATAATTTCTTCTGCTGGATTGTCGATCACTTCTGGAATAACTGCCTCAATAGCCTTTCCTGCTTGATTTTCTACCGTAAACTTAACCGCTTGGGAAGCTGCTTGTGTGCGTAGGTAGTACATACCTGTTTTCAATCCTTTTTTCCAAGCATAGAAATGCATTGAAGTTAGTTTTGAAGTATTTGGTGCATTGATAAATAAGTTTAATGATTGAGATTGGCAAATATATGCACCTCTATCAGCAGACATATCAATGATATTCTTCATCTTAATTTCCCAAACTGTTTTGTACAGTTCTTTGATATAATCAGGGATTTCTGGAATGTCTTGAATAGATCCGTTAGCCAAGATAATTCTATCTTTCATTTGAGGGCTCCACAAACCTAAAGCTACTAAGTCTTTCAATAAGTGTTTGTTTACCACGATAAACTCGCCACTTAATACACGACGGGTGTAAATATTTGAAGTATAAGGTTCAAAACACTCGTTGTTTCCTAAGATTTGAGAAGTTGAGGCAGTTGGCATTGGTGCTACCAATAATGAATTGTACACCCCTGTTTTTACCACACGTTTGCGTAATGCATCCCAATCCCAACGGTTGCTTTCTGGCGTAACGTTCCACAAGTCGAACTGGAATTTACCTTTAGAAAGTGGAGAACCTTTGAAAGTTTTGTATGGACCATGTTTCACTGCCAAATCAGCCGAAGCGGTCATTGCAGCAAAGTAGATGGTTTCAAAAATATCTTTGTTCAATTGTTTAGCGGCATCGCTTTCAAAAGGATAACGCATTAAGATAAATGCATCGGCCAAACCTTGTACCCCTAAACCAATTGGACGGTGGCGCAAGTTAGAGTTTTCTGCCTCTTTTACTGGGTAGTAGTTATAATCGATGATTTTATTCAAGTTCAAGGCAGCTTGGTAAGTTACCTCGTATAGTTTTTGATGATCAAACTCACCATTAATTACGAAACGAGGTAATGCCAATGAAGCTAAATTACAAACCGCTACTTCATCTTTAGAGGTATACTCGATGATCTCGGTACATAAGTTAGAAGATTTAATGGTTCCTAAGTTTTGTTGGTTCGATTTGCTATTTGCAGCATCTTTATACAATAAATAAGGAGTTCCGGTCTCAATTTGCGAATCTAAAATAGCAAACCAAAGTTCTTGTGCTTTTACTACTTTACGTGCTCTTCCTTCTTGCTCATATTTAACATATAACTTGTTGAATTCTTCGCTATGGCAATCTGCTAAACCTGGTGCCTCATCTGGAGAGAATAAGCTCCAATCGCCGTTCTCTTCTACACGTTGCATGAATAAGTCGGAAATCCAAAGCGCATAGAACAAGTCACGAGCACGCATCTCTTCTTTACCATGGTTTTTACGCAAATCCAAGAATTCGAAAACGTCAGCATGCCAAGGCTCTAAATAAATAGCAAAGGCACCTTTACGTTTACCGCCACCTTGGTCTACATAACGAGCAGTGTCATTAAATACACGCAACATTGGCACAATACCGTTGCTTGTACCGTTAGTACCACCAATATAAGCTCCTGTTGCACGGATATTGTGGATGCTTAGACCAATACCACCTGCGCTTTGAGAAATTTTAGCAGTTTGCTTTAAAGTATCATAAATACCTTCAATGCTGTCGTCTTGCATAGTTAACAAGAAACATGATGACATTTGAGGCTTTGGCGTAGCTGCATTGAATAACGTTGGTGTAGCATGTGTAAACCAACGCTCACTCATCAGGTTATAAGTAGCAATAGCGCTTTCAATATCCTCTTTGTGGATACCGATAGCCACACGCATAAACAAATGCTGAGGACGTTCTACGATTGCACCGTTAACTTTAAGTAAGTAAGATTTTTCTAATGTTTTGAAACCGAAATAATCAAAGCCAAAATCTCTGTCGTAAATAATGGTACTGTCCAAAATTTCAGCGTTGTCTTGGATTACTTTCCATACGTCATCAGCAATTAAGGCTGAATCTTTCCCTGTTTTTGGATCAATGTAGTTATACAATAGTTCCATTGTTTTGGAAAACGACTTTAACGTATTTTTGTGCAAGTTAGAAACGGCAATACGTGAAGCTAACAAAGCATAGTCAGGATGTTTAGTGGTTAAAGACGCTGCAGTTTCAGCTGCTAAGTTATCCAATTCGGAAGTGGTTACTCCATCGTACAAACCTTCAATCACTTTTCTAGCTACATCAATTGGATCTACCAGTTCAGCATTAAAACCATAGCACAGCTTCTCTATCCTAGCTGTAATTTTGTCAAATTTCACCGCTTCTCTGCGGCCATCTCTTTTTATTACAAACATCCTTACTAAATTTTATGGTGCATATCTACATAGCGGCACCCGGTTTCAAAATATATTTAATGAGTGACTTTTGAATTTTAAATGAGGGAATGTGAAGATTACTACCTTATTCAATCACTCTCTCATTCAAAATTCAATCATTTCTAAAAGTCTTCGTCTAATGAGAAAGCTTGCGCTTTATCTTCCGAGGCAGTTAATACACCGCTTTTTTGGTAATCGCCTACACGTTTCTCAAAGAAATTGGTTTTTCCTTGCAATGAAATCATTTCCATGAAATCGAAAGGATTGGTAGCGTTATAAATTTTAGCATAGCCCAATTCTCCCAACCATCTATCGGCCACAAATTCAATATATTGTTTCATTAAATCTGCATTCATGCCAATTAGTTTAACTGGTAACGCATCGCTAATAAAATCCTTCTCAATTTCTACTGCATCTTTAATAATGGTGTGTACCTGTTCTTGGCTAAGTTTATTTTGTAGCATGCTATATAATAAACATGCAAATTCACAATGCGAACCTTCATCTCTTGAGATTAATTCATTACTGAAGGTTAAGCCTGGCATCAAGCCACGTTTCTTTAACCAAAAGATTGAACAGAAACTACCACTAAAGAAAATACCTTCCACTGCGGCGAAAGCCACTAATCTTTCTGCAAAAGTTCCGTTCTCAATCCAGCGCAATGCCCATTCTGCTTTTTTCTTAACAGCAGGCACCGTTTCAATGGCATGGAAAAGTCTATCTTTTTCTTCTGGATCTTTTACATAAGTATCAATTAGCAAAGCATAGGTTTCAGAATGGATGTTCTCCATCATGATCTGGAAACCATAATAACAACGTGCTTCTGGAATTTGAACCTCGCTCATAAAGTTAACGGCAAGATTTTCATTCACAATACCGTCGCTGGCAGCAAAGAAAGCCAAAATATGAGAAATGAAATGACGCTCGCCACTATTCAAATTCTCCCAATGCTTGATGTCGTCAGACAAATCAATTTCTTCCGCCGTCCAAAAGCTAGCTTCTGCTTTCTTATACATCTCCCAAATAGCGGGATACTTAATTGGCAATAGCACAAAACGGTCCTTGTTTTCCTTTAATAATAATTCTTCTTCCATAAACTCTCTTTTTACGTTGTTAGAAAATGTCTTGCTGCAGCATAAATGATATTCTTTAACAGTGAAACCGCCTAACAAACCGTACTTAGTTTACATAATTAAAAAAGTTGGGGTTATCTACTTTTTAAAACGAACTAAATAGCAATCAGTTATAACAATAATTGGGGTGCTTTCTATTAAAGAACTTCGTATAACAAATATAAAAGTTAGGGCTTTTTTTGGGCTACAAAGTTGTTAACATGTGCTTGATTTTATGGGGATTTCCAATCAAAATTCTGTCATAAACAGGGAAGAAAAAAGCTAATTATTTCTTTTTAAGCACTTATGAAATAAAAGTGAGTGTTAATAATTTTAAAATGAGTCTAAATCCTAGCACTTTTACTCCTGCACATATGAGATTTCCACACGGGCATAACCTAGGCGATATATCCCTATTTCTTTGGCCGCAGCCTGCGAAATATCCAAAGAAAATTTCTTGCTGAAAGGCCCTCTATCGTTCACCCTTACCTGTACACTTTTACCGGTATGCAGGTTACGCACGGTAATTAAGGTACCAAAAGGCAAAGTACGGTGGGCTGCCGTAAATTTTTTGGCTCGATAGCGTTCACCACTGGTGGTTTTACGCCCTTCAAACTTTTTGGCATAATAAGTGGTGAAAATGATTTTCTTAATGGTATCGGGAGCTTTAGATACGATGTTTTGTGCCTGGGCGGCAAAAACAAACAGGCATAAGCACAGTAATAATCTAACAGGTTTACAATATCTCATTAATACTCTATTTAGATTGCGGCCTTTCCATTAAAGGAGGGATAGCAAATATAGCAAAACGCATCATTTATAAAAAGATAGACACTCTACATAAAAACAAAAGCCCCTTCAGCTTACTGAAGGGGCTTTGTATTTTGTATAAGCTAAAATTACTCAGCTACTACTTCGAAAGGAACTTTTACTTTCACTTCTTTGTGTAAGTTCAAGTTTGCGATGTACTCACCTAAAGTTTTAGGCTCAGTTTCGAAAGTAATACGACGACGGTCAACTTCAAAACCTTTAGCTTTTAATGCGTCAGCCACTTGGATAGTGTTAACCGCACCAAAGATTTTTCCAGTTTCGCCAGCTTTAGCACCAATGCTTAATTTAACATCAGCCAATTGAGCTGCGATACCTTCAGCGTCTTTTTTAATTTTCTCTTGTTTAAAAGCAGCCTGTTTAAGGTTTTCTGCTAATACTTTCTTTGCAGAAGGAGTTGCCAAAATTGCAAAGCCTTGTGGAATTAAGTAATTACGACCAAAACCAGGTTTTACCGTTACGATATCATCTTTCTCACCTAGTGATTTGATATCTTGCTTTAAAATAATTTCCATTGCTCAGCTCCTATTTTAATTGGTCAGTAACGAAAGGCAACAAACCGATGTGACGGGCACGTTTTACCGCTTGAGCCACTTTACGTTGAAATTTCAAAGAAGTACCAGTTAAACGACGAGGTAAAATTTTACCTTGCTCGTTAACGAACTTCAATAAGAAGTTTGCGTCTTTATAATCAATGTATTTGATGCCATTTTTCTTGAAACGGCAATATTTTTTTCTGTTATCCTCCACTTTTGGAGCAGTAACATATTGAATTTGATCTCTTGCCATTACGCTGTAGCCTCCTCTTTCTTAGTTTTGTTAAAAGCTCCGCTACGTTTTTTCTCGTTGTAGGCAACCGCATGACGGTCTAATCTTACAGTTAAGAAACGTAAAACACGCTCATCGCGTTTTAACTCTAGCTCTAACTTGTTAATGATTTCACCGTTAGATTTGTACTCTGTAAGGTGAAAGAATCCGTTTGCTTTTTTGTCAATCGGATACGCTAATTTTCTCAAACCCCAATTATCTTCTGCGATAATTTCGGCTCCGCTATCAGAAATGATGCCTTTAAATTTAGCAATTGCCTCTTTTGCAGCTTCTTCTGACAACAATGGGGTAAGAACGATAACAGTTTCGTACTGATTCATTGTTTTATTTAATTAATTTTTTAATCTGTTCCGCTTAAAACGGGCTGCAAATGTAACAATATATTTCTATAAATCAAAGCGTTGTTTTAAATAAAGAAGCTATAAATAAATACAACCACATAGAAACATAGGCATTATCCTTACCAGTTATAGGGCATGATTTTAAAGAAGGAAAAAACACGACATTTTTTTTAACACTATTTAGTTTACTATGTGTCTATGTGGTTCAATGATGTAGCTTTCAATTTTTAGAGATTGTAAACACATAAACACTATTTTTCATATTTCCTGAAAACAAAAAAAGCACCGCCATTTGGCAGTGCTTTCACTCTCTCGTATATAAGTTGCTAAAACTAAAGCTTAATCGTTTCCGAGAACTCTTGGTTCCCAGTTCTCACCACAAAAGTAAGCTGTTTTGAAGGTGTTCTGCTTACATCGTATTTCCTAACCACCTTTGCTTCGCTAGTGTACACATCTTCATGAAGCTTTTCATTAAATTCATTATAAACATCCACTTGCACCTCTCCCTCGCCCACACCATTTAGATTAAGCGTTACTAGATCTTTTTCTTTTGCTAAACTTGGCTTTTTAAAGATCTTTACAACAGGTGTAGCTACGATTGCACTATCAGCGGTAATCTCAATTTGGTAAGTTACCGTTTTTAAAGGCGATTCCATTTTAAGGGTATAAAGCCCCAAAGGTAAAGCACTTAAATCGTAAGTTTTGAATTTGTTACCAACTGTTTTTAACCTTTGCTCATAAAGCACCTCATCAGTAGACGAGTATAAAGTAAGGTCAATATTTTGGGATTCATTGGTGATAAAGCTCACCCATTTGTTATTCTCTTTTGCTACTTTAACTAAAAGTTCCATGTCATCGGCTTTGGCAACATTCGCCATGAATACCGAGAGGATTACTAAACTAAATCTGAATAAATTTTTCATTGCTGATTTATTTAAAACGTTAATACTTATTTAACAAGAGCAAATTTAGCTAGTATTCAGATGCTTATTATGTTTCATATTTCCCAGTATATATGCTATTTTAACCCTTAACATTAAATTAACAACAAAAACAATCAATAATCCATATAATTTGATTAATTTAGCGTTAAGAAATGAAAAAAATCAAACCTAGCTTCGAAGCTATTGAACCTTCCTTTGGAAGTTCCTTTTACTATTCGAGATACCTGCAGAACACCAACAACAAGGCTCACGTTTGGCATTACCATCCGGAAGTGGAAATGGTGTTTGTACATGGCGGCTCTGGAAAAAGGCAAATAGGCAGCCATATCTCCTATTATACTGATGGAGATTTGATATTGATTGGCAGCAACCTACCTCATTGTGGTTTTACCGATGAAACTACGGGCAACACTAATGAAGTAGTGATCCAGATGAAGCCAGATTTTTTGGGCACTGATTTTTTAACGCTTAAAGAAACCAAGGGCATTGCTACTTTATTTGAAAAAGCCAAGTACGGTATTGCTTTTGGTGACGACACCAAAAAACTTGTTGGCCCTATCCTTGAAAAGATGAACAACATGTGGCCATTTGAAAAATTGCTGGCTTTACTGGGCGTGCTACGAGAATTGGAACAGGCGTTTGATTATAAACTACTGAATGCCCAAAATTTTTCCCTAGAAATGCAGGCCCAGGACAACGACCGCATCAGCATGATCTTTAACTATGTGAAAGATCACTTTACCGAAGAGATTAGCTTGGAGCAGGTTGCCGAAATGGCCAGCATGACGGTACCTTCTTTTTGCAGGTACTTTAAAAAGATGACCAAAAAAACCTTTACCAAGTTTGTGAACGAGTACCGTGTGGTGCACGCTTCGAAACTTTTGGCCGAAAAAAGAACCAGCATTGCCAATATTAGCTACGAAAGTGGTTTCCACAACTTTAGCCACTTCAATAAAATATTTAAGGAGTTTACGGGAAAGAGCGCCTCGCAATACAGAAAGGAGTTGAAGTCTATAATATAATCATACAGTTGGCGGTTTCCAGTTCACAATTTTCAGTTGCCATACAACAAAGTGAAATAGCGACTTTTCAACATTCAAACTTTTCAACTCTGCAACAATCAAATTTTTGCTATTTTCGTGCCAATGGAAAATTTCATCGTTTCAGCCCGTAAATACCGCCCCGCCACGTTCGAAACCGTGGTTGGTCAGCAGCATATTACTGGAACTTTAAAAAACGCCATTAAAAACAATCAGCTGGCGCAAGCTTTTTTATTTTGCGGACCAAGGGGTGTGGGTAAAACCACTTGTGCCCGTATTTTGGCAAAAACCATTAACTGCACCAGTTTAACGCCCGAACAAGAAGCTTGTGGCACATGCGAAAGCTGTCAATCGTTCCAATCGGGGCATTCCTTTAACTTTCACGAGCTTGATGCCGCCTCTAACAACTCTGTTGACGACATTAGAAGTTTAATTGAGCAGGTAAGGATTCCGCCACAAGCAGGAAAATACAAAATCTATATTATTGATGAGGTTCACATGCTTTCAACAAGTGCGTTCAACGCCTTTTTGAAAACCTTGGAAGAACCACCTCCCTATGCTATTTTTATTTTAGCAACTACGGAGAAACATAAAATATTACCTACCATTCTGTCTCGCTGTCAAATTTTCGACTTCAACAGAATTCAGGTAGAAGATATTTCCAGCCACTTGGCAAAAATTGCGGAACGAGAAAACATTGCTACAGACAATGACGGCCTGCATATTATTGCACAAAAAGCTGACGGTGGCTTGCGTGATGCACTTTCGATGTTTGACCAAATTGTTAGTTACACCAATAGGAATGTGACCTATAAGGCGGTAATTGACAATCTGAACATTTTAGATTACGATTATTATTTTAAGTTAACGGATTATATTACCGGCGGCGATGTAAGCAACACCTTATTATTATTTAATGAGATTTTGAATAATGGTTTTGACGGCAACAACTTTATTAATGGTTTGGCCGGCCACTTCAGAAACTTATTGGTAGGCAAGGACAACCAAACCATCAAGCTGCTCGAGGTGAGCGAAAATATTAAGCAGAAATATTTGGCGCAAAGTAACGGCACTAATTTGGGTTTCATTTTAACGTCGCTAAACTTGGCCAACCAGTGCGACCTTAACTACAAGAACAGCAAAAATCAGCGGCTTCAGGTAGAGCTGGCACTGATTAAAATGTGTCACATTCCTTCGGTAATTCAACTCGCCAATACAGCAACTGACCTAGATCAGGATAAAAAAAAAACTTTAGTTAAAAACGATATTCCTGCTTCAGCACCTGCTCAACGACCGGCCGTTGCACCTGCCCAACAAGTGCCCGTTGCCGCTCCAGTAGAGAAAAAAGAGCAACCAGCAGTAGCTCCTAAAACAGCGGAAACTGTCCCACCAAAAATAGAAGTTCCAAAAACTAGTGCGCCTACCGCTTCATCTATTAAGATAAAGCCTTTGCCAAAAAGCACTTCGGGATCTTTAATTCCTTCGCTTACCGATTTGAACAGCG
The DNA here is from genome assembly GCF_039594775.1 of Pedobacter sp. Lineage (GTDB taxonomy): Bacteria > Bacteroidota > Bacteroidia > Sphingobacteriales > Sphingobacteriaceae > Pedobacter. The sequence goes on along the minus strand of NZ_JBCNMT010000001.1, from coordinate 1,345,207 downwards.
GAATGGATTTAGATGACGAAGACAAGGGGCCACAATATGTAAGAGGAAATGAAAAACAAGCTTTTAGCCAGGCTCAATTTATGGCTTGCTGGCAACAATATGCGCAAAAAGCTAAAAAGGAAGACAAAATACACTTGTTTACCTTGTTAACGAGTAACGAGCCTATTTTGGACGGCATACATGTAACCGTTCTGATTGAAAATATTGCGCTAGAAAGTACACTACAAGACGAAAAAATCGACTTGCTCAACTTCCTTCGTGGAAACCTGAACAATTTCGATATACAGATATTCCCTAAACGGGTAGAGCCCAAGCAAAGCGACCGTATTTATACCAATAAGGATAAATATGCCTATCTGGTTGAAAAAAATCCGCAGCTGGAAGAGTTTCGCCAACGTTTTAATTTAGATCTGCTCCCTTAACCTGGCAAATCATTTTTCGGATAGCCTTCCTCATCCAAATCATCTCTAAAATCTTCTTCAGTTTGCGCCAAAATTTTATCTGCAGGATCAAGCAGTACACTTTCGCCTGTTTCATCAACTCGCATGCCGTTATCCTCTAATTGTTCGTCAACCTGTCCCTTTGGATCATACTCATTTCCCACGTAAGGATTAGATTCGTCGTAAGTAGAAATACTATCTTCGCCATTTGGAGCCGAAGTATCGTAAGGCAGGGGGTGATCGTAGCTTGACTCTTCTCCCTTTACGTCAAATTCGAAACTATTTTTATCCCTATTATAAGACAGTTCGTTGAAATCTTTGGTTTCGCCCAAATCGCTATCATGTAGCTTGTCTTTGGCTGGTTTTTGATTATCCATGGTCTATTTATTTAGTAATAGATAAACCTTAATTATTTGGGTTTTGTTTTGATAATGACGTTAATCATTTTTCTAAATAGCAGCGCAGTTGCAGTCGCTTTTTTGGAACTATCGTACTGCATTCCGCTGCAATCTTTTTGTTTGTCTTCAGCGCTGTCATTCCTCGTTCCTCGGAATCTCTTTCTTTCCTGCTGTGTTCTGATATCCTTCGCTGTGCTCTGGATGACAAAAAGGCAAAAACAAAAAGTATTTCCGCTACAATCAGGGCTAAGTGGCTAGGACGCTACACTAATCCAAGTTTTACAAAGCAATATGCCACCTTTAAACCAAACCTCGTAGGTTTAACTTCCATTTGTTATTGTTCTTCAATAGTAAAGTTGAGGGCTTCGCCGTTCCGAAACCTACGAGGTTTTTAAAAAGCAACAGCTAAACCTACGAAGGTTTAGAACCTAAATTGCAAAAACCTTTTTTAGAAATTATCTATTATACGGCCTTTCGTTAATCCAATTCAATTTTCTGTCTATCAATTCGAATTTCATTTTGGTCAAATTAATAGTTAAAGAATCATCATATAGCTTACCTTTTAAAAACAGCTTATCCCCCTCTCTTTTATAATCCAAATGATGTTTTGTATTAGGGTCATTATCAAAAACAAAAGTCATCTTTTTCTTCGTTGTATCAGTGGATATATCTACGTGCTCAAAGCCATTCACATCCTTGATGCCTCCATACTCTGGGGTTTGTAACAATAAAAGGTCCCATTTATTGATATTACTTTTACCTGCAACCTTAAATTCATCTACTTTATATGCCCCATACAAAGGCGATTTCGGTGCTCCTTCTCCATATTGGCGATAACCAGAAATCACCGTTGTGATGCCAGCCACCAGAGTAAAGCTTATTAGTAAATATTTAAGGGTATACTTTGCAATTCTTTTCCATCCACTTACAATTAATGGTGCATCTAAAGTTCTCAAAACCGTTGGCGCACCTTTAAAGAATAAATTAAATAAACGACCCATATTAGGCACCAACAAGAATAAACACATGACCACTAAAGCCGTAGATACTATTTTAACAGGAACGTCGTAGAAATAATTTACAGCCATTACATTGGCCGTGGTCATTAAAGTAATGATTGCACCAACGGTAACCGTTCTTCTGAAAAGAAGTAAGCCTGCCAATAATTCGGCTATGCCCATAAAGAGATTATACCCTTTAGAAAAACCCAGAAAAGTCCATGCCAAACCCATGGGTGAAGATTCACCATATGTGGAAATTAGCCTATACAAATTAGGTGGTGGAAATTGCAGTTGCACCACTTTCACCAAGCCATAATTGATTAACATTAAGCCAACATAAAAACGAACGCCTACGGTAATCCAATAATACAAACGATTATAATTTTCCCGCTTGGTATCCAAAACCGACCAAATCAAAGTGATCACAACACTTAAAACAGCTATAAAACACAATACCAGGTAATCATAAGTAGTATCTCCACTTCCATTGGTAAACACGGTTATGGGATAAGGGAGATGAAAAACATTTTCGCCTAACCACGGTATAAATTTATACATGATTGCATTTTGCATTTGGCCAACAAAATAGAATAATGGAAACGTGCCATTATTAAAGAAGAACATGAACAAGAACAAGATGCAAAAGGCAAATCTAAACATCAACTTCTCGAGAAAAGTCCATTGTAAAGCGATGGTATCCATAAATTTAGAAGGTTAACAAATTAAAGAAACGATATTTGACTTGTAAATCCAAGCAACACAAAACAATACGCCACCTTTAAATAATACGCTTATAAACTTTTGACGCCTATGGGTTTTGATTCAAAAATTGTCTATTTGGAAAAGACATGTTATATTTAACTAAGCAATTAGTTCATTATGAACAAGGCAAAATATATCATCATATTATTATTGTGTTTATTTAGCTATCTGATATTTACACAAATCCTATTTGCCGAAAACAACCTCATCGTATTAAAAGGCTCCCTAAATAAAACCCATCAATTTACGAAGAAGGAGAAAAACGGTAAGCAAGAAACTGAGTACGCCTACCTAACCTTCATGTTAAACGGCAGCAATAAGTTTTTTATTCTCAAATTAAATGTGGACTCGGTAAAGCAAGGGTTCAACATCTTCTCTGGTATCAACAAATCATTAAAATACGCTGGCCAAATTAAGGTCAAAATAAAAAAGTCAGATGTGTTAGAGGTGCGGCCTATCGTATATGAAGTATATGCAGACGAACAAAATATTTACCAACGAAATAAAAAACCATTTAGTAATACCTACCTATTTGTTATTTTGGGTTTAAACTTATTGATCATGATCATTCTATCTATTCCTCGCCCCTACAGAAACCGCTAGAAACCCTACGCGACATAAGTTTTATATTTTTATTTGTATTAAATCTAAATAATACTACTTTTGTATAAATATTTAACCTACTGTGCAAAAAATAGAAGAAGCATTATTTCCTGTTGCCACGTTTGAAGAAGTGTTTGCTACCCAAAGTGGCGCTATCTTCCAATCGGATTCAGAAAATTGCTGGTATGTTGATTTTGCAGGGAAATTAGCCCGCTTTGACTACAGAAATCTTCTTAAACTTAAAAAAGCAGTTTATCAGGTTGACATTGAAGAAAAGCTTTTGAGCAGCGACAAAACTGCTGATGTAGAGATTATTTTCATTTGCGCTTGCGACCACTCTTATGTACTTTCTTTATTGGAAATCATCAAACTCAAAGAACTGCTACAAGGCACCTTTGTAATGTTGGAACTTAACCACATTATCCACGACTGCCTTTATCGTTTAGTTTCTTAAAACTAAGACTTAGACTCTTTCCATATTATTAATAATTTCTTTTACAGAACATTATCGCTGTAACTTTGTAGTGTCAAAGGAAATAATTCACGAAACAAAATGACCTTTTACACAGTTTACAAACTGACTCTATCATAGCGTTTCACTACCGTTAAAAACTAAAGACACAAGGAAATGAAAGATATTATGCGTGTAAAGTGTTTACTATCATCAGACGTAGAAACACTGATCAACCAACAAATAAAAAAAGAAGCACATTCATCGTCTATTTACTTATCAATGGCTTCATGGTGCAACAGAAATGGTTACGATTTTTCTGCTGATTATTTCTTTAAACAAGCAGAAGAGGAAAGACAGCACCAATTGAAATTCTTCAAATATGTATTGGACATGGGCGGAACTGCAATTTCTCCGGACGTAACCAATATCAAGCAAGAGTACAACTCTTTCCGTGAAGTATTTGAAGAGGCTTTGGAACAAGAAATCAGCGTAACGCAATCTATTAAAAACATTGCCGCTCGTTGCCATAAGGAGCAAGATTATGTTACTTTGGAATTTTTGAACTGGTTCTTTAGAGAACAACGTGAAGAAGAGTACAAAGCACGTAGAGCGCTAGAATTGTTCGACGTAATTGGCGAAGAAGGAACGGGAAGATGGCAAATTGACAAGCACGTTGGCCAAATTTCTTACGACAGCGAAGCCTAATTAAAGTTAGAAGTAGAAAGTCAAAAGTTAAAATCTACGATAGTAACTATTTGGCTAGCTAAATAAATTTCACAACAAAACAATAATTAAAGGTGTGTACAACAAGTATGCGCCTTTTTTGTTTAATTTGAAATATAAGCCACAAATACACAGATAAAATCTCCAAATCCTCATAAAATCTGTGCATCTGCGGCTAAACATCACTTATGTCTAAAAAAGATAAAAAGAAAAAAGGCTCGAAACAGGACAAAAAGGACAAGAAAAAGAAAAACTGTTGCGAGAAATACCTAAGGGGCAAGCGCTGCAAAAACTGTCCTTTCGGTTAGGGCATTGTTATGGGCACGCTGTATGTTTCTAATTTGATGAATATGACGTTCATTGTGCATCACCATAAAAGCCAGCACATCACCCAATCTTAATTTAACCAACTTATTGATTGAAATAGGAATTTTGATTTTATTCACATCTACCCTTTCAAATGCCCTGATATACTTTAAAAAGGTTTCCTGTTGATTGATAAATTCCGTCACTTCTGCATAAACATCTGCTACCTTAGGTTGGTGCTGCTTGGCCGCCTTATATTTCTTATTGCCATTTTTTATATCCATTAACCCTATAAAATAAGTACCCAACCAGCTAGGAACATAAGCTGCTAAAGACATCTCGTTAGGTTTGGCTAAAACAGCTTTCATTTTGGGCAGGTAATAATGTCCGTAAGTATTCAAATGGGCCAAACATTGCGCGATGTTCCAACTTTGTTCATCTACAGCAAAAGTAAGGGCCTTTTCATCTAAATTTTGATATTGTTCAATAGCTAGATTTAAAATTGCTTCGGTACGTTGATATAAATCTGTTATAAATGCTTTCTTTTCTATTGCTTTCATCTATTTCATTCATTAATTGAACAAAGATATTTTAGCACAACAGCTTAATTGTTGGTATTTACCAAGATTAACTTGAGTTAGAGATAAACATTTTATAATTTTCATTATCTCCAATCTCAGCAAGTACTCTTCGTTCTACTAAAAACGAAGCCTGTTTGGCATGCACTCTTATGTGTCTATGTGGTTGTATTTTTTCTTTACCAAAAATGCAAAAGCTTCCTAGATGAACCACATGGGAACATAGTAGACCTGCGAAGCATTCCTTATCCCCGAACTAACATAAAGTTATATTTTCACCCTGTTCATCAGCTTACTGAAGTTGGTGGCATCTATTCCTAAATAACTGGCCAAGTACTTATGAGGAACCAAGCTAAGGATATGTGGGCTTCGCTTTAACAAGCTTCTGAACTTCTCTTCGGACGACATTAACTGTAGTTCGGCCAAACGGTCCAAAACCCCTCCCAGTGCTCTGCTTACTCCCAAATTAATCATTTGAGCAATTTCACTGTTAGCGAGCATTATTCTTTTTATTTCTAATGCTGGAGCTCTTAAAAAAGAGGAGGGAGTTAAAGTTTCATAAAAGAATTGGGATGGTTGCTCGGTCATCATAGCATTGAGTACCCCGCCAAAAGATGGCGCATAGGTAAAAATCAGCGTGGCTTCTTTCCCTTCACTATTCAAGGCATATACTCGCTGTACCCCTTCTAGCACAAAGTAAAGATACCTTTCCTGCTCCCCTTGATGGGTCAAGACTTCCTTTCTTTCGGCATGGTAAGTTTTCCAAGGCGACAGAAATTCTGCAAGGCTACTAACAGACAATGAGAAATGCTTTTTTACATAAGCCTCTAGCACACCAATATGTTGGTCTAATTCAGCGCTTCCCATAAAATCTCCACTGGATGTTTCGCAATCTTCTGCGCTCCATCTTTAATTTGATGCCTACAGCTTGTTCCTGCAGCGGCAATAATGGTATCGTCTTTTTGTTTACGCACTTCGGGCAGTAGCACCAGCTCTGCAACTTTCATAGAAACTTCGTAATGTTCGGCTTCGTAACCAAAAGAGCCCGCCATGCCGCAACAGCCTGAAGGAATCAGTTCCACTTTATAATTGCTAGGCATCGACAATATTTTCTCGGTTGGCGCAAGGGCATTCAATGACTTTTGATAGCAGTGGCCATGTAGTTTGATCAATTGATAGTCTGACGTGAACTGATCGGCCTTAATTTTATCTGCTTCAAACTCATTCAATAAAAACTCCTCTACCAAAAATGAGTTCTGCGCTAGGTGTTTGGCTTTCTGCACCAAATTGGCATCTACCAATTCAGGATATTCATCTCTAAACGTAAGCAGTGCCGACGGTTCTACGCCTAGCAAAGGTGCATCTATGTTTACTACTTCTGCAAGCAATGTTACGTTCTTATTGGCTAAAGCTTTCGCCTCACGCAACAAACCTTTTGAAAGATAGGTACGACCACTTTCCAAATGTGCTGGAATAATCACTTCGTAGCCCAATTTCTCGAGGAGCTTAATAGTGGTTATTCCAATTTCCACATCGTTATAATTGGTAAACTCGTCACAAAATAAATAAACCTTGCGGTCTGTAGTTTTTGGAGCTTGTTTTTTATCATATTGTTGTTTCCAACTGCGCAAAGTGGTCTTCCCTACTTTTGGCAATGAACGGTCTGGAGCAAAGCCAACTACTTTTTTAATCAACTTCCCTGTAAAGTTATTGCTGATTAATGCATTATAAATAGAAGGGACAATAGCTGCCAAACGTTGTGATTTGGTAAAATTGGCAATCATTTTGGTACGGAAAGGCACCCCATTCGCATCATAATAGTGCTGCAAGAATTCCGCTTTCATTTTGGCCACATCCACACTTGAAGGGCATTCTGATTTACAGGCTTTACAGCTCAAACATAAATCCATCACGTCCTTAATTTCCTCGTGATTAAATGGATTATCGCCCGTATCGTTGCTTAGAAATTGCCTTAAAATATTTGCACGTGCTCTTGTGGTATCTTTTTCTTGACGAGTAGCCATATACGACGGACACATGGTACCACCGCTGATATGGGTTTTCCTACAATCGCCAGAACCTGAGCATTTTTCTGCCAACCTTAAGATGCTTTCGCTCTTCGAAAAATCGAAAATGGTTTTTATAGGCTTAATCTGCTTGTCGGCTTCATAACGCAAAAATTCGTTCATTGGTGGCGTATCCACTATTTTGTTGGCATTAAATACCCCCAGTGGATCAAACAGTTGTTTTACTTCTTTCAAGAGTTCATAAACTTCTGCCCCCAATACATCTTTAATAAACTCGCCCCTTAAACGACCGTCGCCATGCTCACCGCTTAAGGAACCTTGATGCTTTTTCACTAGTGCCGCTGTTTCTTTCAAAACTGTTCTAAAAAGCTCTTTTCCTTCTGAGGTTTTAAGATTAATCATGGGTTCCACATGCAGCTCGCCAGCTCCGGCATGCGCATAATAAGATGCTTTTAGGTTGTATTTATCTAAAATCTGTTGAAGTTCCTCAATATAAACCGGTAAATCTTCAGGAGCTACGGCACAATCTTCTATCAGGTTTACCGGTTGATTATCACCAGGTAAATTTCTGATTAGTCCCAATCCAGCTTTTCTAACATCCCAAGCCAATTTAGTTTGTTGACCATACACTACCGGATAGGCATAACCTAAACCTGCCAACTTTAAATCGGCAATTAAAGCAGAAGTTTTAACATCAATTTCTTGTTGGGTTTCGGCAAAAAACTCAACCATGAGTAAAGCTTCGGGCTCACCCTCAATAAAAAAACGGTTATGTTGGTATACTGGATGGCCTTTGGTAAAGTCCATAATGTACTTATCTACCAACTCAGAAGCCATCGGCTGATGTTTCAAGATGATGATATTGGCCAACAGCGACTCTGCCAAAGAATTAAAATGTACACAAACCAATGCCTCTTGTTTAGGTGGCAAAGGCAGTAACTTTAATTTGGCCTCGGTCACAAAAACCAGGGTACCTTCTGAGCCAGCAATTAGCTCACACATGTTGAAATTTTCCTTTCCCTCTTCTGGAACAAGAAAATCTAAAGCATAACCGGTGTTTCGTCTAGTAAGGGTTTTCTTGGGATAGCCCTTCTCTATAGCTTCAATATTTTGTGGTTGATTAACCAACTCCGAAACTCCTTTATAAATTACGCCTTCCAAGCTATTCAGCTGGGCCTTTTCGGCAACCTTTGCAAGGGGTATTTCCTTAAATTCCACTTCTTGTCCATTACTCAAAAAGCCTTTTACTTCCAATAGATTTTGGCGAGTATCGCCCCACACAATAGAGTGCAGACCACAGGAATTATTCCCAATCATACCGCCAATCATGGCCCTGTTTGCCGTAGAAGTTTCTGGACCAAACATTAAGCCAAAAGGCTTTAGGGCAACATTCAGATCATCTCTAATTACACCTGGCTGCACCCTTACATATCGTTCCTCTTCATTGATTTCTAATATTTGATTCAAATATTTAGAGATATCTACAATTAATCCGTTACCTACCACCTGTCCTGCCAATGATGTTCCAGCAGCTCTTGGGATAAGCGTCAAATGATGTTCATTAGCAAAATCAATAAGAACTTTGATATCAGCAGTAGTTTTAGGGACAGCCACCGCCAAGGGTTTCTCTTGATAAACCGACGCATCCGTTGAATAAACAAGCTTTTGCGCTTCGTGAGCGGCTGATTGGTCGTAAAATAATTCTCCGCTAAAGCTAGTGCTTAGCTTTTGGAATGGGGCCGAAAGATGAGTATGATTTGACACAATGTAAAATTAAGCATTTTCGTAATGTTTTTTTTAAAATAAAAACTGCAAAAAACTGCACAAACCAGTAAATAAATTGAATGTGCTTTTTTACAATATTTATTATCACCCTCTTTAAATATTTAAGGTGTCCTAGATTATTCCTACACTATATTCAATCAACCTAGGTCTTTCCCCTATCCCATCTCTTAATGTTTTATAATTATTTAACACAATTTCTAATTGATTTTTGCTAATTTGAGATCTCAAAATAAGCTTATGAGTGACAACCAAAATACCTTTATCGAAAAAATAAAAGCCTCTTATTCACCAAGTGGCGAATATATTTATCTGGGCGCTGCGATGTTAGATGGTTTAGCCTTGGCAGCCGCCGAAGTAAATCTTCCCTTACGCATGATGAACCGACATGGTCTTATTGCCGGTGCTACCGGAACAGGAAAAACAAGAACCTTGCAATTACTAGCCGAACAGCTATCCGATGCAGGCGTCCCTGTTTTTATGCTAGATGTTAAGGGTGATCTTTCTGGCCTATACCAACCAGGAAGTACCAATCCGAAAATTGAAGAGCGAGCACAGCAACTCAACAAACCTTTTACACCAAGCGGTTTCCCTATCGAAATATATTCCCTAACAGGGAAATTGGGTGCTCAAATGCGTGCTACGGTAACCGAGTTTGGCCCGGTATTACTTTCTAAAATATTGGAGCTTAACGACACGCAATCGGGTGTTTTGGCAGTATTATTCAAATACGCCGATGACCATAAAATGCCTGTGGTAGACCTAAATGATTTGAAGAAACTACTTGGCTATCTTGCCGAAGGCGAAGGTGCAAAAGAAATCAAGGCTAGCTATGGATCAATTTCTACCGCTACCTCAAGCACTATACTCCGAAAAATTGTAGCTATAGAGCAACAAGGTTTGGGGGGAATTTTTGGTGAAACCTCTTTCGATATCCAAGACTTATTCAATCGTGTAGACGGCAAAGGGGTAATCAGTCTATTGAACATTGCCGATGTACAAAGCCAACCAGTACTTTATTCAACTTTCTTATTAAGTCTTTTGGCCGAAATTTATCAAACGATGCCCGAAGCCGGAGATTTAGACAAACCTAAATTGGTTTTCTTTTTTGACGAAGCACATTTATTATTTAATGATGCTCCGAAAGCTTTCTTAGAGCAAATCAATACGATTATCAGGTTAATCCGTTCAAAAGGAATTGGTGTATTCTTCTGTACACAATCACCTATGGACATCCCAGAGAGTGTACTTTCACAATTGGGTAACAGGGTGCAGCATGCCTTGAGAGCATTTACTCCTAATGACGTAGATGCCTTAAAGAAAACGGTAAATACCTACCCAAAATCGGAATTTTATGCCATCGATAAGGTCCTGACTTCTCTAGGTACCGGTCAGGCACTCATTACCGTACTGAATGAAAAAGGTATTCCCACCGAAGTTGCAGCAACATTGCTTACACCTCCTCGTGCAGTAATGGGACCAATGGCCGCAATAGATTGTGAAAAGCTTATGCAGGGAAGTCCCCTATTTAGTAAATACAAAGAAACGGTAGACCCAATCAGTGCTTATGAAATGCTGACCGATAAAATAAACGAAACACAAGCGAATGAGAATAAGGTAAAAGCTGAAGAAGAGGAACGTAAAAGAATTGAGCAGGAAAGCAAACCAAAACCAGGCGAAAAGAGTTTAGTGGAAGAGATTATGGGAGCCACCATTACTAGACAGATAGGGAAAGAAATTGTTCGCGGCATTTTTGGAATGCTGACGGGCAAAAAAACTCGCTCAACTAAATCATCTGGGGGTGGGCTTTTTGGATTCTAAAACTTAACTTTGGCCCACAACTAAATATTCATTTAAAAACTAAACAGTTAATGAAACCTACTTTATTGATCTTGGCTGCCGGAATGGCTAGCCGCTACGGTAGCATGAAACAAATTGACGGTTTTGGTCCTAATGGAGAGACCATCATCGATTATTCTATATATGACGCAATTAAAGCCGGATTTGGTAAAGTTGTATTTATCATTAAAGAAGAATTTGCCGACAACTTTAAAGCCATTTTTGACGAGAAACTAAAAGGGAAAATTGAAGTAGACTATGTTTACCAAAACTTTGACCTCAAACAATTTGGTATCGACGAAGAGATTTACCGTGAAAAACCATGGGGAACGGCACATGCTATCCTTTCGGGCAGAAAAACGATTAAAGAACCTTTCTGTGTAATTAACGCTGATGATTTCTACGGTTATGATGCCTTCAAAAAAATGGCCGATTTCCTTACTTCGGAAATTAATGATGCCAATTATGCTATTATCGGCTATAAAATTGGCAAAACCCTATCTGACTTTGGTTCGGTATCAAGAGGTGTATGCAAAGCTGATGAAGCAGGTAATTTGACCGAGATTGTAGAACGTACAAAGGTATACAAAAAAGGTGATACCATTGTGTACGAAGAGGATGGCAAAGAATACCCATTAGAATTCGAAACCCCAGTATCTATGAACTTTTGGGGGTTTACTCCAGCCGTTTTTAAAATTACCGAAGATCTCTTTAGAACCTTCGCCATGGAGAATAAGGACAAACCTAAAGCTGAATTCTTTATTCCTTTAATAGGCGAGCATCTGGTAAGCACCCAAAAGGCTTCTTTTAAAGTAGTGCCAACCGACAATCAATGGTTTGGCGTTACATATAAAGAAGACAAGCCGTTGGTTCAAGCAAGTATTGATGAACTTATCAAAAATGGCAACTACCCAGAGAAGCTATGGAATTAACAATTGATGAAAGTATTTTAAAATCTTACGGGCTCAATAACCAAAGCATTAAAATACAACAAATAGGTTCTGGGCACATCAACAGAACCTATTTACTAACACAAACAGCTGGTGAGCAAAAAAAATATGTACTACAAGAAATCAATACACATGTTTTTAGCAACCCGGAAGCCGTTGCCAATAACATAAAGCAGATTGCCGATTTTTTAGCACATAATTTCCCTAATTACCTTTTCCCTGCCCCATTAGCAACCAACAAAGGTGATACCATGGTGGTACATCAAGGTGCATTTTGGCGTTTAAGCCGCTTTGTTGACAACACCATTGCATTAGATACTTTAACGGCCCCACAACAAGCCTATCAAGCGGCGAAGCAATTTGGAAAACTTAGCAAACTGCTTAACGATTTTGATAGCAGTAAATTAGAAGCAGCCATTGTAGGTTTTCATGACCTTGTTTTACGTTTCGACCAATTCCAAACTGCTTTGGCCAAAAGTTCTCCTATACTACGAGAACAGGCTGAAAAAGAAATTGAAACCGCACTAGGCTTTAAATCTATCCTCACGGAATATCAATCATTAAAAGATAGTTTACCTGACAGGGTGATGCATCACGATACCAAAATCAATAATGTATTGCTAGCACAAAATACTTATGAAGGGGTTTGCGTAATTGATTTAGACACACTAATGCCGGGCAAGTTTATTTCTGACCTTGGCGATATGATGCGTACTTACCTTTGTGAGTTTTCCGAAAATGAAATAGACCTTTCCAAAATCACCATACGCAAAGATTATTTTGCGGCCATGATAGAAGGTTATTTATCTGAAATGGGAGATATGCTTACCACTTCGGAAAAAAACGCAATCTTATTTAGCGGAAAGTATATCATTTACATGCAAGCTCTCCGCTTTTTGGCCGATTTCCTTAATGGAAGTATCTATTATCCGATTAGCTATCCTTTGCAAAACTTAGACAGAACCAAAAACCAATTTAAGCTACTTATTGAATTGGTTAAAAATGAAGATGAACTTATCTTGATTATAGAAAAAAATTTAGCACAGTAGAAAATAAAAGCATTCCAATGTAGACCGGAGTGCTTTTTTATATTTTCAATCTTACTTTATATCTTCCAAGCCTGTGACTTTTTTTCTTTCTGCACTTACTTAATGGACGTTATTGCTCAAACAGCTTATTGATGTTTCTCAAAAATCGTTGTAACAATGAACTCTCCTTTGTAATGATTTCTGCATCTGCCATCATACCTTGTTTAAGTAAAATCGGGGTTTTTAAATCATTTTTCTGAAATTCTTTGAAATCAATCTTTGCAAAAAACACACTATCTTTTAGGGCCACCTCGGTCACATAGCTTATCTTTCCGTTAATTGCACCATATTCTTCAAATGGATAACTATGAAGTTTGATTAATACCCGCTGCCCCAACCCAACCTTTCCCATATTGTATTGGGGAATTTGCATTTCACCAAAAAAATTGGAGTTGCCTGGATTAATGATAAATAGTTCCTGATTGACACCTACATTCTGATTTTCCTGTAAAATACCTACATAACTTACCGTACCAGCTGTAGTAGCACTAATTACATAGTTACGCAACCAGCTTTCAGTTTCTGTAATCATACTGTTCAACGACTGTATAAATTTACTCTGTTCTTCTCTAATGGTATTTTCAAGTGTGGCCAACTCCTTTTGTTTGGCCAAATAACTAGTATTGTTGTTAATTAATGCTGTTGCTGTTTGCTCTAAAGGATACTTCCCTGAAAGGTATTTGTTTTCCTGTTGTTTAAATTCACTATTGGAGATTACATTTTTGCTCTTAAGCTTTTTATAATTTTCATACTCTTCCGCTATATTGGCAAATTCTTGCTGTTGAATCTGCTTTTGTTTCAATATCTGTTGTTGTAGTTTACCAAGTTCATTTAAGTCTTGCTGTAGATAGTTTTTTTGCGACAAATAAAAGCCCCCATGTTGGGTAGCAGAAAACCTTAAGAATTCTTGGTAAAAACTCTGGTAAGCGCCTTGAAGTTCGCCTAAATTCAGACCATCAGGTAGCTGCTTTATATTAACTTCTTCTATACCTACTTTTTGGCTCAATATAGCCAAGTAAGATTTAAGTTTAAGCACATCATCATGCTTTGCAGTACTTTCAATATAGGCAAGAGCTTGGTTACTTACTACCGATTGATTATCGTTCACCAAAATTTTAACCAATTTGCCTTGCTGATGGGCAATTACCCCTTTTGCGGCATTAAGTGCATTTACTTTAAGCGGGGCTTTTACAATATCAGGATAACGAATAAAAGCGGAGCCCAAAATAATGGCAAGTAAAATACAGAAAACCAAAGTAATTCCCCAGCGTAATATCCATCTTGGTACCGCAGTGATAATTTCATTTATTTCCTCACTATTCCGATTCAGTATTTCTTCACGTAATGGCATATATGATATTTTTTCCCTGAAAGTTTTGGACGATTAATCTCCCAACTCCAGTTGATTTTTAACTAAATGATAATAATCTCCACGCTGCTTAACAAGATGTTCGTGTGTTCCTTCCTCAATAATTTTACCTTTATCCAAAACCACAATATTATCAGCATTTTTAACCGTACTTAAACGATGCGCGACTACAACAACGGTTTTTCCTTTAAAAAAATCCTCTAAGTTTTGCATAATTATGCTTTCATTATTGGCATCCAAAGCGTTAGTAGCTTCATCAAAAAAGATATAAGCTGGATCTTTGTAAACTGCCCGGGCAATCAGTATTCTCTGTTTCTGTCCTTGGCTAATTCCATTACCCTCCGCTCCAATTTTTGTATTTAGTCCTAACGGCAAACTTTCTATCAGATCACTGATATTGGCTATTTTAATAGCATGCAGCAACTTTTCCATATTTGGATATTCATCTGCAACAGCAATATTTTTGGCAATGGTGTCTGAAAAAATAAAACCATCTTGCATCACCGTTCCACATTGATTGCGCCAATAACCATAACTAATTTGATCCAAGTAACCTGCCCCCACCTTGATCTCTCCTTTTTGAGGAATATAAAATCTCAACAGTAGTTTCAAAATAGTAGTTTTCCCACTACCGCTCATTCCTACAATGGCAGTAGTTTTACCCTGTGGGATATGCAAGTCAATATTATTTAATACCGGTTCGTTACCTGCTCCTGGATAAGTAAAACCAATATTCTGTAGGCTAATGGAATGATTGATAGGTAATGTTTTTACAAAGGTCTTATCCGTAGGCTCCTCGTCTTCCATTTGATGAACTTCATTTAATCTTTCCAAACTGATTTTCGCATCTTGCATTTGCTGGATAAAACCAAGTAGTTGTTCAATAGGGCTATTTACCTGACCAACGATATACTGAACGGCCATCATTCCGCCCAATGTTAATTGACCGTCTATTACCGCCTTAGCAACCAAAAAAGTAATTAATATATTTTTACCTTCATTAATAAAAAAAGCACCGGCTTGTTGTACCTGCCCCAACGAAAGACTTTTAATACTAAACCTAAACAAACCCGCCTGCAAATGCTCCCACTCCCAACGTTTCTGTTGTTCGCAGTTGTTCAGTTTTATTTCCTGCATCCCCCCTATCAATTGTACAATAGAACTCTGGTTTTTAGAAGAAATATCAAATCTTTTAAAATCAAGTGCTCTACGTTTCTTTAAAAAAGCAATTACCCACAGAGAATAAAGTACACTACTAACTAGAAAAACAAAAAATATATTGGTGTTATAATAGGCCAAAACCAATGTAAAAAACAACAGGTTAAATAGCGAAAAAATAGTAGTTAAAGTAGAACCGGTTAAAAAACTTTCAATACGTCTTTGATCATTCATGCGCTGCATGATATCCCCTGTCATTTTGGTATCGAAAAACCCCATTGGCAATTTCATTAGCTTAATAAGAAAATCTGTAAGGATTGAGATATTAACCCTTGTGCTAATGTGAAGCAATATCCAAGAGCGGATAAAATCTACGCTCATACGTCCAATAAACAACATGGTTTGTGCAATTAGCACAATGTAAACAAAGTTGAGGTTCCTCGTATTAATGCCAACGTCAACAACTGATTGTGTAAGAAAAGGGACTATCAACTGCAGCAAACTACCGACACCAAGACCTATAAAAAGCTGCACAATGAGCTGTTTATAACGATAAAGATAGCGTAGCAGGAAACTAAAATTTAAAGCTTCACTTTTATCACCCTCTTGTTCGTAAAATTGTGGGGTGGGCGACAATATCAAGGCAATGCCCTGGCTATGCCCATTGTTATGTGTACTCAGCCAATGTTGCAAAAATTCTTCTTCAGTATATTTAATCAGTCCCTTGGCAGGATCAGCGATATGCCAAATATTTCTCTTTGAAGAAGATTTAGCAGGAGCTTTAAAAAGTACGACAAAATGGTTTTGATCCCAATGCAAAATAACGGGCAACTCTGTTTCCCTTAGTTGTTGTAAGCTTAAACGACTACCCATGGTACGAAAACCTATTTTTTCCGCAGCCTCACTAATGCCAAACAGGGACACCCCTTCTTTATTGATACCAGCAATATCCCGTAATTTTTGCAAGCTGAAATTTTTACCATAATGCTTGGCTATCATGCGTAAGCAAGTAGGACCACAGTCCATTTGGTCGGGTTGTTTATAAAAGGGGAAGTTTTTCAAATTCAGTAATTATTTTCTATTTGCTTTAGCGAACAAAGCTTCGTAACGTTTTGCATACCCTGCATTATCATCTGCATTTCTAAGTCCTACTGCCCATTTTAAAGCGTAATTGAGGTTTTGATAATCTTCACAAAATGATATGAAGTATTGTGCCCAAGTATCGATTAGTGATAAATCGACCTGTGCATTTCCATTATAATACTCCCATAAAGAGAGGTTTAGATTCTTCCAGTCCTTTAGCCATCGATAATAAGCAGTTTTAGTATTGATCATCATTATTGCTGCTTGCTCAGGATATTTAGAACTGATCGTGTTTTTTATGCTATCCCAATCAACCTCATGATTTATTTGCCCTACATACGTTATCATACCAGAAGATGTTATTTCTTTTTTCCCTCCTTTTCTAAGTACGGGAACAATTTCTTCATCAAATACAATATCATTTATAATTTTAATCCTCGAGTCCTTACCGATAATCGAATCTACCTTAGCCGGATAATTAAGAAAAATACTATATCCAACGTCTTTACTGCTCGATAGACTTTGACTGATAAGCTCTATATTTTGTTTAGTTTGTAGGTTACTCTGTATTTTAAGATAAGCCTGAATATATTCGGGTAATCTTTTAAAATCATATACAGACCTTGCAGCTCCAATTAACTTCTTTAGAAAAACGGTATCCCTACTACCTTTTTCAAACGATTTCTGCATATTGATATATTGAGTCTCTTTATGCAACGCTTTACTTGCTTCCGCTATAAAACCATCAATATTATCATTTCCGCCTTTTATTACATGGACTAACTCTCCATCAGCATCCAAGAACAGGTAGGTAGGATATGAAGCTATAGCATATTCTTTTTCTATTCTCTGAGCCTCTTGATACCATTTTTTTACAATTTGACTATCCTTTGAAGTTCTGTCAATCTGAACTGCTACATTAATAAAATTTTCATTGAAAAAATCGCCAACCCGTTTATGAGTAAATACCCCCTCGGCCATTTGTTTGCATGGAGCACACCATGTAGTATAACAATCTACAAAAATATACTTGTCTTCTTTTCTTGCTTTCTCTGTAATCTGTTTCCAAGTTAATTCGCTTTCAAACGCTATACCCACAACCTTTTGTGCCAGACAATTTTTTCCAAAGAATAATAGCAGTAGAAAAAACTTCACACCTATAACAGTCCGCTTTTTAATCATCTTCTAAAAAATAAAAAACATAAGGAATAAGCATAAATGCCTATTCCTTATTGCATGCTATGAGCACTTAGTCAATGTTCCTCCGCTAGGACAAGTATGAGTTTCTGGGGTAGCACTGGAATCACAAGTGCTACATCCAGTTGGATTTGTATAGCAACATTTATATCCTTTTCCTCCTACTCCATCATCCTCCACCATTTCAGGAATAGTATTACCACCTAATACTTTTTTCATCTCAGCTCTGCTGAGTAAATTTTGCTTGTTCATAATTTTTGTAAATTTGATTGTTTAAGTTTTTGCAGGCCTTCCACGCTGGCCTGCATACGGCGGTAAAGGTGAACGCCCTTACTCGTTGTTGGGGCAGTGTCGCTTGCAATCGTGCTGCCCTTTTTTCCCTTTCAAATAAGGTTGTTCGAACAAGGGATATCTTAATTGATCAAGTACTGGATATCTTCTAACCTATATGGTTCTGGCAGTTTATATCCATTAATCAATATAGTGGGTGTAGAGGTAATTTCGGCCATTTCACACCATAGCTTTTGTTTTTTACTGGCGTCATTAACTTCATCTCCAATATGAATTTGATAATCTTTCGCCCAATCTTCATATTTCTTCTCACGTTGCGCATACCAATGATTCAACGCCTTTTCAACTAACGCCACATTATTCGTTAAACTTAATGCGGTAACATGGCGTGCTACCTTTGTTCTTTGGTCATCATCATGGTCTGCAGTGGTGAATACAATTTTAAGCTGTATATCATCCCTAGTTTTCAGCCATTTGTCTAAAGTTTCATGCGCTTTTGCACAAGGTCCACAAAACGGATTGCTCACCATAGTGATAATTGTAGGAGCTTCGGCATTGCCCAAAGTAATTGGTGCCAGTTCATTAGGCACTGCATAACGTGGTTGCTTAGTTAGGGCATGGGTAAATAGCTCACTGTTATACTTAAATTTCTTTAATTGTCCTTTAAGCAATTTATATTCTGCCTCTTTCTGGAATATTGGTTTTAAAATGGACCAAAACAATACTGGAGCGATGAAACATAAAGCTAATAAAGGCAAAATGGCAAAACTCAAAGCAGAGAAACCAAAGCTTAATGGCGAAAGACCAAAACTCAGAGCAACAATCAATTCCAGCCACAAAACAGCCTGTACCGTGCAGCACAACACACACCAATTCTTATGATTGTATTGGTAAGAGATAGACCAAAAAGTATATGGTAAAGAGAATACGTTCAACCAAACAATAAGGGGTAACGACGAGGGAACTAAAAGTAAAGACAAAAAACTACCTGCAAAATAGAAAAAACCTACTTCACTCCAGCTTAACCATGAAGTAGCCTTTGCTGCATCAGATTTTAAAATGCCATTACAATTGTTCTTTTTCCCTAAGCTACATAAATTTTGTATGAGAGGATTATTAGCATTGATACTATGAGCCAACAATAAAACAGAAATACCTATCCCGATAATTTTGAGCAACAACAACAATCCATAACCTACACCCATTTCTTTAAAATTGGCCGCTAGCAAAACTGTAATAACAATTGCTAAAATTGCCGCCGGTATTTTTAAATTCGAAATGGTCTGCTGTAATTGTTTACCAACATATCCTTCTTCGCCGCTTTCCTTTCCTACCTCTGCATATAGTAAAATACCACTCCATTTTTTTAAAAATTCCTCTTCAGTTATTTCCTTTCTCTTGAAATTTTCATCGCTATAAATTACCTTACCATTTACTATTTGATGAACCAGCATAAACAAGCCTCCATTAGCTGGAGTTTGTGCAATAAAAGGGAATTGTAGTTCTTCAGCTTTATATTCTTCCTTAGCTATACGATAAGCTGCATTTGGGATATACCATTCATTAAAGCAATCACTTACGGCCATTAAGCTCGGAAAATCTGGATGGTCTTCTAATTGATGAGTTAGGGTTTGAGTACTTATTTTTATCCCCAACTCTTTTAATAAGAGCCTAGGGACTTCAACCGCGTTAGCGATTGAGCGAGCAATTAATTTCATAAACTTTGGTTAGTTAAACCAATTTACTTAGTAAAAAATAAAAATGGCAAAGTGTGCAAAATTTGCACACTTTGCCATTCAGCAATTAAAAACCTTCGTTTACAAGCTTATAGCAAAGTATCAAAAAAAAAGTCCTGATATTACTACCAGGACTTCTCATTTTATAAGCTACGCTTATTTCTTATCGTCGTCTTTTACCTCTTCGTAATCAACATCAGTTACGGTATCGCCACCTTGTTGAGGCTCAGCTTGTGCTGCACCCTCTTGAGGTTGTCCTTCCTGACCTGCTTTATACATTTCTTCCGAAGCAGCATTCCATGCATTTTGCAATTCAGCTTGTGCAGCATCAATCTCTGCAAAGTTACGAGCAGCATGCGCATCTTTCAGTTTCTTCAAGCCATCTTCAATTGGAGCTTTTTTATCAGCAGATAATTTATCGCCAAACTCTTTCAATTGTTTCTCGGTAGAGAAAATCAATGCATCAGCAGCGTTGATTTTATCCGCCTCTTCTTTAGCTTGTTTATCCGCTTCAGCATTAGCTTCAGCCTCTTGCTTCATTTTTTGGATCTCAGCATCAGTTAAACCTGAAGAAGCTTCGATACGGATTTTTTGCTCTTTACCAGTGGCTTTATCTTTTGCACTTACGTGTAAGATACCGTTAGCGTCAATATCAAAAGCTACTTCAATTTGAGGCACACCGCGAGGCGCTGGTGGAATTCCATCTAACATGAAACGGCCAATTGTACGGTTTTGAGTTGCCATTGGACGCTCGCCTTGTAAAATGTGGATTTCTACAGAAGGTTGGTTATCAGCCGCAGTAGAGAAAGTTTCTGTCTTCTTAGTTGGAATGGTTGTATTCGACTCAATTAATTTGGTCATTACTCCACCCATGGTCTCAATACCTAATGACAATGGCGTAACGTCTAATAACAATACGTCTTTCACATCACCAGTCAACACACCTCCTTGAATAGCAGCACCAATCGCTACCACCTCATCAGGGTTTACACCTTTCGAAGGTTCTTTACCAAAGAAAGCTTTTACGGCATCCTGAATAGCAGGAATACGAGTTGAACCACCTACCAAGATAATTTCGTCAATATCACCTACTGATAAACCGGCATTTTTCAAAGCTGATTTACAAGGATCAATAGTGCGTTTGATCAAATCACCAGCTAACTGCTCAAATTTAGCGCGGCTTAAAGTACGCACCAAGTGTTTAGGGCCGCTAGCATCAGCAGTAATATAAGGCAAGTTAATTTCAGTTGAAGTAGTGCTCGAAAGCTCAATTTTAGCTTTTTCAGCAGCTTCCTTTAAACGTTGCAACGCCATTGGATCTCTATGTAAGTCCATACCGTTCTCGTTTTTAAACTCGTCAGCCAACCACTCAATCAAAACATGATCAAAGTCATCACCACCTAAGTGAGTATCACCATCAGTAGCTTTTACTTCAAATACACCATCACCAAGCTCCAATACAGAAACGTCGTGAGTACCACCACCGCAGTCAAACACTACAATTTTCATGTCCTTATGAGCTTTATCTAAGCCATAGGCCAAAGCTGCTGCAGTAGGTTCGTTAATAATACGTTTTACCTGCAAGCCTGCAATTTCACCAGCTTCTTTAGTTGCCTGACGTTGTGCGTCGTTAAAGTAAGCAGGAACGGTAATTACAGCCTCTGTAACCTCTTGGCCCAAGAAATCCTCAGCAGTTTTTTTCATTTTCTGTAAAACCATTGCCGAAATTTCCTGAGGAGTATATTTTCTATCATCAATTTCAACACGAGGTGTGTTGTTATCACCTTTAACCACTTTATAAGGCACTCTGGCAACTTCTTTTTCCACTTCGTTAAAGCTGCTACCCATAAAGCGTTTGATAGAATAAATCGTTTTTGTTGGGTTTGTGATTGCCTGACGTTTTGCAGGCTCGCCTACCTTGCGCTCGCCGTTTTCCGTAAAAGCAACAATAGATGGCGTAGTACGTTTACCCTCGCTATTTGCAATAACCACAGGCTCATTACCCTCCATTACAGCAACACAAGAGTTCGTAGTTCCTAAGTCTATACCAATTATTTTTCCCATTTTAATATATATTTTCTTAATTATTTTTTCGTTCTATTTCTTATTAACAAGCGATGTGCCAATAGGGTTTTGGCAGAATTTTGTCAAAAAAAGCGGTAAAAATGTAAACAGATATCCCAAAATATGCTGACAGCTTGGCAGAAAACAATTAAAATAAAAGCGTTAATTTTTAGAAAAGCAAAGCTTGGATCTTATCGATTTCGATAGCCCCCGCTGTACGCTGCTATCTTTTGTTTGATTGACATCCTGAACGTGAGTGAAGGATCTGTAAGCTAGAGCATCATACAAGTAGAATTCTTCGCTATGCTCTGAATGACACAAAACCCAATAAAAAGGATATCCGCTGCCATCAGGTTTAAAACACAGCAGCTTATACTACAAATAAGGCAACATAGTCAAAAACCTGTGTTATTGTGGATTTACAATGAGTAACGCCTAGATTTCCAGTAAACGCTCCAAATGATGGTAGCCAATACCAAAATATTGCTTGGTCTCTTTAATCCTTTGCAATACTTCATCCTTGTTTCTTGTTCCTTGTTCTTTACTCCTTAATCCTTGCTCTTTATTTTTAATTCCTACCACCAGCACATTTTTAGGCGTATGCACATCCGACACAAATTCAAATACCTTAGTTTTGTAGCCAAAATACTCCAAAATCAAGGCTCGTAACCCATCAGTTACCATTTCAGCCTGACGCTCCAAGAATATCCCATGCTTGGTCAAGAAATTTAACTCATTCTTCACTTTTCCTTTCTCCATTTCTCTACGAATCTGTTTATGGCAGCAAGGAGCCACCACAATTAAATCAGCATTAGCTTTAATTCCCTTATAAATGGCGTCGTCTGTAGCGGTATCACAGGCATGTAAAGCAATTAAAAGATTTATTGCTTCAGCGTCATAACTTTCAATCGTTCCTTCTACAAAAGAAAGTTGCTCAAACTTCGCATTAACCGCAATCTTATTACACAAATCCACCAAATCCTTTCTAAACTCAACCCCAACCACATTGGCCTTTTGCTGGTGGTTAAGCAAATAATCGTACAGCGCAAAAGTAAGGTAGCCCTTACCCGAACCCATATCAACCACGTTTTTAATGTTGCCTTTGGGAAATTCCTTAATTAAAGAGCTTAAGATTTCGATATATTGGTTAATCTGCTTGTACTTATCCTGAGCATTTTTAAACACCATTCCTTGCTCATCGGTAAGTCCCAGTTCATGAAGGTAAAGGTTGTCTTTTGCTAAAATCAATCGTTTCTTTTCTTTGTTATGAGACAAATCAGCTTCCTTTTTTTCTTCCAGTTGCCTGGTTCTTAAACGAAAGCTTCCTTTAGCAGTTCTCTCCAAGATTGTTTCTTCATTGACAGAAAATAAAGTAGCCACATTGAAATCACCAGCCAAATACCCTTCAATAAGTAATACCCCCTCTTCAATCTCAAAGTTTTTGAAAATATCTCGCGTTTTGTATCTATAATTGAAGGCCAATAACTGCTTGTTCTTAATCAAAACAGGTTTAACATATAGCTGTTTCAAACCCTCCTCTGTACCTTTGTAGTTACCCAAAGCTAACTTTACAAAAGTCGATTCCGCTATCACTTTTTTAATCTCATTTACAAAGGTTGTTTCGTGCTGATCCATCTTGATTAATACTGAAATGCAAAAATACGATTATACCTATAATAAATCGTCATGAGATAGTTAGTCCTAGCACCCACTTCGATTATCGTGATTACCAGCTTAACTGGCAATCGTAATGCGATCATAGACCATATCCGCTTTAAGATTATCTTCGATGAGCAAGTGGTTCCCGCCTTCGCCGGAATGATGTACAACGGAAAGTCATTTCTAAATTAAACACAGTAAATTTAGCTTCGTTATATTTGAAAAGAATTAATTAAACCTTTATGAATATTATTCTTGCTTCTACCTCCACCCTATTTGGCGAAACCTACCTAGCCTATCTTAAACCGGCACTTGTTAACCTTTATGAGGGAGTAAATGAAATTATTTTTATTCCTTTCGCTCGTCCAGGCGGAATTTCCCATGATGATTACACTGCAAAGGCTGCAGGTTTCTTTTCGGAGCTAGGCATTAAGGTTAAAGGTCTCCATGAATTTGAAGACAAAGTTACAGCAATTGAAG
Source organism: Pedobacter sp. (assembly GCF_039594775.1). Lineage (GTDB taxonomy): Bacteria > Bacteroidota > Bacteroidia > Sphingobacteriales > Sphingobacteriaceae > Pedobacter. The sequence goes on along the minus strand of NZ_JBCNMT010000001.1, from coordinate 1,321,219 downwards.
ATGCTCAAGGTTTTTTTACTGGAGGAGGCAATACTTTTCTATTGGTAAAAACGCTACACGAGCTTAACTTGATGAGCATCTTAAAAACAAATATAGAAAATGGGAAACCATATTTGGGCTGCAGTGCCGGAACCAACATTGGAGGTTTAAATATGAAAACAACTAATGACATGCCTATTGTTTATCCTCCAAGCTTTGATTGCATGGGCCTAGTGCCGTTCAATATCAACCCACATTACTTAGATCCCCAACCGGAATTAAAGCATAACGGAGAAACCAGAGAGACTAGAATATTAGAATTTCTAACCCAAAATAACATTAAAGTGATTGGCTTGAGAGAAGGAAATTGGATCAGAAGAATCAATGACAAGATTACCCTAGAAGGTAATCTACAAGCGAGAATATTCGAACAAGGCAAAGCACCCTACGAAATTGGACCAGGGAGCATTTTGTCATAAAACGAAACTAAAATTCGATTATGTTGATTAGAAACGCAAAACGTGAAGAATCTAAAATCATTGCTAATTACATCTTCTTAGCGATGGAGGAAATTGCTTATCAATTTATAGGTGAGAAGTCAGCTGAAAAGGCGTTGCAATTTCTAAGTAGTTTGACAGAAGAAAACGGTAATCAATATTCCTATGAAAATTGCTGGGTGGTTGAATGTGAAAATGAAATTGTAGCTGCTGCATTGGTATACAATGGTGCGAAATTACACGAACTAAGAGAACCAGTGGCTCGAAAAATAAAATCGATGTTTAAACAAGACTTCAACCCTGAAGACGAAACTGAGGCTGGAGAATATTATATTGATTGTGTTGGAGTAAATCCAAACCAACAGGGAAAAGGCATTGGGTCAAAGATATTTCAATTTCTAATTGATGAATATGTTCTCCAACAAAATGAAACACTTGGTTTATTAGTGGACCAAGAGAATCCTAATGCCAAAAGATTGTATTTAAAATTAGGCTTTGAAGTTGTTGGCGAAAAAACTTTGGCGGGCAAAAAGTTGGAGCATCTCCAATTTAAAAAAAGAAGCTAACCACATTTAACAGGCAAAACACCTAAAAACAAAAAACCCCTTTAGGAAATCCTAGAGGGGTTAAGCATAATAAGTTAGTTACACTACGCTTTTTGCTCTTCTGCATCATCAGCAGCTGGTGCTTCAGGGGCTGCCTCTTCAGCAACTTCCTCTTTAACTTCAGCAACTGGAGCTGTTTCTTCTTTAACTTCTGCAGCAGGTGCGTCAGCTTTTTTAGCTTTTGATCTTCCTCTACGAGTAGTTTTCTTCTCAGCAGCAGCTGTATCTTTTCCGTATACTTCGTTGTAGTCTACCAATTCGATTAACGCCATTTCAGCGTTATCACCTAAACGGTTGTTTAACTTGATGATACGAGTATAACCACCTGGACGGTTAGCAACTTTAGCTGCAACGTCACGGAACAACTCTGTTACTACTTCTTTGTCTTTCAAGTAAGCAAATACCGTACGACGTGAGTGAGTAGTATCGTTTTTAGATTTAGTGATGATTGGCTCTACATAAACACGCAAAGCTTTAGCTTTAGCTAGTGTAGTAGTGATTCTCTTGTGAGTGATCAAAGAAGAAGCCATATTAGCCAACATCGCTTTTCTGTGCGAAGTAGTTCTTCCTAAGTGATTGTGTTTTTTACCGTGTCTCATTTTTTTGTTTATAAAGTGTGTACCGTCTCTTTGAACTTAATCTGAGGGAATTACACACAGTGAATTAATTTTAATTCTTTAGTAATATGTTATAAGTTATACGTGATACGTAAAACTTACAACCTATAACTTTCTTACTCTTCGTCTAACTTAAATTTAGAAAGGTTCATTCCAAACGATAATTGTTTAGATTTTACCAATTCTTGGATTTCAGTTAATGACTTTTTACCGAAGTTTCTGAATTTTAACATATCAGCAACATCGTAAGATACTAAATCAGCCAAAGTACGGATATCCGCTGCTTTTAAGCAGTTCAATGCACGTACTGAAAGATCTAGATCTACCAATTCGGTTTTAAGGATTTTACGCATGTGTAAGATTTCCTCGTCAACTTCCTTAGTTTCTTCTTTAGCTTGAGATTCCAATACCAAGTTCTCATCGGAGAACAACATGAAGTGTTGGATCAAAATTTTAGCTGCCTCTTTCAAAGCTTCTTCCGGATGGATAGAACCATCTGTAGAAATATCTAAAATCAATTTCTCATAGTCAGTCTTTTGCTCAACACGATAGTTTTCAATCGTGTATTTTACATTCTTCATTGGGGTGAAAATCGAGTCGATTGCAATCACACCAACTACACTATCAGAAACTTTATTCTCTTCTGCTGGTACATAACCACGTCCTTTGTTTACAGTTAACTCAACTTCCAAAGTAACGTTTTTCTCCATGTTACAAACAACCATTTCCGGGTTCAACACCTCGAAATTGTTTGAAAACTTGGTAATATCTCCCGCTAGGAATTGTTCTTGACCATTTACAATGATAAAGATTTTCTCAGAATCACCAGATTCACCAGTTTTCTTGAAACGAACTTGTTTCAAGTTAAGGATGATCTCTGTTAAATCTTCAACTACACCTTTGATAGTAGAAAACTCATGAGAAACGCCTGAAAAACGAATGCTGGTAATAGCATAGCCTTCCAAAGAAGAAAGTAAAATTCTTCTTAGGGCGTTACCAATTGTTACACCGAAACCGGGCTCTAAAGGACGAAATTCAAATTGACCATCGAAATCAGTTGATTTCTGCATGATTACCTTATCTGGCTTCTGAAATGCTAAAATTGCCATTTATTAATGTTTTTAGATCGTTTATTAATGTTGTGTAACGTAAAAACAGTTGAAGCCCAATAGGGCTTCAACCAAGTCTATTACTTAGAGTACAACTCTACAATAAGGTTTTCCTTAATGTTTTCAGGAATCTCATCACGGTTAGGGTATGATAAGAATTTACCTGATAATTCTTTAGCGTTCCAATCTAACCAAGAGTGCTTGTTGATTGCTCTGCCAGCTACTGAATTTGAAATCGCTTCAAGAGATTTTGATTTCTCTCTTACTGCAACAACATCACCAGCTTTTAATTGATATGATGGGATATTTACTAACTCACCGTTTACAGTAATGTGCTTGTGGCTAACCAACTGACGAGCACCTGAACGGCTAGGAGCAATACCTAATCTGTATACTGTATTGTCTAAACGTGCCTCTAACAATTGTAACAAGTTATCACCAGTGATACCTTGACGTGATGAAGCTTTAGTAAACAAGTTACGGAACTGCTTTTCTAATACACCGTAAGTGTATTTTACTTTTTGCTTCTCCATTAACTGTACTGCGTACTCAGACTGCTTTCCTCTTCTTTTTGAGGCACCGTGTTGCCCTGGAGGATAGTTTTTTCTTTCTAATGCTTTATCAGGGCCGAAAATTGGCTCTCTAAATTTACGGGCGATTTTGGACTTTGGTCCGGTATATCTTGCCATTGTTTTTGATTTTAAAGTATCATGCAACCTGTAGCTGCAGACTCTTAGCTTTAAAAATTAATTGATTAAACTCTTCTTTTCTTAGGAGGACGACATCCGTTGTGAGGAAGTGGAGTGATGTCTTTAATAGACAAAACTTCAATACCTGCTACTTGTAAAGTTCTGATTGCAGATTCACGACCTGAACCAGGACCTTTAACAAATACGTCAACTTTACGCAAGCCTAAATCATGAGCTACTTTACCGCAATCAGATGCAGCTTGACCAGCAGCATAAGGCGTGTTCTTTTTAGAACCTTTGAAGCCCATTTTACCAGCTGAAGACCATGAAATGGTTTGACCGTTGTTATTTGTTAAAGTAACGATGATGTTGTTGAACGTAGCATTGATGTGAGCTTGGCCAACTGGCTCAATCACAACAAGACGTTTTTTGGTAACTTTTTTACTTTTAGCCATGTTATTTTTTAACGATTTGACTTACGAACTTGAACTAACTCAGTAATCCCCTACCGTAAATCTGTAATCTAATTATTATTTAGATGCCTTTTTCTTGTTAGCAACTGTTTTTCTCTTTCCTTTACGAGTACGAGAGTTGTTTTTAGTACGTTGACCACGAACTGGCAAACCTTTTCTATGACGAAGACCTCTGTAGCAACCGATATCCATTAAACGCTTGATGTTTAATTGAACCTCCGAACGCAAAGCACCTTCTACTTTGATTTGGTCGTTGATAATGGTACGGATTGCAGACAACTCATCGTCTGACCAATCTTGTACTTTTTTATTGAAATCGATCCCTGCTTGGGTCAAAATGTTTTGAGCAGTTGATCTACCTACACCGTAGATGTAAGTTAGTCCGATCTCGCCTCTCTTGTTTCTTGGTAAATCAATACCTGATATCCTTGCCATATTTGTAAATTGTTTTTAAATGAACGACCGAACGGCGGGCCACCGTTGTACGGAATCGTTCCTAATGTTTTTAATTAACCTTGACGTTGTTTAAACTTAGGGTTTTTCTTGTTGATTACGTAAAGTTTGCCATTGCGACGAATAACCTTACAATCAGCACTACGCTTTTTAATTGATGACCTAACTTTCATTTTATTTGTATCTATAAGTGATTCGACCTTTTGTTAAATCGTAAGGCGACATCTCCAGTTTAACTTTATCTCCAGGCAAAATTTTGATGTAATGCATCCTCATTTTACCTGATATGTGCGCAATAATCTCATGCCCATTTTCAAGTTCTACCCTGAACATTGCATTCGATAATGCTTCTTTTATTACTCCGTCTTGCTCAATTGAGGCTTGTTTAGCCATATTCTATTGATTTTTACTTAATTAGCTGTCCACTAAACAGGGTTGCAAAATTAAATATTTTTTTTGAAATTTTTAACTTTTTTCTTTTAAAACTTCTTCAATCACCGAAAAAGTACTTAAAACATCTGCTTTACCCTTTTTTATTGCAACAGTGTGTTCAAAATGTGCCGATGGTTTATTGTCTTTTGTTGTTACCGTCCAACCATCTGACCAGAATTTAACCGCTGCTGTTCCCGCGTTGATCATGGGTTCAATGGCTAACACCATTCCTTCTTCCAGTTTCATTCCGCTTCCACGTTTACCATAGTTGGGAACTTCTGGTTTTTCGTGAAGCTGAACGCCAACCCCATGTCCTACCAATTCTCTCACCACTCCAAAACCATTGGCCTCGGCATGGGCTTGCACTGCATGGGCAATGTCGCCTATACGCATACCTACCACTGCCTTCTCAATTGCAAAGGCCAAGCACTCTTGTGTGACCTTTACCAGTTGCTTACGCTCTTCATCTATTTCACCTATAGAAAAAGTGTAAGCCGAGTCGCCAAAATAGTTGTTCTTGATTACGCCACAGTCTACCGATATCAAATCACCCTCTTGGATGACATAATCGTTAGGAAAGCCGTGAACGACTTGTTCGTTAGGAGAAATGCAAAGAGAATTAGGGAAACCACCGTAATTAAGAAAAGCTGGCACAGCTCCGTGATCTTTGATGAACTCGTATGCCAGCTTATCTAATGATATAGTTGTAATTCCCGGTTTGATTACCTTCGCCACTTCGGCAAGGGTTTTTGAAACCAGTAATGAACTTTCCCTAATTAGCTCAATCTCTTCTTGAGATTTGTAATGGATCTTCTTAGACATGCAATCTTATTGTTGCTTGCTTATAATGCAGCTCCGCTGGTACTTGTTACAGTTGGAACTCCCGAACGTCCGGTTACTCTTCCTGTTTTCATTAAACCATCGTAGTGACGCATTAATAAATAGCTTTCAATCTGTTGCAAAGTATCTAATACTACCCCTACCAAAATCAACAATGAAGTACCACCAAAGAAATGGGCAAACTCTTGTTGAATACCAACCTTAACGGCAATTGACGGAAGAATAGCAATAGCTGCCAAGAACAACGATCCAGGGAAAGTGATCTTAGAAATTACTTCATCAATAAAAGATGAAGTAGCCAAACCAGGTTTTACACCCGGAATGAAACCGCCATTTTTCTTCATGTCATCAGACATTTGAGTCGGGTTAACGGTAATTGCAGTATAGAAGAATGTGAATGCAATAATTAAAAACGCAAACGTTAAACTATAAGTTAACGAAGTAATATCCGAATATTGGTGCAACCAACTTTCCTGCAAATTAGGGAATAGTCCAATCAATGCACTCGGAACAAACATCAAAGCCTGAGCAAAGATGATTGGCATAACACCAGCTGCATTTACCTTCAACGGAATGTATTGTCTAACGCCACCTACTTGTTTGTTACCTACAATACGCTTAGCATATTGCACAGGCACTTTACGAACACCTTGTACAATTAGGATAGTAAACATGATGATTGCATACAATGCTACAATCTCTAATACCAATCTAATTAAACCGCCGTCATTACCTGCAAATACAGAACTGATTTCTTGGCTAATTGCAATAGGCAAACGAGCAATGATACCTACCATGATGATCAAAGACGTACCATTACCGATACCTTTATCAGTAATTTTTTCGCCCAACCACATCACAAATAAGGTACCCGCTGTAAGCACAATTGCCGACAAGAAATAGAAAGTAGTATGGTCAATCACAATTGCTTCTGGAGTAATTTGTGTTTTCACATAACCAATTGCTTGTACAATAGTAATGGCCACTGTTAGGTAACGAGTGTACTGCGTTAATTTTTTACGTCCGCTTTCACCCTCTTTCTGCATTTTTTGGAACGTAGGCACCGCAATTCCCAATAACTGCACCACAATTGAGGCAGAGATATAAGGCATTACACCTAACGCAACGATTGACGCTTTAGAGAATGCACCCCCAGCGAACATATCTAATAAACCTAATAGACCTGATTTTTGTGCATTTGATAGTTGAGCAGGATCGACACCTGGCAATACCACCTGACAAACTAGTCTATAGATTACAAGAATCATAAGCGTAAATAAAATACGCCCTTTTAATTCTTCAATTTTCCAAATATTACTTAAAGTAGTAAGTAGCTTCTTCATTTTATAGTTTTACGATTGAGCCTCCAGCAGCTTCGATAGCTTTTTGTGCACTTGCAGAAAAAGCGTGAGCTGTAACTTCTAATTTAGCTTTAACTTCGCCACGACCTAAGATTTTCACTAAGTCGTTTTTTGAAGCTAAACCATGCTCCTGCAATGTAGCAAAATTTATGGTGCTTAAGCTAAATTTTTCTGCTAATCCTTGTAATACGTCTAAGTTTACACCTACGTATTCAGTACGGTTAATTGGTTTGAAACCAACTTTAGGTACACGACGTTGTAAAGGCATTTGACCGCCTTCGAAACCAACTTTGGTTGAAGTACCTGAACGTGAGCCAGCTCCTTTGTGACCACGGGTTGAAGTACCTCCGCGACCAGAACCTTGACCGCGACCTATTCTTTTACTAGTTTTTACAGAACCTTTTGCAGGTTTTAAATTACTTAAGTTCATTTTTGAAACTTATTGTGTTGCCCCTTCGCTTTCACTAATCAGGAAACAACGATTAAACAAAAAAAATTTGCCTAAGATATAAATCTTAAGCAAATTCCGATAATAAATTTATATAGCTTCGATAGCTACTAAGTGATTAACTTTTCTAACCATGCCGATGATTGCTGCATTAGCCTCAACCTCAACACTTTGGTTTAATTTACTCAAACCTAAAGCTTTCATGGTTCTTTTTTGGCGCTCGCTTCTGTCGATAACGCTTTTTACCTGAGTGATTTTAATTTTCGCCATGATCTTATCCGTTAAAAACTTTGTTTAAATCAACACCACGGTTTTGTGCTACGGTGTAAGCATCACGCATTTTGGTTAATGCATCAACTGTAGCTTTTACCACGTTGTGAGGATTTGATGAACCTTTTGATTTTGCCAATACGTTGTGGATACCAGCACTTTCTAGCACGGCACGCATCGCACCACCAGCAATTACTCCAGTACCTACAGCAGCAGGCTTAATTAATACAAAACCACCAGAGTACTTACCGATTTGCTCGTGAGGTACAGTACCGTTCAAAATAGGAACTTTTACCAAGTTCTTTTTTGCATCGTCTACACCTTTTGCGATAGCCTCAGTTACCTCTTTAGCTTTGCCTAATCCGTAACCTACAACGCCGTTCTCATCACCTACAACTACGATAGCTGAAAAGCTGAAAGTACGACCTCCTTTGGTTACTTTAGCAACACGTTGGATGCTCACTAAGCGATCTTTTAATTCAATCTCGCTAGTTTTTACTCTTTTTATATTGATAGTTGACATTATATCTTATTTAATGATTAAAATACTAGACCACCTTCGCGGGCACCTTCTGCCAACGATTTAACACGACCATGGTATAGGTAACCATTTCTGTCGAAAACAACTTCTTTAACACCAGCTGCAATTGCTTTTTCGGCAACTAATTTACCTACTGCTACTGATTGCTCAGATTTGTTTCCTGAAGCATTGAAATCTTTAGATAAAGATGATGCTGCAACTATAGTTTTACCAGTTTCATCGTTAATGATTTGAGCATAAATACCTTTATTGCTTCTATAAACTGATAAACGTGGACGGTTTTCAGAGCCAGCAAGTCTTTTTCTGATACCTTTTTTAATACGCTCTCTGCGTGATAATTTTTTTCCTGCCATTTTAATTATTTTTTAGAAGCTGATTTACCTGCTTTTCTTCTTAACACTTCACCTACAAACTTGATACCTTTACCTTTGTAAGGCTCTGGAGCACGTAACGAACGGATTTTCGCTGCTACTTGACCGATCAATTGTTTGTCGATGCTCTCTAAAATAATTTTAGGAGTTTGACCTTTTTCTGATGTGGTCGTTACTTTAATTTCTTGAGGTAATTGGAACACGTAGTGGTGAGAATAACCTAATACTAAATCTAAGGTTTGACCTTGATTTGAGGCACGGTAACCAACACCTACTAATTCTTGCTCTAATTTATAACCTTGTGTTACGCCTACAACCATGTTATTGATCAATGAACGATACAAACCGTGTAAGGCTCTGTGTCTTTTTTGATCTGTTGGACGTTGTACGGTTAAAACACCTTCTTCTTGTGAGATAGTGATATCTTTATCTACTAACTGGGTTAACTCTCCTTTAGGACCTTTTACGGTTACTAAATTGTTGTTATCAACGGTAACGGTTACTCCAGCCGGGATGCTAATTGGGGCTTTTCCTATTCTTGACATTGCGTTATCCTCCTATTAATAAACGTGACACAATACCTCACCACCAATGTTCAATTTGGCTGCTTCTTTATCGGTCATTACACCTTTAGAAGTAGATAAGATTGCGATACCTAAACCATTTAATACTCTTGGCATGTTTTCAACGCCTGCATACTGTCTCAAACCTGGCTTGCTGATACGGGTTAACGTACGGATAGCTGGGATTTTAGTGATTGCATTATATTTTAACGCAATTTTAATCACTCCTTGAGCATTAGTGTCTTCAAACTTGTAGTTTGCAATGTAACCTTTGTCGAAAAGAACTTTAGTGATTTCCTTTTTAAGGTTAGAAGCGGGAATTTCTACGATTCTGTGATTTGCTTTAATAGCATTTCTTAATCTTGTAAGATAATCCGCTATTGGATCTGTATTCATTATTATTGAATTGTGATAGTGGTTTCCGTACGCGTCACCCGACTTCTGGACCTACTATCGGTTAATATTCTATTTTGTAGCTATATGCTAATGAGCTATAAGCTGTAAGGGCTGCAAAAATACAACTTACAACTTATAACTCAAAAACTTATATCACTTAAATAATTACCAGCTAGCTTTTCTAACTCCCGGTATCTTACCTTCTAAAGCCATTTCACGGAAAGTTACCCTTGAAATACCGAAGGTACGCATGTAACCACGAGGACGGCCAGTTAACTTGCAACGGTTGTGTAAACGCACAGCCGAAGAGTTTTTAGGTAATTTATCTAACGCTGCGTAATCGCCGGCTGCTTTCAATGCTGCACGTTTCTCAGCATATTTAGCTACCATTTTCTGGCGTTTAACTTCGCGAGCTTTTACTCCTTCTTTTGCCATTATTGTTCTGCTTTTTGATTTTTAAATGGTAATCCAAATTGTTTTAAAAGTTCCAACGCTTCAACATCAGTTCCAGCAGTAGTTACGAAAGTAATATCCATACCTAAAATTTTGTTGATTTTGTCGATGTTGATCTCTGGGAAAATGATTTGCTCAGTAACACCTAAAGTATAGTTACCTTTTCCATCAAATCCTTTATCGTTGATACCTTTGAAATCACGGATACGAGGCAAAGCCACAGAAATCAATCTGTCTAAGAACTCATACATGTTGTTATCACGTAAAGTTACACGTACACCAATTGGCATACCTTTACGTAATTTAAAGTTTGAGATATCTTTTTTAGACTTAGCACTAACCGCTTGTTGACCAGTGATGGTAGACAATTCAAGGATAGAGCTATCAATGATTTTCTTGTCAGCTACAGAGTAACGACCAACACCTTGGTTGATAGAAATTTTCTGCAACTTAGGAACCTGCATAACAGTTTTGTAGTTGAACTTATCTTTAAGAGCACCTACAATTTCCTCTTTATATTTGCTTTTTAATCTTGGTACGTATGCCATTATTTAATTTCCTCCCCTGAAACTTTAGCAACTCTAACTAATTTTCCGTCGGCATTTAATTTACGGCCAACACGAGTAGTTTTACCAGATTTTGGATCAACCAACTGAACGTTTGAAATATGAAGAGCAGCCTCTTTTTTAATTATACCGCCATTTGGGCTAGCAGCACTTGGCTTAGTGTGTTTAGATACAAGGTTTACACCTTCTACTACCACTCTGTTTTGAGATACAAGTACTTCTTGTACTTTACCTTGTTGTCCTTTAGAGTCGCCAGCAATAACTTTTACTAGGTCGCCTTTACGGATTTTTAATTTTGCCGGTTTGTTAACTTTGTTTCCCATTTTATAATACCTCCGGTGCTAATGATACAATTTTCATGAATTGTTTTTCACGCAGTTCTCTTGCTACTGGGCCAAAGATACGTGTGCCACGAGGCTCGTCTTGGTTGTTTAACAATACGGCTGCATTATCGTCAAAACGGATATAAGAACCATCTTTACGACGGATTTCTTTTTTAGTTCTAACTACTACTGCTTTAGAAACAGTTCCTTTTTTGATATTGCCTGAAGGCAAAGCACTTTTAACTGTTACAACAATTTTATCGCCAATTGATGCATAACGTTTGCCAGTACCACCAAGTACACGGATAACCAATACTTGTTTTGCGCCGCTATTGTCGGCTACGTTTAATCTTGATTCCTGTTGTACCATCTTATTTAGCTTTTTCTAAAATTTGTACCAATCTCCAGTTCTTGTTTTTACTCAATGGACGAGTTTCCATGATTTCTACAGTATCACCGATACCGCATTCGTTTTTCTCGTCATGAGCCATAAATTTGGTAGTTTTCTTCACGAACTTACCATAGATTGGGTGCTTCACTTTACGCTCCACTGCAACTACAACAGATTTATCCATTTTGTTGCTTACTACCAACCCGATTCTTGTTTTTCTTAAATTTCTTTCCATTGGGCTCTAAAAATTATTTAGTTTCTGTAGCTACTGCTGCTTTTTTAACAGCAGACAATTCAGTGTTTAAACGGGCTATAGTTTTTCTAGCCGCAGTAATACGGTTAGGATTTTCGATAGCCGAAATGGTATGCGCAAACTTCAACTTTGTTAAGTTTTGTTTTTCTTCCGCAATCTTAGCTACTAATTCTTCTTGAGAAAGCCCTTTGATTTCTGAGTTTTTCATCTTCTTATTTTTTATATGATGGGTCTAGCGGTTATAATAACAAGTTACTTACAACATTGATCCCATCTCTCTTTTTATGCTTCTACGTAATCTCTACGTACTACAAATTTGGTTTGAACAGGTAATTTCTGTGCAGCAAGTCTTAATGCTTCTTTAGCAATTGCCATAGGCACACCTTCTGCTTCGAAAAGGATACGTCCCGGTCTCACTACTGCTACCCAGTATTCAGGAGCACCTTTACCTTTACCCATACGTACCTCAGCTGGTTTTTTCGTTACCGGTTTGTCCGGGAAAATTCTGATCCAAACTTGACCTTCACGTTTCATGTAACGAGTTACCGCGATACGTGCTGCCTCGATTTGGCGACTTGTGATCCAAGTAGCTTCTAAAGACTTGATACCAAAAGATCCGAATGATAGCTCAGCACCACGAGTTGCTAAACCCTTCATCCTGCCTTTTTGCATCTTTCTGAACTTGGTTCTTTTTGGCTGTAACATTTTATTTAAATATTATCGTTGAACGATTTGTTAACTATTTGCGTGGGCCTCTGTTGTTGCCACCGCCTCTATTATCTCTTCCGCCTTGACCAGGACGACCGCCACCGCGTTTGTCGTTATTCCTTCTGTCGCCGCCGCCTCTGTTATCTCTTCCGCCATCGCGTCCGCCGAAGTTACCTTCTGGTCTGCCACCTTTACCAGGTGCGTTGTTTGCTGCGCCAATGTTTGGAGAAAGATCACGTTTACCGTATACTTCACCTTTACAGATCCATACTTTAATACCTATTTTACCGTAAGTAGTTAAAGCTTCTGCTAAAGCGTAGTCGATATCGGCACGGAAAGTATGCAAAGGAATTCTTCCTTCTTTGTACTGTTCTGTACGAGCCATCTCAGCACCACCTAAACGGCCAGAAGTCATGATTTTGATACCTTCTGCTCCCATTCTCATGGTTGATGCGATTGATGATTTCATTGCTCTACGGAACGAAATCCTAGCTTCTAATTGTTTTGCAACACCTTCTGCTACCAATTGAGCATCAAGCTCTGGACGTTTGATCTCGAAAATGTTGATTTGAATTTCCTTTTTAGTCAATTTCTTCAACTCTTCTTTGATCTTGTCAACTTCTTGGCCAGCTTTACCGATTACAATTCCTGGACGTGCTGTGTGAATAGTAACAGTGATACGTTTTAAGGTACGCTCGATTACTACTTTAGAAACACCGCCCTTTGCAATACGAGCTGAAAGGTATTTTCTGATTTTTTCGTCCTCAACTAATTTATCAGCATAGTTGTTGCCACCGAACCAGTTAGAATCCCAACCTCTGATGATTCCTAACCTGTTACCTATTGGATGTGCTTTTTGTCCCATTTCTGTTAATTAGTTTGAGTTTCAACGTTTTTACTATCTACTACAAGGGTTACGTGGTTTGAACGTTTACGAATTCTATAACCACGGCCTTGAGGTGCTGGTCTCAATCTTTTTAATTGACGACCACCGTCAACCATAATCGATTTAACGAATAATTGGCTTTCTTCAGGGCGAGAACCAGAGTTTTTTTGCTCCCAATTGTTGATGGCAGACAATAAAAGTTTTTCAACTCTTATAGCAGCTTCTTTATTGGTGTACTTCAAAATCTGTAATGCTTTCTCAACACGCTCACCTCTGATAAGATCCACAACTAAACGCATCTTACGCGGTGAAGTTGGGCAATTGTTTAATTTCGCTACTGCTTCCATCTTTTAATTATTTTTTCTTTTCAGAGTGGCCTCTAAAGGTTCTAGTTGGAGCGAACTCCCCTAGCTTGTGGCCAACCATGTTTTCTGTTACGTATACTGGTATAAATTTATTGCCGTTGTGCACAGCAAATGTGTGACCAACGAAATCTGGTGAGATCATTGATCTACGTGACCAAGTTTTGATTACAGTCCTTTTGCCTGAATCATTCATAGAGTTTACTTTTCTCTCTACGTTATGGTCAATATAAGGTCCTTTTTTAATTGAACGAGCCATTATTTCTTCCTTTTCTCTATGATGAAACGATTTGAGTATTTCTTAAGTGAACGAGTTTTGAAGCCTTTAGCTAAAACACCGTTTCTTGAGCGTGGGTGACCACCAGATGATCTACCCTCACCACCACCCATTGGGTGATCTACAGGGTTCATCGCTACTGGACGAGTACGAGGACGACGACCAACCCAACGGCTGCGACCTGCTTTACCCAACACTTCGTTTGCATGATCAGAGTTAGAAACTGTACCAATAGTGGCAAGACAAGTAACTAAGATAGATCTTACTTCACCTGAAGGTAATTTGATGGTAGCATATTTACCGTCTCTTGCTGCTAATTGTGCATAAGATCCAGCGCTACGTGCTAATTGAGCACCTTTACCTGGGTGTAATTCTAAATTGTGGATGATAGAACCTAAAGGGATGTTCGCTAATTTCAAAGTATTACCTACTTCTGGAGTAGCTTTATCACCCGAAAGCACTGTTTGTCCTACTTGCAACCCTTCTGGTGCAATGATATAACGCTTCTCGCCGTCTGCATAGTTTAATAATGCAATACGTGCGGTACGGTTTGGATCGTACTCAATAGTAGCTACAACTGCAGGGATATCAAACTTATCACGTTTAAAGTCAATTAAACGGTAAGATTTTTTATGACCACCGCCGATATAGCGCATTGTCATTTTACCTGTATTGTTACGTCCTCCCGATTTCTTAGAAGATACAACCAATGATTTTTCGGGCTTGGTTGCTGTAATCTCCGTAAAGCTTGCGCCTACCCTAAAACGGGTTCCCGGAGTGACTGGTTTAAATTTTCTTAAGCCCATAGTTATTAATTATTCAATTTTTATATTAAATATTCGCGTAATAATCTATTGTTTCGCCATCTTTCAATGTAACAATAGCTTTTTTGTATTTAGGGCTACGGCCAGTTACTAAACCTGCTTTAGTGTTTCTGGTTTTTGCCTTACCTTGTACTACCATTGTGTTTAGGGCTACGATGGTTACACCATACATTTGCTCAATGGCTTTCTTAATCTGCAATTTGTTAGCTCTGTGATCTACTTGGAAAGTAAAACGGTTAGCTTTTTCAGTCAATGCAGATGCTTTTTCGGTTAAAATTGGTCTTTGTAAGATTTCCATATTACTTGGCAAATGCCTCCTCCAATGTTTTAAGCGAGTTAGCAGTTAACAAAAGTTTACCAGCGTTCAACACATCATATGTGTTTAAATCACCAGCAGTAATCACTTTAGTTTTCTGGATATTTCTGCTTGATAAATAAATATTGTTGTTTTGCTCTGGTAACACTAACAAAGTTTTCTCGTTTGCTAAGTTTAGTGCGCTTACCAAGTTCACATAGTTTTTAGTTTTGATGCTATCAAAATTGAAGTCTTCTAAAACCACGATGCTGTTATCTTGTGCTTTATAAGCTAAAGCTGATTTACGAGCCAATGATTTTAGTTTTTTGTTCAATTTAAAACTATAGTCGCGAGGTTGAGGACCAAAAACACGGCCACCACCATTGAATAATGGCGATTTAATGCTTCCGGCACGTGCACCACCAGTACCTTTTTGTTTGTATAATTTACGGGTAGAACCAGCAATTTCGTTACGTTGCTTAGATTTGTGAGTACCTTGACGTTGGTTGGCCAAATACTGTTTTACATCTAAATAAATCGCGTGGTCGTTTGGTGTAACACCAAATACCGACTCAGGAAGTTGCACCTTGGCACCTGTCTCTTTTCCTGAAATGTTTACTACTTTAACTTCCATCTTGCTTACTTATCTAAGATTACGTAAGAACCTTTAGCTCCTGGAATGGAACCACTAACTACCACTAGGTTTTGCTCAGCGTAAACTTTCAACACTTGTAAGTTTTGAACTTTCACTCTATCACCACCTGTTCTACCAGCCATACGCATTCCTTTGAATACACGTGAAGGCCATGAAGACGCTCCCAATGAACCTGGTGCACGCATTCTGTTATGCTGACCGTGAGTTTGACCACCCACACCGGCAAAACCATGACGTTTTACAACACCTTGGAAACCTTTACCTTTTGAAGTTCCCACAACATCAACATAGTCACCTTCGTTGAAGATGTCTACAGTAACTGTGTCACCTAAGTTTAAAGCATTTTCAAACTCAGAGAACTCAACAAGTTTACGTTTTGGAGTTGTGTTCGCTTTAGCGTAATGACCTTTTAGAGGTTGCGTTACGTTTTTTTCTTTTGCTTCATCAAATCCCAACTGGATTGACGAATAACCGTCTTTTTCTTCGGTTTTAACTTGTGTAACTACACAAGGCCCAGCCTCGATTACAGTACAAGGAATGTTTCTTCCTTCTGCATCGAAAATACTGGTCATTCCTACTTTTTTTCCAATAATTCCTGACATTTCTTTAATTAAGTTAACACCCATCGAAGCAGTAGGGCTTCGTTCAAGGTGGATATACAATCCCCGCAAAGGGACGGCAAAGATAGACAAGAATTATTAATTTTCAAATAGTTAGCTAAAAAAAATTTAACCTTTAACAGTCCTCAGATTTTGAGCGATAGATTCGACTGTTATTTTTTGATGAAAATCAAACTTAAAAAACCTAATAAATTGGTTAATAGAACATTATTGAGATTTGATTTGATTCTAGTGAGCAAAACCTCCGCTCAAACTGATCATGATAATAGAAAGGACTATTAAACCTATCAATACATAGAGATAATCTTTTTCAATAAAGAAGCTGACTACCGCCATGATTACTCTTGCAATTGGCGTAAAAATCAACATTAAAAGTCCGAATTGTACAATTGCTACTCCTTTAAAAGTAACTACTTCTTCAAAAATTGCCGCCACGGTTTTAAGTGATACTTTATTGATATCGAATACGGCATAGTCGATTTTTTCACGTCCATGATCGAAAAGATAAATGATACCACCCAGTATCACGATGCCCATAGAAATATAGACTCCGGTCCGAAGTAAGTTACCTACAAGGGTTTGAATGTCTTTATCGGTGATTTGTTTTGTCTCTTGCATTATTAGAATCCACCAGAAAGTCCTTTATAAATCATTTGTATGGCCAAGATGGTTACTACCACTGCAAATACAATTTTCAATTTATCGGTTTTAGCCTTTACCAATACTTTTGCTCCAACAGTTGCCCCTATCAATACACCAATGCAAACAGGCATAGCAATTCCTGGATCTATTTGTCCACGATGCAAATAAACTACTGCACTTGCCGCAGCGGTAACCCCCATCATAAAATTGCTGGTAGTGGTAGATACTTTAAAGGGCAAACGCATGATATTATCCATGGCAATTACTTTTAACGCACCGCTACCAATGCCCAACAAACCCGACAAGGTACCTGCAAACAGCATCATAAAAAAGCCACCCGCTACATTTTTCACGGCATAAGGTGTTTCTACTCCTTGATTTGGGTAGGAACCGTTCAGTTTGAAAAATTTAGCACCTTTACTGCTATAGTCCAAAGTTGTATGGTCTACCTTCTTTTTCAAGGTCATCATTGAGGAGAATATCAGGATACAGCCAAAAATAACGGCCACATAAGCTGCATTCAAATAAACCGCAATAACCGCTCCTAAGATAGCTCCAACGGTAGTGGCAATTTCAAGGAACATGCCTATCCTCATATTGGTCAGTCCTTCTTTTACGTAGGCGGCAGCGGAACCCGTAGAAGTGGCAATTACCGAAATAATAGAAGCACCAATAGCATAGTGAATATCAACCCCTAACCCTAAAGTCAATAGAGGGATAATGATAACACCACCTCCAAGACCGGTCAAGGAACCTAAAAAGCCTGCTAAAAAAGCTCCCAGAAGTACTATTATGGTAAAAATTAATACCGACATGGCGGCAAATATAAACCACTTCCATTGGCTTTATGCAATAAAAAAGCAATAAAAGAATGTCTATAGAATACTTAGATTTTATAGGTTAATCGTCGAAACTGTTGGTTTGGTTAATCGAAAAAGAGTTATTAAGCTATTGTTTTCGCTGTTTACAAGCTAACTTGAAGTAGGTTAGAAAAAACACTTTCTACATATTACATTCAGACTTTTAAATTCAAAAAATCATTTTCCGCCTACTATTTTCGGCCCTGTCGCTTGAAACCATTGTATATATGCTTTGTATGTCCCTATGTGGTTCATTTAACTTTTAAGGGTTGTAAACTCGAAAATTGTTGTTAAAAAATACAACCACATAGAAACATGGAGCATCATTTTTAAATTATAGGGAGGCCGGCTGATTTTAGTAAAACGAAGAGGGTATGCTAGGGCTGCAGATAACGAAAAATCATAAAGCATAATCCTGAACTTGCGTTAATGAACTCAGGTCATCAATTGCTTGATCATTTCAGAACTAAGCTCTCTTCCAGCTAACAACCTATTGCTAAAAAAAGATTTAGCGGCTTCGAAATGTGCCTTATAGCCTTTCATATCTCCGTAACCGATTATGGAAGCCCATTCATGTACCGCCGTATGAAATTCGAGGTCGTCCTTCCTCATGTCCTTATCATAAAGGGCTGCCAATATAGTTTCTTCTAGTAGCTCTTCGTTTTTAAAAAGATATTCGGCGATGCCTAAACGCAAACGGAAAGGCGGTGTTTGGCAAATCAAATTATCGTAGGGATTAACATTCATTGCATGCCAAGCACAAACCATACTTAAAATGCTCAAGTGCGAATTTGGCTTTCTTTGATGGGTCTTATCTGCCAAGCTAAAGGCTCCCATCATTTCAGCGTTCAATAACATGGGTTTTTCATGGTCACTAAACACAAAGCTTTTGGCAGCATTTATTTTATTTCTAAAAGCTGTCTCTTTCTCTCCTATCATTAAAGCAAATAGGTCACTTTCCGTTTTGGCATATTCCCTTACCTGGGCTTGCGCATAAGGATTTAAAATGGCCAGTCCAGCGTAAATATGCGATTTGTAACTAAAGATTCGAAGCGTGGTCAATATTTTAATATTATCAATTCCGCCGGCATAAACTGGATTATCCCAAGGATAAAAGCCCGCATTTTTCCATGCAGAGCCCATACTTTCAAAACCCATATGTGTTACTGCTTGTGTGTCGGCCACTATTTTATCATGTAATCGATAACTATCCATTTCAATGATGTTGGAGCCTAACGCTTCATAAACTTTTAAAGCCTTTTGATAAACTTCATTTGTAGCTCTGTGACGAATAACCACCAGTGTTTGTCCTTCTGTATTAAAACCTGGGCCATGCAACGAATGACTGGTCACAATATGTGCATCTGTTGGCAAGTGTTTTTCAAAGGCAGCGATTTCGGGATGTTTTACGGAAGTTTGTCCCCCGACAATGGCTCCATATTTAGTAGACTTAGCAAATAAAGCTACCACCTCGTCAATTTTTTCCGCTTCTACGGCATAGATTATAAAATCTGATTTCCTAGAAACTTCGTGACCATCTGCTAAAACTTCTATGTTTAGAGATAAAAGCTCTTGTTGAAGTTCTTTCAACCGTTGGGGCACATCAGTTCCACAAACTTCATATCCGGCTTTGGTAAACGCTAGTGCATATAATTTGCCCATATCGCCTAAACCTATTATTCCTATGTGCATGCTACAAATTTATCATCGCATGATCATAAAAAAAATGACCCGAATCAATTGATTTCTTGATTAAACATCCTAACTTGAGCGAAATTAACGAAACATGCCAAGCTGATTGGCTATAATATTTATCTAATTATACTGTTTTAGTATAAACGATATTTACTAGATTATGAGACAAACCTTACTTTCTATCACTAGCATTTTATCTTTTACCTTTTGTTTTGGTAATGTTTTTGCCCAAACCCAAACACCTACCACCGTTCAAAAACCGATTGCCAATACCGTTAGAACGGGTGCCTGGGAACGCGATTCAATTAAAAATACCGACCCAAGTTTAAATGGACAATATCAATTTATGCTATCTCGTACCAGAACTTCGCCCGATGGTTATAAGATGGTAGCAAAATATAGGCTAGACCAGCTTTGGAAAAATGTGAGCGATACGTTGAGAAAAGAGCGGGCTGAAAGAAAAAGTCTTCAACAAAAACTTACCGAACAGGGAAAGACAGTTAATTATTTAAAGACTGAAATTTCCGGGAAAGATGCTTCAATAAATGAGAATACCAATAAATTAAACGAGATTAAATTTTTAGGTATCTCTTTTGATAAGGGTACTTACAACATTATTGTTTGGAGCATCATAGGGGTTTTAGTGATTGCATTAATCATCGTTGTTGCTCGTTCTGGAAAAAGTATCAGCGAAGCTAAACATCGTTCGCAATTATACAACGAAATTTCAGATGAATACCAAGCTTACAAATCGAAAGCCGTAGAAAAGGAACGTAAATTAGCGAGGGAGCTTCAGGATGAACGCAATAAATTGGAAGAGCTGAACAACAGGCGTTAGTTTCTATTACTAATTTATCACTTACTTTTGTAATTCCATCATAAGCACTTCTGCCACTTTGGTTGCTTTTTGCTTAATATATGCACGTGGCGTATTGTCTCCTACTTCGTAGGTCAGGGCTTCCGCATTTAAAACTTTACCCAACCAGGCTTTGGAAACATTCCCTCCATTTCCCGACGGTTTGACGACGGTTTTGTTCGCTCCCTCGAAATCATGCAGCCCTTTCACCCAAGCGTTGGTCAAACCTGGTTGATTAGTATCGGCTCTGTCTTCATTGGTGTATAGCACATCGTTGTAGGTAGAATGGAAGTCTAAAGCAAAATAGACTTTGGCATCTTGTTTTTTTACCTTAGTTAGCAAATAGTCCCTCACCGCTCTGGTTTCTGGCTGTTTAAAATCAATCCAATCTCTATTTAAATCCACTCCAGCAAAACTGTGTCGCCAATTGCCTTCATCCACTCCGTCTGGATTAATCATTGGAATGATTACCAGTTCATATTTTTTGATAAAGTCCTCTGCAAGTCGAGTATTTCCCAAGAGTGTTTCTACGAATTGGACCATAGCAAAATAGCCAGAAATTTCAGGCGGATGTTGGCGACTAAGTATCACTACGATTTTCTTTCCATCGCTTTTCTTAGAATTTAGCGCTATGATTGGTTTGCCTCCAATACTATAACCAATCACCTTTTTGTCGAGGGAGTATTTTCTTGCCAGTTGGTCCATCCACTGATAGGATTGATTTGAAGCAATTATCTCCTGCGCAGCTACCAATAAAGTGTCTTTTGATAAGGCCAATTTGAAGGATGCTTGGTTTTTTTCTTCACTCAATTTAACTTCGTTCAAGGTTTCCCATTGCACTCCGTCTGAACTTATTTTTGGCTGATATCGATGTTTATTCTCCGGGTATAACAGGTTGACATAAATATTTTTTTGTCCTTTGGACCAAACCTTAAATGCAAACCAAGGGCTTTGATTGATGGGTTTGTTTTCAGGTGCTATGGTAATATTAAAGGTGCTATCGTTCACTTTGCTCAATTGATTAAGCCTTGCCGACGGAAAATCGTTACTGAAGCTTATTCCTTCGTTTTGAAAATTAAATACCTTTTTTTCTTGAAGTTTAATTTTAATCAACGACGAATTCACCATTGTGCTTTGGTTTACTGTAGCTTTTTTTACAGAACAGCTCTGTAATGCCAACAAAAACATTGCACTCATATAGCATGGGTAAGCGATTTTCAATTTCATTTGTCTAAAAATAATCCGTAATGACTCTGCATGTATTTAATAATAGCATCCGCAATTTTAGTTCCTGATGCTTTGCGCTCAGTTGGGTTGTTCCTTAAATTGGGGCCGTGTGTTTCTAATTGTATGGCTGAAACTGCTCCTCCATTTTTAGAACCATAGGCTAAGGTACAATAACCTCCATTAAAATAGTCATCGGAATTGGGTTTTGGATCTTGTTTACTAGGTACCGCCCTAATCCCTTCATTTTCTAGGAGGGTTCCAAAAGCATAATCTCCCCTAATCAATTGCGAGAAAGGATATGCTGAAATGGTTGAAAGATGGTAAATGCTCGAAGTAGAAGCTAAACTATTCAGCCCAGCATCTGTCCCATTTAGATTAGTTTTAGATACAATATAACCTACTTCGATCCGAGGAATGCTATGGCCATGTCCATGCATATCCAAAAATAAGCCCTTGCCTACATTTTTTTGTACCATATCCTGTGCGCCTTTTAAGAAAGCATGATATTGTCTCCAAAGCTGGTTTGCGGCTTCTGTTTTATGATAAGCTTCTTCTAATGCTCTATTGGGTTCCATTCTGGACCTTGCTACGTCGTTAATGATGACATGTGGGTGTAAGCCTGTTTTTCTATACAAAGCATCGGCAATTTCAGTGGTCAACGCAGATACATATAAATCTCTAACGGTTACTGCATCGGGGTGATCTCTTAGTGGCCAATTATCGGGAATAATGGTTCCATCGTGGGGCGAAGCCAAAATAATTGGTGATTTCAGATCTCCGACGATAAATTTTACATAGTTGTTGGAACCGTAAACCGTAGTATTGGGCTGATAGCTAACTGTTCCAGATGGTTCCTTTTCGCCGTTGACATGCTTGCTCTTTTTACAGGATAGGATGAACAAACACATACCAATATATAGTAAACTGATCTTTTTCATTTGTTTTAAGCTTTGATTAAATAAGTGATTTCTTACCCCAAGTCGCTAAAATCTCTCCCACAATATTTCCGATGCCATAGGCAGGGTCTTCTTTGATATTTCTACCCCATTTAAATGGTTTAGGCACCTTATTATCGTGCCTGTAGCCTCTAATGTGTGTAAATTCATGTGCAATATGGCGGGCTAGTCTTCGTGCTAATTCTCCCTTTTCCTGTAGCCAATAATCATAAGTAGTAAATTGATGATTGCAGGCATAAGAGGCTCCCATGGTTCCTTTTTTATCGCCATTGTTTCTAATATTGATGAGGAGTTTTACTTCCTTTTCCTTCAATAGGTTTTGATAAACAGTCTCTCCAGTGATACGACCAGTTTTTTCATCGTAAACAGTTAAAAAGCAAGCTTTCTTTGATTTGCTATAAGCAGAATCATTATAACTTTGCTTAAACAAGGCATTTTTGAATTCATTTGAGTTGAAAACTTTTTCCAATAAGAACTGTGCTTTTTTGATGGTATCTGCAAAACCTTCTGGCACTTTTGCTCCTTCTTCTACTTTATAGGATACATCGAGTTTAAAGTTGGCAGTATCAGTTTGTTTTTTTGATTTACCTAATGATGGGGTCGCAAAAATATTAATGGCTAACAGCGCCAAAAAGATTAATAATAAAAGTCCTATTTTTTTCATTTTCCTCATTTTAAGGTTAATCATTAGTGATTTTCAGAGGTAATATAAGACAGAGGTTAGGTGCTGAAATAACGAGGAGGAGCATTTTACTCCCCCTGTTAAAAACATATTTGACTAAATTATTTAGCGGTTTTAAGGATTTTGTTTCATGTATGGATTGGCTTGCATTTCACGTCTTGGAATTAAAAACTGCCAACGTACATTGTCCGCATTTATAGGTGTAGTAACACCCACATTAGCCAATGTTGTTGTTGAGCCAGTTCCACTCCTATCCAAGGACAATTTTAATCTCTTAAGATCCAGGAATCGGAAGCCTTCGCCCCATAGTTCAATTCTTCTCTGCATCATGATCAAGCCATTGTTGTCATTTCCAATATCCGAGATATTGTCTGGGCGTGTATAGTTGGGATCTCTATTCTTGGCCAAAACATCGATAATGTCTGCAGCCTCATTAATAAAACCAAGTTTTGCTTTTGCTTCGGCAGCAATCAGATACATTTCCGCTACACGCATATAAGGAATATCGCCCGCACTTACCGCAGGATCAGATACTACAAACTTTTTCTGCATATAAAGCGCTCTAGTTTGGGAAGTTACTGGCTGTCCTGTAGAAGCATCTATCACTCCTGGAAAATTAACGTAATCATTAATATTATCGCAGAATAATTTTTTCCTAATGTCTGTATTGGCTAAAGAATTATAAAGAGAAATACTGATTTTTTTAGGGTTTGACCTGGTATGTGAGGAGTTAAAGTTAGAAGACATATAGGCAAAGAAAGAACCATAAGAAGGCAGTTGCTCTGGCAATTGATGTGCTCCCCACATCCACTCAGAGTTTTTCATGTCACTAAATCCATCTAAATATGCCGAGTTCGACATCAATGGATATCCTTTTAATGCTTCTTGTGCATAATAAGCGGCATCAGTCCAGTTTTGTTGGGTCAAAGCTACACGGGCTTTAATTCCCTGGGCCACACTTTTATCAATATGAGTTCTATATAATCCTCTTGGCGGCGCCCCGTCCAATAAAGCAATTGCCTGATCCAGATCTTTGTTAACTTGTATGTATACCTCTTCTACGGTATTCCTAGGTTGTGGATCTAAGGAATATTTGGTAACTACCGGCACTCCCAACTGTACTCTAGCTGAGGTGGTATTTGGAGACTGTATATCAGATAGTGTTGTTTTATCATATCTCATCCCAAAAAGCTGCACCAACATGAAATGTGCCCAACCTCTTAAGGCCAAACACTCTCCTTTAATTACATTTTTTTGAGCTTCTGTAGCATCTGGAACCTTATCAATACCTTCTAATAGAATATTAGCATTGGCAATGATGCGGTAATAAAGCCTATAAGAAAAATAAGGCAAATCATTCAATTCCGAACGATGGTCTGTCCATCGGTAGGCACCCCTAAAATATACGGTACCGGTAGCCGTATGTACAATGTCTTCACCCATGAAATCCATCACAATCATTATAGCAGGATGACCATCTTGCTCCTGATCTGAATATTGCATGTAAGTGGCACGGTAAATCCCATTAAGTGCAACTTTTACGTTGTTGATGTTATCGAAGATTTTAGCTGCATCTATCTGATCAGATGGCGTGGTATCTAAATAACTCTTTTTGCACGAGCCTAAAGTGAGCAAAAAGATAAGGACTGTTAAAACTGATAAATATCTTTTCATTATTGACAAATTCTATAATGTGATGTTAAGACCAAAGCTTACAATACGAGAAGGCGCATAGGTATACTCGGCATCCCCAGTATAGGTTTGCGTTGGGTCCATCCCCTTTCTCGCGGAAGTAATAAATAAATTTTCGCCATTTACGTAAGCTTTAACATTGGTAAGTTTTAACCTACTCAATAGCTTTTTAGGAAAATTGTAAGTGACTGAAACCGTACGTAAATTCAGGTAATCTGATTTTGTTAGCCAACGATCCGTATCTGAAATGGTAGTTGCAGTACTTAAAGCAGGGATATCGGTGATGTCACCTGGTTTTTGCCAACGTTTCAACATATCTACATGTAACGCCCTACCGTTGGTGGTGGTTCCTCCTCTAAACATTAAAGAGCGGTAGTCATTATCAAAGGTGTACCCTCCCACTTGATAGATCATCAATGCTTGCAATGACCAGCTTTTATAAGTAAATGTATTATTGATACTACCAAAGAAATCAGGAATAGCACTACCTGCATAATAATAAGCCGCATTGCTAATAGACGTAGTATAAGTTTGGCCGTTGTAAGTTGCCGGTGATACTGTTTTATCAACAGGTACATATAAATTGCTACCTGTTTGTGGATCTACGGCTACCCAATCTCTTAACCAAAATTCGTATAGCGATTTACCTGTTTCATATTTTTTAGTCCCACTAACTCTTCCTTCATAAGATGATGGCAGCGAAAGAATTTTATTCCTAAAGGTGCTCCAGTTCACGTCAACATTCCATTTAAAACCTTTGGTTTTAATTGGCACACCATTAAGTTGTACTTCTATCCCTTCATTACGCATGCTTCCAAAATTATCGTTGTAGGTAAGCAAACCAGAAGTTAGAGGTAAAGTTACAGCAAACAATAGGTTACTTGACTGACGGCGGAAGGCTTCGACTGTACCTCCAAACCTGTTATTAAGCACCGAAAACTCAACTGCTACGTCGGCATTTTGATTGGATTCCCAAACCAAGTTTTGATTTCCTGCTTGAGTAAGTAAGGCCCCAGGCTCAGTTCCATTATTATAACCTAAATCATATAGACGTTGATAAGTAAAGTAACTGCCCGTACGGTCGTTACCCACCTCGCCATAAGAAGCTCTGATTTTAAGCGCATTTACCCATTTCACTTTGAAGAAAGGCTCCCTGTCGATATTATAGGCGCCACTCACCGACCAAAAATTACCCCTTCTACTTTTTGGAGAGAATCTTGAGGAACCATCTCTTCTGAATGATCCGGAGAATAGGTAACGGCCTTTGTAGCTATAGTCTATTTTAGAAAGGTAACCTTCGGTTTTATAATCTCTATCATAAGAACTCAAAGCGGTAGTAGTAGTCATATTGTCCAACACTGGTAATCCAGAAACTCCTTCACTACGTCGAGAACCTGAAAGGTAATCGTAATAGTTCAAGTAGTTTTCGTGACCAACTAACACGCTAATTTTATGTTTATCAATGGTTTTGCTCCAAGTCAAAAGCTGATTAAAGTTCAAATAGGTAGTTAAGGTATTGGTTCTGGTGGTTCTTCCCACGCCCACTGCATCGCCCATTACACTGTTGTCGTACACGTTGCTGCGATAATTTCCAAGGTTAAAGCTAAAGGTGGAAGTAAACTTGAAATCCTTCCAAAAATTAGCCTCTACATTGGTTACCCCATTTAATGAATTTCTTCTTACCTGGTTTACATTATATAATGTTTCGTAAACCACGTTTCTTCCAGTGAAAAGAGGTCTGTAATCTCCAGGATCATAAATTTTATTCCCATTTCCATCCAAAATATAAGCACCTGTAACCGCGTCATGTTTGAAAACTGGATAAATTGGAGCCAGAATAAGATCAATATAAAATGGATTTTCATTAATTCCGCTACTTTCATTCGCCTGATCTGATTTAGTGTAAGTTCCAAACAAGTTCAAGCCAAACTTCAACCAACTCATTGGGCTAGAATTAACCCTTAATCTACCTGAAAAGCGTTTAAAATCTGAACCAATTACATAACCATTTTCATCTAAATAATTTAAAGACACATAATGATCGGTTTTACCTGCACCGCCACTTAAAGAAAGTGACAAATCGGTTCTCATTCCTACCCTCTCTAATTCGTTCCTAAATCGCACATCGTCCGGATAAAGTAATTTGGCTTTGGGATTGATTAAACCATTTTGTAATACAATCTCATCATCTGCTACATTGAAAGGATTCCATCCCACGTAATTTTTCAAATCGTTAGTAGCACTAGCTGCACTACCTGAAGTTCCATTTTTTAAGGCTTCCCAAACCACAGGAAAATATTGATAGGCATCTAAAGTCTCGTAATTAGGAAGCCCTCTTTCCGAGAATGCGTGGGTAAGTTTCGCCGTAATGTTACTTTTTCCGTTATTTATTCCTCTTTTAGTGGTAATTAACACCACACCATTAGCTGCTCTAGAACCATACAGGGCAGTAGCCGAAGCATCTTTTAGGATAGAAATATTATCAATATCTTCAGGATTGATATTGCTGATTACTCCTTCGTATGGCGCACCATCCAAAATATAAAGTGGGGCATTATCTCCTGTTACAGAACCAAATCCCCTAATACGAAGGTCTGGTCCTTCACCAGGTTGACCACTCCCTGCAGTAGTTTGCACCCCTGGAGAAGCACCTACAATGGCTGAATTAAGGTTACTGATTGGCCTTTGCTCAATATCTTTTGCCGAAATTTTAGTTACAGAATTGGTAAGTTCATTTCTTGTGGTGGTTCCAAACGCGATAACGACTTCATCTAACTGCTTACTATCTTTGGCTAAGGCAACTTGGTATTTATTAAGTGCTGTTAAAGTAATTTCTTTGGTTACATAACCGATGTAACTTAACACTAAAACTTTATCATTGGCTTTTACATTAATTGAAAAATTTCCTTCCCCGTTGGTCATTGTCCCAACGGCAGAACCTTTAACTCTTATGGAAACACCTAATAAGGGAATCCCATCTTCAGCATCTGTAATGTTACCGGTGATGATACGGTCCTGTTGCACAGTAGTTCCGGCGGATGTAGTTTCGTGACTCAGTATCGTTGGTTTCAAAGAGATGATTTTATCGTCAATGGTATAACTTAACGACATTCCTTTCAATACCGAGCTCAATACTACGTCAATAGGTGTATTGGAAAAATTTGCAGAGACTTTCTTGTCGTCAGACACTTCTTTACTGTTGTAAATAAAGTAGTAGCCCGTTTGCGACCTTAGCTCCTTAAATACTTCTTTTAAGGTGATGTTTTGTTTTTTAATACTTACGTTTTGCCCTAGGGTTTTGGCACTTACATGCAAGCTAAAAACAAATACAATTACGGCAATGATTCTCATAACCAGTAAGGCTTTTTTAAATAGTTGTTTTTGTTTGGTCGAAAAATCGCTGCTAAAAATAGCGCACGACAATCTACAATGTATTTTTTCTTTCATACATTTGTATATAAGGGATTTGAATAAATAGTGTTCGTTCTAGTTTATTATTTGTTTGGCCCACTGCTTTTCTCGGTTGCCGCCGGGAAAAGCTCTTTTGCCCTGATTATTTCTACTTTGTCATTTTCTTTTGGCAAGTAATTACATTGTTTTCTACTCCAAAAACTACATCTCCAGTTAATTCAAGTGCTTTTAATACCTTTGAAACATTCGCATTTCTTGGAATTACCCCAGTAAAAGAAATGTCTGGCTTTTCGCCCTCGTATTCAACCTTGACGTTATACCAGCGCATTAGTTCTTTCATGATTTCATCGATATTGGTGTTATTAAATACAAACAGATCATTTTTCCAGGCCATTACTTCTTCGACATTGGCCAAACGTTGTTTGGTATCCTCACTTCTTTCAGTATATAAAATTTGCTTTCCTGGGCTTAGTAACTCCGAGTGACCGCTTTTACTAAATTGCACAGACCCTTCCAATAAGGTAAGTTCCGAGCGATATTCATCTGGATAGGCCATCACATTGAAGTGAGTGCCCAATACTTTGATTTCGGCACTGCCATTCACCACATAAAATGGTCTTTTTTGATCTTTCTCAATTTCAAAATAAGCTTCGCCCTTAATTTCTACCTTGCGGGCATCCTTATCAAAAGCTACAGGGAATTTAATCGATGATGAAGCGTTAAGCCATACCTTACTACCATCAGACAACACCACGCTAAACTTCCCTCCTGCCGGAGTTGCCAAAGTGTTGATTTTTTGAGTCTCCTCTTTGCTACTACCTTTTACCAAATAAACGATTTGTCCTTTGGCGTCTTTCTCGATAGAAATATCACCTTGTGTAGCTAATTTTCCACCAGTGCTATTATCCAAGGTAATGGTTGAACCATCTGCGAGGGTTAAAATCGCTTTATTGCCGCCAGGCAAAACATCATTATGATAGGCTAAGGGTGCTTTTTTTACTATGCCCTTCTGGCTAACGTAGTAAAGTGAAAAGCTTCCTAGCACGAATAGAGCTGCGGCCGCAGCATATTTCCAAAAAGGGAATCGCTTACGACCATCCGACTTTTTTGGGCCAGTGATGTTAGCGTACATACCATCCCAATCTATTTCATGTACCAAAGCATCAGATTGAACTTTTTTATTATGTTCATCCATAAAGGTTAGTACTTGTTCCTTTGTTTCTGGATTATTGATGTAAGCAAACAGTTCTACATACTCTTCTTCTGTAATGCTTTTATCTACATACTTTTGGAAAAGTTCATTTAATCTGTTATTTGCTCCTTGTGTCATCTGATGCGCTTGATTGTTCATGTTTACAATTATTGTCGTTAATTTATTTCACAACCAATAATTTCTGCTTTTCTGCATTGGGTTTGCCTTTATTGATCCACAAAATGTAAGTGCCGGCTGGGATATTAGCCAGGTCGAACTTTACACTTCCTTTTGTACCCGTTTGAGCGTAGTTATTGGTTAATAAGGTTTTTCCTGTCAAAGATATTAGATTTAGAGAATTGACCTCATTTGATGAAGACGGATCTACCCAAATATATGCTTTGGCAGGATTAGGATATACGGTATTTTTTTCTTGGGCTAATTCGAAGGTTACAGCTCCAACTCCTAAAATTGTAGGCGTACCATTGTAATCGTATTGTGTTAGGCGGTAATAGTTAGTACCTGCTAAAGGCGCAAAATCAGTTACCGAATAGCTTAGTGCGGTAGCACTATTTCCAGCACCGGCAACTTCTTTAAAAAAAGTAAGATTACTTGCTGAGGTTCCTCTCTCGATCACAAATTTTCGGTTGTTTTGCTCACTAGCTGTTTTCCAAGTTAACAAAGAGGTTGAACCATTTTTTACCGCGTTATAAGAAAGTAAGCTAACAGGTAAAGTTCCCTGATATTCATACGCTCCTAAGTCAATTTCACTATGTTTTAGACGAAGATTTCCAGCCAAATCAGTATCTGTGGTCACATCACCTATTTCGTTATACAAAACTTGGCTACCTTTTTCTGTCGCAGCTCCTTCTATCAAGTTTAGAAAGTTTGGATCTGTTGAAACAATACTAGCAAATAACGAAGTTGGTGAAGGATTTACAATATTTCCATCAACACCATTAGTACCGTACACCTGACTAAGTGTATTTTTCATACTTAATGTAACAGTATTTCTAAAGATATCGCCATTTCCAGCTACAGTAGTATTTGAATTAAAAATGCTGTTGTATAATTTAACGCTTGATGAAGCAGAATTGGCCAAATGTAAGGCACCTCCACCTGTTCCTGCTTTTACATCATTTGCGTAAAAAGTAGCATTTGAAATAGAAAGTATAGAACCTGATGAATTGAAAAAGGCGCTTCCCCCTAAGGTACCGTTTGACTCATTACCCGAGAATACGGAGTTTAATATCTTAATCTCATTTTGTTCTCCTGCGGTTGTAGAACCAAAAGAAAATACGGCACCGCCATTACCCGTAGAACTATTACCAATAAATCTACAGTTAAAAAAATTCAACTTGCTCAAATTAGAAGCATAAATGGCACCACCTGCTGCACCTGCTTCATTTTGCACGAAAGAAACATTTTTAAATGTGGCACTAACAATACCTAATGTGGTTGACCCAAAACTGTATATCGCCCCACCATTATTGGCAGCACAGGTATTATTTTTAAATTCGACATTAGTAAACGAAAGAGAGCCACTATAGAAAAGA
The DNA here is from genome assembly GCF_039594775.1 of Pedobacter sp. Taxonomy (GTDB): domain Bacteria; phylum Bacteroidota; class Bacteroidia; order Sphingobacteriales; family Sphingobacteriaceae; genus Pedobacter. The sequence goes on along the minus strand of NZ_JBCNMT010000001.1, from coordinate 1,290,193 downwards.
TATACGGCACCAGAACTTTGATCTGACGAGCTGTTATAGTTATCTTCTATCTTTAGATTAGAAAATGTAGCATTGTTAGCATAATATAGAATGATCCCTGCAGCTCTAGAGCTAGGAATGCTACGTGTATTTACGGTTACCACAACCGCATTATTAGGTGCTGTGCTATTAACACCCGTGCCTGTTGCGTAACCTTTAGTAATGGTAAAACCATCCAAAGCTGCTCCAGTCATATCATTTGCGCCAATCACCACGTGATAAGTATTGTCAGTGTCAATAGCTGTACTGCCTATGTTACCGCTTAATATTGACGGATTTACAGCAAAATCTCGGGCAACTATTGAAGTTTGACCTACCGCGAAACCTCCATAAATTTTGACGCCAGCTCTCATCACAAACGAATTACGTCGATCATTAGGTGTAATTGTTCCCGTAGCATCTGCTCGGCGAGTTGGAAGATAAGTACCCGCACTTACCCAAACCTGACGATTAGGGGACGTCGCTTCATCAAGTGCAGCCAGCTCATCTATCATCAGTTGCAAATCGCCGGAAGCGCTGCCCCAGCTTGTACCATTGCCAGTGCCACCAGCCGTAACATAGCGGATGGTTTGCGCATAAAGGGAATGACAACTGAGCGCAATTAGAAGGAGTAAGTAAAATTTCTTCATAAATTGTTGGTTAGGTTTGTTGTTTGTCTTATATAGACTGCCAACTTTTAACGATGGACCGTTAAAAACCAACTTTTTGAAAAAAAATTATTGAACACTGTATTTTTAAGATAAAACAGGCCAAAAGAACAATGAAACTTTAGAAAATCAGTTTCCAAAGCAATAGCAATGACACTACAATATGATGTTTTGAAATATGGTATTTGAGATGTTTAAGTACTTCAACAATCACATTTTTAACGCGACTTTTAGAAAGTCCAACCGCTTGGGCAATCTCTTCATGGCTCATGTGCTGATTACGGCTCATATTAAAAATTTCCTGTTTTTGTAGCGAAAGGGTCTGTAAAACTTTATTGATTAAAAAAACGCTCTCTTTAAGATTGATCTGATCTTCGATATTATTTAAACTAACTGAAGTATTTATCCAAGCGTTGGTAATGGTCTTTTCCGTTCTACTGACTTTGTTGAGATAATCATAGGTCTTGTTACGAGCAATGGTGTAGATATAGTTACGTGGATGCTCAATGGAAAGCAGCTTTTCTCGATTTTGCCAAATGACCAAAAAAGTTTCCTGCACTATTTCCTCTGCATCAGCCTTGCTGTGGACAAAGGAATCTACAAAAGCCAAAATTTTGCCCCGATAAAGGCTAAACATCTTGTTAAATGCCAAAGAATTTCCATCATAGATTTCCTTTAACAATAGCTTCTCTGCTGTTAAATCGTACAAGGCCATTAAAATAAATATGAACTGATATCCTCCGGAAAGTATATCAGTTAGTTTGTGGTTTAGGTTATTATAAAATTAGCAATCCTTGCTCAAGATCCAAAACATTTTCGTTTTACTTATATAACTTTTTTGATAAAAACGCAAAAAAGCAGACAGTTTTCCCCTGACTACTCAAATTATTTTTTACAAAAAAAAGAGAACCTCGCAAAATGAGGCTCTCCTTAGAACTTTTATTTAGATAGATTAACTTTTAAACCTAATTCTACACCACCATAAGTGTATTTTTTCAGGTTATTGTTTATTGGCAACGAATATGACGCCTGCATTTGGTATTTTTTCAATATGTTAAAGCCCAATCCAAAGGACAAGCTGTTACTACTGTGATAAAAAGCCAAAAGATTAAATTTATCTTCGGCAAATCGAGCATTTACCCCAACATCAATTACATTGTCGTAGCCATCAAGGCCGCGATACAACACTTTAGGTGTTAATTTGATTGGACCATCTAACACCTGATAAGCTGCCGACACATAAAATGTACTGTAGTTATAGCCATCATTCACATTTTCTGAATAGATAAGGCTACGCAAATTCGGTGCTACAGCGCTCAGACTTAACTTTTCATCTTCATAACTCACCCCTAAATCTCCATCAAAAATATAACCCTGTTCGTTAAATTGTTGTGGGATTAAATCAGTTCCATCTCCAATAATATCGCTCATGTTTATTTTAAGTGATGATACTCCGGCCGACAATCCAAACCTTAAGTTTCCAGTTTCTGATGTCTTTACGTTATAAGCATAGGAAGCCGAAAATCTGTTGACATTTAAAAGTCCATCCTTATCAGTAACTACTGATAGTCCGAAACCATTTTTCCCTAAGCCGTAATCAACAGTAATGGTATTAGCAACACTTTGCCCGTTACTTCCAGTTAAGTTGTTTTTGTAAGAAAGCCCCACATTTAAACCCGCCCTTTTTCCCGCCGCTGCTGGATTGTACAGATACTCATTCAAATAGTACATCGACATTGGCGGACTTACCTGCGCCTTCAACTCAAAAGAGACAAAAAATAAGATGGCAGCAATAATGATATATGTAGTTTGTTTAGTTTTCATTGTTGTTTGGTTAAGCAAATTCCTTAATTCTAAAGCAGCAGCTCTTATTATCTTCCTTTCAAAATGGTTAACGTTCCTTTAATTGGTTTTAAACCCGCACCAATATTGATTTCGTAATAATAGGTCCCTGTGTTTAAAGGAGTCCCATTATAACTTCCGTCCCAATCACTTTGATAATTTGCCTTTTTAAATACGGTCTTACCAGTCTTATCATACACGGTTACCTCGTTCTTAGGATACATCAAACTCAAATCTGTAACAATCCATAAATCATTCTTCCCATCGCCGTTAGGCGTAAGAAGGTTATTTGCAATGACCGAGCCGCTATACAGTTTAAGGGTAACCGTAGTTTGCGGACTAGGGTTACTCGTACCCAAGCTATTACTAGCCACTACATGGAAAGTATGTTTTCCTGGAGCTAGCTCATCGATAAAAGTGTAAACCCACTCACCTTTATCATTTGACGTGGCCGTTACCGGGTACTCTTTATTATCTACATAGATGGTAATTACACTCAGAGGTTCTGCCAATCCGCTCAATTTTGGCCTGAAACTAGTCAATACACCGTTTGCTACCTTGGCAACAATAGGTGCTTGTGGATCTTCCATCAGGTTGTTCACAGAAATAATTACCCTCATTACCTGATCATCACCGACATCATTAAATACTTTAATGGTTAAATTGAAGCTTTTTATTTTTTCATAATCTACTTCTGTACTTTTATTGACGGTAATATTTCCCGTGGCGGCATTAATTGCAAATGCATCATTAACGTTACCGCTCATAATGGTCCAGTTAGAAAGCACGCCCGGTAAACTCGATACAGGTTTTGCCACGAAAGTTCCATTTGGAGAATTTTCATCTATGGCAACTTGCAAAGGCGGAACCGGAGCAGCACCATCAAACTCATAAGCACCCAAATCCAAAATGAGATTATTAACCCTCGAATTGCCTGCTAAATCAGTAGTAACGCCAGTAGGCAAAAGGTTATTTTGTCCAGCGTCTATAGCAGGGCTAAAATCTTGCAAACGTAAAAAATCAGGGCTATTAGGATCTTCACTTTCAAAAACCGGATCTTGCCCTACTATGTTATCATCTACACCATTAGTACCATATACATCGGTCATCGAAGACTTTATGGTTAGGTTTGCTGCTGTTGCAGTAAAAAAATCAACCGTAGTAGCATCAGTAGCCTGATTTTTATATACAATACTATTGTACACCGTAGCCTGTCCAGATGCGGTTACATAGACTGCTCCACCTTTAAAAGCCGTGGCTTTATTTGCATAAAAAGTAGCATTGTGGATTACTGGCGCAGCATTGGTAGAAACATAGATGGCTCCACCGCCAAGCGAATTACTTGCTGCTTCGTTATTATAGAATAGGTTACTGATCAATACGGGGCTCGCTAAATTACCTGCTACGCCGAATAAATAAATGGCCCCACCACTAGTTGCCGCTTTATTTCCTATAAATTTATTATTGTTCATTTGTGGGCTGTTGGCATTTAAATAAAGTGCACCCGCAGTAGTTGTAGCTTCATTATTTAAAAATGTCAGACCATTTAATACAGAAGGTAGTGTACTTGTTCCCAAATATATTGCGCCAGAAGAACTAGCCTTGTTTCCAGTAAAAGTACTTTCCGTTAAATTAAGGGTACCTGCCGTAAAATAAACCGCACCACCTGAACCTACCGAACTATTATTACTAAAAGTAGATTTGCTAATGGTAATGGTAGTAGCTAAACCATTGTTAATGGCTCCGCCATTAGTAGTTGCCGTATTATTAATGAAATTACATTCGTTAAAGGTCATGCTTGCCGAAGCAGAAAACATATGAATAGCACCTCCCGTAGTGGAAGATTTATTTCCATCGAAAGTACATCTCTCAAAAACTGGAGAAGCCGCTGTAGAAGCTACCACCGCACCTCCCGCCGTTGATTCGTTACCAATAAATTCAACCTCGGTAAATACTGGTTTAGAAGGAGTGGCTACGGCACTAAAGATAAAAATTGCACCGGCATTTGTACTTAAAGTTTTGTTATTGATAAACTTCACCTTCGTATAAGTTGGCGAGCCATATAAAATGTATATCGCACCAGCACTTTGGTCGGTTGACCCATTTACGTTATCTCTGATAATTAAATTTTCGTAAGCAGCGCTACTGTAATAATTAATAATGCCAGGAGAACGACTTGGAGGAATCACATTTCCATTTACTGTAATACCTCCCGTAGTACCTGTTCCACTAGTATAGCCTTTACTTACGGTGAAGCCATCTAACTTGGCAGTTCCCAAGTCGCCCGAAGCTACGACTACGTGGTAAGCATTATCAGTATCAATAGTTTCATCACCAAGATTACCGCTCAAAATAGTCACATTGGTATTGAAATTTCTTTGTAGTCTCGAGGTTTCCGTACCTGCAAAACCACCATAGATGGAAATATCTTTCTTTAAAACAAAGGCATTGTATCTGTCATTAGGCGTAACTGTAGCTACCGCATCAGCTTTACGGTTTGGTTTATAGGTACCTGCCGCTACCCAAATCTCATTCCCCGCTGCCGAAGCATTGATCACCGCCTGCAAATCTCCCGACGCTGCTGTCCAACTAGAACCATCGCCAGTGCCTCCTGGTTTTACATATCTAATTGTTTGTGCCGCCGCATCTACCCCCACCAATAGCGAGAAGAAAATAAGCAATAAGTAAAGTTTTCTCATATGAACTGCTAGTTTGTTAGTTGTTAGGTTGGTTCTAAAAAAATGCTCATTCTGTTTCTGACGAGTTTTTTCTTTCAAACTATATGATAGACTGTTACAAAATACAACAGGACCATTTTTATATGATTTTTTTTCAGAAGATATAAAATCGACAATTAACGCACTATTTTCGGTACCTTTTCAGGCAGCGGAAGTCTATAGTAAAAGCATTATGCTTTTATGACCTACTAAAATTTACATCAATGAGATTTTTTAAACTAAGCTTATTGCTATTATTGGTTTCGAGCTTTGCTTATGCCCAAAAATGGGAAGTTGGCAAAACCTACACCGACCAGGAAAAATGGACGGAGTTTACCGTCGGCAATTTACCGTTAATTATCAGCGTGCCTCATGGCGGCACCATTAGCCTAGCTGATGAAGCCACTCGTGATTGCAAAGGCGCGGTTACAGTTACCGATTCGAAAACGATTGAATTGGTAAAGGAAATTGAAAAAGTATTTTTAGAGAAATACAATGCGAGGCCTTTCATTATCCTTTCTAACCTTTCGAGGAAACATTTAGACCAAAACAGAGATATCGACGAAGCAACTTGCGGCAACAAGTCATTGGAAAAAACTTGGCATCAATTTCACGACAATATTGATACTGCCATTGCTTTAGCTGTTAAAAAATTTGGCAAAGCGATATATATTGACCTGCATGGACATGGGCATACCAAACAAAGATTAGAACTAGGATACAATTTAACGGCCAATGAACTAAGAAAAACAGACGCGGAAAAGAACCAATTGACGGAAAAATCTTCGATGGTTAATTTGCTTGCCAGCAATAAAAACCTAGACCTTGTACAATTATTGACTGGCGAGAATGCTTTCGGAACACTAATTACCTCCTCAGGTTTTGATGCAGTACCATCCAAACAAGATGTTGCTCCTTTAGAAGAGGATAAATATTTTAATGGTGGCTACAACACCAAAAGATACACTTCTACTAAATATCCTAATGTATTTGGCTGGCAGATAGAAAGCAATTTTAAAGGTGTGCGTGATGCCGCTGGCCGACCAGCTTTTGCAAAAGCTTTTGTTGAAACAATGACCCAATATTTCAAAATACATCTGAAGACCTCATTTTAGCACTTAAAAAGCAAAACGCCCCGAAATTTCGGGGCGCTTGCATTTTGTTAACCTAATTGACCTGAAAATAATTGAAAAATTTCTCTTTAGTACCCATTCTACTGTTCACCCTTACCTCTACTCCGTAGGTTAAATCATCGATATAATTATCGGTAAAAGTTGCCACCAATTGATTGTCTGACCAAGTGACTGCAGGCTGCACGTTCAGATAATTTTTTACGCCATTTTGTATTCTGTACACCCTTACCGAACGATTTTGATCTACGACGCTCCCAAAACCATCGCCAGTGATGGTAATGGTCCTACTCCCATTAACAGAAGCATAATTAAAATCACTTATATTTATATTCCTTTGGAAAGCCAATATAAAACTACCCCATTTATTATTTACCCTAATATCGTATCTGTTTTTAATAAAGGAGTTGGATTGGGTAGTGGTGACTACCGCAGCATTCCCGTTTACAGCAGCTCCATAGTTTGCTCCATCTATCAGAAGTTCAAAGTTGGCATTAGGGGCAGTTGCATTAAAGTGATTTCCGCTAACATTAAATATGAAATTATATAAACCTGCTGTTAATGGCACTATCGTACACGTAGCGGATAGTATAACAGGCTCTAAATATGTGAAACTTAAATTTCCGTTCGGGTAGCTGGCTTCTACATTTTGCAAGAAAATTTTTATTTGTTGGGTATTTTCTTGAGAAGACACAAAATTAGGTACCGTGAAGGTAACATTGTCATCGGCTACTGCAGTAACTTGTGCGTTTTGGGTACCAACCGTTACCCTAATCCTACTTGCATCGGTTCCAAAGCTGCCTCCTTTAATACTTACACTTGCGCCATCAATACCTGACACAGTTCTTAAGACTGGAGAAGTTTGATTTAAGCTATTGGCCACTATGTTTCTTAGGTAAGTGAACGCAATAGGATTACTGTTGATGCCATCAACGGTTACGATGATATTGCCATTGCTTGATGCTGGCACCCGCACATCTAATGTCGTACTACTTGCGGAAACAACGGCCGCGTTTACTCCATTGAAGGTAACTACTGGTGTAGCCCCTGCATCAAAGTATTTCCCGGTCAATCGTACCATATCTCCTTCAAAGGCCGTGTTTTTATCAATATTTTCAATATATGGAACGAACCTAAATACAGCACCAATATTCCCAACACCATTGGCTTTGACTTGAACAGCGCCATTTTTTGTGTAAGGTAATATAGCTTTTAGCTGTGTAACGCTCGATGCGGTAACGGCAGCTTTTATACCATTAATCGACACCTCGTTATTGGCTGCAACAGTAGAAAATTTACTGCCGTTGATGGTGATTTCAGTTCCGGCAACTCCAGTCAATGGGCTAATGCCCGCAATGATTGGTGCTTCATAATCATAAGTAAAAACTGGTCCAGAAATTACCTTAGCCCCTATTTTCAGACTAACATTTCCGGTACCCGCTTCGGAAGGAACAGAGGTTAAAATTACGTTACTGGTTGAGTTGCCAACAATGGTACCCTGTTTATTATTGAAAAACACGACAGCCTGATTGTTTATCTCAGGAAAATTACGTCCATAAATTCTGACAGGTGTATTTTCAGTGCCCCTTTCAGGACGTATACTATCAATCACCATCTGATTATCTACCTCTATATCATCATACTTTTTAGCGCATTGCATCAATCCAACCGCAATTAGCAGCAAGATGAAGCTTTTGATATGGATAATTTTTTTCATCGCTTAATTTCTTCTTATTGATTTTTCTACACTTGGATTACTTGTACCAAGCTTATTTTTTACCACAATGCGATAGAGATACAGCATACCTTTTTGCGCAGAAGTATCTAAATAACTATCGGTTTCCGCTTCACCAATTGCTCGATATCCGGTTTCTGTACTCGATTTCCGATAAACCACATGACTTACTTTTAATTCGGAATGTGCTGGCCAGCTTAAGTATACTCCTTGAGGTTTGTTCAGCAGATATAAATCAGCTGGAGGCGACAATAACTGATCGCCAGAAATGCTGATATTGGTAAGCGGAGAAAGCACACTTTGATTATTGGCCGTATTAACGGCACTCACGGCATAACTATAAGCATTGCCTGCTGTTGCCGTGCTATCTTCAAAATAAGCTAAATTGATGATTGCGGGACTTAACAGTTTAAATTCCTTTTCATTTTTGTTCTTCCGGTATAATCTATAGCCAATCAAGTTATCATACTTTTCGATTACATTGTCCCAATTCAGTTTTACCATCCCTTCTGCATATCTGGCATTTATCCCAGAGGGATACGGAACGAATGCTACTTTCAAAGGCTTAAATGGAACCAAGACGGATAGGTCACTCATTTTTTGAGAAATATTCATCAACTTAATTCCATACCAATAAGTTGCTTCGCCATCAAGGTTAGATAAGGAATCTACATAGATGTTAGTCCTTAAACCGCCAGAAACAAGTTGCATATTATCTTTTGAAGTGCCTCGATATACATAATAGGCAAATTGATCAACTTCCGGGTTGACATCCCAATACAGTTTTACCTGTGCGGTACTGTCCTGCCAAACCTTTAAACCTTGTGGTGCCATAGGAATTTCATTGGCATTTTTAACAGCAATGCTGGCCGTTGCAGGCGAAAGCATAGCATATCCCTTTACATTAACCAAAGTGGGCCTGATCTGGTAATGATAAACCACATTAGGCAATATCGCCCTGTCGAAATAACTTGTATCATTGGGTGACAACGTTGCAACTTCTACAAAACCCACATTGCTTTTCCTCGATTTTAAGATTTGGATGCCAGTGTAAACGCCCTCATTAGGCAAAGTTGACCAAGAAAGCCAAGCTCCCTTTAAACTGTCTTTAATTTTAAAATCGGAGATATTTTTTATTTTACTGAATGACCTGCTTAATGCTGTAGCTGTATCTGACGGCAAACCTTGGTTACCTGCAAAGTCTTCGGGAATTAAATAATATTGATATAAACGACCTGCAGCTACATTCTCTTGATAGTAAGTCTTAGAACTGTCCGCTACATCATAAATTAAAGTAGTGCTAGGCATTAACTGAAAAGCCTTTTCCGTATTTGCTCTGCGATAAACTTTACCCATAAAAGCTGGGGTACCTTGTAGTTTCGTGGCCCACGAAATCTGTACGGCACTATCTGTACTTACCAAATCCTGTAGTTCGTATTTAGCGAAAGGAACGCGTGCAATTTCTCCCAGTTTCTGTACAAACAAATTAGACTCTTGATCTTTAACATCCACCCTCACTACTTTGTAGGTAGTGGCAGGCTGATTGTTTTTGATGTCATTATCTTGCCAAAGTGCACCTATTCCAGTTAAAAAATCTTTGGATAGGAACATAAAACCGATTTTTTTTGGATCACCACTTAATAGGCCGCGATAAGCTTCTTCATCGGTTTTAGCATTAAAGGCATTTTTGATCTGCTGGGCCGTGCCTTCGCCCACCCTCTTCACAAACTCGGTGTAAGACGAGGGAAAGGTTAAAGTTTGTATTTTCTTGAAATTACCATTTCCTTTTTCGTCCTTATAAACGTCGAAACGCTTAACGGAACCAAGATACATATTGAACGAATTTTTATTATCGCCAGTGGCAATAAAACCATATACTGCATTTGGGCCTGGCATTACATTGCCCATTGGTACACCCAAAGCTTTATTTTCTTGTCTATTTTGGGCCTTTGCCATTAAACAAAAACATGTTAAAATGATCACTAACGTCTTCATATCCTTATTTTTTCCTTACCTATTTTTATTTTAGAAGTACGGTTCCTATCCTTCGATTTTAATTACATAATGGCGTACCACCCACAAAAACTCCTAAGCTTAAACCCGAATTTTGCTTATAGGAAATGGATGCTCCTCCAGATGCACATAGTTTAAATCCGGCACAAAATGGTTTGATTGTCCAATCGTTACAATCTGGATTACAGCCTCCCACCTTTAAGCTTACTGAGCCTGCAGCCCTACCGCCAACAAACCATCCATCGGTTTCATTTCGGCCACCCATAAACTCGTAACAGGCCTTATAACCGAATCCTGCACAAGCAATTTTTGCTACACAGAAATCAAAACCTCCACCAAATCGGCCGCTTAGCCCCAATAAATAATTGTTTTCGGCAAAGTTGAGTACTAGTTTGGCATTGGCTTCGGTGTAATACCATAAATGTGCACTGGCTATCAAGAAATCAAAACCTATGGCTCGGTCTTCTGGAATACCCATTTTTGCAGTGGTGTTGATGTAAACACCAGAAAATACATCTCGCACGTAACGGCTGTCTACATTCCGGAAATAGTAACTTATCCTATCGCCACGATTGGCTGGATTTTTCAGTCCGACGGCTAAAGCAAATTCGCCGTTAGACTGAATGAGCTTAAATAGATTGGCTTCTATACCACAACCTAAGAAGACAAAACGATCATCATTTTTTACACTAACCACTAAGTCCCCCTGTAACTTAGCTGATGCCAATCCTTTTATGGGTTCCACCTGTACATCTACCGCTATGGTGAAAACCTGTTGCGGAATATCCAGCTTGATACTTGCGTTGGCCAAATTAAGTGCCGTACCGACTACTACAGATCCATAACCTTCTATTACCGGGCCACTTCGTACCGTTAGCCCAATAGGATCTAGCTTCACAATTGCCCCCAAATTGGCAATAGAAAGCGCACCGTTAATGTCTACCATGAAATCTTTGGTGGCCGTGTTATATTGGAATCCGCCACCTACACGTTCAATGGTTACAAACCCTATGGGAATAACCACACCCGCACTAAACTTGGCCCCAAAGTCAATTCCTCCGTTTACTTTAAAATAATGGAAATCAATAGCGGCATTAACCGGTGTTCCGGGAATAAGCAACTTCCCTGCTCCCGCAAAACCGTTGTCTTTCATTTCCACTTCTACTTCCGTTTTTATCACCGGAATGTCTAGCGAGGCTTTGATTTTACCAACAGACACGCTAACGCCACCGCCATTATTCTTGAAAGAAATATCAGCTACAGAAAGTGATAACATAGGTACATCTACAGAAAATGCCCCTTGTATCCCGATAAATGGCATACTACCTGTATTATCGAACTTAATGGCCTGTACTTTTAGCTTGGCAAATGTTAAGTCGGCAGTGAAATTAGTTGGTGCGTCAACCAAGAAACGGCCATTGGTATGTACTTCGAAAACCGGAATATTGATTTCGGAAGTAATGAACTTGCTAAACTTAATTTTAGCTGAACCACCTAATTTGTAAACACTTGATTGATTAGGTACTTGGCCAAATGAGATGGCTGAATTTCCTCTTTTTAAATTGACGATATTGAACACATTGATTCCATTATCAGGAATGCTGAACCTACCGCCAAAAAATGCATCATTACTAATAGATAGATTAGAGAAATCAATAGTTGAGGTGCCAGATGCGGGGACCTTAATGACCAGGTTTCCTCCAATTTTAAAGCCATCTTCATTAAATAGTAGTGAGGCTATGTTTGCGTTCCAATCAGCAATTTTAATCGCCGGCAGATTGGTTTGCGCCATATTTACTCTACGTATTGAAAGATCGGTTCCAACTAAAAATTCTTCAATTTTAAATGTCGCGGCTTTTATTGGGCCCAAATCTGGCGTTTGCAAATTACCTGCGAAATGTAATCCTTCTTTATCTATATATGATTGAGCATTGTTTGCTATAAATTTGAAACCATACACTTTTCCCTGCCAACTTTCCTGAAGTCCTTTGATTTGATATTTTGTAACCGCTGTAGAACTGCCATTAGATGAAAAAGCCGTAATAATACTACTTGGCAAATTTTCAGGCACCAGTTTCACAAGATCATTTTGCATTGACCAGCCTCTGTTACCTTGTATCTGACTCATATTTGCCATCAGCTCTCCAGTAATTTTACCCCCAGCGCCATCAGCTTCTACCACTAAGCTGTTGCTAGCTTTTAGGGTTACCGGAATGAAATTCATCAGTTTGAAATTAAGACCAAGCTCATCGGTGGCTATCTTATTCCCTTCGGGAATGGCATTTCCCTGCGCATTGAAACTTACTTTGACATCGCTAAACTTCAACTGAATTTCTTGTGAGGTTTTTAAATCGGCAAAGGATGGTTTTAAATTTACAAATGCACCCGAAATGCGATATCCATTTCCTTCGGCAGTCATTTTATCTAATTCAACATCGAAACCTAAAATGGTAGAAATATTTTTTCCTCCACCATCGCCCATTTCAAAATCGAGCTGAATAGGTTGGTTAACGGCATTAGCAGCGGCAGTTTTTGAAACATAACCAGATTTGGATGCTTTTAGTTGGAAATTCCCTTTGGGGATGAAGAATATATAGGCGCCAGTCGCATCAGTAGTTGTAGTAAGATATGGCTTTTCTTCTACTTTAATATTAACCGATGGAACAGCCGTTCCATTGCTACGCACAAATCCGCTCACACTAATGCCTTTTTGCAGTTTAATTGTTCTTGGCTGTTCATCTCCGGTTTCGTTAATGAGCAAACTTTCCTCTGTAGTTACATACCCGCTTCCTACCGGAGGGACTACCGTCACTTTGGCATCACCCCCAAATCCAACATAAAACCATTCGCCTTTATTATCAGTTTTGGCCAACGTATCAAACAATTTAATGGTGGCGTTTGCTATTGGGTTGTTGGTGGTTTCGTCTATAATTTTAAACCTAATTTTCCCCTGTTTCTTTTTAAGGAAGCCAACATCACCTAAGTCTATAGAATTGAGGCTATTTACGCCATAGTTAGAACCTGTAAGTACATCGTTATAAATTTCTGCAGCTGCATTGAGGGCCGCATGATCTGTGATTTTACTACTCGAAGTAAAACTAGCAGAAGAGTAGTTGACCATTTGCCCGCTTCCATTTGTGATATTGGAAATATTAGGGCCTGTTTGTGCCGTAAAGTTGCTTAAACCCAAAGCATTAATTTTTTGGTTACTTTGTGAGCTTGCTACCCCAAACATTAAAGGAGAAAAGGTATTGGTATTACTTAGGGCATTTTTAACTGTCGGGGTATTGATCAATTGCAGTGTTAAATCAAGTGAATTAGCTTGTGTATTTTTCACTTCCCTACCTCGAGTATCTTCAAACACGTTTACAACTTGAACCAAGTGCTGTCCTTGCAAGATATTTCCCGGTAATTGCGCTGTCCCGGCATTACCTGATCCACTATTTTTTTCGGGAACAACCACTTGGATATCGGCATCGGCATATCCTTCTTTTTTAATTAGTAAACGATGTTTTCCTGCGAAGTAAGTAGCGGTAAACAAACCATTTTGCCCAGTAGTGAAAAAATCTGTAGAACCTGCAAAATTTAATCTGGCATTATTAATTGGTTGTTTATTTTCCGACACTACCCTACCCACAATTTGTACTAGCTCAGGTTTAATTTTAAAGGAAACGTCTTTCTGTTCACCGTACATGATTCTATTGATCACCATTTCATTACCCGGTGTTACTTGCAAGTTTTTAAACTCATTGGGTAATCTCAATAATCTTACAGTAAAGGTTTTGCCTTCTTTTAACTTAGGTAAATTAGGGATGGTATAATACCCTGCACTATCAGTAGTTGCAGAATAAGGTCCGTTGATGTACTGCGTAACCGGAGGCACGCTGATACCTGTTTGAAAGTTGCTCCCTAGTTGTCCACCTCCTAAAACAGATGAGGTTACCGAACTTGCATAATAGGAACTTGCAGTGGAGCTGACCAAACTATTTCCTTGCTGCGCAGAAGAATTGACTTGTTGCACGGTGTTGTTCGCCATTGATATTCCATTCACTAAAGTCATTTGATAAGATGTACCTAATGTACTTTGCATCGTACCGATCATAACTATTTGTTGTTCTACGTCATCTTGGTTAAACTCAACTTTTACAACAGCACCTTTTACGCCAGCAAAACCATTTTTGAGTACCAATTGCACTGAACCAGATACCGACGGTGGAGCAGCAACCAAACTGTAAGTGGGTTTAACATGTACCACATTCGTTGATGACAAAGCCACCTCTGCTACTCGAAGGCCTCCGCTAATTTTATTGGTATTTGTACCTGAACTTATTTGTACCGTATAATTTACTTGGTGAAATAACTTTCCAAACTTAAATTGTGCGGCGCTTTTAGCCGTTGTACTGTCAGCTGCAACCAACACCATATTCTTGCCATTTATGCGCTCTTTAAGCTTTTTTTCTGGCGATAAGTTTCCATCTTCATCCAAGAAAGGATAGGCCACTGCATCAGCTTCTTCACGATATATTTTCACCACTACCTTCTTGTTATCATTAGCAGTTCCATCAATATTTGGCAATTCTACTTTAGGCGAGTACCGATAGGTTTGTGCCAAGCAAATAATCTCTCCTAAATCTACATCTGGATTTTCCAACTGAGCTATTGGGATTATTTTAGTTTGTTCAAGCACTCCTTTGCTGATCACCACTTTTACCTGGCTAAATCGCTTTCCTCCCAAATAATCAGGATGGGTAAAATCGATAGCGAAATTCCCCTCACTATCTGTACGTCCTGATGCGATAAGGTTAGGTTCCAGTGTTGTTGGAGAAAAATTTGGTAAGGTATTGTTTTGCACTTGGATAGCATTTCCTGTAGCATTAGTACCTTTTACCCCTGTTGATGGCGTAGTGGGTTGCGTTGATGTAGCTTTAGATGGTTTTACATTGTTACCTGAGCTTGGGGTAAATGCGCCCAACCAAGCAACTTCATCTTTCTCCTGCTTGTCTTTTTCTTTATTCAAATTGGTATTAAAACCATTTAAAGTCATTTGTACTTCGCTAGGCACACCAATAATTTTAACAGTCGCTCCTGCAAACGGCTTTTTATCAGCTGGGGTAGACATTGAAACTTCATAACCAAAATCGAGCGCCTTTTGCCCCGTTACGAAAATATAAGACGACAATGGATTATTTTGCAACATGCCTCCGGTTACCGAATTTACATAAGCATTGCTACCTACAGCAGCCACCAAAGTACGATCAATGCTCATTGCATTTTGTAAATTCTGCGGGTTATCTGTTAGCGGATTAAAGGCATTGTAAACAAGCCCTCCAATTACCTGTCCCGTTGCCGGCCTATTGCTTCCAGAACTTGATGGAGCGGGTTGGCCGGTACCTGGGCTATTACCACCTATATTAAGGGTTTGAACTGCTAATCCACCTGTCGGAAAACTGGCTGGCATTTGTGCAACGGTGCCGAATGAATTATTGTTGACCGAATTTGCAAGAATGCTACCCGCACCTGCCACACTGATACCACCAACTCCTATAGCTCCCCTATAATTTTGCTCACTAGCCCTGAAAGCCCATAAAGCTTTGCCTTTGATGCTATTGGTGGTCATAGGCTTTTTAGGCCTTACTTCTTCTTTAGTTGTCGGGGTTTCCTTATTTGCTGCAGTTTGAGAAAGGTAGCTGAACGAAATTACCTGACTAATGCCATTATTTCTAAAAGTGAAACCACCACTTGGATCTAATGCCTGAACTGCAAGAACATATTTGCGACCAGGAGTTAACTGGGGATCTGCCGGACTATATACATAGGCATTCCCCATCACTTCTTTCTCAAAAAAGTAGGGTGCCACTGCGCTTAAATAAGCATCGTTTGGATTTCGATTACCCAATACTTCTATAATCCTAATCTTATATCTTACCGAAGGAGGAGCTCCTGGAGGAGTGGTCCAATTAATTGCGAAAATATTCCCAACAGTTGATTTTAGCTCATCGCCCTCCATTGGTTTGATAATTAGAGGAGGCTCTAAGCTTGTAATGCTAAATCTATTACTACAACCAATAGGCTCGTCGGCACTAAGTGGTGTATTTGTGGTATAATCAAAAGCTTGCATACACACTTGATAAGTGCCTTCGGGCAAACCATTCCCTCTTATAAACTGATCTTTGGTCATTCCTGTATAGGTCAATTGGTTATAATCAAACAGTGTAACCAGATCGGCACCGTTTAAATTCCGAACCTGACCTGGAGCCAAGGTAATGGGCGTTGGGCTTTTGTAGTTTCTGCCTACTTCTAGCCTAATGCCATTATCGCCCACTACCGAAGCGCGTAGTTGGATTTGCTGCGTGCCTGCAGATTGATTGGTTAGGGTAATCAATACCTGCTGTGGCCTTGCCTCGTAATCGGTAATGCGATGTGGATAAGGAGGCAAAATTCGAATGGAAACACCTACCTGCGCCATTAGAACTGGTACAAATACAAATATCGCTACTAAAGCAAATACTACAGAACAAGCTAATTTCTTCATAACTAAAATTTTAACTGATAAGCTAATTCACCCCTTAACTCGGTATATTTTTGTTGTAACCCGACTGAACTGGCTGGCGAGTTGTGCAGAAAATAAAATCCGAAATCTAAATGATGGCCTTTTCTAACCTGATATTTGGCATTTAAAGAACTGTTATAGATCATGCTTTTACCCAGTTCCTGTTTGCCAAAAGTCACTGCGTGATTAGTTGATAACCGAAGCAAGGATTTTAATAGCGCCATGTCGCCGCCAAGCGAAAACCCCGAATAAGTTTGTTCGATGCCCATTCCGCTTAACTGCATGGCGTTAACTCCTACATTCAAATTCAAACCTTTTTTAAGGAAACCAATGCTGTAATTTGCCATCAACTGCTTTGTATCCATGTTGCGGCTAACGGCATTATTAGCAAAAAATTGATTAAAATCGTTGAGGTTACTTAATATGGCAGACATAGAAATCATGTGACTATAGTTTTCGGTACTGAAAGTGTACCTTGGCATTAAACTGTACATCTGGGTAGTCTGTACAATTTTTAAACTATCGGCAAATCGAACCGTGTTCGGACTTTGGTTATTGGAATAGTTGCTGTAGCTGGCATCGAGCCCAAACTTATCGTTGAGTTGCAGCGTAGCATTTCCAGCACCGATGAATCTTTTATTGGTTGCATTTTTTTGGTTCTGGAGATTATCTTTCTGGATACCAATGCTACCATTAAAACTGATTTTATTTTTCCAGGCCACAAATGAGGGTGCAATGGTCCAAGCTTCTAAATCGGAGGTGATAAAATAGGTGCCCATCGATTTGAATTCTGGCTCAATACGACGATAGTTTAGTTTTAAGCCATATTGCTTGCTTCGATAGCCTATACCTGCACTAAAAGCAGTATAAAGTTCACTGGTAGCATTTACTGAAGCAAACCTTCTGATTTTTTTCAGTATCGGGTCTTCCAAAGTATCTGGTATGTTGCTATAAATATTCCGAGTGTATAAACTCACAGCGCCCTCACTTTCTATCATGAAGTATTTTAAGAAAGAGATTTGTCCTTTATAGCCTAAAACGGAATTCCCAGCAGGAGCTATTGGGTTGAATTGTGTATTTAGCTGACCTTTCGAAAATCCTAGGCTATCATCTTTGGCCCTTAAATAACTGATGTCGAAAAAACTCTTTGCTGTCCCATATCCTACTTTCACGGCATAACCTTTCCTAGTAAATGCCTGTGGGGCTAAGGATTGAGTTTCGGTATTAATTACGGTAGCTTTATTTAGTCGTCCGTACATAAACCCTAGTCGAAATTTTCCAGGATTTAACTCTACTCCTGCACCCAACATGGTATGTCCCCCTAAAGTGTAAGGCGAAAAGCTAAGATTGCGATAACCCGCATGTAGGGTAATCCATTTATAGGTTGGGCTAATACCAAATTGGTTAAAAGGCTGTTGAAAGTTTGTTTTTTTATCGGTATAGGTAACCGTGAAAGGAATGTCCCAACCGTAAAGGCTAAGCGTTGGACTTCCACTAATGATCAACGAAAGTGGATTGCGTCTTTGGGGAGCACCATTCATTTGGTAACCAATGGTACGGATTTCTAATGCTCCGCTATAACTAAATGGCTTTTGGTTCTTTAGGTTCGACAGATCTTGAGCATTAGCTTTGCTTCCAATGACCAGCAATGAGAGCGTAAAAACCAACTGTATCTTAATGAGTTTACACATGCGCTTAATCTTTGATTTTCAAAGCAGTACAGCTGCTTATCAATTCAAAGAAACGCCATTATTAAACTCTAAAAATCTCTATCGAGCAAATACAGATTTTCAACTAGTAAGATTACTGATTGAGTGAGTGAGTTAACTTTATTCAGTTGTTGGAACAAAAACCATTGGGAGTTTCAATACTGCAGTACATCCACCAGTTTCATTTTCAACCAGATGAAAAACTGCTTTGCCATTTTCAATAATGTTGTTTACCATCTCCAACCGATCAGAAATAGACTCTAAACCAATTGATTTTTCCTTAAACGGGTTTGCTTTCCGCGTTCCTTTTGATGCTTCCAAGCCCACCCCATTGTCTTCAACAGTAAAAACAAGCTGACCTTCCAGTTCTTCAAGTTTAACACGCAAAATTCCATTTTTCTCTTTCAGGTTACGAAGACCATGATGGATTGCATTTTCAATCAGGGGTTGTACCAACATAGGCGGTACGAGTAAAGTATTTGAGTGAGTGGCATTGCTTTCAAAAGAATAAGTAAATTCATCGTTAAATCGCATCGCCTCCAACTCCACATATAGTTTTAATGCCTTCCATTCCTTATCCAAAGGGACCATACTCTGTGTAGAGTTCTCCAAAATCAGCCTACTTAAACCTGCAAATTTCTGAATTAACTTAGCGGCCACGGCTGGCTCACTATCCATAATATAATATTCGATACTGTTGAGTACGTTAAAAATGAAATGAGGGTTCATTTGCGATCTAATGGCTTTGAGTTCACTTTCACATAACTTGTTAAGGTGTTGTAGTTCATTAGCTCTTCGCTCAGCTTCCTGGTTTTCTAAGTAATGCTTAAGCTTCAATCCCCTTAAACGAGACCGGAATAAGAATACACCAATCAACGCAATTAACAATATCGCTGCAATGGCGAAATACAATTTGTAGGCCCTAAATTTTAAGGTATTCAGTTCTATTTTTTTGTCTCGCAAATCCACCTCTTTTTGTGCTTCTAAACGAGCTATTTTATTCTTCATTTGTTGAGAATAAAGCGAATCGTTTAACTCGGAGTATCTCCTGAAATTATCATAGGCTTTTTTGAAATTGCCACGTTGTTCATCAACTTCGGCCAACGTCCCATAAAAATAGCTTTCCCAGTCTTTGCTCTTTGACTGTATGGAAATTGCCAAGCCTCTTTTAATTTCTCTTTCAGCAAGGTCCAATAGTTGCAGTTTATTTTTCGGCAAATCTGCACTTTTAGTTTTACTGGCCAAACCGTCTCTGGCAATACTTAAATAGGTATAACCTATATTGCCCAAATTCATCATTGAGTTGTAGTGCTTTGGGTTGATTTCTTCAAATATTTTCTGCGCCTCCAATTGATAAGAAAGTATTTTTTCGTAGTCTGGCACGTAAAGGATTGCCATTTCAGATAGCACAATGGCCTGCCCTATTTTATTCCCATGTTCCTTATAAACCTCAACTGATTGCAGATAGTACTTTTCTGCCTCCTTAGGTTTCCCCTCCATTGAATAATTATTGGCAATAGCGCTTAATGTACTCGCTACTTTTTCATAATTGTTTATCTTTTTATATATCTTAAGTGCTTGCTGCTGATATTCATGAGCTTTTGCAAAATTATTTTGTTTAAAATTAACTAATCCCAAATTCAACAAGCCTGTAGCAATAAGATTGTCTCTTTTACTCAATTCGGCGGCTTTGAAAGAAAGTAGATAATTTTCCATTGCATCTACCAAATTTCCTTGGTTACTATAAAAGGTGCCAATATTATTATACGCCTGTGCTTCGAGTCCTTTATCTTTTATTTTAAGTGCGATATCAAGTGCCTTCTCATAGTTCTCTAAAATACCCGTCTTATCGGCTCTATGGCTCATGGCTTCGCCTCTACCGATGTAGCAATAGCCCAAACCATATTTCCAATTCAGTTTTTGAGATAACTCAATGCCTTCGTTAAACAAACTAATTGCCTTCTTATAATCGTCATACTGATACTCCATACCTAAAGCGTGTAGTATTTTTATCCGATTAGTGTCCTGTTTGGCAATGCGAAGTTTGGTCTCAAGTGAGTCAATCGCCTTACGACCGTGCTGCTGCGCAGATATTGAGAAACCTAACATCAGCAAACTTATTATTAACGATAACCTCCTGTTTAACATGGCTTTATTTTTTATCAAATTAAGAAAAATGATTGATTAAGCCCATGTTTTATTACTAAATTAGAGTATCAATTGGCTCATTAAAAGCCGTACTATACTCAATCAGACAGAAAAGGTATAGCAACTTTGGGGATATTTGCTTGCAAACTGAGATGAAAATGACTGCCGTAATATTAGATGATGAAGTACGTGGGAGCAAGCTGCTGCAACAAAAATTGTCAGCTTATACTAATCAGCTTGAGGTCGTGGCAATTTATAACGACCCGCTAGAAGCGCTGGCAAACATTAGGGAAGTAAATCCGGATGTACTTTTCTTAGATGTTGAAATGCCGGAGCTTGACGGCTTTCAGTTTTTGGAAAAGTTAGGTTCAATCTCTTTTGAAGTCATCTTTGTAACAGCTTACAATTCTTATACACTCAATGCATTACGTATAAATGCTTTGGATTACTTATTAAAGCCAGTTGCCGACGATGAGCTTGCTGCAGCTGTAAAACGCCTTACCACACAACTATCGCAAAAACAAGCGCTAAAGGCAAATCCAGCCCGTAGGCTCCCATACAACAATAAGGTAGCGCTTTCTACTGCCGAGGGCGTTTATCTAATCAAAAAAGAAGACATTATTAGGGTAGAAGCCATGAGTAATTATAGTGTATTCTTTCTCACAGAAAACAAGAAGATAATGGTTTCTAAAACCTTGAAAGAGTTTGAGGCTGTTTTAGATGATATCTTTTTTTTAAGGGTAAACCGTTCAGCTATCATCAATCTGGAATATGTAACCAAGTATCGTAAAGGCGAAGGTGGCACCCTTGAGCTGAGCGACGGTTCTGAAATAGAAGTTTCGGCATCAAGAAAAGAGTCGGTATTAGAGCGGTTATTTGACTAAGACAAATGGGATTGTCGATATAAATAAAAAATCCCCGATTGAAAATTCAATCGGGGATTTTTTATTGTTGTATTAAAATCATTAAACTTTGATTTCTACTTCAACACCGCTAGGCAATTCAAGCTTCATTAAAGCATCAACTGTTTTTGAGTTTGAGCTATAAATATCTAAAAGACGTTTATAAGCACACAATTGGAACTGCTCACGAGCTTTCTTGTTTACGTGTGGTGAACGCAATACAGTGAAAACTTTTTTCTCTGTTGGCAACGGAATAGGTCCGCTAACTACTGCGCCTGTAGGCTTTACAGTTTTTACGATTTTCTCAGCAGATTTGTCTACCAAATTGTAATCGTAAGATTTTAATTTGATTCTAATTCTTTGGCTCATCTTATTTATTTAATTAAACCGATAGTTAGAGCTATTAATAACTAACGGCGGATTTATTTTTGAATTAAGGATAAAGGAACAAGGATTAAAGACCATATTGCATAGGCCTCATATCTTTTATCCTTGCTCTTTGCTCCTTTATCTTAATTAGTCTTCGATACCTTTAACTTTACCTTTAGACTTAGCAACAACTTCGTCTTGTACGTTTTTAGGTGCCGCTTCATAGTGGTCAAACTCCATTGTTGAAGTTGCACGACCTGAAGTGATAGTACGTAATTGAGTTACATAACCAAACATTTCCGAAAGTGGAACGTGTGCTTTGATTACTTGCGCACCGTTACGAGTATCCAAACCTTGCATTTGTCCACGACGACGGTTCAAGTCACCCATTACATCACCCATGTTTTCTTCTGGAGTTAAAACTTCAATTTTCATGATTGGCTCCATCAACACTGGTTTACACTTAGGCAATGCCTCACGGTAAGCCATTTTAGCAGCTAATTCGAAAGATAAAGCATCAGAGTCAACCGCGTGGAAAGACCCATCGATCAAACGAACTTTCATTCCTGATAATGGGTAACCAGCTAACACACCATTGCTCATTGAAGCTTCAAAACCTTTTTGAACTGAAGGGATATACTCTTTAGGAATAGCACCACCCACAATCTCGTTAACGAATTGAAGAGCTGATTTAGAGTTATCAAAATCTTCGTCTGCTGGAGAAATCACCACTTTGATATCAGCGAATTTACCACGACCACCTGATTGTTTTTTGTAAACTTCACGGTGTTCTGTAGAACCATGGATAGACTCTTTATAAGCTACTTGAGGAGCTCCTTGGTTAACTTCTACTTTGAATTCACGTTTTAAACGGTCAATTAAGATATCTAAGTGAAGCTCACCCATACCAGAGATTACCGTTTGACCAGTATCTTCATCAGTTTTTACTACGAAAGTTGGATCCTCTTCAGCTAATTTACCTAAAGCAATACCTAACTTATCTACGTCAGCTTGAGTTTTAGGCTCAATTGCTAAACCAATAACCGGCTCAGGGAAAGTCATCGACTCTAACACGATAGGGTGTTTTTCGTCCGATAAAGTATCTCCTGTTTTAATATCTTTAAAGCCTACTACCGCACCAATATCACCAGCTTCGATGAAAGGAATAGGGTTTTGCTTGTTAGCGTGCATTTGGAAGATACGAGAGATACGCTCTTTGTTACCTGAACGAGTGTTCAATACATAAGAACCAGCATCTAACTTACCAGAATAAGCACGGATAAAGCACAAACGACCTACGAATGGGTCAGTAGCGATTTTGAAACCTAATGCTGCGAAAGGCTCGTTTACAGAAGGTTTACGAGAAATTTCTTCACCTGTATCTGGGTTAGTTCCTTTTACTGCCTCTTGATCAAGTGGCGAAGGCAATAACTCCATTACTAGATCCAACATCGTTTGTACACCTTTGTTTTTGAAAGATGAACCACAAACCATAGGTACAATAGCGTTATCTAATACAGCCGCACGTAAAGCATCTAAAATTTCACGCTCAGTTAATGAGTTAGGATCTTCGAAGAATTTCTCCATCAAAGACTCATCGTAAGAAGCTACTGCTTCCAATAATTTCTCACGGTACTCGGCAACCTCGTCTACCATATCATCAGGAATTGGCACTTCAGTAAAGGTCATTCCTTTATCATGCTCATTCCAAACAATACCACGATTGTTGATCAAATCAACTACACCTTTAAAGCTATCTTCAGCACCGATAGGCAATTGCAATGCAACTGCATCAGAACCTAACATATCTTTAACTTGCTTAACTACTTTTAAGAAGTCAGCACCTGAACGGTCCATTTTGTTAACGAAACCGATACGTGGTACTTTATAGTTATCAGCTAGTCTCCAGTTGGTTTCAGACTGAGGCTCAACACCATCAACTGCTGAAAACAAGAAAACTAAACCATCAAGTACACGTAACGAACGGTTTACCTCTACGGTAAAATCCACGTGTCCAGGGGTATCAATAACGTTTACTTGGTATTTGTTGTTACGGTAGTTCCAGAAAACGGTAGTAGCAGCAGAAGTAATGGTTATCCCACGTTCAGCCTCTTGTACCATCCAGTCCATGGTTGATGCACCTTCGTGTACCTCACCAATTTTGTGGTTTACACCAGCATAATAAAGGATACGCTCGGTAGTAGTTGTTTTACCAGCATCGATGTGTGCAGCGATACCAATATTTCTTGTAAATTTTAAATCTCTTGACATCTTGTTTTGATATATGATTACACCGATTAAAAGATTTCACAGATATCAATCAGTGTAATCCAAAAATCAGTGTAATCAATTTATTTTTCTTAGAATCTGAAGTGAGAGAATGCTTTGTTGGCTTCAGCCATTTTGTGCGTATCCTCTTTTTTCTTAACTGCTGCACCTTCACCTTTAGCTGCCGCTACCATTTCACCAGCTAATTTCTCTTTCATGGTTTTTTCACCACGCTTACGCGAGTAGTTGATTAACCATTTCATACCCAATGCAGTTTTACGCTCTGGACGCACTTCTGTAGGTACTTGGAAGTTTGCACCACCCACACGACGAGATTTAACCTCTACAGCAGGGCTGATGTTTGCTAATGCACGTTTGAAGATTTCCAATCCGTTCTCACCTGATTTTTTCTCAGCCAATTCTACAGCATCATAAAAAATAGCGTAAGCGATAGATTTTTTACCGTCAAACATCATGTTGTTTACAAATCTTGTAACCTGAACATCGTTAAATTTAGGATCAGGAAGAATAATTCTCTTTTTCGGTTTTGACTTTCTCATTTCTTATTTCCTCCTAATTATTTCTTTTTACCTTTTGCAGGAGCCGCTGCTGCTTGTCCTGGTTTAGGGCGTTTAGTACCATATTTACTACGACGTTGGTTACGACCAGCTACACCTGATGTATCTAAAGCACCACGGATGATGTGGTAACGTACACCTGGTAAATCTTTCACACGACCACCACGGATCAAAACGATTGAGTGCTCTTGTAAGTTGTGACCTTCACCTGGAATGTAGGCATTCACCTCTTTACCATTGGTTAAACGTACACGGGCAACTTTACGCATTGCAGAGTTTGGTTTCTTAGGGGTAGTAGTGTATACACGGGTACACACGCCTCTTCGCTGTGGACAGCTGTCCAACGCTGGAGATTTACTCTTAAACTCCAGTGCTACTCTACCTTTTCTAACTAATTGTTGAATGGTTGGCATTTCTTGCTTTTTGTTTCTATTATTTATTTAATTTCCTTGCCGTTAGCAGTTTATAACTAGCCTACATTAAGGGACTGCAAAAGTAGAACAATTTCTTTTAACTATCAAGAGGTTACGATAAAAATTTTCTCATTTAAAAATACCTTAACACAAAATTTGCTTCAACTTAAAATAAGCGTACATTTTAGAAGAAAAGCAATTATAGTAGTTCTTGGCTTACAACAGTCCCGCTTTCTGTTACAATCTTTTTGTTTCCCCTTCACAAACCTTGCAGGTTTTGAAAACCTTGGAGGTTTCCTCTCGCTTACAAAAAGTATTTCCACCCCAATCGGGTTTATGATGAAAGATTGAATAAAAAACACCCCGCAAATTACCGCGAGGTGTCAACATTAGATTTCAATAAGTATTTAATTACAGTCTTTAAAGCTTTCTTTAATTTCCTTTAGCTTTGCCACCAACTTTTTCAACGTACTTGGTGCATTACCGTATTCAAAGGTCACTTTCTTAATTTTACCATCTATTTTCAGGGCCACCCATTCTGCTCCACCGTCTGCACAATCAGGGCAGCCAATTACTTCTGGCAACTTCTCAAAATCGTGTTGATTAACTAATTTCTTTAACTCGTTCAGTTCCTCCTCCGTCATCTTCTTCGTACAAGTCTTTATATCAGAATTAGTCTCGTGCTTTCTCTTAGAGAATTTCACTTCGTTTACACTCACAGCAATATCGTTCACACAATAGCCCACGCACATTCCAAAAGAGGTACCATAACCTATTTCCCGAATATTAGTATTTCCATTCTTCTCGCAAGAATTAAAACTAAAGATGGCCGCAATCAAAGCAATAAAAGCAAACGTATTTTTCATTTTTTATCTGTTTAAAACAATACGCTTGATTTATCTCAAACGCTACAAAAAGATTTGCCCATACTTTTGAGAACTAAATGGTTACTTTTTATATATTTAACTCATAAACCAAAAACCGCTCTCTTATTGCGCTCAAATGAATGTTGTTGTAAAATCAACCAAACGCATTATATATAACTATGTAATCTGCATATTTATTTCCATTGCTTTAATTGTTGGCCTTAACCACTATGGGCTCAAGGCGATAGATGGCATCAGGGCATTTACTTCTGGCGAGTCTATTTATATGAAGGCACAACAAGAAGCCTCTAGGCAACTTACCAATTATGTGTTCACCGCAAACCCCGAATATTACGCTAATTTTCTAACACAGCTTCAAGTACCTATTAATGATAGTTTGGCGAGGATATCTTTAGATAGCAACCTTCATCATTCTATCTCAAAAAAACATTTGCTATTGGGAAAAAATATTCCGGAAGACTTGGACAATATCATTTGGGTTTATCGAAATTTTAAATCGCTTTCCCAATTTAAAAAAGCCATTAGCATTTGGAAAGATGCAGATCAACTGATAATAAGTCTTGAAAACCAAGGGAAAGCAATTGATAAACAAATCAAACAGAAAACCATTTTTAATCCCGCAGAAAAGGAGCAATTGGCCCGAGGCATAGATAAAACCTGCAAATTGCTTACTCAAAAAGGTAATGAGTTCGACGAAACGCTTACTGAAAACTCAAGGCTGGTTAATAAAGCAGTACTTACCATCAATACATTAATGGCATTTATCATTTTCATCTGCATTGTTGGTATTTCTGTAAAATACATCCACAAGATATCGGTGTTGCAAAAAGACACTTTGGCACAAAACAAAGCGCTTCTGAAAACAAATGAGGAAATGGACCTTTTTACGCATAGCGTGTCACATGACCTTAGGTCCCCCATTACTTCGCTGAAGGGCATTATAGCCTTAGCCGAACTAGAAGAAGAAGAGAAGCAACGTAATGAATATTTTTCCCTGATGAAGCGGATACTTTCTCGACAGGACGACTTTATCTTGAAAATAATTCAGTTTTCCAAAAACAAGCGGACAGATTTACATATCCATGAAATACATTTGCCTTCTTTCTTCGAGCATCTTGTACAAGATCTTGAGCATAGTAGCGACATCGAGATAGACATTAAGCTGGATGTTGAAAACACTGTCATTTGCATTGACGCCTTCAGGCTGGACATTATCTGTAAGAATCTTATCTCTAATGCAATCAAATATGCGGATCCAAAGAAAGCAGCTCCTTTTATCAAAATTTCTGCAAAGACCCAAAAAGGATTGTTGAACTTAGTTTTTGAAGATAATGGCATCGGTATTGACCTAGAGCATCAACAAAAAATATTCAACATGTTTTATGTAACCACTCATCAGAATAAGGGCAGCGGCATTGGGCTTTACTTGGTTAAAGAAATGATTAACAAACTAGGTGGCGAAATCAAAGTAAGTTCTTCCAATGGCAACGGAAGCTCATTTACGATTACCATACCTACTCTGGCTTAGTTACTTTTTAATAGTAATGACACGACCTGTTACCAAAGTAAAGCTATAGATACGATACAACCCGTCATCAGTCATTTCAATACCTTCTACCAAACCAGTTTTACTAAAGGTATCAGTTACCAAATCGCCCTTTTTGATGTCGTTGAGTACTTCCAACGGTGTTTCTTCTGTCAATCTAATCATGCTATCTTATCTGGTGAACATCAATCCAAAACCTACATAATCCGCTTCAGTTTGGTGAATGTATATTTTCGACTGTAAGCCCAGCCAATTATTCAACTTGTACCTTACTCCCGCCGTCCAGTAAGTTTTAACTGGCAACAAACTATTGTAATGTATATAGTAGCCATATTTTGCTATAAAAGCTAATTTCCCCATCCATAGATCAGGACCAATAGCAGCTCCAACACGCCACCTATCTAAAGATGACGCCTTGGACTGAAAAGTTTCTAAAATTCGATTGGGGTCATATATAGTGTAGTAGTAAACGGCGTCAATCCCTGCACCTATAGCCAAATAAGATGTTAGATGATAATTATAGCCTCCATACAAACCTGTTTTATACAAACCATCTCTACTTTGGTACACTCCCCGTCTTCCTATGTTAATCCCAAAATCAAAGCTGTGCTTTTTGTAGCCTTCATCTTCAAAGGATGTCGTTTTTACTTCAATATTATTATTTAAAGCCCTAATTACACTTAGGCCAACACTTACTGTATTTAATCCATTATTTGGAACACGGGTGCCTCCATTTGAATAATGCAATATATCCAAATTAGCAGAAATGGCTGTTTTTTCGTTGATAGGCACACTAGCCTTTAAGCCCGCTTTAAGCCCAAAATTAAGTCGGCTGCCCACTATTGGATTTTGGTTGCTATACCATGATTCGCCAGCATACAGTATTCCGAAACCTGGTGTAAAGGCCAATTCAACTTTGTTTAAATCAAGAAGAGGAAAAGTCAATCCCCCTAACAAGCTATAGGCATCACCAAACTCTCCCTTTTGCGGATTTGCAATCCGGGTAACATTGGTCATGTGCTTGTAGTTGAAAATAACGTCAATGCTTTTTATGCCCAAATCGCTAGACCATTTCTTTGGACTCCTGTTCACATTGTAATGATAAATCAACTCCCCGCCATAGGTAGCCCCTTGCAGAAAATTTTTATCAGCACTAAAATTATCAATTGACCTTTGCAAATTTAACTCCAAGCTATGTGAATTACGCTGGGCATAAACAGAAGGTGCTACACTTATAGAAACAAAGAAAATAATGAGCTTGACAAAAGCAACAGAACGAATAGGCATTGTTTTAAACGGTTTTATATCTCCCAAAAATATAAATTATTTGCGCATAGCCCATTTAATCCCGGCTAAAAGCTGTTTGAGGAACAATGCATTAGAATAGGTTTCGGCGGCATGACCTAAACCGGTGTAGAACACTCTTCCACCTTCAAATTTATGATACCATACCATTGGATGATCATTACCCATTTTACCGCCCTTATAGGAGCTCTCATCCACACTTACCAATACTTTTACATTAGGGTTAAATGATTTGAAATTATACCATTCATCAGTATGTAGCCAATTTTCAGGAATTCCCTTCATTAATTTATCTTTAGGATTTACCGATACCAGTTTGGCCTGTTGAACTTTTGGGTGGTCAGTAAAAAAGGCACCTATCATTTTCCCGTACCATTCCCATTCGAAGCAAAAATCAGTAGCCGCATGTATGCCGACCAACCCACCACCTTTATTGATATAGCTTTTGAGTGCCTGTTTCTGCTCCTCTGTAAAAACATTAGAGCCAGTTGGATTTAAAAAAACCAATGCTTTATATTTCGATAGATTTTCTAAAGTGAAGCTATTTACACTTTCTGTAGTATCTACTTCAAAACTATTATTTGCCCCAAGGGCTTTAATGGCAATAATACCTTCTTTAATGGATTGATGACGAAAACTCTTCGTTAATGAAAAAACGAGCACCTTGTCTTTTGCATTAAGTTCATTGGGTTGAAAAAACAAGGTTAGCACTACAAATATGGCAAGTACACTTTTCATCATCTTAGTTTTTAAATGTTTCAATATAAAGTTGTTCAACTTGTTTTCTTGCCCATTCTTGTTTACGCAAAAATTTTAGGCTTGAAGCAACACTAGGATCCTTAATGAAGCAATTAAAACGTAAAAGATAACCAAGCTCTGCCCATCCATAATGTTCGCTCAAGCGAGTAACAATGTGCTCTAGCGTTTTACCGTGCAAAGGATTATTTTTCTGTTCAATATGGCTCATGTACAAAGTTAAAAGGATTGACATAAATGCAAAGCAGCATTTGCCAATCCTTTTAGTTTTACATGTTTTAACCAACCGTATTCCGAGGGTTTGACCGTGTATTGGTAGCCCCTGCTCTGGAAATTTTATAGTTTAACGACAGATAGAAATAGCGGGTAATGGTATTGAAGCGAACATCCTCCATGCGGCTTGCATTTACGGTCCTGTCAATATTTGTATTTTGGTTCAGAATATCAAAACCTCTGATTGCCAAAGTAATTTTACGCTTCATTAAAAACTGTTCCAATCCTGCGTTTAGCAAAAAAACGTTGTTATTGAACCCATCGGCCCTACCTGCAGTACCGTTATGCTGTAATTCAGCACTAATACGTAGGTTCTTCACAAATTCCCAACTTAAACTTGCATTATTGAAAAAACTAAAATATTTGTTATCAATTGCCGCAGGCTGTGAGTTGTTCACTTTGCTATATTGTACCCCCAGATAGATACCTGTATTTAACTTATCATCTATATCATAACTGAAGTTGGTATTTGGTCCAATGTTATATCTGTTGGTGATATTTTTTTCTTCATTGATGAAGGAAGAAGTATGTGACATAAAGAGGTTAAGTCCATATCCCATTCTTAAGCCTTTAATTTTAGTAGGTTGACCAAAGAAAGTTCCAGTTCTGATAAAATAGTTTCCATCTACATTTCTAGGCTGTACTTGCTGGCCACCCTTTACATAATTTATACTACTACCGATGTCATCAAAAGCATAGTTAATTAAGAAATAGCCATTCCAGTATTTATTGTTATCGGCGCTAAATGTATTGAAATTGATAGCCATACGATGATTTTTAACCGCCTCTAGATTTGGATTACCAATTCTTTGATATACTGGATTAGTGTTGTTTTGTATAGGTTGCAAATCATTAACAGAAGGCAGGTTCACCGAAGAGTTATAATTTAATTGTATGGTATGATTGGCTTTATTCTTAAAATTGATGGTCAATCGTGGTAAAATATTGTAATATTTTCTATCCAGATGGTTGGTATTTACGCCCGCGTTACTGAAAGTTGTGGCGTCCAAACCTGTTTGCTGTAATCCAAAGCCAAAATTATAAGTCCATTGCGTACGGGTGTGGATGAATCCAAATCGAGCAGCCTGCAACCAGTTTTTATTGTCGATGCTATTTGATAAATCGGGAACAACCGTTTCATATCTATCGGTAACTTCGTTATAATTAAAAGTTAGCTGCTGCGCATCTACCATACTTTGATTATAGATATAGCCTGCATTAGCACTCCATTTCTTACTCAACTGACGCATGTAGTTAAGGTTAGCCGTATAGGTTTTCGCCACATTTTCTTGGTCAGCTTGTTGATCAAGAAGCGTAGGGTCTGGTGTCCCGCTGGTATAGTCGGTAATCAAATATTTATTTATCCAATTTGCATGATAAGTATTTTGGGTTCCATTTAACCTTAATGAAATAGAGCCTTTGCCAAAACGACGAAGCACAGAAAATTCTCCAAAGAGTGCAGGTGTATTATTTTTTTGATTGAAATATTGACGTCCATCATTACTTTTTCCAGCGGCATCAAATGCTGATTTGAAGTTTCTATCATTAATGTTGGTTGTATAATTGAGAATAACATTAGGCCTAAATGTAATATCTGTCAATGAATCTGGATGATATTCTAACCTAAAATTAAATCGATGGGCTTCATTGTCAGAGTTACGGTTCAAAACTTCCGAAGTACGAAGTACATCATCTTTGTTAACGTCCTGAATACTCGAGAACCTATCGCCTATGCCTTTTGAAAAATAGGTAAAATAACTGCCGCTAATGGCCAGTTTATTATTTTTACCCCAGCTGTTGCTATAATTAAGCCCTCCACTGTGAGTAGTTACCTCTCCAATTGCACTATTATCGAACACACCAGAACCACCAATAGTAGTACGACCATTGTTTACATTGATAGAAAAACTGCCCCCTGCAGGTGGAGCAAAAATATTCCCAATGTTTCCGCCTGTAAAGCTATTAAGGTCCTCAATCTGGAAACTGGCATTGCTCACGTTATTGCTCATTCCTAATACAGCGAATTGTAGGTTCTTGTTGAAATGATTTGCGCTCAGGTAACTGTTATATCGATCCGTAGTACCTCCTGATAGGTTCGCATTTCCAAACCAGCCTTTCTTTTTATCTTCCTTGATGATCAGGTTTAATACCTTTTCACGCTGCCCATCATCTACTCCAGTAGCTTTTGCCTCCAATGTTTTACTATCAACTACCTGCACCTTAGCAATGGCATCTGCTGGTAGGTTTTTGGTCGCTGTTTTAGGATCCGTGCCAAAAAAGTCCTTACCGTCAACTGTTAACCTAGAAACCTTTTGCCCCTGTACCAGAATATTACCATCTCTATCTATCTCTACTCCAGGAAGCTTCTTCAATAGCTCCTCAACAGCCGCGTTAGGTTGCGTTTTAAATGCTCCAGCGTTATATTCGATGGTATCTGGCTTAATTTTCACATTAGCTTGCTGCCCAGTTACGTTTACTTCTTTTAAAGAGACAGCATCTTCAGTCATTGTTAAAGTTCCCAATTCCAAATTTTTAGCGTTTATTTCAATGGGCTTAACAATCGCTTTATACCCCAAAGCTGATATTTTGAGTACATACTTGCCGTTCTTTAAGTCCTTCAATAAAAAATCTCCATTATGGCCAGTAAGTGCCCCATTTCTTTTAGTGGAGTCTGATTGCTCGGTCAATAGCACCGCGGCATAACCAATAGGCTCATTGTTAGCAGTAGATAAAACTCGTCCACTTAACTGATGATTTTGTGCGAAGACTTTCGTAGT
The DNA here is from genome assembly GCF_039594775.1 of Pedobacter sp. GTDB lineage: Bacteria > Bacteroidota > Bacteroidia > Sphingobacteriales > Sphingobacteriaceae > Pedobacter. The sequence continues at coordinate 1,257,589 of NZ_JBCNMT010000001.1, read as the reverse complement.
TAATAGGCAGCAGAGAATTAAAAATAAGCTCTTTTTCATTAAAGTTGTTTTGGTTAATAAAGCTGTATGGATACAACTTCAATAACAAGACGCAGAACCAAATAAAATGTGACACTTTTTTGAAAAATAAATTTTAAAAAGACGCCAAGTCAAAAAATTATTGCTTTTAAGCTAGCCCTATTTCTTATTTAATTTATTTTTTCGGAGATATACTTCTAACAAAAAATCCCGCAAGTAAACTTACGGGATTTAAGTATTTTAATTGAACTGTATCAATTACCTGCGGTCCATTTGTTATTTTCAACGTTACTGTCTGGCAAAACTTGTTGTGGATCTAACACGACTTCAACAACTTCTTCGGTTGTTGGATATCTTACGATCCAGCTAGTATTTTTCATCCAAACATCAACTGGAACCTTTATGATATCGGTTTTCCCACTTTTGGTTTTGATACCCAAAATAATCGGCATTGGCATTTTATCCAAGTTATCTACCTTGATAGTGTAACCTGTAAAGGTATTGTTTTTCAATTCCTTCACTTCAGCAATTCCCTGATCCATTTTCCAATTGTTGAGGAACCAACTTTTCCAAAACCAGCTCAAATCCTCTCCTGCTGCATTTTCCATCGTGCGGAAAAAATCATAAGGCGTTGGGTGTTTATAAGCCCAATTGTGGATATACTGTCTGAAAGCGAAATCAAAGCGGTCTTTACCTAAAATTTGGTCTCTAAGAATATGTAATGCCCAGCTTGGTTTAAAATATAAGTTAACCCCAATGTTAGGCTCTGCCATTCCATCTGGCATCAACATCATGTTTTCGTATTTCGGGTTTCCTATAATCGATTTGCCCACAGCATTCATATTCATGGTACGTGGTTTATATTCGCCATTGTTAAATTCAGTACTTGAAAGGTCGTTAATAAATGTATTGAAGCCTTCATCCATCCAACCGAATTTACGCTCATTAGAACCTACAATCATTGGGAACCAAATGTGTCCAAACTCATGGTCAATTACTCCCCAGGCATCTCCCTTTTTAGCTTTCCATCCGCAGAATACAATGCCAGGATATTCCATACCTCCAATATTAGACGCTACGTTTACTGCCATTGGGTATGGATATTCATACCACATTTTTGAGTAGTGCTCAATTGAAGCCTTTACATATTCTACTCCTCTTCCGTAGCTATCGGCACCATTACTTTCCACAGGATGAGCTGAAACGGCCAGAGATTTTTTACCGCTTGGCAAATTAATTCTTGCAGCATCCAATACAAAAGCTTTTGATGAAGCCCAAGCAGCATCACGTGTATTGGTCATTTTAAATTTCCAAGTCAATTTATCTTTTGCCGGACGAGATTTTGGATCTGTTACTTCCGCTTCCGATCTAATATGAATAGTTTTATCACTATTTTTTGCTTCGTTCCAGCGCTTAAATTGCTCGGCGGTAAATACCTCTTGTGGATTTAATAACTCGCCCGAGCCCATTACAATATGGCTTGCAGGCACTGTTACGTCGAAGGTGATATCACCATACTCGCAATAAAACTCTCCAGCTCCCCAATAAGGTAAAGTATTCCAGCCTAGTACATCATCGTACACACACATGCGAGGGAACCACTGTGCAATCGCAAAAATCTCTCCGTTTTGCGTAGTCAAATGCCCAGTTCTATCAGACCCTAATACTGGAACCGTATAAGAATAATCCATTTTGATGACCACAATGTCTCCATTTGCAGCCATAGGTTGGTCCAAACGGATCTGCATACGGGTATCTTCAACCAATGAAGTAAATTTTACAGGTTTTAATTTTTGAGAAACAGAAACATTACTGATTTCATAACCACCTTTAAATTTTTCCCCTTGAGCTCCATATCTACTGCGGGCAGGTGTAATCGCTAAGCCTCTAGATTTTTCATCAAATGAATTTTGATCTAATTGCAACCACAAATAAGGCAACTTCTCCGGGCTGTTGTTTTTATAGGTGATGGTAATGGTGGCTTTAACACGATTGGTTGCCTCATCTAGACTTGCACTAATGTTATAGTCAACCCTATTTTGCCAATATTTGGCGCCAGGAGCACCACTGGCGGAGCGGTATTCGTTTCCATTTTGAGTATAAAAAAGAGGCCCAAAAGCTTCTTCGGGCACATACTTAGCTGCTGGTTTATCCTGAGCAAAACTCAATTGCCCACATACAAGGGTTAGCAAGACCACTAAGGTTCTAGAAATTGTTTTCCGCATGTTTATGTTTGATATTTTGACGCTAAGTTATCTGAAAAGAAACAATATGCAAAAATGGCACACGAATATTACCAATCTTTCTAATTATTGCCTTTCAACTTAGGTAATGATGGTAGCTTACGAGCATCTGCTGGCAATTTTTGCCATTCGCTAAAGGTGGTAGCAATATAAAGTGTATAATTAAATGGCTTTTCGGCTTTTACCTGTTCTATTGTTGGACGATACATGCCAATGTAATCATCTAAATCCTTCTCTTTATATTTTACCAATTTCTGAATTACTTCTTTGTTAAAGTTTTTGGAAATCTCTTCGTTAATATCTGCCTCTTCTTCTAACTGTTGTTCTTTTTCTTGCTGCCTACGCCATTTGCCATACCCTAAGCCTAATCGTAATCCACCTCTATTTTTGGAATAATCCACTCTTCGAGCTGGTGTAGCTTCTGGATCCTTGGTATCCAAAAATGGAGAAACTTTGGTGGTCGTGATATTTACAGGATTCAAATTGTTGATCGCCATCCTTAAATAGGTATTCTTAGGAAAAAGATTAACCAAATAAATAGTGTCTGTTTGGTACCCTACTAGCGCATAAGTAAGTAAATCGCCTGTTTTAGCAGGAATAGCATAATGTCCATCTTTATCAGTAACTACCACTGCTTTTGTGGTGAGATTGCGTACAGCAACTCCCTGCAAAGCCGTACTACGCTGATCGTTGTCGAAAACGTTACCTGTCATAAAAGTCTGCGCCTGTACAAAAAAAGGCAACAACAACAAAACCAATAGAGATAGTTTCTTTAACATATTCAAATTTAATGTGCTTTATTCACTAAGCAGTTCTTTTAACAAAATTTAACACACCCATTACTTTCCAAAGAACCCCTGATATTCATCTTCCTTAAAACCAAGCAAAACGGCCTTTTCATTCACCTCAACAATTGGTCGCTTAATGGCACTAGTATTGGCTGTTAAGTAAGCAATAGTATGATCAGGCGAATTGATTTCAGCCTGCTCTTCTTTGCTTAATTTTTTAAAAGTAAGGCCTGCCTTGTTAATGACCTTTTCCCATCCAAAAACATTAAACCATTCTGTAAGTTTAGCAGGAGTAACACCTTTTTTCTTAAAATCGTGAAACTCATATGCTACATCATTATTTTTTAGCCAATCTTGCGCTTTCTTAACTGTATTACAATTGGGGATACCGTATAGTTTTGTCATTTTTATTTGCATTAGCTGGCTAAGTTAGCAAAAACAGTTGCTTTGAGTGCCACTTATCTATACCGTAAATTATTTTACATTATCTCAATACTCCTTTTATAACTATCTTAGCCCATATTTTTCTAAAAGAAATAGCATATGCTCAAATTTTCCTTTAAGCAGCAAATACTCACTGGCTTTGCCGTCTCTCTTCTTTTTGTATTGATTTCCTCCATAGCCTCTTATCTCAGCATAAGGTCTTTAAATGACAGTTACGGTTGGATTGACCATACACAAGAAGTAACCAAAACTGCAGAACGTTTGGAAATTGAACTTTTAAATGCTGAGACCGGCCTTAGAGGTTATGTTTTAACTGAGAAAGAATATTATCGTGAGCCTTACGTAAAGAGTATTGATAAAATAATGCCCTTAATTGATAAACTTCAAAATTTAGTAAGCGACAACAAGCCCCAAGAGGCAAAGATTGACAGCATGGCTGTATATGCAGCGCTTAAGGTTACCGACATGAAACAGATCATGACGAAAGCGGGCACACTTGGCTTTGAGGCGGCAAAACAACAAATTTTAACAGACAAAGGGCGCATTTACAAGAACAAGCTGCTACAATTTGCGGATCATATGGTAACCGAAGAGTACCGTTTATTGGATAAAAGAAGGCAGACTATGTCCGCAAGAAGTAGCCAAACCATTGCTATTGTTAGTTTAAGCTCACTGGTTATTTTTGGTTTAATCCTATTCTTGTTAAGATATATCAGAAAGACTTTTGACCAGCAAAAAGAGACGGAAAAACACATATTACTCACCAATGCAGAGCTAAAGGACCTTTCTACAAAAAATGAACAACATAACTGGATGTTGAGTAGTGAAGCAAAAGTAAATGATGTGATGAGGGGCGAATTTGACATGAATCAACTTGCCGAGAATATCATCACATCCATTTGCAATATTTTGAACTATCCAATTGGTGTATTTTACCTAGCTAATCGCTCACAAAAAACACTAACTGTTAGAGGAGCTTTTGCTATCCATGAAAACCTCGCTGACAGAAAATACCATTTCGGAGAGAGTTTGGCTGGACAGACTGCTCTAGAAAAGAAAACACGAATACTCACACCTGTTCCTGATGGGTATATGAAAATTAGCTCTGTTTTAGGGAATGCCAGTCCAAGCCATATTTTATGTTTGCCTATATTATTTGAAGAGGAAACCATAGCTGTTTTAGAGATTGGCCTTTTGGCCGAACCTACTGAGGTGCATATTACATTTTTAGAAAAAATCTCTAATGACATTGGTATTGCCGTAAACAGTATGGTGGCCAAGGTTAAGTTACAAGAGCTTTTCGAAAAAACCCAGCAACAGGCAGAGGAACTGATCAGTCAACAAGAAGAACTACGTGTAACCAACGAAGATCTTATCCATAAAACCGAGGAGCTACAGGCTTCCGAAGAAGAATTAAGGGTACAGCAGGAAGAATTACAACAAGCTAATTCGGAACTGGAAGAGAAAGCTCAATTACTTGAAGAAAAAAATGCATCCATTAACCAGGCCAAAGAGGCTATTGGCCTAAAAGCGGCGGAGCTTGAACTGAGCAGTAAATATAAATCGGAGTTTTTAGCCAACATGAGCCATGAACTACGTACGCCGTTAAATAGTATCTTAATTCTAGCCAGGATTTTAAAGGAGAACAAACTTAACAATTTGTCTGAAGAGCAAATCAAATATGCGGGAGTAATCCATAATGCTGGTTCAGATCTATTGGCTCTGATCAATGACATTTTAGATCTTTCGAAAATAGAATCGGGCAAGGTAGACCTACTTATTGAACAGATTAAGCCTAGAGTAATCAAAAGTCAAATTGAAGCCCTATTCAATGAACTTGCAAAACAAAAAGATATTCAGTTTGAATTTAAGATCAATGAAGACCTTCCTAATGCTATTGCAACCGATCAAACAAGATTAGAGCAGATCATTAAAAACCTATTGTCCAATGCCTTTAAATTTACCAGAAAAGGTGGCCATGTGACCGTTGAAGTTGGCTTAGCTCAAAAAGAACAAGTTAAATACAATAAATCACTTTTAGAACTGGATCAAAATCTGATTTATTTCGCTGTCACTGATAGTGGAATAGGTATCCCTAAGGATAAGCAGCAAATCATTTTTGAAGCCTTTCAACAAGAAGATGGCTCTACCAGCAGAAAATATGGAGGCACTGGTCTTGGGCTTTCTATCAGCAGAGAGCTCGCCAATTTATTAGGTGGAGAAATCCAATTAAAAAGCGAAGTGGGTGTTGGCAGCACGTTCACATTACTGATTCCTCAGGATTTGGCTATAGAAGGAGCCCTAAAAACCGTTACAGAAAAAGAAATGGCTATAGATTTTCCTTCAGAAGATAGCTCATCTCTGCCTGAAAATATGGAAACCGTTCCGCTAAAGCTAAGCAATGGCAATAAACTATTGATTGTTGAAGATGATGAAAACTTTGCCGAAATCTTAAAAGCCTATGCTATTGAAAAAGGTTTTGAACCCATTTTGGCACATAGTGGAGATAAAGGGCTTGAACTGGCCACTAACGAATTGCCTGATGCCATTGTATTGGATGTAATGCTGCCAGTAATGGACGGATGGACCATTTTGAAGAAACTAAAGGCAAACCCAGCCACACAACACATTCCTATCCACATGATGTCGGCCGGAGATGAAAAGCCCGCAAAAGCTAAAAAAGAAGGTGCCATTGGTTTCCTTAAAAAACCGGTAGAAAAAGAAAAACTGGACAATGCCTTCGAACTGCTTTCCAACCAGTATAAATACAATTTTCACAACGTATTGGTTATAGAAGACCAAGTATTGCAAAGCAATGAACTTACAGAGCAATTAATTAAGAAAGGCGCCAAGGTATCGCAAGCGTATACGGGCTCAGAGGCAAGACAAATGTTGGAAGAAAGTGTTTTCGACTGCATTATCTTGGATTTGAAACTACCTGACATATCAGGATTTGACTTGCTTGATGAGATTAAATCTAATCCAGATACTAAAAATGTTCCGGTAATTATCAATACTGCCATGGAACTCGACAAAGATAAAATGGCCAGTATCATGCGCTACTCACAGGCCATGGTGTTAAAGAGCAATAAATCTAACGACAGATTGCTAGATGAAGTGAGCCTGTTCATGAACAAACTGCAAGCAGATACTCCAGCTCGAGAGGAATCCCATAAAATAACAAAGACACCAAAAAACTACGCACCAACTATTGAAAAAGCATTAGAAAATAAAACGATTTTAATTACCGACGACGATATGCGAAACATCTTCGCTTTATCATCAGCATTACAAGACTATAAAATCAAGGTAATTATTGCCAATAATGGCATTGAAGCTTTAGAAAAGCTAGAAGAACATACTGAAATAGATTTAGTGCTAATGGATATCATGATGCCAGAAATGGATGGTTATGAGGCCATGAGAAAAATTAGGGCACAAAGGCATTGGGCCAATCTACCTGTAATTGCGCTTACTGCTAAAGCAATGAAAAGCGACCGCGAAAAATGTATTGAAGCAGGTGCCAGCGACTATATTTCCAAACCAGTTGATATCGACAAGCTCTTATCAATGCTAAGGGTTTGGTTAAGCTAAAAGATATGACAAAAGACGCTATTACAGACGAACAATTAGAAGATATTATTTTTGTCACCAGAAATATCTATGGATTTGATTTCGATGGATACTCTAGAGCATCTCTAAAAAGAAGAATCAATAGAATTATGGTGCTCAAAAGATTAGATTTTTTTGATTTAAGAAGCACCCTGACCAACAACAAGGACTTTTTTCACGATTTTTTGAATGAAGTTACCGTGAATGTGACTGAAATGTTTCGCGATCCAAAATTTTTCAAATCAGTAAAAGAGCAGGTTATTCCCTACCTTAGCTCCTATCAGCACATTAAAGTTTGGAATGCTGGTTGCTCTACTGGCGAAGAATTGTACTCTTTTGCTATATTATTTGAAGAGCAGGGTTTATATAAGCGTAGTTTTTTTTACGGCACAGATATTAACCACAAGGTATTGGAAATCGCAAAAGAGGGCATTTATGACCTGCAAAAAATGAAGCAATATTCCGAAAACTACCTTGCGTTAGGAGGTGGCAAATCCTTGGCCAATTATTATGTTGCGCAATATGATGCTGCCTCTATTTCCCGACAATTAAAAAAAAATGTACTGTTCTCCATGCACAATTTAGTTTCAGATGGTCCTTTTAACGAATTTCAGATCATCTCCTGCAGAAATGTGCTGATCTATTTTAACCCAGAGCTACAGAGAAGTGTTATCAATCTTTTCTATGAAAGCCTAGCTAATTTTGGCTTCCTCTGCCTGGGCGGAAAAGAAACTATCCGTGACCCACAACTGGCCAAAAAGTTTAAAGCAGTAGATAAAAAGAACAACATTTACCAAAAAATTAATTAATTTCCCTAAAAATGAGCAAGATAAACCTTTTAATTGTAGACGACAGGCAGGAAAACATCATTGCCCTAGAAGCCCTTTTAAATAGGAATGACATCAACATTATTACTACTACTTCTCCAAATGATGCACTTCGCATTTGTTGGGAAAAGGAGATTGCTATAGCACTTGTTGACGTACAGATGCCAGAAATGAATGGCTTTGAACTTGTAGAAATCCTTAAGAATAATACACGCACACAAGATATACTCATCATTTTTGTAACTGCAATTTCTACGGAACCTAAATACGCGATCAAAGGGTTAACCGCTGGTGCTGTCGATTATCTTTACAAACCGCTAGATCCATATATTACTTCGGCCAAGGTCGATTCATTTATACAATTGGTAAAAACCCAAATTGAAATCAAAACCAAAAACCTTCAGCTGGAAAAAATACAGGCCGATTTAATTAAGGCCAAAGAAGAAGCTGAGCAAGGTAAAAGAGCAAAAGAAAACTTTATGGCTAACATGAGCCATGAAATACGCACACCTATCAATGGAATTATTGGCCTGGTTCACTTACTCAAAAGAGAAAAACTGACCGATGAGCAAAACGAAATTGTCAATCTACTGGATGTGTCTTCAAACTCATTGCTGGGGGTAATCAACGATATCTTAGATCTTTCGAAAATAGAAGCTGGCAAATACAGCATCAACTTTGCGGAAACCGACATTAGAGACCTTGTTACAAAAGCAGCCAACCTACTTAACATTAAAGCCATTGAAAAAAACATTGGCCTAAAGTTGCTAATTGATGAAAGAGTTCCTCAATTTATCATGGCAGATTCATTACGCCTAAACCAAATTTTCATGAATTTGCTAAGCAATGCTGTTAAATTTACCAATGAAGGCGAGGTAGTTTTTAAAGTGGAGATTCTAGAAGAAAAGCCTAATAATGCTTTCCTTAGGTTTTCAATCATTGATACGGGCATCGGAATTTCTCCAGAAAACATCGAAACCATTTTCCATTCTTTTGAACAAGTGGAAAATGTACATACCAGAGTTTACGGCGGCACTGGATTAGGTTTGTCCATTGTTAAAAAATTGGCAGAACTAAAAGGTGGTGAGCTTGATGTGAAAAGTGAACTTGGAAAAGGCAGTACCTTCTCGTTCTCCAAATGGTACAATGTGATAGAAAAAGAAGATAAAATAAAAGTAAATAAGACCTCAGAGCAATTAACAGCACTTACGGGTTTGAAAATTCTAGTAGCCGAAGATAATTCTATCAACGTATTTCTTATTGTAAAAATCTTGAACGATTGGAAGGTACAAACCACTGTAGTAACCAATGGTGCAGCGGCATTAGAGGCCTTGGAGAAAGAACATTTTGATCTGATATTGATGGATACCTATATGCCAGTAATGAATGGATTGGAAGCCATCAAGAAAATTAGAAATGGCCACATTCCAGGCAAGGAGAAAACCCCTATTATTTCTTTCTCTGCGGGCGTACTTGACCACGATAAAGAAACAGCTAAAGAGGTAGGTGCTGATGATATCATTGGCAAGCCATTTAAAATTGATGTCTTGCATGAAAAAATCAGCAGCCTTACTAAAAGATAAGACGATTACTTGTTGAACAAGGTCATGGTTTGAGCCGCACCTATGGTTGCAAAACTTTTAATCATACTTACTGCCCTGTTGATCAACACGGGCAGTTCTTTTTTTTCATTTTTATCAAATTGACCAAGAACAAACTCCGCTTGCCTACCTTTCGGAAAATCATCCCCTATTCCAAAACGTAAGCGGGCATAGTTCTGCCCACCACATACCTCTTCAATGCTTTTTAGACCATTATGACCCGCGCTGCTGCCCTGCAATTTCATTCTCAATTTACCTAATGGCAAAGCCAAATCATCTACCAAAACCAATACATTTTCAGGTGCTATCTTCAATTCTTTCATCCAATAGTTAACCGCTTTTCCACTCAGGTTCATGTAGGTAGTAGGCTTAATTACATGTAGCTTTTTCCCTTTATGAGACACTTCTGCATGATAGGCCAATCTGCCATGTTCAAAACTACCCTCCAAACCAGCCACCAGCTCGTCGGCGATATCAAAGCCTATGTTATGACGCGTTCCTACATATTCGGCACCAATGTTGCCCAAACCTACGATCAAGAATTTCATGCGGGCAAAGGTAAGGAGTTAAGCGTTAAAAGTTGAAAGTTACGAACTAAAAGTTGTTGGCAAACAGCCATAGATATTCAAAAATCTATTTAAAAAAAATGGCATCCCGTAATGGGATGCCATCTTATTCTGTAAATCAAAGATTCTTAAATCTCCAGATTATTTACCTTTAGCAGCGTTTTCTGCTTGTTTCAATGCTCTAGACATTCCTACTGATACGATAGTATCTTCTGGAGTGTTAGTTACAAAGTAATCACCTTTCTCTAGATCGCGAACACGGAATAAGTTACCTACTTCCATTTTAGCAATACTTACTTCAACTACCTGAGGCATGTTTTTAGGCAATGCTTTTACACGTAGCTTACGTAATTTTTGAACTAATTTACCACCCATTTTAACGCCTGGAGAAGTTCCAGTCAATTTAACAGGGATTTCCATCGTGATTTCTTTGTCATCAAATAATTGAAGAAAATCAACGTGCAACAATAAATCAGTTAATGGGTGAAACTGAGTATCTTTAACGATAGCTTTTACAGCTTTACCATCAAGAGTAATCTCAACAAAGTTAGCTTCTGGTGAGTAGATAGCTCCGTTTAGATCAGTTCTGGTAATAGCAAAGTGAACTTGCTCTTTACCACCATACAATACTGCGGGAACTTTACCTTCGTAACGAAGCTCTTTAGCATCGCGTTTCCCTACGTTCTCTCTAAGAGAACCGCTAATAGCGATAGTTTTCATGTTATATATATTTATTTATTTATTTATTGTTTAATTGGGCAACTGTTTAATCGGTTAACCGAATAACCAATTCTACAATTAACCTTTAATTACACTCTAAAAAGCTCACTAATTGAGCCGTATTCATTTACGCTGGAAATAGCCTTTGCAAACAATTTAGCAGTACTCAACTGTCTAATTTTCGGGCTTTCTTGTCTCAAAGGAATTGTATCCGTTACAATCAGTTCCTCAAGTACCGAGTTTTCGATGGTTTCGTATGCTTTACCAGAAAGCACCGGATGCGTACATACCGCTCTTACACTTTTGGCACCATTATCCATAATCAGCTGCGCTGCCTTAGCTAACGTTCCTGCTGTGTCACAAATATCATCAATCAACACAATATCCTGTCCGGTAACATCACCAATAATCGACATTGATTCGATTTCATTGGCACGTTTACGACGTTTATCACAAATCACCACTTCAGCATTGAAGAACTTAGCAAAAGTTCTCGCTCTATACGAACCGCCCATGTCCGGAGAAGCAATGGTTAAGTTTTCCAGACCCAAGCTTTTGATATAAGGAACAAAAATTACCGCCCCATCCAAATGATCTACTGGAATATCAAAAAATCCTTGAATTTGCGCCGCATGCAAATCCATGGTCATAATGCGATGGATACCTGCTGCTTTCAACAAATTGGCAACCAGTTTAGCGCCAATGGCCACACGTGGTTTATCCTTTCTATCCTGACGGGCCAAACCATAGTAAGGAACTACTGCTGTAATGTAATGTGCCGATGCTCTACGAGCGGCATCAACCATTAACAAAAGCTCCACTAAATTATCACTAGGCTGGTGAGTTGATTGAACAAGGAAAACATCACTACCTCTAACCGATTCATCAAATGAGGGCTGGAATTCGCCATCGCTAAATTTACTTAGGGTAACATTACCAAGAGGCTTACCGTATTCTTCAGCTATTTTGCTAGCAAGGTCTTTGGTTCCACTTCCAGCAAAAATTTTAACAGGGTTAAATTGCAATGGCATGATTTGCGGGTATCAATGCTTGTTAATAAAAAATCGGGTTGCGGTTTTATTCACAACCCGAAGTGATTTTGTTGTCCGACCTGGATTCGAACCAAGACAAACGGTACCAAAAACCGTTGTACTACCCTTATACTATCGGACAATCTCCATTTTCAAGCGTGTTGCTGAAAGGGAATGCAAATGTACGCACATTTTTGATACTTGCAAATATCTTGCGCAAAAAAATTTAAAATATTTCTTACACCTACTGATTGTCAGATATATTTAGTTATTTTTTGTTAAATAAGATTAATCGCTAACTCCTATATCAATCTATTTCTTTATTTTCGGCAGCATTTAATGCATCAAAACCAAGGGTTAAGAAATCATATCAGAAATATGAACTATTCAAAAGTAAATAATGTTATTGGCTGGGCCTGTTTCCTTATCGCCACTATTACTTATGTTTTAACACTAGAACCAACCGTAAGCTTTTGGGACTGCGGTGAGTTTATCGCCTCTGCCTATAAAATGCAGGTGGTACATCAACCGGGCGCTCCTTTATTTTTAATGATTGAACGCTTCTTCTCTCTATTGGCCATGGGCGATACTTCTAAAATCGCTTACTTTATGAACTTCGGTTCTGCGGTAGCTAGTGGAGCAACCATCCTTTTCTTATTTTGGACCATTACGGCATTAGCCAAAAAGGTATTGGTTAAAAAAGGAGAAGAAATTTCAAGCGCAACCTTAATTACCATTATGGGTGCAGGCGTAGTTGGAGCCTTAGCTTATACCTATTCAGATAGCTTTTGGTTTTCGGCGGTAGAAGCCGAGGTTTATGCACTTTCATCTTTATTCACTGCTATCGTATTTTGGGGCATCTTAAAATGGGAGGCCGTTGCTGAGGAACCAAAATCAGACCGTTGGTTATTGTTCATTGCCTACATCATGGGTTTATCTATCGGGATACACCTACTTAACCTTTTAACTATTCCAGCAATTGCTTTTGTATATTACTTTAAGAAAACGGAGAAACCTACTAGCGCTGGAATTTTCAAGACCTTAGGTATCGGCATTCTTATCTTGGCTTTTGTACAATATGGCATTATCCAATATCTCGTTTCTTTTGGTGCTTATTTCGATTTATTTTTTGTAAATACCCTAGGTTTAGGCTTCGGCACGGGCGTGTTATTTTTTGCTGTTCTACTTATTGGAGGCTTGGTTTGGGGCATCAAATACTCTATCAAACACCAAAAAAGAATTTTAAACCTATCATTATTATCAACAGTACTGATCATTTTTGGCTATGCTTCATTTGCGATGATCTTAATCAGAGCGCAAGCAAAACCAAATTTGAATAATAGTGACCCAGACAATGCTTTCTCTTTCTTAAGCTACCTGAACCGTGAACAATATGGTGATAGACCCCTGCTTTTTGGCCCTAACTATAACTCTATCCCTAAATATAAGGATGATGGTTCTTCGCCTATTTATGTAGAAACTGGTAAATCTTATCGTAAGGGCGACACTAAATATGAAGTTTCGGGTACTAGAACTAAACGCATCTATGGAGAGAACGAAGCTTTCCCAGATAGTATCCGTAGGCTTCAACACGAAGTTTTATTCCCTCGTATGTACAGCGATGAGGAAAGGCATATTAACTATTACAAAGACATGATGGGCTTTGGTGATGACCATTTCCCTAATTTCATAGACAATATAGGCTTCTTCATGCGCTATCAAGTTGGCTTTATGTACATGCGTTATTTTCTATGGAATTTTGCCGGTCGCCAAAATGAAGAGCAAGGACAGGGCAGCCTTTATGAAGGTCAATGGATCAGCGGTGTAAAACCCGTTGATGCGATGTTATATGGTGACCAGAGCAACTTGCCTCCATCAATCAAAGAAAGTAATTCATACAATCGCTTTTATTTCCTTCCTTTAATACTAGGTGTTATTGGCGCTGTTTGGCATTTTGGCCGTCATCCTAAAGATGCTGGCATTATTGGCCTTCTATTCTTCTTTACGGGCTTAGCCATTGTGCTTTACCTTAACCAAAAACCTTTGGAACCAAGGGAAAGAGATTATGCCTACGTAGGTTCTTTCTATGCCTTTGCCATATGGATAGGCCTAGGCGTTATTGCCATAAGAGAATGGATATTTAAGAAAATAGACCCAAAAACCGGTGCTATTGCCGCCAGTATAATAGGTTTGCTTATTGCGCCTGTGTTAATGGCAAAAGAAGGTTGGAATGATCACGACCGCTCTACCAAAACCTTAGCCAGAGATATTGCCATTAGCTATATGGAATCTTGTGCACCAAACGCGATCTTATTCACTTATGGTGACAATGACACCTACCCTCTTTGGTATGCCCAAGAGGTGGAAGGAATTAGACCTGATATTAGATTGGTGAACTTAAGTTTGTTTGATACAGATTGGTATATCAATGGAATGAAGCGCAAAGTGCACGAATCAGAGGCTTTACCGATTTCCATGACAGAAAAACAATATGTTTCTGGTGTTAGGGATGTCATGTATTATAAAGAGATGAACATTGCAGAGCCTGTTGAGCTAAAACAGATTGTAGACCTGTTATTATCTGATGATGCTGAGGATAAACTTCCGCTACAAGATGGGACTTCTACCAACTTTATTCCTACTAAGAAATTTAAGTTAACGGTAAACCCACAGGATGTAATTAATACCAAGACTTTACCTGCCAGTCGTGCAGGAGAGATTGTGCCAAGTTTGGATTGGACCTTTAACAAAGGCTATGTAACTAAGGGAACTTTGGCCATGCTTGATATTTTGGCCCACAATAACTGGAAACGCCCAATTTATTTTGCCAGCACGGTACCTTCAGATCAATTTAATGGCTTGGATAAATACTTATACAGCGAAGGTTTAGCTTTAAGGTTATTGCCTTTAGATCCAACGAAAAGAGATGAGTCTGAGCAACCAATAAATTTGGAGCCAATGTATGAACATGTAATGAACAAGTTCAAATGGGGCAATATTAAAAATGCGAAGTATATAGATATCCAATCTGCCGATGATATTTCTATTTTCAACAATATCTTTAACAATTTAACCACTGGTTTAATTAAAGCAGGCAGATTAGAAGATGCTAAAAAGGTGATGAAGAGATACGATGAGGTAATTCCGAGTAAAATTTATAGCATGCGCGCATCAATGGGTGCTGCAACTATGGCGCAAAATCTTTATATTTTGGGCGAGACAGAAAAAGCTAATCAGTTAATTAAAAAATATGCGGATTATATTGGTAAAGAAATTACCTACCTAGGTGATGTGACCAAAAGCAAGAACAGACTAGTTGGAGATGATCCAATTAGAATGGGCTTGTTCTATGGATTAATGCCAATGGCTAAAGTGGCTACTCAGTATAATCAACCTAAATTAGCTAAGGATCTAGAGAATCAAATCAAGACTTTGTTCAATCATGGTGGTTTTGCTCAATATTTCGGAGAGCTGCCTCCTGATTTCATGAAACTATAAAATTAGATTTTAAATAAAAGAGCCGCTTGAATTATTCAAGCGGCTTTTTTGTTGCTTTCTATGTTTTCCCCTGAGGTAAACAAAAGAGGTATCTTTTCTACGTATCATGAATCATATACATCCGTAAAATTGCTGTCATGTCGAGGTTACGAGACATCTACTTATAATTACGCTAAGATTCTTCGCTATGCTCAGAATGACAAAGCGCTTTAATTTAACAAACGGGACTTATGGCATGGAAGATTTTTACGCTATCAAGTCGTTTCAGAAATCATAGAAAATAATTTATAATCATAGAGAGTTCTGTGATTCGAATTCACACCCATAAAAAAAGCACAACCATTTCTGATTGTGCTTCTCTAAAAATATATAGATTTTTTATCCTTCGTTTACCACACCCATTGCACAGAATTTATCAATCCTTTTAGCAATCAGTTTATCAGTATCTATCTTTTTAAGTGATTTTAAATCATCCAAAATTTGTGCTTTTAGGGTTTCGGCCATTTCTTCTGGATTTTGGTGTGCTCCACCTAGAGGTTCTTTCACTACTCCGTCGATCAATTTGTTTTTGAACATGTCCTCAGAAGTAAGCTTTAAACATTCCGCAGCTTTCTCTTTGAAATCCCAGCTTCTCCATAAAATAGATGAGCAAGATTCAGGAGAAATTACAGAGTACCAAGTGTGCTCAAGCATGTAAACCTTGTCGCCGATACCGATACCAAGAGCACCGCCAGAAGCACCCTCACCTACAATAAAGCAAATGATTGGCACTTTCAACACAGACATTTCCAAAAGGTTACGAGCGATTGCTTCTCCTTGCCCACGTTCTTCGGCTTCTAGACCCGGGTAAGCACCCATGGTATCAATAAATGAAATAACTGGCTTATTGAATTTCTCGGCCAAACGCATTAAGCGCAGGGCTTTTCTATATCCTTCGGGGTTAGCCATACCGAAATTGCGATATTGACGCTCTTTGGTATTTTTACCTTTTTGGTGACCAATGATCATCACAGTTTGTCCATCAATGGTCGCAAAGCCACCAATAATGGCCTTATCGTCCTTTACCGTTCTATCGCCATGAAGCTCAATAAAATCGTCACAGATGGCATTGATATAGTCTAATGTTTGCGGACGCTCTGCGTGACGGGACATTTGAACTTTTTGCCAACCAGTTAGATTTGAATAAAGATCATTACTAGTTTGCTCGGCCTTTTCTTCAAGCTCTGCCAGCGTTGCCGACATATCAACCTTGGTTTTATCGGCTATTTGCTTCACCTTATCAATTTGTTGGTACAAATCCGACAAAGGTTTTTCGAAATCAAAAGATGTTTTCAGTTGTTGCATATGGGGCGGTAAAATTAAGCATTTATCTGCAAACAATTAACAATAAAATTTAATGCTCAATTTTATGGAATAATGATCTTACGGAAAGATAGGATAATCCGACCGCCAAAAGCAAACAACATACACCGAATAAAATCATGACGTTTGATTCTCGCTGTACAAATTCAACCCCTCTAACTGCAGCATAAATAGCCACCACTAAACTGATAAAAGTCCTAAATATCTTCATTAAGAGATAATGGTTAGTGTTTTATTTTCTTTTATTCGAAAAGATAGCTAAAATGGTGTGATTTTCAAAGTTGGATTTAACTTTATGACACTTCAAAACAAAAATTAGGTTGTGCATCTGTTATTGCAAGCACTTGTAAAACAGCCATGATTGAAGTGAAAATACTTTTTGTTAGGTGACATAAAAACAAGCCTAGAAGGTTTTAAAACCTTCTAGGCTTGGGCAACAACAATCACAAAAAGATTGCAACGAAAAGCCTGTCTATGGTAAGCAGGCGAAACTACCGTTTATAGCTGTAGCTTCATTGTGCTTCGAAATTAAAACTTGGCTGGCTGTCCTTGTTTAGGTGTCGATTTTTTGATGAACTCGCGGATATGATCATTTCCAAGTGCTAAATCTACCTTACGTAGATACATCATGTGACCACTTTCGTAACCTTCCCAGCTCATTCTGTCTTTCAATTTACCGCTTGGGTCCATTTGCCACATGTTATACTTGGCGTTGAAATAATCGCAAGCACCATCATAATAACCTGATTGTACCAAGACGTGCAAGTATGGATTTTGCGCCATGGCAGCTCTTAAATTTTCACCGGTATTGTCACCAGTTCTATCCCAAGGGTTTACAGGGCCAAACATATTATATTTTAAATCTGTCTTGTAATTTAGCTCATTACGTAAATACATGTTGATTGCTGGCGTAAAAGAATGCAGCCATGAGGTAAGCTCCGCATTATAATCAGGACGATCTCCCGCATCAGACCTATCAATGCCTTTGTACCTCGAATCTAAACGACCAACGGTAAATCCTTTATCTCTCAATAGTTCCTTCCAAAATAAATTAGTAGAAATGTTAAGGTTGTTTTGTAAAATCACTTTTTCAGGAAGCCCCGAGAAACGAGCCATTTTAGCAGCCATTTTCTTTTTTTCTTCGGCAGAAATAAATCCTCCCCTAGCCATCGCAGGCATGAGTTCGTTAATGGTGAAAGCTTCTACCTCAGGCAGCATGTCGGTAAGCTTTTTAGATTGCAGATCTGCAGGTAGTGCCTTATGATACCAAGCGGTTGCCGCGAAATAAGGCAAACGTAAGGCAGCATCCATTACACCGCCTCTTTCGATACCCAATTCTGTTGGCGATACCAAAACCACGCCGTTTAAATACATCCAATGGTTACTTTGCAATTCTAATGCTAAACCGGAAACACGGGTAGTACCGTAGCTTTCTCCGATTAGATATTTTGGCGATGCCCATCTGTTGGTACGGGTAACGAAGGTATTGATCCACTCGGCCAAGTATTTAATATCTGCTCTTACTCCGAAAAATTTATTGGTCGGCACATCTTTGCTTACTGCTCTGGAATAACCAGTGTTTACAGGATCTATATAAACAATGTCGGCCACGTCTAATATAGAAGTACTATTGTCTTTGTAACCATAAGGTTGTACAGGGTAACCCTCGTCGTCAATTTTGAGCACTACAGGTCCAGTATAAGCAATATGCATCCAAACTGATGCCGAGCCTGGCCCACCGTTAAATGAAATGACCAACGGCCTACTGTCTCTGTTTGAAACATCGGTTCTTTCATAATAGGTATAGAATAAGCCTGCAAGTGTTTTGCCTTCTTCATCCCACACGGGTAAAGTTCCCGCAGTTGCTTTGTAAGGCACCGTTTTACCGTTGATGGTTACCGTATGATTGGTTACCACAGCACTTTCTGGAACAATATTTCGGGACGCAATGTTATTATTTACTTTTAATGCAGGCTCCTCTTTTGTTGCTGGTGCATTTGTAGCACTAGGGGTAGCTCCTCTTTGGGGATTAGCTCCTTGTGATGATTGTGGGCGTTGCGCAAATACAGCATTTGAGAGCACCAATGCTAAGCTAGCGATGGTAATGGTTTTCTTCATTTTTGATAAGGTTTAAGGTTGTCGACAATAAATATCTGCAATGTGAGGAGTAAACACCTAATCAGCACTAAAATGTTACCAATCTTGACGAACAGTTCTATTCGTCATCTTAACTACGGAAGAATTTAGGATTCGACAGGTTTTTCCTGAGACATACATATTTTTAAGATCTCTCCG
The DNA here is from genome assembly GCF_039594775.1 of Pedobacter sp. Lineage (GTDB taxonomy): Bacteria > Bacteroidota > Bacteroidia > Sphingobacteriales > Sphingobacteriaceae > Pedobacter. The sequence continues at coordinate 1,238,584 of NZ_JBCNMT010000001.1, read as the reverse complement.
CTACGGTCGAGATGACGAACGATGAAGAGTTACTGCAATATTTATTCTACAGCATCCTGAAAACATGTTATTTCAAAATAGGCGCTAGCACTTTAATATCCCCATCTATTTTATGATCAAAGGATAAGCCTAAAATCTTTGCCAATAATGGATAGACGTTTACATTCTCGAATGGCTGAATGGTTAATCCCTCCTTAAAAGCCGGTCCCCAGGCATAAAAAACCGCCTGCATATCAGGCATCTCATTATCAAAACCATGTTTGCCAATCGTAGTAGGTTTCCCTGTTAAATTGAAAATTTTGGGCAATCGTGGAATCAGAATAATATCTCCAATCCTACCATCTTTATTATCTTTCGCTCTATAATGCCAGCGCTTGGGCATTTTATTGGTGAGATACACATCAAAATCCACTGCCTCTTTTTTTAAACTCCGATAAAGCGGTTTGATATTTTTTTTGTCCTTGGCATAAATCTGCAGAAGGGCATCGCCGTTAGGGACTATAAATTTTTCTTCATCAATTATTGACGGCAAGGTCATAGTATTCGTATTGTCGGCATTGGTCATGCCATGATCAGATACAAACACAAAATTCACCTCCAGTCCAACATCTTTGGTAAGCTTAACCATTTCTCCCACACAATCATCTACTAATTTAACCGCAGCAGCAGTTTCCTTCGAATCGGCACCAAAATGATGGCCTGCAACATCTACTTCAGGGAAATAAAAATTAATCAGATGTGGTCGTTTTTCTTCTGGCAACAATAGCCAGTTTTTCACCGCTTCAATGCGGACGTCCATCGGAATTCTGTTATTAAAATTATACCAGTACGTTGGTCTAACTCCTAGAACGGCCGTTTCCGAACCCAACCAATAAAATGCTGCTGATAGCATTTTCTGCTGTTCTGCCAACACCCAAATAGGCACACCACCATACCAAGTACTATCTTTAACAGCCTTGGGGTCAGTTTTCACATAAATCTGTCCCTTTTTTGGGTCGTAAAACGAATTATTAACGATACCATGCCTTGAAGGGTACATTCCCGTAACCAGGGTATAATGATTGGAAAAGGTCACTGATGGGAACGAGGGCTTCATGGCAATTGCTTTCACCCCTTTTTCTCTTAGCGCCAGTAAATTTTTCGCCTGATATTTCTCTGCATAATCATGTCTAAAACCGTCGGCCGAAATAAAAATCACATAAGGCTTTTTGGTCTGTTCAATGCTATTTTGTCGTCCAGGTTCTATTTGCTGAGAAAGATCTTGTGCCAATAAGCTCTGACAGAATAAGGCTAACAAAAGAAGGGATGCTATATATTTTTTCATCTCTGATTCTATTTGACAAAAATAGCTTAAATTATAAAAAGCCCTGCAATTATTCTGCGTACAAAAAAGTCCAAAAGATTGCTCCTTTGGACTTCATTGATCATGCGATATAATACTTTTCTATGCTCTCATTACCCCAATTTTCTTGCCATCAAAATCAGGAAATAGCACTTTATCATTGGAGATGCCCAAATGGGTATCAGCCACTTCACTAAATACACTTCTAAAATCGGTAGTTACGGCTAAATCTCTGCCATCTTCCAAATTCTCTTTAGATAATGGATTAACTAAACCATGAACCAAACCTCCATTTACGCCATTGCCCAAAATAAAATTACAAGATCCACGGCCATGATCGGTACCACCAGTACCATTTTGAGCCACTGTACGACCAAACTCTGTCATTGTCATCACGGTTACTTCATCTTGGTATTTAGACAAATCATTCCAAAAAGCCATGATACAGTTACTCAAATCATTTACGTTACGAGCGAAAACACCAGTATCTTTACCTTGGTTGAAGTGTGTATCCCAACCTCCCGATTCGGCAAAAGCGACTTCCATTCCCACATCCATTTTGATCAATTGCGCAATTTGCTTTAAGGAATTGCCAAGAGAAGTAGTTGGATAAACCACATTATTTTCTGGTTTATAACTTCTTACATCCGTTTTTTGAAGCATTTTAATGGCATCAAAACTTTCTTTGCCCGTATTTTTTAATAAGCTAGAAGAAGTTTGATCATACAAATCTTCGAAACTTTTTGAAGCCATCTTAGCTCCAGCTACATTGCCCCGCATTTGGATATTAAAATCGGCAAGGTTCCTGATGGCTACGGCGGGATTTTCCCCATAAAAGGACCTCGGTAGTGAAGATGTGATGCTTACTCCCTGGAAAGGTGTAGCCGCATCATGCCCCAATAAACCAACGGCCCTATTCAACCAACCGCTTGATGTTCCTTTTTTGAACGGTGTACCCGATTCCATGAAATCCTGAGCATCGAAATGTGAACGTGTATTATTTGGCGATCCAATTCCGTGCACAATGCCTAATCTTCTTTCTCTGAACATAGGTTCGAAGGCTGCCATAGCCGGATGTAGTCCAAACCTGCCATCCAAATCAATCAAAGGTTTTTCGTTACCATTTCCTTTGGCGGCGGTCATAAACAACGATGGTCTTACAGCCTTTAGAAAATCGTCCGTAAAAGGAGTTACCGCCATGAGGCCATCCATGGCACCTCTTTGGAAAATACATACCAAAATTTTTCTTTTCTTAAATAATGATGGATTTACAGTACTTGCTACCGCATCGGCTAAAAATCCAGGGATACCTCCCAGCCCTATTCCAAATAAAGCTAGTCCACCTGCTTTTAAAAATCCTCTTCTAGAAACCATATCTTTAACTATTTACGTTGAAACTCTGGTGAACCAATAATTACGCCCACTACTTGCGCCAGCATGGTATTGTTGCCCGCCTGTTGTTTAATGGCAGGGTTTTCTAGTGCTTTCTTGCCATTCCCCAACCTCATCTTCTCTCCTTTTTCAGGCTTCATGCCCATCTGCTGATCGGTCATCTCGTTATTTTGCTTATTTGCACTATTTTGCTCCGCTGCTTGAGCTACTTTCTGTTGTAAGTTAGGGTCATTAAGCATAGGCTTTAATCTTGCTACCGTTTGTCCTAGCTGTCTTTCCGGCATGATCAATTTACTGTAGGTTAGCAATGCTGCTTCTACGCTTTCAGGTTCTTTATGATTGTTCAGTGCCGCTAAGTTCAAGCTTACCCCTGGAATTCTTTGCGAGGCCAATGCCAAGCCAAAATTCATTCGGTTAAGTAAAGAGCCTGTATTGATCCAATATTGGCCGTTATCTGGGAAACCTGTTGGTGCTTGGTAGTAATACATTTGTTGCCCCATTCTGTTGATCCAGGTATACAGTTCATAAGGTTGGGTAATTTGAGCATCCAAGCTGCGTACAGCACTCATGGCCAATTCAAACGGCGATTTTGTTTTTTCACGAAGCGCATCATCTGACCAAAATTCAGGTGAATTCACCATAGTGATCAACACACTTTTGATATCGCCTTTAGAAGAGGTGAACGTTTTTGCCATTTTATCAATCAATGAAGCTGGAGGTGTATCACTTACAAAACGCACGGCTAATTTTTTAGAGATAAATTTTGCAGTAGATTGGTGATGTGCAAGCATTTTTAATAATTCTACGCCTTCATCATATCCGCCACCAGCAGGAAATTTTTTACCTAATACCATTTTTTCTCCATTATCATGCCTATTGGCATTAAAGAAGAAATCTCCATCTAGTACAAATCCTTTATCTCTTAATCCGCTAGCACCTAAACGATCAATTATATTTTTGTTACCCGCACCATAACCTTCTTTTCCCAATGGGGCAACAGTCCAACCGGTTAATACTCTAGCGGCTTGGGTCACATCACTCTGGGTATAGCCGCCATCAACACCAAGGGTATGAAGTTCCATTACTTCGCGAGCGTAGTTCTCATTTAAACCACCTTGCTTTTTCTTTTGCTGGATCTGCTGTTTAATTTTGTTAATTCGGTCTTTATTCTTCTTTTTCTGCTCAGCGTTCATTCTATTGCTATCCACCATCGACATCATATCCTGATCTTCCATGGGCACATTTACACCCGAGCTTGAAAAATTGTCCAAATACATCAGCATTGCTGGAGATTTAGCTGTTTTTAATAGAATATCCTCAAAGTTTCCGAATACGTTTGGCCTGATTACATCACGCTCATAAGCTGGCACAAAACTGGCACATTGATTTTTATTCAGAGCTACATTAAAGTGGTTGAACCAAAAGTCGGTCATCAACTCTCTCAACTGGTTTTGTCCGTAAGCGGCCCTTAATATTTTTTGACTGATGAATTGTCTGTATAACTCTTGCAAGGGACGGTAACCTTTGTCTTTCATGAATGCTTGGATAGCTTCACGTTGGGCTTTATTATTGCCGTTGTTCAATGAATCTTTATGAATGTAACCATCTCTCACAGCCCAACGGTTAATTCTAGCTCCCTGAGGGAAAACATCTTCTACTTCGCTATTGGTAAAGTTGATGGCATCATATTTAGCAAGCATTTGATCTAATTCCTTATCGTCGATGTTGCCTTCCAATTGTTTTTTAAGCCATTTATCTAAGCCCATTTTAGTAATTTCTTCTACTTGTCCAGGTTCGGCACCGTAGGTAAAACGACTTAGCAGGTGGGCCGCAGCTTGCTCGGTGGTCAATCCGGCCTTTTTATAAGGCATAGCAATTTTGTCGGCTCCCATTATTCGCACAAATGAGGAGAATACGATGGCGCAACAGAATAAAATTACGCACAAGTAAAAATTACGAATATTACTTTTCATATCTTTTGGTCTAGTTCTTCTTTAAGACATCGAAAGTTTCAGAAAGGATTAATGAACCTATCATTTTTTTTACACAAACTTTCAAAAACAGCCTTAGCACTTATAAAACAGCCATTTATATTTTTAGTTTTTCTAAGTTGAACTTATAGATTTGGATAAGTAAAAGCAATTTGGATTTAAAACCTGCAAATATCGTATATCATCGAAAGACAAGATTGTATAATGATAGTCAAAATTAAGATGCTTCATTTTTCTTTTTGTTGAAAAGGAATATACCCCTGCCATTTCCAAGGAATGCAATTGTCACCTATTAAAGTTTCCAACAGTGCCTGAAAAATCTTCTCTCCATTTTCGCTGTTCACCATAATAATGATTGAAGTACCTTTGTTGGGGAAATTAATATTATAGTTACGCCACGAACCTCCATTTCCTTCTTTAAAGAAAGCTTTTCCATAAGGGCATTGTAATAAACCCCAGCCTATTCCATAAGATAATTTGACCGCATCATTTTCGTGAGTGGTTTCGTAAGTAATAGGTGGAAATTGAGTAACCGAATGAATACGGATTTGCGGTGAAAGCATCTCCTGATACATTTCTCCATCCAACCCTTTCTGCTGCATCACCTGCTCAATAAATTTAGCATAATCGGCAATGGTGGTCACCAAAGACCCACCCGCTACAGGCTCGCTACGTTTTCGTTTTTGATCAATATAACCATTCTCCAAGTGGCCAACGGCTACGTTATCATCTCCAAAGGATTCATGCCAAGTATAACCCGTACGTGTCATGTGCAACGGCTGGAATATTTTCTCTTGTGCTAACTGCTCTATATTTTTATTGGTAATTTCTTCCACTACCAATTGCAACAATCTAAAGCCTTCACCAGAATAAGCATATTTACTGCCTGGAGTAAAATAGATTTTGATGGTACCCAACGAATCTGGTTCATTAGTAATGGGATTGAACCACTTTACATTTGGCAAGCCCGTGGTATGGCTCAAGCACATTCTGGCAGTAATGAACTTCCAACGATCGTCATTCCTTAAATCGGCAAAGTAAGGATAGTTGGCGATGGGCTTTTTTAGATATTGATAAAGTGGTCGATCTAATTCGATGACCTTTTCTTCTACCAACTTCATCATTAAATATCCAAACACGGCTTTACTGAAAGATGCTCCATAAACAATGGTGGCAGTATCCATCAAAGCATTTTGAGGTTTGTTTTTAAAACCATAGGATTTCACCAACACAGCTTTGTTGTTATTAAGGATAGCCAAGTTCAAGCCTTCGATTTTAGCTAAGCCCATAAGTCTTTTCACAGTACTGTCAATTTTAGCTGTTGAAATTTTGCTGCCATCAAGCTTTTTAACTTCATTAACTTGAGCAAAAAGCAAATTTCCTAAAAGACAAATAAAAACAGTTAAACATCTGAATTTCATATCGTATCATTTTTGTTTACCCAAAGTTCTATGCTATTTCTTATTCTTTCAACGTCACCTTCCCGTCACCTTCCCGACATTTTAGCACCTTACCTGTTATTGAGCACCAGATCTACAATCTTTCTTCAAAATTTGCATTTCAAAATATTAATTTTCAATTTTACATAACCAGTTATGTAATTAGATATATAAAATGAGCAGCTTTTTTGAGAAAACAGGGAAAATGGCACTAGGGAGCAGGTTAAGAATGCTTACTTCGAGGTTTACTGATGATGCCACTGAGATTTACAAACTATACGACTTGTCTTTATCGCCCAAATGGTTTCCCGTATTTTTTACCTTAACGGAGCAGAATGAAAAAACCATTACCGAAATTGCCGAAGAAATAGGCCACTCTCAACCATCAGTCACTAAAATCATCAAGGAAATGACCGCTGATGGGTTGGTTACTTCGAATTTAAAATCGACCGATAAGCGCACCAACGTAGTTAAGCTTAGCAAAAAGGGCCAATTACTTTCTGAAAAGCTAAAAGTACAGTTAGTAGATGTTGAAGCAGCCGTTGAAACCTTAACTGCTGAAGCGAGACACAACCTTTGGGAGGCCATTGCGGAATGGGAATTCTTATTAGATCACAAATCGCTTTTGCGCAGGGTGAACGAGGAGAAGAAATTGAGGGAAAGCAAAGATGTACGTATTGTACCCTATGAAGACAAGTATCAATCGGATTTTAAAGCATTGAACGAGGAGTGGATTTCTACCTATTTCAAAATGGAAGAGGCCGATTACAAGGCTTTGGATAATCCACAAACTTACATTTTGGATAGAGGAGGGAAAATTTTTGTAGCACTTTATCAAAATGAACCGGTTGGCGTGTGTGCATTGATTAAAATGGACGATCCTGATTACGATTTTGAGATGGCCAAAATGGCAGTTTCGCCAAAAGCGCAAGGCAAAAATATTGGCTGGTTGTTGGGCAATGCCATTGTAGAGGCTACTAAAGAACTTGGCGGTAAAAAGCTATACCTCGAAAGTAATACTTTATTGAAACCTGCCATTAGTTTGTACCATAAATTAGGATTCAAAAAGGTTGTGAGCAGGGCCACGCCTTATGCACGTGCCAACATACAGATGGAATTGGTGTTAGATAATTAGGTTGAACTTTTCTTCCCCTTGCGTATGTCCTGGCCATTAAAGAAGGCAGAATATTAGGTTTCTCCGCTACGATTGAGATGCCGATATAGGGACACCAAATAGAAATCATAAAAATGGCCCGTGCTACATCCATAGCTTGGGCCATTAACTAAACAACTATTCAAACAAACTACTCTACTCCTCCTCCTAGGGCACGATACAAATCAATCTTTGCATCAGCTTTTTCTTTTTGGAGAGATATTACTTCTAATTCATTCTGTAATGCATTGTTTTGCGCTACAATTACTTCCAAATAGGTAGCCATACCACTACGGTATAGCAGCAGCGCATTCTTTACCGCTTTATTTAAGGAGACTTGCTTTTCATCTACCAAGATCATTCGTTCTGTGGCGTGGCTCGATTTAACCATCGCATCAGATACTTCTCCTACGGCCAGCATCATTGATTGGCGGAACAGTTCCGCTGATTTTTGCTGCTCCAATTTGGCGATTTCATAATTCGTTCTCAATTCCTTTTTTCTAAAAAGTGGCTGTGCAATGTTGCCACCAATGTTTTTCACCAATGACCCCGGCAAATCAAACCAGTTGTTAAACTGATAAGAGTTAGCGCCTATGGATGGCGTAATGCTAATGCTTGGGTACATGGCCGCCTTGGCTAATCCAGTATTGGCATTGGCCGAAACCACCGCATACTCCGCAGCTTTCAAATCTGGCCTTCTACTCAATAGCTTTGCTGGTACTCCATCAGGAAAAACATCACCAATATCTGCCGTTTTAAAGGCAAAATTCCTCGCAATACTTTTAGGGTAATCGCCACACAAAATACTCAAGGCATTTTCCTGTATCGCGATATTCTGCTTGGCCAAGGGAACTAATAGTTCAGCCGTTTTTTTCTGCGCTACGGCTTGTTCTACACCCAAAGAGTTTACCTGTCCAGCCTGAAACTGCAATTGGATCATCCTTAGGGTACTGTCGCCAAGTACAATGTTACGCTCTGCTACTTTTAATTGTTCATCAAGAGCAAGTAAGTTATAATAGGCTTGGGCCACTTGTGCGATGATCCTGGTTTTTAGGGCCGAAAGGTTTTCCTTTTGCATGAAGTAATTGGCTCTTGCTGCCTCTTTCTGCATTTTGGCCTTACCCCAAATATCGGCTTCCCATGAAAGGGAAAGGTTGGCACTGTAATCATCTAAATAACTGCTCCCCACAAACTGCTGACTAAGCGATCCATTCAATGAGTTTTTAGACTGGTATATTCTGGAAGCGCTCACGCTCAGATCCACCGTAGGCAACAAACCTAACTTTGCCTGCTTAAATGAAAGCTCCAATTGCTCCATATTGAGCATGGCCACAGCTACATCTTTATTTTTTTCCAATGCCTGATTGATCAGTGTAACTAGCTGCTGATCTTTAAAAAAGGCTCTCCATGGCAACAGCACCGTATCGCCAGTAAGGGCCGTTGTGGTACGGTAGGTTTCGGGAGTTGCCAAGTTGGGGCGCTGGTATTTTTTACCCACCGCACACGATGACAGGACCATTGCTCCTACTGCACAAACGATGATATGATTTAAAACTCGTTTCATAATTAATGATTTAATTCAGGTTGAGGCAATGGCTTTTTACTCGATACCTTTTCCTGTAAATATTGGAACAGTATATACAGCAATGGAATAACAAATACCCCAAAAATTACTCCGGTTAACATCCCGATTGCTGCTCCGGTACTGATCGATCTATTTCCCATGGCCGAACCTCCGGTAGCAATCATTAAGGGAATCATCCCCACAATAAAGGCTAGGGAAGTCATGATGATTGGCCTTAACCTAGATTTGGCTCCGTCAATGGCCGAATCTTTAATGGATAGCCCCGATGCTCTGCGTTGCACAGCAAATTCTACTATCAGAATGGCGTTTTTGGCCAGCAAGCCTACCAACATGATCAAACCTACCTGCACATAAATATTGTTGTCTAACCCAATAGCTTTGATGCCACCAAAAGCACCCAACACTCCTGTTGGGATAGACAATAGCACGGCTAACGGCAACAGATAACTCTCGTATTGTGCTGCCAACAGGAAATACACAAACAGTAAACAAAGTGATAAAATCACTAAGGTTTGTGCCCCCGAAGATTTCTCTTCCAAGCTTAAACCTGTCCACTCGTAACCAAAGTCCGAAGGCAATTTGCTCAATACATTCTTCTCCAAGTTGTCCATAATGTCGCCACTGCTGGTACCAGGAGTAGGCATTACGTTAATGGTTAGGGCATTGTACAAATTATATCTGCTCATTGACTCTGGCCCGTAAACTTTATGCAGGCTTACCAATCCTTTTACAGGCACCATTTGGTTTTGGTCGTTCCTTACAAAAATTTCATTGAACGCATCTTCATCGGCGCGGAACACACCATCGGCTTTTACACTTACCCGGTAAAACTTACCAAATCTGGTAAAGTTTAGGCTTTGATCTCCAGAAAAATAAACCTGTATGGTCTGCATAATATCGCCCACATTCAATCCCATTTGGCTAGCTTTATCTTCATCAACTTCTATCTCAAATTGTGGGAAATCGGCTCGGAAAGTAGTATAGGCATATTGTACCCCCGGTTGCTGCATGATCTGTCCCATTACCTTATCGGCCATGGCCTTTAAGGCGGCAGCGTCTTTACCCGTTTTGTCCTGCAGTACAATTTCGGCACCACTGGTAACGCCGTAACCTTCTACGGGAGGCATCCTGAATACCATCACCGAACCTTCTTTAATGCCTGCCAACTGGGCCGAAACATTCGCGGTAATCTGATCGATATCCTGTACTGCTCCGCGTTCCTTTTTTGGTTTTAGTTTCACGAAACCTAAACCGTAAGCTGGACTGGCACTATTTGACAAGATATTGTAACCAGTAATGTTTGCTACACTTTCTACGGCTTCGTTTCCTTTAAAGATGTTATCAATTTTCTTGGCAACTTCTGTGGTACGATCTAAAGCGGTACCTGGAGGCATGCTTAAACTAAACACCATAAAGCCGTCATCTTCCATAGGCACAAAACTTTTTGGCGTACTTACCATTAGGAAAATAGCAATAGCACTAATACCCACGGTTAAACCCGCACCCAACCATTTCTTTTTGATCAAGAAGCTAAGTCCTTTGATATAACGATTGGTCAGGTTATCAAAACCGGCATTGAAAGCGGTAAAGAAACGTTTTTTAAACCCACGCTCCGCAGGCTGGTTTGCATGCTCGCCCGCATGATTGTTTTTTAGCAATAAAGCACAAAGGGCTGGCGTAAGTGTTAAGGCATTTACGGCCGAAATGATAATGGCAATAGCCAGGGTATAGGCAAACTGCTTGTAAAAAATACCCGATGACCCCGTCATGAAACCAATGGGGATAAATACCGCCGACATTACCAAAGTGATCGAAATTACCGCTCCCGTAATTTCGCCCATGGCAGTATGGGTAGCTTCTTTACCTGATAGATTAGAACCTTCCATTTTACTATGTACGGCCTCAACCACTACAATGGCATCATCTACCACAATACCAATAGCCAGCACCAAAGCAAATAGGGTAAGGATGTTAATGGTAAAGCCAAACACCAATAGGAAAAAGAATGTACCAATAATGGCTACGGGCACGGCAATGGCCGGAATAATGGTTGACCGGAAATCCTGCAAGAACAGGAACACCACGATAAATACCAAGATGAAGGCTTCGATCAGGGTAGATTTTACCTGACTAGTGGCTTCATCCAAACGTTCCTTGGTACTCATGAGCTTACCATACTTAATGCCCGGAGGGAATGCCTTGGCTGCTTTTTCAAGCTCGGCATTTACCCCAATTTCAATGGCATTGGCATTGGAACCCGTAGTTTGCAGGATGGCTGCGGTTACCGCATTTTTACCGTTCGAGGTACTGTTACCGCCATAATAAATGGAACCAAATTCAATTCGGGCCACATCTTTTAAACGTACCAATTCCCCACCATTTCGTTTTACAATGATGTTCTCGTATTCCGTGGTTTGGTTCTTCTTGCCTTTATAACGCATTACATATTCCAATGGTGCGTTAGATTCAGAACCGAGTTTACCCGGAGCCGACTCCACACTTTGACGTGAAATGGCCGTGTTGATGTCTGAAGGAATCAAACCATAGCTGGCCATTTTTTGTGGATTAAGCCACACCCGCATCGAATAGTCTTTTGAACCAAACAACTGTACCTGCCCCACACCCGGTACCCTTTTTATTTGGGGCACCATGTTAATGTTGATGTAGTTTTGCAGGAAAGTCTCATCATATTTATGGTTATCCTCGGTGTAAACATCGAAGATCATGATCATACTATTTTGCTGCTTAGAGGTGGTTAATCCCATTTGCACTACCTCTTGCGGAAGAATAGGCGTAGCTTGTTGCACCCTGTTCTGTACGTTTACCGCAGCCTGATCGGGGTTAACACCTTGCTTAAAAATAACCGAAATGGAGAATGAACCGTCGTTACTGGCGGTTGATTTGATATACTCCATTTGTTCTACCCCGTTGATCTGTTCTTCCAGCGGCGTTACTACCGAACGGATCACCGACTCGCTATTTCCTCCTGGATAACTTCCCATAACGGTAACCGTTGGCGGAGAGATATCGGGGAACCTTGTTACTGGCAGCCTCGTTAGTCCAATGATTCCCAAAATCACCAGTACTACAGAGATTACCGTGGCCAATACTGGCCTATCTATAATTCTCTTTAACATAAAATGCTTTTTAAAACGATGTAATGTCTTGCGTTATTTAGCAACAGTAGGTACTACCTTTACGCCTTCGGCGAGGGCATCTATACTATTAATTGCTATTTTTTCGCCTTTGGCCACACCTGATTTTACAATATAGTTATCGCCAGACCTGCCCACAACTTCAATGGCTTTCATGGCTACCTTATTGCTATCAGCCAGTGTAAATACGAAGAATTTGTCCTGCACATCTTTTACACTTGCCATAGGCACGGTCAAGGCATCTCTTAGTTTTTTGGTAAGAATCACACGACCTGCACCGCCCGAGCGCAACAATTTGTCGGGGTTGGGGAAAACCGCCTTTAAGGCAATACTTCCAGTGCTTCTTTCAATGTTACCGCTTGCCAATTCTAATTTACCTTGATGGGCATAGGGCTTTCCGTCGGCCATCACTAGGCTTACCGTATTCATCCCCACATCGGTTTTACGATCTTGGTTAAAGGCAATAAAATCGGCCTCACTCATGGAGAAATACACCAATACTTGATCTATTTCAGATAGTGTAGTTAATGGTGCGACATCTGCCGGTGTCACCAAATTACCAATACGGTTAGGTATCCTGCCAATGTAACCGCTTACGGGTGCCTTAATAATGGCGAAATCGGCATTGATCTGTGAAGAACCCAAAGCTGCTTTGGCTTGGGCCACTTGTGCAGTAGCCGCATCGTAATTTGCTTGCGCCGTTTTCAACTGCACATCCGAAACTACTTTTTCAGCCACTAGGGGCTTAATTTTCTCTACCTCTATTTTAGCATTCGCCTGTGCAGCTAGTGCGGCTTTCACATTCGCCTGGCTATTGTTTACCTGTTCATTAAAAACATCGCCTTTGATTTTAAACAGGGATTGCCCTTTTCTAACGTAGTCGCCTTCTTTTACATAAATGGTTTCCAGGTAACCGCTTACTTGTGCTTTTACCTCTACGTTTACCGTTCCCTCGATCATACCAGGGTAACGCTTTTCAATTGAAGCATCGGCTAGTCCGAGCGTCATGAAATCTGTATTTACTGGCGGCATCTCAAAGCCCTGCTGTGGTTGTCCACACGCAGACAGCAATATAGAGATTACCAGTAAAAGCCCATGAGCTCCTCTCTTTGTTGTATCCTTTTGTAACATTTTATTTTCAATTAATTTTTCGGTGCAAAAAAAACAGTTTTACAGTGCTTTTAAATGCAAATGTGACCGAAACGGAAAAATTGGCTTCCGAAGTGAAAATAGCTTTAGCCCAAGTGTTTTAATACCCTGTAGTAGCCAAGGAAGCAGATACCTGCCTATCATCGTTAACTTAAGCCTATACATTTCAGTAGGCAAACGTCTTCATTTGAGCCGTCAATTTTTCCGTTTCGGGAACTTAAAATATCTAGCGAAGCCTAGTCGTTTTATTTTTACGTAATCAGGTATTTTATTAAATAGATCATGATGAAAAATTTAATCGTAGAGAGGCTTTCGCCTTAAATTATATTGCCCAATAACAGAGAAATCGAGGCCATTGGCATTTAGGTTTCTGTTTTAAACTTATCCATTTACACACAGATGGGAACTGCCAGACATTTTACATGCTGGCGGTTTTTCCTATTTTTAATTTTCTCAATGCTAAAAAAAAATGAAAACCATTATTGTTGCTACTGATTTTTCGGCCGAAGCAGATCACGCCATGACCTATGCCGCTGCCGCAGCTGCCGAAAGAGGCTATAAGCTGGTGCTTTACAACCTTTACAATACTTCTATCCACGCCATGAATGCACGCGTATCGGGCAGTGAAATGGACAAGATTTTGACGTGGAGACATGATAAGCTGAAAGAGATTGCCGAGCTGATTAGCGGTATTTACCACATTAAAACCGACATCCATTTTGCTTCTGGCGATTTCTATGAAGAACTGGTAGGCTGTATCCATTTGCATAGGGCGGACTTGTTGGTGATGGGAATGCCAGAAAAATCATTGGAGCAAGACTTATTGGGGAACACTACTACCCAAGTAATCGACAGGTTAAAGTTTCCTACTTTATCGGTTCCGCTACAAGCCCAATACAAAAGTATTAAACACATTCTCTTTGCTTGCGATATTACCCGAGGCATACACGCCAAAATATTGAATGATGTAAAAGTATTGGCTGAAGATTTTGGTGCCACAGTAGAGGTTTTCCATGTGAGACAAAAAGCCGAAGATTTTTCAAATACCGAAGAGCTAAGTTTGGTAGATCATTCATTGGCACAGGTTGACCATTTTTACAAGCAGGTACAGTCTTCAAAAATCATTAAAGCTATTGAAGATGAAATCATAGCATCACAAACGGATTTATTGGTAATGGTCCCATACCGACATGGTTTTTGGGATAGTTTATTACGAAAAAGCAAAACCAGGGTAATGGCTTCCGGCAATAGTGTGCCGTTGTTATCACTTCCTTTGTAGTACGGAGTTACAATTTTTCGGGTAAGAAATACGCCGTCATTTCGACGACGAAGGAGGAGAAATCTAGCATAAAGCCATCAAGTTTCAGATTTTACTTCGTAACTGCGTCGTGATCTGCCTTTGATCGAAATTATTTTGACTGGTTGTTAGATTTCCCCTTATAGTCGAAATGACGGGGAGAGGAACGTTATTGCGTCCTAATAAACCAATGACTAATGAACTATTAGCTACCTAACCACTAGTTCCTAAATTAACAATCCATCCATTGCTTTAACGCCGCAGCTTTTTCCCTACTCACAATCACTTCCATATCACTATTTTTTAAAGCTACCTTAATTTTTCCATTAAAGTGATTGTGCAATTGGGCGATGGCATTAACGTGGATAATGCATTGTCTGTTAGCCCTGAAAAACAAATGCGGATCTAGCTGTTGATCCAGTTCCTCCATTGTATGCGGCAAAGCCACTTCGGCACCGTCCTGCAACCTTGCCTTGGTCACTTTAAATTCTAAAAAAAAATAATGTACATCGCTCACCGAAACAGCCTTATAACCATCTTTAAAAGGAATCAAAAATCGGCTTCTATGTTCCTTGGGTTGCAAATATCGCACTAGGTCTTCGATAGATTGTTGGTTGCTAAAAGAGTGGTTTTGCTCTACTTTTTCCAAAGCCAGCGCCAATTCTTCGTGCTCTACGGGTTTCAGCAAATAATCTACACTATTGTACTTAAAGGCCTTAACAGCGTACTCATCATAGGCGGTGGTAAAAATAATAGGGCAAGTGATGTTTGCTTTCTCAAAGATTTCGAAACTTAGACCATCGGATAGCCTTACATCCATCATTACCAAATCGGGCATGGGCGAATTTGACAGCCAATCGACCGTTTCCTGCACACTTTCCAGCACGGCCAAAATGGTTGCTTGTGGCCTGATCATACCTATGAGGCGCTTCAGGCGATCGGCATTTAACTTTTCATCTTCAATGATCAGGATGTTATTGTTCATAATCCATAAGGTGAATAATTACTTTATAGGTAGATTGATCTTTCACTATTTCTGGCAGTTTTCCCTGCAATAGCTGAAACCTGTTCATAATATTGGGAAGCCCAATACCAAAGGAACGCAAATTTTGGTTTTCTATTAGAGATAATGAATTTTCAACCACCAAAATATGGCTTTCTCTAGTGTATATCTTGATGTTTAGGGGGTTGTTTTTGCTGGTAGCATTGTGTTTGAGGGCATTTTCGATGAGTAGTTGTAGGGTAAGTGGCGGCAAATACAGCAGTTTGCTCTGTGGAGCAACATCAATATCGAAGGTAATGCCTGAACCTATGCGATATTTAATCAAGAAGATGTATGAATCTAAGAATTTAAGCTCTTCGTCTAAAGACACAGTATTCTTCTTAGAGTTCACCAAAAGAAACCGGTAAACCCTCGAAAACCGTTCGGAATATTCGTAGCCCAACTGCTGGTCTTCCAAAATCAGTTCTGAAAGAATACTT
Source organism: Pedobacter sp. (assembly GCF_039594775.1). Taxonomy (GTDB): domain Bacteria; phylum Bacteroidota; class Bacteroidia; order Sphingobacteriales; family Sphingobacteriaceae; genus Pedobacter. Next base: position 1,222,599 of record NZ_JBCNMT010000001.1, on the reverse strand, counting down.
AAACTGTTAAAGATAAAATGGGGATCTAATTGGAGCTTCAGTGCATTTAACTGGGCTTCTACAGAGGCCTGCTTTAGTTCCGATTCCCTGAGCTTATGCTGGGCCACCCTCATTTCGGAGTTTTTCCAGTTGGCTACCAAATAACTTCCCGTGTTAATGGCAATCAGGGTAAAGGAGATCATGGTACTTACCACGCCCCATTGCATCAGGTTCTTGATGTCTTCGCTGGAGGGATCGCCCAAATGTTCCTTTTCAATAAATACAATAAAGGCAATGTCGAGGAAAATTATAACCATTACTGCCAACATATTGAAGAGGGCCTCGGTCATGAGACGTTTCAGGGGCTGGTCTGTCCAAGGCAGCTTTTTGTTTAAGCGTGAATGGATAAAGATAGAGGCTTCTGAAACCAAGAAGCAGAAGACCAAAGACACCATCCACTCGGTTAAAAGCTTCCAAAAGCTCCTGTGAAAATATTCCTGCCAAAAAGAGTCGTAAGGGTCTAATAAAAAAGAAACTAGGTAAAAGAGCACAAAAGCCAGAGGTACAAAAACGGCCCGTTTTGCTTTGTTGCTTAAAAATGTCCTTTCGGTTTTTGGCATCTATTTAATCGTGTACTGTTTTGCTGCTACAAAGGTAGCAGTTCATCTGCCCAACTAGCGCTTTTTTTCACCGAAGTGTAAAAATTTCAGACTAAAGTGAAGAAACCAGTGGCTTAAAGATCCAGTTTAGATATGTTAGATGAAAATTACCTAATCCGAAAATGAAAGCTGATGCCCTAGATAATCCCATATGGAATTCGTTGACCACCACCCACCAACCCTATTGCCTCAATTTAGAAGGCTTTAGGTTTTATCATCCCGAGTATTGCCCTTTTGGCGCTCTAGGTCATGAAGACTTCAATACCGATGTGCTACTGGCCTATGCCAATTTAGCTCATGATTTCTTTATAGTGGGCGACCGGCCCACCACACATCCGAAAGATTTACAACTGAAGAATGAGTTAGTATGTAACCAAATGGTACTTAACAACTCCATCTCATTTGACCATAAAGAAGAGATTGTTCTGTTAAATGGCACTTACCAGCAGGACTTGATTGCCTTGGTTAACTTGGTACAACCGGGCTACTTTAAACATAAAACTCCCGATTTGGGCAACTACTACGGCATCTTCAAAAATGATGAACTGGTTGCCGTAACGGGCGAAAGAATGAAAATGCCTCAGGCTACGGAAATTAGTGCCGTAGTTACTCATCCCGAACATTCGGGCAAAGGCTATGCAAAACAATTGGTTGCTTTTGTGGCCAACCAAATTGTCCAAGAAGGCAAGTTGCCCTTTTTACACGTCGCAGAAAAAAATACGGGTGCAATAGCACTTTATGAAAAACTGGGTTTTGTAACCAGAAGGAAAATAAGCTTTTGGAACTATGGTAAAGCTGCCATTTAATTTATCACAAAAGAGTTATCATTATATTTCAGTAAGCTTCTGATGTTCAGAAGAGCGATTGATATATACAAACATGAGAAATGTAAAGATGGCGTAAAAGACAAGATTGGCCGACCCTACAAAATTTAAAATCACTGACAAGCCAAAGCACAGCATTACAAAAGTGAGAATTGTAACTACCAAGGCATAGTTCAGCCATAGCTTAGACACAGTTTGTCTAAATTCACCTTTTATCAAACTGATGATCAATAGCACGGGTACCAACAACTCCAACACTCCCAATACATAAATCATGAAAGGTATACCTCCCGGCAGCGAAGCAATAAAACTATCTTTAAACATACCAATATATCGTACAATAACAGCTTCGCCTCCAAAAATTTTTGCCCATCCAGGAAAACCCATTGTATAAAATAGAACAGCATATAATGGTAATAAAGCTATATTGTTCAATAACAGCGATGATTGTTGGCCATTTGTTTCATTGATGCGTGAGAAAACTAGATACAGAAGCGTGGTAAAGAAAAAAAGAAGCGCTGCCCCTTGCTGATTTGACACACTTCTCATCAAAAAGCCATACAAAGCTACCGTACAAATAGCTACCCAAATGGCATATTTTAAAACATAAGCCTTACTTAAATTCAAAGTTTCTCTTTTAATGATCGAAACTAAAAACAAACCCGCAGTAACAAGACTTGATATGCCAATTGCTTTAAAGAAATTGGTTTGACCTATCGTGATCACTTTCAATGGCTCTTTTGAAGCAATATTTAGATAGGAAAGCAAAAAATCTGCAGTTCCAAATAATAGACCTAGGCTATGGCACAGCATAAATAAGAAAATCAAAATAGCCACAAGCGTGGTGGAAACATGCATAAGATCAAACCGCTTATTTTCCATATTAATATTTTTTAAGGGTCAATAAAAATTTTTACAAATTTAATTCCAAGCAACATGCCTTCTCTTATACTTAACCGTTAAAAGATGGTAAAAATGCGAAATTAACCCAATTGCATTTGTCGGAATGCAGAAGGCGTAGTGCCCGCATGAGTTTTAAAGAATTTCACAAAGTTGGTAGCTTCTTTAAACCCTAACCGGAAAGCAATCTCATTAATGGTAAGTGTATCAAAGCTGAGCAAGCGTTTAATCTCCAAACAAAGCCGCTCGTTTAACCAAGATTTAGGTGAAACATCTTCTTCTTGGGAAAAGGCAAGCTGAAGAGCACGTGGAGTAACATTAAGCTGATCCGCATATTGTTTAACAGTCCACTGTTCATAGAGATGTTGGTTACAAAGCCATTTAAAATCAGATATGAGCTTTTGCTGCGGACTAAGTACTATTTGCTTTTGCTGTGGCTGATATAAACCTTCGGCAATTAGCATGATGTTATAAAGGTAATGATGTAAAATATCTGCCTGATGACCATGAGCAGGTCTTTTTAACTCATCAACTATAAAATGATATAGGACTTCCAACTCCTTATGTCTTTTGCCCACGTCAAAATAAGGTAGTTTCAAAGGATCTTGAAAAAGTGGAGAATGATTTAAAAAATTCTTGTCAATTGCGGTACGACAGAAAAAATCTTCGGTAAATACAATCGTAACACCATCATAAGTTTCAAGTTTATCAAAATGATGCACTTGTCCCTTTCCAATAAAAAGAATATGTCCAGGGATTACCGATATGGTATTAAAATCAACAGAATGGCTACCATGGCCTTCTGTAAAAAGAAATATCATATAAAAATCAGTGCGGTGTGGCTGAAATAGCTGATGAGGCGTTCTGCTTAAGCGCTCCCTAATGGTAGTTGCGTTAATCTTTTGGACTGGATTGAACGTATGCAAAAAAGGGTACCGCTTTAAATTTTTCATAAGCTTGAGGTATGATTTAAACTTTATTTCCTATCAATTTAAATTTTTCGATTTGAAGTAGCACCAATTTATTAATTTTTACTTTTTATATATCAGCATCTTAAATGGTCCGGAAAAACGTTTTGACATTCTTCTTTTCATATTAATACATTACTTAAAATTATCAACATCATCCTACTTATCTAAAACAGCCTCTTATTATTTTTTGCTAAAAAACTAATAGCTTTACTTTGGCTAAAATATTAGGCCACTGCTCAGCCAAAAAACCAATGATTGACCATAAAGATACCAAACGGCTTTCGCGTTTGACGGCAATTTTAACGCAATTGCAAACGAAACGGATCATCACAGCTTCGGAGCTTGCCAACAAGTTTGAGGTAAGCCATAGAACCATTTACAGAGATATTAAAGCACTGGAGCAGGCAGGAGTTCCTATTTTAACGGAAAATGGGAAAGGCTATACTTTAATGGAGGGCTACAGGATTCCACCCGTAATGTTTACCGAAAGCGAGGCCAATGCTTTAATTACCGCAGAAAAAATAATACTCAAAAACAAGGATGCTTCGCTGGTAAGGGAATATACAGAAGCGATCAACAAAATAAAATCTGTTTTACGCAGCAACACCAAAGAAAAAACCAATCTGCTATCTGATCGTATGGCGTTCAGGTCTAACGACAGCCAACGAACTAGCAACTATCTTTCCACACTGCAATTGGCCTTAACAAATTTCAATCTGGTTAAAATAAAATATCACTCCCCTGAAACCAACCAAACGACAGATAGGACCATTGAACCTTTTGCTATTTACAGCACGCAAGACAATTGGCTATTGATTGCATTTTGCCAGTTACGACAAGATTTTAGGGCTTTCCGTTTAGACAGGATACAGCACCAACAAACCTTGCTCGAACAATTTGAGCCGCACCAAATAAGCTTACAGGAATACTTTGAAATCTGTAAGGCAAAACAATTAACCCAACCCTTGACATAGGGTTGTCTCAGCCCCATTTTAGTTTTGTTTTTCATTTAAAAACAGGATAAAATGAATAGCATAAAAATGGAGCCGTTTAATATTATCGGCATTTCGGTAAGAACTACAAATGAAAATGGTAAAGCAGTCAAAGATATTGCAGGTTTATGGGGCAAATGGATGAGTGAAAATATGGCGGAGGCCATACCGAACAAAGTGGATGGGACCATATACTCTTTGTATACCGATTATGAAGCCGACCATACCAAGCCATACACGGCAATATTGGGCTGTAAGGTAACCAGCCTTAACTATGTTCCCGAGGGAATGGTAGGCAGGACTTTTGATGGTGGAGAATATGTAAAACTGTTGGCCAAAGGAAACCTAATGGAGGACTTGATCGTTAACAAATGGACCGAAATTTGGGCAATGGACCTAAACAGAGCCTTTACTGTCGACTTTGAAGTTTTTGGGGAAAAGGCCCAAAATCCGGCAGATGCCGAAGTTGATTTTTTAATTGCCATCAAATAAAACCTAATGCAAGAAGAGCTTCAAAACTATTACCTCAGCCAAAAAGAGCCTAATAAAAGCTGTCTGCTTGCCCTGCGGGACATTATTCTTGACCAAGACAGCAATATTACGGAAACACGGAAATGGGGCATGCCCTGCTTCTGCTATCAGAAGAAAATGTTCTGCTATTTGTGGACAGATAAAAAAACAGACGAGCCTTATATCCTTATGGTAGAAGGGAAATATCTAGACCATCCGAAATTAGAAACAGGTGACCGCTCCCGAATGAAGATCTTTAGGATTGATCCGATTGACGATCTGCCTGTTAAAACTATCATTGGTATTTTACAACAGGCATTGGACCTTTACAGGTCGGGGAGGATAAAGGCTTGAGCAATGGTTTAATATTACCACCGTCCTCGGCTATTCAAGAACGGTGGTAATCATTTTCAAAAAATAGTCAGGCTAGTTTTTGATGACTTTTTCAAAAACCCAACCTGTTTTTCCTTTTAGCCCAACAAGATAGATTCCTTTTGCCATTCCGTTCAGGTCCATTTCCAACGAAGTTGTTCCAGTACCCAAACTGAGCGTACGAACCAGCTTCCCATCAGGCCCCAGCAATTTTGCATCTGAATACACACCTGCTTCAAAGCTCAATTTCAGTTTGTCTACCACCGGATTTGGATGTACTATAATGGCAGATTTGGTGAGCGTAAAACTAACCGATTTAGTTTCCAGCTCGTTCTCTTTTCCGTCTATATCCACCTGCACCAAACGGTAATAATTATTCCCCAATAACGGCTTTCTATCTACCAGGTTATATAAAGCACCTGAGCCTATCCCCCCCTTCCCGCTTACAGTTTCCAACATTTTCCAATCCCCACCTTCACCACGGTGCCACACAACAAAGCCCTTGTTATTGATTTCTGAAGCCGTACGCCAGTCTAAACGTACTCCCGTTCCCTCTATTTTCGCTGTAAAGTCTAACAGGCCCACAGGCAATACAATAGGAGTTATTGGGCCTCTCAATGGACTTTCCACCGCCGTTCCATTCAATGCTCCATCCCTTGGCGTCACTTCAAATGAAATATATTTATTAATGTCTGCGGCTACCAGCACATAGTTCTTTCCCGTTGCCGAAGCAATTGCCGTCTTGTTCAGTCCAGAACCATTATCCGAACGGTACCACTTGAAAGTAGAACCACTTTCGGAGTTACTTTCAGGGTCACTATAGCTATAATTTCCTGTTAAGGTTTGTCCTTCCTTTAAGGTTCCTGTATTGGTCACGTTACTTGCTGTAGGCGCCGTATTTGCTGGTGCACTCAACAACCGGAAATTATCAAAGGCCAAAGCTCCCGGAATACCGTTGTTAAGGAAGATACTGAACTTTAGGTCTAGCAATGTCCCCGTATCGGAAATTGTTCCAGTTAGGTCAGCTAGTGTATTGTTCAAAATCGTTCCATCGCCCACCATATCATTATCAGTGTCTATCGCCATTTTGCCCCCAGCTGCAGTTACACTGTTCGGGTAAATTCCCAAAATCTTTTTCCAAGCCCCTCCATCCACACGGTATTCTATTGTCATGTAATCCATTACATAACCCTCCGATGCAGTATTAAAGAATATACCCTGAAATACCCCATCGCTATTCGCTCCAAACAAGCCCTTAAAGGAAAGACCTGTTTTCCCAGCAATATTAATCCCAGAATAGGTGATTGATTGCGCTGGAGAAATTGTATTCTGCGCTCCACAACCGGGTCCACGGTCAATGTCCATAGCACCAAAATATTTGGTCCCCGCATATCCGGTAAATGCTGTTGACCAAGTAATATCCGAACCATCAGTCCTTTTAAAAAAACCCGAGGAGCACTTGAATTCCGCCACAGACATCGTTCGACTACCAGCGGAGGGTGAACCCGCATCCTCAAAATTATCTGACCAAAAGACCTGTGCACCTACGTTCAACGAGCCGAGAAGCACCAAAAGCGTTAAAATCTGTTTTTTCATTTTATTCTGTATTTATTTTCATTACGATTATCGATCGCCAGAAATCACTCCAAAACATACCTTTCCATTGGCACTTGGGAGCGTTATTTTTATTTACACTAAGATAAGTCCCTTTACCAGCCCCGCTGTAGTACTATTTTATCCATTTAACCAAGCTCAAATGATAAAAAAACATTAGTGCAGCCCATAAAAAAAGATGCCTAAGCATCTTTTATAAATTGAATAGAAAAAAAGGGATTACTTATTTGCCGTGACCTTTCTTGATCAAAGAACCGAATCTTTTCTAGGACTCTATACCACACCCCCCCCCATCATCGGAGAGACGAAGCCATAACCACATAAAATTATAAGTTTCGCTTGGCGGCTTCCATAGAGATAAATTCTGGCAAATAATTAGGGGTACAGCCTTTGGATACCATTTCACCTTTGTATAGCCCTGTTTTTTCTCCTATGGCAACACAACGGTCACGATATTTTTTGTCATATACACCAATCCAACCTGCGGTGAAGTTCATGGCCCATTGAACCTCTGGCTGCTCCCCAACTATTCGTGCTTCTATTGCGGCAAGTAGGTATTCGGTATTTTCGGGAGGGGTTTGCCCTACCCACCTCAACCGCCCTTGATAATACCAAAAAACTCGTCTTTGCAATGCAGATGGGCTGTTTTCCCAAGATTGTATCAATTCAATTAATCTTTTGTCCTTAGCAAGTTGATTAGCCATTAGCCAGTCGATCAATTGAAGTCTTTCATCAAATGGATGAATTTGAATATCGCGATCGAGTTTGGCAATCAGATCCTTGGTTAGTGCTTTGCTATCCATGATCAAAATCGATAGCTGTCTTGGCATAAACTTTTCAGTTGCCCAAAGCTCCATCGACAAGGAATGGTTCTTCTTAATTTCCTTGGCAATTTTCCTCAAATCTCCAAGTTTGGTCCGGCTGTTGATTTGCGCTAGGATACCCTCCGCTTTTGCTGACAATTTTATCATACTATCTGATACAGGCATTCATAAAATTAATGATAATTTAAGCATTGGGGATATTAATGTTTAAACCAGTTTGGCTGGAGCCTATCTTGACACTAAAAGAAAATTAGAAAAGTTAAATCTCAATAATATTGTGTTTAACTAGTGAACCCAATTTTTACTAGCTTTAAACAGCTTTAATGCTTTACGAATTTTAGCATCTTTATCAATATTTTCAAAATTGTCTCCGTTTAAAATTTCGAAATCTGGAACGATGCTATTCTTATAGATTTTGTGATTTCTATCTATAACATAGTCTGTAGAAAGGTTTATAGCTGCCGCTTTTCCAATTTCAAATCCCTGAACCGCAGTTGTATAATTGGCCGTTGGTTCTCCCACTAAATACACGTTGGGTCTTCCTATAAAAGAAATTGCGGTCATTTCACCAGCACTTGCGGTATAACCACTTGTTAGAATTACAATTGGAGTATGAGTCTTATCGGGATAATTTAATCGGGATTTTCTTTCCAATAAGATTTCATCAATCAAAAGACGATTACCCTTTATCTCCCAACTTCCAGTGGATTTATTTTGAGCATTCCTAAATCCGCCAAAAATCACATCGTTACCAATAAATTCTTTAAGGGCCAACATTATCGGATACATGTTCCCCCCGGTATTAACCCGTAGATCAACTATCCATCCCTTAATATTCTTAGAATCAATGAGGTTTATATTCGAAACAATATCATTTGCAATACTGTCTACTTTCTTAAAACCAAAATCATTATTTCCCGGAATCCTGATGTAACCATAACGGCCATCAATAAGTTGACTATTAACTTTGGTTTCCGTTCTTAATTTTGCTTTTAAATACGGATTAACATAGGAGGACTTCTTACTCCAACCATAAGTCTTTCCCTTGTACTTTAAGCCGCCATGGTAATCGTTAAGGCTCTTGAAAACTTCCTCAAATAAAGGCGCAACCTCATCAATTGTAGCTAGGTTTCTCGATTTTTCGTAGAGAACACTTTTAACCGAATCTATATTTTCCGCATGGATAGAATTCGATTTTATTATTTCTATAGACTTGTCCAAGAACAATTTAACACTATCATTTTTAAATGTCTGAGCGGTAGAGGATTTCACGAAGAAGAAAGAAAAGAAAACTGCTAAAATATATCTGTGCATAGCTAAAATTTGTCTGAATTATATCTAACAAAGATATCAGATAAGAAATACTACTGCAAAACTAGCTGATATTTCTAAAACCAAAAAACCTTTGCTGGGTATAATTTGAGAGGTTTTTAGGTTTCTTAGTTGAGACGGAAAATTCCTTTACCCCTTCAAAACCTTTACCAGAAACTCCTTTGACTCAAGCCCAGTTGCTTCCTGACGTCTTGAAATAAAAAAGCCCTCGCTTTCGCAAGGGCTTTGATTTTATTGGTCGGGGTGGCAGGATTCGAACCTACGACCTCCACATCCCAAATGTGGCGCGATACCGGGCTACGCTACACCCCGATGGTGGTATCACCTTTTTCTCCATCATTTAACCCGAGGATTTCCTGACGAGGCTGCAAAGATAAACATTTTAAAACACCATGCAAACGATTTTAAAAAATGTTTTAATTATTGATAGCTAAAAAATAAAATTAAGCCTCTGCCGCCTGCTTGGCTTTGATCCAATACAACAACTCGTTAACAAAAACACCAGCTTTTTTATCCATTGCTTCTGGATCTGCAGGTACCCCTTCTTCGTTAAAGGTTTTATCAATAGTAGGTACAGGGAACATGGCGGGAACCGTTAAGGCTCCTATTTTCCACAAACTAAACTGTAGCGAGGTAATGACCTGTGAGCCGCCAAAAGCACCTGCAGAAACCGTTGCAATAGCTACGGGCTTGCGCCTCCATTCGGCATATAATAAATCGATTACGTTCTTTAAGCTTGCCGGATAGCCTCCGTTATATTCTGGCGTAACAATGATCACGCCTGTGGCCTCTTCAATTTGCTTGGCAAAGGATAACATCTTTTCCGTAGGATTTTCAATAAACCGCAACCTCTCCTCAAAGAGAGGGAAATCATAAGCATCCAGATCTAGGATGGTCACTTCGCCCAGTTTCCTTTCCTCTAAAAAACGCTTAAAATACAGGGCAACACTATGGCTTTTGCGGCCCCTTCTAACACTCGCAGAGATAATAGCTATTTTTGACATTTGATTTTGAATTAACAGTTAACCGCTAATTTAACCAAATATCCGGTGGGTTGTTTGATAAAAATTACTCCCACTTAAAAGTTTTTACTGCCACTGCATAAATACCTATGCCCCAAAGCAACATGATTAAGATCTGTTGCCTCACATCCCAAAGGTTAGCCCCTTCAAAAGCTACCTTACGCATGGCATCATTTAAATAAGTTAGAGGCAAGGCCCTGCTGATCGGCTGTAACCATGAAGGAAAAGCATTGATGGAAAAGAAAGTGCCCGACAATAAAAACTGCGGTAAGGTAATAATATTGGAAATGGGCGGAATAGTGCTTTCGCTTTTGGCCAAGCCTGATACCACAAAACCGAAACCCATAAAAACTATCACTCCAATGGTGGCCAGCACCAACATATTGAGCACCGTGAGCGCTCCATTGATCAAAGTGAATTGAAAACAGAAATGTCCGATAAGAATGATGAATAAAGCCCCTAATAGCGCAAAGCCAATACGGGCAATTGCTTCGCCCAAAACAATACTCGAGCGTCTAACAGGTGTTGCGAAAAAGCGTTTGATTACCAGGTTCTGCCTCAAGGCAAAAAAGATAAATGCCGTACCAAACACCCCCGTGCTCAATAACGAAAAGCCTAACTGTCCGGGCAAAATAAAATCAATGGTGCGATGCAATCGCCCAGTAATCGTAGTGGCCCTAATTTCAGTAACCGCTGGTTTTTGATTTACTGTATTTAGCTGGTGGGCAATGTCATTAAGCACCGACCGTAGTACATTACCATTGGTTAAAGAAGCCGAAGTATATTTCACATTGGTAAAATAGGCCGGCAAACCATTAGGGTTCTTTTCTACGCTGATCAGGGCATCATAAGATCCCTTCTCCAAGCTTTTATCAATATTTTCCTGCGTATCGTTTTTGGTTAGACGGATCACGCTTGTTTTTTCGAGGGCAATGATTACGGGGTTATTCAGATCCGAGCCTGGGGCCACCGCTACATCCAGCTTTATGCCGCCACCGCCAATAAAACCAAACACAATAATAAATATCAAAGGAAAAGCGAGTGTAAAAATCACCGCCGAAGGGCTACGGGTAATAGATCTGAAACTTGCTTTGGCCAGGGCCAAGGTAGCTTTTGTATGATTGTACCCCCTAGCCCCTAAAGGGGAGTTTGATTTTGTATCTTCCATATTATTCTTCATGATTATAAGTTTGTATTTTAAAAGTCCCCACTAGGGGATTTAGGGGTTATTCTCTCCATTCCTTGCCCGTAAGGCTAATAAAAACATCTTCCAAGTTTGCCTTTTTCACTTCCTTCTTCCGTTCAAAACCACTGGCAATCAAATTATCGATCAGTTTGTCGGGCGTATCGAGGGCAATAATTTTTCCTGCTTCCACAAAAGCTACCCTATCGCATAACTGTTCGGCCTCGTCCATATAGTGTGTAGTTAACACTACCGTAGTACCACTGTTTCTAATTTCAGTGATCAAATCCCATAAATTTCTACGAGCTTGTGGATCTAGTCCTGTGGTAGGTTCATCCAAAAAGATGATTTTTGGAGAATTAATCAGCGTAGTAGCAATAGAGAAACGTTGTTTCTGTCCGCCAGAAAGCTCTTTATATTTCGCTTTAGCTTTATCCTGCAAGTTCACTTTGGCCAACATTTCCATTGGGCTAATATTGGTTCCATACAAGCCTGCAAAAAGTTCCAGCAGCTCTACCAAGTTCAAATTGGGATAATAACCTGCGGCCTGCAATTGAACGCCAATAATTTGTTTAATGGCACTTGCGTTCGTGCCAATGTTCAAACCATCAACCATAACCTCGCCGCTGGTCTTGCTGCGCAAAGTCTCTATAATTTCCAAGGTGGTGGTTTTACCGGCACCATTAGGACCTAGTAAGCCAAATATCTCGTTTTCATAAACTTCAAACGAAAGCCCCTGCACCGCCTTAAAGTCGTCGTAATGCTTTACTAAATTGCTTACGCTAATAATTGCTTTTCTATCTGTCATCAGTATAAAAGTAAGAAGCTTGCGCTAAACCCTGAATGTTTTTCCGCTAATTGGAATGATTATGAGGATGAAATGATGATTTAACTCGGTAATTGGTTAGTTGGTTTTTTGGATGGTTGGTTGTTTAGTACTTAAAACCCCTTCAAACTAAAAAGGATGCTTGCCTAACAAACATCCTTAAGTATTATTTATTAAAAGGCTTTACACCTTCCAACTTTCTACCTTTAACCTCATATTACCAAACTAAATCACCTTTGATCATGCTTAAAAAGTCGTCAAAAAGATAACGAGAATCGTGTGGACCAGGTGAACTTTCTGGGTGGTACTGTACAGAGAAAGCCTTTTTGCCTTTCACACGGATACCCTCGATTGAGTCGTCGTTCAAGTTAATATGGGTAATCTCCACTTTGTCCGATTTTTTAACCTCCTCTGGAATTACACCAAACCCGTGGTTTTGAGAAGTTACCTCGCAGTGGTTTTTAATGATATTTTTAACCGGGTGGTTTAAACCACGGTGACCGTTAAACATTTTCATGGTACCAATACCATTAGCTTCTGCCAACAATTGGTGACCTAAACAAATCCCGAACATTGGCTTATCGGCAGCCAAAATAGCTTTCACTGTTTCAATAGCATAAGGCATTGCACTAGGATCGCCAGGGCCGTTTGAGATAAAATAACCATCAGCACCCCAAGTATTCATTTCTTCGAAAGTAGTTTTTGCAGGGAATACCTTTACATAGATTTCTCTATCATCAAAATTGCGAAGAATGTTCTTTTTAATCCCAAGATCCAAAGCAGCCACTTTAACTGGTGCTTCAGGGTTGCCATAGTAGTAAGGCTCTTTGGTAGAAACTACCGACGAAAGCTCCAAACCATCCATTGGCGGCACCTCTTCCAATTTCCTTCTCAACTCCTGCAAGTCGGTAATTTCCGAAGAAATGATGGCATTCATTGCTCCCTTGTTACGGATGTGACGTACCAAAGCACGCGTATCGATATCAGAAATACCCACAATGTTTTCACTCTCGAAATTATCTTGGATTGATTCCGTAGCTTGCTTTCTCGAATAGTTGATGTTGTAATTTTTGCAGACCAAACCCGCAATCTTAATTCCGTCAGATTCTACCTCATCGCGGTGCATACCATAATTACCAATATGCGCATTGGTAGTTACCATAATCTGCCCAAAATAAGAAGGATCCGTAAAAACTTCCTGATAGCCCGTCATACCTGTGTTAAAGCAGATCTCACCAGTAGTAGTTCCTATTTTTCCAGCAGCCTTGCCATAAAAAACGGTGCCATCGGCCAATAACAAAATCGCTGGTAACTTAGTGTAGTTAGTCATTTAAATTACAATAAAAATTGGGGATAAAAAAAGACAATAAAGAAAGAGAGTTTTTAACGGACAAGCCGCTTTTCCTAGATGATAAAACCTTCTGTTTGAACTCTCTCATTTCGGAGTACAAAGGTATGTTTTTTAGGCGGTTCTTTTCAAGATTTTTTTCAAAAAAATTATGAAGCCTAAAGATGGTTAATTGGCTAATTGTTGAAATGGGTTAATTGACTAGCCATTCAACAGATAATAAGTACTATATAACTGATACCTAGCACCTAACTCCTAGCCACAGGCTACTAACCACTTTTTTAAAAAATAAACCCTAATTTTGTGTGCACTAAAACAAAAATCATGTCGGTAAACAAAGAAATAAAGCGTGTAACCACGCATATTTTACAAGAGATGAAGCAGCGCAAAGAAAAAATTGCCATGCTTACCGCTTACGACTATTCTATGGCCACCATTTTAGATGACGCAGGCCTAGATGTTTTATTAGTGGGCGACTCGGCCTCTAATGTAATGGCCGGACACGAAACTACCCTGCCCATTACCCTTGACCAAATGATCTATCACGCCCAATCAGTAGTGCGTGGTGCTAGCAGAGCTTTTGTGGTGGTCGACCTACCTTTCGGTTCCTATCAGGGTAACTCTAAAGAAGCCCTGAACTCGGCCATCCGCATCATGAAAGAATCTGGCGCACACGGTGTGAAGCTCGAAGGTGGTGTAGAAGTTGTCGAATCCATTCAGCGTATTATCACAGCGGGCATTCCAGTAATGGGCCACTTGGGCCTTACTCCGCAATCTATTTATAAATTTGGCACCTATACTGTTAGGGCCAAGGATGAAGCCGAAGCCAATAAACTCAAGTCAGACGTGTTGGCACTAGAACAAGCCGGATGTTTCAGCATTGTGCTCGAAAAAATCCCCGCCAAGTTAGCCAAAGAAGCAACCGAGAGCCTGCAGATACCAACCATTGGCATTGGTGCCGGCCCCCACTGCGACGGCCAGGTATTAGTAGTAAACGATATGATTGGCTTAACCAAAGGCTTCAGACCCCGCTTTTTGCGCCAGTACCTTAACCTTTACGAAGGCATCAAGGAAGCGGCACAATCTTACATCAACGATGTAAAAGCGAATGATTTCCCTAACGAAAAAGAGCAATATTAGTTGAAATAAGGATAAGGAACAAAGGGCAAGGAGTAAAGACTTTTGGAAAGCATTTTTTTGCTTATCGGTTAAATCGGTCCCGCCTGCCTACCGCAGGCAGGCTTTTCATTCCAACCTTTTTGTTATTGTCATCCTGAGCCTGTAGAAGGGCAACAAAAAGGGTTTCCACTACAATCGTAGACCACAAACACACTACTAAAAACTAAAACTAACCACTATCAATGGCCATTACCGACGCAGACATCCTTTACGAAGACAATCACTTAATTGCTGTGAATAAAAGAGCGGGCGATATTGTACAAGTTGACGAAACTGGGGACGAACCTTTGGATGAGCAGGTAAAAAAATACATTGCTGCCAAATACGATAAACCGGGAGGTGCGTTTTTGGGAGTAGTTCACCGTTTAGACAGGCCCGTAAGCGGCCTGATCCTATTTGCCAAAACCAGTAAAGCACTGGATAGGATGAATGCCATTTTCAAAAACCGCGAAATCAAAAAAACCTATTTTGCAGTGGTAAGGAAAAAGCCTGCCAAACCACAGGGCAAACTAGTTGATTGGCTAATCAAAAACCCTAAAAAAAATGTAGTTACAGCTTATGACCACCAAGTACAAGGAAGTCAATATTGTGAACTAGATTACCAATTATTGGCCGAGATAGATGGTTACTACTTATTGCGGGTAAACCCACTCACCGGACGCTCACATCAGATAAGGGTCCAATTGTCCAATATGGGCTGCCCCATAGTTGGCGACAATAAATACGGCTATCCACGCGGCAGCAAAAAAGGCAGCATATGCCTACATGCTCGTCAATTGGAGTTTATTCATCCCGTAAAAAAAGAACCGGTAAAAATATTTGCCAAGCTACCTAAAGATGGCTTTTGGGAAAAATTCGAGAAGTTTTAGATTATTTACAAGGAACTTTCTCAAAAACCATAGCATTACTAAAACCCAGTTTTTTAAGGTCTTTAAAGCTAGCTTTTCCATCCTTCTCTTCTACCTCACCAAAGCCCTCTAACAGCTGGTTGTCCTTCTTTAAGAAAACCACCTGCCTCACTGATTTTTGTCCTTCCGAATCGAAGGTGTAAGCAGCGATCAGAGTATCTCCGTGCATTTCACCCTCAATAGTTCCCATGTTTTTATCTTTCTCAAACCATTTGTAACGCAATTCTCCGGTAGACACTATCCCCGTAGTAATCAAGGTAAGTTCTGCAGTGTCCCTTCCTTTGATGTAAGCATAACAGGTTTGTTCGGCAACAGGAATATTTGCCAACGAATCTATTTTTGCCTTATCTCCAGTAATTTTGGTAGGCTGGCTGCATGCCGCTAGGCAAGCAAGCGCCAACAATACAATAATAACTCTCATCTTTTATGTCAGTTTTAGCTGATTAAAAGAACATCAAAATTTCAAAAATGTTTTCAACTGGGTTTTACTAAACACCCTCTACCCTTAAAATAGAGCCACTGGCGATTGTTTTATCATGGTCCATCTCATAAATACGCTCCCCTACCGAAATAATATTGTTCAGTCCTCCATCGGTCTTCAATGCCACAAACCGTTCTACATCTTTAAAATCATCCTTGTCACTTTTACGGATCTGGGCTTGCATATCAGTATCTACCACTCCTGGAGCAATGGCCAATACTTTTACGCCATTAGCTACATCCTGTTGTTCTAACGCCAAGTTCTGCGTTAACATATTTAGGGCCGCTTTACTCCCACAATAAGTTGACCAACCATAATAAGGTTTCAGTGCAGCTCCCGAGCTAATGTTTAAAATAGATTTCTCTGTTGAAAAATGACGGGTATATCTCATAAAGGCAGCACTGCAGATATAGGGAACCACTGTATTCAGTTTAAACACCTGTTCAATCACTTTCGCTTCCAGTTTTTCAAGCGGTCCAATTTGCCCTAAGGTACCTGCATTATTGATAAAGGTAATTTTAGAAATTTCATCGGCATTCAACAAGTCAAAAATAGACCCCAACTCCTGTTCCACTTTGTCTGTTTGGGTAAGGTCAAAAGAAACTTGCGTAACACCTTTAACACTAAGCTCATGGTCTATACTTCGTGCTATCGAAAAAACATGTACTCCTTTGGCCAAATAAGCTTCAATAATCCCCCTACCGATTCCCTTGCTTCCTCCCGTAATAATAAGTATCTGCTTCATTAATGAGGTAGTTTCTCTTTGATTAAACCATAAAACCAAGTCCCTGCAATAGCGCTCAATAAAGTCACAACAACTACAGTAGCACCTGTTCCAATTTGCGCAAATAATGGTCCGGGACAAGCTCCGGTAAGTGCCCATCCAAAGCCAAACAATAGGCCACCGTAGACCTGTCCTTTGTTAAATTGCTTTGGCTGCAAGCTAATTGGCTCGCCGCTCAAACTCTTTATCTTAAATTTCTTGATCAGAAAAACAGAAAGCATACCCACCAACACAGCACTTCCAATCACACCGTACATATGAAAAGACTGCAGCCTGAACATTTCCTGTATCCTAAACCAGCTCACAATTTCGGCCTTAACAAATACAATCCCAAACAATACACCCAATATCAAATACTTTAGGTTCCCCAAACCTTTTGTCCTTTTATTCTTCATGGCTATAACGATAAGATAACTGGCAATAATAGGTTAGCCATCACAAAACCGCCAACCATGAAACAAATAGTAGCCACCAAAGAAGGCCATTGTAAGTTAGACAGTCCCATAATAGCATGCCCACTGGTGCAACCACCAGCATATCTGGTTCCAAAGCCCACCAAAAAGCCACCAAACACCATCAACAAAAATCCTTTTAGCGTAAACAAAGAAGTCCAGTTCATCAACTGTACCGGAACCAATTGGCTATAATCATCAACCCCATAAGATTTTAATTCATTTGCCAATTTTGGATTTACCTGTACCGGATTAGGATTGGCCAGAAAATGAGCCGCAATGAAGCCACCAATTAAAATACCGGCCACAAAGAATAAATTCCAAGCCTCCTTTTTCCAATCGTATTTAAAAAATGAGATATTAGCTGGAATACAGGCGGCACAAATATGTCTTAACGATGAGCTGATGCCAAACGATTTATTTCCTAGCAACAATAAAGCTGGAACAGTAAGCCCGATCAAGGGTCCTGCAATGTACCAAGGCCAGGGCCGTGTAATAAAATCAAACATATTTGAGGTAATTTTTAACAAAGTTAGAAAACCCCTCAAATCATAAAGAATTATTCCTTTTTCATTAGAACCACTTCATCGTCTCCAGCTAAGGTATATCCATATTCATAACAGAAAATGTATACTTTGCCCGCATCGGTAAGATGATAGTGCGTATGATAATCAAAATCAAATCCCTTTTTTGCCAAGTTCTCTCGCTTTACATTAGCTTGTCCACTAGCGGATTCCTCGCGTAAAAGTTTTCTATTTTTATTTAAAATCTGGTTTAATTTCCTTACAAATTCGCCGTCCACACTTTTGCGTCTGTTGTTGTAATTATTCCTACACTGGTCATCACAAAACTTCTTGTCTGCACGGCCCTTAATTTCGTTATGGCAATCTAAGCAAAATCGAATCATAGGCTTATCGGCTTTTTACATAATAAAAATACGAATAAATTTCGGTCCTAATGCGCAATAACTGGGTTTATTCGAATATAAACGTTTATAAACGATTAATATCCGAGTATTCTTTTTAATAAATCGATTTTTGTTTCGTGAATGGCTTTTCAACCATTAGCAAACTACCTACGTACGAATATAAAATTAATAATTGTGGAACCAACACATCACTTCTAAGTATCCTAGAAGGACGATATCCAGTAATTTTCATCTACCTACGCATTAGGCAGTTATTTTAGGGTAACTGCCTTTTTTACACCCTTTACTTCCATAAAAAATATAGCCAATTGATTAGGTAAGTTTAAAAAATGTTATAACTTTGAAAAACCCCTAGCTAATTGTACTTTTTACACTAAGGGTATTTTTAATTCAAAACAAGTATAAAATGAGTTTAATAATCGATGTCCATGCAAGACAGATCCTCGATTCTAGAGGAAATCCAACTATTGAAGTAGAAGTAATGACGGAAAACGGTTTTATGGGCCGTGCAGCAGTTCCTTCAGGCGCAAGTACTGGCCAGTACGAGGCGGTTGAATTACGTGATGGAGATAAGAAAACCTACTTAGGCAAAGGTGTTTTAAAAGCAGTAGAGAACGTAAATACCAAAATTGCCCAAGCTTTGCAGGGAGTAGATGTTTTTGAGCAAAATTTAATCGATAAATTAATGATAGACCTAGATGGCACCGAAAACAAGGGAAATCTGGGAGCTAATGCCATATTAGGCGTTTCTTTGGCCGTAGCTAAAGCTGCTGCAAAAGAGAGTCGCCAGCCTTTATACCGCTACATCGGTGGTGTTAATGCCAATACTTTGCCAATTCCAATGATGAACATCATCAATGGTGGTTCACACTCGGATGCACCTATTGCTTTCCAAGAGTTTATGATCATGCCTGTTGGCGCTCCTTCTTTCTCTGAAGCTTTACGTTGGGGTACCGAGGTTTTCCATAACTTGAAAGCTATTTTACACGACAGGGGCTTATCAACTGCTGTTGGTGACGAAGGTGGCTTTGCTCCTACTTTTGAAGGAACTGAAGACGCGATCGAAACCGTATTAAAAGCAATTGAAAAAGCTGGCTACAAACCAGGTTCTGATATTTGTCTAGCACTTGACTGTGCTTCTTCTGAATTCTACAAAGACGGAAAATACGATTACACTAAATTTGAAGGCGACAAAGGTGCTGTTCGCAGCAGTTCTGAGCAAGCTTCTTATTTGGCTGAATTGACCCAAAAATATCCAATCATTTCTATTGAAGATGGCATGGATGAAAATGACTGGGATGGTTGGAAAGAATTAACCGAGAAAGTTGGCGCAACGGTACAATTAGTAGGCGATGACTTGTTCGTAACCAACGTAAAACGTTTGCAACAAGGTATCGATACTCATACCGCTAACTCAATTTTGGTTAAAGTAAACCAAATTGGTTCATTAACAGAAACCATTAACGCGGTGAGCTTGGCGCAAACCAATGGCTATACTTCGGTAATGAGTCACCGTTCAGGCGAAACTGAAGATACGACCATTGCGGATCTAGCAGTAGCTTTAAACTGTGGACAAATCAAAACTGGTTCTGCTTCACGTTCTGATAGGATTGCAAAATACAATCAATTATTGCGTATTGAGGAAGAACTTGGCGATGCCGCAAAATTTATTGGTAAGAACTTCAAATTCGCGAAGAAATAAGAATTGACTTAGCACTTCAATAAAGTGTTAACAAGTTGAAAAATCCATTTGCAAAACATCCGAAGATTTAAAAACTTCGGATGTTTTTATTTTAAGCTATCTTTGCAGCATATGAAACGATTATTAGATCTTTTCCGGAACAAATACTTTATTGCCATTGCTGCGTTTGCAGTATGGATGCTGTTTTTTGATAAAAATGACATCATTGCCCAATATGAATATAGCGTTCAGGTTAAAAAGCTTCAACAGGAAAAGGATTTCTATGCCAAAGAAACTGCTTTGGTAAAAAAAGACCTGAAAGAATTGGACAGCAACTTAAACAGTGCAGAGAAATTTGCTCGCGAAAAGTACTTCATGAAAAAAGCAAATGAAGATGTTTTTGTAATTGTTAGGGAAGAAACAAAAAAGTAATCTCTTTTTATTATTTTAGTTCAAAATTACTTCCAACCTCATGAGGAAAACCTTTTTGTTTATTTTCCTTTTCTCTTGTTTTCAAGCCACCTCTAGCTTCGGGCAAGAACTTCCCAATCTTAAGAATATAAAGCTAAACAAAAGGGCAAGCTATAAACATGCGGAGTCGACAATAGGCAAGGTAGTAGATTATCTTTTCCAAACACCCTTGCAAAAGAAAAACAAATCTAGGAATGAAGCAGGCAGATTCTTGGTAGATTGGATGAATGGAACACCTGATTATGCTTTTTATTTGGAAGAAAAAGAAACTAGTTTCTTCAACACCAACTCGGATTTCCTGTTAATGTATATGGCAGCGTTAACGAAATTTTCTCTAGCACACCCCACCGAAAAAGAACAACGGCAACAAGCTTTGGGGGCTATGCAGTTGGTATTGCCTTATTTATACGAACAAAGTGATAAAAAAAACTGGTCTAAAGAGTTATGGCAATTGTACGATGCTTCCAAAAATGGACAACTTAAAGAATATCTTTATCCATAAATTTTCTGTCTAAAGTGCTACTCCATCATCTCGACTGCAGCCTGTACTGATACTTCGGCAGAGAGATCTTTGGACTATACAAGACCTCGAAGAGGTCAGATATTTATAAAAAACTGACGCCATGATACGACTCTGTAGGAGTCGTATTCACCTGGACATCTTTGAGTTATAAAGATTGAAATCCTTCGGACTTTTGTTCAAATCCACTAGAGTAAGTCTAACATTACTCCATCAATAACCAAACCTAGGCAAGGCCAGCTTATATTTTACCACTAAAATTCTAAGCGTAACAATAAACACAATCACTGCAATTTTAGCAATATCGGCAGCTAAACCAAAATAAAGCAGACCAAAATACAAGCCTCCTCCAGCTATGCAGGCGGTGGCATATATTTCCTTTCTAAAAATAAGAGGAATGGTATTCAATAACGTGTCTCGAATGATCCCACCAAAACAACCCGTAATGGTCCCCAAGGCAATACACATTCCTGGCTCCAGTCCAAAAACAATTCCTTTTTGCACGCCTACCAAAGTAAACAAGCCCAAACCTAGGGAGTCGAACAAAAACAGGGTAACCTTAAATTTTTTGATATGGTGTTTGAAAAACAAAGTCAGAATAGAGGTGACCAAGATGAGCAAACAGTAATTCACGTCTCGCATCCAAGCTACAGGAGTATCACCCAATAACAAATCTCTTACGGTACCACCACCAATAGAAGTTACAAAAGCAATAATGAGTACTCCAAAAGGGTCCAAACGCTTTTGTACCGCAGCAAAAGTACCCGATATGGCAAAAGCGACGGTACCCAATACCTCAATAATGTCGGTGGTGTCGATATTCATGACTATGCTTCGCCGTTACGTTTTCTAAAAAACCATTCTGCACTTAATAAAAGTAAGATAAGGCCAAAAATCCACTTGAGGTTAATCATCTCCTCGTATCTTCTATCTTCATAGGTAATGGTTTTTACCTTTCCGCTTTTCTCTAGTTCATTCGCAATATCCAATAAATTGGCAGGCATGTACATTTTGCCCTGTGTTTGTTGGGCCATGGTGTTTAACAACTGATGGTTAGCCGTAGTTTGTTGATACTCGCTGATCATAGCATTTACAAAAAATGCACCGTTTGCCGTGTACTTTTTATCGCCCAAACTAGTGGAAGCGATATAAGAATAATTGCCTTGAGGTAAATTTCCTGCATCTAATTGATAACCGCTACCCATTTTTGAGAAAGTGTAGTTGTAAACTTTCCCTTCTGTATTTTTCAATTGTACTTTTACTTCGGAATTGTTTACGGGTTCGAAAGCATCGTTATACAAGGTAGCATTAAGCACTACGCTCTCATTCTCTTCGAAAGTACTTTTGCTGGTGTAAACCTTGAACTTTCTTTTATCATCCTTTACCGATAAATATTGTACGGTTTTAGAAATCAGCTCGGCTACCAAGGGATAGCTATTTTCATTTTTGGCTTCCTCTAATTTCCATTTCCAAAGTCCTTCACCAATTAAAAAACCTAGTTTCTTTCCATTGTCATCAGTAAAAAACAACATTGGACTTTGAGTATTTACCTTGCCTATGCGTTGGTTCAATACCGCGGTGTAATTCCCCTTAATCATCATATTTGAAAAAGGAATTTGCAATGGGTCATAGGTTTCAAGCTGCTTTAACGCTTCAGTATTGATGTTGTAGCTGGTAAAATTCTCTTGATAATAAGGAAACACCTCCTGCAAGCTTCCTGTAGCCCTGGCAAAACTCACCTGCTGCTGGATTTGACTAAAAGCTGAAAGGTTACTTTGTGCACCTACAATATACCATGTGGCTATTTTTTGCTCACGCAACTTACCTATTAACGAACTTGCCGAATAGTTTAATGCCGGCAATTGATAAAGGATGGCCAAACTGTACTTAGACAAATCTACCTTTTCCAGTTCCTCTGCCAAGGCAAGTGTTACTTCATAATGCTGATTGAGTTCGATAGCTTGCTTTAAAGTCGCCAAATCTGGATGAGCTGAGGCTGAAGCCAACAGAATTTTTTGTCTGCCATCCATCACTTCCACAAAAATAGTTTGGCTATTATTCTTCGTAGTAATTTCGTTTTTAACCTCACCTAGATGAATGGTATAGCGATGAATACCAACCTTATTGGCTTTTAACTTGATTTGTGCATCCTTTACAAAACTGGCGCTGTTGATGTCAATAGTCTGTTCGGCTACTTGCTTACCATTTTCCAGCACAGATAGCTTGGTGTTTTCCCCCTTGCTTTCGAAAGCCTGAACCTGTACATCCAAAGTAAATTCATTATCTAGGTAAACGATATTGTTATAGTTGACATTTGCCACCAGCACATCTCTTTTAGGAATGGTATCGCCAAGGGCAATGGTATACACTGGAGCTTTGATTTTATTGAGCTCGTATAACGGATTGCCCCCTCTATTGAAAATACCATCGCTCGCAATAATGATGGCGCCTACATTTCGGTTCAAAAGTTCATCATTTAAACGATTAACCAATGCCGTACCATTAGTTACCTGATGTGTGCCTGTAAATTCAAATCCAGATTTTACGCTATCGCCAAAAGTATAGGTTTTTACTTCATATCTTTCTCCAAGCTTGGTAGCCAAAGCCTTTAGATCCTCTTCATATTTTTTGGCATTAAAACCAGCAGGTTGTATGGCTTTAACCGATATGGAATTATCATTTGCAATAACAATGACCGGTTTTTCGGGCGTATGGCTAACCCTACGTACCAAAGGTGCAAATAACAAAAAGGCAAGAACGGCTACCGCCAAAGCCCTCACCAAGGCTAAGGTATTGCGAGTTCTTTTACCTAGATTTTTATTAGTGCCATATAAAATCCATGCATATAGCATACCCAGGCCAACGCAGCCAAGAAAAATAAGAAAGGTTGAAAAAGACAGGAAATTTGCCATATGCTTAACTGTAAAGATGCTACATTAAGTTGAAAGGAAAAAGTTAAAAGTTAAAAGAGCAACGATTGAAGAATAAAGAGTAAGGAACAAAGAGCAAAGGTTTGAAACTGCTGTGCAATGTTTTTGTTTCAATAGCCCAGATTGCAGCGCCTGCCTGCGGTAGGCAGGGAAATACTTTTTGTTCTCTTACTGTCATTCTGAACGTTAGTGAAGAATCTGTACGTTTTCGCACATCAGAAGTAGATTCCTCCCCGATATATCGGGGCAGGCTGTTCCTCGGAATGACAGGCAAACTGTCAAAAAGATTGGAGCGTAAAGCTGGACTGGCGGAGGATAGCAGCAGGTTTATTGCGCTTCGGAAGCTAACAGCTAGATTTCTCGCTTAAGCTCGAAATGACGGACGGACATATAAGGGGAAACAGCGAGGATTAAAGAACAAGGAGTAAGGAGCAGCAATTAAAGAAGAAGAATTCAACTGAGGTTCCAAACAACAAACCATCCAAAAAACTAAACAACTAAAATTGTAAATTGCATACAAATCAACAGACGCAAATGAAACTACTAATTGCTTTTACCTTAGTTATCCTCATGAGTTTTTCTACTTCCGCACAAAATGGCTTTAAGCAACAACAACTAAAATTTGAGCGGGTTAAAGCTGCTTACGACTTAAAATGGGCATCTTTAGAAAAGGATTTAAAACAGGCTGGTTTTGATAAAAGCTACCAATTGTACATTGCCGCTTATAAAGGCGAAGGGAAAGTAGAACTGTGGTTAAAAGGGAGAAACAAATCTACCTTTAGTTTATTTAAAACCTACGCTTTTTGTGCCCATTCGGGAATGTTGGGACCAAAGCTAATGGAAGGTGACCTACAAACACCAGAAGGTTATTACTATATCAATGTATTTAACCCAATGAGTAATTTTCATTTATCGCTAGGCGTTGATTATCCAAATGAGGTTGACAAAGCCAGAACAGGGAAAGATAGAAAAACAGGAGGAGATATTTATATCCACGGAGATTGTGTTACTGTAGGTTGTATTCCTTTAACGGATGATAAAATCAAGGAAGTGTATTTGTTGGCGATGGAAGCCAAAGACCAAGGGCAGACTCAAATTCCCGTTAACATATTTCCTTTCAGAATGACGAAGGCAAACCTAGAAAAATACGGGCCAAAATACCCTCAAAACTTAGCCCTATGGAAGACGCTTCAAGCAGGCTATTTGTATTTTGAGCAACACAAGACCTTGCCTAAGGTGAGCCAAGTAAACGGAAATTATGTGGTAAAATAAAAGCCCTCCAACTGGAAGGCTTTATTCTATTTATTCCTTAATCTTATAGCATTCCGCCACAAACAGAAAGTGTTTGTCCGGTCACATAAGCACTCATATCTGATGCCAAGAACACGCAAACATTAGCAATGTCAATGGTTTCGCCAGCACGTTTCATTGGAATATCTTTTTCCCAACCAGCTACTACTGCAGGGTCTAACACTTCAGTCATTTCAGTTTTGATAAAACCTGGAGCCACTACGTTAGCACGGATATTACGTGAACCTAATTCTTTAGCTACCGATTTGGTAAAGCCAATAATTCCCGCTTTAGAAGCAGCGTAGTTAGCTTGTCCGGCATTACCCTGTACTCCTACTACCGAGCTCATGTTAATGAAAACACCTTTGCGGTTTTTCATCATCACTTTAGAAGCAGCTTTAGTTACATTAAATACCGATTTCAGGTTAACGTTCATTACATCATCCCAGTTTTCTTCGCTCATACGCATCAACAAGCCGTCTTTAGTAATACCAGCATTGTTTACCACCACGTCAATAGTTCCAAAATCAGCTACAATATCATTGATCAATTGTTCTGCTTCATCAAATTTAGAAGCATCAGAACGGTATCCTTTTACCTTGGTGCCAAAGCTCTGTAATTCTTGCTCCAAAGCTTGTCCTTTTTCTACGGATGACAAGTAGGTAAAAGCAACATTAGCACCTTGCTTGGCAAATTCTTCGGCAATTTTTCTACCTATTCCTTTTGATGCACCTGTTACCAGTGCCGTTTTTCCTTCTAGTAATTTCATTTATGAAATGTGTATGGTTGAGTTGAATGTTTTATTTGTCGTTTGTGTCAGTCTGAGCTTGTCGAAGACTATTTGCACAAAGTTATTATTTCTTTTTAAGGTTGGATAATCTTTTTATCTCCTCCCAATTTTCTTCAAACAATGCCTCTTTCTTCTTTCTACTCCATCCTTTAAGCTGTTTTTCAAATGCTATTGCGTCCTCTATTAACGTAAACCTTTGATAGAATTTAAGGATTAATGGCCGTCTAGTGAAAGTATACGCTTTTGGGTCATAACCACTGTTATGTTGCTCTAGTCTAACTTCCAAATCATTGGTTACGCCTACATAATAGCTACCATCTGAGCATTCTAACACGTAACAAGCGTAGTCCCTTTTGTCAATCTGAGACTGTCGAATACCTTACTCCGGTATTATCCTTCGACAAGCTCAGGATGACAAAACAAGTGGTCTATTCAAACACAAACTAAACTGCCGGCTCCTGTTGGCTTAAGCAATGGAAGCTACCCAAGCCCCAAATAATATCTGTTGAATCAATACCAATTACCTCACGGTCTGGAAATGCCTTTTGTATAATTTCTAAAGCAATTTTATCATTTACATCCCTAAAGGTTGGCACAATTACCGCAGCATTTGCAATGTAAAAATTGGCGTATGAAGCTGGCAACCTAGTATCTTCATAAATTACTGGCGAAGGCATTGGCAATTCAATGATATTTAACTTTCTGCCATCCAACAAAGTCATTTCCTTTAAGCGCTCTAAGTTTTCTTTCAATAGCAGATAATTTTCATCCAAAGGATTACTTTCCACTACCGTAAGCACCGTATCTTCATTCACAAAACGAGTAATATCATCAATATGGCCATCTGTATCATCGCCTACAATACCATCACCCACCCACAAAATTTGCGACGCACCATAAAACTCCATCAAATAGGTTTCTATCTGTTCTTTGGTTAAATGAGGGTTTCTATTCTCATTCAGCAAGCAGGCTTCGCTTGTTAAAATAGTCCCAGCGCCGTTAAATTCTACCGAACCACCTTCCATCACAATATCAGGTGTAAATAACGGCAAATTGAAATGCTCAGCAATTTTGGTCGGCACTACATCATCCAAGTCATAGGGAGGATATTTATCTCCCCAAGCATTATAGCCCCAATCTACCACTGCTTTCTCATTTCCTTTTAACACAAAAGCAGGCCCATGGTCACGACACCAAGCATCGTTGGTTTCGTTAAAATAAAATTCTATCTGGCTTAAATCGGCCCTTACCTTTTCCAATTGCGAAATGGCAAAAGCTTTCATTTCCTCATCTTTTACGTTAATCCGCACCTTTTCACCCTTGGCAACCGCCTTAATGAATAAGCAATAAGGCTCATAAATGGTGTCTATTTTCCCAGGCCACGAAGCTTCCTTATGAGGCCAACTTAACCACGTAGCTTCATGCTTAGCCCATTCGGCTGGGAAGGTATAGCCTTTTGCCTTCGGTGTTTCAGAAAGTTGGAAAGTCGGGAAGTCAGAAAGTCTAGAAGTATGAGATTTTGAAAGACTAGCTGTATTAGATTTATGGTGTGCTTTATCAGACATTAGCTTAATGATTTTATAAGACCATTAATCATTACAAGAACTTCTTCACAAGCTGAATAAAGTTCTTCAAAACGGTCTTCTAATATATATTTTCTTCTTTTAGCGAGATGCAAACAACCAACAACTTCAATATCAGACCTTAATGCGTAACGCAGAAATCTGATAAATTCAGCATTACTTTGTCCTGTGCTTCCTTCTGCAATATTTAGCGAAATGGAGTCTGCAGCTCTTTTTATTTGCGAGTTTAGGATATAAATTTCTTCTCTAGGAAATGTTTTAGTCAGTTGGTCAATCTCGTCAGCTAGGTCCAAAGCTTTTTGCCAGACTTTTAGTTTTTCAAATTTAAATGACATAGGCTGTATTTTAGATAAAATGAAGATACAACTTTGTCTTGAAAAACTCTTTCGGACTTCCCGGCTATAATCTTCCCAACTTTCTAACTATAATCTTTTCCGACTTATAACTACTCTCCGTCCAGATACCTCTTCGTAATCGGTTGGTAAGAATCAATTCTTCTGTCTCTTAGGAAAGGCCAGTGCTTGCGGATATAGTCGCTTTGTGTAAGGTCAATATCAACTACTTCTGTTTCCTCTTCATCATGCGAAGCTAAATACAACAATTTACCTTGTGCGTTAGTCGCAAAACTACCGCCCCAAAACTTCATGCGCCCTTCTTGCTCAAAACCCACACGGTTTACAGAGATTACTGGCAAGCCGTTAGCTACTGAATGCGAACGTTGGATAGTTTGCCAAGCATTGTATTGATCTTTATTGGTTTCTTCGTCTTGAGTAGTATCCCAGCCAATAGCGGTTGGATAGAACATAATTTCAGCCCCCATCAAAGCCGTTATACGCGATGCTTCTGGATACCATTGATCCCAACAAATTAAGACACCAATTTTAGCAAACTTGGTTTGAAAAACCTTGTAGCCTAAATCGCCAGGCGTAAAGTAAAATTTCTCGTAATAAGCAGGATCATCTGGGATGTGCATTTTACGATATTTGCCCAAATAACTACCATCAGCATCTAAAACCGCAGTAGTATTGTGGTATAAACCTTCAGCTCTTTTTTCAAACAACGAGGCAATAATCACTACGCCCAATTCCTTAGCCACTACTTGTAAAGCATCGGTAGAAGGGCCAGGAATGGCCTCCGCTAAATCGAAGTTATCGTAATCTTCTACATCGCAAAAATATAGCGAGGTAAAAAGCTCCTGTAAACACACAATTTGGGCACCTTTTGCAGCAGCTTCCCTTACTTTTACGATAGCTTTATCTAAATTTTCTTGCTTATCCGCGGTACAGCTCATCTGCACCATACCTACTTTTACTTTGCTCATATCTTCAAAAATGATTGAATGAGTGAATGGAAAAAAATGATTGAATTAAGCACTCGCTACCATTCAGTCATCCAAAATTCAGTCATTTTAAAATTAAAGTGCAAAGTTAGGCAAAAACGGCGATATTTTTTTAGAAAAGCAGAGCCTTCGCAAAGCCCCCCCCGAAAGTCGGGCTTTACGCCTCAATCTTTTTGTCATCAGTACTGTCCAAACCTCATAGGTTTTAAAAACCTATGAGGTTTCTCTCCTCGCCCCACCACAAAAAGTATTTCCCTGCCTACCGCAGGCAGGCGCTGCAATCCCGTTTATATCACAGGCATTACTGCATCAAACCCAAACTATTTTATATTTTTATGCAGAGCTAAAGAGCCGTGCAACATTTTTAGCCAATCGAACTCTTTAAAATAAAAATCTCTGGAATGAATAAGACCATCGTACTCGCATTACTACTATTTACCAACGTTATTGCATTTGCCCAAAACTTCAAAATTGAAGGCACTGTTGAAGGCATTGAAAATGGCTCTTGGTTATACCTAAGGTTAAGCTCGCCTCAAGACCTAATTGATTCTACACAAGTAGCAAACGGAAAGTTTATCTTAACAGGGAAGCTCGCCGAACCCGCCACACAAGTAGTATTACACACAAAGAAATATACCAACTACGTCTTTTTCTGGCTCGAAAATAAAAATATCACCATGGCTCTTAAAGATGGAGAGTTCAAAAAAGGGATGATTAAAGGATCGGCTACACAAATAGAGAATGAAGAAATCCAAAAAATAATCCAACCGATTGGCCTTAAAGAAGACAGTTTAAGAGCAGCTTTTAGTAAAAGTACAGACCCTAATCTTAAAAGTGAGCTTCGAAAACAAATCGCAAATATCAAGAACGAAGAATATACCGCTTACTTCAACTACGCAAAAACACACCCAAATTCGTTAGTCATTGCTAACATTACGGATGTATATACCACTACTTGGGGGAAAGAAAAAACTAAAAACATCTATGATTTATTTTCATCTTCCATTCAAAAAACAAATTACGCAAAAAACATCAATAGCTTTTTAACACTAAACCAAGAGGTAAAAATTGGCGGCAAATACGTTGATTTCGAACAGACCAATGCCAACGGAAAAAAGATAAAACTATCAGATGTTAAGGGTAAATACATCCTACTTGAATTTTGGGGCTCTTGGTGTGGTCCGTGCAGGGAAGACAACCCTGAACTGGTAAAAACCTACAACGCTTACAAAGCAAAAGGATTCGAAATTTTGGGCGTTGCGGCCGACAATAATAAAGCGCAATGGCTAAAAGCAATCAAAGATGACAATCTTCCTTGGGAAAATGTATGTGATTTAAAAGGAGATAAAAATGAAGCGGGCTTGATTTATGGCATCAATGCTTATCCTACCAATTACTTGATTGATGAGAATGGAATCATCATCGCAAAAGATCTCAGAGGGAAAAAACTCTCAGAAAAACTAGCAGAACTGTTACCTTAGCAGCCATCCGTCGTCTCGACGGGGGCACAGCCAAATGGAGAGGGCTTTGGATAGTGTTCTATAAGGCGCTTTAAATTAAGACTACAGTACCATACTAGTTACGCTTAGCCGCGATATCCTTTATAATTTGCTCTGCGTGAATACGAGAATTTTCAATAAACCATTTGTGGGTATCCATGCCACCACAAACTACACCGGCGAGATATAAACCGGGAAGATTGGTTTCCATGGTTTCTGCATTATGGATTGGCGTTTGGTTTTCATCTAAGGTAACCCCTAGTTTTTCCAGCAACTTAAAATTAGGTTGATAACCTGTCATTGCGGCCACAAAATCATTCTCAATTTCTATGTCGCCTTCTGGCGTTGAAATAACTGCAGTTTGTTCCTTTACCTCTTTTAGGTTACTTTCGAAATAAGCTTTAATAGAGCCTTCCTTAATACGATTTTCGATATCAGGACGCACCCAGTATTTCACATTCGGCCCCATATCATTACCACGAATTACCATTGTTACTTCGGCACCCTTTCTAAAAGTTTCCAAAGCCACATCTACAGATGAATTGTTCGCCCCAACGACCAATACTTTACTGAAAGCATAATAGTGCGGGTCTTTATAATAATGAATAACTTTTGGTAAATCTTCACCCGGAATGTTCATCAAATTAGGAACATCGTAGAAACCAGTGGCAATAATTACATTTTCAGCTTCGTAATTTGCCTTGGCAGTTTCAACTTGAAACAAACCATTTTCCTGCTTTTGACAAGAAAACACTTCTTCAAACAACTTTACGTTCAGCTGGAACTTTTCTGTTACGCGTCTGTAGTATTCCAAAGCTTCATTTCGGTTTGGCTTTGGATTAATGCTTACGAAGGGTACCCCTCCTATTTCCAAACGTTCGGAGGTGGAAAAGAAAGTCATGAACACGGGATAATTATAAAGGCTGTTTACTAAAGTGCCCTTATCAATAATAACATAACTTTTTCCTGCTTTTTGCGCTTCAATTCCACAGGCTAAACCTATTGGTCCAGCACCGATAATTAAGACCTCGAAATGTTGTTTTTCTGATGTTGCCAAATGATGATTCTTTAAAAATAAAACCTGATTACAGTAAACTTGTTATGATTACAATTACCAAAAAACCTCGTAGATTTCAGAGGACCGTGCCATTTTAAAACCTACGAGGTCTATCCTCTAGCAATGATCGAACTAGTTTAAGCTTTTGCCAGCTTGCTTGGGCAAACAAAATCGGTTCTTTTCAACGACGTATTTTTAATAGCGCCGTAACCTCCCGCTACATCTACCACTTTATCAATACCACGAGCTTTTAGGATAGAAGCCGCAATCATGGAACGATAACCGCCCGCACAATGGATATAATAGGTTTTATTATCTTCTATTTCGTGTGTCCAATCGTTAATATAATCCAAGGGACGAGAATGTGTAAACTCCAAATGCTCTGATTCATATTCTCCGGGCTTGCGAACATCTAATGCTAAAATGGATTGGTCTTCTTCGTAAGCCTGTTCAAATTCGACTGCAGAAATAGAAGTCACCTGATCGGTCTGTTTTCCTGCATCTTTCCATGCTTGGATACCACCTTCCAAATATCCAATAGTATTGTCGTAGCCTACACGTGCTAAACGGGTGATCGCTTCTTCCGCTTTACCTTCATCGGTAATCAATAAAATATTTTGCTTTAAATCTGGAATTAATGCACCCACCCAAGGAGCAAATTGACCATTTAAACCAATATTGATGGAATTAGGCACAAAAGCTTGTGCAAAAACCTGCGGATCGCGTGTGTCTAGCATTAATGCGCCACTTTGGTTCGCCAAATCTTCAAAAGCTTGCGGCAACAGTGACTTAAGCCCTTTTTGATAAACCTCATCGATACTTTCATACCCGCCTTTGTTCATGGCCGCATTTTTAGCAAAATATTGTGGAGGAGGCAAAATACCATCGGTCACTTCTTTAATGAACTGCTCTTTAGTTTCAGCTTTTAGCGCGTAATTTACCTGTTTTTGATGTCCTAAAGTATCAAAAGTTTCCTTGCTCATGTTTTTACCACAAGCAGATCCAGCGCCATGACCAGGATAAACAATGACCTCATCAGCTAGCGGCTTAATTTTATCATTCAATGAATCGTAAAGTAAACCTGCAAGGTCATTCATGGTAAGTGTTCCCTTCTGCGCCAAATCTGGTCGGCCTACATCCCCAATAAAAAGGGTATCCCCTGTAAAAATGCAATGATTTCTACCTTGCGCATCCGTCAATAAATAAGTGGTTGACTCGAGTGTATGACCTGGTGTATGTAAAGCGGTAATGGTTACTTCGCCTATTTTAAACTGTTCTCCATCGGTAGCAATATGCGCTTCGAAAGAGGTAGTAGCAGTTGGCCCATAAACAATAGTAGCTCCTGATTTCTCGGCTAAGTCAACGTGCCCTGACACAAAATCGGCATGGAAATGGGTTTCGAAGATGTACTTTATTTTAGCACCGTTTTGCGATGCTTTCATTAAGTAAGGCTCTACTTCTCGGAGCGGATCAATAATGGCTGCTTCGCCATTGCTCTCAATATAATAGGCTGCCTCTGCCAAACATCCAGTGTAAATTTGTTCTATCTTCATTTCTATAAGTATAAGCTAGGATGAGCAATTCACCTGCCAATCCCATACAAAAATAAGATTAATGCCTTGTTTATCGAATGATGATGGTGATAATTGCAGAAGTTTTACTTTAATTCAAAAGAAAATCTACAACAAAAGCCAAAATAGCAACCGCCCAGCCAGTAAGAAGCAATATTATTCCATTCTTTTTATATTGCTTGTTATCGTGGTCTAAAAATAGATAAACAAATAGAAAAATGCCACCGACAGTAGCGGTAAGACATCCAGAAATTTGAATAAGAAAAGTGAACATCTCCTGTTAGTTGGTTAACTCTCCAGCAATAGGAGTTTCCATTTGTTGCTTGATTTCTTCAGCACTTAAACCAGCTCCTAAAAGATACATCAACTTGGTTACCGCTGTTTCAAAAGTCATATCGTAACCACTCAGCACGCCCATTTTTTTAAGTTCACTACTCGTCTCATACATTCCTAGCTGCACCGACCCTCTTAAACATTGCGAGATATCAACGATAATTTTCCCATCCTTGATCGCTTCTGCTAAGGCGTTGATAAACCACTCTGCTGTGGTGGTATTACCCGAGCCAAAAGTTTCCAGCACAATAGCCTTCACCTTTGATTTGGTTACGGCCATTACGACTTCCTCGGTCATTCCAGGATACGCTTTCAACACGCCAATGTTAGCGTCGGATTTAGTTTGGATGTAAAAAGGCTCTGTGGGAACAGGTAAAATTTCTTTATGAAAAAAGGTAAGCTGAACACCTGCTTCTGCCAAAATCGGATAATTGGGCGAGCGAAAGGCTTCGAATTTTTCGGTATTGAATTTAATAGACCTATTGCCTCGGAACAGTTGATTATCAAAATAGATACATACTTCTGGCACTACCGCTTTCCCCTTTTCTTTCGTCGCGGCAATTTCGAGGGCAGTAATCAGGTTTTCCTTTGCGTCAGTCCTAATTTCGCCAATAGGTAATTGAGAACCCGTTAAAATAACTGGCTTAGCCAAGTTTTTAAGCATAAAGCTTAATGCCGATGCGGTAAAGGACATCGTGTCAGAGCCATGCAAAATTACAAAACCATCAAATTCTTCATAGTTATCCCTAATCAATTCTGCAATAACGTTCCAATGACTGGGATGCATGTTAGAAGAATCGATAATCGGTGTAAAGGAGTGTACGGAAAGCCGGTAGTTCAGCCGAGCAAGCTCGGGAACATTATCTTTAATCTGCTCAAAATCGAATGGAATTAAGGCGCCTGTTGCAGCATCGTTTACCATTCCAATGGTTCCACCTGTGTAGATGATTAGTATCTTGGTCATTAAAGTACAGCTATGGTTTTGTTTTACAAATTAAACAACAATCGCACAGCTTTTTAAATCACAAAAGATATTTATCAAATAATTAACTATTTGGGCAATAGATTGAGAAAAGTATAAGCAGATTGGTTATTTATGCAGAAATCCGTAACTGTTGCTACATAATTAGCTACGTTAGGTTAGATAAATGCATCGTAGCTAGCGAACGAAACCAAAAACCGACAGTCCAAAACATTAATACCCCGGCCCCAATGTAGAATGCACTTCAATGGCCATACCGATTACAACGTTGGATAATTCATTTACTTCCATAGTATTTCATAGCTAGCTAGTGAAGTAAATTTACCTTTTTGTTAATTGTTAAAAAAGTATTCAACTTCCAAGAAAAAAATCTTTGCGTTACTTTGCGAAAACTTCAAAAATCTTTGCGGTAAAATTTAACCGCTAAGAATAGAAGAGCAACGCTAAGAGCGCAAAGGCTAGATTCCAAAAATTGATTTAGAATTCCCTGTAGTAATTTCAGCAACCTCTTCTAAGCTTATACCATAAACATCCGCTACTTTTTGTGCAATATGCACCAAATAGCTACTCTCATTTGGCTTGCCTCTAAAAGGAACGGGCGCTAAATATGGAGAATCTGTTTCTAGTACAACATACTGTATAGGAACATCGGCTAAAACCAAATCCAAACCAGCCTTTTTATAGGTAAGTACGCCGCCAATTCCTAAATAAAATCCAAGTTCAATGGCTCTGTTAGCCTGTGCCAAATCGCCAGTAAAGCAATGAAAAATACCACGCATTTTATCGTGCCTACACTCTTCCAATACTTCAAAGACTTCACTAAAAGCTTCGCGGCAATGAATCACAAATGGCAAGTCCAATTGTTTAGCCCATTCTATTTGTTGTATAAAAGCATCCTGTTGAATAGCTAACGTTGTTTTATCCCAGTAAAGGTCAATACCAATTTCTCCAATTGCGTAAATCTCCCGACCAGCAATGCTCTGATAAATTTCTGCCAACACCTCTTGATAACCTTCCTTTACATCGCAAGGATGAAGGCCTGCCATAGCAAAGCAATTTTCGGGATAGCTCTTTACCATCTCATCAATCATTGCTATAGAAGCCACATCTACATTGGGCAAGAACAGACGTTTTACACCATTGTCGAAACAACGCTGCATTTGCGCTGCTCGTTTATCTAAATCTTTCTCGTAATACTGATGGGTATGGGTATCGGTAAGTAACATGGCACAAAGATAGCTGATTGGTTGGTTTCTTGTTCAGGTGAAGAAAAAACTTGGGCATAAAAAAAGCTGCCCTAAGGACAGCTTTTTTATTATTCAGTATTTTGATTAGTGCTTGTGACCATCGTTTGCAGAGTGTCCTGCTGCTGGAGCAACTGGTGCCGGAGCTGGAGCCGGAGTTGTACCTGCTTTGGGTTTAATTACATCAACAACTTCAATTTCGAATACCAATGGGCTATATGGTCCGATTGGGCCTCCGCCTTGTTCACCATATCCTAATTTAGAAGGGATGATGGCAGTGATTTTACCACCTTTACCTACTAATTTGATTGCCTCTGTGAAACCTGGAACGGTACCACCTACCACCATTTTAGTTGGACCATATGGTCTGCCTGGTTGATGTACTTTAGCTTCTTTAGCTATTTTTTCATCGCTAGTATCAAAAATCTTGTATTTTTTGTCTTCGCCTTTTTTAGTGAATTTACCAGTATAGTTTACAGAAACCGTATCGCCATCAACAGCTTTTTCGCCACTTCCCGGAGCAGTAATTACATATTGTAAACCGCTAGCAGAGGTTTGAACTTTTAAGTTGTTGTCGTCAATATAAGTTTTGATTTTAGCTGGCTCAGCAGCTTTCTTCTTATCCATGTCAGCTTTGTAGTCTGCTTGGAAGAAATCACCAGCACGTTTTTGGAAAGTCGAATCTGCTTCTTTAGGTCCTTTTTTGAAAACCTTTTCAATTTTCACGGTAAACACAATGTATTTATCATTTTTGAACATTTCTGGCTTAGGTTGTTTGCTATGGAAAGCCATGGTATCCAAATTGATTTTGAAAGTTGCGCTATCACCTTCTCCGAAAAGGGTTAGCACATCTTGCATATCGCCAGCGTATTGTTTTTTGCCTACAGGGAAAATTTGCGCTTGCTCACTATCGTAAGTGCTGCCCAAAACTGAATCTCTTTCATTTTTTTGGATAAAGTTCAATTTTACCACATCACCTTCTTGAATTTTCTCTTTGCCTCCCGACTTGTGGATTTTGTACAACAAGCCTCCCGGACCTTTTTTCTCCGTGTTACAAGCTGCTAAACCCACCGTAGCCGCTAGCAGAATTACTAAACTTTTTTTCATTTATTGTTTTAAATTGTCTTTAGTGTGACTTATCCAGCAAAAGCACGAATACCTTATTTACTGGTTTTTATTATTTTATATTTTGCATTAAAAGCCCGCTAAGTTAACGAGCTTTCTGATTATTTCTATATTTATTTGTTTATTTTCTAAACTATTGCAATAGTTGTGTCTTATACTCGGGCAGTATGGCTTTAAAATCGGCAATGGTTTCTATTAAACCTTTGTCGGAAGCACCACCAGCGGCATTTCTATGACCACCTCCCTGAAAGTATTTCTTACAGATCTCATTTGCTGGAAAATCGCCAGTTGAACGTAGCGATAATTTAACTCGGTCTGTTCTTTCGATGATAAAAGCAGCAAGTTTTATTCCATTGATTGAAAGCGCGTAGTTAACAATTCCCTCTGTATCACCTGTTACAATTTGATACCTTTCTAGTTCTTCTTTGGTTGCGCTAATAATTGCGGTGTTATATTCCCTAAGGATTTCCAATTTGTTAGATAGACAGTAGCCCAAAAACTTCAATCGGTTTTCAGACACATTATCATACACCAACTGATGGATGCGCCAATGTTCAGCTCCAAGATCAATTAAATCGGCGGCAATACGGTAAACCGTTGAGGTGGCCGAAGGGAAGCGGAAAGAGCCCGAATCAGTCATGATACCCGTGTAAAGACAGGTGGCAACATCCTTATTCACTTTATCCGGTTCTTCCATTACATTTACGATGAAATCGTACACTAATTGGGCGGCAGCACAGGCGTTGATGTCCCAATGGCGGTAGTCATCAAAATCTTCTGGTTCCAAATGGTGATCAATCATTAACTTGATTGACGAGCTATTTCTGATGTGCTCGCCCAGTTCATTGATACGGCCCAACGTATTGAAATCTAAGCAAAAAATCATTTTAGCCTCATTCACCAAGTTTACTGATTTTTCCACTTGCTCAGTATAGATGATAACATCGGAATTGTTGGGCATCCAATGTAAAAACTCAGGATAGTCTGTTGGGGTAATTAAGCTAACATGATGCCCTTTTTGGATTAGGTAAGCATATAATCCTAATGATGAACCCATGGCATCACCATCTGGCTTATGGTGTGTGGTAATCACAATCTGCTGAGGCGTTGAAAGTAGTTCTTTAAGTTCTGGTACCGATATCATAATCTATAGCTTGCGAAGTTACTGATTTATTGGTTAACTGTTAAATTGATGGATTTGTTTAGATGCTGCTTTAACAAACCTCATAGGATTGGGAGCGGAGAATCTTCTTTAGTTGTCAGTATGTTTAACGTTTAGGTAGTCTCATCGAAACTCGGGGTGACAAACTGTCGAACAAATTGCTAATAAAAGTGTTTTGCTATGACCATTTAAAGTTTTCTTAGGCTCTCTATTAATTATTTACACCAATAATTGTACTTTTGCAAAAAATTATAAAAATGAGCACAAATAGAACTTTTACTATGATTAAACCGGATGCTGTTGCTAACGGTCACATTGGTTCAATCATAAATGATATCACTAACGCAGGTTTCAAAATTATTGCCTTAAAATACACTCAACTTTCTGCTGAAAAAGCTGGCGAGTTTTATGCAGTTCACAAAGAGCGTCCTTTCTACAATGATTTAGTAAGCTTTATGTCTTCAGGACCAATTGTAGCTGCTATTTTAGAGAAAGACAATGCAATTGAAGAATTTAGAAAATTGATCGGTGCTACCAACCCGGCTGAAGCTGCTGAAGGCACTATCCGTCAGAAATATGCTAAATCAATTGACGCTAATGCTATCCACGGTTCTGATTCGGACGAGAACGCTCAAATTGAAGGCGATTTCTTCTTTACTGCTGACGAGCGTTTTTAATCGCATTGATAGAGAATTTTTCTAGAAAGCTTTACTCATCGGAATAAAGTAAAAATATCATAAGCACCTTTTTTGGGTGCTTATTTTTTATTGTATCTTTCGCTTTTTAACATAAACAATGAAGAAACTATTTTTAGTAGCATTAGCTTCTGCCGCAGTTTTTAACGCCACTGCGCAGACCAAAACCAAAACCACTCCTGTTAAGGCCAAAACCGCTACCAGCAAAACTGCCGCTAAACCAATTGTCCTAAAAACCAAGTTAGATTCGGCAAGTTACGCTTTTGGTATTGCAATGGGCGGCAACCTAAAATCTGGCGGATTAGAAAGTTTAAACTACGACCTGCTAAACAAAGGCCTAAAAGATGCTTTTAACAAAGACGCCAAACCACTGATGAACGAGCAGGCTTCTCAGATGGCAATTAGCAGTTTATTTGAAAGTTTAAGCAAAGTGCGTGAAGCAAAAGAAAGAGTTAAATTTGAGCCAACCATTAAAGAAGGTGAAACTTTTTTAGCACAAAACAAAACCAAGCCTGGCATTAAAACAACAGCAAGCGGGCTACAATACGAGGTGCTTAATCCAGGTACAGGTGCGCAGCCTAAAGCAACAGACCAGGTAACCGTGCACTATAAAGGCACCCTGCTTAACGGCTTTGAATTTGATAGTTCATACAAACGCGAACAGCCAGCTACTTTTGGTTTAAACCAAGTAATTCCAGGTTGGACAGAAGGTGTTCAATTAATGAAAGAAGGCTCGAAATATAGATTTTTCATCCCCTACAAATTAGCTTATGGCGCTAGGGGCGCTGGCCAAGATATCCCTCCTTACAGCACTTTGATTTTTGAAGTGGAACTGATAAAGGTTGGAGAGCCTGCAAAGGAGAAAGAAAAAGAGCAATAGAATTATATTGCAACAGCGTATACGTTTTAGACTTACAAAGTGTTAAAAACTTTGTAAGTCTTTTTTTATAAAAATCATATATGAAATTTCTAGAAAAGCTGCAGAACCTGCTCCCTATTGGCTACTTATATTTAATCATCCTTGGGCTAATTAAGGAAAGTATGTTATTCAACAAACTTGGTATTAATATTTTGAAATATTCATCTATTACAGATATCTTGATTAGCCCAATAGCTGACATCACCTCTAAGTTGGGCATCTTTATTTCGATAGTTACCTTCATATTTATTTTATTCCTATTAATGCTGCTGATCATTAAAAACAGCCATAAAAAGTGGATACAAAAAATAGTAACCATGAGGGATAAGGAAGTGCAAATAAGCAAATCTGAAGTCACTAAAAAAATCTACAAGTTTTTCTTGATCCTGGTAGCTTTCGAACTATTTTCCATTTTCATTGGATTAGGCCTTGGTCAGGGTAATCGTGAAGCTGCAGCTATCAAAAATAACAAGGTCCAATACAATTATCAGATCAATTTTAATGACGATAAAAAGGAAGACATCTATTTAATAGACGTTAACAGCTCCTATTATTTTTATGTCAGCAAAGGCGATAAACGTATAAAAATAGCACCACTAGGTTCTGTAAAAAACCTAGTGCTCATTAGCAACGAAAATCTATAAATCTTTTCTCCAAACCTTTTCTTTTGTTTTAGTGTTAGGTTAACAAAAACACTTAGCATATGAAAAAATTGATGCCCCTTGCTCTTGTTGCCTTATTGGCTAGCACATTGAGCAGCTGTGAATTGGTTGAAGGTATTTTTAAAGCCGGTATGTGGACTGGCGTAATTCTGGTAGTGGTAGTAGTTGCCATCATTATATGGATAGCTGCAAAACTTTTTGGTGGAAGTAAGGACTAGCCTATAGAAACACAATATCAGTAATTACCTGTGAGCCTGCTTTTTCGTTGAGCTTGTCTACAATGGCGCTTTTCACAATCAGTAATTCATTTTTAACCACCGATGATTCGATTCTCACGAACAGTTTGCGCTGGTGTATATAAATTTGTTTGGTTCTATTGGCTACCGCAGTGCCCATAATTTCGGGCCACATGGCTACCACTCCTGTTTCGTCGAACTTGCCACGCAATTTGTAATGGGCCAGCAGTTTATCAATAGCCTGTTTTAAGGTAATATCGTTAGGTTTACGCATGGCTTACACTCCCTTCGCTTACTTCAAATAAATCAACGTCGATGGCAATTTGTTCAAATACTTTGGCCACTCTCTGCTTGTCGGTGTCGGTAATGAAAATCTGTCCAAAATCATGATGTGAAACCATTTCCATCAATTTGTGTATACGGTTTTGGTCTAATTTATCGAAAATATCATCAAGCAATAGCAAAGGCTTAAAGTCTTTAAATTTTTGCAGGTAACTATATTGGGCGAGCTTTAAAGCAATCAAAAATGACTTTTGTTGACCCTGAGACCCAAATTTCTTCATGGACATACCTGCGATCTCAAACTGCAGCTCGTCTTTATGAATACCTACGGTAGTGCGTTCCAGCAACCTGTCCTTTTCTATGGCTTGCGCTAGCAAAGTTTCAAAGCTTTGTTCGTTCAACTGCGATTGATAGCTCAAGGCAACCTGCTCGGCATTATTGGTCAAAAACTGATAATGCTTATCAAAAAGGGGAATAAAATTCAGCAAAAACTGCTTACGTTTCTCAAATATGATATTTCCAGAGTTCACTAGTTGTTCATCCAAAATTTGCAGTAATGCTACATCCAAGGTTCTAGTGATTGCCACTTGCTTAAGCAGTGCATTTCTGTTAAGCAGATGTTTGTTATAGGTAATAAGTTCGTCAAGATACCTGCTGTCGGTTTGTGAAATCACATTATCTATAAACCTACGCCTTTCCTCACTTCCATCCATAATGAGATTAATATCGTAGGGGGAAATCATCACAACTGGAAACAAACCTATGTGATCAGCCAGCTTATCGTACTCCTTTTTGTTACGTTTGAAAGATTTCTTTTGGTTCTTTTTTAGTCCGCATGAAATTTTTTCTGCCTTTTCTTCACGAATAAAATCGCCCTGGACCAAAAACAACTCCTCTCCTGTTTTAATCTGTTGGCTATCGATGGGATTGAAATAGCTTTTACATAAACAAAGGTAGTGTATGGCATCAAGCAAGTTGGTTTTACCCGCACCATTATTACCCACAAAAGCGATTACCGAATTCGAAAAAACCAAATCGGCAGCATTGTAATTTTTAAAGTTTAAAAGGGTAAGATTTTTAAGCCACATAACAGAGAGGCCAAAGTTACCCATTTTTACAGTAGCTTATATACTTAACTTTAATTAAATGATTTAAAAAGAGTTGATACTTTAAATGAAAAATGTATTTTTGCAATCCTTTAATTTTAAACTAAAAATGTCTGCAACAGAGAAAGAAACAGCACAACCAGTAAAAAAAGGTTCATTTATACAAGAAAACACTAAAAGTTTAGCTTTTATTGCTGGAGCGATAATCGTTTTAATCGGTATTTTCATCTGGTATCAAGGAGTGTATTTAAAAAACAGAGCTGAAGAGGCTGCCAACCAAATGTTCAAAGCTGAACAATTTGTAGGGGTTGATTCATTGGCCAACAAAGCCATTAACGGCGAAGG
The DNA here is from genome assembly GCF_039594775.1 of Pedobacter sp. Lineage (GTDB taxonomy): Bacteria > Bacteroidota > Bacteroidia > Sphingobacteriales > Sphingobacteriaceae > Pedobacter. The sequence continues at coordinate 1,180,689 of NZ_JBCNMT010000001.1, read as the reverse complement.
TGGTTATCCTGGTTTAGAAAAAATTGCAGAAGAATACGAGAACACTAAATCTGCCAACTTGGCCAACCTTTATTTAGGCGGTATTTACTTGCGCAAAGGCGAGTACAAAAAAGCAGTTGATGCTTTGAGCAAATACAGTGCGACTGGCAGTCCAATTGCAGACCCATTGGCTCTTGGTCTTTTAGGTGATGCTTATAGTGAGCTAAAGGACTACAAACAAGCTTCAACTTACTACAAAAAAGCAATTGACAAGTCTTCCAATAAATTCACTTCACCTATGTTCCTTAAAAAATTAGGTTTGGTAAACGAAACTTTAAAAGACTATAAAGGTGCTGAAGAGGCTTATACTAAAATCAAAACGCAATTCCCTGAAAGTGCGGAAGCGCAAATGATTGATTCGTACATCGCTAGAGCAGCAGCTCAAACAAAATAATTCTTCCGAAAGAATAAAAAAAGGCCTTCAAATTCGGAGGCCTTTTTTTATTATCGATAATTATGGCAAAACAAGAGTTTGCAAAGCGTCAAACTTTTCAACTTTCGGGTAAATAAACAATAAAAAACTATCTTTGCTATATGGCAACACACCTTAAAAACCTTTCAGATTTTTCACATACGACTATCCCATCGGGCAAAGGCTATAAAATAGCGATTATTGTTGCCGAGTGGAATGCAAACATTACCGGAGCACTTTACCGAGGCGCTTTTGACACCCTTCTTAAGCACGAAGTTGAAGAAGCTGATATTATTTCGTTGAGTGTACCTGGCACTTTCGAGCTTACTGGTGCTGCCGATATTCTTTTAAACAAAAGAAAAGATATTGACGCCGTTATTTGTATTGGCTGTGTGATCCAAGGTGATACCAAACACTTCGATTTTATTTGCGATGCAGCAGCGCATGGAATTACTAATGTGGGCATTAAATATAGCAAACCCGTAATTTTTGGGGTACTTACTACCAATGATGAGCAACAAGCCATTGATAGAGCTGGTGGCAAGCATGGTAACAAAGGAGATGAGGCAGCCATTACTGCATTGAAAATGGTAGAATATTCGTTAAGCCTTTAGACTTAAATAGTATCAGCATTTCAAAACTTTCAACTTTCGATGTACAACTTATAACTTTTTTGTAACTTAGGTTTCGAAAAACAATCATTTAAAATGAAGAAAATAGCTATTCTATTGTTATTTGCGTTCTGCGCCATCGCAGTATTAGAATCGTGCTCAAACCGCTTATGCCCTGCTTTTAGCTCTTACCCAGAGGCTAAAGGAAGGAGAAGGTAATATGAAGGATTGGATACAGTTAAATCAAATTTCTCAAATTGACGATATTAAGGCAGCTCGAGGCTATCACTTAATTTTTAAGCATAGCACCCGCTGCTCCATCAGTATGATGGCTAAAAGAACCTTCGAAAGATATTGGGATGTAATACCTGATAGCACAAGTCTTTATTTCTTAGATTTGATTAGCCACCGAGATATTTCCGCATATATTGCCGAAACTTTTCATGTTCATCATGAATCTCCACAAATATTGCTCATTAAAGATGGTGAATGTATTTTAGATGCTTCGCATGGAGATATATCTGCAGATGAAGTTGCAGAAGTGATTAACGGCTAGAAATTTCCATCTATTCTCAGACATTTCTTTTATTTCTAAGATACTGAAATACGAAGATCTAACTTTTAACAGTTAGAAAACCAAATAGAAAAGCTCCGAAATAAATTCGGAGCTTTTCTTTTATGTAGCTTACACTATTGCAGTTTCGTTTAACTTCAATGCGGCTGAAGTACGTTGGCGTGTTTCTTGGCAAAGCTCATTGTCTTCGGCAAGTTTTTGTCCGTAGCTTGGAATCATCTCTCTGATTTTACTTTGCCAATCGGCTGTTTGCATTTGCTTTTTAAAGCATTTGCCCATCAATTCGAGCATGATAGAAACAGCCGTTGAAGCACCTGGTGAGGCACCTAATAAGGCCGCAATAGAACCATCGCCAGCGCTAACCACTTCAGTACCAAATTCCAAAATACCGCCACCACTTGGCTTCTTCTTAATTACCTGAACACGCTGTCCCGCAATTTCCAATTCCCAATCTTTAATATCGGCATCTGGCATATATTCCCTCAATGCCTCAAATCTATCTTCCGGCGATTGACGAACTTGCTCAATCAGATATTTAGTAAGGTCGATACTCTTCAGGCCTGCTGAAATCATTGGGCGAATATTGCTAAACTTAATGGAAGCCGCTAAATCAAAATAAGAACCATTTTTAAGGAATTTTGTAGAAAAACCGGCGTAAGGCCCAAATAACAAAGCTTGTTTTCCGTTAATGATTCGGGTATCTAAGTGTGGTACCGACATCGGTGGAGCTCCTACAGCCGCCTTCCCATAAACCTTAGCATGATGACGTGCAATTACCTCCTCGTTAGTACACTTCAACCATTGACCGCTTACCGGGAAACCTCCAAAGCCTTTACCCTCTTTAATGTTAGATTTTTCCAATAGCAGCAAAGAACCACCCCCTGCACCAATAAATACAAATTTGGCTAAGCGTCTTTTTCTTTTCCCGCTATCTAAATTCTTCACTTTTACTTCCCATGTTCCGTCATCCTGCTTGTCCAGATCACGTATTTCGTGGTGAAAATGAAGGGCAACCTTATCTTGTTTCGCTAGGTAATTAAACATTTCCCTAGTTAGGGAACCAAAATTAACATCGGTACCCAAATCCATCTTAGTAGCAGCAATAGGCTCCTTTTCATCTCTGCCTTCCATTACCAACGGAATCCATTCCTTAATTTCTGAAGGATTTTCGCTGTATTGCATCTCACTGAACAGATTGCAGGCTTTAAGATTGTTGTAGCGGGTTTTTAGATAGTCGACGTTCTTTTTACCCCATACAAAGCTAAGGTGAGGAATGTTCCTGATGAATGAGCAAGGATCTTTAAGGATCCCCTTATCCAGCAAATAAGTCCAGAACTGTTTAGAAACCTCGAAAGATTCAGCGATGGAAACCGCCTTTTTCACGTCAACTGTACCGTTAGCTTTTTGCGGTGTATAATTGAGTTCGCAAAATGCCGAGTGGCCAGTTCCTGCGTTGTTCCACGCATCAGAACTCTCAGCGGCCGCAACGTCTAAACGCTCGTAAATTTCTATGCTTAAATCAGGATTAAGCTCTTTGAGCAGTACGCCAAGCGTTGCGCTCATGATGCCCGCCCCAATTAAAATAACATCTGCGTCGGTTTCAACAACCGTCTTTTTTTTTCTACTCATTTTAAACCAAATATAAATACCTGCCGTAGCCAGCAGGGGAATATGCTAATAACTAAACGTTATTTCTTGCTTAATATCAGGGTGTAGGCTATATGCCACCGGACAGGTTTTAGCTGACCTTTCGATAATTGTCTTTTCTTTTTCCGTGTAGTTGTTTGCCGGAAAATGAAGTTCAACATGTATTTCGCTCACCCTACGCGGATTTTCAGCCATCACTTTGGTAATTTCCGCCTTAGTTCCATCAATATTAAAACCGTGATTTCTTGCCGCTATACCTACAATGGTCAGCATGCAATTGCCCAAAGAGGTGGCCAATAGATCGGTTGGCGAAAAAGCCTCCCCCTTCCCTTGGTTATCCGTAGGCGCATCGGTAATAATTTCCTTACCCGACTTCAAATGAATCGAAGTAGTTCTTAAATCTCCGGTGTAAGTTATTTCTGATGTTTTCATAACTCAAATTTTCGCAAATTTAGTGCTTAAAATCAAAAAATTATGTAATAAAAATGAAGTTTTGTTTACTATTTTACATTTACTTTAAAAAGCTTTCCAAAATCCATTTTCCGCGCCACCGCCTTTTTTAACATTTCGGTAAAAAACACCACTGTTAGACCCTTGTTTTTATTAAAATGGCGGATTTATGGCCACTGTACTATTTGATTTGTAAACCGAAGGCGAAATGCCCGTGTATTTCTTAAAAAACTTCCCAAAAAAAGATTGGTCACTAAAACGCAACTCATCTGCCACTTGCGAAACATTCATCAAATGTGAAGAAAGCAGCACTTTTGCCTCGTTAATTACCATTTCGTCAATAATTTCGCCAGCAGTTTTACCAGTAACCGTCTTTACTACCTGCGACAGATGTCTAGAAGTCACAAACAGTTCTTTTGCATAATGCTGCACCTGTTTTTCCTTTTTAAAGTTTTCGCTCAATAAATTGAGGAAATTTGTGGTCAACTCTTCCTGCCTATTCAACTTTACGGGAATAAAAACACGGTACTTGCTGTATACAATAAGAATTTCATAAAGCACAGAGATGAAACTATGGCGTATTACATCCTTAAAATGGGGAGTGGTTTCTGGTAAGTTAATTTTCTTCTTTAAAGATTTTAGGGAGAAAACCAGGTCCTCAAATTCCTCATCGTTTAAGGAAAACTTATGGACCAAATCGGTAGAAAACAGATGTACAATTTCGGCTCCATTCAAAAACACGCCTTGTTCTTTCAAATATTCCTTTTTGAAGCCCATGCTAATGAACTCAAAATCATCAGACATTTCGTATAGCTCGCATAAGCTTCCGGGAGTAACCAAATACACATCCTTCGCCTTCATGCAGTTTTTCACAAAATTGTTCTGAAAAACAAAATGCCCTTTCTGCACTACAATCACAGCAAACGAATTAGACCTAAAAGGCTCATTAAATGTCATAAAAGGTTTAATCTCAGCAGCGGTAAGCACATTCATATTGCCTCCATTAATGCCTTCCTCCAAACACCTCTCCTCTACTCTGTTCATCATTGTTTACAGCTTTTGTATATAGATAACCGCACAACTACGTTATATGTTATGCAAACGCTACAAAGTTCCACAAAGAATTACATAATTACCAACTATAAATTACATAATTTTAAATATAAGAAATGACAAAAGCACTGCCTATTATCTTTAAAACAGGAAAAAATCGTTGATTTAAGTGTAAACACCGTTTTGTTTGCTAAATGTCAGATTTACCAAAATCATACTTTTTGACCAATAAGCAATACTTTTGTACCACTCCCTTGGGTTAAAACTTTTATTAAATTTGCGGGATTTTATTAATTCTCATTTATTAAATCGTTAAATTTATGTTATTAAGGAGAGTAACATGTTTAACGTAAGTTAAGTCTAACACAAATTTGGAGTGTTATTCTTTTAACATCAAGAGAATTATTATCAAACTACAAATGACCTAATTGCATAAAAATATGCGTAAAAAATTACAAGATAGAATAGCTTCGTTTCAAGACGCCAAAATTATTAAAGAAAGAGGTCTATATCCATATTTCCGTTCTATCGACTCTGCACAGGACACAGAAGTAATGATCAACGGAAAAGAAGTATTGATGTTTGGCTCCAACTCATACCTTGGGCTAACCAACCATCCTAAAATTAAAGAAGCCTCGCAAAAAGCCATCGAAAAATACGGTACCGGATGCGCAGGGTCAAGATTTTTAAACGGAACCTTAGATATCCATTTAGAACTCGAAAGCCGTTTAGCTGCTTACGTTGGCAAAGAGGCCGCCGTATTGTTCAGCACGGGCTTTCAGGTAAATCTTGGTGTAATTTCTTGTTTGTTAGACAGAAATGACTACCTAATTTTAGATGAATACGACCACGCTTCTATCATCGATGGTAGCCGTTTGTCGTTTTCACGTTCTATCAAATATGCGCACAATGACATGAATGATTTGCGTGCAAAACTAAGTCGACTACCTGAAGATGCCGCCAAACTAATTGTTTCGGATGGTATATTTAGCATGGAAGGTGATTTGGTAAACTTACCAGAAATGGTAAAAATTGCCGATGAGTTCGGTGCAAATATCATGATGGATGACGCCCACAGTTTAGGTGTAATTGGATTTAATGGCGCAGGTACTGCATCACACTTTAACCTTACGGATAAGGTTGATTTGATCATGGGTACTTTCAGTAAATCCCTAGCTTCATTGGGTGGTTTTATTGCTGCTGATGAGGATACCATCGAGTTCATTAAACATAGAGCCCGTTCATTAATGTTCAGCGCAAGTATGCCACCTGCTGCCGTGGCAAGTGTAATTGCCGCTTTGGACATTATAGAATCAGAGCCAGAAAGAATTGATAAATTATGGGCTAACACCAACTACGCCAAAAAGTTATTGCTTGATGCAGGCTTTGAAATTGGTCATCCGGAAAGCCCAATCCTACCTATCTACATTAGAGATAACGAAAAGACCTTCTTAATCACCAACATCCTACAAGAAAACGGCATTTTTGTAAACCCCGTGGTTTCTCCAGCCGTACCTTCGGACGCATCATTAATTAGGTTCTCTTTAATGGCTACGCACTCTTTTGAACAGATAGAAAAAGCTATCGACAAACTGAAACTAGCCTTTAAGGAAGCAAGTGTAAACTTAGTAGGGGCATCGTTATAAAATGGCACAAATTATACCCGTAACAGATAAAAAGCTGTTAGCAAAGTTCATCGATTTCCCTCATGAACTATATAAAAACGATCCTTTCTACGTAGCTGAATTGCATATTGCACAACGCGATATGCTAACTCCTGGCAAGCATCCATTTCACGACCATGCTAAAATGCAATTGTTTTTGGCGGTAGATGGCGAAAAAATAGTGGGTAGAATTGCAGCGATTATTAATGGCAACCACAACACCATTAAAAACGTAAAAGAAGGTTTTTTTGGTTTTTTTGATACCATCAACGATAAGGCGGTCAGCAAATTATTATTAGATGCTGCGCAAAACTGGCTAAAAGAGCATGGACAAACTTCGGTGATGGGCCCGGTTAACTTCTCCACCAACGATATCTGTGGTTTGTTGGTTAAAGGCTTTGATGGTCCACCAGTAGCTATGATGCCTTACAACGCCCCTTATTATCTACCACTCCTAGAGGATTTCGGATTTACCAAAAAAGTAGATTTAAGAGCCTATAAGTACACCGCTGGAAATTATAACGACAGATCTGTAAGCTTGTTAGAAGGACTGGAAAACAGGCTGAAAAGAAGCAATATCATCATCAGAAAAATAAACCTTAAGAAATTTAAGGAAGAAGCGGCTGCCCTTCGGGAAGTATATAACAGTGCCTGGGATAAAAACCTTGGGTTTGTGCCGATGACCGACAGAGAGTTTGATTACACGGCCAACGACTTGAAAATGGTTTTAGATACCGACTTCTGTTACATCGCAGAGCAGGAAGGCAAATTAGTGGGATTTGCTCTGGCCATTCCAGACATCAATCAAATCCTTATCAAAATTAAACGAGGCCGCTTGTTCCCAACTGGTTTATTGAAGCTGTTGTTGGGCAAGAAAAAAATCAACGGCATCCGTATTTTACTGCTAGGCGTAGTTGATGGCTATAGAAAACTAGGTATTGAGGCTTGTTTGTACGGCAGAATCATCAAAGCGTTTAAAGCAAGAAATTTCCAATATGCGGAAGCGAGCTGGACTTTGGAAGACAACGACATGGTGAACCGTCCGATCGAAAACATAGGTGGCAAACTTTACCGAGAATACAGGATACTGGAAAAAGCAATATAAGCAAACACTAAAGCTCCAAAGGGCAAGTGTGACAAAGAGACATGAGCAAAAAGGTATTGATTACAGGCGCAAGCGGATTTGTGGGCTATCATTTAATTGTTACGGCAATTGAATGCGGCTTAGAAGTATACGCAGCCGTTCGCCCCAACAGCAATGTCTCCCACCTTAAAGAGTTAAATGTCAACTACGTTCAATTAAACTTTGACGCAGTTGATGAACTCAAAGCCACATTGGAAGAAAAGCAGTATGCTTATATTATACATGCTGCAGGCACCACAAAGGCAAAAACCTTACAGGAGTACAATAGGGTTAATGCCGAATACAGCAGGAACTTGGCACTAGCAGCCTCGCTGGTAAATTATACCGTCGAAAAATTTGTATTTGTAAGTAGCCTAGCGGCCATTGGTCCAATTGCTGATTTTAACACCACCATTGGCGACGATGCTATTGCCCAACCTGTTACCTTTTACGGTTTGAGCAAAAAGTTGGCAGAAGAATATCTCAAGGAGATTGAAAATTTGCCTTTGGTAACCGTTAGACCAACCGCCGTATATGGCCCGAGAGAGAAGGACATTTTTATCCTTTTCAAAACGATTAACAGCGGATTAGAACCTTACATTGGAAGGTTTAACCAACAATTGAGTTTCATTTATGTGAAGGACTTGGCAGAGATTATTATCCGTTTATTGAAATCGGATATTGTCCACAAAACCTACAACATTACCGATGGTTTGACCTATGATAGATATGCTTTAGCCGAGGGACTGAAAAAAGCACTGCACAAAAAAACGTTGAAAGTGCACATTCCTTTGGGAATTATAAAAGGTTTAGCTGGTTTTATGGATACCATTTATGCCAGAAGCAGCAAAACGCCAACGATAAACAAAGAAAAAATAAAAGAGCTGACCGCCCCCAATTGGGCCTGCAATATCGAAAACTTGAAAAGAGACCTGCAGTTTGAGCCCCAATATAATTTGGAGAGGGGTTTAGCTGAGACCGTGAAGTGGTATAAAGCAAACCATTGGTTGAAATAAATAAAGTTTTAAGTTGAAAGTACAAAGTTGCGTGTGAAAAGTTTAAAGTACGAAGTCTAAATACTAGGTACTCATTACTAAATACTAATAATAGATATAAACACATAATAAATAACAATAATGAAAAAGCAAGTAGAAGGAGCTAATGGGAAATTAGGTATCATGATGCCTGGCCTAGGTGCTGTAGCTACTACCATGATTGCTGGTGTAGTTGCTGCTAGAAGAGGTCTATCTAAACCTATTGGATCTTTAACACAAATGGGAACTATCCGTGTTGGTAAAAGAACAGACAATAACGAGCCGTTAATTAAAGACTTTGTTCCCCTAGCGAAATTAGAAGACTTAGCATTTGGTGGTTGGGATGTGTATGAAGATAATGTGTACGATGCTGCAATGAAAGCAAAGGTTATTGATGGACATCTTTTGTATGACATCAAAGATGAGTTAGAGGCCATCAAACCTTACAAAGCTGCATTCGACAAAAACTACGTTAAAAACTTAGACGGAACTTACGTTAAGGAAGCTGCTACAAAATGGGATTTGGCTCAACAAGTCATTGAAGATATCAAAGACTTTAAAGCTAAAAACAATTGCGAGCGTATTGTATTGGTATGGTGCGGTTCTACAGAGATTTATTTAGAGCCAAGTGCTGTTCACCAAACTTTGGCTGCTTTTGAGCAAGGTTTAAAAGACAACGACGCGAACATTGCACCAAGTATGATTTATGCTTATGCAGCGTTGAAATTAGGTTATGCTTATGCAAACGGAGCACCTAACTTAACTGTTGACATTCCTGCAATGTTAGAACTGGCTAAACAAACCCAAACGCCAGTAGCTGGTAAAGATTTTAAAACTGGTCAAACCTTAATGAAAACTGTTTTGGCACCAGGTTTAATGGCACGTTCATTAGGTGTACGTGGCTGGTTTTCGGACAATATCTTAGGTAACCGCGACGGTTTGGTATTGGATGACCCTGATAACTTCAAAACTAAGGAAGTATCTAAATTAGGGGTATTGGAAGATATCTTTAAGCCTGAAGCAAACCCTGATTTGTATGGTGATATGTACCACAAAATCCGTATCAACTACTATCCTCCTCACGGTGATAATAAAGAGAGCTGGGATAACATCGATATCTTCGGTTGGATGGGTTACAAAATGCAAATCAAGATCAACTTCTTGTGCCGCGACTCTATCCTAGCTGCACCTATCGTTTTAGACTTGGCTTTATTCTCGGATTTAGCTAAACGTGCTGGCATGAGTGGCATCCAAGAGTGGTTATCGTTCTACTTGAAATCTCCTCAAACTAAAGAGGGATTGCGTCCAGAGAACGATATCTTTAAACAATTAGAAAAATTACATAATACATTACGTTACATCATGGGTGAAGAGTTGATCACTCATTTGGGACTTGATTATTACGAAGAAAACTAGTTAAATAAAATTAAGGGTTTTGCTGGCCCAAAGAGTAAGACAGCTTAGGTAATTTCCAAGTTACTTAAGCTGTTTTTCAAAGCATTATCTTTTTGTCTGCAAATTGTAATTTACTCCTTGACACCCAAAAAACTTGCGTGGAAACTTTGGGTTTAAAAAAAGTTTCCATAGTTTTGAGCCGTTAAAAAAAATAGAAAGTGAATTACTTTAAACCCTGAGAAATTGAAACAGTGATATTTCACAAAATCATATCAACCAGCCTGGGAATTGGGTATATAGGTAAGGGAGCTGGCACTTATGCCGCTATTTTCACCTGCCTATTATGGTACTTTTTCCTGGCAGGCCAATATGAACCGAAGCTTGCCCCGGCTTTAATTACCCTGTTAATTACCTTACAAGGAATTAGAAGTTCAAACGAAGTAGAAGTGCTTTGGGGCAAAGACCATAACCGAGTGGTTATAGATGAAGTTGCAGGGATGTGCATTTCATTACTTTTTGTTCCAGTAACCATTGAATATGTAGTAACTGGTTTAATATTGTTCAGATTTTTCGACATTCTTAAACCTCTAGGTATTCGCAAGCTGGAAAAATGGCCGGGTGGATGGGGCGTAATGGCCGACGATGTTTTGTCGGGTATTTATGCAAATATCGTCCTGCAGATAATAATTTTCTTCAACATATTTTAAAGAAAATGTTAACCTTTTTAAAAGCACAAGCTTCGTCACTAACGGCAACGTTGGTTGATTATTTGACCACATGGTTTTGTGTGAGCTTTTTGGGGGTTTGGTATGTTGCAGGAAGTGTAACAGGAACAGTTGTTGGGGGCTGTGTAAACTTCTACATGGGGCGTAATTGGGTCTTTAATTCTAGCAATAAAGACATCAGGCCTCAAATTGTGAAGTACATTTTGGTGTGGTGCGGCAATCTTATCATTGTCACCACAGGAGTTTACATACTCACTCATTTTTTAAGCATTAACTATATGCTTTCGAAGATTCTCGTTTCTGGGTTAATCGGTACTATTTACAATTACTTCATGCAGAAGCAATTCATTTTCACGCAGTAAAAATGAAAAAGACATATAAAATATTAATTTATGCACTAATTTTTTTAGGTGCTACTGTAACGGGTGTATCAACGGCATTTGCCCAAAAAACCATCATTACAGGAACCGTTAGAGACGCTGTAACTAAGGAAACGCTCCCTTATGTGTCGATTTTTTTTAACGACACTCGTATTGGTACCCAAACCGATATTGATGGGAATTTCAAAATCAGCACCAACGAAGATTACAACCAGCTTAAGTTTAATTATGTTGGCTACGAGGTTTTAATAAAGAACATTGTGGTGGGGCAAACCCAAAAACTAGATGTGCTTCTAAAATCCAATGCCCAATCGTTGAATGAAGTGACCATTATAGCGGGTAAGAGAAGATATTCGAACAAGAACAACCCAGCAGTTGAATTGATCAGGCAGGTGATTGAACACAAAAACGAAAACCAACCCAAAGCCTACGAAACGGTACAGTATAAGGAATACGAAAAGATGTTGTTCTCCATGAGCAATATCTCTGAGAAATTCAGGAACAAACGCATGTTCAGGAACTATCAATTTCTTTTCCAAGAACAGGATTCTACACAAATTGGTGGTAAAAACCTACTTCCTATTTATATCCAGGAGAAACTGGCCGATCAATATTTAAGTTTCTCTCCAGATAAAAGCAAAACGGTTGTATTGGCCGAAAAGCAAGTACAATTTGACAATAGGTACATTGATAATCAAGGAATGAAAGCCTACTTCGACAGAATGTACCAAAATATCAATATCTACGACAACAACATCTCTGTAATGAGTAACGATTTTTTGAGCCCTATCGCCAATTCTTCGCCAACTTTCTATAAGTTCTTCATTACCGATACCTTAAAGAATCAAACCCCTAATGTAATTGAACTTTCTTTTACGCCTCGCAACAAGGGCGACATGTTGTTCGAAGGAAAAATATACATTACCATGGATGGCAACTATGCCGTACAAAGGGCTTCATTTGGGGTGAACAAAAACATCAACCTTAACTTTGTAAGGGCGATGCAAATTGATCTGGATTTTGAAAAGAACGTAGATAAACGTTACTACCTCAGCAAAAGCACGCTTATTGCAGATTTTGGAATCAATAAAAACAAAGGTTTGGGCTTTACTGGCGAACGTAGCGTCAACTATAAAGAGTACAAGACCAATATTGAAATTCCAGATACCGTTTTCTCAGGCAAAAAAATTGAGATACTTGCCGGTGCAGAAAAAAGGTCAGATGATTTTTGGAAGAAAAATCGCTTGGATTCGATTCCCGAAAAGCAACTGAAAATTTATGGCAATATTGATACCCTACAGAACCTACCTTCTTTTAAACGTACCATGCAAATCGTAACCTTGCTATTTGCAGGTTATCAAAACTTGGGACCTTATGAAATTGGCCCTGTAAATACGTTTTATAGCTTCAACAATGTAGAAGGTTTCCGTTTACGTTTGGGTGGACGTACCACGCCCGAATTGAGCAAAAGATATTATTTTGAAAATTATGCTGCTTATGGGTTTAAGGATGAAAAATGGAAATTTTTCCTATCGGCCACTTATTCTTTGAACAACAAATCCATTTACAAATTCCCTCAAAACTACATCAGGGCCAGTTTTCAAAGAGATACCAAAATACCTGGGCAGGAACTACAGTTTGTACAAGAAGACAACTTTTTACTATCGTTTAAACGTGGTGTAAACGACATGTTACTTTACAATGATTTTTATCGTGTAGATTATGTAAGGGAGTTTGAAAATCGTTTCTCTTATACCGTTGGTTTCAAGAAATGGTCGCAAACACCTGCTGGAGGACTTGTTTACAGTGATGCTGGCAGCAACTCTAATATCAATAGGTTAACCACTAGCGAGTTTAGTGTGGGCTTGAGATACGCTAAGAATGAGAAGTTCTATCAAGGCAAAATATATCGTACGCCTATTATCGACAGGTACCCTATCTATAATTTAAAATATACCATGGGCGTTAAAGGCCTTTTGGGTGGTGAGTACAACTACCACAATATTATGGGTAGCATAGACAAGCGTTTTTATGTATCGCAATTAGGATTTACCGACGTACGATTAGAGGCTGGTTATATTTCTGGAAAATTACCTTTCCCTTTATTAGCGGTACATCGTGCCAACCAAACCTACGCTTACCAACTGAATTCATACAACTTAATGAACTTCCTTGAGTTTGTGAGTGACCATTACGCAAGTATAAATATTGACCATAGTTTTAACGGATTTTTTCTAAATAAGATACCTTTGTTAAATAAATTGAAATTGCGTGAAATTATATCGTTCAAAGCCATTTACGGGGGATTAAGAGACGAAAACAATCCAGAGAAGACCAATACAGGCATCTATAAAATGCCTACTTACGAAAACGGGATGCAAAGGACCTACTCTTTAAACAAGGAACCTTATATGGAAGGTAGCGTTGGTTTAGGCAATATTTTCAAACTAATTAGGGTAGATTTGGTTAAAAGATTTAACTATCTCAATAACCCAGAGGTTTCTGAGTGGGGAATTAGAACGCGAGTTAAACTTGACTTTTAAATATGGAAAGTACGTCATTTCGAGCGAAACAAAGTGTAGTCGAGAAATCTTTAAGCAAGTTGAAAGATTTCTCCATTCCGCTGCGCTCCAGTCGAAATGACGAAAAACATATTTGCTATAACATTTAAAAGATGAAGCTAAGAGATAACCTTCAACAAGGCATTTATAAAGTGATCAATCCTTTTGTAAAAGGATTGATTAAAATTGGGCTTACACCCAATATGGTAACCACTATTGGTTTGATATTGAATATTGGTGTAGCTGTTATTTTTATCATGGGGGCAGAGAAAGCTAACCGTGGAGAATTGGAATACGTGGGCTGGGCTGGTGCATTAGTGCTATTTGCTGGTTTATTTGATATGCTAGATGGCCAAGTGGCTCGTTTGGGTAACATGAGCTCGAAATTTGGCGCACTATATGATTCTGTATTAGATCGCTATAGCGAAATGGTGATGTTTTTGGGTATTTGTTATTACCTCATTTCGCACCATTATTTTTTAAGTTCGTTATTTGCTTTCATTGCCTTGATTGGCTCTATGATGGTGAGCTACACCCGTGCCCGTGCCGAAGGTTTAGGTGTAGAGTGCAAAGGCGGTTTAATGCAACGTCCAGAACGTGTAGTCACCATTGGTGTTTTTGCCATTGCCTGCGGTATTGCCTATAATTTCTTGGGTGGAGATTACAAAGTTTTTGTTCCTGGCATTAAGTTCCATGTGTTCGAAACCATGACTATTTTCACTTTACCTATTGCCATTATGGCGGTATTGACCAATATTACTGCGGTGAACAGGCTAAGAGAAGCTAAAAAGGCTTTAGATGCACAGGATTTCCTAAAAGCCAATCAGAACAAAGCAGCTTTGGTAGCTGGCATCGTTTTATTTGCTGGCTTAGCTTTTGGAACTTCTGCAAACTTACAAGCACAGCAAGTACCAGATGGCGACCCATCACCACTTACTTTCCCCGTACCCAAAAACATCGACAATCAGTTGTTTTATGTACAACGCGACCCGAACATCAATACCATTATCTGCCAATTGAATTTGGATGAAGATGGTCAGCCTATCAAAGATAAACCAGTAAATGTATTTTGGATGCGCTACGCAGATAAGGAAGGGAAAAAAGACCTGAATTATATCCAACGTAAATTTGCTTATGGCATACAAACCAAAGATATCGGTAACGGAAATTTTGAGCTGCGTTTCGTATCCTACAAAAAATTCCCTTTATTGCTTACCAAGTCTACGGTAGATAAAAAATATCATGTATACGTAACCGCCAATAATAAAAAGATTTTGTTGGACAGAATCTTCTTGAGGATTGAGGGTGGTTCATTTTGGCTACCTAATGTAAAATATGTTGAATTGAAAGGTTACGAGGCCAATAACCCTAGCAAGGCGGTGACCGAAAGAATAAAAGTGTAAGATCATGGCAAAGAATTTTATTTCAAACTCTAAGGAATCTATTAGAATGTTTAAGAGCGACTTGCTAGAGCCGCTTTCGAAAGTAAAGTATTATGTGCCCCTACTTATTTATGTCCCTTTGATTTTTTTCTTGGCATGGAAAGCACTGTTTGACGTAAACACGCCGGTGTTAGAATTTTTCGGATGGTTGGCTTTCGGTCTTTTCATTTGGACCATTACCGAGTATGTATTACACCGTTGGATTTTCCATTTCTACCCAACTAGTAAATGGGGCAAACGCATCCATTTTATTTTCCATGGGGTACACCACGACTATCCTAATGATGCGAACCGTTTGGTTATGCCACCATCGGCAAGTATTCCATTAGCTTTAGGTTTTTATTTTCTGTTCGATTGGCTTTTGCCAGACACCAAAGTCTATTCATTTTTTATTGGTTTCATTGGTGGCTATCTATTTTACGACATGGTACATTATGCGCTTCATCATGCCAATTTCAAAAGTGGATTTTGGAAAACATTAAAACATCACCATATGCTACATCATTACCAAGATGCCTCTAAGGGTTTTGGAGTAAGCTGGATGTTTTGGGATGGGATATTCAGGTCGGGATTTGAAAAGAAAAACGATTAACACAACCCACTCTGGCTATGCCATCTTCCCCAAAGGGCAGAGAGGGAATAACAAGCCCTAATAAAACAAACAACAAAATAATGACGTCAGATATTCCTTCTGAGGAACTAAAAAGAAACTTAAAGAAAGACCTGCCATTAACGCTCGGCATTTCGGCACTTTACCTCATCATTTCCTATTTTTTAGTGGGCTACAAAACTGACCAATTGGTTTTAATTGGGATTTTTAACGCTTTGTATTACTTATCGGCTATTACTCGAAAATTCATCATAGGCTTTTCCATTTTCATTGTGTACTGGATTATCTATGACTATATGAAGGCCTTCCCCAACTATAATTACAATCCAGTACATATTGCAGATCTTTACAATTTTGAAAAGAGTATTTTTGGTATAGAGCAAGGTAAATTAGTGCTTACCCCAAATGAGTATTGGTTGTTACATACCAACGCATTTTTAGATGTATTAACAGGCTTTTTCTACCTGATGTGGATTCCAGTTCCATTAGCATTTGCCGCCTATCTGTTCTTTACCAACAAAAAACACTTCTTATATTTTCTATTTACTTTTGTTTGGGCAAATTTATTGGGCTTTGTGGTGTACTACCTCTATCCTGCTGCCCCGCCTTGGTATGTGCAACAGCATGGTTTTGACTTTATAGCGGGTACTCCTGGAAATACTGCAGGCTTAGCTCGTTTTGATTATTTCTTTAACATCGAACTCTTCAAATCAATTTACGCTAAAGGCTCAAACGTGTTTGCGGCCATGCCATCACTACACTCCGCTTATCCACTTATTGTGGTTTATTATGCCTTTAAAGGTAAATTTAAAAAAGCCAATATCTTCTTCGTGATAGTCATGGTAGGTATATGGTTTGCCGCGGTTTACACCAGCCATCATTATTTGGCAGATGTATTGGCAGGCATTACCACTGCTCTTGTGGGTATATTTTCATTTAATTGGCTAAAAGAGCGAAAACCATTAGCTAACTTTATTGAGCGCATGTTAAAACTCATTTCCTAATGGAGATCATTCAACTCAATACAGTTACCGAAAGCCAAGCACTTGAAATTCATGTCCTAAGTAATCAACTGGGATATGAAAATGATACGGTTCTTCTGTTCAACAGGCTAAAACAAATTGTAAAGCTAAACGACCATGCCGTATTCATAGCCAAACAAAATGACAAAATAGTTGGCTGGCTACATTGCTTAGTTTGCCTTAGGGTAGAGAGCCCCTTGTTTGTAGAAGTAACAGGATTAGTGGTAGACGAACATATGAGGGGCCAACAAATTGGTAAAAAGCTTATTGAAGCCAGTAAACATTGGGGTCGTCATCAAAATATTTCTATCATGCGTGTCCGCTGCAACGTAATTCGTATAGAAAGTCACCGTTTTTACCAAACGTTGGGTTTCATTAGCAACAAGGAGCAAAAGGTATTTGAAATGAACCTATAATTTCCATTTACCTACACGAAGCAAAGGCTATTTCTTTCTAGTTATCAAATCATTACAAATTAATTTATTTTCTCAGTTAATTTCGGCTCTCTGTTTTCTTCACACATTCAAGGAATATTTTTTTATATTTATCGAGTATTTCCCCAAACAAACGAAGAACCTCTTTATGATGCCTAGCACCGCCAAAAAACAACATTTGCTGTTTTGCATGCTCATGCTTTGTATTGGCGTTATGGCAAAGGCGCAAACTTCCAAAATTGACGATTTGATAAGCCAATGGGACAAAAACAGCCCCGATACTACCCAAATTAAAATTTTGAGAAAGCTATCTGCAGCCTATACTTCAGTTGACCCAATAAAAAAGTTCTACTACGCCAATCAATACCTGCAATTGGCCAAAAAAAACAACATCGATTCTTCCGTTTCAAATGCCTATTTGGATATGGGGATTGCCTATGCGATAAGAAGTCAGCTAGACAGCGGCTTATATTATTTTAGGTTAGGTCACGAAATAGCCAAAGAAAGCAACTATCTCTCGGGAATTGCTCGCGGCTATGTAAATATTGGTTTTATTTTAGACCGTCAGGATAAGAAAAAAGAGTCGGCAAAACATTATGAAGAATCATTAAAAATCTATCGAAAGCTCAATAACAAGAAAGGCATTAATCAATGCATCATGAACTTGGGCTCGCTTTATTTTGATTTGGGCGAGTATAAAACAGCGGATGCTTATTTTCATCAGGTATTAGACAACGTAAGGGAAACACCAAATGACCAGACAGGCTTGGCCAATGCACTTTTTTCATTGGGCAATTCAAACAGAAAGCTTGGTAATCAGCAAAAATCGTTGGAGTATTTTCGACAAAGTTTAGCCATTCGCGAAAAAATAGGCGACTTAAACGGCATTGCCCTTAGCAATTGGGGCATCGGTTTGGTGATGAACAACACCAACAAATTTGAACAGGCCTTAGCTCACTTGAATGTTGCGTTGGAAAACAACCGAAAAACGAAGAATGTATATCAAGAGGCTATTGTTTTAATGTCTATCTCCCATGCCTATCTGCATTTGGAAGATTATAAAAAAGCAGAAGAAAACGTTCAGCTTGCACTCGAAAAGGCTAAGGAAGCTGAATCGAAAACTCTAGTAGTACAGGCCCTTGAAAATCTGGTAAAGATAGAGGCGGCACAGAAAAAATTTGACCTAGCCTTAAAACATCAAGCTGATTATATGGCTATTAATGATAGCCTCAATAATTCAAGAACCAAGAAAGAGGTTATTTTAAACGATCTGAACAGGGTAAATACCGACAATAAAAATCTAGAAAAACACAATCAGAAAATCACCGAAAAAATTACTGATTATGCAATTATTATTGTCATTATCACCATTTTGCTACTGATTGTTGCCGTTTTATTGCTACTGTACTACAAGCGAAACTCGCAGAATAAAAATGCCAACATGTTGCTTCAAAAGCAGAAACAAGAAATTGCAGAAGTTAACGAGGAGTTGAAAACTCAAATGGAAATCGTGAATGCTCAAAATGTGGAACTTGAAAAACTCAACAGCGTAAAAAACAAGTTCTTCTCCATCGTTTCGCACGATTTAAGGGCTCCAATCAATTCCTTAAAAGGGCTTTTTGAATTGTACCGCAATGGCCATTTGAACGAGGAGGAACTTGGCGATCTACTCAGTAGATTGGAAGACACCATTTACAATACGGCTTCTTTCTTAGACAATCTGTTGGAATGGTCAAAAAGCCAATTAGACGGCATTACGGTTAACCCTATTCATGTAGGGCTCCATCAAATTATAGCCCACAATATTAAACTGATGGAATCCCAAATTAGGACAAAATTAATCAAGATTCAAAACAATGTGCCAACCGAAGCGCTGGCCTTTGTAGATATGAATATGATTCATGTGGTTATTAGGAACTTGCTCTCCAACGCTATTAAGTTCTGCAATGCTAATGACGAGGTTGTTTTTGAAGCCATATTGGATAATGAAAACATTATTTGTACCATTCGCGACACTGGCCCTGGTATTAGCAACATTGATTTGGAAAATCTATTCAACTTAGCCCATATGCCCAACACGGGTACCGCGGGCGAAAAGGGCTACCACATTGGGTTGATTTTATGCCAAGACATGATTGTTCAAAATCATGGCAGCTTAAAAGTAGAAAGTCAGTTGGGAAAAGGCACTACCTTTTACATCACCCTTCCCACAAGTTCAAACAACCCATAATTGAGGATAAATCTGCAAATCGTCAATTAAACATTACAAGCTACCAACATTCAATCGTTACAACAATTAATAAAGATTGTTTAACTTTGTATTATGATTGAACTTCCAGTTGTAGCGCCAGTTACCGAAAAAGCACGTAAACCTGATTGGCTAAGGGTTAAATTACCTGTGGGTAAAGAATATGCACAAGTAAGAAGTTTAGTGGATACGCATAAGCTGCATACCATTTGCGAAAGCGGTAATTGTCCTAATATGGGCGAGTGTTGGGGTGCAGGTACAGCAACCTTCATGATTTTGGGGAACATTTGTACCCGCTCGTGTTCTTTTTGTGCTGTAGCAACAGGCCGTCCTTTGGCGGTTGACACCGATGAACCTAACCGAGTGGCCAATTCGGTGAAGTTAATGGGTGTAAAACATTGCGTAATTACTTCGGTTGACCGTGATGACTTAAAAGATGGCGGCTCTATTATTTGGGCAGAAACTTTACAAGCCATCAGACGTGAAAGCCCAATCACTACCCTAGAAACTTTAATCCCTGACTTTAAAGGTCAATGGGATAATCTATACAGAGTTTTAGAAGAAAGACCTGAGGTTGTTTCTCACAACATGGAAACGGTTAGACGTTTGACCAGACAGGTTCGTATTCAAGCGAAGTACGACAGAAGCTTGGAATGCCTTAAAAGAATTTCGGAATTTGGTTTACGCACTAAAACTGGTATCATGCTAGGTTTAGGTGAAACAGAGGAAGATGTTTTTGAAGCCATGGATGACTTAGTTGCGAATGGTGTACATATCTTAACTTTAGGACAGTACCTACAACCTACCAAAGCTCATCATCCTGTTGTTGACTGGATCCATCCAGACCAATTTGCTAAATACAAAGAAGTAGGTTTGGCAAAAGGTTTGAAATATGTGGAAAGTGGTCCATTGGTACGTTCTTCTTATCACGCAGAAAAACACCTTTTTGACATTGAAGGAATAGCGTAAGAGCAGGTTTTTTATGATTAAAGAATAAGGAGCAAGGGATAAAGACCGTGTTCCTTAGGTATTTTGCTAGTATTTACTTTACTACCGCTTCGCAGATAAACTTTTATTCATTGTTGATACCATTGAGTTTACTATGTGCCTATGTGGTTCATTTAGAAAGTTTTTGGTAAAAAAAACAACCACATAGACACGTAAGAGTGCATACCAAATAGTCCCGTTTTTAGCAGAACGAAGAGGCTTTACTGAGGCTCGAGATCATGAAAAATTACAAAATACCTAGCCCTCGCCTTACTTTAGATTCTATTCACAAAAAAACACCCCTAGCATTATTGCCAGAGGTGCTCCTTCGTTTGTTGATTTAGAATGGGATGAAATTTACTGCAGAAAAAGCAAAGCCAGCAATGGCAAGCCCTTAATTATTTTCTGATGATTTTAAGTGTCTGTTTATTACCCTCGTTAAAGAGGTTGATGAAGTATAAACCTTTTGGAAGCTTACTGAAGTCCAAAGTAGTGCTATTCTCCCCTTTTTTAGCCCATTGACTTATTTGTTTTCGCCCCTGCAGATCATAAACCACCACTTCGCTATTTGCGGATAAGGTGGCAAACTTAAGTGTGGCTAAACTTTCCGTTGGGTTTGGATAAGCGGCTAAACTCATTCCCAAATCTTGGATTTCTACCAAACTTACCTCGCTAAAAGTTACCTTTCCATCTTTATCATATTGCTTTAATTGATAATAGCTTTTGCCCGTTAATGGCGAGCGATCTATAAAGCTATATTGATGTTCGCCTGCCGTATTTTTTGAGCTTTGTACATTCACCACTTCAAATGCTGAAATTTCGGTCCTACGTAATACTTCAAACTTATCCGTATTTCTCTCATTAGCAGTTTTCCAATTAATGCTTACCTGCGGGTTGGTATTTGTACCTGATTTTTTTGCTTCAAAAGAAAGTAAATCCAAAGGCAACACACCATCGTTAACTACCACAAATGGACTAAACTGGCTAATGTTATTGATGGTAGCGGTATAAGGATTAGTGCCAGCAAGCGTAGCGGCGTAACCCACATAAGCACCTGCATGATAATTGGCTACGGATATAGGTGAACTGGCTGAAAAGCCAGCATTATGGTTTACAGCAGTCCATTGAAACTGAAGATTAGCATTTGCTCCTGCACCTGATGGCGTAATATTCCATTGCAGGTTTACCGAGTTGGAAGGATTAAATGGTAGAGTATTATCTATCCCTGTTTTTAAGCTTACTGAAAAATCATTGCTGGTTCCCGTATTGCTAATGTTTAAAGGCGAATAACCTACACTGGTTCCCAACGGAATTAGGGTATTAGTGGAACCTATATTTTTCACAATCAAACTGCCCGTTCCATTGGTGATGACATAACCTGTTGCGGTATTATCTCTGGTGATACTATTTACGGTTAATGAGTTATTACCTAAGGTTAAAATTCCGGCTTCTACCGTGAGGTTGTCTGAAACCACTGACGATTGTAGCATATAGTTCCCTACCACATCAATGGTTAGGTTTTTCAGTAAAGTAGTGGCATCGTTATACTTATATATGCCCGTTGTTCCTTTCAAATTCAATTTTATCGAGGCAGCCGAGTTTGATTCGAATGTCCCGCTATTCACCACAAAATCACCTGCTACATTCAATATTGCATTTACCGTCCCATTTTCTCTCACAACTACTCTGCCCCCATTTTGCTCATAACTTCCCAGGCCAATAGTCCCATTGGTATTTAATAAAGCCAGGTAAGTAGTTCCTGTACTGTTTACCGTAAATTTACCGCGTATGTTAGCTGTTAAATTCCCCTGAAAAGCATAATAATTGGTTTGCCCTGTATTGTTCCAAATCACGTTATAATAACTCATTGTGTTTTTCAATATTCCCGTTTGAGAAGTTGTAATTCCCGAAATCAAAAAGGTAGAACCATCTTCGAAAGTAATTACCGCAGGCATGGTGTTTGAATTGGCTGCATGCTCATAAACTCCGCCATCTTTTACGGTTACATAATTATAATTCACTGAAGATTTATTAGTAAGCTTTCCTTTGATGAATACATTACTTCCTGTTTGGTCAACTTTTAGGGTACCGTTGTTGGTTACCGAACCATTAATGATCAAATCATATTTACCATCGTTATTTACGATACCGTTATTTTCAAACTCGCCATCTATTTGATAAAGCTGGTCTCGGTGAATGTTTAAAGTTTTACCATTTTCTACAATCAGCTTACCACCGTCTCTTACCACGATGGAATTGACATACCCATAAGAGCCACTTTGTGCAGTGGTTAAATCAGTGCCATTAGGAGCAATCACGGTGTGATTAGCTTGAATAAAAGAAGTTTGTCCCGTACCAAAGTGCGGAATGGTTGGTGCTGTTGACCATATGCCAGACACCATTTTTTGCCAAATACTGGAATCTAACCATGAGCCGCTGCTAACCGTTCTGTAATCTCCTTCTTTGGCCGCTAGCCCAACATCTCCTTTGATATCTACATTTTTAAGGGTGACATACCTAGTAGCACTTGAACTTCCAGTTCTAAAGTATAGCCTAAATTTTAGTTCCTGACTAGGCGATATCATTACACCGGCGGCACCGTTTAAAGCAAAAGCATATCTTTTTGCGCCTGTATTCTGATTGTCCAATAGCCAAGTGCCATCTGCGAAAGTTGGATAGCTACCAGTAACCACTAAAGGACTCCCGTTTAACAATCCAGATTTCAATAGTGTGCTGGTCACAAAATTATCGGTTGAGTACTCGATGGCGAAATTTCCAGTAGTATTAAAAACGGCCAAGTTAAACAAAATAGAATCTGCTCTTATCTCGTACGTTGAACTTGGTTTTACCGTGATTTCAATGTGCTTGGTCTTATCAGTCATGTTCTTTAAGCCATTGTCGGTTTGCCAGCTCCCGCCATCAGCGGCAGGTGCAAATTGTACGCCCGAAGCAATAGAGAAAGGCACATTATTCCCACTTGCTTGGCTAGATAAAATATAACTTTTTAAATCCAAGGTAGCAGAGGTCACGCCCTCTCTTAAATAAGAAGCATTCACATTTTGAGTAAAATTGAGGCTTGCGATACCTTTGCTATTTACCAAAGGCTGATTTAAGGTTTCGCCACTCGCAGCAATGCTTTTATTATGACTGCCCGTTCCAGAAACAAAGGTCACATTCCCCGAATAAAGCCCCGCAGCACTTGCATTTAAACGCACCAAAACAGATTTGGAAGCCAATAAACCATTGGTAACCGTAAGCAATAGCGGGCTCGAATTACCTTTCCATGTTACGCCGTTATCCGCACTTACCTCGAAATTAACAGGAGGTGTCACCGTAACATCTGTTTGTAGATATTCACCACTCAGTGTGAGCACTTGTGTTGCCGAAGGCTTATCTATCCCTTGCTTAAATGCTTGCAATGAACCTGTCAAATTCATTACAGGTATTGCAGCTATCGTAGCACTTTCCGAACGCACCGTTCCACTTGCAGAACTGGCTTCTACATAATACTCGTAAGTAGACATAGATGGGGGAACCGTTTCTTTTCCAGTGCTTGGTGCATAGGCAACATTCACGTCGTTGCCGGTAATGGTTTGTTCATTTACCAAAGCTGGGCTACCACCATTTGTAATGCGATACAACCGATAGGTCACATTATTTTCTGGCCAGTTTAAATTCCATTTAAAAGTAAGCTCGGTTCCTGTTTTGGTATACTTGAAATTGGAAATAGCCAACCTATTTGCTGGCACGGCATTGCCATCCAAAAAAACAGCATAAGGGTCCCAAACTACATTATTCCTATCCTTAAAAACCACATTGTTATCCAAATACTCGGCAACTTCACCAGCGTTTAATTGCTTAGACCAACTTACCCTCGAAGCTACACTTAAGGGGTTTCCTGCCATATCCATGGAATTGTATTCGGCGTAAATAATTTTAATTACATCGGTACCCGCATCCCAAATTGACCATCCTTCTGGTTTAACCACATTACTCATTTTGGTGTTTACAAATACCGTTGCCGAGGTTGCCTTTGGTTCAGCCGTGGCCGCATCATTTTGCCAAGGTCGGCCCAATACGTATTTTGTAGTACCTCTATTGGCTATAATCTCACAGTTTCTGAACAACAAACCTTTGCTTTCTCTGGTATTAGAAGCCGTGATATAACTGCTTGCCTGATTATCTACCCTATCTCTCGGATAAATAGTGCACTCGTCAAATACTGTTTTGGCGTTACCAAAAATAAAATCGACCACGCCTTCAATGTAGCATTTGTACAACGACTGGGGGTATTTAGAATTGTAGGACAGAAAAGTATCTTGTCCACCTAAAAACCTGCAATTTTTGAAAGAGGCCCTATCACCACTCACATTAATCGCCAAAGCTTGTGGCGCATCGCCAGTCGTATTTTCGAAGGTGATATGCGCCGCACTAAAATCATCAGCATTGATGATTACCGAAGCCGAATTTGCGGTACCATAAGTACCACCCCCAGGGATATTCTTCCCGTTGTAGTTGTTATAGGTGATGATGGTTTTGGCCACATCTTCTCCAATAAATTGGATGAAGGGCTTTGCAATGGTTAAGTTTTCATAATAAACTCCCTTTTTGATGAATATCCGATAAGGAGATGTTGCGTTAGATGGTGCAGCATTTAATGCCGCCTGAATAGTAGTGTAATTACCTGCACCACTTGGGTCTACAGTAGCCTGATATTGAGCCCCTACCTTAAAGGCTACCAAGCATAACACCATGCCGAAAATTGTTTTTAAAAGATGCCTTTTCATTTTTTATGTTCATGAATTTGGAGAAAAAGGGAGCAGCCATTGGGCACTCCCTTTGATGTACCGAGAATTAGGATTTTATTTCTTAATGACTTTTACTTGCTGTTGCCGCCCGTCTATATTTACTTTGATGATATAGAATCCATTCGCTAAGTGAGCGAGGTTTACACGGGTATCCGCTTGTCCTTTGGTCAATTTCTGCGAACTTTTTTGCTGCCCCTGTGTATCATAAACACTTAGGGTTCCTACGTTTTTAACAATCGCATGTTCTACTATAATTAAACCACTGGTAGGATTTGGATAGGCACGGAATTCGGTCGCTATTGCAGGAAGATTAATATTTTTTATTTCGCTAAAAGTGGTTTGACCATCTTTATCGTATTGTTTTAGTTGATAATAACTATTGCCAGATAAAGGTGTACGGTCTGTAAAATTGTATTGGTGTTCGCCTGCAGTATTATAAGTGGTTTGTGTATTGACAACTACAAAATCTCCTTCGTCGCCCTTTCTCAATACTTCAAATTTTTCGGTATTGCGCTCATTAGCTGTTTTCCAAGTTACATTTACTTGAGGGCTTGTTGCTGTTCCCGATTTTTTAGCTTCGAAGCTCAATAAATCTAGAGGTAGTACATCTGGGAACCAATCTACCTTATCAGCCCCTGCATAAATAGGCACCAATACCCTTACTACTGAAGCAGGAAGTGCAGTGTAACTGTAATAAGTAGCTGGATCAAAAACACTACCAGGGTTCAACTCATCAAATTTTACCGATCGCCCCCCAGGATTTAACATGGCCGGATTAATTTGAGCCGTAATCACCGGCAAACCAGAATCATCATATTCGTTACCAACCTGTTTCAAACCAACGGCGGGCTTATTTCCTGTTTTTGAGGTAAAAGTATCATCGGTGTTGTTGCCAAAAACAGCTTTAAAATCTGCAGAGGTTCTATCGGCGTACATTCCCCAACGTGTATTCAGGTAGAAGTTATTTTCGGCAAGTACATTGGCTCCAATAGCCGCTGCAATTCCATAAAGTTTTACGCCATTACTTAAACAGTTCAATACGTGTACTTCACCAAATCTCACCCTAGGATTCCTTGAGTTGGTATTCAGAAAATGATTGGCATAGTGAGTTACTTTTAAGCGGCCTACATCTTTACTTGCATTATTATCAGAGTGCCCAATCAATCCTGTTTTCCAGCTATTGCGATAAAGGGTCCAGGAAATAGTGATATAACTTGCGCCGTCTTTAATGTCAATCCCTCCATCAGGATGTTCCGAATCAGTAGGCATTGTGGTAGGATGTCCAACGGTACAGTGGTCTACCCAAATGTGGTTGGTTTCAGTGTTACCGATGTTAATGCCATCATCGTAGTAATCTTGAAAAGAAATATTTCTGATGATGATATTTTGACTTCTTTTAACATTGATGCCGAATTTAAACACCACATTTTTACGTCCAATGATGGTTAAGTTAGCCTGCTCCTGAATGTCGAGCATATGGTTTCCCCAAACACTAATTGATGGGCTTAAAGTCACATCTTCATAAACACCTGGCTCCAAAACGATGGTCAACGGACTTGCGTCCATGTATTTATATCTTATTCTATTGTAAAGGGTTTGTGCTAGTTTATTAAACTCTGCCGGGCCATTGATATAAATGGTTTTTTTGGTAAAACCTGGTACTACAGCATCGCCTCCTGTAGTTGGCCCGGTAAAACCATCAGCAGTAATGGATGCAAAACCTACAGGTTGTTTGAAGTCGATGTTCAGGTTATCGGTAAAAGTAGCCGTGATATTTTTATGGCTATTTACAGTGATTACTTGTGAAGTGGCATTACCTGTTAAATCACCAGACCAGCCTTGAAAGGTAGAGCCTAGTACAGAACTTGCCGTAACCGTTACCTGTGTACCATCGGCATATTCGCCCCCAGCAGGATTAAGTACCACACTACCAATCCCTACCGTAGTCACGTTAACTTTGTAAGTACTGATGACCCTAAAATTAGCCGTTACGGTTTTATTGCTATTCATTACTAAAGTAGCCGGATTGGCATTTCCTGTTAAATCTCCTGTCCAGTTATCTAATTTCAGCGCGGGCTTATCTTCCGCCAAAAGGGTCACGGTTTCGCCCGAAAAATAGCTATTGCCTACCCTGCTTGGACTTAATGCTACCGTTCCACCATTAGTAGTCATTACGTTTAAAGTATAGGAAGCACATTGTGCGCCCGATAAATCCAATCGGTCTAAATTTGGTCCATCGGTAGTTTCCCAAGTCAGTTTAATTTTATTGACCCCTGCATTAAGGTTTACCGAAACAATGGCCTCAGTCCAATCGGTAAAAGTAGGCGTACGAGGAAAATCGACATTCTGTACAAAAATATCGTTTACATACAAGGCCGCTGTACGATTTTCGTCCTTAGCAAAAGCGTATCTCAATTTTGCCGTTTGTACCCCTGCTTGTTGGTTACATACCGTGAAAGTAATTTGGTTTTCACCACCTGCTAAAAAGTCGATAAATCCTGAGCCCGTAAAACCTGTATGTTGTGTATCCACTTTACCTGTAAAGTCCGCTTGTTCAGCTTCGTAAGCTGTAAAAGTGAGGTTAGGGTCAACAATAGCCACCGTAACAGTCCATGATTTGGTACTGCCATTTTGAGCAGTTACCACATAATTTACTGGGGCACTAAAGTTCTGAGCACTATTAGTGGCGGGATTGGCAGAGGCAAATGGTGATACCTGAAAAGTAACAGGCGTTAAAGCGGCTAAGCTAGTGCCAAGCGGCATGGTGACCAAAATTTGCCCTGTATTGCTATTGATAGAAGCATTTCCAATTTGGCTGTTAGAAAGTTTAAAGGCAGTTATCTCCTTTTCTGTAGACTGCACTACAGTGGTGATTACGGTCCAGCTTTTAGTGGTTGTACCGTCTTGAGCTGTTACTACATAAGTTACAGGGTTGGCAAAATCACGAGCGGCGGTAGCCAAAGGGCTAACCGTTGCACCGTTAGAAATAGTGAAAGTGCTAGGCATTACATTGGTTAAACTTACTCCTGTAGCTACATTGATGTTAATGGTTCCCGCAGCATAGTTAATGGTTTCATTACCTACTTGACCTGGAAGCTTAAAAGCAATCACTTCAACATCGGAACTAATGGTAATGGCAGCAGATGCCACCGTTAACCCATCAATATCATTGTCATTAGCCGTGGCATTTACAATTCTAATTCTTCTGATATCTGCTGCCGAAATAGACGAACTTTGGGTAAAATTTACCGTATATAAACCTGCCGTACAGCCAGCGGCGGTAGACGTGGCGGTAGAAATTTGCACCCAGTCAGCTTCTGTAATGGTAGCTAAGTCTGATTTTGTTGTGGCATAAAAAGTAAGTGTCCTCACTGAGGTCCTACTGTTATTAAAAGTAAGTGTAGAAACGCCATTGTTAAACAACGGGGTAATGGCGTATGAATTTTCCCCTCCTATAAATCTAAAACCATAAGTTCCATCACATTTTGTAGTGGAACGGTAGGCGCCTTTTACAGCCCATGTTCCAGAAACCAAATTAGCCGAGGTCTCAGTAGTTGGTTTAGTAGTAGGCAGTCCAGTTTCAAAACTTTCGGTAAAGTAGTTCGTTTGCGCCCTTGAAAACTGAGCTAGCAAAAAAAGGAGACAAATCGTAAATAATAGTTTCAATTTCTTCATAACAGGGATTTGGTTAGGACATAGTACGCCCATACCGTCTTAAAAGGCGGTACAGAATATGCTACGTTTTAGAGGTTATTTTTTGATGAACTTGTGCGATTGTGATTGTCCGTTGGCTTCGTACACCAGCAAATAAGTGCCCGAAGTTAGAGCAGCCACATTAATGGTCGTAGAAGCGGTTCCTTGTTTAGCGTTGGCCTTGATCAGCGAACGACCGTCTAAACCTACGACCTTTAACACAGCTGCACTTTTAGCATTGTCGTGACTGACAATCAATTCATTACTTACAGGATTTGGGCGCAGACTTAAGCTGATGCCTTCTATTTTTACATGGGCAATTTCGCTGTAAGTATACTTGCCATCCCTATCACGTTGTTTCAAACGATAATAAGAGCTACCAGCCAAAGGCGATTTATCCGTAAAGCTGTAATCATGTGTGCCTGCTACATTTTTGCTGAGCACCGTGGTTACTGTTGAAAAGTCCGTGTCATCAGCTTTTCTTTCCACTACAAAGTCTTGTGTGTTCACTTCATTGGTGGTTTTCCAGCTCAAGTTTACGGTTTTGCCTAGGGCATCAGGTTTTGCCGAAAAAGAGAGTAATTCCAGCGGTAAAAAATCAGATGGTAAGGTGTAGTCAGAAAATCCGGCTGCTACGTAATATAAACGAGCCGTGCTAGAAGTACGTTTAATTTGCACAAATTTAGCTCCTCCATTAGGGATGGTAAATTCGGCCAATACGCCAGGTGCTGTTGCTCCTGCAGCCATGGTATGGGTTAGTGTGCCATCAATACTTGATGCATTTGCACCATAGGAAACAGTAATTCCCGATACACTCGAGTTTCCAGTACCTCTATATTGTACAGAAATTTTAGTGATATTACCTGTTGACAATGAGGTTAGCGCAATATTTCTGGTAGAGTTGTTTAGCGTGTAATAAAAAAAGCCAGAAGTACCATCTGCTACCACTCCAGTGGTTTCATAATCAAGCTTGATGTTGTTTTGGGTAGTGGTTCCAGAAACTACTTCGGTAGTGGTAGTGGTTGCTGGGCCAGGAACTTTATAGGTAAGCTCTTGTGCTTTTGAGGTTAAAGAAAAGAGCATACAAAGGCATGCGAAAAAAGGTAAAGTTTTTTTCATAACAATTAGGTTTACAAATTTGGTCAGGTAATTTTGGAGTGTTGTTACCCCGCATGCAAAAGGCTATAAAACACTTCTTTATCCAAAATCTATTACAGATTTAAGAAATTGTTTTTTCTAAAGAAAGAGAAAACTGTGCAATCGTTCTCGGAAAAAAAAGTGCTTTTAACCACCAAAAACACTACAGAAGCATATAAAAACAAAGGTAATTTTAATGGAAAAGTGAGAATTTTGCGATTATTTTTTTTCTCCAGACCACAATATCAATTAAAAATATCCGTTGCAAAAGCTGCTACTGATCATATTCCTTTAAGATTTTAGGAATAGCTTTGAAAAGCGTAGATGCAGAAATTACACCGTGACTTTTTGCCAAAGCGTCGCCAGTTTTACCATGCAAATATACACCTAAAATAGCAGCCTCCGCACTGGCATGTCCTTGCGCCATAAAGCTCGTAATCATTCCCGTTAAAACATCGCCCATGCCGCCTTGCGCCATGGCTGGATTGCCCGTTGGATTAATGCAAACATCACCTGTTGGCAAACAAACAAAAGTATATTGATTTTTAAGGACAATGATTATTTGTAGTACATGGGCTTTTTGTCTAGCGGTTTCCACACGTTGCCACCAGTTTTGATGTTCGCCAAACAGGCGGTCAAACTCTTTTAAATGTGGGGTAATGATACTTTTTTGTGGTATTTTCTCCAACAACTCTTTGCGACCGGCAATGATATTAAGCGCATCAGCATCTAGTACCAGAGTTTGGTTTTGGGCAAGTAAATATTCAAGCAATTGGGTTTGGTCTTTGTCCACACCAAGCCCTGGTCCAACGGCAATTGCCTGATATTTGTTCAATGTTGTTTTTTGAAGTGCTTCTCTACTTAAAAACATCGCCTCTGGCAAACTTACGTTTAAAGCGGTTAAGCCACTTTGTGGGATACAGGTGGTTACCAAACCAACACCACTATGCAAGCAGGCTCCTGTGGCAAGTAATGCTGCGCCCATAGTTTCGGTATTACCGGCAAGGACTAATGCGTGTCCGTAGGTGCCTTTATGGGAAAAACTTTCACGGGGTTTTAAGGTATCGTTAACAAATTGATTGGTAATTAATTTCCAATGGCTGGGCAAACTTTGGATATAAGCTTCCTTTAATCCGATAGGCACCACTTTAAACCTATTCAAAGCTTTGGTACTTTCTGGGAAGAAGAAATTGATTTTTGGTAGTTGAAAACTAATGGTTAGATCTGCCTTGATGCCCTGATAAGGCTGTTGTATTTCCCCTTCGCTGCTAAAGCCGGTAGGTACATCTACCGATATAACCGTTGCTCCAGATTCATTGATCAATGACACTAATTCAGCATATGCTCCGCTTAAAGGTTTATTTAAACCGGAACCCAAGAGTGCATCTACCACGATTTCATCTTTCAAAAGTTCCAACTCATTAGGGCGGGTCAAGATAGCAATAGATTGATTCGTCTTTTTCAATCGCTCAAGGTTGAGCAGGTAATCTGCTGATGAGCTTTGGGAAAATTGAGTTAACAACACACGAATATTTGAAAAGCCTTTATCTCTTAATATCCTGGCAATAGCCAGACCGTCTCCACCATTATTTCCCTGCCCACAAGCTACCAAAACAGCTCGTTGTTGATTGGGATAAGCCATCATAAAAGTTTCCACGAAAGCCACAGCAGCCTGTTCCATCAAATCAATGGAAGAAATGGGTTGTTGCTGGATGGTGTAAGCATCAACGGCTCTAATTTGTGAAGCAGTAAGCAGATTTTTCATCCATGTTAACGATTAAGATTTCTTAAAACAACTGTAACGTAACCGCTTCTTGTGCATTGGAACTGTTCTCCTGAACTTTCTTTTGCTTGGTTCGTTGTTTAACAATCCACTCTTGATAATCCTCCGTTTTCAATTGCGCTTCTAACAACCCCGAGCCAATGTGCATTAAAGTGATACAGTTATCGATCTGTTGTCTTACTTTTTGTAACTGATGTTGTATTTGTTGTTGTATTTTATTTTTTGGCTTTACCCTTACCAATTTTAATATCGGATTGAGGGCCTTTATAGCCAGTTCTTTTGCAAAATAGGTGTTTGCCGCTACTATCCTTGACTGAAGCGTTGCCTGTTCTACAAAACCACCTTGCTGATGTAAAAGTTTCACTTGCGTTTGAAACTTTTCTATCAGTATCGCCAAAGCCGAAACACTCGTAATGATTTCAGAGAGTTGGGTTTTAAACATTGGGATATTTGCTTTGTTGATTTCTGGGTCATTGTCAATCAAATTAAGCTCGTAAATGATATGATTGAAACGGAAGTGATTAAGTACCAATTGTAGGATAAACTTTTCTTGTGCCTCCACCTTCATTTGGTCTAACTGCTCCAAATTGAGCGGTTTCATAAAGTTAATCACTTCATTGTTGGACCTTAAGCTATCCTTATTGATTTTAGATTTTAGCACCAATCCATCCAAGGTTCTTACCCTACTTAAAGCCACATAAACCTGTCCAGCAATAAACGATTTTCCTGCATCGATAATAGCATGGTCGAAAGTTAAGCCTTGGCTTTTATGGATGGTCACTGCCCAGGCCAATTTAATGGGATATTGTAAAAATTCGCCCACCTGATTTTGGGAAACCTGTTCTTCATCGTCCAATTTATATTCAAATGATTGCCAAGAGCTCTTGGTGAGCAGTAATAACTCCTCTTCATCAGTAAAAGCAACATAAATGTCATCATGGACAATCGATTTAATCTTGCCTATTTTTCCATTATAAAATTTTCTGTCTTCGCCCGTATCGTTCTTGATGAACATAATTTGCGCCCCAACTTTTAACACCAGTTGTTGCTCTGCCTGTAAACCCAATTCCTTAAAATCGCCATTTACCTCGGCATCAAAAGTATAGACCTCTCCCTCCAGTTCATCCAACTTTTGCTTGTTGATTAAATTGGCTTCTGCATTATGCGAAGTAATAATAATGGGATTAATTTCCTGACTATCTTTAAATTCAGGATCAAAGCGTTGATTGAGCAGTGCTAAACTTTCGTCATTAATCTGGTTACTTCTGATGTCGTTCAATATGTTGATAAAAGTTTCTTCTGTTTGTCTAAATACCTTTGTCAGTTCAATCTGCAACAACGGATGTTGACGCACAACAATCGAATCAAAGAAGTAGGGCGACGGATATGCCTTGCTTAAAAATGCCCAATCCTCACGTTTGGTTACCGGGGGAAGTTGGTATAGATCGCCAATCAATAAAAGCTGTAAGCCACCAAAAGGGCTGCTATTTTTCCTCACAGAACGCAACAATGCATCCAATACATCCATTACATCGCAACGCACCATCGACACCTCATCAATCACCAATAATTCCAGTTCGTTAAAAAGCTTTAATTTATCGTTGGTGTAACTCAAATCGTTTACTACCGAACGAATGGAAACAAAGCCTTCCTGTAAGTTATGCAAACCAACATCACCTGGAAAAAAGGAACCCGGAGGTAGTTGAAAAAAAGAGTTGATAGTGGTTCCCTTTGCATTCATTGCGGCAACTCCCGTAGGTGCAACAATGGCCATTTTCTTCGAACTTTCTTTTTTTATTCGTTTGAGCAGGGTTGTTTTTCCCGTACCCGCTTTACCTGTCAAAAAAATAGATTGATTGGTATACTCAATAAACTCGAAAACTTTATCTGCAATAGGATTTTCCGCCACTACTTTGTCCATAACACAAATCTAGCTAAATTAATTAGCAAGAGGAATTTTTCCTTGCCATAGATGCACAGATATATCCTTTTTAAGATTAGATTTAATAATTATAGCTATCAAATCTGTGCATCTTTGGCTTTACTAAGTTTGTCATAGACAAACAGATAGTCCATGAGATCAAATAATCCAATTTTTTCGTAAAACAGCAAATTGCCAACGGGCCTTAACTAAGGCTTAATAGTCTCCTTCAGTTTTTTTTCTAGGTCCTCTATGGAACCTTCATCGCTAGCACCTCGATATCTGCCAATTATTTCACCTTGTTGATTAATTAGAATAAGTGTTGGTATGGATGCAATGGAATAGACTCCCCTTAAGGTATCGTCCTCGAAGGAAGTTCAATTTCTTTTTGACTTCCTGGCTCCAGATTTTAGTATAAGTTAATAATAGGACAAGAAATGGAATTAGTCTGTTCATCTCAGATATTTTATAACTAAAAATTTAGTTATAAAATACTAATTACTTTCTAATTATCCATTAAATTAGGAAACCAGGAAATTAATAGAACCGCTACAGGTAAAAACTCTAGCGCTTTTTTTGCAACCAAAAAAGTTTTTTGCCAAAAATGCACAGATAAAAAAGCTATAAGAATAGAAATACCTGTGTATTGTGACCTCCTACTATTTGTCATAATATCAAAAATCCTGTAACAATTAATCACCCCGAAAGTCTCTACTGCAATTGTTAAATGACTAACCAAAATTTAAAACAATGACTCAAAAACCTTCAAATGCCTTTATTGCAGCCTCTTGGATTGCTTTGGGCGTAGGCATGATCGGCTTTATTATTGGCCTCTGGCGCTCAGACATGCTCCTCAACGAAAAAGGTTATTATTTTGCCGTATTGATGTTCGGTTTATTTGCGGTAATCTCTCTGCAAAAAGCAGTAAGAGATAAGCTGGAAAACATTCCAGTAACTGAACTTTACTATGGCATTAGCTGGTTTGCTACCTTGTTAACCATTGCCCTGCTTATTATTGGGTTATGGAATGCAGAATTGCTGCCCAGCGAAAAGGGCTTTTATGCCTTTGCTTTTCTGCTTGCCTTGTTTGGCGCCATTACGGTACAAAAAAACACCAGAGATGGCCAAATTGCAAAAGGAAAACACCCATTGAATTAAGAAACCACAAAAATTAATGGAAGCGCTGCAGGTAAAACTTGTAGCGCTTTTTTTACGCGTAGCCAAACACACTTAGTGTAAAAAACACACTTAAGTAAAATTTTGATTACCTGTTATTTAATCAGTATTCATTAACTATTTTTAGTTAACCAGATATCAAACACATGAAACCATTTAAACTGCTCATTTTCTTACTAGTGCCTATGATTGCCGCAGCACAAGGCAAATTTTTCTCTGTTAAAGGCAAAGACATTATTGACCCCGCGGGAAACCCGATGGTATTAAAGGGAACCAACTTAGGGAATTGGTTGGTACCGGAAGGCTACATGTTCAAATTCAAGGATGTGTCGTCACCAAAAATGATTAACCAAATGTTGGCCGAATTGATTGGTCCAGATAAAACTGCCGAATTTTGGGAAAAGTACTTGAACAACTACATTACCCAAGCGGATATTCAATACTTAAAACGTAGTGGAATGAATTCCATCCGTATTCCTTTTCACTACAAAATGTTCACTACCGAAAGCTATTTGGGCTCCAATAATGCAAACAGGGGATTTGAACTTTTAGATAAAGTAATTAAATGGTGCAAAGAGGAGAACCTTCCCGTGATTTTAGATATGCACTGCGCTCCTGGTGGACAAACGGGTGATAACATTGACGACAGCGATGGTTATCCGTTTTTGTTTGAAAGTCCAAAAAGCCAAGCGCTTACCATTGCCATTTGGAAAAAAATAGCACAACGCTACAAGAATGAACCCGCTGTTTTAGGCTATGATTTATTAAACGAACCTATTGCACATTATTTCGACACCAAAACTTTAAATATACACCTCGAACCTTTGTATAAAACCATTACCGCCGAGGTTAGAAAAGTGGATAAAAACCATATCATCTTTTTAGGTGGCGCACAATGGAACTCTAATTTTAAAGTTTTCGGTGCTCCATTCGACAGCAAATTGGTTTACAGCTTCCATAAATATTGGACCGCCACTACGCAGGACGTTATTCAAGAATATTTGGATTTTAGAGATAAATACAATGTGCCTATCCATGTGGGTGAAACGGGGGAAAATAACGATCAGTGGATATTGGAGTTTAGAACCTTAGTGGAGAAACACCAGATTAGCTGGCATTTTTGGCCTTACAAAAAGATGGATGCCAAAGCAGGAATAGCCAGTTTCCCTCGACCTGAAAACTACGACCTGATCATTAAATATGCCGACCAAGCCAAAGCAAGTTTTGCCGATATTAGAAAGTACGCCCCAAAAGACCGTGCAGCTATTGAAGCGGTTTTAAACCAATTGCTGGAAAACTGCAAGTTTGAAAATGCCACCACTAATGATGGCTATTTAAAAGGTTTGGGTTTAAAAGAGGGAAAGTAAGTAAAAAGTTTCCTATAGAAACCGATGAGATTCCTCGTAACCTCGGAATGACAACACAATTCTTTCCTAGTGTGTCATTGCCAATTTGAGTTAGCAATGACGCACTATTTATTTAGCAGGAGAGAAACTACCTTTCAACGTTTGAAAAACATATTCTTTGTAATTGGTGCCAATGGGAATTTCCCGAACACCAATTTCAACATCGTTCATGGTAAAGGCTGTAATTTTTTTCTGATTGACCATATATGAGCGATGGATTCGCAGAAAGGACCAAGGCTTCAATTCCTGCTCCATGTCGCTAATTTTATATTTAGCAGTGATTTGCTGATTGACACAGTGAATCACGATATAATCTTTTAAACTCTCTAGGTAAAGAATATCATCCACGTTTAATTTATGAAACTTCCCACCAGCTTTGATATAAATACACTCGTCGGATTTGGGTATCGCTTTTAACGGTTGCTGTACTTTTGTTGTTCTCAAATACCTATCTATCGCCTTAAAAAAGCGGTCGAAAGTAATGGGCTTTAACAGGTAATCTACAATATCCAAATCATATCCATCTACAGCATATTCTCTATAAGCGGTGGTGATAATGACTGCGGGCGGGTTTTTAAGTGTCCTCAAAAAATCAATTCCAGTAAGTTGTGGCATTTTAATATCCAAGAACAAAAGGTCTATGGTCTCGGCCCTCAACACCTCTAAAGCTTTAATAGCATTACTACAGGTAGCTACCGCCTCAAACAAATCCAGTTTTTCTAAATGGGTTTGAAGCAGCTGTATCGCCAAAGGTTCATCATCAACTAAAAGACATCTTACTTTCATCACTCACTTGGACTTTGATTGTTTTCAAATCAGCTATGCTCAATAAAGTTACAAAGGTATTTTCATTAATGTAGGTTTTAAATTCGTGGTTTCGGGGATAGATCAGCACCAATTGCTTTCTAACGTTTTCTAAACCAATACCATTTTTAGGCAGCTCTTCATTACTGGGCACAAAGGAATTAGAAACGATAAAACAAAAGCTTCCTTTGCTTAGCCTCAGTTCAATGTCAATGATCGGAGTTCCAATGTCTTCACCTGCACCATGTTTAAAGGCATTTTCTACTATAGACAATAAAACCAAAGGGGCAATGTCCAAATCCTCGTCAATAGTGTGTTTAAAATTAACCACCAAACGTTCGTCATATCGCAACTTCTCAAGGTCTATATAATTCTTTAATAAGGTAATTTCTGTAGATATGGGTACCGATTTGCCTTTACAACGGTAAAGTACATGATCTAAAATTTCCGACAGGCCAGCAATAGATTTAGAGGTTACTGGCGAATTAATCAATGACAATGAATAAATATTGTTAAGGGTATTAAATAGAAAATGTGGGTTTAATTGTGCTTTTAAGGCATGAAGCTCAGCTTCTGCTTTTTCCTTTTCCAATACCAGTGTGCGTTGCTTAATCAAATATCGGTCTTTAACCAGTTTAAGGAAACCAAAAATCCAAGCCAATGAAAAATTTTGTAGAAAATAGACAACTACTAATATTCTTAAGTCGGTAAGGATTTCCCAAATAGATTCTTGCTCAAAAGGTGGTTTACGAATAATGGGTTCTAATACATGCACCACCATAATACGAGAGAATGCACTAATCACATAACTACCAACAATGAAATAAACCATTGTCACCAAATAGTTATCATCCTTAAGTAGCTTTGGAATAATAAAATAGGCTACAAAATAACAAGCCATCATATAAAACGTTAGGCAAAATGCATTATCGATTAACGCCTCCCCCAGGCTCATCCCCTCTGGAACTTGGGGAACAATGAAAACCACTAACCAAAATATGATATGGCTAGAAACTCGGTAAACCGTACTATAACGTATCGCTTTATCTAAAATGGACATTAACCAAATATACTATTCGTTTAAATGCAAAAGATGGTTGTAGATGAATGTTCACAAAAAACATCCGAATAGGCTAAAATTGTAGATAAAACTGAATCATATTGATATATGGACTATACAGCTAAATTTTAATAGTATATATCTATAGATTTCTTTTGATATATGGATCAGGCACATCTTTGGGACATCAAATGTCAAAAAATGAAGATTACAAAGATAATTGCATGGCTACTATTATTATGCTGTTCCTTACTAAGCGTTGCACAAGAACCAAAGATAGTAACTATTAAGGGAAGGGTACTGGAAAATGAAACGCAATTGCCCATAGAAGGTGCCGGTGTTACCGTGTTAGCCTTCACAAACCAAAAAGCAGCTAGCGTAGCGACCAATAAAAACGGAGAATTCAATATTCAAATTGCTGCTGGCACCTACCATATTAAAATAGAATTTATTTCCTTTAAACCCATTTTATTAGAAAACAAAACGATAGATAAGGATACCGAACTCGGCAATTTAGCCTTACATACCGACATAAAGTTGTTAAAAGCGGTAGATGTTGTCGGCGAAAAATCATCGGTATCCTTGGATTTGGATAAAAAGACTTTCAATGTGGGCAAAGATCTGCTTTCCAAAGGGGGAAATGCCAACGACATTTTGAGCAATGTACCCTCGGTTAATGTGGATGCAAACGGAACTATTAGCTTAAGAGGCAATAGCGGGGTAAGAATACTAATCAACGGTAAACCCTCGATGATTTCGGCCAACAATGGCTTGGAGCAAATTCCCGCTAGCAGTATTGAAAAGGTAGAAGTAATTACCAATCCCTCGGCCAAATATGAAGCACAGGGGGGCGCGGGCATCATTAATATTGTGCTCAAGAAAAATAGTCTATCTGGATTAAACGCATCGATACAAGCGGGAATTGGCGACCCAACCAATTACAACGGTAATGTTAACGCCAGTTTCAAAACAGAAAAATTCAACCTGTTTAGCAATGTGGGTGTGCGTTTTAGAAATCTTTACCTTAAAGACGAGCGCTTACAAACCACGCAGAGCAATGGTGTAAAAAATGTGCTTCGACAAAACAACCTCAACAACAGACGTGATGATGCCTACAACTTTTACATTGGTGGCGACTACTATTTCGATGCAAAAAACACACTTACAGGAAGTTTTTATCACAGCACACTTATCCTTAACAATAAAATCAACTATCACTACAATTATTTCGATGGCAACAATACCAACGATAGCACCATATACCGTTTTGAACACTATAAAGAACCTAAGAAATATAACCAACTAGAGTTAAGCTATGTGAAAACTTTCGACAAAAAGGACAAAAGCTGGACAACGAGTTTGCGCTACGATTTCTGGAATGACGATGAAAACCAGAACATCAATCAACAAAAACTGTTGCCTACAGGAACACCAGAAAGCAATCTCATCACCAAAAACATCGAAAGCAGCAACGACATTTATATCCAAAGCGACTATAACACCAAATTAGGTGAAAACGGAAAATTTGAAGTGGGAGTAAGAAGTGACCTCAGAGCTATTAAAAGTGATTATTGGGCGATTGCCAATGGGATTGCCCTACCTCAATACAATAACAAACTAAGCTACGATGAAAATTTGGTAAGTGCCTATGTGCAAGTGGGACATAAAATCAAGAAATGGAATTACCTTTTAGGGCTGAGGAGTGAACTGTCTTTGATTGGTATTTCTGACCGAGCAGGTACTTTTAATGACAAGAAGCATTACATTGACCTTTTTCCTACCTTGCATTTAGTTTACGCCCTGCAAAAAAGCACCGATTTGCAGTTAAGCTATAGCAGAAGAATCAACCGCCCTGAATTTTGGCAGTTAAATCCGTTTGGGGGGCTGTCTGATACTCGTTATCTTACTATCGGCAACCCCGACCTAGACCCTACCTACAGCAATTCGTTTGAATTGGCTCTACTAAAAAAATGGGACAAATTTACCCTAACCCCTTCCGTTTACTACGCCCATACCAAAAACTACTTCCAATATGTACTTAAACAAACAGCCGATGGTTTCTTCTTGAATACGCCTATCAATCTGGACAAGGAAGAAAGATATGGCGTAGAAATTTCCAGTACCTACAACCCGTTTAATTGGTGGCGTTTATCGTTCAATTTTAATTACTACGGTTTTAAACAGCAAGGGGAGTTTGAAGGAAAACAATATGGGACCGAGAATCAAACTTGGACCAGCCAGTTGAATAGCAAAATAAAACTACCGAAGAATTTGTCCATTGAAACCATCTTTAGCTACAGAGGTAAATTTCAAGATATCCAATCTATCAATAAGGCAGTATACCGATTAAACATTGCCCTAAGCAAGGATATTCTAAATGAAAAAATGACCTTGAATTTAGCGGCCAACAACCTATTGAATACGCTTATTGACCGTCGGGAGCTTCACACGCCGAGCTACCAATTACAGTCTACAGCCTATGGCTTGGGCAGGGTATTTAACGCAACTGTAGTTTATCGTTTCAATAGAAAAAAAGGAGACAAAGACAGATTGCCAGAGGAAAATTAAATAATTTGATGATTGGATAATTAGCTCATTCCGTTGCTGACCCGTCATTGCCAACTCGATTGGCAATCGTAATGCTACACGCTTAGTAAGGCAGACCCTGAAATAAATTCAGGGTGACGGTATATGGATGCTCCGTCATGCTGAATTTATTTCAGCATCAGCTTTTAGGATGTTTTCATCCTCGTTTCCAAACCACTAAAAAATCTTAAAAATGAATCTCTAACTTTATCTTTTACCTACAGATTCTCCTTTACCGAATAGTCCGTACAGGTTATGCTCGGGATGACAAGGTACAAGAGACCGCTCGCAATCCGTAACTCATAATCCACAACCCAATACTACCCTTCCATCTCCTTTTTCAAGAACTTACCTGTTAAGCTAATTGGGTTTTCAATCAATCCTTCCGGTGTACCTTCAAAGATGATTTTACCGCCACCGGCACCGCCTTCTTCACCCAAATCAATTACCCAATCGGCTACTTTAACCACATCCAAGTTATGCTCAATCACCAATACGGTATTACCCTTATCTACCAATTCATTCAATACACCAAGCAATACGTTAATATCCTCAAAGTGTAATCCAGTAGTTGGCTCATCTAGAATGTAGAAGGTTTTACCGGTA
This sequence comes from Pedobacter sp., assembly GCF_039594775.1. Lineage (GTDB taxonomy): Bacteria > Bacteroidota > Bacteroidia > Sphingobacteriales > Sphingobacteriaceae > Pedobacter. Next base: position 1,139,298 of record NZ_JBCNMT010000001.1, on the reverse strand, counting down.
TCTTTTTTAGAAAGTTCTGTAGCTAGTTTCACACGTTGCGCCTCACCTCCTGATAAGGTGGTCGATGCCTGCCCCAAACGGATATAGCCTAAACCAACATCATTCAAGGTTTTAATTTTACGGTAAATAGAAGGCATGTGCTCAAAGAACTGACAAGCATCTTCGATGCTCATATCCAACACATCGCTAATCGATTTTCCCTTATAGCGAACTTCTAAAGTTTCACGGTTGTATCTTCTGCCACCACACTCTTCACAAGGCACCTGCACATCTGGCAAGAAATTCATTTCAATCACCTTCATTCCTGCCCCTTGGCAAGTTTCGCAACGTCCACCCTTTACATTGAAAGAGAAACGACCAGGTTTGTAGCCCCTAATCTTCGCCTCTGGCAAAGCCACAAACAAATTCCTGATGTCAGAAAAAACGCCTGTATAAGTAGAAGGATTAGAACGAGGGGTACGACCAATAGGTGCTTGGTCAATTTCAATTACCTTATCAATTTCCTTTAAGCCTGCAATCTTCTCATAAGGCAAAGGTTTTTTCTTCGCTCTAAAAAAGTGATGGTTTAAAATCGGATATAAAGTTTCGGTAATTAAGCTGGATTTACCACTGCCCGAAACACCTGTTACGGCAATAAACTTACCTAACGGGAAATCTACCGAAACATCTTTTAGGTTATGTCCAGATGCTTTGATAATCGACAATTGATGTCCATTACCTTCCCTACGTTTTTTAGGGACTTCTATTCCCTTTTTACCATTTAGATAGGCTGCAGTTAGGGTGTTCGATTTTAAGATTTGAGCAGGTGTACCCTGTGCTACCACCGTACCTCCATGCACACCAGCCGAAGGGCCAATATCAATCACATGGTCGGCTTCCAAAATCATGTCCTTATCGTGCTCCACCACCAAAACGGTATTGCCTAAATCACGCAGGTTTTTCAAGGCTGTAATTAACCTTTCGTTATCACGTTGGTGCAAACCAATACTTGGCTCGTCCAAAATGTACATCACGTTCATCAGCTGTGAACCAATTTGTGTGGCCAAGCGAATACGTTGTGCTTCGCCCCCAGAAAGGGTACGCGAAGTACGGTCTAAAGTCAAATAGTTCAAGCCCACATCCAGCAAGAAGCCAATACGAGCTCTAATTTCTTTCAATATTTCTTTAGCAATGGTGTTTTGGCGTTCGCTCAATCGCTCTTCTACTCCATCAAACCATTTGTGCAGGTTATTGATATCCATCTCCGCCAATTCGAAGATGTTTTTCCCATCTACTTTAAAATGTAGACTTTCTTTTTTCAATCTTGCTCCGTGACAGGTTGGGCAAGTTTCCAATCTTCTGAAAGCTTCCATATCATCTGCTGCGCCCTCGCCCCTTTTCTCTTGCTGCTCTTCCAACAGTTTAATGATACCATCAAAGGTCACTTGGTAATTCTGTACGTTCCATTTGTTATAGGCCACTTCCACCGAAATCAAATCAGGCGCACCGTTCAAAATCAAATCAATGGCCTCATCTCCCAGTTTTTCCAAAGGGGCAGATAAAGAGAAATTATATTTTTTACCCAAGGCTTTTAATACTTGGAAAACCCAAATATCACGATACTCCCCTAACGGCAATAAGCCTCCATTCAAAATGCTGAGCTTCATGTTAGGCATGATAGATTTTTTGTCTACCACAAAAATGTATCCCAAGCCATCGCAAGTTTCACAAGCTCCATAAGGCGAGTTGAACGAAAAACTATTTGGTTGTGGTTCATCGTAAGAAATACCAGTAGTTGGGCACATCAAAAACTTACTGAAATGTGCTACGTTATTATCCTTATCACTAATCTTGATGATGCCTTTTCCCAAGCGCATAGCGGTTTGAATGCTATCCAATAAACGCTTGTGGTCTTTAGGGTCAACGATCAAGCGGTCAACTACAATTTCAATATCGTGTATTTTGTACCTGTCCACTTGCATTTTAGCCACAATATCTTTGATTTCTCCATCCACGCGAACCTTTACATAGCCTTGCTTACGAATTTGTTCAAACAACTCACGGTAGTGGCCCTTACGACCTTTTACCACAGGTGCTAATATGTTTACGGCCGATTTCTCAAACTTTTTGTAGATGTTCTGCAGAATTTGGTCTTCGCTCATGCGCTCCATTTTTTCGCCAGTATTGTACGAAAAAGCTTCGCCTACACGGGCGTAAAGCAAACGCATGAAATCGTAAATCTCAGTAATGGTACCTACGGTTGAGCGGGGGTTTTTGCTGGTGGTTTTTTGCTCAATGGCAATTACGGGGCTTAGTCCCGAAACCTTGTCCACATCTGGACGCTCCATGCCACCCATAAACTGACGCGAATAGGCACTAAATGTTTCCATGTAGCGGCGCTGTCCCTCGGCATAAATGGTATCAAATGCCAATGATGATTTACCACTGCCACTTAAGCCAGTAACCACCACCATTTTATTCCTTGGGAAACTTACATCTATATTTTTCAGATTGTGCACCCTTGCACCATATACCTCTACATCCTTTTGCTCGCCCAAATCTACATGCTTGTTCGCCATATATTATTCGCTCCGTTTTAAAAAATAGCTTGCAAAATTAACGAAATAAAAGCACAAAAGCTATTGACTTTCAGAGAATGAAACAAGATGGCCCTTTGTTTTACAACCAGATGAGAAGCGCCATAAAACTGCTGTAAAAAACGGTAGTTTTTGAACCCTGTCACTTCGAGTTTCGAGGAGTCTCCCCTCCACACATTATCTTGAGATTCTTCACTACGTTCAGAATGACAAGCGTATAATTCCTCCCCCTTCCCTCCTCAAAGAGGGGGATATAGCCAGTGCAAAACAAACCTCAAAAGCATATAGCTAAAATACAGTACAAAAGAAAAATAGTAACAGTCCCTCTTATGCACCCTGTCATTCCGAGGCTACGAGGAATCTCCTCCTATTCATCATTCAAAAGAGATTCTTCACTGCGTTCAGAATGACAAAACGCATAAAAAAAGAAAAGTGAATTAAACAATATCTCACAAATTGGCACTAAATCCCCAAAAGTACAACTCTCTCCCTCACAGGGAGAGAAACCGCACAGCGGAGAGAGGGTAGCTGACTAAAATCCTTTACTACCACCCCGAACGCGGCACATAGCAAGAATAAGTAAAACGGGTCAAACCTCTCCCTAACCCTCTCCTTAAAAAGGAGAGGGAATTGGACAGTAAAATATAAATAACAAAGTGCACCTTTTAACTCACAACCCGTAACCCATAATTCCTACTGCTTAATCACTTTTTTAGTAACGCTTTCACTAATACCAGTCAATTTCACGAAATATACGCCTACGGGGTACGATGTTAAATCTATTTCCAATCCATCATCTTTAGTTTTTAAAGCGATAACATCCAGTATTTTTCCTTCTACGCTAGTTACCGTTAACTTGGTATATTTCCCTGTGGAAAAACTAAGCATCACCTTACCTTTAGTTGGATTAGGGTAAAGCTGCACACCTGAAACAGAAAGTGCAAAGTTCAACACACGCTCGCCCAGCTCGGTAGGCTTGCCATCTAAATCTACCTGCACCAAACGATAATAGTTATTGCCTTTTAAAGGGGCTTTATCATAATGGGTATACGATGAGCCAATTCCTTTGGCACTCACATCATCTAATTTTACAAATTGCTTATCATCGCCACTGCGGTAAATTTCAAAGCCTTTGTTATTCTGTTCGGAAGCAGTTTGCCATAAAAGCTTGGCATAGTTACCTTCTATTTTTGCGGTATAGGTGGTTAACACTACTGGCAACACGGGCTCCAAAGTAGTAGCGGTAACTATTTCCGACAAAGCTCCCTGACCTGTAACACTGGCCTTTTCAGCTTTTACCCGATAGTAATAATTAGTAAGTGCAGTTAACCCGGTAATATCTTTGTACAAAGCATTCACTGTGAATGGCGAACCCACAATAGGTTGTGTAAAAGCATTATCGGTAGCCACTTCTAATACATAATTTTCTACCACTCCCACTGCTGGTGCGGCCCAAGTGGCCCTAAATTGTTTATCGGTAATACCAACAGCTGCAGTAGTCTGTGGCACTACCTGCGCATAGCTCTCTATCCAATTGGAAGCATTACCCTGCAATTCAAAATACTTTAAACTACCATGATAAGCATTATTCCCTTGATTGGTAAGCACATCGCTTTGGCTATTGCTTGCCTGGTCAAAATTATAGTAAGCTACCAAGGCTGTTAGGTTTGAAATGCTGTTCAACATATCCACCTTAATTTCTGCCGCTGTTAATGCAGCACTATAAATCTTTACTTCGTCAATACTTCCTTTGAAATAGGTATTTTCCGACGCATTTTTACCAATAGTGATGTAATGTGTAGCATCAAGCAATACCGCTTCATCGGTTAAAGTGCCATTGCCTACCTCTTTCCCATTGGCATAAATTTTATAGCCCGAAGGCGAAACCACATAAGCTACATGCAACCAACGATTAATTGTATAGCTGTAATTGGCATCGGCGGTGTTCGTCATCCACGCAGTCCCTTTTCCAATATCACCATGTATCTTATTTCCTCCCGTCAATTGCATGTCGAAAGTATTATCGCCACCTTCTCTGGTGCTGAAAATATGCATCGCCTTAGTGGCATGTTCGGGTTTCACCCAAGCCATTACCGTAAAATTCCCTTTCACCACCGTAGCTTGGGGCTGCATCACCACATGGTCGTCGCCACCATCAAAATTCAGGGCATTTCCTGGAGGGCTGAAGGTCTGTAAAGTAACCGCTATGGCTGGAGAAAATGCTCCTTGTTCAGTAACACTTTGCTTATCTGCCGCTACTCGGTAATAGTAAGTGGCATTCGCCGCCAAACCTGTAATTGTTTTTGTTTGCCCAGCTACCATAAAAGGTGAGCCAGCCACAGGTGTGGTAAATTCTGCATCGGTAGCTACCTCTAGCACATAGCCATTATCTACAATTCCCAATTGAGGGTATCCCCAACGAGCTTCAAAAGAGGATGACGACAAACTGATGGGCACTGCTGCTGACGGCAATACCATCGCATAGCTTTCCACCCAATTGCTATTGCTTCCATTTAAATCAAACCCACTCAACACACCATTCCGTGCATTGGCACCTTGGTCTTCCAATATGGTTTTTGAGGCATTATTTAGAGCAGAGGCGCCTTCATCAAAATTATAATGTGTTTCCAGATTAAGCGGCAAAGTAGTCGTAGCGTTCATCATTTCTTTATTGATTTCTTCTGCGCTCAATGCTTTGTTGTAAATTCTCACCTCATCCATATCGCCTTTGAAATAGGTATTTTCTGTTCCGCTAAAACCCAGCTGCAAAAGATGATTAGCATCCATTAACAAGGGAGTGCCCGAAAAAGCACCACTTTGCTTAAGACTTCCATTCACATAAATTTGATAGCCCGTAGCAGATACCGCATAGGCAATATGCATCCATCTGCCAGCACTGTAATCATAAGTCACATCGGCTGTATTGCTCAACCAAGCATTGGCAGATCCTATATTGGCATGTATGGTATTACCTTGTTTCAATTGCAGGTCAAAACCATAACCTCCAGCAAACTTAGTGCTCAATACATGCATGGTTTTGGTAAAATCTGTAGGACGTACCCAAGCCTGTACGGTAAAAGCACCCGACACCGTATTGCTGCTATTAAAAGTAATTTTATCATCTACGCCATCAAAATTCAAAGCCGCTACCAGTTCTTGGATTTCATAAGCACCCATATCAATACCTACACCAAGCACCCTTTTATTACCGCCCAAATCTTTAGTAATCGTAGAGATATTAGGCAATTCGGCATTACCATAGTAGCTGGTACTCCCTGCATCAATGGCTGGGCTGCCGCTTCTCAATTGATAATTACCATTTGAGTCCTTAAATTGAGGGTCGGCCGCAATATTACCAGTCCCTAAAAAACCTCCCTGCACTAGACTATATTCCACTGTAGTGGCTCCTGGGTCACCAATTCCATTATTATTACCCCATATAATGGAGTTACGAATCTTGCTCGAAGAGTTGCTATAATGATAAATACCAGCTCCATTATCAGCGGTATTTTTAGTGATGGTTACGTTGGTTAAAACAGGTACGCTGGTATATCCATTATAAATCGCTCCGCCATCTATTCCTGTATTGTTGGCAAGCAGTACATTGGTTAAAATAGGAGATGACTCTTCATTATAAATTCCACCACCTTCATTGAACACTTGCAACGCATGATTATCAGTAATGATGACATTCGTTAAAATTGCGTGTGAGCCTCCTTTATTACACATCCCTCCACCAGAGTAGCCTGTGTTACCATCGATAACAACATTATTTAGCTGGGGAAATGAATTATTATAGCTAGCGATACCCCCGCCTAAACTTGACGCATTTACACCTGTTGCTCTATTTTGAGTGACCAATACATTTTCGATGATGGGCGATGAGTTTCCATAATTGGCAATACCTCCACCGCCAAAAGAAGTCGAATTCCCCAACACCCTCAGATTAGATAATTTAGGGGATGATTGCGAACTATTAATCCCTCCACCATTGGCATGGAATATTGTAATGCCATTAACAGACAATTGCGAAAACGCATTTCCATTTGCATTTCCTCCACGAACCGTAAATCCATCAAGTTTTGCGATACCTACCGGACCTACACTAAGCACCACATGATAAGCGTTTTCACTATTGTTAAGGATTAATAAACTTAAACCCTTTCCGGAAACCACATCATCCTGATTAAAATCACCTGTCAAAATACTTCTATTGGCAGTGATGCTGAGGTCTCTTTCACTCAAGGAATTTTCAGTACCTGCTAAACCACCATACACCTCTACATCTGCTTTCAACAAAAAGGCATTGTTGCGGTCGTTGGCCGTAATATTATTGATATCATTTGCTTTCCGTTTGGGAATGTAAGTACCCTTTGCCACCCATACCATGTCATATGTAGATGAATTGTTGATCATTAACTGCAAATCGTCTGAAGCATTTGCCCACGATGAACCATCTTTATTACCAGCGCCATTTTGGGTAACATAACGAGTGGTTGGATTAACCCGGTTAATGGATAATGTATAAGTTCTATTGGATGCACCATCGGTAACTTTTACTTCAAGAGTATTGATCCCTAAGTTTAAGGGAATAGTAGGAGATAAAACTCCACTAGTGAGTGCAGTGAAACTGCCGCCATTCAACTTCATTTCTATAATCGAACTCGAATTGGGTTGTGCAGCCAATAACTGAAAATCTGCATTGGCAGTAATGGCGGTGTAAGTAAATTGAGTGGCGCTAAAGACTGGAGAGATGTTAATATTGCTGATGGAAAGCGTATTCAAATAATCAAACGCTAAAGCAGTGGTCACTTTTGTAACGGCACTATAAGCTCCTTTTTGGGCAATCCCTGTATTTTTTTGAGCAGATATCCTGTAGTAATAATCTGTACCTGACAAAAGTCCCGAAATGTTCTGCGATGTTCCAGTGACCGTAAATGGCGAACCTGCAATAGGATTATTAAAACTTGAATTGGTGGCTACTTCCAACACATACTGTTCGGCAACACCATTGGTTGGTGCTTGCCAATTGAGCGTAAAACCTGAGCTGGAAATATTACTTGGCAATGCTGAATTAGGAATAACCATTGCGTAGCTTTCTACCCAATTGCTGGTAGCTCCTGTAAGCGCAAAATTTGTGAGGGTACCATCGTAGCTATTTCCACTTAAATCGGTTAAAGTAGTAGCCGATTGGTTAAAATCATAATGTGCCACCAAACTTGCTGGTGCTGCTACCGAGCTGTTCATCATTTCGGCAACCAGTTCCAAATCATTTAAAGCACTACTAAACACCTTTACTTCATCAATATTCCCTTGAAAATAAGTGGTCTCGCTGGCGTTTTTCCCAATAACAATCCGATGGGTATTATTCAATAGCAGAGGTGTACCACTTAGTGAGCTAGTCACCATCAAATTACCATTTACATAAATTTTATACGCAGTTGGCGTGATCACATACGCCACGTGTAGCCATTTTCCTACGGCATAACTATAGTTGGCATCTGCCGAAGTCGTAAGAAAAGAAGTTCCATTCCCAATATCACCATGTACTTTGTTGCCACCTGTAAGCTGCATATCAAACCCAAATTCAGCAGGTTCCCTAGAACTAAAAATATGCATGGCTTTGGTGGCATGCTCAGGCTTCACCCAAGCCATCACCGTGAAACTCCCTTTAATTTCTACATTTTTGGTGGGTACCGTAACATAGTCATTAACCCCATCAAAATGAAGGGATGTTCCTTGTGCTTGAAGCTCTATATTGAAAAATAAAATCCATAGGAGCACACATGCTGTTTTGCAATAGTTATTAAAGCGATACATGATTAAGTTTTTAGTTTGTAAGCTGTTAATCAGCCCATCGTGGTTTATCGGCACAAAAGTAAACTTCACACACCGTGTCCTGTAATTTTAAACCCCAAAACTTTGTCCAGTTTTATAAAACTGGACAAAGTTTTCAAAAACTACACTTCATATATCTCAGAAAAATTCTAGAATTGACCATCTATATATTTACTTAAACTATATAGAGGATGATGATAACGTGCTTCTATACTCTGCAGGACTTACGCCTACAATTTTTTTAAAAGCATTGTAAAATGCACTGCGTGAAGCAAACCCCGTTTGTTTGGCCAATGCCTCAATGGTAAAGTTACGCATGGCCTCGGTGTCGGCCATTTGCAGCTGGATGCTCTTGATTCGTTGTCCATTTACAAAATCAGCAAAAGTCATTTTGTAGACATTGTTGAATATAGCGGAAAGCTTGTGGGTACTGCTTGACAAGGTGTAGGCTACTTTCTCCAAACTCAAATCAGTTGTTTTAAAAGCTTCCTGCATTATAATATAATCTTCAATTTTTGCACACCAATCTTCAGTTTCTCTATCTTTTTGCAAAGAAAGCTGATGTTGTTTTTGCACCCGCAGCAAGGTCTGTAATTTCATATCCAACATGGAAGCTACTAAGTGTAAGGGCAAACGTTCGATGTATCCAGGTTTGGTGTTTACAAAATAAAGATAGCGTTCTTTGGCATTCCCTACCCTTATGATATGTGTGCGTTCTTGTGCATCTCTGTAATACTGTTCTACCATTACCCTAAAAAGGTAATTCATGTCAAAGTATTTGGAAAACAGTTCTTGCAAGTCATCATTATGCATAGCAATGAGTTCCGAGTCTTCTACCGCAATAATTGCTTCTTGCGATGGCACTACTCCATGTAAACCAGAAATAGAACTTACAAACTCATTATCAATAGAAATATAGGTCACAATTTCCTTTTGCTGATGAATGGTTTGTCCCATCATTGCTCCACGTTTAATAAAATACATATACTGGCATCGCTCGCCTTCTTTCAATAAAATCGTATCCTTTTTAACTTTCAGACTTACTGTTTTTTCATAAAAAGCAGTGGCCAATTCTTTACTGATTGGATAGATGGCGCCCAACATTGTCAAAATATAGGCGACATCTTCTGTAGGAGCTTTTTGTAACGCATTACGCTAGATATATCAACAAATATATTCTTTTATTCATGTTTCCTAAAAAACGATTTCAGCATAAGCAGTTAGTAGTATTACTACGCTTTTAACTTAATTTGTTTTTATTGCTTAATCACTTTCTTCGTTACACTTTCACTGCCGCCCACCAACCGCACAAAATACACCCCTACTGGATATTGTGCCAAGTCTATCTGAGTTTTATCATCTTGTGGCTTCAACGCTATAATGTTCAACACTTTTCCTTCTACGCTGCTCACCGTTAGCTTCGTGTATTTTCCAGCAGCAAAGCTCAACATGGCTTCTCCTTTGGTTGGGTTGGGATAAAGCTGAATACCTTGCGCAGAAAGCTCGAAGTTGAGCACACGTTCTCCCAGTTCGGCAGGTTTGCCATTCAAATCTACCTGTACCAAACGGTAATAGTTGTTACCTTTTAAAGGCTGTCTGTCGTAAAAAACATAGCTATTAGCTACCGAACTCGTGCCATGACCATTTACCTCTCCCAATTTTGCAAAAGCTTTATCGTCACCACTGCGGTAAACTACAAAGTTCTTGTTGTTCTGCTCGCTCGCTGTTTTCCACTCCAATTTAGCAGCATTTCCTTCGACCGTGGCTTTATAACTAATCAAGTTTACAGGAAGTGGTGGCTCGGCAACCAACAACGACTGTACTTGAGACGTAGCTGCGAAGTAGTTCCCATTACCCAACTGCGAAGCGGTAATATCTGCGGTACCCGCTCCTTTAATTTTAACCATCCATACACCAGCACTTTGATATACCTCGGCCACATTGGTATCGCTACTGCTGAAACTCAATGACAGCCCGCTGCTACTATTGGCAACAACTACAAAATCTGGACTTGTGGTAAGTTTAGCTGTTAAAGCTGCAAAACTGATGGTTTGACTAGCCTTATCTACTGTTAAAGTCTGTTGCACGCTAGTTGCAGCATTGTAGTTGGCATTGCCCAATTGCGAAGCGGTGATGGTAGTGCTACCTGCGCCAACAATCGTAACCGTATTGCCTGTAATGGTGGCCACTAACGGATTGGAACTCGTGTAAGTTATCGCATTACCAGATGCTCCGCCTGTGACACTTAAGTTAAAGGCCGCATCGCCATAGGTTTTATTTGCCAAGGCCGCAAAGCTGATGGTTTGGTCTGCTTTGTCTACCGTTAAAGTCTGCTGAACATTAGTCGCAGCATTGTAATTGGCATTGCCTAATTGTGAGGCGGTAATGGTCGTACTACCTACTCCTACAATGGTGACGGTATTGCCCGAAACGGTTGCTACCAAAGGATTGGAACTGGTATAGGTCACCGCATTACCAGATGCTCCGCCTGTGGCACTTAAGTTAAAGTCCGCATCGCCATAGGTTTTATTTGCCAAGGCCGCAAAGCTGATGGCTTGGCCTGCTTTGTCTACCGTTAAAGTCTGCTGAACATTAGTCGCAGCATTGTAATTGGCATTGCCTAATTGTGAGGCGGTAATGGTCGTACTACCTACTCCTACAATGGTGACGGTATTGCCCGAAATGGTTGCTACCAAAGGATTGGAACTGGTATAGGTCACCGCATTACCAGATGCGCCGCCTGTGGCACTTAAGTTAAAGGCCGCATCGCCATAGGTTTTATTTGCCAAGGCCGCAAAGCTGATGGCTTGGCCTGCTTTGTCTACCGTTAAAGTCTGTTGCACGCTAGTTGCAGCATTGTAGTTGGCATTGCCCAATTGTGAGGCGGTGATGGTAGTGCTACCTGCGCCAACAATGGTAACCGTATTGCCTGTAATGGTGGCCACCAATGGATTGGAACTAGTATAGATCACCGCATTACCAGATGCTCCGCCTGTGGCACTTAAGTTAAAGGCCGCATCGCCATAGGTTTTATTGGCCAGGGCAGCAAAGCTGATGGTTTGGCTAGCCTTATCTACCGTTAAAGTCTGTTGCACGCTAGTTGCAGCATTGTAGTTGGTATTGCCCAATTGCGAAGCGGTGATGGTGGTATTCCCTGCGCCAACAATGGTTACCGTATTACCCACAATGGTGGCCACTAACGGATTGGAACTCGTGTAAGTCACCGCATTACCAGATGCTCCGCCTGTGGCACTTAAGTTAAAGGCCGCATCGCCATAGGTTTTATTGGCCAAGGCTGCAAAGCTGATGGTTTGGCCTGCTTTGTCTACCGTTAAAGTCTGCTGAACATTAGTTGCAGCATTGTAATTGGCATTGCCCAATTGTGAGGCGGTAATGGTAGTGCTACCTGTGCCAACAATCGTAACCGTATTGCCTGTAATGGTGGCCACCAATGGATTGGAACTGGTATAGGTCACCGCATTACCAGATGCTCCACCTGTGGCGCTTAAGCTAAAGTCCGCATCGCCATAGATTTTATTTGCCAAGGCCGCAAAACTGATGGTTTGATCAGTTTTGTTAACGGTTAGTATTAATGAAATACTGCCTGCAGCATAGTTTCCTGTCGCAGCCTGCGCAGCGGTGATGGTCGTAGTACCGGTACCAACAATGGTAATGGTACTTCCGCTAATTGTAGCAACATTTTCATCGCTACTGGTATAAGTAAAGGCACCGTCGCTATTCGTGGTTGGTGCAGCAAGTGTAAAATCTGCATCGCCAAAGGTTTTGGTAATATTAGCAAAATCAGCTAAGGTGGTTACCAAAACACCCTGATATTCATAAGCTCCCATGTCAATTGCACCATTGGTTGCATAGTTGAAAACCCTTAAGTTTCCAGCAAGATCTTTGGTGCCAGCACTTAAACTCGTATATAGATTATTATTTCCTTTATTAATGGCAGGACTTGTGCTTTTTAGGGTATAATCGGCATTTACCTCATCATTAAAAATATCTGCCCCGGTTAAGCTACCCGCATTGATATTGCCATTCGTATTGTCAGACGAGCCTTTCAATAAAGAATAACTAGCAATATACCCAGCGCCCGAAATATTATCCCAAACAATACTGTTTTGTAAAACAGGTGCTCCACTGGAAACCACAGCAAAAGCCATATTGCCATTGTTCACAAAAGTTGTATTGGCAAAGGTTCCATCTGAATCGTGGATCACAATACCGCCACCACCAGAGGATGCTTTATTTTCATACATGATACTTCCTTTCACATTAACATTGGCCCCGGAGTAATTGTACATACCACCTCCAATACCACCTGAGTTAGCATAAATCTTACTGTTAATGATGGTAGGTGAAGCTTGCTCATTCATTACTCCCGCTCCCTGGGTTCCTGCATTTACGGTGAAGCTGCAATTTTCTACCATTGGCGAAGCAGTATGGTTGTACATTCCACCTCCATTAGCCCTGCTCGCTGAAACACCATTTACAGTAATGGTATTATTTCCGTTGGCATTCCCACCTTTTATGGTAAAGCCATCTAGTTTTGCATTACCCAAATCACCTGCGGCCAATACGACGTGGTGGTTATTATCTGTATTGTTAGTTATGCTGAGCGAAGTTCCAGAACCAGTCACCACATCATCTCCATTTACATCGCCACTCAAAATAGTCCCGCCTGCCCCATAAATCCTTACCTTGGTTAAATCATCAATACCATTGCTAGGGTCAAAGCCTCCATAAAGCAGTACATTTTTCACCAGTACAAAAGCATTATCACGTCCACCATCTAACACATAATTTGCATTTGCAGCATTATAAGCTGGCTTGTGAGTTCCTTTAGCCACATATATTTTCAAAGGTGTGGCATCAAAAACAGTTGGATTCAAATGATACATTTTCCTGGCCCATTTCAATGCATCGGCAAGTGAGGGACTGGCATTTGCCCATGATGACCCTTCGTCTGTTCCCGTTGCCGCAGCATCTACATAAAGAATGTTATTATTATCGGGAACCAGCTCTTGATATTCATAAGCTCCCATATCAATGGTTGTACCAGACAAACGCTTATTCCCCAACAAATCTTTATCCGTTAAATTACCGCCATTACTGGTGTACAGCAAATTGTTCCCTACGCCAATAGCTGGACTTTCATCATGTAAAACATAATTTCCAGCGCTAACGGGAGCTATGGCGAAAGCAGTTGGGTTAGCATACTTAGGGTCTACATCCAAATTGCCAGTTCCAGTAAATCCTCCTTGTATTACACTATAACTTACACTAGTCACCGCATCAATTTGATAAGAAACTTTTATCCTTACTTGGTCAATGTAAGATATCACGGTAGGCAGCAATAAACCAGAAGCTCTTGAAGTAACAGCAATAGCTACTCCAAAATCATTAGCGTTTACATCGGCAGGCGTTAAGGTAAGTCCCCAAAGGTCTGTATTGGTACCATAAGTAAACGCTGTTTCTGTTGTAGGCCAATTGACACCTGTATTGGCGTGGTTTGTTCCTGTCACTTGGTTGTTTTTAAGCAACCTGAAATCCAAATCTCTAGTAAAATTACCACCTGTATTATCGCTAGAAAATTTTCGGATTTCCACTTCAACCCCCAATATTTCTGCATTAGGTGGTATATTAAAACCTAATCCTTTTACTGCTAAAAAATTACTATTTCTTATGGTGCCTGAAATCAACATTGCTGCATTTGACATGGTTGCATAGCTATTATTATCGGTAAGCGCATTACCAGGATTATCCCAAGGATCAGTACCTGTACTATTATCATTAATGGCCACCATAGGGTTTTGATAATCTGGTGCTTCTACGGTCGTATTTTCTATAATACCACCACTATTACCGTAAACCACTGCATTTCCTATCACAGGTGAGGAAAGATTGTGATAAATCGCTGCATTTGCAGTCCCCGTACCGTTATTACCCGCCACGGTGGCATTTAATAATTTAGGTGCTGAATAGGCACTGTACATAGCTGCCGCACTGGCATTTCCCGAGGTTTTATTCCCAGTAATTAAAGTATTGGTAATTACTGGTGCAGCGGAATAGTTGTAAATACCTGCACCAGTATGATCTGCTGTAGCCGTATGTCCTGAAATGATACAATTGGTAATTTTAGGTGAAGCTCCCTGATTATAAATCCCCGCTCCTCTATCTTGATAGATGGTTTGACCATTCACTACAATGGTACTCGCCGTATTGGCATGACCATTAATAATGCTAAATCCATCTAATATAGCCGAACCTATATTGCCTACACCAAGCACTACGTGGTGTGTGTTATCCGCATTTGCAGTAATGGTCAATGTTGTTTCGTCGTTACCATTTAAATCGCCACTAAGAATGGTCCGATTAGCCACCAGCTTAAGATTACGTTCGCTTAAACTGCTTTCTGTTCCCGCGAAACCACCATACAACTCCACGTTTTTAACTAGCATAAAGGCATTGTCACGTCCTCCATCAGCAGTAAAATTTGCATCGGCAGCGTGATATGTTGGTTTGTAAGTACCCTTAGCTACATATATTTTTAGTGGCGTAGCATCAAAAACCGTCGCATCAGCATTGTACTTTGTCCTAGCCCATTGCAATACATCTGCCAGCGAAGTCACTGCATTTGCCCAGGAGTTTCCTGCACCTGTACCCGTAGCTGCGGCATTTACATAAACCACATGATTAGCATCAGGCAATACATCAAAACTTTGATATTCATAGGCTCCTCGATCAATCACACCACCTGTCGCGTATCTATATACCCTAGCATTGCCTGCCACATCTAAGGTTGTGGCATCTAAACCTGTATACAACGCATTACTTCCTGTATTAGCCGCTGGACTAAAGCTTTGCAGGGTATAATCGCCCACAATAAACGGAGCGGTACTAAAAGCTGGTGCATTGGTAAACAGAGGGTCTACATCTGTATTTCCTGTTCCAACGTAACCTCCCTGTACAATGCTATAAGCTACTGTTGGCGTACTATTGCTATTTATAATTCCATCACTGTTTCCGTAAATGATTGCATTGCTAATGACAGGCGAAGACGAAGAGCTATTATAGATACCACCACCCCAATTCGTAAAGCCAGCCTTATTTCCAGCAATAGTACAGTTAATTAACTTAGGAGATGAAGCACCATTATATATCGCTCCTGCGTATCGAACAGAGGTATTGCCATAAAAAACGCAATTCTTAACTGTAGTTGCAGCCGCTATTACATTATACATCCCTGCACCTGAGCTATTGCCTGTACTGGTATTGCCCTTAAACACACAATTAGTCACTGTAGGTGAAGCACCCTGGTTCATCATGCCTCCACCTCCAGAAGCACTTACCGTATTGCTCACAAATGTGCAGTTGCTAATAATAGCTGATGAAGATGAATAGTTAAACACGCCTCCACCACCGCTTACACTTGCAGAGTTGGACGTAAAAGCACAGCCAATAATGCTTGGCGAAGACCCTGTATTAAAGATACCACCGCCTCCACCAGAGGCATTGGAAGTAAATGTACTGTTGCTAATGTTAGCGGCTGATGATTGTTCGTTAAAAATACCACCTCCGTAAGTACTGGAGGTATTGTTTGAAAAACTACAATCAGTAATTATAGGGGACGAAGCGGTATTAAAGATTGCCCCGCCACTAGCTGAAGTTGCTTTATTTCCAGAGAAATTACAATTCGTGATGGTAGACGAAGAAGAGGTTGAATTAGTGATCGCTCCGCCGAAATCATTTGCTGTATTTTCTGTAAAAGTACAGCCGGTGATATTAGGTTTAGAAGATGAATAATTATTGATTGCACCTCCGCTATTCGCCCTGTTTCTAAAAAAAGTACAATTGCTAATGGTGGGCGAAGAGTTATTATAATTACTAATCCCCCCTCCGCCGTCAGCAGTATTTCCAGAAAATGTACAATTGCTAATGGTAGGTGCCGAGTTGTAATAGTTACATATACCGCCTCCTATAGTTGCTGAATTTGCTGCAAACAAACAGTTGTTAATGGTAACTGATGACCCATAATTATACATTCCGCCACCCCAAGTTTGGCCGCTTCCACCTTTGATCGAAAAACCATCGATGACCGAAGCTGCACTTAAGTTTATACTAGAAACTACATAACTTCCATTACCTTGCAAAAGCGTACTATCTGCAGCCATAGAACCAAATACCCGTTGGTTGATTTGGGTTTCGGTGCCTGCAAATCCACCATACATTTTCACGCCTTCTTTCATCGCAAAACTTTGCCCACTTGCAGGTTGATAGGTCCCTTTGGCTACCCATATTTGTTGGATATTGGTATTAGTGGTAGCCGCAGTAAGCACCTCCGATAATTCTGGAGCGGCATTAGTCCAACTGTTTCCACTAAAATTACCCGCACCATTTTGTTTGACATAGATGATGCCATTCGCATCTGGTGTAATGGGTACAACAAGATTGTAACTGCTTTCGAAAGCGCCAAGGTCAATCGTTCCTTTCTGCAAACGGTCATTACCCGCCAAATCTTTATCGCTGCTTAAGCTGTTGTTATTAACATCGCCATCAAAGGCTTCATAAAGACTATTGCTACCGGTACCCACTGCGGGGCTGCCATTCTTCAAAGTGTAAATACCATTACCATCATCTGTAAAAATATTGGTCGATGTTAGGCTACTTGCATCAATATTGCCATTGCTTGTTACAGAAGAGCCTTTAACGAGGGAATAATTTGCATTATAATTTCCAGAAACCGTTCCCCATACAATACTATTTTGGAACTCTGGAGTTGAGTTTGCATCGGAATAAACACCTCCAACACCATTATTGGCTAAGGTAGCATTCATCAACTTCGGCGAGGTCGAAATATTATATAAGCCAACTCCAGTGGCATCATTGGGTGTTGAGTTTCCAACGATAGCCGAGTTCACAAGCAATACGGTAGTAGATGATGTAATATAGACACCACTACCTCTGGTATTGGTACCGTTAACAATATTTCCACTGATGGTACAATTAGTGATTTGAACCAAGGGGCATGATGAATTGGATATGGCTCCACCACTAGCGTTAGCACTATTGGTTACCGAATTTCCGTTAATCGTGCAATTAAAAAGGCGTACGGTACTCGTTGAATTATACAATGCCCCGCCCGAATTGCCCGTAACCTTATTTGCATTGATCGTACAATTGTTAAATGTTAACGTAGAACCAGAATTAATCATACCAGCCCCATTTACTGCTGAATTATCGCTAATTGAACAATCATTAAGGATCAGCGTAGAAGAATAATTGGCCATACCACCCCCACCGCTACCACTATTCTGCAAATTGAGTTTGATGGTGCAATTAGTAAGCGTTACAGACGACAAAAGATTATAAATACCACCTCCAAAATAGTAACCTATATTTTTAGACATGACGCAATTGGTAATGGTTGAATTGGAAGAACGGCTATATATACCGCCCCCATTGAAGTTGGCCAAATTTTGTGTAAAAGCGCAGTTGGCTAGTGTTGGTGACGATTCTTGATTATACATACCTCCACCTGAAGCTTGATCCGTCGTAACGGTATTGATGGTGGTTTGACCAGAAGAATTATTGGCACTTCCACCTTTGACGGTAAAACCATCTAACCTTGCCGTTTCAACATCTCCTATCGACACCAACACGTGATAATTATTTTCAGTGTTATTGGTGATGCTTAATGTATTCCCCGAACCACTCACCACATCATTGTCATTAACATCGCCACTTAATACGGTACCGTTCGTTGGAAACTCATTAGCCGCAGTTGGCAAAACACGTGTATTGAGGTTAGTATTTCCGCTACTAGGATCAAAACCACCGTAAAGCTGTACGTTTTTAACCATTACAAAAGCATTATCCCTACCGCCATTAGCGTAGTTGCTCCCGTCTACCGCACTATAAAGTGGTTTATAAGTACCTTTTGCGACATAAATTTTAAGCGGGCTAGCTGTAGTGAAATTGTTCTGTTGCCTTGCCCATTTTAATGCATCTGCCAATTGCGGAATAGCATTTGTCCAACTGGTCCCACTACCGTCTCCAGTTTGTATATTCACATCTACATATACGATATTGTTCCCATCAGGTGCAATAGCAGCACTTTGAAATTCGTAGGCGCCCAAATCGACACTATTCCCTGATAACCTCGGTTGACCTGCTATATCTATAGAGACACTATTTAGGCTGTTATTCCCTTTGTTAACTGCTGGACTGCTAATCTTTAAAGCGAAATTACCCGCAGCAGCATCCATAAATTTAGGATCCTGATTATAAATCACACCAGTATTACAAGTTCCACCAACAGGACACGATGCACCTTGTACCAACGAGTAATTCACTTGGATTTCACCTCCACTGGCGGTTTTATCAAAAAAGGCAGTATTACCGTAAACAATAGAATTATTAAGGATAATTGGCCTAAAACCAGCATTCCAAAAACGAGCATATAGTGCCGCGCTACCCGTATTATTGTAAAAAGTACAATTGGTAACAATGAGGTTATTTGCCACTTGATCACCATAACCAATGGCACTACCCGCATTGGAGGTATTTCCAGCAAATAGGCAATTACTGATATAAGCATTACTTGATATACCACTGCCATTATAATAAATTGCTCCACCTGCGGCGGTACTGGCAGTATTATTTTTAAACGTACAATTGCTGATGTTTGGCACGGATTGAGTATTGTAATAAATGCCACCGCCTGTTACTGCCGTATTATTGTTAAAAGTGCAGCTCTTAATGACAGGCGATGACAGTACATTGTATATGGCCCCACCATAGGTAGCGCCATTATTATTAGAGAAAATGCAATTAGTAATCACGGGTGGTGTAGAACATTGGTAGTTATATATTGCACCCGCTCCATATGTTGCCGTATTTGCCAAGAACGTACAATTAATCACCGAAGGAGAACTACTGGCATTGTACATTCCAGCACCTGCAACTACACCTGCTCCCCCAGTTACTGTAAAGCCATCTAAAACAGCAGCATTTGTTAGCCCATTCAATTCATTTTTGATGACATAACTACCATTACCTTGTAAGGTAGTCACATTGCCGGTCCAATTACGAGCACTCAACGTTCCCTCGTTACCAACAAAACCACCGTATATTTTCACCCCTTCTTTCATGGCAAAAAATTGACCACTTGCTGGCTGATAGGTCCCTGCAGCTACCCAAACTTCATCACCAGCGGAAGATGCATTAACGGCAGTCTGGAAATTGGTATAGGCATTTGCCCAACTGTTGCCATTATTGGCACCAGTGGCATTAGCTTTTACATAGCGCGTGGTTTGGGCATAGCTTTGTATCACTACAAAACATAAGAACAGGAGAGTGTACTTCTTCATATTTTTAAAATAAATTCTTCAAGAGTAGCTTGCTACTTTACTCACCACAAGGTAAGTTTCAAGTATATTTTTATGAGGATAGAAAGGGGGGATAATTTGGGGTACAATTTTAGATATGGTTAATAGTCCTCCCCCTACCCCCTCAAAGAGGGGATATTAGCGAATGCAAACACATCGCTGTACTATTTAGCTAAATTGAAAAAAGAAAATAGTAGTAGTAACCCATATCTCCCTTTGGAGGGAGACCAAGAGGGAGGAATACTTAACAAACAGGAGCAACATATCCTCCCCCTACCCCCTCAAAGAGGGGGACATTAGCGAGTGAAAGCACATTCAAATAATAGTAGTATTAATCAAATTAGAGAAAGGAAAATAGTAGCAGTAACCCATATCTCCCTTTGGAGGGAGACCAAGAGGGAGGAATAATTAACAAACAGGAGCAACATATCCTCCCCCTACCCCCTCGAAGAGGGGGATATTAGCGAGTGAAAGCACATTCAAATATTAGTAGTATTAATCAAATTGCAGAAAGGAAAATAGTAGCAGTAACTTATATCTCCCTTTGGAGGAGATCAAAAGCGGGGTAATTAGCAAGTTTAAGAGTCCATGTCACAAGGTATTGACCACAGTTTCCAAGGCAATGTCTTCAGTAATATCTATTTTTTTACGCAATCGCTGTCTAGTTTTTTTAATGGTATCTGCATTTACACCTAAAATTGCAGCGATTTCTTTAGTTCCTAATTGTAATTTAGTCAGCGCACACAGTCTGGTTTCAGCAGGGGTTAAATTTGGATAGGTTGTCTTCAGTTTAATAAAAAAGCCCGCATGTACCTTTTCAAATAGCTCTCTAAACTCATGCCATTGCTCTTCAGTTAAAATAGTAGAATCGTTAAGCCTTTGTAAAAACAGAAGTTCCTCATCTGGATCGACCACACTTTGCTGCAGCAGCTGCATTTCTGTCTGCACCTGATCCAACAGGGCTGTTTTTTGTTGCAGGTTTTCTACATAACTATTTAACATCTCCGTGGCATGTTTCAGCTCGGCCTCTATTTTTTCCTTTTCTGCTTGCAAAATCACTTCTTTCTTTTCAAGAAAAGCTTTGTCCTTTTTTCGTTTCAGCGACTGCCTATTGTAGACCAGCAAAAAGATAATGACCAATAAAATGGTAGCGGCAACCAAAAAGTATTGTTTCAACAAAGCGGTGTGCTTTTCTTTCTCAAGCAGCTTTATTTCACTGCTGTGTTGTTCGGCTTCCAATAACTGCTGAATAGCAACATTATTGGACAGTTGCACCCTACGGTCAATACTATCACGCACTCCATCGGCCAACTTACGATAGTACAGAGATTGCTGGGCATTTCCCTTCCCTTCCCACGCTCGGGAAAAGATATTATATAAATAGCCCAATTTGATATAATCTTCTACCTGTATATTTCCTGGTTTGGTATGATAGGTGTCATCAGCATCCTTCAACCGTTTTAATGCCTCATCATAACGTTTATAAAAAACAGCAATGTCTGCCAGCCCCATCAGTGCTTCGGCAATACAGGTTTTATCTTTGGAAATTAAACTGTACTTATAATAATGTTCAAAAAAAGGAAGAGCACCTGAATAATCGTGCGCTTTAAGGTGAAGGTTGCCTATATTTCCAGAAATAATACCCATCCAAGCGGTATCTCGGGTGGCTACAGCCTTGGCTTTGGCCAGTAAAAAATAATGTTTGGCACTATCAGGCTGATACAACTCCCGATAGCTCAACCCAAGGGTATTAAGGATATATATATCTACCACAGGTCTGTTTTTCGGATATTTTAAAGCAGTTTGCAAATGTTTTAAGGCCTCATGATAATTACGCAAATGATAATATACAAAGGCCAGACGGTACAACAAATAGCCAGGTTCTTCTATTTGCCCATAACCGATATGCTGAAATACATAATTAGCCTTGAGCATATAGGAAAGTGCAGTACTATACTTTCCTTTAATGAAATAATAATAGCCCAAATGATGGGAAAACTCGGCTGCCTGCAGTGTTTGCCGATTAAGCTCCGCCATTTTAATCCCCCGCTTCATGCTGTTAACACCCAAGCTATCCTGGTTAATTTTAATGGCCTGATATTGCCCTCGATAAAAAACAACTGCCGCCAAACAAACTTTATCATCTGCTTTTGTGGCTCGTTGCTGCAAGTCTTCAAAGGCTTTGAAAGCTTTTACACTGTCATATTGCCTAACGTTACGATAATACCAATTGCTAAGTGCAGCCAGTTTCTTCAAACCTTCATTGTTTAAAAGAGTATCGCCATTTTTATTTTGGCTAAAGGCTTGAAAAAATCCCAATAAAAAGAACAGGCATATAACTAGCTGTTTCTTAATAAGGGATATTGGCGTCATGATGAAATAGTTATGACCAAAAGTAACAAGAACAATACACAGTAGCAAATACAATCAAATGCAAAAGGGAGTTAAAATTAACTCCCTTCATATGCGTAAACCATTTGTTGCTTTGCTTTTAACTTGCCCAACACTCTTTTGAGATGTCCTTGTAGCAAGTCGTGCTCATTATCCACCACTGTAATTGAAGCCGCCTTTTGGTAATGCTGCTTTGCCAGGGCAAAATTTTGACGTTGCTCTTCGTAAACGCCAATCATTTCGTAAATCCTGGCAAGGTTAACTCCTGGTACTTCAAGTGCCTTGGTGGTTACCTGTTCTATTTTTTTATGTAATTGGAGCGTAACCAATAATTTGAGGTAATCTTCATACAGATCTGGAATAGTTTCATCCAAGTCCATTCCTGTTTGATAGTAATAACCCGCGGCTTTATAATCCTTAATATAATAATGATAAATAATTCCTAAGCCATAATATGCTCTGGCATAAGTATCATCAGTAACGATCAACTCTTTAAGCAAGTGCATTGCCTTTGGGGTTTCGCCGTAATTAAGCTCATCCATTGCCTGTAGATATTTTTCTTCTACAGTGTATAAAATGTCCATATATAATATTGTGTCCTGATGTTTCCACCAGATAATTTTTAATTGTGATAATAATTGAAATGCGTTTTTAGAAAAGAAATGCTAGTAGCCCGAGATAAAACTAAAGTCAATATCCAAGCTACCTGGCCAAATAGACTGGCTAGCGCATTGATTTTGGATATGTATTAGACGTAGCATGATTTTAATATTTCGGCAAATATAGTAAATATTTAAAAATTAAGGATTTAAAAATTGAGGCGTTAGGAGATAAAGGATATCAACGATTACCACAACCATTGTAAAATAAACCTTGGCGAAGTGGTTATGGCAAAATGGTGCGTAGCGTAATGAAGCCATTTGAACGGAGCAAAGGGCTACATTGGCCAAGAGCTACAGGTTTCGCTTTTCCAAAAAATATCGAGCGATAAGGACAATCAAGCGACGGCTACTTTCTAAATTTGCAGAGCACAAAAAAATAGGTAGCTTTGACGAAGGATTGCCAGCAATTGGCATTATAATAACAAGATTATGATTATTGAACCTAGAATGCGTGGTTTTATTTGTTTAACGGCCCATCCAGATGGCGCTGCACAAAACGTTAAAAACCAAATTGAATACGTAAAATCTAAAGGAGCTATCAATGGCCCTAAGCGTGTATTGGTAATTGGTGCTTCAACTGGCTTTGGCTTAGCCTCTAGAATAACTGCGGCTTACGGCTCTGGAGCTTCTACCATCGGCGTTTATTTCGAAAAAGAACCTAAAGAGGGCAAAACTGCTTCTCCTGGATGGTACAATACTGCAGCATTTGAAAAACAAGCCATTGCAGATGGCTTATATGCCAAAAGTGTTAACGGCGATGCCTTCTCTAATGAAGTAAAACAACAAGTTATTGATTTGATCAAAGCGGATTGGGGACAAGTAGATTTAATTATCTATAGCTTGGCTTCTCCAGTAAGAACCAAACCAAAAACTGGCGTAACTCACCGTTCGACCTTAAAACCTATTGGCGGTACTTTTAGCGACAAAACGGTTGATTTCCATACCGGCATTGTATCACAAGTGAGCATTGAGCCTGCAAACGAAGAAGAAATTGAAAATACCATTGCCGTAATGGGTGGTGAAGATTGGGAAATGTGGATAGATGACCTAAAAGCAGCTGGAGCTTTGGCCGAGGGTGCAACTACAGTGGCTTATTCATACATCGGTCCAAAAGTTACCGAAGCGGTTTACCGCAAAGGTACCATTGGCCGTGCTAAAGACCATTTGGAAGCAACGGCATTTACCATTAGCGATAAATTGGCTGACCTTAACGGTAAAGCCTACGTTTCGGTAAATAAAGCATTAGTAACCCAAGCAAGTTCAGCTATCCCTGTAATTCCACTATACATTTCTTTCTTGTACAAAACGATGAAAGAAATGGGTATTCATGAAGGTTGTATTGAGCAGATCCAACGTTTATTTAATGAAAGACTTTATACTGGCGGAGATGTTCCTGTGGACGAAAAAGGTCGTATCAGAATTGATGATTGGGAAATGCGTGAAGATGTACAAGCTAAAGTAGCTGAACTTTGGAAAACTGCCGATACAGAAACTTTACCAGCAACTGGCGATTTAGCGGGTTACAAACACGATTTCTTAAATCTTTTTGGGTTTGATGTGGAAGGTGTAGACTACCAAGCTGAAGCTAATGAAATGGTTGAAATCCCTGGATTGCAACAAGTACAGGCTTAATTGAATGTGATGATCAGCTGATGGTTTAATTAGCTAATTCAAATGTATAGAACGTCATTTCAGCTAACTGAAATGGCGTTTTTTATTGGCCAATTATCTCATCAATAAATTAGCTAATGTGCAAATATGATGATAAGCCAATGTTAATAGCAGCGTAATCCCGAACAACATTAACTAGGGGGACTTTTAGATTTTATCCTATATTCTCAAGACCTCGAAGAGGTCAAATACCTATAAAAAACTTACTAAAGATGATGCGACTCCTTAGGAGTCGTATGCTTTTGGAACGTTTGTACTATAACTATCGAAATCCTTCTGATTTTTGTTCAAGCACTACCGAGCATTCCATATCGTGATCCTTACAACGTATCGTTCCTCACTGAAAGAGCATTTTTTCGTCGACCAATTATCTCATTAACAAATCTGCTAATTAACTAATTTACTTATCCGCCACTTTATACGTTGGGTCGTCAATATTTACTTCGATGATATTTCCAGCATTTCTTAACAACAATCTGCTATCGGCACTCAAATGCCTTAGCGTAACTTTCTTATTCAGTTTACGGTAACGCTCGGTAATTTTATGGACGGCATCAATGGCACTCATATCACTAATTCTACTGTCCTTAAAATCTATCACCACCATTTCAGGATCGTCCTGAACATCAAATTTTTCTAAAAAAGCCGCGGTAGAACCAAAGAATAAAGGCCCATAAATCTCGTAGTGCTTCACCCCGTCCTCATCAATGTGCTTTTTGGCTCTAATCCGTCTAGCACTTTCCCAAGCAAAAACCAATGCCGATAAAATGACTCCTATTAAAACAGCAAGTGCCAAATTATGCATCAACACTGTTACTGCGGCCACGACCACTCCAATAAAAATATCAGATTTTGGCATTTTGTTAATCACCCTTAAACTACCCCATTCAAAAGTGCCAATGGCCACCATCATCATTACACCTACCAAAGCTGCCATAGGTAATTTCCCGATAACAGGAGCCCCCACCAATATAATGAGCAAAATGGTAAAGGCCGCAATAATAGCCGACAGCCTTGCCCTAGCCCCAGCAGATAAATTGACCAAGGTTTGAGCAATCATGGGGCAACCACCCATCCCGAAAAAGAAACCATTTAGGATATTAGCACTTCCCTGCGCTACACATTCCCTATTCCCATTGCCTTTATTACCCACAATCTCATCTACCAAATTCAAGGTGAGCAAACCTTCGGTTAAACCTACCATGGCCATAATTAAGCCAAAGGGAAACACAATTTGCAAGGTTTCGAAGTTAAAAGGCACTTGTGGAATATGAAAAGGTGGCAAACCACCTGCTACCGAAGCAATATCACTCACCGTTTTGGTTTGAACACCACCAATTAGCACCACACCAAAAACTGCCAAAATAGCCACTAACGAAGCGGGAACCGCCTTGGTAATTTTGGGCCAAAGCCACACAATGGCAATAGTTAAAGCCACCAAGCCCAACATGGTATATAATGCCGAACCGCTCAGCCATTCACCAGTTTCCCTCACCTTAAATTGGTCCAGCTGCGACATGAAAATCACAATGGCCAAGCCATTCACAAAACCATACATTACCGATTGGGGTACCAACCTCACAAACTTGCCCAACTTAAAAACACCCACCGTAATTTGAATGATACCTGCTACCACTACGGCGGCAAACACATACTCCAATCCGTGCAATTTCATTAAAGCAATGAGGGTAATTACCGTTGCACCAGCTCCGCCCGAAACGAGTCCAGGTCTACCTCCAAGTATCGCTGTGACCAAGCCCATGATAAAAGCAGCGTACAAACCTGTGAGTGGAGGAAAACCAGCCAGTATCGCAAACGACAACGACTCGGGAATCATGGTCATTGCAACGGTTAAGCCGGCCAAAATCTCATTCTTATAATTGATCGGCTGCTTAAAATCAAAAAGAGAAAATGCCTGCTTCATGTTGGAATTTAAACCGCTAAATTACTTAAAGGTTTTTAAGGAAGAGATTAAAGAAGAAAATCGACTTTTTAGAGGCCTTTTAAGTATATTTGTTTAAACAGTAAAACCCAAAAACATGTCGAACATACAACTGATCATTGAAGAGAGACCAAGCGATATTGGTAATTTTTTGGTAGGCAGATTATTGCCCTTTAGAGAGAAGCGATTGGTAGGTCCTTTTTGTTTTATTGACCACATGGGTCCCGCTGCCATGAACGATCATCAGAACATCGACATCCCCCCTCATCCGCACATTGGTTTATCGACGTTGACCTATTTGTTTGAAGGTGCCATTATGCACCGCGATGGTTTAGGTACCGCAGTAGAGATTAATCCAGGGCAAGTGAATTGGATGACAGCAGGGAAGGGCATCGCCCACTCCGAGCGTACTCCCGAAAGGTTAAGACATAGCGATAAGTTTTTACATGGTTTACAAATTTGGGTGGCATTGCCAAAACACCTAGAACAAATGGACCCAGAGTTTTTTCATGCCGATGGCAATGACATTCCTACTTGGCAAGAAGATGGTGTAGATTTTAAGTTGATTGCAGGGGAAGCTTTCGGTAAAAAATCGCCAATTCCTGTTTACAGTCCGCTTTACTTTATAGAAATCAAGAACAAGGAAGAAAAGACTTTAAGCATAGGAAACCAGCTATTTGGTGAAAGCGGTCTGTATATTTTAGAAGGTGGTGTAAGCAGTGAAGGCAATACTTTTGGGCCAAAGAACTTCTTGGTAGCCAAAGACAGCAAACTTTGTGAATTTACTTTGGAACCTAATAGCACGGTTTATATTTTCGGCGGGGAGCCTTTCCCAGAAGAACGTTTTATTTACTGGAATTTTGTAGCCAGTAGCCGGGAACGGATTGAAGAAGCAAAAGAGATGTGGCTAAAGCAGGAATTTGCTCCTGTACCAGGTGAAACTGAATTTGTGCCCTTGCCTCCGCAAACGAGGAATGTGAAGTAGTTTTTAGTGCATATGAAGCGTAAAGCACTAATTATCTTCATGACCATTTTCTTCTTAATCATCAATACTTTAGGTTATTGGGAAGGAAAATTGGGTTTACTAGCTTTTCCTTTATATACGGTTCTTTTTTTCTGTTATCCTTTATTAGCGGTATTATTGATTAGCCAGCTATTTCTACTGATCAAGGAGAAGTTTACAGATAAACAGCGTTTAATTATTACAATAACATTAGCTGGAATTTTAGTCTTAACCTTCTTTAATCCACATGGCTTCATCAACTTTGACAAATTAAAGGGAGAAGACTTACTAATTGCAGATTATGAAGGTGCCGCAAATTGTCGATCTGTTTTAAAATTTAAAGCAAATAATAAATTTATTGACAGAAGCATTTGTTTTGGCATAAATGAAATTGAAGGAGAGTATTATAGGAAAGGAGATACTTTATTTTTTCGAAATACCAAACCCACAAGTAATGAAAAGTATGATGAATTTGCAGTGATTAAATTATTCGATTCTCCAAATGGGATTTATATCGGAAATTTAACCTCATACAAAAACAAAAAAGATTCAGTAGGCCATCGATTTGACATTACCCTAAACAAATTTTAAAGTTTCATATAGGGAATTGAAGTAAAATTCCTTTTGTCATTCTGAGTGTAACGAAGACCGCATAGCAGCTACGAAGTAAATCTTCTTTTTATTGCAGGACAGTACTTCGTATTCATTTCCTCCCCCTACCCTCCCGAAGCATCGGGATAGACACTCAAAGAGGGGGATATGCAGAAATTACCAATACAATAATGGCTTCATGCAGATGTAACCATAGCACAAATTCCCTTTGAGCAATGCCCTTTTCTCCCTTTGGAGAGCCCGTTCCGATACTTCGGAAGATATTAAGAGGGAGGTTCTAAATAAGAGGGCATGACGCTAGATTCCTCCTATCGTCGGAATGACAAAAATGTTAGGTCCAAGTAATCGTCGTATCGTTCTCCGTGGGATGTCCCGTGCAAACCAACACCCTGCCTTTGGCTATTTCATCATCAGTAAGCACCTCGTTATAATCCATTCTTACACCACCCGAAATGCAGGTAGCCGCACAAGTACTGCAAACACCGCCACTACAACTATAAGGAATTTTTATCTTGTGTTCCAGGGCTACATCTAAAATCCTTTTAGGCCAAGGAACCTCCAAATGATGGGTTTCTCCCTGAAAGATCAAATTAATGGAATAGGTATTTTTATCGATGACTTTTTCTGTCGTATCATCCTCATCTACCTCATCTTCCGGCAACACAAAAGTTTCCCGTTTAACCTGATGTGGCTTGTAGCCAATTCCTAGAATAGAAATACGACAAACATCCATATAATCTACTGGACCGCAGGTGTAAAACAAGGCATCTTCTTTGGCAAAAGCCAAATGCGTTCTTACTAATTCCTGTACCAAAAAGCCATTTAAGCGAGCTCTTAATAGATTTTTAGAGTTACTGAACAAAAAGATCAGCTCCAACCGATCAGGATAAATCTGTTGCCAAGCTTTCAGTTCGTCAATAAATAAAGTATCTGCTGCGGAGCGGCTACTGTAAATCAATACAATTTTGGATTGCTTTTCGGCAACCAAAGCCGTCTTTAGAATAGAAAACAAAGGGGTAATTCCTACTCCCGCTGCAAACAGGAACACTGTTCTTTGCTGGTCAACTTCTGGCTCATAAAAGAACAGCCCATTAGGCTCGGTTACTTCCACGATATCGCCTGCAGCGATTTGATGATGCAAGAAGCGTGAAATTTCGCCATTTTCTACCAGCTTTACCGCGATGGCCAAAGGTTCGTCTACCACAGGCGAGCTATAAAAAGAATAGGAACGTCTCAATTCCTTTCCGTTAAGGGTAAATGACAAAGTAAGAAACTGCCCAGCCTTATAGATCAAACCTTCAACAGGCTCAAATATGATACTGATGACCTCATTTACTTCCTGACGTACCGCCGCGACCTTTAAATGTTGTAGAGACATATTCCAAAAGTAGAAAGTTAAAAGTAAAAAGGCGAAAATGCCATTAAATAAGCCACAGATGCACAGATTATTTTATTAGCCTCGATAATGCAAGTTGGTTTAAACAATATTTCCAAGTATCACATTCATACTTTTAGTTTCAAAATATCATTTTTTGTCACTATTTACGGTTCTGCCATTTGAAACCAATGCAGATAGAGTTTGCTATGTATCTATGTGGCTATATTTACTTTTAATAAATACAGACAGATAGTGGCATCATTTTAAAATTATAGTGGATATTTAAATGCACAGATTATTTATTGACCCAAACGGACATCTTCATATTTGTGCATCTGTGACAAAAAACCTATAAACGAAAAAAGCGGCCTCCTTTATTTCGGAAACCGCTTTTAAAATGCTTATAAAAAAGCTATACCAATTCTCACTATTCTACCGTAGTAGCATTTGTTTCTTCTGTTTGCTTGAAAGCAATTAATGCTTTCTGGTTTTTATAACCGTTTCGGTTAGGATTTTCTAAGATTTCCTTCATTGAAATTAGTTTGTACACGTACGCACCTGTTTCGCGATTGAGTTTCATCTTAAAATAATTATCCTGCTTCTGGCGGTTAATTTGTCGGCGCATGTGATTGTCACCAACATTGTAAGCTGCGGCAACCAAAGTCCAACTATCAAAAACGTCATAAAGTTCTTTGATATACTTGGCTGCTGCAATGGTAGATTTTTTGAGATTATATCGCTCATCAACCTTACTATTTACCTTTAGGCCATACATACGGGCGGTACCAGGCATAAACTGCCAAAAACCAGCCGCACCTTTTGGTGAAACGCCTGCTCTTAAGCCCGACTCCACTAAAGGAACATACTTAAAATCATTAGGTATGCCATAGGCCGCCAAAATTGGTTCTATTACAGGGAACCATTCTGCTGCTTTTTTATGCAAACGCGTAGTCTGCAAATTTTCATATGAAAATGAAGCCAAAGTCCTCTTCATTTTGTGAGTTACCTTAGTATCGCCAATTGGCAATGTTTCTTCGGCAAACTCTAGTTGAGCTATTGAAAATACCGGCTCTTCGGTCTTTTTTTCACTATTGGTATAGTTATCTTTCTTAAGATTTTCTACTTTGGTTGGTAGCTTATAAGCAAACACTTTGGCCATAACCAGTAATCCTAAAATTACCGTACATGGAATGAGGTGTTTCTTTAACATCTTCCTCCTTTTTTAGTTAACACTTAATACTTGGTGCGCAAAGGTACATTTTATTTATTTAATTATCAAGCACTTACAAAAACAAGTGCAAAAATCGGCATTTAAAACACCGTGAGGCTAGATTTTTTAAGAGCAACTTTCAGCAAAAAACACTACATTTTACAATTGCTAATCCATACAAATTTGCTAACTTTGCAGCCGCATTAATTATGCGGTTAAAAGCGTATCATGACAAATAGTAACAAAGGGAAAAGTCGGGATGACAAGTCCAATGCTGGCAAGCGTACTGGAGAACGTAAAGAACGTGGAGAGTATAGAGAACGTGGGGAGCGCACTGAACGTAACCAACGTACCGAGCCAAGAGAACGCACTGAGCGTAGTGGAGCAAGAAGAAGTAATGCTTCGGAAGAAAGACCTAAAAGATTTAACGAAAATAGCGACAAACCGCGTTTCGATAATAAAGACAAAAAGGACTTCAAATCTAAAACTGGCAGACCTGCCAAAAATAATTTCGACAATCAAGATGGTTTCAAAAAATCCTTCGACAACAAAGAAGGTAAAAGAAGCTATGTAAAAAAAGACAGTTACGCCAAAGATGGTGCAGCTGCCAAGTTTGGCGATAGAAAAACTGGTGACAGAAAAGATAACCGTTATGGCGATAATCGCCCTTTCAGAAAAAGAGAAGAAAGCGGTTTCAAAAATAAAAAAGAGGATAAAGGCGAACGTGTTGCTCCAACATTAAGAAGCAGGAAATCAAAAGCTGAAGACGACCTTATTCGTTTGAACCGTTACATTGCTAATGCCGGGATCTGTTCTCGTCGTAAAGCCGATGAGCTGATTGAAGCTGGTGTAGTTAGCGTAAATGGCAAAGTCATTAACGAACTGGGCTTTAAGGTAGACCCTTATAAAGACGAAGTAAGATACAATGGTGAACTGCTTAAGCGTGAAAAGAGAGTATATGTACTTTTAAACAAGCCTAAAGATTATATCACCACCACCGAGGACCCACAAGAACGTAAAACGGTAATGCATTTGGTTGAGAAAGCTAGCCGCGAGCGTATTTACCCAGTTGGCCGTTTAGACAGGAATACTACAGGTTTGTTGTTAATGACCAATGATGGTGAATTAGCCGACAGGTTATCGCACCCTAGAAACGGTATTACCAAAATCTATCAGGTAGAGTTAAACAGAAATCTTACCCAAGGCGATTTCAACAAAATTCAATTTGGCTTAGAGCTGGAAGATGGCTTTATTAAACCAGATAACATTTCTTATGTTGCCGGCGCAAGCAAAAACGAAGTGGGTATACAAATCCATAGCGGAAAGAACAGAATTGTACGCCGTATTTTCGAACACCTTGGCTATGATGTAGTGAAGCTTGACCGTGTGGTTTATGGCAACTTGACCAAAAAGGACCTTCCACGTGGAAGATGGAGATATCTGGAAGAACACGAATTGATACAGATCAAGCACCTGATCAAATAAAACGATTTGAAATGCGCAGAGTTAAACTTTGCGCATTTTTTATTTATTGCTATCTTTCTCAAAAAAACCAAAAATCATGCTCAAGAAACTTTCGCTTTTAACACTATTTTGCTACGGCTCATTATTGGCACTAGCGCAAAATCATAAACTTATTGTTGGCACTTATACCAAAGGCACCAGCGAAGGAATTTATGTATATGATTTTAATAGCAAAACAGCGGATGTGAAGCAGTTGAGCGTGATTAAAAACATCGCCAATCCAAGTTATGTAGCTTTAAGCAAAAATAACGATGCAATTTATAGCGTGTCGGAAGTTGGCGCCAACAGTGCAGCGGCAGCTTTTAAGTTTAACCCCAAAACCAACGAAGGCACTTTAATCAATAAAGAAGCAACCAAAGGTGCCGACCCGTGTTTCGTTCTTAGTGATGGCAAGCATGTATTTACCGCAAATTATAGCGGTGGCAGCATCAGCGTTTTTGGTATCAAGGCGGATGGTTCACTTACCGCTGTAAAACAACTGGTGCAACATACCGGAAGCGGCCCCGACAAGCGACAAACAAGCGCCCATGTACATCAAACATTATTTTCTCCAGACGGAAAGTATATCATTTCGACCGATTTGGGCGAAGATAAGATATATGTTTACAGTTATCAGGCTAATGCCGAAAAACCATTAACCCTAAAACATAGTATAAGCACTAACCCAGGTTCTGGCCCCCGTCATATCGCTTTTAGCCCTAATGGGAAATTTGCTTATTTGGCACACGAATTCAATGGTAAAATCAGTGTTTTCAGTTACGCAGACGGTAATTTCAAATTAATAGAAGAGGTAGCTACAGCTGCTAATGATTTTAAAGGTAGAATTGACGCCGCCGACATCCATATTTCTGCAGATGGCAAATTTTTATATGAAAGTAACCGTGGTGACGCCAATAACATCAGCGTTTTTGCCGTACAAAAAGATGGTAAGATAAAACATGTTGAAACAGTAAGTACCTTGGGTAAAGGTCCTCGTAACTTCAGCATTGACCCAAGCGGCAATTATTTATTGGTAGGACATCAGTATTCTAATGATATCATCATTTTTCAAAGAAATGCTAAAATAGGAAAATTAACCGATACGAAAAAGCGAATTGCAGTAGGATCCCCTGTCTGTTTAATTTTTGGCAAATAGACTAAACAATAGCATCATTACCATAACAAAAGCTCCTACACTTCAACATGTAGGAGCTTTTGTTATTAACCTGAGTTCGATTATTATTCAGTTGATTTTTAATGAAATAATACCAACTTTGTTCTGCTGACCCTGAAATAAATTCAGGGTGGCGTCAGATGGGCGATTCGTCATGCTGAATTTATTTCAGCATCAGTTTTAGGAACTTGTTTTGACAAATTTAATAATCGACCCGAGGTTATTACCTTATTGGCATCTATTTATTCCCCGCAATCACCTCTTCATAAAAAGCAACATATTGTGGCAGTATCTTCTTTAGATCAAAGTCCTTTGCTCTAGTAAGTGCGTTTTCCTTAAAATAATCTAAGGTCTTTTGGTTGCTCAAGATCGTCACCGCTTTGTTTGCCATATCTTCCACATCCCCCACTTCACATAGGTAACCGCAGAAATCATCGATATTAAGTTCAGGCAAACCTCCTGCGTTAGACGAAATGACAGGCACTTTACAGGCCATAGCCTCCAACGCCGCAAGACCAAAGCTTTCATTCTCTGAAGGGATGATAAACAAGTCTGACACCGATAAAATTTCTTCTACAGCATCTTGTTTACCCAAAAACCTTACGCTATCGCAAATATCAAGTTCTCTGCATAACTGCTCATTGGCCGAACGCTCAGGTCCATCGCCCACCATCAACAATTTAGCAGGGATTTTCTCCAGCACTTTGTGGAACATCCTAATCACGTCCTCTGTACGCTTTACTTTCCTAAAGTTAGAAGTATGGATAAGGATACGCTCATTATTAGGAGCTATCGCTTTTTTGAAGTGGTCTTTGGGCTGTAGGCTAAAGCGGTTAAAATCGATAAAGTTAGGAATTACCCTAATGTCTTTCGAAATGTCAAAATGGCGATAGGTATCTTCCTTTAAATCTTCGGAAACCGTAGTCACCCCATCACTTTGATTGATCGAAAAAGTAACTACCGGCTTGTAAGTAGCGTCTTTACCCACCAAAGTGATATCTGTACCGTGCAAAGTAGTTACAAAAGGAATATTAATTCCATAAGTAGCCAAAATTTGCTTGGCCATAAAGGCTGCCGAAGCATGTGGAATGGCGTAATGCACATGCAGAATATCCAACTGCTCAAAACGTACTACATCTACCAATTTACTGGCCAAAGCAGACTCATAAGGAGCATAATCAAATAAGGGATAATCCCTTACAGAAACTTCATGATAAAATAAATTGGCAGAAAAAAAGTCGAGCCTCGCAGGCTGGCTATATGTGATAAAATGTACCTGATGTCCTTCATTAGCTAGGGCTTTGCCCAGCTCGGTAGCTACCACTCCACTACCTCCAAAGGTAGGGTAACAAACTATTCCTATTTTCATCCGTTGGTTGTAACGCAATCTCTATGTTCAAGATTCACAAAGGCAAATGTAGCTGATATCCTATTTAAAGATTGTTATTTCTGGGTAATAATATGGTTAGAAAAATATGGCATTTTTACTCCGACCGCATCTCATTTTGCAACACAAGATACATCTCATTGGGTCTTTGGGTACCAATGTAATATTCTAGACCATCTCTATCGGTAAGTACAATGGCATCCTTGCCAGATGAAAAAAACCGGACTGTTCCGTTTTTATGAAGATTATAAACTGGATTGTTGAAGAAAAACCTGCTGTAAGTGGCCTTACGGATGTTGACAATTTTATTGAGGTCTATTTCAACCTTCTTTGCAGTCCACAAACCATCTATCCGTACCTTTTTGTTTTCGATGACCGTTTTATACTGCACCATGAATAGCAGAATAATAGACACGCCAATAATACCAAAACCAACAACCAGGAACAAGTCAACGGTGTTGTCCCTATCCCTTTCGTAAACATACACTGCAAAACAGAATGCAGCCATAATTAATCGTATAGAGATACGGATATAATCGCGACCGATGTACTGTTTTTCTATAAAGGTATACCTTCCGTCCATTTATCAGTTTAATAATTCGAATATAGCAACTTTTTTTGTTGTTGTGCGTACTTTATATCTTTCGTCTTGTCGCAAACCGGCCACCCATATCATTTCTCCATTACCGTTAATCAACAACGGTACTTTAGCTTTTTGTGGCAGAGGCACTTTTTCATCCACCAAAAAATTGCTTAGTTTTTTTTGAGACTTCATCCCCAAGGGTATAAACTTGTCTCCATCTTGCCTATAGCGAATCACCAAGGGAAAAACCAGCAAATTGGCATCTACATGGGCAACATTTTTATCTCCATTAAAGATACTTTCTTCGGCAAACCTCAATTTAATCCTCTGATCAAAGCCAATGGAAACCTCTCCTTTTGTATGCAAATAGAAAACCTCATCGCAGGTTTGATTTAAAGGAGATATCAACAGCTTTTCCCTATCGATAATCAACTGATGCATGCTACTATAAAACGAGGTTCCGCTTTGTTTATGTAAAGAAGATAAAATTTCGTCGACCACAGAAGAGCTGAAATGAAAAGGTCTTAACAACTCGAAAAAAAGCAGTTTCTGCGGCTTCAAGGCAGTTACATCTTTAATAGCTATTGAAATGACTTCGCCCTCTTTTTTGAACAACCGACTACAGGTTTGCATCACTACCTGCTGTAGCAATTCCTCTGTTTCAGCAAAGCGAGCAATATTTTCTGCAAAGGTTTCTTCCAATTTAGGATTGATTTCCCGCAGGTGCGGAATGACTTCCAAACGTATCTTGTTACGAGCGTACTTACTACTTAAGTTCGAGCTATCCTCTACATAAGCCAAATGATGGTCATCAACCAATTGATCAATTTCCTGCCTTGATAAAAAGAGTAATGGCCTAATCAAATGCCCACGCTTTGGCAAAATACCATGCATACCGCTAATGCCTGTACCCCTAACCAAATTCAGCAATACGGTTTCAACAGCATCATTTTGATGGTGGGCTACAGCAATAAACGCGTAATTGTGTTCCTGCCTCAATTGCTCGAACCAATCATACCGCAGCTGCCTAGCTGCCATTTGGGTTGAGATTTTATGTTGCTCAGAAAAACCTTTGGTATCAAAGTGCACTACATGTAAAGGCACCTGCATTTCTTCGGCCAATAGCTTCACAAACAGCTCATCACGCTGTGATTCATCGGCCCGCAAATTAAAGTTGCAATGCGCCATACTAAATCTAAAGCCAGCCTGTTTAAATAGCTGTGTCATCAGTACAGAATCCTTGCCGCCACTTACGGCCAGCAGCACGTGGTCTGAGGCCCCAAAAAGCTGATGCCTTAAAACATGGTCTATAAATTGCTGTACTGGTAACATTGCTCAAAAATATCTATAAATTCATGAAGCACATAAGTATAGCTGAAAAATAAAACCTTAAATTTGTATCGTGCAAAAGTTTCGCCTTTTATTTCTTTTATTGGTTAGTCCATTATTATTGTTTGCCCAAGCTCGTACGCAAATCAAACTGGAAACAGCAGAACGTGCTTCTGGCATCACCAAAGCCGATGTTAGTTATCTCCGGAAACCTGTTTTCAGCCATGATGGTGCCATCTTAAAATGTGATAGTGCAGTACTTTATGGAGGAAGTCGGAATTTTTTCGAAGCCTTCGGCAACGTACACATTAACCAAGGTGACACACTGAACATTTATTCAGATTTTTTGAATTACGATGGTAACGCCAAAAAAGCTCATTTAGATAAAAATGTTAAGCTAATCGATAGAGAGAATACACTTACCTCTAACGTGTTGGATTATGACATGGTGGCCAAAATTGGAAAGTATACTACTGGTGGCAAGCTGGTCAACAAAGATGCTACCATTACCAGTAAAAGAGGAGTTTATTTTTCCAACTACCGAGATGTATATTTCACAAAGGATGTATTGATTGTCACTGCGGAAAAAACAATCATTAATTCAGATAGCTTGCGTTACAATACAGGTACAAATTGGACTTATTTTTACGGCCCAACCAATATTAAAAATAAAGAAGATAAGCTTTATACAGAAGACGGCGCCTACAATACTAAAAGCGAAAATGCCTATTTCGGGAAAAAAAACTTATATACCAATGGTAGCCGCTCTTTAAAAGGAGACAGTTTGTATTATTATGGTAAACGAGGTTACGGTAAAGCGGTAAGAAACATTGTTTTTAGAGACACTAAAGACCAAACCGTTTTGTACGGGCAATTGGGAGAATACTACAGAGACGAAGAACGCATTATTGCTACTCAAAAAGCTTACGTAGGTTTAGGGACAAAAGATAGTGTTACCATTAACAATAAGAAAAGACCCGACACACTTTGGTTAGCCGCAGATACCTTAGAAAGTCAGCGAGCATTGGTTAAAACCCTTAAGCTACTGAGCCGACCTGTAGTGAAAAAAGACAATGAAATTGGTGCAGAAGACGAAAAGGAAAAGGCAGAAAAAGACAAGGAAAAGGCGGAAGCCAAAAAGCTATTGCAACAACAATCCGAAGATTTAAAGAAAGGCAGTACGCCTACAAACGATAAAAAGCTAAGCAGAAAAGAACGAAAGAAATTAGAAGAAGAGGCTAAAAAGCAAAAAGTTAAAGACCCACCGCTTATTGATAGCTTGCTGGCCAATAAAAATAAACTACGACAGGATAGCCTCCTCGCCGATAGCCTTGCCAAGTTGAAGAAGATTATGCCTGTGGCAAAAGCTGATTCAGTAAAAAGCACCTTAGAAAAGGCAGCTACTACCAAAGCTAAGAACGTACCCGCTGCCACAAAAGCCAATACAGCAAATGCCACTAAAGCAATGGCTGGCCAAGTAGCGAAACCTTTAATGGCAGACAGCGCCATTAATCCAGCAGACACAGTAAGGGCAAGGATTATTAAAGCTTACCATAATGTGAGAGTATATAAGTCAAACATGCAGGCAAAGGCTGATTCCCTGTTTTATAATGCTGCCGATTCATCTTTGCGCTGGTATAAAAATCCAATTTTATGGTCTGATGGTAGCCAACAAACAGGCGACACCATCCATGTTTTCTTTAAAAACAATAAAATCCATAATTTTCAGGTACTACAAAATGGCTTCATTGTTAACATAGAAGGCGACTCGACCAAGTTCAACCAAGTAAAGGGAAAAGTGATTACCGGCTTTTTTGTAGATGGCGAGATGCGTAACATGTATGTAGATGGCAATGCCGAAAGTATTTATTACTCCAAAGACAACAAAGGTAACTACGACAATGTAAACCAAACGGTGAGCAGTCGTTTACGTTTTAGGTTTTTGAACAAGGAACTTACTCATATTGTAACCGTTAGAGAAGTAGAAGGGGCAGTAGACCCTATGGATAAATTAGAAAAGGAGCCACTGCTAACAGGCTTTATTTGGAAACCAGAACTTAGGCCAACCAGCAAGGCGGATATTATTAGAGGAACACCTACAACCAAGCCAAAAGCAGGAAGTACTCCAACAAAAAAAGTACCGCCAAGTAATAATAAAGGGAAAAGCACAGCGACTAATCCTGTAAAAGCACCAGTAAAGCCTGCTGAAAAGACAGTATTAAAACAAGCCGCTGCAGCATCTAATGAAATTCAGAAATTGCTACCGAAAACTACCGACTCCATTAAATCCATTAAAATAGATAGCTTGAAAAAGCGGAACTAAATAAAAAAGGCGACCAGAAATGGCCGCCTTTTTTATTTAGCATTAGATATTGATTACATTTTCTTCAAACCAATTTCTTGCAAGCGTTCATCTAGGTATTCACCAGCAGTCATATCGCTATAAACTTTTGGATGTGCAGCATCAATGCAGCTTTCCAAGCTGGTTAAATCCATGTTACTGCGTGGATGTAAGAAAAACGGCACTGAAAAACGAGAAGTCTTCATCAATTCACGTGGCGGGTTCACTACCCGATGTGTAGTTGAACGCAATTTGTTATTGGTTAAACGTTGCAACATATCGCCTACGTTTACCACAATATCAGTATGGTGCGCTTTAATTGGCAACCATTCGTTACTACGGGTTAATACCTCCAAACCATCGGCGCTGGCACCAATCAATAAAGTAATTAAGTTAATATCCTCATGCGCACCTGCACGAACTGCGTCCGCGGCAATCGAATCAGGATCTTCAATGGGGAAATAATGGATACCTCTTAAAATAGAATTTCCATTATGTACGTGTTGGTCAAAGTAATCGATAGGCAAGCCTAAGTAAGTAGCAATGGCACGCAACAAGTGCTTTCCATTCTCCTCCAATTTTTGATAAATCTCTCTGGTTACCGTATTAAATTCCGGAATTTCGTCAACTACCTCATTATCTGGATATTCATTTTTAATCGGATCACCGTCGGTAACAGTTTGACCAATTTGCCAGAATTCTTTTAAATCGGCAGTTTTTGCGCCTTTTGCAGTTTCTTTACCGGCACTGGTATAGCCACGTTGGCCTGCAAGTTCAGGCTTCTCGTATTTACGTTTGGTTTCAACTGGCAGTGCGAATAACTCTTTGATGTTTTTATAGAGTTTATCTATCAGCTCCTGACTTACACCATGATTAGTGATCGTAACAAAGCCCGAATCGTTAAAAGCTTTGCCAAGTTCGTCAGAAAATTTTTTACGTTGTTCCTCTGTTCCGTTAATGTAGGTGTTTAAATCTAAACACGGGATATAAGGTGTTGACATATCTTTATTTTTAATGTTCAAGTTAAATTTAGAAAAGATATGTTAACAAACCTCAATTATTTGAATTTAATCACCATAAAAAACTAAAAACAAACACTTTAAGTTATTAACACCAGTCTTTATTCGCTTCAAAGTGTTAACAAGTTATATTCTAAGCCACTTGTCATTTTTAAGGCGTCAAGAAACTTTTGCGCCAGCTTTTACGTATAATTACATATTAAGAATTTCAAAAAATGAAAACTGTAATGATGACTTCTTTAATCCTCTTTTCGATACTTGGTGCTGATGCGCAAAAACCAAAATTAGAAAAAGCAACTTTTGGCATGGGATGTTTTTGGTGTACCGAAGCTGTTTTCCAACGACTGAATGGCGTGTACAATGTAAAATCAGGTTATGAAGGAGGTAACATTCCCAATCCAACCTACGATGA
Source organism: Pedobacter sp. (assembly GCF_039594775.1). Taxonomy (GTDB): domain Bacteria; phylum Bacteroidota; class Bacteroidia; order Sphingobacteriales; family Sphingobacteriaceae; genus Pedobacter. Next base: position 1,098,871 of record NZ_JBCNMT010000001.1, on the reverse strand, counting down.
AGTTTGTAGCGGAACAACCAATCATGCAGAGGTGATTGAACTTGAGTTTGACCCTAAAAAAATTTCCTTTGATGAACTACTGGAAGTATTTTGGAAACTACACGACCCTACCACTTTAAACAGACAAGGAGCTGATGTTGGCACGCAATATCGTTCGGTGATTTTTTACCATAACGAACAGCAAAAAGCAACTGCAGAGAAGTACAAAGCTTTGCTGAATAAAGAAAATGCATTTGGCAAACCTGTAGTGACTACGCTGGAGAAAGCCCAAACCTTTTATGTTGCAGAAAACTACCATCAAGATTATTTCCTCAGAAATGGCGAGCAGCCGTATTGTAGGATTGTCATTTTGCCAAAAATGGATAAATTAGAAAAATTATTCAAGTCTAAATTAAAGCATTAAGAATGTTTACCGTAGCGGCAATTGAACAGGCACACGACAAAGTAAAATCGGGCGCCGATTTCCCAAAGTATATTCAAGAAATTAAGGCAATGGGTGTTTTAAGTTTCGAAACTTGGGTAAAAGATAGCCATACCGAATATTTTGGTGCCAATGCCTTTCAAACTTCTTCAGCACCTCAATATGAAAATCTTTCCATTTCGAAAACGACTGATAAAGACAAATTTATCAGTCAGCTGAAAATACACCAACAAGGAGGCACAGATTACTATACTTTTTGTAAAGACTGTGCCGAAACTGGCATCGAAAAATGGATTATGGATTTAGAAAAAATGACCTGTACTTATTTTGACCAAACAGGTCATGAGATTTTGGTAGAAAAAATTCCTGCTTAGAAAAAACTTTGTCAGACTGAGCTTGTCGAAGTCTAACATTTCGACAAGCTCAGTCTGACAATATAAGCTCAATGTGACAATCGTTTAAAATCCAATTTTAAGTCCTACATTCATCCCCAAGCCACCAATGTTAATGTACGACCTTAAGTCATCTCCTCTTTTGTTAGGGTCATAATTGGCATTTCCTGGTACGTTAGAATTTTGATCTATTTTTTTATGATAATCAGTATAACGTTGCGCGGTAGGCAGATCATTCATGGTAATTGGCACCTTGGTCCCCACAAGGGTTGTACCCGTTCCTTCAAACTTGCGAACCTCTTTTTCCTTACTACTTACGGATACGTTACGATACTCGACTTCACTAAAGAAACTGATATTTTTACCAATAGGCACGCTAAATCCTGCTGCACCCAAAAATCCAATAGTCGGCCTCGGCTTAATCCGCTCTTCCCTGGTAAGCTCAACAGCTCTTAAAGCCGGATTAATTTCGCTGGCAATGGTTCCCGTTTGATCATTAACATTTGTTTTAATTTCCAAATAACCATATACCGGCACAACCGCCCCAATTTTCAAATAAGGCCTGAAGTTTTTACTGGTAGGCACATGAAAAACCAAGGTTGGCGTTAAATCCAATGCTTTCACCTGTCCGCTAGAGTGAACAGACAGCAATACATTTCCATTATTGGCATTATATCCCGTTTGGCGTGCCATGGTATTTCTCTCGCTTTGGAAATAATTAACACCCATTTCAAAAGCAACTACCGGACTAAACCTAAATCCTCCTGTTAAGCCTGCTCTCCAGCCTTGCCCAAAAGAGCCTGTGATGGCTTCTTCGGAAACCAAAGTTTGTGCTCCCGTTAAAGGATTAATATTAAACACCCTATCCCTCGGCTGTAACTCGCCCACGTTGGGAAACTCCACAGGCGTAACTTTAATAAAATAACTTCCAGCAGGTTTAATATAGAACCCCCTACCCTCCTGTGCCAAAGCGGCCACGGCAGCCGACACCATTAACACAGCCAACAATACTACTTTTTTCATAACCGTTCATTTTAAATAAAAAGCTTCGACATTTATATACAGGCATTTAAAAACTATGCTTGCATAGAAAACAACCCGTATTTTGAGCAAATTGTTTTCATAAAGTGAGATTTACTTCTATCATTTTTTAGTCAAAAACAATGAAAGGTCTTTTAGCTAACAGTGTTAACTTTTACTTTTGCTAACAGTGTTAACCTAATTAAATGTTAGTTAAAACGGATAGACAGAAGCAAAAAGAACTGACCAAGAATGCCATTCTTAAAGCCACAGAACAAATTGTGCTACAGGAAGGCTGGCAGGCGGTATCCATCAGAAAAATAGCTGATGCAATAGGATACAGCTTGCCAGTGGTGTACAACCATTTTGAGAGTAAGGATGCTATTCAGGGAGAATTTGTGAAACAGGGCTTTTTGATGCTCGCAATGGCCATGCAAAGCACCAAAGAAAAATATACCAGCCCTGAGGAACAGCTTACCCAGATGGCACTAAGCTATTTTGAGTTTGCGTTCAGTAATGCTGCCTATTACAGGATGATGTTCGGACTCGGCATCCCCAATTGCCAAAAAGCAAGAGAGATTACCGAGATTGGAAACTTTAGCTGTATTCTTATTGAGGTCATCAGTAGCTTGATGAAAGAAACGGATGAGCAGCGCAGATTCCTTAAATTCCACACGCTTTGGTCAATCCTCCATGGATTAACTTCCATCAATATGGTGAACCTAACCGCCGCTCCAGATGAAATGCAACAGCAAATTCTTTTGGATGCCATACAAGGATTTATTAAAAATATCAATCGCTAAAAAAATGAGCTTAATTGAAGCATTAAACTGGCGTTATGCCACTAAAAAAATGAACGGACAAGCCGTTCCCCAAGAAAAAGTAGATCAAATTCTAGAAGCAGCACGCTTAGCGCCTTCTTCATCTGGACTGCAACCTTTTAAGGTAATTGTAGTTACTGACCCTGAATTGAAACAAACCTTACGTACTCATTCTTTCGACCAATCACAAATTGTTGATGCGTCACACGTATTGGTTTTTGCCGCTTGGGACAACTATACAGAAGAACGCATCGACGAAGCATTCAACCTAATGAATAGTGAAAGGGGCCTACCCGCCGAAGCAACTGCGGATTACGTAGCGCGCCTAAAAAGCATGTATTTACCTAGAGAAGCTCAAGTGAATTTTGAGCACGCTGCTCGTCAGGCCTACATCTCTTTTGGAACTGCTATTGCTGAAGCGGCTTTGTTAAAAGTTGATGCCACGCCAATGGAAGGTTTTGACAACGCAAAATATGACGAGGTTCTAAAATTAAATGAGCAAGGCCTAAAAAGTGTAACCGTGTTACCTTTGGGCTATCGCGACACAGAAAACGATTGGTTAGTTGGATTGAAAAAAGTGCGTCAACCAAAAAGCAGTTTCTTGATCGAAAAATAATATCACATTTAGATGATTTACAACGGTCACATAGCAAAACTATGCGACCGTTTTTATTAATTTTTCAATTAAACACACAATCGACTAAAAAAATACTACTTATTTGGTAGATTAGCCTTTTTATTTTCAATCATGCCCTTACCTTACCAAAAAGTAGTTGTCAAAATAGGTTCAAATGTAATTACCCAAGCCAATGGATTACCCGACACCGCTCGCATTAAACATCTGGTAGAACAGATTGCCCAAATTAAGCAAAAGGGCATTGAAGTGATTCTCGTTTCATCTGGTGCCGTAGCTTCAGGCAGAAGCTTAATCAAAGTATCGGAAAAACAGGATGCTGTGGCAACCAGACAGCTGTTGGCAGCCATTGGGCAGGTAAAGCTGATCAATACCTATTCAGATTTTTTTGGAGCGCACGAAATGACTTGTGCCCAAGTGTTGGTGACCAAAGAAGATTTTAGGGATAGGGTACATTACCTGAACATGAAAAACTGCATGCAAATTTTACTACAAAACGGGGTAATCCCAGTAGTGAATGAAAACGACGTGGTTTCGGTAACAGAGCTGATGTTTACCGATAACGATGAGCTAGCCGGACTTATCGCCTCCATGATGAATGCCGATGCGCTTTTCATCTTATCCAACGTAGACGGTATTTATACGGGCGACCCTAAGCTAGCACATAGCAAGGTGATTGAAAAGATAAATACGGGAACAGCAACTGATTTTAGCAGTTTTGTAAGCACTGGGAAATCGCAGTTTGGCAGAGGCGGAATGATTACCAAATCTACCATTGCCCAAAAAGTAGCTAAGCTTGGCATCAATGTGCACATTAGCAATGGTAAAACCGACCATATTCTTACTTCATTATTAGACGGCAATGTGGTGCACACTCATTTTGTGGCTGACAAGATCAAATCAGGGCAGAAAAAATGGATTGCACATGCCGAAACCGCTGCTACTGGAGTGGTACAATTAAATGATGGTGCCAAAACAGTTCTTACTTCTGGTAAGGCAACCAGCCTACTTCCAGTTGGAATTATCGCCGTTAAAGCTGATTTTAAAAAAGGCGACATCATCAAGGTTATTGATGAGAATGAAAAATTAATAGGCCTGGGCATTGCCAAGTACGGCTCAGATAAAGCACGTGAACGAATTGGCCAAAAGAACCAAAAGCCCTTGGTACATTACGACTATTTTTATGCAGCGATATAAGGGGTTAGTGACTAGTGACTAGGAATTAGTGGCTAGTAGCAGGGAGCAAAGAATAAGGAGCAAGGAGTAAAGACTTGGTTTCTAAAAAACTAAACAACAAACCAACCAGAAACCTAAAGATGAAACAATATTTTGAAAACGCAAAACAGGCTACCAGAACCATGGTTTCGCTCAATAAGGAAACCATTAACCTTTTATTGAATAAACTGGCAGAGGCGCTAGTGGCACAAAGCGAATTTATTTTAGCTGAAAACCAAAAGGACTTGAATCGCATGCCCGAAAGCGACCCTAAATATGACCGTCTAAAACTTACGGGGCAACGCATTAAGGATATTGCGGGCGATGTGAAAAATGTAGCTTCATTGAATAGTCCATTGGGCGACTTAATCCATGAAAAAACATTGCCCAATAACCTCAACATCAAAAAAGTAAGGGTGCCACTTGGTGTAGTTGGTGTCATTTACGAAGCACGCCCCAATGTTACCGTAGATGTTTTTGCCTTATGCTTCAAAACTGGAAATGTAGCCGTACTAAAAGGTGGCAGCGATGCGGAGTATTCTAACGCCGCAATTTGCAAGGTCATACAAGAGGTTTTAGCAAAACATCAAATCAATCCCAATGTATTGACTTTATTGCCTGCTGACAGAAGTGCGGCCGAAGCACTGTTAAATGCTGTAAACGATGTAGATGTACTGATTCCAAGAGGAAGCCAATCGCTGATTAATTACGTTCGTGAAAACAGCAAAATTCCCGTGATTGAAACCGGAGCAGGGATTGTACACACCTTTTTTGATGCATCGGCCAACTTAGAGAAAGGGCAGCTAATTATTGCCAATGCAAAAACCCGTAGGGTAAGTGTTTGTAATGCATTGGATTGCGTATTGATCCATCAAGAACGCACTAAGGACATTTCCCAACTTCTATCGCCTTTGGCTCAAAAAGAAGTAGAGCTTTATGCCGATGAAACAAGCTACAAAGCGTTAAAAGAAAGTTATCCAGAATCGCTATTGCACCCAGCGCAACCAGAACATTTCGGTACCGAATTTTTATCATTGAAATTGGCTGTTAAAGTCGTAAACGATATAAATGAAGCCTTAGATCATATTGCAACCTATAGTTCAAAGCATAGTGAAGCAATTATTAGTGAGGATGCCGAAAATATAGCCTTATTTTTAAATCAGGTAGATGCCGCAGCGGTTTACGCCAATGTTTCTACTGCATTTACAGATGGGGGCCAATTTGGATTAGGCGCAGAAATTGGGATCAGCACTCAAAAGCTCCATGCCCGTGGACCAATGGCTTTAGAAGAATTGACCAGCTACAAGTGGCTGGTTACTGGCGATGGGCAAGTGAGAAACCCTTAACGAAAAGTCTATAAACAAAAAACTTGCGAAGTTTTGAAAAATCGCAAGTTTATAAAGTCTCCTATAGGCTCTTATAAAGTGATGATTTCGCCATCACTTTCATTTCCGGTTCTACCCACGGCAGTTACCTTAATTGCTTTCAAACCAGCTACTGCTTTGGTTTTAGGATTTACTTCCATTTGTTTTGGCACTTGAAAGAAACTGCTCTTCGCATTCAACGTTCTGTAAGTCCATTTATCACCATATTGTGTATAAACCACATATTTAAATACTTCCTTTTCATTTTTTACCGCCCACTTTAAGTAAAGATCATTGCCTCTATCTTCGTGAACTGTGGTTGGAGCTTGAGGAGCTTTTTTACTTAGCCAAGGCGATTCTGGCACTAAAGCCTCTTCTTTATAAGGTCCGGCCAACAAGTCATTACGCAGGCTTTCATGCTTGGTTAAGGCCCCAATACTCCAATGTGCAACGCCTGGTGATTTAGAAACAATTCCTCGGGCAATCATGATCTGATTGATGATCTCGTCGCTGTTTTTTTCACCACCACCAATGCCGCTATTTAAACCTGGCCACAAGTGTCTTCCTTTAGTGTTTTCACTTTCCCACCAATTCAATAATACCGGAAAACTCAAAGGAACGTTATTGATTTGCCAATACAATTGCGGCATAAAATAATCTATCCAACCTTTGTTTAGCCAAAGTTTAGCATCCGCATATAATTTATCGTATTGATCCATTCCTCTAATGGATTCCGGATAACCAGGACGCCAAATACCAAACGGGCTGATACCGAATTTCACGAACTTCTTCTCTGCTTTAATCTCTTTATAGATACGCTTTACAAACTTGTTTACCTGGTCCCTACGCCAATCTCCTCTGGACAATTTACCACCGTTTTTTTGATAAGCTGCATAGCTGTCGTCATCAGGAAAATCTGCTCCGCCATTGTATTCGGCATATGGATAAAAGTAATCGTCAAAATGTACGCCATCAATATCATAACGTTTCACAATATCTTTAACTACGGAGGAAGCTAAATCTTGTGTTCCTTTCTTTGAAGGATCAAACCACCAATAGCCTTGTTTTAACTTCACCACCAAATCAGGGTGTTTTTTCACTACAGACAAATCACTCACTGGTCCTCCAGCAGTATGGTGTGCACGATAAGGATTTAACCAAACGTGAAGTTCCATACCACGTTCATGGGCAGCTTTCACCCAAAACTCCAGAGGATCATAATAAGGATTTGGGGCCTGTCCCTGCACCCCGGTAAGATAGTATGACCAAGGCTCTATATCACTTTTATAAAAAGCATCTGCCTGTGGCCTGATTTGAAAAATTACGGCATTGAAATTATTCTTCTGCAACATATCCAACAAAGCGATGGCTTCATCCTGTTGCTGCTGAGTAGTTAGACCTGGTTTACTTGGCCAATTGATATTAGCTACGCTGGCTACCCAGGCCGCCCTAAATTCACGTTGTATTTTTGGACCATTATTGATTTGTGCGCTTGCTTGTAAAGAAGCAAAAACAAATAAAAGGAGAAGTAGTTTTTTAAGCATGGTATTCTAACAATTTACTTCAATGATAATAATAAATTACCACAATACCGCAAACATCCGCAAAACACTTCATTTAAACGCATGTTCTTTAAAAAAAGTCCACTCTAAATAAAGTGGACTTTTTTAGGTTGCCCCTAAAATTCGGAATGAGTATGATGAAAATTTTTAATGACCAGACGGAACGGTGGTTGTCGGGCAATTAGTTCTTTTTATATCGTTCTATTCTTGCATCTTTAATGACACCTTTCCAATTTAAGCCGAAGCCAAAATCGTAAACATTTCCATCCGCATCTTTATGACATTCCATATCAAACGGTACATCTTCTTTTTGCAGTTCTACGGTTTTCATGTTAGCGGGCATTTGTACCGGCAATAATCCGGAAGGTTCCGCCTTACCAGAAATGATATCTAAAACTGCCTGAGAGGAAACACCAAAGTTTAGTACAATTCCATCAGCAACAGCTTCAAATTCATTAAAAATCATTGGCTTACTAGCAGAAACCGATACAATTACAGGTTTGCCTTTCATCATTTCTTTCGTGTCCAAAATAGTTTGCAAATCCATCGTATTACTAGCTACAGTTGACTTATTTTTAAATGAACGATCTTTGATGGTTGGGTCTACCACCGGGTCACCCGCTGCGATACTTTTTTCTCTCGCATCTACTGCAGTATAAGCTCCATATTGCAAGCTAATGGGTACATAGCCATTGTTCCCTTGTTTACGATCGGCAGCACTATACCCCCCATCTGCACTTTGCGGACTGCTAACAAAGACAATTGCAAAATCTGCTTTTGCTGGATCAGCAGTAAGCTGATAATATTTCTTCAGCACATTGGTATCTATCGGATATTCAAATTTTGCTTGTTGATAGTTACCCCACCAATCTTTGGCTGCCGGCGTGTAAATTTTGGGCACATATACTGTTTTCTTCACCTGAACAGGGAGCACCGACTGATGGTTTTTCAATAATACCACCGACTTCACCTGTGCTTCGTAACCCGCTTTCATAAACGCTGGTTGACCAACCGTTGCCTGACTTTCATCCGCATTTAAATAAGGGTTTTCGAATAAGCCTACACGGAAAATATTCTTTAACAAACGAATCCCAGAAGCTTCAAACCGTGCCCTAAAGGCTTTTTCGCCAAACTGCTTTACGCCCATTTGATAAGCTTCCAGTAACGGGGCTATCACATTATTTCCTCCAAATTGATCTACACCTGCCAATAAAACTTGGTAGTGTCTTTCCGCGATAGACAATTTTTCTACTCCCCAAGGTTTACCTGCAAAATCACCTGGTGTTTTACCTTCGTCGCCAGTAATCAACCAATCGGTACATACTACTCCGTCGTATTTGTATTTCTCTCTCAACAAATCGGTAATGATATATTTGCTAAAACCGTTGGCCACTGTGTCCTTACCATGAGAAATGGTATAGTAAGGCATTACTGCTGAAGCTGCCCCCGTTTTACCTTTCAGTTTAAAAGCACCATTCACAAATGGGTTTACGTGCTCTTGGAAGTTATTCCCTGGATAAACAGCGAATTTACCCATGGCCCAGTGCCCATCACGCCCACCTTCTTCTGGTCCACCGCTTGGCCAATGTTTCACCATTGCATTTACGCTATTATATCCCCAACCATTCTTAATTTCAGCTTTACCTGTTGAAGTTTGGAACCCATCGATGTAAGCTCTTGCCATATCTGTAGTTAGCTTGCTGCTTTCGCCAAAAGTCATGTTGATGCGATACCAACGCGGTTCTGTACCCAAATCAATTTGTGGAGATAGCGCTGTGGCAATACCCAAAGCCCTGTATTCTTTAGCTGCAATTTCACCAAACTGTTGTACAATATTAGGATCGAAAGTTGCTGCCATGGCCAAACCGTCAGGCCATAGCGAAATTTGACCGCCAGCGCCTTCATTAAATTCCGTAGTCGCTTTAGCCGTGTGTCTTGGATCGGTACTGTTGTTTGCTGGAATACCCAAACCCAATCCCTCTACAAATGCCTGCGCATTGTTGTTCCATAGTGCCGCATCTTTGGGAGATGAAACGGTAGTGATCAACACATGGCGCAGGTTATCGTTCTTTAAAAATGCCTTCTGCTGATCGGTCAAATCGTAAGCTTTTGCTCCACTTTTTGCAAAAGTTTTACCATTATACATTCCAGCCCTAATGCCCGTTTCGGCTCCAGGAATTGATTGATGGATACTGTACAGCATCAAACCTGCAATTTGCTCTACCGACATTTGTTTCACCAAATCCTTTGCTCTTTCCTCTGCACTCAATCTCCAATCTTCGTACTTGTCTAGCTTTCCGTTTTTGTTAAGATCTTTAAATTTCAATCCGCCAATGGTTAAAATCTTTACACCTGATTGTGGAGAGTAACCTAGGGTAGCACCCTTTTTGTTTTCAACTAATGAATAGTTCTGTTGTGCACTTAAACCTTGTGCCGTCATTAAAAATGCAGCCAAAGCAAAATATCTATATCTTTTATTCATAACAAGTTATTACTTAAAATTTGAAATTCACAGAGGCCTCTACTGTAAAAGGTCTGATGTATGAACTGGTTAATAATTGTCCGTAATAAGGACTTGCATCAGTAGCTAACTCAGTACCGTTAATAGTGCCCTTAGCTCCACGTTGGTTTAACGGATTCACCACGGTTAAACCACCTCCAACAGACTTATTGAATTGATAGTTTACACCCGCGAAAGTTTCCCACCATCCTTTAAAGAACAAGGCATTGGTTAAGTTGGCATATTGCTTACTGAAATAACGTAAGCTAGCCCAAGCTCTGAATTTTTGATTGGTAGTAGTGTAGCTAGGGTCAATTTCCATTAACACTTTAGAGATTTGCAATACACTTTTTCCATTGTAGCTATAGTTGTTTCCAAACGCGCTAAAGTTGTAGTTTTTGTACACTGGATCTTGAATGGTTAGCAAGTAGTGCAAGCTGAAATTCCTTACTGGTTTAGCCACAATATCTGTGGTCCATCCTTTAGTTTGAATATCATAGAAAACTGGTGTCAATTGGTTTTGCGTAACGTTTGAAGGGTTAACTAGGTTTAAGCGGGTTTGATAGTTATTCCTGGTCAAATAGGTTAAAGCCGAAACGATACTGATTTTAGGATGGTTGAAGAATACTCCCGCACTGGCGTAAGGACTTTTTGTTTTTGCAAAGTTTGGGGTATAAGCCGCCGAATAGTCTTCCAAGTTTCCGTTCTTCTCGGTATAAATCAAATCAGCAATCACCCCAAAGTTTTTACCCAAGTTATAAACTGCGTTCACCGAGGCACCAATGTGGAACCAGTTATGGTCGAACGGCGTTAAGGTTTTTCCTACAATGGTATAGCCTACGCCACGAGGATCCAAAGAGTAATTCCCTTTCATTTTGTGATAACGGAAGTTTAAGCCGTAGCTTAATTTAAACTTATCGTTCACTTGCCAATCGTCGGTAGCATAAGCGGTAATTTTATTTTCTATCCCGCTGTGATAGTTGGCACCTACGTTGTAATTGTAATAACCATATTGATCTGTTTTGGCAAATGATGAAGTAAGGGCATTGTAGTTAGTCAACTGTCGTGGTTGCGCAGCCACTTCTTGATAGTAGAAAGTTTGGTTAAAGGCAAACTGTCCTTCATCAAAATAAGCTTCTGTTAAACCAAATCTCCACTTGTGGTTATTCTTATTTTTCAATACTTCAAATCTCGATTGAAAGCTGTTCAGCTCTGTGTCGGGCGAAGTAAAAGCTAAAACCGATTGAACGGTACCCAAATAAGGCGTTCCATCCATGTAGGTAAAGCCATCGGTAACCGAAGCTACTTTAGACGAAGTTGGCACAATTAACTGTGTAGTGTTAAAACTCTTGTGGAAACGCAAAGTGTATTTAAACTTCCAATCGTTGCCCAATTGGTAACTTCCCAACAAATCGATATTGTGCGATCTGGTATTCAAATCATTGCCCATATCAAGGTTGTAGTACTCGCCATTCAGCGCATTTAAAACCCTCACTTTTCCTTCACGAAGGATATAAGAATCTCTACCTACCCTAAAATTATCCAATTCGCTAATACTTCCTCCTTCTTGGTATCTAAAAGCAGCATAGTTAGTTAAAACCAAAGATTTGGCATACTTATAAAGGATACTGATTTCGCCTTTACCATTTTTAAATCTCTTGGTAATTCCTGCTCTATAGATTTGCGTTTTATCTGAATAGTTGGTAAAGCCAACATCAAAAGATTGTGGATCATAATTTTGGAAAATCCCTGCAGAGTAGCTCCATGATTTGTCTTTGGAAAGTGGCCCAGAAACATTCAGGTCTCCTTTTAACCAACCGAAGTGGCTACCTGCTAAGTTTCCTGTAATTTCCGTTTTCTCCGTACCCAACTTGGTATAAGAATTTACGGCAAAGCCAAAATCGGCAGTGGTGATACTGGTTTCTTTTAAACCCAGCAAACCTGTTTTACTCAAACTTACACTACTTCTCCAAGTTCGGTTAGGTAGCTCTGGCCAAAAATAATAAACTACAGGCAGGTCATTTTCTAGAATGGTTGTACCCCCTACACTGCTTGGCAAACCAACATTCACTTCTCTAGGCCCACTATTGTTGGCGGCATTTAACATGACATTCCTGTTTTCCTCTTCCTTCTTCTCTACAATTTTCTTTACAGTAATGGAATCTTTCTTGAGAACGTTTTGTGCAAATGCGGGCACACAGTACATCGCCAAAAGCGATAGTAGGATTTTCTTTAATGTGTTCATCACAATTTAATGATTTGGTATTTCTTAAAATTTTATGAAGTAAGAAAAGGAATGGGAATCGGCGTATTTGGTTAGTCGATCGAAATTCTTATTGCTTCATTATGAAGCAATGATACTTGGTTTGTTTTAGAAAAGCAAATAATTTGCTTTAAATCACTAAAAAATATTACATTGACAGGATGCAGATAAAAGAAGTAATTGAGTCGAGCAAGAGACATTGGAAAACGGCATTACCGCATTTATCGATCGATTGCGTGGTTTTTGGCTTTGACCAAAAGCGATTGAACGTGCTTTTGTTGAAGTTAAAGGACAATGCCAACAATTGGATACTTCCTGGTGGTTATGTCCTGAAAGAAGAAGCTCTTGATGACGCTGCAAAAAGAATTTTAAAAGAGCGAAGTGGTGCGGACAAGATTTTCCTGAATACTTTTAACGTGTTTGGAAATCTTAATCGTTCTGAAGGATATTTTAAGGAGTATGATGATGATTTATGGCATAAACAACGATTTGTTACCATTGGTTATTATGCATTGGTAGATCATAAAATTGTAACCCCTATAGTTGATGCTTCTTCAGAAGATTGCAGATGGATGCCTATTGATGAGTTGCCAGAAATGGTAATGGACCATAAGAATATTATTGAAAATGCTTTGGCTACCTTAAGGGAACAGATCAGATATAAGCCGATTGGATACAACTTGCTTCCAGAAGAATTTACCATGCCTGAGCTTCAGAATTTATACGAAGCGATATTAGGCTACAAGCTGAATAGAGGCAACTTCTATCGTAGAATTATGCGCTATAATATTTTAAAAAGACTGGATAAGGAACGAAAAGGTGGTGCACATAAAGCACCAATTCTTTATAGTTTTGATAAGGATAATTACCAAAAAGCTTTAAGTGAATTTGGTTGGTAGGGATAACTCCTTGCCGTCATTCAGTTTAACCGCACTACTATAACCCGTTCCCGTCATTTCGAACGAGGAACGAGGAGAAATCTAGCACCCTATAAACTACTCGTTAGATTTTACTACGTAGATTTTCAATTCTCCTAAGGTCGAAATGACGGGTAAGCTACTACTTACTTTATCCTATTCTGAATATCTTCACTTCCTGTTTTACGTTCTCGGTTCTCGAATTGCTTTCCGAAGCGATAAGTAAAGGAAAGAATAGCTCTTCTGCTATCAATCCATATCCTACTGTACATATTGATATTCTGATAGCGGGTATCATTTCGGAAATTGTTGGTCTGAAAAATATCATTGATAGCTAACTTAATACTTCCCTTATCGTTCAACACACTCTTTTGGAAAGCCGCTGAAATTGCCCAGTATGATCGTTCCGAGATGATTCCGTACACCGATTTGGAGTTATAGAAAGCATTCAGCTCTGCCCCAAAACCTTTCACAATTTTAAAGGAGTTTTGAGTATTTGCACTAAAGCTAGTCTGTTTGTTCTTTCCTTCTTCCAAATCGTATTCATTGCGGAATACATTGGCAAAACTGGTTCCCGACCACCATTTGAAATAGTCTATTTGTGCAGTGAAGCTAAACCCATAATTGATCAATCTTGAAAGATTTCTGGGCTGTTCGAAGGTAGTGTTAGTGGCATCGTTCTGCCCTGTTACCCAAGTAATCACATCCGTAGTGCGACTATAATTCATAGAGGTCGTAAATTTGTTTTTATACACATGACCAAATACCACATTTTGTGTAACCTCCGGTTTTAAATAGGGGTTTCCTTCGTAATACAAAGATGGATCCCTAAACATTCGGAATGGATTTAAGGCACCATAATTTGGTCTTTCAACCCTCCGGCTGTAAGAAAGCTGTAATTGGTTATTAGCGTTTAACTCCTGCCCCAGTGCTACACTAGGGAACAATTGAAAATAATCTCTAACGAACACCTGTCGGGTAGTAATTTGATTGCCTTTGGTATGGGTATACTCGCCGCGAAGTCCAGCTTGTAAAGAGGTTTTACCCAACCTGGCCATTACGTTCAAATAACCAGCGTGAATTTGTTCCTTGTATTTAAAATGATTGCTTGAGGTAGCATCGTACTCCCAATTTCCATTTAAAAACTGATGATATACCAAGTTATTATCCGCCTGAATAAAAGAACTTTTAGCTCCTGCCTCCCATTTAACCGCATCATTGATTACATCCGTATAATCTGTTTTGGCTACAAAAACATCTGTTTTAGCGGGAACTGTCCCAATCCTTCTGGCCATTTCCCCATCAGGTAAAGTGCTATTAGGTTTCGTATAGGTATCTAAATTTAAGTTTGAACTAAAACGGTTCGGCGCAAAATCTAAATCAGCCGAAAGCTCCCTTCCTTTTTTTGCAAAGCGATGTTGGTAATTGAGGTTATAGGTAAGACTCTGCCAGCTTTGCCTATCATAGTTTTTGGTGAGCATGTAGCTTAATAAAGCTCCTTGCTGATTTCGCATCAAATTACTGGTTTGGCTATCGTGAATGTATTTTCCCAGGTTACCATTTACCAATAAACCAATGGTGTTATTGCTATCAATCTCATAATCAATCCCTGCTCGGAAGTTATGCGTGTTCAAAGGTTCATTGGTTTCTGTACGTTGGGTTGAAGTTCTTGATAAGCTAGGCTGGACATCTGAAAAACGTCTGATAAAGTCCAAATATTCGGTTTCTCCACGATAAGCGTAATTATAATTTCCATAGAAATTGATTTTTGAAGTGCGATAGTTAAGGTTAAAGCCACTGCCATATCTTGCGTTACGACCAGCTCCGCCATTAAAATTTACCGATCCATTTAAACCTCCTGCCAAGCCTTTCTTCATCACAATATTGATGATGCCGGCATTACCCGCAGCATCATATTTGGAAGAAGGATTGTTCATGATCTCTATTTTAGAAATAGAAGAAGAATTGGTGGCTTTTAACAAGGTGGCAAGTTCCGTAGCACTTAAGTAGGTCATCTTGCCATTCATCATTACATTTACCCCGGTTCTACCTTTAAGTGATATTTTACCATCACTATCAATTTTCACTCCTGGAGCACGTTCCAACAATTCCAAAGCAGTATTTCCTTCGGCCAAAATGCTATTTTCTACATTTAAAGTCATCTTATCCATGCTCTGCTCAATTACCTTTTTCTGCCCGCTTACTACTACCGCACTTAACTGTTGCGCATCGTCTTTTAATTGGATATTAGAAAAAGTAATTTGAGCATTTACCGCATTGAGCTCGAAATTGGGTATGGTATGGTTTTGGTGCCCCATACTAGAAATTACGATTTTATATTTCCCATGAGGCACTTTAGCAAAGGAGAAACGTCCAAGTGAATCGGTAAGTACACCTTTATAAATTTTCTCATCAGTATGTTTTAAAGCCACTGAAGCATATTCCACGGGCTGATTATTGGCCGTTTTCACTTGACCAGAGATATTCCCAGTACTTTGGGCTTTTGTTGATATAGTCCAAAAAACGATGGAAAGCGTGACACTTATGATAATTCTAAAAAATTTGATTCCGTCTAAATTCCTATGCATCTTCATTATATCTACCGTTAAAAATCTATTATCTTATCAAAAGATATTTCTTCGGCAAATATATATTTATTTAGACTAATTAAAAACAATTACCATAAACATAAAAAATCCCGATTAAATCGGGATTTCTAATTATTTTGATTTTGCACTTCTCAACTGATTGATTTCCTTTTTCAGGGCTTCTATCTGTAACTGTTGTTCTTTAATGCTACCTACTAAAAGCGGAATGAGGGTTTCGTAATCTACCACTGGAACAGTGGCTGTTTTGGTGCTGTTCTTTCCAGCGGTGTATGTTTTTTGCTGATTCACCACCAACTCCGGAGCAACTTTAGCAACTTCTTCTACCGCAAATCCACTTTGCTTTTGCGTGCTTAATTTCAATTTGCCAGCCCAATCTTTATCGTAACTAAAATTGATTGGTGTAAGCTTTAAAACGGTATTTAGTGAATTGTTGATTGAAGTAATTTCAGTTTGTTTAACTGTTTGCGCATTTGTGTTAAGTGCAAAGCCAACCATGGCAATAGCACCTAATAAAAGTGATTTTTTCATTTTAATTTGTGGATGATAATGAAACAATCATGATTGACCAGTCAATCACAATGGCTTCATTGTTTATACATTTATATCTATAAGAAAATTTGGCAATGGTTTGATTTTTCGGCTGTAGTTTTACGCAAAATCGGGAGGAGGTGTCATTAATTGAAGGTAGGCTTCTGGAAGTGCAGTCTCGACGCAATCTTTTAAGTTTACCATAATTGAGGTGACTGGCTTTAAATGGTAGCGCATTTTTTCCAGCAGGAAAAGATGATGGGACGTTTCTTTTACATTTTCCTCTCCACTTTCCGTGTTGTCATCATTGGTATCGGTTATTTCCGTTTGCTCGGCCACCTTATTATCCATTACAAAAACATGCGCACTATATACCAAGCCTAGCAAAAAAAGTAGGCAAAGCATTGTTAGGCTTCTAAGTTTCTGTTTTTTCATTCAGCAAATATAAATCTTCATTTTTACTATGCAGGCATAGCTTTGTAAGATAACTGTCTAATTTTAAAAAGGTTTTGTATTTTTTATATTACCTAAAATTAGGGCTGCTTCTTAGGACCCATCTAAAAAACAGCTTTTGCAATTTCTTTGGTTTGATCTGGTTTCCCCATGGTGTAGAAATGCAACACGGGAGCTCCAAATTCAATCAATTCTTTGCATTGCTTAATCATCGCAGCTGTTCCTATTTCTTTGGCTTCTACATTGGTTTTAGCATGCGATAGGGCATCTGTCAATTCATCCGGCAGATCAATATGAAATATTTTAGGTAAAGCTGTTAGCTGTCCCAAGGTACTAATTGGTTTCAGACCAGGAATAATAGGCACGTTGATTCCATTTTCCCTACATTTCCTTACAAACTCAAAATATTTCTGGTTATCAAAAAACATCTGGGTTACAATAAATTCAGCACCCATGTCTACCTTTTGTTTCAGGTATTTGAAATCTGTGTTGAGGTTAGGTGCCTCGAAATGTTTCTCCGGATAACCCGCTACGCCAATGCAGAAATCACTTTTAAAGGTTTCTACATCTTCATGCAGGAATTTTCCATCATTGTGATTTTTAATATGCTGGATTAGATCAGTAGCATAAGCGTGTCCGCCTGGTGTTGGCACAAAAGAACTGTCCGCTTTACGGGCGTCGCCTCTTAGCGCCAATACATTGTCAATCCCCAAAAATTGCAGATCTATCAATGCATTTTCTGTTTCTTCTTTGGTAAAACCACCACAAATCAAGTGTGGTACGGCATCAATTTTATACTTATGGATAATGGCAGCACAAATGGCAATAGTTCCAGGACGCTTGCGATAGGAAACTTTTTGCAATAGACCATTAGGCTGCTCTTTGTAGATATAATCTTCTCTTAACGAAGTTACATCTATGAAAGGGGGTTGAAATTCTAACAAAGGTTCTATACCGTCGTAAATCCAGTCGATACTTTGGCCTTTTATTGGCGGTAAAAGTTCAAATGAGAATAAGGTTTTACCCTTTGCGTTTTTAATATGTTCTGTAATTTTCATTAGTTGGTTTAGCGCTGTCATGCTGAGGTACGAAGCATCTCTATCCTATCAGCATTTAATTATCTTCTAATATTTCATTGTTAAGAAACTTCCAATCTTTATTTTCCGTTTCTATCAATAAGTTTTTCTTCATTCTAGTCCATCCTTTGAGCTCTTTTTCTCTTTCAATTGCATGTTGTATGAACTGAAATCTTTCGAAATAGACTAAAAAGTAACAATTATATTTTTTAGTAAAAGCTATTTTGCTATCTCCATTCACATGTTGCTTTAACCTCGTTTCTAAATCATTGGTTACTCCAATGTATAAAACTGTTTTATTTTTATTTGTCAGGATGTAAACAAAATAATTATGTTGCATAGGTTCAGTTTTTCATTGGTTACAGATCCTTCGCTATGCTCAGGATGACAAGTACAAAATGACAACTAGTAAGCCAAATTAGGTGCCAACCACCTTTCCACTTCCTCTATTTCCAAGTTTTTCCTTATTGCATAATCCTCCACTTGTTCTTTGCTGATCTTTCCTAGACCAAAATACTTCGATTCTGGGTGAGAAAAATAAAAACCACTTACTGCCGCTGTTGGGTACATCGCATAGCTTTCGGTAATGCGTAAACCAATTTTCTCCTCAGCCTCTAGCAGAGCAAACAAGGTTCCTTTTTCGGTATGTTCTGGACAAGCTGGGTAACCTGGGGCTGGACGAATACCTACATATTGTTCCTTGATCAAATCTGCATTGGTGAAATTCTCGTCTTTGGCATAACCCCAATAATCCTTACGGACTAATTCATGCAACTTCTCAGCGAAGGCTTCTGCTAAACGATCGGCCAAAGCTTTAACCATGATGCTATTGTAATCGTCGTAGTTTTTTTCATACTGGGCCACTAGCTCGTCACAACCGATACCCGCAGTTAGTGCAAAACCTCCAAAATAATCTTCTACTCCGCTCTCTTCCGAAGCAATAAAATCAGACAGGGCGTAATAAGGCTGTCCATCTACTTTCTCTGCCTGTTGGCGCAAAGTATGGATACGTACTTTTTCGGCCTTGCCATTTTTTAATTCTGGTGTAACCTTCAAGGTGCTACTCGCTACCTCAAGTTCTATATCATCGCCGATGGCATGCGCAGGCCAAAAACCAAATACCGCTTTTGCTTTTAATAACTTTTCATCAACAATACGCTTTAATAATACTTGCGCATCATCGAAAAGCTTTTTAGCTTCATCACCAACATTCTTGTCTTCAAAAATACGAGGATAGCTTCCTCTCAATTCCCAGGTATGGAAAAAAGGTGTCCAATCGATGTAAGGCAATAACTCTTCCAAAGGAAAATCTTCCAGCACTTTTGTACCAATAAACTTTGGGGCGGGTGCCACCTGAGATAAATCTATTTGAAACTTATTTTCCCTCGCTTCGTCCAAAGTTTTAAAGCGTTTATCAGAACGTTTGTTCAAATGCGCTTCACGGGCTTTATCATACTCGGCCTTGATTTGATTGATGTAGGAATCTCTCAATTCGCCGTTCATTAAAGTACTACAAACGGTTACACTTCTAGAGGCATCCAATACATGAATGGCAGGTCCCGAATAATTAGGGGCAATTTTTACTGCAGCGTGAATACGAGAAGTAGTGGCTCCACCAACAATCAAAGGAATGGTAAATCCTTCGCGTTCCATTTCCTTGGCAAAGTGCACCATTTCATCCAATGATGGCGTAATTAAGCCACTTAAACCAATAATGTCGGCATTAATTTCTTTAGCTTTTTTAATGATTTCCTGTGCAGGTACCATTACGCCCATATCAACTATTTCGAAGTTATTACAAGCCAAAACAACGCCTACAATATTCTTTCCGATATCGTGCACGTCACCTTTTACAGTCGCCATTAATATTTTACCAGCCGATGAGCTTTGCCCAGCATCAGGATTAGCAAGTTTTTCTTCTTCAATAAATGGCAGTAAATAGGCAACTGCCTTCTTCATCACCCTTGCAGATTTCACCACTTGAGGTAAGAACATTTTACCAGCTCCGAACAAGTCGCCTACAATGTTCATTCCATCCATCAATGGGCCTTCAATCACCTGCAATGGTCGGTCATATTTTTGTCGAGCTTCCTCTACATCATCATCCAAAAACTCTACAATGCCTTTCACCAACGAGTGCGACAAGCGTTCTTCTACCGTTCCTTGTCGCCAAGCTTCGTCTTTCACTACCACTTTGCCTTTATTTTTTACCGTTTCGGCAAATTCCACCAATCTTTCGGTGGCATCTTCTCTACGATTTAGGAGTACATCTTCTACTCTTTCTAAAAGCTCAGGTTCAATTTCTTGGTAAACCTCCAACATTCCTGCGTTTACAATCCCCATATCCAATCCGGCATGGATAGCATGGTACAAAAATGCCGAGTGCATGGCTTCACGCACCACATTGTTCCCTCTAAAAGAGAAGGATATATTAGAGACCCCACCACTTACTTTGGCATAAGGTAAATTTTGCTTGATCCAGCGAGTGGCCTCAATAAAGTCTACCGCGTAGTTATTGTGTTCTTCTAATCCGGTAGCTACCGTTAAAATATTAGGGTCGAAGATGATATCTTGTGGTGGGAAACCAATTTCATTCACCAAAATATCGTAACTACGTTTACAGATTTCTATTCTGCGTTGGTAATTATCTGCCTGTCCCTGTTCGTCAAAAGCCATCACCACTACTGCCGCTCCATAACGCATGATTTTACGGGCGTTACTTTTGAAAGCTTCCTCTCCTTCTTTTAATGAAATGGAGTTAACAATGCCTTTGCCCTGTAAACATTTCAACCCAGCTTCAATCACTGTCCATTTAGATGAATCGACCATGATTGGCAATTTGGCGATATCTGGCTCAGAAGCAATTAAATTCAGGAATTTGGTCATGGCCGCTTCCGAATCAATCATCCCCTCATCCATATTTACGTCGATAATTTGCGCACCACCTTCTACCTGTTGTAGGGCTACGGCTAGTGCTGCTTCATAATCGCCACCTAAAATGAGTTTAGAGAATTTAGGCGAGCCCGTAATGTTGGTCCTTTCACCCACGTTCACAAAGATGCTTTCGGGCGTAATGGTTACCGGTTCTAAACCACTTAAACGTAAGTAAGGCTCGATAGCAGGAATTTTCCTTGGACTTGCTGTAGCCGCCTTTTTTGCAATGCAGCCAATATGGTCTGGCGTAGTTCCACAGCAACCACCTACAATATTTACAAAACCAGAGGTGATGAAATCATCTACCAAATGTGCGGTTTCATGTGGCAACTCGTCGTAAGCACCAAACTCATTAGGCAAACCTGCATTTGGATAGGCCGAAACATAGCAAGCGGCTTTAGCGGCCAATTCTTCAATATGTGGACGCATCTCTTTTGCCCCCAAGGCACAGTTGAAACCAATACTCAATGGATTGGCGTGAGCTACTGAATTTAAAAATGCCTCTGCGGTTTGTCCCGACAAGGTCCTTCCCGAAGCATCGGTAATGGTTCCCGAAATCATGATTTCGAGCTTTTTGCCCACTACTTCTTCATACTGTTTAATGGCAGCAATGGCCACTTTTGCATTTAGGGTATCGAAAATCGTTTCGATGAGCAGCACATCCGAACCTCCATCAACCAAGCCTCTGATTTGCTCATAGTAAGCCTCAAAAAGCTCATCGTATGAAATGGCCCTGAAACCTGGGTCGTTTACATCTGGCGAAAGTGAAAGGGTACGGTTGGTTGGACCAATAGCACCTGCTACAAAACATTTGCGATCAGGGTTTTTCGCCATGAATTCAACAGCTGCTTCTTTCGCAATTTTAGCGCCTTCGTAGCTCAACTCGTACGACAACTCTTCCATTTGGTAATCGGCCATGGAAATACGCTGTGTACTGAAAGTATTTGTTTCAATAATATCGGCACCAGCCTCTAAATACTCGGTGTGTATGGCTTTGATAATATCTGGCCGGGTGATGTTCAAAAGGTCGTTATTTCCTTTTACATCACAAACATGGTTAGCAAAACGCTCGCCCCTAAAATCCTCTTCGGTTAGGGTATAACGTTGGATCATGGTACCCATGGCACCATCTATAATTAAAATACGTTTCTCTAGTTCTTCTCTAATGCTCATAATAGTATTTAGTAGTTAGTACAAAGTATTTAGACAACACCTGTAACAACCACATTTAGCTTAGCATAAAGCACAGTAATACCTAATTACTAAATACTTAATACTAAATGCAAACGGCTTACTCTAAAAGAATGGAATGGATGTTCCTTTAAACTTATCTTCTCTCGCCACTGCTGAGATTAGAAATTAGCACCTTGTTGGCACAGGTTGCTAAGACTTCGCTGGGTCTATTCCCTCCGTCTTTCTTAATAAGCAATGCAAAGGTGCAACATCCGCTTATCATTTCCAAAAATATCAGTGATACAACCAAATAAAATTACAAAGGCCATGCAAATTTGCACGGCCTTCGATATAATATTTTGGAAAATGAGATTATTTTCTGCTTCCGAAGATACGCAACAAGAAAAGGAAGATATTCAAAAAGTCTAAATATAAAGACAATGCAGCTACAATAGCCATCTTTCTGCTCTCTACTTGCAGTGCTTGTTCACCGTTTGTTTCCAAACCTTCGCCAATTCTTTTAATTTTTTGCACGTCGTAAGCGGTTAATGCTGTAAATACCGCAATACCGATAAATGCCATTACCAAGCTAAATTGCTCGCTTTGTATGAACATATTAATCAAACTTGCAATCACCAAGCCGATAACACCTACCATTAAAATAGGCCCAAACTTACTTAAATCGATATTGGTAGTATAGCCCATAAATGCCATAATACCAAATATTCCCGCAGCAGCCGCAAAACAGCTTACCACAGAACCAGTGGTGTATGCCAAAAGAATAAAGCTTAAGCTAATTCCTGTTAATACAGAATATAAAATGAAAATACCTACCAAGGCACCATATGACAATCTACTCAACCCAAATCCCATAGTAAGCACTAAGCCTAGTGGGGCAAACATAGCGATATATCCAAAAATAGACATTCCACCTTTACCGGTTACTGGATCATATGTAATTAGATATTGTAATAATCCCTCGTTGGTACTAAATAAATAAGCTGCAACTGTTGAGAGACTTAACGCCACAAACATCCAAGTGAAAACGTTGGCAAAGAATTTTTTAGAAACCGATTTTTCTTGTACAAAAACCGATTGGTCTTGATATTGATAATTTTGTTGTTCCATTATTAATTTAAATTGGTAAACGGATAAAAATACAATTTTAGTTTAATCTTTTTGTCAGTAGTTCCTCAACTTTTTTGTAAAACTGTAGTGGTTTTAGTTTTCTCCAGTGTAGGTCATCCAATTCGCCACCAAAGTTGATGTAATAATCAATACTGTGGTCTCTAAATTCTCTAATCACATGCTCATGAAAATTGACCCCCGCAATCCAACCATCTTCCACCTCTTGAAACCACTCTTCATAGTAGCTATCATCTGAGGCATGGAAATTCAAAACATTCTCTCCAATGAGGATAAATTTATTGATCCCCTCGTCTATCATCAACTCCAAAATTTCTCTTTTTAAAATCATGATATCATTGGTGATGGCGTCATTCCACTCCCCTATCAATTCGATAATGGTGTATTGCCTATCATAATCAACATAGAGCACTTTAAGGTAAAGCGTGTTAGAACCAAAATGGTCCCATTGGGGATGAATTAGAAAATTATACAGTTGCTTGTCGTAATAAAACTCCGAGTATTCAGTATTAAAAAAAGGCGAACGCTCGTCTTCAGCAGCGATATAGTCGTCTCTCCATTGATAGTATGGTTCAATTTCGTGCATGAGGCGAATTTACGATTTTAGAATGACGAAATAGCTTAAAAAAGTAAGCCACAGATACACAGAATTTTTCTTATCAAAAAGAATATCTGTATATCTGTGGCTAAAAATATAATCTTATCGAAAGCTATCTGCTAGCTTCTACGGCTTTACGCACACTGCCATACTTTGTTAAAAGTTCAGCAGCCTGTTCTTCTCCAATATTCAATTCTTCCATTACCATATGCGTACCCCTATCCACCAATTTGTGGTTAGTTAACTGCATATCTACCATTTTATTTCCCTTAACACGTCCCAACTGGATCATTACGGTAGTACTTAACATATTGAGCACTAATTTTTGCGCCGTTCCCGATTTCATGCGAGTTGAGCCTGTTAAAAATTCTGGTCCGACAACCACTTCCACAGGATAATCAGATGCGGCAACTACTGGTCCACCTTCATTACAGATGATACAACCCGTTAATACGCCATGCTTTCTGGCCTCTAGTAAACCGCCAACCACATAAGGGGTAGTACCAGATGCAGCCAAACCTACTAGTGAATCTTTTTCATTGATATCATACTCCTGAAGATCGATCCAAGCTTGCTTGTCATCATCTTCGGCAAACTCTACCGCTTTACGAATAGCGCTATCGCCACCGGCAATAATTCCTACCACCCAGTCGAATGGCACACCAAAAGTTGGAGGGCACTCCGATGCGTCAACTACGCCTAATCTTCCGCTAGTTCCTGCACCAATATAAAATAACCTACCCCCATTTTTCATTCGTTCGGCAACAGCTGTAGCTAGTTTCTCTATTTGCGGTAAAGCCTTCTCAACGGCCAGAGGTACAAGTTTATCCTCTTCGTTAATGCCTTTCAAAACTTCAATTACCGACATTTTATCAATGTCTTTGTATTTAGATTCCTGTTCGGTTACTCTTTTCATTTATATTTAAAAATAGGTTTTTCTTCTCACAAATTTGCACATAACCGCAATTTCTTGCAAGAATTTTCAAATATCGGCATAAATTATTAAAAAACTAAATTGTAATTTATACGTTCTTTTTTTACTAGCAAGTAATTTTAGTACCTTTGCACTATCCAAACTGATGAAAAAAAGTACTAGCCTCAACTTATTGATTGCGTTGGCCTATTGCGTAACGTTAATTGGCGGCATGTATTTGGGCTACAGATTTTTAAAAGACCAAGGCTTTCAGGTACAAAAGGACATCAGGTATGCCAATACCGAGGAAGAAAAAGTCGAAGATATCATCCACATCATCAAGAAAAAATATGTTGACGACATCAATGCAGATAGTTTAAAACATTTGCCCATCGATAGTCTTCTTCATCAACTAGACCCACATAGTGCCTACCTACCCCCTACCGAAGCGTTTGAACTTTCTGAGGCTTTAGATGGCAATTTTGAAGGTGTAGGCGTTGAATATTATATCCTGAACGATACTTTATTGGTGACCAATGTGATTAAAGATGGCCCAGCTTTTTCGAGCGGTATTAGACAAGGTGACAAAATCTTAAAAGTAGATACAACGGTAGTGAGCGGCCGCAGTTTGCCAAGGTCGGCCATGATGGGAAAAATAAAAGGCAAAAAAGGTACGACGGTACAATTGACCATTTTACATCCCGGAACAAGTACTCCAGTACTACTCAATGTAAAACGTGGCAAGGTGGAAGTAAGCAGCATTGATGCTGCCTACATGATAAATCCCGAAACGGCCTACATCAGAATTAGCAAGTTTGGTGCTACTACCGATGCTGATTTTGGCAATACTGTTAAAAACCTTAAGGCTAAGGGCATGAAGAAAATGGTGCTGGACCTAAGGGACAATGGCGGTGGCTATCTTACTGCAGCCACCTCGTTAGCTAACCAGTTTTTGCCCGAAAATAAATTGATTGTATACACCCAAGGCAAACACGACCCTCGTACAGATTACTTTACTACAGGCGGTGGTGAATTTGAGCAAGGGAAACTGGCAGTACTCATCAACGAAAACTCTGCCTCGGCCAGTGAGATTTTTGCAGGAGCCATACAAGACCTTAACCGAGGTATCATTATAGGCCGCAGATCTTTTGGCAAGGGCTTGGTACAAGAACAGTTTGCCTTTGAAGATGGTTCGGCACTTAACCTAACTATTGCCCGCTACTACACACCTTTAGGCCGAAGCATACAAAAGCCCTACAAAAGAGGCTACAAAGCTTACCAAAATGACCTGGAAGACAGGTATAATAGTGGCGAGCTTACCTCTGATGCTCCCAAGGCCGACAGCTTGATGAACAATATGCCATATATCCTTAAAGATGGCAAAAAAATATTTGCAGGTGGGGGCATCCAGCCTGATATTTATGTAAAACTGGACACCATTGGCTACAACAAATTTTATGCAACCCTTTTACAGAAAAAGGTATTTATAGACTTTGTGTTTGATGTACTGGCCGACCGCTATACGGCCGATTACCTGAATAAAACCGTGAGCATTTTCAATATCTCTGATAAGGATTATGTAGATTTTCTTAAATACGCTGAGAGCAAAAAAATCGCCATCGACACCAAACAACTTATTGCCTCAAAACCACTCATTTACAAAAATTTAAAGCTGATGCTTTATAAATATTATTTGGGTGATAATGGCTACTACAAGGCGCACAATTTAAGTGATGCAATGATCAAACAGGCCCTAACTTATTTGGGCTCGTAGTTATCATTTTCCTTAAAACGCCAAGTTTTTTAATTAGAAAAAGAACGTTAGCTCATTTCAATAAATTTTAGCCCCGCTATCCACTCCAAGTCCTCATTTGCTATGCTCCATGTGGGCTTTCGTTACTATCGGGCTCATTTTATCAAAGATATTGCTGTAAAGGTTAACATGCTTTGTCTCTTCTGAATTGAACTGATTTTAATTTTCTTCTTTGCGTTCCTTTGCGAAACATCATAAAACCTTTGCGTTAAGATTTTAACCGCTAAGAAAGGAAAGTGACGCTGAAAACGCAAAGACATAAATAGTTGATATGCAGAGTTAATAACCCGATAGCAGCCCCTATCTGCAGTAGGCAAGGAAATACTTTTTGCATAACGGAAAACCTCATAGGTTTATTGGTCATGCTGTATAATTAAAGCTATGAGGTTGTGCATCGCCAGCAAAAACATTACAGCGAATAGCGGGGCTTTCGGGACAAGAACGTTTCAAAATCCACATAAAACCAGTACATTTTTTATAAAAATCAACTGGCCTTTCTCCGTATTTTCGTTCATTTTCGAAAATTCTCAAAAAATCCTCACTTCACAAATAAAAATTATTTACCTGTAAATCAGACACTTAATACCAATTAAAAAATATTTTATAGTACTATGTATTGCATAGTACATTATTAAACATATATCTTTGTATTATGATAGCAGAGAATACGCAAACCCAAATGCGCAAAGGCATACTCGAATACTGTGTGCTTTTAATCATCTCCCGAGGAGAGATTTATGCGTCCGATATAATTGCCGAACTGAAACGGGCAAAACTACTGGTAGTAGAGGGTACTTTATATCCTCTTCTTACACGTTTGAAGAATAACGGCTTACTAAGCTATAATTGGGTCGAATCAACCTCAGGACCACCACGCAAATACTACGTGCTTACGCCAGAAGGTCGCCAGATCCTTACCCAATTAGATACCACCTGGCAAGAGCTGGTTTATGCCATTACGACCTCGCAACAAGGAGCCAACCCAACAACTGAACAATAAACAAAGAACAAACGCCAGTGGCTCGCCACTATAAAAAATAAGACCATGAACAAGACAATCATCATCAACATAGGCAACTCCATCATCCATATTGAGGAAGAGGCATATGAAATATTAATGGTTTACCTTAATGAGATTAAACAGCATTTTGCTAAAAGTGCAGACGATTTCGAAATTGTTAAGGATATTGAAAATCGTATCGCCGAAATGTTTGCAGAGATATTGCAAAAAGGGCAAAAGCAAGTGATTGACGTTGCTGATGTACAAGGCGTAATTGCACAAATGGGCAGCGTACAGGATTTTGTTGACGAGGAAGAAGAAGTAAAAGTTGACAGCCAATATGGTAATTACACCAGTCCTAAAAAACTATACCGTGATACGGACGAGGGTGTAATTGCAGGCGTGTGTGCAGGTTTGTCGCACTACCTTAACATGGAAGCTCGTTGGTTACGCTTAGCATTTTTCCTATTAATGTTTGTAGCAGGAACAGGAATTTTAGTTTATCTGATCCTTTGGATTGCCATTCCTAGAGCTGCCACCAGGTCCGAACGAATGGAAATGAAAGGTGAAGCCACCAATTTATATGGCTACAAAAAAAGTTTTGATGAAGAACTTGCTGCTTTAAAAGCCAACATGAAATCGGCTAATGATCATTTAGCACCAGTAGTAAAAAAATCAAGCAACTTCATTGCCGACATTGTTAAAATGTTTGGCCAATTGATCAGGGGGATTTTTAAAATTTTCGGAAAAGGCATTGCCATCTTCATCATTGTATTTGGTTTTGGCTGCTTAATTGGATTGATTGTTTTTTTGGGGATGTTACTTGGTTTTTGGGACGATAGTGCTTACCAAACCTTCCCTTTAAGTGTAATAAACACTCCTTTTAGAGAGGGCTTAATTGTTAATGCCTTCCTTACCTTCTTCATCCCTATTTTGGCCCTGGTACTTTTTGCCTTAAAGGTGATCAACAACAGAATTGAGATCAGCAAATACATTTGGTTTGCCTTATTGATCATATGGTTAATAGGTGCAGGTGCTTCTGGATTTTATACAGCTAAAATTTTGGGCGAGTTTAAGGAAGAAGCACAACTAGTGCAACATACTGAACTAAAACAGTACCAAACTTACGTTATTGATGTAGACAAAAGCATGGTATTTAACCAAGAAGATAGTATTCGCTACCATTTGCAGGACATGAACATTGGCAACAAAATCATAGTTGACAATTATGATAACGGCCCATTTAGAGACCCAAGAAGTGTAAGCTTTGAAATTGTTAAGAGCCATGATAGTAAAGCGTCTATTACGGCTACTTATGAAGCACAGGGCAGAGATTTCCAAACGGCCTTGAAACATGCGCAAAACATTGATTACAAATTTGTTCAAAAAGACTCTTCTTTAGTATTCAGTCCTAATATACAGCTTAAGAAAAACATGCCTTGGCGTGACCAAAGTGTACGTATCCAATTAAGAATCCCTGTTGGCAGCCGCGTATTGGTTAATGAGAACACCCATAGGTACTGGAGCTTTTACCAATACTATTGGTGCCGCGACAACCAAGGCACATACAATGAACCTTACCGCGAATCAATCATGACCGAAGACGGATTGAAATGCAGATACGATCTTGAAAATCCAGAAAACCAATAAATAACAATATCATCGGGTATCGGTAAATCAAAAAAGAACAAGCTTACTGATACCTGATCACTCAACCATTTTTTATCCCCTAAAATGTCTTCCGAAAAGGAGGAGGGCTATTGTATTGTCTTAAAAAAAGTAGCGACTAGGTATTAATCACCAGCAAATATCAATAACCAACTAGTGGCCAGTGCCTAAACCTTAAAAAGAAAAAAACATGAAAAAAATATTACTATTAATAACATGCCTACTGGCATGGGGGGGTTCCTTTGCCCAAAAAAAAGGAAACCTCAGCGGCAAAATAGTTACCGAAACCAACGAACCTTTGCCTTATAGCTTGGTAAAATTAGTTAACGTGGCCGATACCACGAAAACGACGGAGGTTTCTGCCAATTTAGATGGCCTTTACCAATTTCAAAATGTTAACGAAGGCCAATATTTAGTACGTGTTAAAATGGTGGGCTACCAAGCTTATAGCAGCCAAAAATTTAGTTTTAATGGCAACGACCTACAACTACCGACCGTTAAAATGCAAAGTACCAGCAAGCAATTGAAAGAGGTAAGTGTGGTAGGACAGAAACCATTTGTTGAGCGCAAGGCGGACAAAACGGTGCTAAATGTAGAAAACAATGCCACCGCAGCTGGGAATAGTGTATTAGAACTTTTGGAGAAGGCTCCAGGAGTAACCATAGACCGCCAAACAGAACAAATTAAACTGAACAATAAAGCAGGTATTACGGTGATGGTAGATGGTAAAACCAATTATTTATCTGGCGCCGACATTACAACTGTTTTGAGTAATATGACCAGCGATCAAGTGGCCAGCATTGAATTGATTACCAACCCTTCTTCTAAATATGATGCTGCCGGTAATGCAGGAATCATTAACATTAGGCTGAAAAGAAACAAAAACTTTGGCACCAATGGCAGTGCTGTGCTTAATACCGGATGGGGAGGTGTTAAAGATGGTCCTAACAATTTATACAGACACAGTGCCAACCTTAATTTAAACCACAGAACTGAGCAATGGAATATTTTTGGCAATACGACCTACAACACCCGCTCGAGCTTTAACGAAACCTTACTGGCCAGAACTGCCAACACCCCCTCCATGCTCACTACTTTTGATCAATCATTCAATCGTAAACAAAAAAGCCCAGGTTACTCGGCCAAAATTGGTACAGATTATTATGCTTCTAAAAAGACGGTACTAGGGATAATGGTGGATTTTGCTACCATTAAAAATGATATGGTGGGGCTTAGCAATGCCAATGTAAATGAATACCAAGGCAACACCCATACACTAAGCTACATTAAACAGAACAATGGCAACAATAGCAAACTGAAAAATTTTACTGCCAATTTCAATATTAAGCATGATCTGGACAAGGAAGATGCGAACATCACTTTCGACGTTGATTATGCAGGCTACAGCATGGATCGAAACGACAATTTTGATGCTCGTTATCTTAATACTGCACAGCAAGAAACCAATAGCTCTAATCTACGTAACATTGTTGATGCCAAGATAGATGTGATTGCTGCCAAAACGGATTTTTCATGGCCATTTTCTAAAACCCTAAAGTTTGAAGCAGGATTAAAAAGCAGCTTTGTAAATACCAACAATGACTTCATTTCTGAGCAATTGAGCAACGGTTCATGGTCTGATGTTTTAGGCCGTTCCAACCTTTTCATCTACAAAGAAAACATTAATGCTGCTTACACCAACCTTTCTAAAAACTGGAAAAAATGGGAATTACAACTAGGCTTAAGAACTGAACATACACATAGCAAGGGACATTCAGTTACCAGCAATAAAATTGTCGACCGCAATTACGTTTCCTTATTCCCTTCTATTTTCCTTAAACAAGAGTTGAGCAAAAATCATAGCTTCAATTACTCTTATAGCCGTCGTATTGACCGTCCAAGCTACCAACAACTAAACCCATTTGTACAATATTTGGACCCTTACACCATTGATAGTGGCAACCCTTATCTTAATGCCCAATTTACTGACAATTTTGAATTTGCCTATAATTTCAAGGAGTTCTCATTATCGTTTAACTATGCTGATGTGAGGGGAATGATTACACAAGTAAGCCGACAAAATGATGCCACTAGGCAGATAGAGGTTCAACGCCAAAACTTCGGCCATGCCAACTTGTATAATGCCAATTTGTTTGTGCCACTTAAAATCACGAAGCAATGGAGCATGCAAACTAATCTTGGAGCGAATTATCAAAATTATGAGGACGGAACTTTAGTAGGTGCTCAATTTCAAAAATCGAAGGTTTCCTTCAATTTCAATACTTCCCAATCCTTTATTTTCTCTAAAACATTTAGGGCCGAACTGAGCTTTTGGTACGATTCGCCAAGAATAAGAGGTGTAGAAGAAACCACCATTGCACAATATGCGCTCAACCTAGGGATACAGAAAAGCCTTATGGAAAACAGATTAAAGTTACGCTTGAGCGTAGATGACATTTTAAACACCAATTACTGGGAAGGCCGCATGAAATATCAGAATGTTGATATGTATGTAACCAATCACTATGTGAATAGAAGGGCTTCCTTTAGCATTAACTATAGTTTCGGTAATCAACAGGTGAAATCAGCACGTAACAGAAAAACATCACTTGAAGACATTAAAGGTCGTACGGGTGGATAGTTCGCATGAAAAATAATCACGTTTAAAGTTTTAAAAACAGTGAAATGAAAAGAATAATGTTATTAATGGTAATGATGACCATGATTTATGCCTGTAACCGAGGTCGCACTTCTGTTAGGGTAAGTAAAACAGCTAGCCGTTATGAGATGGTGGCAGTATATCCGGAACGAAAAACTGAAAAGGTGTTGGCTGTTTTAAAGGATTCTTTTAAGGACCAGGACAGTTTATTGTTGAGCAAAGACCTGAACGGCGGCAAAGAAGTAAATTTAGCCAATGGGGCTGTCTTTTATCTTCGTTTTAATCCCGGCAAATTGGAGATGGAATTGTTGCGCTCAAAGAATAGTACCGTTGGCCTTGAGTTTTTTGATAAGATGGTGCGTAGGGTTAAAAGTGTAGTGAATTAAAATGATAAATAATTAAAAGAAAACCACCTTAGGCATCTTATAGCATTTTAGGGATAACGCATACATCCTTAAATGGCCTTAAATGCCCTAGGTGGTTAGCTAAAGATTCTTCGCTAAGCTCTCTGAATGAAAAGATACCGCTATTTTACGACGTACCTCATTACATTACGGCCAACATTACCATTTTTATCTATCCCCTCTACCACTACCCTATAGTTTCCTTTACCGTCGGCATTGTTAAATTCAAAGCTAACATTCCCTTTTTCATCGGTAACCAGCTTAGGGTTCCAATAAATGGTAGTTCTTAAATCGTTATTGGTAATTGGCGCATTTGGTGCATATTTTGGGGCATAGAACTCTCGTTCTTTACTATATCCTTGTGGGGTATATTTCACTTCATATTTTTTAGGAAGCATATCCAAAAAGTCTTGCTTCGATATTTTTTCGCCCTTTGGTATTTTTTTGGTGTTAATGACCAGCACGCCCCGAGTTCCATGCATCCTATCTACCGTACCCAGCGGATCATTCAAGAAAACTTCTATCGATTCTACATCTGTTGCACCAATGGTATTGATTGCGTTAACATCTACAAACATTCCATTGAGAAAGATAGCTACAGGCACACGAGTACCAGCATTGTAGTCTCTGGTGATATAAAATTTTTGCTCTTGAAAATCGTAGGTTAAACTTGGCACCTGCATTTTCACACATTCCAACAATACGTTACATCCCTCCAACCTTGCTCCATCAATAAAACGATCTGGAATTTGGCTCAAGCCCGAAAGTGCAGGATGATCCGCATGGCTTGGACGCTTGATCGCCCCCCCTTTAATTTCTACGGTTTTCAATGTGCGCATAAAGCGATACTGTCTTTGGCTATTGGTCAGGTAAGAAGCCATGGCCGTATCAATGTTCTCTATTTCATCTGGCGCATGCATGTTAGTTCCCCTAGCAGCACTTGGGCTTCCATCAAGCATGATCATCAAATTGTTATAGTTAGGGTTGTAACGTGCACTAATTACCACCTGCGATGAATCGGGGAATACCAGATCTTTAAAACTGAACACCCCAACGTTACTGGTAATGGTTTGTGCCGAAATAGGTTTACCTGTCACCATCATACGCAATGATCCTTTTTTGATGGGCATTCCGGTCAAATCACGCAAAGTGCCAGAAATGCTGATTCCTTGTTCTGGCAGTAAAAAGATTTTAGGGTAGTTTCCGGCCAATATTTCCTTGTAGGCAAACCTTCTATAACCTTGAGTTAACATTAATTTGTCCAATTCTCCAAGTTTCTTTTCATCAGGTTTATTAAAATAGTAGTTAGGCTTTTCTACATAGCCCTTTAAATCTGAAGTAAGCAACAGGGAGCTAAGAATAGTGGTTTCATTGTTTTCGTCACTTGGAACCTTACTTTCGTCGGTTACACTTACAGAAAAATCACCCGCAACAGGTTGTCCCTTACTTTTGGTGTCAAGGCTTATTTTCACTTTTTGACGAGGTTTGTAAGCGGGCAGATCTGCTTTAAGGGTCAAGTTTACGGCATCTTTATGCAGCACAAATACCAAACGTTCGCTTACTGGCTCGCTCTTTTCATTAAATAGCGTAAGCTGTGCAATGCCCGATGGAAAGTTTTGCTTAGGAATCTTAACGGTTATCACTTGATTTTTAAGACTCATTTGTGCGCCGTAGGCCACATTGTTACTGTTTTGCCCAACTAAATAAAATGACTTTTCTTTATTGGCCTCAAAAAATGTGGTACTGGCTAAAATACGCAGGCTAATCACATCAGCAACTGTAGGATTACTCGCCTGTAGGGTAATTCCTTCAACGGCCTTAGGCAAATCAATGGTTTTGCTCAAACCATCTTTACTGGTATACTTTAATTTATAGCTTTTACCGGCTTCCGGTGTCATGAAGAAACTGCCAATTCCTGCAAAACTAGAAGCAAAATTACCTACTTCGTTATTTTGCTCATCAAAGATATTACCCTTTACATCGGTACCTAAACCATTTGGCAATACCGCTTTAAAGCCTACCTGATTTGGGATACCCACAATAAGCTCCCCACCTTCCGGGAACAGCTGAAAATCAATTCCATTATCATTTTGCCTGATGTTGAAACTAGCACTGGCCAATTCTTTATCGGCCACGCTCACATCGGCCACCAAGGTCCCTTTCTTAATGGGATCTCCGGGTTTACTCGTGATTGTTACCATTAAATAGCCATTGGCATCGGTAGTGCCGCGGCCACTGCTAAACACGTCGTAATTATGGAACATACGCCAGTTCACTGTTTTATTGGCCAAAGGCTTTTTGCTGGTGTCCTTAAACTGGATACGGGCAGTTGTTTTAATGGCCTTTTCGGTAGCTGTGTTGGTGTAGCTAATATTGGTCAGCAATTGTTTGTCTATGGCTTCCCCTATCAATATGTTTTTAGAGAAGAAATAATCCGCATCAAAATTAAGCATCCATAAGGTATAGGCCCTCACGTAATAATTACCCTGCTTATAACTATTCATTGACAGCGGAATGTTACCATAGGCAACACTATTTTTTACGGGAAGCTTTAAGGTTTGCACCAATGAGTCCACTGCATTATACACTTCTACGTAAACTATTTTACTCAATGGCGAAGGGATAGTACCCTGCGTAGTTACGTAAGCCTTAAACCAAATGGTATCGGCCACGGCATAATAAGGTTTATCGAAATGCAGATATACCTTTTCTTGTGGTTGCTCCTCGTTAAGTCGCTTAGTTTTATTAATAATGGTATTGAGTGTGGCGGTATCTTGTTGGGCGTAGGCCGATGTGATGCTAAGGCAAAATAACAGGACTAGGAATTTAATTGCTTTCATTAATACACAGTTTGCTTAGTGCTACGTGTGCTAAATATAGGATTTATTGCCTAACTAGGGGGCTTTTGTAACGAAGTTTAACAAAATTTTACATTCATAGAAAATTAGGGAACTTCATTTCGAAGTTACAATCTCATCCTATTTCACCTAATTTTGGAGGTTATTTTTTAATTGTAAAATCTCATACATTCCCTTAATAGTACCGTATTTCTACGGTAAGCAAGCTAATCATAAAGCTCTATTACCCACCTTTCACATCATTAAACATCGATAACAAGCTATTCACAGCATCTTTTGAATGTAACATTTCAGTACTTTGCAAAGTCATTTCGGTCACTTCAGCACCTCTTTTTAACATTTGCTTTTCATAATGGCTTAAAGCCTCAACTACAGTTTCAAAATTGGGATTGGTTAAGCATTCTGCCAATTCAAAAGCATCCTGCATCGCCATATTCACTCCCTCACCTGCATAAGGAGGCATACGATGTGCCGCATCTCCAATAAGCGTGATATTCGACTGGGTTTCCCAAATTTGGTCTAATGGAAAATGATATTGTGGGCGTGGCACAAACCACATCTCATCACTCGCAAAAAGTTCCTTCCAAAGATCATCCCAATTGGCGAAATCATCTTTAAACCAATCAAAAACTTGTTGTTTATCACTAAAATCTATCCCGCTTTGTACTACCCAATTTTCGGGGACTTTGCAACCTGTATAAAAAGACAAACTACCTTCTCCTTTTGCACTTAAGATCAAAGATCGTTCTGTTCCCATAGCAAAAACTTTACCGCCATTTACCAGTTTCCAAAGCTGGGGCGCATTTTTAGCAGCATGATAAATATTACCTTCTACAATCGTTACGCCTGAGTATACTGGTGGGATCGAATTAAGGTAAGGTCTAATTTTCGAATTGGCTCCATCTGCGGCAATCACCAAATCGGCATAAGTACTAGTACCATTTTTAAAATGCAAAAGCCAGCCTTCTCCTTGCTTTTCCATCGACGTAAATTGACTGTTCCACACCATGGTGCCTGGATTTAAAGATTGGATCAACAGATCTCTCAAAGGGGCTCTATCAATTTCAGGCCGGTGCTCACCATCATCTTCGGAATCATGATCGTTCATATGGATGTTTGCGTGTTGATCTAACACTCGCATCTTTCCTGCCTCTGGTCGGTAATTGGCATAAAATTCTTCTAATAAATTTGCACGACGAAGCGCTTCCAAACCTGATTCTTCATGTAAGTCTAAAGTAGCACCTTGTTGCCGTGCTGTTTCATCAGCATCACGTTCATAGACTTTTGCCACTACATTTTGAACTTGCAAAAGTTTTGCTAGAGTTAATCCACCCGGACCACCGCCCACAATGGCAATTTGTTTATTTTGTAATAACATACCGTTAAATCATTTAATTACGGCACAAAATTACTAGGTATCTAAAGTTGATAATTGGATAAATCGGTCGTCTTGATTTTTCTTTAGTTCTTTTGGGGAAACACCCGATAGCTTTTTAACTTCCCTGATAAAATGCGACTGGTCGGCAAAATTATGCTCAGGGAACAGCTTTCCTTCTTTTATGTGTTGGAGAGATGCACGAAAGCGTAAGATATTACAATAGACTTTTAAGCTAAGCCCCAATTGCTGATTAAAATAGCGGTTGATCTGACGACTGCTCCAAAATACCTTTTCAGAAAGTTGTTTTACACTTAAAGCCCCATTTGAAGCATAAATGAGGTCAAATAGTTTCCGTTTCCTATTGTCTATTTCAGCAGGTAAAAGCAATCGGATTTTCTCTGCGGCTTTTTTACAACAATGCTCAAAATTATGCAAATCATCTGCACTGAAATTCCAAAAATCTACAGGCATATTTTGCGTTTTACCTAGCAAATGGGCAAAGGAACCTTGAAAAAGATATTCAACAGCCAAGGGCTTAAAACTAATGGCAAAAGTAGTACGTCGAGCCGCAATATTGGCTTTACCAGGCCGCGTTTCTATTCCCAATAAAGTCACATGAAAAGCTAGTGTGGCACTTTGCGAGAAAAACAAATCAATACGCCCATCAGGTAATACCACCACTTCTTTTTCCTCATCTGATTGGTTCTGCAGATACCAGAAACTCTCTACAAAATCGTCAAGAAAAGGCGGCGGCTTAAGAATTTCGTAATGCAAATTATTGTCCATTAAGCCTAAGATATCAAATTAAGCACATACTCTTTACATCCCTTGTAAAGACAGCACGTTGAATTTATGCCCATCGGGATCGGCAAAAGCGCAGAAATAGTAACCGTTATATCTTCCCGGTTCCTGAAAAATATCGGCACCTGCCTTACGGGCATCTTCGGCCCACTGGTTTACTTCCTCATCAGTATCTGCAGCAAGACTAAAGATCACTTCATTCCCTTCTTTGGCCAAGGCAAATGTTCCCTGCATATTAGACAGCAATGCTTCTTTTTGGAAGAAATGAATGATGAAGTTGTCATCGCCAAATAGGAAACTTGCCAAATCTGGCGCTTTATGATGTCCATTGGGTGTAAAACCTAATTGGGTGTAAAAAGCCCTGGTACGCTCCACATCTTCTACCGCTAGGTTGGCCCAAATCTTTTTCGTTTTCATATTGTTGTTGTTTAGGTGATTAAATAACAGGGGTATTTTGCTTTTGTTTGTTTATTGCTGTTACCTAAATAAGGATATTGGGTTAACACGGGAATTGATTACCTTAGGTTTGTTTCTCAAACCGCTCCTACTATGATCAAATCAATATATTTAATTTTACTTGCAAGCATCACCGTCAATGTTTATAGTCAAAAAAAGAAAGCATTACCTATTCTAAAGTCAAACAAAGATACATTGGACATTAGGTTCGACGATTATTTAGATGAGCAATCCTGGATCTTATCTCCCAAAGAGAAAATCGATGTATTAAAATTACCCATAAAAGATACGCCCAAAAAGGTAACCTTTATTTCGGAACTCGATTCGATTTCGTTTACCGTAAAAGTTGGCGACACCTATGATTTCTTTATTTTTAATGGTATCAAAAAGTATCATACGAGAATAAAAGGAATCCCAGATTATTTTACCTATAAAAATGATTCTTTGGCCGAGGTTAATATCCAATGCCTAAAAACCAATTTACTTTCTGTTGCCCAACGAAATAAAAACTATCCCTTTAATAAGGCAAAAAGAATTGAATTGATTTCTTTCATTGATCCTGTTACTAATTTCACAACAGGTCTTCCCGCAAAAAATGGGAAACTAGATCAAGCTAAAATTCGCGAACAGAAAACACTCAATATTGACCAAATTAATAAGCTCACTGATATTCTATTTAATATAGGGAGAACCCCAGTGCCTAATCTTGCCTATACCATGGTTGACATAGGGGCTAGTTGCTATGAACCCAGAAACGGAATCGTCTTTTTTGATTCGAATAATCGTGTTTTTGAATATGTAGAGATTTGTTTTGGTTGCCGACGCAGTCGCGTTAGCTCAAAGCGAGTAAAAGTTGGCGATGAATGTGAGCAAAAACATGACATATTACGTGATTTCTTTTTGGAGCAGGGCCTTAAATTCGGAACAGTCAGGGAGGAGATAGATTAGACGATTTTGTTCATTTTACTACTATTTAAACCGCTAGAAAACTACCTAAATTCATTCATTTATCACTAATATCCCTTCCCGGTAAACCAATCATACCCCTCTATCTTCCTATATTCTTTTGGCAAAGCCTTCAACCGCTTTCTAAACTTCTCCCCTTTATCATAGGGTCTAACATTTGAGCTAATGATCATCCCTGTTTTCTTGCCTTTACTGTTTTTTTCGTAATAGATGTATTCTACCGTATCTACTCTTTCTCCTTTCCATTTATACTTGTACAATTCGGTTTCCCCTGGATGGCCATAGCATACTCCCCTAATAAGTTTTTCATTTGGCGAGAAAGTCGGATTGATGAATTCAACTTGCTTGGAAAAGCTTTGTTGATTTGGCCGAATTAAATACACACTACTAAAGGCTTTTAAACAACAACCAGTACTACCATAAGTATTTACCACAAAGTCTTTTAATCCATCTCCGTTGATATCTCTAATGGTGTCGCTCACATAGGTATTAATATGTTCTTGATGGGTAAGTACTCTTTCATATTGGTTCTTATTTTTAGAATAAACATCTATAAAAATCCCACTTCGGTCACTTCTTCGAATCATCAGGTGCGGTTGATTTGTGCTAAAAAAATAATCCGAATTCACCTTAACGTTTACGACATGCCCGCTATCAATAAACGCATCGTATGATCTTTCAAATCTGTTCTTAATGATATTTTCAATGGCAATTTTTAGCGATTCATCAAGCACTTTCGCCAATGCTAAACTATCCGCCCTTTCTTGCGCATCAATTGCTTTTCTCCTTTCGAATTGTTCTTCCTTTAGAGGTTTTGCTTGAACGGTACCCTTCAAGGCTGTTCTTTTCTTTTTATCTTGATTGGTTTGACCACAAGAGAACAAGATACCTACTAGCAAGATTAAGGATAAGAAGCGCTTTACAGATTTCATTTAAGCTAATTTTTGATATTAACGAACTACAAACTACTAGCAAAACATTAGCCTATCTTTCATTGATCACTTCTTGACCATTAAAAATCGGCGATGATTTAAATTTTGAGCAGATGAAGCAGCCGATAAAGACACCTAAGATTGAAGCCAAAATATCCTTATAATCGAAAACATTGTTTTTAAATACGCTCCCCTGAATGAGTTCATAACCCACAAGTCCTACCGCTACAAACAAAGCATGTTTCTGTAAGCTTATTTTTTGCTCCTGAACAAAATAGAGCAACACTATAATCAATCCTGCAAAGAAGTTTGGCGAAGAATCTGCAATGCCAAAGTCGTTGATATTATTGGCGTAAATATATTCCCTGTAAGTTGATTTAAATATAATTGCAATAAAGGAAAGCAGAATAATGATCAGCCATAAATATTTGCTTTGCGAGAATGGTTTAAGTTTCATTTGTAGTTTAATAAATATCTATGTAAGACAAAAAGCCGCTGATTTTTCAACGGCTTTTCGTCGGGATGACTGGATTCGAACCAGCGACCACTAGCACCCCATGCTAGTACGCTACCGGGCTGCGCTACATCCCGATGGTGCGTTAAGCACCAATATTTAAGCTGTTGCTTTTTTCTTTTTGTTTTCGCTATAACCAGCAAAGCCAAGGCATAAAACCAATAAAATGGTACCTGCCAATGAAATTTTCTCTCCTAAATAATACGATCTAGGTTCAAATTTAAATTCCACTTTATGGTTACCTGCTTCTAGCTGAGCAGCACGCAATACGTAGTCGGCTCTGAAATAAGGTTTTTGAACACCATCTACATACATATTCCAGCCTTTGTCATAATAAATTTCTGAGAACACCGCAATCACGTCACGCGGAGCACTGTAGCTGTATTCAATATGATCAGGATGGTATTTCTCCATTTTGATAAAAGCACTTGGATCAGCTCCTAAACGGGTAGTATCTAATAATTTTTTATACTGTTCGTCTACGATTACTTCAACTTTAGGATCAAAGCTACTGATGGCTTTCATCTCTTCATCAGAATTCTTTACAAACTGTACGCTCTTCACTAGCCATGCATTACCTAAGGCAGTAGCATTTCTGTTCATACGGTATGACCCGTTTTGAGGGTCTTGTGTAATGAAATACCTGGTGTTAAGCATATCCAACACATCTTGGTTAACGCTCTTGCTAAACTGATGTTGGATCAGTTCATCATATCTTTTCAACTTAGCCGCATGGTAACCACCAATGGTTTTATGGAAGTTAGAGGTGCTGGCATCGTTAAAGGTATTAATGGTTTGATCAAACACACGATAATTAGGGTCCTTATCGCTAGAAATCAAATGGTCAATATCCCTAGGTTGGAAATAATTAGTAAGCGTTGATTTGCTTTCGAAGTTTTTGCTATTTAAATACTTGCGATCCACTTGCCACATATCAATTAATACTGCAAAGGCCAATAAACCGAAGGCCAATTGTGCATTTAATTTTTTGGTGATAAAGGCCCAAACAATAGCATAGCCAATAGCAACGAACAAGAAAGCTCTAAATGCATCAGCTCTGGCAATTGCAATCCTGTCTTGTACAAGGGCGTTGGCTAACTTTTGCGCTGCTGACGCATTGTTCTGCAAAGCTTGCGTTAACGCCTGTACGATATCGGCGTGGTTACTGGTTTTAAAACTAAAGAACAACGTTGGCACGATGGCTACAATTAAGGCAAAACCGCCTGTAATTGCGGCAGACCAAGTTAATTTCTTCACTAATTCCTTTTGCTCCAATTTGCTCTCCTGTGCTTCCTTTAAGGCCAGGAAAGCCAAAATAGGCACCATTAAGCCTACTACAGCCAAAATAGATTCCACTGCCCTGAATTTATTATAAAGCGGGAAGTAATTGAAGAACAAATCAGATACGAATGGGAAGTTTTTACCAAACGATAATAGCATGAACAATACCGTAGTAGCTAAAATCCACCATTTTAAGCGGCTACGTACAATGAACAAACCAAAGATGTACAAGAAGCATACAATGGCTCCAAAGTAATAACCCCCTGAAGTTCCCGGCTTTTCGCCCCAGTATTCTTGCATATTAAAACTACCTGCCAACTGCTGAATAATTTGAGTGGTTTGTGTTGGGTCACCCCCCGAAAAATCAGCAGCCACTGCCTTATACATATTGCTTTCTGGTTTTACTAATTCATCAATACCAGAAGCACCACCATATAGGTTAGGGATAAGGAAAGTAAAACTTTCGCCCACGCCTTGGCTCCACATATAAGCGTAATCTTTGCTCATACCCGATTTTTCCTTGCTGATGGTATCGGTCAGGTTAGATTTGCCCCTGTTGGTTTCTCCCGCATATTCAGAAGTAGTCCATAACAAGCTGGCATTGATCATTACGGCTAAAATTACCGAACCTGCCAAATAGCCAATGGCTTTACCAAAAGCCGGTAAGGTTTTATTTTTATAGGCTTGATATAATTCTATTCCTACCAAAATCAACAGCGAAAGGAATAGATAATACGTCATCTGAACGTGGTTGGCCCTAATTTCTAAGGCTAAAAACAACGCGGTCAAGCTGGCGCCCAATAAATAACGCCCTCGTAAAGTGATAAAAAGACTGGCAATAATAGGGGCAAAAAAGCCAATAGCTAGGGCTTTATTACTGTGACCTGTAGCAATTAGCACAAAATTATAGGTGGTAAAAGCAAAGGCTATGGCCCCCGCAGCGGCTAGCCAAGGATTTACCTTTAGGGTGATAAAAAGAAAATAAGCCCCAACCAATAAAAGCAACACCGTACCCACCGGGTTTGGAAGTGCTTTGGTAATTAAAGCGATACCATAAGTAGCTCCATTGTAGGCATATTGTACCCAAATTTGATAGGCGGGCATACCGCCAAACATTTGGTTGGTCCAAAGTGGCCCCTTGCCATCTTTCTCTTTATACTCCATGATTTCCTTTTGCATGGCTTTAGATTGGATGACATCGCTTTGCGCTGGTGCCTTACCCTGCAAAACTGGACTGAAATAGATAAAGCAGATGATTACAAATGCTGCTAGAATGGCAATATGAATACCATTTTTGTTTAACCAATTATTCATTAAGGTTATTTTAATTTTAAACTAAGTCTCAAAAATAGAAATTTGATACAGATTTGGAAGAAAAACTTTGTTAGCCCAAAAGCTTACCATTTATTAGCCTGCATCCAATTTTTTAAACGTTCAAACCAATCATCTTTGGTGGTTTTGTTATACAAGCCAAAGCCATGCCCACCGGCTTGGTAAGCATGTAGTTCTGTTGCCACACCATTTTTCACCAAAGCTTCGTTATACCTCATGCTATTTTGTACAGGCACCGTTTTGTCGGTATTGGCATGTACCAAAAAGGCTGGGGGTGTTTGTGCATTCACCTGATATTCCGAAGAAAAGTATTTCCGTTGTTGATCTGTGGGTGTTTCTCCCAATAAGTTCTTTACCGACCCTGCGTGGGCGTACTGTCCAAAGTTAATTACTGGATAAATTAGGATGGAAAAACTAGGGCGTAAGCTGATGTTCTCTTGATTATCAATTTTCATATCGGCATAGTGCACACTGGCGCTCGAAGCCAAATGCCCTCCTGCTGAAAAGCCCATGATACCTATTTTATTAGGATCAATGTTCCATAAAGCTGCATTTTTTCTTACCAAGTAAACGGCCTGTAAAGCATCCTGCATTGGCCCTAAGGCTTTATCTTTCATGATTAGATCGCTTGGCAAACGATATTTCAACACAAAAGCAGTCACTCCAATTTCCTGAAATTTCCTGGCGACGTCATGTCCTTCTTTATCAATGGCCAAAATACTATAACCACCACCCGGACAAATAATTACCGCCGTGCCGTTTGGCTTTGCGGGCTGGTAGACATATAGTTCTGGCTTAGATACTTTACTTGTTCTAACAACTTTGTCTTCACGAGTAGTGGTTTCCTCTATATAATCGGCAGGAGTTGGTTTTGCCCCCGGAATAGCTCCTCCATATAATGATATTGCTTGTTGGGCATTAGCATTTATAGTAACCAATAAGAGAAAAGTTAATAGTCCGAAGTTCCTAAAGCTGGAAGATATGATCATTGTTAAATAGTTAATAATTTGGGGCGAAATCGTAGCTCGTAAATCTAATATCGTAAATCCAATTAAAATTCCATCAAATAAGCTTTTAAAAACTCGTTGATATCTCCGTTAAGCACCGCATCAGGGTTAGAGGTTTGGTAATTGGTACGATGATCTTTTACCCTCCTATCATCTAACACATAACTTCTAATTTGCGAGCCCCACTCAATTTTCTTTTTGCTTCCCTCTATAGCTGCCGTAGCTTCCATTCGTTTGCGCATTTCTATTTCGTACAATTGCGATTTTAATAAACGGATGGCATTTTCCTTATTCTGCAGCTGTGACCTGGACTCTTGGTTTTTAATGATGATTCCTGATGGTTTATGGTACAAACGCACCGCAGTTTCCACTTTGTTTACGTTCTGTCCACCAGCACCGCCCGAACGGAAAGTTTCAAACTCAATGTCGGCAGGGTTAACTTCTATTTCGATGGTATCATCAACCAAAGGATAAACGTATACAGAGGCAAAAGAGGTATGGCGACGTGCATTCGAATCGAATGGAGAGATACGTACCAAACG
This sequence comes from Pedobacter sp., assembly GCF_039594775.1. GTDB lineage: Bacteria > Bacteroidota > Bacteroidia > Sphingobacteriales > Sphingobacteriaceae > Pedobacter. The sequence continues at coordinate 1,054,721 of NZ_JBCNMT010000001.1, read as the reverse complement.
ATGTACGCCATTTTCACCTTTCAAATAACCATAAGCAAACTCCCCACTAATTTCTAAAGTCACAGTTTTTACGCCAGCCACCTCTCCTTCTTGGTAATCTTGCTCACTAACTTTATAGCCGTTCTTTTCGGCCCACATAATGTACATACGCATCAGCATACTGGCCCAATCGCAACTTTCAGTACCACCAGCGCCTGCAGTAATCTGCAATACGGCGTTTAATTGGTCTTCCTTACTGTTGAGCATATTTTTCAGCTCAAGCTCTTCTATTGTTTTTAACGCTTGCTGATATTGCTCTTCTACTTCTTCCTCGGTAGCATCGCCGCTTTGTTGGAAATCATAAAGCACCGCGGTATCGTCATAGGCAGCACTAGCTTGTGCAAAACCTTCTGTCCATTTTTTCTTAGTGCTAATTTGGGCTAATAGTTGTTCCGCTTTTTTTGGATTGTCCCAAAAATTAGGGTCGAGGGTTATTTTTTCTTCCTCGCTTATTTGATATAAAAGCTCATCAACGTCAAAGATGCCTCCTCAGAGAAGCTAGTCTATCTCTTAAATCCTGCAACTGTTCTTTAGTCATAAGGGCAAATATAGGAATTTTACCATCTAAGACACCTAAGTTCATCTAAGTGATAACACCAAAAAACATTAAGAAGTTTAAGGAATAGCATTATAAAATCTAAGATATCTAAAGTGGTTAATCATTTTAAACCACCTAAGACACCTAAGGTCATTTAAGCGAAACAAAAAACATTAAAGCACTATAAGACCTTAGTGTTTCATGCCTTAATGGTTCAAAAACTAAAATGTTCTAAAATGTCTAAGGTGGTTAACTAGTCGACAACAAACAACAATTGACAAATCACTTCTTCTTCATCCCCATATAATCCAGCGTTAAATTACACAAGGCTTTTACTCCTAAATTGAAACTGCTTTCATCAATGAAAAAATCAGGGGTATGGTGTGATGATGCTTTTAATGGGTCTTGTCCTTTGGGCATTGCTCCTAAAAAGAAGAACAAGCCTGGTACTTTCTCTTGATAAAAAGAAAAATCTTCCGCTCCTGTTACTGGAGGTTTTAGTTTTACGTTATCTGTACCTGCGGTATATTGTAACGTAGGCAGCATTTTTTCTGTTAAAGCGATATCATTAAATGTTACCGGATAATGTGAACTATAAGGAATCAACACCTCAGCTTTTGCTCCCGCAGCTTCGGCAGTTTTGGTCGCAATGGCTTTGATGCGTTCAATAAACATTGCCTCGTCTTCCTTGGTAAAATTACGAATGGTTCCCAACATCTCTACTTTTTCGGGAATAATATTCGACCTCACACCGCCTTGGATGCTACCAATGGTAACCACTCCCGGATTTTCGGTAACATTCAAACTCCTGCTTACAATGGTCTGCAGGTTATTTACAATTTGCGCTGATACAACAATAGGATCAATACTACTCCATGGATATGCTCCATGTGCCTGTCTTCCGGTAATCGTAATTTTCATGTCGTTTACCGCGGCCATGGTTCCTCCAGGCTTATAAGTTAACTGGCCAACGGGGGTTTGTGAGTTAATATGCAGTCCAAAAACCACATCCACTTTAGGGTTCTCCAACACGCCTTCCTTCACCATCAGTTCAGCACCTCCCTCTTCACCTACAGGGGCCCCTTCTTCTGCAGGCTGAAAAATAAACTTCACCGTACCTACTAAATCTTTTTTCATTCCGGTAAGCACTTCGGCTACGCCCATTAAAATAGCCACATGCGAATCGTGACCACAGGCATGCATGGTACCCACCTCTTGACCATTATAGGTCGTTCGTACTTTAGAGGCAAATGGTAAGTTTACACGTTCGGTAACTGGCAAACCATCCATATCGGCACGTAAAGCAACTACCGGACCGGGCTTTCCACCTTTTAACAATGCCACTACGCCTGTTTTTGCTACGCCTGTTTTTACTTCTAAACCTAAAGCCTGCAAATGCTTGGCAATAATACCCGCGGTACGGGTTTCCTGATTACCCAATTCTGGATGTTGATGAAAATCCCTACGCCAATCAATCACTTTCTGAGTAATTGCTTCGGTCCGTTTGGCCGCATCTATTTTTAGGTTATTGTTTTGGGCGGCAGCAAACAAAGGTAATGCCGCACTTAAAAGTAAAAGTTTCTTCATATTGCTGAGGTTTCCTACAAGATAGTAATTTTTAATTACTGCAAAAGAAGTATGGAAATCAACCGAAGTCGATTTCCACCATCTAAATTAGACTGTTACACCAAAACAAAGCTTCAAAGAGCGTCATCTGGTAAATTGTTAAAACAAACCTTTCAACTTATCCAAAAGTCCTCCTTCACCATTTTCACCTTTACTTCCACCGCCCAATAGGTCTTTAACATCATTGAAATCAAACTTACCGTCGGCACCGCCGAACTTGCTTAAAATGTCTTGCAGGTTAAATGAACTGTCATTAGGATCTGTTGCCTTATTGAAAAACTTAGACAGCACTGTAGGAATTAGGGATGCCCCTATGCTCTTCGCAGTTTCTGCATTAATACCTAAACCTCCCAACTTATCCGTGAAACTGGAGGTTGCCTGTTCCAACACATTTCCGCCAGCACCATTTCCTTGCGTAAAAGAACTGATCAGGTCGGTGATATTACCCGACCCTATTTTATCCTTCAAAACCTCTACAATGGAACCCGAAGCAGCTTGGATTACCTGCTCGTTTTTTTCATTTGGCACTTGAGCATTGTCAATTACCAATTCTTGGGAATTATCCCTTACTAATTGTTCTAGATTTTCTAACATAGGTGCATCTTTTAAATTCTATCTAATATAGTTAAAACCATGATAATGAGCATTATTTTTTTCAATACCTAGGAAGAACCAATTCCATAATCACCATTTCTACTAGGATAACTAAGGATTCGTAGCTTTATTAATTAGCATATAAAATTCAGTTTTGTATTTTTACCGAACTAAAACTCCATGCTATGTTGCCAAAAATCAATTTTACGACTACTAGGGCTTATCAATACCTAGCCGATCATTACATCAACATTAACCAAACGGACTTGAAAGCTTTATTTGCTGAAGATTCCGACCGTTTCAATAAGTTTTCGGTGCTGTTTGAAGACATCTTGTTTGACTATTCAAAGAATAGGGTAAACGATGAAACCATGGCGCTACTTGTTCAGCTGGCCAAAGAGTGTAAGTTAGATGAGGCGATAAAAGCCATGTTCAATGGCGAAAAAATCAACGAGACAGAAGGAAGGGAAGTACTGCACATTGCCCTGCGCAACCAAAGCAATACTCCTATTTTAGCAGATGGTAAAGATGTAATGCCTGAGGTAAATGCGGTTTTGGCAAAGATGGAAAAATTTAGCAACGCAATCATTTCTGGCGAATGGAAAGGCTATACGGGCAAACAGATTACCGATGTGGTCAATATTGGCATTGGCGGTTCAGATCTAGGTCCTGTAATGGTAACCGAAGCTTTAAAACACTATAAAACGAGATTAAACCTACATTTTGTTTCAAACGTTGATGGCACTCACATTGCCGAAACATTAAAGGTTGTAAATCCAGAGACCACCCTATTTTTAGTGGCCTCGAAAACTTTTACCACACAAGAAACCATGAGCAATGCCAATACGGCAAGAAGTTGGTTCCTTAACCAAGGGGCTACAGAAGCCGATATTGCCAAGCATTTTGCAGCCTTGTCTACCAATGCCAAGGATGTAGCTGCTTTTGGAATTGATACCGAAAATATGTTCGAGTTTTGGGATTGGGTTGGCGGCCGTTATTCGCTATGGAGCGCCATTGGACTTTCTATTAGCTTGGGTATTGGTTTCGACAACTTTAAGCAATTATTAGCAGGTGCGCACGCTACCGACAAGCATTTTTCGACTGCTCCTTTCGAAGAAAACGTACCTGTGATTTTGGCTATGTTAGGCGTGTGGTATATCAATTTCTTTGGAGCCGAAACACAAGCCATTTTACCATACGACCAATATTTGCACCGCTTTGCGGCCTACTTCCAACAAGGGGATATGGAAAGCAACGGCAAATATGTTGATCGCAATGGCGAGATTGTAATGTATGAAACCGGACCAGTAATTTGGGGCGAACCTGGTACCAATGGACAACATGCTTTTTATCAACTGATACACCAGGGCACTAAATTAATTCCTTCCGATTTTATTGCGCCAGCTCAGAGCTTAAATCCTTTGGGCGACCACCATCCTATTTTGCTTTCGAACTTTTTTGCACAGACGGAGGCATTAATGAATGGTAAAGACGAGGAAGAAGTAGTGGCCGAACTTCAAAAAGCGGGCAAAACCCACGAGCAGATTGCTAAACTTGCTCCTTTTAAAGTTTTTGAAGGCAATAGACCTACCAACTCTATTTTGCTTAAAAAAGTAACTCCATATAGTTTAGGAAGCTTAATTGCCATTTACGAACATAAAATATTTGTACAGGGGATTATTTGGAACATCTTCAGCTTTGATCAATGGGGCGTAGAACTTGGCAAGCAGCTTGCGCAAAAGATACAGCCAGAGTTAAAAGATAATGAACCCGTAAATTCACATGACTCGTCAACAAACGGATTGATCAATCAATACAAAAACTGGAGATAGACTTAAATAAAGTAATTATATCCCATCATAAATCGCCTTTCAGTATGCCATAAGAGCTATTTGAAAGGCGATTTTTCTTTTAACTCGAAATTTCTGAGTAAATTTCTTTAGGTATAGGCAACCTTTTATTTACAAATACCGTAATCGTATATACAAAACAAAAACTATTGATTGTATTTTGCTTTCTACAGAATTAATTAGCGGCTGTATAAAAAAAGACAGGAAAAGCCAAAAAGAGCTTTACCACCTATACTATGGCTATTCAATGAGGATTTGTCTACGTTACGCCCAAAATAAAGATGAAGCCATTGAAATGCTAAACGATGGCTTTATGAAGGTTTTCATGAATATAAAGCGTTACGACAAGTCCCGACCATTTAATGCTTGGATCAGCACAATTATGATCAATACCTCAATTGATTATTATAGAAATCGAATAAAACAAATGGAAATGGAAGAACTAAACGCCAAACATGAAATGGAAGATAGTGAAAACATTCTTTCCCATTTAAACTATGAAGACATTATTCTATTAGTACAAAAACTATCTTATGCCTATAGAACGGTGTTTAATCTTTTTGTTATTGACGGCTATTCACATGAAGAGATTTCAGAGATGTTGTCCATTTCTGTTGGCACTTCAAAATCAAATCTCTTTAAGGCTAGGGAAAATTTAAAAAAAATGCTGGTTGAAGAAACTGCTTTCACTAATAAACAAACCAGAGCGTATTGAAATGAAAGATTTAAACGATAAAGATTTTGACCAAACCTTTAAACAAAGAGTAACGGAAACGTTCCCTGAGTTTGAAGAAGAAGCATGGTTAAAAATGGAACAGAAATTAAACAGAAAAGATCGTCTAGTATTTTTTAGAAATGCCAGCATTATACTTTTGTTTCTTTCTTTTGGTTTAGGCCTTTATTTCCTTCCGCAAAAAGACCAAAAAAACAGCACAAAACCACAAAATACCATTGTTAAAAATGAGATTCCAAAAAATAGCAATGCCGGGTCATCAACTCCTTCAATCCCCCATTCGACATTAAACTCCCAACCTACTTCCCCAATAGCTAACGTTAATACTAAAACCATTGAAAACATTCAAGCCATTAAACAATCTGCTATACCATTTTTAACCGTAGATAGCCAAAATTTAAGTAGCCCACCAATTACTTTTCTTACTGAAAACAAACAAATTGCAATCAATAATTTTGTTCCAAGTGATTTTACAATTGACCAAACGCTCAATACCACTGTAGCTGTTACAGATAACATTAAGCCTGACGGAAAACTGATAGATAAAAACAAAAAGGCTCGCAAAATACCTATTAGTTTAGCAATTAGTACCGGACCCGATTTTAACTCTGCAGGTACCATTATAGGCGGAAAGACAAGTGCTAGTTTTGGTTTAAGTGTGGGAATTGGAATTACAAAAAAAATAAGCTTACAAACTGGCTTAAGTTATGGAGCTAAAAACTATAGTGCACAAGGCTATGACTATACTTTTAACAACCCTAATGTTCAATCGTCGATAGCAAGTATCCAGGCAAAATGTAAAGTACTGGAAGTTCCTTTACGTGCTTCCTACACCGCTTTTGAAAACCAAAACCAAAGCATTGATTTTAACGGTGGCCTATCTAGTTATTTTATGCTAAAAGAAAATTATGTGTACAAATACAAAGATGTTAATCGAAATGACCGAACGAGGGAATTTACAAATGAAAACCAGCACTTTCTGAGCGTTCTCGACTTATCAGCAACTTACAACATTAAGCTAAAAAACACCAAAATGGCCTTAGGTATTGAACCTTATGTAAAAATACCTTTAAGTGGGATTGGCGAAGGAAATGTCCCATTAAAATCAAGCGGCATAGCATTTAAACTACGCTATCACATTCGCTAAAAACAATACAAACTTTAAATAATATCATCATGAAAAAAATTGAATTTTATTTCTATGGGCTTGCTATTGCCCTAGCTTTCGCCTCATGTTCTAAAAAACAAGCCGAAGAGATCAAGCCAACGCCAACCAACCCTGGTGGGCCCGAGGTAACCACAGCAAATGTAAGCTACAGTAATTATGTTGGCAATTTGATCCAAACCAAATGTAGCGGGTGCCATGGCGCAAACGGAGAAGGAAATAGTACCTGGGCATTTACGGGTTACGAATCGGTAAAAAATGACAATCGCATCAAAAATGCCACTTTAGTTACCATGCGCATGCCAAAAGGTGGCAGTTTAAGTGCTAAAGAAAAAGAATTGTTAGCAGCTTGGTTTGACAGAAACATGCCACAATAAGACGATGAACAAGCTCATTTTTACTTTAACATTTGTTTTGGCCCTTACTGGAGTGAGGGCACAAACATTAGTAAGCAAGGCTGTTACCACTTCATTTTTTTCTTCTACTCCCATAGAAGACATTGAAGCAATTAGTAAAACAGGAGCCTCAGCAATAAACACACAAACGGGAGATATTCTTGTAAAAATCAGCAACACAACGTTTGATTTTAAAAAGAAGCTGATGCAGGAACATTTTAACGAGAATTATATGGAAAGCGACAAATATCCTGTATCCACCTTTAAAGGTAAGATAATAGGCGCTGTTGATTATACTAAGCCTGGCACTTACCAGGCTTCAGCTAAAGGCGACCTAATCATTCATGGTGTAGCCAAAAGCTATGAAGTGCCCATCAAAGTCATTGTAGCAAATAATGGTGTTAACGCAACAACCTCTTTTTGGGTCCGAATGGAAGATCACAAAATAAAGATTCCCAGAATAGTCATCAAGAATATCGCCGAAGCAGTAGAGGTCAAAATTTCGGTCTTATATCAACCTAAAAAATAAATTATGAAATCTTTATTGAATAGAACTTGTTACCTCGTTATGGTATTGTTTGTAGCTAAACTTCCCATTGCCAGTGCTCAAGATTCCTTGGCAAATATGCTTGAGTTGCCCAAAGTTAGCTCACGTGTTTCGGCAACCTTTAAATCTCCAAAACTAATTAATATCCATACGATTGAAACCGTCCATAAAAATGAATTGGATTTTAGAGTAGACCATCGTTTTGGCGATATTGCTGGTAGTGCAGGCGGAATTAAGAATTTCTACGGATTAGACCAATCAACCGACATCAGGATTGGTTTTGATTACGGCCTGAGTGACCGACTAAACATAGGCTTTGCCAGAGCAAAAGGCTTTGGCTTGGTGACGCAATTGTACGAAGGGAACATCAAATATAGATTGCTTACTCAAACTTCTGATGATAGCTTGCCAATTAGCGTTACTTTATTTGGAAGCTCCACGGTATCGGCAGTAAAAGCCAGTGCCGATCCCACTTTGGCAAATGCATTTGATGGCTTTTCCGATAGGCTTACTTATGTGGTGCAGGCCGTACTGGCAAGAAAGTTCAGCCCTAATTTTTCTTTATTGATCATGCCTTCCTATGTACATCGTAATTTTACGGCTTTTGGTGATCAAAATGATTTGTTTGCCATGTCTGTTGGCGGACGTATAAAAATTACAAAGCGCATGGCTTTTGTAGCAGATTATACTGTTCCTTTTAGAGATAAAGGTAAGAAAGCTTACCTAGAAGCAGTTTCAGCACAACAACTGTATCATATATTAGGGGCAGGTTTAGAATTTGATACTGGCGGGCATATTTTTCACTTAAACTTTACCAATGCCACAGCAATTCAAGAATCGCAGTTTATAACCAATACCAACACGACATGGACAAAAGGACAATACCGATGGGGGTTCAGCATTGCCAGAAGGTTTTCCCTTGGCGGAAAAAAGTCTGACAAATAATTATTGAATTCGTTTTGTAGTGTGAATGGCTTTATTACCCATACAAACAAGCTGTTTTATTTGAACCGTTTATAAACTTTTATGGATTTCACTTGTTTTGGTCATCATAGAGCTGTAATTTGATTAAACAGCATAAACATGAATAGGTTAAACACATTATTGATCACTGCATTTACCTTGGTTGGATTAAATGCAGTTGCCCAAACAGATAAAGCAACTACTGCGAAAATTGTAGAAGCCAAAACATACACTTTTGTAGCCAGGTCGGTAACGCCCTTAAATACTCAGGATATTAGCATGGTAATGAGTAAAATTCCAGGAGCTATGCAAGGCGGCACCATCAATCTTTCAGAAACGTATTATGAAGTGAGGGTAACACCAGACAGCGTTGTAGCATTTTTACCTTATTATGGAAGGTCATACAATGCACCTATTAACCAAACTGAGGGAGGGATTAAATTTACTTCCAAAAAGTTTGAATATAAATCGATCAAAGGCAAAAAAAGAGGCTGGGATACTTTAGTACAAACCAAAGATGTTCCTGAAAACTATCGCTTGGCTTTTAGTATTAGCGATGAAGGTTATGTGTCACTCTCTCTGAACAGTAATAACAAACAATCTGTTTCCTATCAAGGCTATTTGAAAGAAAACGGAGATAAATAATAAATACAAAAGCCACTTTTGAAAGAGTGGCTTTTGTATTTACAGCAGGGTAATTATCCACTGTTTTTCATATACCTTTCTTTATAACAGATCAGAAAAGTTATTTCTTCACTTCGAGTTTAATCTCAAACAGATTTGGCCATTTTTTTCCTGTAACAAACAAACGTTTTGTCGCAACGTCATAAGCAATTCCATTGAGTACATTATTGCCAATTTCCTCATCCGTTTTAAAATAGTTTTTAGGAACCAATTTAGAAAGGTCAACTTCTGCTTCTACAACACCTGTTTTCAAATCAATAATCACAATTCTGTTAGCGCCATAAACATTGGCATATAGTTTCCCGTCAATATACTCAAGTTCGTTTAAACGCTCTACAGGGCCTTTATTATCGTAAACCTCAATAAATCCCTCTTCTTTATAGTTTTGGGCGTTCATTTTCCAAATACGGTTAGAACCATCACTACGTAACAACTGTTTGCCATCGTAAGTAAGTCCCCAGCCTTCGGCACTGCTCTGGTATGGGAAAGTGCCGATCTCTTCTAATGAATTGGCATCGTATATCAAACCTACATTTTCTTGCCAAGTAAGCACAATGATTTTGTCTCCCACTTTTACAGAACCTTCTCCAAAATACTCAGGTTTTAAAGGCACGGATTTGATGGCTTTTCCATTAGCTAAATCAACCCATCGCAACTGGGATAGTCCTTTACGCCCCGTACTCTCTAGCAACTTACCCTCTACAAAGCTTAGTCCTTGTGTATAGGAAGAAGTATCATGAGGAAAAGTATTCACCAAAGTATATTTTAACTTTTGCGGCTTTTTATCGGTGGTTAAAATAATGTTGTTGGTAACTGTATCTATCTGATTGCTTGTTTTTACAATGGCAGTCAGCATTCTATAGCCCAGTGGCAGATTCTGTGTATCTAACCAAACAAATTCCCTGGTGCTTTTCTCTGCAAATGGCTTTCCGTCTATCAAATAGCTGATGTTTTGCACTTCTGTTTTTTCGGGAATGTCAAGCTCCACCTTAACAGGTTTTCCAGCATGGAAGCTCTCACCCTGCAGCGGATTTTTAAAAGTAATGTAATTAGCTACCTTGTTATTGCAGGCAAACTGGAAAAAAGAAACACCTCCTAATAAGGTGATAAATATTTTACGTGTAAGGCCAAAAAGCATCTTCGATATGGTTGATGTTAAACGTATTATTTTTGGTTAAAAGCACAGCGATAATGTCAAACCTAATTTCGCCTTGATGATCCATGATTTCAATATAAGCCTGCGCTGCCAACTCTAATTGTCGCTGTTTAGCCGAACTTACAGAATCTTCGGGCATGCCAAAGGCCACCGAACTGCGTGTTTTAACTTCTATAAAGATAATGGTATTTGAGTGAAGCGCAATAATATCTACCTCAGCTTTGCCGAAAGTCCAGTTTTCATCTAAAATTTCATATCCCTTTTGTTGGAGAAACTGTACCGCCTCTTTTTCGCCAGCCTTGCCTCTATCGTTGTGGATTGCCATTTTTTGAAATTTTGATTGATTGAGTTTTGAATGAGTAAGTACCCTCATATAACTCATTCAATCAGTCACTCATTTTATTATTCAATCATTATTTTACAATTACCGAGCCCAAAAACTTTGAGATGGTACGTTCTACGTTTTTCACTTGCATAAAGCGTCCTTGCAGTGCTTCAAGATTAACCTCATCACGTTCGTCTTTCATTTGGTTCATCAAATCAGTAAGCATTTTATCTACCTTACGTTTTTTAAGATGATATAGGCCTCCCAACACTGCAGCCTTAATATTCTGGCTTTCATCTTTAACATAGATCTGGTGTTTGTTCAACCAGTTCTCGCTTAAGTTGTATGGCGAAGTGGTTAAGGTGATGGCCAAGTTGGCAATGTCTCCGTCTTCGCTCCTTAAAAATTGATTAATGGTTGGCAACTGGCCATTTTCCAATTCAGTACGATAATAATCGATTACACGGTTACACAAATCATTATCAAAGCTAACATCGCTAAGGTTTTGGATAATGAAAGAACCAACGTACATGTTATCTGTCTGTTCCCAAGTCGCCAATTCGTGGCCAAAGGTAAGCAACAATCTCACTATTTCATGTTCCTGCAGCAGATCAGAACTAATTTGTTCCGTTGTATTCTGCATGGGTACCGCCGCAGGTCCTTCTTCCGCAAAAAGGTCATCTGGCGGCATATCTGGATGACCAAAGCTAGATGACTTTGGCGCAGTAGAAGTAGCCGCTTTTTTACTCTTGGCCAGCTTGATTGCATTCAGCTCGGTAAGTAATACCCGCTCTTCGATTTCCAAGAGATGACTACATTCCCTTACAAAGACAGAGGCCTTGATATTATCAGGTATCTTAGCAATACTCTCTACAATATCCCTTATGATTCCTGCCCGCTTGATAGGGTCTTTTCCTGCTTCGGCCAGTAAAATATTGGCTTTGTATAGGATAAAATCTTGTCGCTGCTCCTCAATGTAGGTTTTAAATGCACCAGCACCAACTTTGTGCATATACGAATCGGGGTCATCGCCATCTGGGAAAGAAACTACTTTTACGTTCAGTCCCTCTTCCAAAATCATATCCAACCCACGCAAAGAGGCTTTGATTCCCGCTGCATCACCATCATACAAAATGGTAACGTTTTGGGTAAACCTACTAATGAGCTTTATTTGTTCAATGGTTAGCGACGTTCCCGATGAGGCAACTACGTTTTCGATATAGGCTTGATGGACAGCCAAAACATCGGCGTAACCTTCTACCAAATAGCAGTTATCCTGATCACGAATGGCTTTTTTGGCATGATACAAACCATAAAGCACATTTGATTTGTGATAGATATCGCTCTCTGGTGAATTAACGTATTTGGGTACGTTTTTATCTGTTTTTAAAGTACGCCCACCAAAACCAATTACCCTACCTGTAAAGTTGTGGATAGGAAACATGACACGGCCACGGAACCTATCGTACAGTTTTCCTTTATCATTTCTGATGGAAAGGCCTGTTTTTTCTAGATACTCTTCGGCATGTTGGTTTTTGACCGCCTCTTGGGTAAGTGCATCCCAAACATCGGGCGAGTAACCCAAGTTGAATTTTTTGACGATGTCTTCCCTAAAACCACGCTCCTTAAAATAGCTAAGGCCTATGGCTTTACCATCATCACTATTCCAAAGTTGCTCTTCGAAATAGCTGGCAGCAAATTGTGAAACAATGTAAAGACTTTCCCTTGCGCTGTTTAGCTCAATTTGTTCTTTACTTTCTACCGTTTCTTCAACTTCAATATTGTACTTGGTAGCAAGGTATTTTAAGGCTTCCGGATAAGTGTACTTTTCATGATCCATTACAAAACGTACTGAATCACCTGCCACGCCACATCCAAAACATTTGTAGATGCCCTTGTTTACCGAAACGTGAAACGAAGGTGTTTTTTCGCCATGGAAAGGACAGTTACCAATTAAGCTGGAACCACGTTTTTTAAGGTGCACGAAATCGCCAACCACTTCTTCAATACGTGCGGTTTCCTTAATCTTCTCTATGGTTTCTGCTGTAATCATTTCTCGCTAATCCCTTCCTAAATGGGACTTCAAATTTAGCATTTTTTACCATCATCGACCGCTAAGAAATGTCAGAAATCTGTACCATATGAAAGAACAAGTTCTCAATGGCGCAGATCACCATATCTCTTACAGCTTAACGAAAGGCAACATTTGCTCAGCCACAAATAAATTGCCTTGGTCATTTAAGTGTACGCGATCGGTAGTTAAAATACCTTTTTCCAAATCCTGCTCGTTATTCTTTTCTTCGTAACTGGTAAAGGCCTTTCTTAAATCGCAAAGTGGAAGATTGTTTTTAGTAGCCAACTCTCTAATACCCGTTGAATATTTATCCAATTCGGTATCCAATTCATTCGTCCCTGTTTTTTTCTCTCCAATTACCGATGGCGTACATAATACTATTTTACTACCGGTGGCTTTGATCTTATCAATCAATGCCTGATAAAACTTGATGTATTTAGGATAGTCTGTTCCTGTTCTTGAACTTTGTTTGTGCCAAACATCATTAATTCCGACATAAATGAATACCAAATCTGGCTTTTTCGCTAATACGTCTTCTTCCAAACGCAAATAAAGATCATAAACCTTATTGCCTCCAATACCAGCACCAATCAGTTCAAATTTATTGGTGTCTACCTGTTTTTTAAGCATATTAATATAACCACTTGCTTTTGTAGCTCCTTGCTGGGTAATAGAGTCTCCAAAAAACACCACACGTTTACGGTTAGATTTCATAGCAATTAGAAGAAAAATGGCGCAAGCCATTACTGATAGTTTTAAAATGGTTTTCATTCATCAATTTTTTATGTTCTAAAGTTAATTGTTTGACTGTAAATATCAACATAGCATTTATTTTCTATCTTTGGTTAAATTTTTCGACCCATACTCATGAAATTATTGGCCAAATCGTCATTTGTTTTTTTACTAACTCTTCTTTTTATCAATGTTGCTTTTGCCCAAAAGAAAAGAGCGCCTTTTACAGCATTAGTTTTTGTTGAAGGGAGCCAAAAAGTTCATGGGAAAATTACAGCTATTAATGAAACGGAACTGGTATTGGTTGATAAGAGAGATGTTTCCCATTCGGTTGCCTACCAAAAAATAAATCGCATCAAAGTTTACAAGCACCGTAGCGATGTGGGTTATGCCGTAATTACCGGAGCTTTGGCAGCGGGTACTATCGCCGCGGCTCAATCTATTGACGATGCTAACGTAGCTATATTGGTTGGTGTTGGCGGAACAGCGGCCGTAGTTAGTTTAAGTATGATTTTACATAACGTAATTCATGGTGCCGAGCTAAAAATAGATGCCAAGAAAGAAAAAATAGACTACGAGAACATGTCGCAAAAACTAAGCAAGTATCTGGTTAACGATGCCTCATTGAAGCCCTAGCTACTACTTCCCTTTTCCCAAGCGATAGTCTTTGTGTAGTACCAAAAAGCTCGCTCTTTCTTCTTTTTTAAACGGATAGTCCCAATTACCTTGATAGGTGATTTTCGTAGGCAGTTTTACTTCATCAAAATAGCTCATTTCGATATTCATCTGCACATCAAAGTCGAATAGCATATTGCTATATTTCATATCCACGTAACGACCCAGAATTTCAAAGTTACGTTTATCAAAAATAGTGACCAATTCCTTGATCATGATTCCATCTTTCGTCCATTTTGACAGATCCGGTTTCACGGAAACTTTAAAGCGATAAACGGGAATAGAATCTAAATAAGTACCACTATGGAAAGCATAATCATAGTATTGACGCATGTTTGCAGTAAAAATCTCTGTTTTGCTTCCAATAAATGGTATACCTTTAATAGGCCTTCCTGGATTAAATATTAAGGTTTTTAGTTTATCCTTATAACCCTCATTGGTACTTTTTTTACCTTTCTCCGTACTTGGAGCAGAATTGGGCACAAAATCAGTGTTATAGGCATTCATAAAAATATAATCGAACATCTCCACCGTGTACAACTGGTATTTGCCATTCTTTTTATACACCTTACCATTATCTTCCTTCACCAGATATTCCATTTTATACGGGCCATCATTGTTATGACGTATCTTCCGATAGATGCGACCATCAACTTGATTTTTCTTATCATAAGTGAATACTCTATTTTCGGCAATGAAGGTATATTTTTTCATATTTCGGAAAGCCTGATAGAAACTGGTATCATTGATAATGGCATCGATAAAAGTTTCAATATTCAATCGTTTTGCCTTGATGTTTACTACCGAATCAAGTGTAATGGTTTTGATGGTGTCGGGATTAAAACGAGGAATTTGCTGTGCCTTGGTTTCAACAAAGAACAGTAGCGAAAGAATAACGAAATAATATCTCTTCATGATCAAAATTAAAGCTAAAGTAAAAGGCAAATGCTTTTTACTTTAGCAATTTATATGCCTAACATTTATTTGACAAGTTAATTGCCCAATTGTTTCAAGGCCAAATAAGCCATTAAACCGGTAGAGGTTTTTAAGGCATCTTCATCGATATCAAAATTCGGTGTATGTACTGAATAAGTCGTTCCTTTAGCCGAATTTCCAGTTCCCAAACGATAAAAACAAGCATCGGTCACCTGCGAATAATAGGCAAAATCTTCGGCAGCCATCCAAATATCTAAGTCTATAACGTTCTCCTTTCCAAGATATTCTTCGGCATTTGCTCTGGCATTATCGGTTAATTTTTCTTCGTTAATTAAAAACGGATAACCTCTGTGGATATCGAAATGGCAACTTCCGCCCATACTCTCTGCGATTCCTTCTGCCATTTTTTTCATCAAACGATGTGCGTCATTTCTCCATTCCTCGTTCAGTGTTCTAAAAGTTCCTTCTAATTTTACTTCGTTCGGGATTACATTAGTAGCTCCATTAGCATTTACTTTGCCAAAAGACAGCACTGATGGCAAGCGGGGATCGGCATTTCTACTTACGATTTGTTGTAGGGCTACAATAATATGGGCAGTAATCAATACAGGATCTATGTTTTGGTGTGGCTGTGCGCCGTGTCCGCCTTTTCCGGTAACCGTTACATACAATTCATCTGTGGAGGCCATATAAATTCCCGAGCGGAAACCTACTTTTCCAGTTTCTATTAAAGGCATTACATGCTGTCCAATGATGGCTTGCGGTGCAGGATTTTGCAATACTCCTTCTTTGATCATGATACTTGCACCACCTGGTAACAACTCTTCTGCTGGTTGAAAAACCAATTTGACGGTTCCAGCAAAATCATCTTTCATTTGGTTAAGAATGTAAGCGGTGCCTAACAACGATGAGGTGTGCACATCATGTCCACAGGCATGCATCACGCCTTCATTTTTTGATTTGTATGGTTTGTCATTTGCTTCGTTAATAGGCAATGCATCCATATCGGCACGCAAAGCGATAACTTGATCAGAAGCTTTAGCCCCTGTAATTAAACCTACCACTCCAGTATTGGCCATTTCCGTAAAAGGAATTCCCCAACTGGTCAATTTATCTTTAACATACTTTGAAGTTTCGTACTCATGAAAAGACAATTCGGGATTGGCGTGTATATGTTGACGAAAACCTACCACTTCATTAAATATTTGAGCGGATAGTTCTTGTATTTTTTGTTTCATTGTTATTTAGTTTTTTGGATGGTTAGTTGGTTTGTTTCTTGGCTTGGCATACTTCTCGGTTAACCGATTAAACAGTTTCAACAATTAACCAATTTAAATCTATTGTTCTAAAATTGGTGCGTTTATCTTTTCTCTAAAAATAAACAAGGTTGGATAGCTGGGCCGCAGTTCGTTTAAAAATTTCTGAGCCTCTAGCCTAGTCCGATAATCGCCCACCCGCAAGTAATAGTTAGGCTCTTTGTAAGTAATATAGGTGTTGAGTTTGGGATAGCTTGCCTTAAATTTTGCTTGCTCGGAAAATGCCTCACGTCTATCGGCACCGTAATAAATTTGTACGCGGTAACCCATTGAGGAAACAATGGCTGTTCCTGACGGACTTGTTGTGGTTGGTCTCGCTTTGTTCAGTTCTATACGTTTTGCAATCAAACTATCTATCAAAGGATCTTTTACCACAATTACCTCACCTTTGTTTTGCGCAAAAGAGGCATAGGTTATAAATAGGGAAGAAATCAAAAATAAAATTCTCATACTCAAAGATTGCCGCGTCGTTCCTCCTCGCAATGACGAAATGTTTAGGTTTGCAAAAATCGACATTCTAAACTGCTAATACAAATCTCTTTAGCAGCAATAAATATTGTTTAGTCGAAATTCGTCAGGAAATGTGTGAACATTCCTTTTCAATATTAAAATATTTTCAAACTAGCCAACTTCCTATCGTCGAAATGACAGGGAATAATTTAAAGATTAAAAGCACAAAAAAGCCCCAAGTGTTAAAACACTTGGGGCTTTTATTTTTTTAAGACTTTCGAAGTTTTATAAACTTCATAAGTCTAGGTAATACTTCTATTATGCGTTTGCTCCGTGGCAGTTTTTAAACTTCTTGCCACTTCCACAAGGGCAAGGTTCGTTACGTCCAACGGTTGCTTCCTTTCTAATCGGCTGCAAAGGCTGAGGCTCACGGGTATCACCTACTAAATCCAAGTCAGATTGATCACCGTACTCCTGTTTGGTTGCATTCAACTTAGGTTGAGGTTTTGGGGCAACCGCTTCTCTTACTTGCTCAGGCTCCTGTTGCATCGGGATACCACCTTTAAACAAGAAACTCACTACTTCTTTGTTCACCACATTAAGCATGTTTTTGAACAAGTTAAAAGCTTCCATTTTGTAGATGATCAATGGATCTTTTTGTTCATAAACTGCATTTTGTACCGATTGCTTCAACTCATCCATTTCACGCAAGTGCTCTTTCCAGCTATCATCAATTAAAGCCAATACGATGGTTTTCTCGAAAGATTTGGTAATTTCCTTACCGTTGTTCTCAATCGCCTTTTTAAGTTCCACTGGAACTTGGATATGGCGGATACCATCTGTAAAAGGAACCACAATTTGCTCAATCACATCACCTCTATCTGCAAATACTTGTTGCAATACTGGCATCGCTTGGTTCACAACCGCTTCCGATTTGCGGATATAGAAAGTCGTTACTTCCTCAAATAACTTATCTGTTAAATCGTGGATTTTTTTGCTGTTGAATTCTTGTTCAGTGATTTCAGTATCTACCGAGAAGTTTTTGATTACTTCTAGCTTAAAGCCTTCGTAGTTCGATTCTTCTTTATATTCGGTTACGATATCTTCGGCAACATCAAAAATCATGTTGTTCATATCAACGTCCAAACGTTCACCAAATAAGGCATTACGACGCTTAGCATAAATTACCGAACGTTGTGAGTTCATCACATCATCATACTCCAACAAGCGCTTACGTACACCGAAGTTGTTTTCTTCTACTTTCTTCTGCGCTCTCTCAATCGAGTTGGTAATCATTGAGTGTTGAATTACCTCACCCTCTTCGATACCCATACGCACCATGATGTTAGAGATACGCTCTGAACCGAATAAACGCATCAAGTTATCCTCTAAAGATACAAAGAACTGCGAAGTACCTGGGTCACCTTGACGACCTGAACGACCACGCAACTGTCTGTCTACACGACGAGACTCGTGACGCTCTGTACCAATAATGGCCAAACCTCCAGCTTCTTTAACTCCTGGGCCCAACTTAATGTCGGTACCACGACCAGCCATGTTGGTAGCAATCGTTACCTGACCTGCCTGACCTGCTTCAGCTACAATATCCGCTTCTTTTTGATGCATCTTCGCATTCAATACATTGTGCTTAATGCCCCTCAATTTGAGCATACGGCTTAACAATTCCGAAATTTCTACCGAGGTAGTACCCACCAATACTGGTCGGCCAGCTTCCGTTAATTTTACGATTTCTTCGGCTACCGCGTTATATTTCTCTCTTACCGTACGGTAAACGTAATCTTGTTCGTCTTTTCTAGAAATTACCCTGTTGGTAGGAATTTCCACTACGTCCAACTTATAGATTGACCAAAACTCGCCAGCTTCCGTAGTTGCTGTACCCGTCATACCACAAAGTTTATGGTACATACGGAAATAGTTTTGCAAAGTAACTGTTGCATAAGTTTGTGAAGCATCTTCTACTTTCACATTCTCTTTTGCCTCAATTGCTTGATGTAAACCATCTGAATAACGACGGCCTTCCATAATACGGCCAGTTTGCTCATCTACAATTTTAACCTTGCCCTCATCAATAATGTATTCTACATCTTTCTCGAATAAGGCATAAGCTTTTAACAATTGGTTGATTGAGTGCACACGTTCTGCTTTCACTGCATAATCACGCATTAAAGCATCTTTTTGTGCAATTTTTTCTTCATTGCTCAAGCTCGATTTTTCGATTTCGGCAATTTCAGTTCCCACATCTGGCAACACAAAGAAACTTGGGTCTTCACCGGTTTGGGTGATCAACTCAATTCCTTTTTCCGTCAGCTCTACTTGGTTATTTTTCTCATCAATATGGAAAAACAACTCAGCATCTACTTTAGGCATGTTCTTAGACTGATCTGCCATGTAGTAGTTTTCTGTTTTAAGTAAGGTTTGCTTGTTGTTACCTTCACTTAAGAACTTGATTAAGGCCTTAGTTTTAGGCAAACCACGGTGTGCACGCAATAACGCTAAACCACCTTCACCTTCTTCTGTACCTACATTACCGCTGTTGATTAAGTTTTTTGCCGAGTTTAAAGCTTGTGTTACATAGGCTTTTTGTGCGTTTACCAAACGTTCAATACGTGGTTTCAACTCGTGGAACTCGTGTTGGTCGCCAAAAGGAACTGGTCCCGAAATAATCAATGGTGTACGGGCATCATCAATTAAAACTGAATCGACCTCATCAACCATAGCAAAATGCAACTTACGTTGTACCAGTTGCTCTGGTGTTTGCGACATATTGTCACGCAAGTAATCGAAACCAAACTCATTATTGGTACCGTAAGTAATATCTGCTAAATATGCTTTTCTTCTTTCTTCAGAATTTGGTTGGTGTTTATCGATACAATCTACACTTAAACCATGGAACTCGAACAATGGGCCATTCCACTCACTATCACGACGAGCAAGATAATCGTTCACCGTTACAATGTGTACACCCTGTCCGGCCAATGCATTTAAATAAGCGGGCAAGGTACTCACCAAGGTTTTTCCTTCACCAGTAGCCATTTCGGCAATTTTACCGCTGTGCAACACCATACCTCCGATCAACTGAACATCATAATGCACCATGTTCCACGCCACTTGGTTACCTGCAGCTTCCCATTTATTGGCCCATAAAGCTTTGTCGCCAACAATTTTAACATTGTTTTTTCTGGTAGCCAATTCCCTATCAAATTCGGTAGCGCTTACTTCCAACGTTTCATTTTCGCTTAAACGACGTGAGGTTTCTTTAACTACGGCAAAAGCTTGTGGCAATATTTGTTGCAATACTTTTTCCAACTCTACATTACGCTCTTTACCCAAGGCATCAACCTCATCGTATAAATTGGTTTTTTCTTGCAATGAAAGCTCAGCGCTTTCTGCCTGTGTTTTTAAATTGGCAATTTTTTCATCGATGCCAGCCAATGCCGAAGCAATGGTTGCCTTAAATTCAATGGTCTTATTTCTAAGTTCATCATTACTTAACGAAGCCAACTTTGCATATTCCTCGTTAATTTGCGCTACAATAGGCTGTAGCGCCTTTATATCTCTTTCTGATTTGCTTCCAAAAATCTTGGCTAAAAATCCTAACATGTTTATTCTGTTGTTAAATGGTATTATTGTTTTAATTGGTTAATTGTTGAAAATGGGTTAACTGTATTCGGTTAATTGCTTCGAAAATTGCCAGTCACCAGGCTTCAACAATTGTATTTCGTAAATCTCTACCTACCATAGCAGGTAAAATCGTAAAAGAACATACAACAACCAAGCCATACCCTTAACACAGGTCAACTTGACAGCTGTAGCGTTTTCTCTTCGCTATTAACGAAATAACGTGTTTGGGTTTTAACAGCGCTAGGGGCTATTGTTCCTCGGATTTTCTAACGTAACCGAATAAGCAAGAGGCTGATTACGGACATTGTACTTGATACAGTTTTCGCCAGAAAGCACTCCAATGGCACTCAACTGGTTATTAGACAGGATAAAATGCGGCAGATCTTGCAAATCCTGTATCGAACGAATAGAACTTTGCTCTGAAGTGGTTTGCTGCTTGGCGCAATAACGCTCGGTCAAATAACGAGTCCCTTCCACACGGTCGGCTTTAGCCAAGTGGGAAAGACTGAAAAACACAAGCGATATGGTGACAAGATGCCTCATTATTGCGGCAAATCTAGTTTTATTCTTTTATAATCAGAAATTTGATTTCGGACTCAAAGGCTTTTAGCCATACCAAAGCCCTTATTCCTTCTATAATAAAAGGCCACAATTGTCGATATATTTACCATAATCAGCTTTTTATTCGATTAATTATTCGGCCTTAATTCACTATTTGTGGTCATTTATTTACTCGCTATTGAAAATAAAAAGCGAAAAACTAGATATCCGAGCAAAAGCCTAGAGCTCGAAAATCAAATTTTCCATCATCGAAGCTCGGCTTGGTGCTCCCCGAACAGAAATCCTCAACTTTTACTTCCACTTTTAACTTTTTATACCCCTCGTAAGCAGAAAGCAATATCTTTGCGTTATGAATATCTTACTAATAGGTTCTGGCGGAAGAGAATGTGCTTTTGCCTGGAAATTAAGCCAATCGGAAAAATGCGACAAACTGATCATTGCTCCGGGCAATGCAGGCACTGCCAACTACGGAAAAAACGTAAACATTAATCCCAACGATTTTGAAGCAATAAAAGCACTTGCTTTGAAAGAACAGATTGACATGTTGGTAGTTGGTCCCGAAGAGCCTCTGGTATTAGGTATCCACGATTTTTTTGTCAATGATGAAGAGCTGGCTCATATTCCGGTAATCGGCCCTAAAAAAGAGGGTGCTGTATTAGAAGGAAGCAAGGATTTCTCTAAACAATTTATGGATCGCCATCACATCCCTACGGCAAAATCCAAATCGTTCACCAACGAAAACCTAAATGAGGGCCTAGCTTATTTAGCTCAACATAGCCTTCCTATTGTACTCAAAGCTGATGGGCTTGCTGCAGGCAAAGGTGTTTTGATCATTGATAATCACCAAGAAGCACAAGATGAGTTAAGATTAATGCTTGACGGCAAGTTTGGCAAAGCTGGCTCTACCGTAGTAGTTGAAGAATTTTTAACAGGTATTGAATTATCGGTATTCGTATTAACCGATGGAAAAAATTATGTGACTTTGCCCGAAGCGAAAGATTACAAGCGCATTGGCCAAGGTGATACCGGACTAAACACTGGCGGCATGGGCTCTGTTTCTCCTGTTCCTTTTGCCGATACTACTTTTTTAAATAAGATCGAAGAGCAGATCATTAAACCTACAGTAAATGGTTTAGCCAGCGAGGGTATCGATTATACAGGTTTTATCTTTTTCGGGTTGATCAAAGTAGGCGATGACCCATATGTGATCGAATACAATTGCCGAATGGGCGATCCCGAAACGGAAAGCGTTATTCCAAGAATCGAGAATGACCTGCTTGAACTCTTTATCGCTAGTGCCAACAAGGAACTTGGCAATTACCAAATTAAGATCAGCCCTAAAAATGCTGCTACGGTAATGATCGTGGCAGGAGGATACCCAGGCGAATACGAAAAAGGCAAAGCCATTTCCGGTTTAGAGAACATCAGAGATTCATATGCCTTTCACGCAGGTACCACATTAGAAGGTGGCATTGTTAAAACCAACGGCGGCAGGGTTTTAGCCATTAGCAGCGTAAAAGACACCCAGTTTGAAGCATTACAAAGTGCTACTGCTGATGCTGCCAGAATATATTTTGATGGCAAATATTTCAGAGAAGACATTGGCTTTGACCTTATATAATCTCAATTTGAGGTAATAATTTCTCATTTATCAACATTTATTCGTAAACTTGTAGTTACAAGGTGCGATTATCCACATCCCGATTAGGTCTATCGCGGTAGCACTGGTCGGGATTTTTTTTATTGCAACTACCTATTTGGCTAATTGGCACATTTTTTTGTTACAAAATAGAACAACCAAAACTGTAGCTTGACCAACAACCTAAATAAACCATTTTATTGCGCTTTCCTCCTATTGGGAATGCTCATGCTCCCTTTTTTAGGTTTTTCTCAGCAAGAACAACCTAAGAGAGTTACAGTAGTAGTTACCGCCAAAGAAATTACGCCCCAAAAAGATGTAGTGCAATTACCTGCGGATAATGTTCCCACTACCGTTAACAGCAAACCCAAAGCAATATTTAGTAAAAAGGTTTCAACTTATGCTTCCACAAAAACTGCTGCCCCTACTAAAGCTCAACCCCATAAAACTGTTGCGCCGAAACCCAAAGTAATCAGTACCCCAAATCCAAAAAACAACATAGTTGCCAAAGAAAAAACCATAGCCAAGCCAACAGTAAAGCCCAATAGCACACCAAAACCCGTTGTTACACCTCCAATAAAAAAAGAGGAGGCGATAGCCAAGACCAAACCGGTTATCAAAGCAGAAAAGGAGAAAGCTAAGGCTGAAGAAGAAATTCTGGCACCCGCACCAATTACCGGCGCTGCTTTACCTAGCAATAGCAAAGTGGAAACAACTACACCTGATAAAGACGAAGCTATTGTAAAAACCGAAAGCAACAAAGATACACCGCAACTCTCGCCAGACGGGCAAACAAATTCGACCAGCTATATTTGGATTGGCATTTTCTTGATCATTGCAGGCGTTGTGCTAGGCCTTCTCTTTGGCAAGCCGGCATTCCTTATCTCATTTGTGGGTGTAGTTTTTGTAGCATTGGGAATGATCATATAAACATCTCTTTACTCCCGCACACAAAGAGACACATCGAGCAAGACAACTCTCAAACTTGTTTACTCCATAAATCACCATAATAGACAAAAATAATGTTGTATGTGATTTATTTCTTTTTAATACAATCCTCGATGGATAAACGAACCACATAGGCACATAACAAAGCCCATTGCAATAAAAAGACTTTGGTTTATCTTTCTTAAACAGTATCCGCCATAATCACTAAAACAACTCTCCTATTGTGCCTATATTATCCTTTAAACCACATCACAAATTCAACAGCGTTAGAACTAGCTATTAGCATGACACCTTATTACAAAAAAAGGCTTCTACCCTTAAGTAGAAGCCCTTCATAGACACCTTTCGAAAGGTCTTATTTTGTTTTTTTATCTAAAACTTCAGCAAGCTTTTTGTGTAAAGCACCACCTCTTAAGTCTTTTGCGATAATTTTACCGCTTGGATCAACCAAGAAATTTGCAGGAATACCTCTGATGCCCCAAGCTGTAGATACTTCGTTTGCCCAGCCTTGCATGTCTGATACATGTGTCCAAGTTAATTTGTCATCTTCCACAGCTTTCAACCACTGTTCTTTGGTTGTTTTAGTGCTACCACCATCCAAAGAAACGCCAAGAATAGTAAAGTTTTTATCTTTGAATTTAGCAAAAGCAGCCACTACATTTGGGTTCTCATTACGGCAAGGACCGCACCAAGAAGCCCAGAAATCAATTAGCACATACTTACCTTTAAAATCAGATAGTTTTACCGCTTTACCATTTGGATCGTTCTGTGTAAAATCCATCGCCATTACGCCCACTGCAGTTTTTTTAGTGGCTTCAATAGTTTTAGGGATGCTCTGTCCAGTTTTGGTTGCCTTCAATTCAGGTGAAAGCGTAGCATATAACTTTTCAACCTCACCAACTACCTTGTCATTTGAAGCTAAAGAACCTAATTGAACTAGGCTGATATACGATTTTGGATTGTTTTTAACAAAGCTTAAATAGACAGGAGTTTTTTGGTCTCTAACCGCGTTGTACTTTTCCATAAAAACATCCATTACGGCCTCATCTTCTTTTTGCTCTTTGGTGTATTTAGCATACTCCTCGTTAAGCGCTTTTTCCTTTTCAGCGAAAGGTTTCAACAAAGCATTCAATTTTGCGTTGTCAATGTTTACCGGAGAACCACCAGCCACTGCCGATTTCAAGCTATCAGCGCTGTTGATGGTGATATTTCCTGGTTCAATGTATAAACCGGTGAAATCCATATTACGGGTATTAGCCCCTTTTTTATATGGATTTACATTATTGAACAAATTGCCCATTACCGGCGAGGTTACTTTGCCTTTGAACTCAAAAGAGCCATTGTTTACAATAGCCGAATCGGTTACTCGCTGTCCATTTTCGGCATAAACGAGATATACTTTATTGCCATTGGCTACCGATTTTGTAGTACCCTTTAAGGTAAAATCCGATTGAGCCATTAATGCTACTGGAGCCAGCAATAAGGCAGATAGAATTACTTTTTTCATTGTTTAAAGTGTTAGTGATATAAGGTTCCTATAGAACTTATTCGTTTAGTATAATAAGTTGTTATTCAAATATACGAATATCTAAGTTTTGTTGGTCAATCTTAGATGAGTTTTTGATAAGTGCGCCACCACAGGTCTGGCATTTCACCTTTAACTGCCGTATTATAATCATCATAACGACAAGGAACCAAGTGAAAACGTTCATTTTTAGAGCCGTTTGCAGGATAAGGCACTTGCATCCACCATCTATCGGATTTTTTGCTCTTCACAAAATTCACTTCTGTAGCACCATCGTTCACCGTAGCTCTGTAAATAATATATTGTGATTTTGGTGTTAACGGAAAATCTTTCTTTCTGGCATAATATCCATCTACAAAATACCACACCATTTGCGAGAGCAGCATAGCCGTTTGGCTCCCTTTGTCAAAAGCCGGGTTAAACTCATAAAAACCAATAGATGTCAGTTTATCACTCATTCCCGCGTATCGGGCAATACGGCAAGCATCTTCACCGTAAAAACCATTGGGCACCATATTCATATTGCCACAGGCATCACTTGAGCGAATAGCGCCCATATCAAAGCTCACCATGTTGGCATTACGGATTACGGGTTCCGAAACAGATAAATCCGAAACAAATTCACCCAAACGGTGCACATCAAAATAAAGCTTGTCCATAACGCGTAAACTATCTTGGCTTACAAAATAAGTTTGATAGCCCATGTTACTATAATTGAACAGGTAATTAGGCTGGTGTAGAAAAATTTTGCTCAAATAACTTTGCGAGGTGGTTGCCACTCCTTCTGAATCGTCCTCATCTATATCAAAACGATTATCCACCACCAATAAATCAACTTTTTGCTCTAAATGCTCATAGCCCATGTATTGTGCATAGGTCAAGTCTTGCCCACCACCAATAATAATGGGAACAATGTTGAGTTTCACCAATTCGGCAACAACTGTTTTTAAAGCAAAATAGGTATCCGAAATTTCTTGTCCGGCAATGATATTTCCCAAGTCTACCATCTTGGTATTCACCTGCCCTTCGTTGAGCAGATAAAACTGTTCACGAAAATAATCGGGAGCCAAAGAGCAACCATTATTGTGTACCGCTCCCCTATCGTCCTTTACACCTAAAATCGCCAAATCGTACTTGCCCTCTTCCAAATCTGGAAAAGTGTCGGTAAAAAATTCTACCTTCATCCCCAACTGACTGGTTAAGAAACCTTTCTTAGGCGTAAATTTTTCTGGGTCTATTGGCGAAAAAAAATCGGACAAAGTCATAAAGCTATTTAAATGTTTGCCCCCAAATATCTATTTTTGGGCGCATATATTAAGAGCCTGTTTAAAATTATGTTTTAAATACGCCTTGTTTCGTTAAAAAGCAGGCTCCAGCATTCTTTAAAAAAATGAAATGATACTTGTTACAGGCGCTACGGGTTTTCTAGGGGCAGAATTGGTGAAGCAGCTTACCGACAACAATATAGCGGTGCGAGCGATTAAAAGAAACAGCTCAATTATTCCAACCCTGCTACAGAACAATCCATTGGTTACTTGGCATTTGGCCGATGTGAATGAGACCGAAAGCCTTGCCGATGCTTTTGAGGGCATCACCCAAGTTTATCATTGCGCAGCAACTGTATCATTTAACCCTAAAGATAAACCCCAACTTTTTAAGATCAACATTGAGGGCACGGCCAATATTGTTAACCTTTGCATGGAAAACAATGTGCGTTTATTGCACGTAAGCTCCATTGCAGCTTTGGGCATTGCCAAGGAAGGCCAACTCATTACCGAGAAGCATTTCTGGGAATATGACCCCAAAGCCCACAACTATGCCATTTCAAAATATGAAGGCGAAATGGAAGTTTGGCGTGGCATAGCCGAAGGATTGGATGCCGTAGTGGTAAATCCGGCAGTAATTATTGGCAAAAATACCGGTTATAATGGCAGTGGAGCCATTTTTAAATTGGTAAAAGATGGCCTTAGGTTTTACACCGACGGTGCCACGGGCATTGTGGATGTAGAAGATGTGGCCAAAGCCATGGTTTTGCTGATGAATAGTGAAATCACCGCCGAGCGCTTTACCTTAAGCGCCGACAACTTGCACTACAAAGACTTTTTTGCACAAATTGCTCAGGGCTTTGGAATCAAAGCGCCATCTATAGAAGCAAAACCTTGGATGTTGGGCATTGCATGGAGAGCCGCTAAACTCGCTTCAGTTTTCACGGGCAAAGCCCCCGACCTGACCAAAGATGCGGCCCGCAGCAGTTTCAACCTCAGCTATTACAGCAACCAAAAAATAAAAGATACCCTAAACTTCGAATTTAAATCCCTAGACCAAAGCATTGCAGAAGTATGCAAGGCCTTGAAATAAACTCCAGATGAAACAGCAGAACTTTTACATCATTGATTTTGACAGCACATTTACCCAAGTTGAAGCCTTAGACGAATTAGCCCGTATTTCCTTAGCCAAGCACCCAGAGCGTGAGGCGATTTATCAAAAGATAGAAGATTATACCAACCTGGCTATGGAAGGCAAACTATCATTTTCGGAAAGCTTAGCCCAACGCGTAAAACTGCTCGAAGCCAATGAAGAACATCTGCAAAAACTCATCAAACATCTAAAAAAGAAAGTATCAAAATCTTTTTCCCGCAATGCGGATTTCTTTAAAAAACACGCAGATGAGGTGCTAATTGTCTCGGGAGGTTTTAAAGAGTTTATTACCCCGGTGGTAAGCCAATATCATATTAAAAAGGAAAATATTTATGCCAATACCTTTGTAACCACTGGTGATGGCAAAATTATAGATTACGACCATTCCAATCCTCTAAGTGAAGAAGGAGGCAAAGTAAAATTGATGCAGCAATTAAACCTACAAGGCGATCTGTACGGTATTGGTGATGGCTATTCTGATTTTCAGCTTCGCGAAAGTGGTTTGATTAAAAAATTCTATGCCTTTACGGAGAATATTGCTAGAGAAAGCATTGTCACCAAAGCCGACCACGTTACACCTAGTTTCGATGAGTTTCTATACGTAAACAATTTGCCAAGGGCAATATCTTACCCTAAAAACAGAATCTTGTGCCTGGTTGTTGGTGATGTTCCTCCCGACACGATCAACTTCCTTAAAAAAGATGGTTTCTCTATTCGCCATAAAACCGAATTTGAAGAGAAATACGTAGGTGATGTAGGCATGATGATTTTAGCCAACGGCGAAAAAATTGAAGAGGAGAAGCTAAAAAGAGCGGTTAAGCTTAAAACGATTGGGTATTTGGGCAATGCCAAGAACAAATTATCATTGCAAACCTGTAATGAAATGGGCATTGTAGTTTTTGATGATGCCAAAACAAACCCAAGAAATTCGTTATTTATCCCTAAACGTGTGGCCGATTTCATGAACAAGGGCACCACTTATTTAAGCTGTAATTTTCCAAACTTACAATTGCCTGCCATCGATAAATCACACCGATTGATCCACATCCATAAAAACGTACCGGGCATTATGGCAAAAATCAATACTATTTTTGCAAAGCATAACATCAATATTGTAGGTCAGTTTTTGATGACCAATAGCACCATCGGCTATGCCATTACCGATATTAATACGGAGTACGATAAGCAATTATTCAAGTCATTGAAAAAAATTGAGCATACCATAAAATTTAGGGTATTGTATTAACTTTAAGTGTTATTTAACAAGCTAATTGTCATTCCGAGGAACGAGGAATCTCTTTCATACATTCTTTGGCGATTCTTCGCTACCGATAAATCGGTACAAGTTACGCTCTGAATGACAAAATGCCTAAAACAACGTCATGTTATCTTCATCGTGGATACGGATTTTCAATTTTAGTCTTATCATAGATAGGCCCAGCTAGTTACTGTCTTTTAAAACAGAACTGCACTTTGCAGAAATTAATTCCTCCCCCTACCCTCTCCAAAGGGGAACATACAGACGTAAACACATGTTGCCTATTTTGGCGCGAGGCAATCAAAAAACTTAAAAGACAAAACAAATGGAACTTACTCCACAAATCAAAGAAAAACTAACCCTGCTTCAAGAAAAATACGAAGCCATGGGCCAAGATATGGTCTCTTACCTTGATGGCCTTTTATACGCCGATTTCCTCACTTATTGGGATTACATTCACTTGGATACTTTGTTAAGCTTGCAAAGCCCCAAAACACCCTTTCCTGATGAGGAGATTTTCATCATGTACCACCAAATTACGGAGCTGTATTTCAAGCTATCGTTACATGAATGCAGGCAAATTGCAGAACATGAAAGTTTAACTGCCAAGTTTTTTACTGAGCGTGTAAAAAGAATAAATGCTTATTTCAATGCACTCACTACCTCTTTTGAAGTGATGGTGAACGGTATGGAAAAAGAACAGTTCCTGAAATTCCGCATGTCGCTATTACCAGCCAGTGGTTTTCAAAGTGGGCAATACCGCATGATAGAAATATCAGCCACAGATTTCACCCAGTTGGTAGATAAAAGCAAAAGAGAGGAACTAGCAACGGCTAGCATTGAAAAAAAATTTGAATATATCTACTGGAAATTTGGTGCTACCGAGCTCGCTACGGGCAAACAGACTTTAACCTTAAAGCAGTTTATCAATAAATATGCTGCCCAGTTTTTAGCATTGGCAAAAGAAAGGGAACACAGCAACTTTGCCTCACTATATAAACTATTGGAAACCAATGGTGAAGATGTAAGTGAGCTGGCAGAAGAATTGCGTAAGCTAGACCTTTATGTAAACGTTGAGTGGCCTTTGTCCCATTATAAATCGGCCGTAAGATACCTGGAAAAAGACCCTGTAGATATTGCTGCAACCGGAGGAACCAATTGGCAAAAGTATCTACCTCCTCGTTTCCAAAAAAGAATTTTCTACCCGTTCTTGTGGACTGGAGAACAGATGGACGAATGGGGAAAAGGATGGGTACTTAGTGTGTTGCAAACACTAAAAAACAAACATTAAATCTTCGCAAAAGCTTAAAAAGCACTTGATTTTTAGTACTTTTGCAGCAAATAAACACGAGGTTGCCTGAAAAAGTAATTGAAATTCAGGCCTTCCTTAAAAAATGTTATAAAATGACCGAAACATTAGACATCAAAGTAACAAAGGTTGAGCAAACTCGCCTTACCGTTACTGATTTTTCGCAATTGCCATTCGGTAAAGTATTTACCGATCACATGTTTTTGTGCGACTATCAGGATGGTGAATGGAAAAATCCTAGAGTAGTTCCTTATGGTCCAATTCCTATGAGCCCTGCCATTTCTGCCCTGCATTACGGACAGGCTATTTTCGAAGGTATTAAAGCCTATCGACTGCCTGACGGCAAAATCAGCATTTTTAGAGCGGACAAGAACTTCCTGCGTTTCAATAAATCGGCAAAAAGAATGGCGATGGCCGAAGTTCCTGAAGAAATTTTCATGCAGGGAATGGCTACGTTAATCAATATTGATGAGAAATGGGTACCCGCTCAAGAAGATTATGCCCTTTACATTAGACCAGTGATGTATGCTACTGACCCATATCTAGGTGTTAAAGCTTCGGATACTTATACTTTCGCTATTTTAACTACCCCTACTGGAAAATATTACAATAAAGCTTTAAGGGTTAAAATTGAAACAGAATTTACTCGTGCTGACGATGGTGGTGTAGGTTTTGCAAAAACGGCAGGTAACTATGCTCGTTCATTATATCCATTTGAGGTAGCTAAACAAGAAGGTTTTGACCAATTAATTTGGACTGATGCCCAAACTCACGAGTTTATTGAAGAAGCCGGAACGGCAAACTTAATGTTTGTAATTGATGGTAAATTAATTACTCCAGCAGTAAGAACTACCGTTTTAGATGGCGTAACCAGAGATACTATTATCCAATTGGCTAAAGCTGATGGTGTTGAAGTAGAAGAAAGAAGGCTTTCAGTAAAAGAAATTATTGAAGGTATCGAAAGCGGTAGATTAACCGAGGCTTTTGCTGCTGGAACTGCTGCTACGGTAACCCACATTGGCGAAATCAACTATCAAGGTAAAGATTATACTTTGACTGATCCTGCTACCAGAACCGTTTCTAATAGCATTGCTAAAAAGTTGAACGATATTAAATATGGTTTAGCTCCAGATACTTTTGGTTGGAATTGGGTAATTTCTTAATCCTTTTTCTTTCTAAAAAATAAAAGGCTTCGAGATGTTCGAAGCCTTTTTAATATATGATAGTTGAGCGTTATTGTTTATCCCACCAAACTCTGCCTTTCAAATTATCACCCCCTACAACCGCAGCAGCAGCCTCACGATAATTTACACCATTTTTTGCGGCCTCCTCTACAGGGTATGGGAAACGACGAGGAATGGTTCCGTTAGTTGCATTACCAGGGAAAACCACTGGTGTTAATGCAGGGAAACCAGTTCTTCTCCAGTTGCTCCAAGTTTCATAAAAATCTAGTTGTATATTACTTTGCAGCCAATATTGAGTATTGATTTGCTGCAAACCAGTTCCAGCATTATAAGCATTTGCAAGCAAATAAGTATCCGCAGCAGTCCCCGGAATAGCCATGCTTGCATCATAAGGGGTTAAACCTGTAATACCCGCTTTTACACCATTATTAAAATGCGTAGCTGCACTACCGCCTATACCCCAGCGTTGAGCAGCTTCTGCAAGCAACAATTCTGTTTGGGCATATGATAGGATAAAGGTGATGCCGTTTCTCTTCAACATATTTGGATGCGGTGAAGAATAATCGGGCATAGTAGTATAAAAAGGATCAGAACTAATATTTTGGCTGGGAACACTACTTAAATCCTTACCGTTAGGCATACCTTTTTGTACCAAAGGATTGGCATCAAAGTTTGCATTTTGATCTTTAGAACCATCGCTTAAATACAATTTGGTTACTGCAACTTTACCTAAACGAGGATCTGCAGTGTTTTTTAACAAATCGATAAAGGTTTTAGACCATTTCACGTAGTAATGCTCCTGTCCACCATCACCCAATAGTACTTGGCTATTTCTGTTCTGAGTTACCCTTGACCCGCTCACATCATGTGCAAGAATGGCATCATCTGCATTAGAAGTAAGTGTTTTGCCAATGGCCTTAGTTGCATAAGTTCTAGCGGTATTTTCATCTATCTTTACCAAACGCATCGCCAAACGCAACATAAATGAATTACCGAAACGCTTCCACTTTTCGATGTCACCTTTGTAGATTACATCACCAGCTACTTTATCTCCAGCTGGATTCAAAGCATTGGTCGCTTCATCTACTTCTTTTAGCAAATCCATATAAATGGCTTGCTGCTTATCATATTTCGGTGTGTAGTTACTGGTATAATAACCTTGGCCGGCTTGCGAATAAGGAACATCACCATATAAATCTGTCAAACGGGCAAAAATTACGGCTTTCCAAATACGGGCAACATTATGTAAGTTACTGTATTTCGCGTTTCCTTTTGTAAATTCAACGGCATCTACAATTGGGCGTACCTGTTCTATGTATGCACCAACTGCAGCATTACCCCAGTAAGCGGCCGTATAGCCTTCATTCAGCATATATTTGTCGCCTGCCCAATAACTCACCACGGTAGACAGGCCCTGCATCATGGTAGAACAATAAATCAGATTTCCCCTCCAAGTATCATAGGAGAAATCGATACTGCCTGTATAAGTTAATTGCGCTGTAGACAGTGTGTAGTTTGGGTCGAAGTTACTTGGTCCATATGCTACCGGATCGGTATTGATTTCTTTGAAATCCTTGGTACAACCTGCGCCAAGAAACAATACAAAGATCGCTAGCAAACTATATTTATTAAGAATGTTTGTTTTCATGTCAATCGTTTTTAGGTTTTAAAACTTAACGTTTAGGTTTAATCCAAAGGTTCTAACTGGAGGCACACCTCCCAATTCAAGGCCAGGGAAAGTTGCGTTGTAGCTAGATTCTGGATCGATGTTATCGGTCCTCTTCATCAGAATAGCTAAGTTTCTTGCTACGAAACTCACGTTAAGTCCTTGAATTTTGTTGTTGAACATTTTAGCTGGAAAATTATACCCTAATACAATCTGTCTCAACTTAATAAAGCTGGCATCTTGTACAAAACGAAAGGAAGTATTATTCGCGGTATTTTCGTAATATTTAGCTGCGGTTACATTTCCTGGTGCATCTAAAGCCTCTCTGTTTGCCAAAGTGGATTGATGCAAGCCAAAGATATATCCATAGTAATCGGTAGCAGAAAAGATTTTACCACCCCATTTACCATCGATTAAAATAGATAGGTTAATGCCCTTGTAGTTGAACTCGTTGTTCCAACCTGCAAACCATTTATTGTACGCAGATCCATAAGCCTTTAAATCTCCTCTTGCGGGTCCGTTTGCATCCTCTACAATTTTACCATTGGCATCATATTTATAATCATAAGCCATGATTTGAGAAGCTGCCTTACCTGGGATATTTTGTAAAAAACCCACTCCAGAACGAGAGGTAGCAATCAACTGATTATCTACACCTTCTGCTAGAGAAATCACTTTATTATTGTTGTAAGTAGCATTTAGTGAAGACGTCCACATAAAGTCTTTTGTTTTTACCGGCTGCCCCGACAACAACATTTCCCACCCTTTATTTTCTATTTCACCAGCATTTAATACCGCTCCAGCATAACCCGTAGTGCTAGATGTGGTTACAAATGAGATTTCATTCTTAGAACGTTTTTTGTACCAAGTTAAATCTAAATTCAACCTACTGTTAAGAAAACGCAACTCTGTACCAAATTCTAATTCCGATGCTTCTGATGCAATCAATGATGCATTAGGGATGTTCGTATTCGTAATGATGCCCAATGGTGAGCCATTCAAGTTTTGGCTCATGAAATTATAGGTCAATGCGGTTTGATAAGGATCTGTAGCTTGCCCTACAATTGCATAACCTGCTCTAATTTTACCAAAGTTTAATACTGATGGTTTCCAAAGTTCCGAGAATACGAACGAGGCATTAACTGATGGATAAATGATATACAGTTTATTGTCTTTAACTGGCGTGGCCAAAGTACTGAACCAATCAGAACGGGCACTTCCAGTCAAATAAAATAAATCTTTATAGCTAAACTCTAAGGTTCCGTAGGCAGATTGCGTTTCTGAATGGCTTTCGCTATAGTTTACAGATTTATTTTTAGCATTTAAGATATTGTACACGCCAAAAACTGCGAAATCAGTTCCATTATTGGTCATTTGAGAAACATCTGTTTTACGATAACTTGCTCCCAAATTAGGGGTTAAGAAAAAGTCATCGGTCAATGTGAATGTTTTACCGACTAACACATCTGCGTTAATATCAGAAAACTTGGTTGCTTGTTCTGCAATTTTACCATTGGCATAATAACCGGTCCCTGACGGCACCACGTTTTTATAAGTATCATTGTAGTTATCCTGACCTACCCTAGCCTGTATAAACAAACCATGATCTAAAGTATATTTGGCAGTAATCGAACTTAACAAACGATTACGCTTAGTGTTGTTCACAAATTCATAAGCCGCAAACCAAGGGTTAGTAGCATACACATTGCCCGAATTGTATAGTTTCTCACTTTGGTCAGCATTTCGCCAAGGTTTCAAACTATTAATGTTAATGCTGGTTGGCAAAAATATGGCATTATAGTTGGCATTACCAGCACCGTCTGAAACCATAGGTCTGTTTTTTACCTGCTCTAAAATATAATTTGCACGGGCATCAATACTTAAACGCTTAATTGGCGTAAAAATACCAGCAAAGTTAAACGACTGTCTATTTAGGCCCGAATTAGGCACAATCGAATTATTATTTACGTCGCTTCCCGATAAGCGAATGCTTCCGCCATCAAAGCTTTTGTTAAGTGCTAAGGTATTGGTCCAGGTACCACCTGTTTTGTAAAAATCCTCGATATTATCTTTTTGGGCAGAATAAGGTCTACTTACGCCATCAAACTGGATCACATCGCTTCCATCTAGCTTAGCTCCCCAGCTCGAACCACCTACTTGAGCAGCTCCAGCGGCTGTAGTCGGTTTCCTGCCATTAGCGCCTTGGCCATAAATGTATTGCCAGTTGGTGCGGTCAACCACCTGCTCTGCCACATAATTGCTATTGAAATCAATCCCACTTCCTTTACCACTTTTGGTCGTAATTAAGATTACCCCTCCTTTTGCACGATAACCATACAATGCTGCTGCTGCTGCGCCTTTTAGTACCGAAATACTTTCGATATCATCGGGGTTAAGGTTTCCTACAGCATCTCCCAAATCTGGAGCATTATCCCATTGGCTACCTTTATTTCCATTAGGATTGGAATTATTTAAACCTACGGGTTTATTTTCCATAGGCACG
Organism: Pedobacter sp.; assembly: GCF_039594775.1. GTDB lineage: Bacteria > Bacteroidota > Bacteroidia > Sphingobacteriales > Sphingobacteriaceae > Pedobacter. The sequence continues at coordinate 1,019,270 of NZ_JBCNMT010000001.1, read as the reverse complement.
CCATTGATTACGTACAACGGTTGGTTGCTTTGGCTTAAGCTGGATACACCACGGATAGTTACTGCTGTTGCTGCACCAGCACCACCACTGGTGCTCGCAATGTCAAGTCCCGGCACCTTGCCCGATAATGAGTTCATCAGGTTGTTCTCTCTTGCTTTCGTCAAATCCTCCCCTCTTACTTCACTAACAGCATAACCCAGCGCTCTTTTTTCGCGTTTGATCCCCAAGGCAGTAACTACTACCTCGCCCAATTGCTTCAGGTCTTCTTGTAAAACAACTTCCAAGGTTTTGTTGCCTCCTACAGCAACTTCTTGGGATGAAAACCCCTCATAAGAAACAACCAAAACTGCATTTTCTGGCACTATAATGGAAAACTTTCCATCTACATCTGTAGAAGTACCGCGGCTAGTCCCCTTAACCCTTACGGTGGCCCCTGGCAATGGAAATCCTTTTCCATCTTTGACACTACCTCTTATGGGCGAATCTTTAACCCTGCTAATGACAACAAGCCCAAGGTCGGAAACCGAATAACTTAGTTTGGTGTGCTCTAAAATTTCGCTCAGCACATCGGTCACTGGAGCGTTGTTCACCTTAATGCTTACATCTTTGTTGATGGGGACATAATTTGAGCTGTAAACGAAACGGTATTTGCTCTTCTCTTCGATGAGCTTTAACACATTCGAAAGCTTGGCTTTCTTTACATCGAGCGAAATTTTCTCCTGCGAGAAAACCGATGCAGAAACGTTTAAACAGGTAATGAACACCACTAAAAAAGACAGTTTCATTAGGATGATAAATTTAAAGAGCTCTCTGTACCTAAAACGCTCTTGCGGTAAGTAATAATAAATCATATGTTTGTGTTTTGGTTGCGGTTTGTGGCAGCCAGTGTTTTAGCGAACACTGCCATAAATACATCAAAAAATTTGTAAAGGGCGATGCGTCAACATCGTCCTTTCTTTCTTATTTTGATATCTTAATTTGATCTCCTTTTATTTCGTAATTAAATTTTTCTACTTGTTGTAAGGCGTCCAATACCTCCTTAATTGTTTCGTTACTAAAAGTTGCCGTGAAACGGTATTTTTCTATTTCAGGGCTAACAAATGTGATGTTTACATTGTACCATTTTTCTAGAATGGATTTTATTTCTCCGAAATCTTGATCTAAGATTTCTATTTTATTCTGTACCCAGGCAGTTTCTACCACTGTGCTGTCTCTTGCCAGTTGATAATGGTCTATGGTAATTTCTGGGTGCGAGATTTTCAGTTGTCGTTTTTGCTGAGGCAACATGGTGGCAGCCACCGTCTTTTTATACAGGGTAATTTTTTGGCTTGGCTTTAAGGTGATAATTCCACCTCCATTTACAGGCTGCATGGTAATTAAACCACGAATCAAGGTAGCTTCAGAAGTAATTTCATCTGGATAAGCCTTTACGTTAAATGCCGTTCCCAGTACGTTGATCTCAAATTCAGAGGTTTTAACTTTAAAGGGCTTCTTACTATGGGTAACGTCAAAATAACCTTCTCCCTGCAAAGAAACTAAACGATTACCTTTATTGAATTGCTCATCTAACTTAAGCGTACTTTTTGAATTTAACCAAACGGTTGAGCCATCGGGAAGCGTTACTTTTTTACGTTCTCCTGCTTTGGTTTGATAAGTTTGAGCATAGATTACTGGTTCGGGCTTTTGTTCAGCAAAAAAGATGGAACCTAATCCTATCACAAGCAACACCGCAGCTGCAATTGACCACCAAATTCTTCTTGGCCTTAAAGGAACTACCTTAGGCTGCTCAAACCCTTCCTGAAATGCCAGTATTCTTTCGTTCAACTTTGCCTTGTTGCCGCTCAAAAGTCTATAAAGCTTCTCGGCCTCGGCTATTGTTTTTTGTTGCTCTGGATGTTGCGAAATATATTTGCTCCAATAATCAATAGATAATTGATCTGTACCAGCACAATAGTGCTGGAATGTTGCATCAATTAAAAAGTCTTCGGGCTCGAATTTGCTTCTATCTATCATTTTATTTTACGCCTTTTAATAGACAGTGCCTCAAATCAGTTTTTTTTCCTAAAGATTTTTTAACTTTTTTTTAACGTTATGAAAAATACCGCTGATTTTAGAAACTATTCAGCTCCTTGCGCAATACCTTAAGGGCATCGTAAATGGTATTATAGGCCGTTTTAATGGTCTGATTGGTTTGATCGGCAATTTGCTCGTAGCTCAGTCCTTCAAAAAACTTTAGATGAATCAATTGCTTTTGTCTAAAGGTGAGTTTGGCCAGTGCTTGTTTAAGTTGGTAACGTACAATTTCATCGCTTTGCACCTTTACAATAAACTCTTCATAGCTCATTTCCATCCACTCGCCTTCGTCTCCGGCTTTAAAAAGTGCCTCGTGGATTTTTCGTTCCCTCTCTAATAGGCGTAAGAGTCTTCTTTTTAGGAAGGTTCTAAGATAGGCTTCTACATTTTCTACCCGAGCTAGGTTTTCCCTCTTCTCCCAAATAGAGGTAAAAACATGGTCGGTGGCCTGACCTGATAAATCTGTATTGCCACAAACCCTTACCCCAAAATTAACCAGACGATAGTAAAGCGCCTTGTATAAATCAAAGAATGCGTCACGGTCGCCCATGCAAATTCTTTCCCACAATAACTGATTAGCTAGTTGGTTATCCATTTGGTTAGTTAACTCGCAATATAAAATGTTTATCGCTGAATAAAAAATTCAGCAATTAGTTTATCTGTTTTTTAAACGCTCAGACTTCCGCAGCTCTCTCCTCATCCTTCGTTTTTCTCGCTCATCTTTCATGTTTTCAAATTTGGAAACATACCCCTTGATTTCCGCTATTTTCTCTGGCGTAAAACCCACACTATACTTTACTCCCTGAAATAGGGTTTTCCAAATAAAATTGAAGAAAGAACCCGTTGGCTTACGTTTGTAGTTAATTGGCGCCACAGTGAATTTTCCATCGTCCGAGGGATTATCAGAATGAATAATGATGGCGTTGGCCAGTAAGGACAAAAGCCCCAAACGTTGTAATCTTTGTCCACCTTCATGCTGCTTCATCAGTCCTAACGACAAATCGTTGTACACAAATTTCACTCTTCCTGTGGCCACATCTTCGTTGGCCTTAATGTCAAATGCCAGTTTACGGATCAGGCAGTTTTTTACTTGGACCATGGCCAGCGGCCTAGTAATATAGTTGAGCTGCCTACCATCCATATCCTGTAATTGACCTTGATATGAAAAATCAGCTTTTGGTGCTGTAGTATTAAATTTAAAGTTAACAGTTAATTTACCTTGCTCCATCAAATGGCTCACCAAATTAGCTTCTATAATGGGGTCTATTTTTTTATACTTTGCTTGGTTAGTTACGTTGCTGATCACTCCTGAAGTATTGTTAAAACTAATTCGACCCCTTTGCTTACTTTTTCTGTCAAACTCCGCATAGCTGATGTCCAGTTTTTGTAACAGAACTTTCTTTAACGTAATTGGAATTTTGATTTTCTGCAATAACTGATGAGGGAATCTACCTGTTTTATCCTTCACTAGCTTGGGGTAGGAATTGTCGTTAAATACGGACAGGAAACCATTAGCGATATGCATTTGATCAGCCAGCACCTCTCCTCGTTTAATATACGAGCTTAAGTTAATGCCCGATAAATCAATATTGTTAAGCTGCAGGGAATAACGATCTTTAGCATAACCGCTAACCTTTGCAAACTCCTCTTCTGAATAACGAGGCGTTAAGGCAAACTCTTTAATATTCACCTTTTTTGCAGAGGCACTAAATTCGAACTGACTGGCCTTGATATAATACATGCTATCCGGCGTAGCATAGGTATAATTGTTGAGATATACATAGGCATCTTTCAATAAATAAAATCGGCTTTTATCTTCCGCAGAAGTCGAATCAATCAACCAATCTTTTAAGGTAATGGTAAGATTAGAAACGGTATCTGATTCTACTGTCGAATCGTTTTTGTTTACATATTTAAAACTGGCATTTTTAAAATCAATGGTCCTGATGTGCAAAGCTTTAAAGATAGACTTAATGTAATCATATGGTGATTTCTCCGGTCTTGGCGGTTTATTTTCGTTAAAAGCAAAAGACCTATTCACCATGGTGATGTGTGGTTGATCGAACAATAATAAATCTATCTCCAATTGTTGATTGAAATAGATTTTAAAGGGGTGAAATTTCTTGATGCTCAATTTTTCAAGATCAATATAGTACAAATTGTTAGGTGCCTTTTGTTCATCAACCAGCTTTTGGTAGGCAACGGTATCAGGCACTAACCTTACCTTGGTTAAAGAGGCGTTTCCTGTCAGCGGATTAACATGTACCTGATCAAAATGAATATCGTAAAGACCATTTGTAGCTTTTTTAACAATAGCACCTAGTTCTTGCTGTACAAGAGGTTTTATTTTTCCCGAGATATACCATGAAACTCCCAGTATTACGAGTATTAAAAACAGGAAAGCAAATGAAATGTACTTAAACTTTCTGCTTTTGATGATTTTTTTAAACGTCATGGGAGTTAAAACGGGGTTAACAACCCAAGATACGGAATTTATTTTTACACAGACAGTTTAAATACCCTTCCAAAGGCCACACCTGGTGCTGAATATTACTTTTTCTTTGGCTCTGGCATTTTTTTCATGGGCACTATGCCTATGCCCGCAGCTTCTCTCATTCCCTTAAATACCGTCTTCCACATCAAATTAAAGAAGGACGCTTGAGGCACTCGTTCATGGGTAACGGTCACCTTTCTGGCTTTTTCTCCTGGAATATTATCATCCTTGATCAAAAGTGTATTGGCCAAAAAGGACAATAAACCTTTCTTCTTTTCTTTCCCGTTCTCATCTTCGCTCAGCATTTTGATTTTTAAATCAGTATAGAAAAAATTGACTACTCCTTTTGAACCACCGCTACTCGCTGAAACATCAAAATAGGCACTGGTCACTTTTCCGCTTTCTATGGCTATTTGTCCTAAGGGCTTGGAAATTTCATTCAGTGATTTTAAGTCAAAAGCTTTTACGGTACCTTTATATTGAAATGCCGCATTTTTAGCAGTGAGGTTAAAATCTATTTTAACGTTCATTTCAGCAGCCCCCATCACGTAGGTCGTCAAATCTGCATAAGCATGGTTTTGCGACGAAAGCCTAGCGCTATCGTTAGTTAAGTTACTAACTACTCCATTTAAACTGTTGAGCTTAATTGTTCCAATCTCCTTTGTTTTGGGATTATACTCACCATATGCCACATCCACTTTGGCAATTTTTAAACGTTCAACAATGGTTGGAATAGGCAATCTACGCAATGCCACGTGCGGGAAGTTCCGAGCCTTATCAATATTAGGTGGCGGCAATTCTCTGTTCATGAAAACATCTACCTTGGCTGGACCCAAATTCACTTCTTTTACATACAGTTCACCATTGTTATTTAAGCCCACATAATCTATTCCCGCCAAACTAATCTTTTGAAAATTCAAATCATATCTATCCTTTTGCGTGCTGTATCTCCTACTGAAAGCCAGCTTTGGATACATGGGAACCATTTTAAAACCTCTTATCTCCAAATCTTTTCCTGTAACTGAGCCCCTCAAAGTATCGAGCTTTAAGGTGTACATTTTATCTTTCGTTACCGACTGATATCCCAACAATTCAAACCCAATATTTTTACTATGAAAAACTCTGGTGGTATCAAACTGTGACAACGAATCAATCAAGATGTCTTTTACGTTAATTGAAAGATGTTTTACTGAATTTAATTTTTGCTTGCCATTATAATAATCGAAATTGGCATCCTGCACCTTTATCTGCCCCACCGAAATAGACTTTAATGATTTTGAAATTAACTCATATAAAGTCTGTTCTTTTTTTGAAGTAACCTTGCGCTTAGGCACTTTATGGTAAATCATATCAATAGAAGGCTGGTCCAGAATAATCGCTGTCAAGGATACTTTCTTTTTAAAATATGCGGTTAATATACCCACTCTGGATATTTTCAAATGCGCCAGTTTAATCTTAAAAAGATGTGCTGGGGCTTCTTCACCAACTCGTAATTGATTGAAAACGGCAGTGTCTGGCATCAAACTAATGCTATCCAACACAGCGGTTCCTGTAAGCAAATTGAGATGAATGTCCTTAAAGTTGATTTGATACAAACCCTTTGAAGCCTCTTTTACCCCATCTTTGATTTTTGTGGTTAAAGTAGGTTTCCATTTGGCACTTAAAACTAATGCTACAATACCTAGCAAAATAACGATTGCTCCAACAACACCGCCAGCCCAATACCAAAATTTACGCCTACGATAGAATGCCTGTTTATCCATAAGATTTCCGTTAGTACCTCTAAAGACAAAATCAGGGCCTTATTGTTTGTGATGATAAAGAGATTGTAAAATTACTGCCATTCTGTCATTTTTGATTAATTTTTTGTACTTTTGAAGCCCATAAAAAACAATTTGTTGATGATTGATTTCAAGCTTCAGGATAAAACACATGATGAATCTCGCCAAGGAGAAGCGTTGGTATTAGATAAAAAAGGTGACGGTAAAAAGCTTTACATAGAAAGCTACGGTTGTCAAATGAATTTTGCGGATAGCGAAATTGTGGCCTCTATCCTTTCCGAAACTGGCTTTGAAACTACTTCCGACTATCATAATGCAGATGTAATCTTCATTAATACCTGTTCTATCCGAGAAAATGCCGAGCAGCGTGTCCGCAACAGGCTATCGCAGTTTGGCGTGGAGAAACGTAAAAATCCAAAATTAGTGGTAGGCGTTTTAGGTTGTATGGCCGAGCGTTTAAAATCTAAGTTCTTGGAAGAAGAAAAGTTGGTGGATGTAGTAGTTGGCCCCGATGCTTATCGTGATCTACCAAAGTTGATTACCGAAGTGGAAGATGGCCGTAAAGCGGTAAACGTGATTTTATCTCGCGAAGAAACTTATGCAGATATTAGCCCTGTTCGTTTAACCGGCAACGGAATTAGTGCATTTATTTCCATTACCCGTGGCTGCGATAACATGTGCTCATTCTGCGTGGTGCCTTTCACTCGTGGCCGTGAACGCAGCAGAGATCCCAAAACAATTGTGAATGAAGCCATTCATCTTTTTGAGCAAGGCTATCGCGAAGTGACCTTATTAGGTCAAAACGTAGATTCGTATCACTGGAAAGATGGACAGGAAGTAAAAAGCAAAGCTGACGACTTACAAGACGACATGAATACCTTAACGGGTGATGCCTTGCTGGAGGCTTTGGTAAACAAAACCGACTTGCCTGAAAAACGCGGCGACCATAGCCATGACGCATTGGAAGGCAGCGTAAACTTTGCACAATTAATGGCCATGGTTGCCGAAATAAGCCCTGAACTAAGGGTCCGCTTCTCCACCTCGCACCCTAAAGATATTACCGATGAGGTATTGCATACCATTGCCAAATATGACAATATTTGCAACTATATTCACCTACCGGTGCAAAGCGGCAACAGCAGGATTTTAAAACTCATGAACCGTACCTACGACCGTGAGTGGTATATGGACCGTGTAGATGCCATTAAACGTATTATTCCTGGTTGTGCAATCTCAACTGATATCATTACCGGTTTCTGTACCGAAACAGAAGAAGAACACCAAGAAACATTAAGCATGATGGATTATGTAGTTTATAGCTTTGCTTACCAGTTTGCTTATTCTGAACGTCCGGGAACATTGGCCGCACGTAAATACAAAGATGATATTCCTGAAGAAGTAAAAATGAGGCGTTTAAATGACATCATTCAAAAGCAACAGGAAGGTTCACACACTTACATTAAGAATTTTGTGGGCAAAACCGTCAAAGTACTGATTGAAGGTTTCTCTAAAAAATCTGACAAGGAATACAGGGGCCGTAACGATGAGAACGTGATGGTGGTTTTTCCCGTAACAGACAATGTGAAGCCCGGTGAGTATGCAAATGTTTTAATAGAACGTTGCACCATTGCTACTTTAATAGGTAGAGTGGTTGATTAAGTTACCTGTTACGAATTTTGTGTTACAAATACTCAATTCAAAACACATAACACAAAACTTGTAACCCATAACATTAAATATGGATACACAAAGCATCAAACAACGTTTCGGCATCATTGGCAATTCGCCTTTGTTGAACCGAGCGATAGATACAGCTAGTCAAGTTGCTCCTACGGATATGTCGGTGTTAATCACCGGCGAAAGTGGAAGTGGTAAAGAAGTTTTTTCTCATATTATCCATCAACTGAGCACTCGCAAGCATGGAAGTTTCATTGCTGTAAACTGCGGTGCTATTCCAGAAGGAACCATTGACTCAGAATTATTTGGTCACGAAAAAGGCTCTTTTACTGGAGCCCATGAAGCCCGTAAAGGTTATTTTGAAGTAGCCAACGGCGGTACCATTTTTTTAGATGAGGTTGCCGAATTACCATTGGGCACACAGGCCCGTTTGCTTCGCATACTTGAAAGTGGTGAATACCTTCGTGTAGGCTCCTCTAAAGTACAAAAAACAGATGTAAGGATCATTGCCGCTACCAATGTTGACGTTTATGAAAGTGTACGAAAAGGCAAATTCCGTGAAGATTTGTACTATCGTTTAAACACTGTGCCGTTGCGCATCCCACCGCTAAGGGAGCGCAAGGATGATATTTACCTGCTTTTCAGAAAATTTGTTTCTGATTTTAGCAATAAATACCGTACCCCAGGCATACAGTTAGACAATGAAGCAGTACAAATGCTTAGTAATTATAGTTGGCCAGGAAACGTTAGGCAATTAAAAAACATTGCCGAGCAAATCTGCGTGCTTGAAAAAGATAGAAATGTAGATGCCCAGGCTTTACTCAACTACATTCCTAATGAGCAGAACAATAATCTGCCAATGGCGGTAAACAGCAATAGTAAAGAAGATTTCTCAGAACGTGACATTCTGTACAAAGTATTGTTCGACATGAAAAAGGACATGGTAGAACTCAAAAAACTTGTTGCAGAAATCATCCAAAATGGTGGCGGTAACATGGCCCATGTCATTGCCGATAACCCGCAGTACATTAACCAGCTTTATCAGGATGTTGATTTGAATAATCATTCAACGGAACCAACGTTAACGATTAAGCATCCTTCGCAAAACATGCCTAATGACTTTAATTTCGCCCATGATGCGGAGGAAGTTGAAGAATCGTTATCATTGGTGGATAAGGAATCGGATTTGATAAAAAAAGCGCTGAAGAAACATAAAGGCAAACGTAAATTTGCGGCGCAAGAGCTTGGCATTTCCGAACGTACACTTTATAGAAAAATAAAAGAGTTAAATCTTTAACAGATGAAAAAATTATTGTTTTCCCTAGCAATTGTGGCAGTAATAGCAGGCTGTAGTTACAAATTTAATGGCGCCTCTATTCCTCCTGCAATGAAAACCCTTAACGTAAGGTTTTTTGAAAACATTGCACCATTGGTAGTACCCACATTGGCCCAAACTTTTACCGAAGATCTAAAGGAACGTATCCGTACACAAAGTAGGCTCAGCATTACCCAAAACGATGCCGACGCGATTATTGAAGGCAGAATTACAGGATATGATATTAAACCTGTGGCATTTACCGACAACAGGCAGCCAACCGCTGGCGCTACCCGCCTAACCATTACCGTAGAGGTAAAATATACCAATAATCTCGATACCGGAAAGGTAAAAACAAGCTTCAGCGAATCATTTAGTGCATTCACTGAATTTCCAGCAAACCAAAACTTACAGACCCAAGAACAGGCTTTAATTAAAAAGGTAACTACACAGCTTACAGAGAACATTTTTAACCGTGCTTTTGCACAATGGTAAATAAAATGTATTTTCAATTGTTAACTTAGCGCAATGGAGTTGAATATAGAGAAAACGCAACAACTGGAAAAACTACTTGCTAAGCCAACTTTGGCCACACAAGAACATATCCCATTTTTGCAAAATCTCATCGAAGATTATCCCTATTTCCAACCACTACACTTATTGCTCGCAAAGGCTAGTAATGGCCATAACACTCAACAAAATGCGCTAACCAAAGCTGCCCTTTATACCAACGGCAGTATTTTGCACCGCGTATTGCATGAGCCACAACAACTACAGCCCGTTGAGGAAATTAAGATTGTTACTTACCCAAATTGGAACAATCAACAACAGCTATATATAGCGTCCAAAAATAGTAGCGAAACACCTGTAGCGCCGGTTACAATTACCGAAGCTCCTGAAATTGAAAATTTGGAACCCCTTCCTCATGAAGTGATCATTAAGGAACCAAGCAAGGCACAGGAAAAATTAGAAGTCGTTGAAGACGTTAAGCCAATAGTTACGGAAAAAGTCACGGTGCAAGATTTTGTAGCCCCAGAAATCGAAAACCTGGAGCCCTTACCAAGTGAAGTGATCAAGGTTTGTGACCCAACACCAGAAACCAATGACGATACCGCACCTCAAGAAGACAAGGAAACTGATGACCAGGAAACTTTTGAAGAAATTGGCGAAGTAACCCTTACCCACGAACATTTATCACAGCCCGAAACCGAAGAGGCAACGGTTGAAGAAGAGGTGATCATTGATGATTCCGTAAATACCGTAACTGACCAAAACGAAAGCTTAGCAGAAGCGAACTTTTTTGCTTTTGAACCAAGCTTTGAAACAGAAACCGTTCAAGAAGAAGTACAAGAAACGCAGGAAATAGAGCAACTTCCGGTAACCATTCAACCAGAAAACATCGTTGAAGAAGTGTCTGACGAGCATATCATTAGCAAGTATGACGATGACAAGCTTCCCTTTACCTTTTTATGGTGGTTGGCCAAAACACGTAAGGACCACGAGCAGATTTTTAGGCCTTTTGCCTCTCCAGCAAAAACAAGTTCACCAACGCAAGACCTACAACAGCAATATGTTGAGAATATTTTTCACATACAAGCACCTTTTGAACCTGGAAAGGAAGTAGAAGTTCCAACAACCGAAAAACCGACGAAAGAAAGTAAAATTATCGATTCGTTCATTAAAAACGACCCTCAAATAAAGGCACTTAAGCCTCATCAGATCAATAACGAAAACAAAGCTAAACGAAGTGCCGAGGACAATTACGACATGGTATCTGAAACTTTAGCACAAATCTATATCGAGCAAATGCTTTATCACAAGGCGATAGATACTTATCAAAAATTAAGTTTGAAATTTCCAGAAAAAAGCCGTTACTTTGCCGACCTTATACAATCTTTGGAAAAGAAAATTTAAAATTATTATACGATATGTTAATCTTATTTATTGTTTTATTGGTAATTGTATGCGTAGCACTAGGTCTATTTGTATTGATACAAAACCCTAAAGGTGGCGGTTTAGCTACCGGTGGTGCTAGCAGTAACATGTTTGGCGTACAACGTACTGGCGATGTACTAGAAAAAGGAACTTGGGTTTTATTAGCCCTAATTGTAGTATTCTCTTTAGCGATTACAGCAATGAGCAAATCAGGTTCAACTACTGGTACAGGTTCAAAAATTGATGAGCATATCAATAAAGCAGCTACTCCATCACCAATTGGTAGCGGTTTACCTACCAAACAAGCTCCAGCTACAACACCTAAAGCTGCTGATACTAACAAAAAATAGATTTCTGTAAAACGAAATATAAATGTAAGCTCCTTAACTTAACCGTTAAGGAGTTTTTTTGTTGAAGACTTTTGGCAAGCCCCTACCCTATCACCAATGTTAGATTGCCAGCCAGCATTTATTTTCTATATTTGGGAAAGTCATTGTGTATTCTTGAAAAAACTACTCCTAATTGTTTTCAGCAACCTGCTTTTTTACAGCTTGGCGAGCGCACAAAACAGGGCCGATAGTATACAAATTACCGTTGCTCCTGCCTACAATGATGCTAGCAAGCTTCATCGTTTTTTCTTTGGCGAAAATTATCGCAAAACATGGGCAGCTCCAGTTAAAATCAGGATATTTAAGATACAGCAGGAAAAAGGGGGACTAAAAATCGTGAAACTGGGCGGTGGTATGCAAACCCGTTCCTTACGGCTAGAAGATAATGCCGGGCGTCAATATGTGCTGCGCACCTTGCAAAAATATCCAGAGAGGGCATTGCCCCCAAATCTTAAGGAAACCATTGCCAAAGATATTTTGCAAGACCAGGTAACTACGGCCAATCCCTTTGCCGCACTTACCGTTCCCCCATTGGCCAATGCCCTTAACATCCCGCACATGAACCCCGAAGTGGTTTATGTGGCCGACGACCCGGGCTTGGGCGAATACCAAAAAGATTTTGCCAACCAGGTTTTTCTTTTCGAGGAACGAATTCCAGACGATAGTGAAAAAAGCGTCAATACCGATAAGCTGATCAAAAACCTGCAAAAGGACAATGATGAACTGATAGACCAAAAAACAGTGTTAAGGGCACGTTTATTGGACATGCTACTGGGCGATTGGGACCGACATGAAGACCAGTGGAGATGGGACAAGAGCAAAGCGGGCAAACAAACTATATACACCCCCATTCCCCGAGATCGCGACCAGGTGTATTATCAAACGTCGGGTGTTTTTCCTTGGATTGTGTCACATCAATGGCTAAAATCTAAATTCCAGCCGTACGAAAATGAAATTAGGGATATTAACGGATGGAATTTTAATGCAAGGTATTTTGACCGTTCGTTTTTAAATGCCCTTAGCCAACAAGATTGGGAAGAGCAAATTGCCTATGTGCAACAACACCTCCCCGATTCGCTCGTTTATCGTGCCATGAAACGGATGCCTCCTGCAGCGTATGAAATTTCGGGAAAGCAACTGGCCGAAACCTTTATCCAAAGGCGAAACCACTTAGCCAAACAGGCTATGGAATACTATCAGTTTATTTCAATTTACGTTGACATTCCGGCCACCGATAAGCATGAAAAGCTGACATTGGATTATCGCGAAAATGGTGAAATAGCGGTGGCCATCTATAAAACCAAAAAAGAGGGCAATGTAGAAGGGATTATTTACCAGCGCACATTTAATCCTCAAATCACTAAAGAAATCAGGTTATATGGTTTCGGGGGCAACAACGCCTTTGAAATAAAAGGCCAGCACAAATCGAGCATTAAGGTACGCTTAATAGGTGGACAAGATTCAGATTCCTACCAAATTGACAACGATTTTGCAAATGCCAACAAACTGTTGATATATGATGATAAAGGAAGTAAAAACAACTTGCCTAACAAAAAACTGGCAACACTTAAGTTATCAAACGACACCGCAGTTCACAGTTATAGCCGTAAAAGCTTTGCTTACGACAGGTTTGAAATAGTAGTACTGCCCGAATACAATAACGATAACGGAGTGTCATTAAATTTTGGTTTTAGGGATACCAAGCACGGTTTTAGAAAAGAACCTTATGCCTTTAAACATGAATTGATTGCCAATTACTCCATTCCCCGAAAATCGTTCTCTATAGCTTACGAAGCCGACTGGAAAAAGCTTATCGGCAATTACGACCTCAACATCAGAGCATCATCGCAAGGTCCCAACAACGTGGGCAACTTTTTTGGCGTAGGCAACAACTCCCAATTTAAGGCTTACCTGCCTGATGACGATGGCGAGTTTGATAACGATCAGGATGACAAAATCCCATTTTTCCGTAACCGATATGATTTGGTAGATGCCGATATTAGCTTAAAACGTCGCTTTGGTAATTTTGAGCTGAGCGCTGGAATCAGCAACCAGTTTTATAACAGCGCCTACTCCAATAACAGCAACAAGTTTTTGGGTCTTTATCAAAACTCATTTCCTAACGAAAATGTTTTTAATACCAAATGGTACACTGGCATAAAGCTTATGGCCATTTATGATACGAGGAACAATCTCCTGACACCTACCAAGGGTGTTTATTGGCAAACTACGCTCAGGGCACTTCAGCAATTAAACGAAAACCACTTGCGCTCCGGGTCTTTCCATACCGATTTTACGGCCTACCTTAATCCCGACGGGCACGGAAGTTTTGTAATTGCCAATCGTAGTGGTGTAGCGGCCAACGCTGGCGATCCCGCATTTTTTCAGATGGTTAAACTGGGAGGTTCCGTTAACTTAAGGGGCTTTTATAGAAGTAGATTTACGGGCACATCATTGGCATTTAACAACCTTGAGCTAAGGTTAAAGATTCTTGATTTTAATTCCTATCTTTTCCCTGGCAAAGTTGGTTTAATTGGGTTTCACGATATTGGACGGGTGTGGTCAAAAGGCATCCAGTCCAACACTTGGCACAATGGATACGGTGGCGGTATATTCTTCTCCCCTGCCGATCTTCTTTTATTACAGGCGGTGGTGGGTACCTCGAAAGAAAGCACCATGACCTATGTGGGAATGGGCTTCCGTTTTTAGCTAAAGTATTTTTGTAATTATTTCGCTCGTTTTATTAAAAATCTCTAGAGATTCCTCCTAGTCGGAATGACAAAATAGAATTACGAATACGTTGATACTACCTATGTCCTTTTTGTCATTCTGAGCGCAGCGAAGAATCTCATTGTAGATAGGAGACTGGGAAGCAACTATGTAGTAAATCCCAATAATACTTATTTATAACCGCAAAGAAAAAGAAGATGGACGCTAAGAACGCAAAGCTGTCACTCTGACACCCAAAAAATAAGCTATATTTACCCCAACTGTCAAAGCGGTGAAATTTTGTCAACCCAAAACCACTTGGCACAAAAACTGATGACAGGTATACTGTTAATTTAAACATTTTAAAATCAAAATAATATTATTAGAGTTATGGCTTTAAATTTAAAACCAATTGGAGACAGGATTGTGGTAGAAGCTGCACCTGCTGAAGAAAAAACAGCTTCTGGTATCTATATCCCTGATACTGCAAAAGAAAAACCTCAACAAGGAACAGTAGTTGCTGTTGGCGCTGGTAAAAAAGATGAACCAATGACTGTAAAAGTTGGCGACGTAGTGCTTTATGGCAAATTTGCTGGTACTGAAGTATCTCACGAAGGAAAAGAGTATTTAATTATGCGTGAAAGCGACATTTACGCTGTAATTGGATAACATTTAATGATTAAATGACTGAATTTCGAATGAGTAAATTCAGCATAAATCAGAAGTAATTATTAAAGAAATCGAGGGAATATTTAATCATTCACTCATACAATCATTCAAAATTTCATTAAAGAAATGGCAAAACAAGTAAAATATAACGTTGAAGCTCGTGACGCACTGAAAAAAGGTGTTGACACTTTAGCAAATGCAGTAAAAGTAACTTTAGGTCCAAAAGGACGTAACGTAATTATCGATAAAAAATTCGGCTCACCAGCCATCACTAAAGATGGTGTTTCGGTAGCTAAAGAAATCGATTTGAAAGATCCAATTGAGAACATGGGTGCTCAAATGGTAAAAGAAGTAGCTTCTAAAACTGCTGACATTGCAGGTGACGGAACTACTACTGCCACTGTTTTAGCGCAAGCAATCGTAGCTGCTGGTATTAAAAACGTTGCTGCTGGTGCAAATCCAATGGATTTGAAACGTGGTATCGACAAAGCGGTGACTACTGTAGTAGCTAACTTGAAAGAGCAATCACAAGCAGTTGGCGAAGACAACAACAAAATCAAACAAGTGGCTTCAATTTCTGCGAACAACGACGAGGTAATTGGTTCGTTAATTGCAGAAGCGATGCAAAAAGTAGGTAAAGACGGTGTAATTACTGTTGAAGAAGCAAAAGGTACTGAAACCGAAGTTAAAACGGTTGAAGGTATGCAATTCGACAGAGGTTACCTTTCTCCATACTTTGTAACCAATGCAGATAAAATGGAAGCTGAGTTAGATGCTCCTTTTATTTTGATCTACGACAAAAAAATCAGCAACATGAAAGAATTGTTGCCAGTATTGGAAAAAACTGTTCAAACTGGTAAGCCGCTTTTAATTATTGCTGAAGATCTAGATGGCGAAGCTTTAGCTACCTTGGTAGTTAACAAAATCCGTGGCTCACTGAAAGTTGCTGCTGTTAAAGCTCCTGGCTTTGGCGACAGAAGAAAAGCAATGTTAGAAGACATCGCTATCTTAACTGGCGGTACCGTAATTTCTGAAGAAAGAGGTTACAAATTAGAAAATGCCGATTTAACTTACCTAGGTACTGCAGAAAAAGTAGTGATTGACAAAGACAATACTACTGTAATCAATGGTTCTGGTAAAACTGAAGATATTAAAGCTCGTGTGGGCCAAATTAAAGCGCAAATCGAGACGACTACTTCAGACTACGATAAAGAAAAATTACAAGAGCGTTTAGCTAAACTTTCTGGTGGTGTTGCTGTACTTTACGTAGGTGCTGCTTCAGAAGTTGAAATGAAAGAGAAAAAAGACCG
Source organism: Pedobacter sp. (assembly GCF_039594775.1). Classification (GTDB taxonomy): domain Bacteria; phylum Bacteroidota; class Bacteroidia; order Sphingobacteriales; family Sphingobacteriaceae; genus Pedobacter. Next base: position 1,002,918 of record NZ_JBCNMT010000001.1, on the reverse strand, counting down.
TGTTGACGATGCTTTACATGCCACTCGTGCAGCGGTAGAAGAAGGTATTGTTGCTGGTGGTGGTGTTGCTTTCATCCGTGCGGTAGAAGCTTTAGCTAACCTAAAAGGCGACAACGACGATGAAACTACTGGTATTGCCATCGTTAAACGTGCAATCGAAGAGCCTTTGCGTCAAATCTGCGAAAACGCAGGTATTGAAGGTTCAATCGTGGTACAAAAAGTAAAAGAAGGCAAAGCTGATTTTGGTTACAATGCACGTACCGATGCTTATGAGAACTTAATTGGTGCTGGTGTTATCGACCCAACTAAAGTATCTCGTGTAGCTTTGGAAAATGCAGCTTCAATTGCGGCAATGTTGTTAACTACCGAGGTAGTATTAGCAGATGAGCCAGAAGAAGCAGGTGCTGGTGCACACGCACACCCTCCAATGGGCGGTGGCATGGGCGGCATGATGTAAGATTATTCCGACATTGCTGTCATTCAGAGCGAAGCGAAGAATCTCTTAAAGATTCCTCCTATCGTCGGAATGACAAAACATACAAAAATCCCTCAGAGCGAAAGTTTTGAGGGATTTTTTTTAATAGAGTTTCGTCATTTCGACCGCAGCGTAGCGAGTGGAGAATTGAAAATCAACGAAGTTAAATCTAACTCCCAGTACTAGAAGCGCAAACCCAATGCTACTATCTCCAGAAAGTCCTCCTGTCCCCACTTTCTTCGGAAGCTTTTTGCTTCAATATTTTTTGTTCAATCCCTTGTCATCCTGAGCTTGTCGAAGGATATTCCATAGCCAACAGATGCTTCGTTCCTCAGCATGGCAGCATGTTCAAGAACAGTAAAACAAAAAAGTATTTCCCTGCCCACCCAGACAGGCGCTGCAATCAGGGCTAGTTAAACAAAACATTGCACAACACCCCAAAGCATTGCAACTTATTTAAACCTCGTAGGTTTTAAAAACCTGCGAGGTTTCCTACTAAAACTGCTTACTTTCTTCCACGTACAACCTCATAGGTTTAATATAAATAACGCCTATTAAACCAATACAACTGAGTTAGATGATTATTTAATTGATTTTCTAGCGAAATGATACCATATTTTGTTTTGCTGACCCTGAAATAAATTCAGGGTGACGTCAGATGGACGGTTCGTCATGATGTCCCGAACATTCGGGGCAGCATCAGCTTTACGAGCTGTTTTGACAAATTTTAATAATAGAACTGAGATTATAAGGTTTTCATCTCCATACTACCCCCTTTCTCGATAATCCCAACTTACGGATTAAAACACTTTTCCGACTTGCGGACTAAAAAAAACTTTTCACTTTTTACTTTTTACTTTCTACATTTAACCTATGTGGGAAATACTAGGCGATAGAAACCAATTTTTAACGATAGCAGAAGTCAACAAATTTTTATTGACCATTTTGCTATGTGGCATTATTGGTGCCGAACGTGAGTACCGCAGCAAATCAGCGGGTTTAAAAACCATGATCATGATCGGCCTAGGCTCTGCCCTATTCACCGTACTTTCCGTTAAAATAGGCGATGTTAGTCACGATAGGATTGCCTCTAACATTGTAACAGGCATTGGCTTTTTGGGAGCTGGGGTAATTTTTAAGGAAGAGAACCGCGTAAAAGGCCTAACCACCGCCTGCGTAATATGGATCGTTGCCGCCATTGGCATGGCTGTAGGATCGGGTTATTTTATACAGGCCATTGGCGTAACCGGCGTAGTGCTTATCTCGTTACTGGTGTTCCCTTATGTAGAAAACATTGCCGAGCGCCGCTTTACCAAACGCACCTACCGCATAGCCAAAAGGTACCAAAACAAAGATTTGGACAACTATGAACTGATCTTTAAACAGCATAAACTAAAACCCAGCCGTGGCAAGCACCAACTAGCCAACGGCATTATTACAGGCACTTGGGACGCCGTAGGAAGCCCAGCAAACCATCACGAATTTGTGGAAGCCATGTTGCAGGACAGCAGTATCCTAGAGTTCGATTTCTAGCGACACTAAGCCTTCCAAAGTTCCTTTTTCCATCGTGTTCATCATGCTAGCGTATAAATCAAAGGCCGTACTATGCAGTTCCCAAACCTTTTGGCGAAGCCACAGCACCATTTCCTTATCCACTCTGTACTCCCTATTATATCTAGCTTCGCAGTAACCCTTCTCTAGGAAATCCAAATAAAAAAGTTCTTCCTCTTCCTCCTTAGAAAAAATACCAATAAGCTTAGAAGCGCCTCTTCTAATGTTCTTTCTTAGGGTACTTAAAGAATGGCATTTCATATCTTTCCCCCTAAGTAAATTAAGAAAACATCTATACGTAAGTTCAACCGATTGCTGAAGCATAAATACAGCCAACTCCAGTTGCCTATTCCCAACGTAGTAAGATGCCCCATCAAAAAAAGAGCAGGCCCGCTTCATTTCTGCGTTAAACAGTACATCTAAATAAGCTTTTCTATTTTGATAAACTTGCGCATTGACAACCGGCAGTTGATTAGACACACTTTTTCGGTAAATCAAATTTTCTTCGGCGCAAGCAGTTCCGTAAAATAAATTGCCCTCGCAAATCTGTTGGTTTAAATGTCCGAAGGTATGCAACGTACAATAGCTATTTTCATATCCAAGTAAGCTGATATCAATAATGTCATCAAAAATTTCCAGTTTTCTACCACAGCCTTTTTCAAGTACAATAATCAAGTCCAACGCATCATTACCCTTACTCAAATTATAAATGCTCCCTACGGGAATGGCTTGCTTAAGTAACGTAATTACCCCTTCAAAACTTACCAATGTAAATTCGTTAACAGGCAATACTCGGCTTTCTGCCCCTTCGGTGCACACCGTATTCAGCGCACCCATATCGTCAGTTTTTAACCTCATTATCCGTGGCAGGTAGTCGTTCAAATCCTAAAATTTCCTTTTCGTAAATCAGCCAGCAGCAAATCAATGTCTTCACTATATACTTATATCGCTTTCCTCCTTTAACATCTTCATCAAATTCGCATTTGCAAAAGGCCAGCTTAAGCCATTCATATAATGCCGCCTGACATTCATTCAAAGTGGCTTTTTTGAACACATTTTTAATCCCCAAGTAAGGGTCTTTGATTTCAACATCCGTTAAATAATGTGTTATTTTTTGGTCGTTCAGCTTACCCCCACTCATCCCAGCGTAATGCTCTTTATTGGCAACTTGAAAAAATCTTATACCAGTTTGATCAATTACCCAAGCAGCATTTAATACGTTGCTAAAAAGCTCTCTATCGTAAATGGCATTAGCAGGGCTAGATTTTATCCGTTTTAAACTAATAGCACACCTATACATCTTTTTAAGCTCCGCTAAATGCCCTTTAATATCTGATGCGCTGAAAAAATCGCTGAAAACCATGTAGGGATCTAAGTAGCCGCCAAAAATAAGTGTTGCTAGTTTTGCCTTCTTGTATTTGCTACGATACAAAAACGTTAATTCAGTGGGTAGTTTTAAAGGTTCCATAGGTTTATTTTTGTTTAATGATTTCCAAAGGTTCTCTATATTGTAGATGATGATTTTATAGTTTTTAGTTATTTTATTATATTGGCTAGTAACTACAGATCATCTACACCAATTTACAAACATATTTATATAAATGCAAACTATTTTGAAAAACAATTCAAATATTTTTGAGAGAATGATGGCTTTGGCGAGTTCTGCAGGTTGCAAAAACGCAAATGAACTGTCAAAACATCTTGGCTACAAAAGTCCTGAGAAACTTTATAGGCTTGAACGTGATAAGGATGCAAAACCTTCTGCGGATATTTTAATCGACTTTGCTGATAAGTTTGATAATGTAAACATGAATTGGGTGTTAACAGGACTTGGAGAACCATATTACTCAAATAACAATACACAAGGTAAAGCGGCTAGTGTCCCTTATTACAATTTTGACCTCAATGATTCTGATATCACCAACTTAACGTTGATGGAGGAAAAACCAGAATACTTTGTCAACTATCGCCCTTTTAACGATTGCACTGCTTATTTACCTGTTTTTGGAGATAGCATGTATCCTAAATACGCCTCTGGAGAAATTGTTGCCGTAAAGGAAATTACCAATTTTGATGTGATACAATGGGGAGAGGCTTATGTAATAATGACCGGCGAAAACACCAACAGTGTAAAATCCATCAAACTATTACACGAACATCCCGACCCAAATAAAATTATTCTAAGGTCGTCAAATCCAAACTTTAAGGGCGATACCATACTCTATAAAAAAGATATTAGTTCCCTATACATCATTAAGGGCAAAATCACCCGTAATATGATATAACGCTGATAGCGTTTTGTATTAAAAAGTTCATAGCTTTGTATATGCCCAATGAACAAATTTCGGTTTTCGACATCTTTAAGATAGGAATTGGCCCATCAAGCTCCCATACTTTGGGACCTTGGAGAGCTGCGCAACAGTTTACCAATAGTTTAGCTGCGCAAGGCGTATTGGCTGATGTGGAACAGGTAAAAATTTTACTTTATGGCTCCTTAGCTAAAACAGGCAAAGGCCATGGTACCGATATTGCCATTTTATTGGGTCTAGCTGGTGGCGACCCCGTAACGTTTGATGTAAACGCCATTGATAGCACCGTTGCCCAAATTAAAGATGAGCAGAAATTAATGCTTTCAGGGCACTTCAACATCGATTTTTCCTATCAGGATGACTTGATTTTTCTTTTCTCTGAAAGTCTACCTTTTCACCCTAATGCCGTAACCTTCCAGGCCTTTCTATCCAACGGCAAAGCCGTTTCCGAAACCTATTATAGCATTGGTGGCGGTTTTGTAGTAAAGGAAGGCCAAGACAGTAGTGAGAAAGAGCAGGTTGACCTGCCATTTCCGGTCGAAAAAGCTAGCGAACTTTTACATTGGTGCCTAACTACTGGTTTAAAGGTCAGTGAAATTGTCATGGAAAATGAGGCGGCTTGGCGACCAGAAGCTGAAACTAAAAAAGGTATTCTACAACATTACAAAGTAATTAAGGAATGCATTTATAGAGGTTGTCATACTTCGGGCTTTTTACCTGGCGGTTTAGATGTTGCCCGTAGGGCCGCAAAACTTAACCAACGTTTAATTGGGGAACAAACTTATAGCGATTATGATACCTGGACCACTGCAATTCGTAACGGAGGCAATGGCTTTAACTATATATTGGATTGGGTAAGTTGCTTTGCCCTAGCGGTAAATGAAGAAAACGCCGCTTTTGGCCGAGTGGTTACCGCCCCTACCAATGGTGCATCGGGCGTTATCCCTGCCGTGCTGCAATATTTCATTACCTTTTGCAACGGTTATACCGAAGATAAAATTATACAGTTTATTGCCTGTGCCAGCGAAATTGGCAGCATCTTTAAAAAAGGGGCAACCATTTCCGCAGCCATGGGTGGCTGTCAGGCCGAGATTGGCGTATCGTCGGCAATGGCTGCAGCAGCTTTAACAGAATGTTTGGGAGGTTCGCAAAGACAGGTACTTATGGCCGCAGAAATTGCTATGGAACACCATTTGGGCCTCACCTGCGATCCTATTGGAGGCTTGGTACAAATTCCCTGTATTGAACGTAACACCATGGGAGCCATAAAAGCCATCACCGCAAGCCAATTGGCACTACAAAGCAATCCGGATAAAGCCAAGGTAAGCTTAGATGCCGTGGTAAATACCATGTGGGAAACCGCTTTGGACATGAATGCCAAATACAAAGAAACATCAGATGGTGGTTTGGCAACGAAAGTTCCTATTAGTTTGCCTGAGTGTTAGTAGAGTTGAAAGTTCAAGTTCAAAGCAAAAACCTGCGGAACAATCAGCGTATATCTGCGGGATTAACTCGAAGAACTATTCCTCATCTGCTTTGCCACCTCATGCGCCTGCACGTCATCACTCTGCGACAAGTACTCCATAATATTTTCCCTATTGCCTTGTGGATGATTTTGGCTCAGCTTAAAAACGCCTTCCAGCTCGGTTACCATAATTTCAAAACCAACTATTGCCTTTAAATGATGGGAAATATATTCATCAGACATTTGATGGAATGCCGAAGGGCTATGGTGTGGCTCGTATTGATTGGTCAAATCTTCTACCACCTTTCTGGTTCCTGCTTCATCTAACAACTTAACAGTACCCCTAGCTTGCACACTACTATAGTTCCAGGTAGAAGCTGAAGCCGGATCTTCATAAACCGAAGCACTCACATAGGCGTGCGCTCCATGAAATAAAGCCAGCACATGTTCATTTGCCGAAAAAGCCAAATGATGTTTGGTTTTCCTCATCACATGGCCTATCAATTTAATTTCGTTTCCTACAATTTTTACTTGAAGCGGAACTTGGGTAGCCGCAGGAATGTTATTATTTGCACCAATCAACACCGCAAAAGGATGGGCCTGCATGAAAGCAATGAGCTTATCCCTATCTTTCTCCAAAAAATGGCCAACTCTGTACACGATTTAAAATTTAATAGTAACAGTTCCTTTATTGCTCAACTTTGAGTTGTAATTCCATTTAGGGCCATTCTTCAATAAACGAATAGCCTCGTCCTCAAACGCCCTATCCTGACCTTTAAGAATTTTGATATTGGTAGGTCTACCATCTTTGCCAACGCTAAAACCAAGTTCAACGGACAGTCCGCTATTGCTGAAAAGCTTGTTGTTATTTTTAAGATAATCTTCAAAAATTTCCCAGCCTCCTTTTGGCTGAGAAAGCATTTCGTTCTCTTTTTCCACCGCTGACACCACAACTACCGAATCATTTTTTGTAGATTCTTTAACTGTATTTTTTTTATTAGCAATGTAACCACTGGCCACCACAACCTCATTCAAAGAGCTATGGGCTTCATCTAATCTAATATTCAAATTTTGATTAGCTTTTGCTTCAATATTTTTCTTATCGTAGCCAATTGATGCTACTTCTAAAGATACCTTGTCTGCTTTCTTGTCTGTAGGCAATACAAACTCACCACTAACATTGGTAATTGCCCTTGCATCCTCGCCTACCATTTTCACGTTGGCACCAGGAATAGGTCTGCCCATATAATCTACCACTTTCCCTCTAACGGTGGCATAACCAGTTTGTATCTGAACACCTTCCACCCTGCCTTCCAAAGCTTGTACCGGAGGAACTGGAGCCGATTGAACCGGACCTACTACCGACATTGGGCTTTCTGTATGTTCACGTTTAAATTTTGCCACGGCAGGTTGCTTATCCAACAAAACAGGATCTGGTGCAGAAGCCACTACGGCGCTCTTTGAACGGTTACTTGCAATGGCTTGGCCACCTTTATTTAAGGTTTTGTCCAATGCTTGCTCTACTTTCTGTTTGTCCATAACCGCTACAGTTGCTGGTGCAACCACAGTATCTGCTGATGGTGTTGCCGCAGCTACCTGAGGATTTAGGTCAATTTCTATATTTTTTGCTTTGTTGGCTGCTATTTCTGCTTGTTGCTGGCGTTGGTTTTCACGCATCCAAAACAGTACACTCACTGTTAAAAACAATACCGCCGCAGTTGCCGCAATACTTAAACGATGCGAGGCTATACGCCACATCTTACGCTCTACAGGTTTTTCGGCTACACGTTCCTGTAATTGTTTTTGTAAGATAGAAAGAGTTTGGGTACGCTTTTTGGCCTCTGTTAAACCAGCTAAAGCTTGGGCAACAAAAGGGTCTTCAAGCGAAATACGCTCTACCTTATGCATCATACCGGCGTCCAACTTCCCCTCAAGGTAGTCGTCCAGTATTTCAATATCTAACCATTCGTTATTGCCCACTGTTTTTCTCTATACAAATTTTCAAATTCCGTTTACCATTTTGGATATAGCTTTTCACTTTCAGCATATCATATCCCGTAATATCGGCAACTTCTTTATAGCATTTTTCTTGAAGATAGAATAAATCTACGCTTCTTCGTTGTTCTTCCGAAAGGGTTTCCATACACTTTTCCATGATGGTTAACTGTGTTTCTTTTGTGTCGTCGATATCTAGATGCACAAAGTCACTGTTTTCCACAAAATTATCTTCCATGGTTACCGTCGGGTTCCTAGACGACTTCCGCAAGGCCATTAAACAATGGTTACGGGTAAGTACATGCAGCCAACTTTTAAAATTTTGCACCTGATGTATGCGCAGCTTTGAAACCAGTTCTTCAAAAATCTGCATTACGGCATCTTTACTTGGCTCCTCAGCCTTAAAATAGTTGAAGCAAACACCATATACCAAATGCATGTACTTGTTATAAAGTTTACCTAGCACTTCCAAATCACCACTTTTTTGATAAGCGGCAACCAGCGACAAATCGTCTTGCTCTTCAATCCTAGATGTATTCTTAATAAACCTCAAACGTGTAGTAATGCCTAAATTTCTTTCAAGTATAAAAATATTTTTCGAGAAGGGTATGGAAAATTATGTCATTACACATCTAGCCTTTAAATGAAAAGTTCCAAAGCGGAAAAGCAGGGAGACGGGAGAGCGAACTTTTCATTTACCTATCGTCCATCAAAAATTAATTGATATGAGAGCCAATTTTTTAATACTAAACTGCCTACTGGCAATTTTATGTTCATGCACTTCCAAACAAGAAGAAGCTAATGAACCTGCGACAACCGAGGCGATAGCCATGATGGCTCCAGCAGTTGCACAGGACAAAGAGCTTGTAGTAACGAGTATACCTGAAGCCTCAAGCAACAACTTTACTAAACAAAAGAAAATTATTAAAGATGGAAGCATTACCGTTAAAACCGACAACATCAACACCAGCAAAAAGGGAATTGACGACTTATTAAAAAAACTACAGGCCTATTATGAAACCGAAGACTTACAAAATAATGATGAGGCCATTTCATACAACCTTAAAATTCGCGTACCATCTGCCAATTTTGAAAAGTTAATTTCAACACTAGAAAACGGCAACGATGAAATACAGAGCAAAAATATACAGGCTAGGGATGTGACTGAAGAATTTGTGGACATTGAAACTCGTTTGGCCAATAAACGCGATTACCTAAAACGATACAAAGAATTACTCTCAAGAGCACAAACCGTTAAGGATATCCTGACAGTAGAGGAAAACATCAGAAACCTTCAAGAAGAAATCGAAAGCAAGGAAGGTCGGTTAAAGTATTTAAGTGACCAAGTTGCATTGAGTACGCTGAACATCCATCTTTTTAAAGAAAAAGAGTCGACAGGCAAATATCAGGATAGTTTCTTAGGAAGAACCAAAACATCTTTTAAAAATGGCTGGGCATCAATCGTTGATCTTGTGCTTTGGGCTATAGGAATCTGGCCTTATCTCATTACTGCAACCGTCGCTTTTTTTATTACCCGCCGAATCATCAAAACCCGTAAAAACAAATAAACCCAGCAAGCTAGAAAGGCCTACTAGTTATTGCTAACCCAAGTCCAATTATTCACCATAAGTAATTTTAAAATGAAAACCTTACTTACTTCCATTGTTATCTCGCTATTCTTTTTGGGATATCAAGCCGCTCCTACCAGACAAATTACTGGTACCGTGGTTAGTGCCGCTGGTGGGACAGCTTTACCCGATGTAGTGGTCAAAAGCTTGCCCAGCAAAACCAGTGTGCTTACCAATGCCAAAGGCAAATACAGTTTAAATGTGCCGAATACCGATACGCATTTGCTCATCAGCTCGATCGGCTTTAAAACCCAGAACATTAAACTGGGTAAACAGAATGTTATCGACATTAAATTAGAAGAGGACATTAATGCCCTACGAGAAATTGCCGTGGTGGGTTATGGTGTACATGCCAAAAAATCAATTACGGCTTCATCTTCTAGATTTATGGGTGCACCAGGATCACAAAGCAGCGCACCAAGAATGAGAGTTCAAAATGATGGAGCAGGCTATTATCCTCGCCCTCAAAACACCGAAAACTATGCACATATTACCGAAAATGCTTTTAAAAAAGCTGGTGATAACCCGCTTTCCACCTTCTCCATAGATGTTGATGCCGCTTCCTATAGCAACATACGCAGGTTCATTAACACGGGCAATTTACCTTCAAAAGATGCGGTTAGAATTGAAGAAATGATCAATTATTTTGATTATGACTATGAACAACCCAAAGGTGAAGATCCAGTGAACATTGTTACCGAAATTGGCGCTGCCCCTTGGAACCCACAACATCGATTGGTCCACATCGGCCTTCAGGCCAAAACCATTCCCAACCAACACCTACCCGCCTCGAACTTGGTCTTCTTAATTGATGTATCAGGCTCTATGGAAGACTCCAACAAATTACCATTACTAGTTAGCTCCCTACGTCTACTTACGGATAACTTACGCGAACAGGATAAAGTGGCCATTGTGGTTTATGCAGGCAATTCAGGCTTGGTATTGCCATCTACCTCTGGCGAAAACAAACAAGCCATTAAAGATGCCCTAAACAAATTGAGCGCCGGCGGTTCTACCGCTGGCGGGGCTGGCATTAAACTGGCCTACAAAGTAGCTGCCGATAATTTTATTAAAGGTGGCAACAACAGAATTATTTTGGCCACCGATGGAGATTTTAATGTAGGTGCCAGCAGCGATGCAGACATGCAAACCCTTATTGAAGAAAAGCGCAAAAGTGGCGTATTCTTAACCGTATTGGGTTTTGGTATGGGCAACTATAAGGATAGCAAAATGGAAGTGCTTGCCAACAAGGGCAATGGCAACTATGCCTACATTGATAATATTAACGAAGCCAGAAAGGTATTGATCAATGAGTTTGGCGGAACGCTTTTCACCGTAGCTAAAGATGTAAAACTACAGATTGAATTTAATCCCAAAAAAGTACAGGCCTACCGTTTAATCGGCTATGAAAACCGCTTGTTGAACAACGAAGATTTTAACGACGACCAAAAAGACGCCGGTGAAATGGGTGCCGGCCATACCGTTACTGCTCTTTATGAAATTATTCCTGTTGGTGTAGAAAGTAAGTTCATTAAAAAAACCGATGACCTCAAATATCAGAAAAACTCCTCATCCTCTAATTACGCTAATGAGATGCTCACGGTTAAACTTCGCTATAAAGAACCTGACGGGAATAAAAGTAAATTATTGCAACAGGCAATACTTGACAAGTACCAAGACAAGCTGAGCAAAACGAGCGACAACTTTAGGTTTTCGGCCTCGGTGGCCATGCTGGGCATGCTGCTACGCCAATCAGAATTTGTACAGGAAAGCAGTTTTGAACAAACCATTGCCTTAGCACAAGGAGCAAAAGGTGTAGATAAAGAAGGCTACCGAGCAGAATACATCAAATTAGCGAAGAGTGCACAATTAATGGCAAAAGATTTACGTAATTTTGCCAGAGTAGGTAGCGATAAATAATCGCTACCTTAGTTAATTAGCATTTAAATGAGAAAAATCGGATTATTCCTACTTGCCGCATCAGCGTTATCTTTAAACAGCTGCGATGCACAAAGCCAAGGTAAATTAGGCAACATTTTAAATAAAGTAGCTACTGGTGCTACTGGCACGCCTACAAGTTTAGAAATAGGAAACGCCTTAAAACAGGCCCTAGAAATAGGTACCTCTGCCGGGGCAGATAAACTGTCGGCCAAGGATGGCTTTTTTGGCAATATGGCCATTAAGATCCTGTTTCCTACGGAAGCACAAAAAGTAGAAAAAGGTTTACGCAGTTTGGGTTTAAACTCTCTGGCCGACAATGTAATTTTAAGTTTGAACCGTGCCGCGGAAGATGCCGCAAAGGAAGCCAAACCTATTTTTGTAAATGCCATTAAGCAAATGACCATTGCCGATGCCACCAACATTTTGCTTGGCAATAGCAAGGATGCCGCTACCCAATATTTCAAAAGGGTAACCACGGCCCAGCTAACCGAAAAGTTTTCGCCAGTAATTGCCAATAGCTTAGGCAAGGTTGGCGCAACCAAATATTGGGGCGATGCTGCTGCTGCCTACAACAAAATCCCTTTGGTAAAACCGGTAAACACCAATTTGACTAGCTACGTAACCGAGAAGGCCATTGAAGGTATGTTTGTTCAGGTAGCACAGGAAGAACTAAAAATCAGGGATAATGTAGGCGCCCGTTCTACTAGCTTGCTACAAAAGGTATTTGGCTATGCCGACACCAAAAAGTAATACACACATTTGTTGATTTGTTAATAAAATCTTGACAGAACAAAACCAATTTTTTGCTAGCTTGTTATACGAAAACAAAGTAGATAAAAAAGTCCTGTGAGTGGGCTATCCGCGTAGGGCAGGCACAGCATAAATAGGTTAACTATGATAAGAAGCATCCAATATTTGGATGCTTCTTTTTGTTTTTACGGGCTGTATATTAGTTATTAAAAAAGTCAACCCATCTTTGCGTTCTTCGTGTGACTCTTTTTCCCCTTTGCGGTTATTTTTTTAACGCAAAGATTTTTTTAAGAATTCGCAAAGAACGCAAAGGTAAATCCCTCCCCCATGTGAAAAGAAACACGTAGCAGCTTGTGCCATCCTGAGCCTGTCGGAGGATTTATGGCACTAGAAAGAGACTTCGATAACTTGTCCCGATTATTCGGGAAACTTAGGGCGACAACAAATAAAAGAAAATGACAACAAAAAGAGGATACCCATTACGAGTATCCTCTAACAAAATCATCTATGTGTTGTGATTAGTTTCCGTTGAACGAGAAGGTAACGGCTCCCTCTTCACTTACTCCTGAAATGGTAGTTCTACCATCTCTAGAAGTTGGTAACGCTTTCTCAATATCTGCGGTACTACCCACTGCTATACCATTTACTTTGGTAATCACTAGGCCTTTTTTAACACCCCAGTAGTCGAACAACTGACCAGGAACCACGTTAGTTACTACCACACCGTTTTTCACACCATATTTAGCTTTCAACGCATCTGATGCTGGGGCAAAGCTTGCACCCAATTTGCTGATGCTAGCGCCAGTAGTTTTATTTTCAGTTTTAGCGGTTAAGGCTACTGAGCTTTCGCCTTTTAGGATTACGTTAACGTTTTTAGTAGAACCATCTTCTTTTAGAACTGTTAAAGCTACCTTGTCGCCAGGACTCATACGACCAATGCGCTCTTGTAGATCTGGGGAATCATAGATAGCTAAGCCTTCCACTTTTTTAATGATATCACCCTTTTTAATACCCGCAGCTGCAGCAGCACCATTAGGCATTACATCGCTTACATATAAACCAGTATTTTCTTTTACTTTAAGTTCTTCGGCAACATCAGCATCTAGGGCTACAAAGTTAACGCCAATATAGCCGCGTTTTACCGAACCAAATTTCTTGAAGTCTTCCAAAATTTTCTTAGCCAAGTTCACTGGAATAGCGAAACCGTAACCTTCGTTTCTACCTGTTTGTGAAGCGATAGCAGCGTTGATACCTACTAGTTCCCCATTGGCATTTACCAAGGCGCCGCCACTGTTACCAGGGTTAATGGCCGCATCTGTTTGAATAAAAGATTCGATAGAGTTATTGGTACGTGTTGGTTTTTGCCCCGTTCTTCTGTATTCGTCATACTCTTCTTCAGTCATCATACCGCTTTCGCGGTTTAAGATACCGATGTTACGGGCCTTAGCACTTACAATACCAGCAGTAACGGTAGTTTGTAAATCAAGAGGGAAACCTACGGCCAAAACCCACTCGCCTACCTGTACATTGTCTGAATTACCCATTTTCACATAAGGCAAATCGTTAGCATCTACTTTAATTAATGCCAAATCAGTGTTGGCATCTTTACCAATTACTTTTGCAGTTACTTTACGTCTGTTGGCTAAAATCACCTCAATTTTGTCGGCCTTGTCTACCACGTGGTTATTGGTTACGATATATCCGTCTGGCGTTAAAATTACTCCAGAACCCGAAGCTGCCTGTGGCTGACGTGGCCCACGTTGCATGCCACCACCAAAACCAAAGAACTGTTCAAACATATCTTCCATTCCTCCACCGCTTCTGCTAGATTTATTTTCGTAGGTCGTCTTAATGTGCACTACCGCTGGCGATACCGTCGCCGCAGCCTGCACAAAATCAGGAGCCCCGGCCGAAGATGCTCTTACCACATTGCTTGCGAACATGGTATTTTGCTTGTCGGCCAATGTTGAATGATCACTTGGGCGCTCTAATAATTTATAGGCGCCAATTGCTGCTGCACCGCCTAAAAAAGAAGCGGCCAAAACAATCAATCCTATTTTTTTCATTTGCATAATTATTTTACTTTTTAGGTATGAAATCGTTCTGGATAAATCCCCAACGACTTCATGGTTATTGTATGTTGTGTATTATACTGAAATACATTTCAAATTTAATACCATATGAACGATATTTGTATCATAATCACGTCTAAAGGCATGTTAAAAAATGTTAAAAGCCATTACAACAGTATGTTGACGTTTTTTGCTTAACGATTGTTACAAATTTACTGCATTTCATCATGAAAATTAAGTTCTATAAATACCAAGGTGCCGGAAACGATTTTGTTTTGATTGACCACAGAGAAAGTCCCTTAAAAAACATTGATACTGGGCTTGTGGCCAAACTTTGCGATCGTAGGTTTGGTATTGGAGCCGACGGCCTGATGTTTCTTTTAAGCCACCCTAACTATGATTTTGAAATGGTTTACCATAATGCCGATGGCAACGTGGGCAGCATGTGTGGCAATGGCGGCAGATGTATTGTGGCTTTCGCCAAGCATTTGGGCGTTATTGACAGTGAAACTAATTTTTTGGCAGTTGATGGCCCTCATTATGCCAAAATTTCAGCCGAAGGCAACTGGGTTGAACTACAAATGATCGATGTAGATAATGTTCAACTAGATGGGGAAGCTTTTGTACTGAATACCGGCTCTCCTCATTATGTAAAAGAGGTAAGCAGCTTAGCTCAAATGGATGTTTATACCGAAGGCTATAATATTCGCAACAACGAAACCTACAAACACGAGGGCATTAATGTTAATTTTATAGAACAAAAACCCGATCATTTGTTTGTACGCACGTTTGAACGTGGCGTAGAAGATGAAACCTACGCCTGCGGAACAGGTGTTACTGCGGTAGCTATGGCCATGGCCAAAAAGCAAAATCAGATAGGTAAAATTGAAACCCCTATTAAAGTATTAGGTGGTAATCTGCAAATCAACTTTAATTATGATGGCCATAGGTTTACCGATGTATTTTTATGCGGCCCAGCAGAAAGGGTTTTTGAAGGTGAAATCGATCAGCTTTAGCTTCCTATAAAGTTAATACTGCTTATTTATTTACCAATTAGATCCCAACGGGCTGTTTTTCCTCATTATAGGTTCAAAGAGCTAGAGCTTCGATGTAACATAGTTCATAAGTCCTACTCTATTTGTAACAAAATTTAATCAAATGATTAAATGAGATTTCCCTGACTTTTAAAAGACATTCCGAATCTACTTTTGTTAACAAAATTGTTAAACACAAAAGTTAATCGCCCGCTTTGAATAAAGAAGAACTCATTAAACAAACCGCAAAGGACTTATTCTTCAACAAAGGATACCTGCATGCTACTACGCAAGAAATAGCCGATGCAGCTGGTGTTAACCGTTCGCTCATTAATTATTATTTCCGTTCAAGGGATTTGCTTTTTCAAACGGTATACCGTGAAGCAGTAGAAAGTTTAAAATCGCAGTTGGACAAAGTCCTGTACGATAAAATTCCTTTCAAGGAAAAATTAAGTATTTTTATAGATGTTTACATGAAGGAACTACTGAAATACCCTTACCGGGAGTCGTTCCTCATTACCGAAATATGCAGTAAGAACTTTGCCCTTAAGGAAAAGAAGAAAAGTGCGGCCCTAGCCCATTTCCTCAAAGAAATTGGAGAAGAGATGGAAAAAGGCACCCTTAAAAAAGGAGATCCGATACATTTTGTGTTTGATTTGTTTGCGTTAATGTCCTTCCCCGTAATTATGACGCCACTGTACCAAAAGCTGCTAGACATCTCCAAAGAAAAATACAAAGCCCTGATTGCCGAAAGAAAGCAATTGATTTTAGAAAAAATTTTTAATTAAAAACCTTCAATTCTCAACATATATATAATGAAACAATCCTCACTTTTATTCTCGCTAATGGGCATTACAGGCCTATTTATAGCATCATGCAGTTCAGGTGGCAAAGACCCTAAAGCTGCTGCAGGCAAACCTAGCGGCCCGCAAGCCTATCCAGTGGTGGAAATTAACGAGCTTAATACCACTTTGGAGAGCGACTACCCAGCTACCTTGGAAGGACAACAAAACGTAGATATTAGACCAAAAATTGATGGCTTCATCGAAAAGATATACGTAGATGAAGGTGCCACTGTAAAATTGGGCCAGCCATTGTTTAAAATTAATGCGCCACAGTACGAGCAAGCAGTTAGAACTGCCGAAGCGGCCATTAGAAGTGCCGAAGCTGACGTAAACGCCGCACAGCTACAGTACAACAAAACCAAGCCATTGGTAGAGAAAGATATCATCAGCAAGTTTGATTTAGAAAACGCAGCCTTAACCTTAACATCTAGAAAAGCGGCATTGGCACAAGCTAAAGCGGCATTGGTAAATGCAAAGGTTAATTTAGGGTATACCGTGGTGAGCAGTCCTGCTAATGGTGTGATTGGAACCATTCCATACAAAGTTGGTGCTTTGGTAAGCAGTACTAGCCAACAGGCTTTAACTACGGTTTCGAGCATCAGTAAAGTTTACGCATACTTTTCATTGAACGAAAAACAATTGCTACAAATTTCAAGAGATACTAAAGGCCGCACGTTGGAAGATAAAATCAAGCAAATCCCAAGTGTTACCTTGGTATTGGCAGATGGCTCTATTTATCCAGAGCAGGGCAAAATTGAAACCATCAGCGGACAAATCAATACGCAAACTGGTTCATCTAGCCTAAGAGCAACTTTCCCTAACCCAAATGGCCTGCTACGTTCGGGTTCTAGTGCTTCTATTCGTATTCCTCAGCATTTGCAAAACGCATTATTGGTTCCCCAAAAATCAACTACAGACATTCAAGGCAAAAAGTTTGTGTATTTGGTTAATGACACTGGCGGTGTAAAAAGCACCAATATCGAAATTATGGAATTGACCAAAGGCAATTTTTATGTGGTAACCAAAGGCCTAAAAGCTGGTGATAAGTTTGTTTTGGAAGGTTTTGCTTCTCTAAAAGATGGAGACAAAGTAAAACCTGCACCTAAGCCAGCTGACTCTGTATTTGCTGATGCTAAAAATAAATAAGTTATTTTTTGTTGTAAAGCTGAAATACTGCAAGATGAACAACGCTTCAGCTTTACAATCTTCAAACATTCCAACAAAATCTTATGTTTAAGAAATTTATCGAAAGGCCCGTACTTTCTACCGTAGTCTCTATCATTATTTTAATTTTAGGGGTTTTAGGTATTATAACGCTGCCTATTTCGCAATATCCAGAAATTGCACCACCAACGGTACAGGTTTCTGCCTCCTACCAAGGTGCCAACGCCGACGTAGTAATGAGTAGTGTGGTAGTGCCGTTGGAAGAGCAAATTAACGGTGTGGAAGACATGACCTATATGACTTCTTCTGCCGGTAACGATGGCTCGGCAACCATTACCGTTAACTTTAAGTTGGGTACTAATCCAGATTTGGCGGCAGTAAACGTACAAAACCGTGTGGCCCGTGCCACCAGTTTATTACCTGCCGAGGTAACAAGAGCTGGGGTAATTACTGCCAAAAGACAATCCAGTAACGTATTGATTTTTGGCTTGTACAGTGACGATCCTTCTTACGACCAAAAGTTCTTGCAGAACTATGCTGAAATCAACATCATCCCTCAGATCAAAAGGGTAACTGGTGTGGGCGACGTGAACGCCTTTGGTCAATCTATTTATACCATGCGCTTGTGGCTAAAGCCTGATGTGATGGCGGCCTATGGCCTAGTTCCTAGTGATATCAGTGCAGCCTTGGCCGATCAAAACATTGAAGCGGCCCCAGGACAATTAGGTGAGCAGGCTAAACAATCTTTCCAATATACTTTAAAATATACTGGAAGGCTAAAAGATGAAATCCAATTTGGTGATATCATTATTAGAACGGCTGAGAATGGACAAGTTTTAAAACTGAAAGATATTGCCCGTATCGAGCTAGGCGCCCAAAGTTATGCCTCATCAGTAAAACTGAACGGAAAAGCAGCTCTAGGCTTTGCCGTGAACCAAACTGCAGGATCAAATGCAAAAGAAGTAATTGATGGTGCACTAAAAGCATTGGAAACCGCTAAAGGTGATTTCCCTAAGGGGATTAACTATGAAGTTTTAACTAATGTTAACGATTTCCTTGATGCCTCTATCGAAAAAGTATTACACACTTTAGTGGAAGCCTTTATCCTTGTGTTTATCGTAGTATTTATTTTCCTCCAGGATTTTAAATCTACTTTAATCCCGGCCATTTCAGTACCAGTAGCTATTGTAGGTACTTTCTTCTTCCTAAGTTTATTTGGCTTTACCATTAACTTGCTTACGCTCTTCGCACTCGTGCTCGCCATTGGTATTGTGGTGGATGATGCCATTGTGGTAGTAGAGGCCGTGCACGCCAAGTTGGACAAGGGCTATAAATCGGCCAGGAAAGCTACCCTTGATGCCATGGACGAGATTACTGGTGCCATCATCTCTATTACCTTGGTAATGGCTGCGGTGTTTGTTCCCGTAAGTTTTATCAGTGGTTCATCGGGTGTTTTCTTTAAACAGTTTGGTTTAACACTAGCCATTTCCATTATTCTTTCGGCCATTAATGCCTTAACTTTAAGTCCAGCATTATGTGCTTTGCTACTTAAACCGCACAAAGACGACCACGAAGAGAAAAAAGGCTTCATGAAACGTTTTTATGCCGCTTTCAATACTTCGTTTGATACCATGACCCGTAAGTACAAAGGCTCGGTTTATTTCTTATCGAAGAAAAAATGGCTTGCAGGCTTAGGTTTATTTGCTTTCGTAGCGGCATTTGTTTGGGCTTTTAATACGACTCCAAAAGGCTTTGTACCTAACGAAGATTTAGGTGCGATCATGTCTGATATTTCCCTACCTCCTGGAACTTCTCAAGAACGTACCGATGAAGTAGTAAGTAAAATTGACAGTATTGTAAGAACTGTTCCAGAGGTGAGACTTACGCTTAAAGTAGTAGGTAGAGCCATGATTAGCGGTACGGGAAGTTCATACGGGATGGTTATTAGCCGTTTAAAACCTTGGGACGAACGTAAGCGTGATGTTAAAACCATTATTGGAGAATTGTTTGCCAAAACAGCGAACATGAAAGAGGCTAAAATTATCTTCTTTGCTCCTCCAACCATCCAAGGTTTTGGTACTGGTGGTGGTTTCGAATTCCAATTGCAGGACAAAACTGGTGGTACCATCAACAATTTCTCGCAAATTGCCAATCAGTTTTTGGCGGCGCTTAATCAGCGTCCAGAAATACAGTATGCGGCAACCTCGTTTAACCCTAACTTCCCTCAATATCTGATTACCGCCAATGTGGCCAAGATTAAACAAGCTGGCTTAAACGTAAATGATGTAATGAGTGTTATGCAAGGTTATTTTGGCGGGGTTTACGCTTCTAACTTTAATAAGTTCGGCAAGCAGTACAGGGTGGTTTACCAAGCTGACCCACAATATCGTGCTAACTTGGAAAGCTTGAACAAAGTATATGTACGCACTCCAAGTGGCATGGCCCCAATTACGGGTTTCATTTCTACCGAAAGGGTGTATGGACCACAAGCCATTTCAAGGTTTAACCTTTATACCTCTATTGCTGTTACCGGTAACCCCAAGCCAGGCTTTAGTTCGGGCGACGCCTTGAAAGCAGTACAAGAAGAAGCTGCCAAGATATTGCCACAGGGATATGGATATGAGTTCTCTGGTTTATCAAGAGAAGAGCAATCTAGCGGAAATCAAACCGTGTTCATTTTCTTATTGTGTTTGATTTTCGTTTACTTCCTGCTTTGTGCACAGTACGAAAGTTATGTATTACCATTGGCGGTAATTTTATCACTTCCAGTTGGTTTGGCTGGGGTATTTATTTTCGATAAGATTTTTGGTATCGACAACAATATCTACACCCAAATTACCCTCATCATGTTGATTGGACTTTTGGCCAAAAACGCGATTTTGATTGTGGAATTTGCCGTAGAACGAAGAAGAAAGGGAATGACGATCTTACAAGCAGCACTTGAAGGAGCAACAGCGAGGTTAAGGCCAATCCTGATGACCTCATTTGCCTTTATCTTGGGTATTTTACCTTTGATGTTATCTTTCGGCGTAGGTGCCGCAGGTAATAACTCCATTGGTACGGGTGCTGTAGGGGGTATGTTATTCGGAACCATATTTGGGGTTTTCGTTATCCCAGTACTATTCATTGTTTTCCAAACCCTACAAGAGAAAGTGAGCAGTAAATCTCCTTTTGACCCTAGCGTGTTGGAACAACAAACTCACCTGAATTTTGAACAATTAAAAGACCCTGAGGCATAATTCAGCTTATTAACATGACACGAAATCAGAAAATATCGATATTTATCACAGGTTCCCTACTTTTAAGTTTAGGGGCCTGTGTTACACAAAAATATGAGCGACCTGCCGAATTGAAAACGGAAGGGCTATACAGAGATGCAAACAGCACCGATACCACCAGCATTGCAGATCTGCCCACCTCTACTTTGTTTACCGACCCTAAGTTGCAGGCATTGATCAAAGAAGGCATTGAAAATAATCTTGACCTTAAAAGTGCTATTGAGCGCATGAAAAGTGCAGAAGCAAATTTAAGATTGAGCAAAGCAGCATTTTTACCTAGTTTAAGTGCAGATCTTTCGGCTGCCGACAACAAGCAATCCAGAGCGGCATTGAACTTTCCCCCAGGAATTAACATCAATACCGAAACACAGCTATATAGAGCGCAATTAAGTGCTTCTTGGGAAATTGATGTATGGGGAAAATTAGGAAGCGCAAAACGCTCGGCAGTGGCTTCGTTTTTACAAACAGATGCGGCAAAACGTGCGGTACAAACCCAATTGGTAAGTTCCATTGCCAATAGCTACTATACTTTACTAGCCCTTGATTTACAATTGAAAATAACGGAGCAAACACTGGAAAGCCGTATCAAGAATGTGGATGCTATCAAATCTTTAAAAGAAGCAGGTATTGTTACTGGTGCTGCAGTAGTACAAAGTGAGGCCAACAGATATGCTGCCGAGGTAACTATCCCTGATTTGAAAAGAAGTATTAGGGAGACAGAGAATGCGCTTAACGTTCTTTTAGGTAAAGGTCCGGGTGCGGTAAACAGAGGTACTTTGGAGGCACAACAAGACTACAAAGACTTAAAAGTTGGCATTCCATCTTTATTGCTTAAAAACAGGCCTGATGTGGAACAAGCGGAGTTTGCTTTTAAAGTAGCTTTTGAAAACACCAATTTAGCAAAGACTTATTTCTATCCGCAGTTAACTTTAACAGCTAATGGCGGTATTTCATCGTTAACCATAGAGAACCTTTTCACCAATTCTATCTTTTACAATTTTGCGGCAGGTTTAACACAACCCATTTTTAACAGAGGTCAAAACAAAGCAAGATTAACTTCTGCCAAAGCAGCACAACAGGAATCTTTCTTTACTTTCCAAAAAACAATATTGAATGCTGGTTCGGAAGTTTCCAATGCCCTTTATGCTTATCAAGCGGCAGTAGAAAAAGAAACTTCTAGGGCAAAACAAATTGCCTCATTAGAAAAAGCAGTTGATTATACCAAAGAGTTATTAAAATATAGTTCTGCAACCAACTATACTGACGTTTTAACTTCAGAGCAAAGTTTGCTAGCCGCTCAATTGAGCGGTGTTAACGATAGGTTACAAAAGTTGCAATCTATTGTAAATTTGTACCGCGCCCTTGGTGGTGGTTGGAAAGAGTAAGCGCAAATACTCCCTATTATAATTTAAAGCTCCGAGTTTTGCTCGGAGCTTTTTTGATTCTATACGTCTTTCTAAACTCCATGTCATTTCGATTGAAGCGTAGCGGAACAGAGAAATCTTTGGATTTGCTAACCTGAGTTCTATTATTATTCAGTTGATTTTTAATGAAATAATGCCAACTTTGTTCTATTGACCTGAAATAAATTTAGGGTGACGTCAGATGGGCGATTCGTCATGCTGAATTTATTTCAGCATCAGTTTTAAGGACTTGTTTTGACAAATTTAATAATCGAACTGAGGTTCTTAGATGTAACAACATAGTTTTTAGATTTCTCCTATCGTCGAAATGACATGTTGCAATTAAAAATCGGGGTTGGCTATGCCTTGAAATGACGGTTAAGACTACTCTCCTTCAGCCAAAAAAGCGGCAATAGCGATTTTGATTTCACCAAAATCATAAGCTTTACCTACATGGTCACGGATTTCGTTAAGCTTCACACTTTTTAAATCTCTGATGGCTTTTAACAGTACCTCCAGTTTCTGTTTTGGAATGACTTTATCAGCACTGATTTCTTGTTGCACAATATAATGTGCCAAATGTCCTTCGATAGTTCCTCGGGTCATTTTTCGTTCCAAGGCAATTTCAGTTGGGGTTTTACCTTCTTTGAACAAAGCCAAAGTCACTTCCTTGGTATCTATCTTTGGCTGTTTTTCCTTAGCTACTTTTTTCTTGCTACGAGGTTTTTGCTCATCTCCCGCCCTTTCCAGTTCTTCTTTATTAGGCAAACTATATGCTTTGCGCATTTGCTCTTCCCGTTTTGCCAAACCGTATAACTCGTTTAACTCGTCCTTACCAATATCTTGATTGTTGGCTTTGGCATTTAGCATAGCATTTGCCCGCACAATTTTCTTGAACTGCTCATAAAACATGGCTTCTACATCTATCAGTTCATACAAATATTCCTTGGTTTGCTTTTGCTGCTTTACGGCTTCTATATGTTCAAAAACTGCCGCACTTTGCGCCACTAAAATGGGGCTAAAATAATTTCCAGCAGCGGCAGTACGCTCTATCATATGGGTTAGATCCGCCGACTGCCCCAGCTGTATCCATTTGTCAATCTGCTTCAAAAATTTATCGGCATGCACTTTTGCAGCCATTAGTTCCTGCTGCAACTTTACGGCCCAAGATAAATGCGTTTGTTTAACGGAACGTTTTTCATCTTTACTGTAACTGAATACATGCTCGTAAATAAAGTTATCCAACAGGGTAAAATCAAAAGCCTGCATCAATAATTGCTTCAAAAACAGTTCGGCCTCTTTGGTAATTTGGCTTTGCAGGCTTTCCTGTTGGTCCTTGGTACGAGAATAATAGGCCACATTTTGATCTGCCTTTAGCCCTCGGCTGTTGAGATTGGAGGTCAGTATCAATCCGTCCAAAGTTCGTAATCGTGAGAGCGCCACATAAATTTGTCCTGGGGCAAAAGCATCGCCAATATCTACAATAGCCCTATCAAAAGTTAAACCTTGGCTTTTGTGTACGGTGATGGCCCAAGCTAGTTTTAGAGGATATTGCGTAAAGGTTCCAATTTCTTCTTCTTCTATTTCATTGGTGTGTTTGTTGGTGGTATATCTAATATTTTTCCAAACATACTGCTCAATGATTATCGGATATTTATTCCCTTCGGGCAGCACTTCAATAAAATCATCGCCCAACTTGCTTACTACAGCAAGTTTCCCATTAAAAAATCGCTGCTCTCCCTTTGGGTCATTTTTAACAAACATTACTTGCGCCCCCACTTTTAGCTCTAAAGTTTTTTCAATGGGATAAGCACTTTCCGCAAACTCTTTGTCGATGGTAGCTTGGTAGAAATACGATTTACCTTCCAGCTCATTCAAACTGCTACGGTTCATGGCATCGGCCTTACTGTTGTGCGTAGTAAGGGTAATGTAATTATCGTTGAGGTCGGGTTTAAAATTGGCCTGATAATGTTGCTTTAGCAAGGCGATATCCTGCTCGGTGGTAATGTTATTTCGTAAGTTGTTCAGCAAATCCACAAAAACCTGGTCAGACTGACGGTAGATTTTCTCCAACTCGATATAGATTGGCGGATTGGGTTTTAAGCTCAAGGCATCAAAGAAAAAAGGGCTCTGATAAAATTTGCTCAATAGCTCCTGCTCCTGATTTTTAACTACTGGCGGAAGTTGGTACAAATCGCCAATAAAAAGCACTTGTACTCCACCGAAAGCGTGGTTATTCTTCCTTATAAAGCGTAGCACAAAATCAATGGCATCCAGCAAATCGGCACGGAGCATACTCACCTCATCAATCACCAAAAGCTCCATATCTAACAAAATACGTCGTTTGATGGCGTTCATGCTTAAATGCCTTACCAAACTCTTAGGCGTATTGTAAGGCACACCTGATGGCAAATGCTGACCAGGAATAATACGCGGCACAAAAGCACCAAAAGGCAATTGAAAAAGCGAATGAATAGTCACGCCTGACGCGTTAATTGCTGCAATACCCGTAGGTGCCACAATCACCGCTCGTTTGTGTGTTTTGGCAATAATGTTCCTTAAAAAGGTCGTTTTTCCAGTCCCTGCCTTTCCCGTAAGAAAAATATGCCGCGAAGTATGGTTAATAAATCTAGCGGCAAGTTCGGCAGGTTGTTGTAGATGTTCGTTTTCTTCCAAATCAGTTCTTTTTTATCAATAGGTAGCCGCCAAAATTTAGCCAATTGAAAGTCCTCTCGTCCCTTCGGTAATTTCCGCTAAGATCTCTTGCCACAAAAGTAAAATTATATTTTCGGGTTTCCTGCTTCATTTGCAATAAGGTAGATGGTACAGAGAAAGTTTCATGCCCAGTTTTCTTGAAGCTTTTCTGCTCGTTTTGCCGCACTAATTGCCTTGCCAAGCTGTCAACATTAAACACTACGGCTTCTTTGCCAGCAATTTTCACAGTGAGCTTTTCTACCTTCTTTTGAGGATGTCCTTTTCTATCTTTCCTTTCTCCCTTTTCAATTTCAAATTTCTCACCATTAAAGGTTTTTGGCTCTTGCGAGTAGTCATTCAAATCCATTAACCCATCATATCCCCGTACATTAACAACACTTTCTTCGTTGGTAAAAGTCACGTATTTGGCCCAAGCAGAATTGTCCATATCCTTCACTTTTAAAAGCGCAAATGCTGTATCTACTTTTTCACTTTCTATTTCATAGTTAGGGGACTTATTTTTCTCTGCTTTTGCATAAATCTTCTTTTCAATTTCATTGAGATTTGCAGTGGTAAAACTATGCAACGACGTAAGCCCGTGTCTGTCTACCAAGTAACGCACCACACTAGGTATTTCCTCTTTCTCTTCTTGGCTTTTGCTATCCATTAAATTTCTCAATCGGGAAATTTGGGAAGCTTTTGAAACCGAAAATGCACTTTGTGGCCCATAAATAGCCAATATTGCTACCACAAACAAACTAATGGGAATTACCTTAATATTCTGCTTTTTACTAAACAAAAAGTAAGCTGTAATGCCTGTAAGCCAAGCCGCCAAAATGATTAAAATATATCGAGACTCTGTAATTCCGTAATTACCTACTCGCTTAATTACCGCCAAAATGAGCAATACGATCAGCGGAACCATCATCAGATAAAAAAAGCGAAAAAACAATTTCATCCAGCCATTCCCATCCTTCTCCCTAATAGGATAAATTAACAGTAGCGACAGGATACCGAACACTGCATAACCCAAAATTAGCGTAGATACCAAGCCCTTAGGCAGTTCCCAGTTGATGGCTATTTTAACTTCATACACCAGTAAAATTGCCAGGTAAATAGTCATTAAAGGAATCAGCACGTATTGGGTAAATATCTTCAGGCCTTTGGGGTAACTCTGCTCCTCTTCTAACGATTGGAAATTTGAAGGTACTCCTGCCAAAAAGAATATAGTCATAAAGCCAGCGCTCAGTACGATAAAAAGTCTGAGGTAGACATCTGATTTAATCGTTACATTAAACAGCCCGTCAATGGCAAATAATGCAATGGCCAAACCCGCGAAAAGTACCGCCGCATAAAAAGCCGATATCAGAACCCTTAAAAACAAGGTTTTATTATACTGCCAAAAACCATTTAAATTCCCTCTTTTTATAAAAGGCGCAAACGCCACCAACAAGTGAAAGGCAAAAGCAAAAAGTGCAACCCTAAAAATATCTGTTAAATACCTGAAAGGGTCTATTAGAAAATATAGCCCTGCTAATAAAGCTAGTGCCAACACTCTCAGCAACCATTTGGATGTAGAACTTAGGGCATGGCTCTCTGCATAAGTATCCAATGCCAGTAGCAAGGTTAATCCCAAATTGCAAAAAAGCAATAATTTAATAAGGCCTTGGTTCTGTTCCATTATGACCCCGGTTCCAGCAAGATGACACCACAGGCCTGTAGCCACCAAGGCAAGTAAAACTTGTAATGGGAAACGGGTGACAACGCTTTTAAAGTTTTGCAAAAGCACACTTACTGAGGGTAATTTCATCGCTTAAGAATTTTAAATCGTTCACTCTAAGATAGCTAACTCCTCCAACTATCTTAAAAAATGTTAAAAATAGCGTTTTAAGTTGTAAACTATTTTTTTAGTTCATACTTTAGTAGCACACCAAACTATTAAGATGAAAAGAACGTTACTCCTATTAGCGCTGATACTGACATTCTCCGTAGCTCGTTCACAAACAAATTCCATTAAAGGCGTTGTTGCTGATATTTCTTCTAATGTCAAATTACATAATGCAACTGTTAGCGTTTTAAATGCCAAAGATTCAACCCTATATAAGTTCACTAGAGCTAATGCAGAGGGTAATTTCAGCTTTCCCAACATGAAAAATGGGAACTTTATCCTTTTGATTACCTATCCTGAATATGCTGATTTTGTGAATAAGTTCAGTTTGGATTCAGCCAACAGGTCAATCGATTTTAAAGCAATCGATATGAAAACCAAAGCCAAATTGCTGAACGAAGTCATTATTAAAGGACAAGCCGCCGCCATTAAGATTAAAGGCGATACCACTGAATTTAATGCCTCTGCCTATAAGATACAGCCAAATGACCGAGTAGAGGATTTATTAAAAAAATTCCCAGGGGTAACTGTCGATGCCCAGGGCAAAATTACCGCTCAAGGCAAAGCAGTAGAAAAAGTATTGGTGGATGGCGAAGAATTCTTTGGTGACGACCCGACTTTGGTGACCAAAAACTTAAGAGCCGACATGGTAGATAAGGTGCAGTTGTTTGAGAAATCAAGCGACCAAGCTGCTTTTACAGGTGTTGATGATGGCCAAAAGAAGCAGACCTTAAACATTGTACTGAAAGAGGATAAAAAACAAGGCTACTTTGGCAAAATTGATGCTGGTTATGGTACTGATGATTTTTATCAGATACAAGCTATGTTTAACAAATTCAAGAAAAAAGAGAAGATAGCGGGCTATTTCACTTCGAGTAATACAGGCAAAACTGGGTTGGGATGGGATGACGCAGGCAAGTATGGTTCCAGTAGCAACATGGAAATGACCGATGATGGGATGATTTTCATGTCGAGCAGTGACGAACTTGACGGTGGCGGCCGTTACTGGGGCGAAGGTATTCCAGTTGCCCACAATGGCGGCGTACACTACGAGAATAAGTGGAACAACGACAAAGAAAGTATCAATACCAACTACAAGGCTGGTTCCCTTAATGTGAAAATCAATAAAAATACCATTAACCAGCGTAACCTTCCTGATGCTATTTTTAATACCAATAGCACTGCCAATACCGAAAACGATATGTTTAGGCAAAAAATTGATGCCACCTATAACATCAAACTGGATACCACTTCTAACTTAAAAGTAACGATAGATGGTACGTTGAAGAACTCACAAAGTGATGTTATCGACAAGTCGACAGGTAGAAGAGGCGACAATTCGTTATTAAATACCGCAGACAGAACAACAAATAATGACACCAAACAGCAAGTGTTTAATTTAAGTGCCTTTTATACCAAAAAACTGAAAAAAGCTGGACGTAATTTTTCAATCAACTTAAGTCAAGCTTACAATAAATCTAACAGCGATGGTTTTTTAAAGTCAACTAACAGATTCTTCGATGAAAATGAAGATTTAACCAGCACCGAAAAAATTGACCAGCTGAAAGACAATAGCATTTTAACAAATCGCTTATCGTCCAATGTTACCTTTACCGAACCGCTAAGTAAATCGCTTAGTTTAGTTGCTAATTATGGATTAACTTACACCATCAACAAAGCAGATAGAATAACTTATGACGCTTCTACCCCTGGTGTTTACGACCAATTTAACAGTGAGTTCAGTAACAACTTTCAAGCTGACCAATTGCTAAACCAAGTAGGAGCTATTTTTAACTACAAAAAAGGGAAAACGGTAATTAACCTTGGTACAAAAACAAGTTTCATCAATTTTGACCAAACAGAAGTTTACAGCAACCAAAGGTTAAAAAGGAATTTCACTAATTGGTTACCTCAAGCATCCTATCAATACAAGTTTTCGGCTCAAAAGTCTTTCAGCATTAACTATAATGGCTCAAATACACAACCTAGTGTAAATCAATTACAACCTGTAAGGACCAACGACGACCCATTGAACATTGTTGAGGGTAACGACCAACTAAAACCTGCTTACAATAACCGATTCAATATTAGATATAACACATACAAGGTACTTACCAGCCGAAATTTCTACGTAAGTGGGGGGTTCAATTTCACCAACAATCAAATTGTAAGCAACAATACTACTGATGATGGCGGCAAAACCACCTACAGAACAGTGAACTTAGAAGATAAATTGCCGTATAACTATAATGCTTACATGGGCTATTCAAGGAAGTTTGCCTTTCTGGGCAATATGAATGCAGGCTTAAACCTAGGCGGAAATGGATCTCGTTCTTATAATTACGTAAATGGCAACCTAAACGTAACCGATAACCAAAGCATTAGCCCTTCACTAAACTTAAGCAGCTACGGAGACAAAAATCAGTTTTATATGTCTTTTGGCCCTAGATATTTCGTGCAAGAGTCTTCTTTACAAAGACAGGCCAATAACAAAGGGTGGGGCTATAATGGCTACATGGACCTAAGTTTCAAACTCCCTAAAAAAATCACCATTAGGTCTGATGCCGAATACACTTACCAGCCTAGTTCAGCTTCATTTGACAATAGCTTTGAACGTTTCGTAATCAATGCAGCCATAACCAAAGCATTTTTCAAAGAAGAGAGCTTGAAAGTAATGTTAAGTGCAAACGACATCTTAAAACAAAACATTGGCTTCTCAAGGTCGGCATCAACCAACTCAATTACCCAAACCAGTTACAATAACATCAGCCGTTATTTCATGTTCTCATTAATATGGGATTTTAACAAGATGGGTGGCGCTCCAAAAAC
Organism: Pedobacter sp.; assembly: GCF_039594775.1. GTDB lineage: Bacteria > Bacteroidota > Bacteroidia > Sphingobacteriales > Sphingobacteriaceae > Pedobacter. Next base: position 973,597 of record NZ_JBCNMT010000001.1, on the reverse strand, counting down.
AAACTAATTTAACCTACAGACAAATGAAAATACTAAAATATATCCTCGCCGCTTCCTTCACTTTTTTGGTACTGGACAGCAGCGCACAACATGCCCGTTTTGTTACACAGGGCACTATTGAATACGAAAAACGTGTAAACGCCTATGCTTTAATTAAGCAACAGCTTAAATCGTGGGGAGAGGACAATAGCTTCAGCACTCAAGCATTGGAAAGCTACCAAAAGAACAATCCACAATTTAAAGTACAAAAAAGTAAGTTGTTATTTAACAATCAAACTACTGCATTTTTGCCAGTTGAGGAAAACACACCAGTATCTAACAACTGGTTTTCCAATATGATTGAATTTCAACAAACTAACAGCATTTTAAGCGATTTGAATACTGGCACTAGCAAAACACAAAAGAAAATTTACGAAGAGACTTATCTTGTGAGTGATAGCATTAGGAAAATCAATTGGAAAATTACCGATGAATTCAGAAATATCGCTGGCTATAATTGCCGCAGAGCAAATGCATTGGTCATGGACTCTGTATATGTAGTAGCTTTTTACAGCGAGGAAATAGCCGTTAGCGGAGGGCCCGAATCTTTTAGCGGTTTGCCAGGAATGATTTTAGGCTTGGCTCTTCCGCACGACCACGTTACTTGGTTTGCCACATCGGTAACGGATGAAGCAGTTAGCCCTGATAAGTTAAAGATACCTACCAAAGGAAAACCACTTAACCACAAACAATTGTACGATATTTTAAAAGGGGCATTAAAAGGCTGGGGAAAATCGGCCTACCAAACCTTTAAATGGGCTATGCTCTAAAGTAGCGTTACTTAAAAAATATAAAAAGGCTATAAGCTTAGTTTACCACTAGCTTGTAGCCTTTTCCATGTACATTGATTATTTCTACTTTAGGATCTTCTTTAAGATATTTACGCAGCTTGCTCAAAAACACATCCATACTGCGGCCGTTAAAGTAATTATCATCGTGCCAAATACTAAGCAGGGCCTCTTCCCTTGTAAGTACCCCATTTTTCTTTAAGCACAATAGACGTAACAATTCGGCCTCTTTAGTAGATAACTTTTGTTGTCCACCATCAAAATGAATAATTTGGGTAGTATAGTCGAACCTATAATTACCAATCTCAAACTGGCTAGGAGCTTCTTCTTGTACTGCATTTTGCTTTAAAGATGCTCTTTTCAAAAGTGCATTGATACGAAGCAAGAGTTCCTCTATCCTGAAAGGTTTGGTAATATAGTCATCCCCGCCTAAATCATAAGCCAACGACTTGTCCTCCATCATGGATTTTGCTGTAGCAAAAATGATAGGCACATGCTCATTAGCTTTTCTAATTTCCTTGCCTAAAGTAAAACCATCCTTTTTAGGCATCATCACGTCCAGTATACAAAGGTCAAATTCATCCTTAGCGAAAGCCTTAAATCCCTCCTCGCCATCGGTGCAAAGCACCACTTCAAAATTGCCTTTAATTTGTAGGTAGTCTTGCAGTAACAACCCTAAATTAGGATCATCTTCAACCAAAAGTATCTTCTTCATATCAATTGTTTAATTTAAATGGTATATGGATGGTAAACGTCGTTCCCTTATCTTTCTCACTGTTCACTTTGATGCTTCCACTCATTTGAGCAATAATATCATTCACATAGCTTAAGCCTAAACCAAAGCCCTTTACGTCGTGCAAATTGCCAGTATGCACTCTATAAAACTGATCAAAGATACGTTTGGTTTGTTCTTTGGTCATTCCGATGCCTTCGTCGCTTATTTCTATGTCAATGCCATTTGTTTGGTTTCTAGTTTTAATGGTAATTTTAGGATCTGACGGACTGTATTTATTTGCATTGTCAATCAGGTTATAAATTACATTAGATAAGTGCAGCTCATCACCAATAAGCACGTCCTTTTCCGCATCCAATGCCAAAGTAACTTCAGCATTTTTTTTCTGCAATTGAAGGCTCATACTATCTACCACCAAAGAGATGAGCTCATTCATGGCTACCGGCTGGCGCTCTAATTTCAACTCTTTCTTATCCAATTTCGCAACGCTTAGTACTCGCTCAATATGGTTACCCAATCGTACGTTTTCATCATAAATAATGCCCGCCAATCTATTGATTCTAGCTTTATCCGCATTCAGGTCCGGATCTTTTAAAGCTTCGCTGGCGATCATAATGGTAGCCACGGGTGTTTTAAACTCGTGGGTCATGTTATTGATGAAATCGGTTTTCATCTCCGATAGTTTCTTTTGCCTAATAATTGCATAAATGGTATAGGCAAAGATGAAAATCAAGACCAATAATAAACCCACTGAAGAAATAAGCGTGACAAACATGTTGTTAAAAATCAACGAGTTTTTATTAGGAAAGCTCACGTACAGCATCCCGGGGTCTTTGATCATCAAATCATTACTAAAAATGATTTTGCTAAAGGTATTTTTAGGCAATGCTTCACCTTGCTGGAGGGATACATTACGATAGATCACCTTATCTGTATTTTTAGAAGGTGTAACCCAGTAGTTATAGTCCAAGTTAATATTCTTGCTCAGCAGCTCTCGCTTAATGAGCGTATCCAGATTTTCCTGGCTGGGCATTCTTTGCTCCAAGGGAATATCTTTATTGGCTATCTCCTTTGCTACATCCTGTACTAAACTTACATTTCCTGCATTAAACAGCGCCACCGTATCGGCATACAATTTTTCCAGCTCAACCCTATATTTATATTCGGCCTTGGCATCTTCCAATTTGAACTTGGTTTTCAGCTCAGGGTCAATACTTGGAAAAGCAATAAATTGAGGAAAGCCCGTAGCGGGATGAAAAGCCAGATACCTAATGGTGTCGGGCAATTTATTAGGGTTAATAACCGCTCGCTTCCTAAAAAAAGATGGCGTAATGTTACGGCTCAATAAAATACCGTTAGGCCCTTTAATATCATTTACATTTAACCTTAACGTATTCTTGTCGCTAGGATTAGGGTTTGAAAGGTTTGCATAATCTTCTTCGCTTATGACTACTGGCGAGGTGAAATTTTCCCTAATTAAACTATCCTGTAAGCCTATATAGTCAAAAATTTGCTGACGTTGTTTGATTTTCCTAAGAACCTCATTTTCTTTAAAACGTACTTTAAAAGCAACAATACTATCAGTTTGCATCCTGATATTTTTATTTTTCTGCTCCTGAAATTCTACGTCTTTTCGATTGATATGCCCAATCACGTTTTTCTTCTGTATCTTATTAACGACCGTGCTTAATGCTTGGTTTACATCCTGCTCGAAAAGCTGTGATTTTAGGTTATAAGATTCCCTGATGTAATACATCTGCATTACAAAAACACCCAACAACGCAAAGGTCATTAGCGCGGTTATTATCCAAAGGCTCCTCTTTTTCATGCCAGTTCAATTCAAAGTTAACGAACACTTTAGTAAACACAGCTACCCTTAACACTTTTTAACAGTACAATGAACTTCGCAGAAAAGCTCATTTCCAGCGACTAACAGTCCAAAGGATGATGCAAAATGCTCAATCACGGCTACAACTTTTAGTGATAGGGAAATAAAAAAGCCACCTGGTCTTCCAAGCGGCTTCTAATTATCATTGTTTTCTTAAAAAGCGATATTAAAAAGGCAAGTCATCATCCTCGCCAGCAGCGGTATTAACATCAACCGGAGCAGCATATTGCGGCGCATCAGCAGCTGTAGGAGCAGTACCTGTTAATGTGGTAAGGCGCCATACGACCAAACTGTTAAAATACGAAGTAACACCATCTTTGTTAGTCCACGGACGGCCACGTAAATTAAATGAAACTTCAATTTCATCTCCAGGCTTTAAGCTATCAAATAAAGCTGTTTTATCTTGCAAAGCTTCAAATCTGATATATTCCGGATAAGTCGGATTTTCTGCGTATTCTACAATTAAATCACGTTTCTTAAACGTCTCGCTCACTTGCTGTATGGCACCGATTTCGTGTACCTTCCCTTTAATTTCCATATCAATACTAATATATTTCTCTTCTTCCATCCAAATCTCTATATTTTTATTGATAACTTCGCAAATCATATGACACAAGTTTTCCACACCAAGAGCAAGGTAATTATCACCTGCAATAAAAGACTATCGTCCTACCTTCAAACAGAAGTAGAAGAACTAGGTTATACTATTGAAAGAGCCTTTTCTACTGGCGTAGAGCTTAACATTACTCTTACCGAGTGTATAAAACTTAACCTTAACCTACGCTGTGCAAGTCAAATTTTGTATAGCTTAAAAAGTTTCGAAGCCAAAAATCCTGAAGAGCTTTACCAAACTTTAGTGGACATTGCCTGGGAAGAACTTATTGATTTTTCTGGCTATTTTTCTGTGACTTCAAATGTTGACAATCCTTTTATTACCACCCCACTTTTTGCTAATCTAAAAGTTAAGGATGCCATTGTAGATCGTATTAAAGCAAAAAAGGGCATTCGTCCAAATAGTGGTTCAGACGCCAATAAAACAGTAGTTCATCTGTATTGGAAAGACCAAAATGCCACCATATTTATCGATACTAGCGGAGAAACATTAAGCAAACATGGCTATCGAAAAATACCAGGAAAAGCGCCAATGCTGGAAGCTTTAGCAACTAGTGTGATTATGGCTACCAAATGGGACAGAAAATCACCTTTTGTTAATCCCATGTGTGGTTCAGGTACGTTAGCAATAGAAGCTGCTTTGTTGGCGACCAACCGCCGCCCTGGTTTATATCGCATGAATTATGGTTTTATGCATGTTATGGGCTATGATGAGGAGGTGTTTTTTCAAGAAAGACGAATCCTAAAAGACCAAGTGATTAAAAACATTGACCTGCAAATCATTGCTTCCGATCTTTCTGAAGATGCCGTAGAAGTAAGCAAGAAAAATGCTAAAACCGCTGGTGTTGACCAAATTATCCAGTTTGAGATTGGAGATTTTGCAGAAACCAATATACCAGAAGGCCAAAAAGGTGTGGTAGTTTTTAACCCTGAATACGGCGAAAGATTGGGCACACATACCAAGCTGGAGCTTACCTATAAACGCATGGGCGATTTTATGAAAACCAATTGCAAAGGCTATTATGGCTATATTTTCACAGGCAATCCTGATTTGGCGAAAAAAATTGGTTTAAAGGCAGATAGAAAGATAGAATTCTATAATGGAAAACTAGATTGCAGAATGCTGGAATACGAGCTTTATGATGGCAGTAAACGCCCTGAAAATGAGCGCCCCAATCGATAGGGACAACTTTCCTTTCAACACACAAAAAAGTTGTAAACAGATGATTACTAGGCGATAAACTTGCAAATAGCAAAATATTTGTATAGTTTTATCCCAACTAACTATCTGCCCCATGAACGAAAAATACAAAAAAGAGATGCAACGCATCGCTGTCAGAATCAGAAAGGTTCGCGAGTTCAAAAAAATTTCTCAACAAGATCTGGCTTCTAAAATCGGAATTTCCCAAAATGCCTATAGCAAACTTGAATTGGGATATAGTAAAATCAGCCTGGATCGACTTTTCCTCATCGCCAAACTGCTTGATGTAGACACCATAGAGCTATTAGCCTCTAAGCGCGGGGCCTACTAGCAATTTGTGGAACCGAACAAAATGCTCAATGAACTAGGAACATTGAGCATTTCTTTTTATTTAGCAGTCAGTCTTTTATCTTTATGTGACTTTTTTTCACAAGCCTAAGTTCAAGAAGCTAAAAGCAATCCCTTACTTTAGCGCTTATGCAGCAGATTTTAGACCTTACCATCAATTTTGTTAAAAACACCCTTGCCGATGCCGAAGCTGGCCACGATTGGTTCCACATTGAACGTGTCTATAAAACGGCGAAGCACATCAACAGTACTGAACAAGCTGATGAATTGATCGTAGCCTTAGCCGCGCTTTTACATGACATTGCGGATAGCAAATTTAATGGCGGTGATGAAGAAATTGGCCCCCAAAAAGCTGGCGATTTCTTAGCAAGCATTGGCCTTGATGCAAAAATCATTGAAGAGGTAAAACTAATCATCAAAAACCTTTCTTTTAAAGCAAGCTTTGAAGAAATATCCTATTTCTCTAAAGAATTGGATGTAGTGCAGGATGCAGACAGGCTGGATGCCATTGGCGCCATTGGCATAGCCAGGGCATTTACTTACGGAGGTTTTAAGAATAGAGTATTGTACAATCCTGAAATCAAACCAAATCTGCAGATGAATAAAGAACAATACAAAAACACCACCTCCCCTACCATTAACCACTTTTACGAAAAACTTCTGTTGCTAAAAGATCTGATGAGAACGGAAACAGGTAAAGCCATGGCCGAACAAAGGCACCAGTTTATGGTGACCTACCTAGAACAGTTCTATGCAGAATGGGACGGCAAGAAATAACTAAAAATATTAGCTATTTTACTATATTTGTTAGCAAAATAGCTAATCATGTCCGAAAGGTTAATTCAAAAACTCAATGTACTTGCCGATGCTGCAAAATATGATGTGTCTTGCTCATCAAGCGGTAGCGACAGAAAGAACACCAATAAAGGTCTCGGTAATGGACATCAATCCGGTATTTGTCACACATACACCGAGGATGGCCGTTGTGTATCCCTTTTAAAAATACTCCTTACCAACCACTGCATATTCGATTGCGCCTACTGTGTTTCAAGACGTAGCAATGATATTGAACGAGCTGCGTTTACGGTAGATGAAGTAGTGGAACTGACGATGAATTTTTATCGAAGAAATTACATCGAAGGGCTATTTCTAAGCTCCGGAATTTTCAAGAATGCAGATTTCACCATGGAACGACTGCTTCGGGTGGTTAAAAAATTAAGACTTGAGGAAAACTACAACGGCTATATCCACCTAAAAACCATTCCCGGAGCTAGTGATGAATTGATTACCGAAGCTGGATTGTATGCAGATCGCATGAGCATCAATTTAGAAATGCCCACAGAAGTAGGTTTAAAACTTTTGGCTCCTGAAAAAAGCCACCAAGACGTGATCAAGCCTTTGGGTTTTGTCAAAAACCAAATTGTACAATTTAAAGAAGAAAAGAAACTCATCAAGAGTGTGCCCAAGTTTGTACCTGCGGGGCAAAGCACCCAAATGGTGATAGGCGCAACGCCAGAAACCGACAAGGACATTATGTACACCGCGGCCAATTTTTACAGGAACTTTTCCCTAAAACGAGTTTATTATTCTGGCTATATCCCTATCAGCAATGATAGCAGAATGCCTATTTTGGGCACAAAACCACCCCTTTTGAGAGAAAACAGATTGTACCAAACGGATTGGCTCATGCGTTTTTATGGATTTGATGTAAAAGAGCTGTTAAATGACACCAATCCACATTTAGATACTGACATCGACCCCAAATTAAGTTGGGCCTTACGCAACATGCACTTATTTCCTATAGACATTAACACCGCCGACTATCAGATGATTTTACGCATTCCGGGTATTGGTGTTGGCTCTGCACAAAAAATCATACAGGCCCGCAAATTTGGAAAACTTTATATCCATCAGCTAAAGAAAATCGGCATTGCCTATAACAGAGCTAAACACTTTATTACTTGCGCCGATACCTCTTTTCAGTTGAAAGATTTTCAGTCGCACCAAATTAAGGGGTTTATTTTAGCGGAAAGCCAGAGCAAATATCTGAAGACACCAAACGAGCAGCTTTTACTTTTTTAATGATGTTTAACATTAAGTTTTTTTGCCTGCCCCGCTTCATTACCACCTTAGACATTTAAGAACATTTTAGTTCTCTGGACTGTACTTAGATGAACTTAGGTGTCTTTGATGGCCTATAATGTTGTTTACAATTATGATTTACATTTTCGATGGAACTTTAGAAGGCTTACTCACCGCAGTATTCGAATGGTTTGAAAGGAAGCCAGGGCCAACAACCCTGAGATCCAACAAAATCCATCAGCCAGATGTCTTCATCCCTAGCTTTGATGTATTAACCGATAGGGAAAAAGCAGACCGGGTATGGAAAGGCCTCGCAAAAAAACTGGACAGGACTTGGATGCGCAGGGTTTATTGCGCCTATCTTTCCGAACTCCCCGACATCCATCATGACCTTTTTCAATTTATCATCTATATATTTCAAAGCCCCAATGGCGCCGAGCAAAATTATGGGCATCCGCAAGTGCTGAGCATTACGCAAACTACCAGAAAGGTAGAACGGGAAAAGCACAGAATGGAAGCCTTTATCCGTTTTCAGAAGACAGCCGATGGAATGTTCTATTGTGGCATAGATCCTGACTTTAATGTAATTCCTTTATTGATTAATCATTTTAAAAACCGATACGCAGATCAGCAATGGATCATTTACGACCTTAAAAGACACTACGGTATTTTTTATGACCTCCAAACGGTAGAGGAAATTGAAATGGATATAGACATTAGCCTGCTGAAAAAAACGAACCAAAATTTATTAGATGAGAAGGAAAATCTATATGCAGATTTATGGAAAAACTATTTCAAGAGCACCAACATTGTAGCGAGAAAAAACACCAAACTGCACACCCAACATGTGCCCAAACGCTATTGGAAATATCTGACGGAAAAATTATAGCCAAGGTGTTAACATTATCTTAACTTATTAGCTGTAATTTAGCAATATGAAACCGAGGTACGGCATTCATTACCTAAAAATAATTACCGTTGTACCGAGCTCTCATCAACCATCGAAAACAAAAAACGAAATAGATGAAATTTAGTGTACTGGTTTTAATTACAGCACTTGCCGTGGGTCTATCCATAGGGCTAGTGAACTACCACTTTCAGGGAAGCTGGTACTATCTACTGATCTCTTTCGGGATTTCTTTTGGAACCAGTTTTTTGGTTTTCTACTATTTGCTCGAAAAATACATTTATAGTAAAATCAAACTTATTTATAAGTTAATCCACAATCTAAAGCTTGGCAAAGACCTCAAAGAAGCTCTTGGTGAGTATGTAAGCTCAGACCCCATTAACGACGTACAGCAGGAAGTAGAAGAATGGGCAGGCGCCAAGAAGAAAGAAATTGAACTGTTAAAAAAGCAGGAGCAATTTAGAAGAGAGTTCCTATCCAATGTATCCCATGAATTTAAAACACCTTTATTTGCCATACAAGGCTATATAGAAACGCTTCAAGATTGTATTTCTGATGACCCTGAGATGGCCGTAAAGTTCCTAAAGAAAGCAGAAAATAACATTGAACGCTTAAGCTATCTGATTAAGGATTTAGATTCCATCTCCAAATTAGAAACGGGAGAAATCCCCATTGACTACGTCCGATTTGACATTGTTCCTCTAATAAAGGAGGTCCTCGATATCTTGGAAGATAAAGCGACCAATAACAAAACCAAGTTCATCTTTAAGGACAAATACACCACGCCTACCATGGTTTATGCGGATAGAGAGAAAATTAGACAGGTATTGATCAACCTTATTCAGAACTCCATCAAATACGGTAAAGAAAATGGCTCTACTTCTGTAAAGATCTTTGAGTTACACGACCAATACCTTATAGAAGTCACCGATGACGGAATGGGCATTGAAGAAAAGCATCTACCGCGTTTATTTGAACGATTTTACAGAATAGACTCCCACCGCTCTAGAAAAGAAGGTGGCACTGGATTAGGTTTGGCCATCGTAAAACATATTCTAGAAGCACACCAGCAAACTATTTCGGTACGTAGTACACCAAGCATTGGGACCACTTTTGCTTTTACCCTTCAAAAAAATAACGAGCCTTTGTTGAACTACGGTAAAAAATAATCCAACGCATTTCCTTATTTAAGATTAATAGGAGCCATTTTATTCGGCTACAATCCGTTATCGCTTAACAATCAAGTAAAATTGTCGCCAAAGTTAACATTAACTTAACATTGCGGTTTTACTTTTGCATCATATTTAAAATAAGTATGAGCAATATATTTAGCTTCTTTACCCCTAAAGACAAAAAGTTCCAGCCATTATTTGAACAAGCAGGGAGCAACGTTAGGAAAATTGCAGAAGCACTTTTAGTAGTAGTAACTACCGACGACATCGAAAAAAGAAAAGAAGCCATTAAAGAGGTTGAGCGTTTGGAGCACGTAGGTGACGATATTACACACACCATCTTTATTGAGTTGAGCAAGAACTTTATCACTCCTTTTGATAGAGAAGACATCCACTCATTGGCCAGTGCTATTGACGATATTGCAGATTATATTCATGCATCAGCTGGAAATATTGAACTCTACAACGTAACCAACATTGGTGAGCCAATGGTAAAACTTGCTGAGTTATTGGTTGAAATGTGTACAGACCTTGAAAAAGCCATCAAGGAATTAAGAAGCTTTAAAAACATCAGAGTGATTGCGGATGCTTGCGTTAGAATTAACAGTGCAGAAAACCAAGCTGATTACACTTGTAACCTTGCCATTGCCCGTTTGTTCGAGTTTGAAACCAATGCTATAGAATTAATTAAGCAAAAAGAGGTATTACAAACCTTAGAAATTGCGACTGATAAATGTGAAGATGCGGCCAACGTGCTAGAATCTATCTTGGTTAAAAACGCATAAGATCATTATGACCATACTTCTCTTAATTATTGTTTTAGCCCTCATCTTTGATTACATCAATGGTTTTCATGATGCAGCTAATGCAATTGCAACCATCGTAGCTACAAAGGTGCTTACACCTTTTCAAGCTGTAGTATGGGCTGCATTTTTTAACTTTTTGGCCTATTGGGTGTTTGGTTTCGGCGTTGCCGATACTGTTGCAAAAACAGCCAACACCATGGAAATTAACCTCACTGTAATTCTAGCTGGGGTTATTGCGGCTATTATTTGGAACTTACTAACCTGGTGGTTCGGTATTCCTTCTAGTTCATCCCACACTTTAATTGGCGGTTTTGCAGGTGCTGCTGTGGCTCATGCGGGCTTAGATGTTGTAAACTGGTACAAAGAAGGCAAAGCTGGCGAAATGCCAACAGGCGTTTTGGTAATTGTAGGCTTTATTGTGTTAGCTCCATTAATTGGTGCTATTGTTTCCTACTGTATTTCAGTTTGGCTATTACACTCGGCAAAAAAGAGCATCGGCCCGAAGCTTTTTACGCTTGGACTGATGATTGCCACTGTTGTTTTTGTATACTACCAAATGATTCCTTATGATAAGATCCACAAACCCCGTTTCGAATCTCATTTTTGGAGCATAGTATTTGAATCGCATAACATCAAGTGGTTCTTAGTGGCATTCATTGTACTTACCATTAGCTCATTCTGTTTAATCTTCAGTTTCTTAAGCCACCATCAATCAACTAAATGGCTTAGAAAAATGCAATTATTATCATCTGCAGCCTTCAGTTTAGGCCATGGCGGTAACGATTCGCAAAAAGTAATGGGAATTATCGCAGCGGCAGTATTGGTTTATGTCCATCAAAGTGGTGTTTCTATGAGCAGCATGCCAGACTGGCTACATGTAGTATTACCTTCTAAAGATGCCAACGGCGAAGAGATTGCGGCACACATGCCAGCGTGGATTCCTTTAGCTTGTTATACCGCCATTTCAGTAGGAACTTTAAGTGGTGGATGGAAAATCGTAAAAACGATGGGTTCTAAAATCACTAAAGTAACACCATTTGAAGGGGTAACTGCAGAAACTGCAGGTGCATTGACACTTTACTTTACTGAGCATTTGAAAATCCCTGTAAGTACTACCCATACCATTACGGGTTCTATCATTGGTTCTGGTTTAACCAAAGGAACTTCTGCAGTTAAATGGGGGGTTACTGTTAAACTGGTTTGGGCCTGGGTATTAACCATTCCAGTATCAGCAGCTTTGGCGGCAATCTTATATTACATTTTAAGTCTGTTTATCTAATAGACACGACAACATAAAAAAGGGGGCTATTGCATATAGCCCCCTTTTTTTATACAAGTTTTTACCTCCTGAAAATGCCCCCTAAATAAATTCATTGCATAGCTTTCTGCTTCGCTACGGGCCAACATCAATTTTGACGCTCTAGATAGGCAATCTCAGACAGCGCTAAGTAAAAACTCATCAATCGCTTCAACAGCATTCTTGAAACGCTCTTCTCCTATACCCGATACTACAGCATATTTAGCACCTAACGCCTTAAGTTCCTTATGCCAAACTTCCATAAAATGTTCCCTTTGGTTGGGAAAGTCTCTCAAAGGATCATCTTGCCAAGGCAGGTCTATATCTAGCAGAATGTAGAAGTCGTAAGGACGGTTTTTAAGGGCGTCCAAAACAATCTCCGGCGTATGTCCAAAAAATGCATCACTCCAAATCTTTACTGTTAAAAAGGTAGTATCACATATCACAAAATCCTTTTCGGTCATTGCTAATACCGACTGTTCAAGAGCCAACTGGCCATGGAACATATTCACTTCATCTTGCAATGTACAGGGTTCCTTTAATGCTTCACAATAATAACGTGCGTATTCCGGCACCCAAGGCACTTCGTAATATTTAGCCAACTGCATAGAGATAGTAGATTTCCCAGTGCTTTCGGGGCCAACAATGGCCACTTTTTTAATTTGCTTGTTCACGATAAGTCTTTCTCCAATCTAGATACCCATTTAAAGCTATAATTACTAAAATAGCATATAGTACGGCATAAAGATTCAGTTCTTTGTAAATTAACAAGGGTACATAACAAATATCAACCACAATCCACAAAATCCAATTCTCTAGGATTTTTCTAGTGAGCATGATCTGCGCCACGAAACTCATCGCCGTGCAAAAACCATCTTCATAGGGGACGTTTGTAGGAGTGTAGTGATCTAAAAAATAACCCAGTACAGCGGTGAGAACTGCAATAGACAGGATGGCATAAATCCAATGTCTCCAACCAATACTAACTACAGGCTTCGTGTCTTCTTTTTTCTTCTTCAGCCAAAACCACCAACCATAAAAAGCGGTGAAAAGAAAATAAAATTGTAACGCAAAATCGCCAAACAGATGGCTCTCGAAAAAAAGGATGGCACTGATTACAATACTCAAGATAGAAACCGGCCAATTCCATATATTTTCTCTAGCCGCTAGATAAATACAGGCTATTGTACTTACAAAGCCTAGCCACTCCAACCATGGGGTGTGCTGAAACTGCTGAAGCAATTGTTGCCAAAAATTGGCTTCGAGGATTAACATTAATCAAATATAGACTGTATTTTTCTTTTAGCCACAGATGCGCAGATTTTTTCTCAAAACATCTATCTCTCATTAGCATATCGTAAGGTATTGGGCAATAGTCGGCCAACTTTATTAAAAATCTGTGAATCCGTAGACAACCAAAAAGGTCTATAAAAAAGAATTCCGGTAGGGAACAACCCCTACCGGAAAATAAACCAAACAAACTATTTATGAAGAATACCCTCTTGCGAGGATGCTTTAGATCAAATTTTCAATTTTAATTGCTGTCTTAATCATCAATCTGTTTCAACAACAACTATAAAACTCCATTTGTTTCCTTTTATTACAACATTTTTGCCAATCTTTAAAAATCGTCTATTTCATGACGCTAACATGACCTTTTAGAGTACCACACTGTGTTTAAAGTACACTATAGCATTTTTTGTTTCTTTAAAACTTTTAAGATTAATCATTTTATAAAGCTGACGTTTTTACACTAATAGTCAAATGTGACATGACACATAGCCCTATAAAACAGACAGTGTAGTATAAAACAGACAAATTATACTATTTTATCTCGCAGTAACTCGCCAAATAATACCACTTACATCATCTGCCACCAGAAGCGCCCCATCAGGAGCAACTGCAACCCCTACAGGTCTACCATAAACCTCGCTCCTATCTGCGTTAGCAATAAACCCTGTTAAAAAATCTTGCAGTGGCCCGGTTAGTCTTCCATTTTTAAATGGCACGAAGGCTACTTTATAGCCACTAAATTTTGAACGGTTCCAAGAACCATGCTGTCCAATAAAAGCCCCTCCTTGATATTTTGCAGGAAATTTATTATTAGTGTAAAACGCCAAACCCAATGAGGCAGTATGCGAACCCACCGCAACGTCGGGCGCTATGCTTTTCTTCACCAATTCTGGGTTGGCACCTTTTAATCGAGGGTCTTCGTGTTGTCCAAAGTATGCGTAGGGCCAGCCATAAAATGCACCTTCTTTAACGCTAGTGATATAATCGGGCACCAAATCGTCGCCTAAACCATCGCGTTCATTTACCGCAGTCCACAACATGTTGGTGGTAGGTGCCCAATCCATTCCTACAGGATTACGTAAGCCACTGGCAAAAATACGTTCACCTGTACCATCTGGGCTTACTTCTAAAATAGCAGCTCTTCTTGCTTCATGCTCCATTCCATTTTCACCCACATTACTACCAGACCCAACGGAAATATAAATCTTATCCTTGTTCTTGCCCACCAAAAGATTTCTTGTCCAATGGTTATTATAGCCGCCAGCGGGCAAGTCCACTATCTTTTTACCCACTCCTGTAATTTTAGTATCGCCAGCTTTATAAGGGAAAACCCACAGTCCATCGGTATTTGCTACATAAAAGGAATTTCCAATGAAAGCCATTCCGTACGGCTGGTTCAATCCAGATAAAAACGTAGTTCTAACTTCAGGAACACCATCTTGGTTACTATCTCTAAATAATAAGATGGTATTTACACTTTTGCCTGAAACTTCAGATTTTGCCTTTCCCGAAATTTTATTGACTACTTGCTCAGCTACACTACGTTCTGAATTAGACAAAGCCACCAAAATATCTCCATTTGGAGCAATCACAATATTTCGAGGACTTTTCATCTGATCAGCAAATTTGCTTACTACAAAGCCAACTGGTGCCTGTGGTGTTTTATTGGCTGGCCATTCGATTACTTTGCTAAAATTATTTTTTGAAGCCGTAGTATCTGGCTCCGGCAGGTTCAAGGTATCTACATCCGTAGCGGCATGCAATGTGTCGGCAGTCTCGGCTTTTTGATTAGAACTGTTGCAAGCAGCAAGCAATGAGGCAGAAAGAATTAGAAAGGGCAGGGATTTTGTTCTCATATCTTTAGTTTTTTAAGCACTGCTTATTTAAACAGCCAAGTGATGAAGTTGTTTTCAAGCCAGCTAGTTACACAAATAAAGCAGGCAAGGTCCTTCCCACAAAAACCTCTCTTGGGAAAAGCAGAACAACCCTCGTTAAATGACTTATTCTTCATCATTTTAGCATCTCAATATATTTTAAAATAATCGCCAAAAAATTGATCCGCAAATTGTATCTTTGCATCCCGACAGAGATGTTGGGATTTTCGTTTCATAGCAGAGGAATTCTCCCAGCTATCGGTCATTTAGACTATCACTTTAGACTTTTTAAAAATCCCACATGCCTAAAGACACTTCCATCAATTCAGTATTGATTATCGGATCTGGACCTATTATTATTGGACAAGCCTGCGAATTTGATTACTCTGGTTCACAAGCTGCACTTTCTTTGAAAGAAGAAGGAGTTAAAGTTTCGATCATTAACTCTAATCCGGCTACCATTATGACCGACAAGGTAATTGGTGACCATGTTTATTTAAAACCTCTAACACTCGAATCGATTGACGAGATTTTAACTGAACACAAAAACAATCCTAATTTACCTACTATTGATGCGGTTTTGCCTACTATGGGCGGACAAACTGCACTGAACCTTTGCGTAGATGCTGAGGAAAGAGGTTTATGGAAAAAACACAACGTTAGGATCATTGGCGTTGATGTTGCTGCGATTGACAAAACTGAAAACAGAGAGTCTTTCCGCCAATTAATGGTTGATATAGGCGTTGGTGTTGCTACTTCAAAAATTGCCAATTCATTTTTAGAGGGTAAAGAAGCAGCACAAGAAATTGGCTTTCCATTGGTAATTCGCCCTTCTTATACCTTGGGTGGCTACGGTGGTGGTTTTGTTCACAAAAAGGAAGAATTTGACGCAGCTCTTAAACGCGGTTTAGAAGCTTCTCCAACACACGAAGTTTTGGTAGAGCAAGCGGTTTTAGGCTGGAAAGAATATGAGCTGGAGCTATTGAGAGATAGCAACGATAACGTAATCATCATTTGTTCTATCGAGAACTTTGACCCAATGGGCATCCACACGGGAGACTCGATTACAGTTGCTCCTGCAATGACCTTATCAGACCGTTGTTACCAAGAAATGCGTAACCAAGCCATTAAAATGATGCGTGCTATTGGTAATTTTGCAGGTGGTTGTAACGTACAGTTCTCTGTAAACCCAGATAATGATGAAATTATCGCTATCGAGATCAACCCACGCGTATCTCGCTCATCAGCATTGGCAAGTAAAGCTACAGGTTATCCAATTGCAAAGATTGCTGCTAAATTGGCTATCGGCTACAACTTGGATGAAATAGAAAACCAAATTACAAAAACGACTTCAGCTTATTTTGAACCGACTTTAGATTACGTAATTGTAAAAATACCTCGCTTCAACTTCGATAAATTTAAAGGTGCCAACATGGAACTTGGCTTGCAGATGAAGGCTGTAGGTGAGGTAATGGGTATTGGCCGCAGTTTTAACGAGGCTTTACAAAAAGCTTGTCAAAGTTTAGAGATTGGCCGTGCTGGTATTGGTTCAGATGGTCGTCAAAAGCGCGATATCGAAGAAATCATGCATGGCTTACAACATCCAAGCTGGAACCGTGTGTTCTTAATTAAGGATGCGATGAGCATGGGTGTGCCATTGGAGTCTATTCGCAAAGCGACCAAGATTGATAAATGGTTCTTAAACCAAATACAAGAGTTGGTAACGTTAGAAACTGAGTTGAAACGCTACTCGTTAAATAATATCCCTAGAGATTTTTTCTTCAACCTTAAACAAAAAGGCTTCTCTGATGTTCAAATTGCCTTTATTTTAGGTAATGTAACGGAGGACGATGTTTACAACCGTCGTAAGGAACTGAACATTAGAAGAGCTTATAAAATGGTAGATACTTGTGCTGCCGAATTTGCTGCTCAAACGCCATATTTCTACTCTACTTTTGAAGAGGCTCCACAGCAAATCTCTCTAGTAACTGGAGAGGTTTTATCGGATGGAGATGAACTTGGCACCAACGAATCTATTGTATCTGACAAAAAGAAAGTAATTGTATTAGGTTCAGGCCCTAATCGTATTGGTCAAGGTATTGAGTTCGATTACTCTTGCGTTCACGGTTTATTAGCGGCAAAAGAAAACAACTTCGAGGCCATCATGATCAACTGTAATCCTGAAACGGTAAGTACAGATTTTAACATGGCCAACAAGCTTTACTTCGAGCCTGTTTTCTGGGAGCATGTACGTGAAATCATCGATTTAGAGAACCCAATTGGTGTAATTGTTCAGCTAGGTGGTCAAACTGCCCTTAAAATGGCGGAAAAACTGCATGAAAATAACATCCGCATTATCGGTACTTCTTATGAAGACATGGATATTGCCGAAGATCGTGGTAGTTTCTCTGATTTATTGAAAGAATTAGATATTCCTTATCCAAAATACGGCGTTGCTGAAAATGCTGAGGAAGCGATTAAAGTAGCTAACGAAGTAGGTTATCCTGTGCTGGTTCGCCCTAGTTATGTATTAGGTGGGCAAGGCATGAGCATTGTAATCAATGACGAAGACTTAGAAAAAGCCGTAGTTAAATTACTAGGTGATTTACCAGGCAATCGTGTGTTGATTGACCATTTCTTGGACAGGGCTGAAGAAACTGAATCAGACTCGATTTGCGACGGACAAGATGTGCATATTGTTGGCTTAATGGAGCACATTGAGCCTGCAGGTATCCATTCAGGCGACTCAAGTGCGGTATTGCCCCCATTCAGCTTGTCTGACAAGGTAATTGCCGACATGGAAAATTACTCGAAGAAAATTGCCAAAGCCCTAAATGTAATTGGTCTATTGAACATCCAGTTTGCAGTGAAAGATGAGAAAGTATATGTGATTGAGGCCAACCCTCGTGCATCACGTACGGTACCTTTCATTGCTAAAGCCTACGATGTACCTTACATCAACATTGCAGCGAGAATTATGTTAGGAGTAAACAAGTTGAAAGACTTTAACATTGAGCGTAAACTAAAAGGATTTGCCATTAAAGAGCCTGTATTCTCTTACAATAAATTCCCTGAAGTAGCGAAAGAATTAGGCCCGGAAATGAAATCTACTGGTGAGGCGATCCGTTTTATCAAAGATTTAGAAGACCCTTACTTCTTACAGCTAGTGAAAGATAAATCAATGTATTTGTCTAAATAGAACAAGGATTAAAGAGCAAAGAATAAAGACCAAGTCCCTTAGCGTGAGTTAAGGGACTTTTTTGTTATCAAACCAAGGAAGTTGTCACATTGAGCTCGTCGAAATGTAATTCGAAGCGTAAATACAGCGGAAAGCAGGGCTATTTAACTTTAATAACTTACGAAGTTTTAAAAACTTCGTAAGTTTAAATTGGGCTAGGCAGCAAGCAAACTATTGTTTAGTCCAAATGCGGGTATTTAAATCCAACTCTTCCACTATACCATACATGAGTTTTAAAATCTCTATGTCTTTTTTTAACAAATCTTCACTTAGCAGCGATTTAAAAACTGGCGGTTCAAAATAATCATGGTTTAAGGGAAACGCGATATATATGTTTGACCAAACAAAAGACACGAAAATAGTTGAATCTGCATATTGATTAAGAACCAAAAGTTTCTCCATCATGGCAGGAGTTAACAGGTAACGAGCTTCTATTTGATTACTTGTTTGAGTGAAAAAGGTATTGTTAAAGTCGGTATTCTCCAAATTTACAACTCTAGCATCTCCCGAAACCTGCCTGCTTACCCAATTAACGGCACTTCCGGTATAACTTTGGGGTCTAATCAATGTTAAGCCATCAAAATGCTTGTTAAAACTTGCACAAAAAAATATGCCCTTAAAAATATCTTCATACCCTCGGCCTCTATGAACCTGCGCTCCTACTTCTGCAAAATGGATGGTAGTTTTACCTATTTCGCCATACACCAAGTCTTCGGTTTTATAAGCGTCGGGCTTCTCTCCAAACAAAAAGCTATCTACAAAATCAGTAGGACTTATGCCAGAATTTGGATTGACTTGCAAATTACCATCAATACCTTCAAGCATATTTACAATAACCCCTTGTTTATAGATCGACCTATATTGCTTTCTATCCTTATTTCCTAAACTGAACATTATACTTCCTATTACGATAAGTATCAGTATCTCAATAAAGGCCACAAGAACCGCCCCCAAACAGAAACAAATCACAAACGTGATTATCCCTAAACCTATACACCAATATGCAGCGTAGTATTTTCTAGCAATTTTCAGTCGAACAGTTTCCAGCTCTTCCAATAAAACCTGAATTTGAGAGGGTTGATACGTTGACATTTGAGATTGAATTTATTACCGTTTAGTCCAAATACGGGTGTTTAAATCTAACTCTTCTACCACGTGCAGCATTAACCTTAGCATATTCAAATCCTTTTTCAGCACTTCGGCGTTTAATAATGATTTAAAGATGGGTGCTTCGAAGTAATTATGATTTAAAGGGAATGCGATATAAACACTAGACCAAATAAAGGATACGGAGATGGTAGAATTGGCATATTGGTTTAGCTCCAACAGCTTCTCCATCAAGGAAGGTGTTAAAATATAACGAGCTTCTACCTGGTCGCCGCTTTCGGTAATAAACATCTTGTCGAAGTTTACATTCTCCAACTCAACAATACGCTTATTGCCCATTACATTTTGAGAAAACCATTTTCCAAAAGCACCTCCAAAGCCTTTAGGCCTTACTACCGTTAGTCCGTTAAAATTTTTATTGAAGTCTGCACAAAAGATAATCCCTTTAAAAATGTCGTGCCATTGGGTTTGCTTCCCATTTTTAGTTTGGGTCTCGGTTTTATACTCTGCATGGACTTCGGCAAAATGGATTTGTGTTTTATCTATTTGACCATACACCAAATCTTCTGTTTTATATCGGTCTGGAGTTTGCGAAAACAAATAGCTATTGATGAAATCGCCCTCACTTATGCCTGATAGGGGGTTGATTTGCAAGCTTTCGTTCAAATGTTTTAAAGCAGCGCCAATAATCTTGTACTTAAATTCTAGCTTATACTCCTTCGTTTTTCTATTAACCAAGGCCAGCATCACAAAGCCGACTATTAATCCAACAATAAGCAAAAGTATTCCAACTTCTACCACACCAAATAGAGAAACGACAAGCAGACAAGAGGCGCCAATGCCCATACTCCAATAAGCCCTGGCATGCCGCTTTGCAATGTACAGTCGGGATGCTTCCAGTTCATTAAAAACTGAAACCATTTCTGGACGGCTATGAAGTTGCATTAGTTATTGAATAGTTCTTTTGCGCTAATGTTCTTGCGTTCTTCGGCTGGGATTTCTAATACAGGCATAGTTTGGTAGCCCATCATTCCTGCAAAAATACTGCTCGGGAACATCATCACTGCATTGTTATAACTGGTCACCGCAGCATTATAAGTTCTTCGGGCAGCAGCAATTTGCTCTTCGCTTTCTGTCCACGTACTTTGTAAATTAATGAAGTTGGTATTCGCCTTTAAGTCGGGATAGTTTTCTACGTTCACCATTACTCCTCTTACGGCCGTACCAAGTTGTTGGTCTAATTGGACTTTTTCGGCATCAGATAGGTTTGCATTTGTACCCTGCGTACGCATTTGCGTGATTTTGGTCAACGTTTCGCTTTCGTACTGCATGTACTGCTTAATGGTTTCCACTAAATTTGGAATCAGGTCGTAACGTTTTTTCAGCATAACATCAATGGCAGAGAACGCATTGGTTACTTGGTTCTTTTTCCCAATCAAAGAGTTGTAAACGCCTATACCGATAAGCAATACAATGATGGCAATAATTCCTAAAATAATCATAGTAAGTTGGTTTAAATGCTAATATACAAGATTGAGGCGTAAAAATTAAGGATTTGTTGATTGCTTTTATACTTTAGGAAACCTACGAAGATTTATGCACCAAAACTTTTTGGCAAACCTCGCTAGTGTAAGTTCCCTCCTATTGTCGAGATGATGTTGATCCGAGCATGTCCTTTTGGAGAGTTTATTTCGAATGTTCGGAAGGGAAGGGGGAGGTTTATATTTTATGCACAGAAGTTTGTAAACTAAACCCGATTGAAGTAAAATCCTTTTTGTTCTTGGAAAAACCTCATAGGCTTCCTTTTCATCATGCCGATAAACCTATGAGGTTTGGGAAGATGGCAAAAAAAGATTGAACGGAAAGCGGGACTTTCGGAGCAGAAGAACCATAGCCTTTGCTTTTCTAAAACAAAGGCTTACACTCGTTTTCTACCCTCATGCTTTTTACTTACCTTTGCGCCAATGAAACATTACACGGCTATATTATTTAAGCTAAACGCTCTCAGGTTTTTATAACCATTGCCGTATTATTCTAAGTTTCAAAAATCCAATTTGTATGCTTCACCCAGAGATAGAGAAAAGAAAAACATTTGCTATTATTAGTCACCCCGATGCTGGTAAAACTACCCTTACAGAAAAGTTCCTGCTTTTTGGGGGTGCCATTAACACCGCTGGAGCCGTAAAAAGAAATAAGGCCAACCAAAGCAACACCTCCGATTTTATGGAAATTGAGCGCCAACGTGGTATTTCCGTGGCTACTTCGGTAATGGGGTTTGAATACAGTGGCAAACGCATCAACATTTTAGATACCCCGGGCCACAAGGACTTTGCGGAAGACACTTACCGTACACTTTCGGCGGTTGACAGTGTAGTTTTGGTAGTTGACTGCGTAAAAGGTGTGGAGGAACAGACTGAAAAACTGATGTCGGTTTGTAGAATGCGTAACACGCCAGTAATCATCTTCATCAACAAAATGGACCGTGAGGGTAAGGAAGCATTTGATTTGTTGGATGAAATTGAGGAAAAACTAAACATCAGTTTGTGTCCGCAATCATGGCCAATTGGACAAGGACACACTTTTAAAGGTGTTTATAGCATTTACCATAACCAATTGAACCTTTTCCATTCCGATAAAACCAAAGTAACGGATTCGGTAGTAAAGGTGAACGATTTGAATGACGCTGCGTTGCTAGATTATCTACAAGAAAAAGAAGTAAGCACCTTAAAAGACGAGACAGAGTTGGTGAACGGTGTTTATGGAGATTTGGATATCTCCCTATATAAAGAAGGTTTGTTAGCACCAGTATTCTTCGGGTCTGCCATTAACAACTTTGGTATTAAAGAGCTTTTAGATACGTTTATTGAAATTGCACCTAGCCCAAAACATCGCGAAGCCGAGGAGCGTGACGTGTTGGTGGAAGAGAAAAATTTTAGCGGTTTCGTATTTAAAATCCATGCTAACTTAGATCCTAAACACCGCGACAGAATTGCCTTTTTACGTATTTGTTCGGGCAAATTTGAACGCAACAAGTTCTATTACCACACCCGTCAGGATAAGAAAATGAAATTTGCCAACCCTATGGACTTTATGGCCAACGAGAAAAGCTTGGTAGAAGAGGCTTGGCCAGGAGACGTGGTAGGTTTATATGACAGTGGTAACTTTAAAATTGGCGATACCTTAACTGAAGGAGAAAAATTGCAGTTTAAAGGTATTCCTAGCTTCTCTCCTGCCATATTTAAAGAGGTAGAGAATATGGACCCAATGCGTACCAAACAGTTGGAAAAAGGTATTGAGCAATTAACAGATGAAGGGGTTGCCCAACTTTTTGTGATGCAACCAGGTAACCGTAAAGTAATTGGTGCAGTGGGCGAATTACAGTTTGAGGTAATTAATTTCCGTTTGGAACATGAGTACGGTGCAAAATGTCGTTTCCGTACCTTAACTTATAGCCGTTCACGTTGGGTAACTTCTGATGACAGGAAGAAATTAGACGAGTTTGTGAAACGTAAGCAACAACATATTGGAACAGACAAGGAAGGAAATCCAGTTTATTTATCAGATAATGATTTTATGATTGAGATGACCAAACGTGATTATCCCGATATTGATTTCCACACTACAAGTGAACACAAATAAAAAGACTGGCCTTTCGAAATTTCGAAAGGCTTTTTAGTTTTTCAAGATGGTCACACTATCTGGATACCTCAATAAGATACTGCTTTCATCTATCAGTTTTTTCAAGGTCTCATCTTTGATGGTATCTAGCAGTTCATTTCTAAGGTAAAAGGTCCTATCGCCCTTGCCGTTTTTCCATTGTACAATTTTGCAATTGCAAGCATGGTTATCCATCGTGTTAATCACCTCTTTAATTTCACCACCACGCCCCTGTTTAATATAAACCTCACGTATACCAATGATATCGTTGTTTTCACCTGCATCAAAATTCCAAGAGGCAGAAACCACCATGATTTTATCTTTATTTTTAGCTAGCCGCATTAATGAAAGTCGCGGTGCCTCTATTTTATTTTCACTGCCTTTCACATACGAACGGATAGAAACTACTTGCGGACTTTCATATTGCATGTATCCGTAGTGATCAAATCCAGCACCATATCTGGTGAACACAAAATAGCCATCTTTATATTTTACGTTCATGATGTTCCTTACAAATTTATGGTAACGGTTTTTATCAGACTTACGAGCTTGCGGAGAACCGATATATACCATCCAAATCCCTTCCAAGCTATCTATTTCCGCTTGGCTGGGCTGATAGGGCGTAATCACCAAATCTTCCTTTAAAGCTGACATTTTATGACTGGTATCTATCCATTTGAAAATCGCTATGCCAAGCAAAACCAATAAAATAAGAATAAGAGATAAACTAATTTTTCTTTGGCGACCGGGGCTTGTTTTATGGTTGGATTGATCCTCCAACTCGTTAGCAATTAAATTCGGATCCAATATATTTTCCTCAAATTTATTGCGGGCAACGCCATACAAATAAATATAACAGGCATCTACCAAAAACGGACGGGGCTTTGCCACCAATCCATTAAAAGCATCTTTAATTTGACCGCCGGTGATGTCGTATTTTAAATAAGGGTATTCGGTTGCTTTTGAATTACGGTCTTCTGGATATGGACTATGCCCAAATTCATCAGAAGTATAAGGTAGTTGATTACTAATACCACTCAGCATCTTGGCGATGTCTTCATAGTTCCTACGATTGGTATTTAAGTTCAGCTTATTCCCTGTCTCTAATTCATATTTCTTAAAAACTTGTCGCAGTAAATACTCGATCTCATCCTTCCCAGATTTTAATGCCATACGTGATATTCTTCTATTCAAACATTAAACACGTTAGCAAATTGGTACGTGTTTCTATTTTCAGCTTGGTTATTGAACCTTAAAGATATTAATAAAAAGCACAAATCAACAATAGCTCAACAGCAATAAAAACAAAACAAACGCCTATATATCAAAAAGATATGAATTTTTCCGAAAAACATGAGTGATTTTCAGAAATCAAAAATAAATTTTCTAAAACCATTTTGATGGCTAAACGGGCTACTACTTCTCTAACTTTAGTTTAAAACCAACTGGCCTAAACGGCATCCAAAAGCCTACAGCTTGTTGAACAAACCAAATATTAACCTAATAAAAAGAACTCCATTGAAGTATCTTAAAATCTTGTATGTACAGGTCTTAATAGCCATTGTATTAGGCGTAATTGTAGGACATTTTTTCCCCGGCTTTTCCGTAACTGCCAAACTACTGGCCGATATGTTCATTAATATGATCAAGATGATTATCGCACCTGTGATTTTCATTAGTATTGTATTGGGCATTGCCGGCGCTGGCGATTTAAAAAAGGTAGGTAGAGTAGGTGTAAAAGGCCTCATCTATTTCGAGATAGTAACTACTGCCGCTATTGTAATTGGTTTAATTGTAGGTAATGTGATTAAACCTGGTAGCGGTGTTCAAAGCAATGCTGTACATGCAGAGCCCGCAACAAAGGCCGCATCTTCGGTGGGTATTGACTGGACAGAATTCATCAAACATATTGTGCCAGATAATGCTATCGCCGCTTTTGCCAAAGGCGATATTATCCAAGTGCTGTTTTTCGGGATTTTATTTGCCGTAGCACTTGCAAAAATGGGCGAAAAAGGCAAATCGGTGATTGCAGGTTTTGAGAAGATTAACAAAATCCTGTTCAACATCTTGCACATGGTGATTAAAGTTTCACCCATTGGTGCCTTTGGCGGAATGGCCTACACCATCGGAAAATTCGGTTTCTCTACCCTGTTTGTACTGGGCAAATTACTCATCACTTTCTACATCACAGGCTTCCTGTTTATTTTCGTTATCCTTTACCTCATTTTAAAGTTCAATGGTTTTAGTTTATGGAAGTTGTTAGGCTATATCAAAGCAGAATTGTTGATTGTACTAGGCTCGAGCAGTAGCGAAGCGGTATTGCCAAACATTATGGAAAAACTGGAAAAAGCAGGTTGTAGTCGTAATGTAGTTGGTTTAATCATCCCTTCTGGATATAGCTTCAATTTAGATGGAACCAGTATCTATTTAAGTTTGGCCATCATCTTTTTAGCGCAGGTATTTGGCGTTAACTTAACCCTAGGGCAAGAACTTACCGTGATAGGTATTTTACTTTTAACGAGCAAAGGCGCTGCTGGCGTTACGGGAAGCGGTTTCTTGGTGTTAACCTCTACCCTAACCATCCTTAATATTATTCCATTGGAAGGTATGGCCTTGCTGGTGGGCGTAGATAGGTTTATGAGCGAAGGCAGGGCCATTATCAACGTGATTGGTAACACCGTAGCCACCGTAATCATTTCTAAAAGCGAAAAAGAAATTGATATGCAACAATATCGCCGAATTGTGGAGAAAGTGGAACAAGCATAAAACCATTGGTTATTTTTATCACTTTAAAAATAAAAGTTATGAAATATTTCTTGTGTTTAACATTCATCGTCCTATCTAGTATTGCCACTTCTTTTGCTCAAATCAACAGCAATACAGTTGGTAAACAAATGTTTTATTTTGACAATAAAGGCAAGCTTAAAAGCCCCATTAAGGTGTTTTATTTTAGCCCAAAAAACAGCAACCCCGATATGCCTATTGTGGTGATGCTTCATGGAGCAAATCGAGATGCATCGGCTTACATGGATGATTTGGTAAATGCCGCAACGGTTTTTGGTTGTAGGATTATTGCACCAGAATTTGATCAAGAAGATTATCGTGGCGCTGAAAAATATAACCTCGGCAATGTGTACGAAAAGAATAAAAAAACTTTTTTAAGCCCCGAAAAATGGAGCTTTTCTTTAATTGAACCTTTGTTTGACCACGTGGTGGGACAAATTAAAAGCAACAACAAAGGATATTATCTATACGGCCACTCTGGAGGTGCACAGTTTGTACATCGCTTTTTAATGTTTGTAAACCAAACCCGTGTCATTAAAGCCGCCTTTGCTAATGCAGGTTGGTACACTCTTCCTGACATGAATACTGAATTCCCTTTTGGCATCAAAAATTCTCCCGTAGACCAAGCGCAGCTTGCTCGCTTTTTTGCTACCAAAGTGTATGTGTTACTAGGCATGAACGACACCTTAACCGACGAGAAATCATACAATACTACAGATGAAGCCGAAGCGCAGGGAAAAACCCGTTTTGAGCGTGGCCAGTACTACTACAAAGCGGTAAAGGCCAAAGCCGAAGAAATGAAACTTCCTTTAAACTGGACGGAGATATTTGTTCCTAATGTGGGCCACGATAATGGCAACATGGGAAAGTTCGCCTTTGCTAATTTCTTTATGAACATCCAACAATAACCAAATATGACCAAACAAACAAAACTCATCACACTGATAGGGATATGTCTTTGTTTTTGCATGGCACAATTTGCTTTTGCGCAGAGCGATGAACTCTACACCAGAGATTCGACCTATACATTCAGTGAAACCTCAGGGAACGTAAGTCTGTTGAGGTTAAAAAAAGGCTATCTCCTAGGCGATGGGATTACCTTTATTTCGGGAAAGGGAAATTTTAACCTTAGCCCTTCCCTGCAAACCCTTTACGCGGTGAACACCACCAATAAAAACTTATCATCGCCAAGCTCCACCTTTGCCATTAATAGAGCGAGGTTAAATGTGTTTTCAAACCTATTCGACAACAAGGTAAGTTTATCTGCAAGATTAAATTTTGCCGCAAACTATGCCAGTGTCACCACAGGCAACAGGTCTTTTAACACCGTGCTTCAAGAAGCAAATATCGAGTATCGTCCCAATCGGACACACGTGTTTAATTTTGGCTTAAGAGCCGATTATATTGATGGCAGGGAAACAAGGATAGAAGGAGAAAGCATTGGCTTTATTGACCGAAGCTTAGTATCTGATGCCTTTGATGCGATATTCGACTTCGGGATTCGCTATAAAGGAAATTATAGGTTAGGCGGAAAGCATTTACTAAAACCTTACCTCTCATTTACTACTGGCGATGGCAGAAGTGCCTTACAAAAAAACTACGGCGGCTTTAAATACGGCGTCCGATTAGATTATCTACCATTCGACAAGTTTTCTCGTGGTGGCGAATTTTATATGGATGATTTGTACCGAGAAGAAAAACCAAAGCTGGTGGTTGGCGTAGTTTACAGTTATAATGACGGAGCAACCTCTGCTAAAGGAACCAATGGTGGTCGCTGGCTATACGGCGATGCCAATCAGAATATATTACTGCCAAGTTATAGCAAATTTGGTGCAGATTACCTTTTTAAATACAATGGATGGTATTCGATGGGGGGTTTTGTACTCACCCAAGCCAAAGTTCCATCGAACATTGCAGGTGAATTCAGGTTAGATGGTTCTTTTAATGCCTATGCCACCTCGCAAACGGCACAACAAATTAAAGACAGGGTATTATCGCGATTGAACTTGGGTAAGGGCTTTAATGTGCAAGCTGGTTATCTATTCCCTATTGATTGGGCGGTTGGCGCAAGGTACTCTACCTTAAACGAAAATAATGTTAGTGCTTCTTTTTCTGATTACGACAGGAGCTACACTTTCGTGACCACCAAATATTTATCGGGCCATGCGTTAAAAATACAGTTTGAGCTGGGATATAGCCAACTGAAAGAAGCCTTAAAAACAAGTACGCAAAACGGCAATTACTACAGCCAACTACAATTTACCATTCAACTATAACTCTAAAATATTCTGAGATATGAAAAAAATATTATTTTTCTTTTGCCTTGCATTCACATTCACCAATAGCGATGTAATGGGGCAACTTGTGCAGCCTGATTCCACGTTTACCTACATCAATGGGGAGGGCACTTTTATCAAATTGGGCAAAGGCGAAGGCACAGTGATTAATTTATTAAGTGCACTTCAATCGGGTGTACAATACAGCCGTCTTGATTCCCTATCTAAAAAAACCAACAATAGCAAAATGAGCCTAAACTTGGCCAGAATATACTTAACCGCTACCAATGCGAGATATGGTGTATCGGCAGGTATGGTAACCGATTTTACGGGAACGTCGCCCATTTTGGAAGGTTGGATTGCCTACGATTTTAACAAAAGGGTTAAATTGGTTTTAGGACAGAAACAAACCCACACCAATAACCGTTTGGCCATGGGTGATGAACGTTATGCGCAAACGATGGGACAAACCATTGCAGGAAAATCCAATGATGGCATTGCCTATGGTGGTTTGATGCAAAACTTTGTGGGTGCTACCCGTGAAGGAGGTTTGTTTGTAGAAACGAATTTCAGCATTAACGAGATGAGAATTTACCCTTCTTTTTCCATCACCACTGGCGAAGGACAAAACTTTTTTACCTCACAAGGCAACATGGGTTTTAAATATGGCGGTAGGTTAGACATCATGCCTTTGGGAGATTTCACTAAAAACAATGCCTATATCGCTCATGATATTTATCGCGAAGCAAAACCCAAATTAGCCATTGGTATAGCCGCAAGTTACAACCAAAAAGCGAGTAACCCAATAGGTAGTGAAACAGGATTAATTACGGGAATTTACGACAAGGCTGGAGTGGCTAAATTTGCAGACTACCGAAAATTGGTGGCAGATTTTGCCTTTAAAACTTCAGGTTTTGCATTAATTGGCGAGTATGTAGTGAGCACGGTAACAGGTAAGGATTTATTTACCAATGTAGCAGCCACCAACCAATTAACCGCCGAAGTAGCCAGTTCTTATTATAACATTGGTCAAGCATTCAACATCCAATCATCTTATGTATTTAAATCTGGGTGGGCCGTTGATGGTAGATATGCGATAGTGAAACCTGAGTTTAACATTGCTGGCTCAAAAATTACCGACCAAAAATGGGCCAGCTTTGGCATCAATAAATTCATTAAAAACAATGCTTTAAGAATTGGGATCAATACCAACTACATTGAGAACAGCTCGCCTACTTTTAGCTCCAAAAAATGGATTAATAATTTAGCGGTTCAAATTGTTTTATAAGCGATTCATTGTCCTTTTTATCATTATTAAAGAAACAAAACATGAAAACATATTTTCCAATTATACTTTTCATCATCACGGTTTTTTGTGGTTGCTCTTCTGAAATTGAGTTTACGCCAATTACCCCTCCCGTGGCAAATGACAATTCCGATTTATTGATTTCGGAAATCTCCACGGCAATCAACACCGATGCAAATGCGGCAGGTACACGACCGCATTACGTAGAAATTTACAACGGCACCACCGCCAGTGTAGACTTAACCAGCTATGCCATTGGCTATATGGCCAGTACCGATGCCAACACCCTAGTGAACTGGACCTTCCCTACTGGAAATTTCTTCCTGCTATCTACCTCTTTAGCAAAAGGCAAATGTTATGTGATTGCTTCGCCTCAAGCAGACCCTACAGCAATCAAAAGTGACATTACTTGGGGCACTACCAGTACTACAAATGCCAATGCCAGCGTACCCTTACAATTAAGTGGAAATAGCGCCATTGCCTTGCTGAAAAAAGATGCTGCAGGCACCATTACGCTTAGTGGAAATACCTACAAAATTATTGATGTATTTGGTAGTCCGCAGGTAGCTAGGGTAACCAGCACAGGTTCAAGCAGTGCCCGCAATAATTTTATGTGGACCGTAGCAGGCGAGGTTGCGGATACACGCAACAGAACATTTTTCAGAAAAGCGACTGTTCATAATCCTACTACAGATTGGGCAAAAGCTAAAGGAACAACGGTTACAGACAGTGAGTGGCAAATTTCAGGCGATAGGGCTTGGGATTATACCAATATTGGCTTGCCGACTAAATAAGTTGATTCTCTTGGGTTAAATGATGATAACTTTGGTTTATTAATTGTTTAAACATATAGCTGGCCCTGAAATGAATTTATTACATAGCTTTCCGCTTCGCTACAGGTCAGGGTGACGCAAATCAATGCTCCGTCATGCTGAATTTAGTTCAGCATCAGTTTAAGAGAAATTCTTAATACACTAGTTATCTAACTCAAGTTACTAAATGAAAAAAATGCGAAAGCGAAATTTATTCGTTTTCGCATTTCGTTTTTAAAACCAACAACGATAAAGCAAAATACTCCTACAACTCGAACAATCAGACTAAAAATATGCCCTCACCTGCATATTTCCAGTATGCACGGTATTTACCGCTGGCGATTTGCGACCTTCATAGCTAATATTTAGCTGTACGCCATTGCCAATGGTTCTTTGCAGCGCCAAACCCCAAGTATAGTTATTGCCCACTTGCAATCCTGATAGCATCTCATAACCAATAGTGCTATTGCCGTTGCCTGTAAACTTATTATTGATGTAACTAATTTTTCCAGTAAGCACACCTCTTTTCAATACGTTATAACGACTTTCTGTAGTGAAAGTGATATTGGTATTCTTCTCCCCTCCTAGTGCCTCAGTATTACGCTGATTGCCATATACGCCAAGAAAAGTAAGCCTAAAATCTGTATTAAACTGATAGTTGAACTCGGGTAACAAATCCAAATAAGTGATTTGGTAATTACGCTGTGAAAATAGTTCCGATTGATATTTTTTACGCCCTTGGTTAACAGTCAAATTAAGATTGGCACTTCGCACGGGCGAAGTTCTTATCCGTAGTCCTGTCTCGTTACGCTTACGACTATCAAAGCCATTGCTCAAAAAGCTCCTTCCGCCATCGGTAAGGTAATTAAAGTCTACGCCAAACTTCGGATTATTTCTATCAAAAAACAGTGTGTTCCTCAAAAAAGAACTTAACGACACTAGATTTTCGGCATCAATTCCTGTATTAAAGGGATTATAAACCTCCAAGCCTTTGCTTGCTAAAATCTTTCGGTCTATTTTATAAGAAAGTTGGTTGGTGAATTTGCCCAATAATTTGTTAAAACCTTTTGAGCCTTTCAAAATAGCACTTGGGGTAACCCTAATGCTTTGGTTAATCCCTGTGAAATTGGTGCGAATATATTCGGTACCTGCTGTAAAAACACGGATGTATTTGGCTTGGTCGGGAAAACGGGAAATCTCAAATTCGTTCAGTTCCTTAATGCCATTGCCATTGTAATCGTTCCAAGCATAAACACCTTGCCCAGGCAGTACTTCCAAATAGGTAATTTCTCTTCGGGGTTCCTGTCCGTTTCCTACCTCGTAGTACAGCGATGTATTGATAAAACCTTTCAATGCATTCAAGTTATAATCTAATCTGCCCACTAAGCTTTCATCGCTGTTTATCGAGGCAAAACCATTAGTATAATCTGTTTTACGGTAGCCCGAAGTTAGGCTCAGCACCGAATTGGCATTTTTGGTTAAATCTACCCCAAAATTTACATTTTGAGAATGGGAGCTATTCAGCAATTGAGTACCTCTAGGCAATTGGTCCTGTCTGTAACTATAATCCAGTTTGTATCGATTGCTTTGACCTGCCTTACTTTGCAGATACAATTTATAGATGTGATAAGAGAAGCTATTCCCCGTTAAAACATCAGTTTGCTTGTCGCTAGTGAGATTATGCTGCTGTTCAAATACAAATCCCGCAACCAGACTATAAATCTCTCTATTCACATCTAAATAGTGTTTAAAGAAAGTACCTTTGTTAGCTGTAGCATCAGAATTCAACAAACTACCATCGTACTTTAAACCATATTTCCCTTGTTTGTACAAAGCGCTCACCTTATGTAAATAGCCTTGATATTGCGCTTCTCTACTGAAAGTATTCAATGTATACGAAATATGTTGCTGCTGATTATTGTACAGTTGTACACCTGCCGAGAACAAATGCTCTGTTGCGGGAACGGTAATGGCATCAAGGTTAAAATCACGATTAAACTCCACCATCCTATACCTTTCAATAGGTTTAAAAGTTTTGCTCACGTACTCATAATTAGCCGATGTATTGAGTTTTAAGCCCTTTTGGTTAAGCTCAAATGGATGTAGCGCATCTAGCTTTAAACCATACCCACTTACGTTGGCAACGCTTTTATTGGCAAATAAGTTGACATTGTTATTGCTGATGGCAAACTCGCTGCTGAAAATACTCTGCTTTTTTGGTTTATAATTGGCCGCAATGGTAATAAGCTGTTGTTGTTTTGGGGTAATCAATAAAGTAATGGGCTCATAACTTCCCTGTGAAAGGCCGCCCACTGGTTCTACAAATTCATAAACCTTTCCGTTTGCTGCCGATTGGTTATTGATGCGATAATTACCCTTTCCTTCACCCACATAAGAAAAACCTACCCGATACTTGGCCAAAGCTGGGTCGGTAGAATAGCGATAGTACTCAATGCCGCCAACAGACACCAGCTTTTCATACAAAATTTCATTTTCGTTAAAAGGTACTTCGGTTACATTTGGATAGTAGGCTTGCGAAATGTTTTGCCCTAAGCCAGCCATAAACTGCTTTTGAGCATCATTTAGGGTTTGAAGGAAAGGCTGGTTCCGATTATCTTTCTCGTTATAATAGTTCAGTCTAAAAGCAAGCTGTTGGGTTTCTATCTTTTGATTTAAATAGGTTAACGAACGTGAATAATTCTTATCAGAATATTCAAACTCCACCGAAATACGGGTATTGAGATTAATAAGCTGTTTGGCGGTAAAGGTAATTTCGGCGGTATTATAATCAATCACATAATCATTGTCTTGGCCACGTAACAAAGGTACGCCATCAATATAAACACGCTCCGTTCCCGCAATGACCACAATGTAAGTTTCACCATTATTTCCTGTTAAGCGATAAGGCCCTTGGTTGCCTTCCTGCCCCATGATTTGGTTGCGGGCCGAACGGCCTTTAGCCACCGCAGCAGCCACCGTAGTACTAAAACGAATACCTTTCTCCGTTTTAAACTGATGGTTTATCATAGCACCCTGCGTGCGCTTATAAAAGTTCATGAAATAACTATCTGGACGCCTCAACTCGTAATCGCCAGCGGTGAGTACTGTGCTATCTTTTTTAATCTGCACAAACACTCGGTCAAACTCGTTCAATTGCTGGGTATTTCCTTCGGGCTGAATGGGTAGGTTATCATCAGAAATGGCTGCTAGAATTTCAATGTCGTTGGCAATTTTACCCGACATTTGCAGCACCATATTAGAGTTAACGGAAAGGTTTTGATTGTTACCAAACATAATTCCTCTGGAAATACTTCCACTTTTGTTCAGTCCTTTCATGGAGAACAGTGTGTTTTCTACCGTTTGGGGTTTGTAAATGTAACTATCAGTACCACTGATTACCGACTGCTCTAACTTTTTAAGGTCTTTGTGCTGATAGGTTTTAGAGAAAAGAATAGGAAAAACCTTGTAACGCAATTCCAAAGAAACACCCTCGGTCCCATTCCATAAAAAGGTTGCCTTGCCATAATCTATTTGATAAAGCGAGGTGTCTACATTAACATTTTCATTATACCTGGCGCTGAATGATTGGGGAACGATACTCAAACTATCCAATGAAATGACAGCGCGGGAAGTTGTTATTTTTTTGAATCTTTGATTAGTGTTGAGCTGTGCTTTTAGTTCAGTACTTATCAAGACGAGTAAAAACGATATGAGGCCCCATTTGAGCATTTTAAACCAAAGGGAAAGTAAGGTAGAATATTGTACCATTATTTAACACCGACGTGAATTCTACTTTTCCGCCAGCATTTTCTATCGCTTGTTTAACGAAGGCCAAGCCCAAACCCGTTCCCGATGATTTAGTGGTAAAGTTGGCCCTGAAAATACTACTATGCAAGTTAGGATCAATACCTTTCCCATTGTCTTCTACCTCCACAAAAGCCTGCTTTTCATCGTTGACAATATGTACTTTGATTACACATTTTTCTTTGCCATCTGCAGCTTCTATCGCATTTTTGAATAAGTTATTAAATGATCTTAGCAATTGGTCTTTATCACCTAAAACCAAAACTTCCTTGTTGCTTCTATTCAGCACATGGATTTCTACATGATCTACCGAACTGAAAACCTCCTTAGCCTGTTCAATAATTGGCACCAAAGCAATATGCTCCAATTTGGTATCTGGCATTTTAGCAAAATTCGAGAACTCTGATGCAATGGTGGCCAAGCTATCAATTTGCTCTACAAAAGATTTGTTAAAGCTGGCAAATTTCTTTTCAAAATTAGGGTCTTTTTCTCTCCAAGACTTTTCTAAAAGTTGTACCCCTAATTTTAGCGGGGTTAAAGGGTTTTTAATTTCATGGGCTACCTGCTTTGCCATTTCCCGCCATGCACTTTCTCTTTCGCTCCTAGCCAGTTTATTAGCACTAATCTCCAGTTCGGCAATCATTTTATTGTATTCCTTAATCAATACCCCAATCTCATCCTGTCTATGCCAAACAATAGGCTGATTGGTCTGCCCCAGTTTCGTTCGCCTAATATTTTCCTGAATAAAGGTCAATGGGCTTGTAATTTGATTGGCCAAGAAAACCGCCAATACTCCAATGAGCACAAATACCAAAGCATAAATATTAATCAGGGTATTAATGAATAGGCCAATTTTTGCCTGATAATCTTCTTCATTTGAATAGTAAGGTACACTTAAATAGCCCACCACTTGGTTGTTAACATTTCTAATGGGCGCATAAGCTGCAGCATAAGTAAAATCTCCAATTTTTTCTACTGGATTAATATATTCCGATTTTTGTTGTACCGCCAGCTGCATGTAGGCCATAGGCCCCATCTTACGCCCAATAATTCCTAAATCATATAGTTTTGGCAAAGAAGTTAGATATAGATTACCTTCGATATCAAAAAGATTAAGATAAACGCCATTCACATCTGCAAACTGGTTAAATTCAAATTGTGATTCGCTATTATTACTAATAGTTCCCGGCAGAGCAATATGCTTTTCATAAGCCAGCTGTACCTTCCTTAATTTTTCCCTAACCTGCTCTGTTTGCTGTTCCAAATATTGGTGCCTAATGTTAAAGAAAGTCGTCCATCCTACAATAACCAAAGTGGCAACTACCGAAAGTACAATGGAAAACTGTATACGTGTTTTATAGAGAATTTTGTTGGCATTGATCATCAAATACCTATTCAAGTTAAATAGG
The DNA here is from genome assembly GCF_039594775.1 of Pedobacter sp. GTDB lineage: Bacteria > Bacteroidota > Bacteroidia > Sphingobacteriales > Sphingobacteriaceae > Pedobacter. Next base: position 938,164 of record NZ_JBCNMT010000001.1, on the reverse strand, counting down.
CCTCCACGACTGTCACTAATATTTACCGCCAGCCAGGTAATGATATACACAAGTACACCAAAAATGATAAAAATCAAAAAGAAGAAGGACAGTGTGGCCAAACGGACTGTAAAATCTACTTTCTCAATACTAATGACAATTAAACGATTATTTGCGGGCTTATATACTGCATGGCTGTAAGAACCCGCATTGGTATATTCATTTACAAATTCGATGTTATCTCTTTCGCCTTTGAACACCGTATTGAACATTGGGTAAACATATTTGCCCGACTGTCCAAAAAGCTGATTTTGTTTATAAAATGCCAACGAATAATTACTCAGATCTTCATCGCTTTTTAACTTTCCGTCAATAAGCAAATCTGGGAAAAAGCTACTGTAGTCGTAAGGTCGTGAAGTCAGCTCCACAACCATAGTTCCCAAAAAACTATCGCCATCAAAAACCGGAATGATCCCAAAATAATTCTGAAAGCCAAAGGTATCGTTAACCCTATAAAAATAATTTGCCTGCTGTGTTTTAACCGCCCCAAATTTCACCAAGTTCTTATACTTGTTAATAGGTAAACTTTCGGCACTTTTAAGGGACTGGTCGTTACTATTATACTCGAAAATCTTGTATTCAAACCTGGATAAATAGCCATCGAGATAATTCTTGGAGATATAATTATGAAAATTGGAGGTTTGTATTAATAAAGGTTGCTTGAAATAGCTCACCACTTGTGAATCGATAGTTAGACCATGCTCCAAAAGCTCTATCGCGTTCATCACTTTAGGATCATCTTCATTCATCAATTTCCTAGCAATGCCAGAACGGGTGGTTCTTTCCTTTATATCTTCAAATTTGATGTATTTGATAGAAGTAATGGTAGCCATGCATAAAAATATGACAGCCATTACCGACACCGACAGCCTACTTTTTTGCGTATAATGATTGTAACCAATCATGAATATGAGTAGCGCATACACAAGATAAAAGACCGTGTAGTCTATTACTAGCATATAAATGGTATAACCTACCAACAAAATCAAAAACACATACAGTTTTTGGCGAATGCTGATTACAAATTGGTTGCAAAGTGCCACCATTGCACTCACAATCAAATAAATGTTAAGCCATACCAAACAGAGAATAAAGATGCTGAGCCAACTTATCCATCCTAAATTAATAATGTTACTAATATTGAAATCTATCTTTGAATAGTACACTACTCCAAAAAATAGGTCCTCGGTTAAAAAGCCCAATCCACCTAATAGCGCCGCAAAAAAAACAAAGAGAAAATAGTTTGCGATTTTATTATGGGACATCCACTTAGGCAATCGATATTCTTTTCGATGTGCATATATAAAAATCCAGATGCACGTAAATGCCAATACGTTCAAAAGTAAATCACCTAGGGAAGGTAAAAAGTCGCTTTCCGCATAAATACTCGGATCAAAGACTTTAAGGTCAAATTGATGGTTGAACCAAAAAAACTTTAAATCAGTTATCCTTAGGGCAACAAAATAAAAAATAACTAAAAAAGTGCCCCAGAGTAATCTTCCACTTCTGGCCAACGCCAGACCACATGAGTTGACAAACAGGCTTACAAAAACTACCCCAATAATCCATAGCCATAGCTCTGAACTGGTATAAATATTATCTGTATAGTTATTGCTAAGTTTAACCGTGAAGAGGTAATCTTTGTTAAGGCTAAAAATCTCTGTGGTTTCCTTATCGGTAAATGAAGCTATTTCTAGCGTTTTTTTATCGTAAAGCCCTGGCCAAATTTCATTCTTCAGGTATTGGTTTTCAATACTGTATTGCGCTTTTACGGTAATCATAAAAACAAATACATAGTGACCTACCGTTTTTTTAATTAGCTCGTAATAACCATTGGACAGCAGCACGAGAGAAGTTCCTTCCTTCAGCTTTTCTATATTTGATGGCAGCGCCCTATAAGTACTCCAGTATTCTAATTCATGGTTTTTATAGACAAAAACATTGACCCCGCTCTCCCTATAAGTGGCGATAAAGCTATTAGCCAAACTCTCATCGACGCTAAATTTCTTCAGCTCTTCTAATTTTACAGGTAACGTAAGATAGTCGTATACTATTCGTTCTCTTGCCAATAAATTCTCCTGCAGTTCATTGGCTTCATGGTGCAACAGGTCTTGACGGGTAATTGAGTTACGCAACGATATTGCCGTTACAAAACAGCAAAGACCTAGTAGCAACATCAATAACCTAATTTTTATTCCTGTATTCAAATTCGGCAGCTTTAAAATATAAATATACAGAATTGGGCTTGTCTAAAAAGCAAAATCTTTATTCCCGGCGTATAAACACAGAAAAAGTTATCCCTTAAATGAGGATAACTTTTTCCATATCTATTGAAGTTGCCTATGCAACTTATGATTAATTTAACAGTTATGCAACTGTTGCACTACTGGTTTGAACATCTCTGCTCACTTTTTTAACCAATCCCTGTAGCACATTACCTGGTCCTACTTCTACGAAATCATTCCCGCCATCTGCAATCATATTGGTAGCCGTTTGTGTCCATCTAACAGCTCCAGTAAGCTGGGCAATTAAATTTTCTTTAATCACGGCCGGGTCGTTAGTTGGCAATGCATTTACATTTTGATATATAGGACAAACTGGCGCATTAATTTCGGTTGCTTCAATAGCCGCCTGTAATTCTACTTTTGCGGGTTCCATTAATGGTGAATGGAACGCACCACCTACATTGAGTTTTAAAGCTCTTTTTGCACCTGCTGCTGTTAATTTCTCACAAGCTTTATCAACCCCTTCAATAGTTCCAGAGATCACCAATTGACCAGGGCAGTTGTAATTTGCGGGCACGACTATCTCTTCTATTTCAGCGCAAATCTGCTCCACCACCTCATCGGCCAGGCCCAAAATGGCGGCCATGGTAGACGGTTGAATTTCACAAGCTTTTTGCATCGCATTAGCACGAGCGATGACCAATTTCAAACCATCTTCAAATGATAAGGCATTAGCAGCAACCAAGGCCGAAAATTCACCCAAAGAGTGCCCCGCAACCATCTCTGGCTGAAAATCATCACCTAAAACTTTAGCCAATATTACCGAGTGCAAGAAAATTGCAGGCTGAGTTACATTGGTTTGTTTTAATTCTTCATCAGTTCCGCTGAACATGATCTCGCTAATACGGAAACCAATAATTTCATTTGCCTTTTCAAAAAGTTCTTTAGCCAATGGACTGTTTTCGTACAAATCTTTGCCCATGCCTACAAACTGAGCACCTTGCCCAGGAAAAATATATGCCTTCATACCCTTTAAATATTGTTGGTTATTTTATTGTTAAATTGATGGAAAGACAAGCTACCACCTAAAAACCGTATTGCATTATTCCGCAATTTACGGTAAAATCGTATTTCGTAAATCCATACCTGCCACAGCAGGCAAGGTAAAATCGTAAATCCTTAATCCAAGCTTGCGGTAATTAACCTTAAAAACTCGGCTCTGGTTTTATCGTTTTTCATAAACTCACCAGTAAATGCCGAAGTGGTAGTTACCGAATTTTGTTTTTGCACACCACGCATAGCCATACATAAGTGTTTACATTCAATTACCACCGCAACACCAGCAGGAGACAAGGTATTTTGGATACAATCCCTGATTTCGTTGGTTAAACGTTCCTGTACCTGTAAACGACGAGCAAAAGCATCAACCACTCTTGGAATTTTGCTCAAGCCCACAATATGTCCATTTGGGATATAAGCAATATGTGCTTTACCAAAAAACGGCAACATATGGTGTTCACACATCGAGAAAACCTCAATATCCTTTACCACTACCATTTGGCTATAATCCTCTTTAAACATGGCCGACTTCAAAATCTGCTCCGGCTTAATGTCATAACCATGCGTAAGATATTGCAAAGCCTTGGCCACACGCTCAGGAGTTTTCACCAAACCTTCTCGTTCTGGATCTTCCCCCAAACGTCCCAAAATATCTTTGTAATGTACCGCTACTGCATTAATCTTATCTTCGTCATATCGATCTATTTTTTGGTAGCCCAATAGTTCTTCTTCGTGGTCGTGTTCGTGTGCCATAAATGAGATGTATTAGCCGAAATATTCGACGTAGTTATTATCTGTTTCGTAAATTTTAATGCAATGAAGTTGGGCTCCACTCTCGCCAACATGAGGTGCCAATATATCCCAAATGGCAATAGCCAAATTCTCTGTAGATGCCAATTTGCCTTTCATGAAATCCACATCCAGGTTAAGATTCTTATGGTCTACCTTATCAATTACATGTTTGTTGACAACCTGTTTCAGCCATTTTAAATCCACCAAAAAACCAGTTTCCGGATTTACTTCACCCTTAACCGTTACAAATAGCTGGTAGTTATGTCCATGCCAGTTCGGGTTTGCACATTTGCCAAAAACCGCAGTGTTTTCATCCTCACTCCAATCAGGACGGGCAAGTTTATGAGCGGCATTAAAGCTCTCCCTACGTGTAATATAAATCATCTTTAAAAAATAAAATGCAAATATACAGATAAAGTCAATAGACTGCCGTTGATATTGCCCCGAAGTTAAAATATGAATATGTGCTTACTATTGGAAAAGCAATGTATACTTAGCATGGCAAAGTCAGTCCCACTTTCCGCTACCATCTTTTTGTTTGCCCTTGTTGTCATTCCGAGGAACGAGGAATCTATTCCTAAACAGCTCAGCCAAACAGATCCTTCACTAACGTTCAGGATGACACAAGAAAACAAAAAGTATTTCCACTTCAATCGGGTTTAACTCACAAAATACTATGGCAATCGCTCACAAAACATCCAGAAAATAATCGTTACTTAGCACTATGAAAACTTTGGTAGTGGCAGCAACCCAAGCTGAAATAGCACCCACGCTAGCACATTTTGGAATTGCTTCAAACAACTTTATCGAAACCGAAAATTTTGACCTACTCATAACCGGTGTAGGTATGGTAGCTACCGCTTTTGCATTGGGACAAAAGTTAAACAATAAATATACGCTAGTACTCAATGTGGGCATTGCTGGCAGTTTCGACAGAGAAATTAGCTTAGGAGAAGTAGTAAATATCACCCACGACACTTTTGCTGAATTAGGTGCCGAAGACCATGACAATTTCATCACCTTACCGCAATTAGGCTTTGGCGAAAATTCTTTTTCCCCCACCACCGAAACAGCACTGACCTTAAGAGAAGTGAAAGGTATTACCGTAAACAAAGTGCATGGCAATGCTCAAAGTATCGAAAAAACTATTCAACTACACCAACCCCAAACAGAAAGCATGGAAGGTGCCGCTGTTTTTTATGCTTGTCAGCAATTAAACATTCCTGTTTTGCAAATCCGCAGCATTTCTAATTACGTAGAACCTCGCAACAGAGAAAGCTGGAAAATCGGTTTAGCCGTTAAAAACTTGAATGATTGGTTAATCGGCTTCATCAATAAGTCTTCTAACTAAGCATTATGGCAAATCAAAATGCACCTAGCCCAATTATCAAAGTAGATGAACTAAAACTGCTTACCGAAAAATCTCACGACCTAGTGATTGTAGATGTAAGCAATGAAAAGAATGCTAAGGAAAATTATCTTCAAAGACATTTAGACAACGCCATATTTCTCGATTTAAACACAGATCTTGCTGATATCAAAACAGACTTGGCTCTTGGCGGACGGCATCCGTTACCACAAATAGCAAATTTTCTAGACGTTCTATCGCGTATCGGCATCTCGCCAGATACTCACATCATCATTTACGACCACAAAAACGGCGCAAATGCAGCCGCAAGATTTTGGTGGATGATGAAAGCTATCGGGCACAAAAATGTACAGGTTTTAGATGGCGGTTTTCAGGAAGCCGAAAAAAGAAACTATCCAATTAATGGCCATGTTCCAGTTCCTAAAAAAGTGGGCAATTATCCAAGTATCACGCATTGGCAGCTACCAACAAACAATTTAGAAGAAGTAGATTTAGCATCAAGGAGCAAAAGCCACTTAATTATAGATGTACGAGAAAAACCTCGCTACGATGGAGAATTTGAACCCATTGATTTAATTGCGGGACATATTCCCAATGCCATAAATATTCCCTTCGTAGATAATCTTGAAGAAGGAGGATTGTTTAAAGCTCCCAAAAAGCTAAAGGCAAAATATCAGGAAGTATTTAAAGAATTCGACAACGGTAAAATCATCGTTCATTGTGGCTCCGGCGTAACAGCATGTCATTCACTATTGGCCATGTCATACGCAGGGTTTGGTATTCCTAAATTATATCCTGGCTCATGGAGCGAATGGAGCAGAAATAATAAACCAATTGAAAAGCTTTAAACTTTTTAAACCTTAATCTAAAACGGGGAGTTTGTTTAAAAAAAACTATCTGCTATAATTGAAAAATAATGCCCCTATGTGTCTATATGTTTGTATTTATTAAAAAGGAAATATAACCACATAGACACATAGTAAAAATAATTGAAGCTCAAATGACGCTTAAATTTATTTCATCACGTAAATTTACCGCATGGAACTTACCCTTGGTTTTTCGCCCTGCCCTAACGACACCTTCATTTTTGATGCCTTAATTCACAGCAAAATAGATACAGAAGGCTTAAGCTTCAAAGTATTTTTTGATGATGTAGAAACCTTAAACCAAAAGGCTCTACGCGGCGAGCTAGACATTACCAAGTTGAGTTTTCATGCCTTTGCTTACGTTGCCGAGCAATACGCCTTGCTAGATGCAGGTAGCGCTTTAGGTTTTGGCGTTGGTCCTTTGTTAATTTGCAAAAAGGAAAACGCAGAGCGCATAGAAAGCCAGCTAAAAAATGGAAGCTTTGAACTAAAAACTGGCATCCCAGGCAAATACACCACGGCTAATTTTTTATTAGGCGTAGCCTATCCGCAGCTCACCAATAAACAAGAAATGGTATTTTCGGAAATTGAAGATGCCTTATTAAATGATGAAATAGACCTTGGCCTAATTATTCATGAAAACCGTTTTACCTACCAAGCCAAAGGACTGCACAAAGTGATTGACTTAGGTGCTTATTGGGAAGAATTTTCAGGTTGTGCCATTCCATTAGGAGGCATTGTGGTGAACAGAAATTTACCTTTGGATATTCAAGAAAAGGTTAACCGATTAGTAAGGAAATCGGTAGAATATGCTTTTGAAAATCCTAAATCGGGCATTGAATTTATCCGCGAGCATGCGCAGGCCATGGAGGAAGAAGTGATGTATAAACATATCGAGCTATACGTTAATCAATACTCGGTAGATTTGGGTACTGAAGGCCGCAAAGCAGTTGACACCTTGTTCGATATCGCTACCAAAAATGAGATTATCCCTCCGATAGGAAAGAGTTTGTATGTGAATGCTTAGGATACTTTAAGATAAAGGAACAAGGATTAAAGAGCAAGGATTAGTTGTAATCACTATCTCTCACGTACTGTCATGCTAAATTTATCGAAACAGCTGAAACCACTTAAAAAATCCTTCGCTTCACTCTGGATGACAAACTAGAATTGCTTCCTACATTGCAATAACGAACATTCCTACTTTTTCAGAAAAATAACCCCTAGCAACTATCCCCTAATTACTGATTACAAGGCCCTTCAGGTATTTCTTTGCTCATCTTGAGCACTTTGGTCACCACCATCGTAGAGTCATAGCCCCCAGTAACAGTAGTAGTGTCTGATTTTACCAAATGGCATTCCACTTCTATATACACTGGGGTGTAGGGTTTTTCGAAACCTAAGTTGGTATATTCCAGTTCCAAGTTCTTTGCGCTATCGGCCACCCAGTACTCACGCCCCTCATCACAATCGGTAAACGATTTTACTTCTGGACCATAGCTATACAGGCCTTTTAAAGTTAAAGATTTACCTTTTTCTTGCTCTGAACCTTTGTTACCACTACAAGCCCATAAAAGCCCCATGGCCAACAATACTACACAAACTAACTTTTTCCTGGTACACATATGCTAGAGATCTTGGTTAATACGATCTATCTTTTTAACGCTTAAATTTGATGCCAAACCTGCCGCTATAAAAGAAAAAAAACTTACAGTGGCAAAAACCAGCACAAAATCTTTCCACTTTAGGGCAATAGGGTAAGCATTAGAAAACATAAAATTTGCATCTCCCATTTTAACCCAGCCAAAACGCTGTTGAAGCAAGCAAAAAATCAATCCTATTAACACCCCAAAGATACAACCTGTAAGTGTTATCATCATACCTTCTGCTAAAAAAATTCGCTTTATTAGCCTCTTTCCCGCCCCAAGGCTACTTAGCACCGATATATCTTTTTGCTTGTCGATGACTAACATGGTTAACGAGCCAATGATATTAAAAATTGCGATGATCAGAATAAAGGTCAGTATAATGTACACCATCCATTTTTCAGAACCTAACACATTATAAAGCGCCTGATTTTGCTCAATCCTATTTTTCACTACATAGCTACTGCCCAAATCACTCTCTACCTTTTTTTTAAAGGCTTCGGCATCCACTCCCGTGTTTACATTAATTTCAATAGCAGAAACGTCATTAGGCTCGCCAAGTAGCTCTCTAGCAAAGCTAAGAGGAACGATGAGGAGATTATCAAAATCTTGCTGTACTTCAAAAATGCCAGCTGGCGAAATACTCAACATGGTGAAATCGTCCATAGGATTGGCCGAATTTCCTTGGGTGCCTTTTTTAGGCGAATAAATCTGTAATTGTTCAAAGGGGTCAGCAGGATTTACACTTAGGAATGCCTGCAATGCAGAACCTAGCACAGCTTGTGGCTGGCCAACCCTATTCTCCAGTACAAAAGTCCCCTCAACCATAATGGTATCCAAACTTTTGTTTTTAAGGAAATCATTACTAACACCTTTAATCATTGCCGGCGTTTGCTTACTGTCGTACCTCACCAATGCATTTTCGCTTAATACTTCGGTAAACGAATAAACCTTTTCATCCTTTCTCAATTGATTGAAATATGTGGTATTGGGATTAAAGGTTTTTCCTTTGGCAGGTATAACCACCACTTGCGGAGTGATGCTGTTAAACATCTTCAATACCATTTCCTCAAAGCCGTTAAATACGGATAGGATAATAATCAACGCAGCACTGCCCACCAAGACACCCACCATTGAAATGGCCGAGATGATATTGATGGCATTGGTAGACTTCTTAGCAAAAAGATACCTACGAGCGATATAGAGTGCTGTGTTCACCTAGTAAAGATAAGTTTAGTGGCAATAAAATGTTACACCAAAAACGGATTGTTTAATTTTTCGTAGCCAATGGTAGTACTTGGACCATGTCCCGGATGAACCTCACAATCGTTTGGCAATACAAATACATTATTTTTAATGCTATTAATAAGTTGTTGGTGGTTACCACCAGGTAAATCCGTACGGCCGATACTTCTATAAAACAATACATCGCCACCAATGAGGAAGTTCTCATTTTTAGCATAAAAACATAAATGTGCTGGCGAATGACCTGGCGCAAAAATCAATTCTAACTGGCTATTTCCAAAGGATATGGTACCTGTTTCTTCTAAAAATATCTCTGGCTCCGGCGAAACTTCATATTGAAACCCCATTTGAGGCGCATAACTTACCACACGGTGCAACAAGGGTAATTCTCCTTTATGAAACTGTGGTTTCAGCCCCCATTGATCAAACACGAATTTATTACCTAATACGTGATCAATATGGCAATGTGTATTCAACAACAATACAGGTTTTAGTCCATTATCCTTAATAAACCGAACCAACTCATTCTGTTCACTTCCTTCGTACATTCCAGGATCGATAATAACACACTCACTGGTTTCATCGAATAAAACGTAAGTATTTTCTCGATATGGATTAAAAGTGAATTGTTGGATATTGATCATAATTAATGGTTAAAAAATTGAAAGGTTTAAATGCCGGAACGTTGCAACGTTGCAACATTACAACTTAAATTTACTTCTTCCATCTAAAGCTGGCAATTAAACTATCAATATCCTGTTTGATAAACTTAACCACTGGCTGAATGGAGTCGTATTGCGGGCGTTCATTGAAATATAACGCGCCACGTAGATAATGGTTTACGCTATCGGTGAGGAAAAACTGTACAGAAGAAGCGGTATTACCTTCTATACTATAATAAATGCCATAAACTTTTTTATCTGGATAGTTGATAATACGCTGATCAATGGCATCGGCCTTTATGGTATGCTTCATAGCCAAACTACGAGCATTTTCGGTCATTTCATTATAGGTCTCTGGCGAGAAAACATCGTAATAAGTGATGTGCAACACCCCATTAAAAGGCGTAAAATCTAGATTTTTCCAACAAGATTGGGCATTCTTATCCGTATCAGTCGTTAATTTGGCATAAGTTGGATAGTTGAAACTATAGGCACATTCCTCGTTAAAAACCTGATACTTTCTCTCTGGGAAATGAATCCGAAAATAGCCTTTGGGTTTAGGTGTAGCTACCTTTTCACCATTGCAAGCAAATAAGCTAGCCAATAATGCGGTCAGACAAAAATTTCGAATCGATGTACTCATATGATGAATTTTGAATGATTGAGTTTTAAATGATTGGAATATTTTAGCACTATCATTTGTCCATCTGAGCATTCCGTCATTATCTATAATTATTGAATAATTAAATTAAATGATCGAATATATTAATTCTAGCATCCTCTCATTACTTATCGTTCCAAATATCCCAAGAACGCTCTGCCTGTAAATGTAACATTTCTAATCCGTTCTTTATAGCTGCTCCTTGCGCTTTAGCTTTGGTCAAAAATTGAGTTTCTTCGGGGTTGTAAACTAAGTCGTACGCTAAATGCTGCTCACTAAGATGTTGATAGGGAATTGGCGGAAACGAATCAATGTTAGGAAACATGCCCAAAGGGGTTGTATTTACTAAGATAGTATGCTCCTCCAGCACATCTTTGGTTACGCTAGAGTATAACACCGCATTTGGCTGTGCATTTCTAACTACTGAAATAAATGGAATCTGCAGCTTATTGAATACGTATTTCACCGCCATTGCAGCCCCACCATCGCCAAATATTAAAGCCTTTTTGTGGTGAACCTTTAACAAAGGTTTCAAAGATTCTTCGAAACCATAAACATCAGTATTATATCCCTTTAAACGAGGTTTATCTCCTGATTGATCAATAGAGATGCAGTTCACCGCACCAATTTTTTCAGCAGCATCATCCAATTCTGTCATAAAAGGCATTACACTCACCTTGTGTGGAATAGTTACGTTCAAGCCGCAAAGCAAAGGATCAGCCTCAATTAAATCGAGCATATCTTTTGCCTGAGGTATAGGATGAAGTTCATACTTGCAATCGTTGATTCCCTCAGCTTTAAATTTATCAGCAAAAAACTGCTTAGAAAACGACGCCGACAGAGGAAAACCGATTAAACCAAAAGTTCTCATAAAAGTAGTTTGTATTGCACTGATTTCTGCGGGAATAACTTCATTATTTCGAAGCCATTTCTCGCAAAAATGTATTTATTATTTGTTCAAGAAATAATCAAAAGTATCACCACGTAGGCCCAAACGAATTGTTTCCAAAGGAATTACCTCCGCAGGAGCAATATTACCTAAATTAACGTTGGTGCCAATCAATTTAATGAACCACACTTGTTGCTCCTTTTGCGGGGCTTCCCATATAATACGCTCATCAGGAATCTGGGTCAAAATTTCATCTACCAAGCCTTCCCTTACCTCTCCGGTACCACGATAAATACCCACATTTCCGCCTTCTCTTGCTTCGGCAATTACCTTCCAAGACCCTGCTTCAATTTCGGCCTTCATTAACTGAATCCATTTGTATGGAGCAAAAATTTTAGTAGCATCTTTAGAACCTACTTCAGAAATTACCGTAACCTGTTTAGCTAATTTGGCAATGTACTCGCACTTCTCTTCGTGAACAATATCCATTGAACCGTCAGAAACCTCTGCATATTCCATCCCGTATTGGTCTAACACACGCTGATAATCTTCAAATTGGTTTCTAATGGCAAAAGCTTCAAAAAGAGTCCCCCCAAAATATACAGGAATACCTGCACTACGGTATAAAGCGAGCTTTTCTTTTAGATTTGGAGTAACAAAAGAGGTTGCCCAACCTAGTTTTACAATATCCGTATGTACGCCAGCAACTTCTATAAAATCTTCAACCTGCCTTAAACTTAAGCCCTTGTCCATTACCATGGTAATTCCTTTTTGGCGTGGCTTGCTAGTACGTTCAGGAATGTTGTTTAAAGTATAATTCATCTATTTTGTGTTGTATTTCCATCATCGATGATGGAGCTTTCATTGAATACGCAACAACACAAGGGTTTATTGCATATCCAATCGGCTGCAAAGTTAAAAAACTCTGCCTTTTTTTAGGCACACACCAAGTTTAAGTTTTTGTTTTTATTTGATGTATTTACTGATAATGGTAACAATTGTGCTATTATTTGACAATTGCGGTAGGTATTCGAACAAGATATAGTGCTTTTGCGGATCTATTTGCAAAGCATTTTCCAAATAATCTACCCCCTCCTGACTTTTGCCCAAAGCAAACATGTAGGCTACCATTCTGTAATATAGTTCTGCGGCATCTGGATTGTTCTTAATGGCTTCGGCCATGGTTTCGGAAGCTTCAACCAACTTACCTTGCTCATAAAGCACTGTCGAAAAATCCAACCATGCCTCTACATCAACGGGATTAAACTCTACTACTTTGTAATAAGCTTCTATCGATTCATCTATTTGGCCAAGTTTATAATGGGCATCAGCCATCGCGAACCAAAAATCCGCATTTTCTTCATCAAGATCCAGGGCTTTTTTGTAGAAATGTAACGATTCGAAATAACGTTCCTCAAAGTTCAAGGTCACACCAATCCCAAACCAGGCATCTGCCATTTTAGGGTCCATTTTCACCGACTTCTTATAGTAAGACCTAGCCTCTCCCATTTGCTCCAATTTCTCATAACATTCTCCAATGGCACAATAGGTGTCGGCATTAGGAGGCTCATACTCAAAGGTCTGCTTATAAACTTCAATGGCCTCTTCATACTTATCAAGTTGCACTAGAGCGTTTCCTTTGTTAAAATAAGCTGAAGCAAAGTTTTCCTTTATTAAAATGGCATAGTCATAAGCATCAATGGCTTTTTCAAAAAGCTCTAGCTTATGATAAGAATTGGCTAAATTATACCAAGCAGCGTACGAGTAAGGGTCATTATCGATATACTCTTGATAAAACTGAATACTTTCCTCTTGCTTGTCCAAAATATCATAACAGAATGCAAGCTCATAAAGCCCGTCCTTGTTCTCCATATTTTGCTCTAAGCTACGCTTAATGTAAATAATTGCATTTTCGTAGTCGTGCATATTTTGATACACGTATGCAATTTGCAATAAAATTTCGTCGGTGGTTTCAGCCAAGGTGAGTGCCTTTTCGTAATTCTCCAAGGCTTCCGAATGGCGATCCATGTTCTGATATATATTTCCTCTCAGCACATAGATATCCGCTTCGGACGGCTCCAACATTTCTGCTTTTTCAAGCGCCGCAAAAGCACGATCTACCTGATTGGTAAACAATAGTAATTGCGCCTGCTTCACCAAAAAAACGGCTGCATAAGGGTGCTGATTCAACGCATAGTCAATCACTTGCAGTGCCTTTACAGGATCATTCTTTTCGATATAATTGTCAATTATATATTCAAAAGCTTGCGCATCAAAAAAATACTGATCCTCATTACGGATCATCTCTTCATAACGTTCTACTGAATTTTGCGCATCTTCATTAAATTCAAATTCAAATTCTTCTTCCATATCTTTGAATATTTAAAAGAACAGTCCCTGTTTGTTTAGCATTACATCATAAGTTTACGCTATTTATTAAACAGCACAGCAAAATAATTATCAACATACACACAATATGCAGCTCAAATGTTTATAAATAAAAGATTTAGGCAATCTAAGGTGTGGATGTCTTGCAACGCCAGAGGGGCTCTTTCTTTACTTCAATACAAATTTCGATATATTTAGTTTTAAATCAGTAAAACTAAAGTCATGAATTACCTAAGATTTGCGCTTATTTTGGCACTATTCACCTTTACAAATACAGTTTACGGACAAAAAAACAGCCAAGAAGAAGGCATTAAAAAAGCTATTAACTCGTTGTTTGATGGCATGCGCAAATCGGATAGTACCTTAATGAGGTCTGCCTTTAACCAAGGTGCCATTTTACAAACCATTGTTAAAACCAAAGCGGGAAATAACGAGGTAAGAAGCACAGATTTAAATCTTTTCATTAGCAGCATTGGAAAACCCCATTCATCGGTGTACGACGAAAGAATTGTATTCACAAAAATTTTAATAGATGATGGCTTAGCCAGTGTTTGGACCGATTACAAATTTTATATCAGCGATAAATTTAGTCATTGCGGGGTAAACTCTTTTCAATTGGTGAAAATAGGTGCCGAGTGGAAAATTACCTACCTGATAGATACCAGAAGAAAGGAAAACTGTAATCCTTAGCGCAGTTAACCGTACATAGATTTTTATTTAATGGGGTTCAAAAATCTATGCATCCGTAGCAAATTCGATAAAGTCCCAATTATCTCTCTTATTTTTTGTTGATTTGTATTATCCTTATCAAAAACAGTATATATGAAACCAGATATCAGTTCGATTTTAGCCCAATTGGGCATCGCAGGATTTAATCCATCATACAGTACCGGAAGTAAATGGAGCCATGCAGCAGATGGACCACATATCCATAGCATGTCGCCAGTGGATGATGAAAAAATCGCTTCGGTTTTTGCAGCCTCCATGAAGGAATATGACCATGTGATCAGTACCGCCCAAGAAGCGTACAAATATTGGAGCAAAGTGCCCGCTCCAAAACGTGGTGAAATAGTGCGCCAACTGGGTGATGCTTTAAGGAAACAAAAAACTGCTTTAGGCACACTTGTGTCTTATGAAATGGGGAAAAGCTTACAGGAAGGATTAGGCGAGGTGCAAGAAATGATTGACATCTGCGATTTTGCGGTAGGACTTTCCCGCCAGCTATATGGCTTAACCATGCACAGTGAAAGGCCAAGCCACCGGATGTACGAGCAATGGCATCCACTAGGAGTAGTGGGTATTATTTCGGCCTTTAATTTTCCTGTGGCGGTATGGAGCTGGAATGCTGCATTGGCCTGGGTTTGCGGAAATGTATGCGTTTGGAAACCATCAGAAAAAACACCAATTACGGCAATTGCCTGTCAACGAATTGTGGAAGAGGTTTTTGCTGCTAATGATATCCCAGAGGGTGTTTCTTGTTTGATTATTGGCGACAGAGAAATTGGCGAACTGTTAAGTAACGACACTAGAGTTCCTTTAATTTCGGCCACCGGCTCAACTAGAATGGGCAAATCAGTAGCCATGTCGGTAGCCAACCGTTTAGGGAAAAGCATTTTGGAACTGGGTGGTAATAACTCCATCATTATCTCCAAAGATGCAGACTTAGATATGTCTTTAATTGGGGCTGTTTTTGGCGCTGTAGGTACAGCAGGGCAACGTTGTACTACTACACGCAGGCTTATCATCCACGAAAGTGTTTATGAAACCTTTAAAACCAAATTGGTAAAAGCTTATGGCCAATTGCGCATTGGCAATCCTCTAGACCAGAGTAACCATGTGGGTCCGCTAATTGATAAAGATGCCGTGAAAGCCTATCTTACTTCCATTGAAAAATGTAAGGCCGAAGGCGGTAATTTTGTGGTAGAGGGCGGCGTATTAGAAGGTGACGCTTATCACTCTGGCTGCTATGTAAAACCTTGTATTGCCGAAGTGGAAAATCATTATGAGATTGTACAACACGAAACTTTCGCACCAATTCTTTACCTCATTAAATACAATGATTTAGAAGAAGCTATTGCTTTACAAAACGGTGTTCCCCAAGGCCTGTCATCAGCTATTATGACCTTAAACTTAAGGGAAGCGGAGCTTTTCCTTTCGGCACAGGGCTCTGACTGCGGCATTGCCAATGTAAACATTGGCACTTCGGGTGCAGAGATTGGAGGTGCTTTTGGTGGTGAAAAAGAAACTGGTGGAGGTAGAGAGAGTGGTTCTGATGCTTGGAAAGCCTATATGCGCCGACAAACCAATACCATCAACTATTCTGATACTCTGCCATTGGCGCAAGGAATCAAGTTCGATTTGTAATCTTGGATATACATTAAAAAACCAAAAAGGGCAGTTCAATAATTGAACTGCCCTTTTATATTTATATAGAGCCCTTTGCGGGAGCGGATTTTATTTTGCCAATTCAGCGGCAGCAATACTTTCCAAAGTAGGAGCCACAACTTTAGCTTGGGCAACATATTTAGGAGCAATAGATTTGATATCTGAAGTACCTGCTACAAACTGTCCTGTGCTCATTTTTGCTGAAGTTCCCATTAAGGCGAAGTGCTCTTCAGTTGAACCGCTTAATTTTAAGCTAGCGTTGTCGGTTACCGAAGTGTTTAAACTCACTGTTTTAGCGTTGATATCAGCAGTAGCTCTATCTTTTAACACTACATCCAATGTAAGGAAACTCACTTTACCGAAAGTTTTTACCGTTGCATTATCGCCAGCCTCGATAGCTGTTAAGTTGCGTACATAAACTGTTACCGATAGTGGTTCTTTTTCGAAAGAGCTGATGCGCAACACACCGTCTTTTTGTTGTACCAACGCATTTTTAGAATAGTAGCTGTCGTACACTTTTACACTTTCGGTTGGTGCCTGTACCACAAACACTTCAACATTGCCAGATACTACAATTTTGTTGATGTTTTTTACCTCGTTTAAAATGGTAAAGTTTTTTTCTTTAGCGCTATTGTTGTTGTTAATTTTACCGCTTTCATTTGCGAAAGCTGAGCTGCTCATTACTACTAAACCTAATACAGCTGCGAATAAATTTTTAATAGAAGTTTTCATGATGTTCTTATTTTAATGTCTTTAATTTCTTTTTTGGTGCCATCCATTTTGGAAAGCTTTCGATAATAAGACATGCTGAACGACAAAAGGTTGCACGCATATTTATTGTTTTATACCACAGGCAAGTAACCCTAGACCAACGCCTGTAATTTTTCGACGAACGCCCTCCTATTTTTTTAAGATTCTGTCTTTAACTTAGCGTAATTAAGACGGAGATGGATTCTTTCTGAAAAAGAAAGTTGGTATTGCATGGCCAGTGCAGTCCCGCTTATTGCCTGTGCCGTTATCCCTGTCATCCTGAGCCTGTCGAAGGATAACTATAGCGCCAACGCTTCGACAAGCTCAGCGTGACAAACAAAAAGTATTTACACTTCAATCGGGTTTAGCATGCTCCAACCTGTGCAGTATACCTGCCAACTAAACCCGACAGCAATGGAAAACCCGCAAGCGAGCAAAGCGAGTGTGGATTTGAAATGAATAGCGGGACTAAACTTAAATAGTTACAGTATATTGCTTTTCAAATAAAACTTACACGAACAGCTTTGTCAATCTTTATTTAGTGTCTCCGTGTGATAAGCTTGACAAAGTTAGGCCTGTGCGGTGTGTAACATAATTTTTAGGCATTGCTTTGAAAAAACAAGTATTTGCTGTAAGTTTAAAATTTTTTAACAGCTTACCTTTTAATTGTTTTAGCCTTTAATAAATGTTACGAGTAAATAGTTCAGCACCCTGTCAGATTGTGTATTCTTTATGCAAACACGATTATCTGGGCTATTTAATTGAACCACATATTGTTCAGCTCAATCCGCAAGGCGATTTTTCGTTAACCTATCAGCGCTTATTTACGCACACGGCGCAAGAATTTGCCAAACATTTAACGGAACTGGATTTTAAATTGATCAAAATCCTTGATGAAACTGAACAAGATTTCATCATCAAAAAATATTACAAAAAAGCCATTAGGCCCTTCGAGTTTTTCAGCAAGTTTTACGACCAAAAATTTTACGATTCGGTACGTCCCAAAATTGAAAAAAAACTAACCGAAGTCCTAGAAATCCTTAAAACAAAGGGCGGACTTTACTTGATGGACAAAGACGGTTGGCCTGCCGAGCGAAAAATTGAACTGGCTACCGAAGCTTCAACCATTCTCTTCCATTTCAGGCGAAACGAGGTAGAAACCCGCTATTTCCCTACCATTAAATATCAAGGGATGCGCATTGATTTTATGTTTAAGGATGCGCAAGTCATTTGTAACCAACCCGCTTGGTTATTACTCAATGACGTGCTATACTTTTTTGAGCAGGATTTTGAAGGCAAAAAATTGACTCCTTTCCTCAACAAACGATACATTACCATTCCCAAGGCTACCGAGGAAACCTATTTTGAAAAATTTGTAGCGCCGCTCATTGAAAAATACCACGTGTATGCAGAGGGTTTTGAAATTAAAACCGAAAAGCACGAGGCAAAAGCAACCATTAAGGTGATTTATGTAGAGAACGGCGTTTCCCAAATACAGCTTTATTTCAAATACGGCAGTTATTCTTTTGCCATGGGCAATGAGCATAAAGTGACCGTTAGGCTGCAAAAGGACGGCGACAATTATACTTTCATCCGCATTAAGCGAAATATTGAGTGGGAAAAAGAGCAGTTCCATTTTTTAACCAATTTGGGCCTCAAAAAAGTGAGTGCGCTTTTCCACCATTTGGAGTTGCCCAATCTTAACGAAAACCATAATGCCTCATATGCCATCATTAGCTGGGTAAATGAGCATATCGACACTTTAAAGGAAAAAGGGTTTGAAATAGAACAGGCCAGCAGCGCCAAACGATTTGTATTGGGCAGTAACAAAATTGATTTCGAAATTAAAGAAGATAATGACTGGTTTGACATTAATGCCATTGTTTACTTTGGCATCCATCCTATTCCTTTCATTTCTTTAAAACAACATATCCTACATAAAAAAAGGGAGTTCATTTTGCCAGATGGCGATATAGCGATTATTCCAGAAAAGTGGTTTACGCAGTATAGCAGTTTGTTTAGCTTGGCTGATGGAAGTAAGCACCTAAAGCTTAAAAAATTCCATATTGGCCTGATCAACGATTTGGCTGAAGATAGCATTGCCAATGTAACGCTTGACCGCAAGCTGCAAAAACTGAACGATTTTGAGCAAATCGACGATTTTTCGATGCCTGAAAATTTCAAAGGCGATTTGCGTCATTACCAAAAAGCAGGCTACAATTGGTTCAGTTTTCTACGTGAATACAACTTTGGAGGCTGCTTGGCCGACGATATGGGTTTAGGTAAAACCATTCAAACCCTAGCCATGCTCCAAAAAATTAAAGAAGAAGATTTATTGGCAGAAAAGCATAGCACTTCGCTGATCATTATGCCCACTTCCTTAATTTATAACTGGCTTAATGAGGCAAAAAAATTTACGCCTTCGTTAAAGATATTGTCGCATACGGGCACTAATCGCAACAAGGACCTTGCCCATTTAGATAAATATGATGTGGTAGTCACCACTTACGGCGTTACCCGTGTGGATGTAGATTTATTACAGGGGTTTTATTTCAACTATATTATTTTAGATGAAAGCCAGAACATCAAAAACCCTTCTTCAAAGTCATTTAAAGCGGTGAGAATGTTGAAATCTAGGCATAAGTTGGTACTGAGCGGTACGCCAATAGAAAATTCGGTTAGCGATCTTTGGACACAACTTACGTTCTTGAACCCAGGTTTATTGGGCACGCAGTCTTTTTTTAATGAGGAGTATGTGCAGGCTATCGAAAAACGTAAGGATGAGGATAAAGCCAAGAAATTACAGGCCATTATCAAGCCTTTTGTTTTGCGCCGTACCAAGGAACAGGTAGCGGCAGAATTGCCTCCAAAAACGGAGCATATTTTCTATTGCGACATGAGTGAGGACCAGGCCACTTACTACGAAAAGACCAAGTCAGCCTACCGTAATGACTTGCTGAGCAACATGGACAATGGCACTTATGCCAAAAAGCAAATCCAAATTTTACAGGGCTTAACCGCATTACGCCAATTGGCCAATCACCCGGTGATGATTGATGATGCTTATACTTCTGACTCGGGCAAATTTGAAAATGTAATGCATACTTTAGATAATGTGCTTGTGGGTGGCCATAAAGTGCTTATTTTTTCTCAGTTTGTAAAACATCTGGAAATTTTCAGGAAACATCTGGACAAACAACAGATCAATTATAGCTATTTGGATGGAGGCACTAAAAACCGCGGGGAGATTGTAGCCGATTTCCAACAGAACGAAGACATAAGAGTATTCCTGATTTCCATTAAAGCAGGTGGTGTAGGGTTAAATCTTACTCAAGCTGATTATGTGTTTATTTTAGACCCTTGGTGGAATCCTGCTATTGAACAGCAAGCCATTGACCGTACGCACCGTATTGGGCAGGACAAAAAAGTGTTCATTTACAAGTTCATTTCTAAAGATACCGTGGAAGAAAAAATATTGGCCTTGCAGCAACGCAAAAAGTCATTGGCCAGTTCGTTAATCACTACAGAAGAGAGCTTCTTTAAATCGCTAAGCAAAGAAGATATTCAAGAACTTTTGGCCTAGCGGTAGCACTTAACTTATTTGTTTTTTACTTTTGACTTTAAACTTTTTATTTAAAAATGCAGCCTTTTGATTTAACATTCAACAATACCGATTACGCAGTTTTTCCAGAAGGAGATGAAACCTATACCATCTACAAAGACGGCAAAGAATACCTTCAAATCCAGAAAGATGATGGCGAGCAGTGGATCAAATTCGATAAAGAGACGGGCACTCCTGTATTTGAACCCGATGAAGAAGTGAATGCTTTGGGCAAACTTATCGCAATTTACAAAGAGAACCCCGAAGAGGAAGAAGATGAGGATAATGAAGAGGAATTTTAACGATGGAAGAATCTTTTCATTTTAAGCTCCGTGGTGCCATTTACGAGGTGATTCCAGAGGAAGAAAACACTTACACCATTTTTAAAATGGGCAGTGAGCATCTCCAGATTTTGAAGAATAGCAATCATAAATGGATGCGTATTGACTACAAAACAGACCTTCCTGTAGTTGAGGAAAATGATGAGGTAGAAGATATTGGCGCGGTAATAGATAGATATTTTTTGAAGTAATGGAGACGAGACCTTCCCTCAAGCTAACACATCATTTCAACTTGTGGAATTACCATTCCTGTCCCGTCATTTCGACGACCAAAGGAGGAGAAATCTAGCTCATTACTTTAAAAGAGATTCTTCGCTATGCTCAGAATGACAAGAAAGAAAACGACATTTTTTTAGAATAACGGAGCTATTATTCGTTAGATTTCTCCCACATATCCCAATTGCATATCCAAAGATTTCTCCACAAGGTCGAAATGACGACTGGGGCCTACCTGAGGATGGAAAAACTTATCCTGCCCAGCTTTCCCTATCCAAACTGCGGTAATGGATAGCTTCGGCCAGATGTTCTATTTCAATATGCTCACTGTCGGCCAGATCGGCAATGGTACGAGCCACCTTTAAAATCCGGTCATATGCCCTGGCAGATAAACCTAATTTCTCCATGGCCTGTTTGATTAACAAACGTCCTTGCTCGTCTATTGCACAAATTTGTCTCACCATATTGGCACTCATCTGCGCATTGGCATGCATTCCGTCCACTTCCGCGAAGCGAGCATCTTGTATGGACCTTGCTTTCATTACCCGCTCCCTAATCAAGTCGCTTTTTTCTGCTGTACGAGAGGATGATAGTTCCGAAAAATTTACTGGCGTAACTTCTACATGTAAGTCAATCCGGTCTAATAAGGGCCCCGATATTTTGCTTAGATATTTCTGCACTGCTCCTGGAGCACAAACACATTCCTTTTCTGGGTGATTATAAAAGCCACAAGGACATGGATTCATAGAAGCAACCAACATAAAACTAGCAGGATATTCTACTGAAAATTTTGCTCTGGAAATACCGACCTTCCTATCTTCCAAAGGTTGGCGCATCACTTCCAGTACCGTCCTTTTAAACTCGGGTAGTTCATCCAAAAACAACACGCCATTATGTGCCAACGAAATCTCCCCTGGCTGCGGATTAATCCCGCCACCAACCAAAGCGACATCTGAAATAGTATGATGGGGCGAACGAAAGGGCCTTTCTGTCATTAAAGCATTATTACTTAACAAACGGCCAGCCACCGAATAAATTTTAGTGCTTTCTAACGCTTCGTTTAAGTTTAAAGGAGGTAATATGGTAGGCAAGCGCTTAGCCAGCATGGTTTTTCCAGCTCCCGGTGGCCCAATCAAAATCACATTATGACCTCCTGCAGCAGCAATTTCCAAAGCCCTTTTAATGTTTTCCTGTCCTTTTACGTCAGCAAAGTCCTGTTCATAATTGTTGATTTGCTTAAAAAATTCTTTTCTGGTATCGATGAATACAGGTTTTGGCCTTTCTTTTCCGCTAAAGAAATGAATTACCTCCAACAAATTTGCCATCCCATACACTTCCATATCATTCACAATGGCAGCTTCGTTAGCATTCGCCGCGGGCAATATCAGACCTTTAAATCCTTCCTTTCTAGCTTGTATGGCAATGGGCAATGCTCCCTTAATGCTTTGTACTCCACCGTCAAGGGATAACTCGCCCATTACCACATATTGTTCCAATAAAGCAGTATCAATTTGCCCCGAAGCAGCCAAAATCCCAATGGCTATAGGTAAATCATAAGCTGAGCCTTCTTTTCTAATATCAGCTGGGGCTAAATTAACCAGTATTTTTTGACGCGGCATATGATAGCCTGCAACGCGAATGGCACTTTCGACCCTAAAAAGACTTTCTTTTACAGCATTATCAGGTAAGCCAACCATGTAGTATTTGCTTCCCGCACCTACATTTACTTCAATTGTGATGGTAATGGCATCTACGCCATATACAGCGCTTCCATAGGTTTTTATAAGCATAGATAAATGTTTTTCAAATGTAAGTTATAAAACCAAGTTCGTTTTTACAAATACCTATACGCTAAGACGTTACTCAAACGAAACAAAAAAGCCAGCTTTCGCTGGCTTTAAAATATTTCTTTAAAAGAACTATAGAGATAGAATTTCTGCCAATCGTAACCAGCCTGGTGTAATTTGAGCAGCATCAATATGCTTAATAGCTTTAGCAAATGGCGTAAATACAATTTCTTTATTGATCTGTCCTACCATTACTTTTGATTTGCCTTCAAGCAATCCTTCTACAGCAGCTACACCTAAACGACTTGCCAATACCCTATCCATACAACTAGGCTTACCGCCACGTTGAATATGGCCCAATACCGACACACGGATATCGTGGTGTGGGAATTTTTTCTTCAACGTTTCTCCAACATTATAAGCTCCACCAGCTTCATCGCCTTCGGCCACTACAATAATTTTAGAAGCTTTATCCTTACGCCCATGCTCTATACGATAAATCAAATCTGAAACCGTTGTTTTAGCTTCTGGAATTAAAATAGCTTCAGCACCTACACCAATACCGCTTCTTAATGCAATCAATCCAGAGTCACGGCCCATGACCTCAACAATAAACAATCTGTCGTGAGATTCGGCAGTATCTCTAATTTTATCTACCGCATTCACTACCGTATTAATGGCAGTATCATAACCAATGGTTAAATCTGTACCTTCTAAATCGTTGTCTATTGTTCCGGGTAAACCAATGATTGGAAAATCAAACTCCTGTGAGAAAACGTCTGCACCGGTAAAAGTACCATCACCTCCGATCACTACCAAGGCGTCGATCCCATTATCAACCAGGTTTTGGTGGGCCTTTGCCCTTCCTTCTACTGTTCTAAACTCATCGCAACGAGCAGTCTTTAAAATAGTACCACCTCGTTGTATAATATTGGCTACGGATTTACCATCCATCGGCATAAAATCGGCATTGATCAAACCATCATAACCTCTTAAAATACCGGTAACCTTTAACTTATAATATAAACTACCTCTAACTACGGCTCTAATTGCGGCATTCATTCCGGGAGCATCGCCACCAGAAGTCAGCACGCCTATATTTTGTATCTTGCTCATTTATTTTTTGTTAGCAAATTCCGACAATCCTTTATCAAGATAGCCCAAATAAGCATCTATTTTAAATTCTACCCCTATTGGTGGAGAAACCAATTCCTTTTCATTTGTATCTAATAGTACATAGTAAGGCTGGGCAACAGTACCAAATCTCTCCGCTTGCAAATGTTGGAATTTTTTTCCAACAGTGTTCACCTGAGTTTTCAAGATTTTCGAATAAAATTGTTCATTTTCTGGCAAAGCAGTTTTATCATCAGTATATAATGATACTACAATATAATCTTCTTTCAATCTTTTAAGCACCTGTTTATCAGACCAAACACGGGCCTCCATCTCTCTACAATTTACACATCCATGTCCGGTAAAATCTAAAAATAACGGTTTATTCACTTCTTTCGCATAAGCTAAAGCTTCTTCGTAATCGAAATAGCCATCTATCCCGTGAGGAATGTGAAGAAAATCTGCATATTTTTTCTTTTTGCCAGTAGTGTCAGCATGCGAAGCTGTTCCAGTCCCGCTACCTTCACCGATTACAAAATCTTGCGTTGATAATGGTGGAACCAATCCGCTTACCGCTTTTAATGGCGCACCCCATAAGCCCGGGATAAGGTAAACTGCAAAAGCAAAAGATACAACCGCCAAAAACAACCGTGGAATAGAAACGTAAGGTAAATCACTATCATGAGAAAACTTGATTTTCCCTAATAAGTAAAAACCTAATATAAAAGCCAAAACAATCCAAATGGCTAGGAAAACTTCCCTATCTAAAATACCCCAATGGTATGCTAAGTCTGCCGTAGATAAAAATTTCATAGCAAACCCGATTTCCAAAATACCTAGCACTACTTTTACTGCATTTAACCAACCTCCTGATTTTGGAAGAGAGGTCATCCAACCTGGGAAAATAGCAAAAACAGTAAATATCAAAGCCAAAGAAAGAGAGAATCCAAACATTGCTACTACTGGAGCCAACAAGCCTTTATCAATTGAAACTAGCACACTACCAATAATTGGACCTGTGCAAGAAAAGGAAACCACAGTTAAAGTAGCAGCCATAAAGAAAATTCCCATCAGTCCTTTTGAATCTGATTTAGCATCCAACTTATTTACAAACCTGCTAGGTAAAGTAATTTCAAAAGCACCTAAAAATGAGATACCAAAAATCAACAAGATTAGGAAAATAGCCACATTAAATACTCCACTTGTTGAAAGCTGGTTCATGGCACTTGCTCCCCAAATTAAAGTAATAATTACGCCAATAAGTACATAAATTGTGATGATTGATAATCCATAAAGAATTGCCCCTTGTATCCCTTTACCTTTGGTTTCTGCTCTTTTGGTAAAAAAACTTACCGTTAGCGGCACCATCGGATAAATACAAGGCATTATAAATGCGGCAAAACCTCCAAAGAAGCCTATCACAAAAATTATCCATAATGATTTTTCGCCAGTTTGCGCAGTTTTTACATCAACTTTAACCGAGTCGATTTTTTTGTCAACAGAGTCAGGCTTGATGTTGTTAGCTACACTATCTTCTTTCGAGCCGATAGTGGTAAATTCAAGATCGCCAATATCTGCACTGGCTGAAGTGGTGTCTTCCTGGGCTTGCAAAGCATAGCCATCATTGGCATAAAAGACTGAGAAAAGCGCTATAAAAAGCACCAATAATAAGTTAAGTTTTTTCATTTGTGTGTTTGTGTTACGAGCGTGAAGTTAGCGATAATTTTCTATTTATCAGATCTAGAACCAACTAGAAAGGGCCTAGCGAGAAACAACAATTTGAAAAGGAACTTCCTCGGCCGGGAGACAGCTTTTATCGCTACAAGCCATAAATTCCAAAATGCCCTTAACGGACACTTTAGGTTTAAGTAGTTTTATTTTTTGAGCAAAAACCACTTCCTTTTCAAAATAATAAAGGTTTTTTTTGAAAGTCTTATCGTATTTAGCTACAGATTTAGGTTCTTTAACTTTGCCAATTAAAGCGTAAGATGGCGATGGCGTAAAACGAAAACTTGTTCGCATTGGCGCTTCATTAAACTGCATGGCGTAGATATGCCATCCCGTCGAAATACTAGCCTTAAGATATATTTCGGCTTCATTGTTATTAAGCTTTTTTGACAGATAAGACCATTTAACCGGCTTGTGTAATTGCGCTTGGGCAAAAAAGCTGCTTAATAAAAGAAAGAATATTAACCTTACTTTCATAATAACGCTTAGATAAAAAATAAGGAACGCCGCTGGCGCTCCTTATTTCATTATTTTACAGGGATGCTGAAACTCACTTCGCTGGGTGGTAAACATTGCTTGTCGTCGCACACCATAAACTCTACCTTACCCTTTACAGTAGTTGTTCCTTTATTCAGTTTTATTTTTTGCTGAAAAACAACTTCATCCTCAAAGTAGCTCACATTCATTTTAAATACTTTTTCGTATTTGGTGATGGGCTTAGGTTCTGTTGTTTTCCCAACTAAAGTAAAATCTTTAGATGGAGTAAAAGTAAATTCAGTTTTGTTAGGCCCTCCAGGCTTAAGATTTTGAGAGTAAAGATGCCAATTTGGATCAATGGTGGCTTTAATATAAAGCACAGCTTCGCTTTTGTTAATCTTTTTCGCTGCATATTGCCAATTTACAGGATTCTCCAATTGAGCAAATGCACTAACGGTTGCCATTACAACCATCGCTAAAATTAAGGTGATTTTTTTCATTTGTTTTTTATAAGTTAGTTCGTTAAACTTTCAATATTACAATGTTTCTCTAGGATTTCTAAATAAAAGCAACCTCTTTAAATCCAAATTCAAGTATTTCTCCATTCATAGGCTTAATTCGTAGCAAACCCATTTCACTTACCCCTTCTATAACGCCTTCAAATTCCTTTCCATTTTGGCTATATCTTGCTACTTTATGGAGACGATAAAGTTTATTAACGTACAATTCCCTAAGGTTTGTACTTTTGCCAAACTTCAGTTTCAGGTAAAGTTGTTCAATCTGAGCACAAATCTCACTCAAAAGTACCATTAGATTCACATTTTGATGTAAAATTTGTGACAAAGACACTGGACGTCCTGCTAATTCTTCTTCAAATTCTCCCTGATTTACGTTTAAACCTATGCCAATAATGCTTTGTTTCAAATTACTGCCAGCAATAACATTCTCAATTAATACGCCACCTATTTTCCGATTATCTACATAAACATCATTTGGCCATTTAATGCTAAGATGATCACTTACATATTTCGATAAAACGTTATTAATGGCCACTGAAACCAACATATTCAATTCAAACTGCCGCTCGGCAGCAACAAAAGTTGGCCTTAACAACAAACTAAATGTAAGGCTTTTGCCAGCTTGTGCTAACCAAACGTTCCCCTGCATGCCCCTCCCGGCAAATTGATGGTCTGCCATTATTACAGTACCTTCCGGCAATGGCTCGGAATTTGAAGCTAATTTTTTTAAATAATTATTAGTAGAATCAACCGCTGATAATTTGATAAGATTTTGACCAACAAATAATGTTGAAAAAGTGTTATTTTGCAAGTGTTGATTTTATATTTTGTTGAAGACCAAAATTAATTTTTTTTAATGGTAAAAAAGAAAAATGCAAACCTTTCTACATACCTGTCTGAAATAGCCGTGCAAGGCATTCAAGAAAAAAAAGGGAGCGATATTGTGCGATTGGATTTAAGGGAGCTGAACAGTTCAGTTTCCGACTATTTTGTCATCTGTAATGCAGATTCTTCTACCCAAGTTAAAGCAATAGCCGATAGTGTGGAAGATGAAATCTATAAACTAACGCAATCCCACCCGTGGAGAAAAGAAGGATTAGACAATGCCGAATGGATTATTTTAGACTATCTCGACATTGTTGTTCATATATTTAGAACCGAAAAACGTGATTTTTACGGAATAGAAGATTTATGGGGCGATGCTGAAACAACCACATACAAAAGTGCATAACCCTAAAAAACATTTTGACTAGCATGAAACAAGAAAATAATTCAAACGATAAGCCTAACAAACCTGGAAAGCGAATGCCCAATATCCCTAAACGTCCTCAAAAAGCTCCAAAATTCAATATTTTTTGGGTTTATGCGGCTATTATCATTGGTCTTTTAGCTATTCAGTTTTTGTTTAGTTCAGACAATGCTCAACAGATTTCTTACAAGACTTTCGAGCAAGAAATGCTGATACCCGGAGATGTACAAAAGATTGTAACCTATAAAGCTGATGACATTGTAAAAGCTGAAGTTTATATCAAGGAGAGTAAAAAAGACGACCCTAAGTATAAAAAATACAAAAGCAGAAGCAGCTTTGGTCGTGATACAGGACCTATGGTGGTGTTCAATGCACCATCTGCCGAGATTTTAAGCAAGCAATTGGAAAAATCACAGGCAAACGTCCCTGCGGAAAATCAAATTCCGGTAGAAACGGTTTCTAAATCAAGTGCTTGGACCGGCATTTTTGTTCAGGTAATCCTCCCGTTACTATTGTTCGCTGGTTTATGGATTTTCATGATGCGCCGTATGAGCGGTGGTGGAGGTGGCGGAGGTGGCCAAATCTTCAATATTGGCAAATCAAAAGCAACTTTATTCGACAAGGAAAGCCAAGTAAATATCACTTTCAATGACGTTGCGGGATTAGAAGAAGCAAAAACAGAGGTGATGGAAATTGTTGATTTCCTTAAAAATCCTAAGAAATACACCAATTTGGGAGGTAAAATCCCCAAAGGAGCTTTACTGGTAGGTTCGCCAGGAACCGGAAAAACTTTATTAGCTAAAGCTGTAGCTGGTGAAGCACAAGTGCCGTTCTTCTCCCTGTCAGGTTCGGATTTTGTAGAAATGTTTGTTGGTGTGGGTGCTTCCCGTGTGCGTGATTTGTTTAAGCAGGCTAAAGATAAAGCTCCATGTATCATTTTCATCGATGAGATTGATGCCATCGGACGTGCCCGCGGTAAAGGAAGTGTGATGGGCGGTAACGACGAGCGTGAAAATACCCTTAACCAATTATTGGTAGAGATGGATGGTTTCGGTACCGATTCGGGAATCATCATCCTAGCTGCAACCAACCGTCCTGATGTATTAGACTCTGCTTTAATGCGTCCAGGTCGTTTTGACAGACAAATTTCTATCGACAAACCTGATTTGGTAGGTCGTGAGCAAATTTTCAAGGTACACTTAAAACCTATCAAAATTGCTGCTGACGTAGAAGCCAAGAAATTATCGGCACAAACTCCTGGTTTTGCTGGTGCAGAAATTGCCAACGTATGTAACGAAGCCGCATTAATTGCCGCTCGTCGTAATAAAGAGATGGTAGATATGCAAGATTTCCAAGACGCCATTGACCGTGTAATTGGAGGTCTAGAAAAGAAAAATAAAATCATATCTCCAGAGGAGAAAAAGATTGTTGCCTACCACGAAGCTGGCCACGCCATTGCAGGCTGGTTTTTGGAGCACGCCAATCCATTGGTAAAAGTTTCTATCGTTCCCCGTGGTGTTGCAGCTTTAGGCTATGCTCAATACCTGCCAAAAGAGCAGTTCTTATATACTACCGAACAGTTAATGGACGATATGTGCATGACCATGGGCGGTAGAGTTGCTGAAGATATTATCTTCAATAAAATCTCTACTGGTGCGTTAAGCGATTTGGAGCATATTACCCGTATTGCTTACGGCATGGTGAAAATTTACGGCATGAACAAAAATGTAGGTAACGTATCCTTCTACGATCCGCATAACGAATACAATTTTGACAAACCTTATTCTGATAGAACTGCAGAAATGATTGACATTGAAGTGCGTAACTTGACCAATGAAGTTTACGACCGCACTAAACAATTGTTAATTGCTAATCAGGAAGGTTTAGAGAAATTGGCTCAGAAACTATTGGAAAAAGAGATCTTATTCCAAACAGATTTAGAGGAGCTTTTAGGCAAACGTCCGTTTGACACTCGTACTACTTATGACGAATTTGTAAACGGTGCTACCGTGATTGAGCCTAAACCAGAGGAAATTGTAGTAAACCATACGGAGCAAGCCGATGAAAGCGCTACAAGCATTAATCCAACTGAAGAAAGTAAATAAGATTTATTTTTTAATAGGAAATAGGCAGGCTTTTATCATAAGCTTGCCTATTTTTGTTTTTAAATCAGCCCGTTGATGAAAGATAATATTACCCCAAAGGAACTCATGCTAAAAAAGATCAGGAAGGCATTGCTCGAGAAACGAGATAACCCCTATCCTCATCTAGAAGAGACTCCATTATACCAACAAAATGAAGAGGAACTGGAAATCTTGTTCGCTGAACAACTGGGGGCAGTTTCTGGCAATTTTATCTTTTGTGAAAATGGTGTTGATTTTATTGAAAACATCCTTGGTCTTGCCGACCAATACAAATGGCGAAAAATTTATTGCTGGGAACCTGAGCTACAGGCATTATTGAGCACTTATGAATTTCCGTTTTACCAAACCGATAAGGATTTTGGGCAAGCTGAAGTTGGCATTACCATGTGTGAAGCGCTTATTGCCAGAAACGGTTCGGTAATGGTAAGCAATCAAAATGCTGCAGGGCGTAGACTAAGCATTTTCCCACATCATCATATTGTAATTGCCAGAACAGGGCAATTGGTTTTAGATTTAAAAGATGCATTTCAGCTTTTGAAAACAAAATATGGGAATCAAATCCCATCTATGGTAAGCACTATTACAGGTCCTAGCCGTACAGCAGATATTGAAAAAACCTTAGTGCTTGGCGCACATGGTCCAAAAGAGCTTTTTGTATTCCTAATTGACGATTTCAATTAAAACAATTTTGTTAAATCGCTCAATAATATTAAATTTATACTAAATACCAAATCGGTTTAAAGTGTAAATTAATAACTATGAACAAAATTCGATCGGTGATTACCGGTACGGGCAGCTATATTCCTGAAAATACTATCTCTGGCAAACATTTCCTTGAGCATACCTTTTTTGATGGCGGAGTAAAAATTGACAAAGACAACGAGGAAATTATCCAAAAATTTAGTGACATCACCGAAATTAACGAACGACGTTACATTAATGATGACCAACTAAATCATGATATTGGCCTTATTGCCGCACAGCGAGCCATTGAAGACGCCAAAATTGATAAAGAAAGCTTAGACTACATCATATTCTGTCACAACTTTGGTGACGTAAAACATAATAGCAATCGAGTAGATATGTTGCCAGCATTGGCGGCAAAAGTGAAACTACAATTGGGCATTATCAATCCTGATTGTGTTGCCTTTGACTTGATTTTTGGTTGTCCAGGTTGGGTACAAGGTATGATACAGGCTGATTACCTTATCCGCTCCGGAGATGCCAAACATGTATTGGTAATTGGTTCTGAAACCTTATCCAGAATTGTAGACCCCCATGATAGAGACAGCATGATATTTGCAGATGGTGCAGGAGCTACCATTTTAAGTGCAGTAACAAATGATGATACTAAGGGCATTTTAGCCCATAAGGCCCAAACACACGCCAGCCATGCCGATATGCTGATCATGGGCGCTAGCAATGATCCGTCAGAACAAAATGGCAATGCTTATATTAAAATGAAAGGCCGTAAACTTTACGAATTTGCGGTAATTACCGTTCCACAATTAGTGAAGCAAGCGATAGACAAATCCGGTGTAGATGTTAAACAAATCAAAATGGTATTCATTCACCAAGCCAATGGTAAAATGGATCATGCCATCATGAAGCGTTTGTTTAAACTTTATGGAGAAGATACCATCCCTGAAAAATTGGTTCCCATGACCATTTCTTGGCTAGGTAATAGCTCGGTAGCCACTGTTCCTACTTTGATTGACCTCGTCTTAAAAAATAAAGTAGATGGCTATGAAATCAAAGAAGGTGATCATGCCGTTTTTGCTTCTGTAGGTGCAGGCATGCACATCAATGCCATAGTTTACAAATTTTAAGAGCAAGAAATGAGGAGCAAAGAATAAAGATTTTATACAGAGTTTGGAACTCTGACGAATCCTTGTTCTTTGCTCCTTTATCTTCAATCCTTATCCATCTATTCTTTTCAAAGCCTGTTTCGCTTCATTCTCAATGCTGTTTTCGTACTCATGGCCTTTCATATCTATCGCTAAACGAAAGCATGCCTTCGCTTTCGCGAAATTCTTTTTCCTTTCGTAGATATTTCCAGCAAGCACTGCAGATTTCGCGGCATAATAGTACTTCAACCCCTTACCCAAATTGATAGCGTTTTGGTATTGAACAAGCGCTACATCATCTTTTCCTAAATCATCATTTACACGGGCCAATCTATAGGCGTATTCTGTCCTATCCTTATTGCTGGTAAAGTCATCCGCCTTAGTCGCATTTAAAACGTCCAATGCCTTGTTTAAATAACCTCCATCATACAACAAACGAGCTTTTAACAAAACCATTTGAG
Organism: Pedobacter sp.; assembly: GCF_039594775.1. Taxonomy (GTDB): domain Bacteria; phylum Bacteroidota; class Bacteroidia; order Sphingobacteriales; family Sphingobacteriaceae; genus Pedobacter. The sequence goes on along the minus strand of NZ_JBCNMT010000001.1, from coordinate 905,706 downwards.
GTTTAGGGGAGTTGGCTTCGTTAAGGGCCTGCTTATCCTTCTCAGCATAAGTATTTCCCTTACTCTTTACCTGAGTGATATAATTGTTAAAACCAGCCGTATCTTCTTTTAACAAAGAAATCCAAGCCATATGCAAATAGGTATCCTTAATATAATTAACACCTTGATTACGTTGCAAAAACTGGCTAAAATTCGACGCTGCTCCAAGATCTAATTTATTTAGGCGAGCCACTCCAAGTAAATAATCCAAATAAGCAAAAGGCTGATAAGCATTTCCTTTAGGTCTGCTTTCTAGTATTTCGATGGCCTGTTCGCTTTTCCCATTGCGGGCACACACATAAGCCTGCATGTAGCTTTTCAACAGGCTACTATCAGCAATACGAGCCGTATATTTCATGGTTTTAGCATAAGCTTGCGGGCTCTTGGCTACATCAGACAATAAATAGGCATAGTAAAAAATCACCTCCTCATAAAAAGGCTCATAGGTTGATTTTGGAAGGTTTTCCGCTAAACGATCTAATTGCGCCAATCCAGTTTGCACATCACCTTTCACACCAAAAGTAGACAAAGCAGATTTCATAAAGCCGTCGGGCAAGGCACCTATCACCACGTTGATTAACCCCAAACCTTTATCATTTAAATGGAAATTAGGAAATTTCTTTTGGTTATCCTTCAGCAAACCATTGGCTCGGTTAATTTCACGTGAGGCCGCGAAATAAGCGCCATATCGGCTTCTAATTAACGCCCACTGCAGATTGATCTCCGCTTGCGCATATAAGTAGTAGGGCGAATTCTTATCATCTCTACTAATTTGGTCCAAGCGGCTGGCTTTATTTGATTCCAGCTTTTCAAACTCCGCCTTGCTCTCGGTAGTAAGCAGATAAAAATAATCTACATAATTTTCTAACAGAGGAATAATGGAATTATTGGGTCTGGCTTTCTTTTCCGAAGCAATCAACTGCTTCGCCGTAGCAAGTTTCAGTTCAAAAATATTTTGGTAGGCTTTTACACAATTTGCATTGAAATCGAAATTGGCTGATGCCGCAAACGGTGATAACAGAAGGAAGAGAATCGAAAGACGGGAAATCAGTTTCAAGGGTGTTATGGTTATAGATGACAATTTAGTTAAACAAAGGTATATAACGTATTTATTTATTGGTTGTTTTTAAAAAACCACCAAATTTCATTAATACATTATTTTTCAAAACAATAAATTTTACTTGAATAATGTTTTTATCCAAGCAAAAGCACCTCTGTAATATCGAACCATTAGAAGCATTCTTTATAAAGTAGTCTTCGACAGGCTCAGACTGACAATTAAATGTTTAATAACATTCAGATTGTTTCAATATGGCTTTAAACAAAAAGCCCCGCAATTGCGGGGCTAATTTTATATTTGGTTGGTTGGATACTAAATTAAGCTTCTGCCAATTCGTGCGTTAAAGCCTCATCAACCAAGATACGACCACAGTGCTCGCAAACAATTACTTTTTTGCGCTGACGGATATCTAATTGACGTTGAGGTGGAATTTTGTTGAAGCAACCCGAGCAAGAATCCCTATCGATAGTTACTACAGCTAAACCATTTACCGCATTTTTTCTCAATCTGTTGTAAGCGAATAACAAACGTTCCTCGATATTTTCTTGAGCTTTCTCTGCTTTTTTCAATAAAGCTTGTTCTTCTTTTTCAGTCTCAGCAGTAATGGTGTCAAGCTCCGTTTTCTTTGCTTCTAAATCACCTTTTCTTAAATCAAGATTAGCTTTAGCTTTCTCGTAAATTTCAGTTTTATTGTTAATCTCGAAACCAAACTCTCTAATCTTTTTCTCGCTTACCTGAATATCTAAGTTTTGGATTTCAACCTCTTTAGTCAAGGCATCGTACTCACGGTTGTTTTTTACATCCTTAAGTTGTGCATCATATTTTTTAATCAAGTTTTGAGCTTCCTTGATCATATTTTTACGATTTACAATAGCATCTTCCGTATCATCCAACTCTGCTTTGATTTTTTGGATACGGGTTTCCAAACCAGCTACCTCATCTTCCAAATCGGCAACCTCAATTGGCAATTCACCTCTAATTTGGCGTATCTTATCAATCTTGGTATGTATGTTTTGTAATTCGTATAAAGCCTTTAGCTTCTGCTCTACTGTTTGTTCCATTAAATGAAATAATTTATGGGGTTTGTGTTATGCTCCGTTAAACGGATTGCAAAGTTAGGAAATTTTTCTTGAATATTATCTATCAACAAATTAGATGTAAATTGTTCACTTTCAAAATGTCCGATATCTACAATCACAATTTTATCTTCCGCATCGAAAAATTCATGGTATTTAAAATCAGCTGTTACAAAAGCATCGGCACCTGCAGCAATGGCATTTTTTAACAGAAAACTTCCAGAACCACCACACACGGCAACTTTTTTTATTTTTTTGGGCAACAGGTCGGTATGTCTCAGAACGCTTGCATCCATTTGCGTTTTTACCAAACGTAGAAAATCTGCACCGTCCATTTCTTCTGGTAATGTGCCTACCATGCCCGAGCCTACACTTTGCAGTTTATTTTCCAAAGCATAAATATCGTAAGCAACTTCTTCATAAGGATGATTTTCAAACAGAGTCGACAATAACCTACGTTCATCCTGTATTTTAAAAATGACCTCGATACGGGTTTCATTCGCATATTCCCTAACACCAGCTTTACCCAAAGTTGGGTTCGACTGCTCATCGCCCTTGAAAGTGCCCACGCCTTCTAGGTTAAAACTACAATCGCTGTAGTGACTAATATTCCCTGCGCCTGCAGCAAACAGTGCATTACGCAATTGTTCTGCATCTTTATGTTCGCAAAAAGTAACCAGTTTTTTTAAAATACCTGATTTGGGCACTAAAATCTGGGTGTTTTCGACTCCCAAACGCTCACAGATTTTCGCATTTACACCAGTCGCCACACTGTCTAAATTGGTATGGATGGCGTATAACGCAATGTTATTTTTGATGGCTTTCATTACCACCCGTTCTACGTAGTTTTTCCCGTTCAGCTTCTTGAGCCCCTTAAATACGATCGGATGATGAGAAATAATCAGATTGCAATGCTTTTCAATGGCTTCGTCAACAATCTGCTCCGTACAATCCAGCGAAACCAAAGCGGCATGGATTTCATCATCTGGGCTTCCCACAATCAGGCCAGCGTTGTCATAATCTTCCTGGTAATTGAGCGGTGCCCATTGTTCTAAACTTTCAATTAGCTTCTTTAATTTCATTGGTTAAAGTTAACCATAAGCTTTCAATTAAAATATATCGCAAAAAAATGTTTCGACAAGCTCAACATGACATCGCTATCATTTCAAAGTTTCCTGGCCTATTTCTTTTGTACAGGCAAATTGTATCTTTGACACTAAGGAGATAAGTTTTCACATGTTCCGCATGGTCACACTTATGCTCCCAAACCAAATTAATGAGAAATTCAATCTTGTTTCACTTCAAACTGTTTCTTTTACAAGCAGCCTTTTTCACTGCTTTTGGAAATGCTTTTGCCCAAAAAACAGTATGGATTACAGAGAACACGAAACAGCATATTTTCTCTTTTGAAGAAATTGAACAGCTCGAAGACCCTACTGGAAAGCTGACTTTCGAAGAAGTTTTATCACCGAAACGTTCCCCCTATTTTAAGCCAAGCATCTCCAGCACGCCTAAAAAACCCAACAAAGCAGCGGTACATTGGTACAGAATTTCCGTCAATCAGGCGAAGTCGCTTAACAAAAGTTTTTTATTAGAATTTTTCGACCAAACCATTGACGATATCGTTGCTTACGTCCCCAATCAGCATGGTGGCTATGACAGTTTGTTATTAGGCGACCGATATGTATTTGACCAACGTGAACTACAACATAAGAACTTTGAAATCCTTCTTGAAAATATCCCCAATCAAAATAGAGTATTTTACTTTAGGATACAATCACAACAAACTGCCGATGTGATACTCGTTTTACGTTCGGTCCATTGGTTTATACAATATGCTACCACTGAATATTTTTCATTTGGTGTGTTTTATGGGATGATTGCGATTTTCAGCTTTTACAACCTGTTGATGTTCATTTACATTAGGCAACGACAGTATTTGTATTACGTTTTCTACAACATCAGCATTGCCATTTATGAGATGAGCACCGACGGCATTGCCTATCAATACCTTTGGCCCAACAGCCCACAATGGAACCAAATTGCCTATGCCATTGCCTTATGTTCGGCCAGTGTTTTTGCGTTACTATTTTCGCAACGACTTCTGCAAGTAAAGGAGAAGGCACCTTCCTTATATCGTGTCATTAATCTGCTGATTATCCTAAGGATTGCCTTGTTTGTATTTTCATTCTTCTTTAACCAAGATTTGTTCAAATACAAGGTGCTTGAAATTATCCCTTTAACACTTGCCTACGCTACTGGAATTTACATCTATTCAAAAGGATATAAGCCCGCAAGGTACTTTGTATTGGGCTACAGTTTTCTTTTCTTGGGCTTCTTGCTCAAATTCCTGATTTCAATTGGTTTTGACTGGCTCAATGTAAGTGCAGTAAGTTATTATGGCCTAAGCATCAGTTTTGTGCTGGAAATGATATTTCTTTCTTTAGCTATTGGCGATAAGGTACGATGGCTGAAACAGCAAAAGGATTTTGCCCAGCAGGAAACCATTAAACAAATGACCATTAATGCCGAGCTCAAGGATACTCTCAACAGAGAACTGGAAGCCAAAGTAAAAGAGCGAACGAAAGAGGTATTTGAAAAATCAGCGGTAATTGAAGCTCAAAATATACAGCTTACGGAATCGAATCGTCGCTTGGCACAACAGGCAGAAGAAATCAGTAAGATGAATGCACTGCTTACCAACGACAACCAGGAGCTTAAAGTAGATATTGAAAAAGTGACCAGGGCAAGGGTCATGTCAACTGAAGTAGATTTTGAGGAGTTCAGTAAGATATATCCAGACAAAGAAAGCTGCTTTGAGTTTTTAGCCAACTTAAAATGGAGCAAGGGCTATCAATGCAAAAAATGTGGCACCAGCGATTATATTCCAGGGCATACCTCACATAGCCGACGTTGTAAAAAATGTAGCTACGAAGAATCGGTACTCATTGATACCATCTTCCAAAATAGCCGCATTTCCATTACCAAATCCTTCTACATGGTTTTCCTTATCTACTCTTCTCAAGGAAAAATCTCTTCGCACAAGCTTTCCGAGATTTTGGGCATTAGGCAAAACACTTGCCTAAACTATGGCAACAAAATCAAAAAAGTGATGGAAAGCAGGAAAAAAGAATTAAAAAATGCTGGAGATATGGGCTGGAGCAAGCTCGTCCTTAGCTAAAATTCGAAAAATTTCACGTTGGTACCAAAACGTATCAACCTCTTTGATCATTTCTGCTAAAAAACAGGCTTTTCGCTAGGTTTGGCAAGGAATTTCATCTTCTTGGCTTTCGGCATCAAAACGTATCAAATTCAACACAACAACCTGTATTACAGATATTTAATTAAAAATTTCAAACTAAAACGCTTGTTTTTTAGCAATAGTTTAATCTACTTTGCATACCGCAACGGCAAAAAAATTGCGCTCAAAAGCACTATTAATCTAACCAAATATAAACCCTAAACACGTCCTTGTGCGTAAAACTTAAATCATGACTTACGGGCACGGAGCAAAATCCGAAAACACCAAATATTCCCTTATTAATCATAATATGTATCAAACCAACCTATTTACCTTAGTGCTCGCTTTTCTATTGGTATCCACAGATAAGCCAAAAAATAGCACCAAACAAGCGGAGAAGTTCACCACCGCCGAGAATACCAATCTGCGTATCAGCAATGAGGGAAAACTCAATTTCACTCCTTACAGCCAGCCTTTAGAAACCGAGCCTACGGTTTTCATCAATACCCATAAAACCTTTCAAACCATGGTAGGTATAGGCGGAGCCATTACCGATGCATCCGCTGAAGTTTTTGCCAAACTGCCGGCAGAGCAACAAAAAGAATTTTTAACAGCTTACTATGACAAAGAAAAAGGCATTGGCTACAATTTACTACGTACCAATATCAATAGCTGCGATTTTTCTTCAGGCAGTTATACTTACGTAAAGGAAAACGATAAAGATTTGAAAACCTTCAACGTTGCTCCCGATGAGCAGTTCAAAATTCCTTTGATTAAAAAGGCAATTGCAGCAGCAGGTGGAAAACTAACCACCTATGTGAGCCCTTGGTCGCCACCAGCTTTTATGAAAACCAACAACAGCATGTTACAAGGAGGCAAGTTAAAAGCCGAATACCAACAAGCTTGGGCCAATTATTACATCAAATTCATCCAAGAATACGAGAAAAGAAATATTCCTATTTGGGGCTTAACCATGCAAAATGAACCCATGGCCAAGCAAAGATGGGAATCGTGCATTTATACTGCCGAAGAGGAGAGAGATTTCATTAAAAACTATTTAGGTCCAACTTTGCATAAATCTGGCATGGCCAATAAAAAGCTAATTGCTTGGGACCACAACCGCGATTTAATCTACCACAGAGCCAGCACCATTTTGAACGACCCACAGGCGGCAAAATATGTTTGGGGCATTGGTTTTCACTGGTATGAAACATGGACAGGTAGCAAAATGCAGTTCGACAACCTGAAAAAAGTGAACGAAAGCTTTCCAGACAAGCAATTGATTTTCACCGAAGGTTGTAAAGAAAAATTCAGCCTAGACAGCATCAATAATTGGTCTTTAGGGGAACGATACGGTCATTCGATGATCAATGATTTTAACAACGGAACCGCTGCATGGACAGACTGGAACATTCTTTTAGATGAAAAAGGAGGCCCTAACCATGTGCAGAATTATTGCTTTGCCCCCATCCATGCCGACACCCGCACAGGAAAGTTGATTTACACCAATGCTTATTACTACTTGGGGCATTTCTCTAAATTCATTAAGCCAGGTGCTAAACGTATCATCACTTCCTCTACAAGGGATATTTTACAAACTTCTGGCTTTCTTAATCCCGATGGTAAAATTGTGGTTGTGGTAATGAATACGAGCGATAAAAAACTCGACTATCAACTGTGGTTAAATGGAGAAGCAGCTAAAACACAAAGCCAGCCGCATTCTATCAGCACCTTTATTGTCAATTAATTAACGCACTATTTGAACACCCAGATGAAGAAGTACTTTATCTTGACCTTGAGCTGCCTTTGCTGGGGCAGCTTACAGGCTCAAAAGCAACCCCAAGTTTGGCTTACCGATGTAAAACAAAACATCCTGTTTGTACAGCAAAACAACAAATCTGAAAACCTAGCTACTGGCGAAAATACCATTAGCATAGACCCTAGCAAAAGCTACCAAAGCATTGATGGATTTGGTTATACGCTTACTGGCGGAAGTGCCCAGCATTTGCTTGCCATGGAAAAATCTGCCCGAAAAGCAATTTTAACTGAACTATTTGCTACCGATAAAAACAATATTGGCACCAGCTACCTTCGTTTGAGCATTGGCGCATCTGACCTTAATGACCACGTATTTTCGTATAATGATTTACCAGAAGGTGAAACCGATTTGTCAATGAGCAAGTTTGATTTGGGCCCCGATAAAAAGGAGATCATTCCGGTATTGAAAGAAATCCTTGCCATTAATCCAAAGGTTAAATTGATGGGTTCACCTTGGTCTCCACCAGCATGGATGAAAACCAACAACGCCACCAAAGGCGGCAGCATAAAACCCGAATTTTATGATGCCTACGCCTTGTATTTTGTCAAATACATTCAAACCATGAAAGCAAATGGCATTACCATTGATGCCATCACGGTACAAAACGAGCCTTTGCATCCCGGAAACAATCCAAGTTTGTTGATGCTTGCTGCAGACCAAGCCATTTTCGTTAAAAAACATTTAGGACCAATCTTCAAGCAGCATAAAATCAATACCAAAATCATCATTTATGATCACAATGCCGATAGACCCGACTATCCTATCAGTATTTTGGATGATAAAGAAGCAAAACCTTACATCGATGGTTCGGCATTTCACTTATACGGAGGTAGAATTGAGGCCTTAAGCAAAGTCCATGAAGCTCATCCCGATAAGAATATTTATTTCACCGAACAATGGGTAGGCGCCCCTGGAAACATGGCAGGCGATTTTCCATTTCATGTGAAGCACCTCATTATTGGCGCCACCAGAAATTGGGCGAGAACAGTATTGGAATGGAACTTGGCCGCAGATGGAAACTATAACCCACATACGCCTGGCGGCTGCGACAGATGCTTGGGAGCTATCACCATTGAGGGAAATAAAGTAACAAGAAACCCTGCCTATTATATTATTGCCCAAGCCGCAAAATTTGTAAGGCCTGGCTCGGTTAGAATTGCTTCGAACGAAGTTGATGGATTAGCCAATGTAGCTTTTAAAACTCCGGAAGGAAAAACAGTACTGATTGTGCTCAACACTGGAAAAGAGCAAAAGGCTTTTGCTATTGCACTTCAAAACAAAAACACTTCTTATTCTCTAGCACCTAATGCAACAGCTACCTTTGTTTGGTAGTGCCTAGAAAATAAAACTGCCCTGTATGTTGGAGAACATGCAGGGCAGTTTTTTACATTTGAGTATGTTTAAAAGTTGCTCATTCTAACCATTTGCATGCTTTCAAAAACCATACGTTGGTTGTGTTCAAAAGCTAAAGTTTTATGGTTAACAATATCGATGATTGAACCGATCAAACAAAGACCAGCAGTAAATAAGTAAAGAATACCCATCCCAATTTGGCCAATGATAAAACGCTGTAAACCTGGCACCAAAAACAAACCAATGATACAGAATAACAGCATATCGCTTGGATTTTTACGCTTTCCAGAGTAAATCATCAAGAAAGTACGTAGTTGTTGTTCATTTAAACCTTGGGTGGCAGATTGTAAATATGAATATTCTTGTGGGGTAATGCCTGGTAATGACATGAAATTTTGATCGAACATGGCTAGATCTCCTTATATTTTAATTGTTTGCTTTGTTTAATAATTAATTGTTTTCCTAACTGATAAATGCGGTAGAGGATAATTAGCAAAGCTGGAATACCGAACCAATGATGCCTAAAACTCGCTTCAAAATCAGCGTTAAAAATGGCCGTGATAGATCTTCCTAAACCACATCCCGGACACCACTCGAAACCTAGATTAGCCAAGGGGCATAAGGTGAAATGATGCTCGTGGGGATCAGCAGTGGCCAGTAACGTTAGTGCTAAAACCCAAAACACAAATTCTACATATTTTCCTTTATCGCCTATCATTTGTTTCGCGTTTTGTAATATTAAGAAACAATAATAAGCTTTATGTTACTTGTTATGAAACCAATTTCGACAAACTGGAAATAAATCCCGACCAAACATTTATTTACTCCTAACAAAAGTATACGCCCTTAAAGTTAAATTTGAAATTTAACCCTGTCACAACATTTCATTCCGTATCTTTGAATAGTGAACGTTAGAGATTTAATTAATAGATTTAAAACCGACCAACGAGTTCTTGCCATCGCGAAATCGCTGAACAACAGCAAGAGCAAAACCCAAATCAAGGGATTGGTGGGTTCTTCCGATGCCGTAATTGCGTTAACCACCTATTTTTTACAGCACAAACCACAACTTTTTGTATTACCCAATCGGGAAGAAGCCGCTTATTTTTCTGCTGATCTTGAAAGTATTTTGGGCAAGGAAGTTTTGCTGTTTCCCTCTTCGTTCCGCAAACCTTTTGAGTTTACACAGGTAGATACAGCCAACGTATTGGCCCGTGCCGAAGTGCTCAACGAGCTTAATCATCAGTCTGAATATGGGCAAATTGTGGTTACCTACCCCGAGGCTTTGGCCGAAAAGGTAATTGACCGCAGCGTTTTGGAGAAAAACACCTTGGAAATTACCGTAGGTGCAACACTTGGCATAGATTTCATTAACGAGTTTTTATTCGAGTATGATTTTGAGCGTGCGGAATTTGTTTATGAGCCCGGTCAATTTTCTATCCGTGGTGGTATTGTCGATATTTTCTCTTTTTCTCATGACCTTCCCTACCGTATTGAGTTTTTTGGTGATACCGTAGAAAGCATCAGAACTTTTGAGATCGAAAGCCAATTATCGGTAGACGATGTAAAAACCTTGACCATTGTACCTAATGTGCAGGCCAAGTTTCTTACCGAAAACAACATCAGCCTACTAGATTATATTGAAAAAGATACCCAGCTTTGGTTCAAAGATGTAGCTTTTGCACTTGACGTGGTAAAAACAGGCTACAAAAAAGCCAATGAACTTTGGAAAGCATTGCCTGCAACGGAGAAACAGCAAAATCCGAATTGGCTAGATCCTAAGTTTGCCTTTTCTGACGAAAAAATGCTGGCTGACCTCCTGCATGATTTCACCCTTGTGGAATTTGGAAAGCAGTTTTTCTACCAAACAGATAATGTCTTTAACTTCGACACCAAACCGCAGCCTTCTTTCAACAAAGATTTCAACCTGCTTATCCACAACTTTAAGGAAAACGAAAAGCAGGGCGTTAATAATTTCATTTTTGCAAGTTCAGCTAAACAGATAGAACGTTTATATGCCATTTTAGATGATATTGACAAAAGCGTAAAATTTATCCCTATTCATATTCCTTTACGTGAGGGTTTTGTTGACTTTATACAAAAGGTTGCTTTTTATACCGACCATCAGATTTTCGACCGTTTCTACAAGTACCAATTAAAGAAAGGTTATCAACGTAGCCAGGCCATTACCTTAAAAGAACTGAGGGATTTAAAACCTGGCGATTTTGTAACGCATATAGACCATGGTATCGGAAAATATGCCGGTTTAGAAAAAGTAGAAACCAATGGCAAAATGCAGGAAATGATTCGTTTGGTATATGCAGACAATGACCTGCTATATGTGAACATCAACTCTCTAAACCGTATTGCTAAATACAGTGGTAAGGATGGCACACCGCCAAAAATGAACAAACTAGGCACCGAAGCCTGGGATAAGCTAAAAAAAAGCACTAAAAAAAAAGTTAAGGACATAGCCCGCGACCTCATTAAGCTATATGCCATGCGTAAAGCTCAAGTGGGTACTGCTTTTGCTCCCGATAGTTATTTAGACACCGAGCTGGAGGCTTCTTTCATTTACGAAGACACTCCCGACCAAATGAAAGCTACTGCCGATGTAAAAAAGGACATGGAGGCCCCACACCCTATGGACCGCTTGGTTTGTGGCGATGTGGGCTTTGGTAAAACCGAAGTAGCGCTACGAGCAGCTTTCAAAGCGGTTGCCAATGGCAAACAAGTAGCAGTTTTGGTGCCTACCACCATTTTAGCTTTACAGCATTTCAAGACATTTTCTTCGAGGTTGAAAGATTTTCCTTGTACGGTAGATTACATCAATCGCTTTAAAACGAGCAAACAGATTAAAGAAAGTCTGGAAAAATTAGCTCAGGGCAAAATAGATATCATTATAGGTACACACCGCTTGTTGAGCAAAGACGTAAAGTTTAAAGACCTTGGCTTAATGGTGATTGATGAGGAGCAGAAATTCGGCGTAGCAGCTAAGGAAAAATTACGTGCCCTGCGTGTAAGCGTAGATACTTTGACCTTGACAGCAACACCAATTCCACGTACTCTTCACTTCTCATTAATGGGTGCCCGAGATTTGTCTATTATCAATACACCGCCGCCAAATAGACAGCCTGTAACTACCGAATTGCACGTTTTTAACGATAAACTATTACAAGAAGCCATACAGTTTGAACTTGACCGCGGTGGGCAGGTTTTCTTTGTACACAACCGGGTGCAGGATTTGCAGCAACTAGCTGGGCTTATTCAAACTTTAGTACCTACAGCGCGAATTGGTATTGCCCATGGCCAGTTGGATGGCGATGCTTTGGAAGACGTGATGCTTGATTTCATTAACGGGGAGAAAGATGTTTTAGTGGCGACTACCATTATCGAAACCGGATTGGATGTACCAAATGCCAACACGATCATCATTAACCATGCACACATGTTTGGACTAAGCGATTTGCACCAAATGCGTGGTCGCGTGGGCCGTTCCAACAAAAAAGCATTCTGTTATTTACTGAGTTTGCCTTTATCAACCTTAACCGATGAAGCCCGCAAACGCCTAAGTGCTATTGAAGAGTTTTCGGACCTAGGAAGCGGTTTCAACATCGCTATGCGTGATTTGGACATTCGCGGTAGCGGAAACTTGTTAGGTGGTGAGCAAAGTGGTTTTATTGCCGAAATAGGTTTTGAGATGTATAATAAAATTTTGGACGAGGCCATCCAAGAGTTAAAGGACGATGAGTTTAAGGAGTTGTTTAAAGACCAGCCAGAGCGCCCTTATGTAAGCTTCACCCAGGTAGATACCGATGTGGAAATGCATATCCCTGATAGCTACGTCACTAACATTACCGAACGTTATAACCTATATACAGAAATATCGAAACTGGAAACTGAGCAACAAATCAGCAATTTCGAAAAACGTTTACGGGATAGATTTGGCCCTGTGCCTTCACAGGTTTTGGCCATGCTAAAAGTAGTACGTTTGCAATGGATTGCCAAAACGTTAGGTTTTGAAAAAGTGAGCTATAAGAAAAACATCCTGCGTGGCTATTTTATAAGCGATAAGCAATCGAAGTTCTTCGATTCGGAAACCTTTAACCGCGTTCTGGCTTTCGCACAACTACATCCTCGTTTATGCAACCTCAAGGAAGTAAAAGACAGCTTACGTATTTCGTTTGACAACATTAACAATATTGATGAGGCCGTAGAGATGTTGGAATTGATTTAATTCTTACGTTCGAATTAAGAAAATATTCTCTACAAATTACCATTGTAGATGTGGTTTCCTATGTGGCTATATGTCTTTTTTATAAATACAAACACATAGATACATCGTGAGTCTCCTCTCCTTCTCAAGGAGCACTTTTTTTAATACATTGGGAAGGAATCTATTAGTCTAAAAATGGATTCTTCACTACGTTCAGAATGACAAAACCATCATAACTGCTGTCTTGCCTTGATGGCCAAATACCTATTTACCACACTTACCGTGAGGTTTTGTGGTGCTGTAAGCAAACTCAAAATACCATGCTTGGTCAACTCCTTTACCATTAATCTTTTTTCGTAAGCAAATTTTTCGGCAATGGTTTTAATATAAATACCTTCAACATCTTTGGCCTGTCCATCCCCCAAAGCTTTAAGCGTGGTATTTTCAAAAAACACCACTAATAAAAGATGGTATTTCGCGATCCTTTTGAGGTAAGGCAACTGTCTTTCCAATCCCGACATGCTTTCAAAGTTGGTGAAGAAAACCACCAAGCTACGTTGTTTCAATGCCGAACGTAAACTTACAAAAAGCGCTTCCATATCTGTTTCCAGATAACGGGTTTTCTCTTTGTACAGCACCTCCATTATTTTATTCAACTGTGTGGGGCGTCTATCTGCCAATACCACATTTTTGGTTTTCTCGGCAATGGTAATCAACCCCGCCTTATCTTGCTTTATTAAGGCTACACTTGATAAAATCAAACTAGCATTAATGGCATAGTCCAGTAAACTCATCCCCTCAAAAGGCATTTTCATTGCCCTTGATTTGTCGATTACACAATAGATGTGCTGGGAACGTTCTTCGGTGTAGGTGTTCACCATAAAATCAGACCTACGAGCAGTCGCTTTCCAGTTAATGGTCCTAAAGTCATCGCCTGCCACGTAATTTTTCACTTGGTCAAATTCCATACTATGCCCAACTCTTCTAATTTTCTTAATCCCCACATCAGTTAAACGGTTGGAAATTGCCATCAGTTCGTATTCTCTCAGTTTCAGGAAGGAAGGGTATACGGGCACCATCCCCGCTCCAGCGACATTAAATCTTCTACTTACCAAACCCAATGGCGATTTTACAAACAAGCGGGTAAAACCGAAATCGTATTGGCCACGTTTAGTTGGACGTAAAAAGTAGTTAATAATTTTTTGCTCCCGCGATTTCAAACTTGTGTTAAACCATAAATCGCGCTTCTGAAATTGGAAAGGAATTTCATCAATAATGCCTACAGAAACCTGAAAAGGATAAAAATTTTCGAGGTAGATTTTAAGTTCATTATCGTCACCATTACTTAATCTTTCTGGTACATCTCTTCTTAAAAACACTGCTTTTTTTGACGAGTGCAATAAATAAATATCAATGAAGACCAACAATAACAATACCCCAAAAGCGATGTAAGGCAAATCACCTAGGATAGGTAAAAAAAAGGCAAATAGAAACATGGCCGAGCAAATGCCCAGCGCAATGAAAAGCCTGTTTGCCAGAAACAGGTTGGTATAGAATTTTCTAAATAGTTTTTTCATTATTTACTGTCGCCGTCACTACAAGGAGCTATCTTGGTACTTCTATTTTTTTTATAATTTGTGCAATGATATCTGCCGTCGTTAAGCCTTCCATTTCTTTCTCGGGGCTTAACATCACCCTGTGTGCCAATACCGGGCTTGCTACCCTTACAATATCATCTGGGGTTACAAAATCTCTACCAGCCATTGCTGCCATTGCCTTGGCACTATTGATCAATGCCAACGAAGCTCTTGGTGACGCTCCCAAATACAAAGCCTTGTTCTCTCGGGTTTCGTGTACAATTTGTGCTGCGTAAGCCAACAACTTAGGCTCCACAAACAATGATTTGATTACTGCCCGTAAAGCAATGATCTGCTTTACATCTAGCACTGGTTTAACATCCTCTAGCTGATGCTGTGTATCTTGCTGATGCTGTTGGGTTAAAATCTCAATTTCCTCTTCTAATGTAGGATATTTGATTTCTATCTTAAATAAAAAGCGGTCTAGTTGCGCCTCCGGCAAACGGTAAGTTCCTTCTTGTTCCACTGGATTTTGCGTGGCCAGCACCATAAATGGTTCCGTTAGTTTATAGGTATGTCCATCTACCGTAACCTGACGCTCTTCCATCGCTTCGAACAATGCCGATTGAGTTTTTGCCGGCGCCCGATTGATTTCGTCTACCAAAATAATATTGCCAAATATTGGGCCTTGCCTGAACTGAAATTCTGCCGTTTTTGGACTAAACACTGCGGTGCCCAATACATCCGAAGGCATTAAATCTGGCGTAAACTGTATACGGGAAAAGGTAGCATCTATACTTTTTGCAACCAGTTTTGCACTTAAAGTTTTTGCCACTCCGGGTACCCCTTCCAGTAGCAAGTGTCCATTAGCTAGCAAACCAGCAATGAGCAAGTCAATGGTATTTTGCTGGCCTACAATTATTTTCGACAGTTGCTGCCTAATTTGTTCTACCGCTTGGCTCAATTGGCTTAAATCGGTACGATGGTTAAACATCTCTTGTTCCATGTATATTTATTTAATAAACCTCACTTCCAAACGAAATTAGTGGCAAGGCTTTATTTATCTAGTTTATAAAATTGTTCTATCAGTTGATTAAGCTCTATCAAGTACTGGTCATTAATCTTAGCCTTTTTATCTATTTCATTGAAAGCTAAAATGTAATCTACCAATTGCGACACTAAGGTTGAATCAACTCCTGTAATATGTGTTAAAGTTTCTACGAATTCTCGGTCCAGTTCAGTGGTTTTTATCCTATATTTATTCCTTAGGTACTCCAAGAAATAACTTATTTTCTTTTCGATAATGTCGTGATGATTTCGTTGTTGATAATATACCCTTCCTATGGTTTGGGCAAACTCCACTGAACTATTTTTAAGCGGTTCTAAAATTGGAATAATTCGCTGTCTGCGTTTCATCTCGTACAACACAAATATCACCAAACCAACTAGTGCCAAATAGTAGGACCAGCGAAGTTCATCATAGCTAAATAGTACGCGCAATACAGATTGACTATTGGCTGATGGTCTGGTATAGTGCTCATCCCAAATTAACATTTTAGGTTGTGGCAAATAAGAAAATACCTTAGCTACATAATTTGCCCCACTTTCGTTCAGCAGGCCATAATTGGTAAACAATTGTGGATTTGGACAAAGCAACAAAGTTCCTTTACCAAATCGATATTGTATCAAGTTAGGATGTTGGTCGTATTTTCTACCGAGCACCAAAGCCCCTGCAGTATCCATTCTACTGAAATACCGTGCTGCAATTCCCTTTTCAAAATAATAATCTACCTCACGTTTTAAATATGGTGATGTAAAGTTTACCGGGTATTTGGTCCTATTTTGCAAATTGAAATCGGAACTAATTTCAAGATTAAGGCTGTCGGCCAAGGCGCCCTCCATTTGAAAAGCTGCAATTAATATATGATTACCGGCCTCCATGTATTTTCGCATGGCCGTAAAATCTATTTCGGCAACGTCCAAATTTGATGCAATGATTAAGTAATTCGAGCCCTTTTGAGGGAGAGCTTTTAGGGTATTGTAAATATCCGTTCTATAAATCTTCTGCTCGGCCTTGGGGAATATCTCAACTGCATGTTGACGTAAAATATAGGTCCCAAATGGATTTTTGTCTTCGGGCAAATAGGAAGTGGCCCAATTAATCTCCGCGGGCTTAGTATATTGGGCAATGAGGTATAACACCAACAAAAGACCTCCAAAAATCATATATCTTTTCAAGCCATTCATCTTATACGCTCATTAAATTGTTGAAAAGATTGTTGGATATGGGCAAAAGTTGTTTTGTCTACACCAAAATCGCCATACCAGATGTATTCAAATTGATTAGTTAAACTGGCGAACTCTTCGTAACCTTTATCTTCTCTCTGTACTTCCCTTACATAGGCTAGGTTTGTTTTGTTTGGCAACCAATCAATGATTCCTTTATCGCTCAAGTGCTTTAATGTTTGCAAATAAAGTAAGCGAACCGCAAGTCGATAATTTCCACTTTGCACGGTATTCCCAATTTCATCATCAAAGCTAATTTCGTGGATATTTTCTAAGCTTTCATCGTATGGCACTTCAATAGCCTTAGCTTTACCAGCTAACCATTTAAAATCAACGCCAGCGAGTTTAAATATCACAAATATGATGACACCTATACAAACACCTATAGTCACATATTTTAAAACCGTAGGCCAAACAGTTGCCTTTGAACCTGTAATCTGTCTTTCTCCAAAAAGGCTATCTATCCAATCCCAAAAATTTCGCCATAACCTTTCCCACCAGTTCAGGTCTTTTGACGCTTCTTCATCATATTGGAACTCTTTTTCTGCCTTATATTTTTGAATGGTCTCATTGTCAAACTCCCGAATTTGAGTTTTACTACTGTCCAATTTCAAGGCAATAGTATCTTTCGTTGGCTTCCCAATTACAAATCTTGGGTTCTTTTGTGCGAACAAACCCATCGAAAAAAACAATAAAACAGCCAACAGCAATATGCGCATACTAATAATCCTCGTCGGGGTGTGACACTGGTGCTGCGGTATTTCCAAACTCTTCAATTCTACCCAATAAGCCTTGACTTTCTTTTCGTTCGGCCAAATTAGCGTAAATAAGTGCCATTGAAACCAATGGAATAATCATAAAAACTTGTGCCAGGCATTGTGAAATAGACGTAAAAATCTGATACCCTTTTAAAACCTGTAAATCGCCTCCAGAAAAAGCGCTGATCATCATTAAAATATAGGCTGGGGCGTAAACAACCGTCATAAATATAGAAGTGATGATCCCTATTACCAAAAGTGTTGCAAAAGTGATCCACCAGTTTTGTTTCACCAATGAAAAAGCTCGTCCAAATGTTGTCCCAAAATCTGCATTCTCTAAAACCATGATTGCAAAAAAGATAGAAAATGCTGGCGCTACAAAGATTCCTGGAATAAGACACGCCATCGCACAGATGATCCAAAGGATATAAATTAAAACGCCGCTCCACATTACCCTAAAGAAATAATACTTAAAGTAACTCCATACCTCTTCTACTGTTGGAGCTACATTGCCTTTGGCAATATATAATGCAATAAAACTGAGCACAGCGGTATACATGGCAGTATAGTTAAGTATCGAAAATACAATGACCATGAGGTAACGCCAACTTAGCATATAACTCCAAACCCCAAATCCATCGTAATTTCCAGCTTGGATATTTTCTCTTACATCTGTCATATGCAGTTGCATAAAAATGTTGGAAATCATTCCTCCCAAAATGAAAATCCCACAGAGAGAGAAGAATGTTTTTAATAAGGGCTTTATATTTTGTTTGATAAATAAGAGCGTTCCAGAAATTATTCCTTCAAACTCTCTTACTTTTCTAAATTCTATATTTTCTTTCATTATAAATTATTTGAATTTGCTTGAGTTTGTATCGTTAATTTTCTAACTAATTGATGTGGATAAATGATGATATACCAGACCATAAATGCTAATGAGGTTGCCAGTATCGAAACACTTAACCAAATGGGCATTCCTGTATGTCGTGTAACAAAACCTTCTACAAAGGCCGCCAATAAAATAATGGGGACAATACCTATGGCGATTTTAGTTGCATCTTTTCCACTTCTTTTAAAAGCTTCTAAACGGGTGTAAGTTTTAGGAAAAAGCAGTCCGTGCCCTAGCACCAAGCCCGCTCCGCCAACCACAACAATCGAAAGAATTTCCAAGGTACCGTGTATCCAAATGACCAAAATAGATTCTGCACCCAATCCCTTGCTGAAAAAGTAGTATTGAAAAGCGCCCAACATTACACCGTTACGCAATAAGTAAAACACTGGCCCAATAGAAAATAACACACCACTAACAAACATAACGAAGGACACAAAAATGTTATTCACCGCGATTTCAAAAAACATCCTGAATTCATTTGTTTGCTTATATACACCAAAAGGGTCTCCTTTCGCAATATTCTCATTGGTCATATCCACATAACTATCGCTGGTTACCAACCTTATCATCCTGTCATCATATTTAGCAGACAGTACGCCAATGCTTACCGCCAACACAAAAAAAATAAATGAGTAGAGAATTTGCTTACGATAGGTGTGAAAAAGCAAGGGCAATTCGAATTTCCAATAACTGAAAAACCTTCCTTTTTCTTCTTTTTTATTCTTGTAAATTGCCTGATGCAGCACAGATGCCAAACCGTTCAGGTATGCAGTAGTTTTAGACTTCGGATAAAAAGTCTTCGCATAGGCCAAATCGTTGGTAATATCAACAAAACGCTGGGCAAGTTCATCAGGGCTATCTGTAATCAGCGCCTCGTAATTTTTCCATTTTTCAGCATTTTGCTTAACAAAGAGCGCTTCTTTCATAGCTAATTTCTGGTCAGATAGATATTTGCTGTTAAAATAAAACAAAAAATATTGATAACCATATAGGCAATCGTTTTTTTACAACTTTAGCTTCCTTTCGCCACTTACAAAAGTGAGTATAATTTATTTTTACAGATTTTTTGGTTAAAAATTTATATTTGAGGCAATGGAAACCATCAAAATTAACACTAGCCAACACATCGAAATAGATTATCCCGTAGCAGGTTTAGGGGAACGGGTGGCAGCCTACCTCATAGATTTCGGAATGTTCCTAATCATCTATTTTTTTGCATTGATTGCCCTTGCCATTACAGGCTTAGAGGATAGCCTCAATAACAGCACTACAGTAGTCCTAATTATTATATTCGGAATTTGCTATGTGTTTTACGATTTGCTATGCGAAGTAGCATTTAACGGCCAAAGCTTAGGCAAAAAACTGCTAAAAATAAAGGTGGTGAGTTTAGATGGTGGCCAAGCCAGCATTGGGCAATATTTTATACGTTGGGTATTTAGAATTGTTGATTTTTCATTAACGGCTAATTTATTGGGCTTCATCAGCGTAGCTGTTTCCGACAAAAAGCAACGTGTTGGTGATATTGTAGCCGGAACAACGCTTATCAAAACAACTCCAGCAACAAAAATGCAGCATATCGCATTTCATCCGGTAGGAAATGAGGAATACGCCGTTACCTTTGAAAATGCTGCGATACTAAGCGATAGAGATATTGAGCTTATCCACGAAGTAGTTCAAACTTATTATACCACTCGCAACACGCAGTTAATTTATCAAATGGCGGCAAAAGCTTCTGGACATTTAGGAGTAAACATCCCAGAAGGAATGAATGAGCTCCAGTTCCTAAAAACCATTTCTGCTGATTATATTTACCTAACTTCTAGAGCCGTTTAAGTTAAAGGCAACCCCTTACAAAATGGAGGGTCTTATGTCTTACTGCTTCTCCAAAAGCTTTTCGGCAATTTGTTGCGCCCATTCGGCATACATTTTACCTGAGGGATGCAAACCATCAGATGCGATCAACGTTTGCTTTTTCAAGGCTTGTCTAGAGCCGGGCGTAATATCCACATAGACAATCTGCTGAGCTTCGGTTTCTTGCCTGTTGATTTCGTTAAAGGTATCTATTTCATTGCTAATACTTTTTAAGTCCCGACCACTTTGTTTAGCAAACTCCGTTACGCCCCAATCTGGGATGGAAACCACATACACGTTAGCTTTATTGCCTTCAGCAAAACCAATGGCCATTTCTAAGAGTTCAGCAAACTCCTTGCGATAAACATCCTGTGAGTAACCCCTATACTGATTATTCACCCCAACTAATAGCGTTACCAAATCAAAAGTATCGGTAATTTGCTCCTGCTGTATGGCATGGCGTAGTTCATCGGTAGTCCACCCTGTTTTCGCAACAATTTTGGGTGCTGAAAAATCAAGATATTTCGCTTTTAGAATTTCCACCAGTTGATAGGGAAAAGACTCATTTAACTCTACAGCTTCGCCTATGGTATATGAATCGCCAAGTGCCAAATAAGAAAGTGTTGCCATATTAATTGTTTAGTGAATATGCTGAAACAGCATCTTGTAAAGATAATTGAAGAAGATGAAAAAGCCCGTAACAAAATATATTACCTTAAGTGCCATCGCATTTTGGTTAAGCTTAAACAACCAAGTATAGGCTGCCGCCAAAAAACAAATCAATAAAGGTACTGTTGGCGGATAAAGTTTAAAGCTTAATTGGAAATCACCCCTTAACAACGCCAGCACAGAGCGTTGGAAGCCACAGCCAGGGCAATCAACACCAAACAGATACTTAAAAGGACATGGCAATAAAAAAAAGTCCGCCCTGCCTAAAAATAGCAACGCGGACTGATATAATTTTAAAGAAAACAAATTTCCTAAGGTTGGTTAAATGGAGGATTGTTTGGATTACCAAATTGATTATTGCCAAAGCCTCCCTGTTGTGCTTCAGCCGCCGAAGGACCAATGTATTTAGCGCTTCCAAATCCTAATATTGGCCAGAAGATGAAACTTAGTAAAATCAGGCCTACGGTAAATCCTTCATCTTTACCAAAGCTTTTGCTCATCAGGTTTGTTAACCAAATTAAGAAAATGATATTCACACAAGGAAGAATGCACCACAGTAACCAAATTGTTGGCTTACCCACAATTTCAATCATAATGTAGGTATTATAAATTGGGATAATGGCAGCCCAGCCTGGCTTGCCAGCTTTTTCAAAGGTCTTCCACATGCCTGCTATTATTATAACATGAATAATCAGAGCAATAAAAATAAAAGTAACACCAATACCTGCCAAGATACCAATGCCTTCTGACGAGTAATCAGATGAGTAGTCCATATTGTTAGTTTTTTAGTTTTAGTTAAGATAAAGATAGAACTTCAGCCTATAAATCAAAATCTTAACTAACATTTTTTTCTAACGCTATTTTATCTGCATTTCAAAAAGCTCGGCTATATGACCTTTTAGTTTATCTTTAACCTCATCCATATCTAACGCTCTTCCCAATTCACGTTGCATAGAAGTAACGTCCTTATCGTCGATTCCACAAGGCACAATATTTTTGAAATAATCCAGATTGGCATTCACATTAAAGGCAAAGCCGTGCATGGTTACCCAACGACTACAGCGAACACCCATTGCACATATCTTACGAGCCTTTTCATTATCTGCATCCAACCAAACACCAGTATAGCCTTCATAGCGGCCAGCAGTAATGCCATAATCTGCCAAAGTCAAAATAACAGCCTCTTCCAGGGTACGAAGGTAAAGGTGTATGTCTGTGAAGAAATTATCTAAATCTAATATGGGATAGCCCACTATTTGCCCCGGACCATGATACGTAATATCGCCTCCGCGGTTAATTTTATAATAAGTAGCCTGTTTTTCCTTTAAGCCCTGCTCATCAAGCAGTAAGTTTTCTGGGTGCCCGCTTTTTCCTAGCGTATATACATGCGGGTGTTCACAAAAAACGAGAAAATTTGGTGTAGCTTCCTGTGTGTTTTCGGTACGGTTCTTAACCTTTAGGGCTACTGTCTGCTCAAAAATCTGCTCCTGTTTATCCCATGCCTCCTGATAATCAATCAGCCCCAAATCAATAAATTTTACTTCCTTATTCATGTATCCTACCCAATCACATAGCCCAGCATATAGCCGTCATCTGTTTTAAAATAATTCACACTTAGCTCCCTTGGCCCTTTTGGCAAATCAACTACTGCGGTGAGTTCTCCCTCATCTCTTAATTTAAATGGTTTAATATGAATATCCCTTTTAAATTCCAGTTCTTTCCGCCCATGCCATTTATAGATAGCTTCCTTGGCACACCAGCACACATATAGCCCATTGATATTGTCGCCAATTTGCTTTTGTGCCAATTCTACGTCCGATAAGAATTTATGTCTTACCAGTTTTATTTTATGTTTGATAATTTCCATATCCAAGCCCACTTTCTTTTCACTATCCCTGCTGATCATTACTGCTGCGTAATCATAAGAATGGCTTAACGAGATATGATAATCGTAGTTAACCAAGTATGGTTTACCCTGGTCATCCATTTGACAATCGATATATTCTTTGGTATCCAACATGGTCCTGAGCAGCAAACGTGTACTCAGCCATTGTAGCGCCCTCTTGTCACTCTTAAACGAATCGATAATATCAAGTTCGTGCTGTTTAAGCTGTAAACCTGCCATCAACTGATCGTGGCTCTCCTCAATTTTCCATACTGCAAGTTCGGTATGGGCATCAATTTTTAAATCAAAAACTACGGGCATCCTCTATTTAGAAAATCAATACAAAAGTATCTTAAATTAATCATAATTTAGACCAAAAAACTTTAAAAATGATATTATCAGACAAACGGATACTTGAGGAGATAGACAAAGGAACCATTATTATAGAACCCTTTAAGCCAGAATGTTTGGGCACCAATTCGTACGACGTGCACTTGGGAAAGTATTTGGCAACTTACAAGGACCGTGTATTAGATGCAAAGGCTCACAATAAAATAGAACATTTTGAAATTCCAAAGGAAGGATTTGTGCTTCAACCGGGCACCCTGTACCTAGGCGTAACAGTAGAATATACGGAAACTTATGGTCATGTCCCCTTTTTAGAGGGTAAAAGCAGCACTGGCCGCTTGGGCATTGACATACATGCTACCGCCGGCAAGGGAGATGTTGGCTTTTGTAATACTTGGACGCTAGAAATTTCGTGTGTACAGCCCGTAAGAGTTTATGCAGGCATGCCTATTGGCCAATTAATATACTTTGTTGTTGAAGGACAAATAGAAAACATGTACAACACAAAAAACAATGCCAAATACAATAATAAAACCACTCGCCCAGTGGAAAGCATGATGTGGAAAAATAATTTCTAATAGCCTTTTGAACCTTATAACTAAAATAATAGTCTATAGTTTGTTATAAGGTTAGCTTTTTTGTATCTTGAGTTACGATAAACGCCAATAAATCAACCCAAAAGAAGAAGCCTTAACACAAATGAACCACGATATAGCGTAAAGATTCCCTTAAAGTTTCTTTACCATTAAAATGAAAACACTTCAATGAAAACTAAACTCATAACGCTAGGTGTGATACTTTTATGTATCATTAGCTCTTCTTCTCTTTGGGCTCAAGATGCCAATTTGAGCAACTTTCTTAAAAAATTAGACGAAACGACAAGCAAGCAAGCGCAAGAAAAAGTATACCTACATTTAGACAAACCTTACTATGCTGTAGGTGATGACATTTGGTTTAAGGCTTACACTATAAATGCCAAAACCGGAATACCTTCAACAATTAGTGGGCTGTTATACGTAGAATTGGTTAATGAAAAAGATTCGGTGACCAAGCAACTGAAACTTCCAATGAAAAGTGGCATCACTTGGGGCGATTTTAAACTCACTGATTCTTTAAGTGAAGGCAACTATCGCATAAGAGCATATACACAATGGATGAGAAATGCTGGGCCAGAATTCTTTTTCGACAAAACCATTAAAATTGGAAATTCATGGGCCAATAAGGTTTTTACCAAATCTAGCAATGTGCTCAGTACGGAAAACAACCAACAGAAAATAACGACCACCATTCAATTTACCGATAAACAAAATCTGCCTTATGCCAATTGCCAAGTAAATTACGAAGTAAAGCTTGGACAAAAAACAATTGAAAGAGGTAAAGGTGTAACTAGCGGTCAAGGAGAAATTACCATTGTGGCTACCAACAAGCAGCCAGATGTTTTAAAAAGTGGTTTTATAGTAGCCACCATTACATTACCGAACAAACAGGTCATCAGCAAGGACATCCCACTGAAAACCACTTCGAAGGATATTGATGTTCAATTTTTTCCGGAAGGTGGTAAGCTAGTAGAGAATTTACCTAATAAAATCGGTATCAAAGCCATTAATAGCAATGGTTTGGGAGAGCTTACAAAAGGAGTGATTATTTCCAATGATGGCACCGAAATATCTCAATTTGAAACCAATAAACTGGGCATGGGGTCTTTCTTCCTTAACCCCGTTGCCGGACAAGCTTATAAAGCAAACCTCATTTTCACAGACGGCACCAAAAAGACCGTTAATTTACCTACCGCAGAAAAAAGCGGCCTAGTGCTTTCTGTTTCAAATATCGACAGCACTAAAATGTCTATCAAAGTTTATATCTCAGAAGATTTAATCAACAAGGAAGAATACAATCTTATCGCTCAGCACAATGGCATTGCTTACTTTTCTACTAAAATAGCCTCAACTAAGCAAGTGGTTTCACTTACCGTGCCTAAGGATAGTCTTCCTTCTGGAATTATACAAATCTCGTTACTATCTTCTAATTATACTCCGCTAAACGAACGAATTGTTTTCGTTAATAACTTAAAAGATAAAATTGAGATAGCTCCAGAGAATTTAAAACCTAATTATGATAAACGAGCAAAAGTAGATTTATCTTTAGCAGCCACCAACAACAACCAACCAGTACAAGGGAGCTTTTCGGTTGCGGTTACGAATACTTCTGCCGTTAAGCCTGACCCGGAAAATGAGACCAATATTCTTACCAAACTTTTGCTTACTTCTGATTTAGCAGGTTATGTTGAGAAACCTAATCATTATTTCCTCAACAACGATAGAAATACCAGGTACGACTTGGACAATCTTTTACTTACCCAAGGCTGGAGAAAAATCAACTGGAAACAAGTCGCTGATGGCACAGTACTTCCTGCGAAATTCCCCGCAGAAAAAAGACTACAAATTAGTGGAACTGTTACCAAAGGTGGAAAACCAGTAGTTAAGGGCAAAGTTTCCCTGGTATCTTTCTCTGGTGGTTTCTTCATGACCGATACCCTTACTGACGAAAAAGGTCGCTTTAATTTTGACAAGATAGAATTTTTAGATAGCACTAAATTTGTAGTACAAGCTAGGACTGAAAAAGACAAAAAGTTTGTTGACATTGTAATGGATGTTGTACCTGGTCAGGTAACTACTAAAAACCCAAATACAGGAGATATTGAAGTAAACGTTAACCAATCACTAGCAGCTTATTTGCAGGAGAGCGGCAAATATTTCGACGACCAAACAAAAAGGGGCTTGTTAAACAGAACCATTCTACTGGATGAAGTAACTATCGTAGAAAAACGTAAACCAACCTACAACTCTTCTAATTTAGGTGGAGTGGGCAATGCCGACGCCGTGATTACCGCAAAAGAACTAGAAACTGCTATTTCGCTTTCCCAATATCTGCAAGGTAGAATTGCTGGTGTGCAAATCAGAAATGGGCAGGCATTTGCTCGAGGCAATCAATCGCCAATGGCAATCATTATTGATGGGATGAACTTAGGCGGAGAAGACTTTAATCTAGACGATGTTGTAGTACAAGATATTGAAACCGTAGAAATTTTAAAAAGCATTGCTACTACCGCAATTTATGGTATGCAAGGAGGGGCCGGAGTAATTATCATCAATACCAAACGTGGAGATGGTTTAAGGTCAGTAAATACCTATACACCCGGTCTAATTAACTACACCCCGAAAGGCTACGCCGTGGTTAGAGAATTCTACTCGCCGAAATATGACGTAAAACCAGATAGCAGACCGGATTTTAGAACTACCGTTTTCTGGGAACCACAAATGGTAAGCGATGCTAATGGAAAAGCCAAAATCTCCTATTTCAACACTGATGTGCCCGGTGTTTATCGTATTGTGATTGAAGGTATTGATGTAAATGGAAGTCTCGCTAGAAAAGTTCTTACATATGAGGTAAAATAATATTTAATTATGCTCAAAAAAGTCTTCTTCGCTTTCATGCTAATTGGCCTATGTAAGTCCGCCATTGCCCAGGACATTCCATTGACCAATTTTCTGCAGAAGCTTGATCAACAAAGCACTAAAGATGCCCAGGAGAAAATCTATTTACACCTAGACAAACCCTACTATGTGGCAGGAGAAGACATTTGGTTTAAAGCTTACGTCGTTAATACCAGAACGGGACAACTATCCACAATTAGCGGCCTATTATATGTAGAACTGATCGACCAGCAGGGCTCAACAACCCAACAATTAAAGCTACCCGTTAAGAACGGAATTACCTGGGGCGACTTCAAGCTCCCCTATTCGCTCCGGGAAGGTAGCTATAAAATAAGATCATATACCCAATGGATGCGCAACGCAGGAGAGGATTTCTTTTTTAACCAGAGAATTGAAATCATCAATCCCCAAGAAAATGTAATGCTCGGTAGCATTGAAAAGATTTCTATTTCTCCAGAGAACCCCTTAAAAACGCGTATCAAAATAAAATTTGCAGACTTAAAGAATAGCCCCTGCTCAGGCTGCGCAGTAGAATATGAGGTCAAACAAGGGGAGTCACAAATCCTCCGAGGAAAGGGCGTTACCGACTCGGAAGCGATATTGACTATTGATGTACCAACAAAATCACGTCAAGGGTTAACTAATGGGTTAATTTTAGCAAGTGTTACCCTTTCCGGCAAACAAGTTGCAAATGCCAAGATTCCTTTCCGATTCTCTGATGAAAAATTAGATATACAGTTTTTCCCTGAAGGGGGAACCTCGATGATAAACGTTCCCAACAGGATTGCGGTAAAGGCAATTGCAAACAACGGAAAAGGGCTATTTATTAGCGGCATTATAGAGAATGGTTTGGGCACCCAGGTTGCCGATTTCAAAACCAACCACCTGGGCATGGGGTCATTTTATATCACTCCAGCTAAGGGAGCAAGCTATAGGGCCATTATTAATCATGGGAATAGTACCGACACCCTATCCTTACCGGTAGCCTCTGAAAGCGGAACTACCCTAGCAGTAGATAATCTGGACAGCCTTAAGATGAGGATCAGGATTTACAGTTCAGCTGACCTCAGAGATGAAAACAAATACCTCTTGGTTCATCAAAATGGCCTAGTATACTATCAAATAAAAGTTCCTCCCCTTAATGGGACCCCGGCGATGTTGACTATTGCAAAAGATTCTCTCCCTAACGGTATTGTACAGGTTTCCTTGTTATCCCATCACTTCATTCCGCTAAATGAGCGCATTGTTTTTATTGACAACACGAAAGGGAAAAAAGTAGCGTTAAGCATAACGAACATAAACAACATTTATCATAAAAGGGAAAATGTAGATCTCTCGGTTTTAGCGACGAATCAGGAAAAACCTACGAATGGAAGCTTTTCAGTTTCTGTGGTTAACCTTTCAGCATCGAATGATCAAAATTTCGGAACCAGTATCCTGACAGACCTACTTCTCACTTCCGAGGTCGTTGGAAACGTGGAAACGCCAGGTTACTATTTTCAGAAAAACGACTCGAATACCAGATATGACCTCGACAATCTGCTCTTGTCACAAGGTTGGCGTAAAATAAATTGGAAAAAAATACAAACCGACACAAGCTCCCTAACCTACCTTCCCGAGAAAACACTACAGATTATCGGAAAAGCTACTAAATCAGGGAAACCATTAGCAAACTACAGGATTAATCTCATCTCGATCAATAATGGATTTTTTGCCACAGACACCTTGACTGACGCAAATGGAAAATTCACCTTTGACAATCTTGATTTTTGGGGCACTCAAAAATTTATGATACAGACCAGCGAGGAAAAAGACAGGGCATCTGTAGATATTATCATCGATCCTATCTTCGGTCAGGATAGAAAAATGGAAGCAGCATCTCATACAAACAATGTCCTACCATATGGGGACAGCGCTCTGGAAGATGCAGACCTCCAGAGAAACATTATAAAAAGGGACCTACGACCCGATGTTATTCAATTAAAGGAAGTAAAGATCGAAAAGAAACGCCAGCCCATTCCAAAATCCTCCAGAGCAACCTATGCCTCCTCTAACATCATTGGTCCCGGAAATGCCGATGCCGTATTTACCTCAGAAGACCTTAAACACTCTTCTTCTCTGATTCAGTTCTTACAAGGAAAAGTTGCAAGTGTCCATTTTAAGGAAGGCAAAGCTTATGCTAGAGGTAGCAAAGACCCAATGACCGTCATGCTGGACAATGTAGTTTTTAATGATAGTGAGCGTTTGCAAACCAGTTTAGACGATATCTTTATTGACAATATAGAAACCGTAGAAATCCTAAAAAGTATGGCCAATAGTTCGGTGTACGGCGCCTTAGGTGGAAATGGGGTCATAGTACTTACTTCAAAAAAGGGAGGCCCCGTCCATCGGGAAAGCCCACCCCTTCCTGGACTGGTTAACCATAGTACAGAGGGATATGCTATGAGCAGAGAATTCTACGTTCCAAAGTACGACGTGAAATCGGATAGCAGACCAGATGACAGAACCACCGTTTTCTGGGAACCAAACCTAGTTACCGATAAGGACGGAAAAGCAAAGATCAGCTATTTAAATACCGATATGCCGGGCACTTACCGCATCGTAATCGAGGGAATTGACGCTAACGGCAGTCTCGCTAGAAAAGTTCTTACATATGAGGTAAAATAATTTTATGCTTGCATAATAAATTCCAACCCCTTAGCTTTATGAAAATAAAAATATAGAGCTAAGAATGAATACGATCACAACCACCATAAAAGACAGACTTGCTATTATTACGCTAAACCGTGGCAAGTCCAATTCTTTAAACCGAGAAATGGTTACCGAATTGCAGGACATGTTACACAACATTGAAAATGATGATAACATTGGCGGTGTAATGATTACCGGTAGAGAGAACTTCTTTTCTGCAGGGTTGGATTTAATCGAACTTTATCATTATAACGAACAAGAAGCACTTAGTTTCTGGCATCTTTTCTTAAATTTTACTGCAAAAATTACAGCTTTTAAAAAACCATTGGTTGCGGCCATTAATGGCCATAGTCCTGCGGGTGGCTGTGTAATTGCTTTAGCCTGCGACGCCAGGGTAATGGCCGAAGGGAAATATATTATTGGCCTCAATGAAGTACCCGTGGGTATCATCGTCCCAAATAGCATTTTTAAATTGTACAATTTTTGGCTAGGAAACGCTAATGCTTATCGGAATTTGTTGGAAGGCAAATTATTTTCGCCTGAAGAGGCCCTATCCGTAGGCTTGATAGATGAAGTAGTAAAGCCCGAAAGCATTTTAACTGCCGCAGAAAGAAAAGCCAGAAAATACATGGCTTTTGAAGCCAATACTTGGCAACAAAGTAAACTAAACCTGCGTAAAGATTTAATAGCCGCAACCAGTGCCGACCAAAGTGCCGACCTAGAGGTTATGCTTAAACAATGGTGGTCGCCAGCTACCCGAGCAATCTTAAAATCATTGGTAGACAATTTACAGAAAAAGTAAATTCATTTTAAGTTAGCGCCATATCGTAAATATCAATATCTAACCACTAAATATTAGCAAATGTACAACCAACCCATGCTAAAAGATGATGCCCTAAAAGGCAAAACCATTGTTGTTACTGGTGGAGGCACAGGCCTCGGTAAAGCCATGGCTACCTATTTTTTAAAATTGGGCGCCAATTTGGTTATCACCAGCAGGAAGATCGAAGTATTGCAAAAAACCGCTCAGGAAATGGAAAACCAAACTGGAGGTAGAGTTTTGGCAGTGCAATGCGATGTTAGAGATTATGAACAAGTAGAAAATGTACTCGCAGAAACCGTTTCCACATTTGGCAATGCAGATGTATTAGTGAATAATGCGGCCGGAAATTTCATTTCTCCTACAGAGCGTTTATCTGCGAATGCTTTCTCTAGCATTATCGATATTGTATTAAAAGGTACTGTTAATTGCACTTTGGCTTTTGGCAAACACTGGATCAAGCAAAAACAGACAGCAAGTGTATTGAACATTGTAACCACCTATGCTTTTACAGGTTCAGCTTATGTTGTTCCTTCGGCATGCGCTAAAGGCGGCGTATTAGCACTTACCCGATCATTAGCGGTTGAATGGGGAAAATACGGCATCAGAAGCAATGCCATTGCACCAGGGCCTTTTCCAACCAAAGGCGCTTGGGACAGATTACTGCCAGGCGATTTAGCAGAAAAGTTCGATTTCAAAAATAGAGTGCCATTAAAACGTGTTGGCGACCATCAAGAGTTAGCTAACTTGGCAGCTTTTTTAGTGAGCGATTTCTCTAACTATATCAATGGCGAAGTAATTACCATTGATGGAGGCGAATGGCTACAGGGCGCAGGGCAGATGAATGGCTTGGAAGCCATCCCATCTGAAATGTGGGACATGCTAGAACAAATGACCAGATCCGCCAAAGGCAGTTAGTTAACCATCAGCTAATAAAAAAGCCATTAGGATTATTCTAATGGCTTTTTTTATGCGTTTTAGTTTCTAGGGGGTCCCTGTCTAAATTCTTTGTTTAATTCCCTGATCAATTTTATTTTAAAGAAAAGGAAAGCAGCCATTGCTGCCACCAAAAAAATGGCAACCAAAGGGCTTTTGTTATCGTAAGCCCAAAAAGCTCCGAAAATACAAAGGATTAATGCCAGGTTATAGAAAGCATTTAAGAAAATTCTTTTTTTCATAAAAATGATTGGATTTGAATTAGAAATGATTAAATGACATATCAATCATTTCAAAATTCAGTCACTCAAAATTAATACACTGGCATGCTAGGGTCAAAAGCTTCTTGCCAAGCCAAAATTCCACCTTTTAAGTTATAAAGGTTATCAAAACCGTGAACCTGCTCTAATTGCATAATGGCAGCAGCACTACGTTTTCCGCTACGGCATTGTACAATCACAGGTTTATCTCTATCAATTTTATCGGCCTCTATTAAAATACCTCCCAATGGGATATTCAAACCATCAAGGTTAGAGGTTTCATATTCAAAAGTCTCTCTAACATCAATCAGTTGGAAAGGCTCGTTGTTATCTATTTTTTGTTTTAAGTCTTGAACTGTAACTTCTTTCATTTTTTCGTGTTTTTATCAAAGATACGAATTACGTTATTAATTACTTCCATCGCAAAGTTCAAACGGTATTTTTACTTTTCTGCTACCTTGTGTTAAGTAGAAACAATTAATTCTCAAAAGAACTGTAACATTTGAGATTTCCAGTAGTTTAACTAATAGAATTTAATTTTGGTTAATATGAACCGCGTTTCCCGCTTCCTTTGGTTTTGCTCTGGAGCTCACATTGCTACGCTCGAAAAACATCCTACGGATCACAATAAATATATAGGCATTGGCGCTACCATCTTTTTTACTGGCCTTTTTGCAGCCCTTTCGGGCGGTTATGCCATGTACTTTGTTTTTAAGGGTGGCGATTTGGCCTGGCTATTCTCTATATTTTTTGGCCTGATTTGGGGATTGGCCATTTTTAATATGGACCGCTATATTGTAGGAAGTTTGGACAAGAATGCAAGCTCCAACAAGCAGCTTTTACAGGCTACGCCTCGTATTTTGCTGGCCATTATGATTGGCATTGTGATCTCTCGCCCATTGGAACTGAAGATTTTTGATAAAGAGATTAAAGAAAAACTGAAAGTGAGCTACCTGAATGGTCAGCGTTCAAAAATTGACACTTTAAATAAAGCTTTTGATAAAAAATACACCATTGAGATTGGCAAGCTGAATGAGCTAAAAGCGCAACGCGATTCACTGGCAGCAGCTATTAAAAGCGATAGGCAAAAACTCAACTATGAGATTTTCGGCAATAAAACCACCGAAACTTCAGGAGTAATGGGCTACGGTCCTTATGCCAAACGTAAGGAAGCCGAACTGAAACAGCGTGAGCAAAACCTTGATACGCTTAACGCTGATGTTAGACAAATGGAAAAGTTTGTTGATGGCCGTAAGCAGTTCGATGGATTGATGAGCGAGAAACTCTTCACTTCTAAACAGCTAGATAGCTTGGCAAACATTGCTGGCTTTGCGGATAGGAATTGGGCGTTGGGGCAATTGAGCTTTAATCCAGATGGGTCCAAAGATTTTAACACTTCACTTGCGGTAACGTTTATTGGGCTGCTTTTTATTTTCTTCGAATGCTTGCCAGTTTTTGTAAAGTTGATGAGCGCTCGAGGTTCTTATGATCATGCCATTGAAAATACAGAGAAGGTACAAACTCACCTTTCGGATAAAGACAGAGATGCAGATATTACTGTAGCCGACCAAATTCAGGACACCAAAATTAATATCAAGGCACGGCAGAAGATAGATGAACTAAATTCTGTTTAAACTATCTCAGTCTTCGAGAGTTTTTCATTCGAAACAAAGTTTAACGTATATTGTTAATCACAAGACAATCAACTAAATATTAAACTAATTTAAGTTCGGATGAAAAATTCAATGATGGCTACAGGCCTCATGTTATTGTTTGCTATCGCCTGCAATAGCGAGAAAAAAAGTAGCACTGTTGACAGTACTACTACCGATACTTCTACCGCCAAAAACAACGACACTTCTAAACCAGTCGACTCCGCTGAAATGATGAAAGCTTGGGAAGCGTACATGAAACCAGGGAACGAACACCAATGGATGGCTAAATCTGTGGGCACGTGGGAGGCCGAAAGCATTTTCTATAACCCAGATGGCTCTGTAATGTCTACCAGTCCTGGCATTAAAGTTGAAACCAAAATGGTTTTGGGAGGACGTTACTTACAATCTAGTTATAAAGGGATGATGGATAAGATGCCTTTTGAAGGGATGAATACCTTGGCGTATGACAATGCCAGAAAAGTTTATATCAGTACATGGATAGACAATATGGGCACGGGTTTAATGTATTCGGAAGGCACGTTTGATAAAGACCATAAGGTAATGACTTTTAAAGGTAATGCCACCGATGCCGCATCCGGAAAGCAAATACAAATTAGGGAAACTTTTACCATTGTTGATGACAACAACCAATTCATGGAAATGTATGACACTAAAGATGGCAAGGAAACCAAAACCATGTCGATTAAGTTGGTAAGAAAATAAACTTAGAGACTATACAAGAACCTAAAGCCTGTCGGAACAGACGATAGGCTTTTTTATTTTGCAATGCTTTTTAATGATAAACCCGATTGAAGTGGAAATACTTTTGCTCTCACTCAGGCCCGTTAAGTATCGGGCTGAGCTGACCGAAGCCCTTTCCACTATGAAAAAACCCCTTCAACAAGCTCAGGGCGACATGAGTTGGAGTAAAAAGATTATAACGGAAAGCGAGCCTATCGGGACCAGAGACCCCTACATTTGCTTTCAAATGACCGCTTTTATTTCCCGCTCACAATTCATCACTTATAACTCGCAACTTTTTTCGTTCCAAGTATTTGGTATTTAAAGTATTCTCCGTATCTTTGCAGTCCCTAAAAAACTGGGGAATAATAAATTTTTTAACAAATTAAATAAAAGCAAGTGAATACGTTAAGTTACAAAACTGTCTCTGCGAATGCTAAAACCGTTAACAAACAATGGGTTGTAGTTGATGCTGAAGGAGAGATTTTGGGGCGCTTGTCTTCTAAAATCGCAATGATTATTAGAGGTAAAAACAAGCCGGAGTATACCCCACACGTAGACTGTGGTGATAACGTTATTGTTATCAATGCAGACAAAATTAAGTTGACAGGAAGCAAAATGGTTGATAAAACCTATGTACGTTACACTGGTTATCCAGGTGGTCAACGTTTCATTTCTCCAAAAGAGTTATTGGCTAAACACCCAGAGCGTGTTGTAGAGAAAGCGGTTCGTGGTATGTTACCTAAAACCAAGTTAGGCAAAAAATTATACACTAATTTATTTGTTTACGCTGGTTCTGAGCATCCTCATGCTGCGCAAGCGCCTAAAACCATTAAACTTTAATTAAAAGAGAAAAGAAATGTCAACAACAAATACTTCTGGTAGAAGAAAAACAGCAGTTGCTCGTATCTATTTGAAAGACGGCAACGGTGCTATTACCGTAAACGGTAAAGATTATAAAGTATATTTCCCAACCCTACCTTTACAATACATTGTTAACCAATCTTTCGAAGTTGCGGAAGTTGCTGGTAAATATGATGTACAAGTAAACGTAGCTGGTGGTGGTGTTAAAGGACAAGCTGAGGCTGTTCGTTTAGCAATTGCTAAAGCTATTGTTGAATTAGATGCTGAGAAAAAATCTGCGCTACGTGCTAAAGGTTTAATGACCCGTGACATGCGTATGGTTGAACGTAAGAAACCAGGACGTGCGAAAGCTCGTAAGAGATTCCAATTCAGTAAACGTTAATCTTAAGGAGACAATACAATGGCAAGAACAACATATCAAGACTTATTGGATGCAGGTGTACACTTTGGTCACCTTACCCGCAAATGGAATCCAAAAATGGCTCCTTACATTTTCATGGAGCGCAATGGTATCCACATTATAGATTTAAACAAAACTTTAGCTAAAACTGAAGAAGCTGCTGCAGCGATCAAACAAATCGTAAAATCTGGTCGTAAGATCTTATTTGTAGCTACTAAGAAACAAGCTAAAGAAATTGTTGCAGAACAAGCTAAGAAAGTAAACATGCCTTTCGTAACCGAGCGTTGGTTAGGTGGTATGTTAACCAACTTCGCTACCGTACGCAAGTCAATCAAAAAGATGGCTAACATCGACAAAATGACTAAAGACGGTACTTACGCTATCCTTTCTAAAAAAGAGCGTTTGATGATTCAACGTGAGCGTATCAAATTAGAAAACCTTTTAGGTGGTATTGCTGATTTGAACCGTTTACCTGCGGCTATCTTCTTAATCGACGTGAAGAAAGAGCACATCGCTGTTGCTGAGGCTTTGAAATTAAACATTCCTACTTTTGCAATGGTTGATACTAACTCTGACCCTTCAAACATCGATTTCCCTATTCCAGCTAACGATGATGCTACAAAATCAATCTCTTTGATTACTGATATCATGGTTAAAGCTATCGAAGAAGGTTTAGATGAGCGTAAACGTGAGAAAGACGAAGAAGCTGAGAAAGAAGCTGTAGCGGCTAAAGCTGCTGCTGATGCTCCTGAGGCTCCAGCTAAAAAAGCTAAAAAAGAAACTGCTGAAGCAGAAACTTCATCAGAAGATAACACAGAAGCATAATTGAAGTTGTAAGTTGTGGGTTGTAAGTTATAGGTTCAAAGACTTATAACCTATAACTTACAACTTATAACATTTTATAGAAATTCTAAATATTTAAAAAAATGTCTACAGTACAAATTACTGCCGCAGATGTAAACAAATTACGCCAACAAACCGGTGCCGGTATGATGGATTGCAAAAAAGCATTAGTAGAAGCCAATGGCGATTTCGAAGCTGCTGTTGATTTATTGCGTAAAAAAGGCCAAAAAGTATCGGCTGCTCGTTCTGGCAATGCTACTTCTGAAGGTCTAGTATTGATCAATGTTTCAGCAGATGGTACCAATGGTAAATTAGTTGCTTTAGCTTGCGAAACTGAGCCAGTTTCTAAAGTTGAAGATTTCCGTAATTTAGCTCAAGCTGTTTTAACTGCAGCAGTTGCTAACAATCCTGCTTCAGCTGAAGAATTATCAGCGATTACTTTGGAAGATGGACGCACAGTTGCTGAAACCATCACTGAACTAACTGGTAAAATCGGAGAGAAAATCGTTATTCAAGAGTACGCAAATATATCTGGCGAAAAAATCGTTTCTTATATCCACTCTAATGGTAAAATGGGCGTTTTAGTAGTATTTGAAGGTGCTAATGGCGTAGATATTACTGAAGCTGGTAAAGATGTTGCAATGCAAATTGCTGCAATGAATCCGGTTGCTGTTGATAAAGACGGTGTTGATCCTGCTACTGTTGAGCGTGAAATTGAGATTGCTAAAGACGTTATCCGTCAAGAAGGCAAACCAGAAGAAATGGTTGAGAAAATTGCTGCTGGTAAATTGAACAAATTCTACAAAGACAGTACTTTATTAAACCAAGAGTTTGTTAAAGACGGTTCTATCGATGTTCGTAAATTCTTAGACAATACGGCTAAAGGATTAACAGTTACTGCTTTCAAACGCGTACAATTAGGCGCTTAATTTTTAAGCAAAACAATATAGAAAAGGGCTTCCAAATGGAGGCCCTTTTTTATTTTAGTTAATTATTTCTTAGTGGAATAACTGCCTACTTCTGTTCCATCATCCTTGATCAGCGTTAAAGTTAGTTCATTCTGGGTAACCTTAACCTTTGTTAACGTTCTGGTACCTTCTTTAGGCCCACCGCCAATAACTAAAGGATATTGATTTGATCCTTCACCCGGCTGATGAATTTTATAACGATGGGTGTGTCCGCTGAGCACTAAATCCACCTTTCCCTTATTTAACAAAGGCTCAAAAACCTCGGTGCAATGTAGCGGACCATGAGCGTCGCCAGAAAATCGTGGCGGAATATGCATCATTACCACTCTAAATTTAGCCTTCCTAAAAGCCCTGCTTTCGATTTCCTTTTTTAATAGCTCTGCTTGTTCTTTACGATATTCATCAAAATCCACAATATTTGCATAAACAGGGTGAGTGTCCTCTTTATCTTCCCCAGTATCTAAAATCACAAATCTTACTGGACCAAGTGTAAATGCATCGTAACCCACACTTGCAAAATATTGCGGAAGTTCACGACAATATTTACCACGAGTTTCATGGTTGCCACGAACATAAACAAAAGGTATATTTTTTGCGAAAGCACTGGCGCAAGGCTGCAAAAAATGATCTATAATCTGCGGCTCATTGGTCTGATAATCGAATATATCTCCATTGAAAAAGACAAAATCATACTTGGCCTCCTTATCTAGATCTAACAACGCTGGAATAGATTTGGGCCGGTCATGAATATCGTTCAACATTACAAAATTAATTTCGGCCTTGTTGATGTCTGTATTTACAAAAGACTGAACATCTGAATTCAAAACAGCACCATAGGTAAGCTTGTAAGGTTGAAAGTCTTTTATTTCCTTGGATACCACACGATAGTAATAGCTAACACCTGGCTGTAGATTGCTTAACTGCACCACATTAATGGTACCAATTGGCTTTAACCCCCATTCTGACTTGCCGTAGGCTTTTTTATCTAAATGATCAGCAGACGAACCATACTCTACCCAACTTGCAGCATTTTTATTCGTTATCCACAACACAGAGATGGCATTGTTAAACGAGGTTTGCAGGCACGGCTCCGCAATAATTTTAAATTCGTCTTCAATTTCACTTGCTACGGCTACTGATGTTACGGGAGCAACCATACTTACAGCCCCAAAAGCCAGGCTAGATTTTAGGAAGGCCCGCCTACTGCGTTCTGTAGTTTGCTTTTTCATCTTTATGTTGTTTTAAGTTTAATAAACACAATAATACCCTTTCTAAATGCTACCTTTAAAATTAAAACACTAAGAATTTCCATGCAAACGTTTGATGATATCGATGTTTTTACAAATGGCCAGATTTATGAACACCAATCTGTTGAAATACAAAATGGTAAGATACAGCGTATTACTGATGCGATAAATAAAGATTCTAAGAAGGCATTGTTATTACCTGGTTTTATCGATTTACAGATTTACGGAGCTGCTGGCAGACTTTTTTCTGCTGAACCCAGTTTGGAGAGCATCCGAATTATAGAAGATCAACTTTTAAGAGAAGGTACTACTAGTTTTCTAATCTGCCTAGCGACAAACACGCCAGAAGTATTCAATCAATGTATTTCGGTGATTAAGGAATATCGAAAAGATGCTAGAAATTGCTTAGGCTTACATTTAGAGGGGCCTTTTATCAATCCAGAAAAAAGGGGTGCTCATGTAAAAGAATACATCCGTAAGGCTAGCTTGGACGAGATTAAACAGCTGTTAGATTTTGGAGAGGGCACCATTAAGATGATGACACTTGCGCCCGAGCTACAAGATGATGAGGTTATTCAATATCTACTTGACCATGATGTCATCATATCGTTGGGGCATAGCAATGCCAATTTTGAGCAAGCTACCCAAGCTTATAACCAAGGCATACAAACCACCACACACTTATTTAACGCCATGTCACCAATCCAGCATCGCGCACCGGGCATTCCGTCTGCTGCATTTAACCATCCTAAAGCTATGGCCAGTATGATTACAGATGGATTACATGTGGACTTCGAAGTGGTGAAAATCGCCGCGAAAGTGATGAAAGAACGGCTATTTATCATTACCGATGCGGTAACGGAATGCAATTCGGGGCCATACCAACATCATGCGGTAGATGGTAAGTTTGTAATGCCTGATGGCACCTTGTCCGGATCGGCCATGACCATGCTACAATCGATTAAAAATTGTGTAGAGCACTGCGACATTTCATTGCCCGAAGCCATTAATATGGCTACCCTTAATCCAGCAAAATTAATCAAAAAAGAAAACGAAATTGGGCAACTTAATGTTAATGCTCAGGCAAACATGGTAATGGTAAACGAAAAATTAGAATTGCAACAGGTATTTTTCAAAGGGGAGGAAATTAAACTGAATTAAGCACCAGCAAATTAAAAAAACTTGATAATTTTGCCTTTTATGAAATATAAACGGATTTTACTTAAACTGAGCGGCGAATCGCTAATGGGCGAAAAGCAATACGGCATTGATAACGAAAGAGTTAAACAATACGCTGAGGATATCAAAGCAGTACACGACGAAGGGCTAGAAATAGCAATTGTAATAGGCGGAGGTAATATTTTTAGAGGTTTAAGTGCTGAAAAATCTGGAATGGATAGAGCCCAAGCTGATTATATGGGCATGTTAGCCACGGTAATTAATAGCATGGCGCTACAAGATGCGTTAGAAAAAGTAGGCTTAAAAACTCGTTTGCTTTCGGCCATTAAAATGGAGCAAATCTGTGAGCCTTTTGTAAGAAGAAGAGCCGTTAGGCATTTGGAAAAAGGCCGTATCGTAATTTTCGGTGCTGGTACCGGAAATCCATACTTTACCACTGATTCTGCAGCAGCACTAAGAGCTATTGAGATCAATGCAGACGTAGTACTTAAGGGTACACGTGTGGACGGTATTTACACCGCCGACCCTGAAAAAGATCCAACAGCAACCAAATATCAAACATTATCTTTCAAAGAAGTTTATGATAAAGAGCTTAATGTAATGGACATGACGGCCTTCACTTTATGTGAGGAAAACAATCTTCCAATCATTGTTTTCGATATGAACAAGGCCGGAAACTTCATGAAAATTGCAAAAGGCGAAGAAATTGGCACTTTGGTAAAAGGTTAATTTTTGACCTTTATTTTATATTTTTGCATATAAATCACTCAGAACAATGAATGACCTCATAAAGAAACAGATTACCGATGCGCAAGCTAATATGGAAAAGGCTATTGCACACTGCGAATCTGAACTGACGAAAATTAGAGCAGGAAAAGCTTCTGCTGGTATGTTAGATGGCATTATGGTAGATTATTATGGCAGTCCAACACCTTTAGCCCAGGTGGGCGCAATTAATACTCCAGATGCTCGTACTTTGATTATCCAACCTTGGGAAAAAAATATGCTCATTCCTATTGAAAGAGCAATTATGGAAGCGAACATTGGAATCAACCCTCAAAATGACGGAACCATTATCCGTTTGGTAGTTCCTCCTCTAACCGAAGAACGCAGAAAAGATTTGGTTAAAAAAGTAAAGGAAGAAGCTGAAAAGGGGAAAATCGCCATCCGTAATATTCGTAAAGATGCTAATGAGAAAATCAAGAAATTGAAGGCAGAAAGTGTATCTGATGACGAAATCAAAACTGGAGAGGCAGAAGTACAAAAGGTTACCGATAGCTATATTGTAAAGGTAGATAAACATGCCGAAGTGAAAGAAAAAGACATCATGACGGTTTAACAATATCGTTAAATTGTAATATAAAAGGGAATGTAACTCAGCTACATTCCCTTTTTTTATTTTTGCATCCAATCACAAAAAACAAAAATGAACTTATTACTCGAGTACCTCAAAGCACATAAGTGGGTGGTAGTACTTGCACTATTTTTAGCTGCAGTAAATATCGGTTTCTCTCTTATGGACCCATATTTTACAGGTCAAATTGTAGACCGATTCATTGAAAGGAAAGATAATCTCGAACGTTCGGAATACATCTGGGGCGTACTGGGCTTA
The DNA here is from genome assembly GCF_039594775.1 of Pedobacter sp. GTDB lineage: Bacteria > Bacteroidota > Bacteroidia > Sphingobacteriales > Sphingobacteriaceae > Pedobacter. Next base: position 864,923 of record NZ_JBCNMT010000001.1, on the reverse strand, counting down.
GTTGGCTTGGCCATTGGTGCTGCCATGGTTTCCAGAATTGCCAAGAACTTTCAAGATTATTTCACCAACATTATCGTTCAAAAAGTTGGCGCCAAAATGTATGCTGATGGTTTAAAGCACTCCTTGGAACTACCCTATCAGGTTTTTGAAGATCAACGTAGTGGTGAAACGCTAGGTGTTTTACAAAAAGTGAGAATAGATTGCGAAAAATTCATTACCTCTTTCATTAGCATTCTTTTTGTTAGCTTAATTGGAATGGTTTTCGTTATTGTTTATTCCCTATCAGTGAGCTACAAAGTGACGCTAATTTATACCGCCTCTATTCCAGTTATTGCTTTTATTAGCTGGTTCTTAAGCAGAAAAATCAAAACTATACAACGCTCTATTGTGGCAGAAACAACGGCATTAGCAGGTTCCACCACCGAGTCACTTAGAAATATTGAGTTGGTAAAAAGTCTGGGACTGGCCAATCAGGAAATTGAAAGATTAAATAAAACTACCTACAAGATTTTGGGCTTAGAGCTTAAAAAAGTAAAATTTGTAAGGAGCATGAGCTTTGTACAGGGCACTACTGTGAATTTAGTGCGCAGTATCATGATTGTGGTGCTATTGATCTTAATTTTTGACAATACCATTTCTCCTGGACAATATTTCTCCTTCTTATTTTACTCGTTCTTCCTGTTTGGACCGCTTCAGGAGCTCGGCAATGTAATTTTAGCATGGAGAGAAGCCGAAGTGTCATTAGGCAGATTTAAAGCAATTCTGAGCACTCCTATTGACAAAAAACCAGACAATCCAAAACCGCTTCATAAAATTGAGCAGCTTACCTTTAACGATATTAGCTTTAAGCACCTTACAGGAAAGAACAATGCCTTAAATCATATCAACTTTAGCGTAAACAAAGGAGAAACCATCGCTTTTGTTGGGCCATCTGGTTCTGGTAAAACAACCTTGGTAAAATTATTGGTTGGTCTTTATCAACCAGTTGAAGGAAATGTATTTTACAATAGTATTTCTGGTAAGGAAATCAACCTTGACCAACTGAGAGAGAAAATTGGCTTTGTTACTCAAGACACACAACTGTTTTCTGGAACGATAAGGGAAAACTTACAGTTTGTAAAGCCTAATGCGAGCGATGAGGAGTGCTTAAAGGTCCTTAGACAAGCAGCTTGCCATACCTTATTAGCCAGAGCCGATAAAGGCTTAGACAGTGTGATTGGTGAAGGTGGCGTAAAGGTTTCCGGTGGTGAAAAGCAGCGACTGTCCATTGCTAGGGCTTTATTACGTAATCCAGATATTTTGGTGTTTGATGAAGCAACTTCTTCGCTAGACTCTATCACCGAAGAAGAAATTACGGCAACCATTAAAGACGTATCCAAACTTAGCGAGCAGATTACCATTTTAATTGCTCATCGTTTGTCTACCATCCGTCATGCAGATCGCATTTATGTTTTAGAGAAAGGGCAGATTACAGAGCAGGGCAAGCATGAAGATTTGCTAGAAGAAAAAGGGTTGTACTATGCCATGTGGAGACAGCAGGTTGGAGAGAGATAAACTACTGTCATTCAGAACGCAGCGAAGAATCTTCTTCTAGCCTATTAAAATTAGATTCTTCGCTACGCTCTGAATGACAAATAACAATTTTACTTTACAATTTTCAAGAGATACTCGCCGTAACCACTTTTCACTAAAGGTTTGGCTATTTCTCTTAATTGGTCTGCAGTGATATACCCCATTCGATAGGCGATTTCTTCAATACATCCAATTTTCAATCCTTGTCTTTCTTCTATAATTTGGACAAATTGACCAGCTTGCATTAACGAAGCAAAGGTCCCGGTATCTAGCCAAGCCGTACCACGACTTAAAACACCTACTTTTAATTTTCCTTTTTCTAGATAAACCTTGTTAACGTCCGTAATTTCATACTCTCCACGGGGAGAAGGTTTGATATTTTTGGCTATCTCCACCACGTCATTATCATAAAAGTATAAACCTGGCACTGCATAATCTGATTTTGGTTGAGCAGGTTTCTCTTCAATAGAAATCACTTTGTTGTTTTCATCAAATTCTACCACACCATATCGTTCTGGGTCCGACACCTGATACGCAAAGACAACACCGCCATCTGGGTCGGCGCTACCTTGTAACAGTTTAGCCATTCCATCACCATAAAAGATATTATCACCTAGCACTAAGGCTACTTTATCTTTACCAATAAACTCTTCTCCTATGACAAAAGCTTGAGCTAATCCATTAGGCTCAGGCTGTACCGCATAGCTAAATTTACAACCTAAAGAAGTGCCATCGCCAAGCAATTTCTGAAAGTTTGGTAAATCATGGGGTGTAGAAATGATTAGAATTTCATGAATACCAGCCAACATCAAAGTTGATAATGGATAGTAAATCATTGGTTTATCATAAACCGGCATCATTTGCTTGCTACAAGCCAAGGTCAATGGATGCAATCTGGTGCCGCTTCCTCCAGCTAATATTATGCCTTTCATATTGTCAGTTTTTTGGGGTTAATGATTAGATTTAAGCGCTTCAATGCAAACCTTTAGACTATCTAGCCAATAAGGCACTTGAACATCGTAGTCCGCTTTAATTTTAGTCTTATCCATTACGGAAAAATGAGGTCTTTTTGCCTTAGTTGGATATGCACTTGTTGGAATTGGATTTACTTTTACTTTTGTTCCGCTCAAATCAAATATAGCCTTTGCAAAATCGTACCACGAAGTTACGCCTTCGTTACTAAAGTGATAAGTACCATATTTTTTTTCAGGATGCTGAATGATATCAAATATCGCATTAGCCAAATCAATCGCGTAAGTAGGCGTACCTACTTGGTCGGCAATGATATTCAATTCGTCACGGTCAGCACCTAGCTTTAACATTGTTTTCACAAAATTATTGGCAAACTCTGAGTATAACCAACTGGTGCGGATAATGACGTATTGATCTAACTCATCGATGATTGCCAGCTCTCCATCCAATTTTGTAGCACCATAAACACTAATTGGATCTACCTCGTCGTCCTCTTTCAATAGCTTAACCTCTGCGCCTTCGAACACAAAGTCTGTAGAAATATGGAGGAGCATAGCTTGATGCTTCTTACAAAGTTGGGCTAAATTTCTAGCGCCTGTTTCATTTACGGCTTTGGCAATATCTGCTTCATCTTCTGCTTTGTCAACCGCGGTATATGCTGCGCAGTTGATTACATAAGTAGGTTTTGTTTGTTCAAACAGACGTTCTAAAGCAGGGACATCTAAAATATTGGCCATATTCTCCTCAGGAAACACTACATTTTCTATAGTTCTTAAATCAACTATTTTTTTGATGCATTGGCCTAATTGACCACCTGCTCCTATTACAACAATATTACCCATTATCTGTTCTTATACTGTTTTTCGTAATAAGATTGATAGTTACCAGACGTTACATTACTTAACCATTCGTCATTAGCTAAATACCAGTCTACCGTTTTCTCCAGTCCTTCTTCAAATTGTAGGCTTGGTACCCAATCGAGTTCCTTCTGCAACTTGGTCGAATCAATAGCGTAACGCAGGTCGTGACCCGCCCTATCAGTAACAAATGTGATCAGCTGAGCTGATTTCCCTTCTTTACGCTCAAGCTTTTTATCCATGATTTTACAGAGCAAATGAATAAGGTCAATATTTTTCCATTCGTTATGCCCGCCAATGTTATAGGTTTCGCCTGTTTTTGCTTGATGGAAAATCACATCAATTGCCCTGGCATGGTCTTCAACCCAAAGCCAATCTCTAACATTCTCGCCTTTACCATAAACAGGTACCGGTTTGTTGTTTTTGATATTATTAATAGCCAAAGGAATTAGCTTCTCCGGGAAATGGTGCGAGCCATAGTTATTTGAGCAGTTAGAAATTACACAATCCATTCCATAAGTATCGTGATATGCTCTTACAAAATGATCTGAGCTTGCTTTTGAAGCTGAATAAGGGCTATGAGGATCATAAGCAGTTGTTTCTGTGAACATGCCTATTTCTCCCAAAGCACCATATACTTCATCGGTGCTTACATGATAGAAACGTTTTTGCCCATAATCACCTTTCCAATACTCTCTAGCAGCGTTTAAAAGATTTACTGTACCAATAACATTGGTCATTACAAAAGCTGTGGGATCAACAATAGAGCGGTCTACATGGCTCTCAGCTGCCAAATGGATTACCGCATCAAAGTTCTCTTCAGCAAACAATTCATTAATGGCCTGCGCATCTACAATATCTATTTTCACAAACCGATAATTAGGCTTGTCTTCAACATCCTTAAGGTTTGCCAAATTACCGGCATAGGTTAATTTATCCAGATTTACAATTTGATAGTTTGGATAGGTATTTACAAACCTACGTACTACGTGGGAGCCAATAAAACCGGCACCACCTGTGATTAATATTTTTTTCAAAGCAATAATGTATGTTGTTCTTACAAAAATATAAGAATGTCTCTATTTATCTAAAATTAAAACAATTAGAGGAGTTAGCTATTATCTGCTAAAGTTTCTTCTAATTCAGTGTACCAATCCTCACCATATTTTCTGATTAAAGGGTCTTTAAGGAACTTATAAACTGGTACTTTCAATTCTCTTCCAAAAGTACAGGCATCTTTGCATATATGCCATCTGTCGTAGTTCAGCACATCAAATTCTGGGTATTGAGTAATTCTAATTGGATATAGGTGGCAAGAGATTGGCTTTTTCCAATCTACCAGACCTTGTTCATAAGCTTTCTCGATAGCACATTTAGTGATACCATTCTCAAAGGTCACATAGGCACATTCTTTATGTCCATCTACACAGGGCGTGGTTAAATCCCCATCTAGGTCCAATACCGAAGTTCCGTATTTTTCAATGGCTTCAATACCTTTTGGAGCTAACAAATGCTTTATTTTCGGATATATTTCTTCCAATATTTCCTTTTCTGCTTGTTCAAGTGGAGCACCTGCATCCCCTTCTACGCAACAAATTCCTTTACACTTGCTTAAATTACACACAAAATCTTCTTTGATAAGGTCTTCGTGTAATAAGGTACTTTGAACTTCAATCATTGTTATGGTTAACTGTTTAATTGTATAAATTGGTTAATCGTTTGTCCTGTACAGTTAAACAGTTCTAATAGTTAACCGTTATTATTTTCCTATCGGATATTTTAAGCCTTCGGCCGATTTAATTTCGAGTGTTACCGAACCTACCAATATCTCTACCTGCGCCTTTACAGGAACACGGTTCCCATCATCGGTAATCCAAAGGTACAACTTACTATCCTTTCTAAAAATACGCCCGGGCTTAATAGACGGACTAAATTTAAGACAGCTAATGTTTCCCAACTTAGATTTAATGGTTTCCTTACCAACGTACTGTATTTCAAGGGAAGAAATTTCATCGCCCAAAAAATAGTTGAGCTTAAAGGTATCGTTAATTTTGAGCTTAGAAATATCTAGGCTACGGGCAAAATAGTAGGCAGAAACCAAATCAAAAGTTTGTGTAGTAGGTGTATTAAAGGTTCCCCTATTAGCTACCACTTTTTTGGTATCCTGATAGAACCGAGCTTTATCTTGCCTGCGATAATTTGCCTCTCTAATATTCTCTTGATAGAAATATGGCGTTAATTCTGTTTTATCGATATACGAATCGTAGTGGTCTCTGATTTTATAAAAGATATCAAAAGTTCCTGACGTACGTGCATCAACCACCAGCTTATAGGTTGGTTTTCCATCAAACTTCATATCAGAGTCCTCCACTTTAATAGTGGCCTCGGCAGCTGTAATAAAACCGTACTTCAATTTATAGGTAAGCACTTCCCCCTCTTTAAAGGCAGCTTCTTTTTTGATGGGCAGCTCTTGGGCAAGGGCAAACTTTCCGCAAGCAACTATCGCTAATATTAACGCTAATCTTCTCATGCCCTAGTTAAAACAAAAAGTAATCCAATTTTCAAAATCTATAATAGAACAGATGTTAACATTTGTTAAAATGCAGGCAAATATACTTTTTAGTGGAAATTAAATCGCTAATCTTTCCTTTTGTAAAGAGGGACCGTAGAGCATGGCTCGCCATACATCAGGCTTTTTACTACTGGGGTTAATAAAGCCGTAATTTCTACGTACGCAGAAATTGGTATTTGCGGATTGGCGCAACCTTTAACCACCACTCTTTGGTTTGCATATTCTTCAAGATTAACTTTCGCCAGGGCCTTTGAAAACAATTGGGTTTCCAAAGTATCCAAATCACCAAAGATTACTTCATTTGCAAAAGGCTTCATTTTATTTGCCAGTAACATATAAGCCCAAGTAGGCACAATAGCATCTGCAGTACAGGTAATAGCGATATTCTTATCTTGATATTGTTGCCAGTCATGCTCTTTTACAAACTCACGAAAATCTTTTTCTCTCAACATTAATCCATGAAAAAGGTTGTCTTTGATATCGTAGAGCACACGTTCACCCTTCTCTAGGTAGTCTTCTAAATTAAAGGTGATCAATCCACTTGCTGCAACTTTATTAACGATGTTCTCTTGAATGTCCATAATTATCTTTAGTTAAAAGTCATGTAGAGGATACGAGACCTTTTTAGAGATTCTTCGCTATGCTCAAATGACAACTGCTCCCTTGGCAAAATCCTATTAAACAAAAACCGCCCAAGTTGGAAACTTGGACGGTTACAAAATTAAGTAAATAAGATTAATAGAATTTCACCCTATTGTCTTTTATATCTGCTTTTTCTTGCAATGCTTGGAATGCACCACCTAACGCACGTTGGCTGATGTTCATCAACATTCCTTCTTTTTGCTTGAATGTATTCGCTAAAGGAGCCGGATTAGTGAATCCTTCTACCACAAAAACGTACACGCCTCTATCACCAGTAACAGCCTTAGAAAGCTTACCTACTTGAGAGCCGAACACTGTTCCTATCACTTTATTCTCTTGTGACAAGCCCGGAATAATAGGGTTAGCAAACACCATGTTCTGAACTGGAGCAGCTGTTTTACCAACTTTTTGTGCCACCGCATCAATGTTAGAAGATCCCGCCAATGCTTTATCGAATTTCTCTGTTAGCATTTTCGCTTTTTTAGCATTTAACACTTGAGGTTCAATTTGTTTCTTTACATCCTCTAAAGATAATTGACCTTTTGGTTTAATACCTGTTAACTGGGCTACTACATAAGCATTGTCCATGGTATAAACCTGAGGCAATACATCACCTTTATCTGCTTCGTAACCTTCTCTGATCAATTGACGAGGATTGTCCAAACCTGGAGCATATCCTTGAGTAGCAGTGATTCCGTCAGCTACACCAACGGTATAACCTTGTTTTTGTGCTAAAGCGCTGAAGTTATCCGCTTTTACTTCGTTTAAGAAAGCAGTAGCTTTTTTGTAAGCTGCATCTCTTGTTTTTTGGCTAGGTGCCAAGTTTTTCTCGATGTAAGCTAGTTTCACCACTTTAGAAGAGCCTACTTGTTTTTCGATTTTGATAACATGAACACCAAATTGAGATTTTACCACCTTGATGTCACCAGCTTTACCATTGAAAGCGGCATTTTCAAACTCTGGTACCATTGCGCCACGAGCGAAAGTACCTAAATCGCCACCTTGGTCTTTTGAACCATCAACACTGTATTTTTTTGCTAATTCAGCAAAGTTGCTTCCACCTTGCGCTAATGATTTTAAAGAGTCCGCTAATTTCAAAGCTTTGTCTTCACCACCAGCTTGTGCAGGATTAATCAAAATATGAGCAGCTTTTACTGAATCTGGAGAGAAACGACTATCTACCACTTTAACCAACTTATAAGAATTTCCAGAGAATTTTGGTCCGTAGAAACTTCCCACTGGATAGTTGAAGATTACCGAATCAACTGCAGGATCTAATTTACCTTTTGAAAGATAAGTATAAGGAACTTTAACGTCCGAATTGTTAGCCGAGAACAATGAGTCATTAGGAGTTGTTTTGAAATCAGCCGCCAGTTTCTCGATTTGAGTTTTTACGATAGCGCTATCTGCAGCAGTAGGCAAAATACTGAAAGAAACATATTTGAAATCTCTTCTTTCTTGCGGATTGTCGAAACGTTTTTTGTTCTCGTCATAGTACTCTTTGTAATCTGCATCGGTCAATTTAACATTTGCATCTAAAATAGAGCTATAATCAAGGTTTACATATTTAAAGTTTACCAATTTGTTGCGATTGGTATACTCATCATTTGCTTCCAGGTTAGTTACGTAAACAGAATTACTTACCAACTTGTTGTATTTTGTTTGAAGTGCTTGTTTTTCAATTTCGTTCTCCAAAACCAACCATTGCTGAGCTAACTGCGGATTTTTCTCTCTACTTTTCAAAGAAGTCATTACCGCAGTCCTATCGAATTCGCCCGTTTGTGGGTTACCAAAATATTGTGTAATCAGCGGGCTTGGGCTTTTACCTTGAACCAAATCAAAAAGCTCGTCCGAAGAAACGGTCAAACCAACACGGTCAAACTCCTTGCCTAACACAACATTCGCAATTTCCGACTGCCAAGCTTGGTCTACTGCCATTGATTGCATTTGGGCATTCATAATGCCACCGTACTGTTGTTTAAATTGAGCAGAAGTTTGCTCTACTTTTGCATTGAACGCATCGTATTTTACGTCCTCGCCATCAATGCTCCCTACAACTGTTCTTGATGCCGCACCAAATATTGCTGTACCTTGTTGCAATAATGGTTCTAAAACAAATAACGCAAGCACCACTGCAATACCACCTACTAAAAAGTAGCCCATTTTGGTACGCATGAAAGTCATTAAACCCATATTATTCTTTATAAATCTTTATTTTGTTAGTAAATTTTAAGAGGGCGCAAGATACAAATTTGCGACAAATTAGAAAATATTAAATTTCAATTGTTTTTCGACTTGAAAACTAGACAGATATCCATCAAATTTTTGTGGTTTTATGGCAGTTTTCCGTTCTCGATATAGGCATCTGCAGAAGGCAGGGTAATGCTATAAGTACTAAAATCCTGAGGAGCCGAAAAACTGGTTCCTCTTAACACATTTCCATCTTTGGTGGTCACTGTTCCCGCTGGCGAATTGTACATTTTTGTATTTTCATTCCAAATAAGTTCTTCAGTGGTGAAGGTCATATTATCTGTTACCACTACTACATTTTTTCTGAAAATAGTAATCCGTTCGGTTTCCTTGTTAATGGCGTAACCCGATGTAATGCTGCCCTTACTTTTCATAAATTCGTCGTAAAAATCGATTTTTACGCCTTTGGGCATTTCACTGTAATTTGCTCCGGCAGATGGCGTTACCTTATCTAAAATAGGCGCGTATCCTTTGGCTTTTACCCTAGCCGAATCACTGTATATAATTTCCACTCCATAGGTCCGCTCTCTGCTCAGTGTAATTTTATTGGCCGCAATGGCAGAAACTTTTTTAAGGTCATCGCCTTCGCAAGCAGAAAGCAACAAGCAAATTGCACAAAGCGAAAGACGAAAAAAATTGCTCATGACCTATTTAAATAATGTAGTATTAGGCCCAAAAATTAATCGAACCTAAATCTTTGGAACCATTTATCGTTCAGCATGAAACCTAAATGCACGTTTACATAACGCTCTTGAATAAGACCGTTGCTCACTTTTCCTCTTCTTCCAATTTCAGCAGAAACGTTCATTTTATAGAATGATGACCTTGCATAAGAAGACAAAGGCAATCCTAAACCAACTGTTACGGCCATTTGTTTAACATCTTGGTTATTCATTTGAATGTAAGTCTTGTCGTAAGTAAACCCTAAACGATAGTCTACTCTTTTGAAATAACCATTGATGGAAGTAATATCAGGTGTAAATTGTCCTCCTACAGAAAACCCATAAGTGTCTTTTAGGTTCTGGTTCACGTTATCAATAGACATTTCCGACCATTTACCCATACGATAATCAGCACCAAACAACCACTTATTTTCTTTTACCAAAGTAAAACCAAAGTTATGTATCAAAGGTAATTTTAGATTGGTTTTTCCATTTTCCACTGAGTATAAAGTATCTAAAGCAGATAGTTCGTTACCCTGTGAGTCTTTGTTATAGATGGTGATGTATTGACTTTTTTCTGATTTTAGCTTCGAGGCTGAAGTGCCCGAATAGCCTAGCACCAATGAGGTTTTATTTCCTAAGCGGAAATCATACTGTGCGCCATAGGTAAAGTTAAAACCGTAAACACTGTTTTTTAACTGGTCACGTGAATTAATGGCACCCACTTCATTTACATATTCGGTTGAGCGGTTTTGTATCAAGTTACCAAAAAGATATTCTGCATTGGCACCAATCCTGAAATGGTCGCCAAACTGGATTCCGTAACCAATATACGCTTTAGACAAACCTCCCTCGCCGCTATACAAATAGTCTACGGTTTTGGTATTTTCGGTAGTGGTTCCCACGCTCATTCGGTTACTGAAGTTATAACCAAGCTCCGAATAAGGCAAAATACCTATACTCAATGCAGATTTCATGGTTACCGGGAAAGCCATTGCCAAATGACTTAATGAAGAATTGAAGCTATTTTCGCTCAGGCTGCTGGTTTTTAGGTTAGCAAAGCTTCCCGACATACCAATATCCAAAGTGGTTAAACTAATTCCAGCGTAAGAAGCTGGGTTTTGCATATTGATATTATTGATGTAGCTCGACCTAAAAACACCCGTAGAGATTCCTCCCATACCTCTCTGGTTAGGCAAAACCGAACCTTTAAGGTTTCCTAAACCAAATTTAGAATATGGCGACTGCACGGTTGATTGCGCATAAGCTCCAAAAGAAGCCATTAGCAGGCAAGCAACATAAACATGCTTCATTTTTTTGTTCATTTTATAATGTAATAACTTCATTCAATCCTTTTAAGACCAGATACGGTTCATGGCTAATATGAGCGGCAAATATGCTATTTTTTAATTGTTTGTTCAAAAAAAGCGAATCGCCTCCGGTCAATACCACTTTTAAATTGGAGTTTCTTTTTTGTTCCAGGGCAATAAAACCCTCTATTTCGTTCACCGCTCCCTGCAACACTCCTCGCTTAATGGCATTCTGCGTATTGTTTCCTTCTTCTATAACTTCTTGTGTTTTATCCCAAGCCACCAAGGGCAAACGTCCAGTATAATGGTTCAATGCTTTAAAACGCATATTCAAACCCAAGCTTATACTTCCTCCAAAGTATTCGTTGTTAGCCGTAAGTACGTCGTAGGTAATACAAGTTCCCGCATCAATCATTAATGTATTTTGACCTGCGTATAGGCAATGTGCAGCAATTACCTTTGCCCATCTGTCCAAACCTAAAGTTTGCGGGCTTTCATAATAGCTTTTTATACCGCCAACAATCTGTGTACTAAAGCGCACATAGGTAGTGTGCTGTTTTAGCAGTTTTTCCAAATCATCTATCTGATTTCCCACACTCGAAATCGTTGAACTTACAATCTCATATTCGGCAATTAGTTTTAAGAGGTTATCCTCTTCTATTTTTTCGAGCCGCTCGAAATAGAGGAGTTCTTTTTGCTTAAAGACTGCTAGTTTGCTATAGGTATTGCCAATATCTATGACTAGATTATTCATCAAATATTTACATTACCAACAACGAATTACGAATAGAAAGAAACATTGTCAACAGTTTCATGCCACAAAGCTAACCATCTTTGGCAAGTTTCGAGGTATCAATTTGTTAAAAAAGGTTAAACAAACAAAAAGTACTGGATACACGCCACCAAAATCACAAAAAGTGTTTCATAGAACCACCGCTTTTTTGCGTTTGAAAAATAATAGGCAAGCAAGATGGCTCCAGAGGGTACGCATAGCACAAAATGCGCTACCGTAACACCTCGTTTGGTATAAAAACTAACAATGCTGATAACGAACATAAAAAACAGCATTTGGAAAGCTTTACGGGTGCTGATAAAACTTCTAAAAAAATTATCCCGCAGCTGAATTACAGCCATTACCATAATTAAACCTACCGGAATAAGTACCAAATAATCGTTGTAGTTAATTTGAAGGTTACTTGGAAATTTATTGGTTAAAGGCTGCCAAATATCAAAAAAACGGTCAAGATTGTCATTCCAGTAATAAAAAACCGCCACGAACATAAAAATGGTCAGAAAACCAATGATGCCAGAAATCCATTCCCGCCAGTTAAAAGGCCTGTATAAAAGCAAACTGAGCCACAGCATGAGCAGCAGCATCATAAAAGGGAAATAAATCAGCGTGCCAATAGCGATCAGCATGCCCGAATCGAACATGATACTCATGGCGTTTGAGGTCTTGGAAAGCTTTAAAAACTTATCGATTACCACAATCATCAAGAAGTTGCAAACGAGAGCGGGACTGAGCACCAAAAATTGCAGGAATAGACTGGTTCCCGAAATATACATCAGCGCTGGCAGGTAGCTAGGCTTGTTTAAAAGACCATGGTTATTGATGATCCTATTGAAAATCAGTGCCTGCACTAGCACAATCACCGCCGCAAAAAACACATTTGCCTCAGGAGATAGTGCATTATTAGGGATATTGATGAAAAACCTGGTATATGATTCCAGTATTTCAAAATTAAGTTCAGAAGGTAAATTGAAAAAGATAACCAACCGCATTAAAACGGTATAGGCTACCAATAACAATAGGTTAATAGGATGTAAGCTTCTAAACTGATTAATCATGCCAAATTACGAAGGCAAAGTAAAGAAATTTATCTGGCAAAAGTGTTTACCGCATGTGCAATAATTGCAGCAGTCTCATCTGGAAAATCAAATTGGTGCTCTTGCGGATTGGCAACAAACTCTTTCAGAATAGGTACCCAATTGCGATTACTGCCCCAAATTACTGGCAATCCAAACTGTTTTAAGGCATAGGCATTGCACTGCTGCTCGTATTGAAAACGCATCGGCGCTACCAACAACTTCTTACCCAAATATAATGCTTCTGCTGGCCCTTCAAATCCACCACCTGTAAAAACACCCTCACAACTGGCCATGCTTGCATTAAATTTTTCGTTATTCACGGGTTCTACAAACACATTTGCATCGTGATAGGCTATCTTGGCATGTTTGGAGAAAACTTCCCAACGCACCTGAGGAATTTGCTTCAACACATTAACCAAGTCCTTGTCGTCAATAGCTGGCAAATAAACGGTATAATGTCCCTCATTAGAAGGAACCAGCTGTCTAATCTCACTTCTAATGACAGGTTTATAGATAAAATCATCGTACCTATCAAAATGAAAACCTATATGATGTGTAGTAGGTGCATACCTGCTCAAAATAAGCTTTCCCCAATCAATGGTTTTGGGACGCGGCACTTTTTTAGATTTGAACGATGCCTGATGGCTTAAGGAAACACTTTCAATTCCCTGCAACTTGCAAGCCCATGCAGAAATGGGTTCAAAATCATTTAAAATAAGGTTATAGTCACGCAGTGGGATGGCCTTCATGTCTCTCCTAAATTGAAAGAGATTCATGTTTTTCCAAGTTTTGTAATGGTCTACCCCACCTTTTTTCCCGAAGATAAAGCTGAAGCCATGAAACCTATATTTAATCTCATAGGCCAACTTCACATCAACCTGTGTGCCCGAAATCAATAAATCCACCTCACCATGTTGTTGTAACAGAGGGATAATTTCCCTTGCTCTGCTTACATGCCCATTGCCCGTTCCCTGTATCGCATAAAGTATCTTCATTGGCTCCTAATATCAATATTTTTTAGGCACTAGCCAATTCCGAGTTTAATTTTCTGCAATAAAATATTCACGTCAAGTTTCCCATGTAGGTCTTCTCCATCCGAAAGCTCGCCCAATTCCACTTCATCTTTCACAAAGTTTTTAGCTTCGTATTTAAAGATGTCCCATTGCCCGTGGTGATATTCCAAAGCCGTAAGATTCTCCACCCAATCGCCACTATTTAAGTACATCACCTCGCCTCCTTCGGCCAAAATATTTCTTTTTTCAGGCTGGTGGATATGTCCACAAACCACATAATGATAACCGTTTTCAATAGCTAGCTCCGCAGCCGTTTCTTCAAAACTGTTAATAAACTTCACGGCATCCTTAAACTTAGCTTTGATTTTTTTAGAGAAGCTCATTTTTTCCCTTCCAAACAAATTCAGGCCCCAATTCACCATACTGTTTAGCAAAATCAAGCTGTCGTAGCCAATCGCCCCAAGTTTAGCCAACCATTTCGAGTGCTGCATGGTCACATCAAAAATATCGCCATGAAAAAACCAGGCCTTCTTCCCATCTATTTCTAAAATAAGCTTGTTCTGCAGATAAAAAGAGCCTAAGCTCATATCAGCAAACTTGCGCAACAGCTCGTCATGGTTTCCTGTCAAATAATAGACATCCACACCTTCTACTACAAACTTCATCAGCTTGCGCAAAATTTTCATGTGTGTTTCGGGCCAATATCGCTTACTGAATTGCCAAATATCTATGATGTCACCATTTAAAATCAGTGTTTTTGGCTTAATGCTCTTTAGGTATTTTAGCAATTCTTTAGCGTGGCAGCCGTATGTACCCAAATGCACATCAGAAATAACCACAATTTCTACATTCCTTTTCTCCATAAATTATTTTGGGAACAGTAATTAATCTTCGTCTTCGCCAACAGTTAACTCGTACGGACTAAAGAAAAACGCCACAAAAACAATTAAGCATACCAATAGAAATAGTTCAAGCATCTTTTGAGAATATTATCTGATACAAAATTGCAGCACACTGATTAACTGATTGTTAAGACATCGTTATGTTTTCTCTAGTCAAAATCTCATAGGTTTATGATGCTCTAGACCAATAAACCTATGAGGTTTGCTAAAGTGGTGATCAGGTTATGTAACAACGTACATACACCAAAATTTTGCCCAAACCAGCAGGAATAGTTAATATTGGAATTCAACCGAACCAAAATGAACGAAAATTCTTCTAGCCTAACCTTTAAATCCAAAACACATTTCGAAATTTTAGATGGTCTGCGAGGCATTGCTGCCCTTGGTGTAGTGGTATTCCATTTTATTGAAATGTATACTCCCCATCCCAAGGATTTAATTGCCCATGCTTATCTAGCTGTAGATTTTTTCTTTTGTCTTTCAGGGTTCGTGGTTGCTTATGCCTATGACGACAGGCTGCCTCAAATGGGATTGAAAACGTTTTTCAAACAAAGGTTAATCAGGTTGCATCCGTTAGTTGTTTTAGGTACCGTATTAGGCGTGCTGGGATTTATTTTTGATCCTTTTGGCAACCAATGGGAAGCTTATAGTGGCTGGAAGATGGTATTGCTATTTTTTGCCTCTGTTTTAATGATTCCGTACCCTATTATTGGCGAAAGAGCTTTTAATAATTTTGGTTTAAATGCCCCAGCGTGGACACTTTTTTGGGAGTACGTAGCCAATATTGTTTATGCATTGGTATTGCAACGCCTTAAGAGAGTTTGGCTATTATTACTCGCCGTGTTAGCGGCAATTGGTATTTTCTACGTTGCAAATTCCGCTGGAAATATTAGCGGAGGCTGGTCAAAAGATAATTTTTGGCACGGAGGCGCTAGGGTTGCATTTTCCTTCTTAGCGGGCATGTGCATTTTCCGTTATCAAATGATCATTAAAAACAGGTTAGGTTTCCCTTTATTGGCCTTACTGCTAGCCCTTGCTTTTTTCGTGCCCTATAACGATAATTGGAATTGGCTTAGTGAACCCTTGATCATTATCCTTTACTTTCCATTTTTAGTCGCTTTGGGAGCAGGAGCCACATTAAATCCAGTCCAGCAGGGCATCTGCAGGTTTTCTGGGCAAATCTCCTATCCACTATATATTACCCATTATTTCATATTATGGTCGTTTGGCAACTACTATGGTCAAGTGCAGCCAAATGCACAAACATTGGCCTGGGTTATTCCATCTTTAATTGCAATGCAGCTGACCATCGCTTATTTAGCCATGAAATTTTACGATCTGCCTATTAGAAAGTGGCTATCTCCAAAGAGATAAAAATTTTATTTTCAATAATACTTGAAAGTTTAGAAAATAAAATTATCTTTGGATATGGAATTAGCAGAAGGTAAACAAAAATTCATTGAAGCTTGGGGCAGAATAGGCTCCGAATGGGGAATTAATAGAACCATGGCTCAGGTACATGCTTTGTTGCTTATTAGTCCAGAGGCCCTTACCACCGAAGAAGTAATGGAAGAGCTCAATATTTCAAGAGGTAATGCCAACATGACTTTGCGTGACCTGATCAATTGGGGACTGATTGAAAAACAGCACAAACCAGGTGAAAGAAAAGAGTATTTTGCTGCGGATAAAGATATTTGGAATGTAGCTAGACAGGTGGCCAAAGAACGTAAAAAACGTGAGCTGGAGCCCATGCTTAAGGTTTTAAAAGAACTTTCTACGGTTGAAGGCGATAAAAATGACAGGGCCTACGCCACCTTTAATAAGTCGGTGACGGATATTAATAAACTGGCTAACAATGCCGATCGCATGATTGACACCATGTTAAAAGCGGAAGAGAGCTGGTTTTGGAGCTCCGTGCTGAAGATATTCAAATAAGCAAAAAGCATTAGAGCCTTAATTGGCTTTATTTTTTAAGCATAACTTTCATTAATTATTGAAAATTCAAAAAATAAAATCATGAAAACATTAGCCAACCACCTTATTCTTTATGATGCTAATTGTCCAATGTGCAACATTTATACTTCTGCCTTTGTGAAAACAAAAATGTTGGATGCTAATGGTAGAAAACCTTATCAGGAAATTCCAACAGACATTTGTCCTTACGTTGACATGAAAAGAGCGGTGAATGAAATAGCCTTGGTAAATACGGAAACGGGGCAAGTTAGTTATGGTGTTGCCAGTATCTTTAAAATTTTGGGCAACACCATGCCAATATTCAAACCATTATTTGCGCTTCAGCCCTTTATTTGGCTAATGAGTAAAGTTTATGCTCTGGTTTCTTATAACCGCAAGGTTATTATCCCTGCCAAGGCAAAAGCAAATGAGCTTCTACCCGATTTCAAGTTACACTATAGGCTTATCTATTTGTTCTTGAGCTGGTTCGTCACGGCATATATCCTTACCAATTATGCGAAAGTGATCAGTCCAGAAATCCCCTTTGGTAATGACTATAGAGAATATTTCATTTGCGGCGGACAAATTCTTTTTCAAGGTTTAGTGTGTCTCCTTTATCGCCCTGCAAAAACTTGGGATTACCTCGCCAACATGATGACCATTTCATTAGCTGGAAGCTTTTTACTATTGCCCATGTTATGGGTCGGAAATGCCCTTAATTTAAATGCCTTACCCTATATCGCCTATTTTCTATTGGTTGCTGGTTTAATGTTTTTAGAACACCTCAGACGAAGTAAAATATTGGGATTGGGGCTGTTATTGAGTGCCAGCTGGGTAATTTATCGTTTGTTGGTTTTAGGTTTAATTATGGTCGATTAAGAAAATGAAAAAGTTCAAAAAAATAGTACTTGCAGGAGGTAGCGGATATTTGGGTCAAGTATTTGCGAAACATTATCGTGATATTGCCGATGAGGTAATTATCTTGGCTAGGAAAACACAACCAGACATAGGTAACATCAAATGTGTCATTTGGAACGGAGAAACTGCAGGCGACTGGTGCAGTCACTTGAAAAATGCGGATCTTTTAATCAATCTCTGCGGTAAGAACGTAAACTGTCGATATACCGATAAAAATCAAAAAGCAATCGTCGCATCTAGAGTAACTCCTACCCTATTATTGAATAAGGTGATTGCTGAAATGGCAAACCCTCCCAGTGTTTGGATCAACATTACATCTGCCACTATTTACCGACATGCTGAGGATAGGGCCCAAGACGAACTCACCGGAGAAATTGGGTATGGCTTCTCTATTGAGGTTTGCAAGCAATGGGAAGAAAGCTTTTTTAGTACCCAACTTGCCAAGACCAGAAAGGTTGCGCTTAGAATGGGAATTGTTTTCGGCAGGGCCGGTGGAGCTTTCCCTCGCTTACTTAATCTTGTTAAACTGGGTTTAGGTGGTCGTCAAGGTGATGGAGAACAATATGTAAGTTGGGTACATGAACAAGACGCCGCTTTAAGCACACAATGGATATTGGAAAATAAAGATATCAGCGGCGTTGTCAATTGCACCGCACCAAATGCCACTAAAAACACCACCTTAATGAAAACGATGAGGGATATTTATGGCGTGCCATTGGGTTTACCTTGCCCTACTTGGATGCTCACTTTTGGTGCTTGGCTAATTGGTACCGAAACGGAATTGATTTTAAAAAGCAGGTGGGTTTATCCCAAACAATTGGAAGACAGCGGTTTCAAATTCCAATATCCAACCGCCGCCATTGCCATTAGAGATTTATTGAGCTTACGAATGTAATGGTTACTTCACCTCCTCGTAGTCTACAAAGTCGCCTAATTTATCAGCATTGCCTTTTTTCTTCTCTTTTTGAGGCATGTAATCTATAGAAATTGTTCCTTCTGGACGACGTGGTCTTTGTTGTTGCTGTTGAGCTTGGTTTTGCATATTGCCAAAGGCATTTCTAATGACAGCAGGGAATATCATCCTTACCAGCAACCTGATTACCCATAAAACAATTATCGCTATTAATAGAAAATTTAATATATATCCCATTTTTTTACTCTTATTACAAATATAGACTTTGCCTATTGCTTTTTGTTTCAAATAACGTTTTTCATTGCAATTTCATTACAATTCGAACGGTTTATGGTGTATTTAGCGGCAAAACTGTTACAAAACAACGATCAATTATCTTCAACAATCTCGCAAACTCTGCCTATCTGTCCATCTTCCAAACGCACTTTTATACCTCTTGAATGGAAAGCGGCGGAAGTCAACAAGTTCTTCACCACACCATACGTGACAGTGCCTGTTCGCTGGTCTTTCTTTAAGATAATGCCAACTTCCAATCCTGGATAAATATCTTTTCTATTCTGTCCTTGCATCTCGTTATCGTTAAAATTCCAAGCTCTCGCTAAGGGAGTTTGCTAAAATCAATTTGAGGTTTTTTATTGTTTTGTTTTCTGTCAAACATCGTTTTGGCTGGTGTAAAATGATTAAAGAAACCCCCATTCATTAGGCAAAAACTATCGCCGTCCAGACCGCCAGCATAATCTTTACGGTAGTTTATGTTACCCGTATTATCGGTAGTAAAACGTGCAGTATTTAAAGAAATCCAATTGCCTTTGGTATCGCAAACCCATTGATTATTGAACAACACCTTTCGTGAATGGGCACCATAGGCCGGAATAAAATTCTCTAAAAAGGAATGGGGCCTTTTCAAATAGGTTTGGGTTTTTGGTCGCTTAAAAGAAGCAATCAATTGCCATTCGTTAAGCTCCGGCGCAAAAAAATAAGCGGTATAAGTTGTGGTGCTGTCTCTAATATTTGAATTTGGAGCAACTCGCAGCAAGAATTTATAAGTATTGCCAGCTTTCCAACTATACTTAAGATAGCTTTGTCCGCCAGAACCTTCATTGCCAAACTCGCCGGTGTGTACGTCTTTCCCTTTTTTCAGCATCAAAATTCTATGGCTATCGGGAATGTCTTTAGGATTGTCTGTAGTAAACGGACTCCAAACGGAAAACAACACTCTTCTTTCGGTAACAGAGTTCACTTGAATACCAAAATAACCTTCACCAAAGCCATTGGCCATAAAGTAAGAACCTATTACATCTTCATTTTTTGGCACCGTTAGCTCATTATAAAACCATTCTGCTTCGGTTTGTGCAGGTAATTGATAGTTCAAATGCACGGACGGACCTCTTCTTCCCCAATGAAAGAAATTACCTTCATTATTTTTTACATAAGATGTTTTTGTAGTGATTGCGCTTCCTGATAGCATCAATCCTCCGATATCAGGGAATTTTTCACCCGTTTTTTTTAAGCCCTTAATGGTGATGGCAACGTAGCCTGTATCCTTTATTTTCCATAAGCCTACTTGCTTTGGAAAATCTTTCCCTTCAATTAGTTCTACTGTTTGGAATTTATTGTTAATGCCCACACTTATTTGGTTATTACCAATCACATTTACGACTTTGTCTAAAGCTACTTTTAACTCTCCAGGTTGCGTTAAGCGAACATAAACTTTATAAACAATATCACTACTATTCCAGTTTACAATTCCATTTCGAGTAATAGTTTTGTCGTTACTTACACTAGTGTAAGCATTACCACCCATGGGGACGGCTATTTGATGTTCACTTTGTGCAAAAAGCAAATTACTCATGCAGATCAACACAATACTCAATAACCTTTTATTCATTTTATTTTCCAAATCTTTCTTCAAAAACTTTTTCAAGTGCAAACATTTCGTCGCGTAAGCGGGCTGCCAATAAGAAATCCATATCCTTGGCCGCCTTTTGCATTTCTTTACGAGATTTGTCGATAGCCTTTTGCATTTCTGGCTTGGTCATGTATTGCACTACAGGATCTGCAGCTACACTTACTTCATCCACTTCTACATAAGCTTTTGCTCTAGCTTTCTGCTTCTCCGAAACTTCCAACACAGAAGTCTGTTCCAAAATTTCTGATTTTGATTTACCTACTGTCTTTGGGGTAATGCCATGTTCCAAGTTGTAGGCAATCTGTTTTTCTCTGCGTCGATTGGTTTCCGTAATGGTGCGCTCCATAGAATCGGTTATATCATCGGCATACATAATTACTCTTCCTCTATCATTACGTGCCGCACGACCAATGGTTTGTATCAGTGCTCTATCTGAACGCAAAAAACCTTCTTTATCGGCATCTAAAATAGCCACTAAACTTACTTCTGGCAAATCTAATCCCTCTCTCAAAAGGTTGATTCCAACCAAAACATCAAACTCTCCCAAACGCAGTCCCCTTAAAATCTCTACCCTTTCCAAGGTTTTTACTTCGGAATGGATGTAGCGACATTTGATGTTCAATCTGTCCATGTATTTAGTCAACTCCTCGGCCATTCGTTTGGTCAGCGTTGTCACCAAAACCCTATCGCCTTGCTTGATGGTTTTATCGATTTCATCCAGCAAATCATCTACTTGGTTAATGGCTGGACGGATTTCAATTAACGGGTCTAACAAACCCGTTGGTCTAATTACCTGCTCGATCACTACACCATCAGATTTTTGGAGTTCGTAATCTGCTGGCGTAGCACTTACATAAATGGTTTGAGGGGCTAAACTTTCAAACTCCTCAAAATTTAAAGGACGGTTATCTAAGGCCGAAGGTAAACGAAAACCATATTCTACCAATGATAATTTACGGGACCTGTCGCCACCGTACATGGCCCTAATTTGCGGTACCGTTACGTGGCTTTCATCAATCACCATCAAATAATCGTCTGGGAAGTAGTCTAACAAACAGAAGGGGCGCATTCCAGGTGTACGACCATCAAAGAAACGAGAGTAATTCTCAATTCCGGAACAGTAGCCCAACTCTTTCATCATTTCAATATCGAAGTTTACCCTTTCTTCCAAACGTTTGGCTTCCAACAGCAGTCCATCGTTTAACAGCTGATTCTTACGAACTTCCAACTCTTCCTGTATTCCCCAAATAGACTGGTTAAATCTGTCTTTTGGAGTGACGAAAAGATTAGCTGGATAAATAGAGATATCATCCAGTTTTTCGATGGTTTTTCCCGTTACCGGATCAATAGCAGATAGTTCTTCGATATCATCGCCAAAGAAAGAAATACGATAGGCGTAATCCATGTAGGCAGGATAGATATCTACCGTATCTCCTTTTACACGAAAGGTTCCTCGTTTGAAGTCGTTGATGGTACGGGCATATAAAATTTCTACTAGATGGTGCAAAAAGGCATTTCTACTTACTCGGGTACCTACACCAAATCGATATACAGATTTTGAAAAGTCTTCGGGGTTTCCCATACCATAGATACAGGAAATAGAGGAAACGATGATTACATCTCTACGTCCAGAAATTAGCGAAGAGGTAGACCTTAGCCTTAGCTTTTCTATTTCTTCATTGATCTGCAAGTCTTTTTCAATATAAGTATTGGTGGTGGGCATATAAGCCTCTGGCTGATAATAGTCGTAATAGGAGACGAAATAGTTCACTGCATTTTCGGGAAAGAACTGCTTCATTTCGCCATATAGCTGAGCCGCCAAAGTCTTGTTATGACTAAGGATCAACGTTGGTCGCTGGGTTTGTTCAATCACATTGGCCACGGTAAATGTTTTGCCAGACCCCGTCACTCCCAAAAGGGTTTGATAGTGGTCGCCAGCATTTACGCCTTCAACCAGCTGGGCAATTGCTCCAGGCTGATCGCCAGTGGGTTTATAATCGGAAATTAATTTGAACTTCATGATATACAAAGATACGGTTTAGGGATTAACCTAAATATACACAGTAAGTTTTTGTATTCTCTCTTTTACCTTATTCTTGATGAAAAGGTAAGCAAAAACCGTTTAACCCCGAGTTCCTTTAGTTGCCGCTAGCATCCTGAATACAGGGTGCTCGTCATCTCGACCGCAGCGAAGCGAGCGGAGAAATCTTTCGATATGCAATTTGGATATATCGTTAGATTTCTCCTATCGTCGAAATGACGAGTTAGTTTGGTTATGGGTAAAACCTACGAGAATTAATCTCAGCATAACGTTGCGCTTAACTAGATGCGACCAAAGCAATCCTCAAAAACAATAATCCATTTCAGTTTTTAAAAAGAAAGCCTCGATAAATCGAGGCCTTCAGGTATGATCCGAGAATTATTATCTGCTTTTTTTCACTTCCAACTGCATAGGGTTCACACCTTCCGATTGCCCTCTGCCTGAAGCTCCTTGAGCGGCTTTGAACAACTGGAATTTAGAAGGAGCTGCTTCTACCGCGCCCCAAGTATTATTGCTTTCATTGATATCAGCAGTTTCGCGGAAAGGATCCACTTTAATGGCTGCCACTTCCTTATCCAAAGCATAGAATTTAGAAGTTTTGAGTTCGTTGAGCCTCCATATCTGTGCCGGTATTCTATCTACCGTTTTGGTGCCATCCTTAAAGGTAAATTCCACAATAATTGGCATTACCAAACCGCCTTTATTGCTAAAGTTAAGTTCATAAAAATGCTTATTGCTATATTTTGCTTTTTCTTCAGTCGTAAATTCTTCAGCGGGCAGCCTTATCTCCTTTGTTTTTACTTTACTGCTATCTACCTGCACCAAACCTCTGGCATATTTCCAATAAAAATCACGTGCTTCTAAATCCTGATCGGTATAGAACTTAATTCTTTTATCTTCCCTGTTTCTTTGCTTGCTAATGTCATCATCGGTTAACATTGGCTTGCCTACAGTTGGTTTATCTGTCCTAGTTTTTGCTGGCTGAGGGAAATCCGCTTTTGCATATTTCACTTCATCTAAAGAAATATCACAAACATCGGTACTGTAAAACCAGCCCCTCCAAAACCAATCTAGGTCTTCGCCACTGGCATCTTCCATGGTTCTAAAGAAATCGGCTGGTGTTGGATGTTTAAAGGCCCATCTTCTAGAGTATTCTTTGAAAGCGTAATCGAAAAGTTCACGTCCCATGATCGTTTCACGGAGAATATTTAAGCCTGTAGCAGGTTTGGCATAAGCATTTGGACCAAACTGTACAATATTTTCCGAATTGGACATAATAGGCTCTAGTTGGTCTTTTGGCAATTGCATATAAGGCACAATGGCATATGCTGGCCCGCGTTTACTTGGAAATTTATTGTCCCAAGATGATTCGGTCAAGAATTGCGTAAAAGTATTCAATCCTTCATCCATCCATGACCATTGACGCTCGTCGCTATTAATGATCATTGGAAAAAAATTATGCCCAACTTCGTGGATGACTACGCCAATCATTCCATTTTTTACCGTTTCGCTATAGGTACCATCTTCATTTGTTCTTCCGTAATTGAAACAGATCATTGGATATTCCATACCATTAGCTGCTTCGATACTTTGCGCCACTGGATATGGATAAGGAATGGTGAAATCTGAATAGGTTTTGATGCTATGCGCAACTACTCTGGTAGAAAATCTACTGTAGAGATTGTACGCTTCTTTTCCATAGAAACTCATGCAGAGTACATCTTTATTTGCGACTTTTTGGTTCATGGCATCCCAGATGTATTTACGAGATGAAGTCCAAGCGAAATCTCTCACATCCTTAGCGTGAAAAATCCAAGTTTTTTTAGCGGTCGATTTATTTGTTTCAGCGGCTTTGGCTTCGGCCAAGGTTACAATTTCTACAGGCGCCTTAGCTGTTTTTGCTGTATTAAATCTCGCCAGTTGAGCTGGCGTAAGTACTTGGGCATAGTTTTGACATTCGCCAGTTGAGCCCACCATATGGTCTGCTGGCACGGTCATTTGCACTTTGAAATCGCCAAAGGTTAAAGCAAACTCACCCCTACCTGTAAATTGGTGGTTTTGCCATCCCTGAAAATCGCTATAAACACAAAGACGAGGATACCATTGTGCCATGGTAAACAGATAATTACCATCACTAGGGAAATATTCATAGCCACCTCTGCCACCTTTTGCAATTCTATCGACAATTTTATAATTCCAATCGATATTGAAAACGAATTTATCTCCAGATTTTAAAACTGGCACTTCAATTCGCATCATGGTTTTATTGATGGTATATTCTAGGTTTTTACCTTGGGCATCGGTAATTTTCAGGATATTAAACCCAAAGCCATTATCATCTGTTTTAAGTGCAAAATTTTCCAACTGCTTGTCGGTAGCGCTTTGGGGCATTTTAGTGGCACTTTGATAATTGGCATTTTTAAGGTTATTATGCTGGTTCTCATCCAGCTGGATCCAAATATAGGTTAGCGGATCTGGCGAGTTGTTATGATAGGTAATGGTTTCACTTCCCTTCAAAGTTTGTGTGTTTTCATCCAATTCGCATTTGATATCGTAATCGGCACGCTGCTGCCAGTATTTTACCCCTGGTGCTCCACTTGCCGTACGTTGCTCGTTAGGGGTAGGTAGTATGGTTCCTAACTGCTCAAACTTGTTACCGTGGTTACTTCCGGGGTTGTTTTGGATATTTTGCGCCATAACTGCCGAAGCAAGTAATGTAGCGCTTAAACAAAAACCGTAAAATCTTTTCATCTAATATTTATTTTAAAAAGGTATTCGCTGCAAAGCCATCTGTAAAGCTAACGCAAAAACAGCGGAAGACACAAATATGATCCAATCTCGTTGCCTTACTTTGAAAAAATACAGAAAGATTCCTGATATCAACATGGTTAAAGCCACGAAAATAATTTGTCCTACTTCTAGCCCTAAATTGAAGCCAAATAAACCCCAACCTATATATTGGTCTTTTGCCAACATCATACGGACCGAATTTGCAAAGCCCATTCCGTGAATTAAGCCAAAAAACAATGCCAAGTAGTAATTTAGTTGTACACTTTTTTTTCTTTTTTCGTTCTTTAACAAATTGGCAACTGCCGTGATAAAAATGGTACATGGAATTAAAAACTCTACCCATTTGCTATCGAAACGAATAATATCCAAGGTGCTTAACGCTAAAGTAATGGAGTGTCCAACGGTAAATGCAGTAACCAATATTAATATTTGCTTGACCTGCTTGGAAGTGTAGACCGCAACAAGAGCCAAGATGAATAGCTGATGATCTAATGCATCTAAACTGATAATATGTGACCAACCTAGCTCAAAATAGAATAGGAAATCGGAAAAGGGCATGTAAGATTTTAATTTTAGCTAGTTAATTAAACCTAAGTTAGGTTCTTTCTGTTACTTTTAAGGCTTAGTTAAAAAAATGACCCCAATATTTTCAAAATTGTTACTTGTTTTAATGCTCTCTTTTAGCTTTTTCTCGAACGAAGAAGTTAAAAAGCATCCTTTCCACGTCAGTAACACCGAAGTTTCTTACAACACCAAAAGTAAATCCTTAGAAATTACTTGTAGAATTTTTACGGATGACTTTGAAAATGTACTGAATAAGCGATTTAAAAGTAAGATTGACCTGTATACCAAGAGCCAAGTAAAGGAAATGAACGCCTTTGTGAAAAGTTATTTAGAGGCCAACTTGAAATTTATGGTTGACGGGAAAGCGGTTAAGTATAATTATCTAGGATTCGAAAATGACCATGAAGCCACCAATGTTTATTTAGAGATTGGAAATTCTCCTTCTTTTAAAACACTGGGTGTGGACAATAGTATTTTGTATGATTTGTTTGAAGACCAGATGAATATTCTTCATGTAGAAAAAAATGGAAATAGAAAAAGCACCAAGGCAAGTTTTCCGGAAAGGAAAATGGGTATTTCTTTTTAGGGTTGTTTGGGCGGATTAGTTGTTTTACTTTAATACCCTAGTCTTCGACTACCATCTCTGGAATAGGGAAAAGAAGGTTGCAATTCCCCTATTCCAGGGGTGCTCAACGGGCGGAGTCTTTTTAAACCCCTAATTTCTGAACCTCCCCCTTTAATTCCCCCTCTCCGAGGGGGAATTAAAGGGGGAGGAAAAAATCCTTCCCATATTTGCACTTACACGACAGGATGCATCTTTGATATTAACAAGCCTAATCAAAAAAGTCCCGCAGGTGCGGGACTTCACAAACAATATTAATCATTAACGGGTGATTTTTCTATTGAAAAACCCTAACATAGTCTACAATATACTTCTGCGGGAAAACAGTGTTGGCATTTGGAGCGCCTGGCCAATTTCCGCCTACGGCAAGGTTAATGAGCAGAAAGTAAGAACGCCTAAACTCGTCTTTATTCGCACCAGTAGTATCAAACGTGTAAAATTCTACATTGTCTACATACCATTTTAAAGAGGTAGCGGTCCATACTAAGGAGAATACATGAAATTTATCATAAAAATCTCCAGAGGTTAAGGTAGTTGAGCCGCCAATATATTTATGTCCACCATCTTCATAATGTACCGTCCCGTGAACGGTATTGTCTTTTCCTGGGCCACCGCCTACCATTTCCATGATATCAATTTCTCCAGAGAATGGCCACGGTGAGGTACGGATATTTGCGCCTAAAGCCCAAAACGCTGGCCATATTCCTTGTCCTTTAGGGAGTTTTGCTCTAAAATCGATACGACCATAAAGGAATTCCTTTTTGTCTTGCGTGGTTAATCTCGAAGAGGTGTATTCTTTGCCTCCATACGATTCTTTTTTAGCGGTAATAGTCAAATAACCATTATGTACCCTAGTGTTCTCTTTACGGTAGTATTGTAACTCCCAGTTACCCCATCCTTCTACTCCATTACCTTCTTCAAAGTTCCAAAATTGGGCATCTAAGGCATCACCATTAAACTCATCTCGCCAAACAAGGGTCATCCCAGGGTAGGTTTCGGGAGAGATATAGCCAGTGTTATCAATTACTTCATCTATATCTACCGTAATCTTTTTGGTAAGCTCAATGGATTTATCACTTGATGAATATGCGGTTACTTTCACCGTGTAACTTCCTCCTTGAGTATAAATGGTAAAGGCTTTACCATCATTAGACCTGATGCTCTCATTACTGCCTTGACCAAAACTAAAGTAGTAACGATCTGCATTAGTTGCTGTTGCCACAAAATCAACCCTACCTGAACCATCAGTACTTACGTTGGCTACCAATTGAAGGTTGCTCGGTTCTACTGCCTTGGCCTCTTTCTTACAACTCAGGCTCATGGTCAACATTAATCCAATGAGCAACCAGTTTCTAAACAAATTTGTATCTACTTTCATCTTCTCGGTTTCTTTATATTAACAATTTAGGCAATTACTCTTTTACAAAAAATGGGATATTTGCCGTAGCTACTTTATTCTTTCCATCTTCTACATACACAAATAAGCGGTACGCCCCGCCAATTTTTGGAGCAGTAAGATTAATTTTTCCATTTCCTTTATTGGTGTGCACCATCTGTAAGGCTGCCGGCTTGTCTTCATGATCCCCACCCTCACCTACCTTGGTTGCTTCAGGTAATAATTCCCAACGGTAATTTAAGCGGTCATTGTCGGGATCGATAGCAACTACTTCTGCTTCATAACTACCCCCCGGTTTTAAGTACACACTTTGATTAGCTCTTTGATTGTTTAATAGAAAACCATATAAGTGTGGCGCTTTGTTTTTTGGGAAAGTTCCCTTCCAAAGATAATGCATCATATCAACCACTTCATTTTCTTCGCCTTTGGCAGTAAAAAGGCCATACCAAGTAGGCGTTCTTTCTTGCTTTTGGCCCCATAAAAACACGTAGGAGCCTAAACAATTAGCCTTATCTCTTTCGATACCATATTGATAACGGTTTTGATAAACTGCCGCTTTTTCGGCGCTGGTTTCTTCTATGGGAGCATTCCATTCAGTTTGCAAACCTTCCCAATGCCCTGTAGGTCCCCATTCAGTTACCAGGTAAGGGCCGTTCCAACCCGCGGCTTTAATTTTGGCAGGAAGTTCGGCTAAACCTCCATAAGTATTAATTGCCAAAAGTTCGATGGCAGGTGCACTAGCTTTAATGTGCTCTATTTCTTTTTTATTGATACCCGCTAATACGGTAGTGACCAAATGGTTGGGATCAACTTCCTTGATCATTTTAGCAATGTCGTTAACGGCTTCCCATACTTTTGGATTTTTGTAAGACAGGTTAAGTTCATTCCCAATGCCCCAAGTTAACAGCGCCGGATGGTCTTTGTATTTCAGTACTTCTGCTTTCACCCGCTCAAACTGCTTTTTAACAGCAATGGGGTCGTCGTAATTAAAACCATGGCGTTCTGGCGTAACGGGCAAGCCCATCATTACGGTTAATCCATTTTTTTGGGCCGAGTCGAGGACATTTTTCGCTCCATTGGTGCTCCATGTACGAACAGAATTTCCACCGTAAGCTGCCACTTTATGGTAATAGGAAGTGCCACCCGCACCTTTAATGAAATACGGGGCGCCATTTCTAAATAGCCCGAAACCCATATCAGTTTTCTTTACTTCAACTTTTATGGGCTGGGGTGATTCGTTACTTGGCAATTTTTCGGCAGCAAAAAGATTGCTACAGATTGTTGCACACATGACAATAGTGCTATAAAGTATTTTCTGCATATGATCAGGATTAAACCTGTACATTAAAATTTCCCCCAGCAGTGGAGGAAATTTTAATGTCATTTTCTATTAATTGTTATGGATTAGGGGTTAGCTTTCTGTTTCTCTCCATTTCTATTTGAGGAATAGGGAAAAGGTTATAACTTTCTTTATATACCCTGTTTTCTAATACAGCTTTGGTATAAGTGATGGAACCATCGGTATTTTTGATGACATTCATTCTGTAAACTGGGCCATTAAAATAGGTCATTCCAGTTTTCCAACGGCGCACATCATAAACACGCTGTTCTTCAAAGCAAAGTTCTACCCTACGTTCGTTACGGATTTTTTCACGTAAAGTGGCTTGCGAGAAATTTCTGGTCAGCAATGGCAGTCCACCTCTTGCACGAACTTTATCTAAGGCATCGTACACGGTACCGTCAGGTCCACTAAACTCATTTTTAGCTTCGGCGTAGTTTAACAACACTTCTGCGTAACGCATATAAATCCAATCGTTATCTCCTCCTTGATACACAGCATCGGCAGTCATATTTTTCTCGTCGATGAACTTGCGCAAACCGTAACCTGTTTTAGTCCTATCACCGTTGGTACGGCTATTGGCATTACCATCAGGGAAAACTGCAAGATCAGCACTTTGGAAAGTTTCTACCGTAATACCTTTAAATTGCGAACCGTTCATCAACATCGCTTTATCTAAACGGGTATCGCGATTTGCATAAGGATGTTGTGGATCATATCCAGAACCTGGTTCATCAGGGCGTAAGCCAGTAGTTCTCATTTCAAAAGCATCTACCAGGTTTTGTGTTGCGTGGAAAGCCCCCCAACCGCCCCAACCTGTTGGCGTAAAGCTCATGTGCAACATCCAAGCGCTTTGATGCGTACGATTTGGACGACCAAATTTCTTTGCAAAAATGACCTCTTTGTTGCCTGCTTTGGTCATGAATAATTGATAGTAATCTGGGTAAAGATCATAAGTTGCAGGAGCTAAAGCCATCACCTGTTGTGCCGCTTTTGCCGCGTCATCCCATCTAGAGGCAATATTGCCTGGGTTATTTAATGGACTAGCGTGGTAAAGCAACACCCTTGCTTTTAAGGCCAATGCTGCTCCTTTTGTAGCCCTGCCCAATTCTGCATCCGGATAACTTGGCAATAATACTGCAGCAGCCTCATCACATTCCTTAACGATAAACGCTACACACTCATCATAGCTGTTCCTAGGCACTTCCAAATCATCGTTCACATTTTGTTCTGTGGTAATTAATGGAACTCCTCCAAACGATTTTACTAGATCTGCATAAGCAAATGCTCTTAAAAATTTGGTTTCAGCCTTTAAACGATTTCTCAATGCGACGTTGGTGGTAGGTACACCGTCAACACGTGCAATGAGGGTATTTGCCTTTCTAATTAAACTATAGTTAACTGCCCACAATTGCGTGCCCTCTGAAAAATGGGAGTTTAAATCTCCTGCTTGCACTCTATTCATTGGCAAATCATTGTGACCTTCAATATCATCCGTCATCATATCCAAGTTAGAGAAACCACGTGCCCAATCTTGGTCATAACCGAAATCTCTACGTTCAAAGCCACTTAACAAGGATCCGTAGATATCGTTAACAAATTGATTGGTAAGAGTGATATCTTGAAAAACGGCGGCATCAGATACGAAATCGATTGGTTTAATATCCAATAGATCTTTTTTACATGAGAAAGTTGTAAACGTAATTATCATTACGCCGATCAACCATTTATATCTTTTGTTCATTTCTTTTCTTTTAATAGTAATCATATCGACGATTGGTAATTAGAACTGTATGTTAAGCCCAAAAGTGTAAGTCTTTTGTTGAGGATAGTACCTACCAATACCGTTGGTGTTCTCTGGATCGAGGTTGATCAAATCGGTAATGGTGAACAAGTTTTGGCCTTGTGCATAAATCCTTAGGCTATTTGCTCCAATTTTAGATAATAACCTGTTTTTAAGCGTATAAGCAAGCTCTACATTTTTTAACCTGATATAGCTTGAATTTTGTACCCAAAAACTGCTTACCAAATAGTTGTTGCCATTGGTATTTAAGGTTAAGCGAGGTAGTGGGGCATCCGGGCGAGCAGGTGTCCATCTGTCTAACCACTCCGCATTTACGCGACCACCGTTATGAAAAGCCCAAGCAGCATTTTGTGTAAACAATTGTTGCGATTGTGCTGCACCTTGGAACAAGAAGTTCAATTCAAAACCTTTGAAATTCACCCCACCATTAATACCATAAAGAATTTGTGGCAACGAGCCATTCCCTAAATAGGTGATGTCATCATCGTTGATGATACCATCGCCGCTAATATCTTGATATTTGATATCACCAGGGCCTGTAGAACTTAAATATGCGGTATGTTTTGGCGAAGCTGCGTAATCTGCCGCATCTTTAAAAATACCAATCGCTTTGTAACCGTAAATACCGCCGTTTGGTCTTCCTGTGATACGTCTATGAGCAGGAATGTTTGAAGCTTCTGCCGCTTCTACAATTTTATTTTTAGCATAGGTAAAATTACCTCCAATGAAATATGACAAATCATTGGTTAATTGTTTGTTGTGATTAAGCACTAACTCCAAACCTTTATTGTCAACAATCCCGAAGTTTTCAGCTGGCAAGGCAGCACCAAAACTCAATGGAACTGATAGTGATCTTGTCGCTAAAATATCCTTCCTTCTTTCTTTAAACACAGTGAAATCAACGCTTAATTGGCTTTTGAAGAATTTAGCTTCAACACCAGCGTCCATTTTAACGGAAGTTTCCCAAGTTAAATTTTCATTGGCGATAGCTCCAGGGGTTAAGCCAGTCACAAAATTACCACCAAATGGGTACACGTTAGGCACCAAGTTATAACGGTTATAGTAACCAAAACGGCTAGGGATACGGTCGCTACCCAAAGTACCATAAGAAGCTTTAAGCTTTAAAAAGTCGATGAACTTTACATTTTGCATGAAGTTTTCTCTGGTGATTAACCAACCTGCAGAAAATGCAGGGAAATAGCCTGTTCTTTCTTTCGGCGCAAAGTTCTCCGACTCATCTCGTCTTAAACTTGCTTGGAAAAGATATTTACCATCGTAATCGTAGTTTACACGTACCGCAGCACTACGCAATGCTGTTTTATCTTCACCATCACTCAATACCTCATTTAAAGCTGGACCGAAATTTAAAATCTGCAAAGCAGAACTTTCATAAGAGTTTCTAGCTCCATAAATTCCTGTACCTTGATTTTGCTTTTGCAATACTAAAGCCAAAGCAGAGATACCATGTTTACCAAATCTTCTGTCGTAATTGATGTGACCTTGCAATTCAGTACTTTGCCCTTCGCCATATCCTTTAGAAAGAGATGATTTTGATTGTGAGTTAACGGTATAAGTTCCATCGTTATTTCTCACATAAAGTGGCACCCATTGATTCCAAGTTTTATTTTGGTTAAAGTTTCTATCAAAAGCTAAAACTCCCTTGATTGAAAGACCTTCTACGCCCGGTATTTGTTGTACCACTTGAAGATTACTCATAAAATAACTTGCAGAATTTTTGTTATAGCCACTTTCCTCGCTGATCAATGCCAGTGGGTTTGGATATACACCTGGCGCTGCCAACAAGCCATTAGAAAATCTAGCAGGCTGCACTGGCGGATTACGCATGGTGTGCTCGAAAATGTTATCTATACTAGCTGGCGGAGACTGTTTGTTTTCCATTCTTCCCGATAAATCAACCGAAATTTTTGTGGTAGAAGTTGCTTGAATATCAATGTTGCTCCTTATGTTATATCTCTTATAATTTAAAGAGCTATACAAACCGTCTTCGTTTAAGTAACCGAAAGAAGTAAAATATTTGATTTTTTCGCTACCGCCCGCTAAAGATAAATTGTGCTGCATTCTTGGTGCAGTACCACCAAGCACTAAATCCATCCAATCGGTATTAGGATTTGCATCCGGGTCGGTTCCATTTTTAAAAGCCTCCAAACGCTCCAAAGAAAATTCTGGCGTTGCATTTGGGTTGTCATTTAATTTCGCTTCGTTGTACAAAACAGCATATTCATAAGAACCTAAAGCATCTGGCAATCTGGTTACCTTTGAGAAACCATAGTTAAATGAATAGTTGGTCGATAGTTGCCCCGCTTTACCACGTTTGGTAGTTACCAAAACAACACCATTTGCACCTTTTACCCCGAAAATTGCAGCAGAAGAAGCATCTTTCAAGATACTAACACTTTCAATTTCATTGGGATCCATTTGGCCAAAGTCACGGCCTGTACGCACTACTCCGTCTATCACAAACAATGGCTCCATGCTACCGCCACCAAAGGTTGAATTACCTCTGATGTAGATTTGGGTACCATCAGCTCCTGGCTCACCAGAAGGTTGCTTGGTAATTACACCAGGAGTACGTCCGGCAAGGGCATTACTTAAATCTCCAACAGGTGTTTGAACCAGTTGCTTATTGTTTACGGTGGACACCGAACCCGTTACATTACTTCTCTTTTGAGTACCAAAACCTACAATTACCACATCGTTAAGCGAGTTGGCAGTTTCGTCTAACACCACATTAATAGTTTCTGATTTGGTAATCAAAAACTCCTGAGTGGTCATTCCTATAAAAGAAAACACCAAGGTAGTGCCTGCCTTCGGGACAGTAATGGAATACTTGCCATCTGCTGTCGTAGAAACTCCGTTTGTAGTGCCTTTAATAATTACCGAAACACCTGGAACTTCTTTGCCCAATCTGTCCTTCACCACACCAGAAACAGTAAGGTTCTGTGCGAAGGCGCTCTGCAGCGCAAACGAACAAATTAGCAATACGATTAATAGTCGAATTTTTTTCATATTTATATTTGGTCTTTTAATTTCACAATACCGTTAACGGCTCACTATTTTTTCACGAAGCGCATTTGATGCACCGTTTCATTTGATTTTCCAGAACGTAATACCATTTCATTGGCTGAAATTGAAATGATGCGATAGTTGTTAGAAGAAACATCGGTTACACCAATAAATCTATCTGGAACATTGCCCGGAATAGTAATGGTAGCAATACCTGCCCCTTGAACTGTAGTGCTAAAAGTAAAAGCAGAATCATAAGACCTGTCTGTTGCACAACTATAGTTTGGAGCAATATTCCCAGCGTTAAAGGTTTGTCCGTTGGCTTTATAGCTCAACTTAAATGCATTGTTGGCAAAGCTAAAAGTATAATCATCATCAATTTGGCAATTTGCCAAAGCCCCACCACCGAAATACTCTGCTGGATTGTTTTCGGTACCCACAGTGATAGGTGCTGCCGATACTGGATCTAGTTTCCAAGCATGCGCCACCAATTGCTGAAAAATTGGATTGTTCAAGGTTGGCGTAAAATCATCTTGATCCACTACGACCGCCTGGGTAGCGATGTCGTAACCTCCTTCGCCATAGGCATACAACTTAATGTTATAAGTTCCTTTGGAGATGAAATAAGCTTCGGTAGAAGCCCCCGCAGTTTTGGGCCCTTCGTTCAAGCCAAAATCCCATTGGTAACGATAAGCGTTTTCAGAAGTACTTTCTAATAGATAGGTGTTTACTTTGCCCTGCACTTTGGTTACTTTGAAAGATGCCTTAGCAGGAGTTCCTAATTTACTGGCGTAGTCTTTGTCTTTACAACTGAAGTTTAAAAGAGTTAGAAAAGCCAACAACAAAAGACAATGATGCCTTACAAATGACTTGTAGTTCATACGATTTTTATTATTTGGTTATCGGGTTAATTAACACAAATGTATTACCGATGGCTAGCAAGCTCCAAATTTACAACCCCATCAAAACTACATCAAAACCGCTTAAAAAGCATCATTAAAAAGGTTTTCCCCTACATCATTTGAAGAAACACGGATTTTGCCTACTTTTATTTTGCTAATGAAACACCAAATATCATTTCTTGCATTTTTGTTAAGCAGCTTCTTGAGTTTTGCGCAAAACCCAATAGGCATGCCCGACATTGTGAACTACGACAATACCACTTATGGCGGGGGTACTCACAATTGGGACATTCAACAAGACAAAAATGGCGTTCTCTATTTTGCCAACGATGAGGGGCTACTCACTTTTGATGGTAGCCGATGGAAAATCTATCCTCTTCCTAACAAAACCATTGTAAGATCAATTAAGATAGCCGCCGACCATAAAATATATGCAGGTGGGCAGGGCGACTTTGGTTATTTTGCTCCAGATGACAATGGCAAGCTTACCTTCAACAGCTTAAAACCTAAAATTCCTAAAAGCTATAGCTCATTTGCTGACATTTGGAATATTCAATACGCTGGCAAAGCCGTATTCTTCAGAACCGAAAATGCTATTTTCAGATGGCTAAATAATAAGATTACTGTTTTTGGAACCAATTCTAAATGGTTGTACCTTGGTATGGCCAACAACGAAATTATAGCTCATGATAAAGCAAAAGGGCTACTGAGACTGGTTGGCGAAAATTGGCTCCCGCTACTCAAAGTACCTGTTTCTCCATCTTTCACCATTAGTTCCATGTGTCCGTATGGAAATGGCGACATCCTGATAAGTTCTCTAACGCACGGGCTACAAGTAATCAGTACCGATCAAATGAATCCCATTAAAGAAGCGGCACATATTCCTAACATTACCAATACCTGTAATGTAAATGAAAGCACCCTTGCCCTTGCAACTTTAAATAATGGATTTTTCCTTATAGAGAAAAATGGCAAAGAGTTGTACCATTTATCCAAGAACACCGGTCTTCAAAATAATTCGGTATTAAGCTTATTTAAGGACAACAATAATAACATATGGCTAGGCCTCGCCGATGGAATTAGTTTTATTGCTAGTGGCAATGCGCTTAAACACATTAACCCGCCCATTTTTGACAATGCAAGTGGTCATACCTCAATCATTTACCAAAACAATCTCTATGTAGGGCTTTCCAATGGAATTTATAAGCTTCCCCTAGCACACCGTGGCGATATTAGTTTAGCACAAGCCAACTTTACGCCTGTAGTCAATGCAAGTGGCCAAGCCTGGGGCATGAATGTGCTCAATGGCAAGTTACTTTTAGGTAGGCACGAAGGTGCTTTTGAAGAACTCAATAATCAAGCGGTTCCTATCGCTACTGGAAGAGGCTACTGGAATTTTGTTGAATTGCCTGCTGCCAATCCTTTAAATCATTCCATACTTTCTGGTAATTATAACGGCATCTCCATATTCAACTACCAAAACAATCAATTCAAGGTAGTAGGTAATATTGGAAATTTCAGTGAATCTGCCCGTTTTGTTATTCCAGATGGCAATAATATTTGGGTGTCACATCCTTACAAAGGTGTTTATAAAATTTCCCTATCAGGATTAAAAACCACTAACGTATCGCTTTACACCAACAAGAAAGGACTACCTTCTACCTTCAACAATCATATTTACCGTGTTAAAAATCGCATTGCCGTAGGTACAGAAAAAGGTGTTTACGAGTATAATGCAAAATCAGATCGATTTGAAATTTCTAGCTTTTTTACGCCAATTTTTGGGGAAAGATATGTACGCTACCTTAAAGAAG
The DNA here is from genome assembly GCF_039594775.1 of Pedobacter sp. Classification (GTDB taxonomy): domain Bacteria; phylum Bacteroidota; class Bacteroidia; order Sphingobacteriales; family Sphingobacteriaceae; genus Pedobacter. The sequence continues at coordinate 828,313 of NZ_JBCNMT010000001.1, read as the reverse complement.
ACGCCCAAGGTAATATTTGGTTTATTGAAGAAAAAAAACTGGGTGTAGCTCAATTTGATGGCAAAAGCTATAAACTCCTGTACATTCCCGAACTGAATGGAAAAACATTGGGCGGCTTCGAGCATATCAATTGTATAGACAAGAACAACATTATCATTGGTGCACAAAAAGGCTTTTACCATCTCAATTTCGAGAGGTATTTAGGTAGGTACGGGAAACAACAAGTGCGCATTAGCCTGGTCAAAGCATCGGGCAAAACCGACAGCTTACTGTTTGGTGGCTATTTTGGTGACGTAAACGAAAATGCTCCACAAAAGACTAAACATCGTATTAAGCACAGCCTTAACTCCTTCCATTTCGAATATTCATCAACTTTCACCAAAAACAAAGCAAATACCTTTTATACCTGCTATTTAAAAGGCTTTGAGGATAACTGGTCTGCATTGGATAAAAAAACCGAAAAGGATTATACCAATCTTCCTGCAGGCCATTACACTTTTATGGTCAAAACGCAGGACAATTTAGGGAACGAATCGCCTGTAGCTACTTATGAATTTACCATCCTGCCTCCTTGGTATCAAAGTATCGTTGCTTATGTTGTTTATGTCTTGATTTTCCTTGGCATCATTTACCTTGTTTACAAAAGACAGCAGCGTAAAATTACCAATCAACGCATTGCCTTCCAGAAAGAACAGGAGCATACCAAATACATGCACCAGTTGGAAATGGACAAATCGGACAAGGAAATCATCAAGTTAAAAAACGAAAAACTTGAACTGGAAATAGAAACCAAAAACTCAGAGCTGGCTTCTAACACCATGCACTTGGTGCAAAAGGCAGACCTTATGTCGAAGATCAAAACAGAGCTTTTTAAACTGAAAAAAGAGCTTAAGGACGATAGTCAGGCTGCAGACTTCAATAAAATCATTAGGCTACTCAATGCCGAAGAAAAATCGGACGAAAGCTGGGAACAATTTACCGTTCATTTTGATAAAGTACATGTTGATTTCCTTAAGCACTTGAAGGATGCCTATCCTACCATCAGTAGCAATGAACTACGCCTATCAGCCTATCTTAAAATGAACCTTTCGACCAAGGAAATAGCCAAACTGATGAAGATTTCACCACGTGGCGTGGAAATTGGACGATATCGATTAAGGAAAAAGCTGAACATCAATGGAAACGTAAACCTATTTGAGTTCTTCAATGCTTTTTAAAAACCATTCATGTTACCTGTCAGTCTGAGCCTGTCGAAGGCCTCTTCTGATGTTTCGACAAGCTCAGCATATTGTTAGTACTATTAACAGAAAAACTCAACCCGCTTTTAAAAAACCTATTAATTTTTCTGTTTAAAATTGCTAATTCGTTATCTTAGTAGATATGCAATTGCTCGTTTACTCTCCACAGGTTACGCCACGTATCAGATACATCTTCAATTTTATTTTCAGAGAGGTCTTGCGTTGCGATTTCGATTTCACTAGCGTAGCACAGCAATTTATCGACTACAACGGTCCGAAATTCACTTATGCGGACATCCCTTTGGCCGATGAGCTTTTTTTTAAGGCTGACGGACTGCTTTCCAAAAATAGCATTGAGCCGTTAAACATCAACATTGCTGATTTTGGGAATGACCGTGTTCCTTTTGCTGTTAAAGGAAGTGTTTTACCTTTCGACATCTTTGCAGCATCATTCTATTTCCTGAGCAGATATGAGGAATATCTTCCTTTTGAACCCGACGAACATCTGAGATTTCCAGCCAAATTGAGCTTACAGTCTCAACTAGGCCTTTTGAAATTTCCGGTGATTGACCAATGGGGAGTTATTTTAAAAAATCTATTGCTCAACAAGCTTTCCAACTTGCATTTCGGGAGCAGAAAATTTGAATTTGTGCCCACTATCGATATCGATAGGGCTTATCATTTCAAGTCGAGCGGAATTATTAAAAATGCTGCCCGTTTAGTAAGGGCATTGGCCAAAGGCGACACAGAAAAGCTCAGCAATATCATCCGAACGGGTTTAGGCAAAAGAAAAGATCCTTTTGATACTTACCAGTTTTTGCATCAAATACATCAACAATACGGCTTAAATGCCATTTTCTTTTTCTTGCTCTCCTACAAAGGGGACCGAACACATGACGTGAACATACATCCCAACGACGAGCTTTTGCAGCAGCTGATTAAAAACACGGCCAAAGATGCTAAAGTTGGCGTACATCCTTCTTACGCCTCAAACAACAATGTAATTAAGCTTAAAGAAGAAAAAGAGTTATTGGAATCCGTTCTGCATAAAAGCGTTGACAGTTCAAGGCAGCATTATCTTAAAATGCACCTGCCAAAAACATATCTGCAATTGATTAAGGTAGGCATTAACCACGATTACACCATGGGTTACGCTTCGCAGGTAGGCTTTAGAGCAGGTACTTGTACACCGTTTTTCTGGTACGACCTACAGCTCGATAAACAATCCCACCTTAAAGTCCATCCTTTTGCGGTAATGGATAGTACCTTACATAAATACCTCAAACTAAACCCTGGCCAAGCCACACTGCTCATTTATGAGTTGATGGAGAGCGTAAAAATAGTAGATGGCACTTTTTATAGCTTATGGCATAACGAAAGCCTATCAGAAACAGGTCACTGGAAAGACTGGAAACAGGTTTACGAAAAAATGCTTGCCTTCTCCAAAAACCCTTAACAATTTCGGGCGTATTTGGTTATATTTATAACATGATATACGACCTAAGCAAAAACAACTGCATTGCCAATACCTTTATTGCCGAGTTAAGAGACGAGCAAATTCAAAAAGATGCTATGCGTTTCCGTAAAAACATGGAACGCTTGGGAACTTTCTTTGCCTACGAAATCAGCAGAACCCTGAAATATAAAGAAATAGAAACCCAAACGCCATTAGGCACTGCCAAAAGTCAAGTGTTGGCCCAACAACCTGTTTTGGCTACTATTTTACGGGCGGGTATTCCCATGCACCAGGGCATGCTGAGTGTTTTTGACCAAGCCGAATCTGCCTTTATCACCGCTTATCGCAAGACCAAAAAAAACGGTGATTTTATTATTCAAATGGAACACATTTCCGCTCCCGATCTGGAAGGCAAAACCGTCATTCTAGTTGACCCCATGTTGGCCACAGGTTTAAGTATCGTTCTTTGCGCTAAAGAACTTATTAACTCCTACAAAATAGAAAAACTTCATATTGTGGCCGCTATTGCCAGTACTGAAGGCGTAGCTCATGTAAAAGCCAATTTGCCAAAAGCAAGTTTATGGTTGGGGGCTATCGATAGCGAAATGACCAGCAAAAGTTACATCGTACCTGGTTTAGGTGACGCTGGCGATTTAGCTTATGGAATAAAGCAGTAATTTAACCCCTCATGAATGTCCTTTTTGTATGCAGCAGAAATGAATGGAGAAGTCCAACTGCCGAAACCATTTATAGAAACCACCCTACTATTTTTGCCAAATCTGCCGGAACTTCTTCTTCGGCCAGAATAAAAATCAACCAAAAACATATCGATTGGGCCGAGGTGATTTTCGTCATGGAGAAAAAGCACCTACAGCTCATTGAACAGAAATTTGGAAATCATTTTAGGCAAAAAATCATTGTTTTGAATATCGAAGATGTGTATCAATATATGGATGAAGAACTCATAGACGAACTCAAAACCAAGGTAGCAGCTTATTTATAATTCGTAACTTTGCAGCCAAACTTCGATACATGATTAAGCACATTTTCTTCGACCTTGACCACACCATTTGGGACTTTGACCGTAATGCTAATGAAACATTATTAGAATTATACGACAGCTACAAACTCGAAGAACTTGGGCTAACCTCAGCAGAACATTTTATCAGTACCTATACGATAAACAATCATCAACTGTGGGCACAATATCATGTAGGCAAAATCTCAAAGCAAGCATTGCGAGAACAACGTTTTAGAAAAACGTTTATTGATTTAGGTGTAAGTGCCGACCTCGTCCCTGAAAATTTTGAGAAAGATTACGTGCGACTAGGGCCTACCAAAACCAATCTTTTTGAAAGCGCTGAAAAAGTACTCAGCTACCTACAACAGAAATATCCTTTACATATTATTTCCAATGGTTTTAAAGAGGCAGTGCTCACTAAAATGAGGGTCTCTAACCTCAATCCATATTTTAAAAATGTGGTAATTTCAGAAGATGTAGGCGTCAATAAGCCAGATCAAGCCATCTTTGAATATGCCCTAAATTTAGCCCAAGCCGAAAAGCACGAAAGCATCATGATTGGTGATAGTCTTGAAGCTGATGTTTATGGAGCTCAGAACTTCGGCATGAAGGCCATTTTCTTCAATCCGCTCAAAGCAGAGAAACCCAGTGATGTAGTGCAACAAATCCATCATTTAGAGGAACTATTGGACCATTTTTAACTTCCCTTAACATTTATTGGACTGATTTTGGCATTGCCCAAAGCACACACAAATGAATTCATATGAAGAAGTTAATCCTATTAATTTTATTGGCATTATTGTCCATTAATATTGCCTTCGCACAAAGGCCCCGTGGCAAAGCCGAAGTTTTTATTCAACTAGCTGAACACGGCAATTTCAAAGTTTATTTAGATGATGAATTGGTTGGTTCGGCCACCGGAAGATTTCGTTTTTACGAAGTTCACAACAACAAGCCCATACTCACCATTCTAGCCGGATCAGAAAAAGTTTTTTCGAGAGAAATTACCACCGTCCCTAACAAAAGGCTCGTCTTCAATTTTTCCAGAAGAGGCGGCCTAACTCTTTTGAAAGAACTCAACATGTATAGAAACAATGTATATGCTTTGGATGACTTTGACGGTTATGTAGGCGCCTATAACACAGGAATTGTACCTCCAAACAGACCAACATATCCCCAAAACCAAAACGATTTTGAAGATTTGGTTGCCCGTGTAAAACAAGAAGCTTTTGACGACCAAAAACTAAAGGTAATTAGTGCATATTCTAATTACACAATACTTAGCACCAAGCAAATTGGACAATTGTTACCGCTGTTTTTTAAGGATGAGAGTAAACTACTTCTCGCTAAGCAGGAATTTCAATATGTAGTGGACCCGCATCAATTTTATTTACTGAAGGACTCCTTTACTTTTATGGGCACCAAAGATGAGTTTATGAAGTTTTTAGAGGGCCAAAAAACAGAGCAGGTTAGAAACAGGCCCATGTCTGCAAGTGATTTTGATGTCTTTTACAAACGATTTAAAAGTGAAGCTTTTGACGACAATAAAACTGAATTGGCTAAAGTTGCGTTAATAAATATAAAACTTACCAGCGAGCAGGTGAAAGAACTGATTGCGTGCTATAGTTTTGAAGACAAGGGTCTGGATTTTGCCAAATGGGCATTCAGAATTACCTTTGACAAAGAGAATTATTATAGCCTTGCTGATAAATTTAAATTTCCAAGTAATAAACAGTCATTATTGGATTTCATTAGCAAGCAAAAATAGCATCGAATTAATGACATGAAAGTCGAAAAAGTATATCAATCTATCTTGAAAACTGTTGATGCCTATCAACAAATGCTCCACCGTTTTGGACCAGCCGATTTTCAGCAAGAGCCACCCATTGGCGGATGGAGCTATAGCGAGGTATATTCCCATATTTTCGACTCCAGTTTGCTATCGCTGTTCGCAATGAATAACTGTATTAAAGGAGATGGCCAAATAAAACCCACTGCCTTAGCGGTAAAATTTATTTTATGGTTGGGGATGTTGCCTCCAGGTCGAAAATACAAAGCACCACCTAAAATGGCCGAGAGGGTGAAGAAGATAAGTCCTGCAGCAGCACAGCAATTCATTACCGATTTTGAGTTACAACTGGCTTTGGCTTATCCAAAAATAAAGAATGCCAATCCAAAAATTAAGGCTAAACACCCTGTAATAGGCTATCTAAACGCTAAACATTGGCTTCGTTTTATCGAAATACACCTCAAGCATCACCTGGCACAGTTGAAACGTATCGAAAATAGTTTTAAGCAACAAAGCTAATTTTGCATCTTTGAGCCAATGAAGCTGCCCCACATTAAAGGTTTTGATCAAGATGCCCTACACAAGTATTTTAAGAATACAGGTTGGCTGATACTTGCTCGTGTTGGCAGTTTGTTGATCAAAGTTTTAGTTGGATTTGCGATTGCCAATTATCTAGGTAAAGATCAAAATGGCTTATTAAATTATCCTCAAGCATTCATATCATTCTTCATAGCGGCGGCGGCCTTAGGCCTAGATGGCTTTACAACAAGAGAACTGCTAAAACATCCCGACAAAAAGAATGAACTTTTAGGGACTGCATTAAGGCTAAAATTAGTTGGTGGTCTAATGGCAATGCCCTTGATCTATATTGGCTACCTCGTTAAACAAAACTTTTTTACACCTACACAAACACCATTAAGCTATATTTTGATTATTGGTTTAAGTGGTATCACACAAGCTTTTTACATTACCGATAGTTATTTCCAAGCTACGGTACAAGCCAAATATGTTACGTTTACACAAATATTTGGGAATATTATCTCCGCACTAATCAAATTGCTGTTGATTTTAAATCATGCAGAATTGATTTGGTTCATTTGGGCAATATTTTTCGATACCGTCATTTTGGCTTTTGGCTATTTCTATTTTTATCATAAAAAGGCTGGCAGTTTGTTCAAATGGAAGTACAAAACAAGTACTGCCAAACATCTACTCTCTAACTCTTGGCCTTTAGCATTTTCCGCTATCCTTGTTTCATTGTACATGAAAATAGACCAGCTCATGGTGGATAACTATTTAGGTTCAGGGCAGTTGGGCATATACTCCACTGTTGTGCAACTAAGCGAGAGCTGGTATTTTATCCCCGTGGCCATTGTTACATCGGTTTTCCCCGCAATCATGAACGCCAAGCGTGATGATCAAGAAAGGTACCAAAAGAGGTTACAAAATATGTATGATCTAATGGTTTGGATGAGCTTAAGTATCGCCATAGTCACCACCTTTATATCACCTTTGGCTTATAGGATAATTTATAAGGAAGAATTTTGGAGTGGCGCACACGTGCTCTCTGTACATGTATGGGCTGGAATTTTTGTTTTTCTGGGCTCTGCAAGTGGTCAATATCTTATTGCAGAAGGCTATACCAAAATTTCGCTAGTTAGAACTGCCGTTGGAGCTGCCGTAAACATTATATTAAATATCTATCTTATTCCAAAATTCGGAATCATGGGCGCAGCAATTGCTACGCTCGCTGCCTATTTTGTGGCAACATTCTTCATCCTTGCTATCCCAAAAACACATCGACAAGGTTTAATGATGTTAAAATCATTATTTTTGGTCTCTTTATTTCAGAAAATTTTTAAACGTTGAACAAACTACAAGCATTAGCAACACTTCTATCCAAACCAAAACGTTTGGCTGCCCTTTTATCATATGGCCATAAAGGCTATTTGGCTAGCACTGGATGGTTTACGGCTTTTGACAACCGCCAAGCAGTAGATGCGCACAATCAGCCTATTCCTTGGGTAACTTATTCCTTCATCGATTTTATTAAAGACAGATTGAACAAAAACCTTTCTGTATTTGAATATGGTTCAGGAAATTCTACTTTATTCTATGCAAAACATGTGAAAAGAGTAGTTTCAGTGGAACATGACCAAGCTTGGTACAATAAAATTGTAGACCAAAAAGCACCAAATGCCGAAATGATTTTCACCAAACTAGAAACCAATGGAGAGTATAGCCAAAAGGCAAAATTGTTAGGGGAAAAATTCGATGTGATCATTGTTGACGGCAGAGATCGTGTAAATTGCTGCAAGCACAGCATTAGTGCCCTAACCGAAAACGGCGTATTAGTTTTAGACGATTCGGAACGTGAGGTTTACCAAGAAGCCAGAACATTTTTGAAAGCAGAAGGCTTTAAGGAACTATCTTTTTCAGGCATCTCCCCAGGGTTATTTTACAACAAAGCAACCTCTGTTTTTTACAAGGTCACCAACTGCCTAGACATATAAGCCTAAAAGTAGAATTAACTTGATTTATGCAAAATCTGGCACCTATAGCTCTATTCGTTTACAATCGTCCGCAGCATACAGAGCGCACAGTGAAGTTTTTACAACAGAACAAGCTTGCTGCCGATAGTCGTTTGTATATCTTCTCTGATGGAGCGAAAACACCAAACGATGAGGAAAAGGTAAACGAGGTGAGAAGTTTCATTAAAACCATAGAAGGTTTTAAGTCGGTGAAGATTGTGGAAAGCAAAACCAACAAAGGCTTGGCTAACTCCATCATAGAAGGCGTTACCTACCTTAACCAAAATTACGGACAGGTGATTGTTTTTGAGGATGACCTGATTACCTCACCGCATACCCTCACTTATTTTAATGAAGCGCTAAACATTTACAGAAACGAAGACAAAGTGATGCATATTGGTGCTTACATGTATCATTTAAAGGAAGAAAACCTACCCGAAAGTTTTTTCTATAGGGCAGCTACCAGTTGGGGATGGGCAACTTGGCAAAGGGCGTGGCAACATTTCGAACCTAATATTGATACTTTGCTAGCGCAATTTAACACCCGCAAAATTCATGAGTTTTCGATAGAAGGCACCATGAATTTCTGGAAACAGATGCAGGATTTTAAACGTGGCAGAAATAACTCGTGGGCCATTCGTTGGTACGCTTCAATTTTCCTAAAAGGAGGATTAACCCTAAACCCATCTCAGTCCCTAGTCAACAATATTGGTCATGACGGTACTGGCGTGCATTCGGGTATTAACGACATCTATAACGTGATCATCAACCCTAAACCGATCACCAATTTTCCAAAACAAATTGAGGAAGATAAAAAAGCCTACGCTGCCATTAAAAACTTCTTAGCTGGCAGGAAAGGCAGTTTGTGGACCAGAATAAAACGCTACGTTAAGGAAAAGCTGATCAAATAGTCTAAGAACCAACCCCACAATCCTCTTTCCAACAAAGATGCCCAAGATTTCTTTCTTTATGTTATCTTAGTAACAACATAAGCTGCCGTTACTCTTATCTTCTTAAGTCACCAATTCGTTTTTCATAAATTGAGTTCAATAACTATTTGATTATTTTTAAGCTTCAATGATGCTTTGAGCTCCGTCGATCCTCACCCTGAATTTATTTCAGGGTCTTTCATTCCAAAAAGATGCTGAAATAAATTCAGCATGACGTTGAGCTTAGACTGGACGAAACCAAAGCAGCATTTTCAAAAAATAATGATTGAACTAAGATTACTAACTAAAAAATTACTATGACACGGTATGCCCTATGCTTTTTGTTAAATCTGATGTGTTGCTGCACTTTATTTGCGCAAAACACAGCCCCAAAACCTTATGGAGCAACGCCTTCTGAAAGACAATTGGCATGGCACAATGTTGAACTTTATGGACTAATACACTTTACACCCACTACTTTTGAAGACAAAGAATGGGGGTATGGAGATGCTGATCCTGCAAAATTTAATCCAACAGCATTTAATGCGGAGCAGATTGTGCTAGCCGCAAAAGCAGGAGGCTTAAGAGCCATTATTTTAGTGGCAAAACATCATGATGGGTTTGCACTATGGCCTACCAAAACCACCGCTTACAACATTTCTAAAAGCCCCTACAAAAATGGCAAAGCCGATATGGTAAAGGAATTTGAAACCGCAGCTAGAAAACATGGACTTAAATTTGGTATTTACTGCTCACCTTGGGATAGAAACAATCAATATTACGGTACGGAAAAATATCTTCCTATTTATCAGGAACAGTTAAGAGAGCTCTATACCAATTATGGGCCACTGTTTATGAGTTGGCACGATGGAGCCAATGGCGGCGACGGCTATTATGGTGGCGCCAATGAAAAACGTTCTATTGATAATACCACCTATTACGATTGGAGTAATACTTGGAAAATCACCAGGAAATTACAGCCTACGGCAAATATTTTTAGCGATGTTGGTCTTGATGTACGTTGGGTAGGCAATGAAAAAGGTACTGCCGCAGTAACCAGTTGGGCCACATTTACGCCCATGCCACCACAGGGCAAAAATGTCGCAGTACCTGGTCAAGCCAATTATCCAGAAAGTCCAGGCGGAATTAGAAATGGAAAGTTTTGGATGCCTGCCGAGTGCGATGTTCCTTTAAGAAAAGGTTGGTTTTATCATGCCAAGGAACAACCCAAAACGCCCGAAGAATTATTTGAACTTTATTTAAAAAGTGTTGGTAGAGGTGCCGCATTGGATTTAGGTCTTGCTCCCGATAAAAGAGGTCTTTTGCATGACGATGACGTAGATGCCCTGAATAAATTCGGAGCTATACTCACCAAAACCTTTTCGAACAACTTAGCTTCCCAAGCAACGATAGTAGCTAGTAATACCAGAGGTTCAAAGTTTAAAACCAGCTATCTAAAGGATAATAATAAAAACACCTACTGGGCAACAAACGACAGTGTAAAAAGTGCAAGCATTTCCCTAAGTTTTAAAACACCTATCACGTTTGATATGATTAGCCTCCAAGAATATATTCCACTAGGTCAAAGAATTGAGCAATATCATATAGAAGCCTTGATAGATGGTAAATGGCAGCAAATAGCAAAGGGAGAAAGCATTGGTGCCAAACGTTTAATCAAATTGGAGCAACCCATCTCCTCAAGGTTGATACGGATAAATATAACCAAGTGTCCCGTAGCAATTACACTGAGTGAAATAGGTCTCTTTTTATTGAGGTAAAGGTGAAGAGATCCGCCCTAAACTATCCCGAAACTTAGCCTGCATTTTCATGAGGTTGGCAATCTTTTCAGATACCTGTTTTTTGTATTGATGATCGCTTTTAACATCTTTCATCAAAAGTTCTGCTGCTGCATAGGTCTCCTTGGCTATTGCAGTTCTTAGTTTTCTATCTAGGGTAAGATGATCATTCAATTTTAGCTTACCCATTTTTTCTACCACCGTTAAATTTGCTTTGCTTGGCCTAATACCAAAGGAATAAACATGCTGAATTTTTTGATCTTTAGAATAGTCTGCCTTCATCCACAATACTCGATTAAAAATGAAAGCATTGATGTCAAATTGCTTTTTTAACTTAAAAAATTCCTCATGCTGATAAACGGTAGTAAAAGCCAAAACGACATAGCTAAACACACCAAACAGCACAACCACTAAAGCGTATTTTATGGCAGGATAAACTTTCTTGATTCCCCATCGATGGTCGAAAACCAAGAGGTAAGTAATGATAAAGCCGGAAACTAACCCGCCCAAATGACAGGCATTATCTACCCTAGTACTTATACTACCATTGATCAGCATAATGGCCAACACAAAAACAGTGCTCACCAATAGAGCCTTGTTAGCATTCTTTTCAAAAAATTTATTCAACAGCAAAGCCATCATTGCACCAAAAAGCCCCATAATAGCCCCTGATGCACCTACGGTATAAATATTCTCATGGTATGCAATACTCGTTAAACCAGCACAAACACCACTTAATACATAGATCAGTAAAAAGTTTTTCCAGCCAATCTTGTTCTCCAACATTAAGCCTAAGTAAACAAAGGCGTACATATTAAAGAATAGATGTCTAAACGAGCCATGCAGAAATTGATAACTAAGTAAACGCCAGTAATCACCTTCTAGCACTAGTTTTCTATTGAGTGAGCCCATTACATTAAGCTCCGTAAAAATTTTCGTGATTTCCTCAGGAGGCACTTGTCGGGCAACCAAAAACATGGGCGTAACAATCAATAAGCCAATCCATGCGATGAAACAAAATATATTTAGCCATAAAAGAATTGGAGCCGCAGTGTATCCCTTTCTGGGTGCAAACAGATAAAAGATATTCTTGATTTTATCTTTTACTGCTAAAGGGGCCTTTTCGAAATAGTGGTCATCTTGCCTCGCCGCAAAGTCATGAAAAGCACGCACTTGTTCATCCCATTGCTCACTTAAGTGGTACTGCACATAATCAAATTCATGAAACAGTTTCTCTAAATTGGCTTCGTTTTTCCCGTAATCGTTAAAGAGCAATTGCATGCCTACGCATTCACTTTTCACCACTGCAAAGTTCCCGTGAATACGCACCGTTACTTCTTCGCTGTAAGATTGAAATGAAAGTGGCGTGTAGGCTATAATTCCTGATTCGGAAACATGGCTCAACTTCCAACCCAGGTTTTCAAAGGCCTGCCTAACAATGATCAAATACTTGTCTGAAGGAAAATCAGATAAGGGAATAAATTTTTCAACCTTGGGAGAATATCCCCAACTGATACTCATGAGCGTTAATTATTTTTAGTCTGTTCTTTTAGCTTCAATCACGATATAAGGCGATAACTGTTTGGAGTTAAAAGGAAATACTTTTGTAAAAACCTTTCCAACTAACCAAGTGGCTTTCTTAAATAGCCTCACTCCTGCCGATTTCTCCCTTTCGTTCTCTAACCAAACACTAAATTTACCAAAATAATTGGCACTTAAAACTTTAAGTCCTGCATTTTCAACAATCTGCTTTAATAGCTGAGGGTCCATACAGTTAATGTTATGCTTGTCGTAATTTTCCCTATCAAAGTTTTTCTGGAACCAACCGTTAATCGCCTTAAAATTTGGAAGGGTGATAAACAAAGTCCCTCCTGGCTTTAAAAATGAAATATGCCTACGAATGATATCTTCGGTATCGTTAAAATGCTCAATTAATCCACAGCTTAGCACCAAATCATACTGCTGCACGGGCTCATAATTAAATAAATCCGTTTCAATAATATGTATATCATCTTTCGCCAATCCATTAGCCTGTAGGAGCTGATGAGTGATGGGCTCATGTACAAAATAATCAAGCAGTGTTACATCCAGTTTTAAGTACTTCTTTAAAAAAACGGCATAATATCCCGGGAAACCGCCCAATTCAATGGCTGTTTTAATATTATCGCGTTTTACAATTTCCTTTAACTGTTGGTGGAATAAATAATTTGCAGGTATAGTTACGGAAAGACCTGTCTTGCTTTCCCAATATTTCACCCAAAAATCTCTGTCAGTAAGTAAGTTTGCCATGTTGTAGCAGTAAACTTACGAAGTTTAACTTTAATTGCTTGTAGTTTTCAAACGCTTTACCATTAAAAACTTCGTAAGTTTCTGTAGTGCTTTAGTTGGATTGCTCGCATCGAAGCAATCCAACAATTGAACCTTTTATTTTAAATCTTTCATAATCTCGGCCACAGCTCTTTCCAATTGTGGGTCTCTACCGGCCAATCTATCTTCGAAAGTATTTTTCACCATAATGTCTGGCGCAACACCTTCTTTCTCTAAATTTTTACCATCCATGGTATAGCAGCCCCACGATGGCAGGCGATAAGAAGAACCATCAACCAAGCCTTTGGCAGAAGTAAATATGATCCAACGGTAGGTTTCTGTACCGATAATTTTGCCCAGCTTCAATTGCTTAAATCCGGCGGCGGTCATTTCGGCGTCACTTAACGATTGCTCATTAATCAACAACACAATTGGTTTTACGGCAGGACCAAAGTTACTTTGGGTAGTAAGCTTACCGCCACGATATTTCCATTTCAAATAAGGACGTTGTGACAAGAAGCGCAATACTTCGTCGTGAACATTTCCACCAGTATTATACCTCAAATCCAAAATAATCGCATCCTTGTTATTCTCCTGTTCTACCATGTCCAACAAGAAAGTTTGCAATTCGCCAGTTCCCATGTTTTTCATATGCGAATAAGCGATTCGATTTTTGCCCCAATTATCTACGTTTTTACGATTATTGGCAATCCATTCGTCATACAGATTTGCTTTTAGATTTACTGTATTTTGCGGGTGTACGTTCACATTTACGGATTTGCCGTTACGGGAGAACGTTAAATTCATTTCCCTATCAATAGACGGTTTGCTGAAATAGTAATCCCTATCCATTGTTTCATCTACTTTTACACCATTCACATGCGTTAAAACATCGCCGCTAACCACTTTACCGCCTAATAAAGCAGCACTGCTTTTGGCTACGATTCTATCTACCTGATAAGGTTTTTCATTGTTGAAAATGATACCTGTTTCATTGGTATAATAGTTCATGCTTTTACGTTCTTCGGCACCAAAACTGTTAAAGCCCATATGTGAAGAATTTAGCTCGCCCAACATATCATTTAGTAAAATGCGCAAGTCAGAACGGTTGTTCACATATGGCAAATAAGCCGCGTAACGAGTTTTCATTTTCGGCCAATCTACGCCATGGAAATCGTCATCGTAGAAGTTCTCATCTAAACCTACCCATGTTTCATAAAACATCTGATTAAACTCGGCATTTAGGTTTTTGCTGAATTTGTAGCTATAATCCATCGCATCCAGCTTATTCATGTCAATATTATACTTGTTAAGTACTCCCCTAGCCAATACAAAATGCTTGCCCGCAGCTTCGGCGATACCAAAACCACCAGGTGCTACCTTTTCTGTTTTGTTACTTTCAAAGGGTTCAATTACGGTTCTATAGGTACTCATTGGCACACCCTCATGGCTCGAAGTATAAAACACATAGGTTTTGTCGCCTTTGGCCAAAACATCAGTTAAATATTGAGTGCCAAAAGCAGGGCTTACCAACTCTATTCTGTCTAAAATACGGTCAGTGTTAATGGTAATCAGTTTTGCCGCTGGCTTAGTCTCTGCTTTCTTCTTCGCAGTATCTGCAGGCTTTTTAGCATCTTTTACTGGTGCAGTTTCTTTTGGGGCTGCTGGCGGATTTTCCTTAAACAACTCGTCAAACTTATCTGCACGGTAAGGAGTATCATAATAATCCAATGCCATACGATACACATGTGCATCCTGCATCCCAAAAGGATAAGAGGGCTTGGTGCGGTTACTGGTAAAATAGATGTATTTTCCGTCTGGCGACCAAATTGGACTTGATTCTGTTACTCCAGTATTGGTTAAATTAGTGGTTTGGTTAGCTTTAAGGTCATGCACCAAAATATCCTGCTCAAAATTACGGTAAACTGTAAAAAGTAAGTATTGGTCGTTTGGCGAGAAACTAGGTGACGACTCTTGGATAGCCCAAAACTCATCCTTTAGGACAGTTTTGCTCTGGAAAGTTTTCAAGTCCATCAAACGTAACTCGTTTCTACCGCTTAAATAAACCGCTTGGGTTTTGGCTTTGTTAAAAGCAATGGCCCTATTATTGGCCTTATCATTGGTTAGCTGTTTGGGAGCCGATTTACCATCGCCAATTACCGTAAACCAGTTTTGATAACCATTAACCGTTTGGTTGAAAAGAATGGTTTTATTATCAGCCAACCATTTCAATTCCAAAGAACGTTCACCGCTATTACTGATTTGGCGAATGAACTTTCCATCAACATCACTTACAAACAATTCGCCCCTAGAAATAAAGGCCATTTTTTTGCCATCGGGCGAAACATCAAAGTTGAAGATGTTTGCTTTTACTTCGTATTCTTGTTCCTTGGTCAAGACCTGATTTCTAAAAGAACTGATATTGATTTTTTCAGCCTTTTTAGAAGCTACATCATATACATATAGCTGGTAATCTTTTTCAAAAACAACAGTACTACCATTGGCGGCCACAAAAGGACGTTTAATAGAAGTATCAAATTTGGTAAGTGCTGTTTTTTTGCCGCCCACAAAAGTGTAAAGGTTATACTCCTCATTCCCTTCATCTGAAACAAAGTAGATGTTTCCTTTTTGGTCAACACTAGTCCAAAAATCCTTACCTATATAATCGGTATAACGTTTATATGCTTTGGTTTTAGGATTATACGACTGGATGTCTGGATTGAAAGCACCTTTGTAGCGCTTGCGGTTGGCAAAGTTCCTGCTTTCCCAAGTATCGCTAAAAAACAAGCTGCCATCAGGAGCCTCGGCAATATTGTGCGTAGTATTAAAATAGTTTTCAAACAAGCGTACCGCCGTACCACCATTGATGCCTACTTTATAGCTCGAAAAATTATTATAACGGCTCGAAGTAAAATAAATAGTTTTTGAATCCCAGCTCCAGTTATCCACTTCATCCGTACCATCGTTAAAGGTTAACTGTTTAATCTCGCCTCCCGTCATAGGCATTACATAAACGTCAAAATTGCCATATTGATTGGACGAAAATGCCAACCACTTGCCATCTGGCGAAATTTTCGGATTGATTTCATCGCCTTGCATCGCTGTAATTCTAGAGGCCAAACCTCCCTTAACAGGCACTTTCCAAATGTCGCCATCGTAACTAAATACTACGGTCTGCGCATCTGGAGATAAGGCCGGACAACTGGCAAAATAAGTTTGGTTCTGAGCATTTACCATTAACGGCAACGACAAAAATGCGAACGCAAGCTTGCTGAATAGGTTTTTATTCTTCATTTTTATAATGATAAGTTTAGTTAATTTGATTAACGGTTTTACAAACCTAAACAATAAAATGTATTTTTGATTGCTTTGAAAGTAGTACACCTCAACACATATGATGGCAACGGCGGCGCTGGTAGAGCGTGTTTACGTTTAAGCGATGCGCTGAACCAAGCGGGCATCGATTCTAAGGTATTGGTATATTATCAATTCGGTAATGATCCAAGCATCCACAACTTAAGCAAAAGTCCATTTGCCAAAGCAAAGGCGATTTTTAACATCATGGCCGAGCGGTATTTGGCTAAATTGTTTTCAAAAAAATCAATAAAAACACCTTTCTCCCTACAATGGTTTGGTAAAAGCGTGCTCAAAAATAAGTTGGTAAAAGAGGCTGATGTCATTCACATTCATTGGATCAATCATGGCTTTTTGAGTCCTAAGTTTTTAGCCCAGCTTGATGAATTGGAAAAGCCCATTGTTTGGACTTTTCATGATAGCAATGCATTTACAGGGGGCTGCCATGTTCGTTATAGCTGTGAAAATTTCCACAGACAATGTGGAAATTGTCCGTTACTAAAAATGAGTGGTCCCAAAGACATTTCCTATCGAACTTGGAAACGTAAACAGAAAGCTTATTCCGAAGTAAACTTCCATGTGGTGGCCCCAAGTAGATGGATGGCACAATCGGTTAAAGAAAGTAGCTTGTTAGGGTTAAGGCATACTTCCGTTATTCCAAACACTATTGAGATAGATGTTTTTAAACCTTACGTAAAAGCCGAAGCCAAAAAAATTCTCAAGATAGCACCCGAAAAATTTGTGCTAATGAGTGGCTTTATGCCTTCTAAAAATGACAAACACAAGGGCACACAATATCTTATCGATGCACTTTTTGAACTGTCCCGTCGACCAGAAATTCCTAACGAAGAAATAGAACTGGTTATTTTTGGCAATAAGAATGAAGAGAACATTCCCAAATTCCCTTTCAAAACAACCTTTTTAGGAACCATTAATAAAGATGAGCACTTGGCCAAATGCTATGCCGCGGCTGATGCTTTCATCACGCCTTCTCTGGAAGACAATCTGCCCAACACCGTGATGGAAAGCTTGGCCTGCGCCACGCCGGTAATTGCTTTTACCACTGGTGGTATTCCTGATATGGTAAAACACCTCCAAAATGGCTATTTGGCAAAATACGAAGATGCCTCTGACTTAGCAGATGGCATCGAATGGTTGTTTCTGCATGAACAAAAGGAAGAAATCCAAAAAGAAGCCCGCAGAACGGTATTAAGTACTTTCGCCCCTCCTGTAATTGCCGAACAACATGCTTTGCTTTATTTAAAACTGCTAGATGACATGCCTAAATAAGTTGAAAGTAAGAAGTAGAAAGTTAAAAGTGAATACGGCACTTATTCTGTCATTTCGAACGTCGGTGAGAAATCTTAACGGATTATAGCTAGTCGTCATCTTGATGAGTGCAACGAAGAGAAATCTCACTGCCCTGCCCTCCTACGTCATTTCGATGAAGAATGAGGAGAAATCTAGCAACTTGAACAAGCCCCAGTTCAAAAACATTGTTTTTAGATTTCTCCTATAGTCGAAATGACGTAAATATTATTGGTACTGCCAAGTGCAACCTGCCCTAACTTTTCAAAGAAACAACCTCTAACTAAAAATCATTAGATTCTCTATCCGCACCCAAAATGACGGACTAAATCCTTAAACTTGTACCATGCATCCCAAACTGTCTGTCATTACCATCGTTTATAATAATGTAAAGGATATTGAACGCACCATGCTTTCAGTACTCAACCAAAGTTATCCCAACATTGAATACGTGGTAGTGGATGGAGCCTCCAATGATGGCACCTTAGAAGTCATCAAGAAATATGAAAACCGTATCGCAAAACTGATTTCGGAAAAAGACAACGGCATTTACGATGCGATGAACAAAGGTTTGGAACTAGCGACTGGCGACTACGTGTTGTTCATGAACTCAGGCGATGAAATATATGAGCTCGAAACCGTTGAAAAGATTTTTGCTACTGCTCCCAACGCTGATATTTATTACGGCGAGACAGAAATGTACGACGAAAATTGGCAAAACTTGGGCAGACGCAGACACCAGGCACCCGAACATTTCACTTGGGAAAGCTTCAAATACGGCATGAGCATCAGCCATCAGGCCATTTACATCAAGCGCAGTTTAACAGAACCCTACAACTTACAGTACAGGTACAGTTCAGATATTGACTGGATCATTAAAATTGCCAAAAAGGCTTCCAGTATCGTCAACACACATTTATATGTAGCTAAGTACTTAGTGGGTGGCATGAGCAAGAAAAAACATCGTGAAAGCTTAAAAGAGCGCTTCCAAATTCTTAGTCACTACTATGGTTTAGTTTCAAACATCATTAACCATATCGTGATTGCCTTCAACTTGGCCTTCTATTTTTTAAAGCATAAACGGACGAATGATTGAGCAATACCTACAGAGTTTTGATCTCTTTTCAAATGAAGAAATCAATCGGCTCATTCAATTATTTGAAGTCAGGTATTTAAACAAGAATGATATTTTTATTAACGAAGGTAAAATCAGTAACGAAGTAGCCTTTGTGATTGATGGCCTATTTCGCTCCTTTTATATTTCTGAAGAAGGAAAAGATATTACCTATTGTTTTAGGTTCCCTAATGAGTTCATTGCGGCCTATTCTTCTTTTATTACGGGGAATCCAAGCGTAGAAAATATTCAAGCGATTACCAAAGCCCAAATACTCGTCATAAAAAAAGAGGTGATACAAAAACTTAGTAGCCATAACCTCAAATGGACTACTTTTTTGAAAATCGTGGCGGAACAACAATATCTGGAACTTGAAAATCGGATATTTCAACTTCAAAGAGATAGTGCATCAAAGCGCTACAAATCTTTAATGGAAAATCAACCCACGTACATTCAAAAGTTACCGCTACAACACCTCGCCTCTTTCTTAGGTATTACCCAACGTCATTTGAGCCGTATCAGAAGCGAGGTTTCTTTTTAGACATTTGTCCTAAAATTCAATCATACTCTCCATCTATCTTTGCTTCAAGAAGATATTTATGAGCAAGAAAATCGTCATCATCAATGGCCACCCCAATCCAAACTCATTCAATTTTGGAATCGCGGCAGCCTATCAAGAAGGAGCAAAACTAAGTGGTGCCGAAGTACGGAAAATTACCATTGCCGATTTAGTGTTTGACCCCAACTTAAAATTTGGCTACCAAAAACGTATGGAACTGGAACCTGATTTATTACAAGCTTGGAAGGATATCAAATGGGCCGATCACCTAGTTTGGGTTCATCCCGTTTGGTGGGGTGGTTTACCTGCCATTACTAAAGGTTTTATCGACAGGCTGTTTCTGCCTGGCATGGCATTTAGCTATCGCGAAAATTCCGTTTTTTGGGACAAATTACTGAAAGGCAAAACAGCAAGGATTATCACCACCTTAGACCAACCGGGCTGGTATTATTGGTTATTTTTTGGTAAACCGAGCGTGAATCAACTGAAAAAGTCTACGTTACAATTTTGCGGAATAAGTCCCGTAAAAACCACGTACCTAGGAATCATCAAAACTTCTGATAAAAAACAAAGAGAAAAATGGCTCCACAAAATCAATAGTTTAGGAAGAAATTTGGCTTAAGCGCAATTTCCATACATTTCATACTGATTTGGTTTTTATCTAAACAATCCCTACAAATTTCTTGTATTAAATAAGATTGTTTTATTAAAAAAATAAAGAAAATGGGAAAGTTGAGCAATAAAAACATCGCCATCCTGTCAGAAAGTGGTTTCGAAGAATCCGAGTTATTTGAACCGCTAAATAGGCTAAAAGAAGAAGGAGCCAACGTGCGTATCATTTCCAGCAAAAAAGGTTCTATACAGGGCATGAAAGACCATCAATGGAGCAGGAAAATCGAAGTGGACAATGTTGTTGAAGAGGTAAATGTAAACGACTTTGATGGGCTAATGCTACCCGGCGGGGTCATTAACCCAGATGCGCTAAGAACCAATGACAATGCCGTAGCCTTTGTGAAAGATTTTTTCAAGAAGGGGAAACCCGTTGCTGCGATATGCCATGGCCCACAAACACTCATTAACGCAGAAGTAGTAGAAGGCAGAAAAATGACCTCCTACAAAGCCATCAAAAAAGATTTGGTAAATGCCGGAGCCAATTGGGTTGACGAAGAAGTAGTGGTTGATCAGGGTTTGGTTACTAGCCGTAGCCCTCAAGACCTTCCCGCCTTTAACGATAAAATGGTAGAGGAATTTGCAGAGGGCGTACATGAAAAGCAACACGCTTAATACCTGGATTTGGTTTTGGGCTAATTTACCCAAAACCAAATTTTACATTCGGCTGAACTGTGGCTAGCAAATAATCCTAACTTTGTAAACATGGATATTCAGTTTATCTTAATGATTGCCCTTTTTGTTGCCGCCATATTTTATGTAGGCAGGGTAATTTACCGTAGCATTGCTCCTAAAAATGGTTCGTGCGCAACAGGCTGTGGCAAATGTGGGGCCGATTTCAGCAAAATTCCTGACACCAACACCAAGTAGATGTTAGAAAAGTTCCAGTCCTATCTAAAAGAGCGTCTTGCCATTACCGATGAGCAAGCGAAGGAAGCAACGAGTTGCCTCAAAAGTAAAACCATTAAAAAGGGTGCTGTATTATTAAGTCCTGGCGACTTAAGATCAGACAACTATTTCATTAATGAAGGCCTTCTACGCTATTTCTCTATTGATGAAAAAGGTAAGGAACATATTATACAATTTGCCCCGGAGAACTGGATGATTTCAGACCGTAACAGTTCAGTGTTTAACGAAGCTTCTGTTTTTTATATTGATGCGATAGAAAATACCGAAGCACTCATCGTACCTAGTCATTTCTTCGTTGATATTCAAAAACTGCTTCCCCATATCTTAGAGCTAAATATCCTGATGCTACACAACTCTATCAGGTTCATGCAAAAGCGCATCAATATGTTGCTAAGCGCCACCGCCGAAGAACGCTATCTCGATTTCATTAAGCTTTACCCTAACTTAACGTTAAGAGTTCCCCAATGGATGATTGCCTCCTATTTGGGCATCACTCCTGAGTCGTTGAGCCGCGTGCGCAAAGACCTCGCTAAAAAACACTTCAAATAAAATTGGTTAATTGTCGAATCGATTATTGGTTAATCGTTTTTACTTGTAAACCAATAAACTATTGAGCTAATGAACTAAATTCATTACTTAACATACATCAATGTCCAGCTAATATTGTCGCCGTAAATTTGTTGCATAAAATTTAACAATCTAAAAATTAAAATATTATGGCAACAACAAAATGGGCTTTAGACCCAACCCACAGCGAATTACAGTTCAAAGTAAAACACTTGATGATCACTACTGTAACCGGAAGCATCAAATCTTTCAGTGCAGAATTAAATGCCGAAGGCGATGATTTTACCAATGCTACAATCTCTTTCTCTGGCGACATCAGCTCTATAGATACTGGCAATACTGATAGAGATAACCATTTAAAAAGTGGTGATTTCTTTGAAGCAGAAAAATATCCATCCATCAGCTTTACCTCTAACAGCGTTGAAAAAGACGGTGACGATTACATTGTAAAAGGCGATTTAACCATTAAAGATGTAACCAAACCCGTAAAATTAAATGCTGAATTTGGCGGTATTGCAACCGATCCTTGGGGAAATACCAAAGCCGGATTTACCTTAAGCGGAAAAATTAACCGTACAGAATTTGGTCTTACCTGGAACGCGGCCTTAGAAACCGGTGGAGTAATGGTGAGCGAAGAAGTAAAAATCTTAGGCGAGCTACAGTTCGTAAAACAAGCTTAATTATAGAAAGGAGGCAAACATGCCTACAACATTCAAAAAAGTTGCTGCTATTCTGAACCCGTTAGCCCCTCACATGGTTGGCGACGGGTTTAGGGTGCACAATTTCTTCCCCGGCGGATACAAAATTAAAATGGATCCGTTCTATCTACTCGATTACAATGCAAAGATCGAGTTTTCCCCCAGCAATAGCCCAAGAGGTGTAGGTGTACACCCACATCGTGGATTTGAAACAGTAACCATCGCCTATCATGGAGCTGTAGCACATCACGACAGTGCAGGCAATAGCGGTGTCATTTATCCAGGCGATGTACAATGGATGACCGCCGCCAGTGGCATATTGCATAAGGAATACCATGAAGAAAGCTACAGCAAAAAGGGTGGACCTTTTCAAATGGTACAATTATGGGTTAATCTGCCAGCAAAATATAAAATGACTACGCCCAAATATCAATCCATTACCCATGCAAAAATGGCCAACTTTGAACTTCCTAATCATGAGGGAAAAATTGAAGTTATTGCAGGAAATTATAATGGTGTAAAAGGAAGTGCTTCAACATTTACTGAAATAGAGCTATACAACTTAAGGCTTAAGGCAGGCGCAAAAACTATTTTAGAAACACCTGCGCATTTTAATACCGCACTGCTGGTTATTGAAGGAAGCATCATCGTAAACGGCACTGAAAAAGCAACGACCAATCAAATGGTGCATTTTGCTCATGAAGGTAATTCCATTGAAGTAGAAGCGAATGAGGATGCTGTAATATTGTATCTGTCAGGAGACCCAATCAATGAACCTATTGCTCAATACGGTCCCTTTCTGATGAACAAACCAGAAGAATTACAACAAGCCATTGAGGATTACAATACAGGGAAATTTGGCTACTTGGAAGAGTAGAAGATATGTTGTGTTATGAGTTACGTGTTATGGGCTTGAGACGCACGCAACCTATACACCAATACCTCGGTCGCGAAGACCTTGGAGCTTTATCTTATCTTTTTTCAAGACCTCAAAGAGGTCCAATCTCTATAAAAACGACCGACTAACACAGATGCGACTCCGTAGGAGTCGTATGCTTTTGGAACCTTTATATTATAAACTTCGGATTTTTGTTCAGATCTCGCCGAGTGCTTCCATATCGTCATTTCGACTAAAGCATAAAAAGAGAAATCTAATATCATAGATTTCTCTTTTTTATCTATAACGTGTTATAAAATTAGTCTCATAACTTGCACCTCACAACCTGTAACTCCTAAACTTTCTCTATCAAACAAACGGCATAAGCAACTACGCCCTCTTCCCTACCAACAAAGCCCATTTGTTCGTTAGTAGTTGCCTTAATAGAAATATCGTCAACAGAAATACCCATTGCATTTGCAATATTCTCCTGCATTTGCGGAATATGCGGATTAATCTTAGGCGCTTCCAAGCACAACATCGCGTCGATGTTCCCCACCTCGAAGCCTTTTCCTTTTAGCAACTTCACAGTTTCCTGCAACAAGATCAGGCTGCTAATTCCTTTCCACCTAGGATCAGTATTTTTAAAATGGAAACCAATGTCTCTCAAGTTGGCGGCACCAAGCAAAGCATCGCAAATCGCATGCAATAATACGTCCGCATCAGAATGCCCAAATGCACCTCTGTGATGCTCTAAGTTTACACCTCCTACCACAAACGGATGATTGTCCTTTAATTGGTGGACATCAAACCCAAAACCTACCTTAATACGCATTATTTACCTACTTTATCGACATTCCATGACAAGCTAAACCTTAAGGTATTAGCCAAAGGACTGTTTTGTGCATTGGCAACCAGATATGAGAAATCCAGATTAAACATATTGTATTTCAAACCAGCGCCTAGGGTAAAATACCTTCTATCGCCTTTTTGAGGGTTTTCGTAGAAATACCCGGCCCTCACCGCAAATTGTTGGTTATAGGTATATTCAAGACCTGTAGAAATAGCCACTTCCTTAAGTTCCTCTTTAAATCCTCCTGGTGCATCAGCAAAAGAGCCAATGATTCCGGAAGGTACCGAGCGATATGGATCTTTACCTGAGATAATATTTCCATCATTATCTCTAATTGGGTCGGTAGGAACCATTAATTTATTAAAATCAAGGGCTATCGTAAACTGATTATAATCATCGATAATGAAAGTTGAAGCACCGCCCAACTTCATATTGGCAGGTAAAAACCTTCTATTTTGCGTTTCGGCAAAGCTCATTTTCGTACCAATATTGGAAAGATTTAAACCTGCAGACAAAATAGCGTCTTTACCAAAAAGCACGGTAGGCTTTTTGAAGAATGCCGAAACATCAACCGCTACTGCGCTTCCAGCTTTTTGCTGACTTCCGCCAATTTGCCCAGTAGTTAGGTTTGAGCGAATATAGCGAGCGGTGGTTCCCAAAGAGAAATTATCACCAAAGCGACGAGAATAAGTTGCGTCAATAGCAAATTCATTAGGACTAAAAGTACCCTGGTTATTCCTAAATTCGTCTACCAAGGTAATTTCTCCCAACGAAAAATATCTTAGTGATGCGCCAACTACGGTGCGTTCATCCACTTGATAGTATCCACTTAAATAAGCCAAGTTAATATCGGGGACCAAGTTTTTAAGCCAAGGGCTATAAGATAAACTCACACCATAAGGCTTTTCCAAAAAGGCAAGTTTAGCCGGGTTAATGCTCATCGAGTTACCATCTGGCATTACCGCAACACCAGCTTCACCCATAGCACCTGCGCGTGCATCGGGCGTAATCAATAAAAACGGAACATCGGGATAAACACCATTGGTTTGGGTCACACTGCTTCCAGTAGATTGCTGAGCAAGCGCATTTTTTCCCATTAACAACGACAAAAGCAATAAGGCGCTACTTAGGCGGTTTAATCTCATTTTACAATATTAATATGCGCAATTTAGTATAGAGTTCGTTAATTTCAAAGCTTAATCGCTACGCCAATTGCATTCTTACTCCTAAACGTTTTGTAACGGGTAATATTGTTCACAAATCAACAAGATAAAAAAATAGAAGGCCCACTTCCAATTAATGGTCTTCAATAGCTCCCAAAGTACCCGAAAACCAGTAGAAGAATTAAACTAAAAACTAAAAACACCTCAATTTGGGGAAAATTTTCCTTAATTTGTTTCCTCAAAAAGATACTAACAATATACCGCGATTTTTAACGTTTAGTAGCTAAAAAAGAGATTGTTCCATTTGCATTTCTGCATTTTTGGCAACAATATTTTCGACAGAAAAAAGGCAAATAAAAAAGATTTTTTATTTCTAGCTCTTTTTTTGTGTATTTTTAACAACTAAAGTGCAATTTGCGATATATGAATAGAATTTACTTTTACGCAGTAGTATCATTATTCGGTGTAGGAGCATTAAGTTCCTGCGGCGGATCGAAGAGTGGATCTGCAGTATCTGAAAAAACTGGCTACGCTTACAACAAGCGTGAAAACGGCGGTTTTGAAGTAAAAAAGAACTATAAAAGAGGACCAGGACCAGGCCTAATGGAGATTGAAGGCGGTGAGTTTATTATGGGGGGCAGTGCCATTGAAATTCCTGGCCAGGATATGACTTCCTATAACTACAAACGCCAAGTAACGGTAAGTTCATTCTACATGGATGAAACCGAAGTTTCTAATACCGATTGGCTGGAGTACTTACACTGGATCAGAACTACATTTAGGGGCAAACCAGAACTTGCGGAATACTATTACACCGCCCTGCCCGACACTTTAGTCTGGAGAAGACCGTTATCATACAATGAACCTTATGTCAACAATTACTTAAGACACCCGGCTTATGGAGATTATCCGGTAGTAGGGGTAACATGGCAGCAGGCTGCTGACTATTGTGTTTGGCGTACAGATAGGGTTAACGAATTAATCTTAAGAGAAAAAGGGTTTATGACCACTTTTAAAGATTTGGGCAAACCAGCATCTGGCAAAGGCGCAACTGCCAATGCCACCACAACCTCAGCTTCTGGTAAAGGGGCAACCGCCAACACAGGTACAGCTTCAGCTGCTGGATCAGGTACTCCTTTTAACACGGATCTTTATTTAAATGGCCAAAACGGCGACATTGGTAAAAAAGCTCCTCTTGATTTGAGTGCTGGAGCTCAAACAACTGGTAAAGGCAAGGCTCCTCAAAGAAATGTTAGACTGGAAGATGGAGAAATTTTCCAACCATACCGCTTACCTACAGAAGCTGAATGGGAATATGCCGCAATGGGCTTAATAGGAAATACCCAGTACGCTAACATCAACGAAAAGAAAATCTATCCATGGAATGGCTTAGGCATTACTTCTCCTAAAAAATCTACCAGGGGTATGATTCTAGCCAACTTTAAACGTGGAAAAGGAGATTACATGGGTGTTGGTGGATCACTGAACGATAAAGGTAGTATCACTCAATCTGTACACAGCTTTACTCCAAATGATTTCGGACTTTACAACATGGCTGGAAACGTGAACGAATGGGTACAAGATGTTTATCGTCCTAACACTTTTGAAGCTACAGAAGGCTTAAACCCTTTTAGAGGTAACGTTTATTCCGACAAGGAGAGAGACCCACAAAGCAGCGCTATCAAAAGCGATGGCAAAGGCCGCCCCGTGATGAAACCTGCGGTTACTGGTGTAAAACAAAGTTGGGCACAACTACAATCTCAATATGTAGATTCTACCTATAAAGCTGATCAACGTGGCTTTAAAGATGCGGAGAAAAACCTGCCAAATGGCGAATTACTAACTTTGTACAACGACAAATCAAGAGTTTACAAAGGTGGTTCTTGGAATGACCAAGCCATGTGGTTAAACCCTGCCGCTAGAAGATTTTTACAGGAAGACGAGTCCACTGCAGATATTGGTTTCCGTTGTGCTATGACCATGCTTGGTGCACCAGAAGTAAAATCAGCTGGCAAGCCTCAATTCAAAAACAAAGCGGCCAAACCATTTAAGGTTAAGTAATAAGCGTTTCGCTTCATAAAAAAAGTCCCGTAAGCATCATGCCTACGGGACTTTTCACTTATATATCAATCCTTAAAAAAGGTATTCTATCTCTTCATAGGGATAAGCAAATGCAATGATTGATTAACTAAAAACCACCAATAATTCATTCTTCTCGACCTTGTCGCCCTGTTTAACTTCTATTTTTTTAATGATACCATCAGTTGGCGATTTGATCATGTTTTCCATTTTCATGGCCTCAAGTACCAAAAGATTATCACCTTTTTTGACCTCTGTTCCTTCGCTTACCAATACATTGAGTACCAACCCGGGCATTGGGGCTTTAATTTGCAGTATCTTGTTGCTTGAAAGATTATCCATTCCCAGTTGTTTCAAAAGCAAATCTAATTGGGTGGTTACCTGTACCTGATAAACATTACCATTTACTTTGATATGAGCTAATTTTTCGGCTTTGTCAAAATCTACTACTTCAACAGTATAAGATTTATTGTCGTGAATGATATGGCTAGATTGCGGTCCTGTCTTCAATAAATCGAAATCAATAGGTTGATTGTTTACCTGCAAAACCTCTTGGACAAAATCCATATCAAACTGAAAATGGTCGTTTACGGTTACTTTATTCATAAGTTAGTTGGTTAACGCGTATTGAATTAAATTTGCGCCCATTTTTAAGGCATTATTTCTACTTTCTTGAGTATCGGAAGGATAAGTCCCATAATCCTCCCATCCATTGCCTAAATCGCACTCATACGTATAAAAGCAAACTACCCTACCTTTATAAACAAGCGCAAATCCTTGTGGGCGTTTGTTGTCATGCTCATGGATTTTCGGCAAGCCGCTTGGGAATTTAAATTTCTGATTATATATTTTGTGGTTTGCGGGTAGCTCAACAAAATCAAGTTCAGGGAAAACCTTCTTCATTTGTGGCCTGATGAACTTATCCAAACCATAATTATCATCTATATGCAAAAAGCCACCCCCTATCAGATACTTTCTCAAATTGGCAATTTCTTGTGAATTAAAAGCAACGTTACCGTGGCCCGTCATATACACAAAAGGGTAATTGAATAATTCGGCACTACCAACTTCCACAATACCCTCATCTGGAGCGAAATTAGTAGAGATGTTTTTATTACAAAAAGCAATCAGATTGGGAAGTGCGGTTCTGTTGGCATACCAATCGCCGCCACCGGCATATTTAAGTTTGCCTATTTTATAGGTTGGTGGAAAAGTAGAAGCAGTGAAAAGTAGAAAGGTAAAAGATAAAAGAATAGGGATGAAGGAATAGGGACGAACTTTTATTCTTCGCCCAAAAGATTGTATAGTCTTTAATCCTCGTTCTTTGCTCATTAATCCCTATTTAAAAAATTGATTTCAAAGCAAGCGGCCAAACCAGCAGTTTCGGTACGCAAGCGGGTGTTGCCTAAAGTTACTGGTTTATATCCGTTTTGCAAAGCAAGCTCAATTTCTTTGGGCGTAAAGTCCCCTTCAGGACCAATTAAAATCAGGTATTTTTGATGAGGTTTGATGATTTGCGAAATGGCCTGTTTACTACTTTCATCAATACAATGCGCAATCATTTTAACCTCGGCATCACTTTGTTTAATGAAATCCTTTAAGCCAATTGCTGTATTTATTTTGGGATGATATGCGGTAAGCGATTGTTTAACTGCCGAAGTAACTACTTTTTCTAAGCGCTCCTCTTTTACAATTTTACGTTCAGAGCGTTCGCAAATAATAGGCGTGATTTCGTCAATCCCGATCTCTGTAGCCTTTTCTAAAAACCACTCAATCCTATCAATGTTCTTGGTAGGTGCAATGGCTATGTGCAAGTGGTGATTTCTTTTACCAAAACCTTGTTGCTTGTCAATGATGCTTAACAATACAGCCTTTTTGGTGGTTTCGGCAATTTGCGCCACATACAATCCACCAACACCATCAATCAAATGAACGGTATCTCCTTGCTTTAGGCGCAAAACCTTATTACAATGATTGCTTTCTTCTTCGTTTAGGGTATAAATATCGGATGTGATATCTGGGGTGTAGAATAAATGCATCTTTAAAGTTAAAAGTCAAAAGCCAAAAGTAAAAATGCATTGAGCTAAAAGCATAGATTCTAAATATGCGAAACAGTCAACGATTAAACAGTTAAACAGTGTTAGTGCAGATCTACCATATCGCTTTTATTGATCACAATTTCCAGCTTTACGGTTTCAATGTTCTGTTCTGTCTTTTTAAGGATGGTAAACAGGTATCCATAACATTCCTCACTATCTCCCACTTCTGGGATTTTACCGAAAGCATGCGAAACCAAGCCCCCTACCGTGTCAAAGTCTTCATCTTCTGGTAAATCATGTGGCAAATGCTCATTGACATCATAAACTGTTGCATAGGCGTTTACCACAAATTCTGTATCGCTGATTTTCTCTACAATCGGTTTTTCCTCGTCGTACTCATCCTGGATTTCACCAACAATTTCTTCTACGATGTCTTCTAGCGTTACCATACCCGCTGTACCGCCAAACTCGTCCAATACAATGGCAATTTGGATACGCTTCTGTTGTAGTTCACTTAAAAGATCGTTGATTTTTTTGGTCTCCGGAACGAAATAAGGCTTTCTGATAATATCGGCAAGCGTCCAGTCCTTTTTACTTGCCAATAATGGCAAAACATCCTTGGCATGGATAATACCGATAATTTTATCGATAATATCATCATACACGGGCATACGAGAATAGCCTTCTGAAATGATTTTTTCTACCACCTCATCCTTTGAAGTTTCCAGCTCAATACCCGATATTTTGGTACGAGGCACCATGATATTCTTTACCACACGCTCGTTAAAATCAAACACATTCTTAATCAGCTCATGCTCGTTATCTTCTAACGCACCACTCTCTTTTCCCTGGTCTAACAGATATTGTAACTCTTCGTTACTATGTATCGAATCATGTCCCCCAGAGGTATTAATTCCAAAAGGTTTTAGGATAATGGTTGCTAATCCGTTCAATGCCCAAATAAATGGCCTGAAAAGGATGTAAAAACCCTGCAATGGAGCGGAAACAAACAAGGTGGTAGCCACTGGTCTTTGGATAGCCAACGATTTTGGCGCTAGCTCTCCAAACACAATGTGCATCACCGTAATGATTGAAAAAGCAACCACAGTAGCTGCTGAGTGTAGGAATGCATCGCTAACAGCAATATCCAAACTGTTAAACATATTCAGGAAAATGGTGTGCATTACGCCTTCACCTACCCAACCCAAGCCCAGAGAGGCCAAGGTAATTCCCAGCTGTGTAGCCGCTAAATATCCGTCTAAATTGTGAACAATATTTTTAGCCATTTTGCCCAATCTGCTACCAGATTTGGCTTTGATTTCAATTTGAGAGGCCCTTACTTTTACAATTGCAAATTCGGCGGCCACAAAAAAACCATTTAAAAAAACTAAAAACAAAGCAAACAATAGGCGCCACCCTATTGACCCACCATCCGAATCGGCAGGAGTTACCACTGCCAGTAATGATGTTGGAATATTTGTTAAAAAAGCCACTAAGGGCGTACAGACGGAGTAAATCATTAAGAATTATCTAAATGTATTATTATAGAGCTCAATACTCTCATTGATGACTTTATGAGCGTATCTTACACCTAATAAATGTTCAATGGTAACTTGTTTGTTCTCTAATGCTTTATAATCTTGAAAGAACTTTACAATTTCTTTCATGGTATGCGGAGGTAATTCGCCCAAATCATTGATGTGATTTACTGATGGGTCATTCTTAGCTACCGCAATAATTTTATCATCCTGTTCACCATTATCAATCATGTGCATTACACCAATTACTTTAGCTTCGATAATGGTCATTGGATAAACGTCTACCGAGCATAGTACCAAAATGTCCAATGGATCTTTATCATCGCAATAAGTTTGCGGAATAAAGCCATAATTGGCCGGGTACATTACTGAAGAGAATAATACTCTATCTAACTTTATTAAGTTCGAATCTTTATCTATTTCGTATTTTGCTTTTGATCCTTTAGGAATCTCGATAATTGCATTTACTGTTTCTGGCAAATTTTCACCAGGAGATACGCTGTGCCACGGATGGTTTTCGTCTTTAATCATCTTTTTCTTTAAATCTCTGTGTCTTCTAAATTACTAGTATTCTTTGATATTTTATTTTTAACAAAGGTAATCACTAGGGGAATTGTTGTTATCAAAATAAACCCAAATATGATATAACCTAAATATTCTTCTACTTGTTTGGAAAAACTTTTGCCCAAAAAATAGCCCAACAAAGTTAAGGAACAAATCCATAAAAGTGCACCTGAAACATTGTAGAGTACAAACTTCTTAAAGTCCATACGGATAATGCCAGCTACAATTGGCGCAAACGTTCTTACAATGGGAACAAATCGGCCCATGATCAAAGCAAAAGCCCCTTGTTTTCTATAATATTCTTCGGCAGTTTTTAGGAACTTCTTCTTAAAGAAGAAAGTGTCTTTTCTGGTATGAAGTACCGGTCCAGTTTTTCTGCCAAACCAATATCCTGTAAAATTTCCCGAAATGGCTGCAATAATGAGCGAAAAAACCAAAACGTAAATATTTACATCTAATTTACCGGTAGCCACAAACATTCCCGCTAGGAAAAGAAGATAATCGCCAGGTAAAAAGAACCCGAAGAAAAGGCCCGTCTCAGCAAAAATAACGAAAACAACCAAGTAGAAACCACCTTCGCGCAGCAGTTTTTCAGGATCTATCAGATGCTGTAGGTGGTTCCAAAATTGCTCCATAGTTACAATTATTTGTAAAACTACAAATAATATTCTACATCGCTAGCTATATGAGGTTTAAAATAAGCGACGGATAAACACCTAAAAGTAAGATTACTATCGTAGAAACGACTAAAACTACTTTGT
The DNA here is from genome assembly GCF_039594775.1 of Pedobacter sp. Classification (GTDB taxonomy): domain Bacteria; phylum Bacteroidota; class Bacteroidia; order Sphingobacteriales; family Sphingobacteriaceae; genus Pedobacter. The sequence goes on along the minus strand of NZ_JBCNMT010000001.1, from coordinate 796,194 downwards.
ACTGCATTGGTGTATCTAACTCTATTTCTTTGCCTTCTTTAAAGTAAACAGCGATGATTACTCTGAAATAATAATAGAAACCAACTAGAGCGTTTAATATCGCTATAACCACTAGGATAATCTGATAGTTTTCTAATACATTTAGGAACATTACATACTTACCAATAAAGCCGGCCGTCAACGGGATACCTGCCAACGATAGCATGGCAATAGTTAACGCTAGCGCCGCCAATGGATTGCGTTTTGCTAAGCCATTAAAGCTTTCGATGTCGTCGCTACCTGTTTTTTGTTTTACGTTAATAAGCACCGCAAAAGCTACAATGCTGGCAAAGGTATAAGCCGCTGCATAAACCAAAACATTGCTTGCTGAGTGAGGGGTCAATACCACCAACGAAAACAACAAATAACCTGCATGGGAGATACTAGAATAAGCTAGCATTCTTTTGAAGTTCTTTTGATACAATGCGGTGATGTTACCTAAACAAAGGGTGATAATGACAATCACCATTAATGCTGGCATCCAGAAATCGTGCAATGGCTCAAAAGCCCCAGCAAACAATCTTAGGAAAGCCGCAAAACCAGCAGTTTTAACTACGGTTGACATGAATGCGGTAATCAATGAAGGTGCTCCTTCGTATACATCTGGGGTCCAGAAGTGGAAAGGTGCTGCACCAACTTTGAAACAAAGTCCAACCATCATCAAAATAATACCTGGATAAAATAATGGAGATACATTGCTCACACTATTCACCAATACATTTTGAATAACGTCAATATCGAAAGAGCCGGTAGCTCCATAAATCAAAGCGATACCAAATAGTAGAAAGCCTGTAGAGAATGCTCCCATTAGGAAATACTTCAACGAAGCCTCGTTAGAAGCAAAATTGAGCTTTCTAATTCCTGCTAGGATATACAAACATACCGACATGATTTCGACTCCGATAAACAACATCGAGAGGTTCTTGTAAGAAACCATGATGACAATACCGCATAACGCAAATAGGATAAGGGTAAAGTATTCGGCCACGTTAGGACTATTTTCAGCGAAATAACGTTGCGTAAGTAGAAAAATCAAAAAAGTACCAATAATGGAAATGCCCGCAAAGGCCAGTGCAAAATTGTCAACCTGCATCATCCCAAAATGAACAGTTGGTTGGTTCCATGAACAAATGGTAAAGCCCAAAGAAACCAATAGGCCAAGCAAAGTTAAAGGCAGCAATGCTTTTTTCGCCTTAAACAATCCTGCATAAAGTACTACTAAAGCCGTTACGGCAATGGTGATAATAATATTCATTTGCTTAGTTAACCCCTGTTAATTTATGATTAATCTGTTCCAATAAATGCTGTACCGAAGCATCTGATATTTGCAATACAGGCTTTGGATAAACCCCAATCACGATAATCAAAGCACAAATGGTGTACAACACTACTTTTTCCGTTCCGTTAATGTCTTTAAAACTTGCTGTAAGCGAGTTCGTTTCGCCCAGCATAATTTTTTGGTAGCTTCTGAACATATATACTGCTCCAAAAATGATGGTTAAGCCAGCTACCGCTCCCAACCATGCATTGTAGTTGTAAACGCTCATCAACAATAAAAACTCGCCGATAAAGCCGTTGGTACCCGGTAAAGCTACCGTTCCCAATAAAATGATGAGGAAAGTGATGGCCAATTGAGGTGCTACTTTTGCCAAGCCTCCCAATTCATCAACTTTGTTGGTTCCCAAACGTGATTGGATAATATCCAACACGAAAAACAAACCAATTACATTGATACCGTGGCTCAACATTTGAACCATACTTCCTTGTAAACCTTGGTGACTTAAGGTGAAAATACCTGCCGCAATTAAGCCAACGTGGCTAATAGAAGAATATGCCACTAAACGCTTTGCATCTTTTTGCATAAAGGCAATGATGGCCGCGTAAACTACACCAATAACCGCCAATAGCATTACCACACAGCTCCAATCTTGTACGCCATGAGGTACCACAGGCAATAGCCACCTGATGACACCATAAATACCCATTTTAAGCATGATACCCGAAAGTAGCATGGTTCCTGGAGTTGGGGCGGTGGTATAAGTATCTGGCTGCCAAGTGTGGAATGGGAAAATTGGCATCTTAATGGCAAAAGCAATAAAGAAAGCCCAGAAAATCCATCCCTGCTGTGCAGAATCTAATTCCAATTTATAAAATTCAGCTAATTCGAAATTGTGTGCTGGATTTTGTAGGTACAGGTAAATAATTCCCAAAAGCATAAACAATGAACCTGCAATGGTATACACAAAGAACTTCATGTTTACTTTGATACGGTCTTTACCACCCCAAGTAGCACAAATGAAGTAAATTGGAATTAGGGCTGCTTCCCATCCTATGTAGAACAAGAATGCATCCAAAGCAGTGAATACTAAAAGTAGACCAGCCTGCATGAATAAAATTAGCGCATAAAAGGCATTGGCATTTTTATATTCGTGTTTGTAGCTAGCTAAAATAATTAATGGCGTGAGTACGTTGGTCAACAATACCGTAATCATACTGATACCGTCAATACCAACATGAAAGTTAATTCCCAGCTGTTTAATCCATTGATAGTTAACGGTAAACTGTGTGCTCGCATCTGGAGTAAACTTGCACAATAAACCAATGGCCACTGCCAATGAGAGAATTGAAAATGCTAATGCTACTACCTTAGCTGTGTTTTGCTTGGCAAATAAAGCGGTGGCAATTGCGCCAACTAAGGGTAGAAATATGAGTATTAAAAGTTCCATTTATAACGTTTGAACAATTTAAGCGATAGACAAATAAGTGTATAGTAATAGTGCTACAATACCAATAACCATCATCATGATATAGTAACCCACGTTACCCGACTGCAATAAGCGCAAACTTTTACTTCCTTCGTTGGCAGTCCAGCCTAGACCGTTTACCAAACCATCTATTACTTTGTTGTCGATAATTTTATAGAAGAAGGTAGAAAAAGCATCCAAGGGTTTTCTGATGATGGTATCGTAAATCTCATCCAAATAGAATTTGTGATAAGACAATTTCTCCAAAGCAGTTCTAGGTGCTTCATCAGCCACAGGCACTTCGCCTTTTTTCACGTATTTGCTGTAAGCCAACAAAATTGCGACTACTGCTGCCAATACCGATACGCCCATTAAAGTAAACTCTGTACTATGGCTTAACTCCAAATGATTTTGGGTCACCTTTGCTCCAGTTAACCAATGTGCCAACCACTCATTACCACCAAAGGCATGTGGGATGTTTAACAAACCTCCAACTGCTGCTAAAATGGCCAATACTACCAATGGAATAGTCATGGCTTTTGGCGATTCGTGGATATGCTCCTCGGCATGATGTGAACCTCTGAACTTTCCATAGAAAGTTAGGAACATCATACGGAACATATAGAACGCCGTTAAAAATGCGGTCAATACACCTATTCCCCAAAGTACTGGGCTATGTTGATAAGCGTGTGCTAAAATTTCATCTTTAGAGAAGAAACCAGAAAATGGTGGGATACCTGCAATAGCAATGGTACCAATCATCATGGTTGCAAAAGTGGTTTTCAGTTTAGCTTTTAATCCACCCATATGACGCATATCTTGCTCGTGGTGTAAAGAATGGATTACGGCACCAGCTCCCAAGAATAATAAAGCTTTAAAGAAAGCATGGGTAAGTACATGGAAGAATGAACCAGTATAAGCACCCACACCTAAACCTAAAAACATGTAACCCAATTGCGATACCGTTGAATAAGCCAATACTTTTTTGATATCGGTTTGGGTCAACGCAATTAATGCTGCGATTAATGCCGTAGCGGCACCAACAATGGCAATGATATTTTGTGTAATTGGCGCCAGATCAAACACTACGCTCGAACGGGCAATCATATAAATACCCGCAGTTACCATGGTCGCTGCGTGGATTAATGCCGAAACTGGCGTTGGACCCGCCATCGCATCAGGTAACCAGGTAAACAAAGGCAATTGCGCCGATTTACCACAGGCTCCGATGAACAATAATAGACCGATGATAGCCATGGTGTTATTGCCTGGCACCATGTTAGCTGCCTGAGGGAATACTTTAGCAAACTCCAAACTTCCGAAAACTTGGAACATTAAAAACACGCCCAAAAGGAAGCCCAAGTCACCAATACGGTTCATTACAAATGCTTTTTTAGCAGCACTTGCATAGCTGCTGTTAGTGAACCAAAAGCCAATTAATAGGTATGAGCACAATCCTACACCTTCCCATCCAATAAACATCACGATATAGTTTGAACCTAATACCAATATCAACATAAAGAAGATGAAGAGGTTCAAATAAGCGAAGAACTTGCCAAAGCCTGCATCTTCGTGCATATAAGCAGTAGAGTAAATATGGATGAGGAAGCCAATTCCTGTAATGATCAGGAGCATAATAGCACTCAAAGGATCATATAAAAACGACAAAGGAATTTTTAAATCGCCAACGCTGATCCAGTCGAAAAAGTTAACGGTAAATTGTTTTTCTACACTTGAGCTTAACTCAAAGAAGAAACAAACGCTAAGAATAAATGAAGCTAAAACCACCCCGCTTCCAATGAAGCCCACAGCACCTTTGCTCAATGTATTACGACCTAAGCCGTTAATCACGAAGCCTAAAAGCGGAAGAACAGGTATTAACCAAAGTAAACTTGTAATCATCTTATTTTATTAGAATTACCACTTAAGGCGATTTAATACATTAATATCTATTGATTGTGTGTTGCGATAAACCATCACGATGATACTCAGTCCAACAGCTACTTCGGCAGCTGCCAAAGCCATAATGAAGAATACGAATACCTGACCCGAAGGATCATTGTGATGTACTGAAAATGCAGCCAAAAGCAAATTCACCGCATTTAACATCAACTCTACCGACATAAAAATCACGATGGCATTTCTACGTGTCAATACGCCTACCACGCCAATGGTGAAGATAATGGCACAGAACCAAATGTAATGGTTCAATGGCACCGATTGCATATTTTCGAATAAACTACCCATTTGCTTTTTCCTCCTTTTTGGTTAAAAGTACGGCTCCAACCATTGCACTTAATAATAGTAATGACGATAATTCAAATGGCAACATGAATGGCCCAAACAACTCCTTACCTAGGTTTTCTACCAATCCTAAATTTGGGTTTCTAAGCACCAAAGGATTAGCAATGGCCACCGATTTTAAAGAACCGATTAAAGTAACCACCAAACATCCGCCAGCAATAATGCCTACGATTTTTAAAAGCGCCGATTTATTAGGCTCATTATCCTTATTTAGATTGAGAAGCATGAGCACAAAAAGGAAAAGTACCATGATTGCTCCCATGTAAACAATAAAGTTAACCACCGCCAAAAACTGTGCATTTAATAGCACATAGTGAACTGTAAACGTAAAGAACGTAAGGATTAAGTATAGCACACTGTGGATGGGGTTTTTCGCAAAAACCACCATCAGCGCAAAGATTACGCTTAATGTTGCTACAAAATAGAATACCGATGTACCCATTAATTTTTATTTAGTTGTTAGTGTCTTCGTCATCCTGAACTCGTTTCAGGATTTTTTCTAGCTGATGCTGAAATAAATCCAGCATGACGGCTTTTTTAAAACTATTTTACCTCCAAAGGAGCTTCTACCAATTTATCTTTCCCGTAAATAAAGTCTTTACGTAAATAATCTGCTGGAACAATTGGTCCATCTAGATAGATTGCCTCCTTAGGACAAGCTTCTTCGCATAAACCGCAGAAAATGCAACGCAACATGTTGATTTCGTAAACCGATGCATATTTTTCCTCACGATACAAGTGCTTCTCGTCATTCTTACGCTCTGCAGCAATCATGGTGATGGCCTCTGCAGGACAAGATAAAGCACATAGACCGCATGCGGTGCAACGCTCTCTACCTTGCTCATCTCTTTTCAAAGAATGCATCCCTCTCCAGTTGATAGAGAACTCGCGCTCTTGTTCTGGATATTTTACTGTAGCTGGTTTCTTAAAAAAGTGACCAATAGTAGTACTTAAACCACTCGCGATAGCTGGAAGGTACATTCTCTCCGCCAAATTCAATGGCTTCGAAACCAATACTTTTTTCTTATTGCTTAATGATTCCATGACCCCAAACCCCTAAAGGGGCTATTAATTTCTTAATCAATTTACTTATCTCTATTTCCCATCCCCCTCAAGGGGCAAGGGGGTTAAAATTTATTTACAATAGCAATAACAATTCCTGTAATCACAATATTTGCAATGGCTAAAGGAATTAAAGCCTTCCAACCTAAGCGCATCAATTGGTCATAACGGAAACGAGGAATAGTCCAACGTACCCACATGAAGAAAAAGATGAATGCAAATATTTTAAGGAAGAATATAAATGTTCCAAACAATGGTGCCCAAGTTGGCCCCAAAATAGTAGCCATGTAATCCATCCCTGGATAGTTGTAACCTCCGAAGTATAATGCCGCCATTACCGTTGAAGACACAAACATATTGATATACTCTGCAAATAGGTAAAATCCTAATTTCATGGAAGAATATTCCATGTGATAACCTCCATTTAATTCGGCTTCACACTCTGGCAAATCGAATGGCGCACGGTTAGTTTCGGCAAAAGCACAAACCATAAATATTAAAAACCCAAGCGGCTGATAAATCACATTCCAATGCCAGCCATGCTGCTGAGCCACAATTTCTCTTAAGCTAAGCGAATTGGTCACCAAAAGCAAAGCAATGATAGAAAGTCCCATTGCAATTTCGTAACTGATGTTTTGGGAAGCCGCACGAATTGAACTCAACAAAGAATATTTGTTGTTAGAAGCCCAACCGCCAATCATCACTCCATAAACACCCAATGAAATAACACCGAAGATATACAATAAGCCTACATTGATATCAGTTACCTGGAGTTTTACCAATCTATCACCAATCACCATATCCTGTCCCCAGGGAATAACCGCTGTACCAATACAAGCACATAGCATTGCTAAACCCGGACCAATCATGAATAACCATTTATTGGCATTGGCAGGAATGATTTCTTCTTTCATGAACATCTTAACCCCATCAGCCAAAGGTTGAAGAATACCAAAAGGTCCAGCTCTATCTGGTCCAAGTCTGTCTTGTAAAAAGGCTGCAACCTTACGTTCTGCGTAAGTAGAATACATCGCTATTAACAAACTAATTGCAAATAGTGCGATAACCAATATAAACTTCTCTATAACGAAATCGATTCCCATTAGATTTTAAAGGTTTTTTCTAGTTCTCGTTTGTTTGCTTCTTGTAATGCCAAGTTTTCTTTAACTACCGGAAGCGGTTTAAATGTCTCGTAGTGGTTTGATGAAATCACTGAAGTATCAGGGATGTGCGTTGGATGCTCCAAAGTCCAATCCGAAGTTTTCTTTTTATCAAAACGACATTCGTTGCAGATAAACTCCTCTACTTCTCCAAATTGATCTTTTCTTGCGGTAACACGTAATACATCATCACCTTTATACCAAAGCGTTACTTTACCATTACATTTTTCGTGTGAGCAGTTTCTGTGGGCATCCACAGGTTTGGTAAACCATACACGATTTTTAAAACGGAAGGTTTTATCGGTTAAAGCTCCCACTGGGCAAACGTCAATCACGTTACCAGAAAAATCATTGTCTACTGCATTTTGAATGTAGGTAGAGATTTCCGAATGATCGCCACGATTTAAAATTCCATGAACGCGTTTGTCGGTAATTTGGTCGGCAGTAAACACACAGCGGTAGCACAAAATGCAACGGTTCATGTGCAACTGGATTTTATCTCCAATATCTATTCTGTCGAAAGTACGACGCTCAAACTCGTATCTGGTTTTTTGTAGGCCATGCTCGTAGCCCAAATTCTGCAAATCACATTCACCAGCTTGGTCACAAACAGGACAATCTAAAGGGTGGTTAATCAGCAAAATTTCCACTACACCTGCTCGGGCTTCCAAAACTTCGGGAGAAGTAATGTTCAACACTTCCATACCATCCATTACGGTAGTACGGCAAGAAGCTACCAATTTAGGCATTGGTCGAGGGTCCTTTTCAGAACCTTTGCTCACCTTCACAATGCAGGTGCGGCATTTACCTCCACTTCCCTTCAATTTGGAATAATAGCACATGGCAGGAGGTACAATTTCTCCACCAATTTGGCGGGCAGCATTTAAAATAGTAGTGCCTGGCTCTACCTCTACTGTTATTCCGTCTATGGTTACTTTAACTAAATCACTCATAATTGATGATTTCTATTTTTATACTTCATGCCATTATTAGTAGGCACAGTTTATCCCGATTATTCGGGAAAGCAATCTTTTTATTCTCTTTGTCATTCTGAGTGCAACGAAGAATCTATTCAACTAGATTCCTCCTAGCGTCGGAATGACAAAATGCTTTAATTTTGACTTTTCACTTCCTCCGGAGCTTTTTCAATTGGAGTAGCATAATTCGCTAAACCATAATTAGTGCTTTGGCTCTTCATTGGCTCCTTCACGTGCCATTCAAACTCATCTCTGAAGTGTCTGATTGCACTTGCTACTGGCCAAGCTGCCGCATCACCTAACGGACAAATGGTATTTCCTTCAATTTTACGTTGAACATCCCATAATAGGTCAATATCTTCCATTGTACCATGTCCGTGCTCAATTTTGTGCAAAATTTTCTCCATCCATCCAGTTCCCTCTCTACAAGGAGAACATTGTCCGCAACTTTCGTGGTGATAGAAACGAGAGAAGTTCCAAGTGTTACGAACGATACATTGGTCTTCATCAAAAGCGATGAAACCACCTGAACCTAACATCGTTCCAGTAGCAAAGCCACCTTCAGATAATGACTCGTAACTCATTAAACGAGGCTCGCCATTGGCGTATTTTAAAGTCAAGTTAGCTGGCAAAATTGGCACCGAAGAACCGCCAGCAACTGTTGCTTTCAATCTTTTTCCATTAGCGATACCACCGCAATATTCATCTGAATAGATAAATTCTTCTACTGGTATGCCTAACTCAATTTCATAAACTCCCGGTTTTACCAAGTTTCCAGAAGCTGAAATTAATTTTGTGCCTGTACTTCTTCCAATACCGATTTTGGCGTATTCATCGCCACCATCATTTACAATTGGGACTACAGCTGCTATTGATTCTACATTGTTTACTACCGTTGGACAACCATACAAACCTGCAATCGCTGGGAATGGTGGTTTAATACGAGGATTACCTCTTTTTCCTTCTAGAGACTCTAAAAGTGCGGTTTCCTCACCACAGATATAAGCACCACCACCTGGTTGAACGTAAAGTTCTAAATCATATCCTGTTCCCAAGATATTTCTACCTAACCAACCCGCTGCTTTCGCTTCTTCAATGGCTCTTTCTAATATCCTGATTTGAGGCATCATCTCCCCTCTTAAATAGATATAAGAGGTATTTGCGCCCAAAGCATAACTTGAAACAATCATTCCTTCAATTAATGCATGAGGAATGTGTGTCATTAAATATCTATCCTTAAACGTACCTGGTTCAGATTCGTCACCATTACAAACCAAATAACGAGGCACTCCTTCTGGCTTGGCCAAAAAGCTCCACTTCATTCCCGTAGGGAAACCTGCACCTCCACGACCTCTCAAACCCGATTTCTTAACTTCTTCAACTACATCATCAGGAGTTAGGGTCTTTAATGCTTTTTCAACCGCACGGTAACCGCCTTTTTGACGATAAACCTCTAGCGTGTTGATGCCAGGCACATTGATATGTTCTAATAATAGTTTACGTCCCATTATTTCTTACGTAAATCGTCAATTAATTGATCTACCGATTGCTCGGTTAAGTTCTCATAGAAAGTATATTCTGGACCAATTTGTAAAACTGGACCAAAACCACAAGCCGCCAAACATTCAACGCCTCTCCAGCTGAATAAACCGTCAGCCGTAACTTCCCCTTCTTTAACCCCTAACTTTTGTTCGATATGATTCATGATTTTTTCGGCGCCAACTAGGCAACAAGGCCCAGTACGACAAACCTCCAAAACATATTTTCCTTTTGGTTGCAAGAAGTACATGGTGTAAAAACTAGCCACTTCATATACTTCGATAGGCTGAATTTTCAAGAATTCAGCAACTTTATCCATTGCAGGAACACTTGTCCATCCATACTCGGCTTGCACCAAATGTAATAATGGCAGCAAAGCCGATTTTTGCTTTCCTTCTGGATAACGCTTCACTATTTCATCAAACTTAGCTAGCAAAGCTGATGAAAATTCTACAGGCTGTGTTTCTTCTACTTTAAGCATCTAATTCTCCTGCAATAATGTTCATACTACTCATGTTGATAATAGCATCGGACAATAACATGCCTTCACTCATTTTCGCGTACATTTGGTAGTTAATAAAACTTGGTCTTCTAAAGTGCAAACGATAAGGGCTTCTACCACCATCATTGATCAAATAGAAACCAAGCTCTCCGTTTCCACCTTCCACAGCATGGTAAACCTCAGCTTTCGGAGCATCAATTTCTCCCATCACAATTTTAAAGTGATAAATCAATGCTTCCATATTATTGTACACTTGTTCTTTCCCAGGCAAATAAAAATCAGGAACATCGGCATGAAAAATGCCTTTAGGCTCTGATTTTAACTTCTCCATAGCCTGCTCAATGATGCGTACGCTTTGCCACATTTCCTCGTTACGTACCAAATACCTATCAAAAATATCGCCGCTGGTACCCACTGGGATTTCAAAATCAAAATCTTGATATGACGAATAAGGCTCACTTACACGCACATCGTAGTCTATACCTGTAGCACGCAACAAAGGACCCGTCCAGCTATAGCTTAATGCAGTATCCGCGGTTACTTCGGCCACGCCTTTGGTACGGTCAATAAAAATACGGTTACGATTAAGTAAGCTTTCAAACTCTTTTAATGCTGCCGGAAACTCTTTTAGGAATTTATTGATTTTCGCAAATGCTACATCATTAAAATCTCTTTCCAGGCCACCTATACGTCCAATATTGGTGGTTAAACGGGCGCCGCATATTTCCTCAAAAATTTCGTAGATATGTTCTCTGTATTGAAAAAGATAAAGGAAAGTGGTGGTTGCCCCAGTATCCTGGGCAATGATGGTATTACAGATGATATGATCGGCAATACGCGAAAGTTCCATGATAATTACCCTCAAATAATCCACTCTTTTTGGAATTTGGATATTTAAGAGCTTTTCTACCGTCATGTGCCAGCCCATATTGTTAATAGGCGACGAACAGTAGTTCAAGCGGTCGGTTAGTGGCGTAATTTGATAAAAAGGGCGGTGTTCCGCGATTTTTTCAAAAGCTCTGTGGATATAGCCAATGGTAGAAACTCCACTTACTATACGCTCCCCGTCCATTTGCAACACGTTTTGAAAAACGCCGTGTGTAGCTGGGTGAGTAGGCCCTAAATTTAGGGTTACCAACTCACTTTGAGGATCGTTATCTGTATATACTGGTTGATTGTAACTCATAACTATCTACCAAAAAATTCGTCTTTTTTATCTACCCTGTTAGGATCTTCCAATGGATATTGTTTAAGCATTGGGTGTACCGTCATTTCGTCTACGTTCAAAATCCTTCTCAAATCAGGATGTCCTTCGAACTTTACACCAAAGAAATCGTAAGTTTCTCTTTCCATCCAATTGGCACCATTCCACAACACGGTAGCACTGGCGATTTTTGGATCTTTTTCATTTAAAAAAACTTTCAATCTAGCCCTAATACCACTTACCATGCTGTGCAAATGATAAACCACAGCTATCTGTTCTTTTTCGGGGTAATGTACCGCAGTAATATCGGTAAGGAAGTTGAAATTGATGCGACCATTTTCTTTTAGAAAAGACAGCACTTCAACCACTTTATCCTTAGTCGTGGAAAAGGTCAACAAGCCATAAGGCTCGGAAACATCAAAAAGCTGCTCGCCAAATTTTTCACCTAGCAGATCAACTAATTCAGTATTTGTTGCTTTAGCCATTATTGTATTCCGTAACTCGCTAACAGTTCTTTATATTCAGGAGAGTGTCTTCTTCTACCCGATTCATTCTTTACCAAATCCTGGATGCGCTGAAAGCCATCCAAAATAGCCTCTGGTCTTGGAGGGCATCCCGGCACATAAACATCCACAGGGATAATCTCGTCAATACCTTGCAGCACTGAATAAGTATCAAAAATACCACCGCTCGAAGCGCAGGCACCAACGGCCATCACCCAACGAGGCTCAGCCATTTGAAGATAAACCTGTTTCAATACCGGCCCCATTTTTTTGGCAATAGTGCCCATCACCATTAAAACATCTGCTTGGCGAGGCGAGAAACTTAACCTTTCGGAACCAAAACGTCCAAAATCATAATGCGAGCCCATGGTTGCCATAAACTCGATACCACAGCATGAAGTTGCAAATGGCAAAGGCCATAACGAATGTGAACGGGCTAAACCTATCGCCTTGTCTAAAGACGTAGCAAAAAAGCCGTTTCCTTCGATGCCGGGAGGCGCTTCTACTATTTTGATTTCACTCATGTTTATAAACAAAAAAGCTTGTCCATTATTAACAATGGACAAGCAGCAAATTTACAATATTTAGTAGGATTTGGGCCGTATCATCATCATTTAGAAACAATCTAAATAACTTGATTGCAAGCTTCTAATGCCAATCTAATGCTTTCTTTTTTAGGATATAGATAAAGCCCAGCAGAAGTGTTCCCATAAAGATAAACATCTCTATTACCCCATTCCAGCCTAACTCTCTAAAGTTAACAGCCCAAGGGTACATAAAAATTACCTCCACATCAAATAGCACAAATAAAATGGCTACCAAAAAATATTTGATAGAAAAGGGCTGACGAGCATTTCCAATCACCTTAATACCCGACTCGAAGGTGGTCAACTTATCATTAGTTTTTCTTTTAGGGCCTAAAAGGTGTGTAGCAAACAAGGTTACTACCACAAAACCTAAAGCAACAATAACCTGAAATATAATAGGAATGAAATCTTGTGCTGTACTTTGTGCTTGCATAATAACAATGGATTTGGTGGCAAAATTAAAATAAAAAGGCAGGATTACAAATTCTATCCATTCATCCTATAAGTTCAACGAACATTTTGCCTGCAATTTATCATTATATCATTTCAACTCCTAAAATGATGAAAGAACACCGTTCGTATATCAATAATATAAGCTGGAGAGCTTCCAGCTTATATTATTAATTATGAAACAGCACAAAGGCCGGGCTTATTTCCGTCTTGCCCCTTACACACTAGACCCTCGCAACAAGTCTCTTCGGTAATTGTCGAGCACAGACCCCTAGAGCATTCATCTACTCCACCGACCTGTTCGTCATTAAATGTCCCACCCATTACACTTTTCAACTGTCCCCTTGTAAGTACTTCACCTCGATTAAAGGCATTTGATGTCAGTTGTAACTTTTTCATTTGATTTAGATTAAGTTTATAATATTTGAAAGCAAATACTCGCTCTCTTCACTATCTAATTTAAGAATGCAGACATATATAACCCCTCTATTTCACGCATAAGATTATGCATAGAACGCGACGAAAAATTCCTATTTTAGTTATTTAACAAGTTTACTATGCTTTCAGGTTTTTTTAAGAAGAGGGAATTAACCCGAAATGAATTAAAAAAAATTGGTTTAGGCGACGAGATTCGTAGATATAGGAATGAACGATGTTATTCTCAAGAATATTTAGCCAGTCAGCTTGGCGTTACACAAAGCACTTACCAAAGAATAGAATCTGGGGCAATTAATATTACGTCTGACAGATTAGAACAAATTGCCAAGATTTTCAACTTACCACTCGAAGCTTTCCTAAAAGAGAATGAAAAATTGAAGGGAGAGCTTTTTCTCATTGAAAAAAAGGAATTGGATAGTCTAAAGCAGACCATTTTATCTCAAAAAGAAAAAATTGAACAACTAGAAAAGCTTTTGACCATAAAGAAAATTTCATATAAATAAAAAGGCAGGATTTGTAATCCTGCCTTTTCTTTATGACATTAAAAATTACTTTTTAATTGGTGTTTTTTTTGCTGGTGTAGCTGGCGCTGTTAAAAATTTCAAATTGTCCAATGCCAAAGCATTTTGTGGATCAAGTGCCAATACTTTGTTAAAGTATTCTTTAGCTTTTTCTTTATCTGTAGCAGATGCAACAGCACCTAAATAGTTATAAGCTTCTATTAATTGGGTCTTACTAGCTGCCGCTTTCTCTGGCTTAGTTACAGTTACCAATTCAATGTACTTCTCATAATATGGAACCGCCAATTTTTTAGAGCTTTCAGCATCATCTAGATTTTTACCAATACGAGCTCTAAATAAGTAAGCTACTTCATAATCTGGAGCAAGTTTAACCAACCCTGCAAAAGCTGTATCAGCTTTAACTAAGATGTCTTTGCTTGGGTTTTTGCCATCTCTACTTGCAAACGCATAAGTAAAATAGTTAGCAGCACCTAGATAGTAGTAAGCCATCGCTAAGTTAGGGTTCTTTGAATTCGCTTTAACTACTTTGCTATATACTTCTGCAGCTTTAGGAAAGTTTTGAGCTTGGTAATACTTAGCTCCAATGTTGGCTAACTCCTCTACTTTAGTAGAATCTAATTCTACACCTTTAGCAATATTGATAAATGCAAGACTATCTTGTCCTGTTGCTTGTTGAGCTCTTCCTAAATAAAGGTAATCTGAACCAATGATACGAGAAGCATCTTGTGTTCTTCCAAAAAGTTCGTTCATGTATTTAATACCTTGCTCAAAGTTTTTGTTCTCTACTGCTGAATAACCTCTCATCCTAATTACCACAAAGGTTTTAGGGTTTTTAGGATCTGGAGAATTTAATGTCGCTACCTCTTTCTCAAGTGTAGCAAAATCACCAGCATAAACTAAGAACTGCGCATAACGTAAACGAGAATCAAAAGATTTATCGGTTAAATCTAGATATTTTCTCATGTTTTCCAAAGCCTCAGCTTTTTTCGCTGCTCCATTTTTAGGATCAGCATCGGACCATCTCATTTGTGCCTCTGCTAACTCTCTGTATGCTGGACCATAATTAGGGTCCGCTGCAATTGCTTTTTTAATTTCAGTCTCAGCCTCAGGGAAAGCATATGCATCTTTGTACATTTTACCAATCTGTACATTAGCTCTATACAAATTTGGGTTAATGTCTAAAGCTCTCAAATATTGAGGATAGGCTTCGGTATTCTTTCTTTGCATCGCATAGTAATCCGCTAAAGCCAAGAAAGTTTCTGGATCTTTATCCTTAGAATCTAACTCATCTGCTTTTTGCAAGTTAGGCAAGGCCTGTGCATAATCTACATTCTTTTGATCAATATATGCTCTACCAATTGCCAAATAAGTCGAATAATCTTTCGCTTTTAAGCCAATTGCCTTATCGAAATTGGTTTTTGCATTGGTCGCGTTATTTTGTGCTAAATCCGCTTGACCTAAACCTACATAGTTTAACGCATTTTTAGGATCCGCAGTAGTACCATTTGTAAAAGCAGCTCTTGCTGAATCGATATCGTCAGTCAATAAATATACTTTTCCTAAGTTAAAGTAGTTATCGCCCTCTTTAGGCTGGTTTGCCACTAAAGTCTTTAGCATAGCAGTTGCCTTCTGATACTGCTCGGCATCGATCGCCTTCTTAGCATCGGCTAAACTTTGAGCAAATGAGGCAGTGCTACCCATCAATAATAAGCCCGTGGCCAAGGCTATGTTCTTCTTAATCATTTTCATTGTCTCCATTTGTTAAAATTAGAAATAACTGTTAACTGCTTATTTACAGTGTTCTCTATTTCTCTAAGTTGATTAAAATAAATTATTTTTTGTTACTAGTTTTAAAGTTAAATTCTCTTTCTGCTACTTTATGAGGTCCTAGACCCGATTTAAGTACTATTAATTGTCCACGGGGGCTTGATAACCAAGTTGCAAATCCCGTGCCTAAACCATTTGTTCCCTCTGCATTTATCAGGTAAACATTTCTCAAAAAGGGATATTTTCCGTTGATCAAATTTTCTTGGGTAGGCTTGTAATAGCCATCTGAACCATTTTTACCAGGCAGGTTTTTCACGCCTAGTGTTTTAACATCCGATAAAAACGGCGATGAAACTTTAACATCTTTTAACAACCAATTTACACCAATTACGCCGATGTAACCTTTATTTTCGGCCACATATTTAATGACATCATTTGTTGTCTTTAATGTGTAAACCCCTTCTTTAGGTAATTGAGTTATTCCTGCAGAGTCAATAAAGTACCTTATCGTGCTTGAATAAGCATTATCAAAAACCAATTTTTTGCCAGTTTTTGAGGTTCCTTTCATGATGCCATAAGCTTCTTCGGCTGTAATAGTGCTATCAGCATCATTTTTATTCACAATTAAAGCCAAACCATCTATCGCAAATCTATCTGTATAGATACGACTTTGTTTCTGTTTATAGAAACTATCTTCTCCTGGCTTTAGCATTCTAGAAAGTACAAGCATCTTCACTTCGCCCTTTCTAAACTTAGGCATAATCTCGTTTTCATTTCCGGCAACAACATTAACTGTTGCGGAAGGATAATCAGATTTGAAAACAGCGATTTGATCATCTAAGATCTGAGCATAGGTTTCATCAACCAATATCGTTGTTTTTCCAGAAGTACGTGACTCGCTAACGGCATCTTTGTTTGTTTTCCTTTTACACGAAAAACAGGCAAATATTAAAAGTATTGCGAGCGTTAAAGCCGATGCTTTTCTCATTCTGTTTTATTATCTCTAATTATTCTAAAAAATCTAATAGTTGCGTAAACAATCAATACGATGCCGAAGGCTATACGATATTTTTGAGGAAATTTTTGAGGATCTAAATTCAAAATTTCACCCCAAAACATTACCACTACCGCCAAAGCACAAAAAATGAAAATCATCGCAACCCCTAAAATAAACAGAAATCGCTGTTGAGGCGATTTCTGTTTGAAAGTATCTGAATTAAACATGCTTAACTATTGTTGCAAGCTAAATTTAATTGGGATGTTATATTTAACACGCACCGGTTTACCATTTTGCATCCCTGGATTCCAACGTTTACTCAACTTCAATACACGAACTGCCTCTTCATCGGTACCATATCCAAGTTTTCTATCAATCTTGATATCGGTTAAAGAACCATCTTTCTCTACTGTAAATGAAACGAATACGTTACCTTGAATATTGTTCTCAGCAGCCATTGGAGGATATTTAATGTTATCGCCCAAGAATTTATAGAACTTTTCAATACCACCAGGGAACATTGGAGGATTTTCCATACTTACGAAACTGTAAACGGTATTATCTTCAACTACCACCGCTTGTTTCGGACCTTCTCCAGCTGCAGTAATTTGAACCACTTCAGCAGTAGGGTCACCTTCAATCGTTTTCTGTCCTGGATCAGCTTTTTTCAAATCCTCAACGGTTGGCGGTTTCTCATCACGCACTTCGTTATCTGGTTTAACGATGGGTGGTGGGAATTTCACCTGATCTTGTTTTGGAGGAGGTGGCTCTACCGGTGGCGGAGTTTTCACCTCTGGGTTAATTGGTGGTGGCGGTTGCATTACCACCTCGGTTACCTTCTCCTGTGGAGGTTCAGGAACCATCCCTTTCAACAAAGCATACAGCTTTGGAGCTAGGAAAAGGAATATGAATATTGCTGAAGCAATAAACAATGATTTAGTGGTGTTCCAAGAGTTGGTCTGACGAAGCTCATAAGCTCCATAGGCTTTGTTCTTTTTAGCGAACACAACGTCAATCCATTCCTTATTAAATAAATCTATTTTAGACATTGCTCAATTTTTTATTTGTTATCAACTCGTTATAAAATCCCTTTGGATTTCATAAAATCTCTTTCGCTATCTAACAGATGCTTAGGATCGTCGTCAACAGCTGGAGCGTTGATATTTGTTTTAGTGATATTGATTTCGTCCATGATGTCCACAAAGTTTTTGTAAGTAGCACCATCTGTAGGCTTAACAATAATCACAATATCTCTACCACTCGCATCTTTCACATCCTTCTTGTTCTTTAACAATGAAGCTCTAATATCATTAAAACCTTCAATTGTTGGAGCCGATTTTCCTGCTTCTCCCATATACCAAGCAATTCTATCATTTTTGCCTAATAAAATGGTCATGGTTTGCGACTCTCTAAGCTCAAGCCTGTTCTCATCCTTCGCATCCTTATCAGGCTTTGCAATATCCATTGCCTGAGGTTTTGACAAAGACGTGGTTAACATGAAGAAGGTAATTAAAAGGAACGCCAAGTCTACCATCGCCGTCAAATCGACCTTAGTAGAGGCTTTCTTACTTCTTACCTTTCCACCTTTACCGCCGTCCTTACCGGAGGTATCTAATTCTGCCATTGCTTAATTTCTATTGTGCACCGCCTTCTGACGATGTAATTAAACTAAATTTGTTAATTTTTTGCTTTTGCAGTAAGTCAACTACTTTTCTAACTGTAGGATACTCTTCATTGGCATTTCCTTTAATGCTCAAGCGCATATCTATACCGTGTAGTTCTGAAGTAGCATATCTGGCTTCCTTGATCCAATTGAATAACTCGTTGTTAGTGGTTGAATCCATCGGGATACCTGATTGTATTCCTGACTTTGTACGTTGCTCACCATTCATCGCCAAAAACTGCTTCATATTCCCCATTGGTACACCAAAGGCAGAAACTACTGCAAATTTTTTAGCTTCCTCTTCCGAAAAAGTTTGACCATAAAGATTTCCCATTCTCGCAAGTGTAGCTTTTTTCACATCCTGACCGATAATCTCTAGGAAAACTTTTCCTTTACCGATACTCACGATAGAGATGTCTTTATCAGGCATTTTAAACTGCACTGAAGACGATGGTGTAGTAATCTCTAGCGGGTCTGGCTGACGAGCGGTGGCTGTTAAGATAAAGAAAGTAAGTAACAAGAACGAAACGTCGCACATGGCGGTCATATCGATCGAGGTACTACTCCTTTTAACTTTTGCTTTACCCATAATCTAAAATTATTAAATATTCTAACTAATGATGCTATTTGTTCCGGTTTTCCATAAAGCCCGGCAAAATAAAATAAAAATAATTTTATTTATGTGTACTTGCGTAAGTCTGGATGATGCTGAAACCAGCTTCATCAATAGCATAAGTTAATTTATCAATTTTAGAAGTAAGGATGTTATACATGATAATCGCAAGGGTAGAAGTACCGATACCTGTTGCAGTATTGATAAGTGCCTCAGAGATACCTGTTGCAAGAGCCGCTTGGTCAGGAGCACCTGAGTTAGCTAAACCACCAAACGCCTTGATCATACCTGTTACTGTACCCAATAGACCTGTTAATGTACCTACAGAAACCAAAGTAGCAATAATTGTTAGGTTTTGTTCTAACATTGGCATCTCTAAAGCTGTTGCTTCTTCGATATCTTTTTGAATAGCTACAATCGATTGCTCAACATCTAAGTTGGTATCTACTTCTACTTCACTATATTTTTTAAGACCTGATTTAATTACGTTAGCTACAGAACCTTGTTGTTTGTCGCACTCTGCAACTGCTGCTTGGATGTTTCCTGTGCTTAAGAATGATTGGATTTTTTTGATAAATGCCTCTAAGCTTCCTTTACCAGTTGCTTTGCCAATAACGATCAAACGCTCGATAGAGAAAACGAATACCATTAAAAGCATACCCATTAAGATAGGCACGATAAAACCACCTTTAAAAGCCATACCGCCATAGTTTCCAGGATGAGGAAGATAAGCGTGAGTATCATCATTGTAGAAAGCTAAAGATAATTGGCTATTAGCTTTAGCCACTTCTTCTGGAACGTTAAAGTTAGATGGTTTACCTAATACGAAGATAAAAAGCGTTACACCAATGAGAATACAAATTGGGATAACTAGGGTAGCAAATAAGTTAGACGCTGTTGCGCTGCTCTCTTTTTTAGCTGGTGTAGGTTTTGGTGCGTTTGCCATTTTTTTAATTTTTAGTTTTAGTACTTGTTTTTATAAATTTCTAATTAAATAAATAAGTTAATACACTCAACGCGGCATAGGCCGAATTGTTGCGGAAGCAAATTTATAATTTTGATTTAAATTACAAATTAAATATTCATTCCACAATTAATTCGTTACTTACGCCGCAGCAAATGCGCATAACTAAAAAAGATTGCCGCTGAGGCAATCTTTTCGCAATTAAAACTAAAAATTTAATCAAATGCAAATTTTTGCAAGAAAAAAAAGCATTAAGCTATAATTTCCGCAAGTTTCGGCATTCCTTTTTTCATCTCTTCATCAGCATATTCTTCAAAGTCTTTGAAATTGTCCAAAAATGCCTGTGCAAGTTCATTTGCTTTTGAATCATAATGTTGTGGGTTGCTCCAGGTGTTTCTTGGGTTCAAAACCTCCACGGGCACATCGCCACAAGCACTTGGCATTGCTAGTCCGAAAATAGGATGCTGGTTAAATTCTACATTTTCCAAGGCGCCATTAAGCGCAGCGGTAATCATGGCCCTGGTATATGAAAGCTTCATCCTATTTCCTACGCCAAAAGGCCCTCCGCTCCAGCCTGTATTAACCAGCCATACATTCACTTGATGTTTTTTCATTTTTTCGCCCAGCAACTTTGCATAGGCTGTTGGATGTAGGGGCAAGAAAGCTTTACCAAAACAAGCTGAGAAAGTTAGTTGTGGTTCAGTTACACCTGTTTCAGTTCCAGCAACCTTAGCGGTATAACCTGAAATAAAATGGAACATGGCTTGTCCTGGTGTTAATTTAGATATGGGAGGCAGCACTCCAAAGGCATCAGCCGTTAAAAAAAAGATGTTTTTGGGAATTGGAGCTATTGATGGTTCCAAGGCATTATCTATATGGTGCATTGGATAGGCCACCCTTGTATTCTCGGTTTTTTCAATATTAGAAAAATCAACTGTCCGCGTACCTGGAAAGTAATTGATATTTTCTAATAATGCGCCAAATTTGATGGCATTGAAAATCTGAGGTTCCTTTTCAGCAGTTAAATCAACGCATTTTGCATAACATCCGCCCTCAAAATTGAAAATGCTATCCTCTCCCCAGCCATGTTCATCGTCACCTACCAGCGCACGGTTTGGATCAGCAGAAAGTGTTGTTTTTCCAGTTCCCGACAGACCAAAGAAAACGGCTGAATCACCATCTTTACCAACATTTGCCGAACAGTGCATCGACAGGGTATTCCTTTGTTGGGGCAGCACAAAATTCAATACGGAAAATATTCCTTTTTTAATTTCTCCAGTATAGGCTGTACCTCCTATTAGAATGATTTTTTTTGAAAAATTCAGGATGGAGAAGTTTTCCTGCCTTGTTCCATCTGTTTGTGGGTTGGCCAAGAAAGATGGAATAGCAATAATGGTCCATTCTGGTTGCGCTGGCAATTCCTCATTTCCATATCTAAGAAATAGGTTATTCGCAAATATATTTTGGAAAGCATATTCAGTAATCACCCTAATACTAGTGCTATAATCTTTATCTGCACAAGCATAGGCATCTCTTATATATACTTCTTTATCCTTTAAATAGGCAAGCATTTTTTGATAAAGCGCATCAAAATGCTGAGTGCTTATTTTAATGTTGATGTCGCCCCACCATACGGTGCCATTGGTAACCTCATCACTAACAACAAATCTGTCTTTTGGTGAACGGCCTTTAAATTTACCGGTATCAATGGCTAAAGCGCCAGAATCTGCAAGGGTTCCTTCCCCGTTCTTGATTGCCTCTTCAATTAATTCTGGCACGCTCAACTGATATTTAAACTGAAGCGAAGCCAAACCCAGATAATCTAACTGAGGCTTTTGGATACTATATTTGGTCATATTTTTGGTTTAAATATCCCGCAAAGCTAAGGAGATATTTATGCAAAGAATGCCATATTTAGATAATTTTTTTACTTATTGTGGCAATTACACTAAGAATTAAATATCTGTTTTTCAGAAAGTTAAAAACAAAATCTACCCTCCAGACTTCTTTACTTTATACCCCTCTTTTTGGAGGTATAAAAATGCCTTTTCCTTAAAATCTCCTTGCAGAATGATTTCTCCGTCTTTGGCACCTCCACCTACACCGCATTTTGTTTTAAGCGTTTTGGCTAATTTTTCCAGATCAGCGTCGCTACCAACAAAACCAGTAACCAAAGTCACGGTTTTACCGCCCCTGTTTTTTCGATCTAGCAGTACCCTCAAATCCTGTTGGGCATTGGGCAAAGTTTCCTGCTCTTCCTGCTGATTGCTTTCATAAACAAAATCCGGATCGGTAGAAAACATGATACCGCTAAAATCATTAAAGGTATTTTTCTTCTGCTTGCTCATATTTAGGGACTAGTAGCTAATGGTTAGGAATTAGTAATAAAATTAATTGCTTAATATCTTTAACGACGCAGGAATTATTTTTATTTCCAGCTCTTCGCCAAGTTTCAAAGGTTCTCCGTCTAAATGCACAGCATCGGCAGCTGTACGTTTTATTTTAATATGCTTACCTCTAATGATCTTCACCAAACTTGATTGGTGGGTTTTTGCCGTAATCATTTGAAAAGCTAAAAGGGGTAGTTTCACCAAAGAGATAGGATGTATGATACATACATCAAGATAGCCATCCGTTAAAGAAGATTTTGGGGATATATATACGTTGTTACCGTATTGCGATGAATTGGCTATGCTAATGGCAAAAGCTGGATTATCGTACTCTTTCCCATCAATTTCAATGTGGTAGGGCTGCGCTTTATAAGTTGTAATTTCTTTAAATCCCAACTCTACATAGCTTTTTAACCCCCGTTTTTTGTTCCCCGCAAAAACGGAACTTAGGTGGGCGTCAAACCCCATTCCGGCCATGTTAAAAAATTTCCTCCCATTTAGCTCAGCGGTATCTATCAGCTGGGGTTTCGCCGTATTAATTAACGTGATGGCCTTTTTGGCATTCAGCGGTATATTTAAAAAGCGGGCCAATCCATTGCCCGATCCAAATGGAATAATGGCCAATGTTTTATCGCTATATACCAATTTACTGGCCACTTCGTTAATGGTACCATCCCCGCCCACGGCAACAATAACATCGTAGTTTTTCTTTTCGGCTTCTTCGGCCAACTCCGCTGCATGGCCAATGTATTCTGTAAAAGCATATATTGGTGCATACTTCTCCTTATCAAGAAATTGATCAATTAAAGCAGGTAGATCTGATTTCTTTTTACCACCCGAAATAGGGTTGATAATAAAGAGAATATTAGACTTGTTTTCCGACATAAATAATTAGCGCACAAAATAATCGATAATTTTTGAGTATTAAAATTTATTGTAGTAGTTTTGCGGCGTTAAAGTGGATTGATTTGCTAATCTATTAGAGAATAGACTGATTGCAACCACGTAAAAAAAAGTGCTAATTTTATTTCTACACTTCTCTTTTACAACCGATCGGGTATCAACACTTTAATTTTATTGTTTGGTTTACATTATAAACAAAAAATTAGATGTCGTATTTATTTACATCAGAATCTGTATCTGAAGGTCACCCAGATAAAATTGCTGACCAAATTTCAGACGCGTTAATCGATAATTTCTTAGCTTTTGATGCGGAATCAAAAGTAGCTTGTGAAACACTTGTAACTACAGGACAGGTGATTTTGGCAGGTGAGGTGAAATCTAAAACCTATTTAGACGTACAGCAGATTGCAAGAGATGTAATCAAAAAAATTGGTTACACTAAAAGCGAGTATATGTTTGAAGCTAATTCATGTGGTGTACTTTCAGCTATCCATGAGCAATCTCAAGATATTAACCAAGGTGTTGACAGGAATACCAAGGAAGAACAAGGTGCAGGGGACCAAGGGATGATGTTTGGTTACGCAACCAACGAAACCGAGAATTACATGCCATTGGCTCTTGATTTATCACATGCCCTATTAAGAGAGTTGGCGAATTTAAGAAGAGAGAACTCTGAAATTACTTATTTGCGCCCTGATGCAAAATCACAAGTAACCTTAGAATATTCTGATGATAACCAACCACAAAGAATTGACGCAATTGTAATCTCTACACAACACGATGACTTTGTTCAGCCTAAATCTGACTCGAAAGAGGACAAGAATGCCGCAAATGAGGAAATGTTGGTTAAAATCAAAAACGATTTGATTTCGATCTTGATTCCGAGAATTAAAGCTAAATATCCTCAATATGCCCATTTGTTTAACGACGATATTACTTACCATATTAACCCAACAGGTGTTTTTGTTATTGGTGGGCCACATGGCGATACAGGTTTAACAGGAAGAAAAATTATTGTAGACACTTACGGTGGTAAAGGTGCCCATGGTGGTGGTGCTTTCTCCGGAAAAGACCCAAGCAAAGTAGATAGAAGTGCTGCTTATGCCACTCGTCACATTGCTAAAAACCTAGTTGCTGCTGGTTTATGTGATGAGGTTTTAGTTCAAGTTTCTTACGCTATTGGTGTTGCAAAGCCCACCTCTATCAACGTGGTGACCTATGGAACTTCTAAAGTAGCCTTAACAGACGGAGAGATTGGCAAGAAGGTAGAAGCTATTTTCGATATGCGCCCTTACTTCATCGAGCAACGTTTGAAATTAAGAAACCCTATTTATAGTGAAACTGCTGCTTACGGACACATGGGCCGTCAGCCAGAAACGGTTACAAAAACTTTCAAATCACCAAATGGTGAAGAAAAAACAGTGAGCGTTGAGTTGTTTACTTGGGAAAAACTAGATTACGTTGACCAAGTAAAAGCTGCTTTCGGCTTATAATTTTTTTAACCACATAGAGACATAGACGTATTAAAGAAAAATTAATCTATGTTTCTATGTGGTTTTTAATTTAGCTATATCCCCTTACCTTTCATAAAGCTGGCTTCCTCTGCTAGCACATATTTGTCATCAATAGCGTAAGTGTTAACCTTATTGATGTGCATCTCATCAACCAAGTCTACAAAGTTGCGGAAAACAGAAGTAGCAGTAGGTTTAATGATTACGTACATTTCCTTGTCTTTTGCTTCTCGATGCGTATTCGCAACGAATTGCCTATTCTCCAAAATTGCTTTTCTAATTTGGGAAACGTTTGCCACATGCATTTGACCATCCGTAGCTCTACCAAGGTAATAAACCGCTTTATTATCCTTACCTAACAAAATGGTTAAAGTTTTTGAAGCAGGCCAGGGCGCTAATTGCCCAGGATCGGTTACTGGTATGGGCTTGGCAATATCCATTACATTCATTTTACTTAAGGAGGTAGTGAGCATAAAGAAGGTAATCAGCAAAAATGCTAAATCAACCATCGCCGTTAAATCTACCCCTGGAATAGGTTTGCGAGTGCTTCCCTTCACGGCCTTGCCGCTTTGAGGAACGTTAAGTGTTGCCATCTTCTGTTTAGTTTTTAACATGATGACGGCTTTGCGGTAATTACATAAAAAGGCGACTAAAATTTAATCGCCTTTTTTGATTACTTAACTGCAGCTATTACTCCGCAGCCTATTCTTGGACCAGAGTTGCCTGTGGGCTGTGTCTGGTAGTCGTCGGTACCGCCGTGCACAATGATTCCCCGTCCAATGATGTTCTTAACGTCGCCATCATCAACACTCCACCTTGAAGTGCTTACGGTAATTTTTGCATGTCCTTTCCCGTCAAGGGCAATGTTACCTATATCTCCAGAGTGATAGGCGTCAGAATCCCATTTGCCATGTGGTTCGTTGGTGGGGTTCCAGTGCCCATGTGTATTTTCGCCCATATTTCCGCAGTCCCCATGTTCATGAAAATGAACTGCTACCGTACTGTCGGCTCTTTGGGGCATGTTGATTTCCAGATCCATTTTAATCTTTCCATCATTCATTTGATAAAATTTGGCAGAGCCTATAGATTGGTTATCGGCTGTTGAATTTAAATTGGCCGAAGCGACTTCTCTTTCCTTGTTGGCACATCCCATAAATACAGCAGATACTGCAAATGCAACGCCTAAAAAATAATGTTTCATAATACTGGTTTAAGTTGTTATTATTTATTTGCCTGATGGTTAAGCATTTTTAAAGACTTTAGCACAACAACTGCGCAAGCTTTTGGTTTGTATTGATGTTGCTTTTCTGCGAAATAAAAAGCAAAACTATTCCATGTTTAGGATGTTTTTAAGGTATATCAATTTTAAAAGTTATGGAACAGCCAATAGAGATGAATACTCTTAGCCAAATCCTTGAAAAATTAAGGACAAAGGGTATAGACAACGAGCTTAAGATGACCGACCACGGGAAAATGCAATCGAAAACACTCAACAAAATATATACTCCTGACGATCTTACTATTGTAAAGACCTACAGATTTGAGGGAATGTCGGATCCTGGTGACAACTCCGTTCTATATATGGTTGAGGATAGTGACAAGAGCATGGGCTACATTTTGGATGCTTATGGCGCCTACTCTGATAATGATGGTGCGGCATTTGCCGACTTCCTGAAACGCATTAACACTGCCGACAGAGATGAACAAGAGCTTTTTCACTAGAAAAAGCTCTTTTCGTATCTATAAAAACCTTAACGCAAACGCTTGATATTACTTATACTGGAAAAACATATATTTGCGTTAAAGGGCAGTGATCAATGAAGAAACCAGTAACTATTAAAGAAATTGCGAAAAAGCTAGACTTATCGTTCTCAACGGTTTCAAGGGCATTGCATGCGCATCCGAGTATTAGCCTGGCCACTCAGCAAAGAGTTAAACAAATGGCTTCTGAAATGGGCTACGAACCCAACCAAACGGCCATTTTCTTTCAAAAAGGGAAAACTTTTACCATTGGCGTTATTTTACCGGAATTGGCCGAGGCATTTTTTGCTGTAGCGATGAGCGCTATTGAAGATATCGCCTACAAAAGGAATTACACCATTTTATTGGCGCAATCTCATGACGACGAGGAACGAGAGAAGCTTTTGGTAGAAAAACTAAAAACGCATCGTATTGACGGACTTTTAGTTTCTGTAGCTAAAAATACTTCCAATTTTGAGCATTTTGAGCAATTGAAGAAGTACCGTATTCCGACCGTTTTTTTCGACCGTATTCCGCCGTTAAAAAACATCCACTATGTAGCCTGTAATATAGAAAACGGCAGTATCGAAGCGGTTAATTTTCTATTGAAACGTGGACATCGAAACATCGGACTGATCAATGGACCTACGTCTTTATTGGCCAGTGGACAACGAAAAGAAGGCTATATTAAAGCGCTGCAAAAAAACAGGCTGAAATTTGACCCTAGCCTTGTGGTAAATTGCGACCTCACCGAAGAAGGTACTACAGCTGCATTGGAAATTTTGTTGAACCACAAACGTAAACCTACGGCCATTGTAACTTTTAACGATTATGTTTCGGCCTTTGCCGTTAAACACTCGTTGCAAAAAGGGGTAAAGGTAAATGAAGATATAGAGTTTGTAAGTTTTGCCAATGCTCCAATCACCGACTACATGGCTTTTCCTCCATTGGCTTCGGTAGAGCAGTTTCCAGCAATACAGGGCCAAAAAGCCATCGATACATTGCTTGACCTTATTGCCAATAAAGAGGAAGAAGAAGAGCAGGCTTTCTACAAAACGGTTATCGAAGCAGAACTTATTGAGAGAACAAAGGGCTAAATTAACTTTGACAACCTTTGCTATAAGCTCAGATTGCCAAAGTTAAATTGGTATTTTTAATACCCGCTATCATCAAGCGCAAAAGTATTTTTGCGAGTTGACCATTTTCCTTTGGTAAAATCAGGGAAGGCTTGCGGTTTGTTACCTTCTTTAAGCGACTTGGTTGAAAGTGGCGTAATTACGCTCATCGTTACCGAATCATACACATCAATAGGAGTTTGTTTTTTGTCTTTAACCGCAGTGATAAAGGCATTAAACACAAACCAGTCCATACCGCCATGGCCTGCGCCCATTGCTTTGTCTTCGTATTTTTTCCAAAGTGGGTGGTCGTATTTTTTAAACCATTCTTCGGCTTTGTCCCAACTATGCGGTTTTGAAACGCCTTCAATATGAACAGATTTATTCACGTCCATCCATAAACCATTGGTTCCTTGAATTCTGAAACCTAACGAATATGGTCTTGGCAAATGTGTATCATGGGTCAACATTACTGTTTCGCCATTGGCGCAGTTAAGCAAGGTAGTGGTTACGTCGCCATTTTTGTATTTGATTTTAGCATTTGGATGTCCTGGCGATTTCTTCTCTACATAATCTGCCAAGCCCAAAGCTTTTGAGCTAAAAGAAACCAAATTGGTAAAGCGGTTGCCTCGGTTAATATCAATGCACTGCATAATAGGTCCTACCCCGTGGGTTGGATACAAATCGCCATCAACATCAATATTAAATTGCGTACGCCATTGTGCTTCACTTAGTGCGTTAGGGCCAAACTCTACACCGCCACCATAATATTGCTTTCCATTATTGAACAATACCTCTCTCAAATCGTGTTGGTAGCCACCTTCCAAATGTACCAGTTCGCCAAACACTTTATTCCTAACCATGTTCAAAGCTGCCAAAACATCTCTACGATAGCATACGTTTTCCAAGGTCATGTAAGGCATTCCTGTCTTTTCAGAAGTTTTTACAATGTCCCAGTGGTCATTAACAGTTAATCCAGCAATTACTTCACAGCCTACATATTTACCCGCGTTCATGGAATAAATAGCTTGCTCGTGGTGAAATTGCCAAGGGGTAGAAATAATGATGGCATCAATATCTTTTCTGTCGGCAAGGGCTTTGTAGGCATCCAAACCGCCGGTATATTCTTTTGCTGCAGTTCTGCCTGCTTTGGCAATGGCGGCTCTGCATATTTTCAGAGAGCTTTCTTGCGTATCGCAAATGGCAACAATTTCTACATCATCCCTTAATAGTCCTTCTTTGATGTGGTTCATACCGCGGGCACCTACGCCAATGTAGCCTAAACGTACTCTTCCAGTATCTTTTGCAAATAATGAACCTGTAGGCAGTATGGTCATCCCTGCGGTAGCCAAAGCGCCGCTTTTGATAAAATCTCTTCTTTCCATTTAAATCGGTTTATTTGTATTGGTTGTATGAGGTTTAATATGTATTTGGTGAAATTTCAGGCTCAAGTTAGGAAAAAACTGAGGCTAAATAGAAATATTGACAACCAATAATGATGCGCAAACGTTTGATACCATACCATCATTTGTTTTTAATTTGAATGAACGAGCTACTGATCAAAACATACTCTATTGATGCTTTACCGCTTGAAGTAAGCTTTAGGCCAAAGGTAATTAGCATTGATTTTAGACCATATACGCAAAAACAACAGCTTAACTTGCTGTATGAACATAGCGGAGGGCTAATAAATGAAATCATGCATGACTACCAACAACATTACGGGCATCCGCTGAAAATAAGTAAGCGTTCCTTAATGGCCGAAATATGGGGGCATTTGTTGGCCTATCGCATCTCCTTGGGCCTTAAAAAGCACCTTAAAGTTTGGCCGGTGCAAAAACTGGCCAAATTTGCCGCTTTTAGGAGCGCCATTATTGACTGCGGAGAGGCTAAAGTAGACACCAACCGTTGGTTTTGGGACGCTACAGCTTGGGCATTTTTCCGTAAATATCGTTAGCTATTTAACGACAAAGCTATCTTTTAACCTAATGTTCTCAGATGAGCTACCCAACATTACCGTAAATTTCCCTGGCTCAACCACTTGTTTCATTTCCCTGTTCCAAAGTGCCAGTTCGTGGGCTGGAACGCTAAAGTTAAGGGTCTTGCTTTCGTTGGGCTTTAAGGTAACCCTTTCAAAACCACGCAGTATTTTTTCGTAGGTGGTTACCGAACTTACCTCATCCCTGATATAAAGCTGTACTACCTCATCTCCCTGCCTAGCGCCAATGTTTTTAACCGTTAGGCTTAGCTGAACCGATCCATTGACATTAATTTCAGGAGTAATAACCTTTAAGTCGCTGTATTGAAAATTAGTATAACTAAGACCATGGCCAAAGGGATAAAGCAATCCTTTAGCTTTGGCGTGTTCTCCGGCATCGCTTTGCGCATTGGGCTTGGTTGGAAAGTTCATTGGGATTTGCCCTACCGAGCGGGGAAAGGTCAGCGTAATTTTTCCACCTGGGTTATAGTCGCCAAACAGTACATCGGCCACGGCAATACCTCCTTTAACACCCGGATAGCCCGCATAAACAATCCCTTTCACGTTTTTATCTATCCAATTAAAACTAATGGGCTGTGCGCCTATGAATACCACCACTACGGGCTTCCCTATTTTCACGATTTCTTTGGCCAACAGTAGCTGATGTCCGGTAAGGTCCAAGCTGATACGGCTCTTATTTTCGCCAGCGGTTTTTGTATTTCCTCCAAGCACCAAAATGACCTGCTCGCTTTGCTTGGCAATGGTTACAGCGCTATCAATTTGTTTCCTTTCTGCTGCATTGGGCTCTTCTGGCAAGAGCTCCGATTCGGGCCATTTTTGATCTACCAAATCGCAGCCTTTGCTGTATTGTACATTAGCTGCGCCCAATTTTTGCACAATGCCCTGCAATATATTTACGCTTGGTGAGTGTAAAGGCCCATAATGGGTATGCGCATAATCTGCATCGGTAGCATTTGGACCAATTACCGCAACCTTTTTCCCTTTTTGTAAGGGCAAAACACCATCCTTATTTTTTAAAAGTACAATGCTCTCTCTTGATGCCTGTAAGGCCACTTCCTGGTGGGCTTCGTTGTTTACCAATTTACGGGTAGCCTTGGCATCCTTCACATAGGGCTGATCAAAAAGGCCCATTTTAAACTTCACCTTCAATACCGATCTTACCCTATTATTTAAGGTATCTATAGGCATGCGGCCTTCGTTTACAAGCTCCCTTAAATAAAGGATAATGCTGTCGGGCTTGTCAAAAGTAGTACGCACATTTAGCCCCGCCATAAAAGCTTGGTAGACGGCTTCTTTTAAATTGCCGGCAATGCGGTGTTTGCTATATAAATACTCTAGGGCGTCGCTATCACTTACGACATACCCCGTAAAGCCAAAATCTGTTCTCAGCCTATCGGTTAACCAATATTTACTACCGGTAACGGGTATTCCATCATAATCATTATAAGAACTCATCACCCCTTGCAGGTCGGCTTCCTTAATGACCTTCTTAAAAGGATATAGCAAAACATCTTCCACTTCTCTTGGTGCAACTTGTGGATCAGTGCGTGCTAAGCCCTCTCTGGCTCCTTTGTTGGCACTGTACACAGCAAAATGCTTTGCTGTAGCGGCCACAGTGTTATTTTGTTGCAGCCCTTTGGCCATTTGCACGCCCAAAGTACCTACTAAGAAAGGATCTTCGCCGTAAACCTCCTCTAAACGTCCCCAACGTTGATCACGAGCGACATCTAAAATAGGGGCATAAACGTTAGTATAGCCTAGAGCCCTTGCCTCTAGTCCGGTAATCTTACCCATCTCATAAATGAGAGATTTGTTCCAGGTCATGCCCATGTTTAGCTGGGTTGGAAAACCCGTGGCTTCGTAGGCTTCAATGCCCCTAATCCCTTCATTGGTGAAATCGACAGGAATACCCAAACGGGTTTGCTCAATAAAAAAGCGTTGTGTTTCGTTCATGGCCCAAACGTGATAGTTCATGTCCGCAGCAAATTTAGACTCGTCTCTTTTAGTCCAACCCACAAAGCCATTCAAATGCTCGTCGATGTTGGCAATACCATCTTTCCAGATTTTATTTTTCCAATCTGGAGTGGGCAATGAATCCTTCAAGATCCTTTTCCAACCGTATAAAGTAGCCATCTGACAGGTTTTTTCATTCAAATTCATTTGGCTCAATAAATCATTAACCCTCGCTTCGATGGACTGCGTAGGATCCTCATAAATATCTTTCTTATTATTCTTATTCAGGTCTATCCAACCTTTGCGGTAAATAGATGGAGGAGTAGTAAATGAAGTGAGTGTTAAAATGAATATAATTACGACAATTGATTGGAAACGCATTACAAGTTGTTTTTGGTTTTAGCTTTTTTAAAGATAGTAGATCAGGTCAAAAATCAGCAATATCAAGGTCAGTTACCGAAATTATCTTAGGCTCAACCAGAAACCTGACCTTTTCAACAAAACAAATTTGAACTTTTTAACAAAGCTACATTTATTTTTTATGCTGACTTTTGTAGCGTACATTTATTATACACAGAAAAAACAGTTTAGAAGGTACCGATTCACATTGCTAAAAAAGTCATACTCAAAGGAGTTACCAATTAGCATACAATTATTAATGAAAAAAACACTCAAAATATTTAAATACACTATGATTGTATTATTAAGCTTAGCCCTAGTACTGGCCATAAGTACTTATTTTTATATGCGTTCGCCTAAATTTGGCAAAGCTCCCAGTGGTAAACGTTTAGAGCGCATGCTACAATCGCCAAATTATAAGGATGGTAAATTCCAAAACCTGCACCATACCCCCAGTTTAACAAAGGGTTATTCTATGTTGGGCGTCGTGCTCGACATGCTATTCAAAAACCATCCACGCCGCTCACCTATTGATAGCCTTCCATCGGTAAAAACAGATCTGTTGAACCTACCAGTTAATGAAAACGTATTGGTATGGTTTGGTCACTCTTCTTATTTTATGCAAATCAATGGTAAGCGTTTTTTGGTAGACCCAGTGTTTAGTGGCAATGCTTCGCCGCTACCAGGAACTACCAAATCATTTAAGGGGGCTGATATTTACAGCGTAGCTGATTTGCCTCCTATTGATTATTTAGTAATCAGCCACGACCATTACGATCACTTGGATTATGAAACGATCATTGCACTAAGGCCAAAAGTAAACACGGTAATTTGTGGACTTGGCGTAGGTGAACATTTTGAACACTGGGGCTATTCGCCAAACCAGCTTATTGAAAGGGATTGGAACGAGGAAATTAATTTAGGTGATGGCATGAAGTTGCACACAGTTCCTGGCAGGCACTTCTCCGGTCGTGGCTTTACACGCAACAACACCCTTTGGACAGCCTATATTTTAGAAACGCCGCAAGCTAAAATTTATATTGGTGGCGACAGTGGCTATGACACACACTTTAAGCAAATTGGGGAGAAGTTTGGCCCTATGGATCTTGCTATTTTGGAAAACGGCCAGTACAATGTAGCTTGGCAGGCTATCCATACCCTACCGCACGAAACCTTACAGGCCGCCAAAGACCTAAAGGCCAAAAGACTATTCCCTGTACATTCTTCAAAATTTACCTTGGCCATGCACCAATGGGACGAGCCGCTTAACGATATTAGCCGATTGGCAGATGGAAATTTACCTTTGGTAACGCCAATGATCGGAGAAAAGGTTGAACTTGACAACAATACGCAGGTATTTAAACAATGGTGGAAAGGAGTTCAATAATGGCTAATGTAGAAATTACTTCATGTTATATGGGGCCCGAGATTTCGCCAGAGCAGTTTATTCCGGAACATATCTTTTTGTTTTTGGCAAAAGGCAATGCCACGGCTTACGATGGCGACAAGAAATACTCCATTAAGAGTGGCGAGTATTGCTTGATTAGAAAGAACTATTTGGCCCGCTACACCAAAACAGAGGACAATGGTGCTTTTGAAAAAGTGGTGGTGGTGTTTGATGAGGCTTTCCTTAAACAGTTTCAACAAAAGTATGGCATTAAAAAAACGGATACAGTAGCTAAAGGTGCTTTTTACGAATTGCAGAAAACGCCACTAGTACCATATTTTGTAAGTTCGCTAATGCCTTATTACCAAAGTGGACACCAAATAGAGGGTGCTTTTGATTTGGTAAAAAGAGAGGAGCTGCTGCTCATTTTGCTGCAAACTAATCCAGATTTGGCTAACGTCCTGTTTGATTTTGGTATCCCCGCTAAAATAGACTTGGAGGCTTTTATGAACAAAAACTACAAATTTAATGTAGGGATTGAGCGCTTTGCTTACCTCACGGGACGGAGTCTTTCTTCATTTAAAAGAGATTTTTTGAAAATCTTTGCTGAAACTCCAAGCCGATGGCTCATTCAAAAGCGTTTAAAGGAGGCTCATTTTCTGATGAGTAAAAAACAACAGAAACCATCGGATATTTATTTGGATTTGGGTTTTGAGGATTTGTCGCATTTTTCCTTTGCTTTCAAGAAACTATTTGGCTACGCGCCTACTAAATTGGTGGAGGGGTAGTGGATCGAATCTCTACTTTCGTTCCTATTGTCGTCATTTCGACCGTAGGAGAACTGAAAGAAAGCAAAGCTAAATCTAGCACATGTTGTTTTTAAAAACCTCCCCCAGGCCCTTCCAAAGCGGGATATATGCATGATGCAGAAAAATTACCCATGCCCTAAGGAATACGGCTTTACATAAAAGGAGAAACCAACCGCAGCACTCTTTCCAGACCTTTGATCCATAAAGAACGCTTGATCCAACGGGTGTAAAGTAATTGTTCGCTATATTTCAGGTCCTCATAAAATGCGGTACGCAACTGTTCGGCAATTTGGGTATCGTAAATCAGGGTCGACACCTCAAAGTTGAGGTCGAAGCTCCTTAGGTCAAGGTTTGCCGTACCTACCGAAGCCAGCACCCCATCTACCACAAAGGTTTTGGCGTGGATAAAACCCTTTTTATAGAGATAAATTTTTACGCCTGCCTGCAATAGCTCTTCAAAGTAGATTCTCGACACGCTATCTACAATCCTCGAATCTCCTTTTTCGGGCACCAAAAGCTTTACATCTATTCCGCCCATGGCCGCCATGAGCAAACTCTGCTGCAAAGTTTCATCGGGAATGAAGTATGGGGTGGTAAGTAATATTTCCGACTTGGCGGTATGAACGGCCTGTAGGGTAGCAAAGAGGATATTGGGCAGGTCGGAATCGGGACCACTTGAAATGACCTGCAATTTTCCCTGTCCATGCATTTCCATGTTTTTAAAGGGGAAGTAACGATCTCCGGTAACAGGCAGGTATTCTTCACTACAAAAATTCCAATCGGAAACAAAGACTTGTTGCAAGGCCATGGCTCCAGTACCCTTAATGCGGAGATGGGTATCTCGCCAATACACTTCGTTATTAGGGCCGTTAATATATTTGTCGCTCACATTAATACCTCCAGTGTAGGCCACAATGCCATCAACGATTACAATTTTACGGTGATTACGATAGTTGAGCCTATTGGCCAAAAACAGTAACCGTACTTTGTTAAAAGGAAAGGCTTCTACCCCGTGCTTCTTCAGCTCACGGGCAATGTTCCTCCTAATGCTCTTGCTCCCAAAATCATCGTAAATTACCCGTACCTTAACCCCCTGTTTGGCCTTCTCCTTGAGAATTTCCTTAATGACATTGCCTATTTCATCGTTTTCGTAAATGTAGTACTCAATATGGATGTGATGCTGGGCCTGTTGCAGATCGGTGATGAGGGCAGGGAATTTTTCTTCGCCATTAAACAACAAGCGGATATCATTATTGGGCAACAAAAAGGCCCGATTAGATTTTCTATTGGCCAGCAATTTGATCAAGCGTTCTGATTTGAGCAGCACCTCGTCGCTATGGATGGCCTCTTCTAAATTATGCGCCTGAAATAGGTGGTGCACTTCTTTCTTAAACTGTTCATCTACGTTCAGTTTCTTGTCGTACATTTTCCGCTTACGGTAATTTACCCCAAAGGAGAAATAGAATGCAATGCCTATGATGGGTACGAAAATAGCAAACAAGAGGTAGGCCAGGGTTTTGCTACCAGAACGGGTGTCTAACACAATGCGAAGACAGGTGATGCCCAAAATGAGAAGGTAGGCTATTTCGGCAATTAAAATCCAGATGGTCTGTTGCTGCAGCATGTAAGCGCTTGTTTAATCAAATATAGGATAAAACAATTTACAGCCTTTTAGTTTTGTGGAGAAATGAATTTTCGAAGATTGCAAGATTATTAAGGCTATCTAAGCGCAAAGGTGGTTAAGTCTCGCAAAGGCCTAGCTGTCATTCCGAATATAGTTAGGAATCTGAAGAAGTTACGGATTCCATTTAACGGTTGGCTGTAATGCCTTAGGCTTTATTTTGTCTCTATTGATATTTGCCAACCATATGAACGAGACAGTAGCTGCTATAAATATTAGGGCAACAAGCAGATTTTTTCTCAGGGCGAATCTAACTTCATGATCAATGATGGCTTCAATATTTCTTTTTGCATAGGCATTGATCAAAAAATAGAGCACCACCGCAATAGCCAAATACAAATACTTATTGGAAATTAATGGCTCTGGTTGGAAAGCATAAACCAATAGACGAAAGCTAGCTCCTATTAAGATCAATAGTATCACCATTAACATTATTGCGCCATGCAATGGAGCTGGGTTATTTACCTTTGTTAAAAAATAAAATAATCGATTTAAAATGATGGTCATTTGTGTTTTTGGCACGTTAATTTAAAGCCCTCGGCTTATTGAAAGCACTCTTTCTACTAAAATACTGATAAGTAGATTAAAAAGAAAGTAAATTCAAGTTGGGCAGGCAATCTATTCTAACTTTATTTGATGAACTATCGGGCTTCCATTTATAATTATTCTCAAACGCCTTCTGATTTTCTATTCCCATGCCAATTTACGGTTGTTATATTCCTCTTTTGCGTAGATGTTTTTAAGGTTCACAACTGCATGTTGTAAATGAAATTTCTTACCTTAAAGCATTGCAAATAAACATTTTGATCAATAATTTAGTCTTGAAAATTTAAACAGATCTACCATGAAAACTTTCTTAAAACAAGCTAGCCTCCGGGCATTTCGTCCCGCTAAGAAGATGCCTTACCACCGGCTAAATATTTGGCCAGTGGTCATCTTATTCCATCTAATTTGTTCACCCTTTAACGTTATGCCTATGGAGAAAGAAAAGATTTGAGCGATACGTATTTTAAAACCTGTACAGGATGCCAGGTTTTGATAAAAAAGGTCGAATGACAATGAAAAGTCCCGCACTACTGAGGAGACAAATCATGAGGGTCATGAAACCTTCCCACGCTAGTGCGGCAACAAATCATGAGTATCATTATAGCCTCTTCCAATGGTAGAAGCAAATCATGAGTATCATGAAAGCTTGCCACAATCAGCAGGAGCAAATCATTATAAAACCAATTTATTTTAATCATCAAATACCGCTATGATCAACAACATCGCCTTACAACCACTTAGGAACAGTGAATACATCCAGTTCCTAACTGACACGCTTAGCATTGTGTTGGGCAACAATCCCGAAACTTTAATGGTGAAAACTCAATATGATGCCTTACGAAATAAAACGGATGAAATTGAAAAGCTCTTCAAAATCAACCAAGGTAGCTTGGTAACCAAGGAAATTGAAGTGCTTGATACCCGCAGGGATAAAGCTATTAATGGGGCTACGTTGGTAATACAAGGCCTTACTTATAGTACCGACCTTGCAGTAAGTAATCATGCCAAAACTTTAGAGGCCCATCTTAATTTGTTTGGAACGGGCATCGCTAGGGAGAACTACCAAAGTGAAACTACTTTGCTTCGTAACATCATTAACGATTGGAAGACTAAACCGGAATTGCAACAGGCCATCACCGCGCTGCAGCTTACTACTTGGCAAACGGAAATAGAACAAGCCAACCATGAATTTAGTGAGGCCTACAGCAAAAGAAATGATGAGCTTGCTGCTGCTCCTACGGAAAAACTTAAAGCTTTACGCTTGGAAGGAAACGAGGCCTACTACAAGTTGAGAAACAGGTTAAATTCTTTTTTGGACATTAACGAGGGTGCTGAGCCTTGGGCCGGTACGGTTAATAAGCTGAACCAGAACATTAACAATTACCTTGCGCTGTTAAACCGCCGCAGCGCCGGTGGGGATCATGGGCAGGAGGAATTGCCATTGGAATAACGAATGGACTCGGGGTGTTAGCGCACCCCGAGTTTTTTGCATCGTTACCGGCATGTAGCCAAAGATCCTTGGGATTCCTCGTTACTCTCGGAATGACAAGCAGGGGCAATGACATATACAAGTTTCCTTCAATTAAATCTCTCACGCAAGACTTGCGTTAAGCTGGGGTTTCCCTTTTTCCGGACTATACAATTTATTTTTGTCCTTTAAACATTATATTATCTGTAGAGACGCTCCCTAAACTTTGGATAATAAAAACAGAATCCCTTTTATGCTTTATGATAATTGGAGAAAAATTACCTGATTTATCTTTATATGTAATATTTACAATTCTTTTATTGTTTTTCTCTTCCAAATAATCAGTAACAATCATAATCCTTTCCCCATTATTGGTAATGTCCAGCGAATGAAGAGTTAATTTATACCTTTCGACACGAGAAAAGTAAATCTCATTATTATAAGTATATTTTTTTGGATCTATTTTCTTATTTCTAATGCTATAAAAGTCTTTATCAGCATTAGCCACTTCATATTGTAAATGGAAATCTTTATTGTGTATAGTAGGATTGAAATACCAATAAATGATCATACTCATCATCATCAACAATATAATTGCTACACTATATTTTATATTCTTTTTTTTCATTACGACCTTCTATTAAATTATTTAATCTACCTGTTTATTATCGTTTGTAGAATAAAGAATTTTCAATGCCTTGAATGGTATTCCCTATTTAGTGCAAGTCCTAATACGGAGGAAAGAGCAAAGACTCGGCTTGGGCTTTGGTTACGCCAACTCAAAATAACTGCTAATAGCCACAAGTCACCCAAAACAAAACTACAAGCACAAGACTTGCACCAAGTTGGGGGCCTGCGTAGATTGGCTAGAGGGAGTTTATAGATTTTTAGTTAGATTTCTCAGAAAAACTAATATGCTTGGTCTTAAGTTA
Organism: Pedobacter sp.; assembly: GCF_039594775.1. Taxonomy (GTDB): domain Bacteria; phylum Bacteroidota; class Bacteroidia; order Sphingobacteriales; family Sphingobacteriaceae; genus Pedobacter. Next base: position 757,327 of record NZ_JBCNMT010000001.1, on the reverse strand, counting down.
TCATCATTTTTCTTAGTACCAACCAATTCCATTTTTTCAAATCTAACCTCCTTCAAAATATCGATTTTACTATTATATATCAATGTGTCCCTTAATTTAATTGGCTTTATTTTCTCAGTTGGATAGGCCGTAAACTCCTTAACGGTGTCCTTCTCAAACTTCCAAATATTTGAAGATTCAATTGCAAAATTAGGATATCTCCAAGGTAGATAGGTATCATAAATGATTTTCTTCTTTATTTCAACGGTGTATATACTATACGGGTGGCTCAATACAGAATCATGAATGCTAACTGAGTCATCAATACCTTCATATAAAAAGAAAGTAAATGTATCTTTATTAGCTAAAAAAAATTAGGTTCTTGGCCATAAAAAAATATGAATCCCAAAACTTGGTCTCCTTGCAAGAGATAATATACCTCACTTTCTTTGCTCCTTTTTTTATCAACCTTCTTCTTTAGCTCTGAAAAATACTTTACCCTATAACACTTAAAATTTTGCTGGGCGAACGCCTTAATTAATGGTAAATCCTGACCTTTTGTATAAGAAATTTTGAGTAAAAGAAATATGGTTAATAGATATTTCATAATATAATTAAGGCTTTTCTCTTTTTCATTTTTATTTTCTAAAGGTATAAATTCAAATGGCTTGCTCCCAATGCCATTTAACTTAAGATTTTTTACTGTGCCCCCTAGTGCAGCTCTTAGCGCCAGAGGAAAGAGCCAAGGCCCGACTTGGGGTTTGTTTTCCAACAGATTAAACAAAGTAATTGCTAAAAGGCACAAATAGGAGCAATGAAAAACATCTTCATGATAATGGTTTGCAGATATTTATAGAAGTATTTCTAAAATTCTTATTGAATATATACGATGTAAACCGTCAATGTTTTAAAAATCCCCAATCTTTATCAGATTGAGGATTTATAGCCGTTTAGTTCTTTTTTGTCAACGCAGCTTTTCGGTAATCTTTATAGGTTTGTTCGCCCAACAAAACCCTTAAAGAGCTATCTCTGGTGTTTTTCAATTTTTCTATCTGCTTTCTTCTCTCTCTATGATCCTGTACAGGCTGTTGTAGCAAGGTTTTCATTTCCTGACCATACTGTTTGTGTATTGCCGTTACTTTAGCTTGTTGTTCTGTGCTAAGCATGGCAAAAGCAGCGGGAGTAGTTCCGTTTTCGTTTTTCTTCTTTTTTTGAGCCTGAATCCCTAGGCTAACTAGGGCAAGTAAGATGATCAATAGTTGCTTTTTCATTTCTCGTTGCTTTTTTGGTTTATGAGCTTCTCTAATTGCTCTGCTAATTTGTCTACTTTCTGGTTAGTTTCGGTCAACTGTTTATCTTTCTCTATGAGGTGCAGGGTAAGTTCTTCTATTTTTTTCAATAGCAGCTTATTCATTTCGCCCAGTTCCAAACCGTTCTGTGCCACTTCCTTTGCCGAAGGCACTTCGGGAAGGTGTTTGTGCTGTTTCACAAAGGTCGAGATTTCGGCTAGGGACATGGGCTTATAGCTTTCCTCAAAAACATAATCGGGCCAGTTGGCAGTTGGCTCTACCTTCACTTCCCTTGCCCTAATCTTTCCGTTTACGGAGAGTTTCTCTTTGGGTATAAGGGTGCCTATACCTACATTGCCATCCGTACGTAGGGTCATTACATCATTCCAATAACCAGCAGTAAGGATTAAATCGTGTTGACTCTCGGTACCAATTTTACCCGCGTAACTTGTATGAGCAAACATCCCTACTTTAATGCCAGAGCTTTCAGTTACCAACAATTTTGCATGTTGATTTCCATGTACCTGTAATACCTTGTTCCAACCTTGAATATTATCTACTACCGTGGTTCCAATACCCACATTACCATCTGGATTGATCTTTACACTGTTATTTGCAGCGTTATTTAAATCGAGAACCTGTCCCAAGGTGGTAAACTCGTTATTATTTATAGCATTAACCCCTTTTACTGGTGTATAAAAAGTGACACTTGCACTTGGCTTATCAATAATAAAAACCCTTCTAAAATCATTTGGGTTAACGATCGCCCTCATGTCCAAAGTATTGGTATCAAACGCTGTTAACATGAAGTCGAGATAAAAGGTACTTTGCGGATGCACTATTCCTAAGTCTTTAGCATAAATCCTTGGGGTTTGCATAAAAGTAGCCCCACGTATAGCACCATTTACATCTAATTTAAACATGTTTTCAGTAAAATCATTCCAATAACCCAATTTCATATTTCCATTGTTGCCAATAAAAAAACGCGAATTACCACTTCCGTCAGCCATTAGAATACTATTATTTAATGTCGCATTTAGAGAATTATATTGTCTACCAATTACCACATTTCCAGAACCTGTAGTAATGCCGTTACCAGCGCTATTGCCAATAAAGAGGTTATTATCTCCTGTGGTAATGGTATTACCAGCCAAATAGCCAATACCTATGTTGCTATTGCCTGTAGCATTTTTTAACACTTGATGTCCTAATGCCGTGTTTTCTCTTCCGTCAGCATTGCTATATAACGCCTGATAGCCTATAGCAGTGTTTTGTCCATTAACTACCGTTCCATCAAGTATGGCTAATGCTGTGGCTCCTCCAAAAGAAACGTTGACGGTAGGGGGTGTGCCATAGACGTTCCGCTTATAATTATCTGAATAATAAATATTTAGCTGGTTATTCTCATCAATGTATGATTGGATATAAACGTTAGTTGATGATGTCATTGGACTTAATGTAGTTGCTGGTGCATAACCTGAGCCACTTTGATCGCTATAAACCTCATACAGGTATTTCCCATCATTGTCTATAGCAAAGAAATATAATTGCAATGTTGCTCCGCTACCATGCCCACCAATTATTGAAGGCATAAATCCATTTAAATCAACTGAACTTCTAAATAACCCATCTATTGAAAGGCCATTATCTCCAACCCACATATATAAATAATCCCAAGTGCCTTGGTAACTACCAAAGTCAATAGTAGGCCTACTGTAGCTCCCTTGGGTTATAATATTAATTTCCTTGATGGTGTATTTAGGTTCGATACTACTTGACAAAGCACCTGTGCCAAGCACAGTATTTTCCTGTGCCCATAGCGAACTGCTGCCCAATAGGCATAGCAGCAGAGCGATAATTTTTTTCATGAAAAGAGATTAGTTTAAATGGTTTAAGCAACGAAGATAATCAACGTATTAAACTTTAACAACACGTTTTTAACATTCAAAAAAACAGGATTTTACAGCATCCCAAAGCATCAAGAAAGACCAGTTAACTGAAACCATCTAACTCATTCTAATCATAGAAATGCTTCAAATTAGAAATAGCTTACTGCTTTTACTCGATTAAACCTTAATTGCTAGGTTTAACCTTTTTCGAATGCTGTTGCTTCAGTTCGGCCATCATCTTTTTAATTAGTTCATCCTGTTCCTCGTTCTTCTTATTCTGGTCAATTAACAATAAGGTGAGTTCTTCTATCTTTTTCAACAAAATCTTGTTCATCTCACCCAGTTCCAAACCATTCTGTGCTACCTCTTTCGCCGAAGGCACTTCGGGCAGATGCTTATATTGCCTTACAAAGGCCGAAATCTCCGCTAAGGACATGGGCTTATAGCTTTCTTCAAAAACATAATCGGGCCAGTTGGCAGTTGGTTCTACCTTCACTTCTCTTGCCCTGATCTTTCCATTTACGGCCAATTTCTCCTGTGGGTCCGTTATTCCAATGCCTACATTGCCGCCATTCTTAATTACAAGTAAATCTACCGTACTAGAACCCTGGAAACGATGAATAGGAACATCGCCCCATGTAATAAATGATCTGTAAAGGGTACCAAGGCCGCTAGCATCTGCTCCAATTGTCTGATATGTACTGCCATCCGCATATCTGACACCAAATGATTGCGCAATAATTTGATCTGTGGTTACTCTGTTAATTTCACGTGCTTGTCCCAACGTCACAAACTCGTTATTGTTTACCGCATTAACCCCTTTTACCGGAGCGTAAAAAGTCATGCTTGCGCTTGGTTTGTCTACGCTAAAAACATGGGGATAGTTATTTGCATCAACTACGGCTCTTAACTGTAAGGTGTTAGGATCAGCTGAAGCAAACAAAAAATCATGATAAAAACCACTTTGTGGGTGTACAAACGACAAGTCTTTAGCATATACTCTTCCCGTGCGAATAGCCCCACTGACATCTAATTTAATATTATTAGCAGGAATGGTAAAATTAGTTCCATAACCTACTTTCATAGTTCCATTGTCTCCTACAAAAATTTTCGGATTACCACTTCCGTCAGCTATTAGGACGCTACCATTGAAGTCGCTGTTTAATGGCGTATACGGGTTTCCTCCAATCACTACATTTGCAGAACCAGTAGTAATACCTCTCCCGGCATTATTACCAATGAATATATTACTACTGCCTGTTGTTAAAGTACTCCCAGCCAAATAACCCAAACCTATATTGTTATTTCCTGTGGCCGTTTGTAGCGCTTGATGCCCCAAAGCGGTATTTTCTCTTCCCTTAACGCTGCTATATAAAGCCCGATAACCTATGGCGGTGTTTTGTGAATTGACAGCCGTACCTTCTAATACAGCCATAGCTATAGCTCCTCCAAAGGAAATATTAACCGTGGGTGGTGCGCTGTAGATATTGGACTTAATATAATCTACATAGTAAATTTTCAGCAAGCTATTTTCATCAATAACAGTGACGAGATAAATACTACTTGATGTTAGTGGACTAATAGTGGTAATGGGTGCATATCCTGAACCTCCGTTATCAAAAACAACGCCATATACATAGTTGCCATCATCGTCAATGCCATAATAATATAATTGCACAGTAGCGCCAGTGCCGTGCCCTCCTACTACTGTAGGCACAAACCCTGCAAGGTCGTCTGCTGTTCTAATTTCTCCCTCCATCCAAAGTTGGTCACCAACTTCAAAGGTCAAATAGTTCCATTCCACTTGGTGGCCCCCAAAATTGATAGTAGGCCTGCTGTAGCTTCCCGGATTGGTAATTGCAATTTCTTTGATGGCATATTTAGGTGCTTCAATCTGTGATAAGGCACCTGTGCCGAGCACCGTATTTTCCTGTGCCCATAGCAAACTGCTACCCAATAGACATAGCAGCAGAGCGATCATTTTTTTCATGAAAAGAGATTAGTTTAAATGGTTTTAAGTAGTGAATAAATTATAATGTTAAACTTTAACAAGTTGATTTCTATATTTAAAATAGGTTTTGATGGTCAATAAAGGCTTTCTTTAATGCAAGTCTTAGTGTCTGCATAGATCATGGTTTGAGTTTAGTTTAATTGCACCAGCTTTAAACAAAGTTATTCTACGTCCAATACGCCAATCATTTCTTTAGATCCATTAATGGCATAAAGGGCTAATTTATGGTCGCTCAGCTTTATAGAGGCATTAATAGCAGCTAAAAACTCGCTTTGTTTTTTATCCAACAAGGTTATTCTTGATAAATTACCTTGTGAGTCTATCACGGCCATGGTCAAATTTGCGTCCACCCTCCCAAAAATTTTTCTACCACCTACTCCCAATTTGGTCTTTTTAGGCTTACTTCTTATCTCCTGTTTTAAATTGTCATCATTATCATTATAAAAAACAAGCAACTTATCTTTGTAAACTAGAGTATTAAAACTCGACAAATGCTCTAGATCTGCAACATTCTGCAGTTTCGGAATTCTGGTGATGATTTTTGTACCATTGGCCTTAAGGTTAATATCTATAATATCCCCATGATAAATATCACTATAAAATCTTACAGTCCCCTTATTAGTAGAAAGACCCGCAGAAGGGCCGATAGAAGAAACCATAGAAGGGCCTGTAGGGGTACTTGCGCTCTGGTAAAATTCTAACAAAAAATCCTGGTCTCCGTTTGCTCTTGTCTCCATCTTCACAAACTTGAAGAAAGGGCTCAAACCACCTTCTTTTTTACTTTTACTACCTTGTTCGTCCCTTTCCAAAGTTTCAAGCAGGCCGCTTTCAAACTCGCCCGTTATGGTGGTGGTTGCTTTAAAATTACTCGTATTTACTTGAACCGTAAAATAACCGTTGATGTTTCCTTCGGGCTTTTGTTGATACAATCCAAACAATGTTGATTCGTCGTTTTGCTGTTTAGCAAAGGCTAAGGAATGAATAAATTTATCGCCAGTATTTAGGGACAGTTCTTTGGGCGTGTCCCCATCCTTGGCATACCATAATAGTTTTGTACTGTAGGTTGGTACTTTCTTGCCATCTTTTGTCGTCTGCTCCTTATCTGTTCCCTGATCAAAGTGTTTGATCAAAAGCATCACTTTTCCATCGTTGGTTACTTTCTGATCTAACAGCACAGCTTTACCTTTTTGTTGTAGGTCTATGGTTTTGTCCCAAAGCTTTTTCATGTTTTCATCATAAACACCCAGGTAACATTTTCCCGTTTCGGATTTACTGGCAAAACTTGTTAACAAAATCTTTGTGGAGTCTTCAGATAGCTGATAGCTCAGCGTAGGCCTTTCCGACTTCTTTTCAACGATAAGTGTGGTCAACTGAGCATTCTCGCCCCTATTTTTTAAAGACTGTATTTCTACAGGCTGGCAATAATAAGTAAGGCCTTTAGCTGCCTTGTTGTAGGTATTGGTAAAAAAATAGAGGTTGCCTTTAACCTGAATTTGTCCATCTAGCTCAACACCTTTCCCTGCGGCACTGAAGGTTTCTTTGCCCATTTCTTTAAGTTGCTTATTGTAACGGGCAAACACGTGTTTAAAAGCAATATCATTTCCAAATATAAGATCTGATTGCGGAACGAGGCTTAGCTTTAAGAGTTGGTTTTCGCTGCCACTAAACAAAGTATTATGAGCAGCATCAATCCTATATGCTGCACTCCAAGATAGCGTTACCTTTTGGGCATAAGTAAACGAGATTACCGCAGAGGCAAGTAATGAAAACGTAATTTTTTTGAGCATGATGGTTTTTAAAAGATTTAAAATAAAATTACCTAAAAAGCAAAAGCATTGTTACACTCATGCTTGCGCTAGAAGGAGCTTCAAAACAAAGTAATTATTCACAGGCACAAGTCGCCCAACGCTAAACCACACGCACAAGACTGTGCGCCAAGGTTGGACAATTTTACGTTACTTTAAACAAGTTTTCCAAAGAGAAGATGGTGAAATAAAATAGGGTCTTGGCTTTTCAATTATTAAATTGTCAATATCTTCTTTATTGGGAAGTAATAATAAAGCTTTCTCGAAAAGCAATTCTTTCTTACTTGATTGTATTAAGGAAATGCCAGACTTATCATCATCACATTCTTCAACTAAAAATAGTCTCTCTTTATCTATCAAGAGCCATTGATATGAGTCATCACTTTCATCATCTATTAGAACTTCGTCATCTACGTATAATGAAACCTGCTTCCCGAATAATAAATTATTATACATTTTTAATTCTAATATACTCTCTTTGTCCTGTACATAAACATTCAGTTCAAAATCAAATTCTGAAATAGTATTAAAATCTCTACTTTCAAATCGTAATTTTAAAAGCCCGGGGCTCAATAAGGAACCTATATTTTCGCTCGTAACATCGAAAAGAACACTTAACATTTCTTTTATATAAGACGGTTTTTTTTTTCTCTTTAGAAAACATACAAAATGGAACATATCAATGGCTTTTAATAAAATCTCTTGCAAATTGAGCATCTTGAGAAGAAATTCCTGCTCCCTTTAGAGCATCATTTTGCTTATTTAAAGGTACCGTTTTAATTAATTGGATGGCTTTTATTTGCCCCCTTGTAATATCGGTAAATTCAGGAGCGCCCCCACTTAAAGGATATAGAGTAGCGCCTTCATTTTTCAAACCGTATAGACGCCCATTAATAGAAACACTACCTTCGCTTGTCCTTGTAAAATTGCCAGAATTATAAGCCGCTACGTCGGCGTCTAAAATAGTTTTTGGAGCCAATGTAGAAGGTTTAGTGATGCCAGACGCAATGTGATCAGAGTTCATATAGTGTCGTGAATTTATCTGTGCCTGTTGTTCTGGAATTGTATTAGGTTTGGATGAAAGGCGCCTACCTCTGAACCCTCTTGAAAAAAGGCTTCCAGCAAGCCCTTGAATAAATGCAGTTTTACCTTTTGAGATTTCAATTTCACTGCTCATATCATCAACAATTGTATTTACACTAGGTAGTTTATCATATGAAACATTATAGGTTGCTTGAACCTCAGCTGAAATTGGAGGTATGAGTACATGTTCCGTAGTATTGAAACTTACGATATGCTCTTTGTAAGGGTTTTTAACTTTTTCCCAAAACTGAAATCCAAAAGCAGTATTACCTAATTCGGGCTTCCAAGTCCATTCAGAGAAATTTTCTATCGAAGTTAGTTTTACAAGTGGCAAACCTTCTTTATTAAAACTCAACGTATAGTGGTACTTTTCCAACCCATCCAAATCAATTGCTTGTATAGGTGTATTACTTGCGAACTGATATGGGGTAAGTTCTGGATAACTACTCGTTATCGGATCCACACTCAAGAACCTTCCAATTCTAGGATCATAAATACGCATGCCATAATCCTGTTGGTTGCCTTCCCCTTTTACCTCATTATCATTCTCCTTACCGTTAAATCCATAACGGTAATTACCAAAGTTAACATTACGGCCTGGCATTTGGCTACCAAAAGCATAGTAATCATTTGCATTTATTATTTCAGCTTCATACCCTCCCCCTGCAACAGGCACTCGTTTATCGGTAATTACAGCCATTACATTGCCTAAATGGTTGCTCAGTTCATAATTTTTACCCCCAATATTGTTCCATAACTCACTAGCGCTAGTACTAGCACCCATCAACATGTTTGGTCGCCATAGCCCTAAACGGCTACTGCCATAAAGCTGCTGTTCTTTCCAATGCAGGGTATTGGCTTCCGAATCCTTATCATAAACCGCCAAGGTATTACCTTGTGCGTCTCGCACATAATAAGTGGTTAAAAGCCCAACATTTTTACTTGCTCTATTACCTGTAGCATCATATTGGTAACTGATGTTACCTGTGGCTTTGGATATTTGTTTGATCTTGCCATAAACATTCCAATCAATATTGCTAATGCCTGCTTTGCTGTCGCCTGTTAAATTTCCAATGGCATCATAAGTATAATTGGTTCCGCCTCTAAACTCGCCAGTTTCCACACTACTAACATTGTCATCGGTTACATTGTTCAATCTGTTGTTTAACTTGCGTCCATTAGCATCAAGGCTATAGCTATAGGTTAAATTGTCCATATTGCTGCCACCTTGCTTATTACGGCTTAATGCCAAAATATTGCCATTCGCATCGTAACTAAAATCTTCGCTATAGGCCGTACCAAGGCTAATGGCATTCCAATTACCCGTACTGCTACCTAATGCATGTTGGCGGAAACGTTTCAATCGGTTTAAATGATCATAAGCATAGGTATAGCCTACCGGCGCACCAAGCTGATCAATGGCGTACATAGCATTACTAATATTACCGTTAAACAAATCTTTACCGCTAACATCGCTAGTGGTTGGTGTGTAACTTCGTACAAAAGCATTGGTAGATGAGCCAATAGCTGTATAATCGCCATTATAATAGCCCAAAGAGAAAGCAAAAGCATCTCTACCTATATTGGCCCCATCGCTACCCATATCAGTAGGAGCAGAAAGCGCCTGTCCGTTCACGCCCTTTAGCCAGCCTTGTAGGGTATAGGCATAATCAATACCCTGCACTTTACCTTCATCACTACCCAGCTCTAACCTGGCCAATGGCCCATGCAGGTAATAAAAATATTCGGCATCTTTACGGCCATGATCGGCAGAAGTGATGGCACTTCCAAAACCTATAGGCCTTATAGATGCCCTAATACCACTCCAAGCTTCGGTCAGGCGGTTTTCGGCATCGTACTTGTATTGGTAAAAGAACTGATCAGCTTTATCTTTTTGGTAAGCTAAAAAGTTTACCTTTCCACTGATCAGATCATATTCATAATCGAGGGTTTTGGTTTCGCCCAATCCATTAAGACTTTGATAAAGCCTTTTAACATTTCCAGCAATATCGTAGCTATAATAAGTACCATTTACGTTGGCACTTGGTGTTTCTTTATAAACGCTTGCCGTTACCCTGGTACGCGGGTTTTCCTGATCGCCAGGGCTTCCAGACGGAGCTTCGTCATAGTAGGTGCTGGTAATTTCTGTTTTGGTACTAGCTCCTGTATTATCGGCCACCAAGATTGCCAAACTGCTCATTTGGGTATCATTTAAGAAACCACCTGTAGCAGGTAGGGCATTGGTATTGGTCAATTGTCCAACTTCTACAATTCTGCCAAGCTTGTCATAATCAGTATAACTTAATTTATTATTGGATGCTTGTTTGGCATTTCTTGAAGCCAATAGCCTGCTTAAAGGATCATACCAGAACAAGCTCTCACCTGCGTCGGGAGTTTGTTGTTTAATTACCTGCCCTGTACTGTTGTAGGCATAATAGGTTACCATTTGGTGCTTAGGATAAAGCTCCTTAAACGGGTTTTCTTGGGTACTATTAGGATCAATAGTGGTTGGCCCACCAGCAGCAGGAATATTGAAACGGTACCAAGAAGCATAGTCGGTGGCTGAGGTATGCGGCATTAGACAGCTACTGCCGGCATTAGCCTTAATTTCGGCAGCACTAAGCATACGGCTGTAGGTACGCAGGTGCTTCAGTTTGCTAATGTCTTCGTTAAGTGTTGGCGGATTGCCGGCAATTTCCCAGCCACAAGTTGGGGCGGTGTTATCTAAAGTCAGCAGCGAACCATTAAACCATAGCTGCATACCTGTTTGTGCCTGCATGTTACTGCCTTGTAGCACCACGTGGTTCCATGGCATAATGTTTCCAATACTTCCCGAGTAATACTTGGTATTGGTAATGACAATATTGCCACTGCCGCTATTTGGATCTAGGGTAGATAGGGCTACGCTCAGTTTACCTTCAGAAATACAGTAATTTAAGATATAATGCTTGTTCACTTGGATGAGCGTTTGCGCTCCATTGGCATTGGCTTGGTACATCCATAGCTCGGTAGCACCAGCAGTGCCTCCCAGTACACTTTGCAAACTATTTTTAACGTTGGCTAAAGGCAATTCTGTAGTTGGCCCAGTATAGGTGCAATTAGGGTTTTTATTGTGACGGCTAGCAGCCACTTGTTGGGTTTCGCCAGCGCTTAGCACGCGTACACCCTCAGGCGGCACGGTACGTACCAGGTTGTCGGCCTGATCGTAATAGTATAGGGTATAGTGATATATTTTTTGCTGAGTTTTTAAGGTCACCTCTATTTCAGGGGCTGCGCAATTGCTTACATAGGCCTGTAAAAACAGTTTGCGCTCTTCGGCAACAAGCATACGGTATTCTTCCAGGGCATTGTATACCAATGGCGATAATCTAGAAGTAATGCATTGTGCCACATCTGGATAAAGGGTATCAAACGGACGCTTATTGATGAGCAGTTTATCGGCATCGTCAACAACCTCATTTTCATAATTCCTATAATCGGCAAAACCCATGGTGAAACCCCACTTATGGTTCAAATAGGTACTTAAAGCTTCTTCATAACGCTCTCTATCTGCTTCGCTTAAAGTGGTTAGATCATTAGGTAGGCCAACTATTTCAGCTTTAAAGGCATTTACTGCATTCTGATATTCCTGATGGGTTACATAACCTTTTGGCTCGAAAAAAACAGGAAGGGCAACGTCAAACTTAAGTACCCCGTAACAATTACTGCTATTGCAATTGTCAACCAAGTCTGTAAGTTCGGCCAAATCAAGGGTCATGGCATTTCCAAACTTAGTTTTAAGCGCTTGGTAGAAAGCCATGGTGGTGGTTGGATTGCCTACCAATTGTCTAATTTGCGTTATCCGTGCACAAAGGTTATCACTGGCATCATTGGTTCGGCTAACCGTGGCGGCAGTATGCCTAGGCTGCATGTCATAAGGATAAGGTGAACTTGCCAACCAAGGATTAAAACCTAGGGTAAATTGATTATTTGGGGCAACGGCCTTTAATGCGCCGTAAAATGAATTGCTTGCATTAAGCCCATTAGCGGCATCGGCCGTAGTATTGGCACCTTCTGGGTGTTTAAAATCAAAAGCTGCCATGCCAATGGTAAGTAATTGGCTACGCAATGCGCTAGGGTTATCAGGAGCGGGACTCAGCTTAGCAATAAACCCGTCAATTTGCTGTCCCAAGGTTTCCTGTGCATTGGCATAGGCCTTACCTTGTGTTTCTGCAGAAAGGTTATCAGAATATTGGGTTGCATTTCCGGTAATCTCATCTATTCTTGGAAACACTGGTGTTTTTTTGGCCAACAAAGGGTTACAAGGCGATGTACTTGGCACCCAATATGGTTTCACGGTCGTTTCTACATGAAACTGATGTATTCCGCGTCTAACATTATAAGTCTGATCTTCAAGGAAGAATACTCCCGTATTGGTCACAGGATTCATCATCACTTCTACTTCTTCAGTGGTATAACCTGTAGGAGGAGTATAATAAGTCATGATCACTTTCACTATGTAGGGACTACTTTCTCCAAATTTTACACCCACGTTAGGCCTAACCAAATAATTTACGCCCGTATACACAGGAGGGTCATTTGGATTGTAATTGAATTCTAAATACGGGGTAATGTGAAAATGGGTTTCTGCAGCCGTTGGTTGAGAAATGTTGTACGGTTTCTCGATATCCATTTTCAACTTAGTATTGGTATAATGTTGGCGATCATTTTTGGTAACGGCCCAAAAATTCACATAAGGTGGTGGTGTTGCCGTATAATAGTCGGGATCACCAAGCTGAGTAACAACGCGGTACTTATCATAACTATAAGGAAATCTATCAAAGATGTAGGAAATCCCAAAATCTCCCCGATCATCCACTCGTTCTACATATTTATGATCACCCAAAGCCCCCGTAAAAAAGCTGTAATAAACTTCTTCATATTCTCCATCCACGAAATGGCTTAAAATTAGAACATTATCGGAAATACTCTCAATATGGAAACTTTCTCCTTCAACAGTCAGCATATCGGTATCTTCATCAAAAGACCAAGTACCACTGGCTACATCATTTTCAACAAAACTACCATCGGTATTAAATTTACTTCTAAAGGGCAACCAACCATACCTCGAAGTGCTTTGGAAATACCAAGTACCTGCAGTAAGCAAGGCTCTGTAATTTGGCTGCGGAGTAATACACGCAGATTTTATACTCACCGCCTCTACTGGAATATCAGCAGGCAAACACAAATATTGGCTGCCATTTTGCAAATCCAACAACAGGTGCCTATTACCTGTATACTCATATTCAGATGCTATTTGTAAATACACGTTTCGCTGCCCTGTTTGTGCACCTTTATAGCTGATCTTGATGATATTTTCACTGCAATTAATAGGAGGGCTAACCAATGGGTCTATTTGATATTTTTCGATCAAAAACTCCGAAGCAGGCAAACAACCATCGGCTTGATTTAATTTTGGAGCCATGGGTGGTACACCTATAGGACAGGCATTACCACAAAGCATTTCGTAATACTTTTGGTAATATTTTTCCTTCAGGCTAAAATAGAACTCTTTATAGTTTTGCCACTCGCGTTCATCTACCCTACAGTTGTTGGGCACGGTACAGGTTGTATTCCAAAGGGTAACATTCTCAGCTCCTGTTTGGTTGCAATAGGTAACATAATCTACATATTCCGTTAAGTTACGGTGTATTAATGGTACCTGGTTAACCTCCTCTGGAAATTTAAGGGTAATATGGCTATAGTCTTGCAATTCTTCTATCATTTCTGGATACAATCCAAAAACAAAAAATGGGTCGATCTGCATTAACCAGCCCGGGTTGCTACGGTCATAGCCCGTTCCGTTGTTCAGTAATTTAATATCATCATTTGTGAGGATGTTTTCCTGAATACGTCGGTCCCATTTAAGATAAGGCTGCATGACACTTTCGCACTGTTGTAATTTGCAATATTCTGGGTGGTATACCAGGAAAAGATTCGCCCATTCGGGCTTCCAATATTTCACCAGGTAGGCAAGACTAAAAGCCTTATGATAAGGCGCAATAGCCTCTCCTATTTCTGCTACATAAACCTTATTTTTTTCATATTCCTCATCGCCTGGAACTTTTCCATCTTTTGGAAAAACTTTTCTCCAAGCTTCTTCATAATCTACAGTTTTAGCCAATGCGTTGAGTGATATTTCAAGGGCCGTATAATCTGTTTTAAAAAGTGCATATTGTCCGCCTGGGCTAACATCTACCAGCATTTTGTTCTTATAGGTTTCACAAGGGGAAACTGCTACGGAATCTTTACATTGCTGCTTTAAATTATTGCAGGCTGTCTTAAGTGCGTTGTATTTGGTGGTTAGTAGGCTATTTAAATCTGCTAGTTCCGCTACATTCAATGAATCGGCATTAAATCCTAATTCGGCCAGCGATTTTTTAACGGTGGCAATAAACTCAAAGCTTTCTCCTAGTAATTGATCACAGGTATTACATTCATTGTAGCAATTACGCAGATCTACCGTTTCCAAATACTTTTTAACAATTTTAAACCTACTTTCGATAGCGCCTGCATCCTGCGCTTTTTGAATAAAGTCATCAGCAAACTTCAAAATAACCCCTCTATCCATAGCTAAGGTAAAAGTAATGAAGTACTCGCCTTCTGCTAAAGAAATAGAAGGTGTTATGCTTCCCCTTTTACGACCATTATTAAGGGGTAAAAACTGATCAGAACCAATGGTGACAAGATTATTTGCATTGTCGTAAACAGACCGACCACAGTTATCGGTAATATTGATATGTAATTTGTAATAGGCGTTGCTTTGTAAAGAATAGTTCTTTCTTTGGTACTGGGATATCAATTGTTCAATATCATATTCCATTAAGCCTTGGCCTACAATAGATGATACATAAGTAGTACTGCCAATGATCTTGAGCGAGCTTTGATCAAGGTTAAACATGGCTGTATTAAGCAATACCGCAGCGGGTGAAGATACGGCTGGAACTGCCGAAAGCGTATCCTGAGAAGTTGGTGCGTCACCCGTAAGAGCAGTTGCAACGGTTTTTCCTGCGGCATTTACATAGCTAATGCTTAAGCTTCCGTTGGGGTCCACTACCATGTTTTTAAGATAGCGTTCGGCCAAACCTGCATCGCTACCAAAAATGCGGTCAAGCTCCCACTGTTCTGGCTTGCCGTAAAAGTATTTGGTAGTTTTACTTTGGTTTGTACCTGCTGGTTGAAACATACTACCTACCCCCCCTTGCAATCTGATCCTGCCGGTAGGATCATTGGTATACTGGGTAACTGCAAATGGGTAACCATCTGCGTTAGGGATATATCGATGTTTACCCACATTGGCCAGTTCATTGGCCGCCGAAAAATAACGTGAAGCCCCAGCTCCCGTACTCATTGCCGAAGGAAGCGGTTCGCAGTTGGTAAAGTTTAGATCAGCATCACTATAAATAGCATTGCTGCTGTTCTTATTTAGGGCCGGAAAATATTTTAACGTTTTATCAACGGCGTTTGAAGAAACAATAGGAGCAGGTAAAATACTTGCTGTGGTACGCCCATAGGCATCGTAAATGCTCTCCTGTACAACAGCAGTCTCGTCCGAATTGTTCACGGTAACTGTTTGTCTATTGCGTAGGGAACCATCAAAATAACTGATTACCTCTTTTTTCTTCCCTTCCTCTGCATAAGTTGAATTGTACTGCCAATTCAATTTGGGCTCATGCCAGGTACTCCCGATGTTCCATATGGCATATTGGGCACTTGAACCTGAACCAGTCTTATAGCTCCAAGCTCCCGTTTCATTGCGTATTCCCGTAGTGGCATCATAGTTTATTGCCCTGATCCTAATAAGGATATATTTAGCATTATAAATAAGCGGTATACTATAACTATTCCCCTGAATAGTTATCCTAGCGGCATTATTTCTAAAAATATCGGCTAATTCACCACTAACCGGCTCTCCATGAACAGCAATTTCGTTAATGAGCACGCTTAGTTCTGCACCTTCGTCTAAAACCGCCCATTCAACATCATATTCTTCTGAAGGCTCAACAACACTCCACTGCAAATTCAGGGTAGAAGTAATAGAGCCTGTCGTTGGCGTAGTTCCTACACTACCTCGCATTTCATTAAATGCCTGTATAGTACCAGACAGAACAAAAGGAAAAGTAGTACTTTGTATATAAAATCTGTCCACTACTACTGTGGCGCCCAACTCCAATTTATAAGGAAGCTGGCTACCAAATTGTGGGCTGCTAATGCCATTAATGGTTACTTTTACTTCGTAGGCACCCTCTGCACCAGTCATGTAATATACGTCTTCTGCTTTGTAGGTTGCACCTACTCCCGGAACATAGCTGATCTGAAGTTTTTTTGAGGGAATGATATGGGGCGAGCTCTCTGTTGGGCTTTGATAATATTCTATTCTAACATCTACTTCACAAGAAAAAGCTTGAGACATGGCCTCATCGCCAACTAAGCGCAGGTAAACACTATTTTTAACACTTTTATTTTGAATGCTGGACCAAACAAAATTGGGGTTTTTAAACTTTTCATCCTTTACCTCAACAATGTCGCCAGTGGCCAACATCCCCTTTTTTTGGTTAACAGTGGTTTCAATCCCGGCATAAGCTACGTTTGAAGCCAGTATTCCAAAGCAAATAAATATGAAAAAGCGCTGTAAAAATTTACTCATATTAAAATATCTTGTAAAGCTTAAGTAAGATGGAATAGTATTGTTATTTTAAAAAATCAATGTCCTACATAGAAATTAATTCGTATCCTTTAAAGCGTTGCTGTAGTTGCCATTGCCCCTCTTTTTGCTTAACTACTTCAAAAGGATCATATTTTTTGAGGTCGGCCTCATTAGCTAGCTTGCTAAAACTTACATAAATAAGTTTCCCCCTCCCTTGGCTCTCTGGGCTGGTTTCATTAGCGGTTTTGGTAAAAATCTCCGTCACCTTATGGGTAACCGTATCATAGCTAAGCGAATACTCTTTGTAAATAAGGTGGGCAGGATTAACTAACCTAATTTGGCGTTTGCCGCCTTTTATAAAGCTCGAAAGCTGATAACCTTCATCCTGAAACCTTTTTGGAAATTTGGTCAAATTAAAGCTAGTGCCCGCCATTTGCTTTTGCTTGGATAGCATTACCTTTTTGGTGCTATGGTTAACGTATACATATACGCCCTGCAAGTTATAGGTTTCTGTAGCACCCAAACGGTAGTAGCAATCGTTGTTTTTACGGGCCACAACAAAAGACATTTCTGGCGACAGAACGGTAGAATCCTTTTCCTGCAAAACTTTAACACTTCCCATTTGGAAATACTCTGTTCTCGAGGGATCTATGCTCGACAATAGTTGAGCATATTGCTTTAGAAGTTGCTTATCTGTAGCCTTTTCTATTATCGGAGCATGATTCAGCATCTGACTTTCAGCTTTTTTTGCCGAAAATTTCATTACACCAGTCATTGCCACTACCGCTAATGCCGTAAGCGTTATGGCCATAACAACAACCAATTGGGTAAACCTTTTATTATGATTAATTTTCATATAAGTGCCTATTATAAATTTAGCTCTTGTACATTAGTTCTGCTGACGACGCACGTTAGATTGTCGGCTCTCTTTCACCATTACAATTCCTCTCTCGGTTTCCTTTTTTACGCGAGATAAAATTCCCTCATCATCATATTCGTAAAATGTAGCCAGGTTATTGGCATCCAATTCGGCCATTAATTTGAAGTTAAAAGGGCTATAAGTGTAGGTTTTCATGTGCGAATCTTTTGGATGAATCCTTAAGTCATCTACATAAATGGTTTCACCACTATTAGGTGTTATTTTAATTTGAAGTGCGGCATTATTGGCTAAGTCGCCAAGATCCATTACCCCTACTATCAATTTCCATCCTTCTACAATAGCTTTACAAGTTAGGCTTACTTCAGAAGTATTTTTATGTAGCTTAAAAAACACGCCCTTATCCAGTGGGTGCCCATCCTTTACCCAAGCATTAAATACATATTTATTTGCCCCATATTTTGGTTGAAATCCTGCTGGCAACGGATTGTTTTCAAACGGCTTGATCGTATATATTTTACGGATGGCATCTATATCAAAATATGGTGCGGCTTTATTTTCCTTATCATGTACCGCCGTAGATAAAATAACTCCATCACTAGGTAATTTGAGAGATCTATGTCCCGTATGCGCATTATTGATGGTAATAAATGTTGTTAGTGATGCCGGCGTAGTACTTCCAATGCGCTTTAGGTCGATAGCATTTTCTGAACTAGAAAGCACATCTTCAAAAGTATTTACGTAAATCTCTCTATGGCGGGCATTTGAAGCAACAGCCACTGGCAATTGACCCCCAAAAGCAAAATTTGCTGCACTATATATACCCAGGGCGTTTTTATTTTCCAGCTCCTGCCCTTGTTTGCTGTATTGAGTTATGGTATTGGCCGTTACCCATTTATCTTTATAGGTATTGCTAATTACTGCCCAACCGTTACTAGTATTGCCATTATTGTTCCAGTAGTTGTATAGTTCTGTAAAATGCCCGCTATTTTTAAGTTGTGGAGCATTTGCTTGAATAGTATTGGTCCTATTGGCTTGATAAATTTTTGTTTCCGATGGTTTCCAATTACCAAGATAGCCATGATGATATGGATTAAAAGGAGCCTCAATAGTTTCATAAACGGTATCTATTTTGTGTTCTATTGGTGCGTAATTGTCATAGTAAACCCTATACCTATTCCAATCAGATGTTAAAGGTGAAGGATATACTGGTTGTGGACCACTAATAGAAACACCCCAATCATTCCTATATAAATAAGGTCTATGATCTTCATAACCATTCGAGAAAGCTGATCTTGAATACCATACATATGAATACACTTGTCCGTTTATAATTTTAGTTTCATTGTTCTGGAGAGCCGTTTGATTTTGGTTATTAAAGTCTCGATAAAAAGGATTCTTACCATTTATGAACCACAGCCGCCCTGTCCAATTAACCATATTTTCGGGAATAAAAGCAGGCTTACCAAAAGAATTACTCTTATAAAATTTTATCTCTAAAAGGGCATGGGTTTGTCTCTTATATGACCCCAATCCTCCTCCATAGCCATATTCCTGAGGGTCGCTCTCCGTAATATGCGCCCATATAGATGTTTTGTTTATCTCTTTTATTTTCTGTTCATATTTTTTCTCTATAAAGGCAGGCGCCCATTTTTCATCAAAGGTTGTAACAGCAGTTTGCAAAACTTCATAATCTTTCAAGTTGCCGATATCACTTAATACCAACTTGTTATAGGCTCCCGCATTTACAATGGGGTTAGCCATGCAAATTAGGGAAGATGTGCCTGCGTTAAGCATGTTCCTAAAGCCAGAACGCACAACTTTTACAAATTCAATTGGATCTCCTTCTATTCTTGTTTCTCCATTTTCATCTATCAGCCTCTTTACGCCACCTGTTTCAATAATCCAATATTTTTTATTTTCAGTTTTTCCAATGGCTAGTATTTCATCTCCTGGCATAAACAACGAAGAGAACCTGTTATCTAATGCTCCATTAATACCTGTCGAGAAGTCTTTAATGATGATACCTGTACTCTGATAGGCACCTCCCATTCCTTTATATACCCAATAGGCAGGCAGGTTCACACTATAAATGTCCTGGTTGTGTTCATTTTTTGTACGGCTTATCAGCACTTCACCCGTCAAGGAGTCATAAGCAATATTTTCGCTACTTACCGACGACCCATTTTCTGTCTTCACCACCTCCTTTATAATCCCATAACTTTGAATCACTTTTACAGCACAGGCAGATCTAAATAATTTGTAATCATCGTTTTGGTACTCTGGAAAATGGGGCAAAGGAATAGGGATAATAAAACCCGTCACAATATCAACACCAGTAGCAATCATGGTTCCGTTATTTCGCGATTCCTGTTCCCGCATATCAACAAAAAAATCCGTTTCTACCCCTATGGTTTGATTATTTTTTACCTTTCCATCAGGCATTACAACAGACACCTTGTTATTAAGCTCTAAACCGTCTAAACCACTCTTGCTAGCATGGTAATGGTAAACGGTAGAGGCTATTTCAGCACCTTTGCTATTGAAGGTTCTAAGGGCTTTCGGTTTGCCGTGCATATCGTTAAGCTCAATATTGTAACCTTGTGAAAAGCTCATTTTATCTATACTTGATGCCGATACAAGGCTAAATAACAGATCTGGTGTATCACGGTAAGAATCTATAGTGCTGTATTTTACTTTTACAGGGAAGTCTCTTGCCGTGTAAAATTCATGAACCGTACTACCGGTGGCAGGTGTGCTGCCAAATAAGCTGCCAGGCGCTAAATCCTTTACGGTAACTTTGCTGTATACAATTGAAGGTGCTGGGTAATAAGATTCTCCAAATGGTTCCTCCACCGCAAAAAAGTTACTGGATGCGCCGCTAATTTGCTCAATATAGGGTACGGGCTGTCTTAATGGGTTTTCATCAGCTCCAAGTGTAGGTTCGTTTGCAGCCACCCCACTACTGATCATTTTCCCATCTCGTTCAGTGGTATATTCATAGCGCTGTCCATAAATCTTGTTTTGATTACTGTTTCCGGCCATATCTCCCCAACTATCATCAATCCTAATTTCCTTAACCCTGCTGCCCCCTCCTTTTTTTATACCATTTGTTTTTACCAAACGAACAAAACTACTACTGGCATCATACTCACTAGCAAATCTATTCTCGCTCCACTGGGCCCTGGTGTTAAATTTAACACCTAGTTCGCTAAGATTTTTAAAAGAGCTAATCACTGCCTTTATAGCCTTACCTGCGTCCACATTGGCATCTGGCATATCACTAAAACCTCTATAAGCGTATCGAGGATATTCATTTTTGATTTTTTGCCATGCAGCAACTACAATGGGGTTTACTCCCTCCCTTTTCTCTAATTTTATAATTACAGAGGAATCCCCTTCGTTGCGTACTACCGTATCTATTTTGCTATGTACGGCAATATAATCATGCTCTTTCCCCGTTTCGCTTGGTGCAAAGCGAGTCTTCATTTTAACCAGTAATTTGGCGTAGATATAATCGGCGCCATTTAAATAAGTTTCTTTAAACCATGGGGTAATGTCTCCTTTTTGTTCAGCAGGTAAATCATCAAGTGCAATTTTCATCCCTATGGCCTTAATCAAATCGGTTTCGTCATTCCCTTCTTCATTCACCATTGTTGTCAACGGCATCATCACCATAGCACGTTTGTCCTGTACAAAGGCATAGTCATCCGACTCATAGTCTACACTGATCTTTCCTCCGGTAGGCAAAGTAATCGTTTTCAAATTCCAGGCACTGGCATTCTCATCGGCAGTTTGATTTTGCAAAGAATACGGATAGTATTCATTGGATAAAGCCCCACTTGGGTGTCCTTTATAGGAACCCCATCGGTCAGATGCAGATGAGCTATAAGAAGGATTTTTATCTGCATAATCAAAGGCATAAAAATTGTGCTGCCCTTTGGTAATATTCCCATATTCAAACCATACCTTTTTCAAGGTAAGTTTACCCTGCCCATTCTCTTCCTGGTTAAGAACATTTGGACAGAGCGAATAATCATAAGAAAATCTTACTACTTTGATAGGCTTACTTCTATCTGCCTTGGCATAAAGTTTAATTGCCATTAGCTTCTTTTGTTTAACCGTAGTATTCTTGCCGCCATGCACATCCTCTACACCTAATCCATCGGTACGATCTTCCAAAATAAAATAGGCAATATGTGTTTTTGATTCAATGGAGTGCGTATACCATAGCTCCTTCTCACCATAAACAATAGAACCTTTATCGTCAAAAGGATCGGCTAACAACCCTTTATTTAAAATTGCTTTATTTGCAGTATATGGACTTCGCCATTTATATAGTTTATCTTCTTTGGTATAGTTAAATTTAATTGCATGTCCCTGGTCATTATCCGAAATTCCATCTACACCATCATTATCTTCATAGTCAGGCGACAGTATTCCGGTAAGTAAGTAACTTGTAGCATAAGCGGGCTGTTCCTCT
This sequence comes from Pedobacter sp., assembly GCF_039594775.1. GTDB lineage: Bacteria > Bacteroidota > Bacteroidia > Sphingobacteriales > Sphingobacteriaceae > Pedobacter. Next base: position 735,225 of record NZ_JBCNMT010000001.1, on the reverse strand, counting down.
TCATGGTAATAGTAATCAAATCCCTTTTTATGGTTAATATTTGTTCCATTCTTGGTATAAGCTACTTGGTTTTCGTTTGGTGTATAGCCTATACTGCCCAATGCAAAAGAATACTCAACTTGTTTCGTATTATAAACAGGAATCCCATACACTTGCCTTCCTCCATCAGCGGCAGTTACACTAATCTCAGAAATATGATCATTTTTTCGATAGCTAGCGTTAATTTCTTTGATCTTGCCTGGCCCGGTAAAGTTTGCGTCTTTTGAAAGATTGGTGAAAACCCCGCTTGGATACGACCAAAGCTTCTTATCCAATGCAGCTACTCGAGCTTCTTTCGCTGTCAGGTGACTGATAACGCTCCGCTTAGGCTCCATTTTGTTTTTCTTAATTTCATTGGTCTCAGTTCTACCTTTAAAGGGCTCTTGGGCAACTATCCCATTAACACCAATAGAGAGCAAATCTTTTCCCGACAGCATCTTCTGATCAACCAAAGCTTCATCTTCCAATGTTTTTTCACCAACCATTTTAAAATAAACATGATCTTTTGCTGGATTGGCTTCTTCCCTACCTCGGAATTTTCCTCTCGCGAAGTAATTATTTTGATCTTTCCATAATCTTGAGGTAGTTGTTCCACTTTGGTTAAATAAACTTACGCCAGCATGAACACCGCCAAACGGAGGAACTCCAAATCCAACATCAGCTCCAATAGAAGTGGTACTTGCGCGATCTGTGGCCTCATTATCTCCAAAAATACCTGTTGCACGATACAGTCGAAACTGTCCTCCCCCTAATTGATTATTATAAGAAAACAAATCTGGCAAGGGTACCGGAATAGCCATATTAGGCAAGGTAGGAGTTACGGGATTATCTTTCTCCCTCACAAAATCCATAACGGCCAAAGGATTATTTTCAGCCCTATCGGCATATAAGAAACCAAATGCCTGATTGCTAAAAGTACGATTAGTAACTTCTTTTACACTTTTATAGCCTGTAAAACCTCCTCCAAAAAACCAAACAGCAGCAGCAGCCCCAACGTCTAAACTTACCGATGTATATTTTGTTTTAAAGGGTACTTGTATGCTCGGATATATTGGTTCGGTATTATAGCTTATTGAAGATGATAGACCTTGTCGAAAATCAGTATATGCTTTACGGCCTTCTTTTTGTCGAGCCAACATATTACTGGAAAAACTAAGTCCCAAACTCAAGTCTTTTATACCAGATCTTGAATTATAACCTAAACTCGTACTAAGTCCAGCAGAACTTAGCATATTTGTTTTGGCATTTTCACTAATGCGCATATTCATATATGGCGACACATTGGCACTTACGCCGCTTACTGTACTGGACATTAAACCAATACCCAAACCAGCCGTCATTTGGCCATCATTCATCATTGAAAGCGAAATACCGGCATTAGCACCAAGTTCGGCTCCCATTCCGGTATAATTATCATAAAATAAGCCTATTGATAAAGAAGCGCTTGGTTTTGCTTTTTGAGTATTACCCCTACCTCTTAGCTCAGTTTTTCCGGTAATTCTGCCCCCAATGGTTACTTTGGGTTTTACATCATGCGTAATTTTTACTTCATCGCCAGAAGCATCATCCGGCAAGCCCCTAAGCTGTCGGGTAATAGATCCTATATTTAAATTCCACCCTAACCCTACCCAACTGGCTTCTTCTTCCATACTAGCACCCGATTGATAACTCAAATTAATCGGATAACCATCCACTTCCATTAATGGTATGTTATATTTAAAATCCCCAGAACTTACATCTACCAATTCAGTAGTCCCCGCTGGCTGAAAATTAGCCATTTCAGGTTGCGAAGGTCCCGAAGTTAGGGCCCAACCAGTTAGAGGGGCACATATGTTTAAGATCCAAATGGTTAATAGTATAAATGCGATTTTCTTTTCGTAGCGTTTTCTCATTATCAAGATTGAAGAGCTTATAACCTATAAAAATTGTTAGTTTTTGTTTAATTGAATTTTGTATTCCTGTTGCGTAAGATAGCGGTCGTTAAAAACAAAATTGGAGACAGATTGGTGACCCTGATGAAAATACACCATATACTCAAAGCATCCGCTAACACCACTTGCCACAAACTCCACCTGTTCGGCATATTGCTTGATGCCATTGTATGAAAGATAAAAAAGGCTATCGGGAGCAAACAACATCTTGTTATTTTGTGTTGAATTTACTTGCAGCTCCTTATCTATAAACACCCTCACTTTATAAGGGTCGCTAACCTTTTTTGGCTCAAAAAGTTTTACACTAACGGCACCCCGCTCAATTTCATTGTATCCATTTGTCTTTCCCTTACAGCCAAGCAATACAAGAAGTATCATAACTATTCCAAAACGTCTCATTCCTTGTAAATAAACCTTAACTGTTTTACATTTCCATTGGGCAACCAAACCTTTAAAATATAGGTATAGTTATCTTTTAATGCCTTTTCTTCTGATAGATCTATCGCTATCATATTTTTACCTTCCACAAGCTGTATAACAGGTAGCTTTTTAAAGCTTAGCAACGGAGAGGTTACGCAAGTAATTTCATATCGGAGCTGTTGTGATGCATAAGCATTTGCAATGGTTATTTTCAATATTCCTGATGTAATATAATTGTTCCCTCTTGCAAGATCTTCTATCAAACGGTAACCTAAATCTCTGTTTGTAACCTTAGCTACGCTATCTTCGCACTTCATACTAAAAGTCCATACCTCTGATCGGTTAAGTACCGTATTGCCCTTGTAAGCGGTCACCTGCCAAGCATAGCTTTTCCCTTTTTCCAGATCACGGGCTACCGCCGGGTACATCATTAAGTTGGCCGAAATACCTTTTTGGTTAATTAAAGGAAGATTATATTGCAGGGCCTCTATGCCATTTTGTTTATCCTTAATTTCGGTAAGCACCAACTGGTATTGGGCACCTGGTGTCATTGGAAAATGAGGCTGCCAACTTAAAAGAGGTCTTAACTCGCAAATCTCATCTTTGTCATAAGGTTCAACCAAGTTAAGCGGCGCAGCTGGAGTAAGCTCATGCATAAAGCTTTGTTCCAATAGTGTTTCCCGTGTAGAAGCAACCATAACCTTATAATCATAAACATATTGCCCGGAAGGGAAATAGCCATTTTGCTGTAAAAACCGGGCCGCAGCGCCATTGCCAATTTTTACCTGTGCAGTTCTAACTATGGTAGGTGGTACCGTGTTCACCCCTGCATGTATATCAAATGGCTCTGTAATGATGTGTACAACCTCTTCGGTAACCACCTCAAAATCCTGTACAACCATAATTTCAAGCCTAATGTTTCTTTTGGGACCAACGTTAACAATACGCACATTCATTAAGCCATCCAATGTAGATCCAGATATGGCTGGGATAAAATCAATGCTTACTTGCGCCGAAACCATCGAAGAAGTAAAAAGCAGTAACAAAAGAGCGATAAACGCTTTGTAATATCTCATTTTATCTGAAGTAGTATTTAAGTGAAACCTCTGCCCTATTGCTGGCAAAAAGATCTGGGTACAAAGGCGTAATCATATTTTTGCGCACATCGGCATAAAGATTAACCTCCATGTGCTTCCACAAAGAAAACTGTGCATTTTGTTTAATCCCAAATTGCTTGGCCTGGCCAGTATTGTTAAGATAGGTCAATGCTGTAGAAGCCGTTACCTTTTCTAATAGTTTGTACTGCACTGCGGCATCTGCATTCACCATGTCACCCAATATCGACTGACTTCGCAGCTCTTTATTATAGAAAACATTGCCCATTAAGGTAATTTCCCCTAATGAAAGGCTCTGGGTGTAAATGCTTGTTAAAAACTGGCTGGCAGAATTTGCAATAGGATTACTCATATCCTGCAGGCCTAGCACCAAATGGCTAAAGCCCGACTTCTTGAATAGCCTATAGCTGCTACTGGCATCAAACTGATATTTTCTTGAACCATAAACAGACTGCTGCTGTTCAGCACCTACCCCGCTCTTTTGCACACCATTGTCCATATATTTTACTGCAAAATTGAACTTCCTCGAAAACCTGAACCTAGCTTCCATATTAAGGTTATGGTTTTGCCAATGGGCACCGCTAGTTCCGCTTACTGGGGTATTTTTAAAATCACCTCGCAAATTCAGCACTACCTTATTCTTCAAAAAGCCCTTCTTAACCGCTCCACCCATACGCATCCCCATATTACCAAAACCCTGTTGTGCTGGATTTTGGAAACCGATGCCAGAGTAGTTAAAAAAAACATTGGTATTTAATCTTGATTTTTGGTCATTCAAATCATATTTCACACCAAAAGCCATGGTCTCAAAAAGATCGTCCTTAAAATAATTACCAAAAGTATTACGCTCTAAAAGCAGGTGTTCTGAACCAATTTGACCTACATTCCTAAAAGAAGCGGCAGATTTAGAAACCTCCAAAGTAAACTTGCCCATTTTCTCAGAACCCAGTTCCTGGCTAAGCGTCAATGCGGAACCAGACCTGGGGCTAATCCCCGCCGATTCATTCAAACGATAAGATTGTTTTTCGATACTGCCAGTCCAGCTAATACGACTTTTGGCATAACCATTGCCAATTACCGGAACACTTACAAACGTAACCAGCTTGGGAATATTAAAATTAGAATGGGTAAAACCCGCGTCTTTGCTAAAACCAATATCTTGGCTCGACGCCAAGCCCAACTGTAGTGGTCCCTTACTAGTTTGCAGAGAAATAGAGCCCCCTTCTAGAAACAGATCCTTATTCATAAAACTGCCAGGCAATTGCTGCCCAAAGCTACCCATCTCCACATCACCCAGCCTATTCAAAAGACCCTGCCAACCCTTTTGCCTAATATCGTTAATGCCATACTTGGAAGCATAGGCATTTAAATCTGGTTTTAAAGACAGCACTTGTTTTTCAATATCACCAATCCTTTCAGGAGCAATCCCATTAGTTTGCAACAATTGTTTCATCGCCCAAACTTGCTGACTTAGGCTATCCAGCAAACCTTCATCTAATTGCTTACCTTCCTCCAGTTTTACTTTTGCCGCTGCCATTCCCCTGTTCTTCAAACTATCGCCTCGTTGTGTGGCCATGGTTTTCATTTTGGTCCTAAGGGTAGCCTCATCCAATTTCAATAATTCCTCTACACTCCCATATTGGTTAATATATTGGTATACATTAGCATATTGTTGTTGCTTCTCCTTACTCGTTTTCTGAATTTGCAACATCATTTGCTCACGTAAGGTGGTCGAAACCGGTCGCCCATTAAATACACTTTCCTTTAATTGCTGATATTGGTCCAGCTCTGGCACCAACGATTTCAAAAAGGCCTCCCTATTGAATCCTGCTTTAAAGAGATTTCCCCTTAAGGGATTATCCATTAAATTAATCGTTTGATTATTGCTTAACTGTAGATCAATAGGTATTTTAAAAAGCATGAGCTTACCTTCTACCGAATACACAGCCCTATAAGAATTACCAATGCGCTGCATCCCAGTACCCAGAGAAATATCGCTCATCTTAACAGGTGCTGATGATTTTAACGAATCAGACAAAAAAGACAAGGGACTTGCCGAAAACAGTTTACCTTTTTGCTCCTTAAACTCTCGGGATACCTTTTGGGGAATTTTACCAGCAACGCCGCTAACACTATCCAATAGCTTTGCGGACACTGGTTGCTGGGAATTAGCAGCATCCATTACAAGCAGCACCAATAAGGTAGCAGCTCCTAATCGAAAGAGAGCATTCATAGATGAACGTTGATAAATTAAATAGCCTAGTACAAAGGGGGCTTTGTACTTGTTGTTGTTTGGTTTCGACCACCGATGGAATGGTCGGTCCTAAATTATAAATTAGATTATAAAAAAACAAAAACTTAAAATAAATAAAGCAAAATAACGCTGCAGTATCTTTTTCAAAAGCAAATAGTTACAATCCAAATAAACCACAAAGGAGTAAACAAAGTACGAATACCCTTAAAAAGAGCACATCACGCCCCGTATTTCTCCCCTATCTTTCTTAAATTAGACATTTCTTATCAATTTACCCCCATATAAATCCTCAAAAGTCCGTAAAACTCCGTAAAAGTGCGTACAAGTCCTTAGATATGGTCTTAAGCTTTCATCTAGCTTCTCTTCAGCCTGTATTCAGCCAGTATATTTTCAGCACCCCGAAAAAGGTTAACCTCGTTAAAGTAATTTCCTAAACCACTAGTAGCATGGAATATAACCCCAAGTTAAGGCAAGCAAAAACAGCATAAGACACATTACAGGTATCTATCTATATTTTCATCAATACCACATCAAAACATCCTCGAAATTTTTGCGAGGAGAATAGTACCTCAAAAAAGCTTTTTATGACATTAAAACGCTAAGCCTGCCTTTTGTCTATCACAACCCTTTTAGCCGCTCATACTACAGGAAGAAAAAAATCGAAATATTTAAAATTCATATAGGACCTTTTGAGAATCCCATTGTCTTGTAAGCAGAAATTTCAGTAAAAAATGTTGAAAAGCCTGTTTAAAAAGCGAAAAAAAAATCAATTCGGATGGTTCGGGGATTATTCCTCTTGGAGCGAAGTGAGTGCTAAATCGGGAGGTTATGATGCAGATGTTATACTTGAGCGCACCAAAAATGCCTTACTCAAGGTAAAAAATGGTGAGGCGGTTTATGAGCGTGATTCTGTAATTTTTGAAAAAAAAGAATACCCTCACGCACTAATTGCTTTTCTGCTACTTAGTGCTAAGCTAAAAAAACAACCATTAAATATCCTTGATTTTGGCGGTTCATTGGGAAGCACCTACTACCAGCTGAAAGAATTTCTAACGCCAGAGGTTTGCTCAAGCTGGAATATTGTTGAACAAGAACATTATGTAGCCTGTGGCAAAGCCAATTTTGAAAATGAGCAACTCAAATTTTATCATGGAATTGAGGTTTGCCTATCAGTGCAAAAAATTGACCTGATACTATTGTCCAGTTCGGTCCAGTACCTAGAAAAACCACACGAGTTTCTTCAACAGTTAGCAGCCTATAACTTTGATTTCATTCTTTTCGACAGAACCGCTTTCAACCATAAGCCTCAAGACCGCTTGACCCTACAGACAGTACCCGATGAAATTTACCCCGCATCCTACCCTTCTTGGTTTTTTAATGAAACACTCTTTCTAAACCATTTTTCTAACCAATACAAAGTGGTCTCTTCTTTCCCTTCCTATGTACCTGGCGAAGCAGATATGTACATAGATGGCAAACAGGTGGCTAGCAACAAAGGATTTTACCTTATTAATTCATTAAAACATGCTTAATTTCTGTACTTTATTTAACTCCAATTATTTGTCGCGAGGTATGGCAATGTATTATTCTTTGGAGCAGCATTGCACTCATTTCCATCTGTATATCTTTGCATTTGACGACCATTGTTATAACACCCTGAGAGCGCTTAACCTTAAACATGCAACCATCGTTAGTTTAAAGGAATTTGAAAATGAGCAACTACTTGCAGTAAAATCAGAAAGAACGCCTAGAGAGTATTGCTGGACTTGCGCCTCATCAACCATAAAGCATTGTATAGAAACCTACAGATTAGACCATTGTAGCTATGTAGATGCAGATCTGTTGTTTTTTAGCGACCCAAGAGTACTCTATAATGAAATGGGTGATAAGTCAGTAATGATCACGGAGCACCGATTTACACCGCATCATGATCAATCCGCTACAAGTGGGATTTATTGTGTACAGTTTATGACCTTTAAAAATACTGAAGCTGGCATGGAAGTATTGAACTGGTGGGTAAACGCATGTATAGAGTGGTGCTATTGCCGTTTTGAAGACGGAAAATTTGGAGATCAAAAATACCTAGATAACTGGGCTGAAAGATTTGATACTGTTCATGTGCTTCAGCACCTTGGCGGTGGCGTTGCACCATGGAATGTGGAACAATATACCTTCAGTAAAAAATCAGGAAAAATTAAGGGTGAAGAGCTTGCCACAGGGAAAAGCTTCGACTTGGTTTTTTACCACTATCATGCTTTTCAATATACCCGGAATAATACTTATAAATTAACTTTTGAGAATTACTTCCTATCCAAACAACTAATATATAAGGTTTATAAGCCGTATGTTAAGGCATTAACAGCAGCCCAAAAGAAAATAAAACAAGCAAATACTACTGCTATTTCTTACGAAGTAACGAATGATATTGAATGGATAAACCGTGTGATAGGACGATCAATCACACTTACCTTACTTGGTTATTATAAAAATTTTTATAAAGAAAGATTCACAAGCTATGGCCTCTTTAATTAATTTAAAAACTTTTACAGACGAACGCGGCAACCTCACGGTAATTGAAAAGGTGGTACCTTTTGACATTAAAAGAATATTTTACATCTACGGTGTTGATGGTTCAGTACGTGGCGGACATCGCCATGTTAAGACCGTACAAGCAGCCATTTGTATTCGTGGTGCCTGTGTAATTTATAACAACAATGGCACAGACGAGTCAACTTATTTACTCGACTCCCCTGATAAGTGCCTGATTATTCAGCCAGAAGACTGGCATAGCATGTACAGTTTTAGTGAAGATGCTATTTTGATGGTGCTTGCGTCTGAATTTTATGATGCCCAAGACTATATCGAAACCCCTTACCCAGAATATCTGAATATTGCCGTGTAACATGATCGAGTACGAAAATCTTTATTTGCTAAACAAGCCCTTTATGGACCAATATCGCCAAAGTTTCGACGATAGCTTGGACAAGGGATGGTTTATCCTTGGCGATAAAGTAAAAACCTTTGAGAAGCAATTTGCCGAATATTGTGGTGCCGGGCATTGTGCTGGTTTAGCCTCCGGACTGGATGCCCTGATACTGGCACTAAGATATTTTGATTTTCCCGAAGGTGCAGAAGTCATTGTTCCCTCAAATACTTATATCGCAACCATCCTCGCCATTCTAAATAATGGATTGGTTCCCGTATTGGTAGAACCTGATATCAATACATACAATATCGACCCTTCAAAAATAGAAGCAAGTATTACACCTAAAACCAAGGCCATCATCGTTGTACACCTTTACGGCAAGTGTTGTGAGATGGAAACAATCATGAAGGTTGCAACGCAATATCGTCTTAAAGTAATTGAAGATTGTGCACAGGCACATGGAGCTACTTTTAAAACAAAACAAGTGGGCACTTTTGGCGATTTCGGGGCCTTTAGCTTTTACCCTACAAAAAACTTGGGCGCACTGGGAGACGGAGGAGCACTGATTTCGAATGACAGCTTGGCTATTGATAAAATAAAAGCATTACGGAACTATGGGTGCCATGAAAAATATTACAACAATTACATTGGCATCAATTCCAGGTTAGACGAAATCCAAGCTGGCTTTCTATCGGTTAAACTACCTTTCCTTGAGGAGATAAATACACATAAACAAAAGCTGGCTACGCTTTATCAAGAAGGATTAAAAACCGATTTCATCAAACCTGTGTTACAGCAAGATTTTAAGGATGTGTACCATATTTATACCGTAAGGCATCCTGAAAGAGACCGTTTAAGGGCACACTTACTAAAGCACAACATTAAAACAGAGATACATTATCCGGTTCCACCACACCAACAAAAAGCATTAAAAAACAAGTTAAAAGGAAGCTATCCAATTGCAGAGCTGATTCATCAAACAACTTTGAGCTTACCAGCTTCCTATTGCCATACAGTAACTGAAATTGAAAAAGTAATCGATGTAATGAATGAATTTTAAACCTAAACTGTAATATACTATAATTTAGTATTTTAGCAACCGTTTAAAATGCTATAATGAGGGATAATTTACATAGGCATCTACTGATTAAAATTAGTGTCTTTTTTATTTTGGTTTTTATAACTGGCTGTAAGAAAAAAGAGGATGTAACGGAAGAGGCTAAAGTAAAGCCACCGTTAAGAACTTACATTGTTACGGCCAGAATTGATAAAAAAGGAACCAATAGTAATTCCGATGGCACAGCAGTGCTGAAAGGTAATTATGATGAAAGCACAAAAATACTGAGTTATGCTGTGGAATTTAAAAATATAGATCCAACGCTAATTACACTCAGAAACGGACCAAAAGGCTCTACAGGTTCTTTGGTTAAGGAAATTTATAAGCAGACGGCGGGAAAAGTGACCACCATGGCGCTAAAAGGTAGTTTAGAACTAAGCCCGCTTAATGAACGAAATCTGCAGAAAGGGAATTGGTTTGTAGCTATAAACACTTTAGCGTTGAGCCCTGAGATTTCAGGGATCCTTACTTTAAAGCAACAATAGGATGGCGATGAGCGGAGTGGATACAAACCTTACAATAGATAATGACCTGCAATTGATAAAAGCGATTGCACAACATGATAAACGAGGATTTGAGGCCCTTTATAAAAAATATTATCAACAACTGTTTGCCGTAGCGTACAGATATGTTGGTCAAACACAAATTGCAGAAGAAATCGTTCACGATGTATTTATAACCATTTGGAATAAAGCAGAACAGTTAAATATTCAGTATTCAATGAAAAGCTATTTATTTAAGTCAGTAGTGAACACCTCGCTAAATTTTCTAAAAAAAGAAAAGATAGCGCATGCAAAACAGGAGGCGTATGTTGCTGTCCAGGAGGAAGCTATAGTAAACGACGACATCATTGAAGCCGATGAAATATTACTTAAGAATTTGGAGCATGCGCTGGAAATGCTACCAGAAAAATGTCGACAGGTAATGTACCTCAGTCGATTTGGCAAATTAAAGCAGCAAGAAATTGCTACACAAATGGATATTTCCGTTAAAACGGTGAAAAACCACTTAACCTATGGCTTTCAAAAGCTACGGGAACATCTGCAAAAACATAAACAAGTGATCATATCATTATTAATGTTCACAAATATTTTTTACGCTCTAATTTTATCATGATGAAAGATTTTGAAGCAAGCGAAGAATTTTTACACAGCCTGATCATCGATGACCTTGACCAGACCATTACTTCAGAAAATAAGGAGCTGCTTGACCAATGGCGGGCAAATAATGAAGCTAATGAAAAAACTTATCAGGAGTTTGTCAATATTCAACTGGGAATGGATAAACTACTCACAAGGAATAGCCAAGATGTAGAATTGTCCTGGAAAACGTTAGATCGCAAAATTAGCGGCCAAACCAATAACCTGAATATAGACAGACCCAATAGAAAAATCGGTTTATGGTATAAAGTTGCTGCAGCCGTGTTGGTTATCGTATCTGTAGGCTATTATTTTATGCTACAGAACAGATACATTGTGGTGAACACTGCCAAAAATGCTGCCATTACACGCCTGAAACTACCCGATGGTACTGAGTTGAGCCTGAATGCTTCTACGGTAGTAAAATATGATAAAGATTTCATCAACAACAGGAGACTGGAGCTGCTGGAAGGCGAGGTATTTATTCATGTGGTTGAACACAATGGGCCACAATTTATTTTGGGGCTTGGAGAATTAGAGGCCCAGGATATTGGTACAAGTTTTAATGTGGTCAGAAATCCCAATAAAATAGCGGTTATTGTTGAAGATGGAGAAGTCGCACTGAAACATACTTCCCTAAATATGGAAGTACGACTTACCGAAGGCAAAACTGGAACCTATAACATAGCCACCAAAAAGCTTAGTTCGGCAGACAATACCAATCAAAATTATAAATCCTGGGTAGACAAGAAATTCATTTTTCAAGATGTTCCTATTGGAGAGGCCATTCAACAGCTTAGTCAGGTTTATCAAACACCTGTTCATATCAACAATGAATCGTTAAAAAATAGAAGATTAACAGCAAGGTTACATTATCAAACTTTAGATAGTGCACTTAATGTTATTTCCGCATCTTTACAATGCAAAGTAACAAGGGAAAAGGATACCTATGTTTTATCGAACAACTAAGCCATTTCATTTTTTAATTATTCTTTTTCTACTGTTACTGAATTTTCAGGAAAAGCTTTTTGCACAACAGAAAAATCCGTTAAAAAACTACGTTACGATAACACTACCTCCAGATTCCCTAATCACCTCATTAAAAAAACTGGAGCTAAAAGCAAAATGCAGTTTTGCTTTTGACCCCGATCAACTTAGAAAGTTAAAAAATAAAGAGTTCAGATTTACACAGACCCCATTAAGCACTATTCTGGAAAGATTGCTTTTTGGCACAGCACTGGAGTTTAATCTGATAGGCAACGATATTGTAATTACGCCTGGTAAACAGACTACATGGACTATTCATGGTTACGTAAGAGATAGCTATAACGGCGAAGAACTGATTGGCGCCGCAGTTCAGATTCCTGCGCTACAGGTAGGTGTTACAACTAATCAATATGGGTTTTATTCTATCAGTATTCCCCAAGGGGATTACGAAATTCTGATATCCAATACAGGCTATCAACCGCAACGAAAGCAGGTCCATTTAGACAGAAACAAACAGGAGCAGGTTGAATTGTCGCTCAAAGAACGTCCGCTGGAAGAAGTAGTCATCACGAAAGCCGCAACTGCACCTAATCCCGTATTGCTAAATGAACAGAACTTTGCAGCTAAGCAGCTAAACAATGCCTCCTATTATTTAGGGGAGACAGATCCAATGAAACGACTACAAATGGAGAATGGGATTAAAGCCATAACCGAGGGTAGCTCTGGTCTGTTTATACGAGGCGGTAATGCAGACCAGAATCTGATCTTACTGGACGAAGCCATCATATACAATCCCTCACATCTATACGGGCTGGTTTCTGTATTTAATTCGGATGTGGTAAACAACATTCAGGTTTATAAGGATTATATGCCTGCGAATTATGGCGGAAGGCTATCTTCCGTAATTGTAAACAGGATGACAGAAGGGAATAGTAAAGAGTTTCACCTGAGCGGTGGGGTCAATTTGATGTCACTCCGCTTTTCAGCCGAAGGGCCTATTGTTAAAGATAAGGGTTCGTTTATTGTAGCCTACAGGCGGAGCTTGCTCGATGTCTTTCATCGCAAATTCAAATTGTTTAATCCCAATTCGGTATATGATGATATCAATGCAAAAGCAAACTACAAACTGAATAAAAACAACAGTGTTTTTTATTCGGTTTACATCGGAAAAGACAATCTGTTATCTGAAAACTCCTATACCAACAAATGGGGAAACTTAACCTCTACCTTGCGCTGGAACCATATTTTCAACTCAAAAGTATTCCTCAATGTATCCGCCATTTACAGCAATTACAGTAACCTACTGGATCTTAATGCCGATACGCTGTCTCAAAAAAGTCAGTGGAGCACAGGTGTTAAGGAAGTTACGTTAAAGGCAGATTATACCTATTACAGGAGTCCCAAAAGCCAGATCAAGTTTGGAATATCCAACATTTATCACCAGTTTATGCCTGGTGAAATGTATAAACAACAAGCATTTGAATTTAACATTTCAAGAGAAAAATCTCTAGAGTCTGCCCTTTATTATTCACAACAGATCAGTTTAAACAAATCATTTGAATTAGATTATGGCCTCCGGATATCTATGTTCAGAGATGCACAGGAGCAACAAAATCTTTTTGATGATCGGGGAAACAGAATTAAAAAAGATCTTGTAAAAACTTTTATAAATCCAGAGCCAAGGATCAACATCAGCTATTTACCGCAGCCAAACCAGCGTATTTTTATCACTTACAACCGTAATTATCAATACCTACAACTGGTACAAAACAGCGCACTGGCCTTCTCCTCCCTCGAACCCTATATTCCGGCTTCTGTAAATATTAAGCCACAACATTCCAATCATTTTTCACTCGGCTATCGCTATACACCGCTAAACTATGTGTTTTCGGCAAATGCCTACTATAAAAAATTAAGCAATCAGCTTGATCTTATTGGCCATACCCAGATCATTAGCAACCCTAGTATCAGGAACCAGCTCAGGTCCGGAAACTCTGAGGCTTATGGATTAGAACTAGAGGTGAATAAAACAGAAGGAAGGTTTTCTGGTACGCTGGCCTATACCTATTCCCGAGCATTTCGTAAAATTGAGGACATCAATTTTGGGAACCGCTTTGTCGCCAATTACGACATTCCAAATGAACTTAAACTAACGGCAAGGTTTGAGCTCAACAAGCGAATTTCTTTCCAGTCATTTTTCACTTATACCACCGGTCGACCACTCACGCTTCCTGTTGGCTATTATCAACATGATGGTTTAAATGTGCCAATATTTGAAGGTCGAAACACATCCAGATTTCCAGATTACACCCGGCTCGATGTCTCCGCACAATATCGTTTACAATCGAGGATAAGTAGCAAACGTGCCATGGGACATCTCATCTCTATAGGAATATATAATTTATATAATCGAAAAAACCCATTATATTACCATCTAAGTTCATCATCATTTGAACCTAGGAGCAGCACTACGGAGTATGGGTTTGGTTTTTACCCGTGGATTGCCTACAGTTTTAAAATATAGCTATGAAACGTATTCATGTTTATTTATTGGTATTTTTCATGATAGCAGCAATGACTGGCTGTAAGAAAAGCGCTTTAGACAACAATGGCTTTTTAAAACCTGGACGAGCTTACGATTTAGCAGTAGAGGGTGGTTTTAACACTTATACCGCTGCGCAATATATTAGACTTACCAAACCGGCCCTGTATCCAGATTCGGCACCCACACCCATCAGTAAAGCTTCTGTAGTCGTAAACAATGGCAGAGTAGATCTGGTTTACAAAGAGACAAAAACTCCAGGGGTTTATATGGCAACGAACAATGATGATCCAAACTACAACAATGCTTATACGCTGACTATCAAATACAATGGGAAAACCTATACTGCAGTAGATACACTGAGACAGGTCGTTAACATTGTAGACGACTTCCTTCCCTTGTCTACACGAGCTATAGATAGCAAAACCGTAGAAGTTACCGTTCCCAAACACACTTTCGGATACTTAAATTCAAACAAATGGTATATCTCCTATAAAGATCTCCCAACTTGGCATCCCTCCAGGTTTGATCAGACGAAATATTACAGTTATACGCATTTATTAGGATCACCAAATTCCTTATATCCGCTGAATAATCTGAAAAGAAAATTTTCGCTTGCTAAGGAAGATGGTGTTTTCATTTATAAAATCTCACTTTCCGAGAACTATGCTAAATACCTATATGGGGTATTCATGGAAACGGATTGGAGCGGTCTTTTTTCAAGCGTACCCGTTAATGTACAGGGAAATGTTTCCGGAAATACACAAGGGTACTTCTCCGCAAATGATATAGATTATAAGAGATACCCAGCAAAAGATCTATAGGCAAAAAACCACTTGTTAACATTCGGCGATAAACTTTCAGAATTATATAGGGAGCTCTAGAAACAGAGCTGACCTAAAGATAACCTTCTGAGCATAAAACCCCTCGGGCATAAAACAATATCCTCGAATTTTTTTTGTGACAAGCGTAAAAAAACGCCATAAAAGCAAAAAGCTCCAACATCTCTGTTGAAGCTTTCTTGCGGTCCGGACGGGACTCGAACCCGCGACCTCCGCCGTGACAGGGCGGCATTCTAACCAGCTGAACTACCGAACCGTTCGCAACGTCAAACAAGTGTTTTCCGTTTTGGTGATGCAAATATAGAGTGAATATTTCATTTATTCAACAAAATTTAAAAATAATTTAACACCGAACAAAAAGCACCTCATTTACAATTATTTATTTTTTTAAAGCAACCTAACAACAAACAAAAAGCCCCGACACAAATGTCGAGGCCTTGTATAAATTAACAGAAGTAGTTCTTAATTCACGGCGCCTTCCTTCATTTTCTCTGCATTTTCAGCAAATTGAAGCTTGTCGATTAGCTCCTGAATATCGCCATCTACAATAGCAGGCAAGTTGTATAACGTTAAACCAATACGGTGATCGGTTACACGGCCCTGAGGATAATTGTACGTTCTGATCTTGGCCGACCTGTCACCTGTAGATACCATTGTTTTACGTTTTGCTGCAATATCTCCATGTTTCTTCTGTACTTCCAAGTCATACAACTTCGAACGCAACATTTCCATTGCCAGCTCACGGTTGGCCAACTGCGAGCGTTCCACCTGGCACACTACTACAATGCCCGAAGGTCTGTGCGTTAATTGCACCTTCGTTTCTACCTTATTTACGTTCTGTCCACCAGCACCACCTGAGCGTGAAGTCTGCAAATCCACATCCGCAGGATTAATGTATACATCCACCTCCTCGGCTTCTGGCAATACCGCCACCGAAGCTGCCGAAGTATGTACCCTGCCCTGAGTTTCCGTATCAGGTACGCGTTGCACACGGTGTACCCCGCTCTCATATTTCAGCGTACCGTAAACATCATCGCCACTTACCTTCAAAATTACCTCTTTGTAACCACCAGCAGTACCCTCTGTTACATCCATCACTTCAACCTTCCAACCTTTGGTGTCAAAATAACGCGTGTACATGCGGTACAGATCACCAGCAAAAAGTGCTGCCTCATCACCACCTGTACCACCACGAATTTCAAATACCGCATTTTTAGCATCCTCGGGATCTTTAGGGATTAGCATCAACCTGATGCGCTCCTCCATTTCCTCCTGTTGCACCAATAGCAAATCCTGCTCCTCTTTCGCCATTTCCCTCATCTCCGGATCCTTCTCGTTGCTTAAAATATCTTTGTTTGCCTCAATATTGCTCATCACGTTTTTGTACACTTTGTACTCTTCCACAATTTTGGTGAGGTCTTTATACTCCTTATTCAACGCAGCAAAACGTTTCATGTCCTGTATCACATCAGGATTGCTCAACTGCTCTTCCACATCTTCCCAGCGCAACTTAATGGCTTCTAACTTATCTAACATATATTTTTAAGAAAATCAATATCCAACAATAATCAAAGCAAGCCCCGCTTTACGCTCTTGTCTTTTTACGCCCCAGCACAAACCTCATAGGTTTCCCTCGCCATGTGCCCAGCAAACCTATGAGGTTTATCTAAGCTAAAAGTACAACCGCTTCAATCGGGTTTATTCAACCAAAAACAATGCAATAAATCACATGCTTTAATTATCGGACAGCAAAAATACGGCTTTTTCGGTTAACACCGCAATTAATTTGTTGCCCACCGTCACTTGCTTAATAGGGCCATTAACAGGCAGTTGCTGTTTCGATTGTTCAAAAGAGACCGGATGGTATTTCACCAACGTATGACCATTCACGTAAGCGATTACGTTACTCGTGATGTTAAAATCGGTCAAACTATCTATAGGTAACTCCCTTACATATCCGCCAAACCTATCAAACTGCAGAATACCATTATTGCGACGTTGCAAAAACACATACTGGTCAGAAGCGGCCAATTTCTTCGCATCAATCACCTCATCAAACAATTGGAATAGGTTTGCCGAACGAACATCCTCTGTAAAATTACTGCTCAACTTGACCAACACATTGCTAGCTCGATCAAAAATCCACAGACTATTATTGTTCCCAGATGCTACTGCCGACACCAACAAATTACCATTCTTGGCAAAAGAATAACTCGTGATCTCGTTCAGATTATTGTTCAGTACTACCACCTGTTGAAAATCGGCATAAAAAAGTACTACTCTCAACGGGTCGGAAACATCTACACTGTACAATTTCCCAAAACGGTTATTGCTATAGCGCCATTTCAATACCCCTTTGGCATCATATTTCAAAAGTTCGTCTCTTGCGGAAAGTAGGTAGACATTATCTAAGTTATCGGCGTAAACTGCTTTGGCAACGGTATCTATTTTAGCAACCTGTTTCAATTGCGCTTGTGTTGATCCGCTATCCAGCAGCAGAACAATCAAACAATTAAGCAATAAAACAATTAACCTTTTCATTTCTCAAAATATTCCAGCTTCAGTTGTTCTCCATCAAATACCCCATACGATTGGTAGTTTAACCATTCGCCAATATTGATATAAGTACTCCTGTCGCTTAGCTTTATTTCCAAGGGCAAGTGTCGGTGCCCAAACACAAAATAATCAAAATGTTGCTTCAGCAATTGCTCTTTAGCATACACGGCCAACCACTCCTTCTCTTCCCCTAAAAAAACCTCTTCAGCTTTACTGGCCGCCCTGCTATGTGCCGACCAACGATTAGCAATGCCCATACCTATGCTAGCTGGCAAAATACCAAACAACCATTGACAAACAGGATTTCTAAAAACCTTTCTTAAAAACTTATATTTCTTATCTCCCGGGCCTAAGCCGTCGCCATGATGCAGGTAAAATTTCTTGCCATTACGTTCAATCACCTGTTCATCGCTCACAATCTGCATCCCTATTTCCTTGGTGAAATAATCCCTTACCCACATGTCATGATTACCCTTAAAAAAGTAGATTTTAATGCCGCTATCAGCCATTTGCGCCAACTTGCCCTGCAACCTCACAAAACCCTTGGGCACTACATATTTATATTCAAACCAAAAGTCAAACACATCGCCCATCAAAAACAGTTCGCTGCAAGCAGGCGTAATCCAATCCAACCATCTTACAATACGGTCCTCACGCTGCCTACTCTCCTCGTAATTAGGAGACCCCAAATGGAAATCTGATGCGAAATATATGTTCTTGGTCATCTAAATTTCAAAGATAGCGTAGTTTTAAGTAATAATTAAGTTTTGCCGATAATACTTCGTTTCTTTGAAAAAACTAAATATAAATGGCCATTACAATGCAATACCGATAGATTTAGTAGATTTTTTCACTTTCTATCTAGAATTCATCTAAATAAGTGCCATTATTTAAAACTTAATTTTGTACTTTTGCACAAATTTTTAAGAATATGATCTCTACTGATATAGCTATTATAGGCGCTGGGCCAGTTGGTTTGTTTGCAATTTTTGAAGCGGGTTTGTTAAAGATGCGTTGTCATTTAATTGACTACTTACCACAGGTTGGCGGTCAGCTATCAGAAATATACCCTAAAAAACCTATTTACGATATTCCAGGCTTCCCATCTGTATTAGCCCAAGAACTAATCGATAATTTGATGGAACAAGCCAAGCCTTTCCACCCAGGTTTTACCCTTGGTGAGCGCATTGAAGGCTTGGAAAAAAGAGGCGAAGCAGACTTTGTTTTAACTACTAACATGGGCACCGTAATTGAAGCCAAAGTTGTAGTAATTGCCGGTGGTTTAGGATGTTTCGAGCCCCGCAAGCCTGCTGTTGCCGGATTAGAAAAATTTGAAAATGGCCGTGGGGTAAACTATATGATTTTAGACCCTGAGAAATATCGCGACCAAAAAATGGTAATTGCTGGCGGTGGCGACTCGGCTTTGGACTGGACAATTTTCTTAGCAGAGGTTTGTAGCGAATTGACCTTGGTACACCGTAGCGAAGCGTTTAGAGGTGCTCCTGACTCTGTTGCTAAAGTAATGGAACTTGCCGAAAAAGGTAAAATCAACTTGATATTGAACAGCAACTTAAATGCTGTGCATGGCGAAGGCAAATTGGAACAAGTAGAAATTATCCACAACAAAACCATGGAAACCATTAGTATTGAGGCCGACCACTTAATTCCATTATTTGGTTTAAGCCCTAAATTGGGACCAATTGAGCAATGGGGACTTAACATTAGCAAAAGCGCTATTGAGGTAAATGTTGACGACTATTCTACCAATGTTCCGGGAGTTTATGCTATTGGCGACATCAACACCTATACGAATAAGTTAAAATTGATTTTATGTGGTTTCCATGAAGCTGCATTGATGAGTCACAGCGCTTACCAGTACATGAACCCAGGCGTGAAATACACGATGAAATATACCACCGTAAATGGGGTGAGTGAGTTTTAAAAATTATATTGAGCAATAAGATGAGCGATATCAATATTACCGTTGAAGACAGGGAAGGGAACGTAACTGATCTGATGGCCCCTACAGACATGGGCCTTAGTTTAATGGAATTTTTAAAAGCCAGCGAATACGATGTATTGGCTACCTGTGGGGGTATGGCGCTATGTGCTACCTGCTGTGTCGATGTGCTTGAGGGAGAGGAAAAGCTAAATGAAATGAGTGATGACGAATATGCTATGCTAGATACGCTACCTGATCTTTTGCCTAACTCGAGACTAGCTTGCCAAATTCAACTAAAACCTGAAATGGAAGGCTTAAAAGTAAGATTACATGCTATGGATTACTAGTTAATTCCAGTAACTATAAAAAAGGGGCATACAGATTGTATGCCCCTTTTTGTTGGAACTATCGCCTTAAACGCTAATTTTCTTCGTTTCCGGATAGTTTAGCGCTACCTATAGTTTTATAAGCACCGTCGCCTTTTAAAATAGCCAGCATTTGGTTTTGGTTACCAAACAGTGATTTGGCCTTGGCAATCTCATTATCATATTGGAATGATTGTTCAATCCTTCCCTTTTCGTGAAAATAGCGGCTAATGATCTGTGTTTCCAAGGCTCTTTTAATCTCGGACTTATGATTGATCAAATCGTTCTTTTTTGCTCCAGTCATTTTTACCTTTAATGCCTCTAGGTCTGCTTTAACTGCCGCAGTTTTGTTCTCCCTTTCTGCTTCGGCCTTCAAATCATTTAACAGGCGCTCTGATTTTGAAGTATAACTATAATCCTTATTGGCCAAAGAGGCTACAAATTGGCTATACTGAGCATCGCTGATCTGGAAGTCCTTTGCTGTAACTACCTTATTTGCCTTTTTAAACTCATTGGCATAATCAAAAAACAAGTTTCTGTTAAACAACGTTAGGGTAACAGGGCTATATTTCACGGGATCTACCACTACATCTGGAAAAATACCATTTCCATCGTATACCGTTCTCCCTGCTTTTGTACCAAAAGCTTTTAAGGTACTATCGGCAAATTTACCAGCTGTACCATCTTGTTTTTTATGGGCATAATCCAATGCCTGTATGCATCGTCCCGACGGTGTATAGTACTTTGCTACAGTAACCTTTACTAAGCTGTTATAAGGCAAATTAAAGGTTTGTTGAACCAAACCCTTACCGTAACTGCGCTGGCCCACCACAATAGCTCTATCTAGGTCCTGCAGGGCACCCGCAACAATCTCTGATGCTGATGCTGAAGTTGCGTTAATTAGAACCACTACGGGAAGGTTTGGCGCAATGGCTGGAGCGATGGTTTTATAGGTTGCGCTTTTCTCTGGATTACGGCCTTTTTGGCTCACCACCAGCACATTTTTGTCGACAAAAAGATTCACGATTTTAACCGCTTCCTGTAAGATGCCTCCCCCATTATTACGCAAATCTAAAATAAGCCCCTTAGGCTTTTGTTTCATGATGTTTTCCAGTGCGTCCTTTACTTCCTGTCCAGAGTTCTCCAAAAACTTATCTAAACGGATATAACCCAACTGCTCATCTAACATACCAGAATAGGAAACATTGGGCTGTTTAATTTCTTCTCTTACCAACGATTTATTAATAACGGCACCATCTCTCAGCAAAGTAAGGCTAACAGGTGTTCCTTTTGGTCCTCTTAACAGCTGGCTAATTTGCGCTCGTTGTTTACCGGTAGTTTCTACCCCATTAATCTTTACAATCTGATCGCCCGGGCGTATATCTGCCTTTTGAGAAGGGTAACCTTCGCTCACTTCATTCACGAAAAGCTTGCCATCAATGGTTAATGTACCAGCACCAATACCACCATACTGCGTACTCACATATTTTAATTTGTAGTCTTCAATTTCCGATTCGGGCACATATTCTGTATAAGGATCCAAGCTGCCCAACATGGCGTCGATACCGTTCTTCATCAGTTCTCCTGCGTTCGTTTCCTCTACATAGTTAATATTGATTTCCTTATATAGGGATGCGAAAACATCCAAGTTTTTAGAGACTTGGAATAAATCTTCCTTAAAGGCTAAGGTAAGCGAGGTAACGGCTAGGACGGTGCACAAAAGTGCTATTTTTACTTTTTTCATATCGCCAATGTTTAAACAGCGCTCTTTTTAAAACCGGTTGTTTTAAAGAATGCGAAAAGTAAATTTACTAAAAAAGAATAAAATAGAAATGATTATAGCCTGTTTCCGTCTGGATCAGCCAAAGCTTTACGAATGGTAAACTCGATATAGGCATTATCCCTGTTTACTAACTTGGCCAATTGTTGTACCAGTTGGTCTTCCTGCCCAGGAGTAAATGGAATTTCTACTGCGGCCAACTCGCGATATTTCCTTAAAAACTTAGTTTTTACTTTGTTCCAGCTCTCAGTTGTAAGGGTAAAACTTGCCATAATTAGAATTTTGCGTAAAGTTAGGGAATTTATTTGTTTTTACACATTTGAAGGGAACAACAGCATTGCGAGTGAAGCAATCCACAATATAACTACTTGTCTTTTAAATAAATATTTACTAATTTGATATTAATCGTTAACTAAATTAAACATCATGAAAAATTTAATCATTAAAGTATTTCTGATTACGCTCCTGTTTTCGGCGACATCTTTTAAAAACAAAATGAGTACCGGCTATGTTACGTTAGAAGTTAGCTACATGACCGTGATGGGTGGACAGGCTACCGTTTATAACACGGATACCAACACCTACTATTACATCAATGCCGTAGATACCTATGGATCAGAAGAGGTTCCTTATGGCAATTACCAACTTGTTTCTGCTGGCACCAACTCATGCAACCCGCCACTTATCCACAGTGTCACCACTTCTACAGGATATACGAGTTTTACCATTGACGACACCAATCCTTCGTTCACCATTTTTGCGAGTTGTTATTAAGCATATTCTAAAAAAGCAAAAAGCCCCGAAAATTCGGGGCTTTTTGCTTGTATGACCATTATATTCCAAAGTTACTTCAAATAACCTTCATATTCCTGATCTGTCGCACAATCCCACCACACTGGCAAAGACCATATAAACAACTGATTTACATTTGGATTTACAGCAAGCGCGTTTGCTGAGTTATACTGTAATTCTAAAGTAGCTGGCAGCCTCCAACGACGCATCCAATATTTTGGGTCTGTTTTGGCACCTCCAGTTAATTCTGCCGTACCTGTAAATAGCGGACCTCTATCATATCCTGGATACACCACGCCAAAACCACCAATATTACCTGCACTATAATTAAAACGACGCATATCGTTCCAATTCTCTAGACTACATCCCATTGCAATATATTTTTGCAACATGATATCACGCATGGTTAAATCGCCAGCATTTTGGGCCACCGCAGCACTCGCTAAATAACTTGTGATATCGGCCTGGTTCATTGGTTTCATATCAGGATTGGTAGTTCCATAAACACTTTGCCATTCATTCAATTTAGCTTGCATCATATTGAGATGAGCTTCAATTCCCTTTTTATAAGCTAATTGAGCGGCCCCTGTAGCTCCTTTACGCATTTGAACCTCTGCTTCAATAAAACACATCTCATGATAGGTTAAAACTTCAAAATCAGAAACTGGACGTGTTTGAAATGATCCCGTTGAACCAACAACACCTGCGGTATATGCTTGCGTATTAACATACCAATTGACGTCAGTTTGAGGTTGTGCCGGATTTCCTGAAGTAGCAATCGCGTTACTTCTCAAATTTACATAGGCGGTGTCTCCTGCCAATATATAGTTGGTACTATTGATATACATTGACCCCGCTCGATAAGTTACTGTAACATTGTTTCCTGAAACCGTGTAAGTTTTTCCTTTTGCCGCAAGATCCGCGATGAAAGTTGCGCGATCAGTAGCATTAGCAATTGGATAGGTAATATTGGTATTTGCAGTTGCAAAAGAAGGTAAAGCAATTGAAGTTGCCGTAGATTTTAACAACCGGGTAGCTGGACCGTATGAATCAACCCCAATAGAACGGGTCCAATCATAGCTTTGAACCCTTCCGTTACCGTCTAATTTCACATTGGTCATCATTGCGGGTACAATTTTAGTCATTCTAGGATCTACAATGCCCGTACCGCGCATATTTGTCAACAAGTTATAGTAGAATTGGGAAACACGTTGATTGTTTCCATATGCTGCATAATTAAAATTCCCATTGGTAACCACTGGGTCACCAATTAAATAATCAGTAACCATACTATTGTTAAGACCTGGCAAGATAGCATTGTCGGCATTAGATTGTGGCCCTTTTGACAAGCAATATAAGATTGAATCGGCATTATACAAATCCGATTTCTTCGACAGCTTAAGCATATATCTAGCTTTTAGGCCCCAGCACAATTTAATCCATTTATCTACATTTCCTTTGTGCATCATATCGCCGGGCGTTAAAGCTGGCGCTCCCACTTCCTGCGTTTTACTAAATAAGCTAATCGCCTCATTTAGCTTAGCCATACACCCGTTATAAATGGTTTTACCTTTATCGTATTTCGGGCTAGGATTGCCATAAGTCGCATCAGTATAAGGCATTTCCCCATAAAGATCTAACATTTGCATAAATCCCAAAGCATGAAACACATTGGCTGCAGCCATATAATGATACGCCCCTTTGCTTTTAGCAACGTCATACATATCAATAAGATTTGAAGAAACACCTACAAAAAATGTCTGGTATGGTGTTGTGGTAAGGCCGGCTACAGGCTTCCATGTAGTTGTTACCGAATTCGTATTGGCACTGTTACTATAATATACACCGGCCTGAGCTGCTGTACGGAAATTGGTAACCCCAGCAGAATACATGTAAAAATGCTGTATCCAAGGCAATCTATTTTCCAATAACACACTTTTGTTATTTGGGTTATCTTTATCATCATTAACATCCAACCATTTTTTACAAGATGTTAAACCAGCTACCAGCGCCAAGGCTAGCATTATATTTTTGATATATTTATTCTTTTTCATGAGCTGTCCTAATTAAAATTTAACATTTAATCCAAATGTAAAGGTAGCTACGGCCGGAACCCCAAGATAATCTATACCTGTTGAGCCCGAACCTCCAGTTCCACCAGCAGCACTTACTTCTGGGTCCATGCCTTTATAGTTTGTCCAAGTTAGCAAATTGGTACCTACCGCTGTAGCAGACAACCCTTTAATAAATTTAACTTGTTTAACCAAACTGCTAAAATCATAAGACAACGTTACGGACCTTAATTTTAACCAGTTAACATCTGTTATGAAATTATACGAATTAGCTGCATAATTTGCCCAATAACGTTGAATCATTGCTGTTCCAGCAACAGTGGTGGCACCTATGGTATAGTTCTTGCCAGCTTCATAAGTTTGTGAAAAGTCTGCACCTGTTGTGCTATTTACACCTGTTACTGTTACCGACTGCCTATCATTGAGCAAAGTCTTCTTACTTAAACCATTTGAAACTAAAGCATACTCAGTACCGTTAAATATTGCGCCACCTTTTCTGATATCTAACAATACCGATAGTGATAATTTTTTATAACGAAAAGTATTATTAATACCTCCGATAAAACTTGGTTCACGATTACCTACAATTGGATTATTGTTATTTACCCTATATAAGCCGGTAGTTGGATCAACTTGGTAACGTCCGCCAGGAATTTCTTTACCATTACCATCTAATTCACGATAATAAGATTGGCCTGTCATCCCAAGGAAAAAACCACCATTGGGAATAGAAGCCGCCTTTACCGTTCCAAATTGGGCATCTGTTGGATAGAAGTAAGATACTCCCGGCAAGAACTCCCCTAATCGACCTTTATTATATGAAAAATTCAGCATTACATCCCACGTAAAATCTTTTTGATCGATTGGCTTACCACTTAGGGCAACTTCCATACCTTTATTAATTACAGAACCGGTATTAAGCGAACTCAAGATAAAACCTCCTGCATTTGACAAGCGTGGTTGCGCAATTTGATTTTTAGTTTGACTATGGTAATAGGTATAATCCAAACCAATTCTCCCTTTAAGGAACCTAAATTCACCCCCAATTTCCCAAGACCTTTGAATTTCTGGCTTAATTACAGGATTACCTGCGGTATATTGATTTCCAACCGCAGTATATGAACCAATAATATAAGGTGGATTTACATAAGTTAATGTAGAATAAACATTCGCGTCCTTACCTACTTGTGCCCAACTTGCCCTGATTTTACCATAAGAAAGAATATCATTTTTAGGCATCAACTCTGTAAATACTACCGAACCACTTACAGAAGGATAAAAATACGATCTATTTTCAATTGGCAATGTCGATGACCAATCGTTACGCCCCGTAACTGTTAAATAAGCAAAGCCTTTGTAAGAAACACCTGCTTCTCCAAAAGCACCCAACAAACGTCTTTGTGTTGACCTATCGGTAAAGAACTTATTGGTATTGGCGATGTTATTTAAACTAATTGTTCCTGCAGTAACAAAACCGTATCCCCAGTGGTTTTGAGTTTGGGTTTCCGTATTCTCAGTAGTAGCTCCCAACATCAAATGGGTCTCGAAGTCGCCAAATTTTTTGTGAAAGTTATTCATTACTGTAGTTGTCAAAAACGAATAACCTACATCATTTTTACTTAAACGTCCATTTTGATATAGGGGTGCAAGAGCCGATCCTGGTGCGATATAGGTATAATCATCTGTTGTATGTTGATCATAACCTAAACGAGCAGTTAAATCCCACCATTTTGCTATATTATAGTTAGCACTAATGCCTCCGGTAATACGTTTAGTCCTGGAAGTTAATTCGTTTTGATTGACAATCCAATATGGATTATCCATATCACTTTGCAAATCTAATGTTGCCGCATACGGTCGGTATTGACTTCCATCAATATTGATATAATTTCTAACATCAAAAATGGTTGGCCAATTATACAGGGCTCCCATACTTCCTACGCCACCTCCACCGTACAATCCCGCAGTGGTTAAAGTTCTATCCATATCAGCGATGGAATAAGCAATATTAGCGTCTACCGTTAATCTTCCAAATTTCTGTTGACCATTTAAACGAAAAGTTGTTTTGTTATAACCAGTATTAGGAACAATTCCAGACTGATCAAAATTAGATGCGGATAAAAAGAATGTTCCATTTTTTGATCCTCCAGAAACATTGATGTTATTATCAAAAACACCTGCATTTTTAAAAAATGTCCCTATGTTGTCATAAACAGTATTGGCAGAGGTCAGTTTTTTCCCCCATGAGGTATATGAATTCAAATCATCAAAAACCCCATTTGTGGCATAAGAGCCAACCCCGAATTCAGTTTGAACTTCTGGCAATTTATTAGCCCAAGATGTACTTAACCTGGTACTATAATTAACATTTGTAGAGCCTTCGGAGCCTTTTTTAGTAGTAATAATAATTACACCATCAGCTGCTCTTGAACCATACAATGCTGCTGCTGCTGCACCCTTTAACACTGATAAATTTTCAATATCTTCAGGATTGATATCCATCACCCTATTAGAGTAAGTGGTATTGCTACGAGATAATCCATCAGTTCCTGTATTGCCCGTACTTGAAGTTGAGTTATCGTAGATAATGCCATCTACTACAAACAACGGTTGATTTTGCCTTCCTTCAGAAGTAGAATTACCCCCTCGAATAGTAATAGAAGCTCCAGCTCCAGCGGATCCTCCAAATTGCGTTACATTAACCCCAGGAACTTTTCCCACTAATGAATTGACAACGTTGGTGTTCTTGTTCTTCATCAATTCTTCCGCATTTACTTCAGATACCGAATATCCAACCGCCCTTCTCTCTTTTTTGATACCTAATGCCGTGACAACCACTTCTCCTAAAGCTTGGCTATCAGAGGCCAAGGCAATATCTATAACGTTCGAAGTGCCCACTACCTTTTCAGCAGTTTTCATACCCAGATAGATGAACTGTAGCACATCGCCTTGATTTGCCACAATGGAATAAGTTCCACTGGTGCTTGTTTGAGTTCCATTGTTTGTTCCTTTGATTTTCACAGATGCACCTGGTATTGGCATCCCGTCATCTGCAGAAGTTACTTTTCCTGTAATCGTCTTTTGCTGAGCCATTGCTTGAATGGCTAAAAAGAATGAACACAGAAATAGCGTGAGTAATCCTTTTTTCATGAACTGTTTAGTTAAGTTAATAGTTGGTTGATAATGTCAAGGCAAAACTGCATTTACACGCATCTTAACCTTATAGTAAATATATGCATTGTTTTTTTATCAAAAGAAAAAAGCTATAAATCGCAAATTCACGCATATACACAAAAGCCTCATCAATTTTGAGGTGAAAATAATTTTCTGGAAAAAAATACGATAAAACGACAAAACCCCTGCTAGAAATAGCGGGGTTTTGTCGTTAATCCTCTTATTTGAAGTATCAAATTCAGTAAAAAGGCATGATATAAAAACGCCAAGTTTTAAGGCTTGGCGTTTTTAATCTTATTTACTTAATACAAAGGCTAAACCATTTGCTACCAATCTTTCGGCTGGTGGCGAGTTTCGGACAGACCAGGTATTTGTGCCTGCATTTTTTATAGCCAATGTTGATGAGGTAGCTCCATCGAGACTAATTCCATCAACCACCCCAAGAGAAAACAGCACGTCTCTTGTATCATTTAGGGTTAGGCCATTAGAATACTTGGCTTGCCTGCCATCAACAACCAGGGCATAAAGAATTTTCCCAGAAGTATAACCAACAGCCGTCCTTGCATCAACGCTAACATCGGTACTTACTGTTTTCACTCCATTATCCACCAGCCAATTATTGCCTCCAACAGCTTGAGCTACTTGAGTATAATCGATATTACGCAAAGCGTTAGTTCTATCTTTGCCTCCTATTTTTAACGATCTGTCTTTATAATAAGCTAAAAACACCTTTCCGCTACTCGTAAGCGTTGCATTGGTTACCGTTTTTCTAGCTGTTCCATTTACATAGAATACTGTAGTTGGTTCTCCTGTTGAGGTATTAAAAACATCTCCGTTTATTGCAGCAACGATATCAGTTCCTGCGGCCTGATTATCTCTACACATTTCAGACACTCGCTGAACTCCCCAAATCAAATCGTTGTATGCAGACATTGCTTGCAAAGACAACTTTGGGTTGTTCATATCAGCTTTTAAAATAAACATCTTTACAGGCAATCCATCTTTTCTATTAAAAACAATCTGAGTTTGTGTAACTCCTTCGGCTACTGTACTTGTTTCGTCAGACACGAATTTGTCTATTACTGTTGAACCAGCCTGTATTGCCTTGGTTATTTCGGTAAGATCATTATCTACTACCACCGGCGGGTTACCTGTAGTATCTCCGCCAGGATTTTCGTTCTTTGACTTTTTGCATGAAAATAGCAATGCAAATATCAATATGCCAACGATGCTTCTTGCACCCGGTAATGGCATTTTTATTTCGAAAAATTTCATCATTTTGCTAATGCTTTAAAGCTATCTAATATGGAAGAAAGAGACATAGGGTTTTTCCGTTGCTGAGGTCAACCCGGCATAACCATGTGCATACACTGTATAAGTCCTTTGATTCAGCAGTGTACTTGCACTAGTGTAATTTGCTAGTACAGTAGCAGCAGTTACCGGGTCCCCGGCTTTCCTTATTTTCCAAGTACGTGCAGAATACCTATTGAGTGTAAAATATGCTCCGGCACTTAAGTAACCTACATTTGGTGCAACCAGTACATCTTGAGTATGTACCGTAGCACTTTGTCCATAGTACAAATCTACAGCAGGCACATTAGGCATAAGATTAACGAAACGGTACGTAGCATAGCCAGAATCAGGCATCAAGAAATTTTCTTCCGTAAGCAAATGTTTGGTACTTGCCGAAGTATCCGCAAAATGAATAACATAACGTTTTCCTTTTCCTATGTTTACATTAGCAGCATATAATTCAACAGAATCCATACCATTTTCTTTTTTAAATGGCACTGCTATGGATATCCTCACCAGTCCCGGATCTATGGTCAGATAGTCTGCACGAACGTCACCTCTGGTATTATATCCTCCTCCTGGAAATGGGGTTCTATTTTGAATTTTTGAGGTTACTCTTTTTCCATTAAATCTAACAATTACAAATTTGTCGTCCCTATAAGGACAAGCATAGTTTATTTTAATTATTGGTTGGTCTTCTGTCACTTTAACAACATCACCGTAGTCTATAAGATTTTTCTCACACCCTGTAATTAATAAGGCGAAGAAACAAAATGCGACTATTATTGAAATTCCATTTTTCATGATTTCTTATTAAAAAGTTATTCTCCAGGTTTACTAAACCAAGTTTCCTTTGTCATATAATCTCCATCTAAAGCTCCCCAACGATTAAGCTCTGCTTCATTCCAGATATATTCTGAATTATATCGAGGTCTTATTCTGTAGGCATACTTACCATTATTAACGGCGGCCAACTCAGTTGAGGACATTTGATAGTAGGTTTTAAATACTGCAGGATCGTAATGATACTTGCGCAGATCGCACCATTGTTCTACACCTGCCCAACCCCATTGCGCAATGTATTTTTGCTGCATAATGTCGGCAATTGTTAAATCATTCGGGGTTTGAGCAACTTCTGATGAGCCCATATAAGCGGTTATTTCAGCAGCTGTTATTACTGGTGCCGGTGAAGAACTAGCTCTACCATAAGTATTGATAAAATCCATATGGGCTCTAATTGCATTAAGATATGTAGTATGTGCGGAACTCTTATCTCCTTTTTTGAAATAAGCCTCGGCCTTAGCAAACTGTAATTGAGAGTAGCTCATTAGTGGATATCTGGCTTTATCTGCAAAGATGTACCAACCTGGATAGGTAGCACCCGCGCCACTTGGCAAAGTTCCTAATGCGTGTGGAGCATTATAGGCAGAGTTGGCTTTTCCAGCTACTTTTCCTCTGTAAATACCGCTGGCACCTGCTATAGGAACAATCATCCGGGTTAACCTAGGATCTATTGAACTTGTAGCGTCTGGTGTAGCTGTACCCCTAACACCTCCTGTTAACAAATCAACTATAGGTTGACCTATCCTACCATATGCTGTTGAGGTAATGATGCTGTATTGCGTGCCAAAAGGATTCCCATCGGATGAATTACTCGCCGTAAAAAATATCGTTGGATCTTCTGAAGTATTTGCGAAAGCTAAATCTGTGTACTTGATTACGCTATCTGCATAGTGGGTAACAAATTTATCTTTATTAACCAAGTGGCTATACTGCAATGCCAAGTTTGCATATACAAACTTCTTCCACTTGTTCATATCACCACCATAAATACCGTCGCCCGTAACACCTCTTAAAAATGTACTTTGATTGGTTGGGCTTTCCATATTCAGATATTTAATTGCCAAATTGCTCCATTCTCTTACCTTAGCATAAACATCAGGTTGATCTTGATATTTATAAAAAAGTGTATTTGGTTTAAAAGCCTCGTCCAATATAATCGGTCCATGATAATCTGTAGTGATTTGATAAGCCCAAGCTTTAATTGCATATCCAATTCCCACGAACTCGTATTTCTGCTTTGCTAGGCCGTCCTTGATCATCTCTTCTAAGTTTAGGCCAAGGTTAACATAAGTCATTCTCCAAATAACCCCACCTACATCACTAGAAGCGGCATAAGTATGACGCTCCCACACATCTGAGGCTTCTTGGTTCCCCCAGTTTTGCGTAATTTTAAATAAAACCCTGTAGTCTTGACTTGTACCATTTGCCATTTGGAAAATAATTGGCGCCATCAGAAACTCGGCCTTGGGCTCTTGAGGGTTTGTTGGATTGGTATTGATGTCTAAAAATTTCTTACAGCCTGTCGCAAAAACACACGCTATAATCAATAACATCCATTTATATCTTAATATCGTTTTCATAACCATTATAATTTTAAAGCTAATCCGAAATTCATTCTAAGTGGTCTACCCATATTTCCGAAATCTATACCGAAACCACCAATACCTCCCAATGATGGGTTGTTAGAATTACTCTCTGGATCCATACCTGAGTAATTTGTGAAAAGAACAACATCTGTAAATGTTACGAAAGCTGAAATTGATTGAAATGGCAACCTACTTACAAATTTTTTAGGCAACATATATCCCAACCTAATATCTCTCAATCTCAACGTGTTGATACTTCTTTCTACAAACATTTCTGCCGCAACGGTGCTTGAATAAAATAATGAGTTAAAATAAGGAGTAACTGCAATAGAGTTCGGTGTAGGAGTCGCTGTGTTCTGCATTCCATCATTCAATACTCCCACAACAATTCGAGGTTGCTCTCTATCTAAAGTTTTAGTGCTAATGCCTCTGGTGTAATTCACATATTCTGTCATATTGAATACATCTCCGCCAACACGTAAATCCCATAGGAATGACAAGCTAAAGTCTTTGTAAGTAAAATTATTTACAAAACCTAAAGTAAATTTAGGGGTTCTATCTCCAATCGGGCTATATCTTTCAGCCGCTGTGGTATAAGGTAACCCAGTAGCTGGATTGATCAATACTTGCCCTGCATTATTTCTTGCTAACTTTCTTCCTCCAATAGATCCGGTACTAGATCCAGGAAATGCAGAGGTTCTAATATCAGAATACCAAGCGTCAGAATCATAAAGCTCTGGTAATTCTTCAGCTAATGAAAGTACTTTTCCTCTATTGAGTGTATAATTCAAAGTAGATCTCCAGGTAAAATCCTTTTTCTTAATAGGTGTACCAGTAAGCTGAATTTCAATTCCTTTATTCTCGATTTCTCCACCGTTCATCAGCTTAAGCACAAATCCACCTCCATAGCTCAATCTAGGATTAATGATTTGGTCTTTACTTCTTAAACGATATACTGTAAAGTCAAAGCTCAACCTGTCTTTAAGAAAGCCCATTTCTAAACCCGCTTCCATATTTGTTGTCGTTTCTGGCTTCAAATCGGGATTTCCCCCATAATAGCCATAAGCAAAACCTCCACCAGTTGCCGAAGAGCCTTCGAAATTAGATTTCGTAGCATAGGTTCTCCAAGGTTCTTTACCGGTAAGTGCAATTGAACCTCTTAATTTACCAGAGCTTATCCATTTATATTTTTTAAACGCTTCTAAATCTGTAAAATTGAAGGCGAAACTACCTGAAGGGTACATAAAATAAGGATCATTAGGCATTAACCTAGAGGCCCCATCTGCCCTGCCCGATAAGGTTAGGTACAAAATAGATTTATAGCCCAATACCGCTTGGGCAAACATACCCACCCCTCTATATCTATTGCTCCTGGTTGCAGCCCTTTGAGTAGTTAACAAAGTATTATTGATGCTATAGAAATTCGGCTCATAAAAATTTTGTCCATACTGGGAGTTTGTTTCTATGTTAACATCGGAAACTGTAGCCCCTATGATGTAAGTATTGTTAAAATCACCAAAATTATGTTTAGCACTTGCAGTTAAAGAGCCATTAAATGTTTTTGATAATCTTTCATATATTGTCGCTTCACCGCCAGTAGGTGCTGTGGCAGAACCAGAACCAGCATAAGACTGAGGATGGAAGAATGACGTTCCAGTAGTGGATGAAATATCTGCACCGAAAATCCCTTTAATGGTTAGCCACTTGGTAGGGTTTAACTGCAAATCGGAGTTTAAAATCACCCTGTCAGTTTTATCATTTTTAAGATTTTTGTAAACTTCCCAAAATGGGTTGTCAAACTCTGAATAAATTGTACCTACACGCAGTTTACGATTGCCCTGCTCATCAATCCAGTTGTTGATATCAAATCTCGACGGGAATCTCAATAACGACATCAAAAATCCAGATTCGCCTTTTGTTACCTTATCGTTATCTGTGTTGGTATAATTAATTGATGTAGTGACCTTGAATATTTGGCTAATATTTGCAGTACTTGTTAATCTTGATGAAATTCTACGATATCTTGTATTTGGAATAGTTCCTTTATTGTCAGAAAACTCATTAGACCAACGATAAGTATATTTATCACTACCACCTTCTAAAACAACGTTGTGTCTTTGCGTAAAACCAGTTTGAAAAAATTGATCAATATTGTTATAAATTTTTGTGCCTTCTGGATATCTTGGACCATGGTATAACGTAGTTAATCCATCATAAACACCATTTTGCCCCGAATTATATACTTGCTGAATTTCCGGAAAATTCAATTGTTTTTCGATGCCAAAATTATTATTGTATGAGATAGAACCCTTTCCAGCTTTAGCTTTCTTAGTTGTAATCAATATCGCTCCGTTAGCTCCTAAGTTTCCGAACATCGCCGTCGCTTCCGGTCCCTTCATAATTACATAGCTCTCAATATCAGCAGGGTTAATATCAGCTCCCCTATTGGTATAATCAGATTCCCTGTTTGGCGTATTTGTTACTAAATCGCCTTCATTCAAAATAGAGTTGTCTATTGGCAACCCATCAACTACAAATAGTGGGCTATTATTCCCGCTAATTGATACAAAGCCCCTTAATACGACTTGCGAAGAAGCTCCTGGATTTCCAGAGGTAGGATTTACAGAAAGTCCAGGCACCCTCCCTTGAAGTCCATTAAAAAAGGCTTCCCTTTGGGTATCATTCACTTCATTTCCATCTACCTTAGGTGTTGAATAGCCTAATGACTTTGCGCTACGCTCTACACCATAGGCGGTTACAACCACCTCGTTTAAAGCCTTACTGTCTGGGTTCAATACGATATTAATCGTTGTGACCGCTTCCACCTGCTGTTCTTTAGTGACCATTCCTAAATAGGCAAACTGCAAAACATCGCCTTTATTTGCCTTAATAGAGTAGATTCCTGCAACGCTTGTCTGTACCGCAGTGGAGGTACCTTTGAGTCTTACCGTTGCTCCCGGTATAGGTTGTCCATCCTCTGCCGAAGTTACCCTACCGGAAATGGTAACTTGCTGTGCAACTACTGGCAGAACGAATAGAAAAGCCCCCATGAACAACATGAGTAGTTTTAGTTTCATAAATTTGTTTGGTTAATAGTTAATTGTTGTTTGTTTGGACTTGTTAAAAAAACGCATGTTTACGCATTTTAAACAAAGCTTAAGTAAATATAAACAAATGTTACCCGTTAAAAAAAGAACATTTTAACAAATTTTAACAAAAACCAATTTTTTTCTTGTAAAACCCCGCAATAATGCGCAAAATCGAAAGACAAAAACTAACTCCCTATGTTTCAATCTAAAATAAAACATAGACAAGGCTCAAAAAAGCCCTGATATCTACGTGATCAGTGGGCTTTTCCACCATATTACGAATACGTACCCTAAAAAAGTAATTGGTATCGGATTGGATGAGGGCTTAAAGTGGTTGTTAAAATTCAATTGCAAAAAAAAGCAGCCATGAACTTGGCTGCTTTTCTTATATCGTATCCCTCAAGAGGGCAAAAATTAAACTATTTTATTTCTTTTCAACTAAATCAGATGGCTTACTCTCTTGATTATCAGTATTTATAGTTGAAACTGAATAATGTCCATTTGTACTAGCCGAAATAGTATTTGCTTTAGTGATAGCTAATACTTTTCCCTCTTTCTTTAAATCAGCAAAATAATAAACCACTGACCTTACGTTTCCGGAAGTATTCCATTTCAGCTCTCCGTTTTCTATTCTAACGTTAGTGGCGGCGGCCGGGGCTGGAGCTACAGCACGGCCTATAAATGGCATAACAGCTGGATCTTTGTAAATAGATGCCAGTTTATCAGTAATACCAACTTTATTAGAGTTAAAGTACTTAGCGCTATATTGGGCGTTTCCAACAACCTTTTGGTTGAGCTTAGTCAAATCAAACTGCCTTTGTAACTCTCCAGATGATTGGAAAGCAGCCGGCATAGTTGCATCACCAAACTTATAAAAACCGTGGCCCACCATTAACGCTGCTTTATAGCTATTATTGGTCCATTCGGCTAGGCGTAATTGGAAATCATTATATTGATTGCCAATTTCTTGATATAATTGAGGAATTACCACGTCTACCCAACCTTGTTGGTTCCATTTCTTAACATCGGCATACAAGGAGTTGTAGTTTTTATTGATATCTGGAGCTGGCGAAACCGAAAATATAACCCCTGGCTTAGTTGCCACAATTTCGTCGTACACCCCCTTAATTGCTTTATTAACGTTTTCTCTCCTAAACTCTTGAATTGAACTTATCCCTGCTCCGTATTTTTGATAGTCGGCCTGATCACTAAAAGTTTCTCCTTCCGGATAAAAATAATCGTCGAAATGTATACCATCCACATCATATCTGGTTATCATTTCTTTGACGATATCTACCAATCGCTGCCTAACTTCGGGCAACGCGGGGTTATATATCTGAATTGTCGGAAAATCCAACACCCAGCTAGCATTAACTGTTGAATGAAGTGCAGGGAATGTGCCGCCAGCAGCACGAGTTGCTATTCGATAGGGATTCATCCAAGCATGAAACTCAATATCCCTAGCATGTGCCTCATCAATCATAAATTTAAGTACATCATATCCTGGGTTTACACCTCTAGTACCAGTAATGGCCGCACTCCAAGGCTCATAACTCGAGCTGTAAAACGCATCGCCCATTCCCTTTACTTGAAAATATATGGTATTGATGTTTAGCGCTTTGAATTTCTCTAAATAGTCTATATACTGTTGCTTCTGATTTTGCACATTATACACGGTTTGTGGCCAGTCTAAACCCCAAACCGTAGCTACCCAAACTGCTCGCACTTCTTTTTTAGGGAAAATAGGAGTCCCGCCGCCCGTTACTGGCGGATCAACGGGCTCTGGTGTTGGCCCGTCACTTTTCTTACAGGCATTTAAAAATACTCCCAATGCCAGCACCATTATGAGGTGCACTCGGATTTTTTTCATTGAACTTAATTTTATACTATCTAATTTGGCTAACGAACCCACTATTCGAGTGAGTTCGTTTAGCCGCTATACAATCGCTTATTTTACAATAGTCTAAATATCCGAAGCTACCTTTTTGCCAAATTCAAAAAACACAAACCCTGCATCACTTGCACCTGAGTAAAGCACTAAAGTTTCATCTTTACCTTGTCCATCTTTCTTCACATAAAATCCTGTCTGCGATGCTGGCGAAGTATTTACAGGCCCCATCAATGAATAATTGAAAACAGGTGTTGCTGTAGGAAGGTTATTCAAGTTAGTTAATGCGTCTTTTACCGTTGCGCCTTTCGTGATATCATAAACCATAAAATTAGTGGCCTCTGATCCAGTTCTTGCCGCAGTAGTCACAATCAAATAGCGCTCGCTATTAAAGTTTACGATACGAGCATCTGAGCCTCTTACTGGAATAATAGTTCTGCTCATAGTAAATGACGCTGTTCCTCCATCTGATACTAAAGCCACAGGCGCATCATGACCAGTAAATAAATATTCAGCAGTATTACCAATCCGGTTGTATGACGTCCAAGATCCGGCACCAGCAACAGGAATATTAAAAACGGTTGGGTTTGTTACGGCGGTATAGTTTGCCACGTCAAATCTTAAGATTTTAGTACCGGCATTATCACCAAAGAAGAAGAAACCATTTCCTTGATCATCTAAGCTAGCCGAGAAATTATCTCCATGCCTAACACCTGCGTTGGTAATAGTTCCCACGTTTATATTTGCAATTACATCAGGGGCAGCACTTGGATTAGTCCAATGATAAATTTTTAAAGGACTAGCTGCAGTGTTACCAGAAAGATTTACAACATAGGTATGTCCATTTACCTGAGCTCCCATGTTGGTGATAAAAGTTCCCTGAGAAACTCCGGTCATGTTTAACATAATTTTATTAATTACACCAGCTTTTAAATCATCCACCTTGAGTAAGTGAGGAGCCTCTCTTCTCACTACCAGTACATGTTGTCCATCAAATCCGCTACCTCTGGTTAATGCACCCGTAAAGGCATCGTAAATTGGATTTCCCAATGGATTACTAGTAAAGTCATAAGTTGTCCCTTTTTCAAAATCAGCTCCAAACACTGGCACTTTTAATCGCAACTTCACCAAATACTCGCGAAAGCGAGGTGAGTTCATCACTTTCACCACAATTACTTTTTCTGTTTGTCCCTCCTCGAACGTTACTGGATAAACTTCTTGCTCTAATTTAGCTCCACCGGATACCGCGGCTTCAAATTTTAGCTTTGAGAAATCAGTCTCAGGCTCTATTCTTGGGAAAGATACTGTTTTCTCATCTTCATTAACCACTCCTTGTAGTACGGTTGTACCGTTTGCCCCAGCGTTCACTATTTTAATAGAATTTAAAACAGTAGCATTTGAAGAGGTATCACGTGGCCCTGGCAAATCGTCTTTACAAGAGGTTATGGCTAGCAACCCAATGAAAGTTGCCAACAACCTTACTTTTGATATTTTATATAATAGTTTCATATTATAATTACCTAATATTTTGAATATATAAATTTTAATTCTGTGGCCAACCCTGAGTTTGTTGAAGCTTGTAACCTCTTGCCTTATAATCATCCATTTGAACGGTGCCAATTGGCGTTAGATACGGGTTGATATTAGCCTGATTGATAAATGGTAAACGGCCAACATTTGCCAAGTTCTTGTAAAAACCAGTCATGGCCGCGGCATTGGTTCCGTTATAAACCGTTTCAGTACCATTTGTACTCACTACAGCAATTTTGCCTACG
This sequence comes from Pedobacter sp., assembly GCF_039594775.1. Taxonomy (GTDB): domain Bacteria; phylum Bacteroidota; class Bacteroidia; order Sphingobacteriales; family Sphingobacteriaceae; genus Pedobacter. The sequence goes on along the minus strand of NZ_JBCNMT010000001.1, from coordinate 696,758 downwards.
TTTGCAGCAGTCAAAACAGCCGGCAGTTGTGTTTGGAAATTAACCCAGCCCCCAGTAATTAAATCAGTGTTCAGGTTATTATCCATATATTCCAATTTAGACCATCTTCTTAAATCTGCTAAGCGGAAAATTTCAAAGGCAAACTCCATTCTACGCTCTCTTCTAACTTCCCATAACAAAGCTGAAACCTGTGGATCTCTATCTGGATCAGCCGGAAGCGCTGCCAAACTCAATGGAGCAGTTTTTACCACCCCTTTAGCTACAGCTTCAGGTGCCAAAGGTCTATTTCTAATTTTATTGATGGATTTATCGATATCAGCTTGTACAACTACAGCGCCACCCAAATTATCCAACTCAACCTTAGCTTCTATCCAATTCAATAGCACCTCTGCATAGCGCAACACTGGAGCGTCCGTTTCATTTTTATCGCCAGTAAATTCAGGGGGCATACCCAATAAATCTACCTGAGTACGCTTTTCTACTTCACGAGGTAAAAACTTGGTAATGTAATAATATGAACCTGTATTTAACAAACTAGGCTTACTATAAAAAGTTGCTTCAAATCTAGAGTCACGTGTTACGATCATATTATCTAGATTAAAGGACGCAGCTGCAGGAGTTGCATTCTGCCATACCTGGCCGTTGCTAAGAATGTACGACTTTAGTAAATCTGAAGTAGGGCCATTAAGCGTAGATTCTGCCAAATTGCCATAAGATGCAATAGCGTGGGTAACGCCGGCCGCCGGGTCGTAGTTTCTATATAACACGCACTCTTTGTTTCCTTTTAGCTCTTTTGAAGTAAAAATGGTTTTGTAGTCGGTATTAATATCATATTTACCACTAGAAATTACCAAATCAGCCGCCTCAACAGCTAATTCTAAGAATTTTTTAGCTTGAACATCATTTTTATAATAATATTTTTGCCAAGTACCTTCGGTTAAGGCAATTCTGGAAATGAAACCGGCTACCACATACCTATTTACATTTTGGTCGCCATCGTCCAAACGAACGTTTTGCATGGCAAATTTCATGTCATCATAAACGGCATTCATTACCTCGTTACGGGGCGTCCTAGGTTTGTATAACTCGTCAAGTTCTGTATCATATACTTCTCGTGCATAATAGGGTACGTCTCCATAGCTTTGAACAAGTTGTGAGTACCTAAAAGCTCTAAAGAAACGTCCAATTCCTGTCCAATGGTTTTTTGCAGCAGGCGTTAGCACACCAGACATTTTGGTTTCTATCCTGTCTAACATGATATTGATAGAGCGAATGGTAGAATAGCTCCAAATACCGCTGTTAGGTACGGCACGAGTAAAATTCGGCTGATTTCCTCGAACCACCATATCGTCTGTATTGGTAAAACCTACCAATGGCGCACCAGTAGTTGTATAGCCGTCACCGTATCCTGTAAAAAAATCTGTATAGTATTTATTAGCGTAAAGACGTAATTTCTCTTCACTCGTCCAAGCTGTTTCGTCTGTTTCGCTAGTCAAAGGCGGGCGATCTAAAAACTTTTTACAGCCTGCAGAAACAATCACGATAAAAACGAATATTATTTTAAATGTTATTTTCATTTCTTTCTTCCATTAAATTAAAAACCAACTTGAATACCTGCTGAGGCCGACTTAAATGCAGGATTTGAAGTACCCGTACGACCCAAGTTATAATTTCCACCAGTACGCAACATAGAGACACCAGAAATTGCTTCCGGATCTATTGGCAAACCTCTCAAATTATCAAAGGTTATGAAATTTTCTAACGAAACGTATACCCGTGCATTTGCCACTTTTATTCTTTTAAGTATAGAAGCTGGCAGTTCATAGCCCAAAGTAATGTTCTTTATTTTTAGATAAGACATATCCAGCATGTATTTACTTTGAGTTCTCATTACATAACCTTCATCTGCTCCATTCATATTCCAAGCTCTTGGATAGAAGGCATCGGTACGATCTGGTTTCCAATAATTTTCAGCAATAGCTTGTGGCATAGCTCCTTCTTTTGCAAAATAACCTGGTATCGCTAATTGTCCACTACCCCAGATCTTTCTTTCGCCCACACCTTGGAAGAACAATGACAAACTAAATCCTTTATAATCTGCACCTACACGGAAACCATATTGATATCTCGGTGTTGTATTTCCAATTACTACTCGATCCCCTGGATTACCATTAGTTCCATTTCCAGCATCAATATAACCATCACCATTCACATCCAGGAACTTTACATCACCAGGACTAATCAACATGGTCTGGTTACCATCCTCGAAATACGTTTGGTAAACAGGATTACTTCCAACGAGTTTATTGGTTCTCTTGCTAGTTCCATTCCAAACAATATTAGTTTGTACAAAATTGCCATTGCTGTCATAAACGAAATCGTCTTTCTGATATAAACGATCAGTAACAAAGCCATAAACATCGCCATATCTTCTACCTGTAGAGAAAGCATTACTCAACAATCTATTTTCCCATGGCATTTGATAGTCGGCACCTTTTGTAATGAAAGTTACCGCATCTGATAAATTTGCATCAAAGCTCAAACGCAGTCCATTCCCAAATTGATGGTTAAAATCTAAATTCAGCTCCCATCCGCGAGTTCTTAAGTCTCCAAAATTACCTTGAGGAGCGGTGGCACCATAAGTTGCAGGTAAAGCATCACCAGCAATAATCATATCCCTGGTATAACGTTGAAACACCTCTGCTGTAAGACCCAGTTTATTATTAAAGAATCTAAAATCAGCTCCTATATTAATATGCTCTATATTCTGCCAAGAAATATCACGGGAAACTGGAGTTGGGGTTCCCAATTGATAAAAAGGAATACCGCCAGTGTTTAACCATGAATTTTTAACGATACCCATTTGCGGTATATATAGAGAATTAGACACTGATTGATCTCCAATGAAACCCCACGAAGCACGAAGTTTTGCAAAACTCATCACTGGGTTCAACTTCGTCATAAAATTCTCGTTAGAGATTACCCAACCCCCAGAAACCGAAGGATAAGTTCTCCATCTTAAATCCGCCGGAAATTTTGAAGTCGCATCACGTCTTACACTTGCTTCAAAGAGGTACTTGTTATCAAATGAATAATTAACCCTTCCAAAAAAACCAACCTGAGCATCCCAATTAGCTGTTCCTCCAGAAGTTTCTGTTCCTACAGCAAAGTTAAATTGAGGATTTTCATTGTTTAATAGATTATTTCTTGTAGAGTATTGGCTAGAGAAATCATAACCAACAATATTGCTACCTACCATGAACTTAAACTGATGCTTATTCAGTGCCAGATTATAATTAGATAGGATATTAAATGTATTTCTAATTGACCTAAAATTCTCCTGAGAGAAATAGGTGTTTGCCTTTACAGTATGATCGGTTAAAGGAAACTGGTAAGCAGGCATACCGCCAGTAGTGGTTGGATTACCGTTCTCATCCACATATACTTGAGCACCATTGGAGTCCCTAAGCGCCTCTACACCATACCAATGTGTACGGCCTTGCACATAAGGAACAGATGCTGTAGACAAATTATTCTGTGTACTGTAGGCATAGTCTGCTTGAATATCCCAAGCTTTAGTTAAGTTAAGAGTTGCTCCTACATTCAAGTTCAAGAACTTTTCATCGCGAATTTGGTCATTAGACATTCGAGCAGAAAACGCAGGATCTATAATATCGTTGCCATTCTCTTTCACTCCTATTGGAAACAAACGACTCCAACGATATAGGTACAACCACGGGTCAGCAGCAAAAGCATCGGCATTTAATGAATTGGGATTTCTTTTTGTTCCTGCTGCATATCTTACACCTCCACGAAGCGTAAAATAATCCGTCACCTTAGTAGATAGGTTTAATGATGGCGTAAACCTTCTATAATCATCATGCTTTGCAGGCTTCATCATACCCTCTTGCCCTAAATACCCTATACTTAAATTGTAATTTGTATTTCCGCTCTTCCCATTTAAGCCAAGGTTGTGCATATGCGACATCGCATTATCCTTTATCATGGCCGCTACAGGGTCATAAATTCTATAGCCAAACTTTTGCGCTCCATCCCAATACCAGTCACGCCCGTAAACCACAGGGTCATCGTTACCTATTGTACCACCGTATTTTGCTTGCCATTCTTTAATTTTTTGGAAGCTTGTTCTATCGATACGCCAAAAACCACCAGCTGGTCCTGGCTGCCTCATGTTTTCATGAGCATCCAAAGTATACTCTAAACCATCTATTCCAGCGATATCAAGTTCTTTAAAAGGGGATTGCAACACTAAATTGTTAGAATAAGTAACTTTAGTTCCAACTGCATTGGCGCCCTTTTTCGTAGTAATTAAAACCACACCGAAGGCGGCTTTTGAACCATAAATTGAAGTTGAGGCCGCGTCTTTCAACACACTAATCGTCTCTATATCGTTCGGATTCACATATTGCATGCTTGGTATCTCAACATTATCAACCAAAATTAAAGGTTGTGAAGAACCTAATACCGAACCTACTTGACCACGGATTCTAATAATAGGATCCGAGCCCACTTCACCACTAGGCACCACAACCGAAAGTCCAGGAACGGCACCTTGCAAACCTCTGGCTGCATCAGGAATTGGACGATTACCAAATACCTTCTCTACATTAACAGAAGTTACAGCCCCAGTCAAGCTTTCTTTCTTTTGTGTACCAAAACCGACTACCACCACCTCATTAAGACCTTCGGAGTCTTCAACTAAGGCAATATTTATTGTAGTACTACTTCCAACTACACGTTCTTGTGTAGTCATACCGATATAGGCAAACTGAAGCACATCTCCCTGATTAGCTTTGATGGTATAGACACCGTCGTTGTTAGTTTGGGTAGCGCTAGCACCTCCCTTCACTCTAATTGTTGCACCCGGAATAGGCAAACCATCTCCTGATGAAGTTATTTTCCCCGTTACTGTCACCTGCTGGGCTACAGCATTTACCGCGACAAAAATAACACTCAACAAAAGCATGAGTAGTTGTCTTTTCATAAATTTTAATTTGGTTTATCGTAAAATTAGTTGCAAACTAAAAAACGCATATTAACGCATTTTTTATAAACATACAGTAAATATCATATTTTTATTTAAACAAACCAACACATTGTAACAAAAATTTAACATAAAAGAAGTATTTTCAGACCAAACTCCGCAAAAATCCGCATTTTTTTCTTGTTCAAATCTGCAACAATTAACAATTAAAAATATTTTTTACTACCTTGAACCTATCAAACATCTGATAATAAGAAATGTTAAAAAAGGAAAGACATAACATCATCATGCGCCAAATCAACTTGCACAACCGTGTATTAAGCTCCGATTTGGTGGAATTATTAAATGTATCAGAAGATACCATCAGGAGAGATTTACAAGAGCTCGCCGATGACAATTTATTGAACAAAGTACATGGAGGAGCGCTCTCTAAATCTTATCAATCGTCTTTTGACGACAGCAAGGTTTACGCCAAGGATGCCAAAATCAGTATTGCTAAAAAAACGGCATCGCTAATTAAGGACGGCATGGTGGTTTTAACTGGAGGGGGTACTACTGTAATTGAATTAGCTAAGCAATTGCCACAGCACTTGCATGCCACTTTCATTACCATTAGCCCTTTGGTTGCTGTTGAATTGGCCAAATACGAAAAAATAGAGGTCATCTTAATTGGCGGCTTATTTGCAAAAAACTCGCAGATCAGCTATGGAGGCCATGTGATTAGTCAATTGGCCGACATTAGGGCCGATCTTTGTTTAATGGGGACCAGCGCCTTACACCCTGCCGATGGAGTTACCGATACTGATTGGGAAATCAATCAGCTGAAAAAGGCGATGATTGCCTCTTCTAAGAAAACCGCTATCCTATGTATCTCAGAAAAATTAGGGATTACGTTACGTTTAAAAGTAGCTGGTCTAGAAAACATTAGCTATCTGGTAACTGAATTAGACCCTAACGATGATATGCTAAAAGCTTACCAGGCGAAAAACCTACAGATTATATAATCACTAGCAATAAAAAAGGAGGCAGAAGCCTCCTTTTTTATTTTAGAATGCCGGGTTAGGCGGCGTATTCGTGTTATTATCTCTCTCTTGGAAAGGATACGGCATAAAGCTACGTTTCATTTCCGCAACCGGCCTTCCAAACCTACGCATATCCTCTAGTTTCAATCCAGAAGCAAACAACTCGATACAGCGATGCTTGTAAATTAGCTCTAACAATTGTGGCTGAGTGTAAGTACCTGTTAAAGCTGGCAGGTTTGCATTCACCCCAAAGACGTCATTATTTTTTGTTACTACTTTATTAAGCTCAGTAAGCGCACTGTTTAGATCTGGTGTGGTTTGACGTGCATAAGCTTCTGCCTTTATCAAGATGATTTCTCCCGGCAAGAATACAGGGATAGAAGTAATCGTTGTTTGAGAAAACCCCTTCATTCTCAACGTCGGCGGATTAGTACCAGTAGCCTTCCATTCCGTATAAAAAGGAATCCGTTTATCCGCTGGGTCTGGCAATAATGCTCCACTCAACCCTAGATTTTCATCAGTAGGCTGAAAAACATTATTTGAAGAAATAATGGTGTTAAGCACATTTGGATTCGCATTGTCAAAAGCAAAAGACACGCCAGTACTAAGCGAAACAGCATTTGCCTCTGTTAATGCCAAAGCATATTGTCCGCTAAACAATGCGTACCTTGCTTTTAACGCATGTAGTGTATTTACAATATTCAAGTCCGGAACCGTACTACTAAATTGTGCAGAAATAGGATTAGCTGCAATTTTAGCTAATGCATTGTCTATCGCAGCGATCGCAGCCTTATAGCCATCAACCCTATCTACAAATGGCACATTTTTACCTATCGTTACTGGTACTTTTTGCCAAAAAGAAGAAACATTCCCCAAAGCTAGCGCCTTAAATATGGTCACATACCCTATCAAACCAGATGCATAGCCTTTATCGCCCAGTTTTTCGGCACCTGAAATCACTTTGTTACTCTCGTCGACTACCTTATAGGCTGTTGCCCACATATTGAATAAAATCGTATTAGTTGCGTCAACGGCACTACCACCCGTACTTAATTGTAGCTCTGGAATATTTCCGGCATTTAACAACTTAAGTTCATTACTAGAGAAACCAGATGCGGCGATTGAATTAAATATCACACCCGTTCTAGCCAAGGTATAAGTACGCTGCACGCCCACCGCAACAGCAGAAAGTGCCTGGCTCCCATTTAGTGCATCATCGATTTTCACTCTAGAGGGGTCTTCGAAATCTTTCTTGCAAGCAGTAATACTTGCGAAAGCTAACAGGCCAAAAGCGATATATATTGAATTTATTTTTATCTTTTTCATAATCATTCTCCTAAACTTTAAAATTTAACCTGCAAGCCTAAACTGAATGTTCTTGGAATTGGCACTGAACCAAAATCAATGTTTCTAAGGATCGTCGATTGTCCAGCAGAGTTTAGCTCGGGATCATAACCTTTGTATTTATCCCAAGAAATCAAATTTCTACCACTCAACACTACAGTCATATTACTAATTGATTTCACTTTTCCGATATTGTAGCTTAAAGAAATCTCCCTCAATTTCACAAAAGAACCGTCATCAATTCTCCATTCCTCAATAGCATAAACACCTGCCACATAACCTCTTGGCAATAAACCCATTTGCTCTTGTTCAGCTACTTTACCATTTCCTACACCTTGTCTGGTTCTCCAGTCCGCATTCCATACATCACTACCTTCTACCCCATCCAATTGTACACGAAGTCCAAATCTTTTGTAGTTAAATTCATTCACAAATGTCCAAGTATAGTCTGGATTTGGATCGCCCAATACTTTTCTCAAAGGATTTCCAGCTCCATCTTTAGCTTGTTGGGGGATACCCGCCGCATTAGTCACTAGACTTCCGTCGGCATTTCTGGCAAAATAAGTCCCGTAAAACACCCCTATCGGCTGACCATCAATAATGGCTACAGGAGCTCCTGGATTAGTGCTCAGCAACCTCATTGCTCCAACGTTATAGGCTTCGTTTTTATTCTTATTGAAGATCAATGTTGAATTCCAGCTAAAATCATTGGTTTTAATTGGCGTACCACCCAATACCAATTCTACACCAGTATTTTTTAACGAGCCAATATTATTCAAGAAACTACTATAACCTTCTGTAGGCGCAATTACCTGAGAAAGCAATAAGTCTTTTACTTTCTTATTGTAATAGTTGAAACTTAGGGTCAATCTATTTTTAAAGAAACCTAAATCCGTTCCTATCTCCAATTCGTCTTGGCGCTCAGGCTTTACATTTTCGTTAGCAAGTTGCGCACTACTAAACAAAGAAGCATATCCAACAAAAGCTTGACCGCTATAAGCATTGATACGATCATAAGGACCGATACCTGTTAAGTTACCAGATTGGCCATAAGCGGCTCTTAATTTAAAGGTATCCCACCACGACGAAAGGTTTGTTTTTTTCCAATAGTCAGCCGAAGACAACACATAACTTAAGCTTCCTTTTACATACAACTGATTTCTATGGTCTTTTCCAAACACCGAAGATTCGTCCATACGCAAAGCTCCAGTAACAAATAAATGATCCTTATATTTAAAGTTTTGTTGTACATAAGCTCCACTAATGGAAAGCTCGGTCCTGCCGTCAATACTTGGCAATTGGGTAGAAGCACCATTTACGGTACTTATCTTTGGCACTAAGCCCCTACCTTGGATCAAGCCGTAACGCCCGCTTTCATACTGATATGAATAACCAACCTGCGTTACAGAACTCAACAAATCAGAGATTTTTGCTTGGTAGGTAGCATTAATTTCATTGTTGAACATAAATGCCTTGTTACTGGCGGCACTGGCATAACCATTTTGATTAGCCGCCATGTTGGCACCACCTCCAAAAAAATCAGGATTTACATTATAGGTATAAGGGGGAATGTAAGTTGTACCGTTTTGATTCGAATTATCAGCGCCTAAAGTTAGATCTAACGTAAGATTTTTAATTGGATTCAACTTCAAAGTAGCGTTGGCAATAATCCTATCCACCTCTTGTCTTTGTTTAATATCTTCAATAACAGATACTGGATTTACACGGCCTCTTTCTCCCACGGCCATCAAATTTCCGTTGGCATCTCTTCTCCAAAGGTCGTGAAAGTTACCAATAATGGTTACAGAGTTCATTGGCGAGAAAAACGAGTTCCCATCTGGCTTTTCATTTGCTGCACTTTTGATATAATTCAAACCCGCAGAAAGGCTAGCCCAGTTGGTGATCTTCTGATCCAGGTTGGTTCTAAAATTGTACTTTCTAAAATCGGTGTTTTTAATAATTCCTTGATTGTTAAAATAACCAAACGATGAATATACTTTGGTGTTTTCACCACCTCCCGAAATAGAGAGATTATTATCTGTACCGTACCCTGTTCTAAAGATATAATCTTGATAGTCGTAGCGGGTTACCGCACTTGTCGTTGTGGCTAAAGGCGTAGCAATAACATCTTGTGTTAATACATCAACGCTCCCTCCGAATTTTACCGGCGACCTGTTTACGTCAATTTTTTTACGAAGCTCGCTAATTACAAAATTAGTGTTAAAGTTAACTTGTGTTTTTCCAGCAACCCCCTTTTTAGTAAAGATCTGGATTACCCCAGCATTTGCCCTAGAACCATAAATAGCTGCCGCCGAGGCCCCATTTAAAACCTCTACCCTTTCAATATCTGCTGGATTAATATCAACCATTCTATTCTGACCAATACTTCCAACAAAATTGGCCCCATCATAGTTACCAGTGGTATTTGTTACCCGAGTAGTTGAATTGTTAACGATTACTCCATCGATAATATACAGAGGTTCTGTAGAAGAATTGGCCGAACTGATCCCACGTAATTTTACAGACATTCCGCCTGCTGGATCACCTGAATTCTGGCTAATTTGTGCTCCAGCAATTTTACCTTGCATAGAAGCAAGCACGTTCCCACTAGGAGCTTTGTTCAAATCGTCTCCCTTTACGGTAGAGATATAGTTACCCAATTGTTTACGAGTAGTTCCTTGCGAAGTACCCGTTACAATTACCTCATCAAGCCCCATAGCGTCTTGTCCCAGGGTAAAATTAGCAGTAACGTTGTTGTTTGAGCCTAGCGTAATTTGCTGGCTTGCCGTTTTATAACCAATAAATGTCACCGAAACCTGATAGTTTCCTGGTGCTAGATTGGCCACCAACGAATAGGTACCATCGCTACCCGCGGCCACTGCAAAATTGGTTCCCTGCACTTTTATCCCCGCTCCGGGAACTGGTGCATTGGTCCCCTCCTCGGTGACTTTTCCGCTAATAACATAACGATTGGTTTGCGCATTTGCCGTTAGGAAAAACAGCAAAAAGATGGGCGACATACAGAGTATCCTCCATTGTGACCGCCATGAAGTGTAGATTCTCTTCATACTTTGATGTAAATAAGTGGTTAGTTGCAGGCTAAAAGCATTTCATAGCTAAAAGCTCTAAATTCTGAGTAAATATCTGCAATTGTTCGCATTAAACCGCAAACAATTCTTTAAAAAAATAAAAAATAATTTGGCAATACAGCACTTACTCGGACAGATAAAACGCCAATCCGTCGTTTTACCAAAATAAGTTTGGTCAAATAGAGGCTCGTATTATGCAACACTGCAAGAAAACGCCTTTCGAGCAAACTGCATAACAAACAACAGACCAAGCACTTGATTTAAAAATTTATTTGGGCAAGCTGATTTTCCCCATGCAAACAGACGGCACTCCCTCTCTTTCTCCAAAATAAGTTTGGCTACCACTTAAGGTTTCATTTGCCAATAGCGCAAATAAAACGGCTTCTTTGGCATCAGGATTTATCTCCAAATCGGCAGTGGTTTTAAAGGTTATTTGGGGAAGCTCCTGTTTCAACAGGGATAACAATAAAGGATTGTGCATACCACCTCCACTTAAATACAGTACAGGATTTGAGAGTTTTGCCAACGCTCGTTTTATCGCTTCAATAATACCATAAGCAGAGCAATGGCAAAGTGTTGCCATCACATCTTCATAGCTTAGGCTTTGAGTATTACTTTTTTGTTGAGCCAGCTCTAAATAAGCTAAACTAAAAAGTTCAGGCCCCGTAGTTTTAGGAAACTCGGCTTTGAAAAACTCATTTGCTAGTAAGGCCTTCAGCAACCCTTCATTTACATTTCCTCGCTTTGCAATAGCCGCATCCTTGTCATAATACAATCCTTCAAAATGCTTCTGCACATATTGATCCATTAAGGTATTACCTGGTCCCACATCTGTAGAAAAAACCTTCGTGGCGTCCAAATCACCTGGCAAATAGGTGAAATTAGCAATTCCACCAATGTTGAGCATGATACGGTCTTCCCCTGTTTTTGAAAAAATCAGATAATCGCCATAAACAGCCAAAGGAGCTCCTTCTCCGCCGGCAGCGATATGCTTTTGCCTAAAATCACTTAATGTAATTATCTCCGTGTTCACCGCAATATGATCGCCATCCCCAATTTGTAGGGTTCCATTAGGCAACCCTTCCTGTTGATGCAAAGATTTAGGGGCATGATAAATCGTTTGTCCGTGACTGGCAATGAAATCAATCTGCGAATTTTGATACCCCCATTCGGCAATGGCTTCATTAATTAAATTAGCATGAGTAAGGGCCACTTGTTCATTCATTAAACATACCATCTCTAAGTCGACCTCGCGTTTAGAAAAAATGCTCTTTACCTGCTTGCGGAAAATTTCCGAATAATCTCCTGTTTTAAAATGAAGCAATCTGATTTCGGTATGGCTTCCGTGCCCCTTAAATGAACAAAGAGCAATATCCAATCCATCCATTGAAGTCCCCGACATTAAACCAATGATAAGTTTTTCTTTCTTTTGGGATTTTTGATAAAAGTCTTCTATCTGATTTTTCATGACTAAACAAGCTAAGATTTAGGTGGCGTAATGTACAAGATGTTTGGCTAAAAATCATACATATTTTCGATTTCGGCACTAATAGCCTGTTTCTAAACATCAGCAAAACGAAGGTTTTTTAATTTTTTTAAAAAGTATAATGCGCCAAAAGAGCCTTTAAAGGCCATTTTTTATACAATCGAGGTTTTTTGCGAGTTTTATCTATTTTTTTTTCTATTTAACTGTTCTATATTTACTGCTCCGTTCAATAAAAAACCAAAGATTAATGGCAAGATTAAATCTATTAGAAGAAACGAGGTTCGAAAAGCTTCCCGTAAGTATTTTTAAAAATCCAAAGGAGGCTTCTTTAAGTGTTGCGAACCGCATCGCTTCGCTAATCAAAGAAAAACAAAAAAAAAATGAAAAAGCCGTATTAGGCCTAGCTACTGGTGCAACCCCAGTTGCGGTTTATGCGGAGCTGGTTAGATTGCACAAAGAAGAGGGACTTAGCTTTAAGAATGTAATTACCTTCAACTTGGATGAGTATTATCCAATGCAACCTAATGCGGTACAAAGCTATGTCGTATTTATGAATGAAAACCTTTTCAATCATATCGACATCGACAAAAACAATGTGCACATTCCTGACGGCACCCTAAAACTTGAAGAAATTCCAGCTTTCTGTTTAGATTACGAAAAGAAAATAGAAAGTGTTGGCGGACTGGATATTCAAATTTTAGGTATCGGACGTACGGGCCACATTGGTTTTAACGAGCCGGGTTCGGCACCAAACTCGGGCACCCGTCTAGTTACTTTGGATGACCTTACGCGTAGGGATGCTGCCCGTGATTTTGGTGGTAAATCTAACGTGCCAACCAAAGCCATTACCATGGGTATTGGTACCATTTTCAAAGCCAAAGAAATTATTTTGATGGCTTGGAATAAGAAAAAGGCTTCGATCATCAAGAAAGCGGTAGAAGGAGAAATTTCGAGTGAAGTTCCTGCTACTTATTTACAGCTTTCGGATAATGTAGAGTTCATTTTAGATGAAGATGCGGCATCGGGCTTAACAAGATTTAATACGCCTTGGTTAGCTAGAGATTGCGATTGGCAGCCAGCGCTTACCCGTAAAGCGGTTATTTGGTTGGCCAGACATTTGAAAAAACCAATCCTTAAACTAACTGAAGATGATTATAACAACCATGGTATGGCGCAATTGGCTACCGAACATGGTCCAGTTTACGACATCAACATTGATATTTTCAATAAACTACAGCACACCATTACTGGATGGCCAGGAGGTAAACCAAATGCCGACGATAGCCAGCGTCCAGAAAGGGCAAACCCAGCGAAGAAAAGAGCAATCGTATTCTCGCCGCACCCTGATGATGACGTAATCTCAATGGGTGGTACTTTCATCAGGTTGGCCGACCAAGGACACGAAGTTCATGTAGCTTACCAAACTTCTGGTAACACTGCTGTTTGGGATGATGATGTATTGCGCTTTGTAGAGTTCAACATTGATTTCTCTGAAAAAATGGGAATCGATCAAACCCAAATGAGAAAAACTTACGATGAAATGCGTGAGTTTATGGCGAACAAGCACCCTAACCAAGTAGATACCGAAGAAATCAAATTGGTTAAAGGCTTGATTAGAAAAGGTGAAGCAATTGCTGGTGCTCGTTTCTCGGGATTACCTGACGAAAACATACATTTCATGGCGCTTCCTTTCTACGAGACTGGTAAAGTGAAGAAAAATCCAGTTTCTGAGATTGATGTGCAGTTAACCATGGAACTTCTTCAAAAAGTTAAACCGCATCAAGTTTTCGCAGCTGGCGACTTTGAAGATCCGCATGGCACTCACATTGTTTGCTTTAACATCATTGTAGAAGCCTTAAGGCGTTTGAAAGCTACAGAAGATTGGGTTAACGACTGCTGGTTATGGATGTACCGTGGCGCTTGGCACGAGTTTGAACCACACGAAATTGAAATGGCGGTTCCTTTAAGTCCTAATGAAGTAGAACGCAAGAAACTAGCTATTTTCAAGCACCAATCACAAAAAGATATTCCAGTATTTCCGGGTGACGACCCTAGAGAGTTCTGGCAAAGAGCAGAAGACAGAAATCGTGAAACTGCCCAAATCTATGACGACCTAGGCTTGGCAGATTACGAAGCGATGGAAGCTTTTGTGAGATATCATTTTTAATCACCATAATTTGTCATTCTGAGCATAGCGAAGAATCTCTAAGGAGGATGTCGAGTGACCTCTTCTACGAACACAGAATGACAAGCATTTAATAAATATCTTCTATCTTTAGTTCAACAGACTAAAACATAGAAGATATTTTTTTATTTAAACACAATGGAAACCAAACCACAACGACTATTATCCCTTGATTTTTTTAGAGGCTTAACGGTTGCCGCAATGATCCTGGTGAACAATCCGGGAAGTTGGGCCCATATTTACGCTCCTTTAGAACATGCCGAATGGAATGGCTGTACGCCTACCGACTTGGTATTTCCTTTTTTCTTATTTATTGTAGGTGTTTCTATTGCCTATGCCATGGGCAGCAAGAGAGACGACCAAAGTACTCATGGCAAAACTATTTTAAAAGCACTCAAAAGGGCTTTCACACTTTTTCTACTTGGCTTTATATTGGCCTTCTTTCCAAGAAACTTTAGTGATTTCAATTTTGTAGAATCACTAAAAACAGTTCGAATTCCTGGAGTTTTGCAGCGTATAGCAGTGGTGTTTTTCATTTCTGCAGTAATGTTCCTCAAACTGAACAATAAAAGACTATTCCAAGCCATCGTAATATTCCTTTTCGGTTATTGGGCCTTAATGACCTTTGTACCCGTACCTGGCGTAGGCTTTGCCAATTTAGAAAAAGAGACCAATTTGGGCGCTTGGCTTGACCGCACCATCCTAACAGAAGCACACTTGTGGAAAGCGGCAAAAACCTGGGATCCAGAAGGCATCTTGAGTACCATTCCTGCCATTGGTACTTGTTTATTTGGGGTGTTGGTTGGTGTTTATCTTAAAAACAAAACTGTTGACGCCGCCACCAAAATCTCTTGGTTATTTTCTGTCGGAACTTTAGCTGTAATTGGTGGACTTATCTGGGATTTGAGCTTCCCTATCAACAAATCATTATGGACAAGTTCCTTTGTTTTGTACACAGGCGGATGGGCAACACTGATCCTGTCCCTTTCTTATTGGTTAATTGATGTAAACCAATACAATCGATTTACCAAACCTTTTGTGGTTTATGGCGTAAATGCCATCACGGTTTTCTTTCTATCGGGCTTAATGCCACGATTGTTGAACATGATCAAAATTGATTTTGAAGGTGAAAAAATAGGTGCATTGAATTATGTGAATAAAGCTTGGTTTGCTTCTAGTTTTGCCGACCCTTTAAATGCCTCCCTAGCTTATGCCATTGCCTTTGTACTTTTTTGGTACGTTATTCTTTGGGTCATGTATAAGCGCAATATCATTATCAAAGTTTAAGAAACGAACTTCCTATATTTTTACAAATATAGGTTGTAACTTTTTCGCACCAAACCTCTCTAATTTTAGGAAATCATCCGCTTAACTAATTTTATATCAATGAAAAAAAACTTGCATTTACTTGCAGTTGGCGCACTTTCACTAGTGTTAGTTCATCCTGCAATTGCACAAAAAAAAGCTCCGGCAAAAGCTGCAACAACCAAAACTGCAACCAAGCTGACTACAAGCCCTACCATTCCTAACGACCCTAACGTTAAAATCGGCAAGCTGCCTAATGGACTGGTTTATTACATCAAAAAAAACGCAGAACCTAAAAACAGAGCAGAACTGTACCTGGCAAACAAAATTGGCTCATTAATGGAAAATGAAGACCAATTAGGTTTAGCGCATTTTACCGAACACATGGCCTTTAACGGCACCAAAGATTTCCCTAAAAATGAAATCATTAACTACCTACAAAAGGCTGGTGTACGTTTTGGTGCCGATCTTAATGCCTACACCGGTTTTAATCAAACCGTTTACCAATTGCCGATCCCAACAGATAGTGTCGAAGTTTTTAAAACTGGCTTCAAAATTTTAGCTAACTGGGCTGGCAAAGTAAGCATGGATGGTAAAGAAATTGACAACGAACGTGGCGTAATTATAGAAGAAGACCGTCAACGTGGTAAAGATGCTGGTGAAAGAATCAGAAAACAGTTGTTACCATTGCTACTAGGCAATTCTCAATATGCTAAACGTTTGCCTATTGGCGATGTTCAGCTTTTGCAGAACTTCACCCACGATAAAATCCGTAATTTCTACAAAGATTGGTACCGCCCAAATCTACAGTCGGTAATTGCCGTTGGCGATTTTGATGTAAACGAAGTAGAAAAGCTAATTATTGCTAATTTTTCAGGTTTAACCAACCCAGCTAATGAAAGAGCTAGGCCTTTTTATAACATTCCTGATAACGCCCAGCCACTTATTAAACTTGTTACCGACAAAGAGCAGCCATATAACGTTGCACAGGTTATCTACAAGCAAAAACAGGGCCCGGTTAAAACAGAAAGTGATTATAAACTATTGCTTACGCAAAATCTAGTAAATAGTATGATTGCTGCTCGTCTTGCGGAAATTACTCAAAAAGGAAATGCGCCTTTTCTATTTGCACAGAGTTCATATGCACCATATCAAGGAGGTTTAATTTGGGATGTCAATGCTTTACAAACCGTAGCTGTTGCTAAAACTGGAGCAGAGCTGCAAAAAGCTATTGTTGCGGCCGTTGCCGAAAATGAACGTATGGCTAAATTTGGTTTCACTGCAGGTGAACTCGAAACAGCCAAGAAAAAAATGGAAGCTGGTGTTGAGAAACAGTTTAAGGAAAAAGACAAAACCAAATCTGCGGTTTATGTACAACAATACCTTAATCATTTCTTAATTGGTGCCGCGATGCCTTCTTCGGAGCATAGTTACGAGCTGTCTAAAAAGATGCTGCAAAATATCACATTAGCTGATATTAACGCTGCTGCAAAAGCAATGGTAACCAAAACCAACCAAATCGTAGTAGTTCAAGCACCCGAAAAGGAAAAAGAAAATCTACCAACAGAAGCTGCTTTATTAACTGCTATTAAAAATGCAGGTAATGGCGTTACCCCTTATGTTGACAATACGGTAAACAAGCCGCTTATTGCTCAAGCACCCAAAGCAGGAACCATTGTTAACGAAACCAAAAATGACAAAATTGGCGTAACTTCATTAACCTTAAGCAATGGAGTTAAAGTTGTGCTAAAACCTACCGATTTTAAAAATGACCAGATTATTTTCACCTCATTTGCTAAAGGTGGCTCATCATTAGCTAAAGACGACGATTTCCAATCGGCTGATAATGCTAACCTCATTGCACAAAGTGGTGTGGGCGACTTTAACCCTACGCAATTAAGCAAATATTTAGCGGGCAAAACAGTTTCAGCAGGCGCATACATCAATGATCTTTACCAAGGCTTTTCAGGAAGTGCCTCGCCAAAAGATCTCGAAACCGCTTTCCAATTGATTTACGCTTATGCTACTAATCCTCGCAAAGACGCAGAAATTTTCAATAAAAACATCAGCGACTACAAGGTAATTACTGCCAACAAAAATAGCAGTCCTACCAGTGTTTTTGCAGATACCGTACAAGCGGTAATGGCCAATTACCACAAACGCGGCATGCCTACTAATCTTTCTGATATCGATAAAATTAACCTAGATAAAGCCTATGCTTTCTACAAAGACCGTTTTGCAGATGCTAGTGGTCAAACTTTCGTGTTTGTAGGTAATTTCGATGTAGAGAAGATTAAACCATTTATTACCACTTATTTGGCAAGTTTGCCTTCGTTAAACAGAAACGAGAACTTCGTGGATAATGGCATTAATCCTCCAAAAGGTAAGGTGAGCAAAGCGGTTAAAAAAGGCTTAGAAGATAAGGTTACCGTTCAATTGGTATTCCACGACAACTATACTTACACCGCTGAAAACAATGTGATGTTGGATGCCCTAAAAGCATCATTAGATATTAAAATCACCGAACGTCTTCGGGAAAAAGAAAGTGGCGTTTATAGTCCTGGTGTTTCCTTAAGCATACAGAAATATCCAACGGCACAATATTTCTTTACCATTTCATTTAACTGCGCTAAAGCCAATGTAGAAAAGTTGATCAATGCAGCTTTGGAAGAGGTCAACGCGTTTAAACAAAATGGTGTAACGGCAGAAGATCTGCAGAAATTTAAATCAGAAGAATTAAGACAAGAGGAATTAAGCCTTCGCGAAAACACTTTTTGGGTGAATTACCTAGCCAATCGTTTAAAATATGGCGATAACTTAGATCAGGTTTTAGGTAATGCCTCACGCATTAACGGTGTAACGGTAGAAGCGACCAAAGCTGCTGCTCAAAAATACTTAAATGGCGACAACTACATCCGTTTGGTATTACTACCAGAAAATTAATCCAAGCTTGTTTAAAGCATTAAAAAGGACGGTCATGTTGGCCGTCCTTTTTAATTTATAATCTGAGTTAGATTTTTATTTAGTTAATTTTTAGCGGAATAATGCCAACTTTCTATTGCTGACCCTGAAATAAATTACCTTCGGTGAGCTCGCCAAGGCTCGGTTTATTGCATAGCTTTCCGCTTCGCTACAGGTCAGCATCAGCTTTACGGGCTGTTTTAACAAATTAGCAATAGAACTGAGGTTAATAATACTTCTTGTAGCGTTTTCTCTTATTTCTACGTAATAGGTAAATACACAGATAACTAACCCAAATACAAATCCCAGCCAGCGGAGTTGAATACTTCGCTGGCCTTTTCTATTTAGCTTCTACACCCACCGGCCCGCTTGGATCACTTTCATTTTTAATACGATCAAGTGCAGTAACCAAATAGCTGTAACGCTTTCCTTTTTCTACATTAGTGTCCAGAAAAAAGGTATAGTCCTCAAAGGAAATATGTACTATGTTTTTGGCATCTAGCACCGTAATCTTTTCGCCCTCATCAAAACGATAAACCACATAGCCAGAGGCAGTTTCTCCATCCTTAGCTTTCAAAGGCTTTGTCCATTTAATATTAATGCCATCATTTTGGGCTTCTGCAGTTAAATGTTGAGGTTCGTTGGGAACAATATCATCTATCCAAGGCATTTGAGGTGGCAAAGCCGGGTATTTATAAAAGTTGTTACGCAAAGAATCCGCTAAGCCACGAGCCACCGTTGAAAGGGATTTAGAACTGAAATAAATACTTCCCTGTACTCTATTATTTTCCCTTATTGCCCTAATCTGATTAGGGATTTCGTTTGGTCTTGCCCAAGCAGGCTCCCTTTTTGTGGTACCATTATGGATTAAATAAGCGGCCTGGCCAATGTAAAGGTGCCTACCAAACGTATTATTGCTCCACCAATCTAATAACACCTTAAATGGAGCAGCAGCACGAGAAAAAGAAAAATAAATCTGAGGATTGATATAATCTACCCAACCTTCCTTGACCCATTTTCTAGAGTCGGCATAAAGTTCGCCGTAGTTAGACAGGCCATTTGTTTTAGAACCTAAGGTATCTTCCCTAAAGTTCCGCCAAATACCGAAGGGACTAATCCCAAATTTGATGTGCTTTTTATAGTAATGAACACTGTCATTAACCATCTTCACCAGCATATCCACATTATTTCTTCTCCAATCATCTATCTTGGTAAAACCATTAGGATATTTTGCAAAAGTGGCAGAATCGTTAATAACTTGACCCGAAATACGATAAGGGTAAAAATAATCATCAAAGTGTACACCGTCAACATCATAGCCTTTTACCACATCTAAAATCACCTGGGTAATATATTCTCTGTTCTCAGGAATACCTGGATCAAACAGTTTTTGACCGCCATATGTATAAAATAGTTCTGGTCTTTTATTGGTAATATGTTCGGGATGGGTTACTGCTCTTGCCGACATGGTAGCTCTATACGGATTGAACCACGCGTGCAATTCCATTCCTCGTTCATGAGCTTCTCTAATGGCAAAGGCCAAAGGATCATAGCCTGCGGCAGGTACTGCACCCTGCTTACCCAGTAACCAATGGCTCCATAGCTCTCTAGATTTGGCGTACAGTGCATCAGCCGTAGGCCGCACCTGCAAAATAATTGCATTTATTCCGTTCTTATGATGTTGATCTAAAATCGCAATCAGTTCTTGTTTTTGCTGGTCGGCATTAAGACCTTGCTTGGATGGCCAATCAATATTGGTTACAGTTGCCACCCAAACCCCTCTAAATTCTCGTTTGGGTACAATTTTTGATTCTTGTTGAGCGTTTAATGTGGAAACGGAAGCAATCGAAATAAAAAGTGCAAATGCGATGTTATACTTGTACAGGAATTTGAACATTCTGAATGGTTGTTGATACGCTAATAAGGTTAACGAACTTTTTAGTGTTTAAATACAAAAGTGACATTATTTTTATACTTTTTTGATTTTTTATTAAGTTAGCAAATCATTAGCGCTACAGGTTGTAATTTAGGAGACTCAAAAAACATAATGCAAACACAAGAAAAAGCTGTAGACAACAAAGTAGACCGTAACAAGGTTTACTTCCTTATTGTTGTAATTGTTGCATTGCTAGGCATAAATGGTTATCTCTATTTTAGGGATCAACAGCAAACCAGTAGGTTTGTAACCATTAGTACAGAAAAAGATCGTTTAAAATTAGAGGTAGAGAAAATTGAAGTGGAACTAGACCGAGTGAACCTCTTGAATGTTACGCTTAACGATAGACTTATTGAGGAACAAAAACTAGCCAGAGAAAAAATAGCAGAACTTAAGCTGGCACTGAAAAAGGGCGAGCTTACCCAAAAAGAACTTGATGAAGCACACAAGCAAATCAACTCATTGAGAGACTTTGTGAAGAGCTACAACAACCAAATTGCTATCCTGGAACAGGAAAACTCTTTTCTGAAAACAGAGCGGGACAGTTTAAAGACCAGCATCAGCAATTACAACGAACAAACCGAAAATTTAAGAAGAGAGAACAAAAATCTTAACAGAAAGGTAAAAGTAGGCTCTTCATTAAAGGCATCAGATATTAGCATCGTCGCATTTAGGGTGAAGGACAACGGTAAAACTTCTATCGTAACCAAAGCCAGCACAGCAAACAAGCTTACCATTGATTTTGCAATTGTACCTAATGATTTGGCGGAAAAAACCTACCACAAGATTTTCTTAAGAGTAATTGATCCTGCTGGGAATTTAATAGCCGATGAAAATAACATGTTTGAGGCCGATGGCCAGCAAATGCAATACAGCAGAGCGATAGAAATTTCCTATAACAATGACGAAACAAGATACAAGATTGATTGGATCAACCCTAGAGCCTTTATTAAGGGCGTATACGGCATCTTCTTGTATGCGGACGGTTTCCAGATGGGGAAATCTGAAGTCGAGCTTAAATAGGCTAAAAATAGTTTAACAAAAAAGCCGCTAGAAAAATCTAGCGGCTTTTTTGTTACATCACCCGTCATTGCGGGCCTTGCTAGGCAACCTCTCACAATGACGAAGAAAATAATTACATCTTAATGTCCATCACTTTATTTTTCTTACGACTTTCTTCGGCCATGAAACCCATTACATGACTTTCAATAGATTCATCGATGGTTGAAGTGAGCAAGGCTGGGTTCTTCTGAGCTACCGCCTGCACAAAGTCACGTACCAATAGCCAATCTCCGCCACCATGGCCGCTATTTTTATACTCTTCTACATCTTCTGCTTTAGGGATAAACTTGGTATCTTTCCCTGTTCTAAAATCGTAATGCACCAATTCGGTCATATCGCCAACCAAATCGCCCATAGAGCCCATTACCCGAGTTCTTCTACCGTGATATGAGGTAAAGGCCTCCATCGAAAAACTTGCCGTAACACTGTCCGCAAATTGGATGTTGGTAACATAGTGATCAGGTTGGTCATTTTCCATTCTATACACGCAACGACCATAGTTGGTAGTTTTTAATTTTTCGGTGATAAAGCCCTTGCGGTCCTTAGTTCCAGCAGGCACATCAAATACCGAAGTACGTTTATTAAGGTCCACATATTCCTTAATTGCCGAATATGGGCACTCTCTTTCTATCTTACAACCATCAGTGCAACGAGCCGTACTACCTTGTGGCGCATTCTCCTTTCTAAACCATTTCAAATCGCCCATGGCAGATATTTGTTTACTTGGTTTATTAATCACCCATTTAATGATATCTAGGTCATGACATGATTTGGCTAGGATAATCGGAGTAGTTTCTTTTGAGTTATGCCAATTCCCCCTCACATAGGAATGCGCCATGTGGGTATGCTCAATAGGTTCAAAATGCTGGATACTGATAACCTCACCAATAGCCCCATTGGCAATAAGTTCTTTCATTTTCACAAAATAAGGTGCATATCTCAACACGTGGCATACTGCTACAATACGGTTATTTTTTTTTGCCAGGTTTAAAATATCCCTACATTCTTTTTCGGTTGGAGCAATGGGCTTCTCCAAAAGAATATCGTAACCCATAGCCAAAGCCTTCATGCACGGTTCGTAGTGCAGGTTATCTGGTGTTGAAATAATCACCGCGTCGGCAAATTTTGGTCTTTTAAATACGTCTTCCCAAGTATTAAAACGATTTTCGGCAGGTATGTTATGAATCTTGGCGTACCTATCGTTCCTAAAAGTATTAGGTTCCGCAACGCCAATGATTTTAATTTGATCAGTAAATTTTGCCGCAAAACCACCATAAACCATACCTCTGTTTCCTGCACCAATGGTAATCGCAGTTACTGGTTTAGCTAAGCTTTTGTGATTAGGGTTGTCTGGGATGTTATACAGATAGGAACGTTCGCCAATTTTGGCCAGCACCTCTGTACCTACAATGGATGCTCCAACGGTAAGCGAAAGTGTTTTAAGTAAATTTCTACGGTTCATGATATTTTGGTTATAGATTGTTTTGTATAACCAAATATACATTTCATTTTCTTTTGATTTATTCTAAATTGCCTTTTATTTTATTTCAATATTTAACTAAAAAGAAACAAACAAGACACAATAAGTTAATTTTTATAGCAAGGGAATAAACCTTGCGGGTTTTGGTTTGCTGGCACTAGAGATTTACTTCGTAGCTGCTTCGCTAACCCTTCACGTCATTTCGACGAAGTATGAGGAGAAATCTATTAATTGTGAGATTTCTCTCTGCGTTCGAAATGACAGCAAGAGCACGAAAAATAATGAACAGTAAGAACCCTCGTGGGTTATGAGCTAAAGATTTACTTCGTAGCTGATTCACGATTGTTATCGTTACATTTTTCCTTGGAATGACAAGCAAGAAGAAATATTACTTAATGATAATTTTAGCCACAATAGGCAAATGGTCAGAAGCTTGGTGCTCTTGAATAACCTCATGACTGGATACTGAGATTTTTCTGCTAGGCTTAAAAGCAATAAAATCGATGGTTCGCTTAGGCGTAACCACAGGAATGGTAAAACCGCATTGATTGCAGGTACGTGTGAAATTCTTATCTAAAAACTGTATGGTAGCCGAGTTGGGCACCGCATTAAAATCGCCTGCAATGATGAAGGTTCCTTTTTCCTTTTCAGCATATTTCACGATTTCCGAAATCTGGAGCAATCGCAAAGCTTCATCTTTTTGGTGGTCTAAATGAGTAGACCCAAAAGCAACTTTCTTTCCGTTGGCGAGCTTAACGCTAACAATCGCTAATACTCTATCCTCGGCTTTAACGCCTTCTATTCTTGAAAATTTTAAGGTATGTTGTTCTAAAATTGGATATTTCGAAAGTATGGCCACACCATAATCCCCACCATCATGGTCTATGGCCTTTGCAAAATAGAAATACATGTTTAGCTTTTTGGCTAAATATTCAGCTTGGTTAATGTTTCCCGAACGATTAATATTCACATCAACTTCTTGCAGCGCCACAAAATCAGGCTTTTGATTGGCAAGTACATTAGCAATAGCATCTAAATCTATTAGCCCAGGCTTAGCCGGTGGATTACCATGATGAATATTATAAGAAACGACTGTAATGGTGTCTGCTTTTTGGGCCAATAGGTTCAAACTAGTTAAAACCAAGGCCAACAGGAGACAATACTTGAGTTTCATTATGCAATTAAATTAGCAATGGCTTTATTCACTTTTTCAAAACCAAAACCTTTTAATGTTTGGTTCATGGCTGCAGCAATTTCTTCGTTCATTAAGTTGCCAATACTTCCTTCGTGAGTATGTTTCAATTCATATTGCGGCTTAAAAGTACCGTTTTCAATCTGTTCGCCCACAATTTTATAAGCTTCCCTAAATGGCACGCCTTGTAAAGCCAAATCATTCACCACTTCCACACTAAACAGGTAATCGTATTTTTTATCCTTCAAGATATCATCTTTGATGGAGATATGCTGCAACATGAAAGTAGTAATCTCCAAACATTCATTTAAGGAGATAAACGCAGGGAAAAGGTTTTCTTTCAGCAACTGCAGATCTCTATGGTAGCCTGATGGCAAATTGGTCGTCATCATGGCAATTTCATTTGGTAGAGCTTGTATTTTATTGCAACGAGCTCTTACCAACTCAAAAACATCTGGATTTTTTTTGTGTGGCATAATGCTACTGCCCGTTGTTAATTCCGAAGGGAAGCTGATGAAACCAAAATTTTGGTTAATGAACAGGCACACATCCATGGCCATTTTGGCTAGGGTTGCTGCTACCGATGACATGGCCTGTGTCAAAATACGTTCGGTTTTACCACGGCCCATTTGAGCATACACTACATTGTGGTTCAAACTTTCAAAGCCTAAAAGTTCTGTTGTTAAAGTTCTGTTTAAAGGGAATGACGAACCATAGCCCGCAGCAGAACCCAAAGGGTTTTTGTTGGTGATTTTCCAAGCGGCCAACATCAATTCCATATCATCGGCCAAGCTCTCTGCATAAGCGCCAAACCATAAACCAAATGAGGAGGGCATGGCAATTTGCAAATGGGTATAACCCGGCAGTAATTTATCTCTGTGTAAGTTGCTAAGTGAAATCAATTGGTTAAACAGCTCTTTTGTATTTCCAACCATTTCTTCAATACAGCTTCTGAAATAAAGTTTCAGGTCTACCAAAACTTGGTCGTTACGTGAGCGTCCACTGTGAATTTTCTTTCCAGCTTCACCAATGCGCTGGGTTAAAAGCCATTCTACCTGCGAATGCACATCTTCCACGCTATCTTCTATGGTGAAGCGTCCAGCTTCAATTTCGTTATAGATTTCTTTAAGCGCTGTTTGTACCTCTTTAAGTTCCTCGGCAGTAAGTAGGTTAATGGTTTCCAACATTTGTGTATGTGCCAAGGAGCCCAATACGTCAAATTTTGCCATCTGTAAATCCAATTCCCGATCCTTCCCTACGGTAAAGTTCTCTACAAATTGGTTTACATCTACATTTTTCTGCCAAATCTTCATAATATCTAAATTTAAGCCTTGTTAAAGCCGCACAAAAATACAACAATTACCGCAAGATTGTAAAGCAAAGCTGCGAACTCAAAAATCGCAACACAAGTGCATTAATAAACTGGAAGTATACTACATTATGGAGTAAATCATATACATTTGTATAAAGACCATAAATTATGAAGAAAATAACTTTATCTCTATTGCTGCTCGGCGGGATATTGGCAAATTCCGCACAAGCTCAGGTAAAGCCTGCGCTCACCTGGAAAGATGTTTCTAAATGGAATTATAACCGTGGAAATGCACTTTCTGGCGATGGCCAGTGGACCGCTTGGGCAACAGGCCCAACAGAAGGCGATTTAAAAATGGTGATCAAAAAAACCTTTGATACCTTAAGCTACAGCTACCCGATTGGTGCTACGCCTACCTTAGCTTTATTCTCTAAAAATGCTAAGTACGCCGCTTTCAAAGTATCTGCAAAAGATGCAGAAGCTAAAGCAGCAAGAAAAACAATGAAACCTTTGTACGATAAGCTATTATTGGTTTCATTGGCAGACAACAAACAAACCACTTTTGAAAAAGTAAGAACTTTCAGCTTTTCTGGCGATGCTTCTGATTGGATTGCCATTCAATTCGCACCATTGGAAACTGCACCGAAAGATAAAGATGCAGCTAAAGGAACTGATGTGCTTTTATATCACTTAACTAGCAAAAAAAGTTATAACCTAGGAAACGTTGGTGAATTTGCATTTAATAAGGCTGGCGATAAGCTTGCTTATACCGTTGACGCCAATGGACAAAACGGCAATGGCCTTTTCTTAAGAGACATGAAAACCGGAACCATTACGGCATTAGACAATGATAAAGCGGTTTATAAAAGCATTACTTGGAACGAAGAGGGAACTGCTTTTGCACTTCTAAAATCTAACAAAAATGAAAAATACAAAGATGAAGTGCTAAGTGTGATCGGCATCAACAAAATTAATGGCGATTTAACTGCTAAAGTAATTTACAATGGTATTGATGATAACAATTTCACTAAAGGCATGGGCATTAACACCAATGCTACCCCATACTGGTCAGATGACCAAAGCACTTTGTTTTTTGGCATCAACACCTTAACCAAAAAAGAAGATAAAAAAGCGGATAGCGCTAAAACCAAAGGCAAACCTGAGGTTAAAGTGGATAGTGCCGCAAAGGCTAAAGCTGCCCCTGCACCAGAAGCGAAAAAAGACGATATTGAAAAACCAGACATGATCATCTGGAATTGGCAAGACAGACGTCTTCAATCTGCACAGCAAACACAGGAAATGAGAGATAAAAACTTCAGTTATGTAAGTTCTTATCGTGTTGCAGATAAAAAGTTTACACAACTTGCCGATAGCAACATGCGTTCGGTCACTGTTGCTCCAAAACAATTATATGCCATTGGCTATGACAATACCAAGTATGAGTTGATGGGTAATTTGGATGGACAAAGTTATTCTGACGTTTACTTGATCGACCTCAAAACAGGCAATAAAAAACTATTATTCGAAAAAATGTACGGCAATAATGGCGGTCGTTTGTTTGTAGCTCCTGATGGTAAAATTGCCAGTTATTATGTTGATGGTGTGTTCTACAGCGTTAATTTCGAAACTGGCCAAAAAGCTAACCTTACAGGGAACATCAAAGCTTCTTTTGTTGATCAATTAGATGACCATAATGTAACCAAACCGGCAACAACCAATTATGGTTGGTCTTCTGACTCGAAATATGCGCTGATCATGGACAACTATGATTTATGGAAGATTTCAGCAGATGGAAAATCAGCAACAGCGTTATCTGACAACTGGAAAAGTAAAAAGACAGCAGTTGCTGGCAGGTACCGCATTTACGTTAACGAAAAAGGAACAGACTTAAGCAAAGACCAATATTTTACGGTTTTCAATAACGAAACAAAGGATATGGGGATTGGGATTCTCCCAGCAGGAAAGTCTAAAATCAATGTATTGTTTGCTGATGCCAATAGCTACGGTGCTTTAACCAAAGCTGAAAATGCCAACGTTTTTGCTTATTCAAAAAGTAACTATGCACAATCTCCAGTATATTATGCCAGTGCAAGCAATAACCTAAGTGCTCCTAAACAAGTAAACACCAACACGCCAGATCAAGCCAAATATGCTTGGACTTCAGGAGTGAAATTGATCAAATACGTAAGTGCTCACGGCGATACTTTACAAGCTGCACTTTATTTGCCGGCAAACTACGAAGCTGGAAAATCGTATCCAACCATTACTTACATTTATGAGCGTTTAACTGATGGTTTAAACAACTATAGCATGCCGGGCTTCCCAGGTGGAGGTTTCAATGCAGCAATGTATTTAAGTAATGGCTATGCAGTGTTGATGCCAGATATTAAGTACAAATTAAATGACCCAGGAATGTCGGCTGTAGCTTGTGTAGTACCGGCTGTGAAAGCGGCAGTAGCTACAGGCATTGTAGATGAGAAAAACGTAGCCATCCATGGTCACTCTTGGGGTGGTTACCAAACTTCTTTCTTAATTACCCAAACCAATATCTTCAAAGCTGCAGCAGCGGGTGCTCCATTAACCAATATGATCAGTATGTACAGTTTGATCTACTGGAACAGCGGTGGTACCAACCAAGCGATTTTCGAAGCTAGCCAAGGTCGTTTAACCCCGGGCTATTGGGATAATTGGGATGCTTTTGCTCGTAATTCTCCAATTTATCACATTAAAAATGTAAAAACTCCTTTGTTGTTATTGCACAATGATAAAGATGGTGCCGTTGATTTTACCCAAGGTATTGAGTACTATAACGGCTTAAGAAGATTGAACAAACCAGTGGTAATGATTACCTACAAAGGCGAAAACCACGGTATTGCCAAATTACCAAACCGTAAAGATTATGCGGTACGTATGATGGAATATTTTGATTACATGTTGAAAGGCAAACCAGCTCCAGAATGGTGGAGTAAAGGGGTTAACCGATTAGATATGGAAAAACATTTGGAAGCTAGGGCTTTTGACGAAGCAGGCAACTAAAATAAAAGGCGGTGAAATTCACCGCCTTTTATTTTAAATACTGGCAATAAATGGGGCTTGCCCAATGTACTCCCTGTTCTCTAATTGTTCTATAAGGAAGTTAGCTAAATCTGTAGCGCTGATATGATCGCCAGGGCAATCTTCAAGGCTTACCCTAATACCCTTAGCTACCTCCGTTTGCTCAATGAGCGGAAGCCTTACCAAAGTCCAGTCCACATTGCATTTGGCCAATAGTTCATATTCAACCTGTTTATCTGCAGTGGTTGGAGCATAGTTGGTCCGCATCCAATCGGTAGCCTGTTGTACCTGCTCGTTTTTATGGTCATGAGGTGTATCTACACTTAAACCAGTCGTTACGATGTAGCGCTTGATGTTTAGCTTTTGCATTGCATTCAACACGTTTTTGGTGGCCGTACTAAAAATAGGCGGCTCGCCTTTCGGTTGTCCCAATGTGCTCAGTACGGCAGTACAATCTTCCAATAAAAGCGCTATGTCTGCTGGGTTTCGTGCATCTCCCTTTACCTTTTCAATAGCGGGATGATTAAATTTCACTTGGTCAGGATTTCGCAATAGCATTTTAACGCGGAAACCTCTTTCCAATAGTTTTTTCACTACATATTTTCCTGATTTTCCTGTGCCGCCAATTACGGCAATATGATGATAATTAGTCATAATCTCCTATAAAATTTGGGTAATAAAAAAAACCGTCAGAACATCTACATGTCCAACAAATAAGCAAGAACTGCTTTCGGGGTAATATTTATAAAGAGATTTTAATACTCGAATTTAGGAAACAAAATCATTGAATTCAACTCTGTTCCCTAAATTTTTAGGATACCACGGGCTTCAGCATAGCGATATAGCCCTCAATGCCCTGTCTAATTTCATCTACATACAAAAATTCATCGGCCATGTGAGAACGACCTGAAAAACCTGGTCCGCATTTTAGTGACGGAATGGATAGTAATGCCTGATCAGAAGTGGTTGGCGAACCGTAAGTGGTTTTGCCCAATGCAATTCCTGATTTAACAATTGGGTGGTCTTTATCAATAGAAGATGGTTTTAACCTTACCGAACGAGGTTTCACCTCACAGCTCACATGCTGTTTAATGATTTCTACCACTTCTTCATTGGTGTAAGCGTCTGTTACCCGAACATCAACCGTAAAAGTACAATTGGCAGGTACTACATTGTGCTGGGAACCCGCGTTGATAATGGTAACGGTCATTTTCACAGGACCAAAAACTTCCGACACTTTAGGAAATTGATAGTTACGGAACCATTCAATATCTGGTAGGGCTTTATAAATGGCATTTTCACCTTCTTCACGTGCGGCATGACCAGCTTTTCCGTGAGCGGTGCAATCGATTACCAAAAGCCCTTTTTCGGCAATGGCCAAATGCATTTCGGTAGGTTCGCCAACAATGGCAAATTCCAGTTCGCCCAAATCCGGGATCACCAATTCCAGACCATCATTACCTGAAATCTCTTCTTCGGCAGTTGCTGCTAAACAGAAGTTATATTTTAAGCCTTCCTGCTCATAAAAGTATAAGAAAGTAGCAATCAGCGATACCAAACAACCCCCTGCATCATTACTGCCCAAACCAAATAGCTTGCCATCTTCAATAGCAGCATCATAAGGGTCACGGGTGTAGCCCGAATTCGGCTTCACGGTGTCATGGTGCGAATTCAATAAAATGGTGGGCTTAGACGCATCGAAATGCTTGCTATAAGCCCAAACATTGTTCAGTTTGCGATGAGTTTTAATACCATGTTCACCCAAAAACTGCGCAATTAAACTTGCCGTTCTATCCTCTTCTTTGCTAAAAGACTGGATGCGAATCAAATCTCTTAACAGTTCTGTGCTTTCTTTGATTAATTTTTCAATCATAAAACTCCTTGCTGTCATTCCGAGGAACGAGGAATCCCATTTTCGGGATGCTTCGACAAGCTCAGCATGACAAGTTGTTTATTCGTTATAAAGTCCACCAGCTTTTTTAGCAGACAGTTTAATTCCTTTAATTAGCGATGAACTGAAACCATTATGTTCCATTTCATTTAGGCCTGCAATAGTACAACCTTTTGGCGAAGTTACTTTATCTATTTCAGTTTCTGGGTGAGTTTCGTTCAATAATAATAAATCTGCCGCCCCTTTCGCGGTTTGTACCGCCATTTTTAACGCATCATGTGCATGAAATCCAATTTCTACCCCACCTTGCGAAGCGGCTCTGATACTGCGTAAAAAGAAAGCGATACCACAGGCACACAAAGCAGTTGCCGAGGTCATCAAATCCTCCTGGATGGTTACTACCGCTCCTACGGTTTCAAATAAGGTTACCACTTCATTCAAATTTTCATCGGTAGCGCTATCGGTAGCCACACAGGTCATGCTTTGGCCAATAGAAATGGCCGTGTTTGGCATTGCCCTAATCACCTGCACATTTTCGCCCAGCTCTTTGCGCACATCAGCACAAGTTACCCCTGAAACTACGGAAACAAAAAGCTGTTTTTCAGGATTTACCGCGGGCGCCAGCTGCACTAAAACCTTTTTCAGCTGTTGGGGCAATACACCTAAAACAATAATATCAGCACCATCAATGGCAGCCAAATTATCATCACTTACTTTAAATCCTGCAGCGACTTCTTCTGTCATCAGCTTGATATTTCTTCTCGTTAAGGTGATGTTTTCTGCTTTGCAGTAGTTTTTATTTACTAGTCCTTTTGCTAAGGAAAGTCCGATATTTCCGCTACCGATAATGGTTATTTTTTTCATCTCTTTGTGATTGCACAGATTTTATGATTTCACCGATATGTCGATGGTTAGTTATTCTTTTTTGAAAAGCTTTGCAGTGCTATTTTTAATGTTTAGCCCGCTATTCGCTACAATCTTTTTTACTCCTTGTCATGCTGAGCTCGTCGAAGCATTGTTACCGATGAAATATGCTTCGACGAGCTCAGCATGACACGCCACGAAAGTTTTTGCAACAAAAATATTTCCCTGCCTACCACAGGCAGGCGTTGCTATCAGGTTTAGAAACGAGAGCCTTCTCCATTTTACTTCAACCAAAACATATTCCACGTCGGCAAAACCTTACTTTCTTATACCTAATATTTCAAAGTCTTACTTTAACAACTTCGTGCCGAAAGTACCCGCAGCAATTTCTGTCAATTCATCGGCTTTGCCGATATAAACCGAAGTCACTCCTTTATTAATGGCTTCAAAAGCATTGTGCAGTTTCGGAATCATCCCACCTGCAACTGTTCCATCAGCTTTTAAAGGTTCAAAGTCAGCCGAACGGATTTCCCTTACCACCGTAGCATCGTCATTCACATCTTTCAAAACACCTTTTTTCTCAAAGCAATATACCAAATGTGTTTCGTACTGCGCAGACATGGCCACCGCCACCGCCGAAGCAATGGTATCAGCGTTTGTATTTAAAAGTTGTGTCTCCCCATCATGGGTGATAGCACAAAGTACGGGTACAAAATCAGCTTGTAACAAATGGGTTAATGAGGTAACAGAAACCGAGCTTTCATCTAAATCGCCCACAAAACCGTAATCAATTTCCTTGACAGGGCGTTTTTTTGCTTTAATGATGTTACCATCAGCACCAGTTAAACCAATGGCATTTGCTCCCTTGGCTTGTAGTTGGGCCACAATATTCTTGTTAATTAATCCAGCGTAAACCATGGTCACCACACGTAGGGTTTCAATGTCCGTAATTCGCCTACCTTCTACCATTTTAGCTTCAATACCTAGGGACGCACTAATTTCAGTAGCAATTTTACCACCTCCGTGAATCAATATTTTCGGTCCTTCCAAGGCTTTAAAATCTTGTAAGAAATGATGTAGATTTTCCGAATTATCGATGACGTTTCCGCCAATTTTTATGATGGTTAGTTTCTGCATAAACACTGTTTTATATTGTTGAAAGGCTTGAATGTTTTAAAATTGTAACGTTGTCAAATTCTATTCCGACCAAACTGCCAATTCATAGCCATCAGGGTCGGTAAATTGGAAACGTCGACCTCCGGGAAAACTAAATATATCTTGAACAATAATTCCACCCGCAGCTAGAACTTTGTCTCTAGTGGCTTCGAGGTTTGCAGAATAAAGTATCACCAATATAGTTCCGTTAATGGGTTCACCTGTGGTAAATCCTCCATCAACATAGTCGCCTTCAAATGCCGTATAATTTGGACCATAATCGGTAAATCTCCAACCAAAGCATTTGTTGTAAAAATCCTTTGCCCGGTGAATATCTGCCGATAAAAATTCAATATACTGTATCTGTTCGTGTTTTAGTTTTTGCATAGTGCTTTATCGTCATTGCTTCGTACCTCGCAATGACGGGATAATTTACAAATTTTCCAACATCGCTTTCAATACCGCTTGGGCAGACCATAATCTGTTTCCAGCTTCGTGAATGACTAGAGAGTTTGGTCCATCCAATATTTCCGAGGCCAATTCCAAGTCCCTACGAACAGGCAAACAGTGCATTATTTTTGCATTACTGGTCAGTTTCAGCTTCTCGTTATCCATCATCCACCCCTCCGGAAAATCTAACAACTTGCCATATTCCTTGTAGCTGCTCCAGTTCTTCACATAAACGTAATCTGCATCAGCAATAGCTTCATCTAAGTTATGAGAGATTTTAGCTCCAGTAGTAAAACTTTCATTGAGCTCGAACCCTTCGGGTTGGGCAATGGTAAAATCCAACATTCCTTCTGCTTGCGCCCTGCTCATCCACTCTGCAAAGGAATTTGGAACCGCTTGCGGCAAAGGTTTGATATGGGGCGCCCAAGCCAATACTACTTTTGGTTTAGCTTTGGCATCAATGCGGTATGGCTCCCAAGTTTCGTGTATGGTCACCAAGTCCGCCAAGCTTTGCAATGGATGTCTGGTGGCACTTTCTAAACTTACCACCGGTACACCGCAAAACTTCACGAACTTGTTAAAAAACTCTTCATTATAATCTTCTTCTCTGTTTTGCAGCTTAGGAAAAGAACGTAAACCTAAGATATCACAATATTCGCCCATTACGGCAGCAGCTTCGCGGATATGCTCCACGGTAGTGCCGTTCATGATGACGCCATCCTGTGTCTCCAAAGCCCAACCTTCCTTATCCATGTTCATCACCATCACATTCATTCCCAAATTAAGGGCTGCTTTTTGGGTGCTTAAACGAGTTCGCAAACTTGGGTTCATAAACACTAGTCCAAGTGTTTTATGCTTACCTAAATCACTATGCGCATAAGGATTAGTCTTTAATGCTAAAGCACTTGCTACTAACTGTTTGATGTCGGTTACATCATTTACGGAAGAAAATAACTTCATGTCTTTATATTTTCAAGGTATCATGCTGAGCTTGTCGAAGCATCTGCTTAATAAGTGCTTCGACAAGCTCAGCATGACAAGTTTAATTACTTTACTAGTTCAGCAAATGCTTTTAGGAACTCATCTGCATGTTCTTTAGTCAAATTCAATGCTGGTAATAAACGGATTACGTTAGGTTTTGCTTCTCCTGTAAAAATGAAATGTTTAAATAATAACTCTTTCTTTACATGAGCTAGTGCTTCTGGCAATTCAACACCAATCATCAGACCTCTTCCACGCACTTCTTTCACCTGCTCAAATTTCTTTAGCTCCTCAATCAGATAGGTTCCTACTTCCTCAGCATTTTTCATCAAGCTATCTTTCGCAATTACTTCTAGTACCGCTAACGCCGCGGCGCAAGCTAAATGGTTTCCGCCAAAAGTGGTCCCTAGCTGTCCATGCCAAGGCTTAAATTTAGGGGCAATTGAAATCCCTGCAATTGGAAAACCATTACCCATTCCTTTGGCCATGGTATAAATATCAGCATCTACCCCTGCCCAATCGTGCGAATAGAATTGACCTGTTCTGCCATAGCCACACTGTACACTGTCAGCAACGTAAACCGCATTATATTCATCACAAAGTGAACGGATTTTTTGCAAGAAACTTTTCGAAGCTTCCTTAATTCCGCCAACTCCTTGAATACCCTCGATGATTACCGCAGCAATTTCATTTCCGTGTTTTGCAAATTCATTAGTCAAAGCTTGCTCATCGTTATGCGGCAAGAAAATGATATTATCTGTCTCGTTAACCGGAGCCACAATTTTCGGGTTATCTGTAGCTGCAACGGCCAAAGAGGTACGACCGTGAAAAGCGCCTTTAAAAGCAATCACTTTCTTTCTACCGTTGTAAAAAGATGCCAGTTTCAAGGCATTCTCATTCGCCTCGGCACCTGAGTTACATAAGAACAATTGGTAATCTGTTTTGCCTGAAACTTGACCTAATTTTTCCGCCAGTTGTACCTGCAGAGGAATTTTGATAGAGTTTGAGTAAAACCCAACTTTGTTTAACTGATCAGTTAAACGCTGCACATAATGCGGGTTGGTATGGCCAATGCTAATTACGGCATGACCGCCATATAGGTCTAGATATTGTTGCCCGTTAGCATCCCAAACATTACTGCCCGATGCTTTAGTGATTTCTATGTCGTTTAATGGATATACGTCGTATAAGTTCATTTCGTAAAAGTTGTAGGTTATAGGTTTTAAGTAATAAGTTGTACTAAGCCCTAACCTTGGTAATTAAATTTATGAGCATTGCTTTGACATCGTTTGCTTCCTTTGAAAGTGTATTGAAATTATCTTCGTTAATATAATTTAGGTCTCGTGATAATATCAAAAAGTACTCTGTTTCATTAGCTGACCCTAAAGCAATATTTAAAAAGTTTGCAAAATCTGCTTTTGTCTGTTTCCCACAACCTTCTGCAATATTAGCGGGAACCGATGAAGCAGCCCGCCGCAATTGATTGGTTAGGCTATAAAGTTCTTCTTTCGGAAAATCTTTTGTATATCTATAAATTTCAAGTGTAAGACCATGTGCCTTTTCCCATACTTTCAAGCTTTTGAAATCTTGCATGACTTATTACTTAAAACTTATAACCTAAAACCCAATCGCTTTCAATTTCAGCCCCGCTGTTTCCTCCAAGCCAAACATTAAATTCATATTCTGAACCGCTTGTCCGCTGGCACCTTTTAAAAGGTTATCGATAATGCTGATGATGAATAACTTATTCCCATGTTTTTCTAAGTGAATAAGGCATTTATTGGTATTCACCACCTGTTTTAAATCGATGTTTTTCCGACTTACATGGGTAAATGGATGGTTGGCATAATAACTTTCATAAAGCTCATATGCTTCTTCTTCGGTCAGACCACTTTCAATGTACATGGCGGCCAAAATACCTCTGGTAAAATCGCCACGCTGAGGCACAAAGTTTAGCGCTTCTTTTACTTCGCCTTGCAACTGGGTTAAGCTCTCCCCAATTTCATTTAAATGTTGATGTTCGAAAGCTTTATAAATCGAAAGGTTGTTATTTCTCCAACTAAAGTGCGAGGTTTTACTCAAGCTTTGTCCGGCACCTGTTGATCCTGTAGTAGCATTAATGTGCACTTCACTTTGTAACAAGCCTTTTGAAGCCAAAGGCAATAAACCCAATTGGATACAAGTAGCAAAACAACCTGGGTTGGCAATGTTTTGTGCAGATACGATCTTTTCTTTATTTAATTCTGGCAAACCGTAAATAAAGTTACGGGTTGCGAGTTGCGAGTTTTGAGCTAATCTAAAGTCTTGCGATAAATCAATGATTTTAACGTTCTCGTTTATTGGATTTGCTTCCAAAAATTTCTTGGCATCACCATGTCCAACGCACAAAAACAATACATCGATATCTTGTGAAATTTGGTCAGTAAATCTCAAATCAGTATCACCAAATAAATCAGTGTGTACCTCTGAAATCAAGTTGCCTGCATTACTGCTGCTATTTACAAAAGCAATTTCTACTTGCGGGTGGTTCACCAAGATGCGCAGCATCTCGCCACCTGTATAACCTGCTCCACCAATAATTCCCGCCTTAATTGTTTTACTCATAATCTTTAACCTTAATCCTTCGACAAGCTCAGGATGACAATTTTAATATAATTGCTTCGTTCCTCCTCGCAATGACGACAAACGATAGAAGATCTTTCAGACTTTTCTGTCTCCCTGACTCTTTTCTACTTTTCAGCGTTTACTTTATGCCAAATCATTACTTGGTTACCGAAGATTTTAGAAAATCCTTTTACATCTTCGCCACTCCAAGCATTGTTCATCTCGCCATAGCTACCAAACTTGTTACTCATTAAATCGTTATCACTTTCAATACCAATAACGTGGAAACGATAAGGCAACAACTCTACAAACACTTTTCCGTTAACGGTGCTTTGGGTAGAGCTTAAGAAAGCTTCCATATCTCTCATAATTGGATCATGAAATTGACCTTCGTGCAGCCAGTTACCATAAAATGATGATAAGTTTTCTTTCCAGCTCAACTGCCATTTGGTTAAAGTGTGTTTCTCTAATGCATGGTGAGCTTTAATGATTACCATTGGTCCTGCCGCCTCAAAACCTACACGACCTTTAATTCCGATAATGGTATCTCCAACGTGGATATCACGGCCTACACCGAAAGGAGCAGCAATAGCTTGTAACTTTTGGATGGCTCTTACCGGTACCAATTTCTCACCATCAACAGCAACCAATTCACCTTTTTCAAAAGTCAATTCTACTTTTTTAGATTCGGTTTCGGTCACTTGCGTTGGCCAAGCGCTTTCTGGCAAGGTCTGGTTAGAAGTCAACGTTTCTGCCCCACCTACCGAAGTACCCCACAAACCTTTGTTAATCGAGTATTTTGCCTTCTCTGCAGTATATTCAACTCCATGTTTAGCTAGATATTCAATCTCCGCTTCGCGAGATAATTTCAAATCTCTAATTGGTGTAATGATTTCTACATTAGGGATCAAGATATTGAAAATCATATCAAAACGTACCTGATCATTCCCCGCACCAGTACTACCATGAGCCACATAATCAGCACCTATTTTCTTTACATAATTGGCAATTGCCGTAGCTTGGCAAACACGCTCTGCACTTACCGATAATGGATAAGTTGCGTTTTTCAATACGTTGCCAAAAATCAAATACTTGATGCTATCGTTGTAATAGTTTTCGGTTTCGTCAACCGCAGCATGCGATGCAACACCTAAAGCATAAGCCCGTGCTTCAATTTCCTTTAACTCTTCTTCAGAAAAACCTCCGGTATTTACCACTACGGAGTGTACTTCTAAATTTCTGTCTTTGGTTAAATGGATGCAACAGAATGAGGTATCTAAACCTCCGCTAAATGCTAAAACAACTTTCTTTTTCATCTTGTATTTAATTTTACCAACTTAGACACTTAGGAAAACCTAAGCCAGATGGTTGATATAGGTTATATATTTTAATTCTATTTTTTGACCAGTTGGGACACTTGATAAAACCTAAACTTAGTTGTACTGTGTCTTAGGCGGTTAATTAATTTTCTATTTATTTATAAATGCCAAAAACAACAACAGCGATTTCAAATCGTTATTACCCTTATTTTTTTCGATTAAACGTTGCTTGATACGCATAAACCTTTCATAAAGTTTTGGCTTTTTCTGCAATTCCTCCGCAAACTCCTTCGCTGCTTCATGTTTTTTCTCCTTAGGATCATACAACATGGCCGTACACATGCAATTTTTGCGCTCCTTCATTTTAAGGATTTCGAAATTGACGCAACTTTGGCAGCCTTTCCAAAATTCTTCGTCCTGGGTAAGTTCCGAATAGGTAACTGGCTCATAACCCAAATCAGAATTGATTTTCATTACGGCCAGTCCGGTAGTTAAGCCAAAGATTTTTGCCTTGGGATATAGCTTTCTAGACAGGCTAAAGATTTCCTCTTTGATGGCTTTTGCTAAGCCAGCTTTTCTGAATTTTGGGCTTACGATTAAACCTGAATTAGCCACAAACTGCCCGTGGCTCCAAGTTTCTATGTAGCAAAATCCAGCCCACGTTCCATCCTTATGAAAAGCAATTACGGCCTTTCCTTCCTGCATTTTGCCAGCTACGTATTCTGGCGAACGTTTAGCGATACCTGTCCCCCTAGCCTTTGCTGATTCGGCCATTTCTTCAACTATTTCTTCAGCAAAAACACGATGTTCAGGAAGTGCAACTTGCACTATAAAATCGTTATTATTCATTAATTCTTTAACGAAAAAATATGGTATTCTTGTTAATTGGGTTTTTATTGAGGATCAATTCCTCATGGGTTTAAGTTCCCTAGGGGTATGACTTAAATCCGCGGCGTAAAGAGTTGCCGACTTGTAGTGATGTGGAATACGGGTCGTAAACGTTCAATAAAATAACCGTTAGGGGCCATGGTTTTGGCCTCTAAAACAGATAATTTATGGACGATTTGTTTACTCACTTTTTTATAAAATCAATAGTATTGAATTGATTGTGGCGCAAAGGTTTAAATAAAAATCGAGTTGTGCAATAGAATTCGTATTTTTTTACATTTTCTTTAACATTCCTTAATCTTACAACCAGTAAGAATTTCAAACCATTTAAGCTATTAAATGTAGCGAAACAGATCGTCATTGCGTATTGGAATAAGAAGAGTGTTACTTTATCTCTAAAGAAATCCTTTATTTAACAAAGTTTAACATCGATATGAAACCGATAAAACCAATATTTGTATATTTGAAATATTTTCAGACAAATTAAAATTGTCATCAATCCTTTAACATGAATACAACCCATACAAAATTCTCTTTCAAAGCTTTATATCTTTTATTTGCAATTGCAGCTGTTGCATTAATTTCCGCTTGCGGAAAGAGCGACACCGCTGTAATCAGCTATGGCTCCTTAAGCGTTTATAATACTTCGCCTACTTCTGCTACTTATGATGCCTATATCAATAGTTCAAAAGCAAATGGTGCCGCCCTACCTTACGCTGGTGGAATAAAATATGCACAGCTTAACACCGGCAGCTATGATGTTAAATTTACTGTTGCAGGCGAAACAGCTTCTATTTACACCAAAACCGGTGTTCCAGTAAGTGCTAACGCCTTTTCAACTTTATATTTGATAGGCACTAGCGGTAATTTTGACGGTTTGCTTTTAACTGATGATTTTACAAACACATCTGCCGAAAAAGCTTATGTACGTTTCATTAACCTATCTCCAGATGCAGCGGCTTTGGATTTAGGCATTAAAGATGCGACCACCAACCTTGCTTCTAATAAAGCCTACAAGGCATACAGCGGGTTTGTCGCCGTAGATCCAGGTGCAAAAGTTTTAGAAATTAAAGGGGCGTCAACTACTACCGTTAAAGCCACGGTTGATAGAACCTTTGTAAAAGGCACTTTCTATACCGTAATTGCTGGTGGTAAGGTTACTCCCGCCGCTAATGAAAGAGCTTTCAACGGACAAATTATTGTACATCAATAATCATCTTCCAAACCTAAAGAAATAAGCCAAGGGATCTATTTCATTTTGCAGCATTCTTGCAATGATATTGGCACCTATTACCGAGAACGTTATTCCATTACCTCCAAATCCCAAGCAAAAATAGCTGTTTGGGAATTTGGGGTGAGGTCCAATGTAAGGCAATCCATCCTTAGTTTCACCGAAAGTACCGCACCACGCAAAATCGGTAATGAAATCGACACCGGGCATTAGCTTATTAATGGCCTTTAAAAGCTTCCTCTCTTTATTGTTCAATAAAGCATCCCGTAATACCGGATTTTTAAAATTCTCATCTTCGCCACCCACCAAAAGCCGATGATCTGCAGTGCTCCTCATATACAGGTACGGACTATCGGTGTTCCAAAAAAGCGTATCGTAAATGGTAGAAATAGCACCTTCCATACGCTCACTAACCATAGCATAGGTACTTTTTAAGTTCACTATTTTTTCGGGGATGAGCTTTACGCTTTCATAACCAGTGCAGTAAATAATTTTCTTTGCCCTAATTTTAGAATCGGTATCTGTCTCTACAAGCACTTCATCTTTTAAATATCTAACTTTCTTCAGCTCGGTTTTATCAAAAACTTCTAACCCTCTTTTGTGGTTAAAGGATAACAGTTCATGAGTTAACCTAAAGGCATCTACGCTAGCACCATCTTTTGATAAGATCCCTCCTTCTGATTGCAATCCATAATCGGATTGAATTTGCACTCTATCCAACCATTTCACCTCAAACCCAGCTCTCAGCCTTTTCTCAAATTCTAGCTTTAGCCATTTCGCATCTTTTCGACTTCCAGCAAAATAAAGTGAATTTTTAGAGTTAAATCCTGCCTCAGATTTGATTTCATCCGAAATTTTCTTTAGCTGCCAAATAGAATCCCGACAAGCCTTGTAGCTAGACACAGCCCCAACCTCGCCTATCAGCTTTTCCAGTTGATATAAGGGCATATCAATTTCATATTGCAGCATAGAAGTGGTTGCCGAGGTACTTCCATTGGCAACTTCTCGTTTATCTATGACTACGGCTTTGAAACCAGCATCTACGCAAGCATGTGCCATTAATGCCCCTGTAATACCTGCACCAACAATTAAAACATCGCAAACAATGTCTTTTCTTAAAGAGGGATAAGCGTTTAGAATACCATTATTGACTAGCCAATAAGGTTCGTTAGATCTGATGTCCATAAAGATGTTTTTTTCAATAACACCAAAAAAGTGAAAAAGTTCTGACCTCAAAATGTGTTTATTTAGAATAATTAAAAATAATTTTGGATTACACGGAGAGGTGTCGTTAATTTGCATCAGTTTAGAATTAATCCAAATAACAATTAGAAATGAAAATACGACTCCGTTTAGCGCTCATACTTTTGATTTTGCTCAATCATATGGCCTTTGCACAACAAAATGGAACCATAAAAGGTAAAATAACAACGTCTGACGGCCAGCCCGCCTCTTTTATCAGTATAGGCTTGAAAGACAAAACCCAAAATACTTTAACTGACGACAACGGAGCTTACATACTTCACAAGATAAAACCAGGCAGTTATACCTTAAAAGTTAGTGCGGTTGGCTTAAATACACAAGAAAAAACAATTACCGTTAACGCGGGAGAAACCGTATATGTAAACTTCATGCTTACTGAAAATAACGAGGCTTTAAAAGAAGTTACTATAGCAGGCAAAAAGAACAAGTATAAGGTGAGTTTGCCATCAGCCTCCCTCAGACTGAATGAGCCGCTGTTGGAAGCTGCACAAAACATACAGACCGTAAGCGAGCAGGTCATTAAAGACCAACAAATCATTAGCATGAGCGACGGCTTAGTGAGAAATGTAAGTGGTGCAGCAAGATCTGAGCATTGGGGAGATCTTTATACCAATATCAAGATGAGAGGCTCGCAAGTGCAAGCAATGCGCAACGGCTTCAATTTTGTGAATTCTTACTGGGGGCCATTAACAGAAGATATGAGCTTTGTAGACCATATTGAGTTTGTAAAGGGACCTGCGGGTTTTATGCTTGGTAACGGCGACCCAAGTGGTCTATACAATGTAGTAACTAAGAAGCCTACAGGAATTAACAAAGGCGAGGTTTCCTTTACTATTGGCAGCTACGACTTATACAGAACAGCCATCGATTTTGACCATAAAATCACCAACGATGGCAAGTTGCTATTCAGACTAAATGCAGCGGCACAAACCAAGGGCTCTTTTAGACCTTATGAAAACAATGACCGTTATACTTTTGCACCATCATTGAGCTATCAATTGAGTAGCAAAACTAAAATTACTGCTGAGTACGCATTACAAAACGCAAAGATGACAGAAGTAGGCTCATTTTACGTTTTTAGCCCTAATGGCTATGCCACGTTACCTAGAAACTTTACTTTAACGCAGCCAGGAGTGCCCGACACCAGGATAAATGACCACAGTGCATTTGTAAACTTGCAACACAATTTCAGCGATACTTGGAAAGCGACGGCACAAGTGGCGTACTCAAAATATCTGCAAAATGGCTACAGTTCTTGGCCTTCTGCTGTTTATACCAATAATACCATTATTAGAAATGTGGCTATTTGGGATGCAGAAAGTACCATGAAATTGGCCCAGTTCTTCTTAAATGGACAAGCTAAAACCGGTGGCATTATGCATAGAATTTTAGTAGGATTTGATGGAGGTAAAAAAGATTACATGGCAGATTGGGGACAATCACACGATTTAGATTTACCAAGTGCACCTTTTAATGTTAACAACCCCAATTACGGATATCCTGCAAACGGATATCCTGCTTTTGATAGAAGCGCTAGCTTAAAAGTAAGAGCCGGAACAAATATTATCGACCAAAAATATCTAAGTGCTTACTTACAAGACGAGCTAGGTTTTTTTGACAACAAATTACGGTTGACTCTAGCTGGACGATATACCTATGTTAATCAATCTGCTTATGGTGCCAACGCCGAAACAGCGAAAAAGGTTACCCCACGAATTGGCTTAAGTTACTCTCTTGATAAAAATACCGCTATTTATGCCGTTTACGATCAATCATTCCTGCCACAGTCGGGCATTTTGCGCAATGGCGAAAAAAACCTACCATTAACTGGTACCAATTACGAAGCTGGAATTAAAAAAGATTGGTTAGACGGCAAATGGAACACTACCGTATCTGTTTACCGTATTTTGAAACAGAATGAACTGGCTGCCGACCCAACAAATACCGCTGGTGAAAGCTACAGTATCGTTATTGGTGAAAAAAGGGCTCAGGGTATTGAGTTTGACCTTCGAGGTGAAATTATATCAGGCTTAAAATTAATTGCGAATTACGCTTACACTGATGGAAAAGTAACCAAAGTTGCTCCTGGGGTTACGAGCGTTGCCGTTGGAGAAGTAGTCCCTGGCTTTGCCAAGCATACCTCTAACGCTTGGTTAAGTTATACCTTGCAAAATGGTGCTTTAAAAGGTGCTGGTATTGCAGCTGGATTTAGCCATTTAGCTGGTCGTGCGATGGGTACTTTCAGCGGAACGAACGAAGAACGAAACCTTCCGGATTATTTTAAACTAGACGGCGGATTATTTTGGGAAAACAAAAGCTTGAGAATAAATGCCAATGTATTTAACCTTTTAGACAAATATTTATATACAGGTGCTTATTACACGGGTTATTGGAACGCTCCTAGTTATGATTTGGGAGTTTACTCGTGGCAAGCAGAAGCGCCAAGAAATTATAGGTTAAGTATTGCATATA
Organism: Pedobacter sp.; assembly: GCF_039594775.1. Taxonomy (GTDB): domain Bacteria; phylum Bacteroidota; class Bacteroidia; order Sphingobacteriales; family Sphingobacteriaceae; genus Pedobacter. The sequence continues at coordinate 653,207 of NZ_JBCNMT010000001.1, read as the reverse complement.
AATTTTAATTAACCTTCTCATTGCCTAAGCCAGCCCGACTTCCAAGCAGGTTGGTTTAGCTTTAGATCTCAAGTATGGGCTATAAAAAACCGATCAAAAATAAACGTACATTAAAGTACTGGATAGGCAGGCTTCACTTATGGCTTGGCCTTATTTCAGGCCTTTTTGTAATTTTTCTGGGTATTACGGGCTGTATTTTGGCTTTCGAAAGAGAAATCGAGGACGTTACTCAACCTTACCGATTTACGGAAACACAAAGTAAGCCCCTTTTAGCTCCTACGCAAATAAAGGCCATTGCTGATAAAGCCCTGCCCAACAAAAAAGCGCACAGTGTAACTTATCAGCCTGGAAGAACTACACAAGTTGTTTATTACCACGATTCACCTGCCTATTACTATATCGTATTTGTCAATCAGTATACAGGAGAAGTGCTGAAGGTAAAAAACATGGATGAGGATTTCTTTAGGATAGTGATTATGGGTCATTACTACCTATGGCTGCCTCCACAAATTGGCCAACCTATACTCACCACCGCTACCATGATGTTTGTGTTTTTACTTATCTCTGGTTTAATTTTATGGTGGCCAAAGAGCAAGGCAGCAAGAAAACAACGCTTTACCGTAAAATTGAAATCAAAATGGCGCAGGTTAAATTATGACCTACACAATGTATTGGGCTTCTATATTACCTTCATCGCCATATTCATAGGTTTAACCGGCATGATCATGGGTTTTCAGTGGTTCGCCAAATCGGTTTATTGGACAAGTTCGGGAGGCAAAAGCATGAACCTTTTCGAAGAAACCTATTCAGAGACGGCTCATGTGGCTAAACTTCAATTAAACGCTGCAGCGGCCGACCAGCTTTGGGCCAAGTATCTTAAAGAAGACCCCTCTTTTAAGGGTAGTATCGACGTGCACATTCCCGAGGATGCAAAAGGTGCGGTAGAGATTGCTAAAAATCCAGACCCCAGTACTTACTGGAAAGCTGATTACCGATACTTTGATCAGCATACATTAAAAGAAATCGAGGTAAAACATGTTTTTGGAAAATTCAATAATGCTAGTACAGCAGATAAGATTATCCGAATGAATTACGACATCCATATTGGAGCAATTGCAGGGTTGCCCGGAAAAATCCTGGCGTTTATCGCCAGTTTAATTGCCGCCAGCTTACCAATTACCGGACTAATCATTTGGATTGGGCGAAAGAAGAAAAAACCCAAACAACCAAAAGCACAAATAAATTAAAATCAATCCCATTAAAAAATGAAAAAAATAAACCTAATTATCGCATTATTATGTGCCGCTATGGGTGTTGCAGCACAAAGCAAATTTGAGCAAGATCGTAATGCCATTAAAGCATTGGCGGGCTTTTATAAAGTTACTTTTAACTATGCAGAAACCTTTTCTCCTGATGATGATTACAAGTTTCACGACAGGCACCGTTCATCGGCAAAGGAAATTGCCATCATAGTTGAAGATTCACCTAAAAAAATCGTGATCCAACACCTTTTGGTCATGAGGGGCGATAGCATGATCATTAAGCACTGGCGTGAAGATTGGACTTACGAAGATCCAAAAATCCTAGCTTTTGACAAGGAAGATACCTGGAAAAACGTAACGTTAAAACCAGAGGAATATAAAGGCAAATGGACCCAAAAAGTTTATCAGGTAGATGATAGCCCACGTTACCAGGCAATTGGTAGCTGGGTACATGTTGATGGCAGATCACAATGGTTAAGCTATTCAGATTCGCCACTTCCACGTCGTGAGCATACCGAGCGTAACGATTACAATGTATTGAACCGTCGTAACTTTGTATACATCACCCCTACCGGATGGATGTTTGAGCAGGATAACAAGAAAATTGTGCGTACTCCTGGTGCAAAAGATAAATTAATTGCTCAAGAAAAAGGTTTAGAAGAATTTGTAAAAACGGATCCTAAATCATTTGGCTATGCACAGGAATGGTGGAAAAAGAACGAAGGTTTCTGGAAAGATGCCCGCGATATTTGGGACAACGTTTTTGCCAGCAACAGCACCATTAAATTAGCTCCAAAAGTAGATAATAAACTACTTTACGAAAAATTCTTCGCCGCTAATGCGCAATCGGTAAAAGAGAACTGGACTTCGGCCAAAAACAAAGAAGAAATCACCAAAATCATCAATGCCTATTTAGTGAAAGGATAGTCCTTTTAACCATAGACCCGAAATGCTTTGTGCGCACAAATTTATATCTTGTGGCACAAAGCTTTTTTTGTTATGTCACGCATCTTACTTTTCCTTATCCTTAGTTTTGGCTACCTCCACTCCTTTGCACAGGATATTAATTACGCCCGAAAAACCATCAACACGCTTACCTCAAATAAATATTGGGGCCGCGGCTACACCAATAACGGCATGGGAAAAGCCGCCGATTTTATTGAGCGTGAGTTCAAAAAGCTTGGCCTTTCTCCGCTGAGCGGAAATAACTACAAGCAGTTCTTCTCATTTCCCGTGAACACCTTTCCCAGCAATATGATGTTGAAATTAAACGGGAAAGCATTCATCCCTGGTAAGGATTTTATTGTACATCAGGCCAGTAAAGGAATTACCTTTAGTGATAGTTTGACCCGAAAAGACAGTGTGACTTATTTAAGTAAAAGCAACAACATTGTTATCAGCTTACAGCCCAAGCTTACTTGGTCGGTTTCGCAACAGGTATTCGATTACACTGTTGTAGAGGTTAATCAAAACTCGCTTACGTTTCAACCTTCCCAAATCGACATCGACATTAAAAACGACCTGGTTTCAAATTTCACCGCAGCCAACGTAGCGGCAATAGTTAAGGGAACTGTAAAACCAGATTCGATATTGGTATTTACAGCCCATTATGATCATTTGGGCGGAATGGGTTCAAAAACCTATTTCCCTGGGGCTAACGACAATGCCAGCGGCGTAGCCATGTTGTTGGATTTGGCTAAATATTATGCTGTCCATCCCCCAAAATACAGCATCGCTTTTATTTGCTTTGCTGCTGAGGAAGCTGGTTTGCTAGGCTCTAAGTATTTTACCGAACATCCTTTGATACCGCTACAAAACATTCGCTTTTTATGGAATTTAGATTTGGTGGGCACTGGTGAAACGGGTGCAACGGTGGTAAATGCCACTATCCATCCGCAGGAGTTTGCCTTGTTAAACAAAATTAACCAAGAAAAGCAATTGTTAACCAACATCAATGCGAGAGGCAAGGCGGCCAATAGCGATCATTATTTCTTTACAGAAAAGGGTGTTCCCGCTTTTTTCCTTTACACGCAGGGAGGTATTGCCGCTTATCACGATGTTCATGATAAAGCAGAAACATTGCCGCTAACGGCTTATGAAAATCTGTTTAAGCTATTTGTTGATTTTAGCAATACTTTAATGGCTAAGAGGGAATCTTCTCCATGATTAAATGGGCTGACCCTTCTTCTAAAGCGTTATATTCATCCAAATGAAAATGATGATGTACCGGAACGCTATCTTGGGCCAACGTAAGTAGTTGTTTGGCCAAGGAAATGAGCCCAGCTTTATTTGCCGAAATCACGATTTCTCCGTCCATTATTTTCGTTTCTATTTCAAACCCATCTTCCCATTCATGCCTAAAACCTTCTCCGGAGTACTCGGGAATTTCGACTGTTATTTTCATGTTTTCCTTGTTTGTTAAGTACAAAATGGGATAGTCTACCTATTTATCCAACCATTTTTAGCAGCGATGTTCAAAGTACTACCTACATTAATTTTACAATTGAAAATACTGTCCGACAAAGAATTGGTATAGGTAAATAAACAATAGAATCGTTATTGGGGATGCTACCACTAAAAAGCCAATTCCTATGAATTTATTTTTAATGACGACCCTTCTCTTTTTTATCCATCCAATGATGATCAGTAATGTTATTACGGTTGAATTTAAGATAGCGTAAATGAAATAGCCGTAATTTTCATCATATTGGGCTTTACCAGCATAATACATCATCACCCATATCCATATTGCCAAAAAGACTAACAGTACACTATAGCCGTAAAAGGAAATCGTTTTTATCGTGCTCATGGTTAGATTTAAGATGGCTTAAACACAGGCGTGGTGTTATAATGTATCTATTGTTTCCTTTTCTTACCCTCTTTGATCAGCACATAAAGGATGAATACCAAAGTAGCTAGGTAAATAATACTTAAGGCTGGTTTCTCAACCTTGAAGGCTTGAAAGTCGATTTGCTTAAACAACGCTACACCAATCACGATAGCCGCAATGCTTAAGGCAAAGGTTGGTGCTTTTCTATTTTCCATTTTTTATTGTGTTTGGTTTTTGAGGGCAAATTACTAAAAAGTCTTAGCTCCCTGTCGATTTTTTTCACACAGACAAAGCCAACAAAAAGTTTAACAGTGGGAAATGCTATTTGATCACCGCATTTATTTTCGCCCACAAATCATTGTCAAACCCCGATACTGCAAAATTAGGATTGCTCGGATCGGAAGCGTTACCCATTCGTACAATCACCATATTTTTACTAGGGATGATATAAATCCGTTGATCATTGGCCCCCATCGCGGCATACATATCTGCCGGTGCATTTGGAACCAAAAACCCATTATAAACAGTTTGTTCCCCTGGTATCATAAACTTTGACTTGCCGTTTAGCCACCATAAATATCCGTAAGAAGGATTGATATTTTGGGAAGTATTCCAACTTTCATTCAGAAAAGCTTCATTAATGATCTGTTCGCCTTTCCACTTGCCCTTATTTAATGCCAACAATCCAAATCTTGCCATACTTCTTGTAGTACTATGGTATATGGTAAAAATGGTTCCAAAATTCCAATAACCATCCATTCCAATTTTGTTTTTTAGCTTGTCATTAAAGTAGCTTTCAAAGCTTCTATTACTTGCTCCAGCAACCACATCAATTAGTTTCTGGAAAACATTACCATATGCCCATCTACTGCCCGCATCGGCCACATAAGTCAGGTTAGGTTTTACAACCAATTGCTTGGTGTCATCAATTCCCGAAGTCATGGTTAGCAAATGCCTTGCCGTAATCAGGTTCTCTTTATCCAAGGGCATGTTAGTCCATGCGGTACCAATATAGTTTGACACTCTATTGTTGATATTCAATAAACCTTCTTGTTGTGCGATGCCAGTGGTAGTGGCTACCAATGTTTTTCCTGCGCTATTCCACTCCCATTCTGCAGCAGCGTTATGTCCGTTGAAATATTCTTCTATCACTATCCTACCATTCACAAGAATCATAAATGACTTTGTATTTTTTTGAGCAAGAAATGTCTTCAAATCCGTAATAGCGCCAGTATTCCAGTTCAACTGAGTAGCTGCTGTTGTTTCCCATGCGGTCGCTGAATTTGCGGGAAAATACATGGAAGTATCGGCATTTGTAGGCTTGGAGTCGCTGTGTTTACTACAGCTTATTAACAATAAAACTGCAGACAATATGAGGCTTGTATTTTTCATCAACATAAAAGCGGGTTTTAAGCTAAGACTTTGTTCTGCACTAAAAGTCAAATTCTTAGTGAAATAATTTTTGAAGTTTGTATTTGGAAGAAAGGGCAATCTGTTGAAAAGAAAAAGGCCTTACATTTCTGTAAGGCCTTTGTAGAAGAAACAGGCGAAAAGTCGACCCTCTATGAAGACTTAGAGGCTATCTATAACTATCATTTTTCCACCAATACTTAATGAAATTAGAGAAATAAGCTTAAGGCACTAAAAACTTAACGTCGCCTCTATTACTTTCGACACCACATTTACTGATTAAACATTCGAAATCAAAATGGAGACATAAATTATCTATTAATCTTGTGTTTACATATTTAAAGAAAGAGCAACGGGAATGTGCTGTTTTTTTAGTCAGGGGCTCAATTTGCTCTAATTTTTACAAGTATTGTCAAGCCATCTATCATAAGGCGTTTATTTTCAAATAGTTATACTCCATATTCATATATATTTATCTAATGAGATGAATTTATTTTTTGCCATTCTTCATAGCTGAGTACGCCAAGTTCTGGCTGACTTTTGCCTTTCAGAATATGGATAAACTCCAGCTGATTCCCATCTGGATCGTCAAAATAAAGAGCAAGTGCGGGCATCCAGGCAAAAACCATTGGTTCATTGCTGCCATTTTTAAGGAAATTATAGGCCTTTAATCCGTTTTTATCTAAAAAAGTATTTGCGTCTTTTAAGATAAAATCTTTGGAACAGCTGAATGCAAAATGCCTTGTCTGGAGATTACTCTGTTGTTCCCAAAGTCCAAGCATTGCCCCTTTATTTTCTCCGATCCAAAGAAAGACAATCGGTCTGGTTTCATCATAATGTGCAAGCTGCAGACCCAATATTTGAGTATAGAACTGAACTGCTTTTTCCAAGTTGCTTACTTGAATATGTGTCTCATATAATCCTTCAATCATTTTTATATATTTTATTATTAATAATCATAGTATTTTGATAATGACGACCATTTCATCTTAGCATATGAATAATCGGATAATCTTTACCTGAGCCATCCTTTTCTGATCTTCCTGTTTTTCTGAACCCTAATTTTTCATAAAATCCGATAGCCTGGTGATTTTGTTCATTGACATCGACCTTTTTTATGCCTTTCGCCTCATCCATCAATTGAAATAAGATCTTTCCATAACCTTTACTACGGTAGTCATTGTGAACAAACAGCATTTCGAGATTTCCTTCTGATTCTGACGAAAATCCGACAGGTTCCCCATTTTCAATAAGGAGAAATACTTCGAGGTTGGGCAGATAATCTTTTGGGATGACTTCTTTAAAATAAATAAAATCTTCTTCGGCAAGAAAATCGTGAGTAGCTTTGACCGCTGATTCCCAAATTTCCATAATTCTGGGATAATCTCCAGGGCTTGCGAGCCTGATTTGTGTTGACATAATTCTAAAAAATAGCTGTAATGCAATTAAATATTTAATGATGGTTTTCCTGATGCTATTGTATAAGCCTCTTTCATTACCTCCGAGTAAGTTGGATGGGCATAGCTCATTGTAGCCATACCATTTGCTGTCACTTCATATTCCAGTCCGACAACGGCCTGTGCAATCAAATCCGCAGCGCGGGCGCCAATGATATGCACTCCCAAAAGTTCGCCGTACTTCGGATCGGAAAGCACCTTTACAAAACCTTCGGTTTCCATTCCCGTTCTGGCTCTCGCATTTACGGCGAAAGGAAATTTACCAATATTGTATTCCACTTCCTGTTTCTTTAATTGTTCTTCGGTGGCGCCTACAGAAGCCACTTCCGGCCAGGTGTACACTACCGAGGGAATGCGGTCATAATTGATATGAGGTTTCTGACCATTGATTCTTTCCACTACAAATACTGCTTCTTCCTCTGCTTTGTGGGCCAGCATCGCGCCACCCACGACATCTCCAATCGCATAAATGTTTGGAGATGTTGTCTGAAGCAATTCATTGACTTTCACCGTACCATTGTTATTCAATTCCACGTTAGTATTTTCTATACCCAGACCGGTTACATAAGGTTTTCTGCCTACAGCCACCAGAATATAATCAGCGGTTAGATCTTGTTCTTCTCCTTTTTTATTTTTGAAATAAACCTTAGCTGTATTGCCAAGATTTTCAGCTTTGTAAACGACTTGCTGAAGTTTGATTTCCACGCCTTCTTTGCTTAATATCTTCGTTAAAGCTTTTCCTAATTCAGTATCCATTGTAGCAATAAGATTATCAGCATATTCTAAGATAGTCACTTTGGTTCCGATCCTGTTGAATATGGAAGCCATTTCCACACCGATTACGCCGCCACCAATAATCAGAATGCTCTCGGGCTTTTCCTGCAGTTCCAGCGCTTCGGTAGAAGTGATAATCCTCTTTTTGTCGATAGTAATGCCCGGAATTGTGGACGGTTTTGACCCTGTAGCAATAATAAACTTATCTGAATTAATTACAGTTTCAGTCTGATCATCGTGTACAATTTTCAAGGTTTCATTATTAACAAAAGAACCTGAGCCGTGGAAAACCGTGATCTTATTTTTTCTCATCAGGAAATCCAGACCTTGTGTGTTTTTGGTCACTACTTCGCTTTTTCGCTTAAAAAGCTGTTCAATATTGAGCCGGAGATCCGAATATTCTATGCCGTGTGCTCCGAAACTATTAAGTGCATCTGAATAATGATGGGTGCTGTCTAGTAACGCTTTGGTAGGGATGCAACCTACATTGGTACAAGTGCCGCCCAAAGTATTATACTTTTCAATAATTGCAGTTTTATATCCTAATTGAGCGCTTCTGATAGCAGCTACATATCCGCCGGGACCTGACCCTATTACGGTAATATCAAATGTTTCCATTTATTGATTAAATATTTTAATTGTTAAAAATAAACCAATCGGTCTTTTTGTAAGCAAAAAAATTAGGCTTTCAAATTTCTGATCATTTTCTCTAAAAAAGACATCGCTATATTAAGCTCAGTCATATGGTTGTTAACCTTTGCCTGCATAAATGAACCTTCGATCATCGAAATCATCACTACAGCAATTTCGGTCGGATCGGTATCTGCTTTTATTTCATTTCTATCTATGCCGCGTTTGATTTGATTTTCGATGGATGTTTTCCAAAAGTCCAGGGCTTTTTGTACACGTTTCTGGAGTGACGGATGCGTATCATCAGCCTCCGTAGCAGTATTTAAAATCGGGCAGCCTGCCTGTAAATACGGATATCTGAAATAGTTTTTGTACGTGTGGGGATAAACCAGCAATCTTTCGATAGAATCTTCAGTGGCTAAAATTCGTTCTTTCATATGCTGCGTTACCTTACCAAAATTGTAGTCGAACACGCTTAATGCAATCTCATCCTTATTCTCAAAATTACCGTAGATGCAACCTTTTGAAAGTCCGGTGACGCTCATTACATCATTTATGGATGTACCTGCGTAGCCTTTTACGTTAAAAACAGTCGAAGTTTTTTCGATGATCAGTTGCTTGGTATTTTCGGATTTTTGAGTTTTCATCAGCAATATTCTTATCTGGAACAAAGGTAAATAAAAATAGAACAATCGGTCTTTTTTGGAGATATTTTTAATTGCAAAAGTTTTTATTTAAGTTGTTCTCTATTCATTTCGACCCGCGAAATGTTCAACTCACCCAATTTCACCGAGGAGCACGCCAAAAGCTATTGCATCTGAAAAAATTACTTTATCTCCAGCTTGTGTCGATTTAAGTACGTTTTTTACATCTTCTGAAAATAGATGGCTAAGATTAGTTCCGCTAAAAAGAACTTTATTATTTCTGATAATAATTATGGAAAATTTAGCGATTGTATTGTTATTGCCAAAACCTACAATAGGAATGAGGAAAGTCAACAGCGGGGCAATCGTTAAGAGGAAATCGGACTGAGTAAAAACGGCTACTAAAGATATTTAGAGCATCCTTTTAATCAAACTAAAAAGAATTACAATAGTTTTTTATGGGTAAAAACCGAACTAAAACAAAGTTGTATTTAACTATGTGCCGTAGATATTTATGGGCATAAAAAAAGGAAACAACCATTATCAGGTGTTTCCTTAAGTAGCCCCGAGCAGAATCGAACTGCTATCTAAAGTTTAGGAAACTTCTATTCTATCCGTTGAACTACAGGGCCCGTTGTAGGCGCAAATATATAAAATTATCCAACGCTCAAATACTTTGATTTTGTATTTCGATATGCTTAAGATCACCCGACCCCTCCATTTCGTAAATCTGCAGGCCAAAGTATGGTGCCGCAGCAATAATGTGGTCAAAGATATCTGCCATAATATGTTCGTATTCAGCCCAAATAATAGTATTGGCAAACACATAAATCTCAATGGGTAGTCCGTGTTGCGTTGGTGCCAACTGCCGCACCATAATGTTCATTCGTTTATTGGTGCCCGAGTGGCTGGAGATATAGCTATCAATGTATTTTCTGAACAGGCCCGCATTGGTAAGGTTCCTGCCATTGATCAACAAGCTCTTATCTGCATTTATCCGCTGGTTATGCTTATCAATATCCCTTTGTCTATGCTGGATATAGGAAGTAAGCAATTGGATCTGCTCAAACTTTGGCAATTCATCGTCTTTTAAAAAACGAATACTCGATTGCTTGATGTTGATGGCTCTTTTGATGCGCCTCCCTCCCGATTGTCGCATGCCCCGCCAGTTTTGGAAGGAATCGGAAATGAGCGAATAGGTAGGAATGGTGGTAATGGTCTTATCAAAATTCTGCACCTTCACCGTGGTAAGGTTAATTTCCAGAATATCGCCATCGGCGCCATACTTGGGCATGGTGATCCAATCGCCAATACGCACAATATCATTCGTGGTTACCTGTATGCTGGCTACAAATCCCATGATGGTATCCTTAAACATTAACAACAGCACCGCAGAGATGGCGCCCATTGCCGTAAAAAATGCCACAGGTGATTTGCCCGTCAAATTAGAGAAAAGTACCACCGTGCCCACCAAATACAGCAAAATGCGGATGACCTGTAAATAGCTATCGATGGGCTTGCCTTTAAAACCCGGTCTTTCCTTCAGCAGATCTCCACCTGTTTTGATAAAGGCCATGAGCACCCAAACAATCACCAAGACCAAGTAGATATCACATAGACCTAAAATCAGCTTACTGAGTTGCGGATAATCGTGAAACACCACAGGAATAGCCACATAAATGGCCAACAATGGTGCAATGAGGGAAAGATAGTGCGGCACTTTATTTTCCAACAGGAACATAAAGAACGGAATATCTGTTTTGCGGATGGTTTGGATAACAATCAGGCGCAGGATACGCCTTACCACATAATAGATGCCGTAAGTAATGCCCAAAGCGGCCAATAACAGTACCAAAGTATTCACGATGGCTGCCGCGTTAGGCGATAAGCCTATCCTTTCAAAAAAAGATAGGCTTAAACGACTGAAATCTCGCAAGTGATTGTTTAATTCCATATCGTGCCAATATAATGCTTTTACGATTAACTAGCGAACGGTACCACCGTTATTTACGCTTTGCGTAGGGCTTACAAAGCTCAACTTACCATTGGTGTCCTCGGCCATTAAGATCATGCCCTGCGACACAATACCCTTAATTTCCCTTGGTGCCAGGTTAGCCAATAAGCTTACTTGCTGCCCAATAATTTCGGTTGGATTGTAATGCTCGGCAATGCCCGAAACTACCGTACGTTGATCTAAACCAGTATCTAAAGTTAGTTTCAACAGCTTTTTGGTTTTTTCTACCTTTTCTGCAGCTATAATGGTAGCCACACGAATATCCATGGCTCCAAATTGCTCAAAGGTAACGTTATCCTTTGCTGGGGATACCGTTGCGTTGGCCGCTTCGTTTTGTGCTTTGCTATTGTTCAGCTTATCAATTTGTGCCTGTACTTCGGCATCTTCTATTTTGCTGAACAATAGAATCGGTTCGTTAAGTTCGTGTCCTCTTTTCAGCAAGCTCACAGAACCCGCGTCTTCCCACATATGCCCGCCGTAGTTCAACATTTTCTGTAGCTTATCGGCGGTAAATGGTAAGAACGGTTCAATTAGGATTTCCAAGTTGGCCGCAATTTGCAAAGCAATGTTCAAGATAGTGCGTACGCGATCTTCGTCGGTTTTGATCAGCTTCCAAGGTTCGGTATCTGCCAGGTATTTATTGCCCAATCTGGCCACGTTCATTACTTCAGACAAAGCCTCTCTGAAACGGTAGTTTTCAATAGACGCACTGATTTTTGCCGGATAGCCTTTTAGTTCCTCTATCACGGCATGATCAATATCGGTAAGCTCCATACAGGTTGGCACCATACCTCCAAAATATTTATGGGTAAGTACGGTTACTCTGTTCACAAAGTTTCCTAGAATAGCCACCAACTCATTGTTATTTCTGGCCTGAAAATCTTTCCAGGTAAAATCGTTGTCCTTGGTTTCAGGGGCTGTAGCAGTTAACACATAACGTAAAATGTCCTGCTTATCCTTAAACTCCTCTAAATACTCGTTTAACCAAACGGCCCAGTTTTTTGAGGTCGATATTTTTTGTCCTTCCAAGTTCAGAAACTCGTTGGCTGGTACATTATCGGCCAAAATAAAATCGCCGTGCGCCATTAACATGGCAGGGAAAATGATACAGTGGAAAACGATATTATCTTTACCAATGAAATGCACCAATTTGGCATCCTTGTCTTTCCAGTAGGCCTCGTATTCGAAGTTCTCTACCTTGTTTTGATCAATGTAATACTCTTCGGCTTTAGGGTTCCAAATGCCCAACTTAGCATAGTTTGCCAATTCTTTGGTTGCAGAAATGTAACCGATAGGCGCATCAAACCAAACATAAAGCACTTTCCCGTCGGCCCCTTTTACAGGTACTTTAACGCCCCAATCCAAATCTCTGGTCATGGCCCTTGGCTGTAGCCCAGCGTTTAGCCAGCTTTGGCATTGCCCATACACATTCGGACGCCATTCTTTATGGCTTTCGATATAAGTTCTTAATCTTTCTTCGTATTTATCCAGCGGCAAAAACCAGTTTTTGGTTTCTTTCATTACCGGAGGTTCGCCAGAAAGGGTAGACTTTGGATTGATCAGGTCGGTGGCGTTCAATGTACTACCACAGCTTTCGCATTGGTCACCATAAGCGTTTTCGTTACCACATTTAGGGCAGGTACCCGTAATGTATCGATCGGCCAAGAAGGTCTGCGCCTTTTCGTCGTAATATTGCTCTGTTACTTCCTCGGTAAACACCCCATCTTTGTAAAGCTTTTCGAAGAAATCTTCGGCCGTTTGGTGATGGGTTAGGGATGAGGTACGGTGATAAATATCAAATGAAATACCAAAGTCTTTAAAAGAATCGCCAATGATTTTATGGTACTTATCTACTACCTGTTGTGGCGTAATGCCTTCCTTTTTTGCCTTTAGGGTAATAGGAACGCCATTTTCATCAGACCCACAAATGAATTTAACCTCTCTTTTGTTAGACCTCAGGTAACGCACATAAGTATCGGCAGGCAAATAAACACCCGCTAAGTGACCAATATGCACCGGACCATTGGTGTAAGGCAAGGCTGCCGTTACGGTATATCTTTTAAATTTACTGTTATCCAAAACTATTTATTTATTTATCTTGGCAAAGATATTGTTTTCAAAATGATTAAGCAGCCACCGTATTTAAAAAAAGGAGATAAAATAGCAATTGTTTGCCCCGCCAAGAAGCTTCCAAAGCCCATTGATAAGGGTATTGAGATTTTGCAAAGTTGGGGACTGGAAGTTGTGCTCGGTAAAACCGTCACCGCTTCGCACCACCAGTTTTCGGGAACCGATGAACTAAGGGCGCAGGATATCCAGCAGTTTTTAGACGACCCATCTGTTAAGGCCATTATTGCCGGTCGCGGGGGTTATGGTACCATTCGCATTATTGACGAGCTGGATTTTACGGCTTTTAACGAAAACCCGAAATGGTTAGTAGGTTTTAGCGACATCACCATTTTACTTTCACATGCTTTAGCTAAACTGAACACGCAAAGCATACATGGACAAATGCCCTATACTTTTGAAGAAAGCACACCAGAGGCCTTAGAAAGCTTAAGAAAGGCTTTGTTTGGAGAGAACGACACTTATGCCCACCAAAGCGATGTTAAGGGCAGAGACGGACAGATTGAGGGCCAATTGGTGGGCGGAAACCTCACTTTGCTACTAGCAGTTGAGGGTTCAGTGTCGGAAATGAACTACGATGACCAAATATTGTTTATTGAAGATGTTGGTGAGCATGAATATTCCATAGATAGAATGATGCGAACGCTGAAAAGGAAAGGCAAACTGGCCAGGTTAAAGGGGCTTGTGGTGGGTGCCTTTAATGAAATTGGGGAGGAGAGCATTTTCTTTGGCCAAACGCCTGAACAGGTAATTTGGGAGCTGGTAAAGGAATACGATTATCCGGTTTGCTTTAATTTCCCTTCGGGCCACATTGCCGACAATAGGGCAATGGTGCTGGGCAAATCTGTATCTTTATCGGTAAAAAACAACAACATTGAATTAAAGTATCTATAGCATGGCAATCTTCGACAATTTAGGAAAATACCGCAACACAGGTTTATTGATATTAAGGGTTGGCCTGGGAGTCATGATGATGTTCCATGGCTTGCCAAAAATTATGGGCGGGCCGGATACATGGGCTGGTATTGGCGGCAGCATGAAAGTAATAGGCATTAATTTCATCCCTGCATTTTGGGGACTTATGGCAGTGCTATCAGAAGGAATGGGCGGTTTTCTTTTATTGCTAGGGCTTTTCTTTCGCCCTGTAAATATGTTATTAACCTTTACCATGCTTATTGCAGCACTTGTTCATCTCAACAAAGGCGAAGGCATTATGGGTGCTTCTCACGCCATTGAATTAGGTATTGTATTTTTTAGCCTAATTTTTATCGGGCCAGGTAAATATAGTGTAGATAAGAAGTAAACATTTAATTAATACAACAAAAAAGGGACTTAAAAGTCCCTTTTTTGTTGATGATATATCAATCAGTTTAATCGTTTTGTTTAGAGTTAGGGTTTGCCTGTAACTCTGCACGAGGGATTACCCATTGCCATCTTGGATCTCCGGCAGGAACTACCATGACATCTCCTACAGAAGCCGCCACAAAATTAGGAGCGGTTCTTCTATCCAAACCTCTGTCCAAGCGTTTTAAATCGTAAAATCTACGACCTTCGCCCCATAACTCGGTTCTTCTGTTGATCAAGATTTCTTCGATCAATGCGGCTCCAGTGTTTGCAGACAATGTATAGCTATTATCTCTTTTGCTCACATAGTCATATAGCTTTTGTTTAGCCTCTGCTTCACGTCCCGGAATATTCGCCAAAGCTTCTGCCAAGATTAAATAAACTTCTGATAAGCGTAGGTAAGGAACATCGCCCAAAGTTGTTTTTTCTGCCTTAATTTTAAACTTTCTGCTCATATAAGGCTCGCGTTTAAACGTAGCTTCAGGAAGTGGGAAGTTTGCTGCTGTAGGTGTAGGTTCCCACATTTTCTTTCTTACATCTGTAGCAGGAATTAGGTTGTATAATGCCGAGTTAATACGCTTAGGCCTATCACGAATAAAAGTAGTATTTCCATCCATAGAGATCTGTGCGTGGAAGTTGGCAAAAGTATCTCCTTGGTCGGCTTGCAAGTATACTCCCCAGATCCACTCCGGATTTGAAATGTCATTAAATCCTGATTGGTATTGAGCTTGAGTCATTAATGAGTACTTATTATTGGTAATAACTTGCTGCGCATAAGTTGCCGCTACTTCATATTCTTGCATAGTTAATGCCACATCAGCTTTTATTGCCCTAGCTGCATCAATACTCACGTGTGATTTGTTAGCAGGTGCGGTAGCGCCATTAAATAAAACTATGGCTGCATCTAGATCAACATTAATTTGGGTGTAAACCTCTTCTACGGTTGAACGAGGCAATTTCACCTCTTTTGCACTTAATGGCATAGAAAGACCCAATTGTTTGTTAGGCTTCGCAGATTTATCGTATCTCTTTGCAAATAGCCTTACTAAATTATGATAAGCCCAAGCTCTAAGGGTTAACGCCTCCGCTTTTAACATTCGCTTGTCAGCCTCAGGTCCTTCTGCCGCATCAATATTATCAATTAATGCATTGGCATTTCCGATTACACGATAGTACAATCTAAAAGGGAACTCTACCCAAATATCTGCCTCGTTACGCATTTCGATATAGTTGGCGGCACCATTAGCGGCATTGGTATACCATGATTGTACCGCTAAACCGATATCCTCGCCCATGAAATCTAGCTGAAGCATCATTCCTCCATGACCTGGCTGATTTTGCGTGCTATATTTTGTATACATGTAGCGATAAATTCCGTTGATTGCATTCTTAGCATTTGTGGTTGTTTTGAAAATATTGCTTTCATCAACGCTTTGTGTAGGTTCAGTATCTAAGAAGTCTTTTTTACAGTTGCTAAAAGACAAAGCAACCATGATCAATATTAATTTTATACTAATTTTTTTCATTTCCATTAAAATTATAATGTCACATTTAATCCCGCACTTACATATCTGTTAGGCACATAAACATTGCTATTGGTACCGTTAAAGCTCTCCATTGGGTTTAAACCTTTTCTTTTAGAGAACATGTAGATATTTTCACCGCTAGCAAAAACTTTAATACGCTGCAAACCTGCCTTTTTAACTAGGTTTGTTGGAATAGTATAGCCTAAACTGATGTTTCTAATGGTCAAATAAGACGCATCAATCAAAAATCTAGATGACTGCGTATTGTATGTACCGTAGTTAGCTACATCTAAACGAGGAATGTTTGAAGCCTGCCCAGGAGTTGACCATGAGTTTAAAGCATCTTTGTGAACTGCTGTTCCATAAGAAAGACCAAATAGGCCTGCATAAACAGAATCGTAGAACTTGCCTCCTAATTGATAGTTAAGCAAGAACGATAATGAAACTCCCTTGTAGGTAAAGGTATTGTTGTAAGATCCAAAATAATCAGGAATAGCAGATCCCGAATAATCCCAAAGGGCATTGTTTGGATTTGAAGTTACCTCCACACCATTTATGGTTTGAGAACCCGCCGCAGTAGCTGAAAAAGATGGGTCTCTTAACCATAAACCTTGTCCGTTGGCTGGATCAGCACCATACCACTGTCTCAAGTAGAAAGCATAAATATCTTTGCCTTCTTCAAGTCTTTTTGTACCCGAAGGAATGGTGTTCCCTCCTGGCAATTTTGTGATCTTGTTTTTTAGGAAAGTGTTGTTGAACTGTACATCCCATTTGAAATCTTTACCACGTATTACCTTGGCATTGATCGTAAATTCTAAACCGGTATTGTACATGGTACCAATATTTTCGTTACGGGTGGTCACCATTGAAGATAAGCCTTGTGGCACATCAAACAACAATTGTGAAGAACCTCTTCTGAACCATTCTACCGTAGCATCTATACGGTTGTTTAATACAGCAAAATCTAAACCTACGGTTAAGGTTTTATTCACCTCCCAAGTTAAAGCATCATTTGCCAATTTTGTTGCCAATGCGCCTGCTTCGGTAGCGTTGTTATAAGATAAGCTGTACAATGCCTGAAATTCATAATAGGTACTTAAAGCATCATTACCAACTGTCCCGTAAGCCGTACGAAGTTTTAAATTGCTTAGCCAAGAAGTTCTTTTAAGGAAGTCTTCGCTGGTTAGGTTCCAAGCAGCACCTATCGAATAAAAATCTCCCCATCTAGAGATACGGCTGAATCTGGCCGAACCATCTCTACGGTAAGAAGCGTCTGCAAAAAACCTGTTGTTGAAACTATATTCTACTTTTGATAAGTAAGCATCTCTTCTCAAGTTGGTCACATATCCAGATAGGCCGTTTAAGGTTACATAGTTCACAAGCTCAACGTTACCGTCCAAGTTCATCAATCTTCTGTTACCAGACAGGTAAGTGTTGTCAACTTTTTGTGCTTCGTGTCCAACTAATGCTTTTATGCTGTGTAATCCAAAATCACGTTCGTATCTTAACAATTGGTTAAACGAAACATTTCTGTATTCGTTAGATGAACGGCTAGAAGTACCACCGTTGGTAACACCGTCACCTACTACTTTACTGCGAACAGTGATTGAGCGGTAGTTGGCTAAATCTAAAGCTAAACTGGTTGTAAATTTAAAGTGCTTTAGAAAAGATACTTCGGCAAAGGTTCTGCCTGTAATACTACTTCTAGAGCTTCTATCTGTATTTAAAAGTGTTTCATAAATAATGTGTCTGCCAGGATAAGCACCACCCGGTCTTCCAACGGCACCAGGATGCATCCCGTAGTCGTACATGTGCACTCCTTTGTCGTCTAAAACTGGTTCGCCTGTTGCAGTATATGCTCTAACAGGGTAAATAGGACCAATGCCTCTGGCAAATACAAATGGATTGTTGATTGCTCCCGAATCATCTACTGTTGCATTTGCTAGGTTGTTATTAGCCAAAGCGCCAGCTAGGTTTATTCCTAACTTTAACCATGATTTAGGTGTAGAGTTGATGGCTATTCTGCTATTGATACGCTCAAAGTCTGAACCAATCACAAAGCCGTTATCTTTGGTGTAGCCTAATGAAACATAGTAGTCAGATTTTTGTTGCTTAGCCGAATAATCTAATGAGGCTTCGTTACGAGAGCCATTATTTTGCATCCCTTTGATCCAGTCGAAATCGTTATAAAGTAATTTTGCATTAGGATTTAACTTACCATCGTCAGTTACCAATTGGTTAGCTGGAATATTAAATGGATTGTAAACCAATTGTGTTCCTACAGTGTTGCTAGCATAAGCCTTTGCAGCCGCTTCGTTATCACCATTGCTGTACATTCTATTATTTTTAAGCGCTTGCCAAAACAATGGATAATAGTCGTTGATGCCAACTCTATCATACTCCGGGATTGCTCTGCTGCTTAATCCACCAGTATAATTTATATTTAATTTAGGGTCTGCGCTCATTCCTTTTTTGGTAGTGATGATGATTACACCATTGGCAGCTCTAGCTCCATACAATGCGGTTGATGACGCATCTTTTAGGATAGAGATACTTTCCACGTCATTTGAATTGATATCGCCAATGTAGCCTTCGTATGGGAATCCATCTACTACATATAATGGAGAGTTGCTAGCATTAATGGATCCGAATCCTCTGATCCTAATGTCTGCATTGTTTCCAGGTTGGCCATTACCAGAATTGGTAGAGATACCTGGAGCCGCACCTGCTAAAGCTTGCGTAATATTTGTAATTACCCTGCTCTCCAAGTCAGCTGCTCCAATTTTAGCTACCGAACCTGTAATTGATTCCTTTTTTTGTGTTCCATAGGCTACTACCACCACTTCGTTTAAGGCTTTAGAATCTGCTTCTAATGCTACATTTATGGTGGTTGTGGTTCCAATGTTGATGGTTTGAGCGGCAAAACCAATAGAGCTAAACTCTAAGGCTGTAGCTGCGCTGTTTACCGTAATGGAGAATTTACCATTTGTTCCTGTAGCAACACCCGTGCTACTCCCTTTTACCTTTACGCTTACCCCGGGCAAAGGTAAACCGTCTGCTCTTGACGTAACTGTACCAGTAATTGTTCTATTTTGCGCTATTGCCGACGAGGCAATAAAAAGCAAAATGAACAAACTTTGTAGAAGTTTCTTCATGAATTTTTAAAAATTAAGTTGGTTAATAAAATAGTTTAAGGGGGCCAAATATAGAATATTATCCCTGAGACAGTCACCCAAAAAGATGTTGGAAAGCGGATAAATCCCCTAAAAAACGAAACACCGTCAACGCTAAGGCGTTAACTCGCTAGAAATTGTGTAAAATTCTTAAAGCAATCCGCATTTCAAACTTATTGATTAGTTTTTCGGAGCTCTAATCGTACGATAATCGAATTAAATCATAGGGTTTTTGCTTGCTTTATTGGATTTAGGCAAGTAAGTTAAGAAGTAATTTTTAACCTACTTCTTAACCTCTATTTCAAATGTGTTAAAACCAGGTGTTCCGTCTGTTGAAACCCCTTGAATAACGCCTATATATCTGCCCTCTACATCGGAGGTATAGAAACTAAGCGATATTTTATCTTTTCCATTAAACAACAGATTAGGTTCCCAATGCAAGGTACTTCTATAATCTGGCATATGGTTTTTTGTTGCTTTATCGTATTTAGGCGCATAGAACTCTCTCTGTAGCTGCATTCCTTCATAATCAATGATTATGGCTTTGGGGTTTAGCTCGTAATCAGACAAGGTTGCCTTTTTGCTATTAAAGCTTAGCACCCCTGGATAAGTTTCTCCGCTATAAAAAAACCTATCTTTAAAAATGTCTATACTTTCTATATTGTCGGGGTAAACAGATGCTATTTTGTTTATATCGAAATAAGGGATGCCATCAAACAGTACAAGCGGATTCTCTTCAAAGGATTCTTTTCCACCTACAACATTAAATACAAGGCTATTCTTTTTCTTAAAAACGAGTACCTCCCTAACATATTCCCTCAACACCTCTTCCAAAGTGTTGAAACGGGTATAGTTTGATAGTAGATAAGATTTTTGAACTTGTCCGTAAAAAACTTGGGCACTATCAGGTGCGTAAAAATTATTCAAATATTTTTTTGCATAGATGTCCTGTATCTGAGATGAAAAATAATAGTCTTCTAAATACTTCTTCTTTTTAAACAGGTCACTATAGGTACTGCTTTGTTTAGCTATTGGGCTATATTCCTCATAATAAGGGCTAAAAATTGAAATATTGGAAGTGCTGTCTTTGGTGTAATCAGCTTGAATAATTAATTCACTTTTGCCAAACAGTTTATCTGTATTAAACAAAAAGGTACCTAAAGAGTCCGTAGTTGTAACATAAAAGGCTCCTTTCTTTTTCGGAGAGCTTAGGTATAGCGAGAGGCCCTTCACCGGATTTTTATCTGGCGAAAGTACTTTTCCTGAAATCAAATGACCGTTATATTCCGGAATAAAGCTTAATGCGGGTTGGTTTCCACGTTTTTTGGCGTCGAACTTTCTCCAGCCTTGGGTTAAAAGCAAGTTGTCAAGTGCCTCGGTCACCTCATTATTGTCCGAAGAAAAATAATAAGCAGGGTTTTCTATTGCTCCCTTTAGTTCCGATCTAAGGTATAGATCACTAACAATATCTATGTCTTGACCTGTTTGTAAGGAATCTATCTTGTAAATAGAAAATGAAGCATTAGCCGACTGCAATTTCGTCTGTGCGTTTACAGCAGTAATTTTTAAATCAACTTTCTCTCTTTTGGTATAGTTAGCCTTAGCAAGATCAGTGTTGAAGCTAATTTTATCTTTTCCTTTTCTAAAGAACATTCTTTCTGCAACAGGATTTCCATCCATATCAAATACAGTTAAGTGGTATAAGCCACCTGATAGTGCAGACTTATCTAAAACAACCTCAGTTCGTCCATCAACTAGCCTGCTAGATTTTGCATACATGACCGATTTTCCGTTATGAACAACCACATAAAGATTGCTTTCGTTCATATTTGTTACAATAGAAGCCTTAAGCTGGTCTTTATCATCAAAAGTAAGCGCATACCCCTTTTTCTTAATCTCAGGTAGTTCCTTGATTAAAATTTCCTTATCGGGCATAATACAGATCGCTTT
The DNA here is from genome assembly GCF_039594775.1 of Pedobacter sp. GTDB lineage: Bacteria > Bacteroidota > Bacteroidia > Sphingobacteriales > Sphingobacteriaceae > Pedobacter. Next base: position 632,066 of record NZ_JBCNMT010000001.1, on the reverse strand, counting down.
ATACTTTCTTTCTGGTTTAGGGGCAAATGTGAATTTCCCAATCCCAAATTTGAAGGTTTTAATGGTGGCAACGGTGTCGTTTTTATCATCGATAACTACGCCCCTAACCGCAACTCCACGTCCGCTATTATCTAACGCCTTAAAAGCAACCTTTCCAGTTATACCTTCTACCATAGCCCCTCCTTCAGGGAAAAAACCTATATCGTAAACCTGTTTTTTCGTACTTACCGCATTGAATACGCGTGAAGGATTTATAATATACAGCTCTTTTTCGAAGAAAGAATCGGCACCTGCATTTTTCATCAAGTTGGTATAGGCCCTTAGTTTGTAGGCTCCTGTTTCGAGCTGTTTTGACAATTGTAAACTTCCACTGGCCAAACCTTCGCTAACGTTAACCATGGTTTGTGCCTGTGGCTTATTATTTTCATCAAGAATCTCTACATAGACCACCTTACTTAGGCTTGAAAAGCCATTTTTGACATTACTTAGGTTATAAGCCTTAAACCATAAAATGTCATTTACAAAGTATAGGGGCTTATCGGTATGAACATAGATTTTTTCTGCGAAAAGCATCTTCTGCTCATTAAATTTATGCTCAAACTCTACAGCTTTCTGTCCAAAAGCAGAAAGTTGTACAATGGTTGCCAAAGCAAATGTTATTCTAAAAATTAGATTATACATATTTAAATTGTATTCCTATTGCCAAAATGAAGGTTTAATATTGGTTCCCCTAATGGTACAATCAACGCATCGCCTAGGAGCACCTCCATAGCCTATAAAAATCCCTCCTCCGTTGTATATCTCCTCTATAGCCATATATTCGGGGTTTGCGAAATTCCGAATATTAGCTGTTCTAACCGTATCCATCTGAAAACATGGGGACGGCTTCACGACAAGCCAATTATCTAGCTGTTCCCGTGCGATAAAAATCCGTTTACTTTGTATACTTCCAACGCTAATAAAGCCTAGCACCGGTTCGTTTGGGTTTTTCACATTTCTAATGTTACCTGTCAGTTCAGATGGTTGGGCGTCGAAGATAGAGCCTAAATTTTCTGTATTCTTCCCCAAATTCTCCCAAAATTCAAATGCTTCTTTGGTAAGGGCATATTGTCTTACCAAAATGCTATATTTTAGCGAAAACCTCTCTGACCCTTTGGGAATTAAAATCAATGGCTTTTGATAAATGACATCATCACTTAATTTCATGGTGGATCCAACGTTAACATTTGTAGAGCCTGCCGAGCCCCAGCATTGGTAAATGTTTTCAGTCGCTGGATCTCTTAATCTTAGCCCATTACCTGTCCAAATCAAAGTTGATGCGTATTGTGAATAAAATATCCACGTTTCATCAAAATCCCATCGATAATACCTGGTTTTCTTGGTATCGTCATGAGTGCTTACATTAATTTCCAAACCATTCCCCTTTTCTTTCCAAGCCACATCATCTATTGGTGGAGAAAGCTTGGCTTCCAAAAAATCAGTAATATATTCTACCCCTTTGGATACTATTTTCAACCGATATTTAAGGTTTGGATCTAGGTTGAGAACAGCCGACTGATAGGTACCAGGACTGCTTTCTGTTAAAGTATAAGTTTGATTGGCGCTGCTTTCGAAGCTAACTGTTGCTCCTACTTCTGGCACTCTATTGCCTTTTTGAGACACAGGAACTGTTCTGCTTAATTTGATAGAGGTGCGCTCTCCTCCTACGCTAATCATTCCCTCGACTACAAGAAGCCGTGCATTTGTATCTTTTAGTTCTGGATTGAATCTCTCCTTGCATCCCCCTAACAGAAATACCAAGAGTAAAAACAAATAAAATTTTCCTACAAAAACCTTCATCTTAAAATCTAATATTATAGTTAACAAATGGAATCGCTGTGGCAAAAATCGAAAGACTATACCCATTTATCATTCCTCCTTCTTGAGCAAAGAAGGTAGAGAAGATATTTCTTCTTGCCGTTACGTTATATATCCCAAAAGTCCATGAGTTATGTGTCAATTGTTTAACCTTATGGTTTCCTTCTACATTGAAAGAAATATCCATACGCAAATAGTCTGGAATACGGTATAAGTTACGATCAGAATAATAAACCCTTTCGCTACCGCCATAATTGTACTTAGCAATTGGTAAAGTGATAGGTCTACCTGTACTGTAGGTAAAGTTTAATGAAAAATGGTACCGCTGCTTAAGTTTATAGTTTCCTGTAAAGTTAAAAGAGTGTGGCTTATCATAGTTTGCAGGATAGTACTCACCGTTATTGATTAAGGGTCCAGCATTAACATCGTCCATTTTCAATAAAGTCCTAGAGTAGGCGTAACTTACCCAGCCATTTAGTTTCCCTGTCGTTTTCTTTAAGAACAGTTCTACACCATATGCTTTCCCCTTGGTACTTACTACATCTTGCTCTATATTATGGTTCAAGATTAAGTTAGCGCCGCTCTTGTAATCCAAATAGTCATCCATGCGCTTATAATATCCCTCAATTGATGTTTCAATGGTTTGTGAGGCAAAGTTCTTATAAAGACCCAAGGCTATTTGAGAGCCCTTTTGTGGACGAATATTAGGGTCGCTTAATTTCCAAACATCTGTAGGCGATATGGATGTTGTATTTGACAACAAGTGGATATATTGCCTTAAGGTGTTATAAGAAGCTTTTACAGAAAGGTCGTTTGCTAGAATGTATGTTCCAGACAACCTAATTTCTGGCGCATGATAGGTATTAATGATTTCGTTGTTGCCATAGTGCTTAACGCCCAACATATTGATGTTAGATTTCGGCAGGTTTTCGGCATAGGATGCCACATCTCTTGCACCCAAAGTATTAAACAACGAATACCTTAAGCCCATATTTACAGAAAGCTTATCGTTAATTTTAAACTCATCTCCAAAGAACACTGCGGTTTCTAAGGCCTTTTCACGTTGCAGTACATCTTTAATGACTAAAGACTTGCTACCAAGAGGCAGAAACTCTCCGGGCGAAAGATTGTAGTATGTAGAGGATAGTCCAAAGTTGAAAAAGTGTTTGTTATTAAACCCATACTTAAATTCTGCCCTCAAATTTGTTTGGTTGATATTAAATTTTAACTGATAGGCATTAACAGGGTTTTGGTCGCTCTTGATATCGTAGTTATAGCTATCAACCGCCGCTTTGAAAATCCCATTTAATTTTGTGCTAAACTTCTTTCTCCACTCCAGCGATGCATTTTTATTGCTATAGTTATAGCTGGTATCAGAATTCAGCTTAAAGTTATCCCTACTGTGGTATGCCGTTAAATTGATTTCGTTATTTTTATTGATCTGATGGCTGATGCCTAGATTTCCATCATAAAAAGATGCTTTGCTATTCTTATACTCATCTGGTAATAAATCCAAAAGCCAATTAGAATAGGTAGCCCTTCCCCCCAATATAAAAGACGTTTTACCGCTATCTATTGGTGCTTCTATGTTAAATCTACTGGTAATTAAACCTATCCCAGCAGAGCCCTTCAATTTGGTTTTGTCTCCCTGTCTATTGGAAACTTCCAAAACAGAAGACAATCTTCCTCCAAATTTTTCAGGGATAGTACTCTTATACAGTTGTACGTCTTTAACAATGTCGGGATTAAAAGCAGAGAAAAAGCCAAAGAAATGCGAAGGATTATAAATGGTCGAATTATCCAAAAGGATCAAGTTCTGATCTGCAGAGCCTCCCCTTACGTTAAATCCGGTACTGGCCTCGCCTACAGATTGCACTCCAGGCAATGTGAGCACAACTCTTAAAACATCTGCCTCTCCAAACACGGTGGGCACCTGCTTAATGGCGGCAATGCTCAATTTATTTACGCCCATCTCCAAGTTTTTCAAGGTAGACCCTCTTTGTGATAAAATTTTAACCTCCCTGAGCAATTCAACGTCTTCCCTAATTTCAATATTCAGCTTTCCGTCTCCATAAAGCATTATCTGTCTTTTAGCGCTACGCATCTCATTCGCGCTAATCGTTAAATAGTTTAGGCCCAAAGGCAAGGTAATGGAAAAAGACCCATCTGGACCCGAAATCGAAAATATTTTTCTATCTAAGGAAGAGATTCTCCCGCCTTGTACCGGAAGTTTCGTAAGCTCGTCTCTTAAATATCCCACTATGGTTGCCGTACCTTTTTTTACCTCGTTTGTTTTTTGGCCAACTTCATATAGCTTATTAAAAACATTCGCATCGGTAGATTTATTTTCTGTAGCATCACGGTTTTTCGAAACGGATGCATTGTCGTTGTTTAAGATATCAATAGACGTTTCCAGTTTGATATCTTTGGTCAGGAATACCTGGTTATCTTTAATGACGAAATGGAATGTGGTTCCCTTCAACATTTCGGTTAAAATACTCCTTATGGAAGCACTTTTTAATGATAGGGTAAAATTACTACCCCCAATGTCTTCTGGTTTATAATAAAATACGAGTCCTGATTTTTGTTCCAAATCGGCTAAAATCTTATCAAAAGACTCGTTATTATAATTAACGTCATACACCTTCTCGCCGCTTTCTTGGGAGAAAGCCGAGCTTGATAAGGCAAATAACAACCATGATAAAAAAATGAACTGCGTTAGTTTCATAGCTAATTTGAAAGCTGTTCATAATAAGATGCAAGAGACACAAGTGTCTTAACAGGATCCTGTCTAAACTTTAGTTTATTTGATTTTAAATATTTCTTCAATTCCTCTTTATGGTTTTCGAACAAGCGTATAAATGCGGACTCTCCATTTACTTTGTAAAGCTGGTGATCACGCATAATAAAGTATTCAACTCCTTCCGAGAATTGTTTGGTTATACCTTGTATTTCCAAAAGTTCCTTGATTGATTTGGTTCGCTTGATAAGCACTTTAATTTTTCCTTCGTATGGTACTTCAAAAAAACCAGCCTTTTTAGCACCACCATCTTCTGGTTTACCCAACGGGATATAAACAAATGTTCTTCCATTAATGGTGAAATTAGATAGTCTTTCACTCAAAAAGCTATATTTACTATAACCGTTGTATAGGAGCGATACTACTTTATCTTCGACCAAGTCGAACAAAATTGGAACGTTTTTGAAGGTATATCCATCATAGGTTACCGTTCCCTTCACAAAATCAGGATTATTATCCAAATAGGCATTGCCTTCTTGCTTTCCAAAATAGCCTAAATATGCTACCCCATTAAATAACTTAACTTGAGGATCTATTCGTTTATTAAAAGTATTGATCAGGCTATCTTCCAAAGAGATAACAGGGGCCTGTGCAAAGAGATTTTCACAAAAAAATATACCTGCGAAAAAAAAAGCTTGTAAAATAAACGGGAATATAAGCTGCTTGCTTTTCATGAAAGTGAGTGCTAATTAGCAGGAATCAATATTAGAAAAAGACCTGACAAAAACATTTATATATAAGATAGATGCGTTTTATTTTCCACTTCAAAAGAGGTGCTACATAAAAAGAGCCCGATGATATATTTATCGGGCTCTTAATATTATATACTAATTATTAGTTAGCATATCCTGGATTTTGTTGTGGCTTCAATCCCGGGTTAGCATTCAATTCCGTTTGAGGAATAGGATAAACTAATCTATTGTCGCCTACAGGAAGGTTAAGTTTCAACCAATGGTCGTTAGAAGTTCTCACGATTGGAGTTTTTGTTCTAAGCAAATCGAAATATTTATGACCTTCACCATATAGTTCTTTACCACGCTCAGCTAAAATCTCATCAATTAAAGCCTGGCCAGTATTTAATGAAAGAGGAGTACCTGGAACCGCTCTAGCCTGAACAGCTTGTAAAGCAAGTTTTGCAGCTGGTTCGTTGGCAACACCTTGTCTAGCTTCAGCCTCTGCCTCGATTAAATACATCTCAGAAGATCTAATTAAAACTTGGTTATTAGCTGGCGTACTGTTAAAGTCAAATTTATTGATTAACCAACCTTCGCCTCTTTGTCTGTATTGACCTGTACTAGGGTTTGCGGTAGGCGATGATTTTACCAAAAATTGTTGCTTTCTAACATCTGCATTAGAGAAAGAGTTTAAAAACTCTGTAGTAACCCTAAAGCTTGAGTAACCAATATCATAAGGATCGTAGAATGAACTTACAGCCAAGAATCCTTGGTTATCATCTGTTCTTACGCTAATTCCATAAATCCACTCAGAAGTTGGACTGTTAAATCCTGTTAACAGCGCTGCTCCTGTTGACAAAGGTTTGATAGCTCTAGCCAATTTGGCATATTTGCTAGCTTCAACATTATTACCCATAGTTAGGTAAACTCTAGCCAAATAACCTTGTACTGCTGCTTTGTGGAACTTATAGATGTTCGTACTAGCAGTAGTTGCCGGCAAATTAGCTTCAGCATATTGAAAATCAGAGATGATTTGTGCATATACATCACTTACTTTAGATCTCAATGGAGGTACATCATCCGGCCCCAAAGGTTTCAAAACAATAGGCACACCTAAAGCATTAGGATCTACCGTATAAGGTTTTGCATACCATCTCACCAACCAAAAATAAGCCTCAGCTCTCAAGGCTCTAGCTTCTGCTAAATAAGCAGTTTTTTGTGCATCTGTAAGCGGAGCTGTAGGAATATTTACATCAAATTGGTTTGCGTTTTGGATAACTCTATAAGCTTGAATCCAATAGTTAGCAGGTTCTGTCGAAGTAAAAGACTCCGAAAACTGATATCCTTGAACAAAGCGGTTGTAGTTACCTGCACCGCTTACTACAAGTACGTCTCCACCTTTCACATCAGCAGTTAACAACATGCTATTGGTATATGCCGAGTTAGTGGTCAAGTCATAAAGACCAGTTAACGCAGCTGAAATATGTGCTGGTGAAGAAAATGCCTCCTTAGAGTTGATTGCCGTTGTAGGTGAAACTTCTAAGAACTCTTTCTTACAAGCTCCAAACATCAAGGTCGAAACTGTCAGACCCAGTGTTAAATATTTATTAATATTTCTCATTTCTTTAATAATCATTAATTAAAAACCTACAGAAAGTCCAGCTGAAAAGGTTTTAATATTAGGGATGTCATTATCACTTTGTCCGTTAACGGCAAACTCAGGATCGATACCTTTATGTCTTGCGAACGTAAATGGATTTTCAGCCATTACAAATAAACGTACGTTTGAAAGTTTCGCTTTAGCTGCATATTCTTTTTTCAAAGTATAGCCTAAAGTGATATTTTTCACCCTCATATAAGTTCCGCTAAATAAATATCTGCTAGAAGTACTGTTTGACAAATCGGTATTAACAGGCATGAACCTAGGTGTTGTAGAAGAGGTGTTGCTTGCACTCCATGCATTTAAAACATCTCTAGACATTTGTTGTCCTGGGTTGATACCGTTATGGGTAAGCGCTTGATAAAGAGCATCATAAACTTTACCTCCGATAGAGAAATAAGTAAAGATGCTAAAATCAAATTCTTTGTATCTTAATTGGTTATTAAAACCTCCGGTATAATCAGGTAATGAAGTACCTAATCCTGTGTATACTTTAGCTGAAGCATAGGTTTTTGTAGTAACTTTATTACCATTAGTATCATCCATATACCACATTGCTCTACCGTCTGTAGGGTCAATGCCTGCATATTCTCTTAAATACCATTGATATCTATCTTTTCCTACCTCAAACATTTGAGTTCCATTAGCTACTTGTTGCTGAGTTAGCTTGGTAATCTTGTTTCTGTTTCTGGTAATGTTGAAAGAGATATCCCATGAGAAATCAGTTCCTCTGTATGGATTACCTGTTAAGGTAAGCTCAACGCCTTTATTTTCTAATGCGGCTAAGTTAGAGCTCAATGTACCAAAACCAGTTAATCTAGATAATGGTTTTGAAAACAATAAGCCATCAGTTCCTCTCTTATAGAAAGCAAGCTCACCACCGATTCTTCTATCCAAAATCGAGAATTCTAAGCCAATTTCACTGGTTTTGTTTTTCTCCCATTGCAAGTTCGCATTTTCTAATGTTGAATAAGCCATACCCGGTTGTCCGTCGTATGAGTTACCTAGAGAGTATAGACCTTGCCAAGCGTAACGTCCAATGGAGTTGTTACCTTGGATACCATAACTACCACGTAATTTCAATTCGTTAATGAACTTTACATCTTTTAAGAAACTCTCTTGAGAAATCCTCCAAGCAGCACCTAATGAGTAGAATGTACCATATTTGTTTCCAGCACCAAAAGTAGTAGAACCATCTCTTCTTAAACTACCTGAGAAGAAATACTTACCATCATACTCGTAGTTTAATCTAGAGAAATAAGAAGCCATTCTCTCTTCAGTATAAGAAGAAGAAGCTGTTCCTGGAGTAGAAGCAGAAACTAACTCAGTTTGACCAGGGAAGGCAAACGAAGTAGCCATTGCCGTAATGTTGTCAAATTTATTTTTGAAAGCCTCTTGACCTAATAATACATTAATTGTGTGACGACCAAAAGTTTTGTCATAGTTTAAAGTATTGATATAAGTTACGGTGATATCCTCTTTAGCATATCTGTAACCTCTACCTTTAACACTTACACCATCACCATGTAACATATTATAGAATTGGTTCTCTCTAATCGCTGTATAATCTAAACTCACCATCGACTTAGCAGTAAAGTCTTTTAAGAACTTAACTTGAGCATAAGGGCTAGAGTTAATTCTAGTACTTTTAGTGATGTATTGGTTTAGTTCATTTAATCCAACAGGGTTAAAATCTGGAGATACCGGATTGATGTAGCTATAGATAGCTTTTCCAGTAGCATCATATTTGATGTTACCATTTACATCTCTCTCGTATAAGCTATAGATGTTTGAAGCCAAATCAGCAAATCTTACTGGGTTAGCGCCACCTCCAGCTCCCGCAGGAGTGTTTTGAGTCGAATTAGACATGATGTTGTTAACACCATAGCTAAAAAAATCAGTAACGTTATTTGATAAATTAAATTTACCAGTGAATCTCTTATAGTCTGATCCAATTACAATACCTTTTTGATCAAAGTATCCACCAGACACATAGAATTTCAATTTCTCAGAACCACCGCTAGCAGCAACGTTCACATCTTTAGTAACCCCTTGTCTTAATACTTCAGATCTCCAGTCGGTATCATAAATTAATGATGTACCTGCTGCCAAAGAACCGTCAGATGCAAATGGTTGCAAAGTGTTGAATGGGTTGTTCAAACGTTGAGTACCTGTAGAAGCACTGGTTTGAGTTAATTTGTTAATTGCATTGTTATTTGCAGTAACAGTTGCTGCAGCAGGAGTTGCACCTCCAGCGATTGCTGTAGCATAATAGCTATTGAAATACACTCTGTAATACTCTTCAGCACTTAAAACATCGTGCTTTTTAACTGCTTGAGAAGACAAGCCGCCTGTTACACTTGCAGTGAATTTTGTTTGACCAGCACGTCCTTGTTTAGTGGTGATGATGATAACACCATTAGCACCTCTTGAACCATAAATAGAAGAAGCAGATGCGTCTTTTAAAATAGTAGTAGACTCGATGTCATTTGGGTTCAAAGAAGACAAGATGTCGGCAGTTTGCGCAACACTGGTTAAATCTGTACCTGAAGAAGAAATAGCAACTCCATCAATTACATACAATGGCGAAGCACTCGCGTTGATAGAACCAATACCTCTGATCCTTACTTGGGTTGCAGCACCAGGTTGACCAGAAACACTAGTTACCTGAACACCCGCAGCAGCACCTTGTAAAGACTTTTGGAAAGAAGTATTAGGTCTAGCTTCAAATGTCTTAGAGCCTAAAACAGTTGCAGAACCCGTATAACTTTCTTTTTTTGTTGTTCCATAACCAATTACCATTACTTCGCCGAGTGACTGGGCATCATTTTCTAACGATGCATTAACAACATTCGATGAACCAATTGTAATAGTTTGTTTAACGAATCCAATTGAACTGATCTCTAAAGCGGTAGCAGTAGAAGGAACAGATAATGAATACTTTCCATTTGCTCCAGTGGAAACGCCAATGTTTGTGCCTTTCACCTTCACACTCACTCCTGGTATTGGTTGTCCATCCTCTTTCGAGATAACCGTACCAGTAATTGTTCTATTTTGCGCCATTGCCGTAGTAGCAACCAAAAGCAAAATGAACAAACTTTGTAGAAGTTTTTTCATAAACTTTTTAGAAATTTAGGTTAGTTAATAAATAATTTAGACGCTAAATATAGAGACATTAACTATGTAACACAAATTTTATTTAACATTTTTTAACAAAAAAGGTGTTTTCAACATACTGTGTGCAAAAGACTTGATACTTTTTAGCATATAGCATCAAATAAAATCTATTCTACTCTCAATTTTTTTCTAATAGCATTATTAAGAATAAATAGGGTTTGCAATCACCTTTCTGTTATTCATTATATATATATAATGAATACTTACAAGTTTGAGAAATCAATAAAAATTTAGTTGAAAATAGCGGCCAATAGCCTCCTAAAAAACGAAGAGGCAGGACTTTCGCCCCACCTCTTTTCTATTTTATTTATTATAACCTACTTTCTTAGTTTGCTATAGCCGGACCACCCGATGCTGGTGGATTATAGCTAAATTCAGTTACTGGAACATCCCAATAATCCATATAGTTATAATCAATTAAGCAAGGAAGTACAGTAAAACCGCCTGCTGGAGTAGCACCAATCATTGAATTTGGCACCAACACGTTTGCGTTTGCTCTACCACCACCTAAACTAGCTTTGGTAATAACGCCCCAACGTCTTGCATCGTAAAATGCTAAACCTCTAAGCGTTAAAGCAACCCTTCTTTCTCTTCTCAATTCCTCTAAAGCTTGTGGCTGAGTTAAACCAGTATTAGCTACAGCAGCTAAACCTGCTCCATTTGCAGCACGAACAGCATCAATGTAAGCTAAACCTACGTTCACTTGGTTATTTCTGATTTCTACTTCCGCCAACATTAAAGCATTTTCTTCCCATGATCCTGCAAAATTTGCAAAACCAGTTCTAGCATTTGTTGACCAATATCCACCATTTTGAATAGCTGTCATGAAGTAACGTGAACCGAACTGAATTCCTCTAGCTTGTCTGTTCACTTCAGGAGTAGGCAAAAGACTTACACCTTTAACAAAACGTTGATCACCAGCTTTAAAATCCTGTACCCAGCGCTCCGACGGATAAATCCAGCCCGGATTGTTGGCATTAGAGTTCCAAAGGAAAATATGTTGTTGGTTATTTGGAGACAAACCTTCTGCCGCAACTGCAGAGATACCTAACAAAAAGGTAATATCACCTTGAACCAAACCAGCAGTAGCTAATGTTTTGATAGCGGTTAGATCACTAGCGGTCAAGTCTGCAACCTTTTTATTTACCAAAATATTTCTTGCTTTATAGGTATTGATACCTCTTACCCACATTTGCGGCGAAATAGCTGGTGCTCCCGTAGGCTTGTTAAATGCTGGGATAATAGCATTCATGGTCGAAGTATAAACAGCATCAGTTGCTGCAATAGGTGTTAACAAGGCAATTGCTTTATCAAAATTGGCATTTGCTTCGGTAATGATTTGTTGACGGGTTTTGTATTGAGGATCTGTTGTACCGTCAGTTTTATCATTAATTACACCAGCAATATACATAGAGCCTATACGTGAATAAGCAAAACCTTTCCACCAATATGCCCAAGCTTGCAATACCGATTTCTCAGTTGCCGGCAGGGAAATTGCTGGGTTATTAATGGCTTGCAACAAGAAATTTGCCTGACCATTTAAAAAATAGGCCATATTCCACTCATATACCAAAACGTTGGTTTGTGAACCATTAGTTGCCGCTAAATTGTTCAAGGCTTTTAGCTGTGTAGCTTGATCTAAAACCAGAACTCCAGGGACTACCGTATTGTAAGGTGCTGGTAAAGTAATCTTATCTACCTGGTTAGCATATCTCCAACCAAAGTTACCGGCAGAACTCCACTGCTCATCACCCATAAAACTGTGTTGGTTTAGGGTATGAACCAATAGGTTATTGCCTACATAAAGCTTATTCCACATACCTAATGCAAACTGTTCTACCCCTTTAACTGTCGCCAGCGACCCTCCTGGAGTTGGAGAGTTCGGATCATCCAATTGCAAATCGGACTTTTTACAATTAGTCAAGAACAAGACTATCGTAAAAAATGCTAATATTTTCTTCATTTTATTATGAATTAAATTTTATACTTATTAATTAAAAACCTACGTTAACACTAAATTGAAACGATTTCAAGTTTGGTGCGCCATAGTAGTCAACTCCAGTAAAAGAACCGAATCCTGAAATTGTACCGCCTTGGTTTGTTAAAGCTGCAGTAGCTTCTGGATCTAAACCTTTATACTTGGTCCAAGTAGCCAAATTTCTACCGGTAGCTGTAACAGAGATACTTCTCACCCATTTTTGTTTCAAAATATTTGTCAAATCATAAGTGATAGATACATCTCTCAATCTTAAATAACTACCATCTTCAACGAAGTGAGATAACGGTGTATTCGTATTATATAAACTATTGTAGAAAGCCACAAAAGAACCTTGTTGACCTGCAATATTAATAGACTCGTCGAAATCTGCGTGTAGTCTATCTCTATACAACCATTGTCTTGTTTGGTTATAGATATTTACACCTTTTATCCAATCAAACTGTACACCAACAGTTAATTTTTTGAATAAAGTAAAACGGTTGATGAAAGAAGCGGTAAAATCAGGGTTAACGTTACCAACCACAGCTAAATCATCAGCCCCAGTAAGTACTACATTATAGTTAGATAAGTTTACTACATAGCCGTTTACCACTGTATAATTTGCTTCGTTTGCTGCAGGGATATATCTGGTTCCATCTGGTTTTAACTGATCAATACGGCTTAAAGGTCTTTGCATATAAAGGTTACCCAAATCGCCACCTGGAGCTAAATTAAACACACCATTGGTAATAGGCACATTGTTAGCAACTTCAGTAATGTATGATCTAGTTTTAGCCCATCTTAGACCAAAGTTCCAGTCAAAATTTTGAGACTTATAGGTATTAAGGTCTAGGGAAATATCCAAACCGTTACCCTTTAAACCTACTAAGTTATCGGTTACACCCGTAGCTCCTGTTGAAGGCGCAACCGGTGCAGTTTGAATTACATCTTTAGAGGTTCTTCTCCAGTAAGTAGCATTCAATACGGCATTACTTAACCAGTTACCTTTTAGTGGTCTCATATTTAAATCAGTACCAACCTCTAACTCTGTAGTTTTTTGGATTGCCAACTCTGGGTTATTGGCTGTAGATCTAGTATATAATGTCGATCCACTCTCACCAAAATTACCTCTAGCAAATGTAACTTGTCTTGCATAAGTACCTGGCTGTACACCCGCTTCACCATAGGCAGCACGCAATTTCCAGTTGGTAATGAAGTTTTTATTTTTAAAAAGTTCCGATGGGTTAAAATAAACTGTTCCCCTTGGAAACGTAGCAGGCTTGCTTTGGCCACCAAATGCAGAAGAATAATCTGAACGGAAACCTACAGACACCCCAAATAAGTTCGCATAATCAATAGTTTGATTTACCAAGAAACCATAAATCAATAGTTCACTATAGCTATCGCCACCAGTTCTTGTAGTTGCACTAGATAAGGTATATGGTGGATAAGCTGGTAAAGCTACACCTTGAGCATAAAAATAATCACTTAATGTTTTTCTAGCATCATAGGTAACTTGTGTTGTTGTTTTAATAGGTAAGTCTAAATTGAAGTCACTTTGAAAATCTGTTCTAAAGAAAGCGCTGGCCGCTCCATAATGAACTCTATAATTTTCAAATTCTTTACTTATACTACCATTGATATCAGACCCGAAGAAAACAGTTTGCGCTCTTCCTGTTTGGTTAAAATAGAAATCGCTTTGTTGCCAAGCTCTGGCATCTAACGCATATTTCACATCCAATTCCAAAAATTTCGGCAACTTATAGTTAAGGTTGAAATTTTGTACAATCCTTGGTGTTTTACTATAACGTTCCCTAGCTTCTCTTTCCGCCAAGGCATTGTTTCCATCCGTTAATGTACTTGGTTTTACCACCAATTGTCCGGTATTAGGGTTTCTCCAAGTAAAATCAATCCATTGCAAGGAATTCACCAAGTTAAAACGGTTGGAAGCCAACAAGTCTTCTTTGGTAGTGATCAATTGCGTAGCACTTCTAAAGTTTAATCCTTTCACTGGATTAATACCGAAGTTTAAATTCAAGTTGGTTCTAGAAAAGTTGTTACTGTAAACATCTTGCTGAGACAGGTGTGAAGCTCCAAACGCATAATCATACTTTTCGGCACCGCCTCTAATGTTAATAGAATTTGAATAAGTATTCGCTACCCTGTTACCTTGATCGATATGATCAAAAGTTGGTAAAAGGATGGGCTTATTATTTTGTACAGTTTTATCCGTTCCAAAAGGCATAGCTGTTGGATTTGGCCAAACACCAATAGCACTAGGAGCAATTGGCTGGTTAGTAGTAGATAAGATATTACCTGAAGCATCAGTAACCCAGTGATGATTTTTAGCAGTCAAATCATTTAATCTGATCACTCGGTCATTACTGTATCTTGACGCTACATCAATGCTAAGCTTAGCGTTTTTCAAGCCTCTTTTTGTAAACACTTGAATTACACCATTACCTCCTTGTGCTCCATATAACATACCTCCAGCAGATCCTTTAACAATCTCTACCCTTTCGATAATGTTTGGATCTAAATCTGTTAATAAATCTGAACTCGACTGAACTCCATCAATCATAATCAAAGGAGAAGTTCCTCCTAAGTTATTATAACCTCTCAAAATAATTTGAGGACTAGCTCCCGGCTGTCCGCTACGCTGAATAACCTGCGCACCTGCAACCTGACCTTGTAGGGCTTGAGTTACGTTTGTTGTTGCACTTTTTGGGAAATCCTTCGAATCTAAAGTTGCAACCTCAATTGGCACTAATTTTTTGGATGTAGCCACACCCACACCAGTTACAACAACCTCGCTAAGATCTTTAGCGTCGGCAGACAAAGAAACATTAAATGTACTTGAGGATCCAATCGAGATTGTTTGGGCGGCAAAGCCGATTGAACTAAATTCTAATGCGGTTGCATTAGATGGAACAGATAAGGTAAATCTACCATTTGCGCCGGTTGATGCGCCAATGTTCGTCCCTTTTACTTTTACACTCACACCAGGAATTGGAAGACCGTCTTCTTTAGACGTAACCGTCCCTGTGATTGTTCTATTTTGCGCTATAGCCGACGAGGCAATAAAAAGCAAAATGAACAAACTTTGTAGAAGTTTTTTCATAAACTTTTAGAAATTTAGGTTAGTTAATAGTTAATTAATAGCCTAATATATTAAGTTTAAACTGTAACGCAAATTTTATTTTAACATTTTTTAACAATTGAGCCACTATTATTTTACAGTAATATTGCAGCTTTTAGTAGAAAATGTCCGATTGCAAAACAATTAACCATTTTTCTATATAAAATTCTATTGCCCATGAAACATTCAAAAAAAAAAGACATCCTTTATTATTGATAAAGGATGTCTTCTTTAAATATCGCTAAAAGCTCAGATTCCCAAAAACACACTGTTAAAAAATAATTGCTTACCTGATTCCCAGAAAGATCTAAATAAGATCGGCGCCGCAATATACACGACCGTGCCTTTTCCTATGCCTTCTGAGGCAAGCAGCATGCCTGACGAAAGTTTATCTTTTACTTTTGTGCCCACCACACCTGCCATGTAGCTGTCAGGCTTTAACAGGCCAATGTTAAAGCCATTTTCCAAAGGTTGATAAACGTTGGCATCCGTTTTTAAGGTATAGTAATTTTTATTTGCTCCAAACGATAAGGGATGCGTAGTATCCAAGTACAGGTTATAAATGGCTCCGGGAATGCTATTGCTAAAATCGTCGTGGCCCCTGTTACCGTAAGCTACGGCATTTCCTTTGGCATCATTGGGCTTCTCCTCTTTCCTTTTGATCTGGTATGGTCTTTTGCCTACAAATGCGCCAATAGCGTCTTCCATTAAAATCAGTTTACCCCCAGCGCTTACCCAAGGCGCCAATTGCTCGGCAAGCTTATCGCTATAATAACCATCGGCAACAATAAGTGTATTTACCTTTTGAATATCAAGATTTGCGGCAACAGACACATTCAATATGGAGATAGGCACATTCAATTGCTGCTCAAACAGGTGCCAAATTTCACCCAACGATTGCGATGACACCTCCGGCCCTGCCAATACCGCCACTTTTGGTGTGCCGAGCAGACGGTACACCGATGAACCGAAGTCTTTTCCCTTCTCTACAAAGCCGGAACTCAACACCTTCACATTGGCATTCATTTGCGTCAATGTTTTTTCTACGATTGTTTGAACATTGGGCATCTTCTTTTCGTTCTCCGCCCTGTATACCAATAAAGTGCCAGCTTTATATATCACTCCCCCAATGGTAAAGCTCTGTTCAGCCATGCGCACCTTAACGCCTTGCTCTTGTAACGCCATCAACACTTTTACATCTTCTACGCCATCCCACGACAGGACCCAGGCATAAGGCTTAGCCACACTGCTTACCGACTTCTTCTGTTCTTCTATAAAGGAGAAAGATCCCGATAAGCTTTCCTTAACTGCATAGGCCTTTAAACCATAAGCGTAAGGCAAGGCCCAAGCGGTAATATCATAAGTATTGGAATCGCTTACTGCTGTCTGTGGCTCAAAAAGGATATTGGCCAATACGCCATGCTTTTGCGCAACATTCACGACCATATCGTTTCGCTCTACTTTAAACGTTTCCTGCTTTTGTGTTTCGTAGCTATAGCCGTTTAAGGTTCTATCGGCCCCAAAAGCAAAAGCAATTTTATTTTTGGTAAGCAAATCTGCAAGTTTGCGCATTCTTGAAATGTTTTGGCTCTTTACTACATAGGTTTTATATGGCAAAGTAGGCACTAAGCTCTGTTCAAAAAACTTCCTGAACTCCACCAATAGTTTTTCGGCATGGGCCGAAGCTGTTTCCACTGTAGACATGGAGGTAGTAAAGTGGTGTGAGATCCTATCCTTTAAGGTCAGCGTGTCCCCATCAGCAGTAACAATGGCCAAACCAGCCCTAATCCCGCCCTGTTCATAGGTCATGCCAATAGCACCGTTATATAAAGGGTAGGTATCC
This sequence comes from Pedobacter sp., assembly GCF_039594775.1. GTDB lineage: Bacteria > Bacteroidota > Bacteroidia > Sphingobacteriales > Sphingobacteriaceae > Pedobacter. The sequence goes on along the minus strand of NZ_JBCNMT010000001.1, from coordinate 614,938 downwards.
CCATAAGATGGATACAGCAAATCAAATCTTTCCTTGGTGAAGTATTGCCATCCATTTTCATCAAAGTATTTCGCGTTGTTTTTACCCACAATTACCTGAAACTGGCGTTGCCAAGGGGTTACCGCCTGATGTATAGGTTCCGCCGCAGGTGCAAAATAATATGGCTCGTTGTATCCCTGCTCATGAAAATCTACATGAATCTGTGGCAACCATTGGTGGTATTGCTTTAACCTTTGTTCGCTTTCGATCTGGCTTTGCCAAGCCCAATCTCTGTTCAGGTCAAAATAATAATGGTTAGGCCTGCCGCCCGGCCAAGGCTCATAGTGTTCACGAGCGCTTGGTTCAGGATTGGGCTCTGTACCCACCACACTATTAAAATAACTTACGTACCGCTCGCGTCCATCAGGGTTTAAACAAGGATCAATAATGACCACGGTGTTCTTTAACCAGGTTTTTATTTTTTCATCTTTAGCCGTGGCCAAAGTGTATAATACTTTCATTGCCGTTTCGGTAGAGTTAGCCTCGTTACCATGAACGTTATAGCTCAACCACACAATTACGGGCTGTTTATCTAAGGCAATGCGTTTATCCCCATTGGAAATCGCTGCGTTATTCGCCTTGATCTGATCTAACCTTGCCATATTACTAGGGTCAGAAACTACAGCCATAAGCAACTCCCTTCCTTCGTAAGTTTTTCCATACGACTGCAGTTTTACATTGCCAGTTTTGGAGGCAACATCTTTAAAATAATCAACTACCTTTTGATGGTTGGTAAAATGTGTTCCCAGTTCATAGCCCAAAAAGGCATCGGGGGTCTGTAGCTGGGCAAACAGCGGCGCACAAATAAAGCTAAGCCAGAAAATTAGGATGGTTCTTCTCATGTTGTTGGAATCTTATAATCAATAATACTAAAAGAATATTTGATTTCACTTAAGCATTCGTAATTTTACAGAGCATTATTCAGATTTGGCACCATGACAAGTATCGAGCAACTTTATCAGCATTATTTAAAATACCCGGTAATTTGTACCGATACCCGAATGATTACCAAAGGGTGTTTGTTTTTTGCGTTAAAGGGCGAAAAATTTGATGCCAACGAGTTTGCCGAAAAAGCCGTGGAAGCGGGTGCTGCCTTTGCCATTATAGACAACCCTACTTTTGCCAAAAGCGAACAGTTTCTATTGGTAAACGATGTGCTGGAAGCTTTGCAGGAACTTGCCAAGCACCATCGCCAGCAATTAAACATCCCTATTGTTGGGCTTACGGGCAGCAACGGCAAAACCACTACCAAAGAACTAATCAGGGCGGTATTGGCTGAACACTTTAAGGTATTTGCTACTAAAGGAAACTTGAACAACCATATTGGTGTGCCGCTTTCTATTTTGAGCATTGGCAACGATATAGAAATTGCCGTAATCGAAATGGGCGCCAATCACCAGAAAGAAATCGAACTGCTATGCAGCATTGCCCAACCTACTCATGGCCTAATCAGCAACGTGGGCATGGCACATTTGGAAGGCTTTGGAGGTTTTGAAGGGGTAAAAAAGGGCAAGGCCGAGCTATACGCCTATTTAAGTGCCCACAATGGTGATGTGTTTGTGAATGCTGCAAACCTCGACCTGATGGAAATGGTGGCCAAAGCCGCAGCCAGAAACATCATTCATTATAATATCATAGAACCTAATGCCGTTCATGGTGTGTTAAAACATAGCGATCCGTTGATTGAATTTGAATGGACGTTTGAAGGTAATACCCATACCGCAAAAGCCAACCTTACGGGCACCTATAATTTCGAAAATATTTTAGCGGCTATCAGCATTGGCTGCTTCTTTAAGTTGAGCCCACAGGAAATCAACAAGGGTTTGGCCGATTACTTTCCGACCAACAACCGTTCGCAGCTTACCAAAACAAGTCGTAACACGGTAATCTGCGATTTTTATAATGCCAACCCTAGCAGTATGGCAGCGGCTATTTCCAACTTGAATAGTCTTAGTGCAATTCAAAAGATAGCCATTTTGGGCGATATGTTCGAATTGGGACCAGAATCGACCCAGCAGCACCAACAAATCATCGCATTGGCACTTCAAAACAACATCGATACCTTATTATTTGTGGGACACCACTTTTTTGAGGTAAAAGGCAATTATGAAGCTTACTTTTTCGAAACACCCGCACAAGCCGCCGACTTCATTAAAACCCAAGACTGGAACGATTCACTTATCCTATTAAAAGGAAGCCGCGGAATGGCCTTGGAGCAACTATTACCTTTGCTTTAGATGGTTAAAATGATTAACACCTTAGACATCTTAGTTCATCTAAGTTTGGCATTATCCCCTAAAATGTTCTTAGATGTCCTAGGTGGTTCAAAAAATAATTAAAACTCCTTAGACGCTTTAGCCCATCTGAATTTGGCAATACGCAATTAAATATCTTAAATGCCTTAGATGGTTCAAATAAAATAAATTAGATGAATGAGTGGTTTAAAAAATACTAATTCCCTATGTTCTGCAAAGCCTGTCTAAGATCCTTTTTCACGTCCTCAGGTGTATTGGCACTTGCCAACATGGTATTGGCCGTTTCCTTAAATTTATCCGTTTGCTTGGTTTTGATATAGATAATCGCTTTTACAAAGTCCTTCAGGTACGCTTGAGCAGCATCTTTGGCGGGGATTTTAATCGCGTTAAACTTTTCTAAATATTTATCCAATTTTCCTTCTTCGTGTAGGATTGGTCCAAAACCCATCATTGCATTACAAACCTGTTGATAGCCAACCTTATCAGGATGGTCGATAATTTCGTTGAATGCACTCAATGCTGGTTCCATTTCCTTATTCTCTAAGAAATATTGAGTTTTAAAGTAGTTGAACACAAAAAATGATTGTTCGGGAATGTACTTGTCCAAAATACCCTTCACCGCTTCAAAATCAACCTCATCAGTTACCTGAACTTCTTCCGACAAGGCGAACTGAATGGCCAAGCTCACCAAACGCTCGTTAAAATCATCTTCGGTATATTTACCCGCCCTTAACACCTTGCTCTTATTATCGGCAAAGTATTTCAGGTCTTTTTCCTTAGGTAGCGTGAAGGCATATTTCATCAACAACTCCACCAAATCGGCATCGCCCAAAATATCAGGCTTTGCAGCCAAAAAGTCCTTACTGATGTAACCAAAGTCTTCGTCCTGTAGCTCAACCGCTTGTTCGGCAAACTTTAGGAACTGTGCATTGCTCAACTTCTGTGCTTCTTTCTTTAAGGTATAATATTGTGTTTGTGGATTTTTAGCTGTTTTTCCTAGAGCTAAAAAATCATCGGCGGCCAAAAAGCCCACTCCTTTGTGGAGCATTACTCCTTCAGGACTGATAAAAACCAAATTAGGATAAGCAGATACGTAGTAACGATCGGCAAGCATTGCGCCTTCGCCCTTTTCCATATCGTATTTTACATTAATGAAGTTCGCGTTGTAATAATCGGCCACGGCCTGATTCGTATAGGTTTCGGCATCCATTTGTTTACAAGGACCACACCAGGTAGCATAGGCATCCAAAAAAATCATTTTATTGTCTTTCTTTGCCTGTTCAAGCACCGTAGCCCAAGTTGGGTTTTCCAAAAACTTAATTTCGGCGGCATTTGCCGAAAATACCATTAACAGCAGACAAGCTACCAGCAATCTCTTCATCATATCAATACAATTTAGTTTCTTCCCCAAGGGATATTACGCCCAATTCAAGGTTCCTTATAGATAATCAATAACCAAAATAGTTATTATAGTGTGTGGGCACAAATTAATTTAATCTTTTATGACCTCAATACCAACATCACTTACACCACGCAGAGGATTATCCCTCATGTTTTGTTCAATCTCAATACTGTATTTGCCTGTATCAGGAAAACGGTGGTTTCTTAACAAAGGAAAGGTGTAGGAATATAAATCACCAGAACCTTTGCCTAACCATTGCCCATCCTCCTTAGCAAGCTTAAATTGGTAGCGCAATCTTTTACGTCCCTTAGCGTCCCTAAAGGTAGCCAGTACATACATATTGGCATACCTATATTCACTATTAATGCGCAGTTTAAAGTTTAACTGATAGGGTTTGGTCGCATCGGTAATCTTAAAATCGACCTTTGCGGTGTTGGCATATAACCATTGGTTATCCTCAACCCCTTGATTGGTATCAATTACCGTATTAAAATTACATCCAAAAATAAAGGCAATGCAAATTAAACAAAAAGCTAAGGTGTTTACACGCAGTGCTATGCTAAAGCTAATGTTCCTGATTGATTTCATTCATGCTCCTTAAGTCTTAACCATTATTTTGGTTATCAGACTGGTTTTTGTTCCTGTTTTTATTGCGGTTTTTGTTGCGGTTACGGTTATTGCGCTTTTGCTCAGTGCCCTGTCCCTCCGCTTGAGCCTTTGGTGCTTGGTCATTTCCTTTGGCCTCTACCGGCTTTTGTGGTCGCTGGCTATGCTGAGGTCTATCTTGAGGTTTCTGGCCCTGTTTCTGTTGGTTTTGAGGCTTCTGACCGCCGTTATTGCCCGAGTTTTGTGCCGACTGGCTTTTATTCTTATCGTTGCGGTTACGGTTATTGCGATTATTGCGACGATTTTTTTCGTCCAAACGGGTCAAGCTATCCTGACCAACCACGTTTTCATAATCATGTACCTTTTCAACCGGTGCAGAAGTTTTAAGCTCAATGGCTTCGTCCTTAAGGTTGCTCGGTTTTTCGCCACGTTTGTTCATGGCCATAATTTCCTTTACACGGTCAACTTTTAATGGAATCCAGTCCTCCTGGTTGGCATAGCTAAACCACATCAATTTTTTAAAGATGTCGGTTTTCTGGTGTCTTGCCACTCCTACTTCAGTCTGTAGCGAATCAATGCGATCAGGAATATCCCTCAAAGCATCCAGATAAGTATCCAGCTCGTAGTTCAAGCAGCATTTCAGTTTACCGCACTGTCCAGCAAGTTTTAAGGTGTTTAGAGAAAGATTTTGGTAACGGGCCGCAGCCGTAGAAACCGTTTTAAAGTTGGTTAGCCAGGTAGAGCAGCACAGTTCACGCCCACAAGAACCAATTCCGCCCAAACGGCCAGCCTCTTGGCGCATACCAATCTGACGCATCTCGATACGGATACGGAAAGCTTCGGCCATTTTCTTAATCAGTTCCCTAAAGTCAACCCTGCCCTCGGCAGTATAAAAGAAAGTTGCTTTGGTTCTATCGCCCTGATAATCTACGTCGCTGATCTTCATCGATAATTTCAAGTCCAAAGCCAATGTGCGGGCACGGTGCATAGTTTCCCATTCCAAGCCTTTGGCAATTTTCCATTTCTCTACATCAGCTTCGGTGGCTTTGCGATATATCTTACGCGTTACCTGATTAGCCTGAACCTTTCTGCGCTTCAATTGAATGCGCACCAACTCGCCGGTTAGCGACACATGACCTACGTCATACCCGCCAGTTGGGCCTTCTACAGCTACCAGTTCTCCTATTTCCAGATAAATATCATCGCTGTTGACAAAAAACTCTTTTCTAGAGCCTTTAAATTTAACTTCGATGATTTGAAAAGGTTTATAATTAGATGGCATATCCAAGTTGGACAGCCAGTCGTGTACTTCCATTTTTTGGCAACCTCCAGTAAGGCAAGAGCCATTACTTTTGCAGCCAGCGGGGGCACAACCGCCTCCGGTAGAGCAACTTCCACATCCCATATTACGTATATATATATTGAGTCCCTTTCGGGAGCGTTTTAAACTTAATAATTTTTACCAGTTGTAAAGATACATCTAAAAACAGAATTTTTGGATTCGCATTACGTTCGATATGGTAATGAGCCTTTTCCAACTCGTTAATGAGCGCCTCTACCATGGCCATGTTCAACACGTGCGCCGATAATTTTTTGGCCACTTCAAAGTGCTGTGGCGGCAATTTCACCAAAGCATCAGCTCCGCTTAGCAACAGTCCGCACTCTCTTAAAAAGTTGATGCCGTACTTTAAAAAATTCTTTTGGTTTTCCCTTCCCCAACTTGCCGCAGTTTCGGTAAACGCCATCATATCGGGCACACGATTACCATAGCCCATTCTTAGCCACTCCGAAAAGTAGCCTGCATTGTTATTGGCCTCGTCGTTAAGCAGGGCGTTGGCCTCGATCAAGTTGCCATCAGCCAAAAAGCTATATTCTTCCGCCTGATTTTCCGAAAGATTGGCCTTATCCATCAGGTATTGTTTCACCGTTGCATCATCCAACTTCGGTATTTTTACAATTTGCGTACGCGATAGAATGGTCGACAAAATCTGTTCTTGGTTTTGCGCAACCAAAATAAACAGGGTGTTGGCAGGTGGTTCTTCAATAATTTTCAATAGTGCATTCCCCTCCCGGTCCAAAAACTCGGGCAACCACATGATCAATACTTTGGTTTCGGCCTCAAAGGCCTTATAGCTTAATTTTTTGATGATATCGTGGCACTCGGCAATATTGATATTCGCCTGTTTGTTATCTGCACTTAGCTTGGAGCGCCAAATATCCAGGTCGAAATAGTTATTTTCCAACACCATGCTTCGCCACTCTTCCAATACATCGGTAGCTATTTTCACATCTTTTGAAGCAAAGAAGGGATAAGAGAAATGCAGATCGGGATGGATCAGCCTTTCGTATTTACGGCATGAGGCACAGGTGCCGCAGCTATCATCCGCAGTTTTTTCGGTGCAGTTGATGTATTGGGCATAGGCAATAGCCAAAGGCAATGCGCCACTTCCCGTAGGCGAAAGAAACAATTGGGCATGACTTACCCTGTTCTCGGCTACGGTTTGTAAAAGGTGTTGCTTTACGTCGTCTTGTCCAATAATCTCTTTAAACTGCATTGGTGCAAAATAAGAAATTTTTAATTAGCGAATGAGATGATGTGATAATTAGCTGAGGAGATGATTAAATGGAGACGCTAAGAGTATGCGAGCGACAATGCTGTATATTCGATATGATAGGCCATTCTTCATGCTTAGCAACACGACAGTTCTATGCAACAGCCCCTCATATCGCGTCATTGCGAGGCCTAGGTAAGAGTCCCGATACTTCGGGAAAGCAATCTCCTAGTCTTAAGCTAATCCTTGGCTATGCTCCTACAGTTATAAACTTTTCTTCGCCTCATCGGCGGCGGGCCTTTTTCTTTTGGCTTGAACCAAAAGAAACAAAAGTTCAAGGCTGCTTTGCCTAGCTCGCTACAGCGCAATAAAACTTTTATAGCGCTGGCTGAAACGTGTGAGTGGAACTTCTAATTCGGACAGAATTGCAACACTTCTGCACCCAGCTTGCAAGTACAACACCTAAGGAAATGCTCACGTTTTATCGGCTTACACGTCGCTATGCCAAGAGGCCGTCATTGCGAGGCACGAAGCGATCTCCTATTTAACTACTCTCCTCCCTGTCATCCAGAGCGCAGCGAAGGATCTATTAAACCAAACAGGCTTCCTTTATAAACCTCTCCTCACAAAACCTTTCCCACTAACTCCACTTCTTTCTTCGGGAAACTACCTTCCAACAACAGGAATCGTTCTTGGCATAAGCCATCCGCCAGTTCTAAGAAGCTTTGCACCAATTCCAAAAAGCGATAAATCGATTTCCCTCCGAAAGAGAAATCATCTTGCCGTATCCTTCGGTAGCTGTTCATCATTAGGTCTAGCAATTTCTGGCTTTCTAGCGTGCCGATAAAATGTTGCAGCGGCGCTTGCGAGAAACAGCCGCAGGTGTACAACAGTCATTTGATATTACGATGATCTATTTTGTAACCCATAAACACCCAAATTAAGTCTACACAGGTTTGTTCTATGGCTTGGTGCAATAAGTGACAAATACGCTCGTGCCCTACATTCAAGGGCATGTTCGGCAGCTTCCGAAAAACCTTGGATTTGGCTGTAATCTACATTCGAAAGTTGCATTTGAATAAAACATATTAAATTAAATGTGCGCTCTTCTTTTACGCGTTATCTGCAATTATGTATTATTTAGCCAGAACAACTAAGCTGGAAGAGTACGACAATCGCGTGGATTATACTAACAGACCTAGTAGATCTAGACAGTACGTTTGGTGTATATTTAGTCTTATCGTCGCGATATGCTTTACTGTAGAATGGATGAGCACCTAACTATACTAGTATGTTGTTGCTGGCGGTAGGTATTATTGTATATTTTATGTTGTTGAGAAAGTTTTTGACGAGTAAAATGGAAGTAGTTAAAGATTGATAAGTTTGGTGATAGCACTAATTAAAAGCAAATAAATTTTCGGAGCCAATATTAGATTTAAGTGACGGCAAGCAAACACTTAAACTAATCCCGATTTATTACTTTCAGCTTTCAAGTTCTTTTTTTATCAATCCCCTTGCGTTTTTTCTATCAGCCTTACGTTTTTCAGATTTTAGCTTTGCCATATATTCCTTTTTATCGCTGTCAAAGTGTATTTCACTTTCCATAAGCCAAGAACCTTGCCTTATCATTATTCCATTCCAGACACAAGTTTCATATCCGCAGTTATGTTTCGAGTAATCACCAAAATTTCTATGTTTAATTCTTTTGTCTTCTAAAATCCGTTGCTGATTTTTTCTTATGTTGTCCCAAAGATTTTGCTCGTCGCCGTTTGTTAACTCCTGCCCTAAATGCTCCACTTCAACAAAAGTTTTTGGATCTTTGAGTTGAAGAAATTCAAATGTTTTTAGGAATGTTTTATGTGCATAATCTCTAACGGCAATTTTATCGTCGAGCGTGAGTTTTTCATTTTCTAATATGGAACGGTAAAGTCCGAGCGTATTAAAATCCTTATACTTTTTATGATTATCAATGTAAAAAAAGTATTCCTTTACAGTAAGCTTATTAAATTTTTGTCCTATTTCCATTTTTGCTTTAGTTGTGCTATCATTTTAAGCTTGCCTTACTAGTTTATCTTCAACGATCAACAGACAAAGTTTTAGGTGCCAATTTTGATTTATTGACCGCAAGCGGACACTTAAACCAGCGACGGTTTTTGGGCCTCAACTTTTCGTTTTAAGGTTGGAGACAAAATTATTCCAATTAAAAAACCACTTAAAAGCCCACCAATGTGCGCCGCGTTGTCAATTCCTCCTGTCAATCCCATCAGCAAATTAAAGCAAATAAAAACGGAGGTGCTTATTAAAAATGGTTTAGCAACATTAGGTGCGTAAACTTTTGTTAAAAGCATTGCCAAAAAAAGTCCATAAAGTCCAAATATTGCACCAGAAGCACCAACGCTTACCGTTGCATCATACCAACAAATACTGGCCACACTTGCTAAAATTCCTGTTGCTAAATAGATCAAGGCATATCTCACCTTCCCTAAAAGTGGTTCAAGGAAAATCCCTACAAACAAAAGTCCGTACATGTTGGCTAATAAGTGCATTAGTCCACCGTGTAAAAATGTACTCGTCAATAAGCGCCACCATTGCCCATGTGTGGTTAAGGGTTTAAAATTAGCTCCCCAGTTCAACAGATCATCTCCTTTGAAAGAGATAAAGCCCAAACCCATTACTGCCATTAATAGAAAAACTGCGACATTAATGTAAATAAGTATAGGTGTAATAAAGTATCCTTCTTTAGGTATTAAGAAATCAAAAAACTCTTTAACTTCTTTTTGTGCTACCTTATCGGGTTTACCTGCCTTTATTCTGTTAAGTTGTTTTTGATCAGTCTTAGGAATGAGTGACATTAAAAGCCAAACCATTGACCCAATAAGACTCGAGATAAAAACCCATTGTAGTTTTTTTCCGTTTCTTGCGCTGAAGGGCTCATTAATCCCTACTAAAATTGTTTCATTTGCTTTGTAGTTTGGCTCTTTTCTGATTGCCTCCACATATCCTTCTTTGGCGTCAGAGCTGCCAATTCTGTCTAGATATACAAACTCAGAAACATCTTTATGATTAAAATCCACTTGACTTGCCTCTGCAAACGCTTTAAATTTTAATTCTTTTTCAGGCCCTTCAAGTCGGTTACTAATTGATTTGTGGTATGCAACGCCCAACCAAGCCAATGGTGCTTTAGTTAAAGTATCATTTTCGTTTTCAAAAATTGGCATTGCAATGTAGATGTGCATATTAAAGCTATCACTGTTTCTGCCACTTACGTCAAATTCGGAATGGGTTGCAATAGCTTTCTTGTTAATATAATGCTTCTTTAAAGAATAGTATTTTGTTGGAGCCGAATTGCCGATTTCATTAATAGAATTTAGTGCAGTAAGTTTTCCTGTAGCCGTTACAACGTACTCTTGTGCAATTATCAATGGAATTGTTAGCGCAATCCAAGCTATAAAACTGTAAAAGTCTCTCCAATTTCCACGTTTTGTATCGAGGTTTAAGGCTTTAAAATTGGGTCGTAAGAAAAACAAAATGGCCAAAGCGGTGAGTACGGCTGGAATAGCAAAATTTGTAATTATATCTTTTATTGAGAAGAGATCAAGTTTAATAAAAACTAGCCAATGCACTAAGGTATACCCTACTATTAGCCCAATAAGTGTAAAAATGAAAGGTTTAAAAACAATGTTCAGTTTTTCTATCATCGTTAATTTATAGTTGTTTTTATTGTCGCAAACTCATCTCTACACGTCATATTATAGCACGTGTGTATACCTTAAATATGGCAGGCTTTATGAAACTTTACGTGAAATGCTATAATTCAACGGAGAGGATCAAGCTCAAGATATTTAGATGATGCAATTATAAATTAAGGCTTTGAAATTTGCAAATGAGTTGGTTGGTGAGGTGTTTGGTAAGAAACCTCTCCCTAGCCCTCTCCTTTTTAAGGAGAGGGAAACAGTACGCATTAAGATCCTGAAATAAATTTATTGCATGGCTTTCCGCTTCGCTAGAGGTCAGGATGACGGTATGGAGCAGACAGCGTTTGCATATTAGCACATGCTAGTTTCCGTAAATAGATTAGAAGGACCTTATTTAATTAGACTTGATGGTATTGGAAACCCCACAGGCAAGCGCAGCGCAGCCGAGGAGTTGAAACGTACAGCAGGGCTACCGTTAAATTGGAAAACAGGTATTGCTCTTCAAATATTGCCAATTATCGCCTGGAGCGCAAAAATACAACTTCTAAAGTTTTTGCGGGTTTTTACATTATTTGAAACACAAACCCGCATTAACTTGCATTTTTAATTTATTATTCTTAGAATTATACTATCAAACAGTTATTTACGAAGTGAAGCATGCTCTTTTTTGCATTCTTTTTCAACTAAACCTTTTCACCAAATAAACTCAATATGAAGCGACAATTACCTTTTATTTTAAAAACTATTGTTTTGGTTTTTGCTGTGTCGTATAGCGCCATTGCACAAGTCAAAAAAAGAACCAACGAAGACTTGATTAAATTGGTAGATAAAAATTTAAGCTCGCCAATAAAAAAACAGGTCTATGGAAACGGCGATGTGTTTTTGCAAAGAAACATGAACGACTTTCTTTCGAATACTGACCGCGACCGTAAAGCCGCGATAGAAAAACAAAATCAATCGGCTAAAACCCAAGGAGTAGTTATTGAATATGAACATGGTGACGATGGCCATGAAAACCTAGCCGAGGTGTTAAATCGTCCGCATCCTTCTGTGGCCACAACAGAAAAATATCTTGATGACGCAGCAGCTGAATTTCGGGTGCCTGCAATTATATTGAAAGCTGCCGCTCAGGTACAAAGCAATTGGGCACAAACAGGGGCCTCTTTTTATGGCTCTTATGGCATGATGGGTTTGATAGAATCGGGTAATATTAAACAAATTACACTTGCTGCAAGTTTGACGAATTTAAAGGTTGACGATATAAAAAATGAAGCCAAAGCAAATATTAGAGCCGCAGCTGCGCTATTAGCCTATTATCAAAAAGGCAAACCTGCATCAGCTAATTTAGCGGATTGGTTTGAGGCAACTAGAAATTTGACGGGTTTAAGCGACGAAGAAATGAAGACTTCGTTAGCCACCAGTTTTTACAATGTGATCAAAAACGGAAGTAAAACGGTATCTCTCTGGAGAGAAATCATTCAAATTGACGCTCAACCCATTACTATTCCTGAATATAAAACTGCACCTGTAAAAAAAAATAACAATGGCAACAATGTTGCTAATACAAATACTGATTATCCAACTGCAGTAGACAGAATTTCTACTTGTAATTATGCTACAGGGCGAAACGGCTATAACATCGATTACTATTTTGTGCATTACATTGCAACTGGAACCTACGCTGGTGCCATATCTTGGTTTAGAGATTGTACGCGTACTAGTCAACTATCAAGCGCAAATTATGTGATTAGAAATTCTGATGGAGAAATATCGCAGGTAGTGAGAGAGAGCGACAGAGCTTATGCACAAGGCGTTACGCAATATAATGGTGGAGGCATAAGTACAGAACATGAAGTTTTAACGACCAACTTGGCCATGTGGGACAGCGAACCCATGCTAGTTGCCGCGGCAAACCTAGCGATAAATGTTTGTAATAGAAATAATATTCCAAGAGTAAGAAGAGCAGTTAATGGGGACCGCGGCATTTATGGCCATAGTGATGTTAGAGCTACCGATTGCCCTAATTTGACTGCTGCACGTTGGACAAATTTATTGAACAGAATTGCCGGCGGTATTGTCATTCCGTCGGTTTCTTTACCAACGCTATATTACATTACAGGTACAGGAGGTAATAATGTAGTGAATGCGGCATGGAAAGCCAACACCGAGCCTACATTGAAAGGGTATCGTTTATATTATGCCTTAGATGATGATTTTAGTGGTTGGGCCTTAGCTGCTGACGAATCTACCTTAACGGCCACCACAACAAGTGTGAGTTTAAGCCCAAGTCAATTTTTAGTGGTGCCTACAACAAATGCAGTTCATTTTAAATTGACTGCGGTGGTGACCAATGGCGTTAATCCGGATGTGGAAAGTGCGCCAAGTGATGTTTATAGCAGAAGTGTAAATGTGACCACAGGGCCAAAGGTGCTTATTGTTGATGCATTTGATCGAGTTAACGATTATAAATCAAAATCGCATAATTTTTCTGCCATTTACTTTAATACGCTAAGAGATAACGCCACCCTGCGAATTAATTCTGCTGCCGACGAGATGATAGACGCAGGAACCATTTTATTAAGCGACTACGATATGGTGTTATGGTTTAACGGTGACGAATCTGGCGCTGACAAAATTTTTAACGGAACAAATAAAGCAAAAGTCAAATCTTTCTTAGATAATGGTGGAAAACTTCTCATTACAGGGTCAGAAATTGCATTCAACTTAAACCGGTCTGCTGCTACTGAGTACGATATACCCTTTTTGAATAACTATTTAAAGGCAACTTTCGTTAATGATGGCGATATAACTATAGCCAATCCCAATCCCGTGACAGGCACGACAGGAACTCTATTCGCGGGCCTAACACTCAATCTTGGAGAGAATTATACAGCAAGATATCCTGATCATATCAGTCCTTATGGCACCGCAACAGCAATCTTAAATTACAATATCGCAGGAAGTTTTGGCGGAATTGCCTATAAAGGTACATTTGGATCGGGAACAACGCCTGGTGGAATTATTTATCTGGGATTCCCATTAGAAACTGCTTCTCAACCACAAATTACCGCTTTTATGGCAAAAGCATTGACCTATTTTGAGGTAACTTTGCCAGTTACACTAGTTGACTATAATGCTACCCTGCAAAACACAGGAGTGGTTAAATTACAGTGGAAAACCGCTTCTGAAACGGATAACAAACAATTTATCATCTCCCGATCAGGAGACAGCCAGCAATTTGATGAGATTGCTAAAGTGGCGAGTTTTGGAAATACAACAACTGGGAATAATTATGTTTTTTACGATAGAAAACCAGTGAATGGGATTAATTATTATCGATTAGAACAACAAGACATTAACGGTAAACTAACGGATTTAGGCGTACGGGTGGTTAATGTGTCTTTAACTGATAACAAAGTAGAAATTTATCCAAACCCAACACAGGATGTTATTAATGTGGCGTTTGCGGCAGGCCTTTATCATCAGATACAACTTATAGATAGCAACGGTAAAATAGTAAAACAAATCTCATTAGATGGCTCTACAACGCAAACAGCGATCAGTTTAAACAATCTAGCTTCGGGCATCTACTTACTAAAGTTTAACGGTAATATACCCCTAGTAAAAAAGATTATAAAAAACTAGCGTTAATGATTTTTAAAAATACCGTAGGGGTTACCCTACGGTATTTTTTTTGACAAATTGGAGTTAAGCGTATTCTCTTAATGAATCTTCTTCTCCACTTTAGCTTCAAGCATGTCATTCATATGATTTCGGTCAGTAAGATTTGTTGACTGTTTATATTCTTTAAACATGCAGTTGAGTAGCAATTACAGGTAACGTTTGGGGCTTGGTGTAGTGACCGCAATCGAAGCACAAATCTCCAATTTTGCACGTCAGCCCCGCCTGACGCAAAACCCTTGTTAGCCGTAGTATTTCTTTCGGCTTATTTTAGCAACAATCCCAATTGAACCACGCTTGGCTAAAATCTTTTTCTTTTAAACTTTTGGGATTAATAAATAAATTTCCAACTCCAGAATCGCCAAACATAATTTGCTCGTCAGTGTCAATTTGTAAAAGTAGAATTTCGTCTTTTTGGTTATTGCCATAATCTCTTGGGTCAGACTGTGTGAAAAAAGCATATCCACCTATTTTATGGCCAGTCCCATCAAGAATATTGTCCATTTCAATTTTTTGTTCGTCAGTTAGTTTTTCTTGATAGTCATAATAGCTGTCCCCGTTAAAGTCCATATCAAATCTAAAATCTTCATATCCTCCGTATTCAATAACTTTTTCGAAAGCCAATTTATGTTCACAATAAACAGGGCTTTCTTCATACAATTTCTCAGCTAAAAACGAGAAATCTGTTTGGTACTCGTTTTCAATAATTGGATGAAAAAGGATTTTATAATCGTCCATATCATACCATTCCGTTGATGAAATAAAAAACTGTAAAATACCTTCGGTTGGGTAATTTTCAAGATATGGTATTTCTGCAAAGTTAATTTGTGCCAAAAGTATCATCGGATTACCCAATTTGTCCTTTGGATAATCAATACTAATTGGCAAATATGGTTTTCCTAAAAATTTACTTTGTGTAAAAGTTAGATTTTCTTCTTTACTGATTGGTGTTGCTTTTATTTTTATACTTTCAAGTCTGAACTTTTCAAGTTTGTCTTTAAATTCCTCTAAAAATTTTGGCATCATTTTGTTTTGTCGTTTAGTCTTTTAATATTACGGCGAACTAACATATAAGCGCCACTTAGTAACGCATACACACCTAAATATGATTGGCTTTGGGAAGCTTTAATGTAAAATTCAATTTTCGTATCGAGCCTGAGATATTTAGATAAGGCAAGATAAATGAAGGCTTTGAAATTTGCAAATAGGTTAGTTTTTTGGGTTAAATGCACGTCGCTTAAAGATTCCAGACTAAATCTGGGATGACGATAATAGGAAAGGATATCGTAAGCTCCAATTTCTGGCTTAAATGTTCCTTAAGATCATGCATTATAGCTATTTAGACAAGCCAACATAAATGAAGGCGTTGAGATTTGCAAGGCTTTTAAGCACAAGGATAAAGCTAGTTTTATGATTGATTAGCTTTTTCATCTCTTATGCTAACAATTACAGAGATGGTGTCTCTCCAATGTTCAGCTTGAGCAGATAAACTTTTAGCCAGTCTGAGATTATCTGCGTTTTTTTCATAAAACACAAATCTGTGGCTGGGAAAGGAAGTATCCTTGACCAAGATCTTTAATTCTGCTTTTATCAAACCAAATTCTGATCCGTTTGATACCCGGCCAGTCCCAATATTTAATTCACAACTCAATATGTCGCTAAAATTAATGACATAAGTTTTAAGGACCGTTAACCCAGTCTGTATTAGTACCAATTTCTTACTGCGCTCGTCAATTCCAATTAAGCCGTGGAAGGTTTTAGCTTGCTTGTTCAATATAATCCCCTGAAATGGAAGCGACGCCAATTCGGCTTTAAGAAATGCCTTTTTCTTGCGAAATCCCATAGTAGCGAGGAATATAAAACCGACAGAAACGGCTCCAACAATGATTAAAATAATGATGATCAATTGCATAAGATTAATTAAAAGAAAGGCACTACGTAAGTTCATTTGTGAAGAGCTTCTTCACAATCGGTTTTTCATCGAAACTAGTGTATCTCTTAGAGATTTGCAAATAGATTGGTTTGTTGGGTATTTGGTTTTTTAGTTGGTTGGCCTTGTTGGTTGTAAAATTATAGCGCATTAAGATCCTAGACTAAATCTGGAATAACGGCATGGTGCAGCTAGCGAGTTGTACAGTAGAGCCCGCTAGTTTCCGTAAATAGGTGATGTGGACCTGATTTAACTAGACCTGATTGCAACGAAAACCCCGCAGGCAAGCGCAGCATAGCCGAGGAGTTGTAGTGCAAAGCAGGACTAACGTTAATTGAAAAACTGGAATTGCTCTTCTAAATATACAATTTTAAATACTAATAGCTAAAACTAAATACCGAATTTTGAGTAATGGACACGATAAAGAGTGTATTTAATTGGAGCGGCGGGAAAGACAGTTGTTTGGCGCTGCATCATATTTTACAAAATCGACGTTTCGAAATAAAGTGCCTGCTCACGACCGTAAACGACGCTTTTAACAGGGTGAGCATGCACGGCGTACGCGAAAGTTTGTTGGTGCAGCAGGCCGAAAGCTTGGGAATTCCTTTGCATCAGGTTCGGTTGCCGGAACTGCCCGATATGGACACTTATGAGCTGGAGATGAACAAGCATTTAATGCAGCTCAAAGCAGAGGGGATTACACACGCCATATTTGGCGATTTGTTTTTAGCCGACTTGAAAGCTTATAGGGAAAGTAAACTTGCCGAAATTGGCTTGAAAGCTGAATTTCCGCTCTGGGAAAGGGATACGAGGGAGGTGTTAAAAGAGTTTCTTTCCTTGGGTTACCGAACTATGGTGGTTTGCACCCAGCAAGGTCTCGAAGATTTTTGCGGACGTGTGATAGATGAAAGCTTTATAGATGACTTGCCTGCGGGTATAGATCCATGTGGCGAAAATGGGGAGTTTCATACTTTCGTTTTTGATGGACCATTGTTTAAAAAGCCCATCAATTTTAGTTTAGGAGAGAAAGTATTCAAGCCCTACCCATCGCCCGAAGGGGAAGATACGAAGGGATATTGGTACGTAGACTTAGTGGAAACAGCGGCAGAGTGAGTAAATTTTAGGGGAATGCGGGTTAAATCTAAATTCGTAAATCTAAAATCGTAAATCAATTCGTACTTTTGCCGCTTAAACATCGAATAAATATGTTAAGAACAACTACTTGCGGTGCTTTGAGCCTCGAAAATTTGGGCGAAAATGTAACCTTGTGCGGCTGGATGCAGAACTCTAGGGATTTGGGCGGAATGACGTTTATCGACATCCGCGATCGTTATGGTATTACCCAATTGGTATTTAACATGAACGATAATGCCGATTTGTGCCAGCAAGCCCGTGAACTTGGTCGCGAATACGTGATTAAAGTTACCGGTGCAGTGGTTGAGCGTACCAATAAAAATAAGGAAATCCCAACTGGAGATATCGAAATCAAGGTGACTTCTTTGGAGATTTTGAATGCGGCTAAATTGCCTCCGTTCTTAATTGCTGATGAAACCGACGGTGGCGATGATCTTCGCATGAAATATCGCTATTTGGATCTACGTCGTAATCCGGTACGCAACAACATGGTATTACGTCATAAAATGGCGCAATCGGTACGTAGGTATTTAGATGGATTGGATTTTATCGAGGTGGAAACGCCTGTGTTAATCAAATCAACGCCAGAAGGTGCCCGCGATTTTGTGGTGCCTAGTCGTATGAATGCTGGCGAGTTTTATGCTTTGCCGCAATCGCCGCAAACGTTTAAGCAATTGTTAATGGTTTCTGGTTTCGATAGGTATTTCCAAATTGTGAAATGCTTTAGAGACGAGGATTTACGTGCAGATAGACAACCTGAGTTTACACAAATTGACTGCGAGATGTCGTTTGTAGAGCAAGAGGATATTTTGAATGTTTTTGAGGGATTGATCAGAACTTTGTTCAAAGAAATTAAAGGGATTGACTTGCCTGAAGTACCTCGTATGCAATACAGCGACGCCATGCGTTTATATGGTTCCGATAAGCCAGATACGCGTTTCGAGATGTTGTTTGTAGAGTTAAATGATATTGTAAAAGGTAAGGATTTTGCGGTTTTTGACAATGCAGAATTGGTAGTGGGCATTAACGCTAAAGGTTGTGCGCATTACACCCGCAAGCAGTTAGATGAACTGACCGACTTTGTTAAAAAACCTCAGATTGGTGCTACTGGTTTAATTTATCTACGCCACAACGAAGACGGTTCTTTAAAATCATCGGTAGATAAGTTCTATAACGAAGAGGAACTGAAAAAATGGTCGGCAGCGCTACAAACCAAGCCTGGCGATTTAGTGTTGGTATTAGCTGGCGCCGTGAAAGAAAAGGTTCAGAAACAAATGAACGAGCTGCGTTTAGAAATGGGTTCACGCTTAGGTTTACGCGATAAAAATAAGTTCTCGGCACTTTGGGTGTTAGATTTCCCGCTGTTAGAATGGGATGAAGAATCTGAGCGTTACCATGCCATGCACCATCCGTTTACTTCGCCAAAACCAGAGGATATTCCTTTGTTAGACACCAAACCAGGAGAAGTAAGGGCTAATGCTTACGATATGGTATTGAACGGTACCGAAATTGGTGGTGGTTCTATCCGTATCCACGATAAAGAAACGCAGGCTTTAATGTTCAAACATTTAGGTTTTAGCGATGAAGAAGCGCAAAAACAATTTGGTTTCTTATTAGATGCTTTTGAGTATGGCGCACCGCCACATGGTGGTTTGGCTTTCGGTTTCGACCGTTTATGTTCTCTTTTTGCTGGCTTAGACAGCATTAGAGACGTAATTGCTTTCCCTAAAAACAACTCGGGCAGAGATGTAATGATTGATAGCCCAAGCACTATTGATGATAAACAGTTGAAAGAGCTGAAGATTAGTACTGTTGGCAGTTAACCGTTTTCAGTTGGCGACTGCCATTCCATAAAGTATATCAAGAGCCCCAGTGTTAAACATTGGGGCTTTTTTATGCACTCTGCCTCGCAATGACGCCCCCGTTTATAACAAAAATGGAGCCCAGTTAAGAGAGTTAACTGGGCTCCATTTCTTAATGTTTTAAAACAACCACTAGAATTTATACGACACTGTTGTTAAAAACTGGCGTGGTGGAATTGGGTTTACACTATAATTTTCGTGAACGAAATAGCTTAGCTCATTAGTAATGTTGGATACTTTTCCTAAAAGGGAAATTCTTCTCCACGAATAACCTGCTGATAAATCAATCGTAGTAAACGCTTTAAGTGGGATTAAACGCAAGGTAGTAGCGGCCTTATTGTCGTTCCACCCACCATTACGGTCGCCAGTATAAAATGCTGAAGCACCTAGTTTAAGGCCTTTTATTTTTCCAGACTGCACGGTGTAAAACAAGGTAGCATTGGCTGTGTGCTTTGTAGTTCCCACTAGCCTAACATCTTCGATCATACCTGCTAAAACAATTGTTGTGGTAGCGTTTGGATTGGCTGCCGTTGGTGCAGGAACCGTATGGCTGGTAATAGGGGCTGTTTTAGTGTATCGCATAAAGTTATAGCTATATCCGGCAAGAAAGTTTAATCCCGGCAAAATTGCACCTGATAAATCTACTTCAAGGCCATCACTGGTGGTTTGTCCGTTTAGCTGTTTGATATTGGTATTGCTATTGGGAACTCCATTAACATCCAATTCAGCAGTTTGTGCAATATTGTTATTGATGATTTTGTAGTAGGTTACGTTTGCCGATAGTTTACCGCCCAGAAAATCATTCTTGATCCCTGCCTCGAACTGATCTACTGTAGATGGAGGCAATGCTTGGAAATAGATATCGGTACCGGTATTGGCAATGAAGTTATTGGCATAGCTTACATAGGCCGAAGTTTGTTTAAACGGCTGATAGATCAATCCAAATTTCGGAGAAAAGGCATCGTCAAACTTGGTAGCTCCTAACGTAGGTTTACCCGTTGCCAATGCAATGGCATTGGTTCTTGCATTTTTTTGATCGGTATAACGAATTCCCGCCAATACCTTAAACTTGCTGGTTAGTTCAAACAAGTTCTGTATAAATGCACCGTATCTGTAAACTGGGGTAAGTGTTCTGGATATGGCAACTGCTTCGGGCATATAGCCATTACCCAAATAAGTAGAAGGATCGAACACGTTCATGTTGCCATAATTAAAGGTACTAACCAATTGTCCAGCTTGGTTTCTGAAATTAAAAGCGTTACTGGTCACTCTTGATTGGTCGGCATCAACCCCAACCAAAAGGGTATTTTTAATTCCCAAGAACTGGAAATGACCTGTTAGGTTAACCTGCTGGTTGTAGGTGTATTCTTGTGTTTTTGCTCGGGTAAGGTTTCTGGCGGCAATACCCGCGGTATTGGCCTGGATACGTTCGGCCCCGTAATAGTTTCTGTCGTATGACTGATAAGCAGCAACGGCGTTAATTTTCCAATCGTCGTTAAAATGATGGTTGGCATTTAATTGCAGAGTAGTGGTGTTGGTTTTGTTATAAGCCCAAGGGGTATTTAAGAACTTCTCTCGGCCAAAGTCTACGATTTGGCTGTTTACCGACCCCACACCAAAATCTGGCGTGTAGTTACTGCTTAAATAATCGGCCTGAAACAGCACATCGGTTTTTTCACTTGCGCGATATAAGATAGAAGGGTTGATATAAAATCTTTTCGATTCCACATGGTCCCTAAAGCTGCCCGCTTTTTCGCCAGTACCGATGATCCTGAAAGCGAATTTATCGTCAATAGGTCCGTAAACATCAACCGTTGGCTTGTATTGGCCATAACTACCCGTACGGAAAGCGACCTCGCCGCCGTGCTCAAATTTAGGTTTCTTAGTAATCATATTCACCACGGCACCACCTGTTACGCCACCATACAACAGCGCAGCGCTACCTTTTAGCACTTCAACAGATTCCAAGGTACTTGCCTCTGGGCTACCTCCAATGCTAGTGCGTGCACCATTCTTGAAAATATTATTGGAACCCAAACTATAGCCTCTGGCATAAAAGTTTTCGCCCACACCTCCACGATTAGCACCCAAGGCCACACCGTTCACATTCTTCATCACGTCGCCAAGCCTGTCTGCTTGTTGATCTTGAATAACTTGGGTGCTAATAATTTGCACCGACTGTGGTAAATCTCTAGGCGGAATAGCTACTTTGCCCAAGGTGGCTGGCTTTTCGTTAGATGAACGGTAGGCCTTTACTGTTATCTCGTTAAGCTGTGAGGATGACTCTGAAATGGTAATGGTGTTCATCTCATTCCCTCCTTCTTTTACCTGCACGTCCATGGAAACAGGCTTAATACCTATGCCAGAGATACGCAGTTGGTAGACTCCTGGCATTAGATTTCTGAAGATAAAACGTCCGCTCTCATCTGTTTGGATGGATACAGTCTTTACGCTTACGGTAACATTGTCGGCCGCAGTGCCGTCGTTAGTTTTAACGATGCCCGAAAGGCTCGACTTTGCTTTTTGTGCATAGGTTACTCCACAGCACAGGGTTAAAAGCAAGCATATACATGAAATAGATAGAATTCTAATATTCATTCCTTTATTTTTATTTAGATTAATTATTGATTGCGCAAAGGTAAGATCGATTCTACTCTTTGTCAAGGGATTTTTACAATTAAATTAAAAAGGAATTAGAGTGGCATTAAAGGGGCCATTAGAGCTTAAAAAGAAAATGCGCCTTGCTTAATAGCCAAGGCGCATTTGATGAAAGGGGTTCAATCTTCCTGATCAGGCAAGTACCATTTCGATATGCGGGATTTCATCTTCCAAATATTCTTCACTGTCTTTCACAAAGCCAAAGCTTTCATAAAACTTCTTCAGGTAAAGCTGCGCTCCAATCCTGATGGGACGTTTCCCATAAGTTTCATAGACTTTCTCAATGCTTTTCTCCATAAGGGTAATTCCTGCTCCAATCCCTCTGTATCTTGAATTGGTCAATACCCGTCCAATGCTCACTTCTGTAAAAGAAACTCCTGGCGGCACTATTCTGGTATAGGCAACCAGCTTATCGTTATCCCAGGCCATTAAATGGTGGCATTTTAAATCCTTCCCATCTACATCCTGATAATTACAGTGTTGTTCTATGATAAATACTTCACTGCGCAGGCTTAATATGGTATATAACTCTTGCTTGGAGAGTTCGTCGAAAAACTTATAAGTCCAGTTAAGTGTCGGTTTTTCCATTATATTTTTATCAAAATGAGGCATTAACTACGCCAAGTTTCTACCTGCATTCACAATTCCGTAAACGGTTCTAATGGCCAGTTTTTCGTATGCCTGTTGTTTCTCCTCACTCAAATCGTGCTGCAGCCTATCCAATGCAAAATGTTGGATCAATACTAATGGTAGGATGATTTTTTCACGCACCGCAATGGATTTCTTCTCTACCGGATAGTTTTCCATTAATGAACTGTGGCCTGTAAGTTTTAGCAACATGGTTTTAGAAAGCTCAAACTCGGCATGTAACTGTTTCCAGAACGAACCAAATTTAGGGTCGTTGGCCAAATAAGCGGTAATCTCGAAATCAGATTTGCTCATAGACATGATACAGTTGTCAATAATGGTTTTAAAGTAGCCCGACTGCTGATAGGTTTTTTGTACCTGCTCCCAATGGCCCAGGTCTTCCTGCGTTTTTAGGGCAGTGCCCACTCCGTAATAGCCCGGCACGTTTTGCTTTAACTGGCTCCATGAGGTTACAAAGCCAATGGCTCTTAAATCATCCAGTTTCAGCTTGGTACCTGCATTTCTCTTTACTGGCCGGCTACTAATGGTAATTTTAGATAACAGGCTTAGTGGCGAAAGTTTCTCCAAATATTCCAAGAATAACGGGTCGTTACGCAAAGCGATATACGAATCATAGCTGTCTTTTGCCATTTTGCTCAGGATATCGAAATTTTCCTTATCTAAAAGTACATTGTGTTTGCTTTTTACGCCCGAAGAAATGCCCGCGTTAATTAATTGCTCAATGTTAAAGGTTGCACTGTCTACAGAGCCATATTGCGAGCTAATGGTTTGTCCCTGTACGGTAAGCTGAATGTTCTTGTTGGCAATTTCTTTACCCATTGAGGCATAGAAACGGTGTGTTTTACCACCACCACGAGCAGGAGGTCCGCCCCTACCATCAAAAAATGCGAGTTGAATGTTATGTTCTTCTGCCACTTTGGTTAAGGCCACCTTAGCGGTAAAGATGGACCAGTTGGCCATTAAATAACCGCCATCTTTGGTACTATCAGAAAAGCCCAACATAATGTGTTGTTTCCCACCCCTTAACTCCAAATGTTTTTGATAGAAAGGATGAGTGTATAGTTTTTTCATGATTTCACCCGCTCCCGAAAGATCGTTAACGGTTTCAAATAAAGGCACAAAGTCAATGCTCAAACTGTCGGCCTCCCAACCGTTCCACAGGAACAGTTCCATCAACTGCAGAATATCGCTTGCCTGTTGGCAGTTACTAATGATGAAACGGTGGCAAGCCTGCTCGCCATTTTTCTGTTGTATATCCTTAATTTCAGCAATGGTTTGCAAGGCATCTTTAATCAGGTTATCCTGCTCGCCTGCGTAAATAATTTTGGCACTTCTTAGAGAAATGGCCTTTAGTTTCTCCTCTTCTGACAACTCGTTATAGTTGGCGTCATACAACGAATTAATAGGTTTCTGTGTCCTGCAATATTCGTGTACCTTGCGCAACACCCTACTGTCTTGTCTAATATCCAACGAAGCAAAATAGCAACGGTAAAGTTCTACTTTCCTTAATAGATCTTGCACAATGTTAACAAACAAGCCATCGTGGTATTGATTTAATATCTCAACAATATTGTTAAGATATTTAATGATTTCTTCGGAAATATCTTTTTCCTCTAGCGAAGAGTTAAAGGCATTTTCATAGAACACCTCCTGAAGTTTGTTGATGTCTTCTTCAACGCCCCTAAAGGTAATACGTCTCTTAATATTTCTAAAATCGCGATAATAGCACCTGAACAAGATCTGCCTGAGCAGCTTGGAAACCTCTAAAGTAGTTTGCGCCTCAACATTAGGGTTACCGTCTCTATCGCCCCCTGGCCAAAAGCCAAGTTCTATTACTTTTTTAGGGTCAATATGATACTCGCTCAATAATTGGTTTAATCCTGTTTGAATATTGGCTGCCGCGAAATAAAATACATTTTCCAGATACCATGCCAAGCTCATTGCCTCATCTACCGGTGTTGGCGATTTTTTATTGAAGAAAGGCGTTTTGCCCAACTGTTGCAGCAACTGGTTAATGGTGGTAATGTCGTTAGATTTAATTGCTGTTGTAAGGTCGTTGATGATTCCCAATACCGGGCCTGGATAAAACTGCGTAGGGTGTGCCGTGAGCACGAGCCTTAATGAAAACTCTTCTATCAAACGGTCAATCTTATCATGCAGGTTTGCATCGTCGTTGGCCTTTAAAAACAAGGCTCTCAGTGAACTCTGCTCATCACTTGTGTTCAATTTAGTGAAGGATGCGTCTTCAACGGCATCAAAAAGTACTACCTGCCTTTCAATGTACTGGATGAAACGGAACAGCAAATCGATGATGCTTTCCTCTCCCTTATCTTGAACGTACTTTTCGAAAAACTTCTCAATTAATTCACTCGGTTTTTCGTGGTTCTTAATCCCATCTTCACAGCTCTTGAAAAAAAGCGGCAATAGGGTTCCGGTGTCTTTAATTTTATAAAACGGAAGCGTTAGAAACAAACTGTTATACAGTTCGAAACGAGATACAACCTCGTTATTGAAATAATATTCGCGCTGACTGGGTTGATTTAATTGCATCCCGAAAAATAAGTATATTTAGTTTGTTACAGAAATAAAAATGGATTTTAACGAGTATTTTGATAGACTTTTAATCAAAACCTAAAGTTCTCTCTAAAAGCAGATTTGATTATGTTTGAAAAAAGTGTTACCTTGTACCTATGAAAGGTTAAACAAAAATCTTTTAAAAACATTACAGAACCTTATTTTGAGGTTTTTGTAAAAATTGTTAATTTTTTGGGATAGACACCCCTGATCAAAAATCGGGGGTGTTTCTTTTTTACACTATCCATTAAGCGCCTTTTCTATCTTCTAGGGGTTTTTCTAAATTTTAATCCTATTTTTAGTTGATCAATATTTAATCATGAGAACTTTCTTGCCATTATCCTTAGCTTTTACCTTGTGTTTTCTTGCCATTTTAGCCTTTAAACCTAAAGAGCAACAAAGTTGGGTAAGGATTAATTTGTTGGGCTACCAACCAAAGTCAATTAAAGTAGCCGTGTGGGCAAGCAAGGGCACTACAAACCCAAAAAGTTTTGAACTGGTAGAAAAAGTAAGCGGAAAAACCGTATACACTTCAAGTAATATCAAAACCTTTGGTTCTTATGGCCCTTTTACAAGCGCCGCTCGATTAAACTTCTCGGAATTTAAAAAGCCCGGGCGCTACTATATCAAAGTAGATGAAGTGACTTCCCCGGAAGTGATTATTGACGAAGAGGTTTATCAGAATACCGCTGATTTTGCACTAAGATACATGCGTCAACAACGCTGCGGTTATAATCCCTTTTTAAAAGACAGCTGCCATACCCACGATGGTTTCGTGGTTTATGGCAAAGAAGGTGGTATCAAAGATAGCACGCATTTTGACGCGGTTGGTGGCTGGCACGATGCGAGCGATTACCTACAGTATTCTACAACTACTGCTAATGCTGCCTATCACCTATTAATGGCTTATCGGGATTTCCCCAAAGCTTTTGCCGATCATAAACTGTCCACTGGCCTTGATGGTAAAAATGGCGTAGCCGATGTCCTGGACGAAGCCAGATGGGGTTTAGATTTTTTGATGAAAATGCACCCTTCGGCAAAAATCATGTTCAATCAACTGGCCGATGACCGCGACCATATCGCGATGCGGATCCCAAAGGAAGACAGCCAATATGGCAAAGGTTTTGAGCGCCCTTTATATTATATCGACGGCAATCCACAGCAACGAGGCAAGTTCATGAACGATACCAAGGGGACCAGTTCTACCGCAGCTAAGTTTGCCAGTACCTTTGCTTTGGCAAGCGAGCTATACCCCGAGGACAAAAATTTTACTGAACGGCTTAAGGAGAAATCGAAAACCGCTTATCAATATGCTCTCCGCAAAAAAGGAGTTACCCAAACCGCCTCTGTAAAATCGCCCTATATTTATGCAGAAGATAACTGGGTGGATGACATGGAACTGGCCCTTTCCAAAGTTGGACGTTTAAATGGCTACGGCGAAAAGGCACTTGATTCTGCTTTTTATTATGCACTTCAAGAACCCGTTACACCTTGGCTGATAAACGACACTGCCAAACATTACCAATGGTATCCTTTTATCAATTTAGGACATTATGAATTAGCCAAACAGTCTAATGGAAGCCGTAAACGTGAGCTGGTAGATTATTACAAACAGGGCATTCAACAGGTATGGAATCGAGCAAAAACCAATGCCTTTTACCGGGGTGTCCCTTTTATTTGGTGCAGCAATAACCTTACTGTTGCTTTTGCCATGCAATGCATGTGGTACAAGCAGCTCAGCGGCGATGGTACTTTCTCCGAATTGGAACAAGCCAATTTTGATTGGCTATTTGGCTGCAACCCATGGGGTACCAGCATGGTTTATGGCCTTCCTAGCTGGGGTGACACACCTACTGACCCACATTCGGCTTTTACGCATTTAGGCAAATATCCTATTGATGGCGGTTTGGTTGACGGTCCCGTTTATACCAGCATTTACAAAGGCTTAATAGGGATACAATTGACCAAACCTGATGATTACGCCGCTTTTCAAAGCGATTTAGCCGTTTATCATGATGATTATGGCGATTACAGCACCAATGAACCTACCATGGACGGTACAGCTTCTCTGGTTTATTTATTGGCAGCTTATGATAGCAGAACCAACAAGGAGTTTGCCAGCTACAACAAAGAATATGGAGCCATTAACCGTGGCGACATAAAAGAGAAACAATTGGCCATTGTTTTTACTGGCGACGAATATGCAGATGGCGGACAGAAAATCATTGCTGCTTTGGATAAGGAAAAAATCAAAGCTTCTTTCTTTTTCACGGGTAATTTTTATAGAAATGCTGCCTTTGCTCCTTTTATAAAAACAGCCAAGGCCAAAGGCCATTACCTGGGCGCTCATTCAGACCAACATTTATTGTATGCCGATTGGAAGAAAAGGGATTCGCTATTGGTCACCGAAAAACAGTTTAAAACCGATTTGGCGGCGAACTATAAGGCCATGGAAAAGTTTGGCATTGCCCAAAAATCAACGAAGTATTTTTTACCTCCTTATGAATGGTACAATCAAACCATTGCCAATTGGACCGATGACATGGGTCTAAAGCTGATTAATTTTACTCCAGGCACAAGGTCTGCCGCCGACTATACCTATCCAGAACTGGGAAAAGCATATCGAAGCAGCGACGAAATTTATCAGTCCATTATTGATCATGAAAAACAACAATCCTTAAATGGCTTTATCCTTTTACTGCATGTAGGTACCGACCCTCGAAGGAAAGACAAGTTTTACGACAAGCTTCCGCAGTTACTACAATACCTCAAACAAAATGGCTATAAAGCGGTTACTATAAATGAACTGTTGGGAAATTGATTTTCACCAATTATCGCATTAATACTTGATCAAGCTTGGCATTTTTAAAAACAAATGTGTTGTTTTTCATTGAAATAACTAACTTTGGCGCAAAAGTTTAAAAAATGAGTAATTCAGAAAATAAAAACAATTTTGATTGGGTTTGGTATGTAATTGGCATGTTGGCGTTTGTACTTGCTTTTTCTGCCGTTACCACACACATTGGCTACCTTTTCTTGGCTGCTATTATTGGTTTAATCTTCGGTGGCGTGTTCTTGAACAAAGTCGTTAAGGGAAGAGAGTACTAATAATACCCATATAAGAAAATCAAGATCCACAACCAATTTATATTTTGATGAAAAAAGTATGCTTATTGATGCTGCTTTTGATTGGAGCTTTTGTCGTACAGGCACAGAATGCTTCAGACAATAGCGCCATTAACTTCCCAAAAGTTGATGCAAGTCCGCTGGATGTGATTTATTTTCCCTTAAATACCACCAAGGCCAAAGAACCTGTTGACCCCGTAATACGCGTATTATACTCACGCCCTCAAAAAAAGGGAAGAGAGATTTTTGGCGTTTTGGAACAATTTGAAAAAGTTTGGCGCTTAGGCGCAAATGAAAGTACCGAAGTACAATTTTTCAAAACGGTTACTATTGGCGGGAAAAAAGTGAAAGCTGGCAGATACAGTATGTTTGCTATTCCTAGTAAAGACAAATGGACTGTCATCATCAACAAGCAAACCGACAAATGGGGTGCTTTTAGCTATGATGAAAAGAAAGATGTTTTAAGAACAGATATCCCTGTTGGGAAAACCGACAAACCCGTTGAAGCTTTTTCTATTACTTTTGTAGAAACTGCCGAAGGAGCTAATTTGGTAATGGCTTGGGACAATACCCAAACGGTTCTTCCCATTGGTTTTAAGAAATAAGAACAAATATCTAAATAAAAAGGGAGAATAATTATTCTCCCTTTTTTTGTACTTTCTTCATTCCTTTTCTCAAGAAACTATCCAAGTAAACCAATAGCAAAACGGCATTGGTAAATAATACAGTCCACAAAACGGCTGGACTTATGGCAAGGTCTAATCGTATCGTTGGTACTTTAAGTGTAAAATCTGGCGTCGCCATAGCAAAGGCATACACCAGTATACCAAGCAATACGATAGCAAAAAAACCACCGATAGCGTAAATGATTCTTTGGTCTACCTTGGTCTTTAAAGCTACCGGAGCAATTTCATTTTCCACCTGTTCCATCACTTTACGTGTAAACGACATGGAAGGCTCATCAATCTCCAAATGGACACCTAATTGCTGGTTTACCGCCAACAATTGCTCATATAAGCTTCTTATAGACTGGTCCTCTGTCAATTTCTTTTCTATTTCTGCTTGCTCTTTAGGCGTACAGAGACCATCAATGTAGTTCCAAAGTTGTTCTTCTTGCTTTGTCATATCAACTCCTTTACTTCTTCTTTTAACAAAAGTTGTAATTTTTCTTTTAATCTATGCCTTGCCCTGTGTAGTTTCACTTTTACTGTATTAGGGTCCATCACCAAAGCCTGCCCTATTTCTTCTAAGCTTTGCTCGCCCTTATAAAATAAGGTAATGATTGCTGCATCATCAGGTAAAAGCATCGATATGGCTTGGTTTAAATACTTATAAGTAGATTTTTTCTCTACGGTATCGGCATCAAAACTGTTATCGTTATTAGGCAACTGTAGCACATGCTCTTCATCATCTATGGAATTTGCATCTAACTTCTTCTTTCTTAAGTAAGTCATAGCTGTGGTATAGGTAATGGTGTACAGCCAAGTAGAAAATTTAGAGGTTTGCTTAAATGTTCCTAATGCTTTGTAAGCCTTAATGAAGCAATCTTGTGCAATCTCTTCTGCATCTTCCCTATTTTTAGCAAAGCGCAATGCCAGCGTAAAAACAAAACGTTGATGACGTTTAACTAAAAGCGCATAGTTGCCAGTGTTTCCAGCCAAAATGGAGTTAATAAGTGTCAGATCTGTTTCTACTTGCTGCATGCTTCACCGTATGACGCCAAGTTTTGATTAGGGGTTACAGCAATTTACATTTTTTTTGGTTATTTGTTGAGATTGGTTAATCGGTTATCTGATTAACTGTTTGGCGCATCGCTATACCTTTGACTAACCAATTCAACGATTTAAACGATTAACCTATTTTAATGTGAAACGGCTTTCAAGCCGATAATAGAACCTATTAGCGTAACGATAAAAAACAAGCGCCAAAAACTAGCCGGATCTTTAAAGACCAAAATTCCCATTAACACGGTACCTACCGCACCAATACCTGTCCAAACGGCATAAGCAGTACCAATGGGAAGGGTTTGGGTAGCTTTAATTAACAACAACATACTAATGGTTAGCGAAACCAAAAAGCCAACAAACCACCAAGCGGCCTCTGAACCACTTGTTTCCTTTACCTTGCCTAAGCATGACGCAAATGCGACTTCAAAAAGTCCAGCAATAATTAATATAATCCAGTTCATGATTTTTTAATTTGCTGCAAAAATCGATAGTTGGGATATCATTTTGTTTAACAAATGATAAAAAAGGAAAATGATGACAAGATAAAACAGGGAGCTACTTCATTGCGGCTCTAATTCTGCTCAAAGAAACCTGAGTAATACCCAGATATGAAGCGATGTACCCCAGTTGCACTCGTTTTAAAATATCGGGTGAATTAGCAAGCAAATCATGATAACGTTCGGTAGCCGTTTTAAACTGTAGGTCCATAAAGCGTTGTTCGGCCTTTAGCAACTCATATTCGGCAAACTTTCTGCCCCAATTGGCAATATGGATATGTTGACGATAAAGTTGCTGTAGGTCCTTACTCGAAATACGATAAAGTATTGCATTTTCGAGCAGCTCTATACTCTCGTAGCCTGGCTTATCTTTAAAAAAGCTTAAATAAGAAAGCATCACGTCGCCCTCCTGACCAAACCAAATGGTGGTTTGTCCTCTCTGGTTCTCACAAAATGCACGGGCAATCCCTTCTTCAATAAAATATACGTAATGCCCAATTTTTCCGGCCGAGATGATTAGCTTTCCTTTAGGCTCTTCCATACGCTGCAAACGGGACAAAAGCAATTGCTTTTCCTCTACGGGTAAAGGTAAAATTGTATCTATTTGACTAGAGATGGTATTCAATGTTATTGCTTTGCACGCCAATTTAATTTTTTTTGGCGAGAGTGTAACCTATTTTTTTTTGCCGTTGTCATAACACACAGAACACGGTTCACAACAATTGAAATGTTTAACAAAAAATTATAAATACCATGATAGGAGAATTAGTACCGATTGTATTGTTTGTTGGTGCGTTTGCATTAGTTTTTGGCATCAGATATTTCTTGAACAAAGAAAAAATGGCCATGATAGAAAGGGGGATTGACCCAGGATTGAGAAAATCAACCCCAAAACCTTTTATAAGCTTAAAGTTTGGCTTGCTTATGGTGGGCGTAGGTTTAGGGCTATTAGTAGCATTATTTACGGTCAGAGGTGTATTTGGCCCACGGATGACCAACGGTGAAGAAGGACAGGCGGTAGCAGTTTACTTCGGCAGCATTTTCATTTTCGGGGGACTGGGGCTAATCACCTCATATGCCATCGAGAAGAAATGGTTGGATCAACAACCTTAAACAACACCTCAGTATATGATTAAACTTACGAAGCTTTCGAAAGCTTCGTAAGTTTTTTGTTTTAGCCCTATTTCTTTTTCTGCTTTACCGCCTTCAAAAACTGAATAAGCATCGCTTCATCATTTTTAAGTGCTTTTTTTTCATCCTGCTCTTCTATAGCGATACGTTTTAGATAGCGCTGCAGCTCTCCATTTTCAAATGCTTCCAATAACATTGGATAAACATAGGCGCTCTTACAAACCGCTCTTGTATTTCCCAATTTTGCAGCCACACAATCTAAGGCTGTAACTACTAGTTTCTTCGCAGATACTTCTGGATTTTCACTGGCGCAAATAGCCAATTGGCGCATGGCTTCCAAAGTTCCGCCCCAAGTCCGGAAATCTTTTGCGGTAAAATCATCTTCGGTAATTTCTCTAATGTATTGATTGATCATTCCAGAATCTACCGCTTTGCGCTGATGATCTTTTGTATAGAATTGGAACAAATCTTGGCCCGGAATATCTTTACACCGCTTCACTAATTTGATCAATCGCCTATCTGTAAGGCGTATTTCCTGCTTAACTCCTTTTTTACCAACGAAGCAAAGGAAAGTTCCATTATTTTTATGCTTAACGTGTTTGTCTTTCAGCGTGCTTAAACCATAGCTATTGTAGCTTTTCTCATATGCAGCAGTACCAATTCTGATCAAGGTATCCTGCAAAACAGCTACACAAATGGCCAACACTTTCCTTTCATCTAAATTTTTCCGTCTTAAGTCCTTTTCTACTTTTTTTCTAGCCTTTGGCAGGGCCTTACCAAATTCCAGTAATCGAAAATATTTATGATCGGAACGGCGATTAACCCATTCTGGGTGATAACGGTATTGCTTACGCCCTGCCACATCAACCCCAACGGCCTGCAGATAACCGTTCTTTTTAGGCGAAATCCAAACATCTGTCCATGCAGGAGGCAATACGAGCTTTTGAATACGTTCTAAAGCTGCGCTATCTGTCACTTTATTGCCCCTATCATCTTCATAATTGAATTTGCCAGGCTTTCCTTTACGATATATCCCGCCTTTTTCTGGGCTTACAAAAACTAAATGACTATCATTAATGACATCAGCTGTGCTTACCATATTTCTCGTTTATGGCAAAACAAAGAGGTTTTGAAATAGTTTGAATTAGGATTGAGGTTTAGGCAATATAGCCACCGTTAACCGGCTCACGCAATTCATCTTTCCTTTATCAGTATAAAGCTTTATTTCCCATAAATGCGT
This sequence comes from Pedobacter sp., assembly GCF_039594775.1. Classification (GTDB taxonomy): domain Bacteria; phylum Bacteroidota; class Bacteroidia; order Sphingobacteriales; family Sphingobacteriaceae; genus Pedobacter. The sequence goes on along the minus strand of NZ_JBCNMT010000001.1, from coordinate 582,181 downwards.
TTTTCCACCGATATGCAAAGGTTTACAAACACCTTTCACAAAACCTGAACTTACAGGTCTAATATGATTGGCGTTTACCTCCAAACCTACAGCAATATGCTTGGTAGGATCAATACACATATAAGAAGCGATGCTCCCCAAAGTTTCGGCCAGTACCACCGAAGCGCCTCCATGTAAAATCCCTGCGGGCTGATGAGTGCGCTCATCAACAGGCATGGTAGCACACAAATAGTCTTCACCAACTTCTGTAAATTCTATACCCAGCAGTGCGCCGATATGATTTTTCGGACGGCTATTCAACATTTCAGGGGTAAATTCCTTGAACCAAATCATATCATTAAGTTAAAAGTAAAAATTCAAAAGGCTCATGAACAAGTTAAGGTTGCCGTTTAGCAATTTCTAACTTTTTAATATTGCAACCTTTAAACCTTACAACAATCTCATTTACAAATACCTATCTACAATCACATTCTGGTGATGCATCACATGCCCAGCCAAAATAAACACCAATGCTCTCACTGAAATTTCATTGCCATTGGCATTACCAAATCTGTCCAATTCATCTTCATTAAGAGATTCCAGCAAAAACATGTTCGATTTTCTTAAAGCGATGAATTCCTCACATAAACTTTCTAGGCTGCGATCTTTAAAATGGGCATTGGCCACATATTGGTCTTCGTCAAACCCCGGAATAGGGGCTTTCTCACCCCTAGCAAAACAGGTTAAACGAAAAACCATGATACGTTCGGTATCTATAATGTGCCCAAACATCTCTTTAATGGTCCATTTGCCCACGGCATAAGCATAATCTGCTTTATCTGCATGATTGGTTACAAATTCCGTAAAGGCTTTGGCCTGTGTGGATAAAATTTCCAGTACATCTCCATCAACAAGGTCAATATATCCCTTATACCATTGTGGATAATCCTCTATTTGTGGTCGGTTCATATGTAATACTACTTTTTAGAACAATTCTGAAGGTTGTGCCTTTTCCTAGCTCCGAGTCTTTCACAAAGATTTGTCCTCGATGATAGTTTTCTACAATTCTTTTAGTTAAGGTAAGGCCTAAGCCCCAACCCCGTTTTCTGGTGGTGTAGCCTGGCTGAAAAACGGTATCAAATTTGGAGCGGGGAATCCCTTTTCCTGTATCCGTTACATCAATCAAAACTTCTTCTTTTGCCAAGTTTTCAATGATGTTGATGGTGATTGTCCCATCATTATCTATCGCATTTACGGCATTTTTGAGTAAGTTTTCTATCACCCAATCAAACAATGGTGCCGACAGCATAGCTCTTACTTGCGTATCACCCGTAATTACAAAATTAATCTTATCGGAAGCACGAACCTTAAAATACTGTACAAAATTGTTGATGATAATGTAAACGACGTGATCTTCTAATATTGGCATGGAACCAATTTTAGAGAAACGGTCTGCGATGATTTCTAATCGCTGAATATCGTTTTCCATTTCGGCCACCAGCGGGTCTTCTTCCGCATCGAATCGTGTTTTAATCAGCTCCACCCAAGCCATTAGTGAGGATATGGGCGTTCCCAATTGATGGGCCGTTTCTTTGGCCATCCCCACAAATTCCTGATCTCTCTCTGCCCTTCTTGCGGCGCTAAAACCCACATAAGCCGTAATTAAGAAAAGTGCAATTACACCCAATTGGATGTAAGGAAAGTACCTTAACTGGGTTAAAATATTAGAATCTTTATAGTAAGCAATAAGTGCCTCTTCGTTAATCCCTTTCATTTTGGCAGGCTTATGCTGCTCTTTCATCTTCTGCAACTGCTTGGAAAAATATACCGAATCGTATTGTTTTGATTTGTTGTCGGGATATAGCGTTTTAGTGGTATCCAAACCATCCCACAAATAAATGGATCCATCGGTTCTAGTGATGATCACATCCATTTTATTATTCTTCTTAATGGTTTCAAAAACGTCGGTCAACTGCTCGTTGTCATACATTTTCATTCTTTGCTCGGCGACCTTAATCCAAAGCAAAAACTGAGTACCTTCTTCCCGCTCCATTTTTTGCACAAAAAAATTGGTGTAAGCTACCGACGCAAAACCAATCACCCCTGCAAACACCAATAAAAACAGCTTCCAACGCTTCTTTTTCTGATACGGATTCATTTCTTAGCCAAAATACAATATCAGAACGGAAAAACCTCAAAACCATTATGCTTTTTCAAAAAGCCGTTATCTATCATTTTAAAAGCATAAGCGCTTCATCGCCTATGAAAACAACACAAAAACAGATGAAAAACATATCTTTGTGGCGCACTAAAAGTTATTGCAGTTCCATTCATTCTTCGTCATGCTGAATTTATTTCAGCATCCGTTAGGTTAGTCGACCCTGAAATAAGCTCAGTGTGACGCACTTAGGATTGGTTTTAGCTTAACAAACTTTTAGGATTACAGAAATACAACGATGAGTAAAGAAGTTAGAGTAAGATTTGCGCCAAGCCCAACCGGAGGTTTGCATTTAGGGGGCGTTAGAACAGCCCTGTTCAATTACCTTTTTGCAAAGAAAAACAACGGAACTTTTATTTTAAGAGTAGAAGATACCGACCAAACCCGCTTTGTGGAAGGCGCGGAACAGTACATTCTAGATTGTTTGGAATGGTGCGGTATTGCTCCTGATGAAAGCCCTCAAAAACCTGGAGCCTTTGGTCCTTATCGCCAAAGCGAGCGCAAACCTACTTATCGACAATACGCGGAGCAACTGATAGCTAGTGGTTACGCCTATTACGCTTTTGACACTGCCGAAGAACTTACGGCCAAAAGGGCGGAGGAACCTAATTTCCTTTACGGGCAAAAAACCCGCATGCAAATGCGCAACTCACTTACCTTAACCCAAAGTGAAGTAAGTGAGCTACTAGCTCAAAATGCACCTCATGTAATCCGAATTAAAATGCCTACTGATGAGCAGGTAACTTTTACCGATATGATCAGGGGTGTAGTAAGTTTCGACACGAACCTTGTAGACGATAAAGTTTTGCTAAAGGCAGATGGCATGCCTACTTATCATTTAGCGGTGGTAGCCGACGACAAAGCCATGGAAATTTCGCACGTATTTAGAGGCGAAGAATGGCTCCCTTCTGCTCCGATCCATTTGTTACTTTGGAAATATCTAGGCTGGGAAAACGAAATGCCTGCTTGGGCGCATTTGCCGCTGATCCTTAAACCTGATGGCAATGGTAAATTGAGCAAAAGAGATGGTGATAGACTTGGTTTCCCTGTTTATGCCATGAACTGGACAGACCCAAAAACTGGCGATCTAACCAAAGGCTTTAAAGAACTTGGCTTTATGTCAGAAGCATTTGTAAATCTGCTGGCTTTGTTGGGCTGGAATGATGGCACGGACAAAGAGATATTTACGTTGGAGGAATTGAAAGCTGCTTTTTCGGTAGAAAGGATCAGTAAAGCTGGAGCAAAATTCGATTTTGAAAAAGCAAAATGGTTTAACCACGAATGGATCAAGCAATCGCCAATTAGCCGTTTACAGGCTGACGTAAACGACCTTTTAAAACAAAATGGCATTGAAGCGGATAACGAAAGACTTGCCTCGGTAATTGAATTGATAAAAGATAGATGTACATTGTTGCCTGATTTTGTGGCACAAAGCGCTTACTTCTTCGTCAGTCCATCTGAATATGACTCTGCAGCAGTAAAGCCTAAATGGAACACCGACAAAGCCGCATTTTTTGAGGAGTTTGCAAATACCTTAAATATTGAGTTGAGTGCTTTAGACTTGGAAGCAAGCTTTAAAGCTTTGGCCGAAGCAAAAGGCCTAAAACCTGGCGAAGTAATGTTGCCTTTGCGTATCATGTTGGTGGGCGGCAAATTCGGTCCAGGCGTATTTGATATTGTTAAACTTTTAGGGAAAGAAGAAACCGCAGCTAGAATAGCAAAAGGAATTGCAGCCTTTGCATAAGCGAACAAAACAGCCATACGAAATTAGAATCATATGGTTGTTTTTTTTAATATACATCACTCCCGTAGAAAAGCCATTTCGTAAATAAGATAGTGCTTGATGCCAAACTTTTTGCCCCAATCTTCTACGTTCTCGCCACTTTGATCAACGGCACAGTACATTAACCAACCATCTTTTTCATACGGCAGGATATAAGCAAAAACTGGAAAAGACTTATTTAATTCAATTTTATAATGGTTCCCCAAAACCCGTAAACTGTAATTATCGGTTTTGAGCGATTGATATTTTTTGTTCACGCCGAGCCTAGGAAACCTAAAGAGCACCTGCAATTTGTCGTCTACCCTCCTTCCCAAAACGGAAAAAGATAAAGTGTCGCCCTTTGCATTGGTCAAATTCTTAAAGTCTAGCTTTTTGATTAAGGTATCCACCTTTTTAACCTTACCATTCCACATCTCCTTACAATACAGTAGAACTTTTGTTGCTTTTAATTGTGTTCCCATTAATTTCACCTTGTAGTATTCCACACCTTGAAAATCTACAATTACCCTGGCTTCTTCGTTAGCAGGTCCGTAATCTGCCGTCATTTTTACAGCTCCTTCTGTTGGCTTTTGGGCCTTTGCCATATTCAACAAAACAAGTATTGTAGCTAGACATAATAATTTCTTTTTCATCGTTTTCTTTTTTATCAAAACTCCATAATTCTGCTATCAAAATATGTTATCGTTGGTGTTATAAAATGTTATAGAAGGTTAACAGCATCTTTTGAAAAAGACTTTTAGGTAACTTTGAGAATGTCCAAAAACACCCGTCTTCTATTGTCCGCATGTTTATTGGCCACTGCGGCCTTTCTTTTTATTCAGTTTTATTGGATCAAAACCTACTACACCAGCACCCTAATTAATTTTGAAAGAGACATTAATCTTGCCTTTGAAGATGGCATAAAAAAGGAATTTATACTGAGATGCGATACTATCCAGCAAGCTATTCAAGATAGGTTAATGGATTCGAACAAGTTCACCATTAGTTCAAAAATGCATCCGATAGAAAAGGTGGAAGTGTACACCATCAGGTCAACCAAAGATTATAACGACAAATTCAGCTCATCCTTTTCCAGCCAGCAACTTAATAGACCATTAGTTAAAGGAGATCTGTTATTTAAACGAAAAATTGCGGAGACATTTGCTCGAAGCATTCGACAGGAAGACTTAGAAAACCACATTATTTACTATCGAATCCAAGATTTAGGAAGATATATTGAAGAAAAAACAAACGACTACCAGTTTGATACCGTTAGCCTAAGAAAAACATTTGATTATTATTTAAATTCAAGAGGAATAAAGAGCCGCTATACTTTCATTTTACAGGACAAGGACAGCACACTAAATAACCAACCAAAGCTTTCCTATCATTTTAACGCTCCCATTATCACAAAAGCTTTTCCTACCTACCTTATTAAAAAAAACCATTACGTTAGGGCAAGTTTTACCGCTCCTTTTGGTTATCTCATTTCAAAAACATGGCTGCTTATTGGCGCTTCCTTACTACTCATGACCATTGTTTCTTTCCTCATCTGGTTTTTAACCAAAACATTGCTCACTGCTCAAAAAGTAGCTATAGTCAAAGAAAACTTCATCAGCAATATTACTCATGAATTTAAAACGCCAATAGCCACGGTGGCTATCGCTGCCGAGGCACTGAAGAACAACAATACCATACAAGACTCGGAGAAGAGAAGCAGGTATTTAGCCCATATCAAAAACGAAGCTCAACGTCTTAATCTGTTGGTGGATCAAGTGATGAGCCTATCTTTACAACATCAAGCAACCTATATCCCTCACAAAGAAAAAATTGTAATTTCAGAAGTAATCAACCAACTGATCAAATTACATCAAGTAAAATCGGACAAACCATTTTTAGTAAATACCGATATCTATGAACACGCCACTGTTAATGCTGATAAAAACCAATTTTATCACGCTTTAAACAACATCATGGACAATGCCATCAAGTATTCTGAAAATGAGGCTAACCTACATATCAGTGTTTATCATGAAAATGGTTTTGCACTTATTGAAATGACAGACAAGGGAATTGGCATTGAAAAAGCGCTGCTAAAGCTGGTTTTTGATAAGTTTTACCGCGTTAATAGACCGCACCACTCTATAAAAGGACACGGATTAGGTCTAACTTTTGTAAAACAGATTATAGAGCAGCATCAAGGCTGGTGCAAAATAGAAAGTGAAATAAAAATTGGAACTAAAGTAACACTTGCATGGCCGCAATAAAACATCTTTTATTTGTTGAAGACGAACCCGCATTGGCTGAAATTGTTAAAGAAAGCCTGATGATGAAAGGTTATATGGTTTCGCATTGCAAAACGGGCCAGGAAGCGATGAACATTTATGCTTCCAAGGATGTTGACCTTATAATACTGGACGTGATGTTACCCGATACCACAGGCTTTGAGTTGGCCAAACAGTTAAGGCAAACCGATTCACAAACCCCTATTATTTTTCTAACGGCAAAAAGCCAAACCATCGATGTAGTGACTGGTTTTGAAAGTGGTGCTAATGATTATGTAAAAAAACCCTTCAGTCTTGAAGAGCTCGCAGTCAGAATCAAAGTACTCCTATCTTCCGGCCGACAACTAGAGGTGTCTTCTACAACAAAGCTGGCCACCATCGGAAAATATGAATTCATTTATCCAAAGGCAATATTAAGTCTTAACGGTCAAATCCGTAAGCTAACCAGTAGAGAGGCAGAGATATTACAACTGTTACTCCTTAACAAACATCATATTTTAAGCAGAGATACTATTTTGGACCAGCTTTGGCAAAATAACGATTACTTTTCTGGTAGAAGTCTGGACGTTTTCATCACCAAATTAAGAAAATACCTAAAAAACGACCCTAGCATAGGCATTATAAATGTACGAGGGCAAGGTTACAAACTGATGTGCTAAACATTTTCTTGGCTTTGTCGTTTGAACTTTTTATCTTGTTTAAAATATTTGTTATGCAATGGTTTGGTAAAGGCAGTGATAATGTAGAAGATGGCCGAGGTGGCGGTGGCGGAAAATTTGCCCTTGGTGGCGGTGTTGGAATCATCATCGTAGTTTTAGGCTTGTTGTTTGGAAAAGACCTTACAGGTTTGGTAAACCAGCTGCCCATAGCGGCCGAACAAACCGAGGTAAAAAGAGGCAGCTCTGCCAATGACGACCCTCAGAAGAAATTTGTAGCCGGTGTGCTCGAATCTACAGAGCAAGTTTGGACCCAACAGTTCGAAGCCATGGGACAACAATATCAATATCCAACCCTACGACTATTTGAAAATGGTGTACAAACGGCTTGCGGAGGAGCAAGTTCGGCTGTAGGCCCTTTCTACTGTCCAGCAGACCAAAAAGTTTATATTGATCTTTCATTTTACGACGAGCTCAAAAATCGTTTTGGTGCCGCAGGCGATTTTGCACAGGCATATGTCATTGCCCACGAAGTTGGCCATCACGTACAAAACCTATTGGGAACTTCCGAAAAGGTACAACGTATGCGAAGTAGATTAAGCGAAAAGGAGTACAACAAACTTTCAGTAATGTTGGAACTACAAGCCGATTTTTACGCCGGCTTGTGGGCGCATCATGCGCAAAACCTCAAAGATTTCAGACTGGAATCGGGAGATATTGAAGAGGCATTAACTGCCGCAAATGCCATTGGCGACGACACGCTACAAAAACAAGCTACTGGTGAGGTTGTACCCGATTCATTTACCCATGGAACCTCTGCACAAAGAATGTATTGGTTCAAAAAAGGTTTCGAAACAGGGGATATTCGTCAAGGAGATACTTTTAAGGCCAACAACCTTTAATGTAAACAATACTTTTACAACTGTAAGATGTGAAGGAAGGTCATATCCGTTCATTTTTTTATTACATTTGACAATGATCTTACTTGTTGACGATACTCCGGAGAACTTAATTTCCTTAAAGAACGTTCTCGAAAAACATGGTTTTGAAGTAGATACCGCCAACTCAGGTGAAGAAGCACTTAAAAAAGTGCTAAAAAACTCTTATGTTCTTATTATTCTAGATGTACAGATGCCAGAAATGGATGGCTTTGAAGTTGCCGAAGTTATTTCTGGATATAGTAAGGCAAAAGAAACAGCCATTATTTTTCTTTCTGCGGCAAACACCGAGTTTCGATTCATTGCGAAAGGTTATTCTTCAGGCGGTCTAGATTACATTACCAAGCCCGTCGATATCAACATCTTACTATTAAAAATCAAAACATTCTATCGTATTTACGAACAAAATCGGAAATTGGGTGAAGTACAAAAAGCCCTTTTGGAAGAGATAGAGTTTAGAAAACAGGCCGAGCTTAAAAAAGACGAGTTCATTAGCATAGCCAGCCACGAGCTTAAAACACCGCTTACCAGTGTGAAAGGATACATCCAACTTCTGGAAAGAGGCTTAGCTAAAGGCGATATTGACTTGGTTAAAAGCCACTTGTCGAAAGCACAAATACAACTGGAGAAACTAAACGGACTTATTGCCGACTTGCTCGACATCTCGAAAATTGAAAGCGGAAAACTCAAGTTCAACAAACAATACTTCGATATGGACACCTTGCTAGACAACATTATCGAAGTTATGCACCAATCTAATCCTGATTTTAAAATCACCAAAAATGGCACTGTAAATGCCAAAGTTTTTGGCGACGAAATGCGTATTGAACAGGTGATTGTTAACTTTTTAACCAACGCCATTAAGTATTCGCCCGGAACCAATGAAGCCCTCTTGAATGTTCATTTACAAAACAATGAGCTGTATATTGGTGTTAAAGATTTCGGAATTGGCATGCAACCAGATCAAGTAAAAAGAGTTTTCGAAAAGTTTTATCGGGTAGAAGAAACCTCCCATCGCTTTCAAGGCCTTGGGATTGGCCTTTATATTTCTTCAGAAATCATCAAGCGCCATGGAGGCCATATCCATGTAAATTCCGTGTATGGGGAAGGGTCCGAATTTTATTTCACCATTCCTATTGACCAATTAATGACCGACGTTTAAAGTTAAATATTGTAGATGAAACTATCCCTAAAAACTAACCTCCGTATCGGTTTAGGCATATCATTAATCCTATTGATTATCAGTTCTGCAGCGTCTTACATCAGCATCAAAAATTTAATTAAAAGTGCCGATTTAGTGGTAGAAAGCAACAATATCATCAACGATGTAGATAATATTGTTTCAGCATTAAAAGATGCGGAAACCGGACAAAGAGGCTTTCTACTTACTGGAAATACTGTTTTTTTAGAACCCTACAACAATAGTGAAAGAAGAACCGATTCTCTGTTTACGAAGGTGATGGCCAGCACCAAGGATAATGCTTACGAGCAACAGAAACTCAAAGAACTTCGGGACATCATCGAGAAAAGGATGAAAATCTTAATAAGCACCATCCAAACCAAGCGCAATAAAGGCGTGGTTCTTGAAAATGCCCTGTTGGAAGGGAAAGTATATATGGATGATGCCCGCAGGGTAATTAGGGAAATTAAGGCAGAAGAAAAAAACTCCCTAGCTACAAAAACAAAAGAAATGAACACCTTAGCCGGGTTTTCACCAATTTTGATTGTATTAGCAGCAATATTATCCATCTTAAGTACCGTCTTTTTTTACCGAAAAGTAAGTTCAGAATTTAACGAACGCGTTGTTCTGTTTCAGCAACTACAACATCTTAATGAAGATACGGCCAAACGCATTGATACTATTAAAAGCATTGCTCATCAAATTTCTAACGGAAACTACAAAGTTAGGCTTCATGAAAATGCAAAAGATGGCCTCGGGGTACTATCAACATCCCTTAACAGCATGGCCGAGGCATTACAATCATCATTTAGCATGCTTGAGGACAAAGATTGGATGCAAACCGGCGTCGCAACATTAAATGATAAAATGGTGGGCGACAAAGATGTGCATTTACTCTCTAAAGATATTTTGGAAGCCGTAATAGAACACACAAAAAGCTTTGTGGGCGCATTTTATCTTTTAGAAGAAGACCACGAATTACATCTCATTAACGGCTATGCCCTAAATACCAAGCAACAACGAAAAAAAATTGCCATTGGCGAAGGAATAGTAGGACAAGCCTTCCAATCTGAAAAGCTCATCCTTTTAGAAAAAATTCCGGATAAAGAGGCAACCATCAGTTATGCTACCGGCGAAACAAAACCCACAACTGTAGTTGCCTTCCCAATTATTAGAAACGGTTTGGCTATGGGTGTAATCGAATTAGCAACCATTAATGCCTATCCACAGCGCAAGCTGGATTTCATGAATCATATTTCTTCAAATATTGGTATCGCCATTAATGCGGCCCAAAACCGAAAGAAATTGCAGGATTTCTTGGAAGAAACCCAATCACAGGCAGAAGAACTACAGGCCCAACACGGGGAGTTAGAAGCCTTGAACTCGGAATTAGAAGCACAAACACAAAAAATACAAGCTTCGGAAGAAGAATTAAGGGTACAACAGGAGGAATTACTGCAAAGCAACCAAGAGCTTGAGGAAAGAAGCAGTTTACTGGAAGAGCGCAACCAATTGATTTTGGAAAGAAATTTGGAAATCAAACAAAAAGCCGAGCAATTGGAGCAAAGTACCCGCTACAAATCCGAGTTTTTAGCCAATATGTCGCACGAGCTTCGTACACCTCTAAACTCTATATTATTGCTCTCTAAACTAATGGCCGAAAGCGAACAGTTAGAAAAAGAATACACAGAGTATGCGGCCGTAATCCAAAGTTCTGGCCAAGGCTTACTAAGCCTAATTGACGAAATTTTAGACCTTTCGAAGATTGAGGCGGGCAAAATGGAATTAGAAATTAGTGACGTGAGGACTGACGAAGTTACGGCTGATATCAGGTCATTATTTATGCCGATTGCCAAGGACAAGCACCTAGATTTGGTGATTGGGGTTTCAGGAGATACTCCGGCGTCTTTTACTACCGACAAAATGCGATTGTCGCAGATTTTGAAAAACTTATTATCCAATGCATTCAAATTCACTTCAAAAGGCCGGGTAAGCTTATCCATTGGTTACCATGCCAAAGAGGAAGCAATTACTTTTGCTGTTAGCGATACCGGAATAGGCATTCCGCCAAACAAACAAGGGCTTGTTTTTGAGGCTTTCCAACAAGCAGACGGATCTACCCGACGTAAATTTGGCGGTACAGGCTTAGGCTTATCCATCAGTAAGCAATTGGCCCAATTGTTAGGCGGCACCATTAAATTGGAAAGCAAAGAAAATGAAGGCAGTACCTTTACCCTGATTATTCCTGCCAATTTTAACGAAAGAACAGGCGCCTTATTTACCGACCTGCAAGAAGAGGAAAAAGCAACTGAAGAAAAAGCAGAACAACAACACGAAGAAGAACGCTTTGTGGTCTCAAAAATACCAGATGAGGTAGAAGATGACAGGAACCACCTCAACCCTGAGGATAAAGTTATCCTCATCATAGAGGATGATACCTATTTTGCTAAAACACTATTAAATTTCACCAGGAAACGCAACTACAAAGGTTTAGTAGCTGTACGTGGCGATGTGGGCATAGAAATGGCACAAAAATATAAACCTTTGGCCATCTTATTAGATATCCAACTTCCAGTTAAGGATGGCTGGCAGGTAATGGACGAACTGAAATCGAATCCAGTAACAAGGCCAATTCCTGTACATATCATGTCTTCGCTTTCGGCAAAAAGGCAAAGTCTGCAAAAGGGAGCCGTAGACTTTATCAACAAGCCTTTCGCACTAGAGCACATGAAACTCATCTTCGAAAAACTGGAGTATGCGCTTAGTAAAAACCCTAAAAAGGTACTCATTGTTGAAGAGAACCAGCAACATGCCCTAGCACTGAGCCAATTCCTGAGTTCCGCTAGCCTACAAACCATTGTGGCTTCGAACATCAGCGATAGCATTGAAGCTTTGCACCAAAAAGAAGTAGATTGCGTTATTTTGGATATGGGAATCCCCGATAAAAATGCTTATGAAACCTTAGAAACAATTAAAAAGAGCGAAGGATTGGAGAACTTACCAATCATCATCTTTACCGGAAAAAACCTTTCCAAAGGAGAAGAAAGCAGGATTAAACAATACGCAGATTCTATTGTGGTAAAAACCGCCCACTCTTATCAAAGAATTTTAGATGAAGCAGCTTTATTCTTACATCTGGTAGAAGAAAAAGGGAACAAGAGCAAAGAAATAAAGGGCGAGACCTTGCAAAACGTTACCGATGTGCTCAAAGACAAGGTGGTGCTTATCGCCGACGACGATGTACGAAACATCTTTTCGTTGACCAAAGCTTTAGAACCGCACAAAATGAAGGTGTTGCCCGCAATTGATGGTAAAGAAGCATTGGCCGCCATTAAAGCCAATCCCAAAATTGATGTGGTGCTCATGGATATGATGATGCCCGAATTGGACGGTTATGAAACTACCAAACAAATTAGGGCAATGCCTGCTTACAAAAACCTGCCTATTTTGGCGGTTACCGCAAAAGCCATGATGGGCGATAGAGAAAAATGTATTGCTGCCGGTGCTTCGGACTATATCTCTAAACCAGTTGATATAGACCAGTTGATTTCGTTATTGAGGGTTTGGCTTTATGATAAATCTAATTAGGCTCCAAATATGCAAAGTACAGAAAAGAAAATTTTAATTATTGATGATGATAGCAGAAACATTTTTGCCTTAAAAGCTGTTTTAACTGCTAAAAAGTATGCCTGTGTAGCCGCAAATAACGCTGAGGAAGGCTTAGACATCATTAAGAAAGATGGAGATGTAGGTGTGGTTCTTTTGGACATGATGATGCCAGACATGGACGGATACCAAGCTCTTGCAAAAATGCGGGAAGACCAACAACTGAGGGATATTCCGGCCATTGCCGTTACTGCACAAGCCATGTTGGGCGACAAGGAAAGATGCCTGGAAGCTGGAGCTGTAGGCTACATTTCCAAACCAGTTAACGTTGAAGAATTAATTAAACTCATAAACCAATATCTATAGTGTCCTACGCCGGCATCATATCTGACGAACAAGTGGAAATCCTTGTCAATGATGTGTTAGAGCATCATGGTTATGATTTTACGGGCTATTCTAGAGCATCCCTAAAAAGACGTTTATCTAGATTATATAGCTTGGACAAGCATTTGAGCTTTGCCGAATTCAGGTACAAAACCCTGAACGATGACGTATATTTTAAGCATTTTGTAGAGGGGGTAACGGTTAACGTGACCGAAATGTTCCGCGATCCTTCTTTTTATCATTTACTGCGGCACCAGATACTGCCCAACCTAAATACCTACCCATTCATCAGAATTTGGCTGGCCGGGTGTTCAACGGGCGAAGAATCTTACTCTATTGCCATTTTACTGAAAGAACTTAATCTGTTACATAAATCTCTAATTTATGCTACCGATATTAATCCTACGGTATTAGAAAAAGCATCCAACGGCATGTTTCCGCTTAGCCAAATGAAAGGCTACTCTGAAAACTACATTGCCTCCGGTGGAGTTAAGGATTTTTCTTCTTACTATACCGCCAATTATACCCTGGCGAAATTTGATGAGGAGCTGAAACGGAAAATGATTTTTTCGACACACAATCTCGTCTCTGACAGGTCTTTTAACGAGTTTCAACTAATTTTATGCAGAAATGTGCTCATCTATTTTGACAGACCTCTGCAATTTCGCGTACTTAATTTGTTTGACCAAAGTTTGGAAAACCTTGGTTATTTAGCTTTGGGAACCAAAGAAACCATCGATTTTTCGCCCATATCATCGAACTACAAAAAAGTAGGAACAGAAAAAGTTTGGAGGAAAGTGAGCACATGAGAAAAATAGATGCATTGGTGATTGGTGGTTCTGCGGGCAGCTTAGATGTGCTCCTTAAAATACTGCCCGAAATAAATCCTCATATCGACTTTTCTATCATTATTGTGGTGCATCGTAAGCAAGGCATGGATTCGTTACTTAGTGACCTCCTATCCTATCGCACAGAACTAAAAGTAAAAGAAGCAGATGAAAAGGAGAAAATCAAGAAAGCACATGTATATATCGCGCCTTCGGATTACCACCTACTTATAGAAAAAGACTATACCTTCTCCTTGGATTACTCGGAGAAAATCAACTATTCTCGTCCATCCATTGATGTTACTTTTCAAACTGCAGCCGATGCTTATGGAGACCGATTGGTTTGCCTATTACTTTCGGGCTCTAATGCCGATGGTGTGAATGGGCTGATATCTGCCAAGAAAAATGGGGGAATTACTTTGGCACAAGACCCCGAATCGGCACAAGTCACGTATATGCCCGAACAAGCAATTTTAAAAGCCAATGTTTCTGCGGTGCTAAAAATCGAAGAAATGGCTAATTATATCAATTCTTTATCTTTAAACCCTTAAAAAGTGATGAGCAAAAAGGTTTTCATTTTTGATGACAACAAAGACATTCTAGAACTTTGCACCCTTATTCTCGAGGGTGCAGGATATGAAACCAAAACCTCATCTACTTCCAATCATATTATTGAGCAAGTGGAGAGCTACCAGCCCGATGTAATTTTAATGGACAATTGGCTACCCGATGTAGGAGGCATAGCAGCCACACAGGAGCTTAAAAAACATCCGTTGTACAAACATATTCCCGTCATTTATTTCTCGGCCAATAACGACATTAAGGCACTTGCGGAAACGGCCGGAGCCGAAAGTTATTTGGCAAAACCTTTTGATATTGACCAATTGGAAGAAATTGTGGTTTCTATGATTGGGAAGTAACCTAAGCATTGATAACAACCCCATAAAACAATCTTCGTTTATATTTCTACGTTCATTACTCAAATCACTATTGGTTGATTTTAGGGTATTTACTACTTTTGCCAAAAAAATCGCCATGCTCAAATTCCGCCTCAAAAAAGCTATCTCCAGAAAGCTTTCTGCTTTTTATGCAATTTCTGCTTTTACCATCTTCAATTGTATTCCTGAAACCACCCACGCACAAAATTGGCAGGCCATAGGTCCCAATGATTTTACGCAGGCAAGTTACGATGAAGCGGCTTATACCAATCTAGAAATGCCCAATGGTATTGCCCATCTTATTTTTCAAGACAAGACCCAAAACAATAAATTAACAGCCCGAAAATTTAACGGTACGGAATGGGAAACCGTAGGCACGGCAGGTTTCAGCGCAGGAGCGGCCTATCAGGCGGTTAGCGCCACCGATCAATCAGGCCTCATCTATGTCGCGTATCAGGATGTCGCTAACAATAATAAAATAACGGTACAAAAATTCAATGGCACTTCGTGGGAAGTCGTAGGGTCACCTGGTTTTTCGGAGGGTACTGCATCCTATATTTCGCTCTGCATTGATGGTGCCACTCCCTATGTGGTTTATTGTGATATTTACAATAACAGTAAGGCCACCGTTCGAAAGTTCAATGGAACCTTATGGGAAACGGTAGGTGCAGCAGGCTTTTCTCCAGGAGTTGCCTACTTCAATTCCATTGCTGTAAACAGCAATGGCACTCCTTATATTCTTTACCAAGATGGCGCTAATGGCAACAAAGCCGCCGTTCAAAAGTTTAACGGAACTAATTGGGAAACTGTCGGCAACGCTGGGTTTTCTGGTGGCGCAATCAATTACGCTGACATTACTTTCTATCAAAACATTCCATATGTAGTTTATCAGGACCTGTCCAATGGAAACCAAGCGACGGTACAACGGCTAAACGGCTCCACTTGGGAACCTGTCGGCACATTTGGATTTTCTGGGACAACCGCTATCCAAAATGCCATTGCTATAGACCACAATGGTACTCCATACGTTACTTACCGAGGTGGTAATAACAAACCTACGGTACAAAAATTTAATGGAACCAATTGGGAAATTGTAGGACAGAGTGGAATGTCTGTCGGCATTATTAATTTTTTATCTTTTGCTATTAACAATGGGGTTCCCTATATAGCCTATGATGACAATGGGAACAACAACAAAGCCTATGTCAAAAAATTCAATGGCGTTAACTGGGAATCGCTCGGATTCAACGGATTTTCTGCTGGAACGGCAGATCACGTTGCTATTGAAAGCAATATCTCAGATGTTCCTTATGTACTTTATCAGGATCTTGCAAATAGTGGAAAAGCCAGCGTACAAAAATTTAACGGAACTGCTTGGGAAAATGTAGGTATGGCAGGTTTTTCTGCAGGAGCTGCATTTTACAACAGCATCGCTTTTAACGGGAATATACCCCAAGTAGCCTATTGTGATGCCAGTGATGCCTACAAGGGCTTTGTTAAAAAGTTCAATGGAACGTCATGGGAAACGGTTGGCAATACTGCATTTTCTGAAAGCTCGGCTCAGTTTAACGACATGACCGTTCACAACGGGGTCACCTATGTCGCTTATCGGGACGCAAACAACTCAAGCAGGGCAACCGTAAAAAAATTCAACGGTACGTCATGGGATCTTGTTGGTAATAGTGGTTTTTCGGCAGGTGCCGTAGCTTTTACGGCTATAGCCATCTACAATAATGTGCCCTATGTGGCCTATAGTGATATAGCAAATGGCATAAAGATAACCGTGCAGAGGTTTAATGGTGTGAATTGGGAACTTGTTGGGTCTCCACAATTTTCAGCTGGAACAGCGTTATATATTGATCTCGCAATTCATAACGGCACACCATATGTTGCTTACCAAGATGGAAATGCGAGCAATAAAATTACTGTACAGAAATTTAACGGCACCAATTGGGAAACCTTAGGTCCTGCCGGGTTTTCGCTTGGTGCGGCAAACTATATCAAAATGGTATTTTATGATGGTATGCCTTATGTTGGCTACAGTGATGCTGGCTATGAAAATAAGGCTGTGGTTAAGAAATTTAACCTCAATAATTGGGAGCTGGTAGGATCAGGTCCAGCCTCTGCCGCCAGCACTACCTATAGCAGCATTACTACTACTCATACCGAACTGCTTATTGCCTACTTATCAAAAGGGGTTTTTACCAAAAAAATAACCTTACCTCCAAGTACGCTCCCGGTACAGCTAATTTCATTTAAGGCCAGCAAAACGTTTGATCAATTGGCCTTATTGCAATGGCAAACCGGATCAGAACAAAACGTAAAAAGTTTTGATATTTATCGCCGTACAAATGAAACTGCCTTTACTAAAATAGGGACTTTAGCGGCAAATACCCAGTATGCCAACAATAGCTATACTTTTTATGATAAAGCCCCGTTAAACGGCACCAACTATTATCAATTAAAGTTGGTAAACCAAGATGCAACCACTACAGATTTGGGAACAGCGCATTTAACTTTTGGCTTTGAGAGCGATAATATGCGTGCGTTTCCCAACCCAACTTTACAGCATGTAACCGTTTCATTCAACCCAAGCAAATATGGCTCAATTAGCGTATTTGAGCAAAACGGACGAAAAATTGAGCACATACAAATTAGCCCTAAAGCAACCAGCATCACCATCGATTTATCCATTTACCCTAAGGGCATTTATTTCATCAGCTTAAATGGTAGTAATGGCATTATGGAAACAAAAAAAATCATCAGACAATAACATCATCTGCTTTACTGTTAGAAACTGTTCAAAATAAAAAGCCTCACGAAGTTTTTGATACTTCGTGAGGCTATCTTCACAACGGCTAAGATGCTAGTTCTTCATCCTTCCTTGTTCCGATTCTGTTCCCGTAGATCTTCTTCGGGCAGGTTTAATTTCATTCTTACCAAATCTGTAGCTAAAGTTAAGTCTGAATAACTGAGTTTCATTTTTTTGATAAAGGTTGTAGTTCAAACCAGGATATGCGCTGCTCAATCTGGTTCTGTTGGTATCAAAAACGTCAGAAACAGCAAATCTTATACTTCCTTTTTTGTTAAGGATAGCTTTGCTAATGCCTACATCAACAAATGCTTTCTCCTCTATCGCAAGTGTACCGTAGGTTAATGGCGATTCGTAATTAGCATTAATTTCTGCCGTTAAACCATCCATAATAATAAAGTTGTTCTGCATACGAACTTGATAAGAAGTTTGGCCAGTTTTTAAGGCTTGCCCTTCTAAATTAGGTGTTTCGAAAGTCAGGTGAAAAACATTTAAGTTATTGTTCATCGTCCACCATTTGCTCACTTTTACAGGTACGGAAAGATTTCCTGAAATGGTTGTATTTTTAGCAATATTAGCGTTGGTTTGGTACAAAGCTTTTTGTTTTTCATCTGGCAAAATTACCTCCGTAATCGCATCGTTTACCACACTGTAGCCAAAGTTCAAGAAGTATTTTTGCATAAAGGTGTAATTTACTTCGTAATTGTTGGTATACTGCGGATTTAAGAAAGGATTACCTTTGTTGTAGGTATATTGGTCCAAATAATACATAAATGGATTTAAGGCGTCGTAACTAGGTCTATCAATCCTACGGCCATATGAAACCCCTACCTGATGGTTTTTAGACAAGGTTTGTTGGATATAAATGGTTGGAAAGAAATCCCAATAACTGCGCTTTACCACTTCGTTAGTGGTTAGCAAATTACCTTTCGAGTTGGTTTGCTCCATACGTAACCCTAACTGAACATTGGTGTTCTTAAATTGCTTGCTCAAATTGGTGTATACTGCATTCACATTTTCATCGTACACAAATCTATTGCTACGGCGCACATCGTTTTGCCAAGCATTGCCTACCCATTCTTCAGCACGCAAATCGTTATCGGTTTCTACCCAGCTGCTTTTTGCACCGGCTTCAAACTTCATGGTTTTGTTTATAGGTAAAACATAATCTACCTTAACCGCTTTAATATCGATAATGCTGGGGCTATTGTTTCTTAAACGACCAATCGGCTTCACCAAAGATCCATCTGGAAAGCGATAATCATTTACCAGCTCGGCATTGTCCTTTCCATGATATCTAGAATAATCCGCATCTGCAGTAAACTCCTGCCCAGTAGTGTCCAAAACTGATTTATAATTTAGGTTATAAGAGAAGTTACGATAGCTTGATATTTGCGTGTTATTGGCCGCCAAGGTCGAATCGATTTGCGTAAACGACTTTCCAATCAACGTACGGTTGGTTGATATGTCTTCAGCGCTATTCAAATAACCATTCACCAAAACACCGATGGTATTGTTTTTATTAAGGAAGAAATCGGCTCCTACTTTAAAGTTATTGTTTTCGTAATCGCGGGTATCATCTCCTTTTTGAGAAAAATAGGTATCGGGATTAACGCCAGAACCTTTAGAAACACGATCAATATTAATGGTATTGTCCCTTGCTCCTTTGTTAAAATTATAGCTACCAAAAACGTTAACGCCTTTGTTCCTGTAGTTGAGGTTTAACCCAGTATTTCCCCTAAGGTTTTTACCGTAAGCCATCCCTGCATTGAAGCTACCATTAGCGCCGCCGTTTCTGGCTTTTTTGGTTTTGATATTGATGATTCCCGAGTTTCCAGACGCATCATATTTTGAAGATGGATTGGAGATCAGTTCAATAGTTTCTATTTCCGAGCTCTGCATGTTCCTCAACAAATTGGCCACATCTGCTTGGCTCATGTAAGTTTGCTTACCATCTAGCATGATCAAAACACCTTGCTTACCCTGCATCGAAATTCTATCATTTTGGTCTACCGTAACCCCTGGCGCTCTTTGCAGCACTTCCAATGCCGACGAACCTACCGCAGCCGAACTAGCTTCAACGTTCATCACTAATTTATCGGCCTTACGCTCCAAAAGAGGCTTTACGGCAGTAATACTCACGGCATTTAGGGTTTTGCTGGTGGCTACTAAAATAATTTCAGGTAAGCTGAGTGCTTGCTCGCCCACCGTAAACGTTTTGCCTTTATGAATTTGGTAGCCCATCATGTTAATTTTGATGTAATAGTTCCCCGAAGCAATGCTTGGAAAGCTAAATTTACCTTCAGGAGTGGTCATCGCAGTTTTTACCAATGACGAATCCGAAGATTTAAATAAACCTACCGTGGCATAATCGATGGGTTTGCGCTGCTCGTCTAAAACCAAGCCGTTAACTTCTACCTGTTTAGCTTTAATGGGCGAAGCATAAAGTGCTGTAGAAGCAAATAAAGTAAGGATTAAGAGGTATATAGTTTTCATTTGTGTGTGTTTTTATCTTCAAAAATCTGGACAATAAAATTCCTGTGCGCTTTTAGCGCATTTTTTAAACTTTTAAAAGCTTCTGCTTAGTTTTTCAAAAAGGGAAACCCCTTGGTAATAGTTTGTAGCATGTAGACGATAGACTTTTGCAAAAGGTTACAAGAAATTTTCACTTTTTTAAGCATCCGGGCCAAAAGACATAAAAAAAGCGGCCTAGTTGTTTAAACAGGCCGCTTTTTTTAATTAAAGAAATTTATTTCATTCCCAGGACATCTACTCCTTGTTCAAAAACTACATCTACAGGAATACCTTTTTGGGCCAATTTGTCTAA
Organism: Pedobacter sp.; assembly: GCF_039594775.1. Taxonomy (GTDB): domain Bacteria; phylum Bacteroidota; class Bacteroidia; order Sphingobacteriales; family Sphingobacteriaceae; genus Pedobacter. Next base: position 561,769 of record NZ_JBCNMT010000001.1, on the reverse strand, counting down.
ATCGGTTTGCAGTTCGGCCTTAATCACCCCTCTTTCCTTCTGCGCTTTTTCTACTGCTGCCTTATCTCCATTACCTTGCAGGGTAAGAATAGCAGCACTTAACTCATTCATTGCCGAAGCAAATTTATCATAGTTAACTTTATAAGCACCTTGTGCTGTGCGCTCAAATGCCCCTTTTTCCTGGAAAAAATTAAAACATTGCATGTTTGCTTTGCCATGTGCGCTAGAAGCACCAAAACGTACCGAGCGTAAAATACCCGCCATATAAGTCGTATAGTAATCTTTAATATCGCCCTGTAGCTCTCCTTTTTTAAGTAATCCAGTCACCATGTAAAGGCCCAACACATCTGCCTTGCCTTCCTCTAACCATGAGTATTGCTCTTGCAATGCATTACGCACCATTCCTTTTCCTGTAATTGTATTTTTAATCCCTAAACCGTGAGCCACTTCGTGAAACATTACATTAGCGAAAAAAGCATCAAACTTGATATACTTTTGTTGTTCTTTATCAATTAGCACATTGGCAATTGGCACTAAAATTTTATCAAATTTCGCTTTCATGGCATTTTTTAACTGCGAACGACGGGTCCCTTTTTCCTGTTGGATTTTCTCATCATTAGGCAGGTTTACCGCAATGGTTTTTGAACCTGAATTACAGTCACCAGCATAATAAACCACATCGTAAGCATTCAGCTCTGAATCGGTTCCTGGAACTTCTTTTTTATACTTATCTGGTACCGGCAACCCTTTTTGAAGCTCGGGAAGCAATGCCACGTACTTGGCTAAACGTTTGCTCCACTCCTTATCTTTTACCAACACATAGCTCTCAAAAGAAGCTCTTGCATTAAACAATTTATCCTCGTAGTTTTCAATTGGACCAATAATAATATCCAAACCATTTGTTTTCATATCCAGCCAAGCATAATCACTTGCGGTATAATTATCGCTAACCAAAGCATCGGCACGCAGGTTAAGATATTTTTTCAGACCCGCGTCATCGGTAATTAATGCAGCCTGTTTTAACAAACTACTCGCCTTTTGCAATTCATTAGCAAAATACACGTGATATGGTATCGAAATCAACTTTCCATTTTCTCTTTTTATCACAGAATAAAGTCCGTGTTTATCCTTTACATCCGACTTTTCCAACTCCTCCTTGGTCATATCCAAAGGATAAAAAGTCACCCCAAGTGGCTTTTCCCCAATACCAGCTACAAAAGGTTTATCGCCATTTAGCCTATCCCAAGGACCGTAGTTAATTTTTACAAACTCTTTTGTTTTTTCATCTTTAATAGTGGCCAATAAACTATCGCGTTGAGGATATGCTTGCCTCCAAAAAAGCTCATCCATAATTTGCGCCGCTTCTATAAGCAAAGGCAAAACCTGTCTTTCATTGGCCGTAAGCAGGTTAAGGTCAGTGCTTAATCGTACTTTTTCGTAAATTGGCAATCGTTGAGCAACATATTCTTGCAGGGTATCCAATTCATTGTTCCCAATATTTTCCTGGTTAGAATTTTTGCTTGTACAGGCAGTTATTGAAGTCGCTAAAGCAGTTCCTAATATCAAACTTTTGACTACACGTATCTTTATTTTTTGCATAAATAATATTCTTTCGGATGTTGTTTGAAAGCCCTAAATTAGTAAAAAAGTTGAGGAAGAATATAAGTAGTTAAATACCTGAAGGTTTCCCAATCAACTCACCCAACAACAAATCATATTTTAATGAACCGTTACCAATCTTCATTTCTTGCCGCAGCATTTGGGCTGTTAATTGCAGGATGCAGCACCTACAAGTATAAGGCTACCGATAAGGTGTACAAAAAAAATGCAAAGGCTTTTTCAGAAATCATTAAGGCTACCCCACCAGAGAATCAAAAAATTGATTCGCTATATAACGAGCAATATTTTGTGGGCACCACTAACATGGGCATCAGAAAACCAAACTTTGTCATCATACACCATACGGCACAAGATTCTCTTGGCCAAACATTAAGGACCTTTACATTGACGAGAACGGGAACCAGTTCACATTACGTGGTAAGTAGAGATGGAAAAGTAGTACAAATGGTGAACGACTATTTAAGGGCGCAACATGCTGGTGCTGGCAAATGGGGCAGTGTTACCGATATGAACTCTTGCTCTATTGGTATTGAAATGGACAACAATGGTACCACCGATCCTTGGACAGATGCCCAAATCAATAGTTTATGTGCTTTATTAAGTACTTTAAAGAAAAAATACAGTATCCCTACCGCTAATTTTATTGGTCATGCAGATTTTGCTCCTGGAAGAAAGAATGACCCGAAAAATTTCCCTTGGAAAACTTTGGCGCAAAAAGGTTATGGACTTTGGTATGATGAGGTATTGGATAGCGTTCCGCAGAACTTCGATACTACTGCAGCCCTAAAAGTGATTGGCTATAATGTACAACGCTTAAATTATGCCATTGAAGCTTTTAAAATCCATTATATCCAAACGGACATCACACAAACCCTAACAGATTTCGACAAGCAGGTGCTTTATAATTTGTATAAGAAGAGTTTGTAAAAAAGCAGGGAGAAAGCTATTACTGTTTCTCCCTACTAGCATGATTAATTAGCAGGGCAAATCCATTCGATTCCTCTCTGTAAGAAGAATTTTATGATTCTTTTCACCAATCCTTTAATAAATACCCCAAAAGGAATGATGGCAGCGATTGCTTCCAAGATAAACTCTATTATCTTATCGAAAACACTGCCCTCTTGCACAATAGAGCAAAATATTCGCTTTAATTCTTCCCATAAACTTCCCTTATTTAGGTTGACAGCCATAAATGCCTCTTTTCCATTTCCTTCAAAAAAGGCTTCCAATTGATATCGGTTATTTTGTAAGTATAGTTCTGCTAAAGCATCTTGCGCATCTTGCTCCGTAACTTCTCCTTCACCTAAGCCTTCAACTAATAATTCATCTACATAGGCGCGAATAGGCACCATCTGCATTTTTTCATTTCTGATCAACATGATTTCTTGGTTTTATAAGTTTGTTTTTAAGATTTTGAATAACCAAAACTAACCGTTGACTTATTGCACCAATAGGGTATTTAACCCCATGTTAACAGGGTATTTTTACGGCATCATTAGAAAATATTGAATGTAGAACGGGAGCCCTTATCCTATCTATACCCCTCAAAACAAACCGTGTCATCTTAGAGATTTCTCTTTGGGAATTTCAAAAACAAAACGTTCCAAAGTGCTGTAATTCCCTCAAAAGCTAATTTCATCATCAAATCCCTAACAATCTCTGCTTTAGAAGGGAGGAACAATATTCACCCATTTTTTAGAGGTTAGAAAACAATCTGCGAAAAGAATTAGAGAGACACTTAGGGAGACATTAAGGGAGACAAAACGATGCGAAAATAGCAGCATAGAGCCTGTCGTATCTAATCCAAAATGGGTTTTATCCGCTAAAAAACTGGGATTAGAAGGTAGATATCCCCTTACTTTTTACATTTACTTTTCAGCTAAAACACTTACTTATAAGATATTGCAGCTTATCCCTTTAGATATAAATGTGCGTGCGCTACTCCAAACGTATTACGCCCACAACAATAGCCACCTTATATATGGCAGAAACAGGTAAATTAAAAGGAGGATAGAACTCCGAATTATCAGATTTACAAATCAACACATCCTTTTTTTCTGGGTTTTCAAACAAGCGTTTTACAATGGCACCCTGTTCCGTATCTAATACATAGGGTTTGCCCCATTGTACAAAACTGAGGTCTTTAAGTGGTTTACAGGCCAGCAAATCCCCGCTTGCGTATTTTGGGTACATGGAATTTCCGGCAACAGAAATCAGATACTTTGCGCCCCTTTTTTCAAACAGGGGAACTTCATAGTAATCGGTTACTTCGTTTTCGCTAACCTGTATATCACCATTTCCAAACCCCGCCATTGCATCTATAGGAATAAGGGGTAAACCTAATCCACTACTGTTTTCTTTTTTAAAAAGGCGCTTAGACCCATAAGGTATTTGAGGCTCTCTAACCATAGTGCTATGACCGCCCTCAATCAATTCATAAACACTTTTATTTATTGACCTAGCAATCTCTTCAATGAACGACAGCTTCAAATCATCAGAATTAAGTTTACTTTGAAGATTTTGAGGAGACACCCCCATGCTTCTAGCAATTTCAGCCAACTCAATATTATATTTTTTCAGCTTGATTTTCAGTTCGTTGCCAGTCATAATAAACAAATTAATTTATAATCGCTTTTTTATATAAACAAAACTATTTATTTTTGCGTATACTATTTACAAATATGTAAACAATTATGCACGCATCCAAAGAAGTAATTAAATATCCTGAAAACCTTACCCTGGCCGAGGCCTTAAAAGAAACAGGCATTAGCTATAAACATATTGCCAAAAAAGTAAATGTAAGTCGTGTGTACCTGAGCAGGGTACTCAACGGAAAAGACAAAGGCGGACAAATTATCGGAAAACTAAAAGAAATCGCAGAACTAACCCAATAAGCAATGAGCAGCTCTCCCTACGAAATATACAATAATCATTACGGCGTAAGGCTAAGCTTTATCGTGAGCGACCATCATCGTCGACATAAAGAAAGCGTGAAGCTATTGGCTTATGATGCCTACAAAAAAAGGGCTTCACGCAAAGAAGGCTTCAGGCTTAGGGAAGGTAAAGGACTAGGAAACGAAGCGCTCATCAATTTCGAGAAGCTAAACCTTAACGAACAACAGGCGTTGGTAAATCGATGGGGAGAGCCTGTCAAAACAGCCAAAATCCATCAATTTAAAGATTTTATTGAAGAAGATGCCACGGCCATCACTTTTTTTAGTGCCTATCGCTTATCAGACAAACGCAGTTTACCTACCAACGTAATACTCGAATACACTACAAATGCCAAGGTTTTAAATGCCTGTCATACCATTATCACCAATAATGCAGCACGTCGTAAGGCAATGGGCGGTGTTCGTACCAACCTTTGGACAAAATTGGCAGACTGCGTCATCAATCTTAACAAAAAAGAATTCCCACACACGCTACCTGCAAATCCTCGCCGTTTGCAAGAAAAATACAGAAATTACAAAAAAGAAGGATACACCACACTGATACACAAAGGCTTTTGCAACAACAACAGCCGTAAAGTTACTGTAGATATTGAAAGGTTGATTTTAAGTTTATATGTACAGAGCAATAAGCCCTACGTTACAGAAGTTGCCAGCGATTACTGGAGGTTTTTAGCTGGAGATATCGACATTATAGATTTCAAAACTGGAGAAATATATGATAGCAAGCATTTTTACGAAAACGGACAGCCAATTACGCTAAGCGAAGCAACCATCTGGAACTATATCAACCAGCCTTCCAACCGTGCAATCGTTGACAAATACAGAATGGATGGCCAAACCTATCAAAGTGTGCATGGCCCACATCACCATCGCCATGCGCCCAATTATTCGTTCAGTAAAATCTCGATGGACGACAGGGACCTGCCCCGTAAAATGCCAAACGGAAAACGCGTTAAAGCCTATTATGCCTATGATGTTGCCAGCGGTTGCATTATCGGGTTCGCACACAGCCAGGCTAAAACCACAGAACTGTTTATCAACTGCATGCGCAATATGTTCCACTTTTTAGATAGCCAAGGCCACGGAATGCCTTTACAAGTGGAAGTTGAGCACCATTTGGTAAACAACTTTAAAGATGACCTGATGAAAGCTGGAGTAATTTTCCCTTTTGTTCGCTGGTGTAATGCAGGTAATTCGCAAGAAAAATGGGCTGAAACAGGGAACCGCGTCAAGAAATATGGTTTTGAAAAAAGGCATCAGGATGGTATAGGTCGCTTTTACGCCAAGCTAGAGGCCAACAGGACCAAAAGCGAAAAAATATTTGATGCCGACAATGACAACTACAAAGAAAAAGCCTACTCATATGAAGTTTTAGTGGCCGATGATTTAGAAATCATAGAGAAATACAACAACGCACTACATCCCAACCAAAAAAAGTACAAAGATTTAACGAGGGCACAAGTACTACAAATGTATGCAAATCCGCAAATGGCCCACATAGATAGGCCACTGTTGATGAAATACATTGGAAATAGTACTGCAACAACCATCAGGAGAAATCAATATGTGTCCGTAAAACAAGCTAAGTATGCTTTGCCATCTCCTGAAGTAATGGAACAGTTGCTTCCAAACAATTATGAGGTTATTGCCTATCACCTGCAGAATGAGCAAAAGGAAGTGGACTGCGTGTATCTCTATCAAAATGAAGTCTTCATCTGCAAATGCGACAAAATAAAAGCCTATAACACAGCCAATGCCGAATGGCTTGATCGAGACGTAAATAACTACCATGAACAGGCCAAATATGTTTCGAAGTTCAACCAGCAAATTAAAGAAGGCAAAAACGAATTGGGTAGGCTGAAATTGATGGAAAAGACTGGATATGAACATGACACTCCCGTAGAGATTATCCTACCAAAAGTGCCCGAACCTAACCAAACCATTGATTTTGAAGAAGCCTACGATAACGATTTTAACAGATTAAACGCCATTAATTCACTATAGAAATGATTACATCAGCAACCAAAGAGAAGATAATAGCGGCCATTAGCACTCAAAGAAAATTATATAGTAGTGAAGCCAAACAAGCGCTAGCCCTAGGCATTAACTCGGCACAATTAAATAGAATTAAAAAGGGTGAATTTGAAACCGAACTAAGCAATGCCAATTGGATCAGACTGGCCAGAATACTTGATATCCAGTTTAGCGATGCTCCGCAATGGATTACGGCTAAAACGCCAACCTATAGCTTCATCTACCAACAATTGAGCGCCTGTCAAGCATCTAGCCTATCGGCAATGCTTTGTGACCTGCCGGGCATTGGAAAAACTTACACAGCCAGACAGTACGCCCAAGAAAACGCCAATGCCGTTTATTTGGACTGCAGCCAATACAAATCAAAGCAGAAGCTCATTAGGGCCATTGCAAAAGAATATGGAGTGACCTACACCGGCAGATACAATGAGGTGTATAACGATTTAATCTACTACCTGTTGAGCATTCCCTCCCCCCTAATCATACTGGATGAAGTTGGCGACCTCGATTATGCTGCCTTTTTAGAGCTAAAAGCGTTATGGAATGCTACCGACAAATGCTGCGCCTGGTACATGATGGGCGCTGATGGTCTCCGCGAAAAGATAGAACGTAATAAGCATTTAAATAAAGTAGGTTATGCCGAAATCTTTGACCGCTACGGAAATAAATACCAGGAAGTCGTTCCACAGGGCAAAGAAGCCAGAGAGGAGTTTTTGCTCAAACAGGTTAGCCAGGTAGCAAGAGCCAACGGCATCCAGGATATCCAAAAACTATATGCCAGATCTGGCTATAGCCTAAGAAGAGTTTACATAGAAGTACAAAAATTAAAAGTAGCGTAATGGAGATCATAGCACAAACAAAAAGGACCAAATCGCTTAACGACCTGCCCAGGGCAAAAAGCGCTAAAGAACTGCAGACCATGAAATTTAAAGCTTGGTCGTTCGAAGGGAAATGGAAAGATTTTTTGGGAACTCCCGAAACTACGGGCTGCTGGATGATATGGGGAAACTCATTTAATGGCAAAACAAGCTTTGTACTGCAGCTCTGCAAATACCTCTCAAACTTTGAAAACGTCATTTATGATGATTTAGAAGAAGGCTGGTGCCAGGACACCCAAGATGCGGTTAAAGCTGCTGGCCTAGACGATGTAGGAGGAAAATTCCTACACCTCCACAAAGAGCAGATTCCTCTTTTGAAAAAGCGTTTGCAGAAGCATAAAAGCCCCAATATAGTAGTCATCAACAGCCTACAGTACGCAGACCTTAACCTCAAAGGATATATGGAGTTAAGAGCAATGTTCCCCAAAAAGCTCTTCATCCTCATCAGTCACGCCGAAGGAAAGCATCCCGAAGGAAGAATAGCTAAACGAATTAGATACGACTGCGCCAAAAAAATTAGGGTTGAAGGTTTTAGGGCTTTCGCTCAGGTGAGAGGAAAAGGACTTGGCCAATACGACATATGGCCTGAAGGCGCCGCACAATACTGGAACGAACTACAATAAAGCACCAACCATGAGAGATTTTAACAAACATGTAAAACAAATGGCACAACATGTTAATGTGAACGAAGAGTTTATCAACAACCTTTTTCTAGACACTGCCAATGAATTTTTAAAAGACTATACCAACAACGAAAACCTCACAATGCTATGGAAAGCAACCCCAGAGTTTTGGGCTTGGTGGCAACAAATATGGATCAACAGGGATCGGATGATTTTAAAACGATACCCCCACCGCATCACCGCCAACCATCGTAGGGAAATGTACAAAGTATGGCATAGCCCTGAATTTATGCAGGCAAGGCCAAGTGCCAAAGCCTATCGAGCATTTATCTGCATCGCAAAACAAAAACGAGTATTCATCAAATAAACAATTCAGCATATGATTACCAATCAAAAAGTTGCGTACTACCAAGGCAGCGAAGTGCGCATCGTTAACCACAAACACCCACATTTTAATGCCGTAGGCAATGTATTAAGAGGCGAACAAACCCCAATGGGCTATGGGCTGGTCGTTAAGCGGTTCGATACCCAGGAAATCTTTTTCGTAATGGATGAGAACGACGTGAAAGTCACCAAACGCTAATGCTACAGCACCAGATCAAAACGCTCGATAATAAAATACAGATCAAAGCTAATGAACTAAATAGCCCAAAGTTAAGCCAAGAAGAAAGATTAACAAAAACCCGAGAGCTGATCGATCTTTTTAAAGAGCAGAACAAATTGTTAAAGCAAATATTCACAAAACCTTAAGAACATGAACATCAACACCATCAACGAGTTAAGCACAAAAGAGTTAGAAACATTATTAATCAGTCGTAAAAAACAGGAAAACGCAAAAAGAGAAGCCGATAAAAAAGTATACGTAGGTCAAAGGGACTATATCATTGATGAGTTGTTTTCTGAAGCTAAGGATTTGGCGCTTTCGGTAAGCAGGTTTAAACAAAAAATGCATTCGGTAATGGATATCCAAAAGCAGAAATTGGAAGAATACGGCGCTATTAGAAGCAATAGCAAAGGCGGTTTTTCCATTTTCCACAGTGATGGAATTACACAAATTACCCGCAGACGAGACACCGATCCTGTTTGGGACGAAAGGGCGCATAAAGCTGTTGAACTTATCAAAGATTTTTTGAGCGATACCGTTAAAAAGCGTGATGCCAAATTGCACAGCATCCTTTTAGGCTTTCTGGAACGTAATGCCAAAGGCGATTTAGAATATGCCAAGGTAATGGATTTGCTCAACCACGAAGATAAATTTGAAGACGCCCGTTGGTTAGAAGGTCTTCGTTTAATCAAAGAAAGCTACTCACAAAGCTTCAAGGCCTTTGGTTACGAGTTTAAACAAAAAGACAATTATGGAAAATGGAAAGCTTTGGCACTTAATTTTTCGAGTTTGTAATCGTAAAATCATCGAGAACTGCTCAATTTCATATCTGCAAAGAGCGTATTAGAAGCGGTTAAGACGGGTAGTCTTAACCGCTTTTTTTTGTTTCAAGCTAATGATTCTCCTTAACTCTTTTTATTAGTAAGCCGACAATACCCTCCAATATTTAACACCCGACTTCTGTACTACCTGAAATGTATAGGTACGATAATCACTTATTAATATGTTATTGAAAGTGCTTGAATGACCAGAAATCTTATTGCTGGTGGAACAAGTAATATTCACCACATCACTCATAGCAGATATAACTACCATCCTACCTGTGGACTCATAACTTGGGTCTGGCAGTGTCACAGTTACGTTACTACTAACCACAATAGTATAATCAGTACTTTTTACAACATAACTAGACGTTACTTCTTTAGCATTTGTAACTTGCATTAAACCATCAGTGCTAGGAATGGTTATGATGTAGTTTCCGCTCTTTTCTTCTGTCTGTAACTGTTCCTGCTTTAAAATCACGCTTTCTTGGCCATACTTGTTAAATGTTAAAGAATTTGTAGCCAATACTGCACTGCCAATGTATTCGTTGTTTATTACGATATTTGGGATCGTAGATTCAGCATCAAGAATTACATTCCTATCTACATCTTTTGTTAATTCCAACTTGCCCATTTCCAATTTTGCCCTGTCATCTCCACCATGACCCTGCAAAATCACGTGCGGCACGGGCTGGTCTATATGTACCTGATAAGTGACATCCGCTTCGCTACTAAGCCACATCGCAGATGTACCTATGACTCCTGTGAAACCACCATTATTATCTCTAAAAACGATTCCATCGGTTGTCAAGGAAGCATATTTTGATTCATCATAATTTCTCAGCTTAACTGCTCCAGACCTATTGACCTCAAATGCCGGCGCCAGATAGTCAACGCCCCAGGCTTCTATAGCATTACTTAGATCGGCATCATCACCCGCAAAATACCTAAATCCTCCACCGTCGTAAATATTGCGAGCATCCACGGTAACGCCATACGTATTGCTAGCAGGCAGTACAGTATTAGCTCCCGTAAATGTATTTCCTCCAGATAAATTTGCTTTTCCGTCCAATTGAGAAGTTAAAGCTAATACACCACTATAGCTAGGCAATCCCACTTCTATAGGGAATGCAGAGTTAGCAACAATAGTCGTATTATCCATCTTAATTTGTGATGAATTACCCTCTAAGTTGCCTAACACAATCTCACCACCTTTTATTGTTGCTACACCCTCATCAGACGTAACTTTTATTCTACCCCCATTAACATCAAGTTTTTCAGTCGGTGTGCTAGTACCTATACCAACATTACCGCCAAAATAACCCGTGCCTAACGAGGTAAAACCTCCATCTACCCTAAAAGCACTAGGAGTATAAACACCATTAGAAAATGCAGAACCTTGGTTTAATCTCAGATAACCTCCCGAAGCCTCCAAAGCAGTAGAACCATTAATAAGATAAGCATTGTCAATGGCTATGCCAATATTCCCGTCTACAAACTGGTTACCACTAAACGTGTTGCCTCCAGTTAAATTTGCCTTGTTACTCAAGTCTAAGCCATAATAAATAGTCCCCTCTGTCGCAGCCCTAGTGATAGCATCAGGCGTAGCGCTATCGGTAAGATAATTGGCTATGAACGTTTTTACAGACAGGTCTGCGTCTATCGTGAACTTAGAAAATGCCGGAGTAGAATTGTTCACCACCGCACCAACTGATGTTACATTAAAAGCTACTCCAGTTAAAGATCTTTCATTATAAAGAACCAGATTACCGACATAATTGGCGAGAGCATTTCTTATATTACCTGCAAAAAAAGCGTGCCTAATCTCTGTTGCCCTTAGGTTAAACACTGTTCGGCCAGAAAATATTGAAGTAGCCAGTCGATTAGATATGGTATTCTGAGAAAATGCATTACAACTTATGATAGAAGTGGCCACCGTAAACAAGTTATTGCCATTAATCGCGAAATTTACACTAGCCGTACCTGTATTCAATCCCTGGAAGATAGATGCGGTGGTATTCTGAAATATGTTGTCGTAAAAATATTGCGTCCCCCTTATAGAGGCCGTATTATTCGTTGACAGCCCGGTAAATTTATTCCTAACCGTCGAAAAGGACTGCCCATCGGTAAAGAACACATTATTGGGCAAAGACAATGCACCATAACTTCCATTTTCTATCACGGTGGAAAATACATTGTTATAGTTGCTAAATGTATAGGTGTCTATGAAATCTGAGGCATTTACAGGTATGGTTATTGTCATACCTGCGGCATTAACATAAGTTCTATTCGTGCTTAAATACGATAGGTAGTCGGTATTATCTCTTATCACCACTCCCCAATATGGATTATTGTCCAGAGTCGGGGTTTGAGTATCAGAGTGTGCCTGTAAACATACATATACAGTATTATTGTATTGTACAACATTGCTATAAGCATAGCTCGTACCACCCACCCACGCGATAGGATTTAATTTCCATCTGCGATATTTTACATTCCTAAAGTCGTTAGGTAGATCATTACCCCTAGTATTGTCAATACGTCTGGTGATATAACCTTTTGTAGAACCTGCTGAATTGCTTACGGCGTACCATATGGTATCATTTGGATATAGTGTACTATGAGCTTCAGTAGAAAGGGTATTGGTTGAAATGGCCATTACTATCAGAGGTTCTATAGAGCCGGTATTCAACACGCTTGTATTGGGTATAGTATGAATAGTTTGAAAGTCGGTGATAATGTAGTGTTGATTTACTTTTAAACCATTGCTAGCAATCAAAGCGGTAAGATCTGCATAAGTAACAGAAATGGCATTACTAACTTTGGCATTCAATGCCGCTTGCAAATCTCCCTGGTCTGATAAGTTACCTGTAAGATCTCCCCAAGCATTACTGCCTCCAGCTGTAAATGGCATCCAATCTACATTGGCCAAGCCTACGCCAAGGGTATAGGTACTATCTACACTGGCCGATTTAACCCGAACCAGCATTCCAGCTTTTCTACGCTCAACAGGAATAGCATTTCTTTCCTGCCAACTTGTGGTGGTCATTAAACCGCCGCGCCCCAAGCTATCCACATGAGTAGGATATTTATCCGTGGCACCATTGGGCTCTATACGCCCTAAAACTTTTACCTGGGCATTCGTAAATTGATATGCCAGAACTAAAATTAAAACAATGAGTGTTTTTTTCATTTTAAATATAATTGTTTATAAAATTGATTAATCAAATGAATTTCAATACAAAAAGGATAAAGCTTTGCTAAACAATAAACAATTTTGTTTATTTTTGTGATATGACAAAGACTTATCTAAAAGACCGAAACTTAGCCCTTAGGCGATATTTTGATGAATTATGTAAAAAGCATCCCGAATGGCGGCTCGATGCTTTGGAAGAAAAAACCGCTAAACAGTTTTATATATCCCAACGAACCGTAAGAGCCATTCTTAAAGAGCAAGGTTGTTATAGTGTTTAATAACCCAACCTTGCTAAACAAAACTAATAGTGGTAACAGGGTTGGCCATTTCCTGATATTTCGGAGCGGTTCTTTTGTAAATCGTAGAAATAAAGGAAAGCTTGTAGGCCAACAAACCATCCACTTCCGTCTCTATCGATTCGTCTAAAATCTGCTCCAGCGGCTTAAATAATTCTCCTTTTAAAAATCTTAGCTTCGCAGTAATGGCATCTATTAGATCCATCGCTACCAAACCATCTACCCCCACTACTTCTGGATTAGGGTGTGTCTCAAATAAATAAAGAGTAGCCTCGACCAAAGCACTTCCCTCTTGCATCTGTTCGCTCATGGCGTCCCACTGAATGGAAACCACCTTTACCAAACAAGCCACCGCATAGGGTGGATAACTTTCTTTTCCCGGGGCAAACTGATTGCGGTGCAAATCGACGTATCCAATCTCCGGAATAGTGATCAGCTCGTCCTTTATCGCTAAATAAACTTCTTTTCTTGGTGTCATAAATTCTGTTGTTAAATTTTCAGGTAGGTTATCTATAATTTGCTTTGACCACTAGGGTATTTTCGTCGCTAAATCTTAGCTCATCCACCCTCATTCCATCATATTCAAAATTGCGCCGTGCCTCTATCAACATAGCCACCATTTCTTCGCTGTTGAGCAAGTTGAACATGCCCACGCCCAGTTCCGGAAATTGCTTGTATTCGCCCTTCTCCGCAATTAAAATATGCTTTTGGTGATACTCGTCACTAAAGCCTACCATGAGGTCTCCTGCCTCAAATTCCAAATCGTTGTTAATAATAAAATCTTGCATTTTTTGATCTCTGTTTAGGACAAATCTCCGGCTATTTTAAGACTACAGAAAAAGTTAAAACAATGGTTGTATGGCTATTTGACAATCGTTGTAAGGATAGTGACAATCATTGTTTGCCGATTTTTTTAGCGTCCAAAAACCCATCAATTTTGTATCAACATCACCCCCCAAACACACGGTCTTTACATAGCACGGGTACTTAAAATTGGGGGAATGAAATCAAGCTTGAACAGCTTAAGTCATCAACCATTAAAAAGTAAAAGCAAATAAAAAATGAGCAGTTGGATAAGAATAGCACAAAGCCAATTAGGCGTACAAGAGTTCCCAAAAGGAAGTAACTCTGGCAAACAAGTAGAAATCTACTTAAAGTCGGTAGGCTTGGGCAAGGGATATGCCTGGTGCATGGCTTTTGTTTACTGGTGCGTACAGCAGGCCTTTTCTACAAAAGGACTAAACTCGCCACTAAAACGTACAGGGGGCGTAAGAGATCAGTACATTTTTTCGAAGAAATGGATTGTAAAGACTCCACAGCCCGGCGACATCTTCATGATGCTCTATAGCAACGGTTCTGGACATACCGGCTTTGTAGAAAAGCTTTTGCCTGGCGGCTATATACAAACCCTAGAAGGAAATACCAACGACGAAGGATCAAGAGAAGGTTACATGGTCTGTAGACGTGTAAGGGCGATATCAACAATCAACGCCTTTATACGGCTAGAGGAACCGCTTTAGCCTTTACGTTTTGGGTTGATAGCACTTTGTTTCGAACGCGTCGCTTTAGGGCGGCCGTTCGCAAACCTAGTGTCGAAATAAAATAGCGAATAAAAATTGAAAAAATTATCATGAAAAATTTCATTAAAAAACTGATTGAAAAAATAAAAGCACTTTTCCAGGTATTAGCTCCCTCTTATAAAAAGGCCCTAATATTTGCCGTTGCCGTAGTAGATACTGTATACACCGCCATCAATAACCCCATGGCCGATGTTTTAGTGACACTAACTAAAAATACTACCGACGACAAAATTTTGGCCTGGCTAAGGGAGCGTTTGCCAACCTTCCTCAAACAATTTAAGCTTTTTGCAGAAGTGGCAGATCTTACCGACCCCCAGGAAATAGTACTGAAAGTTTCAGAAATCTTACAAAACCTAGAGAAAGCCGACCGTAACGGTGAACGCCTGAAAATGGCCGTTGCGTTGGCCTTAGAAATTACTGCAGACGGTAAGTTGGATTGGGCCGATGCTGTAAAAATAATCCAATCATTAAAAGACAAAAGTATTTAAAAAATGAGTTTACCAAACATTTCATTTAACATCCTCAATGGAGGGTTGCTACAACAACCTGTAACGAGCGACAAAGTTGCGGGCTTAATTTTAACTGGAGCAGCAGTAGTTGGCAAAGTTCAACTTGACACACCTTACCAAGTGTTCAGTTTATCGGAAATCGAAGAGCTGGGCATCACGGCCGAAGGAACTAACGCCTTTGCCTACAAACAATTTGAACAGTTTTACACCGAAGCAGGACAAGGTGCCGAATTATGGTTCATGTTGGTAGCCAGCACAGTTACTTACACCACCATGCTGGATGTAACCACCAACAACGCCGTAAAATTACTCGATGCGGCAAACGGAGCCATTCGAGTTCTAGGTGCGGTTAAAACACCTCCTACAGAAGTAACGGCTACCGAAGGTTTAGATGCGGACGTACACACAGCAGTAGTAAAAGCACAAGCTTTAGCTGAGCATTATGCTACCAAGTTTATGCCCGTTAGAATCATGATTTCGGGTAACAACTACAGCGGTACCATTGCAGATCTGAAAGATTACAAAACCGCAGGTTTTAACCATGTAGCTTGTTTAATTGCCAACACAGATGCCAGTAAAGTAGCAGCGGTAGGTTTAGCATTAGGCAGATTAGCACATATTCCTGTGCAACGTAACATTGGCCGCGTAGCCGACGGACCGGTAGAAAGTTTAGCTGCTTATTTCACCAACGGCGTAAAAGCAGAAAGCCAACAAAGCGGCTGGGAGGCCATCCACAACAAAGGCTACATCTTTTTAAGATCTTTTGTAAGCAAAAGTGGCTACTATTTTAACGATGACGTAACCCTTACTGCCGCAACTGATGATTTTGTAAGCTTGGCTCGCGGCTTAGTGATTGACAAAAGCATTGTTTTAGGTTACGCCACCCTGGTTGAAAACCTATTGAGCGAAGTAGAAGTAACTGCTGATGGGAAAATCCATCCTGCAATCGTAAAAGGCTGGCAAGCGCAAGTGGAGCGAGCATTATCGACCATGGTAGAAGCAGGAAACCTATCTAATGCCGAGTGTTATATCGATGAGCAACAAAACATCCTAAGCACAGGAAAATTAGACGTGGCCATCAGGTTGCAACCAGTAGGCTATGCCAAACAAATTAACGTAAATATCGGATTTACCACCACAATAAATAATTAATATGTTTTCAAGTAAGCAATATGCATGGAGCGACATTAGCGTGTCCATTGGCGGAAAAGTACTACAAGGCATTACAGCCATTGAGTACACCCAAAAAAGAGAAAAAGAACTGATTTATGGCCGTGGCGACGACCCGCACTCTATTGGCCGCGGTAAAAATTCCTACGAAGGAAAAGTTTCCATTTGGCAAAGTGAATTAGAGGCCATGGTACAAAGTACTGCAAGTAAAAATGTGCTTTCCTTATCCTTTGATCTAATCGTTTCCTATGTTCCTCAAGATGGCGGCCCAATTGTGACCGACATCCTTCAAAACGTGGAATTTACCGAGGTAAAAAAATCGATAAAACAAGGCGACAAAAACATGGTCATCGAAATGCCTATCATTTTCACCAAAATTAAACCACAACAATAAAAATGAGTAAAGTAACAACCCAACAAATTGCCGAGTGGAAAAAGAAGCACGGCGATATTTTCAAAATCACAGTAGATGGCAAAGAAGCCTATTTACATAAACCAGACAGGAAAACTTTAGGTTATGCCACAACCCTAGCCAGCAACGAGCCACTAAAATTTAACGAGGTTCTTTTAAACAACTGCTGGCTAGGTGGTGACGCCGAAATCAAGACCGATGACACCTTGTTCCTGTCGGCATCCTCAAAATTGGCAGAGCTTATTGAGATTAAGAATGCCGAACTGGTAAAGTTGTAGAGGGGAGTGAAGTAAGGGACGGTGAATGGATAAGAATTTGTAATGCTCAATTACGCTACTATATGCACCTTGATCCAAATGTTCTTAGCGACCATGAATGGGCTAGCGCTATAAAGGACTTAGAGTGGATCCGAAAACAGGAAGCGAGTGCAAATTCTTTCTAAAAAACCACATCGGTTTTGCCGTCCCAAGCTTTACCAATAGCATGCCCCTCAACACAATAATTCATTTTTTTAAGCAATCTGCTTCTTAACAAGCACCTTTTTCCAATAAAAACTACTTCAATGGCCGATATCCCAAGCAATATTTCCTCTTTATCTGATAGAATGTCACGATTGATTATTCTTAACGATATTTTATCCAATCAATGGGATAGAATAAACATAGGTACACGTGCATTATCCAGTGCTTTTGAAGGTTTAGCAAGATCGGCAGATACCTTGATCCAAAGATTGGACCGCTTGGGATCACAGTCTGGTCTTTTTTCGGGAATGAGCTTAAGTTATGTAAGGGCCTATAGCAATGAAATTAGCCAAGTAAACACTCAAGTACGTCAGCTCAGCAATGTTGACAGCATCGGAAGTTTCGAATCGAGCATACAAAGTGTCAGATCCTATAGTAATGAGCTAAGTGCACTAAACATCCAAATGAACAATGCACAAACGACCGCGCCTACCGAAGCCCCCCCTGCTCCAGCCCATAGCACCTGGATAAGGGATGCGATGCCAAATATCGAGACAAACCCCTATAGAGTATTAGGGAATATTATAGGTAATGGGATGGCGGCCGACAAACAAAAAGGCAGTTTATTGGGCGCAGTGAAAGGAGATACAGAAAAAGCAAAATCCCTATATGAACAGCTCTCTTCCTACAGCTTAAAATCTCCATATGACAAAGCAGAGCTGATAGAAGTACAAAATACGATGATGAAGTTGGGCTTAAGTTCTGAAACGGCTTTAGGCAAACTGAAGAACATTGGAGACATCGCCCTAGGAAACGCAAGCAACATGTCGACACTATCCGATGCACTCGCCAAAGCCACTGAAAAGGGACAGTTACAAAAAGAAGAATATCAGAAGATGAAAGATGCTGGCTTTGATCCTTTGGAGGCCATTAGCAAAAAGACAGGAGAAAGTATAGAAAGCCTTCAATCTAGGATGGCAAATGGCGCTATCAGTGCAAAAGAACTTTCTCAATCTTTTGAATGGGCTACCCAGAGCGGTGGAGATTTTTACCAAGGATCAGAAAAGGCCGGTCAAAACCTAGGAACCAAATGGCAACAAATGCTCCGGGGAGTATCAGAAGTTTCCTTAAAAATTCACGAACTGATTGCTCCAGTACTTATGCCAATTGTTTCGGGCATCACCGTTGTTTTTGAGAAAATAGCCCAGGGAATTGGTTGGTTCATTGGTCAATTGCAAGCGGGCAATCCATATGTTGTTGCCGCAGCAATCATAATTGGTTCTCTTGCAGCAGCCTTGCTAATATTTAACGCTTATACAGAACTGGCGGCCATTGCCCAAAATAAATTATCTCTGGCCTTTTTAAAAAATCCAGTAGTATGGGTAATTGCAGCAATTATTGCACTCATTGCTGCCATCGCTTATGTAATTTACAAAACCGATGGCTGGGGCAAAGCTTGGCAGCACACTATCAACGCTGGCCGATACATATGGCAGGCATTCTGTGCTGCTGGCCAACTACAGTGGGACATCATGGTTAACGGAATCATGATCGGACTTAATTTGATTAAGAGAGGCTGGTATATCTTTAGAAATAGCGTAGGCCTAGGGGATAGAAAAGAAAATAATGCCGCTATTGCCGAAATAAATGCAGACATGAGGCAGCGTGCAGTTGCAGTTGCCCAAGGAGCAGCAAACGTAGCCAGACTCACCGCAAGTGCTGGACGAGAGATGCGAGCAGCAGCCGGCTCTTTAAGCTGGAATAACGGACGA
The DNA here is from genome assembly GCF_039594775.1 of Pedobacter sp. Taxonomy (GTDB): domain Bacteria; phylum Bacteroidota; class Bacteroidia; order Sphingobacteriales; family Sphingobacteriaceae; genus Pedobacter. The sequence goes on along the minus strand of NZ_JBCNMT010000001.1, from coordinate 542,839 downwards.
AACCTTTCAGACCTGACAGCGGGATTTAAAAAACAGCTTGGAATATCTGATGCACCAGGCCAACCTGCGACAGCTAAAGGAGCCGGGATTGAAGGCTCAAACACTTCCACAGGCAACCCTATTCGAGGCACAACAGATGGTATTACGGGTGGAGGTGGCAGGCCAAGCATCATCACCATCAACCTGGGCAAAATGCAAGACCAAATCGTGATCAATGCTATTACCGCTGGAGAAGGTGTCAACAGTATGCGTCAACTATTAGAAGAAGAATTAAACCGATTATTAGGCTCAGTGGCTGCCATGCAAACCACATAAATGATATGGAATTTTCAATAAAAGAATTAACCGCACTGGCTCACTTAAGCTATATCGCTGCACCCTACCCCGATTTTGGAGGACTAAAAAAAGATGCCTTGAAAAGAAAGGCCCAAAGCTACTACCTCCACGATGTTTATAACTTAGATCAGCGAGCGGCTTTAGGCAAGCCCTATTTCATGACTTTAGAGGTACAAGAGGAAACGATACAAAACAAAAATCAGAATCAAAATCAAATTGTTTCATTCCCTAATGAACCCTTGGTATCTATCTCTCGCAAAAAAACAATTGTAGAAACCGCTACCGTCGGTGAAAACCGCATGGGAACCGTAAAGGAATACATCTGCGCAGAAGATTATGAAATTGACATTAAAGGAGTAATTATTGGAGCTGGTGATGCTTATCCAGCAGAGGAAGTAAAAATGTTGAACAACCTATTCAACATAAAGGGGACTTTGACAATAGTCAAAAATCCATTTTTTGAGCTTTTTGGTATACAGCGAATCATACTAAAAACCATCAGTTTCGACGAAATGGTGGGTAAGCAAAGTATACAGAAATATACAATAAAGGCTGTGAGTGAGGAACCATTTTTTGCAGAACTAGAGAATAGGAATAAGTAATGTTTGTTTTAACTGGACACTTTGAAATAGGAGATTACAAGTTTGAAGCCATTAACGAGGTACAGATTACCCGCAGCATCGACGAAATCAGCGGAAGCGCGGTAATCAAAATGCCTTCGAGATTCTTCATTAAGCATAATAACGCCTTAAAATATACCGAAGAGGTAATAACCGCTGGGAATTCCGTAAAAATCACCATAGGATACAAAGATAAATTGGTGAAGCAGGAGTTTGTGGGCTTTGTAGACAGCATTAAAACGGGAGACACCATACAGATCAATTGTATAGATGGGCTCTGGCTTTTAAAAAGAAAAGATTTCAAATGCAACGAGCAAAAGACCACCCTTGCTAAAGTCCTTAAAAAAATTGTCGAAGGAACCGGTATTGAACTGTCTGACAAGGTACCAAAGCTGAATTTGGAAAAGTTTACCCGTAAACAAGGCAACGCCATGCAGGCACTTCAATCCCTTAAAGAACAAACGGGTCTAAGCATTTTCCTTAACGACGAAGGAAAACTTTACTGTGGACTACAACAATTGCTCAAGATAGGAAAAATTGCCACCTACGACCTCAACTACAATATCGTTAAAAACGACTTGCAGATTCGCACCAAAAACGACAAGAAAATAAAGATTGTTTACAGCGCAAAAACCAAGGACAACCAGAAAATTAGTGTAGAGGCTGGAGATAAGGATGGTGAATTACAAGAAATTACACAACAAACGGTTGTAGATGTAGACACACTAAGGCAAATGGCCAACAATCACCTATCAAAACTTAAATACGACGGTTACGATGGCGATTTAACAAGTTTTCTAATTCCTTATGCTGCACCATCAATGGGGGCCAAAATTATCGACGACAAACGTCCACATCGAAACGGCACCTATCTTATCAAAAAGGTGGTAACCACCTTCGGCACCAGCGGAGCCAGACGAAAAGTAAGTATCGGCAACAAATTATCCAATGAAAAATGAGTGAGACCATCAGAACAGCTTTAAAGCTGATTACCAAACAAGATACCGACACCAACATCATGACGGTACTATCGGTTGATAAACAAAATGGCACCTGCACTTGTGACGATGGATTCATTACCCATACCGATGTTAGGCTTTCGGCAATTATCGATGAAAAAGCGCAAAAGCTTTACGTCATCCCCAAGGTAGGCACTACGGTGTTGGTAACACCAATCGAAGCCAGTTACAACCTACAGTTTGTAGCGATGGCCAGCGAGGTAGAGGAGTTTTATTTAGGCATAGATCAAGTGGTATTTGATGTAACCAAAGAAGGTTTCCTGCTCAAAAAGGAAAATGAAACCCTCAGGACAATCATGCTCGACCTCCTAACGGCCATAAAAGCCATAAAGTTTACCACAAACGTAGGGCCTACCATTGCCCTGGTGAATGCCGCCCAATTTACCGGCATTGAAAATAGAATTAAGGATTTTTTAAAAGCAGATTAGATGGCATTAGATAGCAACAGGTTAAAAGCCAAAATTAAGGAAGCATTTGAGGCTGAGCAGAGTGAGCAAAATGACCACAACACTGCCTTGGACCGAATAGCCGACAAATTAGCACAGGCAATTGTGGAAGAGATTAAGCAGCTTAAAATAAACTATAACAATGGTTTATTGGCACCAAACGGAGCGGTAACGGGAACAATTAATGCCAGCATATCCTAATGGAAGATTTTTTTAAGAATTATTTAAGCGAATTGGCCCTGGCCGTCATCGGAGCTTTTGTGGGTTGGTTCTTTCAGCGCAAAAAGCAACAGGCCGAAGTAAGGGGCAGCGAAATTGAAAACGCCGAAAAAGGATTGCAGTACTACCGTCAAATGGTTGATGACCTGGGCAGTCGTTTAACTCAAGCCATTATGGAGCTTAACACCACCAAAATGGTGATCAAGGAACTGGAAGAAAAAATAGAAGCCCTTACAGAAGAGCTAAGGAAATATAAGCAGTTAAACGGGAAATTATAATGCAGATTAAAGCACTACACAATCAATCGGTTTTAGACTTACTGTTACAGCATACAGGTAGTTTGTCAAGCGCTCTCGCGTTTGCCGAGGCCAATCAAATGTCTATTACAGACGAACTGGAAATTGGCTCGAGCTACGCCTTACCTGATGGGGTTATTACCGACTCGGATATTTTAAACTATTATATCAACAACGCCTACAAACCTGCCACAGGCAACGCCGTCGTGGTCATCAACACCGATTATGGTATCGGCGAAATGGCAATAGCACAAACATTTATAATAAGATAATGGCTAGAAGTATAGATCAAATTCAAACAGAAATTATTCAAACGAAAGAGCAAAACCCAGCATTAGCGGGGCTCACCAGTACAAGCAAAACTTCCATCTGGCAGCTAATTACTTATGTGGTTGCATATGCCATTTATACTTTGGAAGGGTTGTTTGACGCTCACAAAGCAGAAACCGATAATGCGATTGCGCTGTTAAAGCCGCACACCAAACGTTGGTACAGGCAAAAAGCACTTGGTTTTCAATATGGTTTCGACCTGATGGAAGATAGCGACAAATATAACAACACAGGTGTAGAAGAGGATATCATTGAGCAAAGCAAAATCATCAAGTATGCTGCAGTAACAGAAGCAACAGACGAAAGTAGAGTGATTATTAAAATTGCGACGGAAACCGATGGAAAATTAAGCCCTATTGAACCTGAACAAAAATTCGCCTTTGATGCCTATATCAGCGAAATAAAGGATGCTGGTGTAAATGTAAGCGCTATCAATTTTCAACCAGATAAGCTTTATCTCAACATGAAAATTTTTTATGACCCCTTGGTATTAGACGCTCAAGGAAACAGCATTATCAGCGGGGGCAGGCCGGTAGAAGACGCTATTCTTAGTTACTTGAAAAACCTACCTTTTGACGGACAATTGGTGCTGGCACACTTGGTAGATGCACTTCAAAAAGTAGAAGGCGTACTCATCCCCCATTTGGACAGTGCAGAAAGTGCCTGGATAGACGGCACCATTAACAATTACGGTACTGCAGTTCCAATTGATGTGAAAGTAACTCCCGCATCCGGATATTTTGAAGTGGTAAACTTTAACAACATCAGTTATGTGGTATAAAATAGACATCAATAAGCTGGTTGTCCTCCTCACTCCCACTTTTCTCCGCAAGGCTAGCTTTCTAGCTTGGTTACAGGCCTTGGTTACACCCATTGCCTCCATACACCAGCTATGGCTACTGAATAGAGAAAACAACTTAAAGCGTCTTCAGCATAATGGTCAGGTATGCTATTTAAGGAAAGCCTTAAACGACACTTTTGACATCGAATTACGTCGAATTACTATTGCAGAAGGGAACAGGTATACACGCAAATACATCTATACCAACATTGAGCAGCAATCACAATATTTAGGCACGAAGTACCTGAGGCAAAGTGCAGATTATGCCGATACCGGTGTAGATTTTAGAATAGTAGTTCCGCAAGGATTTGATTTAACAAACAATAAATACCAGCTACAGGCCTTAGTTGACTTTTATAAGCTGGCAGGAAAAAGATATATAATTGAAGTAAATGAATAACGTGCTTTTACAACAAACGGGTGGTTTTCCGTTGGAAACCGACACGTTAAATTTTATGCAAAATGCTTATAGCTTCTTGCAGCATATGGCCGCACTAGGTGGTGATAATTACATTTTATCGGGCTGTACAATAACGGGATCTACCGTAAGTAATGGCGTAGTGGTAATTGCAGGCGAAGTTTTAGAGTTCAGGGGCGGTCTTATACAATCTACTGTGGTAGTAAGGGAAGACAAAGCCACTAGGCCTTTCGAAAATGGACAGGTGAAAGATGTATACTTTAGCAGGTACGTCACCTTTGGGACAGGTACAGGAACCATCGCCTGGGACAGCTTAATCCGCTTTAAACCGCTATTGGCCTTTAAAGATCTCCCTACCGAAAAAAGTAATGCCATTGATCTGGACGACGAAAACAAATTGGCTACCGCTAGAGCAGTAAAATTGCTGAACGACAAGGTAGAAAGCAGACTGCCTTCAGGAGCCATTATCATTTGGAGCGGAAGTATCAATGCTATTCCAACTGGATTTGCGCTATGCGATGGACAAAGCGGCCGCCCAGATTTGAGAGATAAATTTGTATTGGGAGCGGGTTTAGGTTACGGTGTTGGCGCGACAGGGGGTGAAAAAGAACATTTATTGACTCTCGCGGAAATGCCTAGACACCGCTTTTCTGTAAATGTTCCTACAAGAGCTGCATTAGTAGCCGCCCCAGGAAGTAGTGGCTCTAAATTAGCATGGTGGGACTTGTCTAGTACAAATGTTTCAACAGATGAGAAAGGCTCTGACCAACCACACAATAACATGCCTCCATATTACTCATTGGCTTATATCATTAAATTATAATTATGGCAAAGCAAACATTAAATATCATTAAAAACTGGTTTAAAACTGGTTTAAAGCCAACACAAGCACAGTTTTGGGATACTTGGGACAGCTTTTGGCATAAAGACGAGACCATCCCAACAAGTAGTATCGAAAATTTGGACGCCCGATTTAACCAAAAAGCAGATCAGGAAGCCTTTCAATCGCACTTGTTAGACACGAATGCACACGGCATTTCTACCAAAGCAAATGCAGCGGATCTATTGGCAGAAACACAAGCTCGGGAGCAAGCTGATCAGGCTTTGGCCCTTCAAATTGCAGAGATGCAGGGGCAGGTCGTGATTGTTAGTCGTCTGGGAGAAGCAGTAGATGTCAATGGCGATTTAAACCTATCAGAAGAAGAACTGCCAGAATATCCAAGGCAACCAACCGTCTACGTAGACGAAGTTGCCGGGAGTTGGCAAACCCAATACAATAAATCAACTAAAGTATTAACAGGGCTATATGGCATCTCACCAGAAGCCACCATCGAAATTATTTTCTAATGAGACAAATTTTGCTTTTTATCTTGATGCTATTTGCCTACGTTGCAAATGCTCAACAACAAAACATTACGGTTGATTCTATTGCCATTGGTCGCAAGCCTGCCAGCAAGATCAATTTGGATGGCAGTATCACCGCTAAAAATTTTAACGGCAAACGCCCAATTACCGGAAGCGTGGCAACCGGCCAAAATCCTAATACCAACGATTTGGTAGCTTGGTTAAATGCGGTATTTTACCCCAGTCAATCTCCTACAGCTAGTTTAATTGGCGGTCAAACCTATGAGCTCACCTCCCAATCTTTAATCGGTCCAATTAATGTAAATTGGACGATTGGAAGGCAAAATGCTACCGAACCTATCAATAGCATCGTGATTTCTAATAGTTTAAACGCTACCTCCTGGCCTCAAAGCTTCAATCAACCTGCAGCAGGTTCAACGGTTAGCGGAACACAAGGGTTTAGTATTGGCGGAAATATTAACCAAACCCTAACGGTTACCGCGACCACAACCGATGGGAAAAGTGCCTCAGCTTCTACATCTTTTACTTTTTTACCTAAAAGATACTGGGGCCGTACCACATCAGCTGCGGCAACAGAAAGCGATTTATTGGCAAGTGCCGGTGGCAACAATGCGCTATCAAACAGTAAGGCAGGAACTTTTTCGATTACAGCAAGCGGGAGCAACCGTGTTTTTTACGCCTACCCTTCAAACTTAGGGGACCTATCAAGCATCAATATCGGCGGACTGGAAAGCTTGTCGTCGTTTACCAAAACGGTGATAAATTTTACTAACGCCTCAGGTTACTCCCAGAATTACAATGTATATACTTCAAATAATGAAACAGGCGGTAACGTAACTGCCATCATTCAATAGTTTATGATAACCATGAAAAATTTAATAATCATATTCATTTTGGCTTTTTGCGCAACAATAGTGAATGCGCAAGTTAAAGTCCTGGGCAAAATAGAGCCCAATGGCCCTACCGACACCTATCCTACCCATGTGGATAGTTTGGGTCGTGGCGGCTTTGTAGCAGTCAAAACATGGCAGGAAAGAAACAATATTCCTCTTCCGAGGAGAAAAGCGGGAATGATGGTTTCTGTTAAGTCTGCTACTGTTGATAGTTTATATCGTTTAGGTGTTGGCTTGACAAATGTTGATTGGATGCCATATAACCCAACTGTAGATGTAAGTGATAAGGCATCTTTAACAACGGATAACTATTTTCAGGGTATTCAGAATTTTGACAGCGGAGCCTATAGCATAGCGGGATTTTGGACTGATGGTAATTTTGAAGCAGAAGGAGGTTTACAAACCAAATCTGGTATTTCGTTAGGGACTGATTACTTATCTGCCAATTCTTGGGCGCTTATTCAATTAGACCCTTCCTTACCTCCTAATTCTTCTTTAGATATAAAGATGCCCCTTTCCAGCGGTAGATTAGCTTTAACTAGTGATTTAGCAAACAAAGCTAACCTACTTGGCCCAAATAGTTTTTATGGAGGTATTAATAGTTTTAATTACATCACTCATTTTAATGATGAGTTACACGCAAGTTCCGGATTGTATACTGACGGTACTGACATTGATGTATCAGGTGCCAACATAAATAATCTTGGCTTCGCTAATTTTATACAGTTTAGCGGAAGTAATGCTTACAGAGGTCAATTAAGAGGTCCGACCTCTTATACAGCTAGTAGAACCTACACATTGCCTGATGCTACGGGAACAGTAGCTCTTATTGCTGATATAGAAGATAAAGCTAACTTAAATAGTGGTAACATGTTTAATGGTAGACAAACTATTGCGGGTGGTGGTCTACAGGTTGGTGGTAACGATTTTGGTAAAGTAACATTTTCCGACAACCAATTTGATAAAGCAGTCTCATTGGAATTTACCACAGCAGGTGTCAGTGGCGGCTATGGATTAGGATTTGGCGGCTCAAGCGCTTATTTAAGCATATTAACACAAGATGCTTTATCGGATAATAGAGAATATAGACTTCCTGATGCTAACGGTACTGTGGCTTTAACTTCTGATATTCCCAAGATGCTTTCTTTAACAGCAAGCGGAGACGGTGTTACAGGTACGTTTCAAATAGCACATGGCTTATCATACACGCCTACAATGATTTCGGTAACGGCTAATTCAAAGGATGCTGCCGTTAATGATTTGTTGGAGACGTCATTGGGTAACTGGGCCTATGCTGACGCAACTTATGTGTATGTTGTCGCATCTAAACCAGATGGTGGTCCTGGGGGCGTTGTTCCTGTTTCTGGAGTAAACAATTTGAAATGGACCATAATGGTTAAATAACGCTTTAAAGCAACCTTAAGAAGGAGCAGATTATAATCTTGCTCCTTCGTTGTTTTAAACCTTTTGAAATTGCCTTCAGACTCATTAGTTTACATCTGAAAATAATTTTAACACACAATTCGTTTTAATTTTAAACATAATTCGTTTTGGTGTTTACATAAGAGCAAAAGTGAAATAACAAAAAAGGCTGCCCAATATTTGAACAGCCTCTTTTATTGAGAAGATTATTTCTATCTATCAATAGAGCCCATTACCTTTTGAGAAAATGCATTTAATGCCTCTCTTTCTGCCATGCCTCCTTTTACACTTTCGTGAACTTCTAATGCACCACAAATATTGGTGATCATTTCGCCCGCTACATCAACTTCACCTTCACTTACTCCTCTAAATTCGCAAAATGCTTCTAACACTTCAAGAGTTGCATTTAATTGCTCAGGGGTTGCATTTTCGAAAAACTGTCTGATTACTGGAACCTTCATAATTACTTGATTTTAGCAAATAAATCGGTTAAAACTTCTGCTTTGTTAGTTTGAACCTGGTCAACCAAAGCACCGTTCTCAAAAGCTGCGAAAGTTGGCAGATTATCCACTTTTGCAAATTTTCTCGACTCTGGAAATTTCTCTGCATCAACAATCAAAAAAGGTACTTCTTCATTTTCTGATGCCAATTTTTTAAACTTTGGTTTCATGATACGGCAGTTACCACACCACGAAGCTGCATATTGTACCATCACCTTTGGATTATCCGAAAGGTATTGGCCTAAACTATCTTCTGTTAATTCTAAAAACATGATATAAAATTTAATAGCTATGCAATCACACTACTTTTACAGTCTTGTGTCAGTTTAGAAATCGCATAGTTAATGGTTTGAAAAAGAGATTATTTAAATGGTGTCAAGCTGAGCTTGTCGAAGCCTTATTTTAAAAGAATATTTCGACAAGCTCAATGTGACAAGCGTCGGCATGAACAGCCTCCGTTAAGCTTTTGCTTAGTTAGCGCTTAAGTATTCAGCAACGCCAGTTCTGGTAGCGTTCATTGCTGATTTACCTTCTTCCCAGTTAGCTGGACAAACTTCGCCATGTTTTTGTACGTGTGCGTAAGCATCAATTAAACGCAAGTATTCTTTTACGTTTCTACCCAACGGCATATCGTTTACGCTTTCGTGGAATACTTTTCCAGTTTCATCAATCAGGTAAGTTGCACGGTAAGATACGTTTGAACCTGAGAAAATTTCTTCACCTTCTTCAGTGTACTCAACCTCTTGATCCAAGATGCCTAAAGTACCTGCTAATTGTCTGTGAGTATCAGCAATTAGTGGATAAGTAACGCCTTCGATACCTCCGTTATCTTTTGCCGTGTTTAACCATGCAAAATGTACTTCGTTAGTATCGCAAGATGCACCGATAACCACTGTATTTCTTTGTTTGAAATCTTCTAAAGCGGCTTGAAAAGCGTGTAATTCAGTAGGGCAAACAAAAGTGAAATCTTTTGGATACCAGAACAACAATACCTTAGAGTTATTTTTTACTGCTTCTTCAAAAACGTTGATTTTCAAATCGTCACCCATTTCAGACATGGCATCAACTGTAATACTAGGGAATTTTTTACCTACGTAACTCATAATATTTAGTGTTTTTTAAATTTCGTGCTGCAAAGATAGGTTAAATAGCCCTGCAAGACAATGCCCAAGCCATACTTAATCTTGATGCAAGCATAGATAAAAACTATAACTTGCTTAAGAGAATTAGATAATAGCTATACAAAAAAGGCCCCAACATTCTGTCGAGGCCCTCCGCTTATTTAACTAACCCTATTTATTGTTTAATGAGCTTTACCGTTTTTTGGAGCTCGTTATTTTTTGAAATTCTTAGGTAATAGATAGAGGCAGGTAAACCGCTTAAGCTAAGCTCTTGTTGAGCCGCTTTGGCACTTTCGCTCAAAACTCTCCTACCACTAACATCAAACAATTCGTATTTAACCGCAGAATAATCATTGGTTCCTGCATTAACCGTTACATATTTGGTGGTTGGGTTAGGGAAAGCCACGACGCTATTTCCATCAAAACTAAGTTTTACGCTTACCACTTTATCAAACAGCTTTTCTCCTCCATCTAAATCAACTTGTCTTAGTTTGTAATAGTTTTCTCCCGCTTTTGCTGTACGATCTACAAAACTGTAATTCAATACCTCCGATGAATTGCCGTTTTGTGCCTTCGAATTCACAAAGCCAACTGGCGAGAAATTACTACCGTCATTTGAGCGTAGCACTTCAAAACCTTTATTTTTCGCCTCTGAGGCGGTTTGCCAGCTTAAGGTGCTTTGACCATTTATTAGCGCGGCATCAAATGAAGTTAGGGAAACCGGAAGGGTTCCTACGGTAGTATATGAAGCTAAGCCATTACCAGCTACCAAATGAAAGAAAGTATGTGTTCCATTAGCATTTTTCCGTATAGCAACATCAGCGTAGGCATTTCCATTTGCTGTATATGCTGCTGGAGCCAATGCTCCGCTGGAGATTAGCGTTGGTGCATTTACATTCGTAATATTATAAACTTGCAGATTTAACCCAATAGTTGAATTGTTTGCTCCAGAAATCGCGAGATAACTAGATGCGCCATCCTTAAAATACTCCGCATTTGAATATAACTGACTAATAGTTGCTGTAGGGATAATTTTTGTCGCTGTTATTACCCCTCCCGCATCAAAAGTTATCTTTCTAGCTTCAACGTTAAGTGTATTTATCCAAAGATTTGATGCATCTTGTACAGAGATACTTGAACGGGCTTGGGTTGCAGGTGTAAGCCCAAGCGTAATGGTTGAGGTATTAGCATCATTAAATGTCGCTCCGTCTTGAGTTTTACAAACATAAATTTTATCTAGCCCCGCCCCGCTGATGTATAATACAGTATTCAATCCTGTACCTGCAACCGTAAAAGAATCCCCTGTTCTTGCCGAAACGGCGATCGAGGAACGAGTAGGTGCATTATCGGTTTCAGATGCCCATCTGTAAATATACAATGTACCACTTCCCAAGGTCATGTTTACCGCATAGATGGCGCCATCTTCTGCAACCCTAACTTTGGTGTATTTATAACTTTCTGTCCAAGCTGCATTTGTAGCAAGTGTAGATGGACTACTTAGAGCTCCCGTAGCCGGATCTAATATGCTTATTTTATTATTCCTTTCCGGAACATACAATGTATTCTTAATGGGATTGTACGCAACAGTGGTCGGTGTATTAGTGCCTGAAATAATTGGCCCTCCAGATGCCACTGGCGATATCTCCCAGTCTTTATTTAACGGGACCGTTTGTGCAGACGCACTAAGTGCGGTAGTAAATAAAGCAATAGATAGTAAAAGTTTTCTCATACGTTTGAATTATGGTTTAAAGATTAGTTTGGTCAGTGAAATGAGTAAAAAATGGCGAATGCGGGTCAAAACGCAACAATTTGCAGGTTTAAACCAAGCAAAGCCGCAACTTCTCTCTGTTTCAATGAAATAATGATACGAAAACTAAATTTAAAACGCAAGAAAACGCATTAAAAAATTAAAAGCCGCATAAAAATATGCGGCTTTTAATTTTAAGGAGAAAATCCTATTTATTTAATTTTGGAGACCTTAAAGGGTTTTCTTACTGCTTCGTGGGCCGATTGCTGACCAACTGCGGCTTGTTCTTCCGTTACCTTTTCGGGTTTATAAGTATTTCCTATCACACTGGTTTTAAAAATGGCCTCGTACCAAGCACAAGAAGCGATGTATCGGCCAATATTAAGGTCTAGGTGATAACCGTCCCTACATAAGATATCGCCCAGTTTGGTGCGTGCATTTTGTATAGCCGTTCCCGATGGCACCAAAATATCAAAAGGAACTAGTTTCATGGCTTTCTTCGAAGCGCCCATAATGCTTTGGTACATCTTCATTTGATCCTTACCATAACTGGCAAAACCATTGTGGGTAGAGTTCTGTGCATAGGCCCAGGTTTGATGCCAAACAAATTTTACTTGGGGATTAGTAGCCTTGTCTTTTACATAGTTGAATAGCAAAGGAAGCGGTTCAATGTAAGTTTCAAACAAACCTGATTTAGGGCTAGATTGCTGCAGACTAATATAATCCCAATTTTCATCCGCTATAGCTTTAGAAATACTGGTTTTCGGAAAACGTTCCTTCTTACCATCTAATCCGATCTTGCGATATTCATAGGCATCTTTATCTTCTTGTACATTTTTCCAATGCAGATCCAATGGAGCACCACCGATGTACAGGTTACCAATAACCACCTTATAACCACCCGCTTTGGCCAGCCCATAAAAATATTGCTCCAAAGCATCTTCGGAAAAGCTGTTACCTATGGCCAAAATTTTGATGACACTATCTTTATTGGGCTTCTCAATGTTCAAAGGCTGTAAGGCACGAACATTTTGGAGCCCAATTGAAAAAAAGCATACCACTGCAAAAACATACGCAAAGCATCTTCTAAAAACCCTAATATCCATCATTTAATTTTTATTCTTTGTTATCTAATTTAGATAGAAAATTACTTATTGCCAATCTTTTTCGAGCAACAAAGCCTAAAGGATTAAAAAAGCATCTCTATCGGATAAAATAATACCGAGCCTCTCAGCTATTTCTTTAACGTGTTTTCGAATAGTTTGAATATCCTTTTGTATTCATCTGTCCAACTGCTCGGCTCTACAAAGCCGTGGTCTTCTACTGGATATACGGCTAGTTCCCAATTATCTTTGCCTAATTCGATAAAGCGCTGGCTTAAACGAACAATATCTTGAAAATGTACATTCACATCAACCATACCGTGTAACATCACCAAATCGCCTTTAAGCTTGTCTGCAAAGTAAATTGGAGAGCTCTTCTTATAGGCTTCTGGGTCGTTAAATGGTTCGTTAAGGATATTTGAGGTATAACCATGGTTATAGTGTGCCCAATCGGTTACCGATCTTAATGCCGCACCTGCTCTAAAAGTATCCGCCGCATTAAATAATCCCATTAAGGTGATAAAACCACCGTAAGATCCGCCATACAGACCAACATTTTTAGGGTTAACGCCGTATTTTTCTACCAGCATTTTTACTCCGTCAACCTGATCGGTCAAATCTTTTCCGCCCATATGGCGATAGATTCCTGTACGGTGGTTGCGGCCATATCCAGAACTTGCCGTATAATCAATGTCAATTACTGTATAACCATTATCTGCTAGCATATTATTGAACATGTATTCTCTGAAATATTGGCTCCACCAGTAGTGTACGTTTTGTAAATAGCCTGCTCCATGCACAAAAACAACCGCTGGTTTGTTGGGATGAGGGTCTTTAGCTGGATATACGCGAGCATAAACATCATCACCATAACGGTTTTTAAACGACACCAAATCTGGTTGACGCCACTGATAGCTCTCAAACTCCTCAGAAGTAGATTTGGTTACTCTTACTGCTTTCGCCCCTGGTTTATTGGCTTGGATATACAATTCCCAAGGTTTGTCCATGTAGGAGTAGTTGATGGCCAGCCATTTTTCATCGGGAGATAGGGTTACTTCATTACCACCTTTCATACTGGTAATTTGCACTAAATCGCCACCATTTACACTGATTTTGTAGAAATGGGTAACACCTGGATGTTCTTTATTTCCACTGATGTAAAAAGTGCTCTTATCTTTAGAAAGTTGTACCTGTTGAACTTCCCATTTTCCTGAAGTCAATTGCTTTTTCTCTCCTGTGCTGATATTGTAGGTATATAAATGTGAGTACCCAGTTGCCTCACTTTGGAAATAAAAACGTTGGTTGTCAATCCATCTTACATCTCTGTTGACCCCAGGACCTCCTACCCAAGCTTCATCTCGTTGACGATCAATCAACGTTAATTTCCCTGTGGCAGGGTCTAACTTCAAAATCCAGAAATCTTTATTGTCCTGTGCTCTACCAGAAACCACAGCAAAAGATCCGCTTTCATTCCAGTTCACCACGTTTAGGTTCACTTTTCTATCTTCGTTTTTCTTAGTTCTTTCTTCCAATTGTTTTGGATAATCTTTCACATAATCTGGCAAATCTTTAATGCCTGGTATTTGTGAGGCACTTACGGCATAAACCGAATCTTTGTCCAAATCCAAAACATAAGTGATACTGGTCGACAAGGTTTCTCCTACTTTGGTACGGCCGTTAATATCTTCGGTATAGCCCGAAGCGGTTACGTAATTGGGAACGATGGTATTTTTGTTTCCTGTAGCTTGTTTGATCAAACGATAACTAACAAACTTACCATCTGGGCTAACGTTTAAGCCTGCCATAAAATCTTCCTCTAAATAAATAGGCTTAATGGTTCTGGCAGGGGCCGAACTAGCACCTGCAAATCCAAAACGTCTTCCTCCTCCAGCACCTCTATTTCCTCCTTCTGCATTTCGTTTTTTGATGATATCGAATAACGCAGTTTGGTCGTTTCTTAACCAAGTATCTTGTTGAGAAGCACCTGCAGAACGAACAGGACCTCTACCCGCAGGCATTCCGAAGCCTTCCTGTTTACCTTTGATGAAATTGGTAAGCTGCTTCAATTCCCCTGTTGCCAAATTCAACTGGTAAACATTTTCTGTACGTTGAAAAACCACATCATTGTTGTACAAAAACTTGGCATTACTTTCTCTTTCTAAAGTATTGGTAAGGCGAGTTTCCTTTTTGGTCTTGAAGTTTGAAAGGTAAAGATCTCCTCCTTTTTCCAACAGCCCCAAGGATTTGTCCTTATTGTAGGCATAATTAACTTCCGCATTTTTATCCGCTTCTTCGTTTTCCGCTTTATCTACTTTTACGCTTGCTACATTTACCTTATAAGGCTGTGCCTTGTCTTTATTTTCAGGATTCCAGTTAAAGAAAACCGTTTTACTGTCTGCCGACCAACGGTAAGCTTCGGGAGAGGTTCCCATCCACTTGGGATCCCTCATAATTTTTTGAACGGTTAAGGGAGCCAGTTGCTGCGCCTGAGCCGATGCTCCTACTAACATAGAGAGCGATAAGAATGCAATATATTTTTTCATTATTCTGTATTTCTAGTTTGATTTACTTGCTGATCCGCCTTTTTTGCTATTTACATTTACGGTGAATTTAGTTCCTCCTTTTACCAACCATCTTACGGTTACATAAGAATTACCAGGAATATTTTCTACCCTAATGTTGGTTGGGTCGAGTTTTTGCTCCGTTGTAATTCCCAAGTCGCGATTGTTAACTACCATTCCTGCAACCACAGTCCCACCTGTTAAGGAAATCATATCCGGGATTTCGATATTGTTCTTAAGATCCTGGCTAGAGTGGGTTGGGATCATGCGCAAATTGCTTATTACTGCCGTAACTTGTTTTAAGCCTGACCCGATATCTTTCACCTCGATTTCGTCGATACTCAATTTTGGGGTATTGTAAGCATGAAAAACACTAAAGGCCATATTGCGATGGGCATCGCTTTCCAACAAAAAGCCTGGGTGGAGACGCGTGTAGGTTTTCTTGAATCCTCCTATCTCAATATCTCCATACTGAGGGTGTTTATAAGGCTTCCAGTCCACGAAAGCATCTTTCATTAGCAAATCCTTGTCGAAGGTGTAAAGTTGGTCTTGCGTGTTGTCTGCTCCAGCTTTGTTGTACATGGCGTAACCTGTCCAAAGTTCATTGGAGAAAGTATAAATTCCTCGGCCTCCGTAAAACCAGTCCAACTCACCGCCAAAAACTGAATACAGATCTTTGTAAACTACCAAGTAACGATAACCAGGCAACAATTCTTCTCCTTTTTTACCAAGCGCATCGTACACGCGTACATCTTGGGCATTGTAAGTGTCTACGTCTTCTGCAGCTCCGGGGCCGCGTAAAATCATTCCGCCATTGTTGTGATAAGATTGTGCCGCAGCAATATTAGGATGTTTCATCACGAAATCTACCACCGCACGGTTTTCTGGGATAGAGAATGGGTATTTATAAGCTCCGCCCTGGATGTAGTTAGGCTGCCAGTTCCATCCCCAATCGCGGTTAGGGTCATAGGCACCTTCGCCGTCTTCATTCACTAAACCATCGCCATCATTATCAATCCCTTCAGAACCCAAAAGTTCATATTCTCCTTTTTCATCGTAGCCTACTACAATCATTCTTCTCGGATCGCTTGGGTCCACTTTATAACGGCCATTCGGGTTTTTACGGCGCATCATGGTGATATGTCCATCGCCATCCAAATCGTCAAAACCATCTTCATTATCAACACCATCTCTATCGTTATCAATAGGAATTAGGCCTGTACGCGGCGAATGTGCAGTATTGGCTTTATGGATAAAACTATCTCTTGCATCAGGGTTAATGGTGGGTACGATATAAAAAGTTTTATCGGCCAAAAGCGATTGTATTGTTTGGTTATTGGCGGCATACATTTCTACCAAATACCAAGCGGTGTACAAAGCAAATTCACTTCCCTGTATTTCGTTAGAGTGGATATTTCCATCAATGTACATGGCTGGTTTTTGATCGGCGTTGCCAATTTTGTGGTCGCTGATGCTCATGATCCATAGGTCTTTGCCCTGAAAGGATTTGCCTATGGTTTCTAGCTTAATCAGGTTGGGATGGGCCGCGGCTAGCTTTTTACAGATTTCTGTAATGGCAGCATAATCATGATACCTGTTCCAACTGATCGGTACTTTTGGGTTTGGCGGTGTACCTACTGCCGCTAATATATTTTCCGGTTTCTGGGCTTTTAATGTTACGGCACACAAAATCACCGCAGCCATTAGCATGTATTTCTTCATCCTCATTTGTTGTGTCTGATTATAGTGTAACCTCTATTGATTTATTTCCTGTAGTTGGGCAACCTGCATCAATGGTAACCTTACCGCTGCCTTTAATGAGCCAAGTCAGTTCTTTAAACTCCTTACCCTGCAAGCTTTCAATGGTTTGGCTTTTACGTCCGCTTACTACTTCCTGTCCATTTTTAGCATTAACTTTTATAGCTATCTTTTTAAGGAAATAACTACGGTCGCCTATTTTCGTATAGGTAGATATATCACCTGTGTTGAGCAGTTGTACCGTCACACGGGTAAGACCGTCGGTAAGCTTTTCCGTTTTAAGGTTAACAAATTCAATTTGTGGAGCCATGGCCGCAAGTGCCACCAAAAAGTCGGTATGCTTGGCCACAATATTATCTACCAATTTGTATGGAGGGTTATTGAGCACAAAAGGATCTACGCCGCCCACTTCTACGGTTTGTCCAGCAAAATCTGGATGCGAAACCGTTTTCCATGGGGTGTAAGTATCGGTAATCCCTTCTTTAGCCGCCCAACGCAAATAGGCCGCTACCGGATCGTCATTGGTAAATTTCTTTTCTTTCTTAGCCGAATCAGGCGCAACCTTTGGCACCCACCACCCCGGTGTGCTAAAGCTTAGGCGGCCATAGTGAAAATAAGCCCATTGCGAAAAATCGCCAGGCTCTGCTTGCGTTTTCGGCGCATCTTTGGTTTTGGTAATTTTATTGTATCGTTCGGAAACCAGAGCATTAGATTTTACATCTGCGTCAAACCAGCTCGTGATAATTCTTTTGGTCAGGCCCGCTGGATTAAATGTCACTGGCGACGAAAGGTTATTCATCGGTCCAAAAGTAACTACTGCATATACGTTAAAGGCATCAAAAAGAAAGTCGAATAAAGCCCTATTCTCTTTTTCAGAAACCGCATACTCTCCTGCTCCTGGAACAAAATTTTTATAGTTGAAGCTTGCGTTTTTATTAAAGCTAACGCCCCCTTCCCCATCTTCATTAAATTGACCGTCCTTATCGTTATCTAGCCCCTCTTGCAAAAGGGTGTAGGCACCATTTTCACCTTTGGTCGCGTCAGCCAAAATCAGTGAACGGGGGTCATCAGGGTTTAGTTTGTATTTTCCCGTAGCATCCTTAACACGCATCCAAGTAATTTTGCCATTACCGTCTAAATCATCAAAACCATCTTCGTTTAACCTCCCGTCGCGGTCGTCATCAGTTTTGGTGGTGTTGCCGCTACGTTCGTATTTCAGCTTTGCAAAATATTGCTCGGTAGCATCAGGGCTCATGTTTGGGAAAACATAGAAGGTTTGCTTGTTCAACAGGTTTTTAACGCTGTCGGCATTTGAACTTGCCAATAATTTTTCAGCAAAGCCAATAGCCATTTCTACACCTAAAAGGTGTTTACCATCTACCCCTCCAACTACGGCAATGGCAGGTTTTTGGTCAGCGTTTTGGGTGCCTAAAGTAAGCATCCAAATGTCTTTTCCGCCAAGCGTTTGGGTGAGTGTTTTTGATTTGATTAAATTGGGATATTTGCTTGTCAACGTTTTGATGCGTTGTGCCAAGCTGGCACTGTTGCTATAGTTTTGCGGCGACTGCGCAAAAGCACCAAGCGTAACAGACCAGAAAAGGAGGTGGGTTAGGTAAAGTTTTTTCTTCATCTTGGTTTGTAGTTATGTATGCAAGTTATGCAAAAAAGTGCTGGGCTAGCATACCCCAAAACAAGATGTTACAATTGTTACAGATAGAAAAGCCTATCTAATGATTTTTCCCGTTTTATCTACCGTTACATTAAATGGAGGCATATAATCTTGCAGCAACACCGCAAGCTCTCTTCTAGAAATTTGTCTTTCCGCTTCAAATTTTGAAGTAAAAGCGTAGGTTGTTTTCCATTTCTTCTCCACTTCTTTGAGGGTGCTTTCAGGTGCTTTATTGCCTACGTAGCAGATCATATCCAAAGCAGCACCAATGGTAATCACATCGCTTTTATAGTCGTCGAACCAAATTTGGGCTTTGTAGTAATGGTCTTTCACCACCTGTTTAATATCGGCTGTGCTTACCAGCTTTTCCCCGTTGAACAACAGCTTTCCATTGGTTTCTTCAGCTTTGATGACACCAGAAATACCCACCATCTGGATAGCTTTCCAACTGGCATCCTTAATGCCAACGTCTACAAAAGGCATAAGGTTGCTATTAAAGGCAATGAGTTCGCCTTGTATTTTCTTAAGATTTGATTCTGAGGTTCTCTTATCAAAAAAGCCAGCAAAGGCTGCCACCGCCCCCCCGGCCTGTCCCATCAGCATACTGGTTGGGTCGCTCACATAAACTAAATTCTCCTGTGTGGGCATCAACAATTGATAGAGTGAGAAAATGGTGTTAGTACTTCCATTAATTTGTTTCCCCGCCGCAATATTGGTTTTGTAAATTGGGTTTTCATAGCTGAACTTTTGCCAAGTTCCTACCATAGAAGCATCTATTTTCAGGGCTGCATTTAATTTTTGGTCGGCCACATTCACAAAAATTTCTGGTCGAATGGTTTTACCATCTGATAGTTTAAAAACCCAGCCTTTCCCCGATCTATCGGCTTTTACCCACTGAACGTTTTTGATTACCGTGAGATTTTTAATGCTATCGGTCCATTGAAGCAGTACCTGATTGGCGGTTTGCTTATCAAACTGCACTTCGCCGATGCTATCATTCAATTGTTTAAATTTCTTAATCTTATTTAAAAAAGCCGCTTGAACCCCAGAATGCAAATCTTTTCCAATAGGCTCAATATCAAAGCCTCCTGCCTGCAACAGCAACACTGTTTTCACATTAGATTGTGCCGCTTGTATGGCTGCAGCAACTGCCGCATTGCCATTTCCGATTACAAAAACATCAGGTTTGACGGTTTGTGCACTTAACTCAAAGGATAAAAAGAAAACGGAAATTATAAACAGATACTTTTTCATTGTGTTATGCAATGGTATTACGGGACTAATTTGCTGATAATTATAAGAAGTTTTATTGGCGTTTAACTATATTTAACAATTAATCTTCCACTTTGTGAGACTATGAACAGAATTGGCTGCGTTTTCAAAAATCAGCAGGCGCATCATTTTGCGCTAAGGCAAACTAATGCAGCGGAACGAATAGAGCAGCTGCGGAAGCTTAAAGCGGCGATAGAAGAAAACGAGGATGAGATTTTTTTAGCCCTTTACAAAGACCTTGCAAAAAACAGGTTTGAAGCTGCAATTACCGAAGTTTTTTTTATTTATGGCGAGATTGATTATGCGATTAAAAATCTAAGCAGTTGGATGGCTCCCAAACGTATTGGCAAAACATTGAGCAATCCTTTCGCAAAAAACAGGATCTACTACGAACCAAAAGGCGTTTGCCTGATTATTGCTCCATGGAACTATCCTTTTCAGTTGGTCATGTCTCCATTGATTTCTGCCATTGCTGCGGGAAACTGTGTAATGGTGAAACCTTCGGAACTTAGCCCCGCCACCAGTAAAATCATCAGCAAGATCATCCTGAATACTTTTGATGAGGAACAAATTGCCTGCTTTGAGGGTAATGCAGAAACTTCAAAACAACTTTTGGAACAACCTTTTGATCATATTTTTTTTACGGGAAGCACCGAAATTGGAAAAGTGGTGATGAGCGCAGCGGCCAAGAACCTCACCTCGGTAACGCTTGAATTGGGCGGAAAATCTCCAACCATTATCGATAAGGAAGTGAACTTACCAAAAGCGGCACAAAAAATTGCTTGGGGGAAATTGGTCAATGCTGGGCAAACCTGTATTGCTCCCGATTACATTTTAATACAAAAGAATTTAGTTGACGAATTTGTAGGCCTTTACAAACAGTTTGCCACAGAAATGTATTTCAAGGCGAAAGAAGAAATTGACACCAAGGTTTACGGCAAAATTATTAGCAAAAAGCATTTTGATAGACTTGAACATTTGATTAACGATGCCGTAGACAAAGGAGCCAGAATTAACTGGGGCGGCAAATCTGACGAAAAAACATATCGTATTGACCCTGTGATTTTAACTCAACTGCCAAAAGATGCCAAAATTATGGAAGAAGAGATTTTTGGGCCTATTTTACCTATTATCCCTTATAACGATTTAACCGAAGCGATTGACTATGTGAACCAAAAAGCAAAACCCTTGGCCTTGTATATCTTTAGCAAAAGCAATAAGAACATCAAGAAAATCATTAAATCAACCAGTGCCGGAGGCACCTGCATTAATGATGTTTTGGTACACATTGCCAATCCAAAACTTCCCTTTGGCGGCATAAATCATAGCGGGATGGGAAGCAGCCATGGTTTTTTTGGCTTCAAAAACTTCTCTCACGAACGTAGCGTAGTTACTCAACGATCGCTTGATTTCAACAATTTGGTCTACCCCCCTTTCACCACCAAACAATGGGTGCTCAAACTATTGAGAAAAATCATGTAATTTCAACAAACATGAAAAAGCTATTCTTATTCTTCATTCTCTTTACGGCCGCTGCTTCTGTTTCCGCCCAAGTATCGTTGAAATCTTTTGATTTTATACTTGGAAAATGGGAAATGAATACAAAAGGAGCAAAAATTGTAGAACGTTGGCAGTTACATAAAGATAGCCTTACCGGCCAATCCTATCAATTTAAGGGGGCTGGGGATAGCGTTTTAACGGAATCCATCGTGCTCAAAAAGATCAAAGGCGAATGGACCTTTTGTGTAACCGGTTATGAGAAAAACAATCTTGGCACCACTCATTTCAAATTAGTCGGTAGCGAAAACAAGACCTTTACTTTTGAGAACAAACAGCATGATTTCCCTCAGCAAATTACTTATCAAAACAAAGGAAAAACCGAACTACTTGCTTGGATTGAAGGAAACATTGGCGGAAAGCATAGGAAAATGGAGTTTCCCTACAAACGCGTGGAATAATTAAGCCACTTTCACGGAAGTCATGGTAAGCGAGCCTCCCACCGCTTTGTCGTTAAATAAAAATGCTTGCTCGCCTTGTTGTTGTAAACCCAGGGTGTACATTAAGGGTAAATAATGTTCTGGTGTAGGCACTGCCAAACGCACATCGCTACCCATTTGTTCAAACTTAATGAGCGCCTGATGATCATGGTTAAGAATAGCCGACTTGAATTTTTCGCTTGCCTCCAAAGCCCAATCGTAACCACCACCATGGATCATTTCCCAACTTAACATGCGCAAGTTGTGTACCATGTTGCCACTTCCCAAAATCAAAACACCTTTTCTGCGCAATGCGGATAATTCCTTGGCCAAATCGTAATGATATTGTGGCCCTTTGCTATAATCAATGCTCAACTGTAGCACTGGAATCTCCGCATTAGGGTACATGTGTCTAATTACGGTCCAAGCGCCATGATCCAAGCCCCAATCGTGATCTAACGCAACGGAAGTTGAGGTAATTAATCCCGCAGTTTCTTTGGCCAACTCAGGATTGCCCGGCGCAGGGTATTGCACATCGAATAACGCTTGCGGAAACCCTCCAAAATCATGGATTGTCCGCGGGAAATCCATAGCCGTAATCTTGGTACCTGAGGTAAACCAATGTGCCGAAACCACCAAAACTGCAGATGGCTGCGGAATAGACTTGGCCATATTTGCCCAGCCATTACTAAACTCGTTCACCTCAATTCCATTCATTGGCGAACCATGCCCCATGAAAAGCACAGGCATTAAATCGCTTTGTGGTAAACTAGAGGTAAATGTTTTGAATTGATTGAATGTGTCCATGGGAATAAGAATATGTCATGCTGAGCTTGTCAAAGTATACATTTCAACAAGCTCAATGTGACAATAAAGGTTTATTTTGCTTGTGCAAACTGCAAATTCAAGGTAATGTTTACGTCTTTTGCAACGCCAGCACCAGTTGGGTCGTATTTAATGTTATAATCTAACCTGTTAATAGTCGTAGAAGCTGAGAAGCCAATCTTAGCATTTCCTCTTTGGTCTTTTGCAGTACCTCCATAAACTACAGTAAAAGTAACATCTTTGGTAACATCGCGTATGGTTAATTTACCGGCAAGCGCATAAGTATTATCTTTCATTTTCTTGAATGTAGTACTTACGAAAGTCATTTTAGGGAACTTTTCTGCATTAAAGAAATCGTCTGACTTCAAGTGATTATCACGCATGTCTACGCTAGTGCTAATACTCGCTACGTCGACAGAAAAATTGATTTTTGCATCGGTAAAATCAGTTTTTGAGGAAGTAAATTCACCCTCAAATTTCTTGAAAGATCCGTCTACAAGTGAAATTCCAGAATGTTTAACCGAGAAATTCACAAAGGAGTGCATCGGGTCAACTTTCCATTGGGTTTGGGCAAACGTAGCTACACTTAAGCTCGTTGCCAATAAAAATAAGAATAATCGCTTCATGGCTATTGTCTTTTGTTAATGAACAAAGCTACAACAGCGAATTACAGAAAAAGTTGATGTATGATAAGAAAGTAAATCAGACCTTGTCGAGCGTTTTCCGCTTCAAATCTTGTTTAAACTGCGAAGGCGTTAGACCTGTCTCCTTTTTAAACTGGGCAGATAAATGGGCAACACTGCTATAATTGAGCTGAAAGGCGATTTCGCTCAAGGTTAGTTCGCCATAGCTTAAGAGTTCTTTAACTCGTTCTATTTTCTGTTGGATATAGTAATGCTCGATCGTATTTTTCTCTTCGGCCGAAAAAACACTGCTCAAACTAGAATAGTCTGTATTTAGCTTATTGGCTAGAAAATCGGAAAGGTTTACTTTTAATGGTTCCTTGGTGTAATGTACCAGGCCCACTACAGCACCTTTGATCTGCGCTACTAACATCTTTCTTTTATCTTCCAAGAGCTCAAAACCAAGGCTTTCCAAAGTCTGCTTTACGCTTTGGTATTGTTCGTCGCCAAGTGCCTTTTCTTCAAGTTCTACTTCCCCTAAAGTAACCGCTTTTGTCTTAAGGTTTAGTCTTTCAAAAACATCACTTACCGCCATTTTGCAGCGGTCGCATACCATATTTTTAATGTAAAGCTTCATCAATCACTAAAGTAAATAATAAATTCTACAGCTTAAAATCGTGAAGAATAATTCAACTTTACTTAGACAATGATTTGCTTTTTAAATAACTTAGCGCAAAACCAATTTATCATGAAGAAACTGCTTCTATTTTGCACAGTATTACTTTGCCAAGTAACTTTTGCTGCAAAACCTAGATACCAATACGTTAAAATCAGCACCAACAAAGGCGAATGTATTGTAAGGCTTTATAATGAAACTCCGCTACACCGCGATAATTTTTTGAAACTCGCCAAAGAAGGTTATTACAACGGCACTATTTTTCATCGGGTAATCAAAGATTTTATGATCCAAGGTGGTGATCCCGATTCGAAAAACGCCACCCCGGAAGCTACTTTGGGTAACGGAGGTCCTGAGTACAAAATTCCCGCAGAGTTTCGCGATAGCATTTTTCACAAAAAAGGTGTTTTGGCCGCAGCTAGAGATAACAATCCCGAAAAAGCTTCTAGCGGAAGCCAATTTTATTTAGTGCAAGGAAAAGTTTTTACCGACGAGCAGCTGAACACTGTAGAAAAGAACCGATTGAAACATCAAATTCCCGATTATCAAAGAGAGGTTTATAAAACTATTGGCGGCACGCCACATCTGGATAGAAATTACACCGCTTATGGCGAAGTAGTTAAGGGAATAGAAATGATAGATGCTATTGCAGGCGTAGAAACCGGAAACGCCAATCGCCCCAAAGAGGATGTAAAAATGACCGTTACCGTGCTTAAAAAGAGGGAAGCAAAAAAACTGGAGAAAGAATTGAAAAAAGCAGAAGCTAAGAAATAAAATGAAAATAATATCATATAACGTTAATGGCATTCGTGCCGCCGCCACCAAAGGTCTTTTTACTTGGTTGCAAGCTACCGATGCAGATATGGTTTGCCTACAAGAAGTAAAAGCACTTAAGGAACAAATTCCTGATATTTTGGCCCTTATTGAGCAATTGGGTTACCATCATTACTGGTTCCCTGCCGAGAAAAAAGGATACAGCGGCGTAGCCATTCTTACCAAGATAAAGCCTAACCATGTGGAATATGGCTGCGGAGAGCCATGGATTGATGCCGAAGGCAGGGTTTTAAGGGCCGATTTTGATGGCTTTTCATTGATGAGCTTGTATATGCCTTCAGGATCAAGCGGCGATGAGAGACAGGCGAAAAAATATGAATTCATGGCTTTCTTCAACGGCTATATTGATGAGCTTCGAAAAAGTTATCCCAACTTGATCATTTCTGGAGATTACAACATTTGCCACAAGGCCATAGACATTCACAACCCGAAATCCAATGCCAATTCTTCTGGTTTCTTGCCCGAAGAGCGTGAATGGATGGAACTGTTCATCAATAATGGCTTTATCGACTCTTTCCGTCATTTTAACCAAGACCCACACCATTATACCTGGTGGAGCTACCGAGCTGGCGCCAGAGGGAAAAACTTAGGTTGGCGTATCGATTATCATTTAACGACAAGAGAATTGGAAACCCGGTTAAAAAATGTGCGCATTTTGCCTGACGCCTTACATAGCGACCATTGCCCCATATTGTTAGAATTACAATAAAAGGTTAATCGGTTAATTGTTTAAACTGTTTAACCATAGCCAAAGCAATTAACCGATTAAGCGATTTAAACAGTTAACCAAATATGCTCATTATCAACATCAAAGCCCTTGTTGGCGTACATCCAAAGGAAACACCTTTTCTTCGCGGTAGCGAACTAGATCAGCTTCCCGTTTTAGAAAACGCTTGGCTGCTATTAGAGAATGGCTTAATCAAGGATTTTGGGCCAATGGAGAATCTCCCTAATTCAAGTGCCAAGTTTGATACGCTAAACGCTAAAGGTCGTTTTGTGTTCCCTTCTTGGTGCGATAGTCACACGCATATTGTGTTTGCTGCGCCTCGCGAAGAAGAATTTGCCCTAAAAATTGCCGGCAAAACCTATGAGGAAATCGCCACAGCGGGCGGAGGTATTTTAAATTCGGCCAACAAGTTACAGAAAGCTACGGAAGATGAACTTTTTGAAAGTGCCAGCATTCGTTTAAACGACATGATCAAGCAGGGCACAGGAGCCTTGGAAATTAAAAGTGGTTATGGGCTAACGGTAGAAAGCGAGCTGAAAATGCTCCGAGTAATTCAACGGTTAAAAGCCACATTTCCCATTCCCATTAAAGCAAGTTTATTGGCTGCTCATGCTTATCCTTCCGAGTTCAAAGAAAACCATCAGGGCTATATTGATTTGATCATTAATGAGCTGATTCCCCTGGTAGCCCAAGAAAAACTGGCAGATTATATTGACGCCTTTTGCGAAAAAGGATTTTTCTCACTTGAAGAAACGGCTCTTATTTTGGAAACCGCAGCAAATTATGGTCTTAAGCCTAAAATCCACGCTAATCAACTTTCCGTTTCTGGCGCTGTACAATTGGGTATTCAACACCAGGCCGTATCTGTTGACCATTTAGAAGAAACTGACGGAGCTGTATTAACGGCGCTTAGTGAAAGCAATACCATTGCCACACTACTACCTTCGTGTTCGTTTTATATCAACATCCCTTTTGCCAATGCCAAAGGGCTGATTGAGCACAATGCCATTGTCGCTTTAGCTAGTGATTACAATCCGGGTTCAACTCCCTCTGGGAACATGAATTTTGTGGTTTCTTTGGGCTGTATCAAGCTAAAAATGACACCCCAGCAAGCCATTAACGCCGCTACCATTAACGGAGCTGCGGCTATGGAGTTAAGCGATGAAATTGGTAGCATTGCCATAGGAAAGAGAGCAAATTTATTTATCACCAGACCGATGACTTCCTTGGCTTACTTGCCTTATAGCTTTGGGCAGAGTCAGGTGGAAACCGTAATTTTAAACGGAGAAATTTACCATGGCTAGTTTCAAAATCTTTTCGCAAAGCGATATCCTAAATCTGGTAAATATCCGCAAGGGGGAAACCAAACTTGGCGAAAGAGTGGCATATTACGGTCAAAAGGATGCCATCTCGATAGATTCCTTGAAAAAATCATCTGCCAAATTTGTGCTTTTAGGCATTCCAGAGGATATTGGGATAAGGGCTAATTACGGAATTGGTGGTGCAGATACCGCTTGGAAACCCGCTTTGAAAGCATTTTTAAACCTGCAACAAAATCCTTTTTTAAAAGGCGAAGATATTTTGGTATTGGGTGAATTTGAAATCCCAGAAAATCCTTCTACCGATATTGCAACACTAAGAAATTCCGTAAAGGAAATTGATGATTTGGTGTTTCCTGTTATTCAAACCATTGTGCTGTCCGGAAAAACTCCAATCGTAATTGGTGGCGGACACAATAATTGCTACCCAATCATTAAAGGAGTTTCTTTAGCAAAAGAAGAAGCTATTAACGTGCTCAATATTGATGCACATACCGATTTACGTGACCCTAGCGAAGGCAGGCATAGTGGAAACGGCTTTAGTACAGCTATGATGGATGGCTTTTTAGAACAGTATCGAATCTTCGGCCTGCATCAAAATTATGTGAGCGAAGCTCAATTAGATTTTATTGCAACAAACAACGGCATTAAGGCCGCTTATTTCGACGATTTACTATCGAACGGCGAAGATATCCCTTCGGCCCTACAAAAGCTCCTAAAAGGCGTAAAATCGCCTTTGGGCCTAGAGATCGATTTGGATAGCATAACAGGTATCCTTTCTAGTGCCGCTACGTCCACAGGTTTTTCCATAAACGAAGTACGTCTACTGATTTTAACCGCCAAAAAGGAATTTTGCTACTTACATATCTGTGAAGGAGCGATGCAATTAAAAGACGGCAGAAGGGAAGCAACCATAGGCAAAACCATTGCCTATCTGATTAGCGATTTTATTAAAGCTCTTCATCCTCGTAACGTTGAGCAGCCTTCATCATAATTTCCATTTCCGCTAGTTGCGCTTTGGTCAAAGGTTCTTCTTGCTCCTGCATTTCAAAAATAGCAATCATGGTCTCTTCGTATTGCTTTGCGTTCGTTATTCTAAGATCCTTTTCCATAACTAAAATTATTGACTAGCTTACAAAGCTATAAATTTGTTTTGGAGTGATGCACAAATCCAATCTTATATCGTCTTGATGCACGTTCGAAATCTCTTCAGGCATCATTTCGAAAAGCGAAATCCCTACCTTTTTGGCTTTAATTTCTGACAGGAACCGGTCATAAAACCCCTTTCCATATCCTACTCTATAGCCCTTTTTATCAAAAGCCAACAAGGGCACCAACACCATATCTATTTTATCCCTAAAAATCTCCATTGTTTGTGGTTCTGGGATATGGT
Source organism: Pedobacter sp. (assembly GCF_039594775.1). Lineage (GTDB taxonomy): Bacteria > Bacteroidota > Bacteroidia > Sphingobacteriales > Sphingobacteriaceae > Pedobacter. Next base: position 514,530 of record NZ_JBCNMT010000001.1, on the reverse strand, counting down.
AATGGTTTACCTTTAAATCATCTTTTTGGTAAGGATGATGACTCATCGAATGGTCATTGAAATTGGATCTGGACACTACGATACTCATCTCAGGGTGATTTTTCTGCAACCAATCAATCAAAAGAAACGTATCAGGCTCCCGCTTCTCCACAATGGGCAAAAAAACATGGATGCTACTGATTCCAAAAAAGTCAAGTGTTTTAAATTGTGCTAGAAGTAGCTGGTTAAGCGCTAAAAAATCGTCGTCGGCCAACGTCCTCCTTTTTTGCAAAGCTTCTTTTCTAATGGCCGATTTTAGCATGATTGCTAAGGTATAAAAAAAAGATGGCTTCGGGAACCACTCCGAAGCCACAATCAACCTAAACCTAAAACTAAACTATGAAAATTTATTTTACTCTTTCTATGTAATCCCCTGTTCTGGTATCAACCTTAACTTTATCGCCTTGGTTAATGAACATTGGCACACGTATTTCAACTCCAGTTTCAACAGTTGCATATTTCTGTGCGTTTGTTGAAGTATTGCCTTTTACTGCAGGCTCAGTGTAGGTAATTTCCAACTCTACGTTCTGAGGCAACTGAGCCATAATTGGTTCTTCGCTTTCGAAAGCCACAATTACGTTCATTCCTTCTTTTAAGAACTTAACGCCTTCGCCAAATAAAAACTTAGGCACGTTATATTGTTCGTAGGTAGTGTTGTCCATAATTACCAAGAAAGTACCATCTTCGTACAAATATTGATAATCATTGGTTTCTACGCGGCAAATTTCTACCTCTTCGTCAACACGGAAACGATACTCAACCAATTTACCGGTTTTCACGTTACGCATTCTTGCCTGATAGAAAGCTCTTAAATTTCCTGGGGTACGGTGAATAAATTCTTCTACCTGTACCAAATCTCCGTTAAAACGAAGAATATTTCCATTTTTAATATCAGATGCTTTTGCCATTTTCTTTTGAAATTTACGCCTATCTCCTAAGCCTCATTTCGTGCCGCAAAGGTATAGACTATTTTTTAATTAAACAATAGTAGTTTTAAAATATTTTTACGAAGTGCTTTTAAGCCGTTTAAAGCTAGTTCTTCGCACTTTTATCAAATTAATTTTACTTTTTATAATCTAAAATATTTAGCTGATGTTTACAAAACTCGTACTCATAAGCTTGGTTGGAGCCCACCAAAACCAACCTGTTTTTCGAATATTTTTCAATCAGGCTTAAATACCAATCAGTACCTTGAACGTCCAAATTGGAGGTCGGCTCATCAAGCGCCAAGATAGGCGTATCTGCACAAAATGCCAAGGCCAACTTGGTCCTTTGCTTCATCCCTGACGAAAAATATTTCAAAGGCTTGTCTTGCGCCTTGCTTAAAGCCAGTATATCAAGCACCGCCTCTGCTCCAAATCCTTGTTGGTATTTCTTAAAGCGGAAATGGAAGTCTATCGTTTCTTGTAGCGTAAATTCTTCCACCAAATCCAGATAGGGAGCTGCCAAGCTGATATAGCTAAAAATGCTCTCAGGAAGAATCTCCTTCTCTTCTTGATAGCTTATCTTACCTTCAGAAGGGGTTAAACTTCCTAAAACAACACTTAGTAGCGTAGATTTACCAGAACCATTTGGGCCTAATAAAGCATATTGTTCTCCTTGGGCAAAGGTGTAGCTGATCTCTCTAAAAATCCACTCCTTATTAAACCGCCTACCTAAATGCTCAAGGATAATTTGCATACCGATCAGTTGCCCGAGCCAAAGCCTTTCATCACCCCTCGGTTTGAGTTTCTGATAAAATCTACGATTTCGTCGCGAATTTCAGTAGGTTGAAAATCTGCCTCGATCATATCTAATGCTTTGGTCACGTTATTATTTTTCACAAAAAGCACACGGTAAATTTCCTGGATTTCGTTGATCTGTTCAGAAGAAAATCCTCTACGACGCAGGCCAACCGAGTTAATCCCAACGTAAGAAAGAGGTTCGCGGGCAGCTTTCACATAAGGGGGAACATCTTTACGTACCAAAGAACCTCCCGTAACAAAAGCATGTGAACCTACCTTAACGAACTGATGGATAGCCACCAAGCCTGCTAAAACCACATAATCTCCAATGGTAATGTGCCCTGCAAGGGTTGTACTGTTTGAGAATATACAGTTATTGCCCACATAGCAATCGTGTGCAATGTGCGAATAAGCTTGTATTAAACAATTACTCCCAACAACCGTACGCCATTTATCTTTAGTCCCCCTATTAATGGTTACACATTCTCTAATCGTAGTATTATCACCAATTTCGGCAGTAGTTATTTCACCTGCGAATTTTAAATCCTGAGGAATACCAGAGATTACTGAGCCAGGAAAAATACGGCAGTTCTTACCAATTCTGGCACCATCCATAATGACCACATTGGATCCAATCCAGGTACCTTCTCCAATCTCTACATCTTTGTGTATTACGGCAAAAGGTTCTACGACTACGTTATCCGCTATTTTGGCTTGCGGGTGTATATATGCTAGGGGTTGTATCATTTTGTGGTTTCGCTATCTTTTACTTTAACTATTTGTGCCATCATTTCTGCTTCAACGGCTATTCTGTCGCCAACCATCCCCACGCCTTTCATTTGCGCTATTCCTCTTCGGATAGGCTCCACCAAGTCACATCTGAAAACAATGGTGTCTCCAGGCAGTACTTGCGACCTAAAGCGAACATTGTCTATTTTAAGGAAATAGGTAAGGTAGTTTTCTGGATCAGGAACGGTACTTAATACCAAAATACCTCCCGTTTGCGCCATTGCTTCTACCTGTAATACCCCGGGAAACACGGGTGCCCCAGGAAAATGTCCTTTAAAAAACTCTTCATTCATGGTAACGTTTTTCACACCAACCACATGGGTTTTTGATAGCTCCATCACCTTATCTACAAACAAAAACGGCTGTCTGTGTGGCAAGATTTTCATCACGTCTACCACATCGAAAAGTGGTTTGGCATTAACGTCGTATGTATTTATTTTCTTTTTGCCCTTGTCTTTTTTGATAGCGGCTTTGATTTTCTTTGCAAAAGCTACATTGGCAGCATGCCCTGGTCTAGCAGCCATGATATGACCTTTTAGGTGTACGCCCACCAAAGCCAAATCACCAATCATATCCAATAGTTTATGACGGGCTGGCTCATTTTGGTAACGTAGCTCCATATTATTTAAAATACCTTGTGGCGCAACATCTATTTCTTCTCTGTTAAAGATTTTAGCTAGATGTTTCAACTCCTCTTGGGTAACTTCCTTGTCTACAATAACGATTGCATTATTCAAGTCGCCACCCTTGATCAAATTATGTTGTAATTGATATTCCAATTCATGTAGAAAACAGAAAGTACGGCACGAAGCGATTTCTTTTTTGAATTCGCCAATGCTAGTAATTCCTGCATGTTGGCTGCCCAATACCGGAGAGTTATAGTCGATCATACACGTAAAACGGTAATCGTCTAAAGGCATGGCCACAATTTCTACACTTCTTTCTGGCTCAGTATAGGTAATGTTATGAGGAATGGTATAGTATTCCCTGTCGGCACTTTGTAAAGCACTGCCCACTTGTTCCAAAACCTCAATAAACTTAATGGAACTTCCGTCCATGATTGGCGTTTCTGGACCGTTAACTTTGATCAGAACGTTATCCAAGTCCATGCCCACCAAAGAGGCCATCACGTGTTCTACTGTACTAACACTAGCTCCATTTTGAGAAATGGTTGTTCCTCTCGCCGTGTCGGTTACATTGTCACAATCCGCATCAATTATTGGTTCTCCGGGCAAATCAACGCGTTGAAATTTAAAACCGTGATTTTCTGGTGCCGGGCAAAAAGTTAAGGTGACATTTGCTCCAGTGTGAAGTCCTACCCCACTCACTGAGATTTCGCCTTTAATAGTTCTTTGCTTAACGTTCATTATTGTGTTTGTGTTGTTGTCAATTTCTCAATGATAGCGGTAAGGTGCGCTATCTTAGCTTCTAGTTCTCGTACTCTTTTGTCAACTTCTGGCAACTTCTTAAATATCACGGTTGAGCGCATCCATTCCTTTAAGGGTTGGGCCGGACTTCCATGCCATTGTTTATTTTCTTCGGTATCAAAATTTATCCCTGCTTGTGCACCCACTTGGGTTCTTTTGCCCAAATTAAGGTGTCCAGCAATCCCAACTTGGCCACCAATAACCGAATTTTCCCCCAGCTTGGTACTGCCAGAGATTCCGCTTTGGGCCGCCACCACAGAGTGTGATCCCACATCTACATTGTGTGCAATCTGTATCAGGTTGTCTAACTTAACGCCTTTACGCACGTAAGTAGATCCCATCGTGGCTCTATCAATAGTGGTGTTCGCTCCAATCTCCACGTCATCTTCTATCACCACATTTCCTATTTGAGCTATTTTATTGTAAGAACCATCTGCTTGGGGCGCAAAGCCAAATCCATCGCTACCGATTACAGCATTAGCATGAATAATTACCCTATTGCCCACTACGGTGTGCCTGTATAACTTTACTCCTGGAAAAATGATTCCTTCAGCGCCTACCTTGGTATCGGCACCAATATAGCTCTGTGCATGTATTTTGGTATTATCACCAATCTCTACGTTTTCTTCTACACAACAAAATGGCCCGATATATACGTTTTGACCAATTTTTGCTGACGGATGAACGTAAGATGAGTTGTGAATTCCAACTTCGTCTTTGCTCATGTTGAGCACTTCATTGTATTTATCCAACAAAATAGAAAAGGCACTATAAGGATCTTTCACTTTCACCAAGGTGCTTTTTACAGGCTGTAAGGCCACAAAGTCTTGGGAAACAATCACCACAGACGCCTCTGTTTTGTAAAGATAATTTTCGTATTTGGGATTAGACAAGAAGCAAAGAGAGCCAGCAGCGCCATCTTCTATTTTAGAAAGCGTACTCACTTGAGCGTTTTCATCGCCTTCTATGGTTCCATTTAAAAATTCGCCTATCTGCTTGGCAGTAAATTGCATCTTACAAAGTTAAATGTTAAATTGATATGAACAAATTATCACTCTTCAGTCTTGATAAGACCAAATAACGAGAATTTTGGCCCATTATTTTGTTAAAAAAAGCTAAATATCTCTTACATAACACAGTATATGCTTTTTAACGGTTTTGTCTAATGATTCTAAATTAGATAAATCTGATGCTTTTGTGATATCTAACAGGCTGCCATTTTTTAATAAAATATTAATATTACTGCTTTCGGCATTATACGCTCTGTTGGTAATAGTGTCTGTAAAAACAAAATACCTTAAATCATTGCTATTGATTTCCAATTTTTGTGCAATGCCAGAAGCCATCTTTTCTACTCGTTGGGCATCTGGCGGTTCATTGCTAATCTCCACTTTGTAGAGCTTTCTAGCACTCAGCATTCTACATAGCCTCGACAAAATGAAGTCATCACTATCAACCCAGACCTTAATAGAGGCATAAATATCTTGATCATCTAGTTTCGCAAATTGGGCCAAATGAATCTCCTCATTAAAAAAACTAGATTCGTTTACATCATTTTGAAGGAAATGCTGAAGGGCCGGAGTGGCAAAAAGGGCTTGCCCCTTTGAGGTGAGTTCCTTAGCTCTTTCTAATATTTTCACCAAAAGCTGCTCTCCAGCAATTACTGTTTTATGCAAGTAAACTTGCCAATACATTAATCTTCTGGCAATTAAAAACTTTTCTACTGAATAAATCCCTTTTTCTTCTATCACCAATTGGTCGTCGACCACATTGAACATTTTGATGATTCGGTCGAAACTGATTACTCCTTCACTAACTCCAGTATAGAAACTATCACGATTTAGATAGTCCATCCGATCCAAATCAACCTGTCCCGAAATAAGCTGACAGAAAAATTTTCGAGGGTACTGTCCTCTAAATATACTTATTGCCTTGCTAAGTGCTCCCCCAAACTCATCATTCAGCTTGTTCATCATCAACAGGGAAATATCTTCGTGCTTAATTCCCCTCGCTAAGGTATGTTCCAAAGCATGCGAAAAAGGTCCGTGCCCTATATCGTGCAATAAAATAGCAATCGTAGCCGCTTCTTCTTCCTCTGGGCTAATTTCGTGCCCTTTGTTTTTTAGCACTTCTATGGCCAAGCTCATGAGGTGCATAGCTCCCAAGGCATGGTGAAATCTGGTATTTAGTGCTCCTGGATATACAATATGTGTCATTGCCAACTGCTTAATATACCTTAAGCGCTGGAAATAATGATGCGAAATGAGGTCAAAAACAAGTTCCGAGGGAATGGTGATGAAACCGTAGACGGGGTCGTTGATGATTTTCTTTTTGTTCAAACTCTAAAAATAAATACGGTACAAAAATTGCTATTTTTATCGACAGTAAAAAAGCTAAGCGCTTTTTAATCTTTTAATTTACAAAAAAAGGATACAACATGCAGGAAACGAAGATATTATGGGCAGATGATGAAATTAACCTGCTTAAGCCACATATTTTATTACTGAACGAAAAGGGCTACGCTGTTAGTACTTTCACAAATGGTAACGATGCATTGGAGGCTTTTGCAAAAGAACATTTTGATTTGGTTTTCCTGGATGAGAATATGCCAGGTCTCACTGGATTAGAAACACTTTCGGCCATTAAGAATATCCGTTCCGATGTTCCTGTGGTGTTGATTACCAAAAGTGAGGAAGAAAATTTGATGGAAGATGCTATTGGTTCTAAGATAGATGACTACCTGATCAAACCTGTAAACCCAAAACAGGTATTACTGACCATCAAAAAATTGATAGATAATAAAAGACTCGTAAGCGCAAAAACTTCTTCGGCTTATCAACAAGATTTTAGACGCCTGGGCATGACGCTTAACGACAAGTTGAGCTACGATGAATGGGTAGAAGTGTACAAAAAATTAGTTTTTTGGGAGCTTGAATTGGAAAAACTGGACGACCCCCAAATGCACGAAATATTGACCATGCAAAAAGCGGAAGCCAATATGCAATTCTCAAAATTTGTGGAAAACCATTATATCGATTGGATTAACGGCAGTGCTGATGCTCCTTTATTTTCACATGAACTACTGAAGAAAAAAGTATTCCCGCTAATCAATAGCAACAATCCGGTATTTTTTATCTTGATTGATAATTTAAGATATGATCAGTGGAAAATTATCAACCCATTGATTACAGAATATTTCCGTTTGGAAGAAGAAGATACTTATTCAAGTATTCTACCTACGGCAACGCAGTATGCCAGAAATGCCATTTTTTCAGGCCTTACACCTTTAGACATGGAAAAAAGATTTCCATCTTTATGGCAAAATGACGACGACGAGGGCGGCAAAAACCTACATGAAGAAGCTTTCTTGGACGACCAAATTAAACGCTCGTTAAGGAAAGATTGCAAATTCAGTTATCATAAAATCCTTACTTTTGACCAAGGAAAAGATTTAGTAGATCAAGTGAATAATTTGATGCATAATGAATTCAATGCCATTGTTTTCAATTTTGTGGACATGTTATCCCACGCCCGCACCGACATGCAGATGATTAGGGAACTTGCCAATGATGATGCCGCCTACCGATCATTGACCTTATCTTGGTTTGAGCACTCTCCTTTGTTAGATTTGATCAAGAAACTTTCCCAAAAGCGCGTGAAACTGGTTATTACCACTGATCATGGTACTATTCGTGTAAAAACACCAAGCAAGGTTATTGGAGACAGAAGCACTAATACCAATTTACGTTATAAACAGGGCAAAAACCTGAATTATAATCCGAAGGAAGTGTTTTTAATCAAAAACCCACATGAAGCGAAATTGCCTAAGGTGAATATCAGTTCTAATTATATCTTTGCCAAAGAGGATCAATATTTCGTTTATCAGAATAATTACAATCAGTTTGTAAATTATTATAACGAGACGTTTCAGCACGGAGGTATTTCTATGGAAGAAATGATTATCCCTATTGTAACCTATAGCGCCAAATAGATGCAGTTAACCATCAATGACCTTGAGGAGCTACCCAAAGTAGCCCAAGCCCTTCTAAATTATGCCAATGATCAAAATTTCTTCATTTTTGAAGGAGAAATGGCTGCGGGGAAAACCACATTTATTAAAGCTTTTTGTAAAGCCCTGGGCGTTACCGATGTAGTAAGCAGTCCAACATTTTCTATTGTTAACGAATACGAAAGTAACCATGGCCCTGTTTATCATTTTGATTTCTATAGGCTTAAAAACCTACAGGAAGCTTATGATATTGGCTATGAAGAGTACTTTTATAGCGGAAACTATTGTTTAGTAGAATGGCCCTCGAAGGTAGAAGAGCTACTCCCAGAGGGATATATTAAAATTCAAATAACCGTTACTGACAATGAGCAACGGCTATTTGAATTTTCGAAAGAGAACTCCTAACATTAAACCTGCGTTTTTACTACATCTTTAAGTCCGGTTGTTGCTTTTTCTTTAACTTGTGCTTTTGGTTTGGCCTTTGGTTTAGGTCCAGCAACCCCTTTTTCACTAATACTTTTTCCTTGTGGTTCGTTTTTACGCCCGCCAGTATAGGTTCTTACTTCTTTAGCATTAATGTTTGTGCTTGTAGCGGCGGTTTTGTTACTTTTCAAAACCTCAACCTTTCTTCTTGAAGCACTACGTTTAACTCCTTTTGAGCTAATGCTTTTGTTGGTTTGAGGCATTGCCTCTTCTACAATAAGTTTATAATTTCCTTGTTCCAACACTTCAAAGTCAACTTTCCCATTTCCATCTGTAGGCAAAATGATGTAATTACCTCCTGGATTTTTTCCGCCCTTTACAATAATTCCACCTATTGGATTCCCTGGTTTAGCCATAGCTTCCGCGGTACGTTTAACTCCTTTTGAGCTAATGCTTTTTCCCGCGGGTTGCGCTGGCGATGTCATTTGAAAGGCGTAGCTTCCTATCTCAAGATTATCTAAAAGCACTTCTCCATTGTTGTTTGAAACCAAAATCATATTTCCTCCAGGGTTTTTACCTCCTTTTACTACTATACCACCTATTGGGGTGCCAGGTTTTGCCATGGCGTCACTGCGTTTAACACCTTTTTCGCTGATGCTTTTACCTTGTGGCATTGCCCCACCAAGTAACGAGGCTCCTTGTCCAATCGCATTTCCTCCTGATTGTAACCCTGAAGCTACTTTCTCCCCAAAAGTTTTTCCTTGGGTTTGTTTGACCGTTACGTCGCTTTGTATAGATTTTTGCTCAAACATTGGGTTTACGCCTTTTATGCCTTTATCTTCATAAACGGGATTGACCGTCTCGTTCGACTGCACCTTGGCCCCAAAAGAGGTATTTGGTGTTTGGCGGGTGCTGGTAGGTGTCATCGATAAACGATTTGCAGTTGTTGCTGAATCCTGCGCCATTGTTGTGTTTCCAGAATTTGCTACACCCTTTGCATATGAAGCAGAAGCTGCGCCAGAACCTCCCTTACTTCCTTTCGTTTTTCCAATGGATAACGCCAAACCGAAATTTAGTTCCGTAAAATTATACCTGCTAGTGCTTACTTTGTGTTCCCAAGAACCATTCGCCAACTGGCTCGCCTCGTACATTTTCTTGTCATTAAATCCGCCTTGTGGCACTCGTTGTGAAGTGGTATGGCTCATTTCGGGACCCAGCCACATGGCTGGACTAATAAACAATGAAAGGTTTGGATTAATGGCATAGCCAACTTTCAATTGCGGCTTAAAAGCTAAACCACTCGTGCTCTGCGCTTCAGATTTCACCAATGCTAGCTGTTGATTTTGACCATTAATAGTTGCACTCCCTGTTTGTACAAAGCCATTTTGTTTTACTCTTAAATAGCCAGAATTAAGGGACGGAGAAATATTGATCTTCCCAAATGAAAAACTTGCCTGAATACCCAACATACCTGAAAAACTGGAGGAAGCAGCTCCTTTTTGGGAGATAACCGATAAATTTCCCCCATAAATCTGATATTGATCTGCCACTAAAGCATTGTCTGGGGAAGGATTTTTCAATGTTGCATAGTTTCCGAGAACATTTAGGCCTAGTGCGAAATTGCCTACTTTACTATAAAAAGGAACAAAGGCATCCGCCTGTACATTTAAACCATTTCCCATTCCCATGGCTTTATTCTCACTACTTGCATTTGCCATGCCCGCCCCCAATGATAACTTTAATTTATTTTCTTGTGCAAAAACGATTTGTGCCGAAATCAATATGATGCTAATTGTAAAAGTTGTTTTCATATCATTATAAATATTTAGTTTACTTATTCATATATCAATTGACTCCGAATTTGTTACCCCTTCTTTTACCTAAAAGGTCTTATTGGTCTCAAGAATTGATTTTGTGAAGATCATTTTGACGAAATCCCTCAGTTTTTCGTATCTTCAATGCTTAAAACCATACCATAAATAATGGCTACAGGACTTCGCGATGAAATGGCTGCCATTGCTCAAAGGGGATTATTGCAAACCCAAGAAGCAATGCTAGAAACCGGAAAAAAAAGCAATAGTTTGTTTATTGGCATCCCAAAAGAAATATCCTATCAGGAATGTAGGATTGCTTTAACACCGCTATCGGTCGCACTTTTGGTGAATAATGGACACAAGGTAATTTTAGAGGCTGGCGCTGGAGATGGTGCAAATTTTAGCGACAAGGACTACAGTGAACAGGGTGCTCAAATTTCATTCAACAAAAAAGATGTATGGGCTGCTGACATTATCGTAAAAATTGCTCCGCCAACCTTGGAAGAAATAAGTATGATGCACAAGGGACAAACGCTTATTTCGGCCTTACAGATAGGCACCTTAAAAGCAGAAGTACTTAAAGGTTTATTGCACAAGAAAATTAATGCCCTATGTTTTGAGAACATCCGCGATGAAGGTAATGTGCTTACCGTAGTTCGTGCCATGAGTGAAATTGTTGGGGCTACCTCTATTTTTATTGCAGCAGAATACCTAAGCAGTGCTTTTGGAGGAAAAGGTTTAATGCTTGGGGGGTTCACCGGCGTTCCTCCTACCGAAATTGTCATTTTAGGTGCTGGCACTGTTGGCGAATATGCTGCAAGGACAGCCCTTTCGCTAGGTGCAGAGGTGAAGGTTTTTGATAGTTCGATTTTTAAGCTCAGAAGGCTTCAAAATAATTTAGGAAGTAGGGTTTTTACCTCGGTAATGCAGCCCATTGTATTGGCGAAGGCCATTACCACTTGCGATGTGGTCATCGGTGCCATTCGTTCAGATCACGGCCGTAGCCCTTGCGTGGTGATGGAAGAAACCGTGGCGAGAATGAAACCTCATTCTGTGGTGGTTGATGTAAGTATAGACCAAGGCGGATGCTTTGAAACTTCGGAAGTAACCAACCACAAAGATCCTACTTTTGTAAAGCACGATGTTATTCATTATTGTGTTCCAAATATTGCTTCTAGGGTCCCTCGTACTGCTTCATATGCCTTAACCAACATATTTGCGCCTATTTTGGTTGATATTGGCGACATGGGCGGGTTAATGAACATGGTTTGGAACAAACCAGGGATTAGAGAAGGGCTATATTGTTACCAAGGCCATTTAACCAATAAAGATTTGGCAACGATGTATAACCTTCCTTACAAAGATTTGGAATTACTTGTGCTTTCAAACCAATAGGCAATGAAAAAAAACCTGTTTCTACTTTTACTTTTTACCTTTAGTTTAAGCGCCTGTGCGCAAAAAAATGCACAAAACAAGTATGGGCTTAAGGTCGTCAACGATTTTAAAGCCTACAAGGCCGAAGTGGCCAAAAATCCAAACTTAGAATTGGTCGATATTAAAAAAGCAATCCCCTCTATTGTCCTGGAAATTCGTTATGCGACTAAAAACAACTTTATGGGCCAAGTTATGTATAAACAGGCAAGGGCTTTTGCTCGCAAACCAGTAGTTGAAAAATTAAAGCTGATACAAGCCGAACTAAAGAAAAAAGGTTATGGCCTTAAAATTTACGATGGCTATCGTCCTTATGCAGTAACCGTATCGTTTTACGAAAAAGCAGCAGACAAAAACTTTGTGGCAAACCCTGCCAAAGGTTCAAAGCATAACAGAGGCTGCGCGGTTGATTTAAGTATTATCGATTTGAAAACAGGAAAAGATGTGCCCATGCCAACGCCTTATGACAGTTTCGAAGCTGCGGCCGCACCACACTACAATAATTTGCCAGCTCATATCATCAAAAATCGGGACTTTCTAATCAATACGATGCAAGCAAATGGCTTTAAGGTAATTTACAATGAATGGTGGCACTTTGATTTCATTGGGTGGCAAGATTACGACCTGATGGACATTCCCTTTGAAAAACTATAACTATTTTTCTTTGCTTGTCACTCCGTATTTATCCGTTTTTACCTCCACTTTACCTCCTTTAATGGTTAAAGAAAATAGGTAATCGTATTCATCGTCAGCAATAGAGGGCACAGGGCGCTTAGCCCCAAAAGCTTCAATCAGCTCCAAAATCGTATTGGAATGACCAATGATCAATATTTTCTTGCCCGCAGCATTCATTTTTAATGATTTTGCCAATTGGGCGCCTTTTGATGGATCGTAAGTTTGGATACTGATTCCCGTGATGTCTGCCAAAGGAAAACCAGTAAGCTTTGTGCGTTTATAATCTGTAGAAAAAATGGTATCTAATCGCTGACTTTTAAGCTCTTTTTTTAAAGCTTCTGCTCTTTGGGCTCCTGCACCAGATAAATCTGGATCTTTGTCTTTGGGGTCTGAGGTATCTTTTTCAGCATGCCTAACAATCCAAACTTTTAGTGTTTTTTGAGCAAAGCCTATTTGTTGCAAGCCCAACACTAAAACCAATGCAAGTATCAATTTTTTCATCTTCAATTCATTTAAACCCTATATAACTCTAGAAGTTAAACCTTCAAGGCTGAAATCAATTTTAAAATATCAGCCTCGCTGTGCCAACTAGAAAGCACAATACGATTTAAAATCTCTCCATTTCTATCGGGATATGGAAAAGACGAAATTAGAATTTTTTCTCTCAATAATTGTTGCTCTATATCATGTCGTTTACATAAAAATACCGGAAACCCCCTCACGTAGTGCCAAGCAGCTTCATCGTCCAATAATTCTGTGAATTTTTTGACGTTTTGTTGAAGTTTCTGATATGCCTTAAGGTATATTTCCTCTGCTTTGATAAAAGCATGCAAACCCGCGGCAGCAGGAGGCGAAGCTCCATAAAATTCGTCGCTTTGTTTTAGTTGTTGAATGGCCTGTTTGGATCCTAAAACAACCCCCGCATCAAGCCCAAGAGCCTTAGCCATAGAAGCCACAACAACGACTTCAACATGTTTAAGCTTAGGAACGTTTGGCAAAGCCCCCGCCCCTTCATTAAGGATTCCGATACCATGCGAATCATCAATAATCAATACAATCTTTTTATTGGAATTGATTTCCTTAATAAACCCGAAATCGTAAACTTCCGGATAAAGGTTATTCATGGAATTGCTCAACAAAACCCATCTTTCGGCTTCGCTTGAATTGATCTCGTTTACAATCTTTTGGCTCCAGCCTTCAAACTCAAGTCTATTTTCGGGATCCCCGTTTAACCAAATGGCGGGGTGACTGTTAGGGGCATATCTCAAATGACCGAAAGTGGCATAATGCTGCACCACAAGTTTTGCGGCCAAGTAGCCGCTAGAGCTAATTAATCCTGCCTCAGCACTATATTTTTGGGCAATATACGCTTCCGCTTCGTCATAAATTCCCAGCTGAACATTGTTGCCTCTACTGGTACCGTTGTTTAATCCATAGCGATCAATTCCCTGTATGTACAAGTCGATGAAATCTTTGTTTTGGGGAATGCCCAAATAAGCAGTTCCACCAAAATAAAGGTATTCGTTCCCGTCAACCGCAATGGCAGCGGATAATTTTTGATTTAAGTGATTAAAATTCTGTTGGGTACTCATTTAATAAGCTCGCCCTAATTTATCATTTGCAGCTTTAATTAACGAATTATCGTTGTTGCTATCGTGTGAAAATTCCCAAAACATGATTCCATTAGCCCTATCTTTTGCCAGTTGTGTTTTTTGTTGAATAGTGGCAATACCATTGTAACCGTATTGTACGCCACTCACCGTAGCTATATTCAAATTTATGTTCGCCCCTGAAGCTTCGATATCCCTATAGCCTATGGAAGCACCGCCTGCGCTTTTTCCATATAAAGGCATTCCAACCACCGCTTTTGCCTTTGGCAAATTCCTGCTAAGCCCAAGCCAATAATCTAAACTAGCTACGCTCATTTTATACGAAGCATGATTTAAGGGTTCCGTATTATCGTAACCAGCACCATCATACTGCATGATATTTAAAAAATCAATGTATTGGTAAGTACTTTGCAAAATGGCGTCCTTATTTGTAGAAGCATAAACCGCTGGGGTTACTGCTGCGCTGAGGAATTTTCCAATTTTATGCAACTCCGTAGAAAGTTCTTGCATAAGAGAATGGAAAGCATCTGAACCGCCATTGTCATTTCTTGGGTATTCCCAATCCATATCTACGCCATCCAATTCGTTACTTTTAGCAAAGTCCACAATATTTTTTACAAAATTAGCCCTTGCTGTAGCCGATTTTGCAATGGTTAAATAAGTGCTTTCTGTAATTCCCGTACCAGGGCCAATTGAAATCCCAAACTTTACATTATTTGCTTTTGCCTTGGCCTTAATCGTAGCAAATCTAGTTGGTTGAGCCAGGGGCTGCAAAGATCCATCTGCAGTTGCTGTTGGATTTAAAAAGGCATAAAAAAGATGCGTAATCATTTTATACTTATGGTCCGAAACCGTAGCTGGGTCTCTATAACTTGGCATATAGGCCACAATTTTAAAACTATTATCTGGCACATAAGGATTTACTGGCGTAGGTGGGGTTGGCTCATCAATAGGGGTTGCATCATTTTTCTTACAAGCAGTAAAGAATAGCGCTGCGCCTAATAAATAGAGTAATTGTTTTTTCATTGTTGGTTTTGGTTGGTTCTATTTTAATGGAGCGCTAGGTTACAATAGCTTAAAAGCTAAGTAATATTATAAAATCTTTTTTAAAACCGCAAGAACCTGCGCCGAGAATTAACAAAACACCCCAAAACCAAACAAAACACGGCTTTTGTTGCACAAAACAGCAAAAATTAAAAATTATCGTGAACAAATGTCATTACCCTAACCATTTCCTTTCTAACCTCGGCCGTGGGTTGCACGTAATTGTTGTTCATAAAGGAGTAATACAACAATTTCCCCTTTTTTGTAATAATATAACCGCTTTGATTATGTACGCCAGAAAGTGTCCCTGTTTTTCCATAAACGAAAGGAGTATCGGTTTTGGCGTAGGCGTTTCTTAAAGTCCCCGTTTTTCCTCCCGCCGGCAACATGCTAAATAGCCTTTCCTGATTGTTTACTTCCTTGTAAATCATATCCAAAAGCTTAATGATTGATCTTGGGGTAAACAAATTTCCTCGAGATAGTCCAGAGCCGTCCACCCATTTTGGTTTGTCGGGAAGTTCGGTCAGGTATTTTTCCTGTACTGCGGCAATAACTTTTGAAGTATTCATCTCTAATCCCAGTTTATCGGCATAAGTAAGTAGTAATTGTTCGGCTACAAAATTGTCTGAAGGCAACATTAATTGCCTAAATACATCGTCACTTTTCGAACTATAAATTGTTTTTGCGTTAGCTGGAAGAACCTCGTTAACCACTTGTATCTCTTTTTTCAAAGTATCTGCAAGTAAGGTTAAGGTTACATTGGTTCCGGTTTTAAATGGAATCTGCTGTTCGTAATTGGCCGTCGTTTTTACTGGTGGAAAATGAAATTTATTCACCAAAAACTCTCTTTGGGCATAAAACTTTGTGGCTTTACTACTGCTATCAGCGGTAAAGCAAGAATTAAAGATTTTAGGAAAAATATTCATTTCACCAGCTTGTTTAGCAGTAACCAGTACTACATTATCAAACAAAGGAAGCTCGGTAATTTCAGGCTGATAGTAGTCGTTATAGTCATCCCAACCCCAGCCGTTTCCAAAAAAATCCCCGGTATATCGGCCCACCGCGAAAAACAACTTTTTGTTAGTTTTTTTTAAGAACTCGATAGCTTTTGTGCCCTTTACAATGGTATGCAAGAGCGACGGGTCGCCCGTTCCCCAAAAAATCAAAGAATCTCCCCTTTCCACATATCTTAATGAAGGAATGGAATCGGGAGTAACTTTTAAACCGGCGTAAAAAGTGAATAATTTAGTGTTAGATGCGGGAGTAAAATATTTATCGGCATCCTTTTCTAAAATCATTTCCTTTGCGACAGGGTCGTATAAAGCAAACCCTACCTGATATTTGCCCAGCATTTGAGAGTTTTTAATTTCTTTTGATACTTTTTTAGAGATCATCTGATTAGGCTTACAGGCATAGACCAGTGAAACAGCTATAAAAAGTCCGTTAAATATTACCTTTTTCAATTTGATTTTATCCATAATGAATTTGCCATTTGTTAAATAGCGCAAATAGTTTAGTTGATTCTCACTTTTAAATATTCTCTCTATATACAAGTGTACTCTAATTTATTAATTTAGTTCTATGAACTCCAGCAAACCAAAGATACATTTTCTATTTTTTAGTGTTTTTTGGGTATTCCTATGCTTTTTAATTCCTATAAAAGCTACAGGGCAGGTATTTAAGTTCCAAACAGGCCGAAAACAACAGACAATTAGCTTTAGCCTTATTAAAAACCTTGTTATTATTCCTATTTACATTAATGGCAAAGGTCCTTTTGATTTTATTTTAGATACGGGCGCTAACCCAATGATTGTTACCGACTCAACTTTAAAAGAAAGCTTAAAGGTCCCCTATATACGGAATGTTAAAATTGGAGGTTATGGAAATTTTGATGGTGTTGATGCTTTCCTCGGTACCACCAGTGTAACCATCGGAGACGCAGAAGGAGAAAATATTCCGACTGTTTTTCTAAAGAATGACGCCTTGTCATTAAGTGGTTATGTCGGGAAAAAAATCTATGGTCTAATTGGCTTTAATTTTTTCAATAGTTTTGTCGTCAAAATCAACTATAATGATAAAACTTTAAAATTTATTTCTCCAGAAAAGAAAATAAAAATCAAAGGAGAGAAAATCCCGTTCCAGCTTATCGAGAACAAACCTTATATTACTGTTAACATAGAACAGGAAGGCCTAGGCCAAAGAACATTAAAAGCGCTATTGGATTGTGGTGCTAGCCATTCAATTTCTCTTGAAGCTTTGAAAAAAAATCCATTTCCAGTACCACGATTTTCAATTCAAGCAAATCTGGGGAGCGGGTTGACTGGTCCTATAAGCGGCCGGATGGGACGAGTGGAAGCCCTAACGCTCGGCAAATTCGTTTTCAAGGATGTTGTTGCCAACTATCCTAAATATCAAATTGACACCGCAAATAACCGAGAAAGAAATGCCAATTTAGGCGCAGAGCTGTTAAGTAGGTTTAACACCACTTATGATTATCGCAATTTATGTGTGTACATTAAAAAAAGTGCCCGTTTTAGCCAACCCTTTGAACATGATATGGCCGGGATTGAGCTTTATAACGAAGGGGGCCCCGCCTCTCGAACCATAATTTCAAAAGTAGACCCCGAATCTCCAGCAGAATTAATTGGCCTAAAAGAAGGCGACGAAATTACTGCAATCAATTTCAAAAGTATCGAAGATTATTCGATAGATGAAATTGGTAGTATTTTTAAAGCCAAAAACGGGTATAGCGTTATTTTAGAAATATGGAGAGATAAATCCTTCTTAATCAAGTTATTGAAACTTAAAAAACGTATATAAATTCCAATGATGAAATCTCTTCTCCGTGTATTGCTGTTAACGTTCGTCTCCTTCAATATTTATGCCCAAGACCTAGATTCGATTAGCTTTTCAAAAGCGAAATGGGGAAAAACCTCAGTTGCAAAAAAGACCAAGCTTTTCACCCATCAATTTACAGATAGCAGCTTATTTAAAGCCAACCAATACATCAGCTTTGTAGAAGTTAAAAACCATAAAAAAGCGCCTGACTTTTTTATCGGATACGACAAAAAAGAATTGATTAAAACGGCTGTTTTTGCTCAGAAATATCAAGCTAAGGCCGCAATAAATGGCACTTTTTTCGATATTAAAAATGGCGGCTCTGTTGATTTTCTCAAAGTAAACGATACCGTTATCAACCAAAACAGGGAAGAAAAAAACAACATTCGTGCGCTACACCAGCGAGCGGCCGTGGTGATCAATCATCATTTGCTCAACATCAAAAAATGGGATAGTTCCACCTCTTGGGAAAACAACCTAACCGACCAGAATGTAATGCTTAGCGGACCTCTTCTAATTTTCAATAACGAAAAAGAAAAATTGGATTCCGTTCCGTTTAATAAATTACGTCACCCCCGCTCTGCCATAGGCATCAAGCCCGATGGTACGGTGTTAATGCTTACCGTTGACGGCAGACAGCAAAACTCAGCAGGAATGAGTCTTTTTGAACTTACTAAAATCATGAAATGGCTAGGCTGCAGCAGCGCAATCAATTTAGATGGGGGCGGTTCAACTACGCTATGGGTAAGTGGTTATGGCGAAAACGGCGTGGTAAATCATCCTTCCGACAATAAAAAATGGGATCATGAAGGCGAAAGAAAGGTTGCCAACGTTATTTTTATTAAAGCCAAACCATAACTTTGTGCCGCTACTTTACACCTTAATTGCAAAAATGAGCCTTAAACGAACATTTTTTATTACCACATTAGTTTCCATTGCCCTATACGCCTGCAACAGTCAATCAGAAAAGAAAACAACAACTAAAGATGATACCCCTGCTGAAAGCCTCACTTTTAGAGAAGTGGATGGTATCCGTTTTTATGAAGTAAAACGAAGATTTAGCAATGGCCTGTCTTTCAACAAGGATGGCTTTATGCTGGTTCCTACTTGGATCATAGAATACAAGGCGCCTGACACCATGCTCGCCTATAGCCCTGAAAAAAGAGGTATGGAAGCCTTTTATTTACAGTTTGACCACGGAAAGGTGTACAATTTTGCTAGGGAGTTTTTTAGGGTAAAAATGATTGCCAAAGATAGCTTAGTGCTCCAGCGGTTACAGGTTGATGCGAGGGTAATTACCAAAGGCGAAGTTTCTGACGTAAACTGTACCTATTACACCAAAGATTATATCGAAAAAGTACTTAAAACCACTATTGGTGAGCTGCAAAGGCCAACAAAATTAGATACAGCCTTTATTAAAAAACTATCTGCCGCTACCTACAAGCACCCGGCAAATCCAGATACTGCATTTGCCGCCACCGAGCCTGTAGTGTTTGAACCAAACAGCAAGAATGTAAAAGTGGAGAAACTTGCCTATTCAGACAGTGCCCACGCCAAAAAATCATATGCCTACATGTACCCCGAATATAGGATTGAAATCAACAAATCCTATAAAGCTTTTCGTTTCCGCTTCTCGATGGTGGTTGATATAAAAGGCAATTTATATGTGAATAGGATCGAGGGCGTTTTACCCGAAGATGTGGCCTCTCGAAAGAAGCTGATACAGGGCATTGCCGACGTTTATATGAAGAATCTACTTCATATAAAACCAGGCACAACAATGGGCATTCCACACTCTAGTGAGGTAACTATCAACCTAGTGGGAAACCCATAAATGGAAATTCTAACAAAAAATTAACCATAGATTTTGTGGTTATCCCGAATTTAATCTGTACCTTGCCAACTTACTTAATTAAAATAATAATGCAAGAAGGAACAGTAAAATTCTTTAATGTAACCAAAGGTTTCGGTTTCATTATCCCTTCAAATGGAGATGCCGAGATTTTTGTACATTCAACAGGCCTAATCGACGAAATTCGTGAAAACGATAAAGTTCAATACGATGTTGAAAACGGTAGAAAAGGCTTAAACGCCGTTAATGTGAAAGTAATCTAATTATTATCATATTTACCAAAAAAAGGCCCCGAAAATTTCGGGGCCTTTTTTATGCTTAAGGAAAACGGTGGCCTTACTTCTTGATTTTTGTAAATAATAATTCTGGTTCGTTGGTGGTCATATAATCTACTTTTTGCTCCAATAACCAGTCCATATCTTTAGCCGCATTTACCGTCCAAACGTTAATGATCAAACCTGCTGCTTTTGCCTGTGCAATCCAGTCCGGATTTTTCTTAAATACGCCTTGGTTGTAATCTAAACCATAAAAACCTTGCTCCTTCAGCTTTGCCGGCTCTATTTCACCGTTCAGATATGAAACTCTTGCGCCAGGTACGTTGGCAATTAGGTATTTACAGATGTAATGACTAAAGCTGATATATTCAATCCAAGGGGCTGCTTTAAGATCATTTACCATCGCGATTACTTTTTTGGTAAGCTCCTCTTCCTTTTCTTGTGTTTTTTGAGGTTTAACTTCTAAAATCAACTTGGTTTTTTTCTGCTTCATCCCAGCCTTTAAATATTCTTCTAAAGTAGGAATGCTTTCGCCATTGCTTAGTTTTTTATATTCTACCAATTCTTTATAGGTACTTGTCGCAATATCTTTCCCAAGGAAATCAGCGTTATGGTTAACTACGGGCACACCGTCTGCTGTAAGCTGAACATCAAATTCACTCCCAAAACAACCTATACGAATGGCTTCATTTAAAGAAGCAATAGAATTTTCAGGCAAACCTTGGGTTTTGAATGCTCCACGGTGAGCAATCACCATGTTTTTATTCCACGATTTAATTTGTTTTTGTGCAAAGGCCGTTCCAGTAATCATTAATGCTAAAATAGCCACAAAAATTTTTCTGTTCATGTGTGTAAGTATTTAATTTGATCGGGTTGAAGGCTGCAATATACAGTCTTTATGGTTGCATTTTGTTTTTATTGATTATATTTTATTTCTAATTTACGTTTTATGCTCATTATTTTAAAACAAATTGAAAGTTTTGGCTAAAATTTATCTTTTTTTATTTAAGCGCACATTCTTTACCTTTATTGTCGTTTAAATGATGATGGGCAACAACTATAGCTTACTAATATCAAAAATCAATGAGTTCACCCGAAAGTTTTACCTCAATAAACTTTTGCGTGGAAGTATTTATGCTGCCGCACTTATTTTAAGCCTTTATCTATGTCTCTTCGTCTGGATTTTTTATACCTATCCGAGCATCTCCACCAAAACCCTCCTTTTCTTCTCTTTTATTGCCGTTTCACTATTAGCCATAGGCCTATGGATCATTAAACCCGCACTTTCCTATTTCAAACTCAGTAAAACCATAGGATTAGAAGAAGCTGCAAACTTAATCGGAAATCATTTCTTTAATGTTAAGGATAGGTTACTGAATACTTTACAGCTAAAAGAACTGGCGGATAGTTCGCCGCAAAACAGTGCGCTTATTTTAGCTGGTATTGATCAAAAAATAAACGAGCTAAAACCTATTCCCTTTTCTACCGCTATTAATTTGGGTGAAAATAAAAAACACATCAAATACATTGCACTTCCTTTGGCTGTCATCATGCTGATTGGCATTTTGGCTCCTGCCATTTTAAAAGAAGGAACCAGCAGTTTTATCCGTTATGATCAGGAAGTACTGCCCCAAGCCCCATTCCAATTTTTGGTAGAAAACAACCACCTAAATGTGACGCAGGGCGATGACCTAACCGTTAAGCTTAAACTCACTGGCGATGAATTTCCACAAGATATTTACCTAGAAGATGGGGTGAATAGCTATAAGTTAGAAAAGCAGGACATCAGCCATTTTAGCCATACCTTCAAGAATATCCAAAAAGATAAGGTCGTCCGTTTTTCTGGCGGTGGATTTAGTTCTATCAGTCATACCATTAGTGTAAAACCTCGTCCTTCTTTACTAAATCTTAGTGCCACTTTAACTTATCCAGCGTATCTAAATAGAAAACCGGAAGAAGTTCCAAATGTTGGCGATTTGCTAATCCCCGAAGGGACAAAAGTGAATTGGAAGCTAAAGACAGAAAACAGCGAAGAAATTAGTTTTATTTTTCAGCAAAAAGCCCATCAATTATCGGTTGAAGATAACCAAGCAAGCTTTACGGCCACGATTAAATCAAACGGAAATTACCAAATTGTCCCAAAAAATAAATACGTAAGTCTGCAGGATTCGTTGAGCCACCAATTGACCGTTATTGTGGATCAATACCCAACCATTTCCGTTACGGAAACGCCAGATAGTTTAAGCAGCAAGGCGCTCTATTTTAATGGTGTGGTAAACGACGACTATGGATTTTCCTCTCTAAAATTCAAATACCAAATCAAGGAGCAAAACAAATTGGTGGCACAAGGTTCAAAAACCATTGCCATAAAAAACAATCAAACCGAAAATAACTTTTTCCATTTTTGGAACTTAAACGAACTAAAAGCTAAACCAGGCCAAACTATCGAATATTTCTTTGAAATTGCCGATAACGATGGGGTAAACGGTGCAAAAATTGCTCGTTCTGAAATTAAAACGTACCAAGCGCCAACCCAACAGCAAATTGCCGAAAAATTAGCCGAAGGAAGTCAATCGCTAAAACAGAAAATGGAGCAGACCATTAAATTAGCGAACAGCATCGAAAAAGAAAGTAAAAAGTTAAGCGAAAGCCTGTTGGAAAAAAAGCAGCTTAATTTTGAAGATAAAAAACAGATTGAGCAATTGTTAGACAAACAAAAACAATTAGACGAGGCAGTAAAAGACATTAAAGCTCAAAATGAAAAAAATAATTTCGATAAGCAAGAAAACAATACGCTGAACGAGGAGCTTAAAGAAAAGCAGAAAAAAATAGATGAACTTTTCAACAACGTATTAGACGAAAAAACAAAAGAGCTGCTACAAAAGCTTCAACAGTTAATGGACCGAAACAACAAGGAACAAACCCGTAACGAGCTCTCAAAAATGCAAATGGACAATAAGTCGGTAAAAAATGAGCTTGACCGTATCCTTGAACTTTACAAACAACTGGAGTTTGAGCAAAGTTTGCAGAACAAAATTGACCGTTTGAACGAGATGGCTAAGCAGCAAAAAGATCTGTCGGAGCAGAGCAAGGACAAAAATTCTTCCTCTCAAGACCTTAAGGATAAGCAAGACCAACTTAATAAGGACTTTAAAGACCTAAAAAAGGAACTGCAGGACCTAGAAAAAAAGAACCAGGCCTTGGAGCGTCCAAACAACTATAAAAATCCTGAAAAGGAGACCGATCAAATCGAGAAAACCCAACAAGATAGTAAAGAACAGCTTAATCAGAATAACAAACAAAAAGCTTCTGATAAGCAGCAGCAGGCCGGCCAACAAATGCAACAATTGGCCCAACAAATGCAAGAGCAACAACAGGATGGTGCCGAGCAGGAAAACAAAGTGAATGCTCAGGAGCTTCGCAAGCTGTTGGAAAATCTGTTAAATACCTCTTTCGAGCAAGAAAAAGTAATGGAATCGTTCCGTAAAATGAGTGCTTCTGACCCTGCTTATGTGCAACAGGCTCAAAAGCAAAACATGATACGGGACAATATGAAAACCATTGCCGACAGCCTTTTTTCATTGAGCAAACGGGTTCCGCAAATAGAAAGCGTAGTAAATGCCGAAGTGGAGAAAATCAACTTTAATATCGGCAAATCCATCGATTTTTTGGGGGATAGAAGAACCGGAGAGGCTAATCGCTCGCAACAGTTTACCATGACTTCGCTCAACAATTTGGCATTAATGCTCAATGAGGCTTTGGAACAATTGCAAAACGCCATGAAAAACGCCAAAGGCGGAAAAGGCAAACAAAAACAAGGCATGCAACAACTACAGCAAATGCAGGATCAGCTGAATAAAAATATGCAGCAGGCTAAGGATAAAATGGAACGTGAGGGCAATCAGGGCACGGTACCCAAAGGCCAAATGAGCCAAGAGTTTGCCAAAATGGCCCAGCAACAGCAAATGATCAGGGAAGCTTTGGAAAAAATCAACAAGGAAGACAATAAAGATGGCAAAGGTTCCATGGGCAATTTGAACCAGGCCATCCAGGAAATGAAGCAGTCTGAGTTGGATTTGGTGAATAAACGCATCAACCAAGAAACGCTTAGAAGACAAAAAAACTTAATGGTTAAATTGTTGGATGCCGAAAAAGCACAACGTGAACAAGATGAGGATTCGAAACGGGAAAGCAATGCCGCGAAGCAATTTCCTCCATCCTATCAACAAATGTTGGAGAAGTTCAACAAAAGCATGCAGAGCGAAAGTGAACTGATTCAAAAACTTCCTCCAAACCTCAATTACTACTATAAAAACAAAGTAGCGGAATATTTTAGATTGCTAAACTCTACGAAAAAATAATCTTCTTGTCATTGCTAGGCATGAAGCAATATTGTACAGATAGGTCTCCCCTCGAAATGAAAATCCTTTCGGATTTAAGCCCTTGTTCGACAACTATACATTTTGAATTTTTACTTTTGCCTTTTAACTCATCCCCATGCCAAAAATCAATTTCTTTACAGAAGACACCAGTTATGACCTCAAAGGAAAAATCGCCATTAGAAAATGGATTACCGAAACCATTACCAATGAAGGCTACACTTTAAACGAGCTGAACTTTATTTTTTGTTCTGACGAATATTTGCTGCGTGTAAACCAAGATTTCCTTCAACATGACTATTATACCGATGTGATCACTTTTGACAACTCAGAGGAGCTTAAAATGATTTTAGGGGATATTTTTATCAGCATAGACAGAGTAAAGGATAATGCCAAGCAAAATAAGGTCTCTACGCACGATGAGTTATGCCGTATTATGATCCACGGAACCTTGCATTTGCTTGGCTACAGGGATAAAACCAAAAAAGCCAAGCTTGAAATGACAGCTAAGGAAGACTTTTACCTAAACAGGCGATAAGTTTTAAATTAGGATTTTTTCTAAAATAGCTTGATTTATAAGTTAACCAACAACGTGATGAAAAAAGCGAAAGAGCTGAATTTATAAAACAAATCTCCTACTCTTTTTGTCATTCAGAGTGAAACGAAGAATCCATGCTCTCTTTCAGACTTACGAAGTTTTTGAAACTTCGTAAGTCTTTAATACCCTAATGCACAAAAATCAAATAAATCAGATAGCTTAAAGCCAGTCCTAAAACAGCAGTAACAATTCCCGAAACTCGTTTCTTTTTGATAAAGAGTAATAAAACCAGCCCTGTTAAAGAAACCATGATAAGGAAAATCGCAGAAACATCAATTAGCGAGCTCCATCCTTTTCCTGAGTCCCTACCTTTGTGCAAATCGTTCCAAAGCGCAATTACCCCTTTTTTTATTTCGGTAACTTCATAATTGCCCTTTTCTCGATCAATAAAAACATCAGCAGAATAAGCTGGGCCCTTAAATGTGATGCTCACTTCGTAGTCTTCTATCCTAAAATCACTGACAGCACCCTTCAATTTGTATTTGCCCCGCAGAAACTCTACGATTTCCATCTTGGCAATTTTATTGGTATCGGGCTGATTTACCCATTGCACCATCAATTTTCCCGTATGCTTCTCTTCTATCTGTTTTTCGGCACCAAACCACGTTGGATGGTTAAGCGTTAATCCGGTGAAGGAGAAGAACAGGACGATAGCAAAACTTATCATCGAAAGGTAGATATGCAACCAACGAGATAATTTGACAACATCTTTCTTTACCCTTCCTCCTTTTGTCTTTTTAGTACTCAAATCTTACTATTTCTTTTTACCAAACTCAAAACTCGCTGCAGAAACTTCTACGTTACCTGCATTGGTTACTTTGACTGGGGCTTTCTTTAAATCTAACGCCTGACGAATGATTTCATTGGTTCCGTGCTCTTTTGCCGTTTCAATAATCACCGTATATTTCCCTTGTGGCACGTAGTTTCCTTTATCATCTTTTCCATTCCACCTTATGGTATAGCTTCCTGGGTTTCGGGTAGCTCCGGTTACCGAAGCATAATTTTCCTTATCGGCTTTAAATCTTTCCCCATTAATACGATACCAGTTTCTCAAATCAGGAATCCAATTGGTCTTTCTGTACCATAAAGCCAAATTTCTAACCGATTCGCGTTTTTCATTTTCTACCCAAATGGCAGCATAAGGCCTATGACTGTTGTCCTCAATAGCGTTGAATTTAAAATTGATGACCAGTTCAAATTTAGGATCCCAAAATTTTTGAGTTTCTGCATAAGGAGATTTTTCCACTTCTTTAACCGATTCCTCTTTATTCGGCACTACATATTCGCTCCAATTTTCGCTCGTAATAACCTTACCTCCTTTGGTGACAATGAGATATGCTGCCCCTATCTTTTTGGCCAACTCTTTACTTTCTTTTAGTGTCAAGATATTAAAAGCAGTTGCCAAGGCCCCAGCATCAACCGCGTTTTCCGTAATTACCGTAGCTCCAATAATTTCAGTTACGGGTTTGGCAGTTCTTGGATCAATAATGTGCGAATACCAATTTTTACCAATCTGTTCTCCCCTCCTATAATTTCCGCTCGTTGCTACTGCTTTATTTTTTACCAAAAGTTTGGCAAGTGGCGCATCGTTTTCGGCATTTTCCAAAGGATTGGTTACGTAAATCAAATCTGTATCATTCCCTTTTGTGACTAAATCACCTCCAATATTAACCACCACATTTTCAATATTTCCGGTGCCCAGTGCAGCATCACATGCCTTGTTAATGATATAACTTTTAGCAAATGAATTCATCACCAAAGGAACTTGATCTAACCTGGTTGCTGTTAAATCTGCCAGATTTAGCAGATAGTGTTTAGCCTGCATTTTAGAAACAGCTTCCCTAAGCTTTGCTTTTGATGGAATATCTTGGTTCAAAGCTGCCTCATGCCAAAGCTTAGTGGCTACCGCCGCCGAAGGATCCAAAGCTCCGTTAGTTTGATATTTCCATTGCTCAAATAAACTTAGCATTTCAAAAAGCTCCTTCGAAACCTTTATTGGCTTATTCAAATCACTTTTCATCCATTGGCTAAATTCACTATTGCTATGGTAAGCACTAAAGATATTCGAAAGTCTATTGATTTCCTTTAATGCTGCTTGCTCTGCCTTAGCTACTTCAACTTCTGAAACACTTACAATTTTAAATTCCAAAGAAGTTCCCAAAACATTTTCATGGTTAGAAACATATAATTGGGGTTTTAATGGCTTCTTTTCTTCCCTAGGCTGATTGCCAATTAGCAGTAAAGCAGTAAAAATAGTCGTTAGTATTTTCACGATAAT
Source organism: Pedobacter sp. (assembly GCF_039594775.1). Taxonomy (GTDB): domain Bacteria; phylum Bacteroidota; class Bacteroidia; order Sphingobacteriales; family Sphingobacteriaceae; genus Pedobacter. Next base: position 487,325 of record NZ_JBCNMT010000001.1, on the reverse strand, counting down.
AATTTTATTTAAGACCGAAGCCAAAGTTAGTGTGTTGCAATGATATTCGGCCCAGATTTATCGTTTTTCTATACCCTATCGGGCTCAATTTTTATTTTTTTCATCTCCAGTTGGTCGAAAAATTACAGCCGTTGGTCGAAACTTTACATGCGATGGTATAAAACAGCAAGTTAGCATGCAACCTTTTTAGGGTTTGACGGTCTTATAGATGTAACCAGTTTACAAAAACACAGAAAATTAAATAACGATATAAAAAACACACAATATGAAAACCGCTATCAAAAATCTATTCGCAGCCATCTTAACAGTAGCTATTAGTGCAACTGCTCCAACTTTTGTAAATGCTAAAGAAGCGAAAAAAGTAACTGTACTTAGCGCCGTTAAAAACTTCAACAAGCTAAATGTTTCTGGTAATGTAGAAGTTATTTTGGTTCAAAGCGCTAACCCTAGCGTACAAGTTTACGACAACTACTATGCTAAGAATGCATTGGTACAAGAGAAAGATGGAGAGTTAAGAATTAGTTCTTTTGATAAAGAAACTTTAACAGTGGTTGTTTACGCTAGTCAATTGAATGAAATTACCGCTAGCGATAAAGCCGTAGTAAAAACGAATGGCAAATTCAGCACGTTAAACCTAGAAGTTAACTTAAAAGATCAAGCAAAGGCAACATTAAATACCAACACCGTTGATTTATTTGCCAAAGTAAACGACAAAGCGAGTTTAAATTTAAGCGGATCAACTACAGATTACAACGCTGTAATCGGCAGCTTTGCTTCATTAAGCTCTGAAAAATTCATTGCAGAAAACACCAATATTCAATCAAAAAATACTGCAGTTGCTCAAACACAATCAGTAAATAGCACCTTGCCTACTGAGGACATTTTGACCTTATTTTAAAATTCATATACACACATATAAATTTAGTTTAGTTTTAGTTAATCAAGCGGGTGGATGCCCGCTTTTCTTTTTTATCCCTTTTCCGACATAGGTCAAGCCTCCAAAAAAGAAAGAAGCTAAAGCTTTAAAAAAAAGGCTATATTGGGGGTTATTTTTATTTCAAGAAAATATGAAAATAGCGTATTCACTAAAGCAAAAAACAAAAATAGCCCTCCTACTTTTCTTAATTATGGCCTGTACAATTCTGATAAGAGTATTGGAAGACAGAAGCATTAAGAACATGGAAAAGGCTTTTTCATCGCTTTACAATGACAGGTTAGTTCCAGCCACAGATATTTTCTACATTTCCGAAAGGCTATATGCCAAACGTTTTTTATTGGAGACTTTTGTTTATAGTGATAAAAACAAGCTCAGCCCCCAAGAGCTCAACAATAAACTAAAAAGCTACGATAAAGAAATTGATACGCTATTGGTCAAATATGAAAAGACTTTTTTAGTGAGAAATGAGAAAAACCATTTAACTGAATTAAAAGTTAAACTACTTGAAAATAAAGTTCTGGAAAAAAACATTTTATTAAACTCTGAATCATTGGATAAGACTTCTCTTCGAAGGCTATATGACAGCGGTGCCGAGCAATCCTTTAACGCTATTTCCAGTTTACTTTCGCAACTCACCAAAATACAAACAGTAGTCGGCGAACAACTCAAAGAAGAATCTCAAAAGATTGTAATGGGCACCAATCTATATTCTACACTTCAGTTAATCCTGGCAATTATTATTGGCGTACTCATTGTTTCCATCATTTTTGCTTCCAACGTGATGAATATTAGGAATGATAAGTTCAATCTGAATTAGCCTAAAATGAAAAACAAACCCAAAAACCTGCATCTATTAGCACTATTTTTAAGCATAATAGTATCTCGGGCATTAGCAACATCTATAGATTTAAACAAATTAGGCTAATAACACTAACTCTGTGCTGCTTAATAAATCTCTATCTAGGCCTAAGCTTCCATAATATTCCGTTTTTTCATTGTTTTAGTTTGCTTTAATAACACGCTTGACATCTATCGGTAATTTTTACAGCTTGAAGAACTAATCTGTTAGCCATAAACCATTAAGCAGTTTATAATCCGTACTTTTGCTACAATTTTTGATTATATAATTCGTTTCAAATCACCTTGAGTACACTAATTGCAGCAGAAGGGCTTGGCCATGCCTATCACGATGAATGGCTATTTAAAAACTTAACGTTAGGAATTAACGTAGGCCAGCGTGTGGCTCTTGTTGGCGTCAATGGCGCTGGTAAAAGCACGCTGATGAAATTACTAGCAGAACGCTTTGCACCTCTGGAAGGAAAGATTGTAAAGAACAAATCCGTACGGATTGGCTTTCTCGATCAGGAGCCTTCTTTTCCAGAAAATGCTAGTATCAGCGACTTTATTTTCTCTTCAGAAAACAAGCAACAGCAGTTGATTAGAGAATATGAAGAATTAGTTGAACAAGAACACCCTGATGAAAAGAAGCTCAATAGATTATATGAAGAATTAAGCGAACATAACGCTTGGGAATACGAACATCAGATTAAAACTATTTTAAGCAGAATGGGCATCAATCACCTGCAACAAAAAATAGATACATTATCTGGTGGTCAGCGAAAAAGGCTAGCCTTAGCTAAACTTTTAATTGAAGACCCAGATATTTACGTTTTAGATGAGCCAACCAACCATTTAGACATTGATACCATTGAATGGTTAGAGAAATTATTAACGTCTGGAAATAAAACTTTACTATTAGTTACCCACGACAGATATTTCTTGGATAATATTTGCAATACCATTGTAGAACTAGAACGAGGTAAAACATATACTTACAATGGCAACTATGCTTATTTTCTAGAAAAGAAAGCAGAAAGAGAAGCCCAAGATGATGCTACCTATCAAAAAAACAAAAATCTATTAAAAAAGGAATTGGAATGGATGCGCAGAATGCCGCAAGCAAGGGGAACAAAATCGCAAGCTAGACAAAACGCATTCTATGACCTTGAAGAAAAAACAAAACAAAGAGTAGACAACCAAAAGGTAACTTTGAATGTAAAGATGGCCAGACAAGGAAATAAAATCCTTGAATTGGAAAACATCAAACAAACTTTTGATGATAAAAAAATCATCAATGACTTTACCTATGTCTTTAAAAAAGGTGACAGAATTGGTTTAGCGGGCAAAAACGGTACAGGTAAATCTACTTTATTAAATATTATTACAGGAAGTTTAATTCCAAATCAAGGAAAAGTAGACTTGGGAGAAACCACAAAATTTGGATATTACAAACAAGGTGGATTAAATTTTAACGAGAAAGACAGAGTAATTGACATTGTAAAAGCAGATGCTGAATATATTAAAATGGCAGATGGACAAACTATCTCTGCCTCTGCTCTACTTACCTTGTTTTTATTCCCACCAAAAAAACAACATGGCCTAGTTGAAAAATTAAGCGGCGGAGAAAGAAAGCGTTTACACCTGATGAAGGTTTTAATGCAAAATCCAAACTTCTTAATTTTAGATGAGCCAACAAATGATTTAGACATAGACACCTTGAATGTACTAGAAGAGTTTCTAGAAAACTTTCCAGGTATACTCGTTTTGGTGTCACATGACAGATACCTACTTGACAAAATGAGTGATCAACTTTTCATCATGGAAGGCAATGGAAACGTCAAAATATTTAATGGAAATTATTCGGAGCACCGTAATGCTATAGAGCAAGAAAAGGAAGCAGCCACAAAGAAGGAGAAAAAAGAAGAAAGCAAACCATCTTCCACCGCTACAAAATTAAGTTTCAAAGAACAGCAAGAGTTTAAAAATCTAGAAAGTTCTTTAGCAGAAAATGAAGAAAAGATTAAAAATCTAACAGCAAAACTTAATCAAATCGATCCTGCGGATTATAATCAAATCCAAGAAATATCTTCAGAGATAGAAAAAATAAACGAAACTATTGAGAAAGAGATGGAGAGATGGATAGAGCTTTCAGAAAAATAAATTAAAGCTTGTGTTGTTCCACGTGGAACAACACAAAAAAGGAAATAAAATTCAAATGTTTCACGTGAAACATCATAAAATATATGTTTAAAGAATATGACGTAATAGTGGTTGGCGCTGGTCACGCTGGTTGTGAAGCTGCCGCTGCTGCCGCAAATTTAGGTTCATCGGTATTATTAATAACGATGAACATGGAGACTATTGCTCAAATGAGTTGCAACCCTGCAATGGGTGGTGTAGCTAAGGGACAAATAGTAAGAGAAATAGACGCAATGGGTGGTTATTCAGGTATTATTGCCGACAAAACTACCATCCAATTTAGGATGCTTAATAAGTCAAAAGGTCCTGCCATGTGGAGTCCCCGCACTCAAAATGACAGAAAAAGGTTTGCCGAAGAATGGAGATTAGCTCTGGAACGTACACCAAATATTGATTTTTGGCAGGAAATGGTTAGCTCACTTCTCATTAAAAACAACACAGTTGTAGGTGTAAAAACAAACTTAGGTGTAGAAATCAAAGCCAAATCTGTAGTGCTTACTAATGGTACTTTCCTAAATGGAGTAATCCATATTGGTGAGAAAAAAATGGGTGGTGGCAGAACCGGAGAAAAATCAGCTACTGGATTAACCGAGCAATTGGTAGAATTAGGCTTCGAAGCTGGCCGTATGAAAACAGGTACCCCTCCCAGAATTGATGGTCGTTCCCTTAATTATTCCCTAATGGAAGAGCAATGGGGAGATGAGGACAGAGGTAGATTCTCCTATACAAATGTAGAATTACCTACCGAACAACGTTGTTGTTGGATTACCTATACCAATGATAAAGTACATGAAACTTTGAAAGAAGGTTTCGAAAAATCTCCAATGTTTACAGGCAGAATCAAAGGCTTAGGTCCTCGATATTGCCCATCTATTGAAGATAAAATCAACCGTTTTGCAGAAAGAGAACGTCACCAAATATTTGTAGAGCCTGAAGGTTGGAACACCTGTGAGATTTATGTAAATGGTTTTTCTACTTCTTTACCTGAAGATGTACAATATAAAGCACTTACACAAATCCCTGGATTTGAAAATGCAAAGATGTTTAGACCGGGATATGCCATAGAATATGACTACTTCCCTCCTACCCAGCTATCATTAACCTTAGAAACCAAATTAATCAGTAACTTGTTCTTTGCAGGTCAAATCAATGGTACAACAGGGTACGAAGAGGCTGCTAGTCAAGGTTTTATCGCTGGAATTAATGCACATCAAAAGGTAAATGACAAGCATGAACTGATTATGAAGCGTTCGGAGTCATATATTGGTGTTTTAATAGATGATTTGGTTACAAAAGGTACAGAAGAGCCATATCGTATGTTTACTTCTAGAGCTGAACACCGACTACTATTAAGACAAGACAATGCCGACATTCGCCTCACTCCTATTGCTCATGAATTGGGTTTGGTAGGTGATGATCGTCTGGCCATCGTTAATCAAAAAGTAAAAGATTCCGACGAGATTGTTGCCTTTACCAAAAAGCAAGGTATAGAAATGGCAGAGGCAAATAACTTATTAGAAGAATTAGGAACTTCCGCCCTCACTCAAAATGTAAAATTATTTAGCGTATTGAGCAGACCACAAGTAAACATCAGCGATTTAAGAAAAGTGAGTGAGCCATTTGAGGAAGTGCTAAATCAATTCGATAAGGAAACCGTGGAACAGGCTGAAATAAAAATCAAATATGAAAGCTACTTTGAAAAAGAACAAGAGATTGTCGCGAAAATGCAGAAGATGGAAGACAAAGCAATTAATCCAGATTTTGATTACAACACTTTAGTATCTTTATCAAAAGAAGCCAGAGAAAAATTATTGAAGATAAAACCACGAACTTTAGGGCAAGCATCCCGAATTTCTGGGGTTTCACCTTCAGATATTTCAGTTTTGATGGTCCATATCTCTAAATAATTGAAAAACAATTATTTAACTATATAAAAATACGACTTAAAATAAAGCGTTATAAAAGCATAACTAAAAATTTTAATATCAGAGTTCCAAAAAAGGCAAAAATAGATTAAAACGCTTATAAATGGCAAAAAACAAAAAAGACCCTTTTTTTAGCATATTTTTAGCACTGATAGTGCTTGCTACTTTAATTTACGGATGCGCGGCCATGCAAACTCCTCAAGGCGGACCAAAAGATACCACTCCACCAAAAGTAGTTAAAATGACTCCAGAAAATTTGACTACAAATTTCAAGTCAAAAAAGATAGTGATAGAATTTGATGAGTACATCAAACTCAATAATGAGTTTAAAGAATTTTCTATTTCTCCAGAATTAGAAAGAGTACCAGAATTAAAAGCGAAATTAAAAAGATTAGAAATATCCTTACCAGATACCTTAGAAAAGAATACTACTTATACTTTAAATTTTGGAAAATCAATTGTTGATGGCAACGAAGGTAACGAACTTAAAAATTTTAGCTACGCTTTTTCCACTGGGCCAACTTTAGATTCTTTAAGTATTAGTGGTACGGTTACCAATGCACTTACCTTAGAACCTGAACTTGAAGCTATCGTTTTTATCCTACCCCTATCTAGGGATAGCCTTTTTGGAAAAAAACGTGCAGCAATATTTACCTTAACAGATAGTAGTGGAAATTTTAAACTCAACAACTTAAAGAAAGACACCTACAAAATTTATGCATTAAAAGAAAAAGGTGGAGATAGGATTTATCAACAAATAAGTGATGAAATTGGCTTTATCAAAGAACCCTTTCTACTGGACAAAAATCTTGATAGCTTACACTTAAGTATATTTAAAGAATTAGCTCCCCAGTTTCGTATTCTTGATAGAAAGCTAAATGCAGATGGAAGTATTACTATGAACTTCAATCAAAAGCTAAAAAAGCCTGATTTATCTGTTACATTTCCCAGCGCTGTTGATCAAGGAAAGCTATTACAATTCAACAAAACAAAAGATAGCGTAACGCTATGGTTGAATGATTTATCCTTTGATTCTGTAAAAATTGCTGTTAAAGATGACGGAAAAATATTAGATACAGTAAAGTTCACAAGAGCGAAAAGAGATACCTATAACCGTGTAGTTAATATTTACGATAACTTGGACGGTAATTCATTAAATCCATTTAAAGACCTGACAATCACCTTCAATTTTCCAATAAAAAATCTAGATGAAAGTAAAATATTACTGCTGGAAGATAGTATTCCAAGACAATTTACTTTAGTGAAAGACAGCTCTAATATGTTAAAATACCACATTAAATATAAGTGGCGTGCCAAAGAAGAATATATCTTACTATTAAGAGAAGGTGCTGCTACAGCCATTTTCGATGCTAAAAATAAAGAGCTGAGAAAAAACTTTACCCTTGGAGATGCCAATGATTATGGTACTTTAACACTTGCTGTAGAACCGCCGGATACCACCAAAAACTATATTCTCGAAATTGTAAACAAAGACAAAAATATCGTATCCAGTTTTCCAATCACCAAGAAAACTTCTGTAAAACTTAACAAGTATAAACAGGGAGTATACTATGGCAGAATTGTTTACGACGAAAATAAAAATGGCATTTGGGATACAGGTAATGTAAAAGAAGGTATACAACCAGAAGCTATTTGGTATGAACCTAAAGAGCTGTCTATCAGAGCTAATTGGGATAGAAATGAAATCATAAAAATTCCATTGGTTGCTCCACTTCCAACACCAAAACCCAAAGAGCAGAAAGAAGTAAAACCTATTCCCAAGCCCTCTACTCAAACACAAAAATCAAGAGGAAATTAAGACTTAAACCAGTCCGAATACATGATATAATTATCAGGTAATTTATTAAGTAAAGCCCTTTGCTCATCAGTAATGGGCTTTATTTTTTTTGCTGGGGTTCCTGCATAAATGTATCCACTTTCACAAACTGTATTCTCCAATATTACAGATCCAGCAGCTATAATACAGTATTCATCTATAATGGCATGATCCATCACGATAGCTCCCATTCCAATCAGTACATTATCTTTAACAGTACAACCATGCACAATGGCATTGTGTCCAACATTTACCCTATTTCCAATAAAAGTTGCTGCTTTTAAATAAGTTGCATGAATCACTGCTCCATCTTGAATATTGCTTTCATTCCCTATGGTAATACTGTTAACATCTCCCCTAACCACTGCATTAAACCAAATTGAACAGTTTCTTCCAACTTTAACATCTCCAACGATGGTAGCATTTGGTGCTATAAAACAATCACTTCCAAATTGTGGACTAACTCCTTTTACTGGTAAAATAATAGACATAATAGATATAGATATTGGGATAAGAGACCAAACTTAAAACTTATCACTTAAATAATAGTATCAACTAATTCTTTTGCGTGGCTAGGATAATCTGTAGTATAATGCAATCCCCTACTCTCCTTTCTAGCAATAGCAGATTTGATAACCATATAGGCCACTTGGATTACATTACGTAATTCACAAAGTTTCACCGAAACTTTATTTTTTTTATAAAATTCTTCTGTTTCCTCAAATAATAAATAAAGTCTCCTTAAAGCCCTATCTAATCTGAAATCTGAACGCACAATTCCCACATAATCACTCATAATTTTTTGGGTTTCCCTTAAATTGTGGGTAACCAAAATATCTTCATTGGATTGTATCACTCCTTTATCATTCCATTCCGGAATATCATCAGGAATAATATTCTTTTTATAATTTTCTATAGCCGATAAAAATATACGATGTGCGAAAACAGTAGCTTCTAATAATGAATTGGAAGCCAATCTATTAGCGCCATGTAATCCAGTTGAAGAAACTTCTCCACAAGCATATAAATGATTGATAGATGATTTTCCATCTTCATCAACCATTACCCCACCACACATATAATGACAGGCTGGCGTTACTGGAATAAAATCCTTGGTCATATCAATGCCAATGGACAGGCATTTGGCATAAATGTTAGGAAAATGTTTAAGAATATCAGCTTTGCTCCTCATTGTGATGTCTAAATAAACAAAATCATCACCAGATTTCTTCATTTCATTATCAATAGCCCGGGCTACAATATCACGTGGGGCTAATGAACCCCTTTCGTCATATTCATACATAAATTCTTCGCCAGTTCTTCTACGCAATACCCCACCAAATCCCCTTACTGCTTCAGAAATTAAAAAGGAAGGATATTCACCAGGATTGTACAACGCTGTTGGATGGAATTGAATAAATTCCATATTTCTAATTTTTCCCTTTGCTCTATACACCATGGCCATACCATCTCCAGTAGCAATTACTGGGTTAGTAGTATTGGCATAAATGTGTCCTGCCCCCCCACTGGCCATCACCGTTACATTTGCCAATATCTTTTCCACATTATTATTCTCTGTGTTAAAGGCATATATCCCATAACAATTGATATCTGTGCTACTCTTATCCACATGTTTTCCCAAGTGGTGTTGCGTAATTAGCTCCAAACAGAAGTAGTGTGTTAATATCTCTATGTTCTCATTCTGGTGAATCTGCTTCAACAAAACGCTTTCAATCTCATAACCCGTAATGTCTTTATAATGAAGTACTCTGTGTTCAGAATGGCCTCCCTCCTTAGCTAAATCGAATACGCCAGCTGGATTTTTATCGAAATTAATTCCATAATCAATAATCTCCTGTATACGCTGTGGGCCTTCTTTCACCACAATTTCCACAATGCTCTCATCACATAAACCATCACCAGCTATTAATGTATCTTGTATATGCTTTTCAAAGGAATCTGACTTGTCAACTACCACCGCTACACCACCCTGGGCATACTTTGTATTTGACTCATCTTCATTTGATTTGGTCACTATTAACACTTTACCAAATTTGGCAGCTTTAAGTGCAAAACTTAAGCCTGCAATTCCCGATCCTATAACTAAAAAATCGACCTTTCTCATTAATTTAAACCTATAATAACAAGTATGTGGATAAGTTTGACAAGCTTGTGAATTGCATGTATAAATTATCCTAACAAATAAATTTGAATGTTTAAAGCTAAGGTAAAAAGCCAAATTTGGAACAATCTTTTACATAATTTTTAAGCACCTTTACCCAGGTTATCCACTTTTAACAACACTACTAACAATACACATTTCTATATTGATAATTTAATGAAGTAAAAACTATAACATTGAAAATCAATGGAAGTTTAAAATAAAAAATCATAAAAATTGTTAGTAACTAAGGGAAAAGTCATTTTACAACATTTTTTGACTTAATCTTTCTAACAGTTTCAACACACTAATAAAGAATAAGAATCTATTTATTTAATTAAATTATATTTTGTTTGAGGCGTTGATAAAGTTGAAAGCTCTGTATCTTTACAGAAAATTAATTGGAGCTAAAAAGCATGTCAATGGAAATTTTAGAAGAACTTAATAGAAAAGGTTACGTAGAAGAAAAAATAGATCCAACGTTAGATTTATTTGCAGAAATAGAGAAGCTAAAAAAGGAAAAGAATGCTATCATTTTAGCTCACTATTATCAAGAACCTGATATACAGGATATTGCGGATTATATAGGTGATAGTTTAGGATTGTCACAGGAAGCAGCTAAAACAGAGGCCGATGTTATTGTATTTGCTGGTGTGCATTTTATGGCTGAAACAGCGAAGATTTTATCGCCACAAAAAAAAGTTTTACTACCAGATTTAAAAGCTGGATGTTCTTTGGCAGATAGTTGCCCACCGCATTTGTTCAAAAAATTCAAGGAAAAATATCCAGATCATTTGGTAATTACCTATGTGAACTGTACTGCAGAGCTAAAAGCTTTAAGTGATATAGTTTGTACCTCCACAAATGCGGTACAAATTGTGGAAAGCTTACCTAAAGATCAAAAAATTATTTTTGGTCCAGATAAAAACTTAGGTGCTTGGGTAGCCAAAAAGACGGGCAGAGACCTAGTTTTGTGGAATGGTGCGTGTATGGTACACGAAATTTTCTCTAGAGAAAAAATTACGAAGTTAAAAGAACGGCATCCAAATGCGAAGTTCATTGCGCATCCAGAATGTGAGGAATCAGTGTTGAAAATGGCCGATTATATTGGATCAACTACAGGTTTGTTGAAGTATACGATCAATAGCGAAGCTAAAGAGTTCATTGTAGCTACTGAAAGTGGCATTATCCACCAAATGGAGAAAGCTAATCCGGATAAAACTTTTATTCCGGCCCCTCCTACCAATGCTTGTGCATGTAACGATTGTCCTTACATGAAGAGAAATACTTTGGAAAAGCTCTATTTGTGTATGAAAAATGGCTTGCCAGAAGTTACTGTACCTGAACATATTATCGTAGAAGCTAAAAAACCTATTGAAAGAATGCTGGAGATTTCGGCAAAACTAGGTTTGTAACATGTTTAAAAAACGCTTTTTCGGAAACTTTTTATTGATAAGTACCTTTTTTTTGGGTGCTTGTTCATCTGTAAAGGATTTTAACTACACCATTACGGAAAAAAAACATAGTGCAGAAGCGTTAAAGAAAGATGTGAATCTTTCTTATCAAATTCTTAAAGAAGGGCATCCAGGTTTATACTGGTATATTTCAAAAAAACAGCTTGATGATAAGTTTGATAGTTTAAAAAATGCTATTAATGAGCCACTTACTACGGCACAATTTTATCAGAAACTTTCTCCGGTAATTGCTGCCATTAGGTGTGGACATACTAGTTTAAGATACCCGTCTGTTGTTCAAAAAGGTAAGAAAGAGCGAGAAGCTGTTAAAAATAAAGTTTATCCGCTTCAGCAGTTTACTTATGCGGTAGTTGATGAGAAATTGATTGTTATTAACAATAAGAGTAAGGACAAGACGATTAAAACAGGTACTGAAATTTTAGAGATAGATGGATTAGCTCCAAAAGAGATTTTTAACATTATTTCCACAGGTTTTAGTTATGATGGTTATAATTCTTTATCGAGAAATAAGCGTATTGAACGTAGTTTTCCACAGCTTTATAAGATTTATTTTGCTGAACAGGATAGCATAGCTGTTAAACTGAAAAGGGACAGCACTATTATCAGTACTTATATTTCGTTTTACGACAAAAAGAAAGAAGCAGCACTAAAGAAAAAGACGGATACTGCTAAAAAAATATCGCAAGTACCAATAAATAAAGTACCTAACACTATCAAACATCGAGGTAACAAGGTGAATGACGAGTATCAGTTGGATTTTAAGTTTTTAGATAAGGAAAAAGAAGTGGCTTACATGAAAATAAAAAGCTTTTCGGTTCCTAGTGCTAATTTTCCACTGTTTTATAAACAGTGCTTTGATAGTATCAAAATAGCTAAAACTCAAAACTTAGTCATAGATATCAGAAATAATCCCGGTGGTACTTTAAGCGCTAGTTTAGCCTTATTTGCTTATTTAACCGATAAGGAATTTGTGTATTTGGATAAGCCTATAAACAATGGTCGTTTTAATGCCAATAAATATGGAACAGGTTTACAAAAGCTTACTTATTATCTTACTGGCTTTAATGATGATAATAACCTTTATGAAGATGATCAAGGTCATTTCTTTTCTTTTATGAAAGGATATAGTCCTCAAAAAGCGCAAAAAAATAATTATAAAGGCAAGGTATATGTGCTAATTAACGAATTTAGTTTCTCTGCATCATCATTATTAAGTGCTAATTTAAAGGCAATTAACAGGGCTACGTTTGTAGGTACAGAAACTGGCGGCGGGGCAAATCAATGTACCGCCGGTAGGATACCAGTAGTTACTTTGAAAAATAGTAAATTAGGTTTAAGGTTTGGTTTAAACAGAATGGCACCGGTTTATCAACAAAAAGAAGTTGGTAGGGGTGTTTTTCCAGATGTGGCCATACAATCGACCTTACAAGATAGAATAAGCAACTATGATAGGGAGTTGCAATGGATTTTAACAGATATAAAAGGAAAAGATAATGTTCGAAAATAAAGAGCGTACTTCATTAGAAGAGTTGGGAGAATTTGGTCTAATCAAACACTTAACAGATAACTTTAAGCTAAGACATGAAAGTTCTGTAAAAGGTATTGGAGATGATGCTGCTGTACTTGATTTTAAAGATAAAGAGGCTTTAATTTCAACAGACCTTTTGTTGGAGGGTATCCATTTTGATCTTTCTTATGTGCCCTTAATGCATTTAGGTTATAAAGCGGTGCAGGTAAATTTGAGTGATATTTATGCCATGAACGGTGTAGCAACCCAAATTACTGTTTCATTAGGTGTTTCCAGTAAATTTCCTTTGGAAGCTGTGGAGGAAATTTATAAAGGAATTGAACTGGCCTGCAACAAGTTTAACATTGATTTAATTGGAGGAGATACTTCTGCCAGCAGACAGGGTTTGGTGATTAGCATTACTAGTATTGGCTACGCTGCTAAAGAGGATGTTACTTACAGAAATGGCGCACAAGAAGGTGATTTACTTTGTGTTTCGGGGGACTTGGGAGGAGCTTACGTGGGGCTACAAATTTTGGAGCGTGAAAAACAGATTTTTCTGGAAAACCCACAGATACAACCTGACTTAGAAGGAAAAGATTATATCATAGAACGTCAATTGAAACCGGAAGGACGTAGAGATGTAGTGGATTTATTAGCTCAATTGAAGATAAAACCTACTGCTATGATTGATGTTTCGGATGGTTTAGCCTCTGAAATTCTACATATTACTAATCAAAGCGAGAAAGGTTGTACCATATATGAGGATAAACTTCCTATTGATCCAGTAACTTATGAAACTGCTAGAGAACTAGGTTTAGACCCTACGGTTTGTGCTCTTAATGGTGGAGAAGATTATGAGTTGCTTTTTACTATAAAACAGTCTGATTACGAGAAAATTAAGAATGATGTAGACATCAGTATTATTGGTCATATTACCGATAAAAATTCAGGTGTTAAAATGATTTCAAAATCTGATGTAGTGCATGAATTAAAGGCCCAAGGTTGGAATGCTTTTAAAAACTAGTTGCTATTAATCAATTTTATTTGACAAAATCATTTCATATTCAATATATTGCCTATCCAAACAACGATGACTATTGAAGAGAATATTTGTATTTTCTTATCATGGTAGGGAAACTTACCAAACCGGATTTAATAGGCTATTAAGTATTTCCGAAGCACTCTCCCAAGCTTATGAAGTGCACTTTGTTTATGGTAATAAAAACAAAGTTGAAAAACCCATAAGAATTAAAGGTAGTCTTATTGAGATACCGCTAAGCTATACACCAGGTTTTTTCCACAATCTTTATAAAAATCTGTTGGAAAATGGAAGGAGGGGTATAGCTAAATTATTGCTGATTACCTATTACTTTTTTACTGGAAAAGAAATATTTGATTTAGGAAGAGAATTTAATAAATATAAAAAGAAGACCAATATCAATATCACTCCAGATGATATTGTTTTTGTTTCATTTCCTTCCATTGCTATTCATAATCTTGGAAATTCTTTAAAACAGGAGTTTGGATGTAAGCTGGTGTTAGATTATAGAGATCCGGGAGTATTTGGCTACCCTTCTATTGAGGATAATAAAATGCTGTCTTTTTTGCGAAAATTCTTTCTGAAAAGAAGGGAAATGAGAAATTTGAAAAATGCAGACTTAATCGTTACTATTTCTGAATCTATCCGTAAACTTTTTCCTGAAAAATATAAAAATCAGGTACAGGTGATAAGGAATGGCTACGATTTTAGAAAAATAGATTTTAAACAAATTAAAGATCATCCTTATACCTTTAAACTGATTTATTTGGGTTCTGTTTATAATGACCAATTACAGGATACTACGTTTTTTAAAGCAGTAAGAAAATTTATTAATCAATTTACTATTCAGCCCCAATATTTTCAGATTAGGTTTGTAGGAACTGATGAATCAATTAAACTTAGAGATTTAATTAGAAGCTATAGACTGGAACCTTACACCTCCATTAGTGCAAAAATGCCAATTGGGGATGTATATACAGAATTATATAGCGCGGCCATGTTTTTTCATCTAAAATATGGAGGTAGAAAAGAAATCATTACCACTAAGCAATATGAATATTTGGCTTTTCAAAAACCTATTTTATTGCCCGTAAGTGATCATGGAGATTTAGAAGAAAGCATTACAAAGAACAATGCTGGTTTTATATGCAATACGGAAGAAGAGATAGTAAACTTGCTAAAAGAATGTTTAGATAAACATTTTGATAACCAACCTGTACGCATTCATCGTACAGAAGAAGAACTTTATGAGTTTAGCAGACAATTCCAGGAAGAAAAGTTAACGAAGCTGATAAAACACTTATAGTTCTCCCTGGTCCAAAAATTTGGTATCAATATGTTTGTTTGATTTTGTTTTGGCTCCTAATTTTTTGATTTTTTCTACCTTTCCAATCAAATTACCGCTACCATATTGTAGCTTCTTGAAAGCATCATCATGAGCTTTTTGCGTCTGTTCTATATGCTTTCCTATTTTTTCCATATCATTTAAAAAGCCAACAAACTTATCGTAAAGTGCCCCAGCCTCTTCTGCTATTTCAAACACATTTTTATTTTGTCTATCTACTTTCCAAATACTAGCAATGGTACGTAAAGTGGCCAATAAAGTTGTTGGACTCACTAAAACTACCTTTTTGTTCCAAGCGTAATTGAAAAGTTCGGTATCTGCCTGAACGGTAACACTGAATGATGCCTCTATTGGTAAAAAAAGCAATACAAAATCCGGTGAATTGATGGTATATAAATGCTGGTAGTTTTTAGCAGACAAGCCATCGATATGATTTTTGATGGAAAGTAGGTGCTGTTTAAGATAGGTCAGTTTTTCTTCCTCATCTTCTGCACTGACCATTCGTTCGTAAGCAACTAACGAAATTTTAGCGTCTACAATCAAGTTTTTTTCGTCCGGTAGGTTTACTATCACGTCGGGTTGTAAACGGGCGCCTTCGGCGCTATTTAAGCTTTTCTGGATAACGTATTCCCGGTCCTTAACAAGCCCAGAAGTTTCCAACACACGTTCTAATACAATTTCGCCCCAGGTTCCCTGCTTTTTATTGTCGCCTTTTAGAGCTTTGGTCAGGTTGTTTGCATCCGTTTGTATTTGCTTACTTTGGTCCATTAGCTGGAAAATTACCCCTTTTAACTGGCTTCTTTCGGCGGCTTCTGTTTGATAAACCTTTTCTACCTTCTCTTCAAATGATTTGATATTAGCTTTAAGCGGATTGAGGATTTGATCTAAGTTACTTTGGTTTTGAGCAGTAAACTTTGCCGATTTCTCATCCAATAATTTGTTGGCGATGTTGGAAAACTCCAGCGTAAATTTTTGTTGTAGTTCTTCCAGGTTTTGTTGTTGTTTTTGGGAAATTTCACGTTGTGCTTTCAGGTTTTCTTCCGCACGGGTAGCACGATTGTTTTCGTTAATGTAATTTGCTCGTACCTGCATTAGTTCTTGTTGCAGTTTTTGGTTTTCTTCTTTTAAAAAATTAATAGAAAAAAGATCCTGCTCAGCGGTTTTATTGGGTTTTCTACTCAATAAAACTACCAAGAAAATTAAAACGACAACTAATAAGGCAACGATAGCGATTTCCATACGAACGAATTTTATACAAAATAACGAAATTAACGTGGCGGGCTATATTTGATTTTACTTAAATCCTATATTTAGTTCATGAATAAACTTTTAGTTTTAATACAATGTAAAGACGAAGTTGGTTTAGTGGCAAATATTACCCATATTTTGGCTAGCCATCAGCTTAATATCATCGCTATGCGTGAGTTTGTGGACGAAGAGGAACAACGGTTTTTCGCAAGAATATCATGCAGCAATATTATAGATGAAACAGAAGAACTAAAAATTGAATTGCAACAAAAACTACCTCAAAATGCATTGATTGAAGTATTACCCAAAACAGATAAAAGTATTGCCATTTTGGTTACTAAAGAGTTTCATTGCCTGTCGGATATTTTGATTAGGAACTATTTCAAAACCCTTGGAGCGAAGGTAAAATGTGTAATTGGCAATTACGAAAATTTGAAAGAGCTTTCTGAAAAACTGGATGTTCCTTTTTATTATATCTCGCACGAAAACCTTTCTAAAGAAGATTTTGAACTAGCTATTATGAAGCAGTTAGACCAATACCAACTGGACTATATTGTGTTGGCTAAATTTATGCGTATCATTTCGCCTAGTTTTGTGGCGAAGTATAAGCATCAGATCATTAATATTCACCATTCTTTTTTACCAGCATTTATTGGTGCTAGTCCTTATCAGCAGGCTTTTAATAGAGGTGTAAAAATCATTGGAGCAACTGCTCATTTTGTAACCGACGATCTGGATGAAGGGCCAATTATCAATCAGCAAACTATTCATGTGAACCATACTTATGGGGCTAAGCAAATGTCTGTTGCAGGTAGAGAAATAGAAAAATCGGTATTGAGTAAGGCACTAGAATTGGTATTTGATGACCGTGTTTTTGTAGTTGGAAATAAAACCGTGGTTTTTGATTAGGTGATATGAAATATTTAATAATCTCATGTTTGTTGATAACAAGCATAAATTCTTTTGGTCAGAATAAAAAAGAAACACGTCCTCCGGTGGAAACCAAAAGCTCACATAAATTTGGAAGAGTTTCTAATATTAATTTTTCTGAAAGAATTAAGAAATTTCCGTTTAATATCGCTGTTAGTATACAACTGGTTTCTTTCGAAGACCAAACAGGAGGTGGACAATTAGATACAGCTACAATTATTTATAATGAAAATATGCCAAAGTCAAAAATGGCCACTTGCATCAATCCTTTTAAGGAAAGTAAAAAGTTAAATCTTATTCAAATTGATAAATTAACTGATATTTGGTTCAATTATAAACCTATCGGTTATAGCCACGTAACAAACTTTGGGGCTTGTTACTCTCCTAGAAATGCAATATTATTTTTGGATGAAAAGGGTAAAGTGTTTGATTTTATAGAAATATGTTTTTCTTGCCTACATATGCGTAGTTTTTCAAATAAAATTGCTGTAGAAGAGGAGTGCGATCATAAAATTAACATGGTTAAGGAATTTTTCAAAAGCGTGGGTATAGAATATGGGATTATTGAAGAAAAAAGCAAGCTGAACTAATACTAGTTTATAAACTTCTTAATATCATTTCTGCAGCCTCTTGTCCAGTTTGGCTACCAATGGCAATGCCCATACCGTTACAACGCACAGCGCAAAATACATTTGGACTTACTTCTTCGATAATGGGAGAGAGCGATGGTCCAAAAGCCATGATACCACTCCATTTTTGCTCTATTTCAAAGGATGTTTCTGGCAGGATCACTTCTTTTAATAAGTGTAAAAGAGTGTTTTGCACCAAAGGAGTTTCTCCAAATTGATGTGTTTCTTCGGTAAAAAAATCTAAATTTCTACCTCCACCAAGTAATACCCTATTGCCTACATTTCTAAAATAATAATAACCTTTGTCGTAGTGGAAGGTACCTTTCCATTTCAAATTATCAATAGGTTTGGTAATGATTACCTGCCCACGACCAGGTTTAAGCGAAAGCTGTGGAAACAATTGGTTGGCAAAAGCATTGGTGCAGAATAAAAGCTTTTTTGTACTGAAATTACCTTGAGGGGTAAAAATTACCTGTTCGTTTTCGCTTTCTTCAAAAGCAGTGACCTCACAACCGCTTAAAATAGAAACACCTAATGAAACAGCAATTTCAACAAGTGCCTTGATCATTTTTCCAGGATCAAGTTGTCCTTCCAATTTATTTGAGATGAGGTAATTAATATTTTCAAAACCAAAGGATTCCAGTTTTTCCATGGAAGAATTAAAAACATTTGCCTCATTGGTAATGTCCTTTATCAAATCATTATAATGCCCAATTTTCGATACACATTCTTCGGTTAATGGCTCATCTTCCTTTTTAAAAAGCTCAAATCCGCCATTTATTTGCAATTCTAATCGGGTATCGCCAACGAGTGAGCGTAATTTTTGTAGGCCGAGCCAACGTTTTTTTACAAGCGTGTGTAAACCCTCCGTTCCGCAAATTTTTTCTTGCTCAATTAGTTCCGAAATACTTCCAAAACAAGCAAAACCAGCATTTTTGGTACTTGCACCTGAAGGTAAAAAACCCCTTTCAAGTACCGTTACACTAATATTTGGCTGTTGTTTTTTGATATTGATAGCAGCATTTAAACCTACAATTCCACTGCCTACAATGATGACATCAGTTCGGTAAAAATTTACCTTTTCCCAATATGATATGTTAGGCACCAGCATGAAAAATGTAAAATTTTAAAGTTTTTATAAAGATGGGAACACTTTTTGATTTATCGAAACTGAAAACACAAACATTTGAAAAATGGAAACGTATTTAATTTTATTCATTCCGATACTTCTGCTTAGTATGTTTGTACAGTGGCGTTTCAGAAACAAGTTCGCGAAATATGCAGAAATGCAGCTCAATTCGGGCTTTTCCGGAAAAGAAGTAGCAGAGAAGATGCTACACGACAATGGAATCTACAACGTGAAAGTATTAAGTTCAGAAGGTCAGCTTACGGATCATTATAACCCTGCAGATATGACCGTAAATTTAAGCACAGATGTATATTATGGTAGGAGTGTTGCCGCGGCAGCTGTAGCAGCACATGAATGTGGACACGCCATACAACATTCAAAAAGTTATAACTGGTTACAGTTTCGATCTAATATGGTACCTATTGTAAGCATATCTTCAAACTTATTGCAATGGGTGCTTTTAATAGGGGTATTGTTAATTGCCTTTAATGGGCCTTCTATTGTATTGGGCATTGGAGTGGTTGGTTTGGCTATTATTACTTTGTTTAGTATTGTAACCCTACCCGTGGAATTTGATGCCAGTAACAGAGCATTACTTTGGTTAAAGAATAATCAGGGGGTGATGCAAACCTCAGAAGAAAATGTACAGGCAAAGGATGCACTTTGGTGGGCAGCCATGACCTATGTGGTTGCAGCTTTAGGAGCTTTGGCTAATCTGCTTTATTATGCTTCGATGTTGTTTGGCAGAAGCAGGGATTAATATCAGTGTAAAAAAATGATGAAAGGCAATCGAGAGATTGCCTTTTTTATTTGGCATCAATCAGCACCGCTAATTGGATGCAGGGTTCATCGGAACGATTGCTCCAGGCGTGGTTGGTCCCTCTTTGAATCACAATATCACCTGGCTCTAAAAGCGTCTCTCCTTCCTCCAAAATCAAATAAATTTCTCCAGATAAAATAATGATGTAATCTAATGTAGAAGTTTGGTGCATTAAAGGGTGGGGCGAGCCAACCTTGGTTTCAATCCCTAAATCCTTATCAGGAGGAATCTGCACATAACGAAAATAGGTGCCATTTTTAGGTGTATTAGGAAAAGCCGTGTTTTCAATAATTAGCTCCTCCGTTAAATTTGCAGGTGTTTGATGGGTACTCCAAATATCGGAGATGATTAGCCCGGGATAATGTTCAATTACGTTGTTAGAAATGCGGTCCTCTACAATTACTGATTTTCCGTCTTTTAATCCTGTGATTATTCTTCTGGGTATGGTTTTCATTTAAATTATGAGGTTTGATTAACATTTATCGAACGAAAGTATGGAGCGAAACGCTTATTTTGTTCATGGGTTAATTGGAGGTAACCAGTAACCACAAAGTAAGTATTAAGAAACGTTGGAAAAGGAAAGCCGTATGGAGAAAGAAAAGACAACTTGTAGTGAGCAACTGATTGCTTTGCGGGATAGTTTGGAAGTTTTAGGGGGAAAATGGAAACTGCAGATTTTGAGATACCTGACCAATAGGCCTGGGGAAATCAACCATTTTAAAAAGATTCAACGAGAAATAACAGGCATTTCGGCCAAGGTATTGAGTAAGGAACTAAAAGATATGGAAGACAATCTGCTAGTCACCAGAACCGTTCAGAATACCAAACCTGTAACGGTTGCTTATGCGGTAACCGACTATGGTAAAACTGTTTTTCCTGTTACCAATACCTTGGTAGAATGGGGAATAAACCATCGAAAGAAAATTATCGAAAAGTAAAGTTTATACTTTTATTGAGGAGAATACTTTACGATATCTATCCCAATCCCGTTAGGATCCTGAATGGCAAAATGTCTATCGCCCCAAGGTTCATCCCTCAACTCAATTTTAATGGCGACACCTTTAGCCTTTAGCTGGTGATATAGGGCATCTACATCCTCCACTTCTATGGTAAGGTACATGCCCTGTCCTTTAAATGGTTGGTGGAACAACAGCTGTTGAGTAGGATGATTGGGCAAAAGAAAACTGATTTCGGCACTTTTATTTGGGGTGTGCAACAATAAATAGAACTCGTTTTCGAAGGTAATTCCAAATCCTAAAACTTCCGTGTAGAATTTCTTGGTTTCTGCTAATTTTTCGGTAATTACACCTGCATTTAATTTCATCGCAATCTTGTTTTTAGAAGTTTGACCATCGGCACCCGTGGCAAAAAATAAGCCCATTAGCACCATCGTTATATATTTTGTTATTGACATCATCAACACAAAATTGGTTAAACCTTAGGGGCTAAAATTGTAAAAATCGGACAATTATCTGCCAAAAGCCTTACTTGGAGTTACGCCGTAAAAATGCTTAAAATCTTTAATAAAATGAGATTGGTCGAAAAAACCAGAATCAAAAAATAATTTGTTCTGTCGTAAACTTTGGGTGGAGGGTTTTGCTCTCAAAATGTTTTGAAAACGGACCACCTTGCTAAAGGTTTTCATGGAATCGCCGATGTAGAAATCAAAAAGCCTGCGCAGCTGTCTGTGACTAAGTCCTGTATCGATTTCAGTCATATCAACTACGCCATAGTTTTTCATAATTAAGGCAATGGCATGATAAAGACGAGTATCATTTTGGAAATTTGCCGAAGGAAGAAGGTCTAAGAAAAACTCATTTAATAAAGAGATAATGATGTTAATATTCAAATTGGCTCCCAAATGAGATTGGATAAAAGCAGCAGCCAGCGGTACCACTTCTTTTAATTCTGCGGCCTTGTTGCTGATACTGGAAGCATTAACGCCAAATAGTTGTGGGAACATAGAAGGAAGAAACCGAATGCCCACGTAATTAAATTCTTCGGCCAGATCAAATTCAGTATACTTTTTACAGAAGCCCATTACAAAATTTTCTTGAGGTTGATTGAGCTCGAAAAAAATATCGATACAACCATCGGCTACTACGCGATAAGTAAAAGGATTATCGAGCTTTTGATTGGTTTTTAACTGCCAATAACAATAAATAAAGGAATGTAACTGTTGATGAGGTAGAAACTCCTGATAGCTTACGGTTCCATAAGATTTTACCGTAGGTTGAACGGGAATATATAATTGCCTAATGAAGGAGACATCCATTTAACATTTAATTACTGAAATTGACTTTAAAGATCGTTAAACTTTACCAATTCAAATTGCGGACTGGTTTGAAATAACCATTTAAGTATTGGAATATGTCCGGAGCCAAAAAGAACAAGAATCCTATCGTTTTCATCGTGAGGGATATCTTTAATTTTTTTGAAAATTCTGAGGTTTCTGTTCATCCAAAACATCGAAAGGGCATCTGGTCCTTCAAATCTTTTAGATTCGAATTGACCCCCGGCGATACTAGCACCGAACATACGGTCTATCACCTTATCTGAATTGATATACTTAAAATTATCAAGCAATGTTCTTTTTACCGTCATACTTTCCTTATAATTATAAAATTCGGTATATCTATTCGAAATTTCATCGTTTCCTCCAAAATAATGTCTTTTCAATATTTCGTCGGTGTAGGTCTTTGGAAGTAGGGTATCTTTTTTGTCTCGCAGTTCTAGTAAAAGAGGGTAAGCATCTACCCCATAAATGGTATCTAAATTAAATTTATCTACCAATCTCATACCTATCTGACTTCTTTCGTTTGCATAGAGCTTTTCTTTTCCTGCTTTATAATTTTTAAAATTATGGATAAGATAGCCTGTTATCGGTCCAGATTCTACCGCTATTTTTGTTGGTTTGAATTTGCTGATGTAGTCTATCAGTTTTTTTAATTCCTTTTGACGCTGATCGCTATAAATATTAATCTTATTTTCCTCCTTTGCTTTATGTGCATCAAGTCCCGGATAGTTAAAATGCCAGCTTCCAACCAGTAATACTTTTGGCGCTTTCTTATCTTTTAACAAAAAGACATCGGGGTCTAAAAAACCCTTTTGAGCATTAAGCGTTTTTATAAACAGTACGGAAAAGATAGATAGAAGGATAATGAATTTACTTTTTAAATACATGGCTTTTGTTTTTATAGATGAGCAAATTTTAGCTAACTGGTTTATAAAAGACAAAAGAAAAAAAGTAACGTTGCATGCTAGTTCCCTTTTCGGTAAAGGGAATTCGACGCATGATTAGAAAAGAAAAGATTGTTTAAAAAGGCTTAGGGCTAATTAAGCCTGAAAGGAACCACCAACTCAAATTCGGGAATATCAACCAAAAACTCTGAATCATCTAAAGTACGGCGCATCAAATACCGACCACGCATACTGCCGATATCTGTTTTTAGGTTGCAGCCCGATACGTATGAATAGCTATCACCAGGCATAATCACAGGTTGTACGCCCACCACGCCTTCTCCTTCAACTTCTCTTACGGTACCGTTGGAATCAAAAATGAACCATTGACGACGCATTAACTGTATTTCAAAATCAGTAAGGTTTTCGATATTGATGCGGTATGCGAACATAAAATGCCCATTCTCAGGATTAGAATGTTCATCCTGATAAATGGTATCAACCGAAATTTTTATGCCTTCAGTAATTGCTGTAACCATAACCATAAATTTAACGAATAAATGTACTCAATAATCACGCCATTTCACTAACTGGCGTAACATTGGAGTATTTGTCAGTAATTTCATCTAACAAAGCATATATCGTTTCTATGTTTTCCTCTTTAACAAGCTGTGTACGGTAATGTTTAAAATCTGGCAAGCCTTTGAAGTAATTGCTGTAATGGCGTCGCATTTCGAACACGCCAACTTTTGGACCCTTCCATTCCAATGATTTGGTAAAATGTGTACGGCAAGCCTCTACACGTTCTTCTAAAGTTGGCCCCTCCAAGTGCTCTCCAGTAGCAAAAAAGTGTTTAATTTCCCTGAAAATCCACGGATAGCCAATGGCCGCTCTACCAATCATCATGCCGTCTACACCATATTCCAATCGCCAATTGGCTGCCTTTTCTGGGCTATCAATATCGCCATTGCCAAAAATTGGGATTTTAATACGTGGGTTACGTTTAATTTCTCTAATCAATGTCCAATCGGCTTCACCTTTGTACAATTGGGCTCTGGTACGGCCATGAATAGTTAAAGCTTGAATGCCCACATCTTGCAAACGTTCAGCAACTTCTTCCACATTTTTGGTATTATCATCCCAGCCTAAACGGGTTTTTACGGTGACGGGCAAATGTGTAGCTTTTACTACGGCCTCGGTCATTTTCACCATTTTGTCGATATCCTGTAACAACGCAGAACCCGCACCTCTACAAGCAACGTTCTTCACCGGGCAACCATAGTTAATGTCCATTAAATCGGGGCCTGCCAAGGTGGCTATTTCGGTTGCTTCACGCATGCTTTCAATATCGCTTCCAAAAATTTGGATGCCTATTGGTCGTTCGTATTCAAAAATATCGAGCTTTTGCCTGCTCTTTGCCGCAGAGCGAATTAATCCTTCAGAGGAAATAAACTCCGTGTACATCATATCAGCTCCGCCCTGCTTGCACACATAACGGAAAGGAGGGTCGCTCACGTCTTCCATTGGTGCCAGTAACAAAGGGAATTCTCCTAAATCAATATTTCCTATCTTTACAGACATTTTTCTATCTTCAAGCTAATTAAAACATTGCAAAGTTACGCATAATTCATAAAATGTATCAAAACCCATTACACAGGCCCGAAAACAGTCCTTTTCTGCAGATGCTGTATCTTTTATTGTTTGCTTTTGGCGGATTGATTTTTTTTGGCTTAATAAGTTTTGCCTTAGTTTATTTTTTTTATGGAGGAGAGGCGGTGAGAAGTCTTTTTATGTCTGAACTAAAATATCCTGGAGCATTCAAGATTGTTCTTGTGGGACAACAGCTAGGGTTATTTCTGACGCCAGCTGTTTTACTATCCATAGTAGAAGGTAAAAGGCTGCCAAAGTTTTATGGAATGACGTTTCCTAAAATAAATCTTTTGCTGTTAGCTGCTATACTGTCCATTTGCTGGATGCCTTTAATGGGCTTTGCGAATGAATGGAATCAGAAAATGGTATTTCCAGAGTTTTTGAAAGGAGTAGAAGCTTGGATGAGAGAAATGGAAGATTCTGGTATAAAGGCTACTGAAGCCATGTTGAAGATGAATAATCCGGTAGCGTTGTTTGTTAATCTATTGGTCATTGCCGTTACTCCCGCCATTTGCGAAGAATTTATTTTTAGGGGAGCCGTGCAACGAACTATCTTCCGCCTCAAATCGAATCCACATGTGGCCATTTGGTTATCGGCGGCTATTTTTAGTGCCATCCATTTTCAATTCTATGGGTTTTTACCACGCTTGTTATTGGGAGCTGCTTTTGGCTATGTTTATTTTTGGACGGGCAGTATTTGGTATGCGGTGTTTGCTCATTTTTTAAATAACGCTTATGCCGTTTCGGTGGCGTATTATTTACAGGCCAATAACCAATCGTACACCAATGCAGACGATATTCAAATGCCTTGGTATGGATACTTGATAAGTGCTATTTTAACCTTAGCTTTGTTCAAATTTTTGAAAAATACGACTGATAGGAAAAAAGAAGGGGAATTAAACAGCTCCGACCTTAGCCTTAAACCTTAGTTTTAAATGAAGACCAGAGCCATTACCGCTTTCTTTTTTACCATTGTGATGTTGGGTTCCATTTTATTGGGTGCCTACACTTTTTCAGGGTTTTACTTGCTACTGAGCTTGGTAGCGTTGTTGGAATTCTATAAAATGATAAAAATAGGAGGAATCCGACCACATCGTAATATTGGCGTAGTGGTAGCGGCGCTTATTTATATCACTACTGCAGCCTATCATTTTTTCCAGTTCGAGCTTAAATATCTCCTGTTGATGATTCCCTTGGTGTTTTCGGTATTCATTGCAGAACTTTATAAGAAAAACAAAATTCCATTTGCCAATATCTCCTACACTTTCGTGGGATTTGTATATGTCACCATTCCTTTTTGTTTCTTCTATTCCCTAGGGTTTTTGATGAATTTTGAGGAATACAGCTTTCATTTTCCATTGGCCTTTTTGTTAATGCTTTGGGCAAATGATACGGGCGCTTATTTATTTGGGATGAAATTGGGCAAGCGAAAGTTGTTTGAAAGACATTCCCCTAAGAAATCATGGGAAGGCTTTTTTGGCGGTGTTTTTACCAGTTTAGTGGTAGCAATCATCCTATCCTTTCAGTTTACAGAGGTAGAACCGATTGTTTGGGCAGGAATGGCTGCCATTATTTCGTGCTTCGGTACCTTGGGCGATTTAGTAGAATCGATGTTAAAGCGCAGCCTCGACGTGAAAGATTCGGGAAGCTTTTTACCTGGACATGGCGGTTTTCTTGACCGTTTCGATGGCTTATTGATTGCTGCGCCTATCGTTTATGTATACCTTTATCTGCTAATTCACTAAGTAGTTTCTCTCTTTTTTAACTCATTGTTGACTTGTTTCAACTGACTTGAAAAGATGATTAACAAAGGCGCAAAAGCCAATGGCGTAACCGTTAATGCGCTAAAGCCTTTTTTCATAGAAACGATAATACCACAAATGAGCATGCCTATCACTGAGATGCCCATGTAAATGGTAGCTATTTTTAATGTTTTTGCTTTTTTCTTTAACTCTTCGGTGGATAATTCTGTAAATGGTTGTGGTTTCATCTATTTCATAAAAGTTACCCGCGTCTAGATTGAGCGTGGAATTTTGCTGGCTAAATTAACGGGGATTATTGAATGCTCAAAATTTGTTTTTTAAATAACTAAGCTTCCGAAATTGTCGCATAGTAGGAAACATCTGCCTTTTTCTTTGCGTTCTTCGAGTTTAAAAATTTACCGCAAAGGAGGGATGAAGTTTTCGCAAAGGACGTAAAGTATCACCAACCTTTACTTAATTACCGGCGTAGGTTTTTTATCTTCATCCAAAGCCACGAAGGTAAAATCACCATGAATAGCCAATTCCCTGCCTTCTGCATACATTTGTTCGATGTAAATCTCTACACCAACCCTTAAGCTCGTATTGCCCACGTGGGTTACTTTTCCCACAAGCTCAACAAATGTTCCCGCAGGAATGGGTTGTTTAAAATCTATTCTGTCGCTGCTTACCGTCACCATTCTTTGTCTGCTAAACCTGGTAGCCGTAATAAAGGCTACTTCATCCATCATGTGCATGGCTGTACCACCGAACAGCGTGTCGTAATGGTTAGTGGTGCTTGGAAAAACAGCTTTGAAAATACTAGTTTGAGAGCGTTCTATCCTTTCTTCTAATGTCATGGACAAAGATAAATTTAAAAGACTTACGAAGCTTGAAAACTTCGCAAGTCTATGGTAAAAATTGTTAGTTGTTCCTCATGGTTTTGGCGGCTTCCACCATTTCTATCAATGCCTTTTTGGTTTCGTCCCAACCACGGGTTTTAAGCCCACAGTCAGGGTTTACCCATAGCTGCTCTTTTGGAATTACCAAAGCCGCCTTTTTCAGGAGCTCCACCATTTCGTCCTTATTGGGGACCCTTGGCGAGTGAATATCGTAAACGCCAGGCCCAATTTCATTTGGGTATTTGAAATCGGCAAAAGCATTGAGTAGTTCCATTTGCGAACGAGAGGTTTCAATGGTAATGACGTCGGCATCCATTGCGGCAATGCTGTCAATAATATCATTAAACTCCGAGTAGCACATATGAGTGTGTATCTGTGTTTCGTCCTGTACGCCACTAGCCGAAATACGGAAGGCTTTAACTGCCCAATCCAAATAATTTTGCCATTCAGCTTTGCGTAAAGGCAAACCTTCTCTAATGGCAGGCTCATCAATTTGGATGATTTTAATACCCGCTTGCTCTAAATCTACCACTTCATCTCTAATGGCTAGGGCAATTTGGGTACAGGTGGTAGAGCGAGGTTGGTCGTTACGCACAAAAGACCATTGCAAAATAGTTACCGGTCCGGTGAGCATTCCCTTCATGTATTTTGAAGTTAGGGACTGTGCATAGTTGGTCCATTTGAGGGTCATGGCCTCTGGTCGGTAAACATCACCGTAAATGATGGGCGGTTTTACACAGCGTGAACCATAGCTTTGCACCCATCCGTTTTGGGAAAAGGTAAAGCCACTTAATTGCTCGCCAAAATATTCTACCATATCATTTCGTTCAAACTCACCATGCACCAAAACATCCAGCCCAATTTCTTCTTGCCAACGTACTGCTTTTTCGGTTTCAATGGCAATTAATTGGTCGTATTGCGCTTGGTTTAAACTTCCTTTTTTGAGTTTTGCTCTCCAGCTCCTTACCTCCATAGTTTGCGGAAAAGAGCCGATAGTGGTGGTGGCGAAGGAAGGAAGGTTTAAAGCTTCCTGTTGCAAGATTCTTCTTTTAGCAAAAGCATTTGAACGTTGGTCGTGGCTTTCGGTAATGTTGGCCACCTCATTTTTCACCTTTTCATTGTGGATTAACGGTGAGGTTTTTCTGCTTTGTTGAGCTTTCGTATTTTGTACCAGTTTCTCTTTTGCCAAAGTAGCTTCCTCATTATTGGTGAGCTGCTTTAAGGTAGTTAATTCGGCTACTTTTTGTTTGGCAAAGGCCATCCACTGTTTAATTTCGGCGGTTAATACTTCTTCATTTTTTTCACTGTCTAAGTCACAAGGGCTGTGAATCAATGAGCATGAGGTACCAATCCAAACCCTTTCCTTACCAAGGGTATCCATTGCATGATTGATGATGGAGATAGAGTTTTCAAAATCGTTTTTCCAGATATTTCGGCCATCAACCAAACCTAACGAAAGTGTTTTTTCTTGAGGTAATTTGTTAATCAGTTCCTCTAATTGCTGCGGTGCTCTTACCAAATCAACGTGTAACGTGTTTACAGGCAGGCCACAAGCCAACTCTAAATTATCCCCCAGAGCGCCAAAGTAAGTGGTAAGGATCAAATTTAATTCTGGAAAAGCTTTCCTGAGTTGTTGATAGGCTGTTTGATAGGCTTGTTTCTCTTTTTCCGATAGATCTAACACCAAAAACGGCTCATCTAATTGGATATGGGTGGCGCCCAAGGCTTTCAATCTGGTTAAAAGCTCGATATAAACAGGAAGCAGATTTTTAAGTAGATCAATTTTATCAAAACCAGCTTCTTTTTCTTTACCTAAAAGCAAATAACTTACGGGGCCAATCAATACAGGTTTGGTGATAATGCCCAGCTGTTTGGCTTCGTAAAACTCATCAATCACCTTTGTGGAGAACAGATTGAAAGTTTGATTTTTATAGAATTCGGGGACAATATAATGGTAGTTGGTATCAAACCATTTGGTCATTTCCATCGCAATAATATCCAATCCATTTCGCTGATAACCTCTGGCCATCGCAAAATAAAGGTCTAACTCTGCGTGGTCTGGCTGCACGGCCACTGCGTTGTAGCGTTGTGGAATAGCGCCAAACATTAAGGAGTGGTCCAGTACCTGATCATAATAAGAAAAATCGTTGCTCGGGATTAAATCTACGCCGAGATTTTTTTGGAGTTCCCAGTTTTGCTGGCGGATGTTTTTGCCAACCTGAAGTACGTTTTTGTACCCCGAAGTACCTGCCCAATAGCTTTCGCAGGCCTTTTTCAATTCTCTTTGGCTACCAATTCGCGGATAGCCCAACACTTGAGTTTGCATTTTAAAAGGGTTTAAATGAAAATATTTAAAGCCCAACTCTAAATAACGTCTTTGGAAAAAATAAAGGAAGCATAGAAAAGCAAGGCCAACGAAACCTAAATTGTTTCTGGCACCACTCATCATACCTTGACCCTTTGTCCTATTCCGCGAAGACATTGTCAATTCAATAAAGGCAGGTCTCCTGACTTATCCCCAGCACTATCGCCTTCCCATTCCAACCTTGGTTGGCACAGTGGCATTGTGATAGCGCTGTTCTTTTTTGCAAAAGAGGACTTACAGTTGCGCGACAGCTCGTGATTTGCACACGATTCCCTATTAATCCCGATATTACTCGGGAACCGTTATCGGTTTGATTTGAGATAAAGTTAAGAACTTGTTGCAGCGAAGTTATGCAATAGGGACGAGGAAAAGAAACTTGTGAAGGATATTATGTTAGCCACAGAGGGACAGATTTGTCTCTCTATCTTTATACAATTTGTTAAATAATCGGATTAAAAAATTATTTGTGCACCTGTAGTACCCGAGAAAATTAATCGTGTAACAAATTTAAAGAGGTCCTACAAAGAGTTTTTATCTGTCCTATATTTGATTTAACCATCAAACAAAAATTAGTATGATAAAAAGATACTTGATCAAGGGCGCATGGATGTTCTTTCTGGTAAGTAGCCTTAATGCGGTTGCTCAAGAAGTACCAAGTCCTAAATCGCACTTTGGTTTTACCATAGGCGATAATTACCAGTTGGCCAATTATTCTCAAACTGAAGCCTATTTTAAGAAATTGGCCGCCAGCTCAAAAAGAGTGAAATTGGTTGATATTGGTAAAACAGAAGAGGGTAGAAGTCAGTATATGCTGATCATTACTTCGCCAGAAAACCATCAAAATTTAGCGAAATACAAGTCGATTTCCCAAAAACTGGCCCGTGCCGAAGGTTTGAACGAGCAAGAAGCGAAGAGTTTGGCACAGCAAGGTAAAGCCATCGTTTGGATTGATGGTGGATTACATGCCAACGAAACCGTTGGTGCCCATCAGCTAATACAAACTGCTTACAATTTTGCTAGCAGAACTGATGCGGAAACCTCGAGGATTTTGGATGATGTGATTATATTGATGACTCATGCTAATCCTGATGGACAAGAACTGCAAAGTAATTGGTATATGAGGGAAAAAACACCGGAGAAAAGATCTTTGGCTGGCTTGCCCGTACTGTACCAAAAGTATGCGGGACACGACAATAACCGAGATTTCTTTATGCTTAATTTAAAGGAAACACAAAATATGGGCCGACAGTTGTTCATTGAGTGGAATCCTCAAATTATGTACAACCACCACCAATCTGGCCCAGCAGGAACGGTAGTGGCAGGGCCTCCATTTCGCGATCCCCATAATTATGTTTTTGACCCAATTATCTTAACCAGTTTAGATGCCGTTGGCGCCGCAATGCACAACCGTTTGAACATTGAGGATAAACCCGGATATACCCAAAGAAATGGTTCGGTATTTTCTACATGGTACAACGGGGGTTTAAGAACCACTACATATTTTCATAACATGATTGGGCTTTTAACCGAAATTGTGGGTAACCCAACGCCAATGGAAATACCTTTAGTGCCATCTAGGCTATTGCCCAACAGCGATTCCCCAAATCCAGTGCTACCTCAAAAATGGTTTTTCAAAAATGCAATCGATTATTCGGTATCTATGAACTATGCCGTATTGAACTATGCACAACGTTACCACGATGAGCTGTTGTTCAATATGTATAAAATGGGTAAAAATTCTATTGAAAGAGGAGGTAAAGATACTTGGTCTTTCTCTCCAAAGAAAATAGAGGCCATTAATGAAGCCGCAAAGAAAGATAAAGCAGATAACGCTGGTGGTAGAAGAAACATGGATCCAAAATTTTTGGATGAAGTGATGAAAGACCCAGCAAATAGGGATGCCAGAGGATACATCATTTCAGCTAACCAGGCTGATTTTACCACAGCTATTAGGTTTTTAAATGCGCTGATCAGAACAGGTGTAGAAGTACAAAAAGCAACAGCGGCTTTTACGGTTGAAGGCAAACAATATCCGGCAGGCTCATATATCGTAAAAACGGATCAGGCATTTAGACCTCACGTTTTGGATATGTTTGAACCGCAAGATCATCCGAACGATTTTAAATATGAAGGCGGCCCTCCAGTAGCGCCTTATGATGCAGCGGGCTGGACCTTGGCTTATTTAATGAATGTGAAGTTTGACAGGATATTAAACGCATTTAACGGACCTTTCCAAAAAATGCCGGTTGGAGAGCTGCTGAAAGCAACTCCTCAAGCTTTGCCAAGTGCTAGCGGCTTTGCCTTAAGCGCACAGGCTAATGAAAGCTATTTGGCGGTAAATGAACTGTTAAAAGCAAATGTAGAAGTATTGAGAAACCCTACAGACGGCTCTTTTTACGTTCCTGCAAGTACTGCAGCAAAAGCGGCCTTAAACAAGGCGGAGCATAATTTTGGAATGAAAGTTACTGCAGCAAGCAAACCAAAAGGAGCCGTAAAAGTTAAGCCTTCTAGAATTGCCCTTTGGGATACCTATGGAGGCTCTATGCCATCAGGCTGGATGCGCTACATTATGGAACAGTACCACTATGATGTTACCGTGGTTTACCCACCAGATATTGACGCTGGAAAGCTTAAAGACAATTATGATGTGTTGATTATGGTTGGAGGCTCTGTACCTGCAGTGGCTAATGAAGGCGGAGGAAGAGGATTTAATCCACCAACAGTTGATAATATTCCAGATGAATTTAAGGGACGTGTAGGCAGAATGACTGCCGAAAAATCGGTTCCTCAATTAAAAGCATTCTTGGAGAATGGTGGGAACATTGTGGCCATTGGTTCAGCAACCAGCTTGGCAACACATTTAGGACTTCCAGTTAAAAATGCTCTGCTTACCGCAGATGGTAAACGTTTGCCAAATGATAAGTACTACGTACCAGGAAGTGTATTAAGTGTTAAAACAGATGCTAAATTAGCCGCCAACTGGGGCTTAGATGAAAATACAGATGTTTATTTTGATAATAGCCCTGTATTTAAACTGACCGAAAATGACGGAAAAATTAAGCCATTAGCGTGGTTTGCCACAGATAAGCCTTTGCGTAGTGGTTGGGCTTGGGGACAAGCTTATTTGAAAGATGGTGTTGCCGCCTTTGAAGCAGACTATGGCAAAGGGAAACTATTTGCCTTTGGTCCTGAAATTACCTTTAGGGCACAAACCCATGGAACATTTAAATGGCTGTTTAACCAGCTTTATAAATAAAAGAAGCTATAAGTTAGATTATAGTGTTTGATTTCACGGGCAGCTCATTATTGGGCTGCCCATTTTTGTTTCAATACAACAGGAATTTTTCTCGTCATTGCGAGGAGGAGGAACGACGACGAAGCAATCTTAAAACGTTTGGCTAATCTGTTTCAAAAGGTTGTTACTTTATAATTTGGTTTTAAAATCTGTGTCAGGCTGAGCCTGTCGAAGCCTAATGATGGAAAACACTTCGACAAGCTCAGTGTGACAACATAGGAGCTTAAGCTGTTTCTTCCCAAACTTGTAGCCTGAATTTATTTCAGGTCAGCCGAGGTAAATTAACTTAGCACAAGCCGCTATCGCTTTAAGATTGCTTCGCTAAGCTCGCAATGACAAAATGTTATTTTACCTTCCTGAGACCAAGGCTTTTTAGGAATGC
Source organism: Pedobacter sp. (assembly GCF_039594775.1). Lineage (GTDB taxonomy): Bacteria > Bacteroidota > Bacteroidia > Sphingobacteriales > Sphingobacteriaceae > Pedobacter. The sequence continues at coordinate 453,788 of NZ_JBCNMT010000001.1, read as the reverse complement.
CCTTACCTTTGTTTTATAAAAATTTAAAGTGATGAAAATAGAAATATGGTCAGATGTGATGTGTCCCTTTTGCTACATTGGTAAAAGACACTTGGAGAAGGCCCTGGCAGAACTTCCTTTTGGCAAAGCGATAACGATTGACTGGAAAAGCTATCAACTTAATCCTGACTATAAAAATGTGGATGGAGAGAACCTTTACCAATACCTGTCTACCAATAAAGGAATAAGCATAGCACAAGCACAACAAATGACCCAACAAGTAGCATCTATGGCTACGGAAGCAGGGCTTGATATCGATTTCGAACGAAGCATTCCTGCAAATTCTTTTAATGCCCATCGGCTGATTCATTTTGCCGCAAGCAAAGGCAAGCAAGACTCAGCAGAAGAGCAACTTTTTAAAGCCCATTTTACCAATGGAAAAGATATTGATAACCTTGAAGTGTTGTTGGAAATCGCTGCGGTTTTAGGTTTGGATCAACAAGAAACCAAAGAAGTATTAGAAGGGAACGAATTTGAAGAAGGGGTACGATACGACATTTACGAAAGCCAACAATTAGGCGTTAGGGGCGTTCCGTTCTTTGTGATGGACAGAAAGTACGCGCTTTCAGGAGCACAGCCCGTAGAAGCGTTTAAACAAGCACTTACACAAAGCTATAATGAATGGCAGGCTACACAACAAAAAGCTCCTCTAAAAAATTTAAATGAAATGACGGGTAATGCCTGTGATGATAATGGTTGTGAGATTTAAAGAACCTAGGTCGTCATTACGAGGTACGAAGCAATCCTAAAAGCGATTAAAGGATTATTTATTAAGATTGCTTCGCAAAGCTCGTAATGACGCTGATATTTCCATATTGAAATTATAAAACAAAAAAAGCGGTACGAACTCGTACCGCTTTTTTATTGTCAAGATTGGTTACTTAGTTAAGTATAGTCTTGTTATTGTTTTTGCTCAACTTCGTGTTCTCATTAAGCTTCATGAAATCAACCATAATGTTCATGCTTTCATCCTCAATAAAATCAGAAGCTTCTTGTTTAGGTGTTTTTTCTCCTTTTTTCAACGGCGCTAAGCCTTTCTCGGCTCTTACTTGATTTAACCTTGCTAAAGACTTTGCTTCCAAAGCATCTCTTTCTGCTTTCAGCTTCGCTTCATTAAGCGTTATAGATGTTTCACTTTCTCTTCTCTTACCTTCAGCAATATCTTCTTTCAACATTTTATAGTCTAAAGATTTAGACATGCGTTTTTCGTGTAACTTAAGTAAAGCCGCTTTTGCCGCATTCAAATCATATACGGTAGTATAAGTAGATGGGTTCACCATATCAAAAGGCAATGCCGAAGGCTCTGTGTCCTCTCCAATTTTATCTAATGGATAGATAGATGGGAAATTGATATCAGGAATAACGCCTTTATGTTGCGTACTGTTGCCGCTTACACGATAAAACTTAGCCATCGTAAGATTGATTTGTCCTAGTTGAGGAACACCATTCTTATCAACAATAGTTACCGTTGGCGAATTGGCATCCTTGGTATTAATGGCTTTCTTTTCACCTTCGTTCTTTTTAAACAAAGCGGCTAATTTTTGCAGCATCGACGAGTTCATCAATGAGTTTAGGTCAATAGATGATTGTACGGTTCCTTTACCATAGGATTGGGTGCCCATCACAATGCCGCGACCATAATCTTGTATTGCCCCAGCAAAAATCTCCGAAGCCGAAGCGCTCAAGCGATCAATCATTACCCCCATTGGGCCATCCCAAACAATGTTATTATCCTCGTCTTTGTAAACTTTTACACTGTTTCTGTAATCTTTAACCTGTACTACAGGCCCTTTCCCTATAAATAAGCCCGAAAGTTCGATCGCTTCATTTAACGAACCGCCACCATTAGCTCTTAAATCAACCACAATGGCGTCTACTTTATCCATGTTTTTTAGGGTATCAATCAACAACCTAACGTCTCTGGTGGTACTCTTATAGTTGGGATCGCCAGCATTTGCTGCTTTAAAATCTGCATAAAAAGCAGGAATCTTAATCACTCCTATTTTATAAGGTTTACCATCGCTTTCAATTGTTTTAACCACTTTTTTAGCAGATTGATCTGCCAAAATGATTTTCTCCCTCACCAAAGTCACAATTTGTGGTTTCGAAGAAAGTTCTTGACCTACAGGGATAACTTTTAAACGAACCGTTGTGCCTTTAGGACCTTTGATTTTTGATACCGCATTGTCAATTCTCCAGCCAATAATATCTTCAAACTCGCCATCAGCACCTTGGGCAACCGCAATGATCTTGTCACCAGCATTCAGTTTTTTGCTTTTGAAAGCCGGACCACCAGGCATGATCGAAGCAATTTTAGTCACTTCATTTTCTGATTGCAGCACGGCGCCAATACCTTCTAATGAGCGAGACATTTCTTGATTGAAAGCCTCTGCATTACGAGGGTTAAAGTAATTCGTATGTGGGTCAATAGCTTCGGTAAATGAATCCATTAGGATCTGGAAAACATCTTGGTTATTGAATTTTGCTGCCTGCGATTTCAGATTGGTATAACGCTTGGTTAAAGTTTCTATGTTTTTAGCATCGTCAGTACCTGCAATTTTCAAGTTTACCAACTCGTATTTCACACGTTTTTTCCAGATGTCGTCAAGCTCAGCAGTACTTTTTGCCCAAGGCATCTTCTCTCTGTCGTATACATAAGTATCATTCTGGTTGAAATCATACTTGTTCTTGATTTGTGAAATGGAATAATTCACACGCTCGTTATATCTTTTCAAGTAAACGTTGAAAATATAAAAAGGAGTACTTAAATCTCCAATCCTAAAATCATCATCAAGATTGTATCTATTGGCCTCAAACTCTTTGATGTCGCTTTCTAAGAAATAATATCTAGAAGGGTCTAAGGCTTTAATATACCTGTCAAAGACAATTGAAGAAATCGAATCGTTCAATTTTGGCTTCTTGTAATTATAATTTTCCAGCAGCCCCACAACTTCTTTGGTTACCAAACTTTGTTGTTCGTCTGGTTTTATGTTCGGAATACCTTCCACCGGTTTTTGTGCCTTTGGAGAGGCGGTGCAGGCTAGAACTGCAGCGGTGAAGGTAATAGCAAATATTTTTCTCAGCATTTCTTTAACTGTTTTAAAGTCCATTCGTTATAAAATCATTATCCAATATGATACCAATTTCTTAAATAAACAAAAAAGATGCAGTTTTAGTCTGTATCTTTTTTGTAAAGTTTGTTAAAAATAGTTAAATCTAGGGCACTAAGTCATTTTTTAAAGCCAAAACCACTAGACCGACAACGCTCTTTACCTTAGTTTTCTTAAAGATGTTTTTACGGTGGGTTTCTACCGTTCTTTTACTAATGTCTAAATGTGTGGCGATATCTTGGTTACTATATTCTTTGGTAATAAGCCGGATAATTTCCAGCTCACGATTGCTTAAAATAGCAGCAATGTTGCTTTTGGGTTTCATGGAGCGTGTTTATTTCAGAGAAGCGTTAGAAATGAAGCCTTGGAAAGGTCCTTCAGCATAGCTGAAGATTATCCCTTTTTGCTAATTGTTTTTTCAGCAATAATGGCCCTATTGTTTTTGATGATTTGGTTATACTGTATGGTATTGGCGTTTTTTGAAAGCAATTCCGCTGTATTAAGATCTTTTGAGGCCAGTAAATAATCTTTCTTTTTGATTTTTACCGAAGCAATGCCCAAAACCGATTCAATAAAAGCGTTTTTATCTTGAAGTTGCTGTGCCAATATGCCATGTTGTGTATAAAACCAAAGAGACTGAGGTAATTTATTGGCCGCTAAATAGATTTTTCCCAATTGTTGGTAGGCAGACATTTGCCCGGCCTTACTGCCCATTTTAGCATAATTTCTAAGCACCTGTTTCAATACCACATGCTCTGCTTCTGCAAAGTTTGCTTGATAAAGATAAACATTGCTCAAACGAATTAGCGTAGTACCATATAGATTATATTTTTTGTCCTGCTTATATTCGTTAGCTGCTTTGTTGAACATCATTGCGGCACTGTCAAAATCACCAAAACGCTCATAACGTTCGCCTTCTTCATAAAAATTCTCGGCGGCACTACGACTACTAGTCCCCAATACCGCCAAATTAACAGAAAACTGAGGATTGGTTTGTTCAAAGCCTGGAGCCATGGTATTTTGCGCTTTCGCAGAAAATACAACGGAACAGAAGAGCGCAAGCAGGCAGAAATTTTTCATTTTATTCGATTTTCATTGTAGGCAAAGTCGAAACGTTTGATTATAGCGTTAAAGGAACTTCACATACAAAGATAAATTTTTTTAAACAAAAAAGGTGAATTGGTGTTTATCTTCTTTTTGTAACCCTTTGAAAAAGAAGGAGAATTTCATGAGAATTGAAAATATATGTAACATATTTAGTCTATAACTGTCGAATAGAAAAAACTTAAAACGATGTTAATAACTACCACAAATACTGTAGAAGGCAAGAAAGTTGTAAAATACATTGGCCTTGTTACCGGCGAAACCATTATTGGCGCAAATTTCTTTAAAGATATATTGGCTGGTCTTAGAGATATTGTTGGCGGACGTTCAGGTTCGTATGAGCAAGTACTACGCGAAGCCAAAAATACCGCGGTAAGCGAAATGCAACAGTATGCTGCGGCTATGGGTGCAAATGCCATTATTGGTGTTGATTTGGACTACGAAACTGTTGGAAATGGTGGAAGCATGCTAATGGTAACCGCAAGCGGAACAGCCGTTGTTTTGGAAGATTAGCAGTTTTTTGCATGCTGTCATTCTGAGCATGGCGAAGAATCTCTTTGGAACAAATAGATTCCTCCTGGCGTCGGAATGACAAGGAGGAAATAAAAAGCCCCGATGTCTACTCAGATATCGGGGCTTTCTAGTTTATATTTTGACTTTTAACTTAGTCTAACGTTGAGGCATTTTAGGCATGTTGCGCATCATTTTAGCGGCAGCAGCCGGATTAGAGAATTGTTTCATCACCTTTCTCATATCCTCAAATTGTTTCAACAACTTGGTTACATCTTCTAATTTATTGCCAGAACCTTTGGCAATACGCAATTTGCGGCTTTGCTGTATCGAATCTGGGTTTTCTCTTTCAAAAGGAGTCATCGATTGGATGATCGACTCTACACCTTTAAAAGCATCGTCTTCAATATCAACGTTTTTCATCATCTTGCCAACTCCCGGAATCATGCCCATCAAATCCTTCATGTTACCCATTTTTTTGATTTGTTGGATTTGTCCGTAAAAGTCGTTGAAATCGAATTTATTCTTGCGGATTTTCTTTTGTAGCTCGGCTGCCTGTTTTTCATCAAACTGTTGTTGGGCACGCTCTACAAGGGAAACCACGTCGCCCATGCCCAAAATACGCGAAGCCATCCTGTCTGGGTAGAAAACATCCAAAGCTTCCATCTTCTCACCCGTACCAATAAACTTAATTGGTTTATCAACTACAGATTTGATCGAAAGGGCCGCACCACCGCGGGTGTCACCATCTAATTTGGTTAAAACAACACCCGTAAAATCCAAACGGTCGTTAAATACCTTTGCTGTATTTACCGCATCCTGACCGGTCATCGAGTCAACCACAAATAAAATCTCGTGAGGTTTAGTTTGTGCTTTAACTTCCGAAATCTCGTTCATCAGGGCTTCGTCAATAGACAAGCGGCCTGCAGTATCCACAATAATTACATTGTTGTTGTTCTTCTTACCTTCGGCAATACCTTCAAGGGCAATTGCCACAGGATCTTTAGATTCTTTATTGGCGTATACTGGCACCCCAACTTGCTCGCCTAATACCTGCAATTGGTCAACAGCCGCCGGACGGTAAACGTCGCCAGCAACCATTAAAGGCTTTTTGCCTTTGCTTTTCAGGTGTAAAGCTAGTTTTCCAGTGAAAGTAGTTTTACCGGCACCGTTTAAACCTGCAATTAATATAATGGTTGGATTATTTTTTAAGTCAAGTTCCGTAGCCTCTCCGCCCATCAAAGCAGCAAGCTCATCGTTCATGATTTTGGTAAGCAACTGGCCCGGCGAAATGCTGGTCAGTACGTTTGCTCCCAAAGCCTTTTCTTTTACCTGATCGGTAAAAGTTTTGGCTGTTTTATAATTTACGTCCGCATCTAACAAAGCTTTTCTGATTTCTTTCATGGTCTCGGCCACGTTGATCTCTGTAATGCTTCCCTGTCCTTTCAGGACTTTGAATGCCCTGTCTAACTTATCCTGTAAATTTTCAAACATTGTTGAATGCTTTTATATTAAAAATTTTGTGAAACGCAAAGGTATTAATAATTTACGATTGTAGATTTACGAATTGCGATTTAATGGTAATATAACCAACACTTTGCTACTTGTTTTTTAGAAAAGCAATGAAAGTGCTAATTGTTTCCAATAGTCCCGCTTTACACTTTAGCCCTCGTTCCTCGGGGCTGCCGTTTCAATCGGGTTTAGTTGGCAAGTATAGATTTACGAAGTTTTTAAAACCTTGTAAGTCTCAAGCGCTGTCGGTGAAAAACTTTATAGGTTTGAAAATAAATAGAAATTAGGGAAAGGCTACCTCGGGAAAGTAAAACTTAGCCCCAAAGCCAAGGCCTGACTTTTTTGCACTTTTAAGTCCATGTCCCTATCATACAAAATAACACCGGTTAACGACACGTTCATAAAACGGTTAATCCTAGAAGTGGCCGCCATATCCAAACGGTGGTCAATATGGCCAAAATTATCATAAGGAATAAACATGTTGTACTTTGCTTTTAACACCACGTTTTTAACCACCTCTTTCTCAAAATTGCTCACAATCTGAAAAGCGAGCTCATTTTTAATCCTGCTCCCAACGGGAACACCAAAGTTTTTAGGATTGGTTTTATAAATGTTGGTGTCTAGTACAAAAGTTTGACGGGCGGTACCTGTACCAATACGGGTAGAAAAAATAGCGCTTGGCTTATACTCAAAACCCAGCGACTCGGTAAAATAGCCGGGCGACATGAATTTAGAAAGTAGTTTCGGTACTTCATTTCCTTGTGCATCCTTTGAATATGAGAAACCCTTGTCAAACTGCGATTCGAAACTTAACGAGGCGAAGAAATACCAGTTTTTAGACAACTGCACTGCTGCTTTATTGTCCCAATAAATACGGTCGTTGGTTTTCTTTTGCAACTGGCCTTTATTTTTAACCTTCCCGTATTGCAAAATAACCTCAGTGGTATAGCTATAGCTTTCTTTGCTATATTCGGCCTTATAGTTGATTAAACCTCCTAGTGCAATAGAGTTTACTCCGCCGCCCTTCCAGTTGTCGCTAAACGAAGCTTGGTTGGCGTTAATGCTCACCGTTCCTTTGGTTTTCCAGTAATTGATTTTTGCTTTTACCAGTGCAGGACTTAGGTCTACAGGTTGAAAAATAATGACCCCTGTTCTTGAAGGTAACGGGCTTCGCTTTAGTTTAATTTCCAGATCTTTTACGGGAATGGGTATGGTGTCTATCTCTTGGGCCGAAACGGAACAATAAAGAGCTAATACAGTAGAAATGGTAAATACTAAACGCTTCATTATTCACAAAGAAACGTAAAATTTTATAAAATGTTTATAACCACAGGGTGTTTATCTGATGAAAAAGCTAAGCTAAACGCGGATGTATTTGATCCACGAGAACATTTTTCTTGTACTTAAGTAGGAGGGGTTTTGCTGTTGTACAAAGGCTTCCTTTTCGAAGATGATATTTAAGTATGCCAACTGGTGTTTCTTGTATTTCAGTAGGTTATACAAATAGTTGAGCAGGTAAAAAAGATAGAAGGGAACAATGAGCAGCTCTAATTGTTGTCGGTGGTGTATTTTTTCATGATTAACCAGCACAACATCGTTTTTGTAGGAAACTTTTTGTACCAAAATAAATGGATAAATGGCCATGGCTGCTACTCGGAGCTTAGGAACGACGATTAACCAAGCCATTACAGTTTATCTATACTTAATTCAGGTAGTTTGGGCAAACGGAACATAGATGGATTCCGTTTGTAGGAAGCATAGCTGTTTTTCACAAATTGTATAAAGGCATATTCCGATGCGCTAAGGACAAATTGGTACGTTGGCCTATATTGGGTCATAAAATCTTGCAGGTCTTCTTCCTTAATGGCAATGAGGTTTTTGACGTAGGTAGGGTTATAGCGATAGTCGATAACCTGTTCCTTATAATCTTTCTCGAGGATCTGCTGTAGGTGACGAGCATTTTTACCGTCGCGGCTCAATAAATTATAGATGGCGTCAATGCCTAAACCAACACCTCTTTGTCCTAAGTTAAGAAGGTCCCTGCTACTGCCCTTATCCAGTTTGTACTTAAACTCATCTAGTTTTGATTTGTAAAGTTCCTGAGGCGTTTTGGCCTTACCATAAATACTTACTTCTTTTAATCTGATGCCCATGGAGCGCAGTTGGAAAACAATGGCGCTTTGCCCGCGGTAAACTACGGTATCCATGGCATGGCCGCTAAGTGCCGCAAATAAAGTGTCGCCAAGTTTAACGGGAGCCACAAACTCGCCCTTGGTGTTGTTGTAAAAACCTTCGTCTGATGATGAATTGTAGATATAAACCTTGGCAAGCCTTAGCTTGGTATCCTTATCAACCACAAAGCCTTGTACTGCTTTTTGCTGGGCAAAAGCAGACAACATGTTGAGTAAAAATATGCAGGCCAGTAGAAATCTCATTTTACAAGCAAAGCTACAATTTAAACAGATTGGTGCTATTTATCTTAACATTATTTAACCACCATTAGCTTTTGACCAACCTTGATATTGTTGTCTGACAGTTGGTTGAGGGCCTTTAAATCGTCAACAGAAATTTTGTAAAGCTGGCTAATTTTATATAGTGTTTCTCCTGCCTGTACCACATGATATTTCCCATTTTCCAGCGATGCCGGAGGGTCTTTAGGCGCAACATTTACCGGGGTGTATAGCTTTTTCTCGTTAGGGATATTGGCATTGATTTCTTTGAAGACTTTATCTTCCCTAGCTAGTTTTTCACGCTCACTTTCCGATTGGTCATATTGATAGAGCTGGTATTTTTCAATCAGATTGATAAGTAAATCAGGATATTTTGGATTGGTGGCATAGCCCGCATTTTTAAGTCCAATTGCCCAATTGCGGTAGTCGTTTTTGTCCAGCTCAAAAAGAGCAGCATAACGCTTGCGCTTTAAAAACTCAGAATGGTCTTTGTATGATTCCCGAGGATCTTTATACACCCTGAAACAGTCATCTCTTTGGTCATCATCTTTATAATAAGCTTTGCCCTTCCAGTCGGAAGTGCATTTGATGCCGAAATGGTTATTGGCATACTTGGCAAGGTCGCTGGCCCCGCTACCCGACTCGAGGATACCTTGTGCTAAGGTGATACTTGCAGGGATGCCATATTTGTTCATCTCCTCAATGGCTATACCTTTAAAAGCATCAATATAGGAAACGGTGGTGTAGGAAATAGGGGAAGGGTTATCCTTTTTTGCATCTTTTTCTATCTGTTTGTTGTTGCGGCTATACTGCCTGCTTTTACAGGCACTTCCTAGGGCAATTACCAACATTAAGAGAAGTAGCGATTTATTTTTACTCATTTTTTTACTATAGTTTCAGTTTTTGGCCGGGTTTTAAGGCATTTGACTTGAGCCCATTTTTACTTTTAATGGCCTTAACCGTTGTTTTATTTCTTTTGGCAATAATACCTAAATTATCTCCTTGTTTAACAATATAGCTGCGTCCGGTTTTCTTTTTGGAACGATAAACAGTTTTAGGCTCGACCGGTTCTAAGTAATCTTCTGGGCGGTTATCGTATTGAAAGAGCTCGTATTTCCGGATCAATGCAATTACCTGCGAGGCCCAAGTTCGGCTGCGGGCATAACCCCCGCGTTGTATACCTCTGGCCCAAGCTTTAAAATCATATTGATCATATTTGTCGAAAAGTTCGTTAAAATGGTCGCGGCTTTTCAAAAAGCTAATGAAGTGGCTGTAGGAAGAGTCTACCGTAGGAAAGTCTTTATATGCTGATCGGATTTCGGTATTGGAGTTCTTGCCTTTAATGCCAAAGTGGTTATTTAGGTATCGGGCAATTTTGCTTTTGCCCGCGGCCGATTCGTGGATGGCCACGCCCAAGATAATACTTGCAGGAATATGATGTTCTTCCATCAAGTCCTTGGCCACATCGGCATACTCTTCAATATACTCTTCGGTGGTTTGGGCAAAGGAAAATATTGTTTTTGTACATAGGAAGAGCAGGAATAGAAATTTCTTCATTGTTAAATTGTTTTATTGTAAATGTTAGCAAGCGCTAAATTTCAACTGACAATTGCCAACTGACTTATTTTTTTCTGATGACAAACAAGCCATCTCTAACAGGTAAAATCAACTTTTCTACCCGTAGGTCTTCATTTATTTTATCGTTAAAAGAACTAATGTTCTTGGTGTCTTTATCCTGCGCATTATTTACAATTTTGCCACTCCAAAGCACATTGTCTACTATTATCAATCCGCCGGATCTTACTCGGTCAAAAATCAAATCATAGTAGGTACCGTTATTTTTTTTATCCGCATCAATAAAAACCAAGTCAAAGGTTTCCTGTAGTTGTGCAATGCTTTTTTGGGCGTCGCCAAGGATATATTTGATTTTGGTATTTAGGGGAGATTTGGCAAAATTTTCCCTCACCATATCTTCTAGCTCTTCGTTAATATCCAAGGTATAAATAATGCCGTCTTGGGTTAAGCCTTCGGCCAAACATAAGGTGGCATATCCTGTAAAGGTGCCTATTTCCAAGATTCTTTTTGGAGAAATCATTTTGCTGAGCATGCTGAGCACACGGCCTTGGTAATGGCCGCTTAGCATACGGGGCATTAATACTTTAAGGTTGGTTTCCCTATCAATATGTTGTAGCAGTTGGTCTTCGGGCTCGCAGTATTTGAGCAAAAGTTGCTGTAGTTCTTCGCTGATCATTGTGCTTATAAACGGTTTTGTTCCATAAAATATTGCAGGATTATGGTTGCCGAAATGGTATCGACTCTTTCCTTGTCCCTTCTATCGCTCTTTTTTAATCCACTTTGTAGGATGGTAGCCTGTGCCATTTTAGAGGTAAAACGCTCGTCGACCAAGTGTTGCGGAATGCCCGGAAAATTCTTTTTTAAAATAGTAGAAAAACCTTTCACATGTTGTGCGTTTTCAGATGGGGAGCCATCCATTTGTTTGGGATCGCCCAGAACAAAAGCCTCTACCTGCTCTGCCTGCATGTATTTTTTAATGAAATCCACAATGTCTTTGGGGTGGATAGTGTCGAGACCAGTTGCGATGATCTGCAAAGGGTCAGTAACGGCAATGCCGATACGTTTGGTGCCATAATCAAAAGCCATGATGCGTGCCATGGTGTCAAAGATAGGATTTTTAAAATTTAAGGATTTTAGTTGGTTGAGGTTAAGTCTCATTTATGCTTTGCGTTCTTTTGCGAAAACTTGATAAATCTTTGAGATAAAGATTTTTTTAATCGACATGCAAAAGAAGAAACAAAAAAATATTTTTGTAACATGATGCAACGTTTTGAATTTCACGTTGTCTTTTGATCAGAACGCTTTAGAATTTGGAAACAGTTTACATAGACAAGCACGCAGATTTAGTAGCCGAATGCCGAACAGGCAGCAGGAAAGCACAATTTGAGATTTACAAGTTGTATGCTGCGGCTATGTACAACGTGGCCCTGAGGATTGTTAATGACGATGCCGAAGCCGAAGATGTGTTGCAAGAGGCCTTTTTGGATGCTTTTAACCGCATTGCCGACTTTAGACAAGAGACAACTTTTGGCCTATGGTTAAAACAAATCGTAATTAACAGGTCTATTAACTATCTGCGCAAGCGTAAAATGGAAACGGTGAGCATGGATGAGGTTGAAGTGGCCGATGAGCAGGATACAGATTTTGAAGATACACAATTAAAGGTGGAGGCGATTAAAAGTGCAATGGCCGAACTGCCTGATGGTTATAGAGTGGTGTTAAGTTTATACTTGTTTGAAGGCTATGACCACGAAGAGATTGCACATATTTTAAAAATAACAGAAAATACATCGCGTACACAGTATATGCGAGCAAAGAGAAAGTTGAATAGTTTATTAGTAACGAAAGGAGTAGCAAGATGAGCAATAAATTAGAGGGGTTTGTAAGAGATAATAAAAAACAATTTGAAGTTAAGGGCCCTTCAGATGCGCTTTGGGGTAAAATTGCCGCAGAGTTGGATAAAAAACAACCTAAGAAAAAAACATTTGGCCTTTACCAATGGATGAGCATAGCTGCCATGTTGGTGCTAACGGTGGGCATATATTTTGGCTACCAGTATAAAAAATCGACTAAAGAGATTTTAGTGGCAGATATTAATCCAGGTTTAGGTAAAAAAGAAGTAAGGTTTACAAGCCTAATTGAAGAAAAGAGAGACAGTTTGCAGGTTTTAGCGAATACAGATCCAGAACTTTATAAACAGTTTATTGCCGATATGGGCAAACTGGATAAAGATTATCAGGAATTGAAAAATCAGTTGCAAACAAGTCCAAACAAAGCCTTAGTAGGCAAGGCAATGATGAAAAATCTGGAAATACAATTACAGATGATCAGCCAGCAGTTATACATTATCAATCAAGTCAATCAATATAAAAAAGAGGAGAAAACGATTTAATACTTTATTTCTTTCGACGTCGGTTATAATGTATTTAAAACAGTTTTGCTCTGCCAAAAACAAGTTTTAAAGAAATGAAAAATATCATATTTAGTATCTCGGCCTTGGTTTGGTCGGTACTACAAGCAAATGCGCAGGTAGCGGTGCCGCCTACGCCTCCAACACCGGCTGCCCCTGTGGCAGAGTTTAGTCAGGGTTCTTCAACTTCTGTATCTAGATTTACAGTGACCACCCGTCATAAAACGACAAAGGATGGTAAGGAACGAGAATATACAGAAAGCTATACTACTTACCAGCAAGGCCAGTATGATGATCCACAAAGGACCAAGTCTTTTTCAAAATCGTATAGCATTGGTCGTGGCGATAAGGTGAATGTGTCTAATATTTATGGAAATATTATTGTTAAAACCTGGGATAAGAATGAGGTGAAGGTTGATGCAGACATCAGGGCTTTTGCAAATTCTGAAGACGAAGCGCAGAAGTTGATCGAGAATGTATCAATTACAACGTCGAAAAACGGTGATGAGGCGGTGTTTAAAACCCAAATGGAAGATAGAAACGGCTGGGGCAATGGAAGCAGAAATGGGAAGAGATGGCGCAGGGAAGTAAAAATCTTTATGACGGTTTATTTGCCTTCAAACGTAGCCCTTAGTGCTTCACAGCAATATGGTAACTTAGAAATGCCTGACTTTTCTGGACCAACAGCACTTAAGGTACAATACGGAAAACTGATTACTGGCGACCTAAGTAATGTAAACAATTTTATCTCGGCCCAATATACCAGCGTAGACCTAAAAGATGTAAACAAAGCCACCATCAAACAGCAATATGGTAGTGGTTTAACCATATCTTCTATTGGCGATTTAAATCTTAATGCTCAATATGCGACCGTTCGTATTGGCGATATCAAGAGAAATGCAAACATTAGACAGCAATATGGAAGTGGGCTTAGCATTGAATCGGTAGGCAATTTAGATTTGGACGCCCAATATGCTTCGGTTAAAATAGGAACGGTTAGAGGTGAGGCTGGAATAAAAATACAATATGGAAACGGCCTGTCTATTGAACAGGTGGGTAACCTAAGTCTTACATCGCAATATGCTGCGGTAAGGGTAGGGCGCTTAACGGGAGTTTTTACGGCCAAATCTCAGTATGGGGGTAAAATGACCGTCGAAAAAATTGAAGCAAGCAGTAAAACGATTAATCTTGACACGGAGTACGTAACCGTTACCTTGGGATTTGCACCGAACTTTGGGGGAAGCTTAAATGTGGATACCCAATATGCCAGCTTTAAATACGGGGAAAACGTGAATGCTAGAAGAGTTGGAGCGGATGATGATGACCGTGGTTATAGTTCAACAAAGGAATACACAGGAACTATTGGAAAGGGAGGCTCTTCGAATGTTAAGGTTGCCGTGAGATATAATTCATTGACGATAAGATAAGTGAGTGATGAGGGCGCAAAATGAGAAAGGGGCTAATTAGCCCCTTTCTCATTTTGCTATACAGGTCATCATTCCGAATTTATTTCGGAATCGTAATGCATGATTATGTTTTTATAAGCATTAAGATTCCCTCCTACGTGGGCATGAAATAAAAAACCTCGCAGGTTTCTAGATCCTACGAGGTTTGGAACATTTAAGAGACGTTTTTTTATGAATTAGATTTTAGCAGGCTCAACCACTTGCTCTAAAGTATTGTAAACTTGGTAAAGCGCTCTGGGAATATGGAAACAGCCTTTCCATTTACCACCTTTGGCTGGGATGGAAACTTCGCCCCTGCGATTAAGGTAGCCATACCATTCGCCACCGTTTTCGGCATCTCTAAAGTTTTTCCAGGTGTAGTGGTGTAATTTTTCGAACCACGCTGCACATTTTTCATTCTGGGTAATGGCATAGCCTTTGGCCATGGTTACCAAAGCCTCTACATGCACCCACCAAAGCTTTTGGTCCCACTCCAATTGTTGTACAGGATGGCCTTTAATGTCTTTAAAGTACAGAATACCTTCATGTTGGTTGTCCCAACCAAACTCCAGTGCTGTAAAAGCAATTTCAAGGGCTTTATTAGCGAGTTCAGTATCATTTTTCCTAACGGCTAAATCCATGATGAACCACATCGCTTCAATAATGTGCCCTGGGTTCACTACCCTGCCTTCAAACGAATCTGAGAAACTGCCATCATGATGAACATTTTCCAAGATCAATCCCGATTGTGGCTGATAAAATACCGACATCACTTCGTGCAATACTTCGTCAATTAAACCATCAATGGTCGATTTGTCCAGCAAGTGCTCTAGCTCCAGCGAAAGGTTGCAAAGGATCATTGGCAGGGAGAAGTTTTTCAGATCTCTGGTGCCAGGAAAGCCTTTGGTATATTTCCCTTTTGGATTATTTCTTCTCTCTAAAATTCGATTAAAGGTTTTAAGGGCAGTGTCGGCATCTTCGCTACTGTTGTTGATTTTACACAATGCACCAAAGCCCAAAGCAGCAAAACAATCCGAAAAAATATTATAGGGCTGTACCAGTGGTTTTCCTCTTTTGGTGAACGAAAAATACCAATCTCCGTTTTCATCTCTTCCGTGTTTTCTCATAAACGAAGCGCCCAGCTCAGAAATGTCTTTCCATTCTTGTTTAGCTTCAACTTTGTCAAAAAGCATGGCATAGGTCCAAATTTGGCGGCCTTGTAACCAGGCAAACTTATCGGTATCGTAAATATTTCCCTTGGCATCTAAGCAGGTAAAGTACCCTCCAGCATCTTTATCTAAAGAGTTTTTGCTCCAAAACGGGATAATTTCGTTCAAAAGCTCATTCTTGTATATCTCTATGTACTTGTTCATATTATAAGTTCTTTGCGTATTCCTGGTATCTGTTGTAAAGGTGGTGTGCTTGTATGTAGGCTGATTGCGGGCTCATAAAGTGCGAGAATTCGAAAGTAATGGCCTTGTCGTAACCAGCTTTGCGTGCGGCTTCTAGTTTTAGGCGTAGCTTTTCAAATTTGATAGGTAAAAACTTAATGGGCATATCGCGGTCGAAACTCTCGGCGTTGGTCCAGCATTGTAAACCAAATTGATCGGCCATTTTTTTATTCACCTCAAAGAAATCTTGTAGCTCATGGTAATCAACATGTCCATCTTGGAAAGCTACGGCATCAATAGAGCCTTTCAGCCCCGAAAATATTTCCGACCATTCGTCTTCATGCTCTTTCAGAGAAACGGCGTTTTCCTTGGTTAAGGTCGCTTCGGCAGCCATCACGGCTTTTTTGCCATCAATCCAAGGTGAAATGAATGTGGGCAAACCATTGCTAACCCCTTTGCATTGTAGCCCTAAGGTATTAAATGCCTCAGTTGCGCCTTTGGTACGGCGACTAATTTCCATGCTTAAATACCAGCCACCAAAGCTTTTGTAATGACCATATTTGGCCCAAACTTCGTCAATTACATATCTATTGGCATCAATTTCATGCTGTAGGTTGCCTGTATCCCAATAGTGTCCGCTATCATATAAGCCGAAATAGAACTTCATTTCGTTTTCTTCTGCCAATTGCAGATAAAGTTCAACCAGGTCTATTGGTGGTTCATAACAACCGAATTTATTTTGAAGGTAAACCGAAGGATAAGTGATAAACCTTCTGTATCCGCTTCTAATCAGGATGACGGTGTCAATCCCCATTGCTTTCATGTGGGCAAAATCCTTGGCCCATTCTTCTCTTCCCCAGTTTTGGTGTGGGATATCGTGAGAAATCTCATCAATAAAAGTTCCCGTTATTTTCATTTATGCTACTCTTCGTTTTTTATTGCTAATGCTGTTTTAAGCCAAGGGCCTATAAATATTTTTTATCCTTTAAAAACTTTACCCAGTCGATGTATGCACTAGCTTTTAGGTGCACGCCATCCATGGTAAACTCTTTCTTTAATACACCGTTTTCATCTTGAAACAAAGGACAGATATCGATGTAGGTTACTCCTTCTTCTTTTGCTAAGGCTTTTAATTTTTTATTCAGTTCGGGAACTAATATATTGCGGCCTTTGGTATAGGCTTCCTTGGTCATGTCCTCGTTAATGGGCAAAGCACTTTCAAGGTAAATCTTTGTTGTTGGCGACTGTTGCTTGATTTTTCTGATGATGCGACGATAGTTGTTGACGCTCACCTCATGTGGTAATTTTCTGAACTGGTCGTTAATGCCGTCCATTAAATAAATGGCTTTTGGTTTTGCGTTTATGATTTCGTCCATTCTGGCTAAAATGCCAAAAGAGTTGTCACCACCAATACCTCTGTTGATCACCGGATATTTGCTGTCGGCAAGCAGTTCCTGCCATTCGGCTCTCTCTGTAATGCTATTGCCCAAAAAGATAATAGCGTTTTTTGGAATAGGTGTTTTGGCAAAATATTCCATACGCTGTTGGTAATACCAGTTAGCGTAGCTGCTATCTATTTTAACGGTTTGTGCTTGGCTAACATTAAAGATGGCAAGGCTGATGATAATTAAGCGTAGTTTTTTCATTGTTAGATTACCTTTAGTCTTTTTAGTTCGTTGGCCCATAACACATAAGACGCTTGACGTAAATGCAGGCCATCAATGCTCAATTCCTTTTTAAGACTTCCATTCTCATCAGCCAGCGCAGGGTGTAGGTTAATGTAATTTACCCCCATTTGCTTGCAAAGCACCTGCAGTTTTTGGTTCAAGTCGTTGATTTTGCTATTTTTTACTTGTGCATAAATGGCGGGCAACATGCCTTCGTTAACCGGCAGAACGCTTTGCATGTAAAGGATGGTTTTTGGTGATTGCGTTTTAACCATCACAATCATTCGCTTAAAGTTGTTAAGGATTACTTCGTTTGGTGTGCCGCGCTTCATGTCGTTCACGCCACTTAACATGAACATTTTTGCTGGTTTCGATTCGAGTACCTCATCTAAACGGGCCAATATGCCGTAGGTTACATCGCCGCTAATGCCCCTGTTAATAATGTTCTTTTTTTGAAGAAGCTCTTGCCATTTTCCTCCTTCAGTGATGCTATTGCCCACAAAGGCAATTTCACCTTTACGGTTAGGCATTTTTCTGAAAAAATCCAGGCGTTGCGTATAGTGGCTATTTAAATAACCACTATCAACAGCAACGGTTTCTTGCGCATTTGCAAAATGAGCAGCAACGACTAAGCAAAAAGTATAAATCAATTTCTTCATGTTATTCCTTGATCAAATTTTCTTCATTGTGGTTTTCGCTCTGCTCTTCAGATTTCTTTAAAGGGACAATCCATGTGGCAATAAAAGCCGGAATGGTAGCAATAAGCACCCAAACAAAAAAGTGTTTGTAGCCCAAATAATCACTGATGTAACCACTGATCATGCTGGCCAACGTATAGCCGAAATAGGTAATGGCACTACCAAAGGCATAATGTGCCATTTGATATTTACCAGGGGCAATTTGCTGCATAATGAAAAGGATAATACCGATAAAACCGAAGCCATAACCAAAATGCTCAATAGCCACAGCGCTTCCTATGATGAACAGGTTAGAGGTTTGGGTAAAAGCTAGATAAGCGTAGGTGATAAACGGCAGGTTAAAAAATGCACAAAGCATTAATAATGTTTTTCGGGTTAGGCCTTTGTTTGAGACAAAATATCCAGCGGCTAAGGAACCCAGCACAAAAGCAATGGTGCCGTAAATACCGGTAAGCATGCCTAAAGTAGCTTCGCTAAGTTCTAAGCCGCCAACAGCTTTAGTTGCCTTAAAAAATAGGGGCATTATTTTAATGGCTTGTCCTTCGGCAAAGCGATACAAAACGATAAATAAAATACCGAACCAAATATGTTTTTTCTTGAAAAAGCTAGTAATAACATCCGTTAGTGTTTGCCAAACCTGCGCTGTAGTTTGTACCTGAACTTGCGCCTGTGTTTGGGGCAAGAACTTTTTGTTGTATAAGCCAAGCAAGAACATTACTGCTGCGTAAATCAACAAAATAATGGCCCAGGCTTTGGTGTTGCCGTAAAGCGGAATGAGTACACCCACCAAAAAAACCATGCCTCCGTTGGAGAACAGTTTGGCAAAGTTGTAAAAAGTGCCTTGCCAACCTACATATTGTGCCTGTTGTTTGTTGCTTAACGACTGTAGGTACAAACCATCGGCAGCAATGTCTTGTGTGGCGCCTAAAAAAGCAATCAATAAAAACACAACTACCGAAGCAGCAAAGAAATTACTGAGAAACAATAGGCCTGCGGCAATGGCAAACAATAGTCCACAAAGGATTTGAGAGCCATAGATGTAAAACTTTTTGGTTTTGTATAGCTCCATAAAAGGTCCCCATAACGGTTTAAAACTCCATGGCAAAATAATGATGCCTGTATATACCGTAATTTGCGTATCGGAAAAGCCCATGTTTTTGTATAGCAATGAGAGCAAAGTGCCCCCAAGTACCAGGTTGGGCAACCCCATGGCAAACCATGTACTGGGTATCCACGATATAGGATTAGTGTTTTTAGTTTTTGTTTGGTCCACTGTGTGTATGTTGTTTGTTTAGGTTTTCCAGAAAAATTTAAGGCGGGTAAATAATACCGTAATTAATGCTACAATGCCGGTGAAAATAACTCCTCTGGCAAAACCCATAAAAGCGCCAGTGTTCATGGCATCTAAATAGGTAGACAGTGTAGTTAATTTAAGGAACGGGATTAGCAAAAGGTTGCCCGCAGTATAGGCAATCATTGGGTTTTTTCCGTTGCTGGCCAAAAAGGTGGTCAGGCCTTTTAAATATCCAAGTTTTTCAACCAAGCTAAAGGCTAATAGGGTAAGGAATGATAAACCGGAGCAAACAAAATAGTAGCTATAGGTAGAAAAATCTTTTTTGATCCCGCCTTCGTAAGCTTCAAAAAATAGGCCCAATAATAAAAGATATACTCCCGCCGATATCATGTTGTTAATTAAAGGACTTTGTTTCACCTGTTTTGCTAGTAACAATAAGCAGGCACAGGCAATGACGTTGAGCAATAGATTTAATTCTAACGATCTTGTAAAGAGTCCCCATAAATTTACAAAAACCAAAATGCATGCAATCGCAGCAATAAGAAGCAGCGATTTTTTGGAGGCTGTTTCCGCTTTTTCATTTTTAGCTTCTTTAATGAACCATTCTCCGGCGAAGGTTCCCGGAATAATGATAAACAAGTATTTGAGGTAGTAGAATTTATACAGCCAGTTTGCAGGTGTCCCTTCAAAAATCAACTGGTTAATGCTGTTATCTTCTTTTGAAGCCAAAAATACGGCCATTACAAAAGGGAGTATAGCGATGCGCCAAATGGGCTGCTTTCGGGTGAAGTACCAAACCAAGCCACCGAAGAAAGCCATGTTGGCCAATACAATGATAATGATGTCGCTCTTGGCTAAACTAAAATCGCCGTAGGCAAAGGGATAGATAGCCATAAATAAAACGGCCAAAAGGATGCCCAATATTTTTAAGCCCAAGGCCAGCTTGCTCTTCACAAAGGCCGACCAATTTCCATAAATTAGAAAAAGACATGCAAATGCAGCGATTGAAATCAACTGTGTTATGCTGTTAGGGTTTTTCTCCATTACCCAGGCTCGTGCATGAAAGGTGAAAATGGCAAAAAAGGCCAGCAGTACCATTCTGCTGAAAAGCTGGGTAAATATTTTGTGGAAAGGAAGTTCTTCGGCTTTTTTATGCAGCGCCAACGGAATAGCGGCTCCCATAGAAAATAGAAAGAAAGGGAATACCAAATCGACCCAAGTAATGCCTGGGAGGTTTGGATTAAATGCATGTGTTGGCGGAGGGGTTTGCGCATGGAACATCCAAGCTGGCATCATTTCTCCAAAAGCAATGCTGCTAGAGAGCACCATGCAGAGTATGGCAAGCCCTCTAAGAGCATCGAGACTGTTTAAGCGTTTGTTCATCTTTTAAAGATATGCAAGGTGAAGCTTCAAAAGGTTATTTAATAGTAACAGTCAGTTCTTTCACTACTTCTTTAACATTTCCATTTAGCCCGTTTTTGGCAATAAAGGCAACATTGTATACGCCCGTTTTGCTGAACTTGTATTTGTAGTTCTTCATCCTGTCGGTGTAAGCTTTTACGTTTACGCTAAGGTCTGGGCTGACTTTATTTGGGAATAAGGCCTTAGATACAGCCCAATCTTCCGATTCGTTGAGCGTGCTGTTAGGAGCAAAGTATAAAAACGGAGTTGTAGACTGGATGGTCCATTTGTTAGCCGTATTCTTTACATCAATAGCTAGCCAACCCGCAGATGTGACGGTGGCAATGGTTGATGCTCCGCTTGCGGTTTTGTTGGTAAGATTAAAGGCCGGAACTCTCCAAGTCCTTCCTCCAAGGGCCGCGGTAGTACTCGCTTGTCCTACCCATTTGAATGCGAAAAAAATCGGCTTGCCAGAAACTGGCAAATCAGAAAGATCTACATCGGCAGAAGTAACGGCTGTTCCAACAGCTCCGGCTGCCGCGGTTGAAAGCGTAAAGCGGTTGGTAATGTCTGTCCAAGTTGCTTTGCTAATTCCATCTACCGAATAAAGGTTGTCAAAATCAGTAGAGTACAGTAAGCTTAAATTGTTGGCCTGTGTACCATATAATACTTGCGTTTGAATGTTCAAGTGCATTTTGCCATCATTGGACTCCAAGCGATTTCTGTAACGATATTCCTTTCCAGCTTCGCCAGAGTAAAAGCCAATCACATCGGCATAACCTGATATTTGAAACTCTACCGAATCGGCCAAGTTGTATTCTGCCTTGCTTGTCACTACATTGAAGGTAGGTGCATCTGGTGCATCTTTTTTACAGGCATATACTGCCGGAATTAAAAGCAAGCCAAGGATATATTTTAATTTATTCATGACAATATTTTTTTAGTTAATTATTGTTACCAGCCTTTATTTGGAATAATTAATTTGTTTAAGCTAAGCTCATTTGCGGGAATCGCGAACAATACATCTTTCTCTGAAACGTTTTGTGCTGATTTTGCCGCATAAGTGTAGGCTGCAGGGGCTGTGGTTGCAATTTCATTGGCAAGGGCTTTCATCGTCTCATAAAAAACACCCCAACGGATCAGGTCGAACCTTCTTAAGCCTTCATAGCCAAGCTCCCATGATCTTTCGTTTCTTACAGCTAAACGGAAATCTTCTTTGGTGGCCGTGGTAGTAATGCTTAAATCGTGGTTTGCAGTTTGTGTATTGGTTAACGTAGCTACAGCCACTGCACCACTGGCTACCGTTGCTCCCGAAGCATATCCGCCAGTAAAGGTAATGGTTGGTGCTGAGGTATAACCTGTGCCCATATCGGTCACATATACTCCGTTTACTTTTCCTGATGACACGGTGGCGGTTGCTTTGGCACCAGTTCCTCCACCTCCGCTAATGGTTACCGTAGGCGCTACGGTATAATTGGCACCGCCAGCAGTTACGGCGATAGATTTTACCATCTCGGCATTGGTCAGTGTTTTTCCAAAAGCACGACGACGCACCTCGTTAATGGCGTCAAATGCTTTGGTTGTTGGGCCGTTTAGCTCATTTTCTGCTTCAGCCAACATCAATAATACATCAGAATATCTTAATAATGGAAAGTTAATGCTTGTTGTTCCGTTAAATTTAGGTGTTGCAGTTTCGTACTCGCGTCTCCATTTAGCATCATAACGGTTATAGATCTGCGTTGGTCCATAGCCTACACGAGAGTTATCGGAAGCATAATAATAAGGGCTAATGTTCCAGTCACGACGTAAATCGCCATCGGCAAAGCTATTGTAATATCTTTCAGTTGTATGCTTTGCCCCGTAACTATAGCCAAGAGATGCATTTGCACCAATACCGTTAATAGAGCCTAGCGCACCTTCTTCTTCTTGTGTGCCATTTTTCTTGTTAAACTCAACTTCCCAAAGCACTTCTTTGGTGTCGTATTTGTCTTGGCACATGTTAATGAATACCTGCGAATAGCTTGGGTTTAGGCTGTGCCCTGCAGTTTTCACTTTTTCAGCCCACTTCACTACCTCGCTGTAGCGAGAAGCATCTAACAATGGAGCTCCTGCCATTTTAAGGTTTACACGGGCCAACATGCCCCAAACCACAGATTTGGTTACGCGACTGCTGTAAGTATAATTAGAGATAGGATTGACCATATCAGCTGCGGTTTCCATATCCTTTATAATTTGCTCATAAATGGTTTTGGAAGGAGTGTTGGCAAAGTTTACATCGTTAGGCGTTTTGGTTGAAGCGAGACGTAAAGGCACATTTCCCCAGTTGGTGGTTAAAACAAAATAATAGTACGCCCTTAAAAACAACGCCTCGCCCTTTGCCGCATTTTTCTTTGTGGGATCCATTGAGGCCTTGTCAATATTTTCCAACAGCATGTTTGCACGATTAATTCCGTTGTACAGAGTGGTCCAAGCTTCGGTAAGCTTGGTGTCGGAAGGATTGTAATTGTACAAGCCAATATCTTGTGTCCAAGAAGATAGTGCAATAAATGCATCATCGGCAACGTCCATTTCGAAATAAAAAGATCGTCCGTAAGTAGCATTTTTACCCAATACATCATACACGCCAGTTAGGGCAGCATTAATATCGGCTTCAGTGTTATAGTAGTTGGCTGGGGCCAAAGAATCGGTAGGGGCAATTTCTAAGAACTTTTTACAGGCGCTTAGGGATAATACCGAAACAAATAGTAGAATTAAAATACGTTTCATCATTTTATCTATTAGGAATGATTAAAAAGTTGTGTTAATACCAAAAGTGATGGTTCTGGCCCTAGGATAAGCCGAGTAGTCGAAACCTGGAGTTAATGCACTGTTTCTCACCGAAACCTCTGGGTCGTAACCAGAATATTTGGTCCAAGTGTACAGGTTTTGGGCCGCTACGTATACCCTACCGGTTTTAAATACTTTTGATTTTTGTAACCATCCTGTTGGAAGTGTATAGCCCAATGAAACGGTTTTTAATCTTAGGAATGAACCATCTTCGATGATGCGGGTAGAGTATGCTTTTAATGAAGAACCTCTTCCGGCAGCAACACCTGGAATGTCTGAAGTTGGATTTTCTGCCGACCATCTGTTGGCATAAGTAGCATATTGGTTGTAGCCATATTTGTATGAAGATTCGAACATGATACGGTTAGCGTTGATGATATCATTACCGTATGACCATTGGAAGAAAATCCCTAAATCAAAACCTTTATAGTTAAAGTTGTTAGAGAAACCTCCAATATGTACCGGATTTGGATTACCGATGACCGTTTTGTCTGCTTCTGTAATTTGTCCATCTCCATCAAGATCCATGTATTTTACATCGCCAGGTTTAACATTGGCTCTTGAACCACCGTTTGAAGGTACGTTGTCTTTTAAGGTGTAAACGCCACCAAGCAGATCAAAATCTTCGTATTTGTAGGTTCCTGAATAAATTAAACCATAAAACTGAGCAATTGGCTCGTTGATCTTGGCAATATATCCTGGAATGTTTTTCCAATCATCGCCCCAGCCTTGTGCAGTAAGCATGTACAATTGGTTATCTGTTAAACCAAGCACCTTGTTACGGTTAAAGGCGATGTTGAATGAACTGGTCCAAGTAAAGTTTTTAGTTTGTATTGGCGTACCACCGATAGTGATTTCCAAACCTTGGTTTTGTACTTTGCCAATGTTTTTGAACACTCTGTTGTAGCCAGTACTTGGCGACATTGGCGCGTTAAGCAATAACCTGTCGGTAACTTTTCTATAAACATCAACCTCAACGGTTAAGCGCTGTTTTAAGAAACCTAGATCTAGGCCCATATCCGTTTGTTTGGTTACCTCCCATCTTAAATCGGCATTACCCAAAGATGAGTATACCAAACCTTTATTATCTGCTCCGCCAAAGGTGTAACTTGGGAAATTGTTCACCGTGTAGGTTCCATCGGGGTTGGCAAAACTTAATGCTGGGTGAGCTGCAAAGTTGCCTACGCCGTTATTTCCCGTTGTACCATAAGAGATGCGTAGTTTTGCGCTTGAGATCGCCCTGATATTTTTCATGAACTCCTCGTTGTTGATCTGCCATGCAAAAGCTCCGGAGTGGAAGTAGCCCCATCTGTTGCTATTCAAGAAACGAGAAGAACCATCTGCCCTAAAAGTAGCTGTGAACAAGTAGCGGTCATACAATTTATAGTTAGCACGGCCAATAAAGCTAGACATCCTAGATTTTGAAGTTAATGAAGTAATGTTTAATGGATTTCCCTCATCTAAACCGCTTAATCCTAAGCTTTCGTTAGGAAGTAATACCGCGGCAGCGCCAAAAGAAGTGTTGTTGCTTTCTTCGAGGGTAAAACCACCCATTACATCAATGTAATTGTTCTTGTCTAATCTTTTTACGTAGTTAAGGGTACTGTAACTTTGCCAAGTATTTGAGTTAAGATAGGTTTTGCTACCATTAACCAAATAATTTCCAGCAATACCACTTCTAGACATTGAACCATTGAAAACATCGTAAACTCTTGAGCCTTTATTTAAGCTGGCTACGGTTTTAAATTTCAGGTTTTTGGCAATTTGGTACTCAATGTAGGCGTTGGCGGCCAAGTTATCGCCCGAGTTTTCTCTTAGCTCATTTTTTACAGTAAGAATTGGGTTGAAAGTAAAATTGCTGGCCTGTTCCACCTCTGGGTCATTTGCCAAATCCAATAAATTGGTGGCCGGATTTACCGCTAAAGGTCTAAAAGCCCAAACGCTGAACAACAAGTTGATCTCGTTGCTAAAATTACCAGTAGAGGTGGGGCTACCATAATTCTTAACCCCCGAATAGGTAGCCGTCAACCCTACTTTTAGTCGATCAGAAACTTCTTGGTCCAATGCAAATTTACCTTGTAAACGATTGAAACCAGAGTTCAATAAAATACCATCTTGTCCAGTATAGGAAAGAGATGCGCTGTATTTTGTCTTTTTATTACCGCCCATTAAGTTTAAATAATGGTTTTGCATTGGTGCAATGCGGGTTACTTCGTCTTCCCAGTTAATACCTTTCAAACCTCTATAGTTTTCTAAGGTCATGTTGTTAACGAAGTATAAGTTTTTGGTTCTTACTGGATCGATCTCGTTTTGAAGCTTTACAAATTCATATGGAGAAAGTGTTTCAACCCTTTTTCTATTTTCTTGAAGTCCGTAATAACCATTGTAACTAATGGTTGGCATTCCTTCTTTACCTCTTTTAGTGGTTACCATTACTACACCATTAGATCCTCTGGCACCATAAATGGCCGTTGATGAGGCATCTTTTAAAATATTGATTGATTCGATATCATTTGGGTCAATGGTATTCAATGGATTAACAGAAAGGTTGTTAGGATCTTCGAAAATAATCCCATCAATTACTACTAATGGATAGTTGTTTTGTGTTACCGAGTTGTTACCACGAATGGTAATGTTAATGGCCGATCCTGGTTGACCTTCGCTCGAAGTTACCTGCACACCAGCTACACGACCAGCTAAAGCTTCGTCAAATGATTTAACTGGAGCTTTTTGTAAATCGGAAATATTAACGGTACCTACTGATCCCGTCAGGTCCTTTTTAGTGGAAGTGCCATATCCAATGATTACCACATCGTTAAGTGTAGATACATTTGATTTAAGACTAATTTTAAGTTCTCCTCCTGTGGCAAGGGCCTCTTTGGTTTCGTAGCCCAAATAGCTAAATACCAAAGTAGTTGAACCTGCTGGTAGGGTAATTTGGAATTTACCATCTTGGTTGGTAGTCGTACTTATTTTGGTGCCTTTTACCAAAACACTTACTCCTGTAAGAATTTCTCCCTGATCATCATTTACCGTTCCGCTAACCTTGGTTTGGGCCATTACGGAAGTAGTGAAAGTGAATAGCAGTATTGCTAATAGGGCAAGAAAGCCTTCTTTTCTTACTGAAAATCGTTTCTTCATGGTTAATTATTAATTTGTTAGGTTGTTAGTTGCTTGTTTTGTTTTTCCGGTGAAGTCTATTTCCATGTTAAAAGGATTTAGAAAGTGGTCTAGCACGTGGGTAACCATTCTTCTGCTCAAGGTACTTTCGGCACTGAGGCCATTAAAGTTTTGTTGTTTTAAATAAGTAAGGATTTGCTCAGCCTTTACCTCTTTTTTGCTGATGGCTTTCACCACTTTTGCTAAGTAATCAGCGGTACTTAAATTTCCCGAAGGATGTATTTCCTCAAAAGGAGGATAGAAAGCTTTTAAGCCGTTAACCAAATCCCATTCACTTATGGGAAGCTCAGGATAGAACCAAGTTTGGTTGGCCCACTTGTAAGAAAGGCCTGTTCCTTTTAAAATGCCTGTTGCACCAATTTTTTGGATAACCTTGAAAGAAGGGTCGTTCGGTTTTACATCAATGAAAGGCATTAAATAAGCCTTGCTTTCTAATAGTGCATTTTGAACCGCTCTAATGTTAATGTTTGCAGGGTCGGTGTTGCTAAGCACTGCGGTAGCAGCTAATGCTCCAGCGGCTTGACCAATACCTAGTACTACCGGCTGTAAACGGCTAGCACCGGCGACGATATTGGTTACACTAATACTTTTTTCAGCTACAATTAAGCCTTCACCAGTTTTAGGAACTAAAGCACCCAAAGGAATGTTGTATGAAGGCACTTTGATTTTCACAAAATCAATTTGTGGGGCATCTGGATTTTTAAGGTGATGGTGGTCAATGGTATAATCTCCAACGGCTATACCTGTTCGGTATAACGCAGTTTTTTGAGTGTAAGGCGAAGTCACATCATTTAAGGTTAAGGTTACTTGACCGTTTAAACGACGAGACTCCCTGTGGTAAGCAATCATAGGCAGCTTGTCGGCAGTTGGAAACTCATCATCGGCAATGCCTAAATTTTTGAAGCCTAGTTTGGTCTGTAGGTGATAGATGAAGCGCAAACTGTGTAGTTTGGCTTTTTTCAAAGCCTCTTTGCGCTCCGCATCGTTCATTTCAATAATGTTCAAATAAATATCGTTACCGCATTTTGGCCAATTGATCATGTATTTACCGTTGGGCAATTTGCCGTAGGTAATCATTTGGCTGCAGTCAATTTTTGGGGTATTGTCGTGCGAAGCGGGGTCTTGAACATCGCAGCAGCAATCAAACTCTTTTGGGTCGTAGCCTTCGGGCTTTTTGATGGTTTTATTGGCATTAGCGCCAAAATCCTTCAAAATCACTACATAAGTTAAATCTTGGATAATGTTGTTGGCTTTCTCTGGAGCAAAGCTTTCTCCTGTATCGTAACGACTGTCCATTCCTACGCGGTAAGGAACTTTCAATTTGGCCATTACATCGCCAAGTTCTGTGGCGTCAATCACTACTTTTGCCTCTACGGTTTGTTTTTTACCTTTATTGTTGATTTCAGCCAGCCACAATTTTCCGTTTTTGGAGATGTTGCTCAAACTGCTTTTATACCAAATGCTTAAATTTTCGTGTTGGGCCATCTTTTTGAGCGTGATATTGCCAAAAGAAGGTTCGAAAAGTGTATTGCTCACCCATCCAGTTTCTACTGCTTTGGGGCCTCCGTAGTAATCATATAGGTGTTGTCTAAACTCTCCCCATAAGCCTGATGGCATGTTGTGGTTGCCATCAATGGCCGAAACCCCAGCCGAAGTAAGCATGCCGCCCAGCCACTCGGTTTCTTCCACTACTAATACTTTCACCCCCATACGGGCCGATTGGATGGCAGCCGTTGTGCCACTGGCGCCGCCTCCAATAATCAATACATCTGTTTTATGGTTTACTTGTGCAAAAGCCGAATAACAGCTTAGCAAAAGCCCGAAAACAAAGAATTTGGTAAATTTTATATTCATACTTGGTTATTTGCTTTTAAGGATAAGGGCTGTAACTACTGGTCTTTCTCCTGCTGCGTCAGAAGGTTTTATGGTGTGTACCCCATTGATGTAAAGAGCTGTAGAACCACCCCCGTCTAAATTAACGGCACCAACACAGCCCATGTCTTTCATTACTTGGGCTACTTCTGCCAGGGTTAGGCCTACTGCTCCGTTAGTATTATTTCCTTCCGCTGCTAACAGAATGACCTTGTTGTTGGCGGTGTAGCCTATCGCAGATCTAGCCCTCGATGAATTGTTGTCAATCACAATAAGCTCCTCCTCGTCGGTAATATTGATGCTCCCATTTTTAATTAACATCGGGGAGCCGCCAATAGCGCTGTTTATGTTCCAAACCACTCCGCCAGCTGGAAAAGTTGCACTAGGTATTGCTTGTGGTGCCGTGTTAAGTAGATTTGGAGATGGCGTTGGATAGCTATAAACCGTGCCGTTTCCAGCCCCTACGTGATAAACCCAAGCTACTTCTGCGGTATAATTTGCAGTTAAACCAAATGCCGCACGTGTTGGGTAGTAAGTTGCATTAGCGCCGTTATAGGTCCTCGTTAATGATTTGATGTTGGCAGCAGTCATTACTCCATTAAACATACTTAAGCTGTAAGAGGCATTGGTGCCAAAGAAACCACCGTTGATGCAAGCAAATTTTTTCCCAATCTCTTCTTGGTAAAAGTCGCTCACCTTTTTATTGGTGGCAGAGGTGATAGGTTTCAATTCAACCAGTTTTGGGTCAAAAACCACCGCATACATTAAAGTAGTTTTGTTATTGATGGATTTTTTGTTTAGATAAACTTGAATGCCCGTAGGGAAATCCTTCATCAAATGCACGGCCTTTTTCCAATCTGAGGGCAAGACCGTTAGCGCCGTAGAATCTACGGGAATTACCTCGTGTTTGGGATGGTACTCGCCAGAATTTGATTTACTGCATGCACATATCGAAGCAGTAAATGCCAATGTGGCTGCAATTGAGGTTAGTCTGTTCATGTAGGCCTTCGCTGGTTGAAGGGTAAATATAAATACTTTTTTAAAAAAATTAATAAGTGTAACATTATTTTTTTAATTTTTTAATTTTATGCTGGTAGGATTTCTAATAAAAACAGTCTGCTTATTAGGTTTAGTGAGATATTATTCTAATTTTGATTTTTAAAATTTATTAATAAAAATGACTTTCTTTAACGAACTCAGTGATGAGAACATTTCAGGTGTTGCCTATAAAAATGTAACCATCAAGAAGGCAATAGTGGCGTATTTCAGTAAAAATGGCAATTCTACCATTGCTGATTTGTGTGGAGAACTAGGTTTAAGTACCCCTAAAATCAACAATGTTTTGAACGATCTAATTGCTGAAGGGTTGGTGAAAGATTTTGGTAAACTACAGTCGCGAGGAGGTAGAAAACCAAACATCTATGGCCTGGTGATGGAATCTGGTTACTTTTTGGGCGTTGATGTTAAGAAATCGCATATCAATATCGGTTTAACCGACTTGCAAAAGAACTTGGTGCACGTGAAGGAGAATATTCCCTATAGTTTAAACAATAGTGAGGAATCCTTAAATCAGCTATGCGAGCTTATTAATAATTTTATAAAAGAGGCTCCGGTCAAAAGAGAAAAAATATTAGGCGCTGGTCTCAACCTATCGGGTAGGATTAATTACTCTACAGGCTATAGCTATAGTTTTTTCCATTTCAATGAAGAGCCATTAAGTAAGGTCATCGAAAGAAATATTGGTCTTAGGATATTTTTGGAAAACGACTCAAGGGCAATGGCTTTTGGAGAATTCTCTGCAGGAGCAGTACATGAAGAAGAGAATGTGCTTTTCCTAAACATGGACTATGGGATGGGGATCGGGATCATGATCAATAGCCAGCTTTATTATGGGAAATCGGGTTTTGCCGGCGAATTTGGACATATTCCTTTCTTTAATAATGAAATTCTGTGTAGCTGCGGTAAAAAGGGTTGTTTAGAGACAGAAGTTTCTGGATGGGCATTGGTGCGGAAGTTTAAGGAAAAGTTGGCAGAAGGTTCTACTTCTGTGCTATCAGGAATGCCAGTAGATGAAATTAAGTTGAACGATATTATTGACGCAGCGATTAAAGACGACGTATTGGCTATTGAATTGGTAGCCGAGGTAGGCGAGAAACTAGGAAAGGGCATTGCGGTGTTGATCAATATTTTCAACCCTGAGATGGTGATTTTGGGTGGAAGCTTAGCTGCAACAGGAGAATACATTCGTTTGCCTATTAAAAGTGCATTGAATAAATTCTCCCTTAGTTTGGTGAATAATGATACGCAACTAAAAATGTCTAAACTTGGAGAAAAAGCAGGGGTTATTGGTGCATGTTTACTGGTAAGAAACCGCTTGCTTGGTCTAGTTTAAAGTTTTGCCCTCTTTTTCAATTCGGCAATGGGTAAGCGCACAATCCTACTTTTTTGCACAGCGCCTTTGTAACTAACTACTCTAATATTTTTTGCCCCTTTTGGAATGGTGAGCTCTTGTCCGTTATATTTTGGGTAAAATTGATCAGGGTCGGTGTCATCAAAAGAATAGTAAATGGCCAGTCCGGGTATTTCTGTATCAATATTCAGAACAACATCATCATTTTGCCCTTTTTTGGCACTGATGATTGCATCATAAAAATAGTTGCTATAGTTGGTGCTATCAAGAGTTAGTAAAGGTAAGTGCACTTCGATTCGATTAAAGAAATCAGGCCAGCTCAATTTAGGGGCTGTTGACCATAAATTTTCAGATAGTGTTAATCCTCTAGGCCAAGTCATAAATTGTAGTTTACGCTCGTTTGGAACTTGTTCGGTCCATAAACTGCCTTGTCCGCCCAATACATTTTTAACATTGATCCCGGGAGGTAGGGGGTTAAATTTATAACTATTGCTAAGTCTGTTTACTGTAAAAGGAGCATTTTCCAAATATGGATCGCCTTGATAGAAATCCAGATAGGTTAAAAAAGCAGGGGTTAAAATTACTTTTTTCCCTTCGTTGGAGGATTTAACCGCACCTTTCTCATCTTTCCAGCTCATTTGAACAATATTGCTGTCCAATCCTTTTTCCAAGGTTTCATACCAGCCAATTGGTGTTTTCCCCTTTGCAACGACCATTTTGGCTACTCTATTCACAAAATAGCTTTGTAATTCATCTACATTTCTTAAGCCCTCTTTAGCAATTCGATTTTGGCAAACGGTACAATTGCTCCAATAGTTTCTGGTCACTTCGTCACCGCCAATGTGAATGTATTTGGATGGGAAAATTTCTGCAATTTCGGTAATAATTTGATCAATTTTGGTATAGGTAGAATCGTTGCCTACGCATACTACGTTTGTTCTTTTGGCATTCCATGGGTCGCCCGCAAGTACTTGCTGTGGGGTTTTGGTACAAGAAACTTCTGGATAGGAAGCCACGAAGGCTAAACTATGCCCTGGCAGATCGATTTCTGGAACAATATCTACAAAGCGCTGTTTGGCATAAGCGACTAAATCTTTAATGTCTTCTTGAGAATAATAACCGCCATAAGTTGCTTTTTCTTCTGGCTCTGGCGCAGGCATTCCGCTCCAATAGCCTGTTCTGGGAACTCGCCAAGCGCCTATGCTCGTTAGTTTGGGCAATTGTTTAATTTCCAGTCGCCATCCTTGATTATCGGTAAGATGAAGGTGAAGTACATTGAATTTGTATTTCGCCATTTGGTCAATATATCTTTTTAAAACTTCCTTACTAAAGAAATGTCTGCTCACGTCAATCATTAAGCCTCGCCAGCCAAATTTGGGTTGATCTTTAATGTCTACCTCGGTCAGATAAGCTTCTTTGCCATTTTCTAGCTTTAATCGGAGCATTTGGATAAAAGTTTGCCATCCGTAAAACCAGCCAGCGGGTTCTGATGCACTGATCACCACATTGTTTTTGGTAACTTTAAGTTGATAGGCCTCTTTTGGTAAGTCTTTTTTTATCGAAAATGAAATACTGTTTTTGCTTAGTGGAGCAACATTGGTTTTGATTTTTGTATTTAAAACTGCTGAAAGTTGCTCGCGAAAATGATTAACCAAGGGTAGATATTCTTTCTCTTTTGGTATTGAAATGGCGGTTTGTCCATTGATTTTTAAGGAAGAATTGCCCAATACCAATTGCGAGGGTTGTGGAATTAAAGGAAGGCTACCTTGTTGAGCATTGACGTTATGAGCAAAAAAAAGGAGTAATAACGCTTTAAATAGATTTTTCATTTGGTTAGTTTTTGAGATGTTCGGCAAAGAACTCAAAATGTTTAAGGATGGTTTTGCTCCAATAGCCGCCAGTATGGCCGCCTGGTTGAGCAATGTAAGTGGCTTTTATTTTAAGCTCATCACATTTTTGCCTAAACTGCTTACTGGTAATATATAGATAGTCTTCGGTGCCTGTATCAAAAATCAATGCTTTGTTTTGTCCTTGTAGTGCTGATAGCTTATTTACCGGCGAATACTCGTCGTAAAGTACGTTTTTATCATCATAAGTGCCTAAAAGATAGGCTATGGTTGTTTTTCTGAAAGCAGAATAACGAAGGTTTAGCACCCCTGAAGTACTTCCAGCTCCAGCGAACAAATTAGGGTATTTGGTCATCATCCACATCGCGCCAAAACCACCCATGCTGGCACCTGTAATAAAAACACGTTGAGGATCCACTGGGTATTTTTTATTGATAGTCGGCATAAGCTCGTCCAAAAAGAAGCTTTCATATTGGGTGCTGTCGGGATTTGGAGAGTTGAGATACCAGCTTTTTTTCAAGCCATCGGGACATACAATAATGAAATTATATTGGTCTGCTAACGTTTGAAGATTCGCCAACTTGCTCCAGCTCTTATAATTAGCGCTGTGCCCATGTAGTAAATATACCAAGGCTGTTTTGCCCAACATTTGCTTAGGCTTGAACACCAGAACAGAGTCCGTTTGCTTAAGATTTTTTGGAGAGGAAATGGTTAAAATTTCTTGGGCATACAGTGTAGATACGCCCAAGAAGAGTAGAATGAAGATGAGTTTGATGAATCTCATCATTATGGGTTTAAGTCAACAGGAACTAAAATTAATGGGGTTGGTAGGCAAGATGCGCCAGGAGGCGAATAAGTTAATTTAATCGTCTGCTCTTCGCCTTTGCCAGAAGGTTTGAAAACTTGGATCAGTACCGCTTCCGGGGCAGCTTTCGTTACTAATTCATCTTTCGGCAATTGGATAATGCCCTCTTTAAACTTTCCTTCGCTCACTTTCATCGCTGCAGCCATTCCGCTGCACCACTTGTTGTCTGCAGAGCGAGAGTTCCAGGTTATTAAAGCTAGTCCCTTGCCATCGGAGCTTTTCCATTTTAATTCAATGTCGTACATCACACCATAATTTCCAGCAAGTTTAGCCTGTTGGCCAGTGGTCCCTTCGCGTCCAATAATCCAAGGGTCATTTACGCCATCAGCAACCACTAAGGCAGATGTACCGTTTTTAGTGTCAATTACAGCGGTGTTATTTACGTGGTAGTTGCTCACACCATACAAACCTCTTCCTGCACCACTTTTTGTTTTAGGAGGTAAAATATTAGTAATGCGTTTTAGAGCCTCTTTGCCGCTGGTTTTAAGGTCGGTTTGCAATACGGTAATTTCTGCAGGCTGGTCAATCACAAATTCATAGAAGCCGTGGACAAGTTCGTCATATTTTACCACATATTGTTCTAGCTTTTCGTCAATAGGAACAGCGTCGCCAGGTTTTACAATGCGGACATCTTCGCTAGGCTGTGCAGCAAAAAAAGAAGCCAATCCCTCTTTACCCAATTTAAAATAATTGGTGCTAGGTTTTTGGGTTACATATTTCAACATTTTAATGCGCATAGGAGTTTTGCCGATATTTTTGATCATGGCAATAATTTTCCTATCTATTTTTTGAGGCTCTACCACGCCATTTACATTGTACAGATAGAATCGAACCGAACCGGGTACCACACTTTCTTTTAGCGCAATGGCTTCGGGTACGCGGATGTACTCTGGGTCATCAGAAATAATGTATTGAGGCCCAGGAGTTGGGAATTTTTGAAAAGGAATTTGAGCGGTTTTCTCGGTTAAAAATCCATCAAGCCTAACGATAGCACCTTGACTGGCGTTCAGCAAAGCTTGGTTTTGCTCTTTGTTAAGCTGTTGGGCATGGGTTTTTGCACCAAATATAGAAAGGGCGGCAAGCAGAAAGGTTGTTCTGTTCAGTTTCATTATTTAATCAGGTTTCATTTGTTAATAGAGTGAAGATAGCACAAAGATTTAATAATTAAAAAAATTTAATAATTAAATCTTTGTTTGTTAAAAATATTACAAATGTATTTAAACAAAAAATAAGCCCTAACGTGAGTTAGGGCTTTTCAATCAATCAATATTAAAAAGGAGAACCTTTCTAATTACTTTAAAATTACTGCGCCTTTCGCTTCAAAAACGATTTCTTTTTTAGGCTGGGTAATTTTTGCTATTTCTTCAGGAGATTTTTTCGCATCTTCAGCATAGTGCTTCAAGTCTTCTACAGAGGTTTCTTTTCTTTGGGCGAAGCCATCAATTACTACTTTTGTGCCAGCAGGCATATCTTTTGGCATAAAGAAACCGTAATCTTTAAATTTAACGAACATGGTTTCTGTGTCCGAAATTTTAACGGTCATGAAGCAGCCTTTTTTCTTGCAAACAGTTACTACTTCACCTTCTACTTTCATGTCTGCTTTGGCTTCTTTGCCCAACTTGGCATTTACGTCTGTAGCAGCAATGATATTACCTTTTTTAACTCCTTCGCCAAATGATTGGCCTTCTACGTTATCTTGTGCAAAACCAACACTTGCTAAGGCACAAAAAACTAAGCTTAAAATTAATTTTTTCATCACTATTTTGTTTTAATATCTAGTTAAGATTGATGAGCAAAGATATTTAAAATCTTTCTAAATAACTATCCGTGATCAAACTTAGATTTTCTGCTGCTCTAAAAACGCCAAAAAAACCTTTGTAGTACAAATGGATGGAATATTTTTTCAGTTAACCAAATAATGCCGAGAAAACCTCCTCAATTTTGGAAACCGTAACCAGCTCTATTTTAAATTTATCCTTATTAAAACCTTTCAAATTATAACTAGAGATAAAAATCTTTTCAAAGCCTAATTTCTCCGCTTCTGAGATGCGTTGCTCTATCCTATTTACGGCCCTAATTTCTCCAGAAAGGCCTACCTCGGCCGCAAAACAAATCTTAGATGAGATAGAAATATCCTCATGGGAGGAGATGATGGCTGCAATGATAGAAAGGTCTATCGCGGGGTCTTCTACTTTAATGCCCCCTGCAATATTTAAGAAAACATCTTTGGCGCTTAATCGAAATCCACATCTTTTTTCCAATACCGCTAAAAGCATGTTCATGCGCTTGGTGTCGAATCCTGTAGCAGAGCGTTGTGGAGTTCCATAAGCAGAAGTACTCACTAGCGCCTGTGTTTCAATGACCATTGGTCTGGCTCCTTCAATGGTAGCACCGATGGTGATACCGGTTAGTTCTTCATCACGTTGCGAAAGCAATACTTCCGAAGGATTGGAAACTTCTCTTAAGCCATTACCGTGCATCGCATATATTCCCAATTCGGCAGCAGCTCCAAAGCGGTTTTTAATGGAGCGTAAAATACGGTAAATATGGTGCCTGTCACCTTCAAATTGCAGAACGGTGTCTACCATATGTTCCAGGATCTTCGGCCCCGCAATGGCTCCGTCCTTGGTGATATGTCCAATGAGGAAAACAGGGGTAGCAGTTTCTTTCGCAAATCTTAGTAGCTCGGCTGTACACTCTCGCACTTGGGAAACACTGCCGGGGGTTGATTCGATATGGGCCGAATGTAGCGTTTGTATCGAGTCGACTACTAAAATTTCAGGCTGTAGTTGCTCCAGTTGCTTGAAAATATTTTGGGTGGAAGTTTCCGTAAGGATAAAGCAATTGGCTTTGGGAGCTTTAGTAATGCGCTCTGCACGCATTTTGATCTGTTGTTCACTTTCCTCTCCCGAAACATACAACACTCTCTTTTGATTAATGTTGAGCGCCAGTTGAAGCATGAGGGTTGATTTGCCAATACCTGGTTCACCACCAATCAATGTTACAGATCCTGGGACCAAGCCTCCGCCCAAAACCCTGTCGAGTTCTGCATCGCCAGTCATTACCCTTTCTTCGGTAGCGCTGGTAATATCTTCCAGCTTGCTAGGTTTAGCTACTCTTTGTTGTCCAGTAGACGTTTTCCATATGGCCGATGCAGCAGAAGGTTTTTCAACCACTTCCTCTACAAAGGTATTCCACTGCTGGCACGAAGGACATTTGCCCAACCACTTGGCCGATTCGTAGCCACAGCTCTGACAGAAATATGCTGATTTGATCTTAGCCAAAATAATTGACGATTTTAGATTTACGAAATACGATTATTTATTTACGAATTTAGATTTAATCGATTGGAAATGCTAGGCGAGTTTTAAACAAAAATCTAGATCTTTATTAAGATTTTTAATTTCCTGTTGTGGTTTACCGCCTGTCGAATAGTTATGCTCAAAAAAATAAATAAACTTATTTTGTTGCCTTTAAAATGGTCGCCTTTAATAAATACCGATAGAGATTTTATAACCGACAAATACCCACGAGATATCTGTTATCTGAGAATGAATGATTTTCCCGATGAGCCTTTGTGGACCCTTTTCTATAAAGGGGAAACAAAAGATCTTGAAGATACTCCGGCCCTTTGGAAAATTAATTATAGAAGTCTCCCTGAGCGTAAACATTAACAGTAGTGCTTAATGCCTAAACAAGTATGGAAGTATTATCATTTATAACTAAATCCCCTGATTTTATAGATAAATTCGGATCTTTTTTAAAAGCGTATAACAACCTTATTTTGGGTGACCAAGATATTGACACACTGTATTTTATTAATCCTAAAACAGGGTGTAATGTAATTTATTTTCATTTTGTGCCAAATAATTTAGAGGAGGAATTTTCTTATAATTACACAAACAAGGAACAAGAAGAAATAATAAAATACTTAGGAAACGGTGAGATTCATTTATTTGATATACAATTTAGAGATGAAGTTTTTTTAGTGCAGTTGCTCAAAGATTTTAAAGAATATCTAATCTTTCAAACAGAATATTCATCAGATAACATCCTGATAAGCCACCCCCATAAGGGAATACAGAAGTTTCAATAAGGCGCTCACTCCTGACAGAGTGTTACAAACGTTTTATCAAAGGAATATTGAGAGATGTGGGGATAAACTTGGGGCTACAATTAAATTTTTGAAGGAAAATGGTAAAAGTTGGGATGATATAATTGAGAGCGCATCAAGACCAAAGGGAAAAGATTTAGGGCTTTAAAATGATTAAATATGTTTTTTAGAAATTTCGATTTTGCTACAAAATATTATGATTACGAGTCAAAGACTGAACAAGTAATGAGTTTAGATACGCCAATCAATGGCTGGTATAAATTTATTAATGGAGTATTATCAGCTTTGATGGTAGCAGATAATAAACTTTATTTCCTTTACGGTGAGGATGAAATTTTAATAACAGACTCTCATCGCGTCATACTAAAAGAAAAGAGCAAAAAGGAAAATGAATTTGTATTTTTCGATGGGAATAAGGAACTCGCTAGATTTTTATATGACTTGCCAGATCCAAAATTCAATGTTTCACCATTTGAATATATCGATGAAGAAGATTTTAAATGGGGTAATTTTATTGGAAAAATTGTAAATAGTAAAGAAAGACAAAGGAATTTTGTGACAAATTTAATGGAACTTCTGTGAGAATTCATATAATCTCCCAAATTGGTTATCTAATTTTAACGAGGTTGAAGAGGTCCCCTTAAAAGGAGTAGATCTAGACAATACCTGATAGTAGTTTACTCGGAAATACTAGGCAAGTTTTAAACAAAAAAAGTCCCGCATTTGCGGAACTTTCAATATTTTCATCCCTTTTAGGGGACAGAGGGGTTTAAAGTTTGATTTCTTCATCTTTAGAAGACAAGAAGTGGAATTCGGTTAAGTGATAAGAAGATATCGCTTTAACCTTTACCCATTGCCCAAATTTGAAGAACCATTTCCATTGTAAGGAAACTAACCCTTTTTTAATAAACGCAGCGATGTAAGGGTGTACATTCAGCGTAATATTTTTTTCGTTCTGTTCACGTAGGATATAAGTCAAGTTGCTTTCAATGTCATCCATCAATACAATGCTTGCCTTTATTTCCCCGGTGCCATCACAGGTTGGACATTTTTCAACCGTTACAATGTTCATCTCTGGTCTTACCCTTTGACGAGTGATTTGTACCAAGCCAAATTTGCTAGGAGGTAAAATAGTATGTTTTGCCCTGTCCTGAAGCATTAACTCTCTCAGGTGGTCAAACAACACTTTTCTATTAGCGGGTTTGTGCATGTCAATAAAATCAATCACCACAATACCGCCCATATCTCTTAGCCTCAATTGGCGGGCAATTTCTTTAGCGGCTTCTTTATTTACCTGAAGCGCATTTTCTTCTTGGTTCTCTTTGCTGGCGGTTCTGTTACCACTATTAACGTCTATCACGTGCAAAGCTTCGGTGTGTTCTACCACTAGGTAGGCACCTCCTGCCAAGTTCACGGTTTTTCCAAAACCGTTTTTAATTTGTTTTTCAACCCCAAAGTGGTCGAAAATAGGCTCTTTATGCTTGTATTGCTTTACAATACGTTCCATTTCCGGAGAAATTTCATGCACATAAGAGCGAATGTCTTCGAATAATGCTTGGTCGTTTACATAAACGTTGGCGAAATCGGTATTTAAAATATCGCGGATAAGCGTTGATGTCCTATCCATTTCGCCCCAAACACGCTTAGATGGCTCTGTCTCGGGCAACTTCTTCATGAAGCTTTCCCATTTGGAAATAGAGTCCAGTAAGTCTTTTTGTAATTCGGTAACGCCTTTTCCCTCAGAAACTGTTCTAATGATTACTCCGAAATTTTTGGGCTTTATACTTTCAATGATCTTTTTTAGGCGACCACGTTCGGTATTGCTTTTTATTTTTTTTGAAATGGAGATCACATTCGAAAAAGGAACCAGTACGGTATATCTTCCCGCAATGGAAAGATCTGAACTTAATCTGGGGCCTTTTGTAGAAATGGGTTCTTTGGCTATCTGTACTGGTACCAGTAAATTTTTGCTGACCACTTCCGAGATTTTCCCGGCTTTGTTAATATCAGCTTCTAGTTTAAAGTTGTCCAGTAAAGTGCCCGGTGTGCCGTTACGTCTAATCTTTGTTAGCTTTATCAGAGATTGTACCTGAGGGCCTAAATCAAAGTAATGCAAAAATGCATCTTTCTCGTAACCAACATCTACAAACGCAGCATTTAGGCCGGGCATAATCTTTTTAATGCGGCCTAAATAAATATCGCCTACAGCGTAGTTGTTGTTAACGTGTTCTTTGTGAAGCTCAACAAGTTGTTTGTCTTCTATTAAAGCTATGGTTACTCCCGTAGGAGTAGAATCTATTATTAATTCCTTTACCAAAGCTACAGATTTTAAGGCTTTAATGCCTTATTAACACATGGACCAAAAAACATTAGAATCCAAAAGTAAATACTTTTAAGAGCATTTACCTTTGGCCAAACACTAAGAAAAATTATTTTTTCTTGTGTCTGTTTTTTCTTAAACGTTTTTTGCGTTTGTGGGTAGCCATTTTATGTCTTTTTCTTTTTTTACCGCTTGGCATAATTTTGAAGTTTTAAATGTTTTTATTAATTCTATTAATTTATTTTTTCAACTCAGCTACCTTTTTATCTATAAAGCTAGATAATGTAGGGTTAGCTGCGAGTTTTTTGCTTTGTAGATAGGCATCAATTGCCTCTTGGTTTTTCCCTAGGTTTTCATAGGCCGTAGCCAAATAGAAATATGCATCAGGAGTAGCCTTAATGTTTTTGATCAAATCCTCAAAGCGGGTAATGGCCTTGTCAAACTGACCAGATTTTATGGCGAACAAACCTAAGTTCATGTTTGCCTTGAAGTTTTTTGGATCTTTTTTAACCACGTCTAATAACATGGCAATACCTTCCATAGGAGCGCCCATACCATTTACAATGGTGATGCCCATTCCTGTTTTCGCATCTAAATCTGTCGAGTCAATAGCTACGGCTTTGGTAAACGCCTGATTTGCTTTTTGAAGCATTGCAGGTTTCACTAAGCTATCTTGTGTATTGTCGAATGCTTTTAGAAAACGATCCCCAGCTTTAACCCAATTTTGTAACGAAGATTGTTCCTTGGCAGCTTCTTCTAAATAAAGTGCGCTAGGAACAGCTTGTTCCAAATCATCCCATTTTTGAGCTAAAGCCTTTGCCTGGCTTGCTCTTTCTTCGCCTTTTGCCTTTTGGAAATCACTTTCCAAAGAAGCAAACTCTTTTGCGGCTGCATTACTAATCAGGTTTTTAGCAGTGGCCGAAGCTGCTGCCAAACTAATGCCTTGGGGTGTTGGCTCCTGTGGCATTTCCACAGCCGCATTTTCCTTAGGCTTCACCAGTCCCTTAATATCTTGGCTAAATAAAAAGCCCACAAGCAATACAATACCTGCAATAATTACAATCTGTGTGGTGCGTGGGCTTTTCATAAATGTCAAATATTAAGCTTCTGCTTTAAGTTTTTTAGTGCTGTTTTTCACTTTGTCAACAAATACTTTTGCTGGCTTAAAGCTTGGAACGAAATGCTCTGGAATAATGATAGCAGTGTTTTTAGAGATATTTCTTGCAGTTTTTTGAGCTCTTTTTTTCACTACAAAACTGCCAAAACCTCTTACGTAAACATTTTCACCATTAATCATGTTGTTTTTGATCACTTTGAAAAATGCCTCTACTGTTTCTTGAACGTCAACTTTCTCAATCCCTGTCTTTGTTGATATTTCAGCAATAATATCTGCCTTAGTCATATTTCTAAAATTAATTAAATTATTGTGTGTGTTTTTTAATTACATCTGATTTGGGGTTGCAAAAGTATTGCTTTTTAACGAGATAGGAAAATAAAAGATCATTTATTTACACCCGCAACAATCATGGCATTGCAAGTTTTACGGTTTTAATAGCTTTTATTGTACTTTTGTTACAATGTCCTTTCAGTCCGAAATAGTAAAGTGGTACCTAGAAAATAAGCGGAATCTGCCGTGGAGAGATACTACGGATGCATATGTAATTTGGCTTTCAGAGATTATCCTGCAGCAAACCCGAGTGGAACAGGGAATGCCTTATTTCCTGAAATTTTTAGAGAATTTTCCGACGGTTAGCGCTTTTGCTGAGGCTTCAGAGGAGCGTGTGCTTAAACTTTGGCAAGGTTTGGGCTATTATTCTAGAGGGCGGAATATGCTGTATACCGCTAGGTACGTGGTAGAACATTTTCATGGCAAATTTCCCACGGCCTACCAAGACCTGGTTAAACTAAAAGGAATAGGCAGTTATACCGCGGCGGCAATTTCTTCCTTTTCCAGTAACGAAAAACAAGCCGTGGTAGATGGGAATGTTTACAGGGTGTTAGCCCGCTATTTTGGATTGGGAGAAGCCATCAACTCGCCCAAAGGACAAAAGCAGTTTGCGCAATTGGCCCAAAAGCTAATCGAAGATCAACAACCCTCTATATATAACCAAGCCATTATGGAGTTTGGCGCATTGCAGTGCAAGCCGAAATCACCGCTTTGTAACCAATGCCCCATAAGACCCGGGTGTTATGCTTATCAGCACCAAAAGATTGAGCAATTGCCCTTGAAGTTGAAAAAAGTTAAAATAAGAAAACGATGGTTTAATTATTTTGTTGGTATAAATGATGATGAAATACTCACCAAGCAAAGACAGCCAGGTGATGTTTGGCAACAACTATATGATTTCCCTTTGATAGAGTCGGAACAGGAGGTCGCTATTGACGATGTTGTGCTATTGACTAAAGTAAAAGAACTGTTTGGAAACGATGTAGAGCTAAAGGTTTTAGAAAGCAAAAAACATGTTCTTACACACCAAACAATATATGTTCAATTTTTTGCAATAGATAATTATATTGTTAACTTTAATCAGCAGGCCGAAATTAAATCGGTAAAATTAACGACATTTAGACAATTACCTCATCCTAAAATTATAGGGGATTTTATTGAAAAACATATA
Source organism: Pedobacter sp. (assembly GCF_039594775.1). Classification (GTDB taxonomy): domain Bacteria; phylum Bacteroidota; class Bacteroidia; order Sphingobacteriales; family Sphingobacteriaceae; genus Pedobacter. Next base: position 411,130 of record NZ_JBCNMT010000001.1, on the reverse strand, counting down.
GACTAATCAAATATATTTATGTCAGGTATTAACAAAGTAATCTTAGTGGGGCACTTGGGAAAGGACCCCGAAGTTAGACATTTGGAAGGCGGCGTTACCGTAGCGAGCTTCCCCTTGGCCACATCAGAGACATTTAACAAAGATGGTAAACGAGTTGAACAAACTGAATGGCACAATATTGTGTTGTGGAGAGGATTGGCGGAAGTAGCTTCTAAATATCTTCAAAAAGGGAAATTGGTTTACATTGAAGGTAAACTAAGAACACGCTCATTCGAAGACAAGGAAAAAGTAAAAAAATATGTTACCGAAGTGGTTGCAGAAAACTTTACCATGTTGGGCCGTAAAAGCGATTTTGAGCCAAATGCTCCAACAAATGGAAATAGCAGTAATATTAATAATAAGATAGAGGACGATTTTTCGACATCTATTGATGAAGCAGGCGATTTGCCTTTTTAACTTAACTAACCAAAAATAAAAAAGACATTAAAAAGCCCCAAGCAATTTGCTTGGGGCTTTTCTTTTATTCAACCGTAACCGATTTGGCTAGGTTTCTAGGTTGGTCAACGTTGCAGCCCCTCATTACCGCAATGTGGTAAGAAAGCAATTGCAATGGAATTGTGGCCAATAATGGAAGGAAGGCTTCGCTGGCATCAGGAATTTCAATACAGTAGTCCGCCATTTTCTTCACATCTACATCCCCTTCGGTAACTATTGCTATTACTTGTCCCTTTCTTGCCTTAACCTCCTGTATATTGCTAATTACCTTTTCATACGAAGAATTTTTGGTGGCAATAAACACGACGGGCATTTCTTCGTCTATCAAAGCAATTGGTCCGTGTTTCATCTCTGCGGCAGGGTAACCCTCCGCATGGATGTAAGAGATTTCCTTCAATTTTAGAGCGCCCTCTAAAGCTACAGGGAAGCCGCTTCCTCTGCCCAAAAACAAACAATTTCTGGCATCTTTGATTTTGGCCGAAATCTCTTGGATCAAATCATTGGAAAGTAATGCTGTCTGTATTTTTTCTGGAATGCAATCGAGCTCTGTAAGCAACTCTCTTAAGGTTGAGCTGCTTAATGTGCCTTTTTGTTGTGCCATATAAAATGCCATTAACGTAAGTACGGTTACCTGAGCCGTAAATGCTTTGGTGGAAGCTACCCCAATTTCAGGACCCGCGTGTGTGTATACTCCTGCGTGTGTAATACGCGGAATGGAAGCCCCTACAACATTACAGATGCCAAAAATGGTAGCCCCTTTTTCTTTGGCCATTTCTATAGCGGCCATGGTATCAGCAGTCTCTCCAGATTGTGAGATGGCAATCACTACATCTTTTTCGGTAATGATTGGGTTTCTGTACCTAAACTCCGAAGCATATTCTACCTCTACAGGTATACGGGCGTATTCTTCAATTAAATATTCTCCAACTAAGCCCGCGTGCCATGAAGTGCCACAAGCTACAATAATAATGCGGTCAATATTTTTTAGTTTATCAGCAAACTCTTTAATGCCTCCTAATTGCACCTTTCCTTCTTCGGGATAGATACGGCCCCTCATACAATCACGAATGGATCTAGGTTGCTCATAAATCTCTTTCAACATAAAATGTTCGTAGCCTCCTTTTTCCAGCATTTCGAGTTTAAGCTCCAGCTCTTGGATATAAGGAGTTTGCACAACATTATCTAATCGTTTGATCTCGAGTTCATCGCGCTTTAAAAAGGCAATTTCGTTATCATTTAGATAAATTACATTTTTGGTATATTCTACAATCGGGGTCGCATCAGAAGCAATGAAGTACTCGCCTTGGCCAACGCCGATGACCATTGGGCTGCCTTTTCTTGCGGCAATTAGCTGGTTTGGATTTTCTTCGTCCATAATGACAATTGCATAAGCTCCGGTTACTTCATTTAGGGCCAAACGAACTGCTTCGGTTAAGTCGATGTTGCTATTTTGATAGATGTCCTCGATCAAGTGAATCAGGACTTCGGTATCGGTGTCACTGCTAAAAGAATGGCCTCTTGAAATTAGCTCTTCTTTTAGCGTCGCATAGTTTTCTATGATGCCATTATGGATGATGCTAAGGTTTCCCTTTTGAGAAGTATGGGGGTGCGAATTTCTGTCAGAAGGGGCTCCATGGGTAGCCCAGCGGGTATGTCCCATCCCTATGCTGCCTGAAAGATTTTTATCGGCAGCAAAATCTTCGAGTTCTTTTACCTTTCCTGCCTTCTTATATATGTTTAAATTTTCATGGTCTATCAGGGCGATTCCTGCGCTGTCATATCCTCTATATTCGAGTCTTTTTAGACCTTTTAAAACGATTGGCCAGGCTTCTCTAAAGCCTATATAACCTACAATTCCGCACATGTTTTTTTGGGGGTTAAAATATAAATCCCCCTAAAGTATTTCTTTAGAGGGATTTTGTCAAACGTTTGCGTAATTTTTTCGTTAGTTTACTTTTGTGTAATAAACATTGAGCTTGATCAGGTTGTCGCCGGCTGCGGGATTCTTCTTGAAGCTGCCGATTATTGCCCGTGAGGCTACGCCAAATGATGGCAAGACCTCAAAAGTAGAAGAAGGCGTAACAGCTAGGTAAGTCCCATAGTCTTGTGTTTTGCCGTCTAATAAATCTTGCATGTAGGCTGTAACAATAAATACATATCTCTTTTTGGTCGAATCAAAATATCCGCCAAATGTAGATGGGTTTGCTCTTGGGTCTCCAGAGGTGGTAACTCCATTGCCAGCATCATTGTCAGGCAAATTCTTTCTCTGCCCTGCGATATCAGCTCTATACAAAGCTATCCTTGGAGCGGCTCTAAATGGAGCAACGTCAGTTCCTGTACTTAGGTCGACAATTAATTCCGCTTTGTTTACAATCATTTTACCTCCTACTTCAGTTTTCATTTTTTGGAGATATGGAAAAGAAAGTTTAGTTCTTAAGCCTCCCAATGGTTGTAAGTAAGTCGTGGCAAATTGCAATTTAGGATCTGCACTAAGTTGGGTTTGCACCTGTGTTGAATAGGCGCGAGATACGCTTGCTCCCAAAGGTGAAGAACCTGTGGATATAGGGAAATTGATAGATACAGTGTCGGTTAAGGTGGTGGTTGTCGCATTTTGCTTTCTGTAGTACAACATCACTCCGGAGCCTGCGGTACTTGCAAAATTAAAGAACATTAAACCGCCATTGCCCATGGCCCCTTTTGCCGAAGGTTTAATCTGGACATATAAACCTTTAAACTTATCTTGAAAATAAGAGTTATACTTTAAGTCAGTTGCAGAGAGATTGACAATGTTGGTGTTAATAAAATTGTTGTCTAGTTTTACACGTAACTGAGGAGTATTTGTCTTGATCGTGTCTTTTGCTCCGGTTAATACATCCGTAACCTTTATGGGTGTAGTTGGGAAAACTTTACCGGTATAATTGGCTACTATAGAGCTGTTAAACGGATAGGTTTTAGAGCTCAGGAAGGAATTCTCCTTTGCCACATTATTGTTTAGCTGATGAACATCAATATTGTAGGTGGCGGTGCTATCTCCATAAAATTCTCCAGCATAATTTAATACCAAAATGGCAGAGTCTAATACTGCGTTGGTGCCAAAGCTATAGGCATCGATTGGAACATTTACCGATAGAGCCAAGCTAGAAGTGGTAGAGCCCAATGTTTGATCATTAAGGAAGCCAAAAGGATACCTGCTAAGTGCGCTGGTGTTGGCGTCATCGTCTTTCACTGTTCTAGAACTAATCGTGGCAGTGTCAATCAGGGTACCTTGTATAACATTGCTAGGGTCTACTTCTAAACCAATGGTAGAAGTGCGCTCGCATGATGCGAAAAGAAAAAGACTTATCAACAAGGTCAATAAGTCTAATTTTATAAATCTCATATTTATTATCAAATAAAGCCTTTGTTATGCTAAAGAAACCAATTCATCACTGGCAACTTCTTCATAAAAAGAGTAGAAGCTGTCATAATTTTCGGTTAAATTAAAAGCTAAAGTTGGTTTATTAGAATCTTTAACAAATTTTAACACCCCTTCATCTATCTTTTCGTCAGCTAACACTACTGCGTCAGAGTGAGTTATAGCGCCAATATGCAAACTGTTGCAATCGCCTTCGGCAAAAGCTTTTGTGTCGTCCGCAGTCATGTGGTTCATGATTGCCTTTTTGTGGAAATCTGCATTTAACTTTTCACCAAAGCAATTTTCGTAAACCGAGTAAACAACCTTTGCATTTTTAAATGTAGGGTCGTTTTTGTAGGTAGTTTTGATGTATGCAGGAACCAAAGACGTCATCCATCCATGACAGTGTACGACGTCGGGCGACCAGCCCAGTTTTTTTACAGTTTCTAAAGCTCCTTTGCAGAAAAAGATGCTCCTCTCGTCGTTATCCGCATAGAATTTATTCTCTTTGTCTCTGAACACATACTTTCTTTGGAAATAATCTTCATTGTCCAAGAAATACACTTGCATACGAGCCGCTGGTATCGACGCCACCTTAATGATCAAAGGGTTGTCATTGTCATCAATAATGATGTTCATCCCTGATAATCGGATTACCTCGTGCAACCTATTTCTTCTTTCATTAATATTGCCAAATTTGGGCATCAAGATGCGGATTTCAAATCCTTTTTCCTGCATAGCCTGCGGTAATTGGCGGGTAATTTCAGAAATTTTAGTGAGTTCGAGGAAAGGCGACATCTCGTGGGTAATAATCAGTAGCTTCGTTTTTGCCATCTCCATATATTATTAAATTACTGTTAATTTAAAGATTATCAAGGGGCAAAGGTACGGAAAATATTAATATTTATCAATATCTTGCTCTTCCCGCTTTGTAAGTTTTACAGAAATGCCCAATTTAGCGGGCTCAAAACAAAACACCATATTGAAAGTAATAGCAACCTTAGCTGAACTTCAGAGCTCGCTAACACCTTTGAAAACAAGGGGCTTGAAAATAGCATTAGTGCCTACTATGGGCGCATTGCACCAAGGGCATCTTTCGCTCATTGCCGAGGCGCAAAAATTAGCGGATATTGTAGTCTGTAGTATTTTTGTGAACCCAACGCAGTTTACCGACCCTAAAGATCTGGAGAAATATCCACGTCCTTTGGAGCATGACATTAAAATGCTTACCGAGGCGGGATGTAACTTTGTATTTATGCCCTCGGTAAAAGAAATGTACCCCAGCTATCCAGAACCAGAACAATGGAAAATAAATTTAGGCGAAGCGGAATTTGTATTGGAAGGCGAATTTAGGAAAGGACATTATCAAGGTGTTACCCAGATCGTATATAAGCTTTTTGATGCGGTAAAGCCTGATGTTGCTATGTTTGGCCAAAAGGATTTCCAGCAGGTGCTGATGATCAAGAATATGGTTAAGGCACTCGATTTGGAAGTGCAGATTGCCGTGTGTCCAATTATAAGGGAAGCCGATGGCTTGGCCATGAGTTCTCGAAATATACATTTAAGTGAAAGCGATCGAGAGCATGCGTTGGTGTTGAGCAAAGCTTTATTTTATATAGAAGCAAATTATAACAACCTTGAGCTTGCTGAGCTTTTGGAAAGCGCCAAAGCGATGATCAATACGGTGCCCGGAGTAGAATTGGATTATTTGACGATTGCCAACGGCGATACTCTTTTGCCGGTTGAGCAAAAAACAATACAAAATACAGTGGTTTTAGTTGCCGCAAAAGTTGGCCACACTAGGTTGATCGATAATGTCATCATTAATTAGTGGGACTTTTTGTGACTTTAAACTGAAAACTGTTTGATGCAAACTCTAAAACTTAATTCCTAACTTTGCCAAATGATTATCGAGATTCTAAAATCGAAAATACACCGTGTTAGGGTAACCCAAGCAGAGCTTAACTATGTAGGCAGCATTACCATTGATGAAGATTTGATGGATGCGGCCAATATTATTGCCAATGAAAAGGTACAGATTGTAAACAATAATAATGGTGAACGCTTTGAAACTTACGTGATTAAAGGAGAAAGGGGGTCGGGTGCTATATGCTTAAATGGCGCTGCGGCAAGAAGAGTGCAAATTGGTGACATCCTTATCATTATATCTTATGGTTCTTTGCCTATCGAAGAAGCTAAAAAGTACGAACCAATTTTGGTTTTCCCCGACGATAACAATCGTTTGCTGAAATAAATTCTTTAATTGGCCCCGTTTATATATGCTGTTTGGGATGTTAAATGTATTTTAGGCACTAAGCGACTTCTTTTTCAATTATACTCTTTGTGCCCAAATTTAATACGCTATCGGGGCGTAATATATTGAGTATTATAGCTTTTAATTTCTAAATGAAAGGTGTGCCCGCGCATCCAATAAAATGCTGTTAGAGGGGCGTGCCAATGCTTCAAAATTTTTTATGAATCTCAGGTAAAGCACCCATTCACAAAAATGTGATAGGAAATAAATGTTATGTTTGCATAGTATTATTTGAAAAATATTATCTTTGAAACCTAACCAATTTACCTTTTTATGCATTTTGAATTAAGCGAAGAGCAGCAAATGATCAGGCAGGCAGCCAGAGATTTTGCCCAAAATGAATTAAAGCCCGGTGTAATAGACCGAGATGAACATCAGAAATTTCCAGCTGAGCAAGTTAAAAAGCTTGGAGAGTTGGGCTTTTTGGGAATGATGGTTGATCCAAAATATGATGGAGGGGGCATGGACAGTGTTTCTTATGCTTTAGTAATGGAAGAGCTTTCTAAAGTAGATGCCTCGACTTCTGTAGTCGTTTCTGTAAACAACTCCTTAGTTTGTTACGGACTAGAGAAATATGGAACTGAAGCGCAGAAAGAAAAATACCTTAAGCCATTAGCGGCGGGTATGCAAATTGGCGCATTCTGTCTTTCTGAACCCGAAGCTGGATCGGATGCTACTTCACAGCAAACTACGGCCGAAGACAAAGGTGACCATTATCTTTTGAATGGGACCAAAAACTGGATTACCAACGGGAGTACAGCCAGTACCTATTTGGTTATAGCGCAAACCCACAAGGAATTAAAGCATAAAGGTATTAACGCATTTATTGTCGAAAAAGGAACACCTGGTTTTACGGTTGGACCAAAGGAAAACAAGCTGGGCATTCGTGGGTCTGATACCCATTCGTTAATGTTTAATGATGTAAAGGTGCCTAAAGAAAACCGTATTGGTGAAGATGGTTTTGGTTTTAAATTCGCTATGAAAACCCTTGAAGGAGGGCGTATTGGTATTGCGGCACAGGCGTTAGGTATTGCTGCAGGAGCCTATGAGCTTGCTTTGGCTTATGCTAAAGAGCGTAAAGCTTTTGGGAGACCTATTGCCGATCACCAAGCTATTGCTTTTAAACTTGCAGATATGGCGACACAAATAGAGGCTGCTAGACTATTGGTGTATCGTGCAGCTTGGTTAAAAGATCAAGGATTGCCTTACACTTTGGAAGGCTCAATGGCAAAACTATATGCCAGTAAAGTAGCCATGGAGGTTACGGTAGAAGCCGTACAGATCCACGGAGGTTATGGTTTTGTGAAAGAATACCACGTAGAACGATTGATGAGAGATGCCAAAATCACCCAGATTTATGAGGGTACCTCTGAAATTCAAAAAGTAGTCATCAGCAGAAGCGTATTGGGCTAAGGTACAATCGACGTCCTATAGAGCTTTCGTTATATATTATTCGCCTCTTTTTCAGCAAACACAGAAGAAGAGGCGAATTTTTATGCTTATGATTCGGAAGTGCCAAAGGCTGCATCCAAAATCATTTTGATTACCGTAACAGCAATTGCCAGAATAGCCGCAGAGAAAAATCCAGAGGTATTAAAACCAGTCATCCAGCTATCTACTAACAAAATCATCAATACTGAAATGATGAACGATACCAATCCTAAGGTTAAAAAATTGAGGACAAAGGTAAATACCCGCAGGATCAAGCCTATGGTAGCATTGGCTGCGGCAATTAAAAGAGCGGCAATAATAGCACTTCCATAGCCATCTACACTAACGCCGGGTACTAAATAAGCTCCGATCAATACGGCAAGACCCATTAATAGTACTTCTAAAAGTAGTTTAATCATAGTAACTTCGTTAAATGTTTAGCAAAATAACACTAATTATTACATGTTGTTTAGTTTTGAGCTCTTGTTTTTTCAAGGAAGATAAAAGTTTAGATATTCGTTTTTCTAGCGATAGCACCAAAATTGTGCTTAGCGGTATAGAGGATGCCAATCTTTTTCAGCTTCGAAAATATTTAAAGGATACCGCATTTGCAGAAACCTTGCTGAGTGTAGAGGTGGTGGGTCAAGAGAATAAAGCAGACAGTTTGATCAAAGGGAATTTGGAGGTAGTGGATAAAACGCTTGTTTTTACACCCCGGCAACCTTTTGTAAAAGGAACCGCTTATATGGTGCAAACGGTACTGAATTCAAGCTTTGGAAAAACCAAAGATATTCTACAATCTGATTTGGGGCACAAGCCTAAACTGCAGGAGGAAAGACTGGAAAGATAATTCCCATTTCTCTCTTTAAGAATGGATAAGTAGTGCTTAGGATTACTATCTTTGGCGGCTAAACCCCTCCCAATGTCCGAGCAAAAAACCAGCACATTTACCAGTTATCAGAAACTCGTCATTTTATTATTGGCGCTAACGCAGTTTTCTGTCATTCTCGATTTTATGGTAATGTCTCCTTTGGGTGATATCCTAATGAAATCTTTGAGCCTTAGCCCAAAAGAGTTTGCGGTGGTAGTTTCGGCCTATGCATTAAGCGCCGGTGTATCGGGACTGTTAACCGCAGGTTTTGCAGATAAATTTGATCGCAAAAAATTACTGTTGTTTTTTTATGCAGGCTTTATATTAGGCACTGTTTTTTGTGGCTTGGCTCATACTTATGTGGAGTTGGTAGCCGCTCGCATCATTACAGGCATTTTCGGTGGGGTAATCAGTTCTATAGGCATGGCCATCATCACCGACTTGTTTAGCTTGCAACAACGTGGCAGGGTAATGGGGTTTGTGCAAATGGCTTTTGGGGCAAGTCAGGTATTGGGAGTTCCTATTGGGCTTTATTTAGCTAACCTTTGGGGCTGGGAAGCTCCATTTTGGCTGGTAGTTGGTATTGCAGTTACTACCGCGTTTTTCATTGCCATCAAATTGCGACCAGTAACAGAACACCTTTTCCTTAAGAAAGAAAAAACAGCCCTCGCCCATTTATGGCATACTGTTAAGCAAAAGAAACATCGTATCGGCTTTACCTCAACGGCATTGCTTTCCATTGGAGGTTTCATGATGATGCCCTTTGGTAGCGCCTTTGCTGTCAATAATCTTGGAATCACCGAAGGCCAATTGCCTATGCTTTTCATGGTTGCAGGGCTAAGTTCATTGATTATCCTTCCTATGATTGGAAAGTTGAGTGATAAAATAAGTAAGCTGAAGATTTTTACAGTAGCCTCGTTATGGATGATGCTGATGTGCGTGATTTACACCAACCTCTCGGTTACTCCTTTTTTAGTAGTGATTTTGATCAATGTGTTGATGATGATGGGTGTAATGAGCCGTATGATTCCTTCGCAAGCGCTTACTTCGGCTATTCCCGAACCACAGGACAGGGGAGCTTTTATGAGCATTAATACCTCGTTACAACAAATTGCAGGTGGAGTGGCTTCTATTGCTGCGGGACTTATTGTTACCTCAAAAGGCAAGGGGCAGCCCTTGGAACATTATGATATGGTGGCCTATGTAATTGTGGTGATTAGCATCATCAGTATTTGGCTGATGGGAAGGGTAAATAAAATTGTAGAGGCTAAAACTACAAAAATGCCAAGCAGTGCTCCAATAATGGAACATTAAAACTTCTGGTTTTCTTTTCTAAGGCATTCACCCTAAGAAGCATTGATTTTTTAAATTAAATTATTTTTGTATCTTTGCAGAGCAAAACAAGAAAAGAGGGGACGAGTGTCCCCTCTTTTTATTTAGCAAAAAATAATACAATGCAAGTAGAAAAGAGAGTTAGCGAACTGGTAGAAGAAAAAATTGCGGATAGGCCAGATTTGTTTTTGGTGGATGTAAAAATGCTCCCAAACAATAAATTAATTATCCACGTTGACGGCGATCAGGGCATTAGTATACAAGATTGTGTGGCCATTAGCAGGCATGTAGGTTTCCATCTAGAAGAGGAAAATGCAATTGAAACAGCCTATAATTTAGAGGTTTCTTCTCCTGGCGTAGGCGAGCCATTAAGACTACATAGACAATATGCTAAAAATATTGGACGTGAGTTGGGGCTTAAACTGACCAATGGCGATAAGAAAGAAGGCAAATTGGTGGAGGTAAACGAAAACGTCATTACCATTGAGGAGCAAGTAAAAGAAAAAGGAAAAAAAGTGCAATTGGTAAGCAGCCAAATTGCATTAAACGATATAACAGAAACAAAGGTTTTAATTTCATTTAAGTAAAAATGAACAATATTAATTTAATCGATTCTTTTCAAGAGTTTAAGGACTTTAAGAATATCGACCGCCCTACAGTAATTAGCGTATTGGAAGAGGTGTTTCGCAGTATGTTGCGTAAAAAATACGGAACAGATGAAAACTGCGATGTGATTGTGAACCCGGATAACGGAGATTTGGAGATTTGGAGAACCAGAAAAGTAATGGAAGATGGTTTTTCGGAGGACGATGATTTAGAAATTGAGCTTGCAGAGGTGCATCAGTATGATGCTGATTTGGAGGTTGGCGACGACTACATCGAGCAAATTACCTTAGAGAGCTTCGGGCGTAGAGCTATTTTAGCAGCTCGTCAAACGTTAGTTTCTAAAGTGTTGGAATTAGAGAAAGACGAAATCTTCAAGAAATATAAAGATAGAGTTGGTGAAATTGTAACTGGTGAAGTTTACCAAGTTTGGAAAAAGGAAACTTTGGTGCTTGACGACGAAGGAAACGAATTGTTGATGCCCAAAACAGAGCAAATTCCTGCCGACTACTTTAAAAAGGGAGATTCTGTGAAAGCGGTAATCTCTAAGGTTGACATGGTGAATGCCACTCCTAAAATTATTATCTCTAGGGTAGCGCCAGAATTCTTACAACGTTTGTTCGAATTGGAGGTGCCTGAGATTTTTGACGGACTAATCACCATCAAGAAAATTGTTCGTGAACCAGGAGAGCGAGCTAAAGTTGCGGTAGAATCATACGACGACAGAATTGATCCAGTAGGAGCCTGTGTGGGTATGAAAGGTTCTCGTATCCATGGTATTGTGAGAGAGTTGAAAAACGAGAATATCGATGTGATTAACTTTACCAATAACGTTTCGTTGTATATACAACGTGCATTAAGTCCAGCAAAAATCACTTCTATTAAATTAGATGACGAGACCAAACATGCGTCAGTATACTTAAAACCAGATCAAGTATCATTGGCAATTGGACGTGGCGGCCACAACATTAAGCTTGCGGGCAAATTAACAGGTTACGAAATCGATGTATATCGCGAAGCTGATGAAGAAGACGAGGATGTGGATATCGAAGAATTCTCGGACGAAATAGATAGTTGGATCATCGACGAGTTGAAAGCGATAGGTCTTGATACAGCAAAAAGCGTATTATCCCTATCTTTAGATGAGCTTGTAAAACGTACCGATCTGGAAGAAGAAACCATCAAAGAAGTAGTTGCTATTCTGAAGTCGGAATTTGAATAAACATCAGATACTTGAATTAATAAGAATAAACGTTACTTTTGTATAATTAGAAAAAACAGGATAATAAATGTCAGACGACAAAACAATAATGTTATTAAAAGCAGCAAAAGAGCTTAACATAGGACTAGCTACCGCGGTAGAGTTCCTTGGTAAGAAGGGCTATGCTGTGGATAATAAGCCCAATACTAAGCTTTCTGGAGAGATGTATAATGTCTTGTTGAGAGAGTTTCAGGGAGATAAAATAGTTAAAGAGGAGGCTAACCAAATAGTTATTGGCAAAATTCGTCGTGATGAACCTGAAGTAACAACAGAGAAAGCTTCTGAACCTGCAAAGAGAAATCAGGATTTCGAAAGTGAAGGTATTTTGATTAAAAACCTTCATCAATACACTCCGCCTGTAGAGAAACCTGCCGCGGAAAAACCTGCTGAACCTGAGAAGGAAGTTGCAAAACCAGTAGAGAACAAGCCTGCTGAAAATGCGGATGATTCTTCGTTGCCAGGTGTAAAAGTTATTGGTAAGATTGATCTTAACAATCTGAATCCCAAAAGCCGTCAGCCTAAAAAAGAGGAAGCCCCTGCGCCAGCTCCTAAAGAGGAAAAGGCAGTAGCTCCTGTGGCGCCAAAGGTTGAAGAAAAACCTGCAGCACCAGTTAAGGTTGAGGAACCTGTAGCAGCCAAGCCCGAACCAGTGAAACCTGTGGAGGAAAAACCTGTAGCAGTACCTGCACCAGCCCCTACGCCAACACCTGCTCCTGCGCCAGCGAAACCTGAAGCGCCAAAAGATGAGGTAATTAAAGCCAGATCGGTAAAATTATCAGGTCCAAATATTATTGGTAAAATTGAATTGCCAACTACTCCTGATAGAAGAAACCAACCTGTAGCCTCTTCTAGTGATAGTGAAGCTGCTAGACGTAAGCGTAAGCGCAAAAAAACACCGGGTGCTCCTGGTGCTGGAGGACATCAACAAGGTCAGGCAGGTACAGGAACACCTGGAAATAACCAACAAGGAGGCGGTCAAAGACCACCTTATCAAGGAGGGAATAACCGTTCAGGCGGAGGTCAAGGAGGTGGTTACCAAGGTAATAGAAACAATAGCCGTCCAGGTTATCAAGGAAATAGAAATTCGCCAGCTGGCAATGCTCCAAAGGAGGAACCAACTGAGAAAGAAATACAAGATCAAATTAAGGCAACACTTGCCCGTTTAAGCGGAGCAGGTAAGTCTGGTAAATTTGCCCAAAGAGCTAAACTTCGTCGTCAAAAAAGAGATGATGTAGCACTTTCTGCGGAAGAAGCAGCTTTAGAGGAAGAATTGCAATCGAAGGTGTTGAAAGTAACAGAATTTGTTACGGCCAACGAATTGGCAAACATGATAGATGTGCCGGTGACCAAAATTATTGGAACCTGTATGAGCCTAGGTATGTTCGTGTCAATTAACCAACGTTTAGATGCAGAAACATTAACCATCGTTGCTGATGAGTTTGGTTACGAAGTTCAATTCGTAAAACCAGACGAAGAAGAAGATATCAACATTGAGGAGGAAGATGCAGAAGAAGATTTGAAACCAAGAGTTCCTGTGGTAACCATTATGGGTCACGTGGATCATGGTAAAACTTCATTACTGGATTATATCCGTAAAGCCAATGTGGTAGCTGGAGAAGCGGGGGGAATTACACAGCACATAGGTGCCTATAAAGTAACCACCAGTGCTGGAAAAGAAATTACTTTCTTAGATACGCCAGGTCACGAAGCCTTTACGGCCATGCGTGCTCGTGGTGCTAAAGTAGCGGATATTGCAATCATTGTGGTTGCTGCGGATGATGCGGTGATGCCACAAACCAAAGAGGCAATTAATCACGCACAAGCTGCGGGAGTACCTTTGGTATTTGCCTTTACCAAAATTGATAAACCAGGAGCCAATTCAGATAAAATACGTGAGCAGTTATCAGTCATGAATATTTTAGTGGAAGATTGGGGTGGTAAATATCAATCACAAGAAATTTCTGGTAAGAGCGGTTTAAACGTTGACTTGTTGCTAGATAAAGTATTGTTAGAGGCTGAATTGTTAGAACTTAAAGCAAACCCTAACAAACGTGCTACGGGAACAGTTATTGAAGCTACCTTGGATAAAGGACGTGGTATTGTTACTACGGTTTTGGTACAGGGTGGTACTTTAAAAGTTGGAGATCCAATTTTAGCGGGTAGCTATAGCGGTAGAGTAAAAGCATTATTTAATGAACGTGGCGCTAAAGTTAACGAGGCAGGCCCATCGGTACCGGTACAGGTATTGGGTATGTCTGGAGCACCTACGGCGGGCGATAGGTTTAATGCTTTAGAGAGTGAAGCCGAGGCCAGAGAGATTGCCAACAAGCGTTTGCAGTTGATGCGCGAACAAGGCTTACGTACACAAAAACATATTACCCTTGCAGAGATTGGTCGTCGTTTAGCGATTGGAAACTTTAAAGAGCTTAACTTGATCATCAAAGGTGACGTAGATGGTTCTATAGAGGCTTTGGCAGATTCACTATTGAAGCTTTCTACCGAAGAGATCCAAATCAATATCATCAGCAAAGGTGTAGGACAGATTTCAGAATCTGACGTACTGTTAGCTTCTGCTTCTGATGCGATTATCATCGGTTTCCAAGTTCGTCCTTCTGCGGGAGCACGTAAGTTGGCAGAACAAGAGCAAATCGATATTCGTTTGTATTCGATCATCTACGATGCCATCAACGAGATTAAAACAGCAATGGAAGGCATGTTGGCTCCAGAATTCGAAGAGAAAATTGTGGCTAACGTGGAAATTAGAGAAACTTTCAAAATCTCTAAAGTGGGTACCATTGCAGGATGTATGGTGTTGGATGGTAAAATTACCAGAAATAGCAAAATCCGTATCGTTCGTGATGGTGTAGTAATCTACACAGGTGAACTAGCTTCATTGAAACGTTTCAAAGACGATGTGAAAGAGGTTACCAAAGGCTACGAATGTGGTTTGAATATCCAAAACTTTAACAACATTGAAGTGGGAGATATTGTAGAAGCCTACGAACAAGTAGAAGTAAAACGTAAATTATAAATACAATTTATTTGATATAGAAAAGGAGCGATTTTGTCGCTCCTTTTTTGTTGAATCTATACTTTCGAAGTTTCTAATTTATGAGGAGTATAAGCTTCCATAATAATCATGTGAAGGGGAACTTTATATAAGTCGGCTATTTTCTTTAATTGAGAAATCGAAAAATCGACATTGTTTTTTTCCCAACGAAGGTAGGCCTGTCGACTTATATCTAAATGATTTGATACATATTGCTGAGACAGCTTATTTATATTTCTAAACTTTCTCAGAGTGTTTCCAATATCAATATTAAAAGTGCAATTATATTTCATGATAGTATAGATAATTGTTGCAAGAATCGTCATTTTCTTTTTAAAAAGATGTAAAACATTCGTTGTCATAATTTAAAAAGAATGAGCCTAGCTTTGGGCAAAACTTCAAGATATGAAAAATCGTTATTATCTAACAACCATTTTAACGGGCTTACTGCTTGTTTCCTGCTCAAAAAGTGAGCTTCAAAATAGTCCTGAAAATTTACCCGCTCCATTTAAAAAATTGTCTGGAGGAGGTATTGGTGTAAATTCTGCTGGAGATGGTAAAAACGATTTGTTAGGTTATGGTTACGATGTGACAGGAGAATTTGCAAATTCAAGTGCTGGAAAATTTGCTGTTATAGATATTGAACGACTAAAAGCAGAACATCCAACAAGAGTAGAATGGGATTTGTCAAGTAAGAAATATGGGGAAGTTATTGCTGGTGAAAATGCAATCTCCTACCTATCGGCACTAACAGATAAATTAGGGGCTGGATTGTCAATTAAGGATCCAACAGCGCCTGCGAATGCAGATCCTAAAGCTGCTGCAATTCCATTGTTTAAAGCAAATATTGATAATTTTTTTGACAATACTAGCTCGCACTCTTCTAAATATATATATAGTGGATACGCATTAAAAATCCAACAAAAAAGAGTTAAGTTAAATGCAGACAAAGCATTGTTGCAACAATATCTTACACCTAGTTTTATTGCAGATGTTCAAAATGGAAGTCCCCAATCTATTGTAAGCGCTTATGGAACACATATCCTAAAGGACATTATTTTAGGAGCGAAGCTAGATATCGCCTATCGTGCAGAGACAAATAAGTCGGATCGTAAGGAAGCAGCTACCAAAGGCATGGATATAAATGTGCTTGGAATATTTTCAATTAATACGAAAAACACGACAACAACGCACGAAACTACCGATAATACGAATCAGAGGTTATCTTTTAAAGCTATAGGAGGGGAACCCTCAGCAAGTTTATTTGGAAATCTAGCAATAGGTAGCACATTGCCTGTAATTAGTACAGCACAATGGGAAAATAGCTCGTCATTACTAAATGCTGAGATGATAGATATTGCGCAAGATGGCTTAATTCCAATTTGGGATTTGATTTCAGACCCGATAAAAAGCGAATTAGTTAAAACTTACGTTATACAGTATTTATTGAGTAATAAGATAAGCCTAGTGCCTGAACCGGTGTATTCTTTTTATCATCCAGTGGCAAAAGATCACGCCTATACAATAAACAAAAATGATTATCCTTACTTACAAAACGGATGGCAAGATGGTGGTATTTCCTTTTATGCGTATTCTTCTCAAGTACCAGGTACATTGCCTGTATATTCCTTTTATCATCCAGTAGCAAAAGGTCACGCCTATACAATAAATAAATATGATTATCCCTACTTGCAAAATGGATGGCAAGAAGGCGGTATCGCTTTTTATGCATATGCTTCTCAAGTTAGTGGCGCGCAGCCCGTATATTATTATTATCATCCGGTAGCTCAAGATTTTGTTTACACAATAAACAAAAATGACTACCCATATTTGCAAAACGGATGGATATACGGCGAAACTGTTTTTTATGTACCTCAATTATAATTCATCTGAGTAAAAAAGGGAGCGATATTATCGCTCCCTTTTTTACTCATGTCATCTCAAAAAAATGATTTTATAGTAAACAGCAAAAGTAATATCTTATCTCGAAACGATTATTTTTTTTGTGGTGGAATATAAGCCCGAAGAAGAGGTAATCTTATAAATATAGATGCCTGCGGGAAGCTGGCTTAAATCTAACTTTACTACGTGTTTTCCTGTGTTTAAATATTCATTTATAGGGAATGACATTAACTTACCTTGTATAGAGTAAATTTTAAGTTCTATTTTATCAGACTCAGGCATTACAAGGTCTATAGAAGTGTATCCATTTATAGCAGGGTTTGGATAATTCTGTGATACCGTAAACTGTAAAAATCTTTCAGCAATTATTTTGTTTATCGTATCAAATATTACATAGCTAATTAAACGATAGCCCCTAGCATTAGGGTGTACATCGTCTTGATAAAGAGAAAAATCACGTCTAAAAACTCTATTGATATCTGCCAGATAAATTCCATTTTCTTGGACTATTTTCCTATAGAGCGCATTGATTTGAATAATGACATTGTTTACTCGTCTTAATCTAGCGTTATTTCTGTCATCGAAAAATTGAAGAGTGCAAATTAACGGGATTAATTTTTGATTTAGAACAGTGTTTATGATTGTCCTCATATTGGCTTCAGTTTCAGCAATGGATTGTCTGCCTGCTTCTATTCTTACTGCGTCATTTGCGCCAACCAATATTACAACAAAGCCTGTTTTTCCAGCAATAGCACTGTTTAACCTGAATAAACTTTGTCCTGTTGTTTCACCGCCAACCCCATACTTTTCTACTCTTATCATCTTGTTCACATAGCATCTGCCGAAGTTTTGTGCAAGGTATGATTGAAATTCCAGGCCCTTTACCCCTTCAACAGTACTGGCTCCAAAAGTGATGACATTGATACTATCCTTTGAATAATACTGCGCAGATTCTGGACAGCTTACGCCCATTCCCTGTGCACCCGCATCAAAATATATCCCTATAAAAAAGATATAGAAAAGAGCGGATATTAAAAACTTCATTTTAGTAGTGATAGAAAATTATAGAACTGCAAATATATGTAATAATTTAGATAGGTGGTAATTAGCTAGATGCCCTTTAAGGTTTTGTTTAGAGGTTGATCTGGTGTGTTTTTGGAGTTATTGTAACTTTTACATCGTTAAAGAATGTTAAAGGCGTTCTAAAATGATACCGGAATGCTTTTTTTGTAGAGATTTGCAGGGATGAGTGAAATAAATACTATAACGGAAAAGAAGAATTTCGATTTCGTGGATACTATCAGGTGTATTTCTATGATAGGTATTGTTTGGGAACATGGTTCGGCCGTTCCTCCTAATATATATCATAATGTTTTTGATACCATCGTAGAAGCAAGCGTTATACAATCTTTTAAGTTCAGTACTATTGCCTTTTTTTTAATTGGAGGCTTTTTAATTAACCATAAATTTCAAGAATACTCCACCCTACAGTATTTAAAAAATAGATTTAACAACACGGTAAAGCCATGGCTGTTTTGGGCCATATTGCTGATATTGCTAACTTGTTTGGATCGATATGTGGCCTATATAAAGGGAGGTAGCAGTGAAATTGTCGATAATTTTTTTGGATACTTAGGCCATTTGTCTTTTAGAAGCTTTTTCTTTACCAGCTTCTGGTTCATCCCCAATTTTCTATTTTGTATCACCATTCTGTTATTATTCAAGAAGTATCTTTACAAGATTTGGTTCGGTGTAATACTGGCTATCATGTCATTGTTTTATAGTGTTAACCTTTATTATGGTTGGGTAGAAACTTTGCATGCTGCAGCATTATTTGGCTTCATATTTTACCTTTGGCTGGGAGTATATTTGAATAAATATTTCACCACCGTGATGGCTTGGATAGAGAAGAAATCATATGCAGTTCTAATTACTGCGGTGGCATTAACTTTTTGTTTGGCATGTTTAGAATCAATGAACCTGAACAGAATTGGAATTTCTGATTCTTACAATACCCTACGCGTTACCAATATTTTATACTCCTTCGCCATGTTTGCTCTTTTGTTAAAAATTGGGAATATTCAGTTTCTGAAAGATAAACTTAAGCCTAGGGAAACCACTTTTGGCATATACTTGCTCCACTTTGTAATCATTGATAGGGTATTTAAACTGATACTTCAACCTATGCATATAGACGTAAAAAAGTTTGGGATTTGGGAAAATACAGCAAATCATTTTGTGAGATTCCTGGTCGCATATTCTTTAAGTTTATTCGTTACCATGCTCATCAATAAAACCAGGTTTAAATGGATTGTAGGAAATAGAAATTAATGAAGTTGATAGATTAACAATCTTTTTAACACTTTATCCATTCTTCTAGCGCTAGAGTATTCACTGAATTATTTGTCCATTTTTTTGGTGAGATTATAATCTTATTTTCATTTGAGTTAAGCCACCCCCCCCACCAACTAAAACTACTGTTTGCAATGATATTATGCTTACATAAGCTCATTAGTTGCATATCTATATAGCTATCATTGTTTTTGTTCCAAGAAATATAGTGAGCATCTTTAATATTTAAGTTTTCTTCGCACCATTCGATATCATTCGAAAAAATAAAGAAATTTGGGGTTATAACACGGTTTTCTATGACTGAAATAGCTTGCTTATAATAGTCTAAGTCACATATTCCGCCCAATAAATCATGACCAATATAATCACCTCGTCTGATATGAATGCTCACACTTTCACAAGAGCTAATTATTTCTGCAATTTGCTGATTTTTACCTGTCAGTGGTTTCTTAAACATAAAGCATTTCCTGATTTTATTGGCTACATGCTCAAAATATTGAGTGTTTTGCCAGTAGCCCCAATAAATTCTGCTTTTAGGGTCATTTAATATATGCTTGTCAAAAGAAAAGAAATTCTGCTCAACAACAAGGGTGTTTTTTAGATTTAATATCCGTCTTAATTTTCGATAGCCCCATGCTCTATAAGACGGGTCTAATAGTTCGGTTATAAATCTTGAAGCTTTTTGTAGTTTTATATCAAAGACATTTTCAAGCTCCAAACCATTATGTAATTCGTAATTTCTAAAATCGCTGATATCTATTTTTACGTTATTATATTTATTGGCTAGTGCAAGATAAAATGCATATTGAAACATTTGGTTGCCAAGCCCCCCTAAGATTTTTACAACTTTCATTAAACTTATTTCTTCAAAAATGATAAATATGAAAAGAACGATTGTTTAAAGATCTTCCTTAACTGTTTAAAGGTTACAAATGACCAATCAAAAAAGGGTTTTCTAAAGAATAAGGTGACGATATTTCTTTCCTTTTTTGCTCGTAAAATGTTAAACCAAGCTTCGAATAAGAACTTATTAAATGGTTGAACAGCATAGGCTTTGACTTCAATATTGGCAGCTCGAAGTCTTTCAAGAAGCCTTTCAAAATCGTTTATACTAGTTTGTTCTACATTGTACTTTAGTACATTGTGATGAATTTTAATAAGTTCTTGATCTAACGGGATGTTTAAACAGCTATGAATATGTTCTATAATCTGACATTCCGCATTACTTAACTTTTCTGTTTGTAATCTTGATATGTTATTGCCATGTTCTCTATAAGCAACAAGCTTCTCACTCAAGTTTGCCACTTGGTACTTAAACGAAATTCTAAATGATAAGTCATAGTCTTCGGCAGGAGCCATCTCTCTGTATCCGCCCATTTCTCTCATTACCGAGGTTTTGATCATTAGCGTAGAATTAATAAACGCATTGTGAATCACCAGCCAATGTGAAATGTTCTCGCCTATAGGCACTCTATATCCAGTCATTTCATTGCTTTGACCATCTATAAATACCGCTTGGCCACCACAGATTGCAACGCTAGGGTGGTTTTCCATAAATTCAACTTGAAGCTTCAGGCGCTTTGGCATAGCAATATCATCACTATCCAATATGGCAAAATACTTTCCCCTAGCTTCTCTTACACCGTGGTTTCTAGTATAGGTAAGCCCTTTATTACCGTCGTTATGTAGTAAACGGATTCTTGGATCTACAAATCCAGCAATGATATTTAGTGTGCCATCGGTAGACCCATCATTTACAATTAATAATTCAAAATCGGTATAGCTTTGGTTAAGCACACTTTCTATGGCCTCTTTTATATATTTTTCCCCATTATAAACGGCCATGAAAACGGTAACGGTAGGGCTTTTAATGTTGTTCATCTGTTGTTAATTATTTAAGCTCTCCCAATATTACATCTTTATACACCTGATTAAAGTCTTCTTTTTGTGCTAGCTCTTTAATGGTTTCAAAGGCATTGATGCTAAAATTTTTTAGTTTCGGTCTGTCATTGCAAAATTGTTTGATCTCTTTTGTAAATAGTTCTGCCAATAGCTCATTATCGTCAGCGTTTTTAATTAATACTCCGTTGCTCTTTTCATTAGAAATGTAATAAGGCAGGTCACCAACATTAGTTGATATCGGAACTACTCCAAAATTCATTGCTTCAAAAATAACAAGGCCCCAACTTTCTCTCTGAGAAGTCAGCAGTAGTAAATGTGTATTTTTGTAGTGTTCGTTTATAATATTTTTGTCGTTAACTATGCCCACCATTTCTACATTTGAAGGAGCTTTTATTTTACTTGGTTCGTAATCACCAATCATTTTAAAAGTAACAGGAAGGTTTTCTTCATGGCACTTTTCTGCCACTTTTATGAAGATATCACTTCTTTTTTCAGGGCTATTCCTAGCTACAAAAACGATCTCAAGATTGGAATCGTAGTTTTTTGTTGGGAAAAAATTGTCGAAAGGAATTTTATTTCGGATAAAAATAATCCTGTCCAGATAATTTTCGGAAATATTGTTGGTCTTGTAAAGGGTTTCAAATTGATGTATTAAGCCTTTGGAAACTACTATTCTTTGGTCTATTCTAGGTACGTATGGAAGTGTTTTCAGTTCTAGTCCTTTGCCGTTGTCTGTAAAATTATGGGTAATGTCAATAATTCTTACGTGAGGTTCCAATAAAGGAATCATCTCGTACATAAACTCGCTACTCCAACCAACAATAATGGGATTTTTTTGCTTGTTTATAGCACGAGCCATTTTTTTTAAAAGATAGCCTTTCAGTATTTTTTTTTGTGCCCAACGGTTTAGGTTAATCGTGTGCGCTGCCGCTTCATATTCTCCTCTAAATCCATCAGTAACAGAAGTGCCTGTAATAAAGCAAATTGGTTGCAGGTCTTTGAAGAGATTTAGCATGTCTACATAAACTCTTTCGCCTCCCCCAAAAGACCAAGAATAGGAAAAGAAATAGAGCGTATTCTTTTTGGAAAGTACGGCATGTATTGCAGGATATTTCAATATAGATTTTATATTTTCCAGTATCCTTTTAATTCTCTTATTCATAATTTCTTTACTGAGGTAAAAATAGTCATTTTTGTTTACCGTTAGACCATTGTTATTTGTTAGCCTTTTTATCCAAATTTGATACATTTGTGGTTAAAGACTACACTTGTTAAAACAATCAGCTAAAACTTTTATTTTTCCATACTATGTCGCTTAATGCATTGGTCTCTATTATTATCCCAAGCTATAATTACGCAGGGTTTATTATAGAGACTTTAAATTCAATTCGGGCACAAAAACATGAGCATTGGGAGGCTATTGTTGTTGATGACGGTTCAACCGACGACACTGGAGCTTTAGTTTTAGAACTGGCCGAAGTAGATGCTAGGATCATTTACATCTATCAGGAAAACAAAGGGCTGTCGGCAGCTAGGAATGCAGGAATTAAGAAGGCCTCTGGAAATTATATCCAGTTCCTAGATGCTGATGATCTAATTTCTGAAGATAAAATCCAGTTGCAATTGGAACATTTTGCGACGGATAAAAGTTTGGGGATATCCTATTGCAATACTTACTACTTTACCAATAATAACATTCAGGAGAGGTATAGGAGTTTGGACCTCACTCAACAAAAATGGATTATCAGGTTAAATGATAGGTCTACAGCTGAGCAGCTTTGGCAATTGGTGAATAAGAATATTATGCCTGTAAATTCACCGCTTATTAAAAGAGAAGTGGTAGAAAAAGTGGGCGATTTTAATACAGGACTTACTAGCTTGGAAGACTGGGAATACTGGTTTAAAAGTGCAATGTATTTTAAGTTTGGGTATTTGGATGATGAAAAGGCCTATTGTATGGTTAGGGTACATCACACGAGCATGAGTAAAAACTTGAAAAAGATGTATCTGAATGAAATCATGGTCCGGTATCTATTTCAAACTTATATTAGCGATGCAATGCTGGTGCTTGGTTCAAAAGAAGGAAAAAAACTGATGAAGGAAAATATTCGGTTGTTAAAACGACCCCATAGTTATTTCATTGCCGAAGAAGGCTTTTTCAATTTTAAGCACGCTTTGCAGATAATCAAAAAAAATGGACTGAAACCGTTTATGAGTGCCTATATGAAGGCCGTTAATGATTTTAGGAAGAAGGGCCGCTCTTAAATTTTCCTCCAAAAAAGTGTTTGATAATAAAATTCAGATTACTTAATAGCCCTTTTTTGGGGATAAAAAATAACAATCTGTAATTTGAAATCATGAATGCGGGCAAAGACCAACAAAAATAAGAATTAACCCAAGCCAGATAAGCGTGATGTAGTTTTCTTATTTTATGAGGTTGTTTCAGGTAAGGATAATCGCCAAAACGGGAAAGCTCATTCAGAATTTTCATCATCTTATCATGACCTGATACCGGCGGCTTCCTGTCCTTTTTTTTAAGTTTTAAAATATTGGTGTCGGTGTTTTCATGCTGTCTGTACTTTACCAATGTTTTATTTAGATAAATGATGCCGCCGTTGTTTATGGAAGTAAAAGCAAGCCATCTATCATGAAAAATCTCGGTAGGAAAAGGGAGGCAGTAAGGAACAAGCTTTCTGTTAAAAAGGCAGGCATGCCCAGATATGCAATTGAAAAAGAGAAAAGGGACATTGCTGTCTCCTTCATACATGTTGAGTAAATCTGATTTCTTTTTACCAAGGGAATGTCCCCTATCATCTACAAATTCCGAATCGTGATAGGTCAAAGCGGAATCGCCAATAGTTGCTAATTGCAATTCAATTTTGTTTAAATCCCAAATGTCATCTTGGTCACAAAGAGCAATATAATCGCCATTGCATAAAGAAATGGCTTTTTCAAAATTCTTGATATACCCTAAATTTTGATCATTTTGATATACTTTGAAATTTGTATGCCTTTCTTCGTACTGCCTTAAGATGACAAGTGTATTGTCTTTGGAACAATCATCAACCACTATTATTTCAGTATTGCTATGACTCTGACCAATTAGTGAATCTAGTTGTTCAACAAGAAATCGTTGGCCATTATAAGTACATACTGCAATTGAAACCAGTGGCTGCGGGTTATTGTTCATTAAACGTTTGCATTTCTATTAAACGATAGTAAAGCCCTTTTTTGGCGAGCAGTTCGGTATGCGAGCCTTGCTCAATAATCCTTCCTTTATCAACTACTACAATCTGGTCTGCATGTTGTATGGTACTTAGTCGGTGAGCTATAACCACAGACGTTCTGTTTTGCATCAGATTGTTCAGTGCTTCTTGTACCAGTTTTTCCGATTCGGTATCCAATGCTGAAGTTGCTTCATCTAATAGCATAATAGGCGGGTTAGCTAAAACAGCACGAGCAATACAAACTCTTTGCCTTTGTCCGCCCGATAACTTATTGCCGCGATCGCCTACATTGGTATTGTAGCCATTTTCTGTATTAAGAATAAAGTCGTGGGCATTGGCAATTTTGGCTGCCATAAACACTTCTTCTTCGGTTGCATCAGGTTTGCCAAAGGCAATATTGTTAAAAATAGAATCGTTGAAAAGAAATGATTCTTGGTTCACAATTCCCATTTGACGCCTAATGCTTTCTATTTTCAAATCTTGATATTCATTTCCATCAATTAACAGCTTGCCGTTTTTCGGGTCATAAAAACGAGGGAGCAAGTCCATCAAGGTACTCTTGCCGCCGCCAGAAGGCCCCACCAATGCAATTGTCTTGCCTTTTTCTATTTTTAAATTGATGTCTGTTAAAATCTGTTTTTCTCCATAAGAAAAGCTAACATCTTGGAATGTTATCGAATCATTAAAAATACCTAATTCTTTCGCTTCCGCTTTATCGGTAATTTCAGGTTTGGTGTCAATAAGATCAAGGACCCTTTCTCCGGCCGCAATACCTGAATGGATACCACTGAATGAATCGGTTAAAGCCTTTGCTGGGCGCATCACTTGAGAAAAAACAGCAATGTAGGTAATAAAATCAGCTGCAGCTAGTGCATCTTTTTCGTTATGTAAAATCAATGTTCCGCCATACCAAACAATAATGGCCACCATTAATACACCCAAGAACTCAGAAACAGGAGACCCCAATTGTTGTCTACGGACCATTTTACGGGTAAGGTTAGAATAGAAGATGTTCTCCTGATTAAATTTGTCTTTAATGCGTTCCGACGCATTGAATGCCTTTACAATTTTAATACCGCCGAGCGCCTCATCTAAAAAGCCTATCATTTTAGCAAAGGATTCATGGGCTTCTTTGGCCTGTTGTTTTAATCGTTTTACAATTTTGCTAATTAAAAAGGCCGATATTGGGATTACCAATAACGAAAATAAGGTTAGCTTAACTGAGATGAGCAGTAGCAAGACGATGTAGACGATAAGCGTCACGGGCTCCTTAAACACCACTTGTAGCGTATTGGTTACCGTGAACTGCACTACCTGTACGTCGGAAGCGACCTTCGAAATGATGTCGCCTTTTCTTTCGTTGCTAAAGTAACCTACATGTAGGTTCATTACGTTGTTGAAAACCCTTTTTCTGAAGTTTAACAAAGTATGTACCCTCAAATCTTCCATTGTTCTTTGAGAGAAATACTTAAATAAATTGGAGAGTAGCACGGAGCAAACGATAACTAAGCAAACGTATGCTAGTGTTTTTTCGGCACCGATGGTATTGACAGAATCATTTACCAACTCTCTAAATTTCGCTAAGATCTCAAAAGATTCGGCTTCCTTTTTTGGCGTATTAGCGTTAACTCCAGAATTATTGGCTTTTAGTAGGGTTTCGAAAAGAGGGGATAGTAACGCAAGGTTTAATGTGCCAAATAAAATCGATAGCATAGTTGCTATGATATATGGAATAGCAAACTTTTCGATGGGTTTGGCAAAGGATAATAACCTAAAATATATTTTCATCTAAATGTATAAAAGAAGACAAAGTTACGCTTTTTAAAAAATCTTCTGTCATTACATTATATTTACTGTTTTAATGTATCTAATAGATTTTCTGTTTCTTTGTGGATATGGATTCTGTACAGGTTTACCTAAATCAGCTGATAAGCAAAATAGCCGAAGGAAATTTTTTGGCACTAGCTAGAGCGCTAACCTTGGTTGAAAATGATATTGCTCCCGCTTCAGATTTATTGAAATCGCTTTCAATTAACAGAGCCGTTCCTGTTGTGGGCATTACGGGACCTCCAGGAGCAGGAAAAAGTACTTTAGTGAATGCAATAACAGATGAACTTTGCGGTTTGAACAAACGTATTGCGATTCTTGCGGTTGACCCTTCGTCGCCGTTCAATTACGGATCTCTTTTAGGTGATAGAATCAGAATGGCCAAACATTTCAATCATCCAAATGTATATATCCGGTCTGTGGCTACTAGAGGCTCGCTAGGAGGTGTTTCTGCGAAAACGATCGAAATGGTTGATGTGTTAAGGTCTAGCAATTTTGATTTGATCATTATCGAAACGGTTGGCGTTGGCCAGTCTGAAATAGAAATAGCGGGACTAGCCGATAAGACCATTCTGGTTCTGGTGCCAGAAGCAGGGGATGAGATACAGCATATCAAATCAGGTTTGATGGAGGTAGCCCAAGCTTTTGTAGTGAACAAGGCAGATAGAGAAGGGGCAGATGGTTTTGCTAATAACCTTCAGAAGATGGTAAGAGAGCAACAACAACAAATTCCAGTTTTTAAAACTGTAGCAGATAAAAATGTTGGTATAAGCTCTCTATGTGATTGGATTTTGAATGAAGGGCCGTCTGACAGAACTAAAATAGAATATTTTTTAGCTGAACAAGCATTTAGGCTAATCCAAAATAAGCGAATGAAGGACATTGATAAGAATAAGATTCTTACCTTAATTAAGGAAGAGTTGGCCAGCAAACACTTTAATATGTACCAGTTTGTAGAGCGGATGTTGTAGCAAGTGTCTACATTTGTATATAATTTAGGACTGGTTGTACACAAATGTGCAAAATGAGCCCAAAGGGTATAGGAGCATTCTGTTTTTAGTTAAATTTTGTTAATTTTATTTAAATAGCTTGTAAATCAGTATATATTTTATATTTCTCTTGACACTTTTGAGCAAATTCTATCTTTGGAACGGAGTTTGTGTAGGGTTTTGAGATTATAAAAATTTGTTTAATTTTGTGTTGCAAAAAATTATACAATAAATATTTTGTTTAACCTTAAAAAGAAAATTATGAATTATTCTACTTTAAAAAAGGGTGTAGCAGCTTCTTTAGTAGCCTTAGTAGGAGTTTCTTCTCTTGCTAGTGCTCAGGATGCTCCTGCAACTTCCTCTTCTGCCAAGGTATTTGGTGGTAGAGCGCAGTACAGAACATGGTCTTTGGGGATTAACGGAGGTGTTTTAGCCCCTGTTGTATTAACTGGCGGATCGAACGACTTTACTAACTGGGATGTAAACTTAGGTTACGGTATCTCATTACGTAAGCAATTAGGTCATGCTTTTGGCTTAGAAGGTAACATTTTCCGTGGTAAACTTTCTGGAACTAACAAGGATGCTCCTGGTGGTGCAGTTGGTGGTATTAGAGAGTTTGAAACTGATATTCAGTATTCAGCTGATTTAAGAGGTGTTGTTAACGTAGCAACTGTTGACTTCTTACGTCGTGAAAACTCTGTTAACTTCTTTGTAACTGCTGGTTATGGTGTGATTGCTTACAATCCAAAAGTAAATGGCGTTGACAACAAAGGTAAATTTGGTTCTGATAGAGATAAAGATTTCATCAAAGAAGCTTACATCCCTGTAGGTGCTGGTATTAAGTTTAAAGTTTCTGATCGTGTATCTTTCAACTTAGCTTATACAATGAACTTTGTTGATGGTGATAACCTTGATGGATCTTATGCCAAATCTATCTCTAAAGATAAATTCTCTTATGGTTCAGCTGGTTTAGAATTCTCATTAGGTTCTAAATCTAAACCAAACTTGGATTGGGTTAACCCTCTAGCAATGATGTATGATGAGTTGAAAGATCCTTCGTTACGTCAAGAAGTTGAGGCTTTGAAAAACCGTGTTGCTAACGTTGAAAAATCTGTTGAAGATTTGAAAAAAGATAGCGATGGTGACGGTGTAGCTGATATGTTCGATAAAGAGCCTAATTCAGCTCCAGGTGCTGTTGTTGATGGTTCAGGTCGTACAATCAAATTTCCTGAGCAAACAACTCAAGTAACTACTCCTAACACAGGTGTAACTGGTTTCGAAACTATTCAATTTGAGTTCAACAGCTCAGTGTTGAAAACTGAATCTTATCCAACTTTAGATAAATTATCTTCTATCTTGCGTGAAAACGGTGGTAAAGTGACTGTAGCTGGTCACGCTTCTAGCGAAGGTACTGCTGCATACAACATGAAGTTATCTAAAGACAGAGCTAACTCTGTTAAAACTTACTTAGTAAACTCAGGCGTTAACGCTAGCAACGTTGTTGTTAAAGGTTACGGTGAGAGCAGACCAATTGCTTCTAACGATACAGAAGAAGGCCGTATCCAAAACCGTCGTGTTGAGTCTTCAAGAAACTAATATTTCTTAGTAAGAACATTATAAAAAAGGCCCCGAAATTTTCGGGGCCTTTTTTTTATACCTAGATTTGTATATGCCAATTCCCAAAAGCTCAAATAAAAATGTAAAGATTATGCGTGCGATTAATTATATCGCTATTACTGTATTTGTTCTAGGTATTTTGTATAAGCTAATAGACACCTTTATTTTAAAATAACAACCATTCTAATATTAGTCCACGTCATTGATGGGATGATTGGATGGAGATAGAATAATCCAAAAAAATAACAAATGAAAAAAATAATCTATACCACTAACGCACCAGAACCAATTGGTCCTTATAGCCAGGCAATTGTTGCAAATGGCTTTCTATTTGCATCTGGACAAATTGCTATTAACCCGGAAAATAATGAATTAAATAATGCTACTCTTGAAGAGGAAACTCACCAGGTGATGCGTAATATCAAAGCATTGTTAATCGAAGCAGAATACGAGTTTGAACATATTATCAAAACAACCATATTTCTTTCAGACATGTCGTTGTTTGCCCAAGTGAACGAAATCTATGGTGCTTACTTCAAAAGCGATTTTCCCGCAAGAGAAACGGTAGCGGTGAAAGGCTTGCCAAAGGGTGTGAATGTTGAGATTTCTATCACCGCATATAGAGCATAACGTTGACCCCGAATAAATCAAAGTATCTTTTTTCTGGAATTTTGGCTGCTGTGATTTGGGGCTTCTTTGCTATTCCGCTGAGAAGCCTTAAATCTTATCCTTCAGAACAGATTTTGTACTACCGGATATTTACCTCATTAGCGGTAATATGGTTAACCATTTTCTTGTTTAGGAGGAAGGAGTTTAACAAAGACTGGAGCTATTTTAAGTCACGTAGTGCGAAGGAAAAGAAAACCATTTTGATTCAGATTATTGGTGCTACGGTGCTTTTGGTACTCAATTGGTATACTTTTATTTATGCCATTAACAATATCAGTATAAAGTCTGGGGCCTTTGCCTATATGGTTTGCCCCTTGATTACCGCCTTTGGGGGTTTTGTCATTCTGAAAGAACATTTATACCGAATTCAGATTATTGCGCTTTTATTGGCAACGGCTAGTATTTTAATGCTAGCCACAGGCTCATTGATAGAAGTAGCTTGGTCGGTAATTATTGCTGCACTGTATGCCTTCTACTTGATTATTCAACGTAAAATGCAAGGTTTGGATAAACTGAATGTACTGGCCTTACAAATCACCATTGCGGTATTGTTGATGTTGCCCTTCTTTATCTATCAACATACAGAATTGCCTACGGAAGCCAGTTTTTGGTTTAATGTTGTGCTAATAGCGGTTTTATTTACCGTGGTGCCACTTTTCCTGAGTCTTTTTGCGCTGATAGGAATTCCTTCGTCAACCTTGGGCATTATCATTTATATCAACCCAATTATAGCTTTTACGGTAGCTATTGTTTATTTCAATGAGAAAATCGACATCCATCAGTTGATGGCATATTTATTATTGCTATTTGCCGTTTTCTTATTTAATTGGAACATGATTAAAGATATGCTTACCTTTAAAAGAAAACACTAGGCTTTGTTCTCCTCAAATTTAGAAACCCCTTTAGCTTACCTAAAAGGCGTTGGGCCTAAACGTGCTGAGTTGCTTCAAAAGGAACTGGGTTTCTTTACCTACGAGCAACTTTTGCACCACTATCCTTTTAGATATATAGACCGAACCCGTTTTTACAAAATAGCAGAGCTTAATCCTGATATGCCTTTAGTGCAGGTGATAGGGAAAGTGATAAGCAAGGAGACGATTGGAGAAAAACAGAAGAAGCGCATCGTTATCAAATTTGAAGACGAAACGGGAAGGATGGAATTGGTTTGGTTCCAAAGTTTAAAATGGGTAGAGGAGAACATTTATAGAGGTAATACCTACATCGCCTTTGGCAAACCTAATTTCTTTAACGGCAGTTTCAGTATTTCCCATCCAGATTTAGAGAACTATCCACGGCAACAGACCGGAGTAGCGGGTAACATTACCTTACAACCCATCTATAGTTCGACCGAAAAGCTGAAAAAGGCTTTTTTAGATAGTAAAGGAATCCAGAAACTCATTTATCAACTGCTAGAACTTCATGTTAACGAAGTAAGAGAAACGCTCCCCAGATACATTTTAGATAAGTACAAACTGATAGGTAAAAAAGAAGCACTCATCAGCATACATTTTCCATCAAATGCCAATATGCTTCAACAGGCTGAGCGCAGATTAAAGTTTGAAGAACTTTTCTTTATTCAGTTACAGTTGTTGCATAGCAAGCATTTACGAAGCTTAAAGTTTAAGGGGGCTTTGTTTGATAATGTTGGCGAACGTATCAATAAATTTTATAATGAAATTATCCCTTTTGATCTTACCAATGCACAGAAGCGAGTAACTAAGGAAATTAGAATAGATACCCAGCGGGGAACTCAAATGAACCGCTTGGTTCAGGGTGATGTGGGTAGTGGAAAAACAGTGGTGGCACTAATGAGCATGCTCTTAGCAAACGATAATGGCTACCAAGCTTGTATGATGGCTCCTACTGAAATTTTAGCACGCCAGCATTACGAATCACTTGTGGGAATGCTTAAAGGTCAGCTGGCTAATGTGGCTATCCTAACTGGAACCACCACCAAAAAGCAAAGAACCGTTTTACACGAGCAATTAGAGAATGGCGAAATAGATATTTTGGTGGGAACGCATGCACTGATTGAAGATAAGGTGAAGTTTAAAAATCTAGGTTTAGTGGTGATTGATGAGCAGCATCGTTTTGGGGTAGAGCAACGGGCTAAACTTTGGAGAAAGAACAGCATTCCTCCTCATATTTTGGTGATGACGGCCACACCAATCCCCAGAACTTTGGCTATGACTTTGTATGGAGACTTGGACGTTTCGGTGATCGACGAATTGCCTGCTGGTAGAAAACCTATTGAAACCAAACATTTGTTGGAGAGCCAACGCATGCGAATGTTTGGTTTTATGAAACAGGAAATAGCCAAAGGTCGACAAGTGTATGTGGTGTACCCGTTGATTAAGGAGAGTGAAAAACTGGATCTTTTGCATCTCGAAGCTGGAATTGAACAGTTAAGTTACCAATTTCCTTTGCCGCAATATCAAATCAGCATTGTTCATGGTAAGTTGAATAACGTTGATAAGCAATTTGAGATGCAACGATTTATTGAAGGGAAGACACAAATCATGGTAGCGACTACCGTGATTGAAGTTGGGGTAAATGTGCCTAATGCCTCGGTAATGGTGATAGAAAATGCAGAGCGATTTGGTCTTTCTCAACTGCATCAATTAAGGGGACGTGTTGGCCGGGGTGCCGAACAGTCTTTCTGTATCTTGATGTCGGGGAACAAACTAAATCCAACTTCTAAGAAGAGATTAGAAACCATGGTGCGTACCAATAATGGATTCGAAATATCAGAAATAGATTTGGAGCTGCGTGGCCCTGGTGATATTACTGGTACCCAGCAAAGCGGTACGGTTGAGCTAAAAGTAGCCGATTTGGTAAAAGACCAAGTTATTCTTAAAGAGGCCCGAAACACCGTAATTGAAATTTTTGAGCAAGACCCGAACTTAGAAAACCCCAATAATAGTTTGCTGAGAAGCTTCTTGGCAAAGAAAAATACCGGGATTAGTTTTGATAAGATTTCGTAGTGTAGTATGCACCGTTTTTCGTCATTTCGAGTGTAGTGAAACGGAACCGAGAAATCTTTATCCTTAGTGTCTATTTGATTTTTTGAAAACTGTAAAGAACCTTTAAAAGATTTAACTTCGTTGAGCTTCGGTTCTCGACTTCACTGTGTTTCGCTCGAAATGACGTTCTTATTATCGGTTTTGCAAGATGGGTATCACTCAAACAAACTCAATTGATTACTTGGCCTCTTTGCTTTGCCAAAAACCGTTCTACCTCCATACTTCCATGAATCTGCTCGCTCCTTCGCAATTACTTCATCCAAATTTCCATTGGGGGTAAAATCTTTTTCAACTCGGGCAGCAATTTGAGAAAGTGATTTAATGGCTTCCGCCTTATCCGAGTTTCCTATCTTCGACTTTTTGATGGCATCATTAAGGGTTTTAATGGTTTCGTCGTACACATCAACAGGAACAGGAAACGGATGCCCATCTTTACCGCCATTGGCAAAAGAGAATCTAGCAGGGTCTTTAAAGCGCGAGGGAGCTCCATAAATCACTTCGCTTACCAATGCAAGCGACTGTAGTGTTCGTGGCCCTAAGCCTTCCAAAAGTAGCAGTTCGTCGAAATTAGAAATGTTATTGTTTTGGGCTAACCAAAGGATGGAACCTAGCCTTTTTAGATCAAGATCTTTGGCCTGCACATCATGATGTTTAGGCATCACTAATTTGCTGATTTCTGCCAACATCTTTTTTGGGGGCTCGGCCATCATTCCCAGCATCGACGCTTTAAGTGGCTGTGCTTTCTTATCGGTAAGGTTTAATATTTTCCCCTGATTTTCGCCATAAATAAACGTATGGGGAGCTTCGGTAAACGATTGCACGTTGGCCGAATGCCAATGATAGCGTCTCGCGGTAGAAGTCGCATCGCTCATACCTTGTTGTACTACGGTCCAATTCCCTTCAGTACTCACTATAAAATTATGTTGATATAGCTGAAACCCGTCTTGAATGGCGGTGTTGTCTACCTTTGCAGAGAGTTTGCTACTGCGTACCAGGTGGTCGCTGTCCAATCCGTTAAGCTGTGCAAACCTAGCAAGTTCTGTAGGGGTTTCTCTAGAGAATTTTCCCTTGCCACCGCAAACGTATAAGCCAAAAATAGCCGTATTAGGATTGATGGCTTTTTTTAATGCCCCCATTACCGAAGTGGTAATGCCCGACGAATGCCAGTCCATACCCATTACAGCGCCAAGACTTTGAAACCAAAAAGGGCTGCTCATTCGGCTCAGGAAATCATCTTTTCCTTTGTTGGCCAAAATCTGCTCGGTAATTGCCAAACCCAATTTGGCCATGCGTTCCGCCAGCCAAGGCGGAACGGCTCCATAATGTAAAGGTAAATCGGCAACTCCTGCTCTTTTCATTTGCTAACAAATTTAGCAAAATAAATAGATTGTATGGCAAAGATTTCCAGAAGTTTTCAGAAAAGAAGGTAATTGCGTTTATTTTAGATATGAGAAACTATGGCTCACAAATTATCAATCTGTTTTTAACTTAGAATAGATATCAATACTTAAGAATTTGCCATCTTTTACTTCACAATCTCTCATGGTGCCTTCATGCTTGAAGTTAAGTTTCTCAATTGCTTTTTTACAGTTGATGTTATCACTCTCAACAAAACCTTCAATTCTATTTAGCTCTAGCACTTCAAAACCGTAATTGCAAATTAGGGGGAATGCTTCTTGCATCAAACCCTTGCCCCAGAATTCAGGGATTAGCCAAAATCCAATCTCGGCTTTTTTGTGTTGTTTACTCAGGTTGTTGAAACCACCCGCACCATAAAAAATCTGACCATCTGTAGAGCAAATAGCCCACCAAATTCCAGTTTCGCTTTCCTCCAGTTCCCTGTACCAAATCATTTGTTCTTCTGTGGCTTCTAGCGAAGTAAAACTAATTCCATAGTATTTGATTACATCTGGTTGCGACAAACCTTTGTAGATATTTTGTATATCTTCTGATATTATTTTTCTTAGAAGAAGTCTATCCGTTTTTATGGTTGTGGCCGCACTCATTAGTCTTAGCAATTAATCCTCGTCGCTGCCTGGAATAGAGCCTGCGCCGGTGTATGCTCCTTTACGGATAATCGGCATTTTTAAATATTTGTAAAGCTCATCCAAGTGCATTAAGCTTCCATTAGTGAGGTTGCCTAAAAAGATGACCACAATATCCTTATCCAAATCCCGCACGTAAATGTGGCGGAAACCATGCCACCACCCCGTATGGTAAACCACTTTATCCATACCTTTGCCATCAAACATACGCCAGCCGTAACCATAGTTAAAGTGACCGTTTACAGGCTTGTTACGACCTACATAAGCGGAATCCAAGGAGCTGTTTTTAAGTAGTCTTTCATTGCGCAGGTACTTGTCGTAAAGTACTAAATCATGAAGCGTGCTGTAAATTCCTTTATCGCCAACAGGGCCATCTAAGAAATTTTGCACTACAGAGTATCGGAAGCTATTGCGGTCGTGACCAACCACATCTACAGGGATTTTATCGTATTCAGCTTTGGAATAAACATGGGTGTTTTTCATTCCGGCAGGTTTGAAGATATGCTCCATCATGTATTGCGAGTAGCGCATGCCACTAACCTTCTCGACAATGGCGCCCAATACCATATAGTTGGAATTATTATAATGAAATACCTTATCGGGTTTGGTATAAGGGTTTGGCTTTTTCTCGGCAATTACCTGCATCACTTCCTGATTGGTAATTCCCTTTTTCATATCCTTTTTTTCTTTTCGCCAAATGTCGTCAATAAAATAAACGTAGTTCATCATACCACTGCGGTGTGGAAGTAAAAGCCTTACGGTAATTCCTTCGTATGGAAAATTAGGGAAGAACTTTTTCACGTTGTCATCTAAACTTAACTTGCCAGCTTCTACCAGCTGCATAATTGCCGTGCCTGTAAAGGTTTTGGTAATGGATGCCAATTCAAACTCCGAATTTATTTTTAAGCTATCGCGATGTAGGTAGTCGGCCCAACCTTTGGCTCCCTCGTAAATAATTTTGCCTTTTTTGGCTACCAGTACGTTTCCGTTGAAGGAGTATTTTTTATGAAGATTGTTTACAAAATCAGCTATCCATTTATCTTCCTTCTTTTTATCGTAAACTAATAACAGACTATCCGCTTTATCATCCTCGGGTTTTCTAACTTTTTTGTCTTCTGCAGTTTTCTTTTCCTTTTCCTCTTTGCTGGTGCAAGCATTTAACGTAAATATGGATAAAGTTATAGCGGTTAATAGTATTTTGAATCTCATTGATGTGTGGCAACGTGGTTATAAAAGCTGGAAAATTAAGCATTCTTAAAAACTTAACGGTAAAAGAGTTTTAAACATTGTTTTTGTTTAGAGATTTTAGGCCGCAGATGTACAAATGTTCTTTTATGCGTTTAAAAATGCATGCTAAATTTAGGATTGACAAGGTTGATGTAGTGTAAGGTGTTAAATAAACCCGATGGTAGCGCCTGCCTGCGGTAGGCAGGGAAATACTTTTTGTTTTAGGTAAAACCTCATAGGTTTATAAACGATATGCAAGTAAACCTATGAGGTTTGTGTTATGGCAAACAAAATATTGTAGGCAACAGCGGGGCTATAACTGCCCAAAAGCTTGTTCCAATGTTTTTCTAATGTTCGTGTAACGTTTCTAAATAAATTTCCTATAAGGTTCAAAAAGGTTAAATTTGGGCAAAAATAATTTTGTATTACCATGAGTTTTAGAATAGAACACGATACCATGGGCGAGGTACAAGTACCTGCCGATAAATACTGGGGCGCACAAACTGAACGCTCTAGAAACAATTTCAAAATTGGACCTGAGGCTTCGATGCCTAAGGAAATCATCCATGCTTTTGGCTATTTGAAAAAAGCAGCGGCTTTGGCTAATAATGAATTGGGTGTGCTTTCTACCGAAAAAACTGAACTGATTGCTAAGGCTTGCGATGAGGTAATTGCCGGTAAATTAGATGACCAGTTTCCATTGGTAATTTGGCAAACAGGTTCCGGTACGCAAAGCAATATGAACGGCAACGAGGTGATTGCTAACCGTGGTCATGTGATTGGTGGCGGTAATTTGTTAGATGAGCAAAAATCATTGCACCCGAATGATGACGTGAACAAATCGCAATCATCAAACGATACTTACCCAACAGCCATGCACATTGCGGCTTACAAACAGGCGGTTGAGGTTACTGTACCGGGCATTGAGAAATTACGCGATACCTTAGCCGCAAAAGCCGAAGGTTGGGGCGACATTGTAAAAACGGGGCGTACGCACTTTATGGATGCTACGCCTTTAACTTTAAAGCAAGAGTTTTCGGGCTATGTGCAACAATTGAACAATGGCTTAAGGGCTATTAAAAATGCCTTGGAAATGATTGCTGAGTTGGCACTAGGTGGTACCGCAGTAGGTACAGGCTTGAATACGCCTAAAGGTTATGATGTGTTGGTGGCTAAAAAAATCGCTGAGTTAACTGGTTTGCCTTTCGTAACTGCTCCTAATAAATTTGAAGCTTTGGCGGCTCACGATGCGATGGTGGAGCTTTCTGGGGCTTATAAGCGCGTAGCGGTTTCGTTGATGAAAATTGCGAACGACATTCGTATGTTAAGCTCTGGCCCACGTTGCGGTATTGGCGAAATCATTATTCCTGACAACGAGCCTGGGTCGTCGATCATGCCAGGAAAGGTTAACCCTACACAGCCAGAAGCTTTGACCATGGTTTGTGCACAGGTAATGGGTAATGATGTTGCCGTGAGCATTGGTGCAAGCAACGGACATTTTGAGCTGAACGTTTTTAAACCCGTAATTGCAGCAAACGTATTGCAAAGCGGTCGTTTAATTGGTGATGCTTGCGTTTCTTTCAACGATAAATGTGCGGAAGGGATTGAGCCTAACCGTCCGGTAATTAAACAGCACATGGAAAACTCATTGATGTTGGTTACTGCTTTGAACCCTCACATTGGTTACGAAAACGCTGCTAAAATTGCCAAAAAAGCGCATAAAGAAAATAAAACATTAAGAGAAGCCGCTATTGAGCTTGGTTTGTTAACTGATGAGCAGTTTACTGCTTGGGTTAAACCAGAGGATATGGTTGGTAGCTTGAAATAATTTTTTGGGTTGAAAGTTAAAAGTTTAATGTTGATGCAATGATGAATAAAAAGGGCCTTTACTTTTTGCTTTTTACTTTCAACTTTTTACTTCTTGTATTCTCCTGCTCCCGTCTCCCCAATGTACAGGGCAAGGGCGAAACCTTTCTTCAAGGCGTTTGGAACCAAGATAGCATTGCCAATAAGGAACAAATGCAATCGTATACCCGGCATCAATTTAGGTTTACTTGCGATTCGTTTTATGTAGACCTGGTGACGCATTCTAAAGTAAATTACTACGAAGAGGATTGCTTTAACAATGGCGAGTGGAAGGAATACGCGAAAGGAACTTACCAGGTACGTAATGATACCTTAATGTTAGTTGGCGATTTTACCAAAGCAAATTACAAGCAAAAGGTTTCGGGCTGTTACCGTCTTGGCAGGTACTTAACCAATTTTAAGGTGAAGTCGTGGAATGCCGAGCAGTTGCAATTGGAAAACCTGAGCGACCAAACGGAAGTAAAACTTAATTTAAAAGAGAAAATAACCTGCGTTCAAAAGGCGCTTTGATAGTCCGAAAAGACGGGGAGTCAGAAAGTCGGAGCATTCACTCATTCAAAATCAAAATGAAAAATTTAAAAAGATTAATCTTAGCATTTGCCTTTATTTATACTCCAATTGCGGCCAACGCTTGGGGCGTGTTGGGCCACCGTATTGTAGGTGAGGTTGCTGACAGCTATTTGAGCGCTAATGCGCGTAAAGCCATTAAGCAAATTTTAGGGAACGAAACCTTGGCCATGAGCGCTAACTGGGCCGATTTCATTAAATCGGACACCAGCTACAGGTACCTGAACAACTGGCATTATGTAAACTTGCCAGAAGGTTTGGATAAATCGGGTATAAGCAACTATTTAGATGGCTTTAAAGATGCAAACATCTACAGCAAGACCAACGAGATGATTGCCTTGTTGAAAGACCCTAAAACTTCTGCAGAGAAAAAAGTATTTGCCATGCGTTTATTGGTTCACTTAATTGGTGATATGCACCAGCCCATGCACACCGCTAGAAAAGAAGACTTGGGCGGTAATAGAATTTCGGTGATGTGGTTTGGTCAAAAATCTAACCTGCACAGGGTTTGGGATGAGCAGTTAATTGATTTTCAACAGTTAAGTTATACAGAGTACACTAAGGCCATTAACTTTGCTACACCGCAACAGATAAACGAGTGGAATAAAGCAAGTTTAAAAGATTGCATCTTCGAATCGTACCAAGTTTGCAATAAAATTTATGCAACAGGTATTAAAAATGATGACAAACTGAGCTATAACTACAATTTTGATTGGATTGGGACTGTAAATGAGCAGTTGTTAAAAGGTGGCGTTCGTTTGGCAAACATTTTAAACGGAATTTATAAGTAGTTGGTTAATTGTTCGAATTGATAAATTGTTTAATTGCTGAAGCTCGATGAGTGGTCTTTGGTCTTTATTCTTTGCTCTTTAATCTTTATTTCCTCTCAAAAATGAAAATACTAATGGTTTGTTTGGGTAATATCTGCCGCTCGCCCTTGGCACACGGTATATTACAGCACTTGGCCAATCAAGAAAATTTAGGTTGGCAGGTGCATAGTGCTGGTACAGGAGATTGGCATGTGGGTAATCCGCCCGACCGACGGAGCGTATTGGCTGCACGAAGCTTAGGTTATGATATCTCTGCACAAAGAGCCAGACATTTTAACAAGGCCTTTTTTGACGAATACGACCATATTTTGGTGATGGATAGGAACAACCTAAGGGATGTATTGGATTTGGCCAAAACAGAAGAGCATCGACAAAAGGTAAGATTGTTTTTGCCAGATGGTGAAGTGACCGACCCTTATTACGACAACGATTTATTTGTGCCCGTGAGCTTGGAAGTAGAGCAGCGCTGCAAAGAAATATTAAAGGAGCTACGTGGTTAGCTCCTTTTTGTTTTGGGTCAAATAAATGTAGTTGAACATACAAAAAGTAGCGATAGCACCAAAGGTGTGCCACAAGAAATGTGTGCCAAAACTGAACCATTCCCACTTATCCGCAATGCGAAAGGTAAGTGCCAAAGCAAAAGATGATAAGGCGTAGCCTACCCATTTCCCCGCTTTCCATTTGGTATAGATCAGGTATTTTAACACAGGGAGCAGTACCAGCAGGGCCATTAACGCATAGTTGATGTTTACAAAAAGGTGGATATTGTCGGCACTTAGCCAGTTCCTAATGGAAAACTGTAGGCCTACATAACCCAGTACCATTAATACCGCATAATACCACCTACTGCTTTGGGCCAAAAAATAAACTCCTGCCGAAACGCAAAGTAGCATAATGGGCATCCAATCCATCATGATAAAAACGCTCCATTGCCTTAATGCATGGTACACCGTACCACCAATACCACCAATGTATAGCAATATAAGGCAATAGCTAAGAAAGGGATTTGATTTGAAGTTTCCCTTCATTTTAACCGTCCAGTATAAGGCAATGATTAAAAAGAAACCAGAAGTAATGGCGTTAAATGGCTCGGGAAAAAGCTGTGCCATATTGGTTTCGGTATAGAGCATGCCGCCATCGGGCGGAAGTTGGTTAACAAGCATATGGTCTTTTTTTTGAATAACGTGAAGATAATTGTTTTTGTTTTAGCTTAACTTTATGCTTTCATTAAGGAATATCTGACAAAACAAATTTCATGACGACACCAAAACTTTTTATGCTTTTATTGGGCTGCAAACCACAAGGCAGACATACGGAGCAGCACGACATCTTTTTTGCCATAGCAACGGAGCTAAAGGAATTGGTGCCTGCCATCAAGCAGTTTTGGCCCGATGCAAATGGAAAGATTCATTTGGATGCTTATCGAGTAGTCAATCATGTAGATGGCTATAAGGTAGATATTATAGAGAAACCAACACAAAGTGAAGTAGATCAAAAGCTGTTCTTTTTGAATTTGGGAGGCTATCAAAGCAATGTGTTTGAGGAGATACATTACAAAATGTTGATGGTGGCACCTGATAAGGCAACGGCGACCGCCAATGCCAAAAGTAGTCCCTTTTTTAAACAATATTTTAGCCCTCACATTGACGATAAATACGGAGTAGATGTGGACGATGTTTTTGATATCGAAGAAGCGTTACCCCTAGAAATGAAACAAAAATATACTATTCAGTTTATAAAAGCAGAAGCGTTGCCAGATGACGAAATTGTACTGGGGTATATGCCCGTAGATAAGCTTTAGTGAAGATTCTATCTCCGAAAAAGATTTAAAAAAAGAAGGTCGATGCATCCATATTGCCCGCCAAACTATTAAGGAATTAAGAAGCACTTGTTTATGCCTCAAATCTAAGCGAGTAGTTATTAAAGTATATCCAGATGTCTGCCAAAAGCAGCTATCCGTTGTTAAAATTTTGTCACCCTAGCTTCACAACTTTTTCAAGGCTTAGTAATTGGATGTAATCTTCTTAAATTGCATTTAAAAGCAAGTGTATGTCAATCTTATTTTCTCCCATAAAAATTAAAAACCTGACGCTCAAAAACCGTATCGTGGTTTCACCAATGTGTCAATATTCCTCTGTAGATGGCTTTGCCAACAACTGGCATTTGGTACATCTGGGGAGTAGGGCCGTAGGTGGTGCAGGGTTAATCATTACCGAGGCTACGTCTGTTTCTCCTGAAGGACGAATTTCTATTGTCGATTTGGGTATCTGGAA
Organism: Pedobacter sp.; assembly: GCF_039594775.1. Classification (GTDB taxonomy): domain Bacteria; phylum Bacteroidota; class Bacteroidia; order Sphingobacteriales; family Sphingobacteriaceae; genus Pedobacter. The sequence goes on along the minus strand of NZ_JBCNMT010000001.1, from coordinate 370,064 downwards.
AGATGAGCATCAGGAAAAGTTAAGGGAAATCGTAGATTTTGTACATGCTAATGGTGCCGCTATTGGCGTACAGTTGGCACATGCAGGTCGTAAGGCAAGTTTTGATGTGCCTTGGGAAAGTCCTACACAATTAAGCAAAGAAAATGGTGGCTGGGATACCGTGGCGCCAAGTGCCATTCAATTTAACCCGAAGGATAAAATGCCTATTGCATTAGATTTGAAAGGCATTGAAAAGGTAAAAGCTGATTTTAAGGCCGCAACCTTGCGTGCTTTGGAAGTTGGCTTTGATGTGGTAGAGATTCATGCGGCCCATGGTTATTTGTTGCACCAATTCCTATCTCCCTTAAGCAATCAACGTACTGATGGATATGGAGGTAATTTTGAGAATAGGATACGTTTGTTGCTCGAAGTGGTAGCTGTTGTTCAAGAAGTTTGGCCGGCTGATAGACCTTTGTTTGTTCGTATATCGGCAACGGATTGGGTACAGGGCGGTTGGAATGAAGATGAATCGGTGCAATTGGCTAAAATTTTGAAGGAAAACGGGGCTGATGTGATTGATACTTCCACTGGGGGGCTGTCGAGAGAGCAACAGATTCCGGTGGAGCCTGGCTACCAGGTACGTTTTGCAGAACAGATCAAACAACAAACGGGAATGATTACCGGGGCTGTGGGGCTAATTACCAGAGCTCAACAGAGTGAAGCTATTTTAAGGGAAGGCAAGGCAGATCTGATTTTTATGGCCAGAGAACTGCTCAGAGATCCTTACTTTCCGTTGCGCGGCGCAAAGGAGTTGGGCGATGACGTGTTGTGGCCTTCGCAATATCAAAGAGCTAAATAAGAGGAAATTACGGGCGGGAAACATAAAAGAGCTCAATTTTTGTAAAGAACGAAGTTTTTCTATCTTTATATGGCCAAATGTTAAACGTCTATGCAAAACAGAGGATTTATATTGATCCTATTCTCACTCTTTGTTCTCACTGGCAATGCCTTTGCACAGAAAACAAAGACCACCAGCTTTTTCTTTGAAACGGATCTAAGCACCTTAGACAATAAACAAACGGAGAGCTTCGGCCAGTTTATCAACGAGCTCGATTTGACTGGTATTCTTTCCATTGCAATTTTGGGTTATTGCGATGACCGTGGCCGAATTGGTTATAACGATACGCTTTCTGTTAAAAGGGCCAATCATATGAAAGAACTGTTATTGGCTAGAGGAATTATTGAGGAAAAGATTAGACTTTTAACTGGGCATGGAAAAGTTGACCTTTCTCAGAAAAATAATATTGCTCAGCAGCGAACATATAATAGACGGGTAGATGTGGTAATTAGCTATGCCAAGCGTAATTTGGCCGCAGACAATTCTATTTTATCGGATACCCTAAAAGTGGGAGATAAAATTGTGCTGGAGAATATTTTGTTTGAAAATAGCCGGTCAGTGCTTTTGGAGGAATCCATTCCTGTGCTGGAGAAAATTACCAAAACGATTAAAGAAAAACCACAATATAACATCGCCATCCTAGGGCATATTTGCTGTAACCCGCCAAATAGGGATGTGAAGGATTTTGAAACCGGAGAATATAACCTTTCGCATGCAAGAGCAAAAATTATCTATGATTATTTAATTTATAAGGGGGTTGACCCCAAGCGGCTTGCCTACAAGGGTATGATGGCTAACTATCCGTTGGGTAAAGGAGAGAAATACGATAGAAGGGTTGAACTGCAAATTACAGGTATTAATAAGGTTGGTAATTAAGCTTTAAATTTTAATACCTGTTCAAAATAAAATATTAAATAAACCACTTAGACACCTTAGTTCATCTGAGCACTTTGCAAAGAAAACTAAAATGTTCTTAGGTGGTTAAAAACCATCGTTCAAAAAGAAAATTAAAACCTTATTACTAGCGTTACGGTTTAACTTATAGGTTTTTTGCTAATTTTAAACTTCAATAAAATAAAAGCACATGTTTGATAAATTAATGGCCGCACAAGGCAAGGCCGAAGAAATAAAGAAGAGATTAGATGGTATTTCGGTATTTGGAGAAGTAGAAGGTGGTGCTATTAAAGTTACTGCAACGGCTAACAAAGCCATTACAGGCATCAGCATTACCGATGAATTTTACGAGCAGGCAGACAAAGAAGAATTGGAAGAGCTTCTGCAAGCTGCGGTAAATAAAGCTTTGGCGCAAGCAGACCAAGTGAGTGCAGTGGAAATGCAGGCTGCCACAAAGGAAATGTTCGGTGGTTTTGGAGGTTTATTTGGACAATAATCAATAAGTTATGAAGTATACGTATTACGGACAATCTTGTTTCCTGCTAGAAACTTCTTCGGCAAAACTGTTGTTTGATCCTTTCATTAGCGGTAATCCGCTGGCAAAACATGTTAAAGTAGAAGAAATTGCGGCCGACTATATTTTGGTGAGCCACGGTCATGGCGACCACGTGGCGGATTTGGTTGATATTGCCAAAAGGACCAATGCTAAAGTGATTTGTATGCCCGAAATTGCTGGCTGGTTGCAAAAGCAAGGGGTGACCAATATCCACGACATGAACATTGGTAAATTCAAGTTTGATTTTGGAACGGTACGCATGGTGGCGGCTACGCACTCTAGCAGTTTGCCAGATGGCTCTTATGGTGGTAATCCTGCCGGCTTTGTATTAGATGCAGATGGAATGCAGATTTATTTTGCCGGGGATACAGGCTTAACACTTGAGATGAAGTTACTGGCAGGGCTGTATCAGTTAGAATATGCTATTTTGCCAATTGGTGGCAATTATACCATGGATCCTGATGATGCGGTGATCGCGGCAGCATATGTAAACTGCGATAAGGTAATTGGGGTACATTATGATTCGTTCCCGGTAATTACAATCGATAAGAATTTTGCAGTAGAGAGCTTTAAGAGAGCTCAAAAGACATTGTTGTTGCCAGCTATTGGCGAAACGATAGTCCTGTAGAAATATATTAGACTTACGAAGTTTTTAAAACTTCGTAAGTCTCTAGCTTAACTTTTGTAGTTTGATAAAGCTTAGCCTTTCTTTTTAGCAGCTTCTTTGTTTGCTTTGTACCTCATGTCAGCGGTACCATCTTTTTTCTTAGGTCCTGGAGCTACTACTTTGGTTGTTTTGTTCTCTTTGTAGCGCATGTCTGGCGTACCATCCGCCTTTAACTTTGCACCAGTGCTTTCTACTTTTTTCTCTGCTTTTTTAGCTTCGGTCTTAACGTCGGCTTTAGCGGTAGTGGTCGCTTTTTTAGCTTCGGTTTTAACGGCAGTGGCAGCTTTTTTTGGAGCTTGTTTAACGGTTGTTGTGGTTGCAGTTTGTGCAAAAGAGGTGCTAAAGCCAAATAGGGCAATAGCAGCTAGGGTTAACATTTTTTTCATGGTTTACTATTTGATTTAGGTGGTTTAATAACGAACTAATTTACAGATTATTATTTTCTCAAAGAAAACTTAATTGGAACATTATATTTTGTGTCTACCACCTCTCCAAACATTTTTCCGGGAATCCAGTCTGAAGACGATTTTAATACTCTTATCGCCTCTATGGTCAGCTCGTTGTTAGGAGATTCTACTACTTCAATATTATCAAGGTCGCCATTCTTTTTAACGGTAAAGCTTAACTTAACCGTTCCTTGCACACCGTCTCTTGCCAATTGTACAGGATACCTTATTTCTGACGCCAAGTGCTTATAAAACTGATTGATTCCTCCTTTATAAGTAGGTGGCGCAAACAAGTCATCGTAGGTGGCAGGCTTCCCATCTTTATAAAAATATTCTGCTTGACTTTTCTTCCCATATATATCATAGGTTTCTTTGCCAGCCAGCTTTGCATTGCTATAATAAAGCTTCCATTCGCCTATTTTTCTATTGTCTTCATACATTCCCTCTTTTTGTACTTGTTGGCCATTCCAGTACTCTACAGCTTTGCCGTTTAACTTGCCATGAACAAAGTTTTCTACTTTCCTGACCTGTTCTTCGCTGTTGTAAGTGGTCCACTCACCATGTTTGTGGCCTTTGTCGTATTCACCTTTTTCCCTAAGCTTCCCTTTTTGATAGCTGGCGAACGGGCCTTTTCTAATGGTTAAATCTTTGTCTTCAAAATTGATGACTTCTTGCGCTATGTCTTTTCTGTCGTAAAAAGTAACCTGATAAAACTGGCCAACATGTTTTACCACGGGTCTCCATTTAGAACGGATAGGGTCTTTGGTGTACATTGGACTATTGTATATCAGCGTAGTGTCTTGCTGGGCAAAGCCAATTTTAGTAATGGCTAGCAAAAGGATGAGCATTAGTTTTTTCATATGATTGTTTTTTGGTTGGTTCGTTGTTTGGTTCTGGATTCCGTCATTGCGAGGTACGAAGCAATCTATTTGAAGGCATAGGTATACGCTTGAGATTGCTTCGTGCCTCGCAATGACAGAAGTGGCTAATGTGCTTCGAGCCAGTTTAACCCTTCGCCAATTTCAATTTCAATAGGTACTTCAGTTTTAATGGCGGTTTTCATCCTATGGGTAATAATTTCTTTTACTTGTTCTTTTTCACCTTTGATTACATCAAACACCAACTCATCATGTACCTGCATGGTCATTTTCGATTGTAGTTTTTGCGCTACCATATCTTTATGGATGTTGATCATGGCAATTTTAATCATATCTGCAGCAGAGCCTTGTATAGGAGCATTAATGGCATTTCGTTCTGCGTAACCTCTAACGGTCATGTTTGCTGAGTTGATGTCTCTTAAATACCTGCGACGGCCCATGATCGTTTCTACATAACCATTTTCACGAGCAAAATTCATCGTGTTGTTCATGTAGTTTTTAATACCCGGATATTGGATGAAATATTGTTCAATGATTTCAGCAGCTTCTTTACGTGGGATGTTCAGGTTTTGCGACAAACCGAAAGCCGATTGTCCGTAGATGATACCGAAATTCACCGCCTTGGCATTTCTACGTTGGGTGGAAGTTACGTCGGCTACATCAATGCCATATACTTTGGCTGCGGTAGCGGTGTGGATATCGATGCCATTTAAAAATGCTTCCAACATGTTCTGTTCCTTACTGATTTCGGCAATGATCCTCAATTCGATCTGCGAGTAATCCGCAGAAAGCAAAATGTGGTTTTCATCTCTAGGAATAAAAGCTTTGCGTACTTCCCTTCCCCTGTCCGTTTTAATAGGGATATTTTGTAGGTTGGGATTGTTGGAACTCAAACGGCCCGTAGCGGCTACCGCTTGATTATAGCTGGTATGAACGCGTCCGGTGCGAGGGTTTACCAATAAAGGTAAAGCATCTACATAGGTTGACTTCAATTTTTGCATTTGGCGGAAATCCAAAATGTCCTGAACAATATCACTTTTGGCTGCTAGGGCCGTTAATACATCTTCGCCGGTTTGGTATTGTCCCGTTTTGGTTTTCTTCGCTTTAGCGTCCAGTTTTAAATGGTCAAACAGTACTTCGCCCAATTGCTTTGGCGAAGCAAGGTTAAACTTAAGCCCCGCTTTGTCGTACACATTCAGTTCGGCCTTTGCAATCTCTTCCTGCAACTGTGCAGAGTAAGTGGTTAAAGTATCAATGTCTATTCTAACCCCTTCTTTTTCCATGTCGGCCAATACGAAAATCAATGGGTTTTCTATGTCTGATGCTAATTTTTGAGCATTTCTTTCCTGTAGCATGGGTTCAAAAACATTGGCCAGTTGCAAGGTCACGTCGGCATCTTCGGCAGCATAATCTACAACCTTTTCAATCGGAACGTCTTTCATGTTCAACTGCCCTTTTCCCTTAGCTCCAATTAAAGAAGTAATAGAGATAGGGGTGTAGCCCAAATAGTTTTCAGAAAGCACGTCCATATTGTGTCGAGTATCAGGGTCAATCAGGTAATGGGCCAACATCGTATCAAACAGTTCGCCCTTAAGCTCAAAGCCATACCATTTCAATACCAACAAATCATATTTAATATTCTGGCCTATTTTGGTAATATTTTCGTTTTCAAAAACGGGTCTAAAATCTTCTAAAATGGCTAACGTTTCTTCTTTGTTTTGTGGTGTTGGAATATAGTATCCTTTTCCAGCTTCTATCGAGAAAGATAAACCTACCAAGTCTACTAAATTGGCGTCTATTCCTGTGGTTTCCGTGTCAAATGAAATCTTTTTTTGCTGTAGCAATAGGTTAACCAGGTCTTTTCTTTTCTCTGCAGTATCTACCAATTGGTAATCGTGCGGTGTATTTTCAATATTTTTGGCATCAATAGGTGTGTCAAATAACGAAGGTTGGTTCTCTATTTCCTTAGAGGGCGGCATAGCTACGGCATTGCCAAACAAATCCTGTTGTATAGAGGCTTTGCCTTCGTTTACGGTAAAGCTTTCTCCAAAAACACGCTTGCCAATGGTCCTGAATTCTAGTTCAGCAAAAAGAGGCTCTAGCAGGTCCTTACTTGGTTCTTCGAGCTGCAAATGCTGCTCGTTAAATTCTATGGGTACGTTTAAAATAATGGTAGCTAGTTTTTTGGAAATCAGTCCCTGCTCTACATGGTTTTCAATATTTTCTTTCTGCTTTCCTTTCAGCTCATGGCTATTGGCAAAAATATTTTCCATGCTGCCGTATTGTTTGATCAAAGCCTTGGCCGTTTTTTCGCCAATGCCCGGAATACCTGGAATATTATCTACCGCATCTCCCCATAGGCCCAAAATATCGATCACTTGGTCAACCCTTTCAATTTCCCATTTGGCCAATACCTCTTTTACACCTAAAATTTCCATTTCATTGCCCATTCGAGCAGGTTTGTAAATAAAGATATTTTCCGAGACCAATTGCGCAAAATCCTTATCAGGCGTCATGCAATATACCTGAAAGCCTTGTTTCTCGCCTTCTTTTGCCAAGGTGCCTATAATGTCGTCGGCCTCGTAGCCATCTTTGGTAATTACTGGAATATTAAAGCCTTCTATCAATCTAAAAATATACGGAATAGCTTTTGACAGGTCCTCGGGCATGGCCTCGCGATGAGCCTTGTAGGCCTCAAACTCTGTATGTCTTTCCGTGGGAGCTTCTGTATCAAAAACAACCGCAATATGCGTAGGCTTTTCCTTTTTAAGTACCTCCAAAAGGGTATTGGTAAAGCCCATTACGGCCGAGGTATTGATGCCTGTAGAGGTAAATCTAGGGTTTTTACTGAGGGCAAAATGCGCACGGTAAATAAGTGCCATTCCATCTAAAAGGAAAAGTTTTTTGTTGCTCATTTTTTATATATTGAGTTGATAGAAATCTTAACCTTGTAAAGTTATAGAATAAGAGCATAGCTGAAGTATATAATTTATTTTTTAGGCGGTTATGTATTTTCTACTGTTTAATCATCAATAGATTAAAACAATTTTATGAAACATTTTCTCTCCTTAATTAGCTTAGTGCTACTCGCATACTGTTCTCAAGCACAATACCCTAAAGTATTTGCTGTTTTGCAGTTCGAAAACCTTGTTAATGAAGTTAAACCCACTTATGGGACTTTGGAACAGCCCGTTGAAAGTGGTGCTTTTATCCATATGGCTAACCCTAAGTCAAGAAATGCGGGCTTTGTACGACTGTTCAATTCCTATCGGTGGCCAAATGGTGAAAAGATAGATTTTTCGAAACGGGGAAGTACTCAGGGCGGGAGTAAGGGAATTGTAGACCGATATGTTCTGGTTAATCCCGAAAGTAGCGATACTGTTTTCTTATATGTAGATCCCTACAAAACATCGGATAAATATTATGTGCCTAAAGGCATGATTGCACTGACACCTGCGCTTCTTAAAAAAGAAATAGAACCCATTTTACAGCAGATAGAAGAAATTAACCAGGCGGAGGAGGGTTCGAAGCTTATTTTACATGCAGAAGAGGTGATGAGTTATATTTCCCAGAATTTTGATCAGCACAAATTGGTAGACGAAGATAAAGTGGGGCCAATAGTGGAGGATAAAGAGGTAGATAAAATGTTGATGGGTTATTTAATGAGAAGCTATGTTTTTAGCAAGTATTATGCCTTGGCCAAAGACCTTGGGAATGAAGCTGACTACGCCTTTGGCCAAATGAGAAACAACTTTAAAAAGTATGTGAAGTTAAATCCGGAAACAAACACTGGAAAAATAGGGGAATACTTTAAGTAAGAGCGCAAATTTTTGTCCTTGCGTTCTTGGTGAACATCTTATTTTTTTGCGATTAGATTTCACCGCAAAGATTATTGAAGTTGTCGCAAAGTGATGCAAAGACTAAATTGATCATTAACGGTCTTGACTTTGTGTTCTTCACGATTAAATCGCGATTGTTAATAAATGTTATCATCATAACAACACTACATTATTTTGCGTTAATTTGAATATGAAAGTTTTAAAGCTTGTTATGGTCTTCTGTTTGTTGGCGCTAGGTGCCAAAGCGCAAGATGCCGTGCTCATTAGCGAAGGTAATTTTGTAAGGGGGGAAATCAAAGGAACTAACTTCGAATCTGTTTTTATACAACTAGAAGACCAAGGTGTTAAAGAATATAAAGCCAAAGATATTAAGTCGTTTTTGTGGAATGGCGATACTTACGAAAGTAAACCCATTATTGTGGGCAAAAAAGCGGCCATCAAATTTTTTAAACTGATAGAAGGCGGCAAAGTTAACCTATACGCTTACGGAAGCACTTCTGGAGTAGAGGAACCAACCACACAGCCAAGAGTAAAGGCCCGTCCTTCGGTGGGTATTGGTATGGGCACCGGTGGTATTGGTGGCGGACTAGGTGGCGGTGTGAGCATTAACTTGGGAGGTCGAAGAGCCGCACCAGAACAGCCTGCAGGAGCGCCGCCCAAAGCTAAAGTATTCTATTTTATTGAAAAGCCTGGAACTGGGCCTATACAAGAAATTGCTGCCGATGGGTCAAGAACAGCAGCTACTAAAGCGTTATTGCTTCAAAAACTTACGGGCGACGAGGGCTTAACGGAAAGTATTAAGGCTACAGAGGTTTTTGATGAAAAAATGCTGATTGCCTTGGTGAAATCATATAACGAATCTGTGAAGTAAGGGGAGTTGCGATTTCAGATTTACGAACTACGATCTATGGCAAGACTTACGAAGTTTTTAAAACTTCGTAAGTCTGTAAAAAGGAAGTCTGTAAAAAATTATTGCTGCAAATCATCCCAAAACTCTACGGCTCTGCGATAGTGTGGAATGACAATAGAGCCGCCAACCAAATTGGCAATCATGAAAATTTCGTTCATTTCGTCGTTGGTAACCCCTTCATTGTAGCATTTTTCCAAATGGTATTTAATGCAGTCGTCACACCTTAAAACCATAGATGCTACTAAGCCTAGCATTTCTTTTGTCTTTACGTTCAAGGCTCCTTCGGCGTAAGAGGTGGTATCCAATGCAAAGAAACGTTTGATGTTGGTATTGGCGGTTTCCATTACCCTATCGTTCATTTTGGTACGATAGCTGTTAAATTCTTCTACTAATTTTCCCATGGTTATAATGTTGAATGACTGAGTTTTGAATGATTAAATGTTTGGCTGTTATTTTTGTTGATTAGTTGTTTGGTTTTTTTGTTGGTTAGATTTCCAAAAAACTAAAAAAACCAACCACCCAAAAAACTACACTATATTTCCTGCAAAGGGTCCCAAAACACTTTTTTGAAGTTCTTTATCTTGTCGTTTACTACCGTTATTCCTTCTTTTTCCAGTAGCTCCTGCATCAATGTTGGAGGTGAAAAGTGAAACCTGCCTGTTAGCAGGCCGCTACTGTTTACAACCCTATGGGCTGGAATTTTAGGACTGGCAGAGCCGGCGTAGGCCATGGCGTGACCTACCATTCTTGAAGATTTGGCTGCGCCCAAGGCTTTGGCTATGGCACCATATGAAGTAACTCTTCCCTTTGGGATCAGCCTTACTACTTCATAAACTTGTTCATAGAAATTGGCATCCATTTTAATTGAAAAGTTTAAACCTAGTGTGCTCGTCATTTCGATCGCAGAGAGAATTGAAAATCAGCGGAGCTAAATCTAGCAAAATGCATATTTTAAAGCTATTCGTTAGATTTTTCCTCATTCTTCGTTTGAAATGACGGATAGTTGGCTAATTAAAAGAAAACTGAATATAATTAATGTTTTTGTCCTTTTTAAGATAGATGTTTTCGTAATGCGTTTTGATGGAAAGTACTTCGTCTACCAAATCAGATTGGTACAAATGATCAGTGTCTTTATGGGTGAGCAATTCTAGTTCCGCTACTTTTTCCTTAGTATAGCCATACAAACCGTCGTTATCTGTTTTAAGGTTAATCTTCCCTCCATCACGGAGCAAGACCTTATATTTGGATAAGAAGAACGGAGAAGTTAAGCGCTTGCGCTCTCTACTGATTTGGGGCTGAGGATCGGCAAAAGTGATCCAAATTTCATCAATTTCTTTTTCATCAAAATACTCAAGCAAGTCTTCAATTTGTATACGTAGAAAAGCTAAGTTAGTAATGCCTTCTTCTACTCCGGTTTTGGCCCCACGCCAAATCCTGTTTCCTTTTAAATCTACGCCAATAAAGTTTTTTTCAGGAAATAACCTTGCAAGGTTAACGGCATATTCGCCTTTGCCACAAGCCAATTCCACTACAACGGGATGGTCGTTTTTAAAATGATCTTTCGCCCATTTTCCCTTTAAAACTTTTCCTGCCTCTAACTGATATACGTTTGGAAAGGTGTTGATTTCAGCAAACTTTCTTAATTTATCTTTTCCCACTTTCAAAAATTAATGCACAAAAATAAGATTTAATTGTCTATTTCGTTCTCCATGCGAAGTAACTATTACGGAAAAAGAGGGTCTTAATAAGAAATTTAACGTTTTATTAAGATTTACGTGCCTATAAACTATTTAACTTGCGAAAAAAATTAATGACTGCATAGGGGTATGTACAGTTCTTGCTGTCATATCATTAAAAACCATTCATTAACAACAAACCCCAACACATAAATGACATCGAAAATTTTTAAACTACTCGTTCCTCTACTCTTCATCTGCTTTTTATCCTTTGCTCAACAAACTTTTAAAATTTCTGGTCGTGTGAAATCTTCTGATGGCGCTATTGAGGCAGCTACCATTCACATTGTGGAAGAAAAACGTAATATCATGACCGATAGCCTTGGCTATTACGAGGTAGAACTTAAAGCCGGGAATTATACCTTTTTGATCAGTGCCGTAGGAATGAACTCTCTACGTAAATCAGTAAAGGCGAACAAAAACCACGAGGTTGATTTTCAGCTGGAAGACAGTGCCAACAATCTTGATGAGATCGTGATTTCTACCACAAGAGATGACCGAAGCTTGGCCAGTCCTCAAATGGGTGCTGAGCGCTTGACCATGAAAACCATTAAAAATATTCCACTTATTTTTGGTGAAAGGGATGTGATGAAAGCCATCCAATTATTGCCCGGAATTAAATCGGCAGGAGAAGGAGGTGCCGGTATTTATGTGCGTGGTGGGGCGGCAGATCAAAACTTGGTGTTAATGGATGATGTTCCGGTTTACAACGCAGCGCACCTGTTGGGGTTTTTCTCCACCTTTAACCCCGATGCGGTAGAAGATATTACCGTTTACAAAACAGGTATGCCGTCGCAATATGGTGGTCGCCTATCCTCGGTACTAGATATCAAAATGCGACAAGGCGACGCCGAGAAGTTTTCGGCTTCAGGAGGCATTGGCTTAATTTCATCTAAACTTACCTTGGAAGGCCCCATCCAAAAGGAAAAGTCTTCTTTTCTGGTGTCTGCCCGAAGAACCTATGTCGACGCACTATTGAGGTTATCACCTGATAGTACCATTAATCAAAACACCATGTATTTCTATGATATAAATGGTAGGGCCGATTTTCAGTTGGGAGAAAATGACAAGCTGGTTTTCAGTGGTTATTTGGGCAGCGATAAACTGGGGATAGCCAAAACCTTTGGGCTAACCTGGGGAAATGCCATTGCAAGTGCACAATGGAAACACCTGTATTCTTCAAAATTGAACTCAACCACTACGGCCTCATTTACCCGCTATCAAAATAAGATCCAGATCAACACTGGGATTGATAATGTACAGATTTATTCGCAATTGAATGATTGGGCCTTAAAACACAACTTTTTTTGGCAGGCTTCTGATAAAAACTTGGTGAAGTTTGGTTTTAACTCTATTTATCACAAGGTTACTCCAGGTGAAATCAGTTCGGAAGGGGCTTCGAGCTATAACTCCGTGAACTATCAGAAAAGATTTTCATTGGAAAATGCAATCTTCGCATCAAGCGATTGGCAAGCAACTGACAAACTTAACATTGGCTTTGGTGTGCGTTTAACAGGTTTCAGCGTATTGGGGGGTGGCGATTTCTTAACCGTTGATCCTAATGGCAATGTGATTAATTCAACCTATTATAAAAAGGGCGAAGTGGTAAAAACCTATCTGAATTTAGAGCCACGTTTGTCATTAAGCTACCTGTTGAATGAGCAAAGTTCTGTAAAAGCATCGTATGTAAGAAACGCACAGAACATGCACATGATTTCCAATTCTACGTCGAGCAGACCAAGCGACAAATGGTTGCCAAGTTCTTTGATGGTAAAACCTGAAGTTTCTGACCAGTTTGCCGTAGGGTACTACAGAAATTTATTTAACAATGCCTTTGAGTTGAACGTAGAAAGCTATTACAAAAGTATGGACAACCAGATTGATTATCGTGATGGCGCCGAAACCTTTAACTCTGATAATATTGAAACTCAGTTATTGTATGGCATTGGCAGGGCTTATGGTTTAGAGGTCTTGTTTAAAAAGAAGAAAGGAGATTTTACAGGTTGGTTAAGCTATACACTTTCTAAAACCGAAAGACAGATTGATGGTATTAATGGCGGTAACTGGTACAATGCCCGTCAGGACCGTACCCATGAAGTTGCTTTGGTAGGTTCTTATCAATTAAATAAGAGATGGAGCTTATCAGCCTCGTGGATTTACTATACTGGTGATGCCATAACCTTCCCTACTGGAAAGTATAATATGGATGGCCAAGTATTCTTTTACTATACGGATAGAAACACTTATCGTATGCCATCTTATCACCGTTTAGATTTGGGGGCTAACCTTCAACTGAAAAAGAGAAAGAACTTTAGCTCAGAATTGTCCTTTAGCTTATACAACGCTTATGGTCGGAAAAATGCCTATACAATTACCTTCCGCGAAGCGGAAAACGATCCGTCGAGGACAGAAGTGGTACGTACTACCTTGTTTCAGTTCTTGCCTTCTGTTTCTTATAATTTCAAATTTTAAACTTCTCTGAAATGAATAACTTAAGATATATCTTTTCCCTAATTGCAATAGTGGTTTGCCTTTCTTCATGTGAGGATGTTATTGACCTTAAATTAGATACCGCTGCTGAAAAATATGTAATTGAAGCCAATTTGACCGATCAGGCCAACGGTACAAGGGTGCTCATTAGTAAAACCAAGAGTTTTAAAAGCACCAATGATTTTGCAGGTGTTTCAGGTGCCGTAGTAGAAATAGAAGACCAACAAGGAAACATTACCCGTATTACCGAAAGCACTAATAAAGGTGTTTATACCCATGCCACCTTAAAGGGAATACCAACGCAAACCTATAAACTGAAAATAACGATTGGCACCGAGGTGTTTACTTCTACTTGCGTAATGCCGGCGGTAGTCCCTTTGGAAGATGTTTACCAATTTGAGCTGAGCTTGTTTGACGGACCTAGGATATTCACACATGTAAAGTATACCGATCCCATTGGCGTGAAAAACTTCTATCGCTTTATCGAATATAAAAACAGTGTTTACACCAAGTCTATCATGGCTTCAAATGATGAATTTACGGATGGGAAGCAGGTGAACCAAACCATTTTTCCTTATGAGTTTACTGATGAAACCAAACTCAAAAAGGGGGATAAAATCAAGCTAGAGTTTTTAACTATTGATGAGCCTGTTTACAAATATTGGTTCAGCGTAGATAACGGCGCACAAGGCGGTGGCGATAGTGCGGCACCTGTTAACCCGGTAACCAACATTAAAGGCGGGGCGATAGGTTATTTTAGTGCACACACTATACAAAGCAAAGAATACACCGTTAAGTAAGTCTTTTCAAGAAATTACTTCGCACCATTCCAAATGTCCACGGGGATTGCATCCTCGCAAGGGCATTTGGATTTATTCACGGTAATCAGCTTCATCGAGGAAGCCACTTTTGAAGCGTACTCCTTAAATCCTTCCTCATTCATACTGCTGCGGGCCATTGCTGCCGCTGCGCAAAAAGACCACAACTGAGCATCCTTTTTATCGCTTAACATCTTAGCTTTATACTTTTCGGCAAGTGCAAAATAGGTATTGAACTGCTCATTGGAAGCTGTTGTATTCTTGCTGCTGAGCGTAAGCGTATAGCGACTGCTATTGGCCGCAGGTTTAAAGGTTTGTATGGTTGTTGGGCTCATCACCTCTATCCTATAGTCGATTTTATTGGTAGGATGAATAAACTGGAATACATTTCCTTCAAGCTTGTGGTATACCGACGTGCGGTTAGGTTCAATTAAGGTAAGTTCCTTGTCAGCAAAATTAATAGTAACCGTATAATAACCATCCTCGGTGGTATATTGCCCTGAAGTGAGCTTTATTTGAGCGTTTACACCACCTCCAATAAAGCAAAGTAGTGCAATAGTTAAAAATCTTAAGGACATTGTGCTTTTCTCCTATTTGCTTCCGGAAAATTATCAGCATCATTACAGCCATAAGTACGGGCGTAATACTCCCAGTTGGCTTTACAAGTGGCAGATAAGCGGTTGGGAATTTGAATAGTGTTTTTTCTCCCTGTAGGACAAGTGTAGGAGTAAGTGTAAGTAGAGTTGTCTACTTTTTTTTCCTCCTCAGGCTCCTCTTCAAAAAGCTCGCAGCCAAAAGCAAAAAAGCAGCCGGCCAATAATAGAAATAATTTTTTACTTGTTTTCATGTTAATAAGATTTATTGATATCTCAAAGCTAGGGCTAGTTTAAGCGCTGGCAAATACTCAAAAATGAGTATTTTTAGATTTGTAATTTTGCCTTTGTAATAATGCTTTATGGGAATTTTGACATTATAATTGGTTTTTTTATAGCGAGTGAAGGCAATATTTTCTAAATTTATAGTGTAATGTATATAATATCAATTTTAACTATATGACACTCGTCCAGCTTGAATATATTGTTGCCGTTGACACTTATCGCAGTTTTGTAAGTGCCGCAGAGAAATGTTTTGTAACCCAACCGACCTTGAGTATGCAAATACAAAAGCTAGAGGAATTTCTCAATGTCAAGATTTTTGATCGTAGCAAGCAGCCCGTAACCCCAACAGAAATAGGCTCTCAGATTATTGAACAGGCAAGGATTGTGCTTCAAGAGAACAGCAAGATCAAGGAGATTATCAGCAATCAGCAACAAGATATTACTGGAGAGTTAAAAATTGGGATTATTCCTACCATAGCACCTTACTTGTTGCCCGAAGTGATTGCGGCAATGCTAGAAAAGTATCCAGAACTAAAATTGATGATCTGGGAATATACCACCGAAGATATTATTCATCATTTAAAAACAGGGGTAATAGATTGCGGTATTTTGGCGACCCCTTTGGTAGATGCCAACATTGTTGAACAGCCATTATACTATGAAACTTTTGTGGGTTATGTAAGTAAGAACAGTAAATTATTTAAGAAAAAGGCCATTGATGCGGAAGATTTTGAAGAAGAGAATATTTGGTTACTTAACGAAGGCCATTGTATGCGGTCGCAGGTTTTAAATATTTGCCGATCCACCAAGAATAATAAACTACAGGCTTTAACTTATAATACCGGAAGCGTAGAAACACTGATCAGAATGGTAGACGTGAACGATGGTACTACTTTACTTCCCGAACTCTCCTTGCACGATCTGAACAGCAAACAGCTAAACAAGGTTCGTTACTTTAGGTCCCCAGAGCCAGTAAGGGAAATTAGTTTGGTTACCCATAAAAGCTTTGTAAAAAAGAAAATGTTAAATGCCTTGAAGGAGGAAATCTTAACATTGATCCCAAAAGGAATGAAGAATAGGAAGAAAAAAGATGTTGTTGGGATTTAAGCCAATACAATCTGTAATGTGGTTATATATCTAAGTAATCCATGTTTTTCAGCTTATTTGGCTTTAGGTAGATGAATTGACGTTTGGCATCGATGATAAGGTTAAAACGCTTTAAAATATCACCTCCTAATATGCTCATTTTTTGACGACCTATAGCGCCATCAAAAAAGCCGACCGAAATATTCTTAAGATTGAAACGGCCTAAGATAAAATTTGGAAGGATTGCCTTTTTGGTCTTTAATACATTACCATAGGAATCTTTTAACTGTTTTTCGCTGGTGATTTTAAGCTGCTCCGATAGTTTGTTCGTGTTCGAGAATTGATCATCAAATAATATTGAACCCGCATATCCAGAGTGGATTAGGAACTTATTGCTAACGGTGGAATTTCCGAGCTCGCAATTCGCGGATACAAACATCATCTCGTCATGGTAATCAATACTTAGTTTCTGATATTGTCCAATGTCTTTTGGGAGTTCCTCATTAACGGTAATGGTGCTTTTCTCAAAGTTAATGCCCACTACTTTATCTTTAAACAGGTCTAATCCAAATTTACCATCAGTATTCGGACCAGAATTTTTATTTTCCCAAATTGGTGTTTTTGCCCAAGAGAAATTTCCGATCTGTAATTCGTTTCCGCTACTAAACCTAGAAGTATTTCCCGATCCGCCCCAGCTGCTTACGCTGTCGGTTCTTTCAAATCTTACACTCTTGATTTTTCTCAAAGCTTCCTCTGTTAAGGTTACGGACGAGGCCGCCAGATGAAACATCAGGATTGCAGTATCTTTTTTATTGATAATTGTCTTAACGGCGATATTATTATGCGCAGTCAGTTGAAAGGAAATTTGATTGGTTTGGGCAATTGCTTTGTTTACCAAGAAACAAAAAAGGAGGGCAATTATTTTTAGAATCTTCATCGTTGTTTATTAGTCTTTTTCTTATTGAAGAAGTTCATTTTTACCGAGCAAACAATTGCAATTAAAAAGGTTCCCAAGGTAATGATATCAACTGTGGTATCGGGAACGCTAAAACCGACGATGTGATCCAGGTGATATTTTACAAACGAATTGGGCAGGTTAGTCTCTCCCAGTTCCGTTTTAACCTTCCACTGCCATTCGGTAATGGGACAATAGCCTATGCCATACCAAATGCCAAGAACTAGCCAGCAAAATAAGGTAATACCTACAATGTATAGGTGTAGTTTTCTGGTTTTTGGCCAAATCCACACAAATAGGTTAAGGCCAATAATGACAAGATGTAGAGCGGTTAAAAAATAGTCGAGTAGCAGTAGCCTCACGGAGTTCCGCTTCCAGATTTAAGACCTTCAATGCCAACTACTTTTTCCTCTTCTTCACCTTTTTTCTTTTTCTTCTTTTTCTTGGTTGGGTCTACACCATTTAAACGGTCTTCAATTACTTTGTCAAACTCAATAATCTGCTCAGGCTTTAATACCGCTTTAATGTTTTTATTGGTTTCGTTGTTTAAGCGATATAACTTCGACATTTCTTCATCATTGTAACCAGTAGCCTGTTGTTTTTTGCTCAAGGCAATCTGCTCTTTTGCTAAATTATAGGCGTAGTTATAAATAACGCTTTTTTGCGTAGCAGTTAACTTTAAACGAGTTTCCAGTTCGTCTACATTCTTTTTCGCCAGTTCTTCGGGAGTTGGCATTTTTTGTTGGGCCAAGGCAGAACTAACTAGTGCCGAAACAAATAAAAGAGCAGATAAAAACTTTTTCATGGTGCTTTTACTATAGTTTAATGCTGCAATTTAGGAAAAATTTGGGAAACAACTGGGTGGATGACAGTGACAAAAAGATTAAAACGAAAAGCGGGACTATCGTATCCGACGTCCCGCTCTATTGCTTTTCTAAAAAAGAAAATCGAATTATTTACCTAGTGCTTTTTTATAGCGCTCAGCTACAGCATCCCAGTTTACTACATTCCAAATTGCCGCTAGGTAATCAGGGCGTTTATTTTGGTATTTTAAGTAGTAGGCGTGCTCCCAAACATCGATACCGAAAATAGGTGTACCTTTTTGCTCGGCAATATCCATTAAAGGATTGTCTTGGTTAGGCGTAGAAGACACAAACAATTTACCATCTGCACCTACTGAAAGCCAAGCCCAGCCAGAACCAAAACGGGTTGCGCCAGCATCTTGCATTTTTGTTTTCAGGTCAGCAAAAGAACCAAATGTATCATTGATTACTTTAGCTAAATCGCCAGTTGGCTCACCACCTTTATTTGGGCCCAAAACAGTCCAGAATAGAGAGTGGTTATAGTGACCACCACCATTGTTGCGAACTGCAGCAGGGTATTTAGAAATGTTTTTGATGATGTCATCCAAGTTGGCATTTGCTTCTGGTTTGCCCTCCAAAGCCTTGTTTAAGTTGGTAACATAAGCTTGGTGGTGCTTGCCATGGTGAATTTCCATGGTTGCTTTGTCGATATGTGGTTCTAAAGCGTCGGTTGCGTATGCTAACGCAGGTAATTCAAAAGCCATAATATTTATTTTTAAGGTTATTTAAATGTTATCTCTACAAATATAGCAGAGAAAGGTTAAGTTTTATTCAATTGTTTGTCAATATTACTTGCGTTTATTAACAAAAAAAGCCGACATAAGACTACCGCATTCCTCGGCTAAAATCCCTCCTGTTAACAACGTTTTGGGGTGCAAAAGGTTTTGGTTGATTTTGGTAAAGCCTCGCTTTTCTTCTTTGGCACCATAAACAATCCTGCTGATTTGTGTCCAGTAGCTGGCACCAGCACACATTACACAGGGTTCAATGGTCACGTACAAAGTACAATCTTTAAGATATTTGCCGCCTAAGGTTTGTGCTGCGGCAGTAAACGCCTGCATTTCGGCGTGTGCCGTCACATCATTAAGCTGTTCGGTAAGGTTGTAGCCTCTGCCAATTACTTTACCCTTACAAACAATTATAGCACCAATGGGTATTTCCTGCGCATCATAAGCTTTTTTTGCCTCATTGAGCGCTAAGCGCATGAAGTGCTCGTCTTCTTGCTGCGGGTTGGTGTTTTCTTCGAAATTATAGAAGGACATTTGGTTAATTGTTATAACTGTTGGAATTGTTAGCAGATATCATCGGACTTGCGGACTGGCAACTTCTAGCTAAATTAACTTACTACCATTTGGCACTTTTCGCTCTACGCTGCTCAGTACAATATCCCCATTTTCGTCGGCAAAGCCAGTGACCAAAAACTCGCTCATGAACTTGCCAATTTGTTTTTTGGGAAAATTGATTACCCCAACAATCTGGCGGCCAATTAAATCTGATAGGGTATAATGTTTGGTAATTTGCGCACTGCTCATCTTAATGCCAAACTCCCCAAAATCAACTTTTACTTTATAGGCAGGTTTGCGTGCCTCGGGATATTCAAAGGCCTCTATAATGGTGCCTACCCTTAGCTCAACTTTTTCAAAATCATTCCAGCTAATTTCTTCCATGTGGTAAAAATACTATTAAACCGCAAAGGCACGAAAAACACTAAGATTTATTTGGGAAATTAACGTCTTATTTCTTGGAGCTCTTTGCGTCTTTGTGTTTATAGACCTTGTTTTATTACCTTTGCCCTATGGTAGAAATCAAGCTAAAAAAGGGAAAAGAAAAAGCAGTGTATCAACGACATCCTTGGGTGTTTTCTGGCGCTTTGGACAAGGTAAAGGGAAAGCCTGAAAATGGGGATGTAGTAAAGGTATTGGATGCGCAAGGTGAATTTTTAGCCTACGGTTATTATAACGACCAATCACGCGTAGCCATCAGATTGGTGGAATGGGATGAAAGTGTGGGCATTGATGAAGCTTGGTATGCACAAAAAATAAATACTGCCATTGATGGTAGAGCGCATTTGTTGGCAAATGAAGAAACCACAGCTTGCCGTTTGATTTTTAGCGAAGCTGATTTTTTACCTGGGTTGATTGTTGACCGTTATGCAGATTTCCTTTCGGTACAAATATTAAGTTCGGGCATTGAAAAGGCGAAAGAGACGATCATTAAAGTGTTGGTGGAACGTTTAAAACCCAAAGGAATTTTTGATAGAAGTGATGCGACGGCTCGTACCCACGAAGGAATTACCGCCGAAAATGGTTTGCTTTGGGGTGAAAATCCTGCCGAGTTTATTGAAGTAAAAGAGAATGGTATTAAATACCACATCAATATTGCCGAAGGACAAAAATCTGGCTTTTATTGTGACCAACGTGATAACAGGAGCATCTTGGCTTCGTACAGTAAGGGTAAAACCGTGTTGGATTGTTTTAGCTACAGCGGTGGTTTTAGCTTGAATGCTTTTGCCCAAGGTGCTGCCGAAGTGACAAGTGTAGATAGCTCGGCCCTAGCCATTGAAACTTTAAAGCAGAACATCGCATTGAACCAATTTGAGGCTTCTAAGCATATCGCTATCCAAAGTGATGTGAACAAACAGTTGCGCCAATTTAATGATGAGGACAAAAAGTTTGATGTAGTAGTGTTGGACCCGCCAAAGTATGCACCCTCACGTTCGGCTTTGGATAGGGCGGCAAGGGCATACAAAGATTTAAACCGTAGAGGTTTGATGTTGTTGGAAAGTGGTGGTTTGCTAGCTACCTTTTCTTGCTCTGGTGCGGTGGATATTGAAACCTTTAAACAGATTATTGCTTGGGCGGCTTTGGACGCTGGTAAGGAAGTACAGATCATTAAACAATTTTGCCAACCCGAAGATCATCCGGTAAGGTTGTCTTTCCCAGAAGGAGAATATTTAAAGGGATTATTGTTGCGGGTAGTTTAATTTTTGAAAAAATATCTAACTATTTTTCTAATTTGTTGTTAACAAACCAAAAATCCTATGCTTCTTGTCAACAACATTCGACTAAGTAGAATTATCATCAACACATGGTATGTAGATATCATCATGATTGCTTCCTGTATGGGAGCTTACTTTATTCGTGAATATCTCATCGCCTACCACTTTTCAATTCCAACCATTATCCCTACGGTACTGGGGACGGCCATTGCTTTTTTTATTGGTTTTAACAATAACCAAGCTTATGATAGGTGGTGGGAGGCCAGAAAAGTTTGGGGCGGCTTGGTGAACGATTCGCGTTCATTTGCACGTAGCTTGCTCAGCTATGTTCCGCAAAGCGATGAAAATAATGTGATTGTGCAGAAAATGGTCCGTAGGCACATTGCTTTTTTATATGCTTTAAAGGCTAAGTTGCGTGGAACGGTAGATTTGATTTATGTAAAATATTTAGATGAGGAAGAACGCCAACAAGTAGAAAAACAGGCCAATATTCATAATGCCATTTTACATAAACAGTCTGAAGATTTAGAACAGCTTTACAGTGGTGGAAAAATAGATGGCTTTAAGTTTATGCAGATTAACGAATTGCTGGTAAGGTTTAGTGACCAAATGGGCATGAGTGAAAGGATTAAAAACACAGTTTTCCCTACTACTTACAGTTATTTAACCAAGGTTTTTATTTGGCTTTTTGTGGTGACTTTTACTTTGGTAATTAGTCAGGAAATGGGCGTTTGGTCTATTTTTATGGGCTGGATGATTGGTTTTGTGTTTGTGTCTACCCAAATCAATGGGATGAACTTGGTCGACCCTTTTGAAAATAATGTAGCGGGTATTCCTTTAAATCAAATTACCAGGACTATAGAAATTAATTTGCTGCAAATGATGGGCGAAGAGGATGTTCCTCCTCCTATTTTGCCTATTAATGATGAATATGTGCTTTAGTATGCTGCATGGCTGCTTTGCGGTCTTTGCGTATCTTATCCTTTCTTAGCAATTTAATTTACCGCGAAGACTTTATAAAGTAACGTAAAGAGCACAAAGTTTTCCTGAGAATTGAAGGTTTTGAATTTGTTATAGTTACTAGAGATGATACGAGGAACGTCATAGTTAAAGCGTTAGATTTCTCGATTTTACTGTGTTCCGCTCGAAATGACGTCCGGATGTATATTACTTCACAAAAAAGCCCAACGAAAATTAATCCGCTGGGCTTTCAAATAGTGTTGGTCGGTTTTAAAGTTCCTCTGAATTAGTTGGCAGCTCGTCAAATTCGCCCGCTAGCGCATATTTTCCAAAAATCATCAATCCTGCCGCTATTGGAATATAAATGAGCAGAATAATGCCCCATTGGAGGGCCGTGTTGGTTTGGTCAATTCCTGCAGAAGCCGAACTGATTTTGTCCCAAGCTTGCCAAAACATAAATATGGTTGAAAGTGGACCTAATAAGATCCATATAATGCCTAATACTCTTTTTAATGCTTTCATGGTCTAGTCGTTTACGTTTTCGTCTCTTTTGTTAGATAAATAAATGGTGCCTATTACAAAGCAGAGTGCCGCTATACCAATAGGATACCACAGTCCTGATAAAGGTGTAGAACCTTTAAAGCTGGCAATTAGAGTAGCCACAAAAGGCACTAAGCCCCCGAATACGCCATTTCCAATATGATAAGGTAAAGACATAGAAGTATAGCGGATCTTGGTTGGAAAAAGTTCTACTAAAAATGCTGCAATTGGTCCATACACCATGGTCACCAACAATACTTGGAAGAAAATTAATCCTACGAACACCCAAAAATCATTGGAAGCTAGTTTTTTGTCCTTGTAAAGCACTGGAGCATGTCCAATCGCTTTGCTGGCATCAGCATATACGGTGTCTACCTGTACTTTATGGAAAGAAGAACCATCCAACAAACTCACGATGGTTGTGGTGGTTACTAAGCTATCGCCGCGTTCATGTACCGCTGTTTTTACGGCAGTGGATGCATTATGTACGTCTACAATGGGAGCTGCATCATGTATCGCTGTGCGTAAAGTGGTTGGTGCAGAGATTTCTTTGATTTCAGTAGGGGCCACATTGCTTACATCTGTTCGGTCCAAAAACTCTTGGTAAATGGGACGATAGCAAATGACACCTAATAACATCCCCGTAAGCATGATCCATTTTCGGCCAATTTTATCGCTCCAAGCGCCAAATACCACAAAGAATGGCGTGGCAAAGGCAATGCCCCAAAGCAGGATGTATCGTGAATCGTTGAAATCTACCTTACAAGTGTTTTCAATAAAAGATTGTGCATAGAATTGTCCGGTGTACCAGACTACGCCTTGTCCCATAGCTGCACCAAATAGTGCTAACAACACCATTTTAAAGTTCGATTTTTTGCTAAAGCTTTCTTTCAATGGGTTTTTAGAAATATTCCCTTCACTTTTAAGTTTGCTGAATAAAGGTGATTCGTGCATCTTCATACGGATGTAGACCGATACCAAAATCAATACAATCGAAAGTAAGAAAGGAACTCTCCAGCCCCAGTCGGCAAATTGTTCGGCACCGATGATATTTTTGGTGATTACAATTACACCAAGGGAAAGAAATAAGCCCAAGGTTGCAGTGGTTTGTATCCAACTGGTAAAGAACCCGCGTTTGCCTTTTGGAGCATGTTCGGCAACGTAAGTAGCTGCGCCACCATATTCACCACCTAAGGCCAAACCTTGTATTAATCTTAAAATTAAGACTAAAATAGGAGCCGCGTAGCCAATACTTTGATACGAAGGGATTAGGCCAATTAAAAACGTAGAGCCACCCATGAGCACCAAAGTGAGCAAAAAGGTGTATTTACGGCCAATTAAATCACCTAAGCGGCCAAATACTAAAGCGCCAAAGGGCCTTACAATAAAGCCTGCGGCAAAAATAGCTAAAGTGTTGATGAGGGCTGATGCGCCAGCATCTGAAGGAAAAAGTTGGGATCCGATGATGGTGGCCAAACTACCGAAGATGTAGAAGTCGTACCATTCAATGAGCGTCCCCAAAGAGGACGCCCCAATAACTTTGAAAATGTTGTTGGTTTTGGGTTCGTGGTTCATATAAAGGTTAGGTTCAAAATACTAAAACTAATCCTTTAAACTCTAAATCACAACATTTTACTGAAAATATGCTAAGATTCTACAGATGCATGCCACCAGATGCTTCTAGTCGTTGTGCGTTTACCCAGCGAGCTTCCTCGGAACATAGGAATGCAACTACCCCTCCAATATCGTCAGGCAAACCCACTCTTCCTAGTGCCGTATTGGCTGCAATTACTTTGTTCACTTGTTCGTTGTCTCTCACTACACCCCCGCCAAAATCGGTTTCTATGGCTCCAGGAGCAATGGTGTTAACCGCAATTCCTCTTGCGCCTAGTTCTTTCGCTAAATATTTAGTAAGCACTTCAATGGCCCCTTTTAAAGCAGCATAAACGCTATAACCCGGCATCGCAAAACGAGTTAAGCCGGTTGAAACGGTAACAATTCGTCCGCCATCAGCAATTAAGGGTAATAGTTTTTGGGTAAGAAAGTACACTCCCTTGAAATGTATATTCGTTAACAAATCGAATTGTTCCTCGGTAGTTTCGGCAAATGGAGTGTTGATGCCAATGCCCGCATTATTGATCAAAAAATCAAAGCTTGTTCTATTCCATTTCTCATCTAAAACAAGGCTTAATTGTTCGGCAAAGTCTCCAAAAGTTTTTACTTCTCCAACGTTTAATTGTATGGCGGCTGCTTTTCTGCCTAAAAATTCAATGGTGTTTACCACTTCATCAGCCTCTTCTTTTTTACTGTGATAAGTGATGATGACATCATTCCCTTTTTGTGCCAAAGCAATGGCCATATTTTTGCCCAAGCCACGACTTGCGCCCGTAACTAGTGCTATTTTGTGTGTTCCCATGATCATTTTAATTAAATTCTATACAAATATCAAGGCTAGCATGGTTTCAAAAATGGTGACAGTTTAAGTATTTTCCATCAGTTGTTTTCGGTATTGCTTAGGGGTAATCCCTTCAAATGATTTAAAAAACTTGGTGAAATTGGTTGGGTCAGCAAAGGTTAGCCTGAAGCTGATTTCATTGATGGGTTTGTTGGTTTGGCTCAGCATCTTTTTGGCTTCGTCCATTACCCTTTGTTCTGCAAAATGGCAAGGAGAGTAGCCTGTGGTAAGTTTAATGGTATTGCTAAAATGCGTAGGGTGAATAAACAGCTTTGCCGCAAAATCCTTGATATGATACATTTGTTCAGTTCGCCCAAACAAAATGTCTTCAATATGAGTATCAAGCAAGGCGAAAAAATCTTTAGTGATTTCTTCTTTGCGGCTAAGCAGTTTTTTAGGAATTGGCATGTGCTAATTTAACAATAGCACGGGTATGATTTCATAAACGAACTGTCATAAATTTACTGTTCTTCCTTAAAATAAAGTTTATAGCAGTTCATTCCTTTCTCCGCATCGTAGTCTTTCTCTATCATGTCCTTGTTTCCGTGGATGTAGACATGGAAGTTTTTATCCAGTTTCAGGATGCTTTTAAAGTCTTTTGCTTGTTTTTTTACAGCAGCGCTGGAGATATCGAAGCTATCGGCAATTTGAGTGTCGAACTCTTCTTCGTAAGATTGTTTGTAATTTTTAAATAGCTCAATACCCTCTTCGTTGGCAATTACCTCATTGGCAAATTCGTCCATATCAAAGGTTTCTTTCTCCTTAAAATATTTCATCGATCGGTTCAGCAAATCGATTTTGTCTGTCTTTTCAACATCAAACTCTTGATCTAATTTCTCAGTAACGAAGTGCTTGTAGACATCCATTACATTTTGGGTTTGGTTAAAATTGTCATTCCTTACCTTTAACATCAGGAATTGGTCTTTCCAGTAGGCGGCATCTGAAGTACGGCTCGTGGTGTCGATCACAACTACTTTGTAGCCTTCTTCAGCTTCAGTTTTGAAGATCAGGCAACCTTTATCTAATTTATTGATGTTGATGCCTTGCTGTTCATAGCTGATGCCAAAATTGCCATTTTCAGGATAGACCTTGATATAGCTTTCTTTACTTTCTGAGCGAAAAATTCCAATGGCATCATGTAGGTCGCCTTCAATTTGTACGTTTTCAAAGTAACCTACATATAGCTCTCCGCCTTTAACCTTTGGATGGTCTGCCACTTCAAATAGGTAGGTTGCTATGTTTTTACTGTTTTCATGAAACAATCCGCCATCTGCAAATATTTCTGAGGCAAGACGGTATATTTCGTTCGAGTTTAAATCGTTACTGTGCTGCGTAAAGCGATAAACCTCATTTACCTTTTGGAAAGGAGAAAGAAAATATTGCTTTAACAGTTGGTTGAGCATCTCGTCGTCTATGTGCATAGAACTGTCGGAAAGCGAATAATATTCTTCGTTTGTTTTATTGCCAACGTGATGTACAGAAAGCTCTGCTAAATTCGACTCGAAAAAAGATACCATAGTTTTGAATTGAGGAGCAAAGGTATTAAAAAGTCGGCAGTGGAAAAGAGAGAAAGCGAAACGAGCTTCTCTGTGGCTTGGAATAAGCATTTGGCCAGTAAAAAAGGGCTATCGTTTCCGAAGCCCTTTTGATATGTTTTATTGAGAAAATTATTTCTTTTCTTCTTCTACTGGAGTGTTGCGCAGCTTAACGGGTTTTGATGAGTTCTTTTTCATTCTTAAGTTCAACATCTCAACCAAAACAGAGAATGCCATGGCAAAATACACATAACCTTTAGGGATGTGCTGATCCAAGCCTTCTGCTAATAATGAAACACCAATTAACAACAGAAATGATAATGCGAGCATTTTTACCGTTGGGTGCTTGTTTACAAAATTGCTGATGGCACCTGCAGAGATCATCATGATAATTACTGCAATGACTACGGCAGCAATCATGATTTCGATATGGTCGGCCATGCCCACCGCGGTAATAACTGAGTCAAGAGAGAAAACAATGTCCAAAATCAAAATTTGGACAATGGTGCCGGTAAAAGAATGTGGTTTTACATTGCCTTCGCTTTCATGCTCCCCCTCTAGTTTATTATGTATCTCGTGGGTACTTTTATAGATGAGGAACAAACCTCCTATCAGTAAGATTAAATCTCTGCCAGAAATAGCCAATTTTTCAAGCCAAACAGTGTCCGTAATGCCAATCCAATCACCAATGTTAAATAACGGCGTGGTAAGTCTCATGATCCAACTTAAGGACATTAGCAGTAGCACACGGGTAATCATGGCTAAGGCCAAACCTACTTGACGCGCTTTCTTTTGCTGGTTTTGCGGGAGCTTTCCTGCTAAAATGGATATAAAGACAATGTTGTCTATCCCCAGTACGATTTCTAAAACAGTTAATGTGAGTAGTGATATCCAGGCTTCTGGACTACTTAAAAATTCCATAAATAATTTCTAAAATATACGCTCGAAGATAAAACAAAAAAGGGAAGCTTTTGCTTCCCCTGGAACGAATATTTTTTTGCTTAGATAAATAAGGCTGATACGGCGTCTACCGTTGGAGAGGTCTTTAAGCCTAACAATTTTGCGTATTGTGCTGCGGTAAGCACTGTTTTTAGCTTCGAAAACATGCCAGAATTTAAGCCGCTCAGCTTAGAGGTATAAGCACTAGCGTTAGTTGTGGCTAAAGATGACAAGTTCGCTTTGCTTTTTAGGTAATCAGTAACGATGGAAGCAACCTGTGGTTTTTGTGTATTGGTTAAACTTAAAGCAGTATTTAGCTTCGTAGCAATATTGGTTGCTTGTGTGGCATAATTACTTGCGGTAGTTGCTGTTTTGGTAGCCTGATTAAGCTTTGACGTTAAATTTGTTTGAGCGAATACTGTTGTTGCACCTAGTGCAATAGCAAGAGTTAAGATGGTTTTTTTCATTAGAATTTTAAGGTTGAGTACTTTGCCTCATTTTACGTTAAAGATAATATTAAAATAGAAAGGATGGTAATTTACCATCCTTCCCTTTTGTTTAACCCCTTCCGGGTCTACCTCCGCTTTCGCTTCGGCTAGGTCTTCCTGAGCTCGAAGCACCAGATGATCTGTTGTTTGAGCCAGATGATTGTTGAACTCGTTCTACGCGTTCTGTTCTTTGTGGCTGAGAACGCTCCATCCTTTCTGGGCGTTCCATTCTTTCTGGACGTTCTACATTTCTTTGCGGAGGAGGAGTTTGTTGACTCCTTCCTTCTGAAGAAGAACGAGAAGGGAATACTGGTCTGCTACGATCCGCTTCACGATTGGTTTGTTCCGTAGGCGCTGTGGTTTCTCTTTCTCTAGATCTCCCAAAAATATTTCCTCTATCGTCACCACGTCCGTTGTTGTTTTCAACCCTGCTTTCTCTGCTAGGAACATTAGTGTTTCCGCGTTCTCTGGAGATATTGCTATTGTCGACATTGCGATTGTTAGTTCTATCGCCTCTATTGGTGTAAACATCATCTGCACCACCACGACCTGGTCTACTTACATTACCGCTTCTATCAATCCTATCTCTGGTTACGCTGCCATCTACTACTTGTCTTGGAGCAGCTTTGGCATTATCGCTTCCTCTACTTGGACGTGGAGCATAAATATTTACGGTATTGTTTTCGATCCTGCTACCACCAGATCTGCTCACTCTCGATACATTATACACGGTTACATCACGATTGGTTGCTCTTCTGATATCGTCAGCTCTAGGACCTGTGTAATAAGTCCTATTGTTGCGTACGTACGTGTTGTTAATGATTACAGTGTTTTGGATATATACTCTGTTTCGTCCGCTATAATATCTTGGATAACTATTATAGTAGATGTTTCTTTCGGGAATAAAGTTCCAGCAGAAATCAGGCATTACATAACGACGTCCGATATTGATGTTGATATTAATGCTGGGACCCAATGGAGCCCATCCGTAATAACCGCCGCCACTTCTCCAACTTACCCATGCTGGTCCCCAAACGGTGTCTGGAAGCCATACCCATCTGTTGTATCTGTTGTATATCCAACGACCGTAGTGGAACGGCGCCCAGCCCCAATCGTAATTGGATACCCAAGTGTTGCCATATTCGGTCATTGCCCAACGGCCATTGGTATAGTAGGGTCTAAATTCATCTTGGTCTACGTCTGGTCGCCAAACGTAACCATACTCTGGATCATTGATCCAAGTTCCATAGGGAGAAAGCTCATCATAAAATGTTTGCAGAGAAACATCATCATATTGAGCTTTTGCTTCTTGTGTGGTCCCGGTGAGGAGCAAAAGTCCAAGCACCACTGCCGGGAATTTGATCAAGCTTTTCATGTCTGTGTGTTTTAAATATTTTAATTAATTAACCTAACGGTTAGTGAATATCAATTTGAGAACCAAAGAATGTTAAAAACCGTTAAAGCAACGAGAAAGTTGCGGCTTTGTGATATTTAACGTATGTTTCACCACTTTAAGTGTGTGTCTCTGTCTTAAAATTATGTCATTTATAAGTTGATGTAGAACTAAATTTGATACAGAAACAACTTAACGAAACACCAATTGGTGCTTTGTTGTTTTTAAAAACTTTAATTTTGTATTGAATAGCTAACCCATTTATAGATGAAAAAAGGTACATTATTTTTAATCCCAGTTCCCTTGGCAGATGATGCCGCCCACAAATCTTTCACTCCGTTTTTGGTAGATACGATCAATAGCATCAATACTTATATTGTTGAAAATGAAAAGACGGCCCGTAGATTTTTAAAGGAAGCAGGATTGAAGATGCCTCAAAGCGAACTGCTTATACACGACTATGGTAAGCATAAGAGAGGGAGTTCGCTAGTGCCTTTTTTTAAAGAATTGAACGAAGGAGTGAATGTTGGGTTGATGAGCGAAGCAGGTTGCCCTGGCGTAGCAGATCCAGGTGCGGATATTGTGGCCGAAGCGCATCGTAGAAATATTAAGGTAGTGCCTTTAGTTGGTCCAAATTCCATGTTGCAAGCATTAATGGCCTCAGGATTTAGTGGGCAGAGTTACGCTTTTAGTGGTTATTTGCCTATTGACAAGGGGGAAAGAAGCAAAAGGATTAAAGATCTTGAGCAGTTATCGCAGCGTTACCGACAAACTCAATTATTCATGGAAACGCCTTTTAGAAACAATCAGTTATTGGAGGAAGTTTTAAAAAATTGCCAGCCCAATACGCTGTTATGCATTGCCAGCAATATCAATGGGGAAGATGAGTTTATTAAAACATTGCCCATTAGTTTATGGCGCAAAGAAAAAGTAGACCTTCATAAAAAGCCTACTGTATTTTTAATTTATAAAGGGAATTGATTTAGAGATTAATAAGTCTCGCTATCTGGCGGAATTCCGTAATCTACAAAGTTTACTTCGTCTTTCTTTTTCTTGGAAGTGAATAGCGATTTCACTTTGCTAAAGATGCCCGTTAAACTTTCGGCATCTAATGATTTGCCAATTTTGCCGGATACCAATGCCGCAATACCTTTGGTTAAAAAGCCTGAACCTCTAAAAACGGTTTTATTTAAAAATAATGGCAGAATTAAAGACATGATGCTTCCACTTAAATTGGTTTTCTCATCTAACTTCAGCAAGCTTTGCGGATTAAAAAAATCCTTGATTAAATTGAAAGGAGAAAACTGTTTAATGTATGCCCTGGTATCGGCCTTAAGTTGGTCTTCTTTTGCCAAGTATTCGTGCTTTACACGACTAATTTCAAGCTGTAAGTCAGCCAAGGATCCTATGTCTCTACGCTTCATCGTCTTTATCTGCTATTTTATCAAAGTATTTTTTAATAAACATATTTACCAATATCCTTTCGATAAATTTATCCTTGGTTAAGAAAACGATAATGGATAAAAATAAATAGATACCTGCTACGCAGCCAAAGCCAGCAACATAACTGCCAAACAAATCCGCCAGATATAGGGCCAGTGTAACCGTTCCTAGTATAAAGGCGAGTAAAAAGCACACTACCACTACAGTGTTGGTAATGAGGTCTGAAAATAGCTTTGAGCCTTTTTCTACCGATTTTAAGTGTATATACTCTAATCGGCTATCTATATAGCTTTTGGCATCTGAAGCAAGGTCCTCAATATTTTTTTCTTTTTTTTCTTCCATTATCGTTTATCAAAGGTTTACTATACTTTATACGTGCTCTACCTCGTCTGAGTATTCTTGCTCCACATCACGAAGTTTGCCTTTTATAGAGTTTACAACTTTGTCTTTTAAACTGCTTAGGTTATTGATTTCGTCTGCTGCTCTTTCTTTAATGGAATCTCCAAAATCTTTTAATGATTGACCCAGCTTGTCGCGGGTATCACTGCCTTTATCTGGGGCAAAAAGTATTCCTAGGGCTGCTCCTGCAGCTAAGCCGGCTAACAAGGCTACTACTACTTTTGAATTGTCGCTCATGTTTTTATAGTTTTATGTTAAAAAATGAAAAATTATCTCAACCTACGTTAATTAAACCTTGTACAAATGCAAATTGTTTTAAGTTTTTGCATTTACCTATCAGCAAAATCTGTGCCTGTTAAGTATCCTAATATAAATAAAAAAATGCCTTAGACAAGCTAAATAGGATATTTTCCGTTATAGCTGCTTAAGGATTTTTAGTTAATCGGAAGTTGTACAACGAATAAGCTACCGTGTGACTGAGGTTTAAAAATGATTCGTCCGTTATGTGCCAAGATAGAACGTTCGGCTTCTGTTAGGCCTAATCCTTCTGCTTCTTTTTTGGTAGTGAAAAAAGGTTCAAATATTTGATGTTCTAACTCTGGGTCAATGCCTTTTCCATTATCTTCTATCAAAACTGAGTACATTCCACTATCGTTAATGGCGCTAATGTTCAATATTTTGGGGTAGCTTTCCATGCTTTCGATGGCGTTGATCAGTAGATTGACAAATGCTCTTTTGATTTGTTTGGCATCTATTGACAGATAGGTTTCGGAAGGCAGAAGATGTTTTTCGAGCACGATTCGATGGCCTAGAATAAGGTCGCTAATTTCAATTATAGCATCTTCAATCAAAGCATTGATGCCTGTTTTCTGCTTTTGTACAGGCTTATTTTCTGTACTTGCAATAAAGTTTTTGGTGAGCTGATTGATATTGTCCAAATTGGTTTTAATGATGTCCAGATTGTTCTGCAATGTTTCATTGTAGGCCAAAGCATCATCAGAGGTAAGTTCGTGAAGTATCAAATTTATAGTAGAAAGTGGATTTCTAATTTCTTCCACAAAACCTTTGGCAATATGTTCCGAAATGGAAAACTTGCTTTCGTGAATGAACTTTGTTTCCTGATGCTTTCTATAAGTGAGGTCGTGTATAATGGTATGGTAAACCTCGACCATATTTTGCGGGTCGATTTGTAGGAATGATGAAAGGCTACAATAATATACTTGCCCTTTACTAGAGACCATTTGACATTCAAAATCACTTACAGCACCCTTAGTTTCCAGTTCTTGGATAAAGTTTTCGCGATCTTCCTGTGTGTAAAATAAATTACGGTCATTGGTTTCCAGCATTTCTTTGATGTGGTATCCAAAGAAATTAAGCCCCGCCTTGTTGATGTCTCGGATTTTTCCTGTATAGTCTGAAATGAGAATAGGTTCTTTGGCCTTATCGAAAATGATTTTGAACTTGTGTTCACTTTCTTTTAAAGCGCTCAGTGTTTCGCTTTGCTTTAAGGCGTAACGGAGGCTCCTATCTAAAGTATCGGGCTCAATTTTGTCTTTGATCAAATAATCAGCGGCTCCCACATTCATGGCCTCTTCATCTATTTTATAGTCGCCTTTTCCAGTAAGGATAATGATGGGTTCCCTAATGCCCGAAAGCACGGCTTCGTTTACCAGATCCACACCGGTGTGTTTTCCCAATCGGTAATCAACCAGATAGATGTCGTACTGGCGTTTGAGTACAGCGTTTATTCCTTTTTCAAAAGTGTCTATCCAAGTTAATTCATATCTTTCAGCTTGACTAATACGGCTGAAAATGTCTCGTGTGATAATGAAATCATCCTCATCATCATCAATTAACAAAACCCTCACTTTGTTCATACGTTAATATTTAGGTGTTGAGCCATTTATTGGCAATGGTATTGGTAATGCCTACCAGATCGCTAAAGGAAGTGGGTTTGGTGAAAAACTCGGAAGCTCCTAAAGCCATTACCGAATCAATATCTTCCTTGCTTTTAGTGGTAGACAATACCACTAGTGGAATATTTTTGGTCTCGGTGTTTTTCCGAAGTTCTTTAATTACTCCCCTGCCATCTAAAACAGGCATGTTTAAATCTATAACGATTAAATTTGGTAATTTATTGGTTAATAAAAGGTGTTGTATATGTTCTATCAATAATTTTCCATTGTTTAAAAAGGTTACCATGTTTTGGTCAATTTCCGAGAAAGCGTCTTTAAGCATGAGCGCATCGTCGGGATCGTCCTCAGCAATTAAAATAAGCGGGTTGTGCATAGTGGTCATTGAGCAGCGTTAGATTTGAGTGGTAAAACAATAAAAAAAGAAGCTCCTTCACCTTCAATACTTTTGGCAAAGATGAATCCAGAGTGGTTTTCTACAATTTTTTTGCATATCGCTAGGCCAATTCCTGTTCCCTTGTATTCCGTTCGGGAATGTAGGCGTTGGAAGAGGTCAAAAATCTTACCTGCATAACTTTCATCAAAGCCAATTCCATTGTCGGTAATTTTGATTACACAGTACGATACGTTTGCTATTGCACCATTTACAGGGACGTTATTTCCCATCAATGTTTGTGAAGAAATGTCTATTCTCGGTTGTATATCTGGCTTAATAAACTTTAGTGAATTGCTAATGATGTTTTGGAAAACCTGTGCTAATTGTGGTGCTATACCTTCCACGGTTTCATTTACGGATAAGGATATTTGGGCATCGGAGCTCTCAATAGTATAATCCAAATCGCGAAGGACCTTAGAAATCAATTGATGGAGGTTTACGGGTTCAAATGCTTTCGCTTGTCGGGTAACCTTAGAGAAGGCCAGCAGATCATCAATCAAAGTTTGCATGCGTTCTGCAGCATTTTGCATGCGATTGATATAGTCTTTGCCTTCCTCATCTACCTGCTCGGCAAATCGGTTTTTTAACCTGTCACCAAAAGCACGGATTTTTCTAAGGGGCTCTTGTAAATCATGTGAGGCCACGTACGCAAACTGTTCCAAATCTTTATTGGATACATTGAGTTCGTTAATTTTTTCTTCTAGTTTTCGTTGTGCTTCCTTAAGCAGTGTTACATCTTGGGTGTTGCCTAAATAGGCATAGCCATCGCCCACTTCATCTGCTTTGAACTTGGCTGTGGTCGACATGTATCTGATTTCACCACTAGGTCTAATAATGCGATAATTTGCTTTAAAAGAGGTTTTGTTTTTTCTTGCTTCCGCGAAAATCTTTCTTAGCTCTTGCGAATCTTCGGGATGAATAAAATTGAAGTAGGAGCTTATGGTGACAATGGTAGAATGAGGGAGATACCCATGGATGTTGAACATTTCATCAGACCAAAAAATATGTTCGTGGTTTGAATGCCATTCCCAACTGCCGTTATGTGATACTGCTTCACCTTCACGCAATAAAGTTTCGTTTTTTCGGAGTTTTAGGGTTGCTTCCTTAAGTTCGGTAATGTCCTGTATGGTACCAACAAGCTTGTTTTCCTTGCCTGAAAAATAACCTTGATTAAGTACGTAACGCTTGGAGCCATCGGGCTGCATAATTTGATATTCGGCCGCAAATGAGGTTTTGTTTTTTACCGCATTTGAAAGTTCCTTGCTTAGTTTTTTGCTGTATTCGGGAACTACTACTCGTTCGGCAATGGCGTGTGTTGGCTGAAAAGAGTTGCCTTCAAAGCCGTAAATCCTATAAAGCTCGTCAGACCATTTGTAGGAATTGTTCCTAATATCAAGCTCCCAGCTGCCTAGTTTCGAGATTTTTTCAGCATTTGCCAGCAATGCTTCTCTTTCTAATAAATTGGCGGTTAACGTTTGTTTTTCTTTTACCTCTACATCCAGTTTGGCAATGATTCTTTGCTCGTTTCTAACGGTTTCTATGTAGTTAAGGATGATGCCCGCCAAAGGAACCAAATAACTAATGAAACGCAGGTAATGAGCAGCATTAAAATAGGTGTCGAAAGCGGTAGTGCTTAAGGCCATAAACAGTTGCGCCAAAAAAAGGGGTGCAATGCTCAATATCAATAATTTTGAGAAAATGCTATGAAAACGAAGCATAAATTTAGGCAGGTAAAACGCGGCCCAAATGAAAAGGAATATAAGTGGAAGAAAAGAAAGTAAATCGATTTGTACCATTCGGTCCAATATCAATTTTCGTTGTAATATGGTGCTTGTATTGGCAATGATAAGTACGCAGGTAATTCCAGCAATCACACAAATGATGGTAGTACGTCTTATAATTCTGCTCTTCTGCTCGGGCAGTCTTAGGTTCTTCGATTTTAATTTTAAATAAAAAGCAGTGCCGATTAATAGTGTTAACGAATAAAATAGCCGATTAACCCACCATATAAAATAAAGTGCCTCTGAGATGTTTTGTGCATTAACTGCATTCTCGTTTAGGATGAGCAGATAGTACACATCCAAAATGGCAGAGATAAAAAGCGTGATGCCAAACAAGGTTATGGTCAGCTCTCTTCTGATGGTATAGTCAATCATGGCCAATATACCTGTAAACAGGGCTGCGGCTATGCCAAAGCTGGTCCAAATACTCGTGTAAAAATTTGGCCTAACATTGAAAAACAGCACGGAGGATTTGCCAACTGCAATTGATAATATTATAGATAGCAGCGGTGCAATGCACAACAGCATAACTATCCATAATATCTTCTTAGAAATATTGTAGCGGTTTTCGAACCTTGGAGCGCCAGAGTTTTTGAAAAGACTAAACACTTTTATTTGTTGTCAAGATCAATAGCTTTCATTTTATTATAGAGCGTTTTCCTATCGATGTTCAATATTTTTGCTGCTTTTGTCTTGTTAAAGTTTACTTCCCGTAGCACTTTCAGGATTGTTTCGTATTCTGCTTCTAATGCGGCGTTCTTTAAATCTCGAGGTTTGCTACGTTCGGCGCTTTCAGCATTGCCATTTGAGGCTAAAAGTGGTGCCTTGGCATAAGTTGAAATTTCCAATGGAAGCGCCTTTAATTGTATTTCGTCGGTTTCGGTAAGCAATGTTGCCCTACGTACCACATTTTTCAGTTCCCTAACATTACCTGGCCAATTGTAGGTCAAAAAGCAATCGATTACTTCTTCTGAAAAACCTTTAATGTTTTTATTAAGTTCCTGATTGGCCAATTGCAAGAAGCTTTCGGCAAAGGCCAAGATGTCTTTTCCGCGTTGGCTGATAGGAGGCAGGTTGATCGAAAATTCATTAAAACGATGGTAAAGGTCCTCCCTGAATTTACCTTTTGAAATGGCATCTTGTAGGTTTTCGTTGGTTGCCACAATAATCCTCACATCCAAATCAATTTCTTTGGTGCTGCCAATACGTTTGATTTTTCTTTCTTGTACCGTTCTCAATAATGCCGCTTGGATATCGTAGGAAAGGTTGCCTACTTCGTCCAAAAATAGCGTTCCACCGTTAGCCATTTCAAAATGACCGATTTTGGTATACAAAGCACCAGTGAAAGAGCCTTTTTCGTGGCCAAAAAATTCACTGCCTGCAAGCTCCTTGGTTAAGGAACCGCAGTCCATGGCCACAAAAGGTTTGTCCTTTCTTGGGCTATTGAGATGGATGGCTTTAGCGACTGATTCTTTACCCGTACCGCTATCTCCCATCAAAATAACGCTATAAGCGGTTGGAGCCACCAACAAAATCTGCTTCATCAATTCTTTTGAAGCACCACTTTGTCCTATAACGAACTCATCCGTTAAAATGTAAGTGTTTTTGCTTGTCTTCGTTTTTTCCTGCTCCTGAGCGCTCTCCGTTTCGGGCAAACTGGCATTTAATGCTATTTGCGTTTCAATAGCCTTGTTAATGGTATTCAGAATTTCATCTGGATATAAAGGCTTTGTTATATAATCGTAAGCGCCAAGCTTGATCAATTCAACGGCTAGTTTAATGTCCGAATATCCGGTGATAATGATTACACCTGTTTTTGGATAACTTTCCTTGATCTTGATTAGCATTTCCTTGCCGTCGGTATCTTCCAAACGGTAATCGCATAAAACCAAGTCATAACTATCCTTGGCGAGATACTCCATGGCAGAATTTCCGCTAGTTGCGCTGGTTACATCAAAAGAATTTCTGGTTAAAAATTTCGAGAGCAACAACCCGATATTTACCTCATCGTCAACTATTAATATTTTCTTCATACGCGTATATAAATAGGGTAGATTAATATTTTAGCTAAAATATAGAAAAAAAACGCATGTGGGAAATATTTTCTACACTTTTTCGGAGTAGGATTAATTAATGAGCTGGGCGATTAGATTTTGTGGCCTCGTTTCAGGTTATTCGCCTTTAAAATCTGCTTTTCGTTTTTCTAAAAATGCGGTCACCCCTTCTTTAAAGTCTTGGGTATCAAAGCATCTGCCGAACTCGTTAATTTCTACATCGTAACCATTTATTTTGGGGTTGAAACCCGCATTTACCGCTTTTACGGCACTGGCCAATGCTAAAGGGGCCCTAAGTTTAATTTTTTCTAAGATCTCGTTGGCCTTTTCCAAAAGGTTGGCAATGGGCACTACATGATTTACCAGTCCAAGTTGCAGTGCTTTCTCTGCCGAAATCATGTCTGCAGTAAAAATCATTTCAAAAGCATTTCCCTTACCTACTAGTTGGGCCAAGCGCTGTGTGCCTCCATAACCGGGAATCAGTCCTAGTGTGACTTCAGGGAGCCCTAATTTGGCATTTTCGCTAGCAATTCTGATATGACAGGCCATGGCCAGCTCTAAGCCTCCTCCTAAAGCAAATCCATTAATAGCGGCAATTACCGGTTTAGCTGAATTTTCGATGGCATCAAAAACAGTTTCCTGGCCATTTTTGGCCAATTGCTTGCCCTCTTCAAGGGTATAATTTTGGAATTCGGAAATATCGGCACCAGCTACAAAAGCTTTTTCTCCTGCACCGGTTATTAAAATTGCTTTAATTCCCTTGTCTTTTTGGGCATTGGCAACCGCAACCGATAACTCGGTCAAAACTTCTTTGTTTAGCGCATTGAGTTTTTGTGGTCGATTGATGGTAATGTATAGTATGTTGTTGTTGGTTTCTACCAATAATTGTTGATAATCCATAACGCTTAAAATTTTCGGTGCTCTGCCACCCAGTTTTCAATATAATCTACAATATCTTTCATGGCGGTACCAGGAGCGAAAAGTTCTCCAACGCCAATTTCCTGCAATTTTTTCATATCCCCTTCAGGAATAATACCACCCCCAGTCACCAAAACATCATCAAGTTGTTTTTGCTTCATAATGGCCATTACCTTAGGAAAAACCGTCATGTGGGCACCTGAGAGTATTGAAATGCCAATCGCATCTACATCTTCCTGTATGGCCGTGTTCACTACCATTTCAGGCGTTTGCCTCAAACCGGTATAAATAACCTCCATGCCAGCATCGCGAAGCGAGGTTGCAATTACTTTTGCGCCACGGTCATGGCCATCCAAACCAACCTTGGCTACAAGTACCCTAATGGGCCTATTTAGAGTTTTTTTCATATTTGGTTTCTTGATGTAGGTAAATGTAATGAAATAGTTGTTTGGTTGGTTAGTTATTTGGTTTTTTGGTATTCTTTTAGGTTCAAAATGCTCTATTTTGAAAGATCTTTATGCTTTGCTCCTTGTTCTTTATTCCATGTATCTTCCCCTTTAAAATACCCTAAATTTGGTTAACTTTGGGGCTTAAACACAGATTTATATGAGCGAGGAAAAATCATTAAACTTTATAGAAGAGATTATAGAGAATGATTTAAAAAGCGGAAAGTACGAAACACTAGTCACACGTTTCCCACCAGAACCAAATGGTTATTTACATATCGGCCACGCTAAGGCGATATGCTTGAATTTTGGATTGACTCAGAAATACGGTGGTTACACTAATCTTAGATTTGATGATACCAATCCGGTTACTGAAAAAACAGAATATGTAAATAGCCAGCAGGAAGATATTCAATGGCTGGGTTTTCAGTGGAAAAACGAACTTTACGCTTCTGACTATTTTGATCAGTTGTATAGCTATGCCGTGCAGTTGATTGAAAAGGGACTTGCTTATGTAGATGAAAGTACGGCTGAAGAAATTGCCGCACAAAAAGGTACACCTACCGAGCCAGGAACTCCTAACCAGTACAGAGAGAGAAGCATCGAAGAAAATTTGGAGCTTTTCACTAAAATGAAAAATGGGGAGTTTGAGGATGGTGCTTGTATCTTAAGAGCTAAAATTGACATGGCTAGCCCTAATATGCTGATGCGCGACCCCATTATCTATCGTATTAAACATGCTCACCATCACCGTACCGGAGATGCTTGGTGCATTTATCCGATGTATGATTTTGCGCATGGACAAAGCGATAGCATCGAAAATATTACCCACTCTATTTGTACGTTGGAGTATGTTTCTCACCGAGAATTATATGATTGGTTTATCGCCCAGTTGGGTATTTTCCCTTCAAAACAATATGAATTTGCTCGCTTAAACCTTACCTATACGGTAATGAGTAAACGTAAACTGTTGCAATTGGTAAATGAAGGCCATGTAAGTGGTTGGGACGATCCTCGTATGCCTACCGTTAGTGGTTTGAGGAGGAGAGGTTATACTCCGGAAAGTATCAGAGAGTTTTGTGAACGTATCGGTATTGCAAAAAGAGAAAACCTGATTGAGTTGAGCTTGTTGGAGTTTTGTATCCGCGAGGATCTGAATAAAAAAGCGACCAGAGCGATGGCGGTTTTAGATCCAATTAAATTAGTGATTACCAATTATGAGGGCGATGGTGAGATTTTAATCGGAGAAAATAATCCAGAAGCAGAAGATAAAGGTGGTACTAGGGAAATTCCTTTCAGTAAAGAACTTTGGATTGAACGTGAAGACTTTATGGAAGAGCCTGCTAAAAAATGGTTCCGACTTGCTCCTGGGGCAATGGTGCGCTTGAAGTTTGCCTACATTGTGAAGTGCGAAAGTTTTGTTAAAGATGCCGATGGGAAAGTAACAGAGGTTCATTGTACATATATTCCCGAATCGAAAAGTGGTAGTGATACTAGCGGAATTCACGTTAAGGGAACCATTCATTGGGTAAGTATGGCTCACGCCAAAACAGCGGAAGTAAGACAATATGATAGATTATTTAGCGTAGTATCTCCTGACGCTGAGGAAGGTGATTTTAAAGATTACCTTAATCCAAACAGCAAGGAAGTACTAAGTAACGTTTATATTGAACCTGCTTTGGCCAATGCAACATTAGGCACTGGTTACCAGTTTATTCGTAAAGGATATTTTTGTTTAGATAAAGACTCTACTGCTGATCATTTAGTGTTTAACCGAGTGGTTTCGCTAAAAGACAGCTGGAAAGGATAAGGGGGTTGTAGATTTACGAGTTACGATTTTAGATTTATAGCGCTTAATTCAATCGTAATTCGTCAATCTGAAATCGTAAATTATTTATAGAGGCTTTTCTTATCCATAAAATCGATTACAGCATCCGGAACTAAAAACTGGATGCTTTTTTCTTGCTTTACTGCCTGGCGGATAAAAGTAGAGGAAATGTCCATTTGTGGTGTTTCGGTAATCACAATAGACGAGTGATTTTTCCATTCGCTGACATCGGCGTTGGGACGTGGGTAGACAAAAATTTGGTGATTTTGAAGTAGTACTTCGTAGTTTTTCCACTTTTTAAGTGATACGAGGTTGTCCGCACCCATGATTAGGGCAAATTCCTTTTCAGGATGTTTTTCTTTGAGGTGTGCCATGGTATCAACCGTATAGGAAGGTTGGGGGAGTTTAAACTCAATGTCACTCACCTTTAAGTGGTCGGCATTTTCTGTTGCTAAGCGGGCCATTTCCAACCGATCGTACATATCAGCCAGGCCTGCTTTCTGCTTTAGCGGATTATGTGGGGAAACCACAAACCATACTTCTTTCAGATCAGTATAATTGGCCATGTAGTTGGCAATTACCAAATGTCCTAGATGAATGGGATTAAACGAACCGAAGAATAGACCAATCATTTTTTCTTTATCTATGCCGTCATTTCGATAAGGAGGTACGACGAAGAGAAATCTAGCGTCTTGTTAGATTTCTCCTCATTCTTCGTCGAAATGACGATTTATTTACGGTTAACTTTTTAAGAAATCCCCTACCAACTGTTCCGCCTCAGCGCAGGCTGTTTCTAATTCGTAGTTTTTAAGGATGATATCAAATTTCTCTGCGTATGCAAGTTCTTTTTCCGCTTTGGCGTAACGCTCCTGTAGCTTTTCCTCGCTATCGGTTCCTCTACCAGCTAAACGTTCCTTTAACACTTCTAATGATGGTGGTTGCACGAAAATCGCTAATGCATCGTCTTCAAATTTTCTCTTTAAACGTAACCCACCTTCTACATCGATATCAAAAATAACATGTTTGCCTTCATCCCAAATACGTTGGATTTCAGAGCGTAAAGTACCATAAAATGTCCCGCTGTATACTTCCTCAAATTCTACAAATTCTTGGTGGGCAACCTTATGTAAAAACTCCTCCTTACTAATAAAATAATAGTCCTTGCCATTGGTTTCGTCGCCTCGGAGCTCTCTAGTAGTTGCCGAAATGGAAAAGCTGAGGTTGCTGAATTTGCTTAACAGATGCTTTACAATGGTAGTTTTACCAGCGCCTGAAGGAGCAGAAAATATAATAAGTTTGCCTTGCATTCTTTAAAAAGGTTGGAAGGTTGGAAGGTTTGAAAGTCTCAACGTTGCAACATTACAACATTACAACTCCCATAACATTACAACACATTCAATAATTGTTCTTTAATTTTTTCTAGTTCTTCTTTCATCCCTACCACCAATTGCTGTATCTGTGCATCGTTGGCTTTTGCACCCATGGTATTGATTTCTCTACCAATTTCCTGGGAGATAAAACCAAGTTTTTTACCATTGGCATCTTTGTCATTAAGGGTAGCGATAAAATAATCACAGTGACTTTTTAAGCGGGTTTGCTCTTCGGTAATATCTAATTTGTCGATATAATAAATCAACTCCTGCTCAAAGCGGTTCTGATCTACATTTACTTTTCCAACGCTATCTTCCAAGAACTGTGTTAAACGAGCTTTAATTTGCGGAACCCTTAAAGGGGCTAAGGTTTCTACCTGAGCAAAAAAAACAAGAATGTTTCTGATGCGGAGTTCCAGGTCAGCTTTTAGTACCTTGCCTTCATCCACCCTAAACTGAGTAAAGTTCTTAAGTGCTTTATCGAAAGTTGCCTCCAAAATTTCCCATTCACTATCACTCGCTTCTTCCTCGGTATAGCTAATTACCTCTGGCAAATTAAGCACGGCTGGCAATATTGTCGATAAATCTGCAGCAATATCTTTATTGATTTCTAATAATTGGGTATAATATTTTTTTAATAATACCTGATTAATAGAAGCGCCTTTTTGTGCTTCTTCGCTACGTTCAACAGTAATGGCAATGCTTACTTTACCACGCTCTATCTCTTTATTGCAGACATTACGCAGGTAGAGTTCTTTGTCGGAAAATGCTTTTGGAATTTTGAGTCCAAGCTCAAGAAACTTCGAATTTAGCGATTTTATCTCTACTGAAAACTTCACACTTTCGTGGTCGGTAGATGCCAAGCCAAAGCCGGTCATTGATTTTATCATGTGCAAAGATATAAAAAGTACTTAGTAGTTAGTATAAAGTAATTAGATAGCGACGCCTGAACATATCTAATCGATCAGGATTTCATGCTAATAATGCTCTAAAATTGCTTCTTTCATAAGATCGTATACTTTCTTTTTTAAGGCTGGTAAATCTTCCAAACTTAATCCAGCTACGGCTACTTCCGGCAACAAAATGGTATTAATGATGCCTGGCCTAGCCTTTAATGGGTGCTTTCTTGGAAGTAGTTTCCTGTTATTGATCATCACAAAGGGAATGATGGGCGTTTGTGTTTCGATGGCAATTCTAAAAGCGCCATCATAAAAATCGGTTAAGGGCTGTTCGGTTTGGTTCATGGTGCCTTCTGCAAAAATGAGAATAGACTGCCCGTTGGCAATATCTTTCTTTAATGCATTTACAGATTGTTCACGACTTTCTTTGCTACTTCGGTCTATCAATACCACTATCCGTTTATAAATCAGTCCAAAAACAGGCACCTTTGTAATTTCTACCTTGCCTAATGCGCTAAAATATTGTGGAATGCTCAAGCAGACTGCTACCGCGTCTAGGTATGAGCCGTGATTTCCTACATAGATATGAGATTTGCTGAGATCTATGCTCCTTTTATTTTCGGTGCTTATCCAAAATAAACTTAGGGCACTGAATAGCCAGGCCCAAGTTCTTAATATCACTAGAATAGCCCTTTTTCCGGCGTTTAAAGGTAAAATTGCCGAAAAGAGCAATACAAAGGGCAAAGCAATAAACATCAGTATAATAAAGATGATTGCTGCATAAAGTAGGTAGATTGATGAAAGTATTTTGCGCATGAATTAACCTTTTTTAACGTCCTAAACGCTAAACATTTGTTAAGTTTACAAAATAAAAATATAACGCTGCAAATGCTAGGCAAAGTTAGGCTCACATTTTATTCGTTAATCATACTCTGCATAAGTACAACTTATCAGGGCTTTGCCCAACAAGATTTTGTGCTTACTGGAGTACTTTTTGAACGTGGCGCCAATATTCGCATCGCTTTGGCCGAAGTAAAAAATAAGCGGTCCGGCTTCTCTGCGGGCAGTAACGATATGGGGATTTTCTCTATCAAAGCGAATATAGGAGATACCCTAGTGGTGATGAAACGTAATTTTAACGATTTGGAAGTGGTTGTACGCAACAATAAAGATTTGGTATTATATCTAAATCGTGGTACTACCTTGAATGAAGTTGTGGTAACTGGGCAAACCAAAAAGCAAACCTTAGAGGAACTGAAAAGAGACTACAGGGATAAAGGTTCTTTTTATGGTGGGAAACCCCCGGTTCTTTCTTTTTTATCTAGTCCACTGACTGCGTTATATGAGCTTTTTGGTAAAACCCCTCGGCAGGCCAGAAGATTTAATAGGATGTACCAAACGGAAATGCAGGATAATGTTGTTGATCAACTTTTTAATAAAACATCCATTAATCAGCATACGGGGTTGACCGGGAAAGCCTTAGAAAATTTTATGGTTGATTATAGGCCAGATTATGAAAAGGCCAAACATTGGACTAATTACGATGCCATTAAATGGATCAACGAATCTTTTAAGAAGTATAGTGATACTGCTGGAAAGACAAAAGTTCAGAACCAGAACAATTAGTTTTTTCGTTGTTTGGACAGTTGGTTTTTTGGGATGGAATAATCGGATTTGCTAATCGTCACATTAAGGGATTAAATAGCCAAGGCCTCACAAGCCTTTTCTGCTGCAAGTTTTTCAGCATTCTTTTTGTTGTAGTCCCTGCCAATGCCGTAATTCTCATTTTCAATCATTACCTG
This sequence comes from Pedobacter sp., assembly GCF_039594775.1. Classification (GTDB taxonomy): domain Bacteria; phylum Bacteroidota; class Bacteroidia; order Sphingobacteriales; family Sphingobacteriaceae; genus Pedobacter. The sequence continues at coordinate 325,574 of NZ_JBCNMT010000001.1, read as the reverse complement.
AACAGTAAACAGTTTGGCACTTTCTCCCTCGCCATTTTCAACAACATCAAACGAAATATCTTTGCCTTGTCGCTGGCACCATTCGATCAAACGGCTTTTGAAATTTGTTTCCGTAATTTCCAGATGGTGAACATCTACATAAGGTTTAATGATGCGCTTAAGGATAAGATTTTTGGTGAAATTATAGCCTTTGTCTAAATAAATGGCCCCAATCAATGCTTCAAAAGCATCGCCATACATAGAGTGGTGTTTTGATTGGAAGTTTACCGTCTTTTGATCAAAAACGATAAGTTCATCGAAACCCATTTTACGCGCCAATTGATTTAAATTTGCTCTGTTTACAATCTTAGACCGCATTTCGGTTAAAAAGCCTTCCTCTTTATAAGGATAACTTTTAAATAGCATTTCTGCCACTACAGCACCTAAAATAGCATCGCCCAAAAACTCTAAGCGCTCATTGCTGCTCCTGCTGCCATTTTTCAATATCTTGGCCGCCGAACGATGCCTAAACGCCATTTTATAGAGCGCAATATTACCCGGGACAAAACCAAGCACATTCTTTAATTTCTTTAAGAACTGCTTATTTGGCGAAAGATATAGTTTATAAATGCTGAGCAAGGACATCAACTAGCAACACAAAATTTAATTATAGAAAAAGCATTTGTATAAATATACAATACAATTGCTCTTAAACCATAAACTTTTTGGCTTATTCTTCGTATTTCTTGAAAACTACAGAAGCATTATGGCCTCCAAAACCAAAAGTGTTACTTATTGCAGCTCTAACTTCTCGTTTTTGAGCTTTGTTAAAAGTAAAATTAAGTTTTGGGTCAAACTCAGGGTCATCTGTAAAGTGGTTGATCGTTGGCGGAATCGTACTATTCTTAATGGCAAGAATAGCAGCCAAGGCTTCAACGGCACCGGCAGCGCCCAACAAGTGGCCCGTCATAGATTTAGTAGAGCTGATGTTCAGTTTATAAGCATCTTCTCCAAATAAGTCTACAATAGCTTTTGCTTCTTGTATATCTCCAAGTGGTGTAGAAGTACCATGCACATTGATATAATCAATTTGATTGGTTTCTAACTTAGCATCCGCTAACGCTTTAGTCATTACCATTTTAGCACCAAGCCCTTCTGGGTGAGGGGCTGTAATGTGATGAGCATCTGCGCTCATACCACCACCAACAATTTCAGCATAAATCTTGGCGCCACGCGCTTTAGCGTGCTCCAGTTCTTCTAAAATAATGGTACCGGCACCTTCGCCCGCTACAAAACCATCACGGTCTTTGTCAAATGGACGGGAAGCTGTTGCAGGATCATCATTACGGGTAGATAAAGCATGCATTGCGTTAAAACCTCCCATGCCCGCTTCGTTAATAATCGCTTCTGAACCACCGCTGATAATGATATCAGCCATGCCCAAGCGAATATAGTTAAAGGCATCAATCATCGCATTAGTTGATGATGCACAAGCAGAAACGGTGGCAAAGTTTGGTCCACGCAATCCATACTTCATCGAGATATGCCCTGGGGCGATATCAATAATCATTTTCGGGATAAAGAAAGGATTGTATCTAGGTGTGCCATCTCCTTTGGCGAAGTTGGAAACCTCGTCTAAGAAAGTTTTTAGACCTCCAATTCCAGCGCCCCAGATTACACCAATGCGGTTCGTGTCAAGTTTAGAGAAATCATATCCCCCATCTTTAACGGCCTCTTCGGTGGATACCAGTGCGTACTGCACAAACGGATCCAGTTTGCGGGCTTCTTTTTTATCCAAATGATCTTCTGGATTAAAGTTTTTAACCTCGCAAGCGAATTTTGTTTTGAATTTTTCGGTATTGAAACTCTTGATAGGCGCTGCGCCACTCACACCATTTACTAATGCTTCCCAAAATTCGGGAACACTATTTCCTATAGGAGTGAGCGCACCCAACCCAGTAACTACTACTCTTTTTAATCCCATTTATAAGTATTGTACAGAAAAAGTATTTCTACTTAACGTTTTTTTCTAAATAAGCAATTGCTTGACCTACAGTACCAATAGTTTCAGCTTGGTCATCTGGAATAGCTACATTGAATTCTTTTTCAAACTCCATGATTAGCTCAACAGTGTCTAGTGAATCTGCACCTAAGTCATTTGTGAAAGACGCTTCTGGCGTAACTTCACTTTCATCAACACCTAGTTTTTCTACGATAATAGCCTTTACTCTTGAAGCAATATCAGACATAATATTATAATTTAATGGTTAAATAATTCTGTGCAAAGAAAAATAAATTCTAACACATTTCAAATGTTTTTATTTCTCTGTCAATTTTAATGGGTTTAAAACCCAAAGTAAAATTAGTTTTATAATTTCGTAATTCTAACAAAAATATACATTTTGAACAAAACTTATTTAAAACTATCGCTCGATCTGGATTTTGTCCTTATCGCTATCACTGCATCGTTAAAAGACTACGTTTTGTGCCACAAGATAAACACAAATCTTAACCTAGAGTTTTACAAAATAGAAGATCATGAGGTGTATTTTAATACGGATGAAGCACCATTGGCTTTTTCCAAATACTTTTTCTTTGTAGAAGAGGGCGAACGGGAATATTTTTTGGTGAGCAATAGGAACAGCGAGGGCTTTCTGATTCCTGAAATGAACAAAGTGGATTTCTTTATCGTTATCCATCAGTTTATTGATAAGGAAGATCTCAATTTTATCCTCACTAGTTTGAATAAAATGCCTGATATTCAGGTGGCTGCGCAGATAGATGTGCGTAAATTAAAGTCCAAAGAAAATTTGGTAATGTAAATTTTATATTGTTAGTGTAGTAAATACACTATATTTGAATCTTAAATCAAACTGAAATAATATAATTAAAGCTTAAACAAGTCGTAAATTTAGGCGTTATTGTTTGGGTGGTAATAACAAGATAATTTTAATGAAACCTTTTCATTCCAGAACCAAAATCGTGGCCACTTTGGGCCCTGCTTCGGCTAAACCAGAGGTGTTGTATAGTATGTTTAATGCAGGTTTAGACGTATGTAGGCTAAACTTTTCACACGGTTCACAGGCCGACCACCAAAAGGTGATAGACACCATCAGAGAAATCAATCAAAAGCACAAATATAACGTAGGTATTTTGGCCGATTTACAAGGTCCCAAAATCAGAATCGGGATGGTGAAAGATGGGGGGATTAACCTCGTTAATGGAAGCAAAACCATCATCACCACCCAAGAGTGCATTGGTAACGAAGAACGTATTTATATCACTTACGAAAACTTCCCTCAAGATGTAAAAGCCGGAGAGATTATCCTTTTGGATGATGGTAAATTGCAAATGCGAGTACTGGAAACCAACTATAAGGATGAGGTAATTTGCGAGGTGGTTCACGGTGGTATCTTAACTTCCAGAAAAGGTGTTAACCTTCCTAATACAAAAGTTTCTATTCCTTCTTTAACGGTTGAGGATAGAAAAAATTTAGATTTTGTATTGGAAAGCGATGTAGAGTGGATAGGTCTTTCTTTTGTGCGTAATGCCGCTGATATTGTCGAGTTAAAAGATGTTATTAAAGAAAGAGGTAAAACGGCGAGAGTAGTTGCTAAAATAGAGAAGCCTGAGGCCATTGCCAATATCGATGAAATCATTGCCGTAACTGATGCGGTAATGGTTGCTCGTGGTGACCTTGGTGTGGAAATGCCAATGGAGGAAGTACCCTTGTTGCAAAAAATGATTGTAAACAAATGTAGAGCTGCCTCTAAACCGGTAATTATTGCTACACAGATGTTGGAAAGTATGATCACTACCCCTCGTCCAACCAGAGCCGAGGTGAACGACGTAGCTAACTCTGTGCTTGATGGTGCAGATGCGGTAATGCTTAGCGGAGAAACTTCAGTGGGTGAGTTTCCGCTAATTGTGATCGAAACAATGCAGAAAATTATTAATAACATCGAAGAAAATAATTATCCTTTTTACGCCGAGAAATTTTTGAAGCCTAAAACTGATAGCTTCTTGGGAGATGCGGTATGCGACTCTGCTTGTTTCTTGGCTAAACAAACAGATGCTATTGGTATTGTTACCATGACTTCTAGTGGTTACACTGCTTTTGAGGTAGCTAGTCATCGCCCACAAGCACCTATTTTTACTTTTACCAGTAACGAGAGCTTGTTAAATACCTTAAGCTTGGTTTGGGGTGTAAGAGGTTTCTTCTACGATAAGTTTGAGAGTACCGATAAAACCATTGAAGAGGTAAATGACCTGTTAAAGAAAAAGAAATTGGTTAAAAAAGGAGATGTGGTGATCAATACTGCTGCCGTTCCTTTGGAAAAAAGAAGCAGAACCAATATGGTAAAAGTTACCGTGGTTGAATAAGCATCCGATACTAGATAAAGAAAAGCCTCGGTCGATTGACCGAGGCTTTTTTATTGCATTAAAAATCTTATTTTTGCGGCTTAACGGAGAAGTGTCCGAGTGGTCGAAGGAGCACGCCTGGAAAGTGTGTATGCCCCAAAAGGGTATCGAGGGTTCGAATCCCTCTTTCTCCGCTGAAAGAAAAACCGCTGTTACAGCGGTTTTTTAATGTTGCTTTATGAGATAAGCTATACTTTAATGCTACAAAATTGACTAGGAATGGGTAATCTCAATATCTATTCTTAAAACTGTAATCATTTTGCCGAGATTATAAGATATAAAGGAAAGCGACTTGCCCTGATGCCAGTAATAACCATGGATGAACTGTTGATGCAAAAGTTTAGGATAAAGATAAATTCCTACTCTCCTATCTCGGAAGCTTCATTTGAGAAACTGTTAACAATAACTACGGTAGTAAACCTAAAAAGAAACGAAATACTCGTTAAGGAAGGTTTTGTGGCACGACAGTTTTGCTTTTTGTATTCTGGTTATGTCATTTCTTACATTAGTGACGATAGTGGACGTACATACAATAAGAATATTGCTGCGAGTACTGATTTTATCGCTTCAACTGTTTCCTGTATTTTAAGTCAGCCGTCAAAATTTACAATTAAAGCTGTAACGGATTGTGTGTTGCTGAACCTTCCTTATAAACAGTTCAGGGAAATGATTTTCCAAACGGAAGACCTCAAATCGTTCTATATTCATTACCTGGAAAAAAATTGGGTCATAGATAAGGAGGAAAGAGAAGTCTCTATTGTAATGGAGGAAGCGCTGGCGCGATATGAGAAATTATTGAAGAACCACGCCAATATTGAAAAATATGTGCCTTTACAGGATATTGCTTCACATTTAGGCATTACGCCTACACAGTTGAGCAGAATACGTAAGCAATTAAAATAATCACTTCTCAACATATGTAAAAAGCTATACGGCTTTAGCGAGGTAGTTTTGCAATGTTAAAAAACATTGTATAACAGTATAGTTTTATCAATATGATCATCAAAAGCCAGAAATCACATTTTAAGGATATCTACGAAGTTATAAATAATGCCGCATCTGCATATAAAGGCATTATACCAAAAGACCGGTGGAAGGAGCCCTATATGGAGGAGTACGAGCTACAGAGCCAGCTAATGGATGGTGTGGAATTTTGGTGTTACCTTCAAGACGATGTTATTATCGGGGTAATGGGCATACAGCATAAACGCGATGTGACCCTAATTAGACATGCGTATGTGAGAACAATCGCCCGAAACAAGGGAATTGGGGGCAGACTACTAAAACACCTGTCAACGCTTACGGATAAGCCCATTTTAATTGGTACCTGGGCTGATGCTGATTGGGCAATAAGCTTTTACCAGAAAAATGGATTTAGGCTGGTGTCGCCTATAGAAAAGGAACAATTGTTAAAAAAGTATTGGGATATACCCTTGCGACAAATAGAAACATCGGTAGTGCTAGCAAGCCCTGACTTTTGCAAAAATTGAAATAGGCGCTAGTAGGTGAGGCAAGCAAACCAAAGTTGGTTGGACAATCTTTGGTTTGCCTAATAGTATATCTGCTAAAGCGACCAAACAGCAAGTTCATAATCATCTGGATCCAGAAAATGAAAGCGACTTCCTCCGGGAAAATCAAATATCTCTTTTGAGATGGTCCCGCCTGCAGCAAGTACGTTTTCCCTGCTTTAAGATAGATTCTCGGAATAAAGTATAACTAGATTACTTCCTTTACAGGCTCGCCACTGGTAAAGCCTTCGTCAACATAACTCCTTCAAAAGCAGTATAATGTGGTCCATAGTCTATAAAATTCCAATTGAATGCCTGTATGTAGAATTTCTTTGCTTTTTCGAGATTGTGCGACAGGAATTCAAGGTACTGCACCTGCTGGTGTTTTAACTTTTCATGCATGTCGCTCATTACTTCAATTTTTTTATAAAAATAGAATTAAAGTTTGTTTGGGTAGCCCGTTTCCTAAAATATCTAAGGTTTGCTATAGGGTTCTTTCTGTCATATTAATTGATTAAATTACAGTCCTAACCATTTAAAATATAACTATGAATGTTAAAATGCCTCTTTTATTGGTTTCTATTATCTCTTTTTTGTCCTGTAATTCTGTTAAGACGGAAAATGCGCCTGTTCAGCTTATGGGAACTTGGCAGTTGCTGTCAGCGACTACGGTCGAAAACGGAAAAAGCACCGAAACGGACTATACCAAAGGCCGACGTATGATAAAAATTATCAACGATACCCATTTTGCCTTCCTCAATCACAAGCTGGATATGCCAAAAGACAGCAGTAATCATTTTGACGGAGGCGGAGGTAGGTATATTTTAAAAGGAGATGAGTATACTGAGTTTTTGGACTTTTACAAGGATAGAAACTGGGAGGGGAAAAGTTTTAACTTTAAAGTGAGCATCAAAAACGATACGTTAATCCAAACAGGGGTAGAAAAAGTCGAAGGAGCTGGGGTAGATCGCACCATCACCGAAAAATATTTGAGAATAAAAGCGAATTGAGGCCTTTATTGTTAATTCCCCATATATCGATAGATTTGTAGGCGACTCGGCGAATACGAACCTATTCTTTAACTATGGTAAAACTAATTACTCCAAAAGCATTAACTAATGGCGATAAAGTTGCCTCGATTTCCCTTTCTTGGGGAGCAGCAGGCGATTTGCCACATCGTTATGCAAAAGGGAAGGAAAGGTTAGAACATATTTTTGGGCTAAAAGTTGTTGAAACGAAACATGCATTGAAACCTGCCTCTTGGATTTATGAAAATCCGCAAGCAAGGGCTGAGGATTTAATGGCAGCATTTGCAGATTCCTCCGTGAAAGCTATCATTTCTAATATTGGTGGCGAAGATAGCATACGTATCTTAAAGTATGTAGATATTGAAGTGATTCGAAATAATCCCAAAATTTTTCTGGGCTTTTCTGATAGTACCATTACCCACTTTCTTTGTTTGAAAGCTGGATTAGGGTCTTTTTATGGAACTTCTCTTTTGGTTGGATTTGCTGAAAATGTTGAAATGCACCCCTATCAAATCGAAGATATCAAAAGAACGTTCTTTTCTCCAGCAGCAATAGGAAACATTGCGCCAAATAAAGGTGGGTGGACCTCTGAATTTCTTGATTGGTTTGATATTTCTTTACAAGATACAAAAAGGAAAATGAATGTAGGAGAGGGATGGCGCTTTGTTCGTGGTAATTCCATTGTAAGAGGACATTTAATGGGCGGATGTATGGAAGTAATGGAAATGCTTAAGGGAACAGCATATTGGCCTGATTTGGAGTTGTGGAAAGACTGTATCCTATTTTTTGAAACCTCAGAAGACCAACCAAAACCTGCGCTAATAAGATATTGGCTTAGAAATTATGCTGCTTTGGGTATCCTAAAGCATGCCAGTGGAATTATCTTCGGTCGTCCTTATGATAATTGTCATGCCGAAGCTTACGAAAAAGAGCTGTTAAAAGTATTGGATGAGGAAGGTCTATTTGATATACCAGTAATTACTCTAATGGATTTCGGTCATACCTGCCCAGTATTTACGATTCCATACGGGAGAATGGCCGAAATAAATTGCTTAGCTAAAACCTTCTCTGTGCTAGAGCCTGCAGTGGTGTAATTTCCATTGATTAGGCCGGCTAGCTTGTTTAGTGTAAGTTCGGGATAAGCGGTTTGTAATTTTTCATTATCTCCAACTCCAGCAAATCCTGTTTGGCATGGACTCTTATGTGTCTATGTGGTTTATTTTTTTACCGAAAACGCAAAAACCTCGTTAAATAAACACATAGGTACATAGTAAACTCAATGGTATTAACAAAATGCCCTAATCTGCATTAATCCGACAATTTGAGAGGTGATTTGTGCTTGTACGATTTCAAATTTAAACCGTCATTAATTTCATCCTTAGCAAAGGATAATCTTTCCCAAGGTCATCTTTTTCGGTTCGTTCAAATGTAGTAAACCCAAATTTTTGGTAGAAAGCCACCGCATTTGGATTTTGTTCGTTCACATCTACAAAAGTTGCTCCATGCTCAGATAGGGCAAACTCCATGAGCTGTTTACCCAAGCCCTTTCCAATATAATCCGGGTCTAGAAATAGCATTTCAATCTTTTTCTCGTCTATGCCGATAAATCCAACGACTTTCCGTTGGTCTAGCAAGCAATAAACGTTGAGCATTTCAAAATCCATCCCTTGCAGAAGTGATTTGATGAACACAAAATCTTCCTGCGATAAAAAATGATGGGTAGCCAAAACAGATTTCTCCCAAACGGTTAATAACTGGTTTTTATCACTAGGATGATATTTTTCTATGAGTAATGTGGACATGTTGTTTTGCTTAAAAATTTATACTGCTCGCTCCATCTCAAATTGGTTCACTTTTTCTTTAAGTCCCAATGCCGTTAAAAATGAAATACAAGCTGGTGAGGCGCCATCAATATTGTAGACGTATATTTCGCTGTTTAACACTTGCTGTAAATGACTAAATAAAGCCGTGGCAATCCCTTTTTGACGATGTGATGCTGACACCGCAAACTGGTTGACCTTTTTGCTGTTGGGGTTGTAAATGAGATAACCTACCAGCTCGCTGTCAAGGTAGGCCTCTAGCGCTTTAGAAATGGCTTTGCTGTTTTCTGCCGATTGAACAGCATTTTGCCATGAAGGCTGAATATCCCAAAAACTTAACCATTTATTCCATTGAAATGTGGTGGCCTCTTTAATGCTGATTTCTTTTGGTGTCTCATCAACTTGAACAGTTCCCGAGAAGCAAACTAACTTTCTGGAAATGGTATAGCCCATTTTCTCGTAAGCTTTAATGGCTGGGTCGTTTCCTTCAATGACCTCCAATACCATTTTTTGTACTTGTAGTTCCTTTAGTTTTGGCACCAATAAATCATACATTTTGCTCACCAGTCTCTTCCCTCTGTAAGTAGGGATAATACCCGTAGCGGCATTATAGGCTACTAAATGATCTTCGTTTTTACGTAAGCCATGCAGCATTAGCCCTACCAATGCCTCACCATCAAAAACACCTACAGATAAATCCAGCTTCACGTCTTCCTGTATGATTTTATACTGTAACTGTTCCGCATTCAATTGAAAGGGTACGATGTAATCCGAAAAGGATTGGTTAATCGCTTCTGCAATTTGAGGAATATCTATATCAGCTAAAGTCTTTACCGTCATGTCATACAATTTGTTTCAAATTAAGGGATTTTATTTGGGCTTGCCAACCTAATTAACGTTGGGGTTTTGCAAATTTTCTAGTGCCTGCAACACACAGAATAACGCCGACGGTAACGGCCAACATGCCCAAACTCACTTGTTCGTGCAACAACGAAGCCGCCAAAGCCAATCCAAAGAAAGGCTGTAGTAATTGCAGTTGGCCTATGGTAGCCGTACCACCTTGGGCTAGGCCTCGGTACCAAAAAATAAACCCAATAAACATGCTGAATAATGATACATAAGCCAAGCTAGTCCAAGCTCCCACGCTAATGTCCTCAAAAGAAGTGGGTAGGTAGCAAAAACTAAGGGGCAACATGATGGGCAAAGAAAGTACCAGGGCCCAAGAAATAACCTGCCAACCGCCTAAAGTTTTGGTGAGTTTTGCACCCTCTGCATAGCCCAGTCCGCAAAGAATAACGGCCAATAGCATCAAAATATCGCCAATGGGAGAAGCGCTGAGCCCCTGCGCAAAGGCGTAGCCTACAACCAGCAAACTACCTATCAATGAAAATAGCCAAAAAATAGGTCTTGGTCGTTCGCCACCACGGAGAATTCCAAAAATAGCGGTAGCCAAAGGTAGAATACCTACAAAAACAATGGAATGGGCCGAACTTACATATTGCAAAGCCAAGGCACTTAGTAGAGGGAAACCAACTACCACACCCAAAGCCACGATGGCCAAAGGGAAGAGCTGTTCCTTGCTCGGTCTTTTTTCTTTAAAAATCAATAAGGCAATTAAGGCAAGTATGCCCGCAATAGAGGCTCTGGCCAAAGTCACAAATATTGGATTAAATTCTAAAACCGCCATCCTTGTGGCTGGTAGTGATCCGCTAAATAATACCACGCCGATAAAGCCATTTACCCAAGCTTGGGTGGTATCTTCTTTTACTTTATGAATACTGATTTCTGTCATGTGCTAAAATATTTTGGTACAAAGCTCCATATAGGACACGAACAAACACAGTCACAGTTTTTGATTTTACAACGGGTACAGTTAGTTTTGTGAGGTGAAGAAAAATTTCATCTATAATGAAATAGCGGATAACATTGCCCGTAAGATTAAAACGGGTGTTTTGCAGGCAGGCGAACGTTTGGCCTCCGTGAGGATGTTGAGCAAGGAACATGGCATTAGCATCAATACCGCCAAAAGAGTGTTTCTTGAGTTGGAAGCTCAATCGTTGGTACAATCAAGGCCACAATCGGGATATTTTGTAAGTCCGCTTCATTACCTAAAACTTCCTTTGCCACAAGCCAGTCAGCCTTTGCCTACGGCGAATATTACCGAGCCAAACGAATTGATTGACAGTGTGTATTCTAATATGGGAAACAAGGAATTGACCCTTCTTTCTATTGGTGTGCCTTCAGGTAATTTGTTGCCCTTGGCCAAATTGAAAAAGGAAGTTGTATTGGCAACCAGGGCATTAAAAGAAGGAGGTACGGAATACGAGCCTTTACAAGGCAATGTGAAATTGAGAAGAATGATTGCCGCTCGTTCCTTGGTTTGGGAAGGACACTTAAAGGAGAGTGATGTGGTAACCACAGCAGGTTGTATGAATGCTTTAACTTTATGCCTAATGGCGCTGACAAAGCCAGGTGACACTGTAGCCATGGAGAGCCCCTGCTATCCGGGTATTTTGCAACTGGCATTGAGCTTACGGTTAAAGGTATTGGAAATAGCTACAGACCCTGTGAAGGGTGTTGATATTGATGCGCTAAAAGTCCTGCTACCCCAAATTAATGTATGTTTATTGGTGCCTAATTTTAACACACCTTTGGGCTATTGTATGCCTGATGAACAAAAGAAGGAAGTGGTAAGTCTTTTGGAAAAATACAATATTCCCTTAATCGAAGATGATACTTACGGTGACCTTCATTTTGGAGCCGAACGTCCAAAGTGTTGCAAGTCTTTTGATACCAACGGAAATGTGTTGTATTGCGGTTCCGTTTCTAAAACCTTGGCACCTGGTTACCGGGTAGGCTGGGTTGCTCCAGGAAAGTATAAGGAGCAAATTATGAGGTTGAAAATGATTCACGCTTTGTCTTCCACCTCTGTGATCAATGAAGCGGTAGGCAATTTCCTGATGACAGGCCGCTATGAAAACCACCTGCGCCATCTCCGTAAGACATTACAGGAAAACTATCAACGTTACGCGTTGGCCATTGCAGAGTTTTTTCCTTCGGGGACAAAAATCAGTAGGCCGCAGGGAGGACTTGCTTTATGGGTAGAATTTCCCGAAGGCATAGATACGGCAACGTTGTATAACTATGCAATGAAGAAGCAAATTAGCATTGCTCCTGGTCGTATGTTTACCCTGCAAGAACAGTTTCACAACTGTATGCGCCTTTGCATTGGTTTGCCTTGGACAGATGATTTGCGATTGGCCCTGAAGCAAGTTGGCAATTTAGCCAAATGGATGATGGCTAAGGCTTAGTGACTGCTTTTGAGGTAAGCGTTCGTCAAATGATCAAGAAAACGGAACAGTTTGTTATTCATTTCACTAAAATCATGCTGGCGGATGACCTCGGGTTTTTGTACAAATTGATGAGTACTGCGGCGAGGGAAATCTTCCTCTGCGGCGATCAGCAGTTCAACCACTTTTGGGGTAAGTTCCATGTGGCATTGAAAACCGTAAACCAAATCTGTATAAGCAACAATTTGTCGTGGACAACCTGCGCTAGTGGCTAGTATTTTACTGCTTTCGGTAAGGCCGGGCATATCGCTGTGCCAATGTCCAACCGCTAAGGAAGAACCAAAATGGTGGATCTTTTCATCCCTTAAGCCCTGTTCGGTAAGTTTGATGGGAAAAACGCCAATTTCTTTTTCGGGACTGTGTTCAAAGACAGCGCCTAGGGCTGCGCCAATTAATTGCGCTCCCAAACAAACGCCTATAACCGCTTTGCCTGCGTGTATACATTTTAAAATGAGCACTTGCTCTGCTTGCGAGTCAAAATGAGGGCATTCGGCTAACGCGGTATCTGGACTTTGTGGACCTCCCATCACCAACAACAAGTCAATATGTTCCACCGTACTGGGTAGGGCTTGGCCTTCATATACTTTTGAAAAGCTGACGCTATAATTTCGCTGTTCTGCCCATTCCAGATAGGCGCCTGGAGCTTCAAATGTTTCGTGTTGTACAATATGGATGTGCATTGTTTCTTTTTTATTGGTTTTCATTCCAGTAATAACTGTCTGGTGTGGGTCTTGTTCCAAAAATAGCGGTTCCTACCCTCACGATGGTGGCACCTTCAGCAATAGCAACCTCCAAATCGCCACTCATGCCCATTGATAATTCCTGCATTTCAACGTTGGATATTCGTAGGGTAAGAATTTGTTGTTGAATGTCTTTCAGTAACCGAAAGCATTGGCGTACTTTTTCTACCTCGGCGCTTAACAATCCTATCGTCATTAAGCCTTTTATTTTTAGGGTAGATAGTTGCGCCACTTGTTGGGTTAGTGCAATGGTCTCTTCTGGGCTTACCCCAAACTTACTCTCTTCAAAAGAAGTATTCACCTGTATCAAAACCTCCATGGTTTTGTTTTCAAATAGTAAACGTTGGTGCAGTTTTTCGGCCAAATCAAAACGGTCTAATGACTGGATGCAGGAAACATTGTATTTCAGCAAGTCTTTAATCTTATTGGTTTGCAGGTGCCCAATAAAATGATTGGCATGAGGAATTTCACTTAAAGCCTCATATTTTTCCTTAAGTTCCTGTACTTTGTTTTCGGCAATAAGGAGTTGTCCGGCAGCCAGTGCAATTTTTATGCGGTCAGCAGTAACGGTCTTGGTTGCCAACAAAAGTTTTACTTCGCTTTGGTCTCTGCCACTTAAGGCGCATGCCTTTGCTATTCTTTCGGTAATGGTATTGATGTTGATGAGTATATCCTTGCTCATGCGTTCTCCATGTTTTTCTTTTCTGCTAGTGCTTTAATGAGTTTGGTTTTCACCAAGGTAAATGTAAGGTCCCTCGCTTCGGCAAATGAGAGGTCGTACTGGCGCTCTATGTTTCGCAGATGTTCGGGAAATCGTGAGAGTAGCTGGTCGTAATAGTCATCCAAAACTTCCACGGCGGGCATGTCAAACCCTATTCGTAATTGAAAACGTCTAATGAGGGCACTATCGATGATCTCGAGATGATTGGTTGCACAAATCAATAGCGCATCTTCTGGGTAATAATCGATCAGTTGAATCAAGGTATTGACCAATCTTCTCATTTCGCCAACATCCTTATCATCATTTCCCCTAGCTTTTCCTATTTGGTCAAATTCATCCAAAAAAAGCACTGCCTTCTCTCGGGCTGCTTTATCAAATACCAGTTTGATGTTTTGTGATGTTTCGCCAATTTTTGAACAAATGACATTGCTCAAATTAAGGATCAGAATGTTTTTGCCCAAGGCGCTAGCAATGGCTTTGGCGGTCATGGTTTTACCACAGCCCGAGCTACCGTATAATAAAACCTTGTTATTTACCGGCAATTCATATTGGTGCAGTTCCTCTATATAGATGTGCTCCTGTAAAAGTTGGGTTAAGGATTCTTTACGGGTTTCATCGAGAAAAATATCATCTAGGGATACCTTTTCCCTGTCGTTTATGATAAGGTCAACTATATTCATTTATCTAAGATAGTCCACTTGTTCCAATGTATAACAATATTCCCATTGAGCCATCCCAATTTTGGGATAATAGTCAATGGCTTTAGGAGCGGCCAATAAAATCAGTTTTGCTTGAGGACTATGGTTTTTGGTGAGGCGAATCAATGCTTTTCCAATGCCCATTTTCTGATAGCGCTCATCTACGGCCAGGTCGGAAAGGTAGGTGCAAAATCCAAAATCTGTTAAGGATCTTGCTATCCCAATTAGTTTACCCTGATCACGGGCAGTGGCAATAAGGTTGGCGTGTTGTAGCATTTGGGCAATGCGTTCAGGGTCATTTATAGGCCTTCTTTCGGCCAAGGTAGAGGCATTCAGCACCTCAATAAATTCCGCTGCGGTGATGCTTTCCTCAATTTGATAAGTAATCATATACGCTGTAATTAAATCATATGTGTAATTGGAGCAAACCTTATTTGGCTTGCTCCGGTATTTATTTCCACCAATGGTAGTAATTGTGCAGGGCATCGTACTCAAATCCGCAACGAGGATAAAGCTTGTTGCCAATGTCGTTGGTTTTCTCTGTTTCAAGTATTAAGCCACAGGCACCTGTTTCTTTGCACCATTGTTTGCTACGATCGATCAGGGCTACCGAAAGTCCATGGCCCCTGTAATCGGGATGTACAAATAAATCGCTAAGTAGCCATTGCTTTTCTAGTTTGGTGTAGTGAAATAACTTGTACAGCTGTACAAAACCTACCGCTTTTCCGTCTACCATCGCTAAAAAAATATCAGATTCGCCATTAAGCAAGCGCTCTTTTAAAAAAGCCTTTCCTTTTTCTAAATCTGAAGCTTGACGATAGAAGATGCGATAAAGGTTAAATAATTCAGCGGCTTGGTCTAGCTCCTCGAGGCTAGCTTTTTTGATTTGGTAATTTGATTGTTCCATTCTTGATAATGTCTTTCTGTTTTGTTTTGCAACACAAAATTAGATTATCTTTGGACTGCCATACTGGTGCAGTTTTTATATAAATAGCTAGTCCAATGTTGCGTTCATGGAAGTTTGAAGTACAGTTAGATAAGAAATCTGACAAAGCCGTTTACCTGCAGATTGCCGACGCCATGATCAAGGATATTCAATCAGGCAGGTTAAAAGCGGGCGAAGCGCTACCAGGCGGTAGAAACCTTGCGCAATTACTGAAAGTGAACCGAAATACTGTTGTGGAGGCGCTCAATGTGCTTATTATAGAAGGTTGGCTGGTTTCCAAAGAACGACAAGGAACTTTTGTTGCCAAGAACATCCCTAAGCTCACCTCAACCATAAAAAGTAGGCAACCTACTTCAATGACGATGGGGCAGCTAGAAAAACCTTTCCATATTCAGTTTGATGATGGCCATCCGAATGCCAAAATTGCTCCCGTTACCGAATTAGCAAGGGCATATCGGCAAATTTTTAGCTTCAAGACCAAATGGCAATTGATGAATTATGATGGTAATGCGCTTGGCGATATAGCTTTCAGACAAGAAATTGCTCAAATGCTTAATCATCAACGAGGAATGCAGGTGCATGAAGACAACCTATGCATGACCAGAGGAAGCCAAATGGCGATGTATTTGACTGCACAATGTTTATTGGAAATAGGCGATGAGGTGATGGTCGAAAATCCTGGTTACCAACCGGCTTGGAAAGCTTTTGAACATGCTGGGGCCAACCTTCTTCCTGTAGGGGTTGACGAAGAAGGTTTGGTGATTGACGAAGTCGTGCAATATCTGAAATCTAATAAACGGATTAAGGCCATTTATGTGACACCACATCATCAATACCCCACTACGGTAACCTTAAGTCTCAAAAGACGTTTAGAACTGATTAGGCTTTCTAATGAATATGGTTTTGCCATTATTGAAGATGACTACGACAATGAGTTTCATTTTGGTTATCGGCCAGTATTGCCTTTGTCGAGCTATCCAGAGCTTAAAAATTATGTGTACATCGGTACCTTGAGCAAAGTGGTTTCTCCAGTATTACGCGTGGGCTATTTAGCCAGTAACGATAGTTGCTTAATTGAGAAAGTGGGACAGCTAAGGAAAATAATTGATGTAAATGGTGATAGCATTATGGAACAGGCTGTTTTGCAATTGATTAAGGATGGAGCCATTAAGCGACATATTAAAAAAGTAACTAGTTATTATAAAACAAAAAGAGATTTTACTGCCGGACTTTTGAAAAAGCACCTTAAAGACAAAGTAAATTATAATATTCCAGACGGAGGATTGGCTTTTTGGCTAGCTATAAAAGTACCTACAGATTGGGTATCACTTTCCCAAAAGATGCTTCAAAAAGGGGTTAAAATTACAAGCCTTTATACTTTAGATGGTAATACAAATGGATTGAGGTTGGGTTACGGCGTTTTAACCGAAGAAGAATTAGAAGAAGGCATTGTTGCCTTGAGCTGTTGCTTGTGAACAAGCGACCAACAAAAAATGTATCATTATTAATACCTTAATTTGTAAATGACCAAACCCTATTATTTTAGTTTTTTATTCCTATTTAAAAATGAAAAGACACATACTAAGTATTGGTGCAATTTTAACCGTTTTTACATTGAAGGCTCAAAATAAACCATTAACCGAGCAAGATTATGCGAGGGCAGAACAATTCCTAAGTTATAATGTTGAACCTTTTGTAGATGGTACTACGGTTCGCCCAAATTGGACTAATGGAGAGCAGCTGATTTATTTAGCGACCACCAAAAATGGCAATGAGTTTCTATTAGTAGATCCAGTAAAGAAAACAAAAGTAGCCGCTTTTGACCATCAAAAATTGGCTGAAGCCTTAAACAAAGCAACGGGTAAAACTTACCAAGCCTACAAGCTGCCTTTTCAAACCATTGCACTTTCCAGCGATGAAAAGAGCTTTCAGTTTTTTGCGGATGAAAAATCCTGGACTTATCAGATCGATAAAAATGAACTTGGTGGTGGAAGAGCAAGTGCTGCGGCAAGACCATTTGGGGCTGAAAGAGCTGGTGCCCAAGTCGGGTCATTATCGCCCGATGGTAAAAAAATGGTATTTATCAAGGATTGGAACTTATGGTTGAGAGACATTGCGTCCAAAAAAGAAACACAGCTTACTTTTGATGGTGTAAAAGATTATGGTTACGCTACCGACAATGCGGGCTGGAAATCGAGTGATAGACCGATTGTACGTTGGTCGCCAGATTCTAAAAAACTAACTACTTTCCAACAAGATCAACGCCATTTGAACGACATGTATTTGGTGACCACCAATGTAGGTTCACCAACCTTAAAGGCGTGGAAATATCCCTTGCCTGGAGATAAAGAAGTGGCCAAGTTGCGTAGGGTGGTGATTGATGTGGAAAATCCTAAAGTAATCAGTTTACAAATTCCTTTGGATGATCACAGAAGTTCGTTAAGCGATGATATTGTTGATGGAGGACAATTGGCGGATATTGATTGGAATGCCGATGGTAGCGAATTTGCTTTCTTATCAACCTCAAGGGACCACAAAATTTCTAAACTGCAAATTGCCAATGCAAGTACTGGCGCAGTAAGAGAGGTATTTACCGAAACGGTTAAAACACAATTTGAGTCGGGCGTAAATGCGATTAACTGGCGTTATCTACCTAAAACCAACGAAATTTTATGGTACTCGGAACGCGATAACTGGGGACATTTATATTTATATGATGCCAAAACAGGAAAGGTAAAAAACCAAATCACCAAAGGCAATTGGTTAGTGGGAAGATTATTACGTGTAGATGAAAAAAGCAGAACTTTGTGGTTTACAGGACATGGTCGCGAAAAAGGCAACCCATATTTTGCATACTTGTACCGCGTAGGTTTTGATGGTAAAGGTTTAGCCTTGTTAACGCCAGACGCAGGTAATCATCAAGTGTCGTTTTCTCCTGCGTTCAACTATATCGTTGATACTTATTCGCAACCTAATGTGCCAGGGGTAACGGTTTTGAGAGATTTAAAAGGTAAACAGATTGAAGAACTGGGCAGAACTGATATTTCAAGGTTATTAGCCAAAGGCTGGAAAGCTCCTGATGTAGTACAAATGGTAGCTGCGGATGGACAAACAGATATTTATGGTTTGGTGTTCACGCCAACTAAAATGGAGGCGGGTAAGAAATATCCTGTGGTCGATTATATTTATCCAGGTCCGCAGGGCGGAAGTGTAGGCAGTTGGTCTTTCTCTGCTTCGAGGTCTGACCACCAAGCGTTGGCCGAACTAGGATTTATTGTGGTGGTGATTGAAGGTACGAGCAATCCTTATCGTTCGAAAAGCTATCACGACATGGCCTATGGCAATATGGGCGAAAACACTTTGCCAGATCAAATTACCGCCATTAAACAATTGGCACAAAAATATCCTATGGACTTGGATAAAGTTGGTATTTGGGGACACTCTGGAGGTGGCTTTGCTACTGCTGCGGCCATGTTCCGTTACCCTGATTTCTTTAAGGTGGGTGTATCTCAAGCAGGTAACCACGAAAATAGAAACTACGAGGACGATTGGGGCGAGCGTTATAACGGCTTGTTGGCCAATTCAGACTATGAGGCACAGGCGAACCAAAACCATGCAAAAAACTTGAAGGGTAAATTAATGCTGGCACATGGGATGATGGATAATAACGTACCTCCATATAATACCTATTTAGTGGTTGATGCCTTAAATAAAGCCAATAAAGATTATGATTTAGTGTTGTTCCCACATAGTGCACATGGTTTTGGAGCAAACAATCCTTACATGATGCGTCGCCGTTGGGATTACTTTGTGAAAAACCTGCTGGGTGCAGAACCACCAAAAGAGTATCCATTAAGAGGTACGACGGCAGCGCCACGTAACTAATAAATAACTTAAGAATCGTCATTGCGAGGAACAAAGTGGCGAAGCAATCTCTTCTAGAGATAAGATTGCTTCGCCATCCTCACGATGACGATTCTTTTATTTCAGAATGGGCAGCTTGATATAGCTATCGTTGTACCATCTTACTATAAGCGGTTCTTTCGCATCTTTAATGCTTTCTAAGTTTACATCGCGGCCAGTACCGTAATTGATCTGCTCACTGGCGCTTTTGTTAATGTTTACCAAAATCACGATCTGGCTTCCCTTGCTTAATTTTTTGGCGCTGATATAGGTATTGCTAAAGGGAATACTTTCTTTTTTGCCCGGAGTTAAAAGTTTTCTTTGACTTGGATTTTCAGCATAGCTGGCACGGCCCATAAAATAAGAAAGGTAGAAGTATTTGCCTTCGGGCGTATGCTCAAACAGCACCACGCTATAATCCATGTCCTTTTTGTTGATCATGGCCTTTATTTGACCGGTAAACTTGTTGGTTAAGGTAACGTCGTTCTTTAAAGGGTCGCTTAAAAACATGACGCCGTTATGGTATAGTGTATCATAACTGATATTACGTTGCCAAAAGTAACTGTGTTTGTCGCTGCGATCTTTAAAATCGATGGTTTGATTGACAAAGGCCTCCTTTAAGGGTTTTTTTAGGCTGAGTTTGTGCTCATTGCCCAAACGTTGGTTACTGAGATAAAGCACCAGCGAATCGTTGCTCATGGCTTTAAGCGATGGCGCATGATACCATTGGTTGCTGCCCATTACCTGATAGTTGATTTTATCTTTTAAAATTTCTGGCTTTTTCCCACCTTTTAAAATATAATCGAACCATTGGTAAATGATATCGTGGATGGGAATTTGGGCTACAGGATCAATTTTATAGCCGTTGTATACCGAATCAGGGTACCCTTGTGCGCCAAAGTGGCCATAAGGGCCAATAATGAGATAGTGCGCTGTATTGGGTCTGTATTTGAGGTGTTCGCGATAATAATACATTTCGCCAATTTGGCCACCATCATAATAACCTGTTGTACTTAAAATTGGAATGTCGATCTGGGCAAAATCTTGTTGATAGGGTATCATGGCCTGCCAATATGAATCATAAGAAGGGTGTGCCAGCCAACGCCTGAAGACTTCGTTTTTTGGTCGACCCATTAAACTATCTAAAGTTGGGTAAGGCGTACCAACTGCAAACCATTTATCATCTAAATCGTTCCATTGCTTACTGTTACTGTACTCGGTGTTGTCTAACAGTTTATTGTTGGTAGTGTAATAAGTCCAAGGGAAAAGAAAGTTCATAGGCACATTATTGGTCATGGGTACATCTATGCCTGGTGCTGCCGACGCCGAAGTAACAATAGTTTTTAAGGCCGGATGAAGTTTTTTAGTGGCGGCCCATTGGGTAAAGCCGTTATAACTCCCACCGTACATGGCTACTTTCTGATTGCTCCAAGGCTGCTTGCTTATCCAATCGATCACTGCCCGAGCATCCTGTCCGTCGTATTCATAAGGAACGGCCTTACCCGGGCTATTTTTCTTGCCTCTGGTATACGCCACTACACCTACATAGCCTTTATCGGCCGCTTCTATGGCTTTGTTGATGTCGGTTAAACGGGCATAAATCGTAAAACTTAAAATGGCTGCCTGTTTTTCGTCAGCTCCTTTTTTGCGTACCACCAATGCCGAAAGCTGTGCCCCATCTTGGGTGGGAATCAGTAAACTATCTAGGATTAAATAGCTGCTCAAGTCTTTTTTATTGGCCTGTGCTTTTGAGTTGGTGCTTATCAAAAGGCAAAGCATGGCCAAGATGAAGAGTTTTCTCATCAAATTCATATCATTAAAATAAGGGTTAATTGGGTTAGAACATATTTCTGTTTTTAAATAAGGCGCTTTGGCGACTAGAAGCCGTGTGGGTTTCACCATTTTTTAAGCGAAATAGCAAACGTCCATTAGCATCGGGGCTTAATTGTTCGATAAACCCAGTATTAATAATAGTACTACGGTTGATCCTGAAAAAAAGGTTGGAATCTAAAATCTTTTCCAGTTGGTTGAGCGATCGTTTGAAGAACACTTTCTCATTGTTAAAATAAAGCCGGGCGTAGTTCCCTATCGATTCTATTTGATGAAGCTCCTGCAGTGCAATGAAATGATATTTTTCGCCCTCCTTCACAAATAGATGTGCTGGCTTCTTAGTGTGTTGGCTATGATGAAATTGCTGTCTGATTTTGGCAATTGCTTTTTCTAGCCGTTCTTCGCGAACGGGCTTTACCAAATAATCGAGCGCATTCATTTCAAAGGCCTGAACAGCGTATTGATCAAAGGCGGTGGTAAAAATAACTACGGGTACTTGGTCTAAGCTTTCTAACAGTTCAAAGCCTGATTTTCCGGGCATCTGCACGTCCAAAAAAATAAGATCAGGCTGTAGTTTTTTAATCCGTTCTTCGGCCTCGAAGGCATTTGTGGCTTCGCCCAGCAATTCCAAATCGGGATAGGGCTTTAAGCTCCACTTCATTTCTTCGCGGGCCAAGCGCTCATCGTCTATGATCAAATACCTCAGCTTGCTCATGTTAATGGTGTTTTTAGGGTGGCCAAAATGACATTCGAATTTAAGACCTCCAAGCTAAAGGAAGCTTTGCCATTAAATTGTAGCGCTAACCTTTCTTGTAAGTTTTTAAGGCCTAAACCAGCGCTTTTCTCTTGTTTCAAGGTGCCCGGATTTTGTACGGTGGCTTTTAACTCGTTGCCTTCTTTCGTTACCTTAATAGCGATGGTACCACCGTCAGGCTGTTGGGCAATGCCATGCTTAATAGCATTTTCTATTAGTGTTTGCAGGCTCAAAGGAAGAATTTCTTTGTCTAATAATTGAGGAGCTATATCGAAATTTACCTGTAGACGTTCTTCAAAGCGCATCTTTTCCAGTTCAACGTAATCGTTGATCAGATTAATTTCTTCCTGTAGGGTAATTAAGGCATTATCTCGGTTATAAAGCGAGGTACGCAACAAATCAGACAGCAGATCGATGGCCCTACGGGCGGCTATTGGATTTTCGTTTACCAGCGCTTTGATATTGTTCAGGGAGTTAAAGAAAAAGTGCGGGTTAAGTTGGGCAGTAAGGTGATCCAGTTGTGCATTTTTGGCAATGAGACTTAAACGTGCACTTTCTTTACTGGCCTTAATTTCGGCCTGGGCATAATGGTAAAGGTAATAGGCCAATACCCAGATAGACATGAGGCGTATGCCGGTCATCCAGGTAGTAAGCCAGGCATCTTTAAAGGAAGTAGATAAATCTCCTACAAAATGAGGTTCCCATGTTGAGCGGATCCAATAGTTTTTGCCAATAGTAAGGAGCATGAAAATTAGTCCTAAGAAAATAACCGCCAGAATAACGATGGGCAATAATTGTTTAGGTCTTAAAAGTTCCCACTGCTTGCATTTGGAAATGGTTCTGAACAGATGGGTGGGCAAGATGTAAATGCATAAATCTCCAAAGAAATGCACAACAGCCAGCGGAAAACTGAAATTCGAGCCCAAATAGCCTACAATGGCCCAGTAAAAGGAAGCCAACGACCAGCCAATGAGCTGACATTTCCAGTATAGTGATAATCCTCTTTGCTGTTGGGACATTGCTTTTAATGTTTAACGGAACAAATGAAGCAAATCTATTTCAAAGCAAAAAGGAAAAGTACACGAGCGTTAGTGAAATGAGGATGAGCGTAGGGCTCACAAATAAACAAAAGCTTGAAGTGGCAAGTATGCTAGGGGCAGTAAAAAAACAACCTAAGATTCTACATGATTAATATTAGTATTGTCTTTTCCTAACGTGGTCGGCTAGTTGGTAGCCCTTTTTTTCTTCCTTAGCTTCTTTAGGTTTTTTGTGATCGATAACCAATAAAACTATCAATGAAATAATTGGGATCAGAAAAGAAATAAAGAACCAAAACCAGAAACTTTTACCAATGCTATGCGCATACACGCCCGCTACTATTTGCGGAATCATCAGAAAAAACAAAAGTAATAGCTCTGGCATTGACGGTGGATTTAACCAACAGCAAAGATAGTGACATTATTGGTAAGGGTTATGCGGAATATTAACGATTCGGTAACCCGTGTCTTTCAAGTTTCGAAGTGTTTTTTCATCAGGTATTGTTTTAAAAATGATGGCAGCCAACACTTGGGATGGAACAATTCCTATTTTGGCAAAAAGGTCGCGTACTAACTTTTTAAGGGATATGATAAGGAATTTAAAGTTTTTCCTATTGGCTAGGCTTTCATTAGCACCCTCAAAATAAAAATTAGGGTTCAGTTTTTTAAATGCAACCATAGGTAAGTTAAGACCTGCGGCAAATTTCTCAAGCTCTCTTTCTGATATTTTGTAAATAAAGTTGCCCACAGGTTCATACGAAAAGCGGTTTTTCCATAGCTTTTTGCTTAATTGGTCGCTGAAAGCACTGACGACATTCATCAGGCCTAATAAAAGGGGCATTTTGAGTATGGGGTCTTGCGGTTCCATTAAAATGAAACCTTTTTTGGCCACACGGGCCATTTCATATAAAGCAGCATAGGGTCTTGGAAAATGATGATAAGACTCCTTGCACAAAATGTAATCGAAGGCATGATTGGGATAGCTCATTGCTTCGGCATTTTGTAGGGAGAAATCTGTAATCACCTGTTGGTCTTTTGCAATGGTCAAAAAATCGGTGTTAAGGTCGCTAGCGATAGCTTTGTTGCCCGCTTTGAGAATGTACTGCGCATCAAAGCCATAAGCATCACCAAGCGTAAGCCATGTTCCATTTTTATCGGCAAGCAGCGGATTTAGGCTTTTGAAGAAAATTGCTTGCAACCATTTGCCAATAGTAGGCTGCTTGATATTCAAATGGTTTTTAAGGTAAGTTGATTTGGACTCCTCGGTAGGGAATTTTTGGTTGTACCATTGGCTGTGCTTTTCGTAACTATCTAAATTGAACATGGGCTTTTTTGGATATGTACGGGCTAAAAGCCAAAGATGTTGGGCAGAAAAAAATAAAAAAAATCTTCCCAACGTTTAGTTGATAAGGCACGTAATAGTGAATAGGGATTGATGTATAAACAAGGATTTACATATTTGAATGAGCGATTTGGATAAGGAGACAACAGCATTAGTAAAAGCTTGTGCTGAAGGGCATCGTCTATCACAGGAACGCTTGTACAAGTTATTTTATGCAGATATGTTACGTACCTGTATCCGATACGTGAAAACAGATGACTTGGCTAGAGAAGCATTAAATACTGCTTTTTTGAAAGTGTTTCAACACATCCAAACTTATGATGCATTTAAAGGTACACTAGAAGCTTGGATGCGAACCATTATGATCAGAACGTGCATTGACCTGAATAGAAAAGAATGCAAGTTTGAAGCCTTTGCTTTAGCGGATGATTTTTCCCATGAACAAGCTTTTGTAGCTCCTGAAATTTTAGATAAACTATATGCCCAAGACCTCATCAGGTTAATTAGGCACTTACCTTACGCTACTCAATTGGTTTTTAATCTTTCTGTGATTGATGGTTACTCACATAAAGAAATAGCCGACAAGCTGGAAATAGGCGAGGCCACCTCTAGATGGCATCTCTCTGAAGGAAAAAAGCAGCTTCGGAAATTGCTGCTTTCCAATACAGAAAATGGCATTCATCATCATCATGCTGAAAACAAAGGAGGGAAAAAATGAGAAAGTCGGTATGGTATGATAAGCTTTGGCAAAAGAAAATGGCCGAACTTCCAGTAAACGATGACTTGGATGCTGCATGGCAGCAAATGAATCATTTGTTGGATCAACAATTTTTGCCAACAAGTGCCCAAGAGGTCCCTCTTCCTAAAAATGGTTTATTCGCTCAACTTGCTCAAATCATTAAACTGATTTTTCCTGTAGTGTTAATTGCGGGGGGGATTTATTTTGCTTTTTATCAAAAGCCAAAAGGTACAGTGCAGAAAAAAAGGACAAAGGAAGAGCTGGTTAAAGTGCCGAGGGAAAAACAGGCGGTAGAAAACTTGGGGGTTGTTGATACAGCAATATTGATACGTGCTGAGAGGACTGTTAAAGGAGAAAAATCATCCTCAAAAAACAATTTGAAGGAAACTCCTTCGACCTCCCAAATTGAGCGTCAAAAAATAGAAAATTTAAAGCGAGGAATTGATGGCGCTATCCTTTTAGACCAAACCAAAATACAAACTGAAATTGAAGGGCCTACAATCGCTAAGGCGAGCTTACTTCCTTATTTGGATAATAGGGTAGGCCTAACGGCACATCAGGCAACAGCGGCTTCATTGAAGTGGAAGCGTAATGACTTAATGCAAAAAGATCAAAAGGACCTAAAGTCATCCTTTGTTTTGTCTAAACGTGAGCAACGTCGTTTGAGGAGGGCTTTTGTCAGAGATTCGGTAAGGAAAGTAAAGAAGGCGAACCAATTGCAGCTGGCCAACTTAAAGTCAATTAGGGAGAAGCTGAAAAAGGAAAAACCAAAGGAAATGATCACGCCTAAATTTGGCTTTGAGCTACAAGGTGGGCTAATGTTTACCAATCAAAATAATACTCCCTATTTAGGTATTCAAGCCCAATGGGCCTTAACCAATAGATGGTTGCTTGGCACTGGAGTTCGGTTTAGGCAAGGTAAACTTAATGGAACATATGAGCATCCAGGGTATAATACGGTGACCACAGGTAGTCCTTTTCAAGTGATTGATTCAAGAAAACACACTAATTTGGTACTTCCGCTAAATATCGGTTATAGGCTCAATAAACAGGTTAGCTTAAAAGCAGAAGCCAACTTGGCATTTACCCTTGCGCAAAGTGGAGGCAGTAGGGTGGGGTATGTTGCCAGCTATTTGGATACCGTTTTCCATAGCAAGCAAATTCAGCAAGCACTGTCCGAAACGAGTGTGAACAAACTGCATTTTAATATGGGAGGTGGGGTCAATATTCAGCTTAAGCGATTTAACATCGAAGCGATGTATTTTTACCAGCCAAGCCCTTATCGGGTCAGTAGCGATTTGGGTAGTTACCAGCAACGCTACCGAGCCTTTAGCATTGGTTTGGGCTATCGGTTTTAACCAGCTATTTTTCTTTTACAGCAGCAACCATTTTTTCCGTCACCATTTGCGTGTTTTTATTGCCAAAAGAATTGCGGATATAGTTCATCACATCAGCAATTTCATCATCAGCAAAACCCGAAGGTGGCATCGCATTGTTATAGGTTACCCCATTGACCACTACTTTACCATTCATGCCGAATTTAATGGAGTGAATAGATTTTTCGGGATATTTTACCAAGAAATCGGATTTGGCCAGCGGTGGGAAAGTGCCTTTTAGCCCTTGTCCATTAGCCAAGTGACAGGTTACGCAGCTTTCCATATAAAGTTCTTTACCCCGTTCAATACTTTGGGCCAAATTGTCCTGAGCATTCAATGAGAAAATAGCGGCATATGCTAGCCCACAGCTAATAAAGGTCAGTAACTTCATGCTTATGCTTTAGGACTTATTTTAACAATAGAACCTGTATTTTCCACTACTACGTAAATGTTGCCATCAGGGCCCTGTTTCACATCTCTCACCCTGCCTATCTTGTCAAAAATGATTTCTTTTTTAACCACTTTGTTGCCTTTAATGGTTAAATGTTCCAAATTCATGAACTTTAAAGAACCTACTAGCAAATCGCCATCCCATTCTTTAAATTTCGGGCTATTTACAAAGGTCATTCCGCAAGGAGCAATAGAAGGTTTCCAATAAATCACAGGTTGTTCCAAGCCAGGAGCTTCGGTTTTATCAGAGATGATGGAGTTATCGTAATCAATCCCGTAGGTGATCAATGGCCAGCCGTAGTTTTTTCCTTTCTCTACAATGTTCAGCTCGTCGCCACCTTGAGGCCCATGCTCATGTGCCCAAATGGTTCCAGTAGTGGGGTGCATGACCAACCCTTGCGGATTTCTATGTCCGTAGCTCCATATTTCTGGTAAAGCATCTTTTGTTTTTACAAATGGATTATCGCTAGGGATTTTTCCGTCTTCGTGTAAACGTACCATTTTCCCTTGTGCTTTGCCTAAGTTTTGAGAGTTTTCCTTCTGTCCGCGCTCACCTAATGAAAGGAAAACATACCCTTTATTGTCGAATAAGATTCTACCCCCAAAGTGTACACCACCTCTTACATTCGGGCTGGCTTTGTACAGATGCTCAATGTTGGTCAATTGATGTCCATCTAGTTTTGCACGCATCAATGCCGTGTTGGCGCCATTATCATCACCAGCTTCTCCTTCTTTTTTAGGAGAAGAATAACTGATGTAAATCCAGCCATTTTCTTTATAGTTGGGATGAAGTACTACGTCGAGTAAACCACCTTGTCCGCGATAATAAACCTTCGGAATACCAGTAATTTCTTGTGGGTCTAAAATTCCGCCCTTTACTATTCTCAATTTTCCACCCCTTTCAGTAACCAAAACTCGGCCGTCTGGTAAAAAGGCCATAGCCCAAGGCATGGTCAAACCTGTTACAATCGTTTCCGATTTTAGGTTTTTCTCACTAAGCTCGGTATCATTTGAGTTAATGTTACAGTGGCTCATCAATAAGCCGGAAGCCAATAAAGCTACGGGTAAAAGAAAAAACTTAAAAGACTGTTTAATCATCGAAAATGGAGATTTCATAAAGGACATTTTTTCCTAAAGATATTAAAATAGTATTTACTTGTAAGGATGTAAGAAGAGCTTTACAAAAAGAAAGGGTTGACTAATGCAGGCCAACCCTTTGGTTCTTTTTATTTATTGTCCTCGTTTGCGTTCATTATCCTTGTTAGAGGTCTGGTCTGATCGCTGACCACCTGCATTGGTAATGCCTATTTTCTTTTTGTCCAACTTTACATCGTAATTTGCTCTGTCGGCAATGGTGCTGCCATGAACACGACCATTATTCTTTGGAAGATTGGTGCCTTTCATAATCTCTAAATTTTAAGGTTGATTAAAATATTGATTATAGAAATAACCTGTAAGTACTAGTTTTAGTTTTAGAAAAAAGAAAAAGCCCATCCTTTTCTAGTGGATGGGCTTTCGATTTATAGAGAAATCGCAATGCGATTAGAATTTTATTCCTAAACCTACTTGGAAGCCTTGGTTTTTAAATTCAGGGGTAGTTGTAGAACCGTTTTCGTTATTTTTTTGGAAGTCTATGGCGTAACGACCATAAATACCAACCTTATTGCTTAAATCGAATCTTGCTCCAATTACACCGCCTAATAAACTCTTTTTAAAACGGTCGGATTCGTCTTCTACGATTTGTTGCTCTGCAGAACTAAATCCGTTTTCGAATTTATTCTTGGTAGAGAGCAAGAAAGATACCTGTGGACCCGCCACTACATTGAAGCCTTCGGCCAACTTGATGCTGGCCAAAATTGGTACATCAATAAAGTGGGTAGTTTGAGTGAATTTGCCCAAGCCCGACTCCAATTTGTAACCTTTGGTTGAGTAAAGTAACTCTGGCGTAAAGGCCAAATTTTCCAATAATTTGATATCTAAGGTTGCCCCTACATGATAACCTACTAAATAATCAGTTTTAAAATCGTTGTTGCCGTCGTCTTTAATAATGTTTGAAAAACTGGCACCACCTTTAATACCAAGTCTAATAAAACTATCTGTTGACTGAGCGTTTGCAGTAAGGCCAGTAATAAACAGGCCAAGTACCAGAATAACTATCTTTTTCATTTCTTTTAATTTTAGTTCAATTAACGAAGGAGCTACGTTGCCCTTTCGCCAAAACCTCTCTCAAATAAATGTGCCAAAGGTGCGGGGCTGATGTTTCTCGATGTGTCAGCTATCTTTTAAAAAGCAGGTTAAATCTCAGATTTTTAAAAGATTAAAAATTTTAAAACGCTTTTTGAAGTTAAGGTGCAAGCGAAGCAAAGGTGTATCAAATTTAATACAATTGACGATGGAGAATAGGCTCGGCGTGTATTTTTTACACCTCTTTGCAAAAATGTGCTACAATTTATTGGCAACAACAAATGTATTCCGCATCTTTAAAGGATTTTCCGCAAGAAACAGCATTCTCGGAAGGCAACAACCAAAATTTTTAACACAAAAATGAACAAGAAACTTATCTATGCATTGGGTGTGGTTTCCTTAATTTCAATAGGGAAAGCCAGTGCACAACAATCATCTTACCTCGACTTACTGAAACAACAGCCGCATTGGGTTGACTCGGTATTTAACAAACTGAGCACCAAACAAAAAATAGCACAGTTGTTTTTCGTTAGGGCACATACCAATCTTAGTCAAGCCTATCAAGATTCTGTTGGTAAGGTCATCAAAAGAGAAAAGTTGGGCGGCGTAGTGTTTTTTCAGGGAGGGCCAGAAAGACAGGCAATTTTGACCAATAAATATCAGCGAAAATCTAAAGTTCCATTGCTGATTGCCTCTGATGGCGAATGGGGACTGGGTATGCGATTAGACAGCACCATTTCTTATCCTTACCAAATGGCTTTAGGTGCGGTACAAAATAAAGAACTCATTTATAAAATGGGTTTAGAAGTAGCGAAAGATTTTAAGCGCATTGGGATGCACATGAACTTGGCTCCTGATGTTGATGTGAATAACAACCCACGAAATCCAGTAATCAACTTCCGTTCGTTCGGAGAAAATAAATATAACGTAGCCGAAAAAAGTGCTGCTTATTTAAAAGGAATGCAAGAAGGAGGTTTATTGGTGAGCATTAAACACTTCCCAGGCCACGGCGATACCGATGTGGATTCCCACTATGATTTGCCGCAGCTTAAATTCAGTAAAGAGCGTTTAGATTCGTTGGAATTGTATCCGTTTAAAGAACTGATTAAGCAGGGAGCTGCGGGGGTAATGATTGCCCACATGAACATCCCTTCGTTAGACCCTACCCCAAACATGCCTTCAACCCTTTCGAAGCCAATCGTTACAGACTTGTTGAAAAATGAGCTTGGATTTAAAGGTTTAATCATTTCAGATGCGATGGACATGAAAGGTGTAACCAAATTCTACAAAGATGGTGAAGCTGAAGTAATGGGGTTAATTGCAGGAAACGATATCTTGGAGTTGGCGCACGACACCAAACAGGCAGTGAAAAAAGTGAAACAGGCCATTAAGGATGAGCGCATCACGATGGAGCGTATTGATGAGAGTGTGAGAAAAGTACTGACCGCTAAATATTGGGCAGGCTTAACCGTAAAACCACATATAGATGAAAACAATATTGCTGCGGAAGTTAACCGTCCAGAAAGCATAGCACTGGTACAACAATTGGCCGATGCCAGTATGACTTTGTTAAAAAGCAGAGACGGCTTGGCTAGCTTAACTCCAAACAAAAGAACGGTCATTGTAAATGTTGGAACCCCGCAAGCTACTTTGTTCCAAACGGAAATATCGGGCATTTACAAAAACTCTATCGCTTTTAATGTAGATAAAAATGCCAGCGCAACCGCTATTGCAGAGGTTTTAAAACAAATTAAAGGCGACGACCAAATCATATTGGCCATTGTAGATACGAGGTTACGCCCTGGAAATAACATTCCTTTAAATAAAGATGTGAAGGATTTAATTACTTCCCTATCTGCTAGAAACGCGATGGTGGCTTTCTTCGCCAACCCTTATAACTTGGCGAACTTGCCAGGTATAGAAATGGCGAGGTCAATTGTGGTGGCCTACCAAAAAGAAGACTTTATGCAAAAAGCAGCAGCGGCCGTATTCAACAAAAAATTAGTGCCAACGGGCAAGTTACCTGTTACCGTGAATGCCATGTTTAAATACGGCGACGGCTTGTAAAATTTGTCAATAAATAGGAAGCGTTCAGTTTAACTGGACGCTTTTTTGTTTTCGAAGCGCAATATCACTGCTGCTATCGTCGGCTGTCCCGCTTTCACTTCAAGTCCGCACTCCCGCTCACTGGCGAATCGCTTGCGGGCTTTCTGTTCAATCGGGGCTATTTTAAATAGTTTATTGCAATAAACGTTGGTTTGCGTCAGTTAGCAAAACGTCAGAGATAGGGCAAAGGTGGTTTTACACCACCCTTTCAGGGTTTTATTAGAGGTGTGTATGTTGTTATAATCATTTCAGCCCTTCGGGGTTATGCCTGAAGTCCGAAGAATTGATATTATTATAGAATCGTGATATTATTTTTTAACCAACATTGTTTTTTCAAAAAAATCCCGTTCGTTATGAACGGAATTAGAAATTTATTTTGTGGCCGTTGGATTAACCGCTTTGTAAGTCCAATTCTTCAAGAAATCCGTAATCAGTTTTACGCTATGGCCTTTACCTTCTTCCAGGTAGGCAGAGTTTTGGATATGAATGACTTCCCCGTTGCCATCTAAAATCAAAAATACCGGAAAGCCAAAACGTCCAGGGTTTTTCAATTTCTTCAATACTGCTTCGTTTTTATTTTCAGGGCTATAGTTTACTTTAACCGTTTCGAAATTAGCGGTTAGGTAGTTCTTTAAATCAGGAGTTTCTTCCACAAGGTTATGGAAACGGATACACCATACACACCAGTTGCCACCCACTTGTACAAAAACATGTTTATTTTCTTTTTTAGCTTTTGCTACGGCAGCATCTATATCAGCTTGTGCATTTGCTGCTGGATTATAAATTTTTACGCCTTCTGTGGAGGTTTGGCCAAAACTTGCTAGTCCAAAGCTCATCGCCACAAAAAGAAATAGTAATTTTTTCATTTTCTAAATATTAGATTATTGACAATGATACAAATATAGACGAATTAAAATAGTCTACTGTTTTTGTAGGGTAATTTTTTGCGGAGCTATTTCTGTACTTTTGTGAAGCTAATGGTTCCCTTTTTAGATATTCATACGCACGAAGCAAAGCAAAAGGATGGAGTAATCGCCATTCAAAGTCTTTCATTAACAGAAAGTACGTTTTTGGCAATGCCCAAAACTAAGCCTATTTCCATAGGTATACATCCATGGTATGGTCATTTAGAGGAGCTTCCTAAGAGCATGAAATATTTGAATGTGCTGGCTAAGCAAAACAATGTTCAGCTGATTGGTGAGTGTGGCCTAGACAAATTGCGAGGCGAGGAAATACCCAAACAACTCCAAATGTTGGAAGCACAGATTAATTTGGCCGAAGAACTGAAGAAACCTGTGATTTTGCATTGCGTGAAGGCATTTGATGAGCTTATTGCTTTAAAAAAAAGATTGAAACCCTCAGTGCCAATGATTATACATGGCTTCAATAAAAAGTATGAAATGGCGCAACAACTGATGGCAAACGGCTTTTATCTTTCCTTTGGTGCGGCAGTTTTAAAATCGGAAGAAATCGCTCAGATTTTAGAGGAAATCCAACAACCTTTCTTCCTAGAAACAGATGATTCGGATATTGACATTGTTACGATTTACGAACGAGTGGCAGAAATAAAGAAAATAACCGTTGATGAATTGAAAGATGTTATTTTTGCAAATTGGAGAAAATTAGTTTTTTAGTTGATTGGTTTTTTGGTTGTTTAGAACGTCAGCCCTTTAACTTTTTAACTTTTGAATTTTTAACTTTTTACTTAGTAAATGTCTGATTTAGCTTGGTTATCGCGTTCGGCGTTATTGGTGGGCAACGAAGGAATAGAATTGTTGCAACAGAAACATGTTTTAGTGATTGGATTAGGTGGTGTTGGCTCTTTTGCGGCAGAGTTTATTTGTCGTAGTGGAGTAGGTGAAATGACCATTGTAGATGGAGATGTTGTTGACCCGAGTAACAGAAATAGGCAATTGCCGGCTTTGGCTACCAATCATGGGGAAAGTAAGGCTCAAATTATGAAAGAGCGCTTATTGGCCATCAACCCCGAGCTGAAATTGCATGTGGTTCAGGATTTCTTAACTCCACAAAAATGTAGGGAGATTTTGGCCGCAAAATTCGATTATGTGATGGATTGTATCGATAGCATTACCCCTAAGGTAACGTTATTATCTACCGCCTTGCAATTTAACTTGCCCATTGTGAGTTCTATGGGGGCTGGCGGTAAGTTAGACCCGACCAAACTTCGCGTAACCTATTTGCCTGATACCTATCAATGTGTTTTTGCGCAGTATGTACGTAAACGCTTAAAGAAGTTGGGCAACGCTGGCACCATTAAAGCAGTGTTCTCCATTGAAGAAGTGATGAAAGAGTCCTTGATTATGACCGACGGCTCAAACTTTAAAAGGTCGGCTTATGGTACCATTTCTTATTTGCCAGCAGCTTTTGGTGGTGTTTGTGCTTCAGTGGTGATTAGAGATTTGTTAGGCTATAAGGTGGATATTGAAAAGCGCCCAGAACGTATCAGCAAAAAATCAATTGCCAAAAGCAAAAAGAAAGTGGAAAAGAAATCCTAATTCGCTTTTGCGCTAAATAACTTTTATATCTGACAATGCTCATTTTTCCCTGAGTGCCCTTGCGGTAACTTGGCGGCATGCAAAATCAGATGATAAGAGTTACAAAGGAATTTACTTTTGACATGGCGCATGCCCTTTTCAATTATGATGGCCCCTGTAAAAACATTCATGGACATACCTATCGTTTACAGGTTACCGTGTCTGGCTATGCCAACCAAAACCCGCAAAACGTAAAATGTGGTATGCTCATCGATTTTGGCCAACTTAAAAAGATAGTTGTAGAACATGTGATTGATAAATATGACCATGCTTTGGTATTGAACGAAGCAGTCCCAGCATCGTTGCGTGCCAGCTGTTACGCCATTTCGGAGAAAGTGCATTTTGTTTCCTTTCAACCTACCTGTGAAAATATGCTAATCCATATCAAATTTACACTCCTGCCGATTTTGGAAAACATTGGATTTGCCCTACAAACAGTACGGTTGTATGAAACGCCAACCTCTTGGGCCGAGTGGCGAAGGGAAGACCAACCTAAGTCTTTTCAATAAAAGTTGAGCGATTAGCTGAGTTTGGTTAACTTCACTTCATGGTAGTCAAACCACTCAAAATACTTCAGGCATCGGCGGGCTCGGGCAAAACTTTTAGCCTAGCAGCGCATTACCTTACCCTGCTTTTTAGTGGTGAGCACAAATATCGGGAAATATTAGCGGTAACCTTTACCAATAAGGCTACCGAAGAAATGAAGACCCGTATTTTGGAAGTACTCAAAGGCTTTGCCGAAGGCAACGCGTCTAAAAAAATCGAGGATTACAGGACCATTGTATTGGCGGCACATCCTGATTTGAACCCAGAAACATTAAAACTAAAAGCAGATAAAGTTTATCGTAGAATTTTGCACGACTATAGTCGCTTTGCGGTAAGCACTATTGATGGATTTGTGCAAAAAGTAATCCGTGGTTTTGCTTTTGAGTTGGGCCTTAATGCCGATTACACCTTGGAAATGAACTACGACAAGGTGAAGAATGAACTGGTAGAAAAGCTTGATGAAAGCTTGAACCATAATCAGCAACTGCTTCAATGGATCATTGACCTAGCCCTTGAGCGTATTGGCGACAATAAGAGTTGGAATTACAAAGCCGAGCTGATGAACCTCATTAGTGAGGTGTTTAAGGACAGCTATGAAGTTTTTGAAATCTCAGTAAATTCCTTGGGCTTAGATAATTTAGATGAGCTCTTCAAAAAATATATCAGCGTTACCAAAAGCCAAATCCAAAGTTTTCAAGAGAGATTGAAGGAGCTTGGTGCCGCCGCTTGGCAGCTTTTGGAAAACCACGGTGTAAGTGCCGACCAGTTAAAGGGAAAATCTCGTAACGGCTTGCTGAAAATCCTCAACATTGCCCGAGGAGATTTTTCCAAGCTCGATGCTGTTTTCAAATTGATAGATGAACCCGACGAGTGGTTCCAAAAAGGGGTAGACCTGCCTCAATTCTATCAAGAGCTAAACGGGCAAATGACCGCTATTAAAGCATATTATGATGCTAATTTGGCGACTTATAGCCTGTCCATCGCTTTTAATAAAAACCTTTACTATCTGCGTTTGATGCAAGAAGTGGCGGTGCTGCTTAGCAATTATCGAAACGAGAATGACAACCTTTTAATTAGTGATGCACAGAAGCTGATTACTGGAATTACCGACGATGCAGGTGAAAATCCTTCCTTCATTTGGGAAAAAGTAGGCAGTAAGTACAAGAACTTTCTTTTTGATGAATTTCAAGACACTTCGGTGAACCAATGGAAAAGTTTCAGGTCTATCCTATCAAACGCCATTGCTTCCCCAAGCCAAAAACATATCGATAACCTGATTGTGGGGGATACTAAACAATCCATCTATCGTTGGCGTAATGGCGATTGGAATATCCTCCATCAACAAGCGAAAAATGAAATAGGTGCCGCAAATGTGCTCGATGATCATTTGGAAGAGAATTATCGCAGTACTGAAAATATCATCAGTTTTAACAATTATTTGTATCAGGCGTTGCCGTTGGTGGTGCAAAATAAACTGAACGAAAACGTTACCGAAAAATCTGATGACTTGTTGCAATGGTGGGACGAAAACGGTTACGGCGATATTGTCACTTCGGTATATGCCAAGGCCAAACAAAACCTTTCCCCATTTACCAAAGCTGGTGGAACCATTAAAGTAAAACGCTTTGGGAAGGACGATGTAAGTGAAGAAATAGAAAGGTTTTCAGAAACTGTTTATCGCGAAATAGCTTTACATGACGTGATTGAGGAAATTAAATTCCTTAAAACCGAGAAAGCCTATCAGGAAAAGGATATGGCTATTTTGGTGCGTTCTAATATGGAAGCGATGCTTTGTGTAACCCGCTTAATGGAACATAACATTCCTGTGTTGTCTGGAGAAGCATTGATGATTGCCAACAATAGTGCCGTGCAACTCGTCGTGAATACGCTGAAAGTATTAGTTGGTATTGATTCGCAAACGGCCTTATATAAGGCTAATTGTATTTCATTGTACCATCGTTTGCAACAAAAAGCAATTGAGCCATCGTCATATTTAGCACTAACAGGTAAATCGTTAAGTAGCTTGTCTTCATTACTTCCAAAATCGCTTTGCGAAAACTGGCAGACTTGGATGCAGCTGCCTTTGATTGAGCTTGTAGAAAACCTTATCGAAGCTTACGGATTGTCTAAATTAAAGCAACATATTCCTTATTTGTTAGCATTTAGAGATTTGGTAGCCAGTGCCACGCGTTTGGGCGAGAAAGGAATTGTCAGCTTCCTCACTTGGTGGGATGAAGACGGGGTGCGACAGTCCTTGCCTTCGCCAGATGAGGCGAATGCGGTTCAAATTGTGACCATCCATAAATCCAAGGGATTGGCATTTAGAGCAGTTTTTGTGCCTTTTTGCAATTGGGAGCTTAAAACAAAAGCCAACTCTATTTTTTGGGTGTCGGCCGAAGATACCATTTACAAGGAGTTGGGTGGTATTCCATTGAAATTTGCCGAAGAACTTAGTAATTCAACGGTCGCCAAAGCGTATTACAAAGAGCTGTTGGATAGTAATTTGGATGCTTTAAACATGCTTTACGTGGCTACCACTCGTTCCAAAGATTACCTGTACCTATCGGTAATGGAGAAAAAGGACGCTTCAAATATAAGTTCCGTGGGCGATGCGTTGGCGCAAGTAGTAGGGCAATTGAGCTCGGTTGATGAAGAAGGTTTTGACGCTACGAATCGATATGAAATTATAGACCATGTACTGGAAAAATCTGAGGTAAGCGAAAGCAGTGGATTTGAATTGGAGGAATATCCCACTACCAATCGACTGTCGGCTTTGTACGTGCCTTCGCAGGATAAACATTTGCAGCACGTACTCAACATAGAACAATCAGGTCGTTTAGGTTCAATCAAGCACGAAGTATTGGCCAACGCGGCCAACCAAAAAGAAGTACAAAGTTACCTCGATGAGTTATTGCTTAGCGGAGTGATTGCCGAGCAGGAAGTGGAAACCTTGCATGAAGAAGTCATGGAAGTTTTAAATCATCCTGAGTTAATGGCTATTTTCGATAAATCCACCGAAAGTATCATTGAAAAAAATATTATTGACGCCAATGGGAAGCTACATCGACCAGACCGCATTTTAATTGACGACGAAGGTGTTGCTATTTTAGATTATAAGTTTACTTTGGAGCAAAGCGACCAGCATATTGAGCAGATATTGAACTATAAGGACCTGTTACTGCAAATGGGCTTTCAAAAGGTAAAAGCATACCTGTTTTATGCGGTAACTAAAGAATTAAAACTCGTATAATGATGAATAAGGTTAAGCTGTTGATTGAGAAATATCCAAAAGCCTTTGGGTTCGTAGTCTGGATTTTATTTTACTTTTTATTGAGTAAGGTTCATGAGCTAGCCTCAACAATTTTTATGGTACTAGCTACGCTAGTAGGATTGGCCTATTCACTTTTGACGAGTTATAACTATCGTCGAGGAAAGTTAGGATATGTAGTGTTTCCCGCCTATAATGATGATCATTCTCAATTTCAGTCCTTTTTCTTTAGCGGTGCATTGTTGGTGGGTTTAGTCATTGCCTATTATGCAGGCTATACCACTGTTTTTTGGTCTTGTGCTTGCTTGTTTATTATTCTGCTTTTATTTTTTAGTGCTCTTTTTAACATGCCTGAAGGTTTTTTAAAAGTAAAATCCAACAAGATAACCTTGTACGGAGTGCCAGAAGCAATAGAAATAGAAGAAATAAATGATATTGATGTGTATCATGATCGAATAGTTGTTCGCAGTCAAAGAGGGAAAATATGGCTCGCCTCTAATCTTAAAATTGATCAAGCCTATGCAGAGAAAATCGCAAGTTACTTATCAACCAATTTGATTAATCATTCAGTTAACATAAACAACCAAGTGATTGGGAATTAAATGACACCATTTTTAAAAGAAGTTGCAGAAGATTTAGTTGCCAAATTTGGTGAAAATTTACAGTATTGTGCCATTGTTTTCAATAACAACAGGCCAGCAACCTATTTGCGTAAATATTTGGCCGACATTATCCAAAAACCGTTCTTTAGCCCTGCCATATACACCATACAGGAATTTTTTGCTGGAAGTGTAAAGGAAAAGCCGGCAGATTTCTATTTGCAGTTCTTTTCCTTGCTTAAAGTATACAACAGGCTGTTGGAGGAAGAAGGACTTGCGCCGATGAAAAGCAGTCAGTTTTTTCCCTTGGCCAAAATTATGCTCAGCGATTTTGCCCAGATAGATAATGATTTGGTAGATGCCAATAAGCTTTATCAGGAAATGGAAGATGTAGCGCAAATCAATCTGGAATTCGATTACCTCAGTAAAGAACAATATGATTTTTTAGCGCAGTTTTGGCAATCTTATAGCGAAGGAAAACATAAAAAACAGCAAGAGCTTTTTATCAAAATGTGGCGACGCATGCCGCGTTTGTATCAGCTGTTTCATGAAGCGCTAAAATCACAAAATTATATCACCAATGGTCAAGTTTATCGCCATTTGGCTAATACAGATCTAACGGCTTCTGATTTTATCAACTCCTTTAATCGAGGGAAAATCATATTTGTGGGCTTTAATGCGTTGACCAGAGCCGAGGCAAAAGTGTTTACACAATTACAAGAAGCAGATAAGGTTTTGTTTTACTTTGATGTAGATACCTATTACCTAGAAGACGAACTTCAAGAAGCGGGATTGTTTTTGCGAAAGAACTTTAAGCAGTTAGGCTTGAAAAATGTCTTTGAGGACGATGATAATGGTTTTACTTCCGAAAAACATACAGTGAATGTCTATAAGGTTCAGGGGCAAAGTGCACAGGCAAAAATCCTCAATCAAATTGTAGGGAAGGGAGATGGGGAGGAAGAGGTGGGTACAACCGCTGTTATTTTAGCGGATGAGCAATTGCTGATGCCTGCGCTACAAACCATTAATGATGGTATAGACCTTAATGTTACCATGGGATTTGCCTTGGCGGGCTCTACCGTTTTTGGACTGGCTGATTTATGGCTGACCACCCAGTTAGAATTGAAAGAAACAAACAAGGTGACCTATCAAACCTTGGAGGCTTTTGTTACTCACCCGCTGACAGGACTAAGCGCAAAATTAAAAGCTAATGTGCAAGAAGCATTATTGCGTGATAATGTAGTAAGCATTGATTTACACCGTTTAATTAAGCAGGGTGGTATTTTCGAAAGGTTTTACCAAAAAATAGATGACCCAGCCCACTTAGTTGAGGAGCTGTTAAGTGTGATGAAGTATCTTTTGGCACGTTTATCTACACAACAGTCGTTGAAAAAAATTGATGCCGATTTGTTGGTGAAAACCATTGAAGAGCTCACTCGCTTGAACGATACTTTAAGGATGTTTGTGGCAGGAGAGGAATTTCGTTTTGTAGTTCAGCTCATACAGAAATCTTTGTTGGGCGTTTCTGTGCCTTTAAGCGGAGATCCCCTAAAAGGAGTGCAATTGATGGGGTTGCTGGAAAGCCGTAACCTTAATTTTGATAAAATCGTTTTCTTAGGATTTAATGAAGGAATTATCCCCAAGACATCCATAGGTAATAGTTTTATTCCTGATAGTATTCGTAGAGCTTACGGTTTGCCCGTGTTAGAAAATTTGGATGCGATTTCCTCATATATGGTTTATCGTCTATTACAAAGAGCGAAAAATATCAATTTTGTTTATAATGGTTTAACGGATGAGCGAAATAGTGGTGAGGTTAGTAGGATTTTGAAACAATTAGAGTATGAAAGTAATTTCAGTTTTAACTATCAATCTTTAAATCTGCCAGTAAGTACAGAGCCTAAAGAGGAAATTTTTATTGATAAAAAAGATCCTGTAATACAGGCTGCTTTGCAACGATATCTAAAGGGAGAGAAGATTTTATCACCATCGGCCTTAACCATGTATATCTCTAATCCTATAGATTTTTTCTTTAGATACATTGCTGAAATTAAAGAGCCAAAGGAAGTGACCGCAGTTATAGAAGCCAATCAGATCGGTTCTATATTACATAAGGTGATGGAGTATTTCTATATAGGAGAAATTGGAAAAGAAGTTACAGCAGATGTGATTTTGGTGAAGAGAAAATCATTGAAACAAATGGTAACCAAAGCTTTCAATTTTGTAATGACCAACAAAGAAGAGAATACCTTGGAGTATTCTGGCATGCAAAAGGTGATTTTGGCGATTGTGGAAGCTTACGCAAATATCATTTTAAATAGAGATGAAGCCGATGCTCCTTTTACGATTCTTAGCTTGGAAGAAAAAATAAGCACCGAATTGGAGTTTGAGCTCGATGGAGAAATGCAACAGGTAAAACTATTTGGCTTTATTGATAGGGTTGACGAACGCAATGGCGTAACCCGTATCATCGACTATAAAACGGGAAGTGATAAACTTACTTTTTCAGAAATAGACAAACTTTTTGACACAGATGGTAAAAACATCAATAAGGCCCTCATTCAAACATTGATTTATACCTATGCTTACGAAAGGCAGTCTGGGAGGCAAGGCGTTGAGCCTAGCTTGTTTGTGGTAAAAACCATGGCTGATGGTAACGTGTACTTTAGGTCTAGAAAGTCTACATTGTCTGATGCTTATTTAGAAGAGGTTAAGCCTTTGTTTTTAGCGCATTTGCAGCAAAAGGTTGCAGAGATTTTCGATTTGAATATTCCATTCAGAGCGAGTGCCGTGCCAGATAATTACAGCTATTCTATTTACAAAACCTTGTTTGGAGCTTAGTTATGGTTGATTGTTAGTCGCAAATGGTATTCGTAACTCGTCAATCTAAAATCGTAAATTAGTAAATGCTTAACCTAAATTTTAATCCATTTCCAATTTTACAAACTCAACGCTTATTGCTACGGCAGGTGGTTGAAACCGATGTGCAATCGGTCATCAAAATAAGAGGTAATGAAGAAGCGATGCGTTATATTCCACGACCAAGGGCAAAGACAGAGGAAGATGCGCTCGGCGTAATCGCAATGCTTACTAATGGTATTGACGAAGGTAAATCAATTAATTGGGCCATTTGCAATGCTCAGAACCCTTCAGAAGTTTATGGAATTATGGGTTATGTCAATTTCTATCCGCAACAGCTCAAGGCCGAAATAGGTTATATGCTACATCCTGATTATTGGGGAAGAGGTTATGTGCCTGAAGCCATCATTGCTGTAGAGAAATTTGGCTTTGAAAATATTAATATCGATATCATAGAAGCTAAGATAGATCCAAGGAATGATAACTCTAGAAAAGTGCTTTTGAGGAATGATTACCAGTTTGATCGATTGATGGAAAAAACGATGACCTTTGAAAACGAGGAATTAGATTCAGAGTATTACATCAAACATAAACGATAATAATTATGCTGAAATCTGCTGTACCTATACTCGCTTCTCTAAACGCTGATGAAACCATTGCCTTTTATACCCAAAAGTTAGGTTTTACCTTTCATGCTAATTGGGATGGTTATCTTATTTTCAGTAGAGATGAGATCCAGATCCATCTTTGGCCAACTTCAGATGAAGAGGTGCCTAAGAATACGGGTTGTTATGTAAACGTGACCAATGTCGACCAACTTTACGGAGAGTTTTTACCGTTGGATATTGTACATCCCAATGGGAAGTTGGAAAATAAGCCTTGGGAGATGAGGCAGTTTTCTATTTTGGATAATAACGGCAATATCATCCATTTTGGAGAAGACATTTCGGAGGAAGGCTAAGGGACATTTCAAATTTTCATTTGGCGAATTGGTTGTTTTATAACATTTTCTATGGCTTGCAAGCTAATTGCAATATTACAATTATGAGCTTTTTGAACCTTTGCATTGCAACAAAGTAATATTTATATTTGCCATCGTTAATTTTCAACAAAACAATGAGAGAAATCCAATTCAGAGAAGCATTACGCGAAGCATTGAGCGAAGAAATGCGCAAAGACCAAAACATTTTCATGATGGGTGAGGAAGTTGCGCAATATAATGGAGCCTATAAAGTAAGTCAAGGGATGTTAGATGAGTTTGGCGACAAACGCATCATCGATACCCCAATTGCTGAGCTAGGTTTCGCAGGTATTGGAATTGGAGCGGCAATGAACGGCCTTAAACCAATTGTTGAGTTCATGACCTTCAACTTCTCGTTAGTAGCGATTGACCAAATTATCAACTCGGCAGCAAAAATGTTGTCAATGAGCGGAGGTCAATTTTCAGTGCCAATCGTTTTCCGTGGCCCAACAGGTAATGCAGGACAATTAGGAGCGCAGCACTCTCAAAACTTTGAGAACTGGTATGCTAACTGCCCAGGTTTAAAAGTGGTAATTCCGGCTACACCTTATGATGCTAAAGGTTTGTTAAAGCAAGCTATTTTGGATCCAGATCCAGTAATTTTCATGGAATCTGAGGTAATGTATGGTGATAAAGGAGATGTGCCAGCAGAAGAGTATTACTTAGAGCTAGGCAAAGCTAACGTGGTTAAAGAAGGTACTGATGTAACCATCGTTACTTTTGGTAAAATGTTAACCCGTGTAGTTAATCCAGCAGTAGAAGAATTAACAAAAGATGGTATCAATGTAGAAGTAATTGATTTACGTACCGTACGTCCAATTGACTATGCAACCATCATCAACTCTGTGAAGAAAACTAACCGTTTGGTAGTGGTAGAAGAAGCTTGGCCATTGGCTTCAATCTCTTCTGAAATTGCTTTCAACGTACAAAAAAATGCATTCGATTATTTAGATGCGCCGGTAATTCGTGTTACTTGTGCCGACGTTCCTCTTCCATATGCACCAACTTTAATTGCTGCTAGCTTACCAAATGCTGAGAAAGTAGTTAAAGCGGTAAAGGAAGTAATGTACGTTGCCAAATAAGAAATCAGTCGTCGACTTTTGTCGGTAAAATATAGAAAATCCCGTTCTGCAAAGAGCGGGATTTTTTTGTTCCTTACTGTCATTCCGAGGAAGGAGGAATCTCTGAGTAAACCTAATAATAAATCTAAAAACGATGAACGGTTTTATCGCTACCGTAGTTTCGACAACAAACGAAAATAATAAAGACAAAAGGATTCATCTATGCGCTGCAAGTAACTAATATCACGAAACAAGCTGTCCTCGCTCATTAATTACCTCAATTTCTCATGCTAATATTGTCCTAACAAATAACATAATACGATGAGAAAAATATCAACCCTACTTGTTTTAATTGGATTAACCACAAGCGTATTTGCACAACAAAAAGGCGATTTTAGAATGCGTCTCCGTGCCACAGCAGTCATTCCTCAAGAAAGTGCAAGCATCAGCACCATTAACGGCAATGTAGATATTTCAAATACCATTATTCCCGAGCTTGATTTTACCTACTTCTTGGCTAAAAACTTCTCTGCTAACCTTATTTTGGGAACTACCAA
Source organism: Pedobacter sp. (assembly GCF_039594775.1). Taxonomy (GTDB): domain Bacteria; phylum Bacteroidota; class Bacteroidia; order Sphingobacteriales; family Sphingobacteriaceae; genus Pedobacter. Next base: position 282,175 of record NZ_JBCNMT010000001.1, on the reverse strand, counting down.
ACACGAGGTGAGTGCAGTAAATACCGCTTTGGGTAATGTAGATTTGGGAAAAGTTTGGCTGTTGCCACCAACCTTGACGCTTGCCTACCATTTGCCTGTAGATAAACAGGTGCAACCCTATATAGGCGCTGGCGTTAATTACACTATTTTTTATGGAGTTAAAGATGGTCCCGCGATTGCCAAAACCACTTACAAAAATACCTTTGCACCAGCGGCTCAATTGGGGGTAGATTTCGATATCAGCAAAAAGCTATTCCTAAATTTTGATGTGAAGAAACTATGGTTAAGTACAGATGCTACCGTTACAACCATTCCTTCTGTAGCGGGAGGAGCTACCGTATTGGCTGATACGAAAATAAACCCTTGGCTGTGTAGTTTCGGTATCGGCATAAAATTATAAACTTTTAAAACCAAATATTGGCCCCATGTTTCATCGCATGGGGTTTTTGTTTTCTTTAAACTTTTAAAACGCATCATTTTTATTTAGCCAGAGTTCGTAAGAATTATCTGCTGCAATCTGTGAGCGTAATACCCCTATGTGTTTATGTGGTTATGTTTTTTCTCAAAATAAGAAAAAGCTATCTAAACGAACCACATAGGTGCGTAGCAAACTCAATAGCGTTGATTAAGTTTTTCCGTTGCTTCTTAAATACTGATTTTTTTATTTAAGTTTTTTTAATATTTCTTAAATAAGGGTTATCTTATTCAAAAATGATTGCCATGGAAATAACAGATGTAAAGATTTCGAAAAAGAAGCCCATATTTCCAGTTAGCGAAAATTTGCATAAATACCTGCGTACCTACCAACGTGATGCACGTTTACCTGTAAATTACGAAGCGCTGAAAGCATTTACCGAAAGCTATCCGATATTAGATAAAAATGGCAAGGATACCCTATGGGAAAGCCCTATATATGCTCAAGGGCAAATGGATGAACTGCATAATGGCTTAAAAGTCATTTATGCCAAGTTAAAGGCTTCAGGTAATTTGCGTATCGTTGAGCATAAATATATCGATAGAATTGACTATTGTACTTTTGGGAATACCCATCCCTTTAGGATAAGAATTGTGAACCGGTTGAACGATGTTTATGATTATTTCTACGTGAAAAAGGCAGATGCATCAAGGATTTATGGCTTAGAGTTGGAAGAAATTTTATCGCCCAACCAGGTAAATTATCTGGTAGATGGAGACACCATGATTGAAGAACATATTGTGGGACTACCTGGTGATGTGTTTAACAAAGGAATGATCCATCAAGCAGAATATAACCCTACCCGTATTGCAAAGGAGTTTGTAAAATTTAACGAACGCTGCTTGGTCACGTTGCTGGGCGATATGCGCTCTTATAATTTTGTAGTGCAAATTACCCCTGATTTTGATGATATCCAATTTCGCATACGAGCAATTGATTTTGACCAACAGTTTTATGAGGGAAACATCAAGGTTTATATGCCTCAGTTTTTTAAGGAAAACTATCCTTTGGTAAAATTATGCATGGAGCATCTTACCGATAAGACCGTTCTGCAATATAAACAAGAAGAACTTTCTTCCATTGTGCATAGGGTACGTAGTGAGCGCCACCGATTGACCGATTTGAGGGACGTTTCATGTAAAGAGGAGCTAACCAGTAGGGAAAATATTGTGAAGTTAAAAGAAAGCATGGCCGTGTATTATAATGATAAAGCCTATCGGGAATGTGAAAATATGACCGATATCATTGAGCTCAACCTTAAAAATATCATCAGACAGGTGAAGCTTTAATATTGTAATTTTTAAGATTCCATAAGGCCAACGGTGCCACCTACCCAGTCAAAATCGGCGTTGTAACGTACACCTATCATCTTTCCGCGACTTAAACGGGCCAAGTTTACGGAAAGTTGAGGTTCTTCACCATCAGGCCATAAGTACATTAATCTTAATTCTGCTTTTACACCTCCATCTGGGGCTTCAATCACAGGTTCGTAACTCACTTTTCTTTGAAGAATCCAATTCTCAGGGTCTTTGATGGACAAAATATCGCTTGCTTTCACGTCAATAATTACCCCCATTCCAGCGAAAGAAAAAAGTGGCTTAAGTACGTAATTTTCTAAATCGGCAGGAATTGTATCTAATTGATTTAGAAATTGGGTTTTAGGTACGAACTTTCCTTTTAAAAAGGGCATAGTGTATTTGCTAATGCGATAGAACCAATTTGGGTGGGTAGCCCATTCAATGTCGAGCTCTTCCCTTGGGTCGAAACCTTTGCTAAAAACAGTAGTGTCATCTGCAATTTCATCAAAGATCAAGCGGTTGTAAATTCGCTTGATTTGAATTTTATTTGCGCCTTCTTGATAAAATAAATGCTTTCCTTCTTTCGTGATTTGTTCTGGGGAAAGTATTTTAATGCCTGTTTTTTTAGCAGTTACAAAAAAGTCGATAGCCGTTTTTTGATTAATGGCATCTACATCCATCAATACGACCTCGTGAGGTAGATGCTTGCCCATAATTACTTTTTTCAATACATCAAAATACCCCCCTTCGGTCATTCCATTAAAAAGTGGAGTAAGCGATTTTTCAAGACCATAAACTTTTTTATAGGTGTTAGCTAGGTGCATTTGAAAACCATATAGAGAAGGAAAGCCCTGCATCTCTATCAACATCGGAACTATTTCACCATTTTCGTCCTTACAAAGTCCAAAATCAAAAGTTAGAAAATGCGGATGGTTGTTTTCGTTGGGTACTGTCCAATCTTTTGGAATCGCTTTTTCGGTAAGTTCCTTAAAATTTGGCTGCTTAATTAAGTTGATAATTTCATTGCCAGCCGTTATTAGCTGTTGTTTTAGCTCTTCAGGAATAAAAATAGGGCACTCGGCTACTCTAAACGGAATAGGAGGATAGCCGTCTTCTAATTCGTTTAAAAACGTGTTGTATTTTTCTTGACTGAAGCCTGAATTAAATGCCTGTCTATATTTTTTAATCATAAACTAAAGTCTCAGGATTTGTAAATATGATTATGCCAAATGAGGAGTATTAATGGCTTGGTCTAAAAAATTGGGTAGAATAACACGTTGGGTAAGGATAATCCTATCTGGGTTTTCCAAGCTACTTAGCATGTCTTCATATTTCTTCTTGCCATGTGCTTTAATAATGCCTTGTTTCTTCTCATCAATAGACAAATGGGCTTTCATGCCAACAGGGTCTGCTTCTGGATGAAATTGTGTGCCAATAACATAAGGCGAGAAACGGATAGCCATAATGCACCGCTCCAAATTAATGTGGGGTCTTTCTTTTTCTATAGCCAGCAACTTCGCCCCTATTTTTTCAAAAGCCTTTTCATTGGGTTGTATCACTTGCCAATCTCTACTGTCAACTGCATAAAAAGGATTATGAAGACCGTCAAAAATAGATTCCTTTTCTCCCTCAGCTGTTAAAGTGATTGGGAAAATTCCCAATGCACTCGATTTACGGGGTGCAACTTCGCCAAGCCCATATTTTCTACAAGCTAGCTGAAATGAATGGCAAATCAGGAAAACATGTTTTTTGTCGTCGTTGGCAAGGTTAAAATGGTCAATACGGTTTAGCAAGTCAAAAAAATCATTTTCCCATTTTTGATCTTTACCATCAAATGGGCTTCCTGGACCACCACTAGAAATATAAATGTTATAATCCAAATTGGGCACTTCTCCCTTTTGTCTAATATCAAAAACATCAACAGCTAATTTGAGTTGATTTTCTGAACTGTATTGGTGTAAAATTCCTAATATGCCCCTCATTCCCTGGTTAGGGAACCCGTTATTCATGTCGATAACGGCTACCTTAATGTTGTTGTTCATTTTTTTATTTTGCACCAATTAATGTTTGCGTAGTGATATAATCCACTACCGATTCGTAGCTTTTTGTTTGCTCGTAAATTGCCAGCTGCCTGTCGGCACCGGTACCATTCGCTAAAATTTTGTGTACGTAGTTAATGTCTTCGCGGCTTCCTAGTTCATCTACCACATCATCTACAAAGTCTAATAATTCAAGCACCAAATTTCGACAATTTACTTCCATTTCCTTGCCAAAGTCTATCAAATTTCCGTCAATTCCGTAACGGGCCGCTCTCCATTTGTTCTCGTTAATGAGTGCTCTGCTGTAAGAAATGAAATTTAAGTTCTGTAAACGCAGTTTGTACAATTTGGCGCATAACGCCTGAAACAAAGCGGTAAAGGCCATCGTTTCATCAATCAGCATCGGACAATCACATACCCTAAACTCTATGGTTTCAAAGAAAGGATGTACCCTAATATCCCACCATATTTTTTTGGCATTGTCAATACAATTCGTTTTGATTAACAGCTTCACGTAGTTGTCGTAATCCTCAATACTGTTGAAAATATCGGGGATACCGGTGCGTGGAAACTTGTCAAACACTTTTGTCCGGAACGATTTGTAGCCCGTATTTCTTCCTTCCCAAAAAGGGGAGTTGGTAGATAAAGCAAAAACGTGCGGTAAAAAATACCTTACCTGGTTGGCAATGTGTATGGCAAGTTCTCTTGATTGGAAGCCCACGTGAACATGTAGGCCAAAAATAAGGTTGGATCTGGCCGCTTCCTGCAGCTCATTTACAATTTCGTTATAGCGAGGGTGCTCGGTAATCAATTGCTTTTCCCAATGCGAAAAAGGATGGGTACCCGCTGCACCAATACGTAAACCCTGTTCTCCAGCAAGCTGGGCTACGGTGTATCTTAATTGTGAGATCTCTTTTCTCGCCTCCTCCGTATTTTTACAAATTCCAGTGCCTACTTCTACTACCGCTTGGTGCATTTCGGCCTTTACTTGGTCTTTATGGATTTTTTGAGCGGCGTCAACAATTTTTTGGTCATGAGACGTCAGCTCCCGGGTTACGGGGTCAACGATCATGTACTCTTCCTCTATGCCTAATGTAAATTCATTCATAGATAGTTTTATTTAATGATGGTCTATTTGGTTGGTTTTTTGGCAACTGTTTTACTTTTTGTAGGAGCCTTGGCACTACTTGCCTTTGTGGTTTTAGGATTCAATGGCAAATTTCCCGCTGCCGACTTGATATAGTTGCCCCATGTGAGATTATCCTTGCCAAATTCTTGCTTCAAGGCCCTTTCTATAGCATAGTTGGCCGCAGTTTCCACCACCCATTCAAAGTTTTCAGCACCTACACTCTCTAAACTAGCATCAGGAGCGGGATTGCAAAAATCAATAGCGATAGGAACACCATCGCGTACGGCAAATTCTACCGTATTAAAATCATAACCAAGATATTGGTTTAGCTTTAAGGTGTAATCTTTTACGGTTTTCAAAAGCTTTTCGCTTGGCTGAGGGCCGTCAACTACATAACGCAAATGATGTGGGTTGCGTGGCTCATACTGCATGATACGGACATGTTTGCCACCAATGCAGTAGCATCTAAAATACTGGTCGAAAATGATTTCCTCTTGCAGCATCATTACCGTTTGTTTGGTTTCGCTATGCTTTTCGAAAAATTCCTCTTTGCTGCGTAGTTTGTAAACTTCTTTCCAGCCGCCGCCGTCAAATGGCTTCATGTAAGCAGGAAAGCCAGTGTATTCAAAAATGGCATCCCAATCAAAAGGCATTACCAAATTGGTGAACGATTGGTCCGTGGTATCATCGGGATGCTCCCTAGAAGGAATGAGCGATGTCTTTGGAACCGGAACCCCAATATTTTCAGACAGTGCATTATTGAAAAATTTCTCATCGGCACTCCACCAAAACGGATTGTTGATTACGGCAGTACCTCCCATAGCCGCATTTTTTAAATAGGCACGATAAAAAGGCACGTCCTGTGAAATACGATCTATGATGACCGCATATTCAGGGGCTTCTGCTTGGAAGACCTTATCAATTTTTACAAATTCAGCGGTAATGCCTTTGATAGCTTTTTGGTTCACCCTGTCTACAAATGCTTGTGGAAATGAACGTTCTTGGCCAAATAAAATTCCTATTTTCTTCATTGCGCTGATATGTTTTTAAGTATAATTTTTATTGTTATAAAGTTGAAGTGTTGCAAGGTTATTTAATCATTCTCCCATTCAAAATTCAATCGATTTTAAAGCTGATAAATATATTCTGGGAACATTTCTCTCCATATGGGCCAATCGTGTTCGGCATTAGGTCTGATGTCTAACCAATGGTTAATTCCTTTTTGGTGTAAAATACCAGATAGCCTTTCATTATCTCCCCTGCAAATGTCTCTGTCGCTGGTGCCCAATACTATTTTTAGTTGCCAAAGTTCAGGGTTCATATTGTTAGGCAAATAGTCAACGGGATTGTTGAAGTAAACATCGTCATTGTAAAACCCATCTAACTGGCCTGTAATGTCAAAAGCACCGCTCATGCTAAACATATGGCTAACCGCCCAAGGATGTCGGAAAGCAAAATTGGCTGCATGATAGCCCCCAAAGCTACATCCAGCAGTAATCACCTTATCTCTTCCGGTTTCGTTCTTTGCCAAGGGTAGCAACTCTTCCAATAAAAATTTATCGTACCAAAGGTGGTTTTTAACCCTTTCAGAGGGGTGGATATTTTTATTATACCAGCTCATCGCGTCAATACTATCAGGACAATAAATTTTGATTTTACCCTCATCTATAAAATGTTGAACAGCATCAATCAGTTTAAAATCCTTGTTTTCGTAATAGCGGCCCATACTGGTTGGGAATAGGATAATGGGGTAGCCGCTGTGGCCAAAAACGAGCGTTTCTATGTCTTTGCTCAAACTTGGACTGTACCATTTCTGTAGTTCTTCTCTCATGGGCAAAAAAATTGGATGTTTTAAGATAAGTAAATCATTTTCAATGACAAAAAATATCCTATAAATATTTTTAGGCATCAAATAAAGCCCGCGGTTGTCTGTTTTTTTTAGATCATGTACCTTTGTCTTCGAAAAGGAGTATCTATAAAATGGCTCCGAGTAACCTTTTTAATCTTATTCGTTATTAAAACTTCCTACCAAATAAAATCAAAATTGCTGCAACGTACCGTTGAAGTGGATATGTATGTGCCGGAGAATTTGTTGGGCAATGAGACAGTACACCTGCTACTGGTAAACGATGGCCAAGACCTAGCACAGATGGAGCTGGAGCGAAACCTTAAAGCTTTATACTCGAAATGGCGCATTGAGCCCGTTATTGCTGTGGGAATAAAAGCTGGTGAAGAGCGTTTGCAGGAATACGGGGTTGCCCATAGACCAGATTTTAAGGGAAGAGGTGGCAAGGCCGATCTGTATACTGGATTTGTGATGGGTGAACTATTACCTTTCGTACAAAAGCAGTTTGGGAACGCAATTAATGGCAAGAAAGCTTTTGCGGGATTTTCTTTGGGCGGTTTAACGGCTTTTGATATTGCTTGGCACCATAGTGATGTTTTTGACTTGGTAGGGGTGTTTTCGGGTTCTTTTTGGTGGCGCAAGAAAGATCTGGCCAAAGATTATACCGATGATGACCGAATTTTACATGAAATGGTCAAGCAGACTTCTTCGAAACCAGACCTGCGATTTTGGCTAATGACCGGAACGGAAGATGAAACGGCCGACCGTAATCAAAATTTCATTATCGATTCCATAGATGATACTGTGGATGTGATTAAGGAACTCGTGAAAAAGGGTTATCAACGTCCCGAAGAGATTTTCTATTATGAAATGGTGGGAGGCAAGCATAATATACCCACTTGGGCTGAAGTTTTGCCGAAATTTTTAGAGTGGGCGTTCGGTAGGTAAAACCTATATTTTACCCATTACGTACATGTTTTCCATGGTTGGAGTTTCACTGCCCCCTCTTTTTTCTAAAGTAATGGCAAAGGCTTGTGCCGATGCTATGGCGGTCATTTTTTGCACTGCAGTTTCCGAATCTTGATCGTACACGCCTAAGCTAACAGGTTTGCCATCAACAATGGCCCACAACTGATATTGTTGTTCTTTGGAAGTAGCAGGCAAGTTTTCCAAAGCCAGATATACATTATTGGATTTTTGTTCCAAATAGACCATGGCCTTCATGTCTGGGTGCTTTTCAACTCCCAATAATGGAATGGATTTCATTTGTGGGTTACTGGCCATATCCCATTTGCTCTTCAGGTTTTGGTAAGCAAGTTGGGTATCTTTTTGAGTTTCAGTTAGGGCGGCAACTTGATTTTTTACCGTGTTTTGTACATTATTGAGATAAAAATTCAAGGATACGCTGGCAATTAATAAAATGGAGGCTGCTATGGCAAACCATTTTAGGGCTGCTTTATTGTTGTCTGTGTTTTGTGCTGGATAGAGCGGTTTTGCGATAGGTACTGTTTGCTCTTCCTTTGCGTCGACGGGGTTTTCTTGTTCGTCGGCAATTTTTGCCCATATTTCTGATTTAAGATTAGGAGGTGGGGCAATGGCTTGTTGCGATGCAAAATCTTCCAACGTATTTTGTGCGTCAATAATGGCCTGTTTAACCTCGGGATTGTTTTTTTGGATACAGTCCAAAATACGTATTTCCTCCTCAGAAGCTAAACCCATCACATAGGCTTCTATAATACCAGACGATATGTAATCTTTAATGTCCAATTTATCGGTAATCTTTTAATAATCTTTTCAACTCAATCAGGGCGTTTCTAGTTCTCGTTTTAATGGTTCCAATAGGGATATCAAGCCTTTCTGCTATTTCCTGTTGTGTATATCCTTTAAAATAGGCTAATTCTATCAGCTCCTGCCATTCTCCTTTTAGTTGCGATAACACGTTTTTCATGCCAATGTGGTCAACGTTGGGGGTGGTGGCATATTGTTCGCTATCATTTACGAATTCTGGAATGCTTTGGTTTTTTTGTTCGTTCTGATAGCCTTTCGATCTGATGTAGTCAATAGCGGTATTGCGGGCCAAATTAATCATCCACGTATACAAACGGCCTTTTTCTGCGTCAAATTGTGCAATGTTTTTCCAAATCTTAACAAAGACGTCCTGTATAACTTCATCGGCATATTCCTTTAAGTGCACCACTTTGGTAATGATACCATAAATAGCTCCTGCATAATTATCATATAGATAGTTAAATCCTTTCTCATCTCGCTTTAAGAGCAAAGCGATGATTTCTTGTTCGGACAATTTAGGCTGTGTACTCAAAAAAATAAAGTGCTTTTAACAAAAATATAAAAATATCTGAAAGCCAAGTCTTTTTTAAATCTGTTTTTAATACTTTATCGTACATCCTTCAAAAAGGAGACTACATGAAAACTATTTTTAAAAGGGTAATATGTTTATCGCTGCTGAGCTTTGCGCTGGTTGCGCCAACATTTGGACAGCAACAAAGTAAAAACCCCTACTATTCTCGAACAGATCGAAGCAAACTCCACGTAAGCAATAAAGAATGGAAGCGCATTTTAGAACCTAATTTATATGCGGTGGCAAGAGAGGGTGCAACCGAAAAAGCCTTTACAGGAAAATATAATGAGTTTGATGTAAAGGGAACCTATTATTGTGCGGTTTGCGGCAATAGGTTGTTTCGGTCAGGGGCAAAATTTGCAAGTACTTGCGGCTGGCCATCATTTTTCGAGCCTGGGGCCAAAGGGAGTGTGACTTATCGAGAAGACAGGTCTTACAATATGGTGCGTACAGAAGTACTTTGCGGTAGATGCGGCTCTCACTTAGGCCATGTGTTTGATGATGGTCCCCAGCCCACAGGAAAGCGTTATTGTATGAATTCTATTAGTCTTGATTTTGAGGCGGATAAAGGGAGTTCTTTAAAAAATATCCAAAAATAAAAACCGAGTGCTTGCACAATTTCGTAAGTGTAGGCAAAGACATAAATCACAAATAAAATTTAAACATCATGAAAAAGTTAACAAATCTAGTAGCCTTAGGCGTATGCGCATTAAGCTTGATCTTTACAAACGCTACTATGGCACAAACTTCAAAAAAAGAAAAAACAGTAATGGTAGGTGGGGCACCAATGTACCCTTCTAAAAATATCGTAGAAAATGCTGTAAACTCAAAAGATCATACCACTTTGGTAGCAGCAGTTAAAGCGGCAGGTTTAGTAGAAACCTTATCGTCAAAAGGCCCATTTACCGTTTTTGCCCCTACTAATGCCGCTTTTGACAAATTGCCTAAAGGCACCGTTGAAACCTTGGTGAAACCAGAAAACAAAGCAATGCTTACTAAAATTTTAACCTACCATGTAGTTGCAGGCAACCATAGTGCTAAATCTATTTGGGCTGCAGTAACTAAAGGTGGAGGTAAAGCAACGATGACTACCGTTCAAGGTGAAAAATTGACCTTCTGGACCAAAGGAAAAGATTTATATGTGAGAGATGCTAAAGGTAATGACGCAAAAGTGACTATCGCCGATGTGAACCAATCGAATGGCGTTATCCATGTAATTGACACTGTTCTAATGCCTTAGTTTTCATTGTTGATTAATAAAAGAAGCCCCTTTTTTGGGGCTTTTTTTATTTGGGAAATCTTTTTTGAAAAAAAGTATAAAATTTTATGCCTCAAATACAATAAAGCTTTATTAAGGGAGTTTATATTACTGAGAGCGTTAATTTAGATGGCGGGGACAAGGTGGTATGCTGAGTCCCCGTTTCTTTTTATCTTCACCCAAACTTGATAGATATTCTTGATGAATAGATTGAGATAAGTGATTTTCTTTCATGCTCGTCTCAGTGTAACTTCACCACATGATTAAAGGATTATTTGAAACACACCTTTTCGTAGAGGATTTGGAGAGGTCTGTTGATTTTTATAAGAATGTATTAGGTCTTATTGAATGTGGCTATAATGACGAGCGTAGAGTTGCCTTCTTATGGATAGGCGAACCTAAAGGTGCTATGCTTGGTTTATGGGAAAAGCCGAAGAGTGAAATTGATATCCGTCATTTTGCGTTTAGGTGTGAAGTTGATGATGTTTTGAACAAGTCAATTGTTTTTTTGAAAGAAAGAAACCTACAGCCCTACAATTTCTTAAAAGACGGCAAGGAGAAGCCAATGGTTTTTGCTTGGATGCCGGCAGTAGCCATTTACTTTAAAGATCCAGATGGGCACGATTTGGAATTTATTGCCATGTTGGAAGGAGAAGGAAAGCCTGAGTTGGGGGTAATTAGTTATGAGGAATGGTTGAGGTTGACTTAAGGTAATGCGATGATATTTTAATTCACAATCCTGATGGCTTTTTTATCCTTTTTGTTGCTGTCATCCTGAGCTTGTCGAAGGATATTTGTCAATATGTAGCACTTCAATTAACTCGGTGTGACAATGGACGGTAGCTAACGTTGGCAAAAAGATTGAAATGTAAAGCGGAACAGGTGCCTGCGATTGGTAATGCAATTGATTTACAAAAACTTAACATATTTTGTCTGGCGTTTATGTTTCGTTTTTCGGCTTTTTTTGCTACCTTTGCGCCCTTAAATACTATCGCATAAGATGCAAAATATTAGAAACATAGCTATTATAGCCCACGTAGACCACGGTAAAACCACCACGGTAGACAAAATTTTACATGCTTGCTCTATTTTTCGTGATAACGAGGAAACAGGAGATCTGATCTTGGATAACAACGATTTGGAGCGTGAACGAGGCATTACCATCGTGTCTAAAAACGTTTCGGTTAAATATAAGGACGTTAAAATTAATATTATTGACACCCCTGGTCACGCCGATTTTGGTGGTGAGGTAGAGCGTGTGTTGAAAATGGCTGATGGCGTGCTTTTGCTTTGCGATGCTTTTGAGGGAGCAATGCCTCAAACTCGTTTTGTAACTCAAAAGGCTTTGGCTTTAGGCTTAAAACCTATTGTGGTTGTAAACAAAGTTGATAAAGAAAACTGTCGTCCAGAAGAAGTTTATGAGCAGATTTTTGAGTTGTTCTTTAACTTAGAAGCTACAGAAGAGCAGTTGGATTTCCCTGTAATTTACGGTTCGTCTAAAAATGGTTGGATGAGCACTGATTACAAACAACCAACAGACAATTTCTTCCCTTTATTGGATGCGATTGTAGAACACATTCCTGCTGCACCAGTAAACGATGGTACTTTGCAAATGCAAATCACTTCTTTAGATTATTCTTCTTTTGTAGGCCGTATTGCTATTGGCCGTGTACACAGAGGAACAATTAAGGAAAACCAACCTGTTACTTTGATCAAACGTGATGGTAAATTGGTTAAATCTAGAGTAAAAGAATTATATACTTTCGAAGGTTTAGGTAAGGTTAAAACTACCGAGGTTAAATCTGGAGATATTTGTGCGGTGGTAGGTATTGATGGTTTTGATATTGGTGATACTATTGCTGATTTTGAAGCACCAGAGCAACTACCAGTAATTAAAATTGATGAGCCAACCATGAACATGTTGTTTACCATTAACAACTCTCCGTTCTTTGGTAAAGAAGGTAAATTGGTAACCTCACAACGTATTAAAGATCGCCTATCGAAAGAGATGGAGAAAAACTTGGCCCTTAAAGTGGTTGAGACCGAATCTCCTGATGCTTGGTTGGTATATGGTAGAGGTATTCTTCACTTGTCGGTTTTGATCGAGACCATGCGTCGCGAAGGTTATGAACTACAAGTAGGCCAACCACAGGTTATTGTTAAAGAAATTGACGGACAGAAATGCGAGCCAGTAGAGACTTTAATTGTTGACGTTCCTGCAGAGGTTTCTGGTAAAGTAATTGAATTGGTAACCCAACGTAAAGGGGAGTTATTGATCATGGAACCGAAAGGCGACTTACAACACTTAGAATTCGAAATCCCATCTCGTGGTATTATTGGTTTGCGTAACAACGTATTAACTGCTACTGCTGGTGAGGCCATTATGGCACACCGTTTTAAAGCTTACGAGCCTTGGAAAGGAACTATTCCTGGTCGTATGAATGGTGTTTTGATTTCGATGGATAAAGGCCAAACTACGGCTTACTCTATCGATAAATTGCAAGACCGTGGTCGTTTCTTTGTTGACCCGGGAGTTGATGTTTACGAAGGACAAATCTTAGGTGAGCACATCCGTGATAACGATTTAGTGATCAATGCTGTTAAAGGTAAAGCTTTAACCAACATGCGTGCTTCAGGTTCTGATGACAACGTTCGTATTGCACCAGCTATTAAATTCTCTTTGGAAGAAGCTATGGAGTATATCCAAGCTGACGAATATATTGAGGTTACTCCTGCAAGTATGCGTTTACGTAAGATTTTCTTAACAGAGAATGAGCGTAAAGTTAAAGGCAAGATTTTTCAATCGTAATTGATTGTATGCTAGCATAGTAAATTCGGAAAATTGAAATTAATTTATTAACTTTAATTGTCCGAGACATAGGAGAAATTATAAAGCCCTCCCGATTTTTTTCGGGAGGGCTTTTGTTTGTGTGCGACTAAGGAAGGAACTTAATAGGGATGTTGTATTGAGTTCTAACAAGTTTCCCGTCTGATGTGCCGGGATACCATTTGGGGCTCATTTTAAGAACTCTCTCCGCTTCTTCGTTAGTGCCATATCCTAAACCTCTAAGTACTTTAATATTGGAAAGTGAACCGTCTTTTTCAATAACAAAGGATGTAAACACATTTCCTTTTATTTTTTTTGCTCTCGCTGCTTCTGGATATTTGAGATTATCTGAAAGGAACTTGTAAAATTTGGGTAGCCCACCCGGAAATTTTGGCGGATTTTTCAGCGTAACAAAAGAGTAAAGTTCATCTTCTTTGGACGTAGCCGTTTGGGCCTGCCCCGAGTAATATCCTAATAATGCAACCAATAAGATAAGCGTACTTTTCTTCATTTTTATTATTGGTTTTGTTTTTTAGCGGGCTGTCCAATTACTACTTTTTCGGCGGTTTTTGAAGTAATAATGATTACCCCGTTTTTGCCTCTTTCGCCATAAAGTGCCGCACCGCTGCCATCTTTCAATATCTGGATATTTTCAATATTTTTGGGGTCTAAACTACTAATCTTTCCATTTTCCATAATTTCACCGTCTAAAATATAAAGTGGCGATTTCCCATCATCAAAATCTGACCCTTTTAGGGTAAGCTGATTTCCCTTGATTTGCACAACACCGTCTTTAGATTCGAATTTAACACCTTTTATAGTGCCAGTCTGTCTTTTGCTAAGGCTAAATTTGATAGGAAGATTGTACTTTACCCTAACAGCCTTACCGTTTTGAGTGCCTGGGTTCCATTTCGGGCTAAGTTTTAAGATTCTTACGGCTTCTTCGTCGGTACCATATCCTAATCCCTTGTCTATTTTAATATCATTTAATGAGCCATCTTTTTCGACAATGAAGGATACAAAAACATTTCCTTCGATGTCTTGCTTCGCAGCTTCTTCTGGATATTTAATGTTGTCGCCTAAAAACTTATAAAAATCATTGATTCCCCCAGGGAATTTTGGTGGATTTTCTAAGCTCACAAAGCTATGTACTTCATCTGGCTCAAAAGCATATCCAACAATAGAAATGGTATTTAAGCTGATGAAATTAGCTTTGTTTTTTGCATTTTCATTAAGAAACGGAGCTGAGGAACCCTGAAGCATAAATGCTACTTTTAAGCTATAGTTCCCATCTTTTAGAGCCCCTTCTTTATAAGCAGCTATCCTTTTAACCATCTCTTCATCGCAGCCTGCGCCTAATTTGGTTTCTATTTTAATGTCGGTGGTCTTTTTGTCAACTACTTTAAAGGTGACCACCAAGTTTCCCTGAATTTTGTTTTCGGCTGCTTGTGAAGGATATTTTACCGTATTGCCTAAATACTTATAAAAGGAGTTAATGCCTTCAACGTTCTTACTGCCTTTGGGAAGTGGAAACCTTACGATAGGATCTGCAAGAACAACTTCAACAGATTTTTGTGGCGTTAAATTCAACACCTCAGCTACAGTTGCTTTTGCATCTTCAAGCTGTACCTGCTCTGCTGCAGCCAAAAGCTGTTCGTTTTTTCTAATGGTTGAAGAAGATAACAATAGCGCTAGGGCAAAAAGAGGAACGAAAATACCGTACTTGATTATAGCCGTTTTTCTTGACCTTTCTTTATAAAGCATAAAAATTCGCTTTTTAATCATCGATTTTTTGAAAAAACCATTGGTCAAAGTGTTGATGTTTACGCCAAAAGCTTGATTAAGCAATAACATAGAATAAGCTTCTTTATCGCCCTGAAATTTAGCCGCAGCTTCATCGGCCAAATATTCATGAATGTTTTTAACGGTAGATTTGTATAGATAAATAATAGGGTTGAACCAGGTAAGGATGCCCAAGGATTCGAAGAACAGGACATCAAAGGTGTGTAGTTGTTTAACGTGGATATCTTCATGATGGTTCACCGTTTCAACTCCAGGCAGGTTGTCGGATACTATTTTTTTGTTCCAGAAAGAAAATGCCAAGCCATTTTTAATGCCATTGAACATTTTTTTTACACCCATTAATTGAATGATAAAGCGGCCCAAAAAAAACAGTACACCCAATAGGTAAATAAGGGCGATGATATTGCCCCAGCTAAAACTTTGGGCCTCGGCAGCTACTGGCCCCTGGCTAATGAATTGATTAAGTTGTTCAACCTGAACATAAATCTGTTGACTAATTTCCTGTTTGCTAAACCAATCAAGCTGTATAAAGGGGATTGCCAACGAGAAAATGCCTGAACAAATCAAGTAAACCCTATTCAGAATAAAATAGGTTTCTTTGGTAAGTAATAATCTATAAAAGGTATAAAAAACAACCAAATAGATATTTACCTGTAATAAATAATGTGACCAGCTCATTTAGGTTTATTTTTAAATTTGTTAATCATTTTAAGAATTTCATCCACATCGCTCAGGTCAAGCTTTTCTTCTTTCACAAAAAAGGAGAACATACTTTCTACGGAATTTTCGAAATAATTGCCCAAAAGCTTTTCGGTGGCATGCCTTTTATATTCGTCTTTTGAAATTAAGGGATGATATTTGTGCGACTTGCCATAAGCCTCATGCCCTATAAATCCCTTTACCTCTAAGATTCGGATAATAGTTGATACGGTATTGTATGCGGGCTTAGGTTCAGGAAGGTAGTCAATCACCTCTTTTACAAAAGCACTATCAAGTTGCCACATTACCTGCATAATTTGTTCCTCTGCTCGAGTTAAATCTTTAATTTCCATGTTGTCTTTATTTAAATACTTTCCTTTAAAGCACAAGCTTAAGCGAAATATTTTAATACTAATATATAACTAATTAATTAGTTACAAAATTTTATGTGGAAATATTTTCTATTATAAATGGTTTCCGTTGTTTAAATGAGGCTGGTTTCTTAATATTGAATACTAAAGAACTTAAAATGAAAATAGCTTTTCATGGTGCTGCCAGAAATGTAACAGGGAGCAAACATTTGCTCAAGTTGGACAATGGGACTAATATTTTATTGGACTGTGGAATGTTTCAGGGAATGGGACAGGACACAGAAGCCCTAAACGAAAACTTTGGTTTTATGGCTGCCGAAGTAGATGTTTTGGTATTGTCGCACGCCCACATTGACCACAGTGGATTAATCCCACGGTTGGTGGCGCAAGGTTTTAAAGGTAAGATTTATGGAACTCCTGCTACCAAGGAGCTCGCCAAAATTTTGTTGTTGGACTCCGCAAAGATACAAGCTGGCGATTTAAACTATAAGAACAAGAAGTTAGCAAAACGAGGCTTGCCTTTAGAAGAAGCACTATATGAGGAAGAGGATGTACTGAAAGCAATGTCTTTCTTTGAAATTGTTCCTTATCAAAAAGAAGTAACAATTGCCGATGGAGTTACCTTGCGGTTTATTGATGCTGGGCATATTATTGGGAGTGCTTCGGTGCATTTGAAGATTACCGAAGAAGGAAAAACTTCGCAGTTGAGCTTTAGTGGTGATGTAGGGCAGTATGGAGACTTACTTTTGCGTCCACCGCAGTCATTTTCACAGGCCGATTATATTTTATTGGAATCTACCTATGGTGATAAGCTCCATCAAGATGCCCAACCCACCGCACAAGCATTATTGGATGTGGTGATTAAAACCTGTGTAGAGAAACAGGGAAAGTTGATTATTCCCGCATTTAGCGTAGGTAGAACACAGGAAATTTTGTACGTGCTCAATAATTTGGATTTAAAGGGGCAGTTGCCCAAAGTGAATGTGTATGTAGATAGCCCACTTTCTGCAAAAGCTACCCAAATTGTAGAGAACCACGCCGAAGGATATAACGATGAAGTATTGGATATCATGAAAATTGATGACAATCCTTTTGATTTTGATCGATTACATTACGTAGAAACTGCGGAAGAATCAAAGGCTTTGAATGCTAACCCTGCACCTTGTATTATTATCTCGGCTTCGGGAATGGCAGAAGCAGGCAGAGTGAAACATCATATCAAGAACTGCATTGGAGATCCTAAACATACCATTTTGTTAGTGGGTTATTGCGAGCCGAATTCGTTGGGTGGTAGGTTAAAGAATGGCGCTAAAGAGGTTGGTATTTTTGGGGATCGGTTTGCGGTACACGCGGAAGTGCAGAGTATTCAATCGATGAGTGCCCATGGCGATTACAATGATTTGCTAAAATTTCTTTCTTGTCAGGATGCTAGCAAGGTAAAGAAGTTGTTTTTGGTACACGGTGAATATGAAGTGCAGTTAAACTTTAAAGAGAAACTTCATGCGGCTGGTTTTAGGGATGTTGAAATTCCAGATAGACATCAGTCTTTTGATTTACGATTTTAGATTTACGAATTACGATTGGTCGAATGGTACATCTTCAGTTAACCAAATAATCAGTTCAGCATTTAAACAATTAACCCAATCAAATCTTTATTAAATCATTCTTAATACCATAAACCACTAAACCGGTTCTAGATTTTAGGTTAAGTTTAGCAAATAGGGATTCACGGTAATTATCTACTGTTCGAGGACTTACAATCATTAGGGAGGCGATTTCCTTGTAGGTAAGCTCGGAAGCACAATACTGTAAAAAGGTAAGCTCTTTTTCGGTAAGGATGTTTTTGGGCTCATCATTCTTAATAGATACCAGTAAACGGCCAGATACCAACTCATTTACATAAAAGCCCTTTTCGAGCATCGCATTTATGGCAATGAGCACTTCAGAAGGTTTTGATTCCTTTAACAGATATCCACTTGCCCCCGCCTTGATCATGTTGATGATGGATTTTTCATCTTCGAACATGCTGAGGGCCAAAACGTAAATATGAGGATAATGCTCTTTAACCCATTTCGTTGCAGTAAAGCCATCCATCATTGGCATGTTAATATCCATGAGGATTAGCTGTACATCTTCATGCTTTTTAATTTTCGATTGCAGATCATTGCCATTTGTAGCTTCAAAAACAATGGTAATTTCCTCGAACTCACTTAATAAACTGGCTAAGCCAGATCTAAACAGTGTGTGGTCGTCTACTAATGCTATTTTTATGGGCTGCTGCATCATTATGGATAGGGTATGTTGAGTTTAGTTTGTGTTCCTTTGCCAATTTCCGAGTCAACTTGAAAAGTTCCATCAATTAGTTTTACTCTTTTCTCTATAGTGTGAAGACCTAACCCACTATTGTTTTTAGATACGTCTTGGTAATTAAAGCCAATGCCGTTTTCTTGAATGAAGATGAGAAGGTTTCCCTGTTTGTGAGCTGCGCCGATGGTAATTTCGGTAGCTTGTGCATGTTTAATAATGTTATTGATAATTTCCTGAAAGAGCCGTAGGATAATCAATTCCTTTTCGGGAGAAGCTTCTAAGCTCTCTCCAAGTTCATCGATAAAGATGATTTCGTAAATCTCGGCTTTTTTAAGCCAGCTCACTTCTTGTGCAATAGCATGGCCTATTCCTTTTTCGAGCAATCTTTCTCCTTGTAGGAGCTTGGCAAGCTCCCTTAACTCTTTAATGGATTTGTTTACTAGGTCTGTAGAAGCATCAATTTTTTTATTTGCTTTTTCCCTATCATCCATATTGATGGAAGCTAAGGTTAAATTGGTAAGGCTCAATAATTGGCCGATATTGTCGTGCAGGCTGCTGGCAATGGTTTGCATAGTTTGCTCCTGTACTTCTATTTGGGTTTTTAGAAGTTCTGATTCAAATTGTTGTGCCATCATCTTTTTCTCCTCCAGATCTTTGATTTTGCGAAGATTGTACTGCCTGATATAGACCAGCAGAAAAATAGGGGCCAATACAAAAATGAGGCTGCCTATTGCAATGATGGTAATAATTTCCGATGGCGAGAACTGCATATGTAAGAGTAGGCCCAAATACTATATAATAAAAAGTTGAGAACTAACATGGTGTACACTAATATACCTAAGCTAAAATTACGCTTTACAATATAAAACATGAATAAATTGTATATGGTGCCGCCGAAATAATAAATCAATATTGCCGCAACCCACCAAAAGCTACTGTACGTAATGATCCTCACTATTTTTTCTTGTTTCATGAGCATATAAAAATAATATAGGCTCAATAGAACAAAGCATATAGAAACAATGGTGTTGGTAATAATATGATACTTAAAAATACCATGGCTAGCTGCCTCTATGGTATAACTGATAAGGAAAATCAAATAGGTTGCGACAATGCCCAAACGCAATTTCAATTCCATTTTTAGAAATAAGAAATAGAAACCCAAGCAAATATAGCTTGCTTCAAAGATGCTGAAGATGTTAAATATCCATGAGTTATTTTTATGGTAAATCATTCGCCATAGCGAGCCGCTTGCTTCCGTAATGAGGATAATGCATAGGTAACCAATGGTGATTTTTGAAAACATATCTCTGTTTTTAGTTAAAAAAAACAGAGATATGCATAAACAGCAAAACTCAAAGACGATATTTAATAAGGAGAGATTCATCCGATGTCTTGATATGTCATTATAGTCAAATTAACAAGGTTCGCCCTTAATTAATATCTCATCGCAATCACAGCCCGTATCTGGAGGGCATAGAGTTCCTTTATTTTCGGGTAAAGTGTCCTTAGATTTTGTTCCTTTTGTAAGTGGAAGTTCGTAGTAATAATCTCGTTGAATGAAAACGGGCTTGTTATTTGCGTCTCGCATCTGGGTGCCATTTGGACCGAATACTGGGTCCCCCTTTTTTGTAGAAACAAATACTAAGGTGTTTTGATGTTTGTAAGATGGATTCTCCTTTCCTTCTATGCCATCGGCACCATAGTTGGCAAAGTAAATTCTAACGCCACTTGCGTCTTCTTTTATTAAATCGTCGGCAAATTTGATGAACTTGTCTCTATCAAACCAAACTGATATCGTTTCATTGATTTTTCCATCATTACCTCTCGATGCCTTTCTGAGGTAGTTTTTAATAATGGTCTGTGCTTCTTCTTTGGTGAATCCGTTGATTGAAAATTTTTCTTCCATAATAGTTTAGTTTAAAAGTAATTGGTTTATTAACTTCTTCAAAGTAAAGCGTTTTTACAGATGGTCAATACCGTAAAAACACCCTGTAAATTAAGGTAATATCTCGGAAGTTTAAACAGGAACATCTAAATAATTTTGGTGTAAACTAAAGAGCTATGACAATCCAAATTAATGAAGAACATCTACAAGATAGTATCAGTACCCGAGAGGTGGAAGTTTTGAAGTTGATCTCCATGGGCTACTGTAATAAGGAAATTGCCGATCGGCTTTTCATTAGCAGGCTTACGGTAGAAACCCATCGAAGAAATATGGTAAAAAAAATGGGTTTTAGAAATGCTTACCAGTTGGTAGTATGGGCGTTTAAGGAGAGGGTATTTGTATAAAAACCACATAGAAACATAGTTTTCTTATTTCGATACTATGTTTCTATGTGGTTGATATATTTTTTAGTTACTTAGTTTCTTGGTGCAACTGGTTTTGGTAATTCTTTACGTGGAATCTTCTCCGCACGTTCTGAAGTATGATAAACAAAAGAAGCAATAATGGTTGCCGATTTTTTCAAATCATCCTCTACCAATCTGTCATAAGTATCTTGGTTGGTATGGTGGGTACGAGTGTTGTAGTCCATTGGGTCTTGAATGAACTGGAAGCCAGGTAGTCCCACTGCATCATAAGCTTGGTGGTCTGTACCGCCAGTGTTGCTAATGGTTACGGTTTTTGCGCCTAAATCAGCAAATGGATTTAACCAAGCTTGGAAAATATCTTTAGCACCCGCATTGCCTTGTAAGTAAATACCACGTACTGCTCCGGTACCATTGTCTAGGTTATAGTAGGCACTTAACTTGCCGTGCTCAGGTAATAGCTCCATTTTGGTTGGGTCAGCAAAATGTTGTTTTACATAACCTCTTGATCCATGTAAGCCTTGCTCTTCGGCATCCCAAAGGGCAATTCTAATGGTTCTTTTTGGTTTAAAGTCAATGGCTTTTAAAATTCTCATCACTTCAATCATCACGATAGAACCAGCAGCATTATCGGTTGCACCGGTTCCTGAGTGCCAAGAGTCAAAGTGACCACCTAGCATTACAATCTCATCTTTTAATTTTTTATCGGTACCTGGAATTTCAGCAATTACGTTGTAACCTTTTACATCTTGTGGATAGAAAGTCGTCTTCACTTCAGCCTCTACTTCTACCTTTTGGCCAGCACGCAACAAGCGTAAAATATGTAAGAAATCTTCGGCAGAAACTTCTAGTTCAGGAGCAACCGGCTTGGCATCTACGGCATAAGAAGCGCCGTTGCTGGTAAAGAAAGTGCCGTAGTTTCCACGAGCATAGGTTAAAATCAAACCTACTTTCTCTTGCAATAATAATTCATTAATGGCGGCTCTGTTTTGGCGCATGCGCATCATCATGGCCATTTGGTTGTTGTTGCCCGCAGGACGTCCTTGTCTTGGTGCTGCAGGTTCTGCGGCAGCCATTTCGGCAAGTTTTTCATCAGTGTAGCGAGTCACATCTGGTGTATATGAGTTTTTAAGTGGCTGTACCATTACCGATTCAATCACTACAATTTTGCCAGTTAGTTTACCTTTGTATTTTTCAAGGTCAGTAACCGTATCTGCTTTAATTAAAACAACGTCTGATTTAATTGGTCCGTTGGTGCCTGGTGTCCAAGCTTTAGGATAACCAATAATTGGTCTGTAAAAAGGGGCTGTAGTCGCAGCATAATATTTTTCTACCGACCAGCCTTTTCCAAAATCACCCCAACTTTCTTGTTTGGCATTTTTAAGTCCAAGCTCATTGAAATATTTCACGGCCCAGTCTCTTCCTCTTTTAATACCTGGAGAATTGGCCAAACGAGGACCAATCACGTCGGTAATTTGGAAAGCAATGTCCATTACTTTCGAATTTTCTAATCCTTCCTTTCTGATTTTTTGTATAGCCTCGTTATTAACGGGTTCCTGTGCAAAAGCGCTGAAAGAAAAGGCAATGGCTAATGCGCCAATGGTAAATCTTTTTATCATAAATTATCTATTTAGGTTAAGTAACAATATGGTGTGAATTTACAGGTAATGTCAAATAGTTGTAACTTTCTATTCAGAATTTTACAACCTAAATAAATATGAAAAATCTTGGTCTGGCTTTGCTAATTTGCATTAGCTTTTCGGCTAACTCTTTTGTTTTTGCACAAAAAACAGAAATTAGAGACCCTCAAATAACCAATATGTTAAATGAGGTTTCGGCAACTAATCTAGAGGCTTTGATTAAAAAGATGGTCTCTTTTCATACCCGTCATACTTTGAGCGACACCTTAAGTAAAACCAAGGGGATAGGTGCTGCCAGAAGCTGGATCAAGAGTGAATTTGAAAGGTATGCTACCGAGAGTGGGGGAAAACTACAAGTTTCTTATGATACGTTTTTGCAGCCTGCTGATGGACGAAGAATTAAAGAACCTGTAATCTTGAAAAATGTGATGGCTGTTTTGCCCGGCACTGATCCAAATGATAAAAGAATGCTCATGGTTTCTGGACATTACGACTCGAGAGTTACGGATGTAATGAACATTAAGGATTTTGCTCCTGGGGCTAATGATGATGCTTCTGGGGTAGCTGCAGTGATGGAGATGTGCCGTGTGATGAGCAAATATCAGTTTAAAACTACTTTGGTCTTTGTGGCTTTTGTTGGAGAGGAGCAAGGTTTATATGGAGCCGCTAATTTAGCAAAGCGAGCAAAAAGCGAAGGTTGGGATGTTCACCTATTGATGAATAACGATATTGTGGGAAATTCATATGGAATGGAGACGGACCTCAAGGATAATAAAAGTGTAAGGGTGTTTAGTGAGGGTGTTTCAGCTAGCGAGACCAAGGAACAAGCTGCTGCTCGTCAATCGGCAGGAACAGAGAATGATGGCAATGCTAGACAAGCTGCTAGATACATCAAAGAAATTGCTGAGCGTTATGTAGATCAACTGGAAGTAAAACTCGTTTACAGAAGGGATAGATATTTAAGAGGCGGCGATCATACGCCATTCTCACAACAGGGATTTACAGCGGTTAGGGTTACCGAGATGAACGAAGATTTTAACAGGCAACACCAAGATGTAAGAACCGAAAATGGATTTAAATATGGCGATTTACCTGAATATGTCGATTATAATTACCTCCAAAAAGTCACACGTATGAATATGTCGGTAATGGCGAATCTGGGTCAATCTACACAAGAGCCGCAAAATGTAATCGTAATAACTTCTGGCCTAACCAACAAAACCCAACTAAAATGGAATGCGCCAAAAGGGCAGGCTCCACATGGCTACTATGTGCTCATGAGGGAAACCACTAGCCCATTTTGGGAACGAAAATTTTTCGTAAAAGAACCTACAGCTACTTTAGCGTACTCAAAGGATAATTACTTTTTTGCGGTACAATCCGTTGATGAAAATGGCCACGAAAGCTTGATGGTTATTCCTAAGCCAGGCAGATAAAAAAAGGCGGTAACCAGCCGCCTTCTTATATTAACTAAAACTAAACTAAAATCTTTATTTAATATTTCGCTTTGCGAGAATAAAATAACCTGCAATAAATAAAATAATACCGTATGCGATACTTACCCAAACTTCTTGGGTAAATATGGGAATTTCCTCAGGGTTGGCATTTTTACTAGCTTTTGTTAAGCGCAACGCTAAAGCAGGATCACTATACGGAATAAGGTAAGCATGTTTCCAGCCTACATTGGCAGTAATAATTCCCATAATGGTTCCTACAAAGCCAATGCCCATTGGCTTTAAAAAATCAGACCATGCCAAGCTCAATATAAATTGTAGAGAAAGTATGCCCAATGAAGCCAAGAAAAGCTTGCCGTAAAGTTTGCTTAAAATAACAGCGGGACTATAGTCGCTAAAAGTATATTTAGGGACCAAAGCTTGAAGTAAATACCCTGTAGAATACGTTAATAAGGCAAAAAGAAATAAACAGATAAATAATAAGGCAACCGCATAAAGATACTTGGCCGCATAAATAGAAAATTTATTTAAGGGTTGTGAAAACAGGGTTTTCCAAGTGTCGTTTTTGTGCTCGATATTGTTTACGGAAAAGGCCATAAACATGACATAGAATGGTAAAATAAGCATGCCCATTACGCCAAGCGCAGCACTGCTGTATTTAAACCAGAGCATCATGCCTGGATAATTATACTTTAATACTTTTTCTGAGTCGTGGTAATATCCGAAAGCAATTAGCCCACAAATGATTAGAGGCAAAATAATTGCTGCCCAAAAGGCTAGGGTTTTGCGTGATTTGTAAAACTCGGAAATAAAAGATATGTAGAAAGAACGCATGATATTAGTTTTTAGAGGTGATGTCTAGGAATAAATGTTCCAAATCTTTTTTCTCGGTATGAATGGCATATACCGTAAGACCATTGTTCACTAAAAGACTATTGTATTTACCCATTTCGGCTTTGCCGGTATAGGCTATTTTTACCAAGCCTTCGTCATTGCTAATGATTTCGGCTCCTGCACTGCTTAAAATATTAACAGCGGAGGCACTATCATCTACTTCAATTTTGATAATTGGTTTGCTGAGGTCATGCAGCTCGTTGATATTGCCTTGAAAAAGTAAAGCTCCTTTATTGATGATGCCTACATGGGTCGCTGTTCTTTCAATTTCCGCAAGTAAATGGCTAGATACTAGAATTGTTTTTCCATGCTTGCTCACCAACTCGATTATCAAGTTCCTGATTTCAATAATCCCGTTGGGATCAAGGCCATTGGTAGGCTCGTCCAATAACAATAGCTCTGGATCGGCTATTAAGGCCAAGGCTATCCCTAAGCGCTGTTTCATGCCCAAAGAATATTTGCCCGCTTTTTTATTCGCAGCTTCTGTTAGGCCAACCAAGGCCAACATTTCCGAAGCCCTATGTTTATTTATTCCTAAAAGGATACAACGATTAAGAAGATTTTCTTTACCTGTAAGGTGTGCGTAAATAGCTGGCTGTTCAACCAAAGACCCCATTTGCCTTAAGCAGGCAGTACGATTGCTATTTAGCTCTTTGCCAAAAATGAAAACCGTGTCGGAAGGTGATTGCAACAGGTTAAGTAGTATTTTAATGGTAGTGGTTTTTCCAGCACCATTTGGACCTAAAAAGCCATAGATACTTCCTTTGGGTACCTGTAGCGATAAATCCTTAACTACACTTTGTGATCCAAAACGGTGATTCAACCCTACGGTTTCAATGGCAAATCTGCTCATGTTATCTTAAGATTGCGCTAGCAGCTTTAACAATGGTAGTATTTTCGGTAGTGGTGGTTTTTACCATACCCTCTTCATTGTTGTTTACCTCGCTATTGTTTGACACAAATGCCAATAACATTACCACAAATACGGGAAATAATAAAAGTAGAAATGGCGATACGTTGGTCAACTTTTTCATGGTTCTAAGGTTTAAAGTTTAATATTCTTTGCGTTTTCGTTGAACAAATAGAATAATTCCTGAAAACCTATGAAAATGTTTTAGACCAAGTGTAAAATATCCTAGATAAACGGTAAAAATGTCTGTTTGTCGAATAAATGGGCTAAATTGCCTATTCGTAGAAAAAAAATGCCAGTTGGTCGAAACCATTAGGTTGAAATAATGGCTTATGGCTAGTTTAGATAAATTTATTGTAGGCAAAATTTAATAATGAAGAATAGCAGTAAAGCATCGTTAATACTGAATTGTGTGTTTTGGGGTATCATTATCTCGATCATTGCAGTTGCTTTGTTCTTTTCCAATAAACCGCACCCTTTAAAAGAGCTGGTCATTGATTATGTGGTTTTTGGAGCCATTAACGTAGCGGTCTTTTATATCAACTATATTGTGCTCATTCCAGAGCTATTAAAGAAAAGAAAGCAATATTGGTGGTATATCATCTGCTTTGTTTTGCTTATCGTGGCCAGTGTAGGCGTAAAGCTGCTTATTGGCTTGCTTAATCCTGAGCATGTATTTTATTATGAGTCCGACAACGGTACACGTAACCAAATCTCTATGAGCAATTACGTGATTACCGTTATATTCATTGCTGGCTTTTTCTTGGTTTCTAGTAGTATCATCAAGTTTGTGGTCGACTGGTTTTCTAATGAACGAATTCAACGTAATTTGGAAAGTGAGAAGAAGGATATGGAGTTGCAGTTCTTAAAATCACAGCTTAATCCACATTTTCTATTCAACTCTTTAAACAATATCTATTCGCTAGCTTACCAAAAATCTGATAAAACTGCCGATGCCATTTTAAAGCTGTCGGAAATTATGCGTTATATGATATACGAAAGTAACGATAGTTGGGTGAGCTTGGACAAAGAGGTGCAGTATGTAGAAAGCTATGTGGAATTGCAAAAATTACGGTTCAAAGATGGTGCTGCGGTTGAAATCAGTATCAACGGTGTAATAGATGGGCAGAAAATAGTGCCGTTGATTTTAATATCCTTCGTGGAAAATGCATTTAAACATGGTGTAGCCAATGATAATACCGATCCTATTAAAATCAATATTATTGCCAACCAAAAGATATTGCATTTTAGCGTAACCAATAAAAAGAATGCAACCAACAAAGACGCCATAGGAGGTGTTGGCCTAAACAACGTAGAGCGCAGATTACAATTGTTATATCCCGATAGGTATAAGCTAAATATTGTAAATTCGTCTACACATTACACAACAGAACTAATGCTTGATTTATGATTTTAAAATGTATTGCCGTTGACGATGAGCCACTAGCGCTGGATATTATTGCTGATTATGTGGCCAAAGTACCTTTTCTAGAACTAGTAAAGCGAACAGAAAGTGCTATTGAAGCAATGCAAATTGTGCAGGAAGGTAATATTGATCTGGTTTTTTTGGATATCCAAATGCCTGAGCTTACGGGGATACAGTTTCTTAAAATAGCCGGAAATAAAGCTAGCTATATTCTTACTACTGCCTATTCGCAATACGCATTGGAGAGTTATGATTTGAATGTTTCTGATTATTTATTGAAGCCAATTGCCTTTGATAGGTTTTATAAGGCCGTTGAAAAGGTGCGTAACCAACGTCAGAAACAAGATGCTCCAACACCTGTGGTTCCTGAACCTGTGACTGCCCCAGCCGCAACACCATCCATACAAGATTTTATTTTTGTTAAAACGGAGCATAAAATCCAAAAAATTGAGCTTGACGACATCCTTTACATTGAAGGACTGAAAGATTATATCTCCATTTTCACCAAAAACGAGCGTGTAATTACGTTGCAAAACATGAAAAAAATGGAAGAGACTTTGCCCAAAAAGGATTTCATTAGGGTACACAAATCTTACATTATTGCAGTAGATAAAATTGAAAGTATCGAACGTAGTCGTATCGCTATCGCCGGAAAGACAATTCCCGTTGGAGATACCTACAGAGATGCGTTCTTTAAACTGATAGATACCAAAAACGTTTAGTGAGCCAAATTGAGTTTTGGTGTTTCTAACTTCATATCTATTTTGGTATTTGGAAGTGCTGCACGAAGTTTTTTCACGGCGTTCTCATTAAAATCCGTAGCAATGATGTTAAGGTAATTCAACCATTTCATTTGCTTTAGTATTTTTAGTTCCGATTCGATTTTTAAATCGAAGTTGAAGGAAATATCTAGCGTGTCTAATTTTTTCAATGTAGTTAACTCAAAGGGAAGAGTTTTCAGATCATTATAACAAAGATTTAAGAGCCTTAAAGCACCTAAATTCGCTATCTCTTTTGGTATGCTTTTAATCTTGTTTAACTTCTTGTCTGAGTAATGTTCTGGTGTTCTTGAAAGAGGTGGGTATAGCGTAAATTCATTTCCAAGATGGAGAGACCGTAATTGGGTTAAAGAGAATACACTATCGGGAATTATTCGCAAATTCTGATTAGAAAGATTAAGTGTAGTGATGTTAGATTTTGGCTTACATCCAATGATTAAGGAAGTTAAAATAATATAGCTTAGTACTCTCATAAGTTTTGATTGAGGAGGAGCTATAGCTGTCCAATATGCTTCCTTATAGCATTTTCTGCCTGTAGTACTAAATCTTCAGGAGCTTTGTCTTCCCTTTCAATCGGGTTTAACACCGTCCATTTTAATGGAAGTAAGGTGCCTAATGGATAAGAACCATATCTCACAATTTTCCAGGAGTTTTCTATAGCCACAGGAACAATAAGCGCATTAGGAACTATTTTAAGTAAGGTAGCAATACCGCCTACTTGAAAAGGTTTCAACTGACCGTCTTTGGCCCGCGTGCCTTCGGCAAAAATTACGGTGCTCCAATTGTTTTCGTTCATGCGCCTTCCCAACTTTATAATTTCACCAATGGACTGCTTGCTATCTTTTCTGTTGATGTTGGCCCCACCGCCATATTTCAAGTTAAAGGAAATAGAAGGAATGCCTTTGGTCAATTCAATTTTTGAGATGAATTTTGGGTGGTGTTTGCGTAAGAACCAAATTAGGCTGGGAATGTCGTACATGCTTTGGTGGTTGGCCACAAAAATAATTGATCGGTCTTTCGGCAATTTAAAATCATTCCTGAAACTCACACCATTAAGCAGCGTTAATTGTGAATAGGTCAGGAAAAAGTTAAGCACATCTACCGACCATTTATGTGCCGAATAGCCAAATACTTTATAGCAAACCCATTGTATGGGATGAAAAATGCCCAGAAAAAGGCCAAACACAAGATAGAATATTGGCGTTAAGAGGTAGCCCAAAAGCTTCTTCATTAATTATTTTTTATAAGGTGTGTACTTAAACGAATCAATTTTTGCAAAGGTAGGAAGTTTTGCGTCTTTTATACTACCTGCCCATTTGATAGATTTAGTAGCCCATAAATTAAAAATCACTTGCATGGCCTTATTGGGTACTGCTGTAGTGGCACGATGGATGACTTGTCCGTCAATTTCCCATTCAATTAAATTTGGTTTCCAGTGGATCACGTAGGTATGAAAATCTTGCGAGCTATCAAAACTTAACGGAATATCTTTGTCATGCGAGCGCTTATCTACCCAGTGGTTTAAGGTAATTATCTTGGGGTATTTGCCACTGATTTCAAAATCAATTTCCGTGTTTTGGGCAGCATTGGGGCGGTACAGAAAGAAGGCTGTAATACAGCCCAGCGCATCCGAAGCTTTTAATCGGGCTTCAAAACGGCCATACAAAAACATCTTTTTGCTTCGTAGTTCGGCTCCGGTGTAGTACTTGCCTTGATGTTTATTCTGGTTAAGTTCTAATACAAGGTTCCCATTTTCAATGCGGGCATTATTGTCTGAAAAATGGGCAAGATTATTTTCGAATGTATGGCTCTCGGCATACCAATCCACATCGTAACGATTGTTGAAGCTTGTTGTAAGCTCCGTTTTTTGCTGCAATTTTTGTGAAGTAGAGCAACTTAGGAAGAAAAGGATAAGTAGGAGGAAATAGCTAAAACGCATGTTTAGATCACTCCTTTCTGTATCATTAGGTGTACTTTAAGGATTGCGGCTACACTCATGCTATCGGTAATTTCTCCATTCATTACCATTTCGACAGCTTTTGTGAAAGGCACTTTAACCAACTGAAGGTCTTCTGTCTCTTCGGGTGCTGCTTCTCCCAGCTCTAAATCTTGGGCCAAATAGATAATCGCCAGCTCATCGCTTACCGAATTGGAAAGGTGCATGCGTTGTATCTCTGTAAGTTTTGAAGCAATTAGACCCGTTTCCTCTACCAGTTCCCTTTTAGCGTTCCGTTCAGGGTCGGTGCCCAACGGGCCACCACCTTCGGGGATTTCCCAGCTATAGGCTTTTAGCGGGTAACGATATTGTCCAACCAGCCAGGTATTATAATTCTCATCCAACGGCAGCACTCCTATAGCAAGGTTTTTAAAATGTACTTCTCCATAAATCCCTTCCCCTCCCGAGGGGTTAATTACTTGATGTTCGGTAACGGTAATCCAGTTGTTGTTATATTTCTCTTCGCTGCTCAGTGTTTTCCAGGGGTTGTCGGTCATCAGAGGTTAGTTTATGGTTATATATGCCAGTAAATAAAGGCAAAACTAACAAATAATGCATTTGTCGCTAAGTCTTTATCTTAATTCTAGTTCTGCGATGTGGTTGGAGGCGGAGGTACAGTGACCTTATTGGTTTTCACTTTCGTAAAACGATAATTGATATTGAATACAAAATTGTTGGTATTGCTCACGCCATAAGTGTTGGAGAAGAAGTTTAGTCCTTCGTTAAAAGTTGAATTTCTTCTTGCTCGGAAAGGGTCATTGGCACTAATACGAGCGGTAAGGGTATTTTTTAAAAAAGTTTTGCGTGCCCCAAAACTGGTGTTAATGGAAGCGCTATTTCGTCCAATGGCACTTACATTGTTATTGTAATTCAGGTTAGCTTCAAAAGCAGTTTTGTAAGGTAATTGCATTGAAATGCCAGCTCTTGATCTAATACTTATTCCCCCTCTATTTAATGCACTATTTAAGCTGGAAGTATAGTTACTCTGAATAATACTAAAGTTCCCGTTCGCTGAAATTTTCTTGGTTGGTCTATAGTTCCCAATAAGCATAAAGGCCAATGAGTAGTTGGTGCCCACATTGTCGAACGTGCTCTCCGAAATACCATTGTCGTTCACAAAGCGATAGCGTTCAATTACTCCACTAGCTCTTGAGTAAGAAATGCGGGGTGTAAAAGACCATTGTTTGCCAAAAGCGCCAAAACTGATATCGAATTGATGAGTGTAAGATGGAGAGAGGTCTGGATTTCCATAGGAGATATTCAACGTGTCGGCATTGTTTACCTGGGGGTTTAAGGTATTTTCTCTCGGGCGGTTGATCCTTACGCTGTAAGTAGCGCCAATGTTATATCTCTTTCTGAAAAATCTATTTAATGATAAAGAAGGGAAAAAGCTAAAGTAAGGATTCACATTATACACTTCTCCTGTAGAAAGGTCGAAATTAACGTTGGTATATTCGCTTCTTAGTGCCGCCTTTGCCGACCAGCCTTTGTTTCGATAATTATAAGAAAGATATCCCGCTAAAATATTCTCGTTGTAAAAAAATTCGTTGCTCAGTTTGTCATTGGCCACAAACTGTTGTGTTTTGTAGTTAAAATTATCTACTATTAAATCATTTTGGTTTTTACGATAGTTATAAGCAACCCCAAACTCCAGTCGATCTCTTTTGTTAAAAACAGGTTTATCGTAATCTAAGTTGAAATTGATTCCGCGATTGCCGATTTCGTTGTCGTTTTGTTGTAAGCTAGGATTTAAATTGGCTGGAAAAGCATAGCTCCGCTCAAAGCTTCTGGTCGAGTTACTGCTATTGGCATTTAACGTAAAGCCAGCTGTTAGCTTGCCGCCAGAGGTATCGGTAGCTAAGCTATAGTCCGTGTTAAACACGAAGTTATTACTGTTCGCATCGCCTAAATTAATTTGATTTCGTAGGCGTTTAGTAATTTCATGCTGGTCGATATAATAAAAGTCATTGCCCGATGAGCTATTGCTATTGTTTACATTATAACTGGTATTTACCCGTAGATTCTGCTTTTTGTTAATGTCCCAATCTAAGGCAACTCTGAAGTTTCCCCCGTTGTTTTCGCTGCGGGAGTTGGTGAATTGGTTATAATAAAAAGTTGTGTCTGGATTTTTATAAATATCAGGATCACGGTCTTTAAAAAAGTTAGTTCTATAGCTCTCACTGCTACTTTTTCCAATACCCATCCTATAAGCTCCGCCGCCTGTTATGCTATATTTTTCGCCTTTATAAGAAGCATTCGCGTTGGCATTGTTGTTCCCCTGTGTACCTGCTGAAAGACCAACGTTGCCATTAAAACCTACTTTAAAGCCTTTTTTCATCACAATATTAATGATGCCTTCTCCATCCGCTGAATATTTGGCAGGCGGATTGGTCATGACCTCAATTTTTTCGATGGCATCAGATGGAAGCACGTTTAATAGATCGGCGATGTTTGAGGTCATATAGTCAGAAGGCTTACCGTCTATAAATACCCTTGTGCTTCTTTTGCCAGAAATGGTGGTGTTGCCATCAATATCAACCTCAACCATCGGTACATTTTTAAGAAGGTCGGTAGCCGTGCTGCCTTCGGCCAAAATGCTCGAACCTACATTGTAGGTAATTACATCGGCACCTACTTCAATAACGGGTTTTTCGGCAGTGATCACCACCTCATTCAAGTTATTTTGTTCAGCGGCTAATTTTAAGGTGCCTAGGTTTTTGTCAGATTCTTTTGGGCTAACAATCACTTCGTTAACAAACAGCGGCCCAAAGCCTACATAGCTTACTTTAACTTTATAGGTGCCAAATTTGATATTGTTGAACTTGAAGAAACCATTTTCGTCAGTCTGAAACGTAATCATCGGTTGTTCTACACCGCTTTCAAAAATGGAAACTACTGCAAAAGGGATAGGTAATGCACCAACTTCCTCGATAACTTTACCTCTAATAATGCCTTTTTCGGATGTTTGTGCGCTGGTTAGAAGGGGAGTGGTAAATAAAATAAAAAAAGTTAGGGCAAGTAAATTCTTCAACGTTGGTTTAGGTCTAAATCAATACTAATATATTAAGAAACTCTCTAAATTTCAATTTGATAGGGCTGATTGTTTCAAAAAGATAGTTTGTTAACCTGTTTGGATAAAAAAAAGTCCTTAAGGTTTAATTTTCTTAAGGACTTTTTCTGTTTTTTAAATATTGATATCAGAAGGTTTTAAAATGTTTCCTCGTCTGATCGTGGAGCTTCTTGGGTTTTCTTTTTCTTTTGGCTGAAATCTGTTTTTCCAAAACGATAAGAGAAAGTTAATGATCCCATGTTGCCAGCTCTTGCTCTGCTAAAGTTAATGGTGGATCCTGTGTTAGCTGGGTTGGTGTTGTCAAACTCCATTTGGAACTTACGGGTGTTGAACAAGTTTCTGATGTTAAAGCTTAAGCTTGCTCTTTTGTTCATCAAATCCATTTTTGCTCCAGCATCAAACCCATACATGGCCTTAAAGGTACCTTGTGCGGTTATTTCGCTAGATCGATAATCTGCTCTTAATTGCAAGGTAATGTTGTATGGTAAGGTAATGTTGTTGGTGATGTTGGCATTATAGGTCATTCCATCAACATCTTTTGTTCCAAATGCGGCTACGCCCTCAATTTTTCTGTAGTATAAATTAAAGTTGGTAGTGAAGTTCCATTTTTTAGAAACATCAAATTTTCCAATCAATTCCATACCGCTATTTTTTGCGCTGGTAAGGTTTTGGGGGATGGTTAAGCTAATGCCTTGTTGCCCGTTATAATCATCAATCCTGATACGTTGGATTACATCATTGGTTTGACGGAAATAGGCTGTAGATACCAATGAAAATTTCTTAAAGAACCTGCTGTAGCTAAATTCAAAGGCATGTACATCTTCGGGCATTAAATTCACATTACCCATGCGGTGGTTAATAGGGTCTGAAACATCTAAGAACGGATTGGTGTCCCACCCGCGGGGGCGGTTCACACGACGGCTATAGCTTAACTGTAGTTGTTGTTCATTTTTAAGTTTCTGTGTCAAGAAAACACTTGGATATAAACGAGTATAGGCAACTCTTCCTGGCGTATAGCTAATGTTTCTGCTTGCATCATAGGTGCCCATTTCTGTTTCTAACGCAGCATCTTCTCCCCTTAAACCAAGTTGGTAACCGAAGTTTTTAATTTGGTTCTGGTAGTTTACATAAACAGCATGTACATAATCGTCACTATTAAAATCATTACTTAGTGTACGGCTAAATTCGTAGGCTCCATTGATCAGTGAATCTGCAATGGTTCTGCTATTTGAAACTCGGAACTGGCTTCTATAACCAGCTTCGATACGAGAAGTTTCAGTTAGCGGCAAGGTATAATCTAACTGTACGTTGTAGTTTTTGTTATCACTTGGTCTAACAGTACGTTGTTGCAGAAACGATGTAGGAATCGACGAACCGTTTTCAAAAAACTTGTAGGTGTCAAAAAATTGATAGGTATCATTATCGCCAGTTGCATAACTAGCGTTAAAAGTAAGCTCAGATCCTTTTTTCTTGAATTTTTGTATGAAATCTAAGCTTAAATCATAATTGTTTCCTTTACGTTCTCTGTTATTAACCCGGTTAGATAAATTTAGAGGAGAGTTAGCCGCATTATAATCGCTGAAGCTAATATTCTCTATTTCATCGCTGTTTCTAATGTTGAAACCTCCAGATAAACTTACAGTACTTTTTTCCGTTAAGTTATAATCCACGCCCAATTTAACATTGTGCCCCTTTTCCAATTCATTAGAGTTATTGCTTTGGTTGATATGACCTCCGCCTCTTACGCCGCTTTGATAAAACGTATTGTTATAACCATTGCCTGGCCTGTTGCCATAGCGGTAACTGTAATTGGCGTAAAGGTTAACGTTTTTATTTTGAAACGACAGGTTGGTGGAACCATTGTAGTTGTCCCTGTTTCCAGCAGTTACGGCCACGTTACCATTAAAACCTAATTTCTTGTTTTTCTTTAAAACAATGTTGATGATACCTGTTTGACCTTCTGCATCATATTTGGAAGAGGGATTGGTAATTACCTCAATGGTTTCGATAGAACTGGCAGGGATTGAGGCTAAAATTTGCGCCACATCGCCACCGCCTATTAATGATTGTTTGCCATCAATTAATACCCTAGCTGCAGAGCCTCTTAAAGAAACGCCGCCATCCATATCGGTTTGCACAGAAGGTACATTTTGCAATACATCAGTAGCAGAACCGCCTTCGCTTACTACACTTTGGTCTACCGAGAAAACTTTTTTGTCGATGCCCAGCTGCATGGTTGGTTTTTGTGCGGTTACCGTTACTTCGTTAAGAATGTTTCCTTTGCCCGTTTTCATTTTGATGGTGCCCAAATTAATGCTTCTGAGTGCACCAGTGATAGAGATGGAATCTCTAACCATGGTTTGGTAACCTACGTAGCTAGCCTTAAAAGAGTAAGTTCCATCTGCTAAATTTGGAATGGCAAAATTTCCATCCAAGTCAGATTGAACAATTCTAACGGTTGCTTTTGTTTTTCTGTCTAATAATATTGCCGAAGCATAGGGAATTGTTTCGTTGGTTTGTGCGTCTACAATTTTGCCACTTATTTTTCCGGTATTACCCGATTGTGCGTAAATTTTTACAGTTGCAATACAAATAACAGCAGCTAATAAAAGAACTTTGCGCTTAATCCTATCCATTTAAATTCAGTTGAGGTTTGTGTGTTAAATAAGGGCACAAATCTCGTTAATAAAAGATTTAAAAAAAGGGGCGTAACCATTTTATTACAGCGTTTTTATGCTTGATTACAGTAATATTTTTGATAAAGAAGCGCTAGACTATCCTAGCTATAGAAATTTGGTAGATGAGCTATTGGCTCAAGGACAAACTACAGGACCTGACAATTCGGAAGCGATGTTGCATTACACTAAAATGAATGTGCAACGCATGAACAGAGTTGATAAAACTACTGTATTGGGCGAAGAGATTTTAGAAACCTTAAAAGGAATTAAAGGGAAATACCACTTTTTGGTAATTACTGAAGGTTGGTGTGGTGATGCAGCGCAAATTGTGCCTGTCATCAATAAAATTGTTTCAGAAGCTCCCGAGAAATTCAAGTTGAAATTGACCCTGCGTGATAAAAACCTTCCGTTGATTGATGCGCATTTGACTAATGGAGGTCGTTCGATTCCAGTTTTGTTAATATTGGATGAGGCTGGAAACTTACTGTTGCCCAAATGGGGACCTCGCCCTGCCGTTTTACAAAACTTGTTGGCCGAGTGGAAAACAGAAGGAGTTGAAATGCCTGAATTAGCCGAAAAGCTTCATGGTTGGTACGCAAAAGATAAAACTGCTACTACACAGCAGGAACTTAATGAATTGTTGAAGCAGTTGCTTTAATAGCAGCTTTAGATATGTTCGTCATTTGCCAATGACGTTAATACTCCGTCATTTCGACGAAGTATGAGGAGAAATCTTTGGATTTGCTATTGCATATAAAGTTCAAAGATTTCTCCATTTCGCTACGCTTCAGTCGAAATGACGGGTTTTTGCTTACTTTAATCGCTCGATAATTTCTGCAGCGATCAATTTCTGTTGTTCTCCGCTAGCCATATCTTTTAAGGTAAGTAGGTTGCTTTGAATCTCTTCCTCGCCAATTAAAATCACATAAGGAATGTTTTTGGCATCGGCATAGCTCATTTGTTTTTTAAGCTTGGCTGAACTTGGGTAAAGCTCACTAGCAATGCTCGCTTCTCTCAGTTGCTGCAGAAGTGGTAAGGCATATAATTCTGCGGCCTCATCAAAATTGCTAATTAAAACTTTAGTGCCCTGCTGTGCCGAAGTTGGGAATAGGTTTAGTTCTTCCAGCACATCATAAATACGATCGGCACCGAAAGAAATGCCTACGCCTGTAAGGTCTTTAAGACCAAACATCCCTGTTAGGTCATCATAACGACCACCGCCGCCAATACTGCCCATGGCTACTTCGTTGGTTTTTACCTCGAAAATACAACCTGTATAATAGTTTAGACCACGAGCTAGGGTGATATCTAATTCTATTTGGGTGGTGAGCTTTGGATTGTCGGTTACAAGCTTGGCCACATAGTTGAAAACTGTTTCAATTTCCCCGATTCCTTTTAAGCCAGTTTCAGAAGCTGAAAGAACAGATTTTAAGCTCACGAGCTTTTCTATATTAGAGCCTTGTAATAGAATCACGGGCTTTAATTTTTCAATATCGGCTTCGGTAAATCCCCTTTCAATGAGTTCTTTGGCAACACCATCCAAACCAATTTTATCCAATTTGTCAATGGCTACCGTCATGTCAACAATCAATTCTGGTTTGCCAATAATTTCGGCAATGCCGCTTAATATTTTACGGTTATTGATTTTGATGGTAAAATCTTTCAGGCCCAGCTTGCTTAAGGCTTCGTGATAAATCAAGACAAATTCAGCCTCGTTCAATAGAGATGGAGAACCCACTACATCGGCATCACATTGATAAAACTCACGATAGCGACCTTTTTGTGGTCTATCTGCACGCCAAACCGGTTGCACTTGGAAACGCTTGAAAGGAAAAGCGATATCATTTTGGTGCATCACTACGTAACGAGCGAAAGGTACGGTTAGGTCGTAGCGAAGGGCTTTTTTTGAAATTATCGGAGTTAATTCGTTAACATTTAAGAGTTTTCTAGCAGATATCTCTAAATTAATTATCCTTCTAAGGCTTTTGCTTTGGTTTATTACATATAAAAAACCTTTATATATCTCATCAAAGCAAAAATCTTCATTTAAGATACTGCCATAATAATCAAATCTATTATTAAAATGAATAAACTTTGGATTTACAGTTTTTTTTGAAAATAAATATTTTACGAATATGTATTTGATTTCAAAAAAGCAGTCTATTCTTTTTATGTCCTCCAGGAATGTATTTGAATTAAGATTTATCAGTAAAAAATCCTTTTGATATAATGGGTTTTCATTTTTTATTTTCTGAATAGTAGAAGCAATAAATCTAGAAAAGTCTTTAGCTATTTCCCTGAAGTCATCCATAGTTTTTTCTTTTACTATCAAACTGTCTATTTTAGGGAGTAAGTTTTTATTTATATCAGAAGTATATTCTCCAGATTCAAGAATTTTGAAAATCAATTTGTCGCCCTCGTCACCATATTTACCGGTTAGGGTTTGCAGATTTTCCATGCTAGGCGTTTGTATCTCAGCGTAGCCATATTTCCTGAAAACGGTTTTAATGGTGTCGAAAATATAGTTACGTTTCACCATTTCCTGTGGCGAAAAATCTCTGGTTCCTTTGGGTAAGCTTGGCTTGGTTACTGACATAGTCGCAAAAGTAGTTAATTAAGGCGAAAGGTAAAAGGAATGTGGTTTTGCAATTACCGTCCATTTCGAGCGCAGTCGAGAAATCCTTAAAGATGTGTTTTGGGGCCTTAGGCTATTAGAATATATGATGATATCGCTCGAAGATTTCTCTGTTCGCTACGCTTCAGTCGAAACGACGCGTTATTGAACGGGCTGAGGCAAATAACTAGCAGTGGCCCTGCTTTTCAAAAACTATTTCGATGACTTTGCTTGGTCGTTGAAATCGAGGCACAAATTGAGCCAAAACTCGAAATCTTCTTTTCGGTTAAACCCAATGGGTTCTACATAGCAATAACCAGCCATTTGTTTCCCTTTCATGATCATTGGTAAGAAACCTGTTTTTTCGGCTACTTCTTCAAGTAAATTTGGGTTAAAACGACACATCAGGTTTTCGCCACTAACGTTAATGCACATTTTATCATTAACCATGAAAGCCAAACCGCTAAACATCCGTTTCTCTTCTATTTTGAGATTTGGAATTGCCGCTAAACGCTCCCTTATTCTGTCTGCTAGTTCGATGCTGTAAGCCATAGCTAAAGTTATTGATTTTGGCTTAAAAGAAAAAAGCCCCGAAATTTCGGGGCTTTTGATATAATGTGTCATTCTGAACGAAGTGAAGAATCTGTTAGTAGATTCCTAGTCGCTACGCTTCCCTCGGAATGACAGTATGAAGTAGTACTATGCTAGTAACGTAACAGGAGCTTCTAACAATTGCTTTAACGTTTGTAAGAAAGCTGCGCCAGTTGCACCATCAACTACGCGGTGGTCGCAACCTAAGGTTAACTTCATCACGTTACCTGGAACAACTGCACCATTTTTAACTACAGGAACTGCTTGAATAGCGCCTACAGATAAAATAGCTCCGTCAGGAGAGTTGATGATTGAAGTAAATTCATCGATACCGAACATACCTAAGTTAGACACGGTGAAAGTTGAGCCTTCCCAATCAGCAGGTTGTAATTTCTTAGCTTTTGCCTTAGCTCCATATTCTTTAACCTCCGCAGAGATGTGAGATAATGATTTGCCATCAGCAAAACGTACTACAGGAACCAATAAACCATCTTCAACAGCCATGGCTACACCAATGTTGGTATGCTCGTTGAAACGGATTTTATCGCCTTGCCAAGAAGAGTTAACAGCTGGGTGTTTTTTCAATGCTACAGCAACGGCTTTGATTACGATATCGTTGAAAGATACCTTTACAGGGGCAACGGTGTTGATTGCGGTACGAGCTGCCATTGCGTTGTCCATATCAATACTGATGGTTAAGTAAAAATGTGGTGCTGTAAATAAGCTTTCTCCCAGGCGTTTAGCAATTACTTTACGCATTTGCGAAACTGGTTTCTCTGTATATTTTTCTTCGCCAACATAAGTTGGGATTACTGGAGCTGCAGAAGCTTTTTCAGATGAAGCAGCAGGTGCATCAGCTTTAGCAGGTGCCGTTGAAGGCGTAAAGTTTTCTACGTCTTTTTTAATGATACGGCCACCTTCTGCGCTACCAGCAACTTGTGCCAGATCAATTCCTTTATCTTTGGCAATTTTCTTAGCCAAAGGCGATGCGATGATACGTCCGCCGTTAGCATTTGATACTGCTGTAGGAGCAGCTTCGGCTTTTGCTTCCTCTTTTGGAGCTTCAGCAGCAGGACTTGCATCTGCTTTTTTAGCAGGAGCATCGCCAGCAGCTAAAATGCCAGAAACATCTGTTCCTTCTGGGCCTACAATAGCAATGATGCCGTTTACTTTTGCAGCTTCACCTTTTTGTACGCCAATGTGCAATAAAGTACCGGTAGCATAACCCATTACTTCCATCGTAGCCTTATCAGTTTCTACATCAGCAAGTACATCGTCATCTTTTACTTTATCACCTACTTTTTTATGCCACTCGGCAATAACGCCCTCGGTCATGGTATCGCTTAGTAAAGGCATGCGGATTACGGTAATGCCTTTTGCCGAAAGCTCTGCTTCGCTTAATCCAGCGCTCTGTGCAGGAGCTGCTTCAGTTTTAGCTTCCTCTTTTGGAGCTTCAGCTTTTGTTTCCGTTTTGGAACCGTTAGTTTCAGCTTCTAAAAGTGCTTTATAGTCTTCGCCTTCTTTACCAACAATGGCCATTAGGGCATCAATTGGCACTGCTTGACCTTCTTCTACACCAATATATAGCAGTGTGCCATCCCAATAAGACTCCATGTCCATGGTTGCTTTGTCTGTTTCAACTTCTGCTAAAACATCACCACTTTTTATTTTATCGCCTACTTTTTTGTGCCACTTAGCCAAAACCCCTTCGGTCATGGTGTCGCTCATTTTAGGCATCTTAATTACTTCAGCCATCGATATATCTTTATTTGAATGCTTGTCTAAAAATTAAATTTGTTGAAAAGGGTAGTTTTGTTCTACATAAATATCAGTGAACAATTCTTCTGGCTGAGGCCATGGAGATTCTTCAGCAAATTTTACAGACTCGTCTACAATGCTTTTTACTTTTTCTTCAATTTCGGTAACCCAAGCCTCATCAGCATATTTTTCTTTAAGGATGATGTCTTTGATGTGTTCAATTGGGTCTTTTGCTTTGTACTCTTCCAATTCTTCCTTGGTACGGTATTTTGCAGGATCCGACATAGAGTGTCCTCTATAACGGTAAGTTCTCATTTCTAAGAAGGTTGGCCCTTCACCAGCACGAGCGCGTTGGATGGCTTCGTCCATCGCGTTGTGTACCGCTACCGGATCCATTCCGTCAACTGGTGCGCAAGGCATATCAAAACCTAAACCAATTTTATAGATGTCCATCATGTTGGTGGTACGTTCTACCGATGTGCCCATGGCGTAACCATTGTTTTCGCAAACAAAAATTACAGGAAGTTTCCATAACATGGCCATGTTGAAGGCTTCGTTTAAAGCTCCTTGACGTACAGCGCCATCGCCCATGTAACAGATATTTACATTGTTGGTGCCTTTATATTTTTCTGCAAAAGCGATACCAGCACCTAGAGGCATTTGTCCGCCTACGATACCATGACCACCATAAAAGTTGTGTTCTTTGCTGAAAATGTGCATTGAACCACCTTTGCCTTTTGAGCAGCCGGTAGCTTTACCATACATTTCGGCCATGATGCTATTAGCACTCATTCCTAACGCTAAGCCATGAGCGTGATCTCTATAAGAAGTAACCATTGAATCGCCTTTTTGCATTGCAGAGATTGCTCCCGCAACTACGGCTTCTTGTCC
The DNA here is from genome assembly GCF_039594775.1 of Pedobacter sp. Classification (GTDB taxonomy): domain Bacteria; phylum Bacteroidota; class Bacteroidia; order Sphingobacteriales; family Sphingobacteriaceae; genus Pedobacter. Next base: position 240,753 of record NZ_JBCNMT010000001.1, on the reverse strand, counting down.
AATATATAAATGGCAAAAACCTCTGATTTTTTGCTGACCATAAAGTTGTCCAGTTTTTTCTTCGAACTTGCGCATCAGCAACATCGACTCAAACCACTTCAAATAGGTATCTTTATTAATTTCTACTGCACTCATGTTTTGATGATAAATTTTTTATTTACGAGAGCAAATCTAATCTATTTTCTTGTATTTTTTCATACGCATTTATGTAAAAACATCAAGAGGTAGTGGTTAAACCCCTTGTTGTACTGCTTTTTATACCGTTTTGAGAAATGGTAAATTTTACACTATTCATTTTGGGTGCATTTGGGAAAACTCAAAGCCTTTAAAAACAGAAATTTTATTTGGCATAGTTGCGGTTTGGCCTAATTTCTGTTTTTGTGCTCAAAAAGAAGTAGTTTCCAAAAAAAATGTACTTAATAATATGCCTGTAGATGGCCTCAGGATATAAAATGTTAATAACTCTACTTTTTAACATTTTAATATTTGGATTAAAGAACCTTTAATTATAATTTTGTTGGCTAACAATAAGCCCACGTTGGTGTGCGTTAAGTGTAAGTGTTGTTTACCCAAACTTAATAGTATAACATGATTAAAAAGTTTTTGTTTTCTACTTTAATCGTTCTCGCAGCTTTTTCGGCAACATTTGCCCAAAGCAAAACTAAAGAAGCTGCTAAGGTAGAAGATCCAGACAATTTAGCTTCGCAGTATTTCTCGCAAGTAATGGGAGTTGCAGTAAACGCAACGTCAAACCTAAAATTATATAAGTTTATTTACGAATGGATAGGAACTCCCTATCGCTTTGGTGGTAACACTAAAAAAGGAATAGACTGTTCGGCTTTTACCAAAGCTATTTACGACAAAGTTTTTAATACAACCATTTTACGTAACTCTCGTGATATCTTTAGCATGGTTAACCCATTGTCTAAGGATGAATTGAAAGAAGGAGATTTGGTTTTCTTTAAAATAAAAAGCCGTAGCATATCACACGTAGGTATTTATTTGGGCGATAATCGTTTTGCCCATGCTTCAAGTACCCGTGGTGTAGTAATCAGCAATTTAAATGAGCCATATTATAGCCGCTATTTTTATAAGGGCGGTAGAATTATTGAACCAGGCGACAAAGAGTTTATAGAGGAATAGTCAATTAAAACGATATTAGATGATCCTTCCCAATTTGGGAGGGATTTTTTTTGAGATATGATGAAGAAAATTTTTGGGTTACTTATTTGCATCGCCACCGTTTATGTGTTGGTCAGTTGCCAAAGCAAGTCTATAGAAGTAAAACAGGTTGTTGAGACAGATACGCTACCGAAAGCGAGAAAAATAAAAGATACGATTAATATTGTAGCAGTAGGTGATATGATGCTGGGCTCGGCTTTTCCAAGTAAACTCAATTTGCCTCCTGATGATGCCATTAACAGTTTTAAAGAGGTTGATACTTTGCTAAAAGGGGATATCGTATTCGGAAATTTGGAAGGTTGTTTCTTAAACTCGGGAAATTCTTCCAAATGCAAGGGTATCAATCCAAATAATTGCTATGCTTTTAGAATGCCCGATCGATATGCTGGTATTTTTAAAACAGCCGGGTTTAACGTGCTTAGTGTGGCCAATAACCATGTGGGTGATTTTAATAACAAGGGACGTAAGAATACCGCCAAGATTTTGGACTCCTTGCAAATCCGTTATGCGGGACAGTTGGATAAGCCTTTTGATTTGTTTTCTATTGATAGTGTAAGGTATGCCTTTGTGGCCTTTGCTCCCAATGAGAATACGGTTTCCATTAAAAATATAGATAGTGCTAAATTATTGGTGGCCGAATTAAAAAAGCAGGCTGATATTGTCATTGTGTCTTTTCATGGTGGTGGTGAGGGTGCCAGATTTGAACATGTTACCCGAAAAACCGAGATTTTTTACAACGAAAATAGAGGGAATGTATATGCTTTCGCACACGGTGTAATTGATGCGGGTGCTGATGTAGTGTTAGGACACGGGCCGCATGTGACACGGGCTGTGGAAGTTTATAAAAACAAATTTATTGCTTATAGTTTGGGTAATTTCTGTACTTATGGCATGTTTAGTTTAAAAGGTCCAAATGGAATAGCGCCTTTGCTACAACTGAAAATAAATAACCAAGGCAATTTCTTATATGCTGATGTGGTTTCTGTGAAACAGGATAAGATTAATCGTTTAACCCCAGATGATAGTGGTGCCGCATTTCAAAAAATAAAGACACTTACCAATATAGATTTTAAGGGTCATGGACTGAAGTTCGAAAACAATAGGATATCATTGAATGAAAAATAATAAACTAATCATACATTATATTATTGCAGTTGCAGCCATGGCCGTGGTGCTTTATGCTTTGTTTCTGCTTTATCAGGATCCAGAACGAATTCGATTTTTAATCCTTACTATTATTGCTTGTGCGGTAGTTACATTGGGTCAAATTCTTATTATTCGACAAAAGAAATCTTTAGGTAAGAAATAATGCGTATTAGGCTTCGTCCTTTGTATTCTTGATTAGTCCAATGCCCGACATGAAAAAGATAATGGCAATGACCGCTACTACAACAAGTTCTCTTGTTCCAGCAGTATGTTTTAGAAAACCCCAGCCTGCATAAATTAGGCCTACAATGCCGAGAATGGTTAAGATAGTGCCAAAGGTTCTTTTTACGTTCATCTCTCTATAATTCAATATTGCTTAAAAACAGCATAAAGTATTTTTTGTTTGTTAAGCTGTTTTGAGATTTGTTTTTTTGTTTAATGGAAGTAACGGTGCCATTTGCTGGTTTATTTTTAGTATTATTGGTCATCAAAAATTATGGCTATGGATTACTTCGGTTATGGTGTGCTTGTATTTGCACTAATTATTCTTTTCAGCTCATTTGTAACGGTTAAACAGGGGACTATTGCTGTTATTACCATTTTCGGCAAATATCAGCGATTGTTGCGTCCTGGACTTAGTCTAAAAATTCCTTTAATTGAGGTTATCCATTCGAGAATCTCTATTCAAAACCGTTCGGTGGAGCTGTCTTTTCAGGCGGTAACGCAAGATCAAGCAAATGTATACTTTAAGGCAATGTTGCTTTATTCGGTACTTAACCATGATGAGGAGACGATTAAAAATGTGGCCTTCAAATTCGTGGATTCTAATAACTTGATGCAGGCGTTAATTCGTACCATTGAAGGATCTATCCGTGCTTATGTAGCTACCCAGAAACAGGCAAATGTATTGGCGCAACGTAATGAAATTGTAGAGCACGTAAAACACCAAATTGACCAAGTGTTGGAAAGTTGGGGATACCATTTGCAGGATTTGCAATTAAACGATATTACTTTCGATGAGGAAATTATGCGCTCTATGAGTCGTGTAGTGGCCTCTAATAATTTAAAAGCTGCTGCTGAAAACGAAGGTCAGGCTTTATTGATTACCAAAACGAAAGGTGCAGAAGCTGACGGTAACGCGATTAAAATTGCTGCTACTGCTGAACGTGAAGCAGCACAATTGCGTGGTCAGGGTATTGCATTATTTAGAGAAGAGGTTGCGAAAGGTATGACCAATGCCGCTCACGAAATGCAACAGGCAAACCTGGATACTTCAGTAATTTTATTCACCATGTGGACCGAAGCAATTAAGCAGTTTGCGGAGTATAGTGAAGGCAATGTGATTTTCTTGGATGGTAGTACCGAAGGAATGAACAATACCATGAAGCAAATGATGGCCATGCAAATGAACCAAAAAGCATCTGCGGATAAGAAATAATTTGTTTTAACCTCCTTAGACATTTAAGGACATTTTAGTTTCGAATCATGCCTTAATTTCTTAATGTTTTAGTCGTATGGCTTAGATGAACTAAGGTGTCTTAGGTGGTTTTTAATTCTTTTACCATTTTAGTATTGAACCATTAAGATATTAAGTACCATTTTATAGTTCTAAGTTTCTTAATCGTATGGCTTAGATGAGCTAAGGTGTCTTAGTTGGTTTAAACTTAAATCTATAAATCCAGCCTCAAGTTAATCGTTTCAATAGCCTTAGCTTCCTCGCCGCTTGGAGAAATATTGTAGGCACGTAAAATAAACTGGTCAGAATTGATGATTTCCAGCTCGGTGCGCCAACCCCAAGGTTCTGTCATTTCACTGTTGCTATATTGCCCCGTTACCGAGAAGCCATTGCTGGTTTCCTCACCTTCGGAGAACATGATGCCTGTACCCATGTGAAAGCTATCGATCCAGCTGCAAACACATTTGTTGTTGCCCAAATCAAAGCCCCATACCATTAGCCCTTCGTGTGTTTTACCATTGATAATGCCACGATACTCGTAACGGATAAAACGCTTGTTGAGCAATGCGATAATTTTACTGCTCGTTGCCGACTCGTCTGCCAATACATCTTTCTCAAACCAAGTACGTGTACGGCCGTCCCAAGTACCTATTAAACTTAGCAGTCTCAAATGCGGACCGCCTTCTTTTGATAATTCGAATTTACTTTTGCTCATCACTCCAAGATAGTGTTTATGTTTTAAAGTTGAAATGTTGAAACGTTGTAAAGTTTTGGTTATTTGTTGAAACTGTTTAATCGGTTAACTGAAAATCGTAGACCAGCAATTGAAAACTTTTTACTTTTGCCTTTTTACTTTAACTTAGGCGCATGTCATCACACCATATCATCAGAGAGAAGCAAGAACCAGCGCTATACATCCACGAACTTGGGAACTTTAATGAAGAATATTTAGGTCAACTTTTAGAGTGGAGTCCAACGGTATTAGTAGCAGCTAGTGAATATGAAAAAGTAATTTCCCTAGAGCTCAAGGTAGATATTGTGGTTGGTAATTTACCAATGGGAGTGGCACTGCAAGAAGATATCCGAATTATTCCGAAACCAAAAGAGGGCTTGGAAGATGCCATGGAGTTTCTCGTGAAAGAAAAATATCCAGCAGTGAATGTTATTAGCAAGGTAAATAGTTTTGATGATTTAACCTGTTATTTGCCCGATATTAATTTGGTGCTTTTCACGGAAAGAAGTAAATATTATGCTGTCAAAAATGGATTTAGCGTTTGGAAACCCGCAGGTACTGTTTTCTTAATCGATGTGATTGCTTATTTTGAAGCTGATAACCTGATGCAACAAGAAACTGGTGAATTTATGGTGGTAGAAGACGGCTTGGTATCATTCAGGTTTCAAGTGCCTTATTTATTTATCGGAGAGCTACTTTAGTATTTAGATATTAGTAATTAGTATTTAGATAGGAGGAACTTATTTAACCCAATTGATTTCTTACACCTAACCCCTGACCCCTAAAATGATATATCTTAGAAAAGCAAAGGAAGAAGACTTAGCGACCATCAGAAGTTTAGCCGAACAGACTTGGCCTACCGCTTACGGTGACATCATCTCGCAGGAGCAGATTATATTTATGTTGAATAAAATGTATAACCATGGCGAGCTTTTAGAGCAATTGCACGACGGCCATATTTTCGTCATTGCATCTGAACTAAAGGAGGATGTTGGTTTTGCAGGTTTCTCTGTAATTGACTCGGAAAACCATGTTTATAAACTGCATAAACTTTATGTGCTACCTAAAATGCACGGCAAAGGTGTTGGAAAGATTTTAATGAACGAAGTGGTGGACCAGATCAAAACTCAAGGAGCAAAATTTTTACAACTGAATGTAAACAGAGCTAATAAAGCCAAAGATTTTTATGAAAAGGCTGGCTTTAAAATAAAAGAAACCGTTGACCTTGATATTGGTAACGGTTTCTTCATGAATGATTATGTGATGGAGAAAGAGATTTAATTCTCTATTCATTTCAAAATATAAAGGTCCTTGCAATTACAGGCTGCAAGGACCTTTTTTATTAATGACCTCTGATTGGGTCTTTAGGTCTAGCCGTATTAGGATATTTGTAGTTTTTCATTTCTTCCTGTAGGATCTTGATGGTTCTTTCCAATTGAGGATCTCTACCTTCCAATAAGTCTTTAGGTGTTTGTTCTACAAAAACATCAGGTGCTACACCTTCATTTTCGATGATCCACTTACCTTTCGTGTCGTAAATGCCAAAGTTTGGTGAAGTAATGCTACCGCCATCCAACAAGCGTGGATAGCCGCTAATGCCTACCAAAATACCCATCGTGGTACGGCCCACTAATTTACCCAAACCTTTCTCTTTGAACATGTAGGGCATCATGTCGCCGCCAGAACCTGCATTTTCATTAATGATCATGGCTTTAGGTCCATAAATGCCGTTGCCTGGTGTAGTGAAGCTTTTGCCATCTCTAATTGCCCAATAGCTCATCAACTCGCGGCTTAGCAAATCAATAACATAATCTGCTACCCAGCCACCACCATTGTTACGCTCGTCAATTAGTAACGCTTTTTTGTCCATTTGCGAGAAGTAATAACGATTGAAGTAAGTGTAACCGTCAGGCCCCGTGTTTGGCATGTACACATAGGCAATTTGACCATTACTTAATTCGCCCACTTTTTTGCGATTACGCTCTACCCATTCCATTCTACGCAATTCCATCTCGGCTCCTGGGGTAATTGGTACCACCACCACTTCTCTAGCGCCATCCAAGCTAGGTTTGCTATTCACTTTAATGGCTACTTGCTTGCCTGCTTTGAAATCGAAAAGACTGTATATAGAGGTTTCGGCTTTTAGTGGAACACCGTTAATGGCAACGATGTAATCGCCTTCTTTGATGTTTAGTCCAGGTTCTGCCAAAGGAGCTTTAAAGCTAGGGTTCCAATCTAAACGGTTAAAGATCTTGCCTATTTTATAGAACCCGTTTTCGATTTGGTAGTCGGCACCTAACATGCCTACCGTTACCGAAGTTGCTGAAGGTTCATCACCAGGATAGATATAGTTGTGGCCCACCACCATTTCGCCCATCATTTCGTTTAGCAAATAAGCCAAATCTGATCTGTGGTTTACGTAAGGCAAGAATTTTTCATACTTGGCTTTAACAGCGGGCCAATCGGCACCGTGCATATTTTCTACGTAGAAATATTCTTTTTCCATGGTCCAAACTTCATTAAACATCTGTTTCCATTCGGCTGTAGGATCTACCAATAACTTAATACCGTCTAACTTGATTTTTCCAGTTTCAGGTGTAGCGGGTTTTTGTGCTGCAGGTACAATGAAATAGCTTCCTCTTGAAGCATAGATCATGTTTTTGCCATCGGCACTCACACCCACACCAAAAACACCTTGTACCAAGCTAGTGCTTTCCATTTTGCTCAAATTTAAAGCACTTAACTCACCATTGCGGATATACAATAACTGGCCTTCAACGCCACCTTCAATGCTTGATAAACCACCAGCAGGAATGGGCAATGCAATAATGCGATTGCTCAAGTCATCCAAATCGACCTCAATTGGTTTTTTGGTTTCAGCAGGTTTTGCTGGTTCAGCGGCGGGTTTGGTATCTTTTTTAGCAGATGTCTTTTCGTCTTTTTTAGGTTCTTCCTTTTTAGCTGGAGCAGGTTCTTCGGTAACCTTTTCCTCATCACTTTCTGTTTTATACAACGAAGGTGTTTTTTTAGAAAGGATTAACGCATAAGCGGTGTAGTTCACTGGACGTTGGTAAGCCGACATGTGCAAGCCACTGTTGGTTAAACCAACATCGGTACTGGCCATAAAGAACAAGTATTTGCCATCTTTACTGAAAGTTGGATAAACGGCATTGCTCATGCCATCGGTTACTTGCGTGTGGGTTTGTTTCTCCAAATTATATAAGAAAACTGCACTCACACTGTTTGGCAAAGTCGCTACATATGAAATCCATTTTGAATCTGGCGACCAGCTTGGCATTAACTGATTGTAAGTTCTTGCAGTATGCGAACCCAATTTATCTTGTTTAACCAATACTGGTTTTTTAGCATTGATATCAATGTAGTATAAATTTAAATGCGCATCAGCGTAGAAAAGCTTTTTGCTATCTGGCGACCAAGTTGGCTGGAAGTAAAAATGAGAATCCCCCAAATTGATATACTCTGGCTCGCCTTTAGTAGCTTGGTTTAACAACACCAATTGGTATTTGCCATTTTTATCAGATAGGTAAGAAATATACTTTCCATCTGGTGACCACCCTGGATATTTTTCGTAGCTGCCTGGCGAATTAGATAGGTTGCGGGCATCACCTTTTTCCTTAGGTACAGAGAAAATCTCCCCGCGACCTTCAAATAAAGCTCTTACACCTTTTGGAGAAATATCAAAATTTCTGATATCACTAGCCAAATCAATATATCTGGTACGTTTATAAGGAGCGTCGGCTTGAATTAAAATCTTTAAGGTGTTGATCTTGTTGTTGCTTATATCCAATAAATGAATGCGACCACCTTGTTCAAAAGCAAGCGTGTTTTTAGCTCCAGTTAATGATTTGATGTCGTAATCCTTAAAATGGGTGATTTTATCAACTTTCTTAGATTTCACATCATAACTGTAAAGATTTAGAGTAAGGTCTTTATCATTCAAATAGTAAACTTTGTTGCCTACCCATTGAGGTTTTACATTGTTGGCCCCTTCCCCTGGAATGATCTCGATGTTTTTTGTTTGTGTATCAAAAATCCAGATTTGTGGCATACCACCACCACGATAGCGTTTAAAAGCAACGTTTAAACGGTCAGAAGGATCAGTATTTTTAATATAAGCCCAGTAACGTCCGTCGGCCGAAGGAGAACCTTGGGTTGCTTCGGGCATTGGTAGCGGTTGTTCGTTGGTTCCATCGGTTTTAATACGGTGCAAGCGTGGACTTAATGCATAATTATAATCACGAGTTGAAGTGAAATAAAGCTCGTCGTTATTTAACCAACCTTTGATTAAATCGGCACTTGGGTGGAAAGTTACTCTTTTAGGTTCGCCACCTTCTACAGGAATCACATAAACGTCTGTATTTCCATCATAGTTTCCAGTGAAGGCGATCATTTTACCATCAGGAGAAAAAACAGGGCTTTGCTCAACTGCCGGATTAACCGTTAATCTTCTAGAATTGCTGCCATCGCGATTGGCAATCCAAATATCGCCGCCGTAAACAAAAGCAACGTTTTTTTCACTCACCGTGGGGCTGCGCAGCAGCAAGGTTTCGGTATTTTGTGCAAACGAAATTTGTGTGGAAACAACCATGGACATGGCCCCTCCACATAATACTTTCAATAGCGTTTTATTCATTGTGTGTGAGTTAAGGTTTCAATTTTGGAATTCTGGTAGGGGTATCTGCTCCACTAATAATGCTTACGGCACTTTTAGCAATTGCTTTAATGGTCGACAAAATATTTTCTACATCCAAAGAACTATACTCATCTTTTACCGTATGGTAAAGTTTGTCGATGTCGATTTGGTCGGTACTGATGGTGTGTGCAGGTACACCCAACGCTGCTAGCGTTGCGTTATCACTTCTGTAGAATAAATTTTCTTTGATGTATGGATCTGGATGGAAGGTAAACTCAGTTCCTTCTAGATTTTTTTGAAGGATTTTACCAAAGTCAGATTTGTCATAACCAGTAATAAAAGCAGTGTTTTTGCCAAACTTGCTATCCTTGCCGATCATTTCGATATTGAACATGGCTACCACGTCATCTGGGTTTAACTTTTCTGAAAAGTATTTAGAACCATAACCTCCGATTTCTTCAGCAGTAAAGGCCACAAAAATTAAGGTGCGTTCATTTTTGTTCAATTTTTTGTAGTATTTAGCTAGTGCAATTACCGCTGAAGTCCCAGAAGCATCATCGTCGGCACCGTTCATAATGCTGTCGCCTTCAATTGGTTTTACAATGCCCATATGGTCATAATGGCCTGAAAAAACGACCAATTCTTTCGCTTTAGATTTACCAGGAATAACACCCGCTACGTTAAACAAAGGCATTTTTGAAACGGTGTTTTTTAACTCTACTTGGAAAGAACTTGCACTTTCTTTGTCCAATACAAATACCGTTGCTGGACCTTTAGTGTTTTTCAATTCCGCCTCGTCCACTACGGCTTCTCTACCAATCATTCCTTTTACTCTTTTAAAAGCATCTAGAAATTTCATGTCAACTAAAACCAACTGTCTTTTGCCACTGCGTGCTAAAGTTCTAAATTGGCTCATGAAATCTTTGCTTTCGTCGAGTTTAACCCAACCATCGCCGTTGGTTTGGTCAAAAGAAAGGCTTTCTACCCTATTGCCGTATACCAGGATGTTTTCTTCGGCAATTGCTTGGCCGTCAATAGTTACCTTGGCCGAAAGCGGTTTTAACTGATATTTATAAAAAGTTTGACGGTATCCTTTCTCGCCATCTAAAGGTTTTAATCCAATGGCTGCAAATTCTTTCTCTATAAAGGATGCCGCTTTATCAATGCCGGGTGTAAAGGTACGACGTCCTTGCATGTCGTCAGCACTTAACGTTTTGATCAAGTGGTCTACATAATCTTTGGTAATGACTTTGTCGATGTTTTGAGCGTTTGCCGTTAACGAGGCTAAGGCAAGACCCAAGGCGTAAAAGGTTTTTTTCATTTTTATAGTTAATATGATTAGTTAATTCTTTTTGTTGTTTTGATTTCTAGTTGGTGTTAATCGTTCTTGTTCTTTGCTTCACAACTGATTCCTAGCCACTAATTTCTGACTACTTTAAAGCACTTTCCAGCCATTTTTCTCTAAAAGCCTTCATTTCAGCCGTTAACGTTGCTCCGGTACTTTCAATAGGTACCAATTCCAACATTGGGTTTTCAATGAAAGTAAGTTTGGTTGTTCTTTCTACTCCTTTTCGACTATAAACAATCTCAATTGTTTCACCAGGTTGGTGTTTTTCTGTTACCGAATCAAAATCTTTTGCAGTTTTAATTTCAGTACCATCAGCCTTTAAAATTACATCATTAATGTCTAATCCGGCTACATAAGCAGGCGAACCTACTAACGTGGCGGGTACATAAACTTTGCCTTCATTAACTTCTAAACGACCAATGCCGCTATAGGCTTTGCCAGCACTTTCTTTCTTCAAAACCAATCCTGCTTTCAGCAGTAAAGACGTGTAATCTTCTTTCTTGGTTGCATACACAAAGTTCTTAAAAAATTGACCAGCAAATGCAGGGTTTTGAGTTAGCGTAGCCAAGGTTTTTTCTAAATCTGGAATGGTATAAGCAATTTCTGTTTTGCCATAGGCTTTCCAAAGGGCTTTCATGTAATCGTCTAAGGTGAGATTAAAATCTGATCTTAAACGTAAATCTAAAGCCAAAGCAACCGCAGCGCCGTAGGTATAGTAAGAAGTAAAGATATTTCGTTGATTAGTTTGGTCAACAGCTACGCCTGCATCAGCAAAAACGGCGTATCTACTAGCTTGTACTGGAGAGAAGTTTTTTGCCCCAGGCGAGTTAACAACGGAGTTTACTAAGCCATTAAAATTTCTAGTGATATTTTCTAAAGTTCTGAAACCAGCTCTTTTTAAAGTGAGGTTGCCATAATACTGGGTAAATCCTTCGGCAATCCAAAGTTCGTCGCTAATGTTCGATTGAGAAAAATTAAACGGTTCTAATGTTTTTGGTCGTAAGCGCTCTACATTCCAAGCGTGAAAAAATTCATGGGAAAATGTACCCAACAAATTGCTTTCGTTACCTCCAATTTTAGGTGTGCGCTGTACAATTACCGTCGAGTTGCGATGCTCCATGCCGTCGCCTGCATAACTTGGGTGTACGCAATGCAGAAAATAATAGTTGCCATGGTCAAAAGTTGGCAGTTCGCCAAAAATGGCCTTTTGTTCATCAACTACTTTTTTAATCATGTTGGCATAGTTGAAAACGGTCATCTCATCATCGTCGGCGTGGGCAATTAAATGGATTTTTTGGGTTTTTCCATCCACATTCTTTACCTCCCAGCTCGCTTCTTTAAAGGCTGATATTTCGATGGGACTATCCATAAAATATTGAAAATCTTTCGCGTAATAAACACCGTTGCCCATTGGTTTTAGCTGCGTAGCCACTTTCCAGTCAGCTTGCTTAGGGTAGCTAAATTTTACGGTTCTTGGTCGCTTGTCCATGCCTATGGGAAATGCAAATACAGCGGGAATATTCATGTGGGCATGTTGCTCATCGAAACCAGAATAGGTGCCATCAATCCAATTGCCAAAAATGGTGTAGGTGATTTTTATTTTACTGGTAGGCTTTTCAATTTCATAAACATCTCCAGCGGGTTGTTTAAGTGTTAGGGCTTTACCATTAGCGTCAAAAGCTTTTAAGTGATAGACGTTTTTGCCAAACTCGTGAGTAGCATATCGACCAGGTGACGAACGAGCAAATCTAACTTTCAATGGTACATTGGCAGGTACATTAGGTATGGTCATGCTAATTTCAGCTTCATGGTGTACCACATTTGGGAAACTCACTTCATAGCTGATTTCTTGCTGAGCTTTAAGGCTTACGGAGGTGCCAATAAGCAGAGCAGCGATTATGTAATTCTTCATTTTGTGTAGTTTAATATTTGAAGTTAAAACTTCCTTTTGTAAATACTTGGTTTTGGAGACATTTTTTACGCTTTTTTAAGAAGAGGAATGTTGTTCTAAAAGATGGTTTGGGAATTAAAATAAATGAAAAACGGCATTTTTAGGATTTATTTAAGCGAGCCCCGCCATTCGCTCATACGCCTTTTGGCCTTAGCCAATGCCCGGTATCCCTGCCTATCGGCAGGCAGGCGCTGCTGTCGGGTTTAGTTGCAAGTGTTATGCACAGGTTTACGTGTTATAAACCCGATAGGAACGGAAAGCCCGCAAGGTGCGCAGCGAATGTGGACTTTTAGTGGATAGCGGGACTATTACGGGCAAGATAGGATCGCTTAGGTTTTCTCCATTAAAATATTGGTCTTGCGCATCAAACAAAAATGCGCTAACTTGAACCAAGCTAACTTATAAACCTAATGCAGATTAAAAAACAAAGCAAACATTATGATGCGGTAATTGTGGGTTCGGGTGCTGGTGGTGGTATGGCGGCATATACGCTGGCCAAGGCCGGATTAAAAGTGTGCCTTTTGGAGGCAGGAGCCATGTACGATCCCCAGAAAAATATTACACAGCTGAAAAATCCCTGGGAATCGCCGCGTAGGGGAGCAAGTACTAAGTTTCGTCCTTTTGGCGATTTTGATGCTTGTTACTATGGATGGGATGTTGAAGGTGAACCGTACACCAAAGAGCCCGGAACGGAATGGGACTGGTGGCGGGCTAGGATGCTGGGCGGTAGGACCAATCATTGGGGGCGTATTTCTCTGCGTTTTGGCCCTAAAGATTTTAAACGGAAAAGTGTAGATGGCTTGGGTGAAGATTGGCCTATCAGTTATGATGATATTAAGCCTTTTTATGATAGGGTTGATAAGTTGATTGGTATTTTTGGTACTAATGAAGGTTTGGAAGACCATCCAGATGGGTTTTTTCTTCCGCCACCTAAGCCTCGTTTGCATGAGCTTTTCATTAAGAATGCCGCTGGAAAATCGGGTGTGAAAGTAATCCCTTCGAGATTGTCTATCCTTACCCAAAAAATTAATGACGAACGTGGCGTTTGCTTTTATTGCGGGCAATGCAATAGAAACTGTAGCATGGCAAAGGCCGATTTTTCTTCGACCAACGTACTTATTTATCCAGCTTTAGCTACTGGAAATATCGATATTGTAGCCAATGCCATGGCCAGAGAGGTGCTGACTAATGAAGAGGGTTTGGCCACTGGGATTTCGTATATCAATAAAGATGATATGATGGAATATCAGGTAACTGGACGTACGGTTATTTTAGCAGCTAGTGCTTGTGAATCTTCTCGTTTGTTACTAAACTCTAAATCAAAGCGTCATCCAAATGGCTTGGCCAACAATAGTGATGTGGTTGGTCGTTATTTGCACGACTCTACTGGAGCGGCCATGGGCGGTGTACTGCCACAGCTTTTTGACCGAAAGAGATATAATGAAGATGGCGTAGGCGGTATGCACATTTACTCGCCATGGTGGTTAGATAATAAGAAATTAGATTTTCCGCGGGGATACCATATTGAGTACTGGGGCGGAATGAGCCAGCCAGCATATGGTTTTGGTGGAGGCATTGAAGGGATGAATGGAAAATTTGCCGTAAGGGGTGTGCAAAAGGAAGCTGGAGGTTATGGCAAATCGTTGAAAGAGGATTATCGCTATTTCTATGGGGCAAGTGTGGGCATGGCTGGTCGTGGAGAGGCTATTCCGCTGTACGACAACCGTTGCGAAATTGACCCAAATGTGGTAGATAGGTACGGTATTCCGGTATTGAAATTCAATGTGAAATGGAGCGAACATGAGATTTTGCAAGCCAAGCATATGAAGGAAACGTTTGATGAAATGATGCACAATATGGGAGCTGTTGTAACTTGGGGCGGCGATTATAATAAAGAGAATAATTATGGACTAGAGTCGCCTGGAAAGATTATTCACGAAGCGGGAACGGCCCGTATGGGTAATGACCCTAAAACATCGGCCCTGAATAAATATAACCAAGCCCATGATTGTAAAAACTTGTTTGTGGTAGATGGTGCCGCTTTTACCTCGCAGGCAGATAAAAATATTACTTGGACCATTTTAGCACTTTCGATGAGGGCTAGCGAATACATTATTTCTGAAATGAAAAAACAAAACTTATAGCCATGAACAGGAGAGAGACATTAAAATTATTAGGTGTTGGAGCCATTTCGGGTACTGCTTTGGTGAGTGGCTGTAAACCCAAGGAAGAAAAGGAAATAGCTGTAAAGGACCCAGAGTTTACCTACGACCGAGCAAAAGAAGAATTGGCGAGAGAGAAGGAGCTTTTATCCCAACCAAATTTCTTTAGCAAGGAGGAAATGGCGACCATTACCATTTTGTCGGATATTATTATTCCTAAGGATGAGGTGAGCGGAAGTGCATCGGAAGCTAAGGTGCCTGAGTTTATTGAGTTTATTGTAAAAGATATGCCACAGCACCAAATTCCTATGCGTGGTGGTTTGCGTTGGTTAGATTTACAATGTTTAAACCGTTTTGGCAAACCTTTTAGGGAGTGTAGCGATAAGCAGCAGATAGAGTTAGTGGATATGATTGCTTATCCGAAAAAAGCCAAACCAGAAATGAGCCAAGGGGTATCGTTTTTTAATCGCATGCGCAATTTGGTGGCTTCGGGTTTTTATACCTCGGAAATGGGTGTGGCCGATATTGGCTATGCAGGAAATTCTCCAAACCAATGGAACGGTGTGCCTGATGAGGTGTTGAAGCAATACAAACTGGCTTATACCGAAAAGGAACTGAAGGAGTGTGTGAAGTTTGATAGTTAGAGATTAGTTGTTGGTGGCTAAGAGCTAGGGATTAGTGCTTAACTTAATTCTTTCCGTCATTTCGACGATAGGAGAAATCTAGCACGTGTATATGCATATTGCTAGATTTCTCTTCGTTGCACTCCTCGAAATGACGGGAAGAAAATACTACAGCTCTCCAACAAATTCCTTCATGGCGAACCCTGGGTTCTCGGTTTTCATAAAGTTTTCGCCAATTAGAAAACCGTTATAACCTACCTGTTTCAAATCTTTAATGGTTTGCGGGTTGCTGATGGCACTCTCCGAAATTTTCAAAAACTCATTAGGGATTTTATCCACTAGGTCAAAAGAGGTTTGAATGTTAACCGTAAAATTGCCAAGGTTCCTGTTGTTTACCCCGATGGCGTCTAAGTGCGGACAAATGCTGCGTTCCAATTCCACTAAGTCATGTACTTCCAATAGCACATTCAGCCCCAAACTTTGAGCAAGCTTGCCTAAGTCTGCAATTTGTTGGGGAGTTAAAATAGCGGCAATCAATAAAATAATATCAGCTCCCCAAGCTTTGGCTTCTAAAATTTGATATTCATCAATCATGAAATCCTTCCTTAAAATTGGAATTTCATTCACGCTACGGGCTTGCATTAAATCTTCTTTTTTACCGCCAAAGAAATCAGTGTCTGTCAGTACCGAAAGCGCCGAAGCACCTGCTGCATTGTAAGCTTGGGTAATTTCCTTAACATCAGCATTGCCATTGATTACTCCTTTTGAGGGCGACTGTTTTTTGAATTCGGCAATAATACCTGTTCTATCTCCAGCGAGTAAAAAATCCTTAAAACGATAAGGAGTTCGCCCAAACGCAGGACTGCTTTCCAGTTCTTTTACACTTGTTTGTTGTTTGGCAAATGCAACTTCTTCTTGTTTTCGTAGAACGATTTTATCTAAAATATTTTGGCTCATTGTTTTCTTTTCTTGTAATGCTTTCCTCTAGCTTCCTTCCAACCAGTTTTTCATCATCTGTTTACCTTCTGGCGTTAATACACTTTCGGGATGAAACTGTACACCGCAAATGTCCAGTTCTTTGTGTCTTAACGACATGATTTGACCCTCATTGTCTACGGATGTAATGATTAAGCATTCAGGCAAATTAGCAGGGTCAACCACCCAACTGTGATAGCGGCCTACTTCAAAAGGTACCGCAATGTCTTTGAAAAGCTGCTCGTCGTCAATCGTTTTGCTTACGGGGGTGGCAATACCATGCATAGGTCTGCCTAAATTGAGCAGGCTGCCTCCAAAAGCCTCGGCAATGGCTTGCTGTCCCAAACAAACACCCATAATGCTTTTGGTAGGCGCATAAGTTTTAATGACATCTAATAGCAAACCGGCCTCTTCTGGAATGCCTGGCCCAGGTGAAAGTAAGATTTTATCATACTTGGCAACATCTGCAAGTTCAAATTTATCATTTCTCCATACTTCGGTTTCATAGCCTAGTTCATTAATCAAATGCACCAAATTATAGGTGAAACTATCGTAGTTGTCTATTACTAAAACTACATTTTTATGCTCGTTCATTATCTATCGTAATTCGTCAATCAAAAATCTTAAATTCCTACAGCCATTTCTATTGCTTTGCGCAACGCGGCTATTTTGTTATTTACTTCGTTAAGTTCAGTTTCAGCAACCGAATCGGCCACAATGCCCGCCCCAGCTCTATAATAAAGTTTGTTGTTTTTGCTCATGAATGTTCTGATCATAATGGCATGGTTGAAATCATCGTTAAAGCCCATGTAGCCAATAGCTCCGGCGTAAAAATTACGACCTAAGTTCTCGTTTTCATCTATCAATTGCATGGCCCTATATTTTGGCGCACCGCTCAATGTTCCTGCTGGATAGGTGTCAGCCACTACTTTGAAAGCGCTGTCTTTTTGTTGAAGTTTCCCGCTTACTTTAGATACCAAGTGGATCAAATGTGAGTAATATTGTACCTCTTTAAAGGATTTTACTTCTACCTGCTGGCAATGGCGGCTCAAGTCGTTACGTGCCAAATCAACCAGCATTACATGTTCCGCACTTTCTTTAGGGTCATTTTCTAAGGCTTTGGCAATTTTTGCATCTTCCTCATCGTTACCACTGCGTTTGAAAGTCCCTGCAATTGGGAAAATATTGGCCGTTTCATTTTTGATGGTGATTTGGGCTTCTGGTGATGAACCAAATAACTTGAAACTGCCATAGTCGAAATAAAATAAATATGGCGATGGGTTGATGGAGCGAAGACAACGATACACGTTAAATTCATCCCCTAAAAAGCCTTGACTGAAAGCTCTCGAAGGTACAATCTGAAAAACATCGCCGCGATAGATGTGCTTTTTGAGTTTCTCCACCGTATCCATAAACCCTTGATCGGTTAGATTTGAATTTTCGGCCCCGTTAATGCTGAAACCGTATTCGGGAAAATTTTTGTTTTGGATGATATATTCCATCTTGCTCAAATCTTCATCTTCATCATTGTTGAAGGTGTTTTTGAATAAGGTGATTTCATTTTTGAAATGGTCTATGGCAATAATGTAGCGATAGATATGGTATTGCATTTCAGGTATTTTATCTTCTTCCGGCGTAGCCGATGAAAATTTGATGTCCTCAAAATATTGAACGCAATTCCAGGTAAAGTAGCCAAATAAACCACTAGAGATGTGCTTTGATTCTGGCGCATTAATTTGCTCAAACTTGTTTTTAAATGCAGTGATTTCATCGGAAAGTATAAAATCTTTCTTTGTTTCCGTTTTTCCATCAGGGTAACTGATGTTAAGGGTGCCATCCTTAACCACAAAGCCGGCTACAGGCTCGGCACAAACATAGCTGGTCGCATTTTCGCGGCTATGATAGTCGGAACTTTCCAGTAAGATGGTGTTCGTGAAGACATCTCTTAAACGAAGATAAATGCTAACAGGAGTTGTGGTGTCCGCTAATCTTTTCTTGTTGTAAGTATGTATCTGATATGTGTTCATTTTTTTTATAAAATAAAAAACCCGACGTGTGGTTCCGTCGGGTTTAAATGTGGTTTAAGTTTAGGTTTAAGTTGATAAACTATATCTTGCACGAGCCATTGACGAAACTTTCTTTCGAGTTAGTACGCCAGTGCCAAGTGTTTATTTTGTTAATCATCGTAAAGCAAATTTATACAAAATGTTAAATAATCAAAATATTTTGAAAAATTTTTATGCGTTTTCGTCATGCTGAATTTATTTCAGCATCAGTTTAGCTAACAGACCCTGAAATAAATTCAGGGTGACGGGAAAGTGCTAAGAAACCCCAAAAAAGCTTCTAGAAGGGTCGTTTTTGACCATCATGAAAATAGAACCAATAATTAAAATTAATGCCAGGCCAAAGAAAATAGCGATGGCCTTATGTTTTGCGGTTCCATCCGTAATCTTTTTCGACCTTGAGTTACCAATGGTAATCAATACTATTGCCAAAAGCATGATAGCAATATGTTCCATTTTCCAATAACGACCAACGGCTACTGAACTATCAACAGCAAACCATTTGCCGATGAAATATAAAGCCAGACCGAAAAGAAACTGAATATGCGCGCTGATTAAGGTAAAAACATTTAGCTTTCTATTGCCTTCTGTATATCCTTTTTTGCCAAACCAACCAGCTAGCGCCTGTAAAAGAGCTACCACCAATAGAATTAGAACAATGTAGCGCCAACCAGAGTGCGCACTTTTTAATATCGGGTATAATGATTCCATGTTTTGTTGTTTTATTTTTTTCAAAAATAGGAATTTAATTGAGCGATTGTATAAAGCCTAAACATAGCTAGTAATTTATAATCGTTTTAAGTTGATTACGATGAGGATGTTTTATTAGTGTGGTTTTTGTTTTCTTTTTGTTGTATTTGTTTACATAAACTTAAAATTTGGCCCTTAAATTCATAAATAGTTAATTTATGAAAGTATTTGAGTTAATCTGCTCGAGGCATTTTTGTGGGTAAATATTTAAAGGAATTTACATGCAACGAGCTTTATTTAAACTATCAATGTTGATGTTCTTGCTGTTGTGCTTTGCCAATGCAAATGCCCAGACTACGCAAGCATCTATTTCGGGTAAGGTTACCGATGAGGAGAAAAAACCTATTCCTGGAGCTTCGGTTCAGGTTAGAAATGAATCAACCGGTTTTACAACTAAAGTAGGAACCAATGCCCAAGGTGACTATACTTTTAAGGAGCTTCCTTTGGGTGGTCCTTATACGGTAAAAGTTAATTTTTTGGGCTATGGCGAACAAACGCTTTCTGGTTATATGTTAAATCAGGGAGATGCGGTGAGAGCAAATGTAAGTATGCAAAACTCGGCGCAGACCTTACAAGCGGTACAAATTAATGGTAATGGTTTAAGAAACAAGGTAGAGCAGTTTGGAGCCTCAACAGAAATTTCTTCTAAAACCATGAACCAATTGCCGGTGAATGGCCGTAATTTTTCCAGTTTAACGGATCTTTCTCCTTTAGCTGCAAATGGTGGGATTTCGGGTCAACTAGGATCTTCTACTAACTTTACTATTGATGGGATGACTGCAAAAAACCCAACATCGGCAGGGAGTACCACCAGTAGAAGTGGTGCCCCATATTCTATTTCGATTGAATCGGTAAGGGAGTTTAAAGTGGTGACTAACCAATATGATGTTACTTTGGGCCGTGCAGGCGGGGGTACCATTAGCGCAGTAACCAAATCGGGTACCAATGAAATTACGGGTAGTGCTTTTGGCTATGGTCGTGCAGATTGGTTGGCCAGCCCTAACGACATCAGGGGAAATAAAAGAACAAATGACTTCTCTACTTATCAATATGGTTTTACCTTGGGAGGTCCAATCATTAAAGACAAGTTACATTACTTTGTGGGTTGGGACCATCAAAAAGATGCTCGCCCGCTAATTATTGCTGATGTGCAAACGGATGCCGATGCGGCTAGGTTTAACATCACCAACGCTACCTTAAATCAGTTTTTAGGGATAGCTAGAGCAAAATATGGAGTGGCGAACACGCCGCAGTTTGGCTCTTTTGATAAAAAACGTGGAACTGATGCGGGCTTTGTTCGCTTGGATTGGCAGATCAACGATAAGCATTTGCTGACGGTGAGAGATAATTATACCAACGACAGAAATCCATTAGGATTGGGCGACAATACTTCTATCAACTTTTTGGAGAGTTACGGTAACGATAAGAACGTAGACAATAGTTTACTGGCTACACTTCGCTCTACCATTAGCAGTAAAGTAACCAACGAACTAAAAGTACAACACCTATATACTTTTCAGGAAAGTTCGCAAAATGATCAACTACCAGGAGCTATACCTAGGGCTGTGGTAAAGAACTTGGTATCACCACTTGGAGGGCGAAACCTTTCAACAAATGTTCAAATTGGCGGGCATCGCTTTGCTCAAGAAGGTTTTACCAATAATGTGTTTCAGTTGGTCGACAATTTTTACTATAACACAGATAAAGTAAAATATACTTTCGGGTTGGATTTGATGTACACACATGCATTATCCCTTTACGGAAGTGAAGTAAATGGTCGTTTTGAATACACAAACAGCATAGGTACCGCTATGCAAGATTTTGAAAATCTAAAACCTGTATTGTTCTATCGCGAGGTGCCTTTAATGAAAGATCCAAGTGTAAGGGCGAATATTTGGAACACGGCCATTTACGGACAAATGCAAACCAAACTGGCCAAAGGCTTAGAATTTACGGGTGGTGTACGTATCGACTATAGTAAATATCCAACTTCGCCCCTTAACCAAGAGCTGTATAAAGCAATTGGTGTAAGGACGGATCATGAATTGAAACAATTTTTGGTACAGCCTCGTATCCAATTCAATTGGGATGTGAACGAAAAACATACCGATTATGTGCGTTTTGGAGCAGGTATTTTTGGTTCCGATGTAAATAACTACGTAACCATTAATAACCTTTCTTTTGATGGGAAGCATTTTGCAACTGTTGATGTTACCGGTGCAGATGTACCAACACCTGATTTTATTGGTTATAGAAATGGTACCGCTCAAGTTCCTACATTAGCACAATTCCAAGTGCCAACAATTAATACTTACGCCGAAGATGCTAAAATCCCAGTGGTATACAAGGCCAACCTATCATATAATAAATTGATTAATGATAATTTGCGTTTAGGGATAACAGGTTACATGACCTTGGCCCGTAACAACTATATGTACGTGGATAGGAATATGGCTGCTGAACCATTTTTCAGGTTAGCTAATGAAGCTAATAGAGGAGTATTTGTTCCTTCGATTCCTTCTAATGGTGCAACAGATTGGAAAACAGGTCGATTAAGCAATGCTTTTGGTCGTGTGTTGGAGCTGAATAGCAAAGGCAAGGTAAATCAGTTTGCGGTAGTGGTGGATGGAAATTGGAGATACTTTAAAGATGGTGAAATTTCAGCTAGCTATACTTGGAACGATACCAAAGATAACACCTCTTATAACGGTAACGTAGCTAACTCGGCAACTTTGTCGTTGCCTGTAGTTGATGACCCACGAAACCTAAGCAATATCACTTATTCTAATGGTCAGTTTAGACACAAGGTAGTGGTTTATGGAACTTTACCTACGCTTTGGGGGGTTAAAGTAGGTGTGCGCTATTCGGGCATCGGCGGTACACGTTATAGCTTGCTTTCTGGTGCGAATAATAATGGAGACTTTGTTGCTACGAATGATTTAGCATATGTTTTTGACAGGAATAATCCAAATGTACCAGCTAACATTCGTACGGGTTTGCAGGCATTGTTAGATAACCCTCAGGCAAGCCAAAGTTTAAAAGACTATATTTTAAAATATGAAGGAAGAATAGCAGAGCGTAATGGTGGTGTTAATGGCTTCTTTGGGACAGTAGATATTCGTGTTGCTTATCAATTTAAATTTGGTAGAGCTAAGAAGCAAAGCGTGGAAATTTCTGGCGATATCTTCAATTTCGCAAACTTGTTGAATAAAAAATGGGGTGTAACGGAGACATTTGGTACGCAAACGTTATATGCATTGGGAATTCCTGCCGTGAGAAATAGCGCTGGTGATGTGATTACTCCTGCAGTTCCTAATTACGACACGACAAATCGTCAATTTAACTATCGTGTAAACAATACTGGAGTAATTAACCCTTCAGGTAACCCTTGGCAAGCACAAATTGGTTTGCGTTACGGTTTTTAATCAAGAATTAACAAGTTATTGATAAGGCCACACCTAAAAAGTGTGGCTTTTTTTGTAAAAAGTAAGATATAGTATATATAAGTTCTTATTTATAAATAGCTTTAACTTTCTAAAAACATTAACTAAAACATGAAGAAAATTTTACTAGCGTTGGCGTTGGTATTTTCTACTGTATTTGTATTTGCACAGCAGACGTTTCCCGTAAACGGTTCTGCCGATGTGCGGTCTGGGCAATATGCCTTAACCAATGCAACTATTGTAGTTAACGCTAACCAAACCATCAGCAACGGTACGTTGTTGATTAAAAATCAAGTTATCCAATCAGTGGGTAGCGGTACAGCAATTCCAAAGGGATATGTGGTGATTGACTTAAAAGGAAAGTATGTCTATCCTTCATTAGTAGACGCTTTTAGCAGCTATGGTTTACCTGAAGCTCAACGCGGCGGAGCAACCATGGGCTTTGGTGGTCAACGTCAATCTATTTTTACCACTACTAAAAAAGGACCTTATAACTGGAATGCTGCCATCAGGCCAGAAACAGAAGTAAGAACTATTTTTGCCATCGATAGCAAGAAAGCAGACGAATTGCGTAAGGCTGGTTTTGGTAGTGTAAATGTTATCAACCGTGATGGTATCGCTCGTGGAACATCGGCGGCAGTTACACTAAATGACGAATTTGAGCACAAGGTTTTCTTGAAAGACCAAACTGCAGCGAACTACTCATTCAATAAAGGGACTTCTTCTAACGATTATCCCACTTCGTTAATGGGGTCAATCGCTCTATTGCGTCAAACCTATTTAGATGCCACTTGGTACAAAGGTCAAAAAGAAGAATACAACATTTCTTTAGAGGAATTTAACAAACAACAAACCTTGCCTCAAATTTTCGAAGCTGACGGCTGGCAAAATATTTTACGTGCCGATAAAATAGCGAAGGAATTTGGTAAGCAATATATCATTAAGGCCGGTGGCGACGAGTATCAACGCATTGATGCAATAAAAGCTACAGGCGCAAGTTTGATTATTCCAATCGCTTATCCGAAGGCTTTTGATGTAGAAGATCCAGCGGAAGCTAGAAACGTTAGTTTAGCACAGATGAAAGCATGGGAAATGGCATCGTCAAATCCTGGAATTTTAGAAAAAGCCGGAGTTAACTTTGCACTTACCGCTTTTGGGTTGGATAATACCCGCGATTTTTGGGCAAATATCCGCACTGCGATAGAAAACGGTTTGACCGAAAAACAAGCATTACTTTCGGTAACCGAAGTGCCTGCCAAAATGTTGGGCATTAGCGATAAAGTTGGTTCTATTGAAAAAGGTAAATTGGCCAACTTCCTAATTACTTCTGACAATTTGTTTAAAAGTAGCAACATTATTCACGAAAACTGGGTGCAAGGCAAGCGCTATATCGTTAACAAAATGGATGTAAGCGACTTAAAAGGCGTTTACAACCTAAATGTAGATGGTGTTGGAACATTGACCCTAAAAATTACGGGGCCCTCAACAGCTGCTATTGAAAGAACGGGTGCCGATAGCGTAAAAACTACAGGAACTTTTGCTCGTAATGGCGACTGGGTAACTTTGTACTTCAACTTAAAGAAAAACCCTAAGGGAGATGTTCGTTTAACAGGATATATTTCTTCAGAATCACCAATTGCCATGAAAGGCGAATCGGCATTGAGCGATGGTACCGAAGGCAAGTGGACGGCCACTTTTAAAGAAGCGGCTAAAGAAATGCCAAAAAGAGAAGAACCTAAACCAGCTCTTGCAGCTAATGGCCCGCTAATTTATCCATTCCAATCTTTCGGTAACGAAACTTTACCAAAAGCGGAAAGCGTATTGTTAAAGAATGCGACCGTTTGGACTAACGAAAAAGATGGTATCCTTCCAAATACCGATGTGCTTTTAGAGAATGGTAAAATTAAAGCCGTAGGTAAAAACTTGGCCGCGGGTTCGGCAAAAGTAATTGATGCTACCGGAAAACACGTTACCCCTGGTATTATCGATGAGCACTCGCATATTGCTGGTGCAGGTGGTATCAACGAAGGAGCACAATCGGTTTCTTCGGAGGTGCGTATTGGCGACATCATCAATTCTGAAGACGTTAACATCTATCGCCAGTTGGCAGGTGGTGTAACCACTTCTCAAATTTTGCATGGTTCGGCAAATCCAATCGGAGGCCAATCTCAATTGATCAAACTGCGTTGGGGCAAATTACCAGAAGAATTGAAATTTGCTGGCGCTGATGGTTTCATCAAATTTGCATTGGGTGAAAACGTGAAGCAAAGTAACTTCGGTGGCGGACAACGCTTCCCAGTAACTCGTATGGGGGTTGAGCAAACTTTCGTAGATGCCTTTACTCGTGCAAAAGACTACGAAGCAGCATTAAAAGTAAAAGGAAATAATGTGCGTAGAGATTTAGAGTTGGACGCTTTGGTTGAAATTCTGAATAACAAACGTTTCATTACCTGCCACTCTTATGTACAGTCTGAAATCAATATGTTGATTCACGTGGCTGATAGCTTGGGCTTTAAAATCAACACATTTACGCACATTTTGGAAGGATATAAAGTGGCCGATAAAATGAAAGCTCATGGCATCGCAGCTTCTACTTTCTCCGACTGGTGGGCCTATAAATTTGAGGTGGCCGAAGCGATTCCTTACAACGGTAAAATCATGCACAACGTAGGGATTACTACTGCCTTCAATTCTGATGATGCAGAAATGGCTCGTCGTTTAAATCAAGAAGCAGGTAAAGCGGTATTGTACGGTGGAGTGCCAGAAGAAGAGGCATTCAAGTTTGTAACCTTAAACCCAGCTAAAATGCTTCATATTGACGATAAGGTGGGAAGTTTAAAAGCGGGTAAAGATGCCGACGTAGTGATTTGGTCAGATAACCCACTATCTATTTATGCCAAAGCGGAAAAAACATTTGTAGATGGTGTTTTATACTGGGATATCGAAAAAGATGCTCAAAAACTAAAACAACAACAAGTAGAAAGAGCTAGATTGATTCAAAAGATGTTAGACAGTAAAAATAAAGGCGGAAGAACTCAACGTCCAATGGGCATGACTTCTACCCTTTACAATTGCGAAACTGCTAGCGATTATTCAAATGGTTTTGAAGCCATACAAACAGAAGAAGGAGGACATCACCATGAATAAGAAAATATTAACCCTGTTCTTAGCCCTTGCAGCAAGCATATCAGCTTTTGCTCAAGCGAATATTTCTCCAGCTAAGGCACAATCCAAAAAAGTGATTTTATTGGGCGGTGTGGTGCATACTGGAAACGGACAGGTTATCAGTAACGGTTACGTTGTATTTGAAAAAGGCAAAATTACAGGGGTGGGTGATGCTACGACTGTAAAATTTGCTGCCAATGATGGTGAAATGATCAACGTAAATGGCAAGCATATCTATCCTGGCTTTATTGCTCCAGTAAATACTTTAGGCTTGGTAGAATACGAATCAGTAAAAGCAACGTTAGATTTTCAGGAAATAGGAAATCTTAATCCACACATCAGGTCAATCGTAGCTTACAATACCGATTCTAAAGTGCCTGCAACTTTACGTACCAATGGGGTATTGATGGCGCAAATTAGACCTAGCGGTGGTGCTATTTCTGGTAGCTCATCTATTGTTCAGTTGGATGCTTGGAACTGGGAAGATGCTGCGATTAAAACAGATGACGGTATGCATGTTTCTTGGCCAACAACGCCTCGTTTCAGGGGAGGTTTTGGTGGTGGACGAATGGCTTTCTCTGCAGAGTCACTCGCAGAACGTACGCAAAATGCAATTTTGGAACTGAATAGTTTCTTTACCGAAGCAAAAGCGTATAACGAAGGAGCAAAACCTGCAGAAACCAATACACGTTTTGCGGCCATGGCCAAATTGTTCAAAGGCGAGCAAAAGCTCTATATCACCGCTAATACCCAAAAGGATATTGTGGCGGCGGTTAACTTTGCTAAAAAGTTCAATATTACGCCAATAATCATTGGTGGTAGCGATGCTTATTTGATTACTGATTTCTTGAAGCAAAACAATGTGTCGGTAATTGTGAAACAACCTCATGCCTTGCCAAATAACATTGATGACGATGTGAACATGCCTTATAAAAACGCGGCAATTTTATATAATGCAGGCGTAACGGTAGCGGTAAGTATCGATGATTTTTGGCAGCAACGCAACCTACCTTTTATGGCTGGAACCGTTGCTACTTGGGGCTTAGATAAAGAAAAGGCATTACAAACGATCACCCTAAATACTGCAAAGATTTTAGGTGTCGATAAATCGGTAGGTAGCTTAGAAGTAGGTAAAGATGCTACTTTATTTATATCTGCTGGTGATGCTTTGGACATGAAGACCAACAAGATTGAAAAGGCATTTATTCAAGGTAGGGATATCAACTTAGATAATCTTCATAAGCAACTGGATAAAAAATTCAGTGATAAATATGGGATTAAATAAACATATCCATTAAACTTTAAAAATCCTCCTGATTTGTGTAGCCACAACAGGAGGATTTTTTATTAGTTTTGAATTTAATGAGGCGCCTGATAATCATCTTTATTTGTAGTGTTTTTGCGGTTTATTCGCTAGTGTTTCTTTCTGCTTTTGTACACAAGCTAATACCAGGGCCACTGAAGTCGGCATTTCAACAGGCTAGGGTTTTTGTTGGCCTAGGCGCCCTATTTGTAAATGAATCTTCCATGCGGATTTATGCCACTAGCTATAGGTTTTATCAGGATGGGAAGTGGAGTGATTGGCAGTTTTTGGAAGGTCCTTTGTTTGAAGAGTACATCTCAAAAGGTCGTTTGGCTTCGTTAAAGCATAACCGTTTGGACAAGCTCCTCTGTCAAAAAATAATAGACTTGCGTCGTAAATCTGGGGATGTAAAAACGAAAGAGAGCAAAGAATTCAAAGCATTCACTTCGCATCTTTTCTATAGGCATAATCAAAATCGTAAACCCGATTCGCTTGAAGTAAAATTTCAACAAAAATTTAGAGAGCCAGACGTTGTAAAGACTGTTTTCAAAATCAAATATCAGCCATGAGCCGTTTTGAAAGTTTTTTAGCGAAGGTTGAATTGACTTTAACCAATCAGAAGGAAAGCACTGCCAACTTGTATTGGTTCAGGAAAGCGGTTTACCTGTTGCTTCTTTTGAAAATGCTATTGATTTGGCCAGAATTAAAAACTTTCTATCACCACGTGGTCGATGCACAAGCTATAACTGTTGGATTTAGCTTTTCAAAGCTAATGTTCCTACCCATATTTCGCCCCTTTTTGGATATTTGGTGGTTTTTAGCCTGCGTAATCGTAGCAATAGCTATTTTATTAAAACCTAAACGATGGTTGTCCATAACAGTATTTGTCATTAGCCTTAATTATCTCAGTCTATCTTATTCGGCAATTAATGGAGGCGATAAGTTCCTCAACTTTTTCGTTTTCTCGCTAATCTTTGTAAATGAAAATGCAGCTAAGGATCAAATTGGTTGGCTCCTCAATAATGCTACAATGCTATTGCTCAAAATCAATATTTGTGGAGTGTATTTTTTAAATGGTTATGGAAAGATTTTAAAAAACAGCTGGTGGGATGGCTCTTTTATGAAGCAAGTTTGGCAGTTGGAGTATTATGTTAATTTGCATTTAGTGCCCCAATGGTTTTCCAACTCAACGGTGTGTTTTATCACTTCCTGGCTAGTGATGCTTTTTGAGTTGAGCTTTCCATTTCTGATCTGGTATAGCACATTCAGGAAATGGTTAGTTCCTATCGGGGTAATATTTCATATCTTTATAGCCACATTTTTATCGCTCCCAGATTTTGGTCTAACCATGATGGCTGCCTATCTGTTGTTTGTAGATAAAATTGGGAAGGTATGGTCTTTGAAAAAATAATGAAAATAAAAAAAAGCGATTCAATCCAGAACCGCTTCCTTAACTAACTTATTATTTATAAAAATGGCTGTTGGGGAAGGAGTCGAACCTTCAAGGGGTAGTTAGCTACAGTTCAAAAATTAATTTGTGGTCAACCCATAAACTGCGTTTGTCCCATGATCCCCACCACCGAGACAAGGAGGTGTGTCTGCCAATTTCACCACCCAACATTATTTACTAAGTTTTAAGTGATAGGTTTTCAAGTTATAAGTAGCGTTTTGCAAAGAAAACGTACAACTTAAACTTACTACTTATAACCATAGTGCTGTAGGGGAAGGAGTCGAACCTTCATAGAGTGGTTGTACCGTTTCCGGATTTCCCAATTTCTCTACCACCGAGACAAGGAGGTGTGTCTGCCAATTTCACCACCCTACATTTTTTAATAATTTCAAGTTTTCAGTTTCCGATTGGCAGCTGTCAAACTGCAAATGATTTGTTGGTAACTGTAAATCGCTTATTGCCTACTGGCATTTGCTTGATACAAATATAGATCGTTTATTTATTATGTTGCAAATTTTTTAATGATTTAATTTTATTTTTATTATATTTTCATTTATATTTATAAATAGTTAACAAAAATGTAATTTATGCTAAAAAAGGAAACTCAAAATTTAGAAATTGATAACCTCGATATTCAAATACTTACGCAGCTGATGCACGACGCAACCAAACCCTACACAGAAATTGCGAAGGAACTCATTGTTTCTGGAGGTACGGTGCACGTGCGAATGAAGAAATTGGCGGATATGGGAATTATACGGGGGTCACATTTAATTATCGATCCGCGTAAGGCTGGTTATGATATTACAGCTTTTTTAGGTATTTATTTGGAAAAGGGTTCCCTTTATAAAGATGCCGTTGAACAGTTGAGCAAAATTAAGGAAGTGGTAGAGCTGCACTACACTACTGGTGCCTATAGCATGTTTGCTAAAATCACTTGTAGAGATACCGATCATTTGCGCCATGTGCTAAATGAGGAAATACAAGCGGTTAAGGGGATACAAAGAACAGAAACATTAATTTCATTAGAAGAAAGTATTAAGAGGCAAATTGAATTGATTTAAGACAGATAGTTGTTTTGAATACCTAAATTATCACAAAAAGGAGTGATAATTGAGTTTTTATTAATAGCTTAGTTCGTTCTAAAACACAATAGAAAAATTGTCCTGAATATGCCGTCTCCAAATTGGAAAGCACCTCGAGATAAAAAGCTGATTTTGCTGGTTGATGACGAAATTACCGTACTCAAGCTTTTGGAATTTATTTTGAAGAAAGATTATGAGTTAGTGATACATAACAATGGATTGGAGGCAATTAGCTGGATGGACGAAGGCCATATGCCGGACCTCATTATCTCCGATTTGGAAATGCCCTATGTAGATGGACTTGATTTTGTACGAAGCTTAAAAACAAGCGGGTATTATCGAGATATTCCCATCATACTACTTTCGGCAGCCTATTCATTGGAAGATTTGGCTGAGAAACTGCCTTATAACTTTAATTTGCTTATGCCTAAACCCTTTAATCCAACCAAGTTAAAAGAAAGTATCCAAAACCTGTTAAACTAGACATCGAAATGCAAGAAACCAGCTCATTTGGCATGCCGCAATCTAGGGTTAATATCATTTATGTTGCCAACAAGTATGACTCGGATATCATCTCAACTTTTGACAATGTAAATAGCACGGTAAAAAAAGCGAATAGCTTTAGCCATTTATACGAAATGGTGAGTAAACTTACCGTGTATGAGCTTGATGTAAATATTCTAGTCGAAGTACAGCCATCCTCTGCTGATGAGGCATTTGCATTGGTTGCTTCATTAAGGAAAAATTGGTTGAGCAGAAATTTAACCGTTATTTTCTTGCTTACGCAAAAAGACCAAGCCATTACTACAGAAGCATTTGAGGCCAGAATTAGTGATTGTTATTCGCCAGATATTTCATTTGCTGATGTAAAGTTGCGTCTACAATTTTTGTCGGCATATAAAATACTTAACGAGCAACTTAAAGATTTGCCGGAGGAACCTTTGCAGCAATACAAAACTCCTTTCCTAAAGCGATTTTTAGATTTGACCATTTCTGTTACTGCCTTAGTACTGCTAAGTCCATTTTTTGTTCTCATTGCTATTCTCATTAAATTAGATTCAAAAGGACCTGTTTTTTACACCAGTAAAAGAGTGGGGACTGGGTATAAGATATTTGACTTTTATAAATTTAGGTCGATGAGAGCCAACGCAGATAAGGAAGTGGAAGCATTAAAAGCAACTACGGCAAACCAATATGGCGATTCGGCATTTTTTAAGATGAAGGACGATCCAAGGGTAACCAAATTGGGGAATTTTTTGAGAAATTCGAGTATCGACGAGCTTCCTCAGCTATTTAATGTGGTGAAAGGAGATATGTCGATTGTTGGAAATAGACCTTTACCTTTATACGAAGCTGAACAATTGACTACTAATGAATGGTCGATGCGCTTTTTGGGGCCTGCTGGAATTACTGGACTTTGGCAAATTATTAAGCGAGGAAAAAGTGATATGTCTGATCGAGAACGGAAAAAGTTGGATAATTTTTATAACAAAAAATTTTCGGTTTGGTTAGATTTGAAAATAATTTTAATGACCGTACCTGTTCTCTTTCAAAAGGAAAAGGTATAAAAATACCACCTATGACACTAAAAAGGCTTTTTATCCTATTGCTTTTTGTCGCAATTAACGTAAAGGTTAGGGCGCAAGATGACATTGCTAGCCAAATTAATCCACCTTTATTGCAGAAGTACGTTGATTTGGCCAAAGAATACTATCCTAAAAGGAAAATGTATAGGGCTAGCGAATTAAGTGCAAAGGCAAAAATAGGTGTGGCCAAAGCTGGTTATTTGGAATCAATGAACGTATCTTATTTCTATCGTCCAGATAATGCTGCCATTGTAGATACCACCAATCCCTATTCTATTAATGGATTTCAGTTTGGTGTTTACCTAAATTTAGGGTTGTTCTTTCGTACACCTTCATTGGTGAAGCAAGCTAGGGAGGAGTATAACTCCGCCTCTTATTTAACCAAAGAATACGATATTTTACTCGAAACGGAAGTTAAGCAGCGATATTATGAATATCTGCAATGGCTTAGTGACCTCAAAGTAAAAAACCAGGCTTATATTGATAACAAAACATCTAGTGATGGGCTGCGTTATAAATTTGAAAAAGGAGAAGTGTCATTGGATGTATATACCAAAGCTAAAGCACTTACTTCTACTTCAAGTTCAGAAAAATTACAGGCTGAATTGAATATGCTAAAAGCAAAAAATTCATTAGAAGCGCTAATTGGGAAAAAATTGGAAGAAGTGAAATAGGCGAGTATGAATATTAAGGAGTTTTTAAATCTTATTGCTAAATATAAAAAGCTGATTATCGCTATTCCGGCAATAACACTCTTTATAACCTATCTATTTGTTAAAAATCTTCCTAAACAATATAAATCACAAGCAAAACTATCTACTGGTTTACTAGATCCTTCTCGTCAAGTGGCTCCAGATGTTCCTAATTACTCTGGACCCGATCTTTTAATTAAAATTAATCAGCAGTTTACCAATATCATGGATATTATGGTAATGCCCAAAAATATGAGCATTCTATCTTATCGTTTGATATTGCACGATTTAAAAAATCCCCGTCAACCTTTTAAAACGCAAAGTGATGATATCAATGCACTTAGCGACGCGGAAAGACAGGAAGCCATTAGGGGATTTGAAGAACGCTTGGCAAAAAAGCAAGTACTTACTCCTTTTGATAATTACGAGGTTAAATTTTATAACCTGGTAAAATCTATGGGATATGATGGGCCTTCCATTATCAAAAAGCTATCCATCACCCATGAAGACAATAGTGATTTTATTACGGTAGAATACACTTCAGAAAACACCTTCCTTTCGGTGTTTGTTGTAAATACGCTTTCTGGAGATTTTATCAATAATTATAGTCTCGACCTGATCAGTAATAAAAATCAATCTATTGTGGTGCTCGATTCACTTCTTCAGAAAAAAGAAGCAGTGATGAACGAGAAAACTCAGCAGCTGAGGGACTACAAGATCAAGAATAAGGTGTTGAACCTCGATAAGCAGTCGCAGATTGTTTATCAGCAAATTATTGATTACGAGAATAAAAAGTCTCAAGCCCTGATTGATTTGCAGTCGTTACAAACGGCCTTGAATAATCTGAATACCAAGCTTAACAATCCATCTTTAGATCGATATTTGGGTGCTGAGCTATCTACGGATAACCAGGCCGTAATTGCCTTAAGAAATAGAGTGCAGGCTGCCAATAACGATTATATTGATGGTGGTTTTAAGCCAGCCGACAAGAAAAAAGTAGACTCGTTACAACAGTTATTGAACCAGCAATTGGTAAAAACCAATGACAATTACGTAGCTGACCCAGTGGTTGCGAAACAAACTTTGGTGCAACGTCGTATAGCGTTGGGGATTGATTTGGATAAAACCCGTGCAAGTATCAAAGATATTGATGATGAACTGACGAAGCTTAACACCAAATTTTCTACCATGGTACCTTTCGATGCTGGCGTGCAGAAATTTGAACGTGATGCCGATGTAGCTACCAAAGAATATCTCGACCTATTAAATCGTTATAATCAAACCAATTTGGATAAAAATATTGGTTTACGTTTACACTTAGAGCAGGAAGGTGTACCTACGGTGGCAGAGCCATCTAGAAAGCTTATATTCATGGTGCTTAGCGCTATTGCGAGTTTTGTGATTTGCTTTTGTGTACTTTTCATCATCCATATCCTCGACAATTCCATCAATAACAAAAAGCAATTGGTTGCGGCAACCAAAGGTAGGGTCATTGGCGAGTTGAACTATATCAAGTCTTCGCAACGCGATATTGATGAAATTTGGAAGAATGCTGCTTATGATAAGGAGCACGCTACCTATAAGAATTTGCTGAGAGAAGCCCGTTTCGAAATCAGTAAGGCCCTAGCCAATGACCAGAAAATTTTAGGATTAACCCGATTGCATCCCGAAAAATTCACCATCTTCTCGGCAGTAAGTTTGGCTTATGCCTTTGCGAGATTGGACAAGCAGATTCTGCTAATAGGTGATGCCGAAATGGCCGCGGAGATACAAAAATGGAATATCCCAACCAATCAATCTTTAAAGACCGTACTGGATAACCTGACCTTACAGAAAAATAATCGTATCACCTTTTTGAATAGCGATCTAGGAGGAGTTTCCCTGCTTGAGAATAAAGATAATCCAAGCATTTCTCAAATCTTTAAGAGCCTGAAAAACGAATTTGATATGATTATCGTTTATTTGGATGCGGTAAATAGTGTTTCTGATATCAAAGAATGGATTTTGTTTACAGAGAAATATCTGGCCACTTTTATGGCAGGAAATTCTATCAACGAAAAAGATAAAGAGTCGATTAAGCTGTTAAATAAAGACGAAAAATTTATTGGCTGGTTGATTAATGGTGTGAAACAAAAATAAGCAAGTTGATGCTTAAAAATTTGTACATACATATTGGCAATCATAAACAGCAATTGTTGTTTTTTCTAGTAGCCATGAGCCTTTCCATCCTGGTTGCCGGCTCCACCCAGCGCTATGGCTTTTTAGGCCCTTTGGCCGTGTTGGCTTTGGCTGCAGCAGGAACTTTTGTAATTGCTTCGTTCAATAATCCACGCATTGCTTTCATCTTTTATTTTGCGTACTGCTTTGTATTGGGTTTTGTAGTTAAAACCTTTTTGGATATCCCCGTGGGTTTGGCCATGGATGCCATTTTATTGCTCACTTGGGGCAGTCTTTTGGTGAACATGAATAAATTTAACTGGAAGAGCCTGAAAAATGAGCATGTATTGTTGTCTCTCATTTGGTTTGGCATAAGTGTGTTGCAGGTACTTAATCCCTATGGAGGCAGCTTTACAGGATGGTTTAACGAGCTAAGGTTTACCGCATTGAGCTGGTTGCTCATTGCACCAATCGTTTTCCTGCTGTTTAATCAAATGGCCGATTTGAATCGCTTCATTGCCTTTATTCTGTTCTTTTCTTGCTTGGCTACTTTATACGGCGTTAAACAGTTGTATATTGGTTTAACTGGTGGCGAGCGACAATGGCTGGATGCCGGAAACAACGTCACCCATATTTTGGGAGGCAAACTGAGGGCCTTTTCCATATATTCCGATGCAGGACAATTTGGGGCATCACAAGCCATCATGGCGGTTATTGCCATGGTGCTGGCCATGGGACCATTCTCCATTACAAAGAAATTGATTTTTGGCGCAATTGCTTTAGTGATGTTATATGGCATGGCGATTTCGGGTACCCGTGGAGCTTTGTTCGCCTTAGTATCAGGTCTAGCGTACGCACTTTTTTTAAGTAAAAATTTTAAAATGCTCATTGTAGGAAGTGTATTTGCACTTGGTGGCTTGGGCGTGTTAAAATATACCAAAATTGGAGATGAAATTTTTCAGGTCAGGCGCTTGCGCAGTGCCTTAGATCCTAAGGATGCTTCTTTTAACGTAAGGGTAGAAAATCAAAAAAAACTGAAATTCTTGTTAAGAGACGAACCTTTTGGGGCAGGTTTGGGCATGAGCGGTATGAACGGAACCACTTATAATGCAGATAAACCCATTGCCAACATACAGCCTGATAGTTATTGGGTAAAAGTTTGGGTAATGTACGGTATTGTTGGCTTGCTCATATGGTTTGGAATCAATTCGTATATCATAGGCAAATGTAGTGGCATTGTCTGGAACTTAAAAGACCCCAAACTGAAGACAAAAATGATTGCTTTGACCTCGGGAACGGTGGGCTGCTTTATTTGTAGCTACGGCAACGAAGTAATGAATGGATTACCTTCTTCGGTAATTATGTTTATGTCGTGGTCATTTGTGTTTATTTCGCCTTGGTTAGATGAAAAAGCGGAAAAATTAAAAGCCGATGGAGATGATTTATAGCCTGATAGATGTTTTGTTTTGGATTTTGGGTATTTACTTGCTGCTCAATTGCTGTTACCTGGCTTTTTTTGGGTTGATTGGGTTATTTAATTTACCCAAATCAAAGAAAGATGCCAGCACTTATCGGAAAATTGCGGTACTGTTTCCTACCTATCAAGAGAATGTGGTGATTATAGAAAGTGTTAAAACGGCATTAAGGCATCAATATCAGGGAACTTTTGAAGTGGTTGTGATTGCCGATGGCCTGCAGCAAGAAACCATTGCTCAACTTAAAGAGCTCGGAGCAAGCGTAATTGAAGTTTTTTTTGAGAAGAGTACCAAAGGAAAAGCAATGCAATTTGCCATGAACCAATTGGAGCACGACGGATTTGATATTGCTGTGGTATTGGATGTAGACAATGTGATGAGCGACGAATGCCTATGGTATATTAACGGTGCTTTCGAAAGAGGCAACAAAGTGGTGCAGGCACATCGAGTGGCTAAAAACATGGATAGCAGCTTTGCATTTTTGGATGCTTGTAACGAAGAGGTAAACAATCACATTTTTCGCAAAGGGCATGCTGTAATAGGTTTATCCGCTGCACTTATTGGATCGGGAATGGCCTTTGATTTTGAATACTTCAGACATCTATTAAACAATATTGGTGAAACCGTGGGAGAAGATAAACAGTTGGATTTTATGATTGCCAAGGACAGAGTGGAGGTGGCTTATTTGAATGATATTTATGTGTATGATGAGAAAATAGAAAATGCCAAGGTATTTACTAAACAACGTACCCGTTGGATAGCTTCGCAGGTAGAGTTTTTAAAGAAGTATGCTTTTGAAGGCTTCGCTCAACTATTTAAAGGTAATTTAGAATTTTTCAATAAAAGCTTACAGACTTTTTTGATGCCTAGAATGCTACTTTTGGCGTTTCTTTTCATCATGTCGGTACAGGCATTTTTTAATCCTTTTGGGCCAACATACCTATTCTGGATAGGCTTGTTCCTAAGTCTCTGCCTTACTTTGATGATTTCTATTCCTAAAAGATTTTATACGGATAAACGCTTATATATTGCCTTGTTTCAAATACCTAGAGCAATGCTAGGGATGGTGATAGCACTTTTCAGTATCGGCAAAGCCAAAAAATCGTTTATGGTAACGCCTCATAGTCATAAACCAGTAGAAAAAGAATCTCATTGATATGCCTTTAGAAATACTTGCTATTCCCGCTATCATTTTTGGAGTCCTCGGATTTATCAGAGGATTAGGTGCATATAGCAGAACAAACAGTGATAACTCGTAGTGAAATGGCAATAATTGAAAACAGAGACTTTATTGTGGTTGGGCAACAACCTTGGGATACCCCAATTGGGAGTAACTGCAAAGACTTAGCTTTAGAATTCAGCAAACATAATCGAGTGCTGTATATTAACGCCCCCTTAGATCGCCGTACAAAATTTCAGCAAGGCCATACCGAGGGCGTAAAAAAACGCATGCGTGTAATCAACGGTGAAGAAGATGGACTAGAGCAGATAGGACCTAACTTTTGGGTGTATTATCCTGACGTGATCAATGAATCTATTAATTGGATGAAGCCCACGGGATTATTCCGGCTCTTTAATAAGATCAACAATAAAAGGTTTGCCAAGTCTGTTAAAAAAGCTATACAAAGACTATCTTTCAAAGATTTCATCCTTTTTAACGATAGTGATATGTTTAGGAGCTATCATTTGAAAGAACTTTTAAATCCTAACACCAGCATTTATTACTCCCGCGATAACCTCTTGGCTACACCTTATTGGGGTAAACATGGCAAGTATTTAGAACCGGAGCTGATTAAGAAAAGTGATTTATGTGTAGCTAATTCGGTTTATTTGGCTAATTATTGTAAACAGTATAACCCTAATTCTTTTTACGTTGGTCAGGGCTGCGATTTCGAGCTTTTTAAAAATGATGACAGCATTAAGGTCCCAGAAAGTCTTATTTATATTCCAAAGCCGATTTTAGGTTATGTAGGTGCTTTATTGTCTATTCGGTTAGATGAGCGTATTCTGTTGCACTTAGCGCAGCAAAGGCCCCAATGGCGTATTGTTTTAGTGGGGCCAGAAGATGATGATTTTAAAAATAGCAAGTTGCATGAAATGGAAAACGTACATTTCCTTGGCCCTCAAAAGCCGGAGACTTTGCCCGCTTATATTAAAGGTTTTGATATTTGCCTAAACCCTCAGGCTCTAAACCCCTTGACTATTGGAAATTATCCGCGTAAAATAGACGAGTATTTGGCAATGGGCAAACCAACCCTTGCGACCAGAACCGAGGCGGTAGGTATTTTTGAAGACTATGTTTATCTTGCCGAAACCAAGGAAAAATATGTGTCGCTAGCGGAAAAAGCTTTGGAGGAAAATTCAGAAACTTTAGCTAATGAACGTATTGCATTTGCAAAGACTCATACTTGGGAAAAGAACGTCGAAGAGATTTATAAGGCAATTCAAACTGTAGAATAACATCATAACTGTCATCCCGATGCTAGGAGGAATCTGAGAGATTCTTCATTGTGCTCAGAATGACATCAAGAAGGAAAAATCAATGTCATTAACCACCATTATTACTGTTAATTTTCATCAAGTTGAGGTGACGATAGATTTATTAAAATCTGTAGCTAAATGGTATATGCCCTCTGAAGTAGAGGTGATCGTTGTGGATAATGGTGCTCATGAGAGTAATGAAGCTGCTTTTCTGCCATATTTTGGAAATATTACCTACATTCAATCTGAGGAAAATTTGGGGTTCGCAGGAGGTAATAATCTTGGAATTAAACAAGCCAAAGGTGATTACATTTTCCTGTTGAATAACGATACTGAAATTCCAGAAGGATGCATTGAGACACTAACCACTGAACTAGAGGCAAATGAAAACATTGGTTTACTATCGCCATTGCTATTATATTTTGACCAAAAGGATTTAGTGCAATATGCAGGGTTCACGCCAATGAATTATCTGGTTGCCCGTAATGCTTACATAGGACAGTTTGAAAAAAATATTGGGCAGTTTAATGATCAAACCTATCAAACTGGGTTTTGTCATGGCGCAGCTGTGATTTGTCGCAGAGCGGACTTACTTAGGGCCGGCTTAATGGATGAAACTTATTTCTTGTACTACGAAGAGCTCGATTGGTGCGAAAAGTTTAAACGTGCCGAGAAGCAGATTTGGTTTACAGGTAAAACCTATGTTTATCACAAAGAATCTATCAGTGTTGGTAAAGCAAGCCCTTTGAAAATCTATTTCAATACCCGCAACCGGATGTTATTTATCAGAAAAAATACAGGCTGGTTAAACACTTTGTTGTTTTCTGTTTATTTCACTTTAATTGCTTGTCCTAAAGCTGTATTGAAATTTTTATTGAACAAACAGCCAGAATTAGCTAAGTGGACTATTAAAGGCTTGCTTTGGAATTACACCCATAGAAAAAATAGCAAGGATTTGGGATATCAAATTAAATAAGAAAGGCTATTATAATTTTTTATAGCTGGTCGTTTTTTTATCACCCAATTTTTCAATTAAGCCATAACCTTCCCATTCTTCCATTCCCGTCACTAAAGGGATGGATAAATTGTAAGGAGGCTTCATTTTGATACTATCAAAGGTAAGTAAATAAATCTAATTGGGGACTAGTTAAATACTACAACCGCTACTTCAACCTTTTCCAAACGGTAGAAAAGGCGTACTTAATAAAATGATAGGCTGATTCAAAGAACCCTAACTTTTCGCTCTCCCTTAATATTTTCCAAGTGTAGCCAATTACCTTTAACTTGTTTGCGGATACGGAACCTTTTCTAATTCGATACAAAACCAACGCTTCATTGATACCATATCCCGAAATATTTTTTTTGAAAAGGTCTAACCAGAATATCCAGTCCTCATGCCCTGCTTTTTTGAATTTTAAATCGCCAACGGCACTTCTAAGTGTGAGAGAAGTTGAAAAGATGATGACGTTGTGAGATAATAATTGTCTATAATTCACGCTATTAGGGGCTTCTATCTTCCTAGAAATGATATTTCCTTCCTCATCAATTCTGTTATAGGCGCAGAAAGTCATGGGTAGGTTTTGACCTTCCATGTATGTAACTTGCTTTGTTAGCTTTTCTTTTAACCAAATATCATCACTGTCTAAAAAGGCTACGTATTTACCTTTGGCATGTTCCAGGCCAACGTTACGGGCATTGGCAACACCGCCGTTTTGCGATAGTTTGATCAATTTAATATTGTGATGTTGTTGTACAAAACCTTCTATTATTTTGCAGGTATTATCCTTCGAACAATCGTCAATCACAATCAATTCCCAATTTTTGTAAGTTTGTTCCAATACCGAGTGGAGTGTTGGAACGATAAAATCGGCGGAATTATAACAAGGGGTAATGATGGATACAAGTGGTTCCAATTGGGTATAAGTTGAGGTCTACTAAACAAAAATCATTAACAAAATAAACACATTTTCTTGTAAAACGAGCTAAAGTTTAAACATAAAACGAGTACTTTAGCAAAGCTGTTTTAGGGTATGGATAAAAGACGTTTCGTAATTAATCTAGTTTCAAATTTTTTTAGTGCACTCTCGGGCGTTGGTATCTCGTTTTTCTTAACGCCTTATATTGTGGAGCATTTGGGTAAAGAAGCCTATGGTTTCTTTCCATTATCGAACAATTTTGTGATGTATGCTGGGATTATCACTACGGCGCTAAATTCAATGTCGAGTCGATACATCACCATCAGCTTGGAGAAGAAAGATATTAAGGAAGCAAACGTCTATTTTAATTCAGTTCTTTTTGGAAATATTCTCATCTCATTAGGCTTTGTTATAGTGAGCGCACTGTTCTGTCTTTTTATTGATAAGATATTGGATATTCCAACCGCTCTTATTCATGATGTAAGATTGCTTTTCATTTTTATTTTCCTGAGTTTGGTCATTAACGTTTCTTCGGCTGTTTTTCAGGTAACGGCTTTTGCCTTGAACCGATTTGATAAACTGGCCTTCATCAATATTGTTTCCAATGTGTTGAAGTTAGGAGCAATTATATTGCTGTTTTATTTTTTTACCCCCAGAATTTACTTTTTAGGCGTGGTTACTGCGATAACAGCATTTTATATGTTGATTGCCAATTATCGGCTTACTAAAAAGCTGCTTCCCGAAATACAAATAGGATGGTCTTTTTTCTCTAAAGGAGCATTATACGTCATTGTAGGCTCCGGAATTTGGAATTCGATCATGGCGCTTGCAAATGTGGTTAATACTCAATTAGATTTATTAATAGCCAACCACTTTTTTGGGGCGTCTGGAATGGGGTTTTTATCGCTTACCAAATTTATTCCTAATGCCATTTATATCCTTTTAGGAATTATTGTCCCCATATTTTTGCCTGAAATGTTAAAGGCTTATGCTAATCATGATATGGGGAGGCTGAAAAAGACATTAGACCTTTCATTTAAAGCTATTTTTTTAGTGGTATTGTTACCACTATCCGTATTTTTCGTGTATGGGGAAGTGTTTTTTAAGCTTTGGCTTCCTACGCAAGATGCTCACGCCCTGCATATCTTATCGGTTATTACTTTAGTGCCTTTTATTGTACATGGCACTGTAGAAACGGTTTATCATGTTTTTGTGATTACCAATAAATTGAGGACTGCTTCTTTTTGGGGCATTTTTATTTCCATTTTCAACTTTGTGCTGGTCATTATCCTTTGTAAATACAGTTCATTAGGAGTCTATTCTATTCCCGTTGGGGCGCTCATTAGTGGTGTAATAAGTCATTTAACCTTTACCCCTTTGTATGCGGCCTATTGCTTGCAGGAAAGCAGATGGTATTTTTTCTTTAAGATCATAAAGGGTCTGGCCGGTTTTTCGGTATTGGTTGGTATTAGTTATGGATGGAAGCAATTAAACTTACTTATGGTTAATACTTGGCCAATGTTTATCATTAACAGTTTAGTTTTAGGAGTAATTTTGCTGGTTGTGACTTTGTTTATGCGATTTAACAGTACAACTAGGGCTGATATTTTTAGGAAATTGAAACAAAAAGTAAATTTATGATACCCAAGATTATACATTATTGCTGGTTTGGCAGGGGCGAAATGCCCGAGCTTGCGTTAAACTGTTTAGAATCTTGGAGAAAGTTTCTTCCAGATTTTGAAATTAAGGTTTGGAATGAGGACAATTTCGATGTGAATAGCTTCCGTTTTTCGGCAGAGGCCTACAAAGAAAGGAAGTTTGCCTTCGTGTCGGA
This sequence comes from Pedobacter sp., assembly GCF_039594775.1. Classification (GTDB taxonomy): domain Bacteria; phylum Bacteroidota; class Bacteroidia; order Sphingobacteriales; family Sphingobacteriaceae; genus Pedobacter. The sequence goes on along the minus strand of NZ_JBCNMT010000001.1, from coordinate 199,123 downwards.
TGTATGTAGGCTGTATGCCCTGAAAGAAATGGGGGGAATCTACATGGATACTGATGTTGAATTTCTGAGGCCCTTGGATGAAGATATCCTGGGCAAAAGAGCTTTTACCGGTTTTGAGGATAATCTGCTGTTGTCCTCTGCAATTATGGGAAGCGAAAAAAATGGAAAATGGATTAATGATCTGTTGCCCCATTATGAAAATAGAAGCTTTTATTTGAAAGATGGTAGTTTGGATGTGAACCCTAACACAGAAATCATTACTGCCTTTATGAGGGATAAAAAGGGGATTAAAATCAACAACACTTTTCAGGAAATAGCAGATTATTGTGTTATTTATCCCAGCGATTATTTTTGTCCTAAAAGCTGGAAGACCTTAAAAATAAAGCAAACAAACAATACTTACTGTATTCATCACTTTGCGGGTTCTTGGCTACATACCAAACAAAGTTTAGTAGGCAAATTGGCTAATTTTTTGCTGGGTAAAAGAATTGCAAATGCTTGGGCGGAAAAGTACCGCGGCAATAAAAACGCTAAGTAAACAACTCTATAAACAGGAAATTAAGCTCATGATACCTAAGATTATTCACTATTGTTGGTTTGGAAGGGAAGAAATGCCAGAACTGGCGCTTAAATGCCTTGAATCTTGGAGGAAATATTTGCCAGAGTATGAAATTATGCTTTGGAACGAGGACAATTTTGATATCAATAGATACCAATATGCTGTTGATGCTTACAAAGCTAGAAAATTTGCTTTTGTGGCAGATGTATGCCGTTTATATGTGCTCAAAGAAATTGGAGGTCTTTATTTAGATACGGATGTAGAATTTATCAAGCCCTTACCAGATTATTTTTTAGACGACACTGCCTTCACCGCATTTGAAGATCAATTGGTTTCTGCAGGGGTAATTGGTAGTGTGAAAAATGGAAAATGGATTAGCGATTTGCTTTCTTTTTATGATCATAAAAGCTTTTATAAGACAGATGGAAGTTTAGACGTCAATCCTATTACCGAGATGATTACTAGCTTTTTGTCTAAAGAGAAAGGCGTACTGTCTAATAATACTCATCAAAAAGTAGAAGGTTATTGTACTATTTATCCCAGCGAATATTTCTATCCTAAAAGCTGGAAGACCTTAAAAATGAATATTACGCCAAATACGTATTGTATCCATCATTTTGCAGGCTCTTGGATTGATCAGAATTATACAACTTTAGGTAAAGTTGCTAATTGGCTTTTGGGGAAAAGGACGGCTGAATTTTGGTCAGCAAAATATCGAAAAATAAAACCGAAGAAATAGAGGCTAAAGCCCTTTTATCCAATTCGATAAATCTTCAATAGCCCTTTGCTCTACATTAGCTGGTTTTTGGTATTGTACAACATCTCCTTTTTCTTCTTGCTGGCTAAACAAATGGTTAAAATCAGGATATAATTTAAAAGTTACGTTATTGCCCGTTAAGGCCTCTTTCCACAAATTATAATCTGCTTCCGTAACCTGAAAATCATAACCGCCCTGAATTACAAAAATACGTTGTTTTAATTTCTTGGCAGTTTCAACTTGGTTATAATTATTTAAATCAACCCAATAACTAGCGGGTAAGCCTAACAAAAGAGAATCGGGTTTCATTTTTTCCAGCTTGGTCAATCTGGTTTTTTCTATTTCGGTAATGGCATCAGCAAGTGATTTTTGTAGCACAGCAGATGTATCCTTACTTTGTGCTACCATATACTTATTTTGCTCGATAATCAAATCAGTAAGTTTACGAGCTGGCGCTGCGGCCAAAATAATACCTTTAAGGTCTGGCACAAGCGTAGCAATACGAGGGGCTAGCATGCCGCCTAAACTGTGGCCAAGCACATAAATATTTTTGAGGTCAGCTCCTTCAATGGTTTTCGCCAATGCAATCGCTTGTAAAGCATCATCTAATACTTCTTCTTTTACGGTGAAGGCTTTGCCAAACTCAGCGGGGTAAAGTAAGGTTCTTTTTACATAACGAACCGAAGCAATACCATTAGCGGCCAAACCAGCTGCAATATCTTTAAATGGCTTGTTTGGTCCAATGGTTTCGTCCATATCATTGGGGCCCGAACCATGTACCAATACTACTACAGGGAAGCTGTTGCCATCTTTCGGTACTGTAATAATTGCTGCTAACTGATGTCCAGGAGTTTGAATGTAAGTAGATTTTTCTTTGTATAAAGTAGAGTCTGCATAACCCGGCGATCTGTAGGTAACCGCTTTTGGAGGCAAGTGCATGCCCACCAATTTTTCTGATTTGTCAAAAACTAATACGAAGTCCTGAGTGTCATGTTCAAATTCACCGCTTACGGTAACGGCATAAAACTCACCTTGGTTTTTACTTCCTGTAGCATCTATTGCTTTAACTTTTCCAAGTCTATTTTGTAAGCCCGTCCAAAACTGTTTTAGGTTTTCTGCAGTGACTTTGGTTTTTCCTTCTTCTGAAAAATAGCCGTGAGCTTCTTCAAATTTGCCTGCAGCAAATAAGTCAAAGAAAGTATTGGCCTTGCCAAATAAGCTAAAAATGTTTTGTGAAAAGGCATTTAGCGTAAAAGCCGCTAAAACAAATAGTAAAAAAATCTTCTTCATCAGTGACTATGCAATTCAGTAATAAGCGATAAAGCCAAATGTACTATTTTTTACAAAAAATCAACGTAGTTTTTAGTTAGAAGAAGAACTATTTTGCCATAGATACCCAGATAAGGCTTGGTAAGCCCAATAATCGAAGTGTCTGTGTATCTATGGCTGATGATTGTTTAAGTTCTACGGGCTTACAAGAGCTCCGATTCTAGAGTAATATCGGTGTTTAACAGCTTTGAGATGGGACAATTTGCTTTGGCATCTGCTACCAATTCATCAAACTTTGCTTTTGATAATCCTTCTGCCTTTACCTTTACCACCAAATGGATATTATCGATAGCTCCTTTTTCAGGATTAAGGTTTACGGTAGCTTTGGTTTCAATGCTTTCTGGGGTAATGTTTTCTGCCGAAATATTGAAGCTTAGTTTCATGCTGAAGCATCCCGCATGTGCAGCGGCAACTAATTCTTCTGGGTTTGTACCCGTGCCTTCTTCAAAGCGGCTTTTAAATGAATATTGGGTGTCCTGTAAGGTTGTGCTTTGGGTGGTTAAAGTGCCTTTCCCATCTTTTCCAGTACCGTTCCATACGGCGGTTGCGTGTCTTTTCATGTGTTTTAAATTTAATGGCTTATACTAAGATAAGTGCTATACCTCAAATTAATGTTGTATACAGGTTAATTGTTTTCATAAATTTAACTTTATTTGTCAAACTCAAAAAAGCCATGACTCCAAACGAAGCCCTTATCCATCAGTTTTATACTGCGTTCCAGCAAAAGGATGTAAAGACTATGCAAAGTAGCTATGATGACCATGCCATTTTCAATGATGCTGTTTTTATCAACCTTGATGCCCAACAGATCAGGGCCATGTGGCAAATGCTGTTGTCGCGCAGTGGAGATATGGTGATGGATTTTAGGAATGTGAGGGAAGAAGGAGGCAGAGTGAGGGCTTATTGGGAAGCTCGTTATACATTTACGGCTACGGGTAAAAAGGTGGTCAATAAAATCAATGCCGAATTTGAAATCAAAGACGGAAAAATTGTGAAGCACACAGATACCTTTAATTTCCACAGATGGGCCAGGCAGGCTTTTGGTATTGGTGGATTATTGCTTGGATGGACAAACGTTTTCAAGGAAAAAGTTCGTCAAACAGCAAAGAAGAAATTGGATGAATATATGTTGAAATCTAATCAACAGTAACCGTTAAGCCCTCTTGCTGTAGGATTTTTCGGTATACTTCCATTTCGGTAAAAGACCCCTCCAAAACAGCGCACTTGCCTTCGTTGTGTACTTTCCAAGCTATTTTTTCGGCTTGGGTTTCGTTATAATCCAGATAGCGCATCATGCACCAAATCACATGGTCAAAGGTGTTTACATCGTCATTCCACAGAATTAAACGATGTATCGTTTTCAACGAAGTTAAAATCTCCTCAAGGGTAAAGGTTTCTTCCTGAGTTTGTGTTGACATGCTACAAAAATACAAATAGATTTACGAATTACGATTTTAGATTTACGATTTGCTTAGAAAACATTGTGTTGCATCAAATTTCTTTGGTTTATATCATAGCCCTTAGTCAATCTAAAATCGTAAATTAACTTATCTTTGTTAATCAAACCACCTAATATGTATAGGACAAAAATTGCTGGCATAGGTCACTATGTGCCCAAAAATGTTTATACCAATAACGATTTGTCAAGGTTCATGGAAACCAGTGATGAGTGGATTCAAGAGCGTACGGGTATTAAAGAGCGTCGTTTTGCTGATAGGTTCAAAGAAACTACCACTACAATGGGCATTGAAGCTGCTAAAATAGCCATAGAAAGGGCTGGAATAACTAAAGATGATATCGATTTTATCATTTTTGCCACGCTTAGTCCGGATTATTATTTTCCTGGCTGCGGTGTATTGTTGCAGCGTGAAATGAAGATGAAGGAAGTAGGTGCCTTGGATATTAGGAACCAATGTTCAGGTTTTGTTTATGCACTTTCCGTTGCTGATCAGTTCATTAAAACTGGGATGTACAAGAATATTTTGGTAGTAGGTAGTGAAAAGCATTCTTTTGCCATGGATTTTGAAACCCGAAGCAGGAATGTTTCCGTAATTTTTGGAGATGGTGCTGGAGCTGCAGTTTTACAAAGGACTGATAAGGAAGGCCAGGGTATTTTAAGCACTCATTTACATAGCGATGGTGCTGATGCTGAGATTTTAGCCATGCATTATCCTGGCGCTCACGCTAATAAATGGTTGAAAGATAAACCTGCTTTCCCGGAAAAGGAACTTGGCGGTTTGTTTATGACTACCGAACAATTGGAAAGTGGAGCAGCTTTGCCTTACATGGATGGCCCAGCGGTATTCAAAAAGGCAGTAGTAAAGTTTCCAGAAGTGATTAACGAAGCTTTAGCTGCTAACAATTATACAGCAAAAGATATTGACCTATTGGTGCCACATCAGGCTAATTTGCGTATTAGCCAATATGTACAGCAATTGTTAGGCTTGGCTGACGATAAAGTATTCAATAACATCCAAAAATATGGCAACACCACGGCAGCATCCGTTCCTATTGCCTTAAGTGAGGCATGGGAGGCAGGTAAGGTCAAAGAAGGAGATTTGGTGTGCTTAGCTGCATTTGGTTCTGGATTTACTTGGGCAAGTGCATTAATTAAATGGTAATATTAAATACAGAGTCCACTTCTAAATACTAAAAGCTAATTACTAAATACTATTATGTTCAAAATAGGAGACTACGTTCGTTTTATTGATGAGAAAAGAGAAGGCTACGTGACTAGCCAAATAGACGAACACACGGTAGGAGTTACAGACACCGATGGGTTTGAAATACCAGTGTCCACAGGTAATTTGACCTATGTACATGGTCATTTTAGTAATACTGGAACCAGCAATAATGCCATGCCAGCCAAGCAGGTAGATGAAAAGTTTGTAGAGGATGGGATTTATTTGGCAGTTGCTGAAGATAGTAAAGCTTCTGTGGTAGCACATTTTACTTTATTGAATCAAACCTCTTATCAATTGTTGTTTTCCCTAAAAACTGAAAAAGGAGGAATTTACAAAGGCGAATTTGCGGGGGTGATTCAACCTAAGGGTATGGTACAGGTTTATACCGCTAATTTGGGCGATTTGGACAATTGGCCAAACTTTACTTTTCAGGCATTGCATTTTACCACTTCCAATAAAAAACCTAAGGCTCCGCTACAGGTCGAAAGGCGTTTTAAATCGAAAGACTTTAGTGGTGCTAAAAATCAAATTACGGAAATCAATAAATTTGGCTGGTTAGTGAGATTAGATGAACCTGCTTTGATGGTAGATGCCCATAAATTAAAAGAGAGCTTTTTTACGCCCAAGGAAGAAAGGCCAAAAATTGCCAAACCAGCTAATGAGGTAGATTTACATATTGAGAGGCTAAGAGATGATCATCATTTCTTATCGCAAAGCGAAATTTTAGAAGTTCAGCTGACAAAATTCCAAGAAGCTTTAGATGCTGCAATTGTACATCAAATGCCTTCCATCGTATTTATTCACGGAGTTGGAAATGGAACTTTGAGACATCATATCCATCAAAAAATTAGCAAGCATCCTCAGGTACGTACTTTTATGGATGCTCGTAAAGAGAAATTCGGTTACGGAGCTACCGAAGTGATTTTTAAAATATAATAATAAGTTGGGTGTCTCATCACCCAACTTTTATGATGTAAATAAACCTTCTTTGATGCCAGTCAGTCCCAAACCGGGCAATTGGTTAAGCACATATTTGCCATTTTCAAAAGCAGGTTGATCAAATGGATTGTTAACGGTCAAAAATGGTCCATCCAAATCGGCCCAATCACAAAGTGGAGCTAAATGAGCACCAGCTAGCGTTGCAATGGAAGTTTCGCTCATGCAGCCAATCAATACTTTCATGCCTAGTTGGCGGGCTTTTAAAATAGTCTGATGACCTTCATACATGCCCGTGCTTTTCATCAGTTTAATATTAATGCCGTGATAGGCACCCTTCAAAGAGTCTAGGTCAGAGAGACGCTGCATGGCTTCATCAGCTAAAATTGGAATAGGGCTGCGTTCCGTTAGCCAAGCATTTCCTTCCAGATTATTTTTGTCCATCGGTTGCTCAATCAAAACCACGCCTTTATCGTGTAGCCAATAGATCAAATCGATGGCTTTTTTGCGCTCGTTCCAGCCTTGGTTAGCATCCACATATAACGGCACATTAGTTACGCTGCGAATGGTTTCAATAATCTCTTTATCGTTCTCTCTGCCAAGCTTAACTTTCACCACTTTAAAATCTTTGGCATCTTCCAGTTTTTTCTTTAAAACTTCGGGGGTATCAATACCTACGGTAAAAGAGGTCACAGGCATTTTTGCGGGGTCTGCACCAAATATCTGATAGCAGGGTTTGTTCAGCAATTGACCATTTAAGTCATGGAGCGCAATATCAATAGCTGCTTTTATTGCAGGATTGCCTGGAGCCAAGCTGTCTAAATATTTATTGATGCTGGCAAAATCAAATGGAAATTTAAACCGGCTCCAGTCTACTTTTTTCAAAAAGGCATTTGCAGTTTCATAGCTTTCGCCCATATAAGGAACCATACTTGCCTCTCCATAACCTACCTTTTCTTCATGTTCTACTTTTAATAAAAATAATGGAGTGCTGGTTCTGGTAAATTTGGCAATAGAAAACGGGTGTTTCAATTCTAATTCAAATTCCTTGCAACTAATTTTCATCTTTAATCGTCTAAATCATTAAAAGGTTTACAGCCTTGCAGTATATTTGTTAACGCTAATATAATGGCCATGAATTCTATTTCAAGATTACGTTATTTTCTTTACTTATCCATATTAATTGTTGGATGTACTACCGGAAAAAATGCCTTGCAAAAAGGTGATTACGACGCAGCAGTTTCTAAAGCGGTTGACCGGTTAAGAAGTTCACCACAAAATAAAGAAGCAATGCAGGTTTTACCCGAAGCATTTGATTTGGCTATTAAAACGCATTTGAGAAAAATTGATGAAGCTAAGACTTCGACTGATGCATTGAAATGGGAGAACATCATGTTCCGCTACCAAAAAATTAACCAGTTAAGCGATGAAGTAAACGCTTGCCCTAGTTGTTTGAATTTAGTCCCCAACCCTCCAAAATACGTTAAAGAATTTGAGGATTCGAGATACAAGGCAGCAGAGGCACGCTATTTAATGGGCGAACGTTCATTAAGGGAAAATAACCGCCAAAGCGCAAAGGTGGCTTATCAACACTTTGTGAAAGCGCAAAGTTTATATCCATCTTTAAAGGGAGTGAAGGAAAAGATTGAGGATGCTTATTGGGCTGCAGTGCTAAAAGTAGTAGTTCAACCAGCAATCATCAACAGCAATACTTATAGATTAAGCAATCAATATTTTCAAGAACAGATAGCCAATTATTTGGCTACTTATAAAGGAAATACCTTTGTGAGGTTTTATTCGGAAGAAGAGGCCGAGGCGCGAAATGTAAGGGCCGACCAATTGATAGAACTACATTTTGATGATTTCATTGTTGGTCAAACCTATGTAAAGGAAAGGGTAGAAAAGTTACAAAGAGACAGCGTGGTAATCGGAGAAGATAGGCGTGGCAAAATTTATGGAACTGTTAAAGCCACTTACAGCGTTTTTGAAAAGCAAGTTTCTTCATCAGGCTTATTGAACTTTGCTGTAGTAGATTTAAGCACCAACAAGCTTTTGCGTAATCAGAAAATAGCAGGGACATATGTTTGGAAGGACGTTTGGGCTTCATTTAAGGGAGATGAGCGTGCATTAGACAAACAGCAATTAGCGCTTACCAGAAAACGAGAGATAATGCCCCCACCTCCGGGTAATTTATTTGTGGAGTTTACCAAGCCAATTTATGCGCAATTGGTAGATCATATTAGTTCGTTTTATAGCAGGTATTAATTGAATTTTGAATGATGACTGGAATAAGCAATTAACCAGTTAAACAATTTCATCAGTTCACCATTCTTAATATGACAATTAAACAATTACTCACTTGTCAATTATTGTTAATATTGCACTGATGAACCATAGTCTTTATAATCCTTTTAAAACGTTCGATTTTAGAAACGACAAATGCTTTTTGAGTGGCAGCTCAAGCTCACCTTTGGCTGTTCGTGTGTTACCTGATTGGTTGTTAAACATGGCCAACCTTACGGGCGAGGAGCAGATTAAGTTGCTGGATGAGAGCATTAGAAGTTATAAGAGTTTAGTAGTTCCCGCTAGTGCCGAAATCTATGCAGAAACCATTTTGCCTTTAGAACAAAAGATGGAAGCTGCTTTTGAACAAGGTTATAGAGGTGTTTCGGCTTTGTCAGAAATAGACTTGTTTCATTGGATTGGCAAATTGATGTACAGCTTTTTGTATATCGAGATGCAAGGTGCCATACGTTTAAAGCAATTAAGCGGCGATGGCATGAACATGTCGCAAGGCCTGATGCACAAGTTTGGCAACCTGCATTTAATGTTGCAAGGTGTTTTTAGAGCGGTAGAATTTGAGGATTTTAAGCCTTGGTCGATTGTAGTGGTCCCTTTGGAAAATGCGGAGACCGGATTTAGCTTTCGAGATGAAATCAACACTCTCATCTTCTCCCTAAAGTTTAAAGATTTTGGAATCATTGCCTGTTTACAGGATAACGGAACCAATAAAAGATACCATCAACAACTGTTGGATTTTATAAAAGGCAAACCACTAACCGACCAGCAATTTGAAGAATTGGCAGCGCGCTTCTTTTACTCGGCTTACTTGTTTAATCGTTTGCCAGAGTACAATGTGATTGAAGCAAATGACGTGGCTTATATTGACCCAATGCCGTTACGGGGGATTCAAAATAAACCCATTTTCGACGAATGGCAACACAAGACTTACGGACAGGTATTGGAAAACTTCTGGAAACCTTATGGCCTTACTTTATTTGAAATCATTAAAGACCCCAGAGCACCATTGAGCTTTTTTGAGCAGCCATTACTTCCAGATGCTGGATAGCTGGTTTAAGAAATGAGCAATTACATTGGGGACAAGAATGATTGTTAAAATTAATCCAGCTAATGCGCCAAAAAAGTGTGCATCGTGGTTGATATGATCTCTGGAATTTTTGGACATGTACATACAATAGGCAAGATAAAGTACCCCAAACAAAATAGCTGGCATAGGAATAAACATCACCAAGATTAGATTTAGCGGATCAAACAAAATGTAGCTGAAAAGTACTGCACTAATTGCCCCTGAAGCTCCTAAACTGCTATACCTATAATCATCTTTATGCTTAATAGCCGTTGGAATATCACTGACCACCAAAGAAACAAAATAAAGCACCGCAAATTGCCAATGGCCTATCATTGCTTCTAACCTAAAAGCAAAGAAAAAGAACGTAAACATGTTGAAAAACAAATGCATCCAATCTGCATGGATAAGTCCACTTGTGATGAATGTATATAGCTTTCCTCCTTTTGCTAAGCTATACGGATGCAGCATAAACTTGCCAAATAACTGCGTGTTATTAAAAGCATAAATGCTGGTGACAATTGTGAAAATAAAAATGATGGAGGCCACGGGAGCCATGTTCCAGTATTCTAATGCCATGTTATTTTTGGGTTTATTAGTTTAATAGCACAATCTTTTTGTTTGGCAGATCCTGAAATAAATTCAGGGTGACGGAGCGGCGACTTATCGTCATGCTGAATTTATTTCAGCATCGGCTTAAAAGATACTTTGCTTAACTTATTTTATATCTAATTTAATGTCCTTCGTGAGCCTTCCAATAGGATAGCGCATAAAAGTTGGCTCAAAATAATCAGAATTTTTGTAAATGAACTCCAATTGTGCATAGGCGTTTTTGGAAAGCTCTGCATTTTTTGCTTTTTCCGCTTCTAATTTTTGTTTTAAGGCAGGATTGCTTTTTAAAAGTTGTGCAGCAGTATCTTCAAAAATGTAGGATGAAAAATGTTCCTTCTGTCCTAAAATAGAATCGAAGAAATTCCAATTAAAGAAGGAATCAGGCGCTTGAGGTTCTAGGGTTTCTACAACGTATCGGTTAGTTTTTTGGTTTACATACACTACGTAATCTCCCGCATAGTATTGGATGCTTTGTTGCTTTGGTTCAACTTTTACCGCCGAGTGTAAGTAGTGCCCTTCAAAAGGTTTTTGAGCAGTTTTAAAGTCAGCGATATAGTACATTTCAAGTTCCAATTTCGTGTCTTTTTTAAGCTGGTTAACCTTAACATTATTCAGTTTAAGTAATTGTATCACTTGGGGCCAGGCCTTTGGAATAAGGTAGGCTACTGGTTTTTCAACCGTTAAAGAGGGTTCAAAATTGTTCCATTGTTTAATGGTTTGGGTATAGGGTTCATTTCGGTCGTAATACAGCCTGTCCAATCCACTTACTTCACTAGCTTTATACTTGGCCCCATAACCTTTAAATGCTATCTCGTCAAATTGATCTCTGTTCAATTTCCAGTCTAAGGTAAACGTTGTTTTTGATGCCGTTTCGTTATCTGCTTTTTTCTTATTCTCTCCAATTTTTTTGGCATCGCGCTCTACTAAAGCAATGTAGGTTTCAAGCAGTTTATAGGTCGATTCTACCCTTTGGTCATAAGGCTTAAGCATGTGGGTTTCGGGCATAAAGCCAATGGTATTGTGCAATGCTGCATAACCTGTGCTATATCGAGGGCTTTCCATAAAACCGGAGATACCGTTGTCTGGAGTTTCTTTAACCGAATTTACATAAGGAATCAACTCAAAACCTTTTGCTTTCATTTCTTGATATAAATAAGGAAGCATCGTTTGTGTTAAATAGTTTGATAGGGTTGGATTGAGTTTGTCCTTTTGCGTAGGAATCAAGGTCATCGTATATTGATAATCCGCCCCGTTACTGGTGTGGGTATCCACGAAAATCTCAGGCTGCCAAATGTTAAAAATTTGCTGAAAAGCTGCTGAGTTCTTTGAATCAGTCTTGATGAAATCGCGGTTAAGGTCGTAGTTTTTGCTGTTACCCCTGAAACCGTAGGCTAGCGGGCCATTTTGATTTGCCCTTGAGGTACTTGTTCGGTTAAAGCTGCCATCGATGTTGTAAACAGGAATGATGCAAATGACCACATCTTTGGGTAGTAGCTTTTTGTTGAGCAAGTCCCTAGCTAACATCATGCAGGCGTCAATGCCTTCTGGTTCGCCAGGGTGAATGCCATTGTTGATTAACAGGATGCGTTTATCCGCTTGCTTTATCTTGGCAACATCAAACACCCCATCTCTGTTGAGTACTAACAGGTGCAAAGGCTTGCCAAAATCGGTTTGACCGTAAGTCATCAACTTCGCTTGCTTACCAAATGCTGTAGCAAGTTTTTGGTAATAGCCAATAGCCTCATCATAAGTTGTAGTGGCTTTTTTTTGACTAGCCTCGTAAGGAGTTAATTGTGCAAAAGCAGTCATTGTTGTAGAGATAAGGAACAAAAAGAAATATACCCTCATTATGGAATGATTTAAGTATAAAAATAACTTTTGTTTCTTTTAAGACAATAACTGTATCCAAAATTTTGGATAACAAATCAATTAAAATAAATAAACTAACGAATGGTTTTGCTAGTTATACCTTTGGATCCAAAAGTATATTTGAAGCCTACCGATAGGAAATTATAAATATCATTTCCTTTGTTTTTAAATGGGGGAGGTGAATTATAGCCATCTAGGTTGTCACCAAAGTCCATGGTGGTCTGATAGTTTATATTTAAAATATATCTAATTTCTCCCCATCCATCTGGGAAATAAAAATCCATACCAACATTAACGGGAACAATAAGGCTTTTGGCCTTAGAGTTTCCGGGAAATATATAGCCTGTACCAGGTTGTACTCTAACGGCATCATTGTTATTAAGAACCATGCCAACACCGGTACCCAAGTAAAAGCCTTTTGTATAATTTAAGAAATCGCTATAATAGAAATCAGTAATTTCTCCAGCCCTAAATTTAACATTAGCGGTTAAAGTAGTATAAGAATTTGAAAAAGCCTTTTGATGGCCGTCCTCACCTTTATGGTCTTTTCCTTTTAAAATACCATGTTGTATTTCGAGACCTGTGGTAATAAAAGGTGATAAATAATAATCAAGATACATAGCTCCTGCGTAGCCATATTTTCCTTGTTGGACATCAGTAAAAGTATAAGTTCCACCGCCGCCTATTCCCCCGCTTAATCTATAAAAATTTGATTGACCAAATGCTGTAACTGTAAGAAAAATCAGTGATAAAGCTAAGTAATGTTTTTTCAAGTTGTTATAAATTAAGTGCTTACTTTGCAAAAGTATAATCTTTATTCAAAATAATAAATAATATCTTTGAATTTATGCAAGATATAAAAATAAATGCTGTTTCTGTAACTGAAAGGTTCATGAAATATGTAAAAATAGACACTCAATCTGACGCTTCTTCACCAACTACTCCTTCTACGGCTAAACAAAAAAATCTAGGCAAGATTTTAGCCCAGGAATTGTTAGAATTAGGTCTAAATGATGCGCATTTAGATGAGCATGGATATGTTTATGCAACTATTCCCTCCAATACGGATAAAAAGGTGCCGGTAATTTGTTTTTGCTCACATATGGATACCTCCCCAGACAGTAGTGGAGAGAATGTAAAACCGATTATCCATAAAAATTACCAAGGTGAGGATTTAGTTTTGCCAGATGATCACAACATCGTCTTGAGATTTTCGGAACATAGGGATTTAAAGAACCAAATAGGCAATGATATTATCACCGCTAGTGGGACCACGTTGTTGGGAGCTGATAATAAGGCTGGCGTTGCCGAGATTATGGAAGCCGCTACTTATTTGACACAAAATCCTCAAATCAAACATGGTACCATTAAAATCCTTTTTACACCCGATGAAGAAATTGGCCGTGGAGTAGATAAAGTGAATTTAGAAAAGCTAGGCGCTGAGTTTGCCTATACTATAGATGGGGAAACTTTGGGTTCTATAGAGGATGAAACTTTTTCGGCCGATGGCGCTAAACTGATCATTAATGGTGTAAGTGCGCATCCAGGGTTTGCTAAAGGAAAAATGGAGAGTGCTATTAAAATTTTGGCTGAGATTGTTGATGCTCTTCCAAAAGATAAACTTAGTCCAGAAAGTACTTCTCAAAGAGATGGTTTTATTCATCCCGTGGGAATTAGCGGAAATGTAGAGCAAGCAGAAGCAAATTTTATCCTTCGTGATTTTGATGATAATTTGCTGAAATCTCACGGGGAAACCTTGGAGAAAATTGTAAAGCAAGTGCTTACTGCCTATCCAAGGTCAAGCTATAGCTTAACCGTTAAAGAGCAATATCGTAATATGAAGCAGGTACTGGATAAATATCCTCAAATTATGGCCAATGGTATTGAAGCACTTAAAAGAGCCGGCCTTAATCCGGTAACCCGTAGCATCCGTGGCGGTACTGACGGTTCCCGTTTATCATTTATGGGATTACCTTGCCCAAATATATTTACTGGTGGACATGCTTTCCATGGTAAACAAGAATGGGTTGCGGTACAAGATATGGTAAAGTCGGTTGAGACTATCGTCCACTTGGTACAAGTTTGGGAAGAAAGAAGTTAATTTACGAATGACGATTTTAGATTTACGATTTGCTAGCTTTAATTATGCGGTAGTGCTTTTCAATCGTAATTCGTAAATCTAAAATCGTAAATTATAAACTAAGCTGCGCCAAATACTGATCTTGATCATCCACATAAACAATTTTACAGTTCCAGCCATGCTGTTTACTCAAACGCTGCAATGTAGTTGGGTCAATATATAGCCAGTTAAACCAATTGCCTTTTTGCTTTTTGTATTCGTAACAATAGCTGATCTCCCCAAAATACTGATGGGCTGGCATTGGTAAATCATCATATAAGTAGGAAATATCTGAACTGTCGAAGAGTAATTGCCCTTTTGGAAGGAGCAGGTTTTTAGCACTCTCTAGTAAGTTTTCAAAGCCCGGCAATGTTCCAGTTAAACCAATGCCGTTCATCATGAATAACAAGGTATTGTACTTTTCTGTGGTCTTAAAGAAATCTTGAAACAAAGGTTTTTTTACACCACGTTCTTGCATGATTTGCACAGCTATTTCAGAAATGTCGATAGCGGTAACATCCAGTCCTTTTTTTTCCAGTAGCAAAGCATGACTGCCCACACCTGCACCCACATCAAGTACTTTGCCTTTGCAAAGTTCTAATGCTTTCAGCTCAATTTCTGGCATATCGTTCTCGCTCCTAAAAAATACCTCAATAGGCATTTCTTCAGGTTCATCATAGGAATTATGAAGCCATAAAATTTCAGCTTGCCCGGTCCGATGAAAATCTAAAAGGGCGCTTCCGTAAATATCCATTTTCAAAGATACGGAAATGCCCTTTTATCAAATCAAAAGCTGATGCCTGAAATAAATTCAGCATGATGAATCGGCTGATTATCGTCACCTTGAATTTATTTCAGGGTTGGTGTGCAATAATTGATTTCAAGTCATCAATTATGCTTTCATTTTATCAGCTTTATCTTTTACCATCTCGGCAACCCCTGCAAGTTTATCTTTTGATTTATCAAAAAGGTCACAAAACCAATCGTTTATTTTGCTTTTCATGCCACTATGTTTATCAGACGATAACACCATCGCAACTACGGCACCTAAAGCTACTCCTGCTAAAACGCCGCTCAATATCTTTGTTTGCTTTGTCATAATTAAAATCTTTTATTAAAAAACGATAGTGCGTAAAGATTGTTTTAGGGTTTTTGTTAAAACTGATTCATTGATGCTTATTGCTTTCGAAGAATGCGTCATTTCGACCCAGCGTAGCGAGTGGAGAAATCTTTGAATTTTAATGTTCTAACCCATAAGTTATACTATTTCAAAGATTTCTCCGCAAGGTCGAAATGACGATTTATGAATGGTCTGCATAAAAAACAAAAAATCCCCAAGCCTAATGAAAGATTTGGGGATTTTGTTATAAAAGCTTTGTCAAACTTAATAGACTGCTTTGCAAATAAGTTTGACAAAGCTAATCAGCATAAACTTATACTTCTTCTTCGCTGATAAATTTAGCGCTTAGGTAATCTCTGTTCATACGAGCGATATTCTCTAAAGAAATGCCTTTTGGACATTCAGCCTCGCAAGCTCCCGTGTTGGTGCAGTTACCGAAACCTTCTTCGTCCATTTGAGCTACCATGCTTTGTACCCTGCGGTAACGTTCTGGTTGACCTTGCGGCAATAAAGCCAATTGAGACACTTTTGCAGAAACGAAAAGCATTGCCGAAGCATTTTTACAAGTTGCTACACAAGCGCCGCATCCAATACAAGCTGCAGCTTCAAAAGCAGCATCGGCTTTAGATTTAGGGATTGGTAAATTGTTTGCATCTTGCGCATTACCTGTATTAACTGACACGAAACCCCCAGCAGCAATTACACGGTCAAAAGCAGAACGGTCAACCGCCAAATCTTTAATTACTGGGAACGCTTTTGCTCTCCAAGGTTCAACTACAATAGTATCGCCATCTTTGAACGAACGCATGTGCAATTGGCAGGTGGTTACCAAATCTTTTGGTCCATGTGGTTGTCCGTTGATGAACATTGAGCACATCCCACAGATACCTTCTCTACAGTCGTGATCAAATACAACAGGTTCCTCACCCTTGTTAATTAATTGTTCATTTAGAACGTCAAACATCTCTAAGAAAGACATGTCTGGAGAAATATCGGAAAGCTTATAATCAACTAGTTTGCCTGCTGATTTGCTATTTTTTTGACGCCAAACTTGTAGCGTTAAATTCATGTTTCCTGTACTCATCTTTTTTAATATTGAGTATCGAGTATTTAGTATTTAATAGTTAGAAAATCATCTATCTACTAATACTAAGATCTAAATACTATTTATAATTTCTTTGTGCAACCTTAATGTTCTCGTAGTTCAATTCTTCTTTGTGTAATTCGAATTGACTTTCGCCTTTGTATTCCCAAGCGGCTACGTATGAGAAGTTTTCGTCATCACGTTTTGCTTCGCCTTCTTCAGTTTGATGCTCCTCCCTAAAGTGACCGCCACAACTTTCTTCTCTGTTAAGTGCATCGATACACATCAACTCGCCAAGTTCTAAGAAATCTGCAACACGATGTGCTTTTTCTAATTCAGGGTTAAACTCGTCAGCTGAACCTGGTACTTTAACGTCAGCCCAAAACTCTTTGCGTAAATCTTGAATTTCTTTAATGGCTTGAGTTAAACCTTCTCTGTTACGAGCCATGCCACATTTTTCCCACATAATGTGGCCTAATCTCTTATGGAAATGGTCTACAGATTTAGTTCCGTTAATACTTAAGAATTTATCTATAGTTGCTTTTACATTGTTTTCTGCTTCCACAAATGCAGGATGATCTGTAGGAATTGGCTTCGTTGCAATTTCTTTAGATAAATAAGAACCGATGGTATAAGGCAGTACGAAATAACCATCAGCCAAACCTTGCATCAAGGCCGACGCGCCTAAACGGTTAGCGCCGTGATCTGAGAAGTTCGCCTCGCCTGTGCAATACAAACCAGGGATAGTGGTCATCAAATCATAATCTACCCAAATACCACCCATGGTGTAGTGAACCGCAGGATAAATACGCATTGGTGTTTCATAAGGATTTTCACCAGTAATTTGCGCATACATATCAAATAAGTTGCCGTATTTTTCTTTAATTACGGCAGTACCTAAACGCATGCAGGTTTCTTTATCGGGGTTATGGTTACCAGCTTTTGAAGCTTCAATACGGCCATAACGCTCGGTATTTGCCTTGAAATCTAGATATACCGCTAGTTTAGAGGCACCTACACCGTAACCAGCATCGCAACGCTCTTTAGCGGCACGAGAAGCTACGTCACGAGGTACTAAGTTACCAAAAGCAGGGTAACGACGCTCTAAATAGTAATCTCTTTCATCTTCTGGAATATCCGAAGCTTTACGAGTATCGTCTTTCTTTTTAGGAACCCAAATACGTCCGTCGTTACGCAAAGACTCCGACATTAGGGTTAATTTCGACTGGTGATCTCCAGACACTGGAATACAAGTAGGGTGAATTTGAGTGTAGCAAGGGTTGCCGAAGAAAGCACCTTTTTTGTGCACCTTCCAAGCGGCAGTAACATTGCTTCCCATAGCATTGGTTGACAGGTAGAATACGTTTCCGTAACCACCAGTACCTAAAACCACTGCATGACCGAAGTGACGCTCTAATTCGCCAGTAATCAAGTTACGAGCAATAATACCACGAGCTTTTCCATCAATAATTACGACATCAAGCATTTCGTGACGGGTGTACATTTGTACCTTACCCATACCTACCTGGCGCTCTAATGCCGAGTAAGCACCTAATAATAACTGTTGGCCAGTTTGACCGGCAGCATAAAAAGTACGTTGAACCTGTGTACCGCCAAAAGAACGGTTGTCCAACAAACCACCATATTCGCGAGCCAAAGGAACTCCTTGAGCCACACATTGATCAATAATGTTCGCACTAACCTCTGCTAAACGGTGTACGTTGGCCTCACGTGCCCTGTAGTCGCCACCTTTAATGGTGTCGTAAAACAAACGGTAAGTACTATCGCCATCATTTTGATAGTTTTTTGCAGCATTGATACCACCTTGAGCTGCAATAGAGTGTGCTCTACGAGGCGAATCTTGGAAACAGAAGCATTTTACTTTGTAACCCATCTCTGCTAAGGTAGCCGCTGCAGATGCACCCGCTAAACCAGAACCTACTACAATTATTTCAAGACTTCTTTTGTTCGCTGGGTTAACCAACGGTACAGAAGATTTATATTTAGTCCACTTTTGGGTCAATTCGCCCGCAGGGATATTTGAATTTAATTTCGACATTTACTTAATCCTATTTAATTAAACGTTTCGGTTTAGCCAATCCAACCTAAATAGATGGATATTGGCATTAATGCAAAAATGATAGGTACTATAATGGAGAACCATATACCTACAGTTTTTACCACTGGAGTCCATTTTTTGTGGTTCCAACCCATCGTTTGAAAAGCCGATTGAAAACCGTGTAATAAATGATAGCCTAATGAAATGACACCTAGCACATAAACAACTACTACCCAAAGCTCTTGGAAAATCATCACAATGTTCTGAAAAGTGTTGTGCTCTTGGTGTGTGTAAACAGCTACTTTAGTAGGCCACCAAAAATGATAAAGGTGCAATACCAAAAACATTAAGATCAAGGTGCCCAATAAACCCATGCTGCGAGAATACCACTTGCTGTTGGCCGATGCCTTGTTGTAGGCATATTTCTCTGGTCTCGCGGCATTGTTTTGCGAGGTTAAAATAATGGCCTGTACAATGTGAAGGATAATCCCTACGAATAATCCAACTTCCATGATGCGGATCACAATGTTATGCCCCATGAAATCGGCGGCTACATTAAAGGTTTCTCCACTGTCATTTAAAAAAATCAGTGCATTTATAGATACGTGAACAATAAGGAACAAAATCAAGAAAAGACCCGTTAGCCCCATTACAAACTTTCTACCTATAGACGACGTAAAAGCTTTACTTAAACTACTCATTAGATTGTTTATTTATAATTCTAGTGTGCAAATCTATCTAAAATATGAAAACTTATTGGGAATAAAACTTACAAAAAAACGACAAATCGACAATTTAGAAACGTTCTAAGTAAAATGCTGTTTTGGCAACGTTTGCAGCTTGTAGTTTAAGGGATTAAAATTGAAAATGTAACTAAGTGCATTAATTTGGGACGGCATTCTCCTGTACTAAATTAACTTCGATGTCGCATACAATGTATCTTTTACTTTTTTTGTCATTGCTAGGAACAGGGCAATCTTTCTTTTTGTAATGTGATTATTTCGACTTTTTGCTATGAGATGTTCTGTTGCAGAAGTCAGGCGCATAAAAGGAAAAATGCTTATTTTTTTCCTAATTAGAATAAGCTCGGTTTTTACTCCATTTGATTGGCAGATTACTCAAATACAAATAGAGAATTTAGGAATATACTGGAATTAAAAAACTCTTGTTAACTTAAAAATGCCTTTTTTGAGTTGATAAATGAGGTTTTATGTCAAGAAACCTCTTATTGGTTTGCTTTTCCCTCTATTTAACAATACTTTTATCCTATTATATTAGATAAAATATTGGATTTTAAAGAATTTGGATTTAACGCTGAGCTTTTAGAAGGCTTATTAGCAATGGGCTTTAAAAACGCTACGCCCATACAGCAACAGGCCATTCCCATCATTAGCGAAAACAAAGATTTGATTGCTTGTGCGCAAACTGGAACGGGTAAAACTGGCGCTTATTTGTTGCCTTTGATGAACCTGCTGACCCAAAAGCACGAGCGACATAATAACGTGTTGATTTTAGCCCCAACTCGTGAGTTGGCTCAACAGATAGATGTACAGGTAGAGGCACTTTCTTATTTTACCAACATTAGTTCGTTAACCGTATATGGTGGCGGCGATGGGGTAGCCTATGATCAGCAAAAAAGATCAATGCGTGAAGGAGTGGATATTATTATTGCCACGCCAGGTAGGCTGATTTCGCATTTGGCATCGGGAACATTAAAAATGGACAAGCTGGAACATTTGGTGCTGGATGAAGCAGACCGCATGCTAGACATGGGTTTTTATGATGACATCATGAAAATTGTAGGCTACTTGCCCGAAAAACGCCAAACGGTAATGTTCTCGGCTACCATGCCACCCAAAATAAGAAAGCTGGCTAACAATTTATTGCAACAGCCAGCGCAAATTAACATTTCAATTTCTAAGCCCGCAGAGGGCATTAATCAGCAGGTTTATATCATTCATGATGATCAGAAAATAGCTTTACTTACAGAGATTCTGAAATCGGCTCACTATAACCGTATTATCGTATTTGCAGGTCGTAAGGAAAAAGTGAAGGAATTGGGAAAGGTATTTCGAAAACTAGGACTTAAAGCTGAGGCCTTTCACAGTGATTTGGAACAGAAGGAACGGGAAGCCATTATGCTTGACTTTAAGAACAGCAAGCTAAATGTACTCATTGGTACTGATGTGTTGAGTAGAGGAATTGACGTGACAGGCATTGATTTGGTGATCAATTATGATGCCCCGCAAGATCCCGAAGACTATATCCATCGTATTGGGCGTACCGCTAGAGCGGCAACCACTGGAACGGCGATTACTTTGGTTAATCCAAAAGACAAACGACGTTTGGCTAATATCGAAAAACTGATTGAGCGTCCTATTGAACGTATTCCTCTTCCCGAACATTTAGGAGAAGCGCCAAAGGAACAACCAGAAGGAGAAAAGAAGCCTTATAAAAAGAAGAAGAAAAAGTTTTTTAAGAAAAAGCCGAAAATAGTTTAGCCACAGATACACAGATAATTCTCTTATCTTTAAGGTAGATTTTTACTGATCACAATAAAAATTACCTATGAGTTTGAAAGAAGAGACATACGAGGTCATTGGACTTTGTATGGAAGTTCATAATCAGCTAGGTGCGGGATTTTTAGAGATTGTTTATAAAGATGCACTGAATATGAGTTTCAAAAAACAAACGTATTTTATAAATGAGAACAGGAATATCTTGTTAATTACAAGGGTGTTGTTTTGCCACATAAATTTTATGCGGATTTTGTTGTTTTTGACGACATCATTTTAGAAATTAAGTGTACAAGTTGTATTGTGGACGAACATATTGCACAAGCCATTAACTACTTAAAAGTTTCTAATAAGAAAGTAGCGCTTGTTGTTAACTTTGGAGAAGCCCGCTTGAGTTATAAAAGACTTATATTATAGTGCAAATCGCAGAAGATATTGTAATATTTCGATAAGATTTTATACTGATTGAATTAAAATATCTGTGCATCTGTGGCAAAGAAGAAATTATGCAGAACCTCATACCATTAGCCGAGAGATTACGACCAAAGAACCTTGATGAATATGTAGGTCAAAGGCATTTGGTGGGTGAAGGTGCAGTATTGAGAAAGGCCATTGAAAGCGGTCGTATTCCATCCATGATTTTTTGGGGCCCACCAGGGGTAGGAAAAACGACCTTGGCCACCATTATTTCCCAAAACTTAGACCGTCCCTTTTTTGCATTAAGTGCAATTAATTCCGGAGTTAAAGATGTTCGGGAGGTGATCGATAAAGCTGCCGCAATGAAAGGTGGTTTTATGGGTATGCCCGTGTTGTTTATTGATGAGATTCACCGGTTCAGTAAATCGCAGCAAGACAGTTTGTTGGGGGCGGTGGAACGGGGGTTGGTTACTTTAATAGGTGCTACTACCGAAAATCCAAGTTTTGAAGTTATCTCCGCTTTGCTATCCAGATGTCAGGTTTACATTCTTCAAAATTTAACAGAAGAAGAATTGGTAGGGCTGCTGAATACTGCCATTACCAAAGATGAAATCCTATCGAAAAAGAAAATAAAGATCAAGGAGCACGAAGCCTTAATTCGTCTAAGCGGTGGCGATGCTAGAAAATTACTCAACGTATTAGAGATTGCCGTTAATGGCATTGGTGGCGACAAGATAGAACTCACTAATGAAAACGTGTTGGCCCATGCGCAGCAAAATCTTGCCCTTTATGATAAGGCTGGAGAGCAACACTATGATATTATTTCCGCTTTTATCAAGTCAATTAGAGGGAGTGATCCCAATGCGGCAGTTTATTGGCTGGCTAGAATGATAGAAGGCGGGGAAGACCCATTATTTATAGCCCGTAGGTTGCTTATTCTTGCTTCCGAAGATATTGGAAATTCGAATCCTAATGCGTTGCTTTTGGCAAATAATTGCTTTCAAGCAGTAAATGTGATTGGTTTTCCTGAAGCTCGAATCATTCTTTCGCAGTGTGTGACCTATTTGGCCTCATCGGTAAAAAGTAATGCTTCCTATATGGCCATTAACCATGCTCAAGCTTTAGTAAAACAAACTGGTGATTTACCAGTGCCTTTGCATTTGCGCAATGCGCCAACCAAACTCATGAAAAATATTGGTTACGGTGCCGACTATAAATATTCACACGCTTACGATGGTAATTTTGAAGAGCAGGAATACATGCCAGAAAAATTAGCTGGTACCAAACTATACGATCCTGGAAAAAACCCCGCCGAAGAAAAGCTAAGAGAAAAACTGAGACAAAACTGGAAGAATAAATACAATTATTAATCTATCCATATTTGTTTGCCCTCAGATTAATTTTATTTTAGGCTACTTAAATTTTAAAAACAAATAATAAATACCAAACACACGCATGAAACATCAAATTATCGTTGTCAAGACCACTGCTTTACTTTTAGCGGGATGCATTTTATTAGCTAGTTGCTCTAGCAAAACCTTAATTCAGTCAAACCCAAGTGGAGCAAAAGTGTATTTAAATGGAGAAGCTGTTGGCACTACCCCCTACACACATGAAGACACAAAGATTGTGGGGAGTACCACATCCGTTAAATTAGAAAAGGAAGGCTACGAACCCTTCATTACTTCTTTTTCTAGAAATGAAAAAGCTGACGTGGGCGCGATTATTGGAGGCGTTTTTGTCCTGTTCCCATTTTTATGGACGATGAAATATAAACCAGAACGCACCTATGAATTAATTAAAAGCGGTAATGTTTCGACACCGGCAGTTAAAGAAGCCAGCCAAGCAGAAACGAAAACAAAAGCTGATAAGCTTCGTGAGCTAAAAAAATTATTGGATGAGAAACTGATTACGCAAGAAGAATACGATTCGGAAAAGAAGAAGATTCTATCGGAATCATAAAATATGAATTGGTTTGCAGTTAGTGCCTAAAATTATCAATGGAACCATCAAAATTTTATAACTAAATGATATCAATATTTTTATCACATCAATGGAAATCCTTTTGGCGTAGCCGAAATAAAGCAGGAAGTATTGCCGCTCAAATAGTACTGGGCTTTTTTATGCTTTATTTTTTGGCGGTAGCCATAGGGGTAGGTTTTTGGATGACGGCAATTATCGAAAAGGTTATGCCTAGTGTTAATCCAGTAATTGTGTTTAACGGATTGATTTTATATTATTTTTTACTTGATTTAGCAATTAGGATACAGATGCAGGAACTCCCCACGTTAAGTATTGTTCCCTATCTACATTTAAATATTTCGAGGCAAACCATTGTTAATTTTCTAAACCTTAAATCGCTATTCTCCTTTTTCAATATCCTACCTTTATTTATTTTCTTACCCTTTATATTTATCAATATCGGTGCAACAAGCGGGGTAATTGGGATTGCTGCATATTTGGCCTCTATACTGGGGCTTATCCTATTCAATAACTTTTTGGTGCTTTATATTAAGCGAAAAGCAATTAATAATGTCGCCATTTTTGCCATTGGTATTTTGGTTATTTTGGGATTGGCAGCCTCCGATTATTATGGTTTTATTTCTATCCGAAATTTTTCTAACCTGGTTTTTCAAACTGTCGCTAAATATCCATTTCTGGCATTGATTTTTCCAATGATGGCATTTGCCATTTTCTATATTAATGCTAAATTTTTAAAAGCCAATTTATATACCGAGGAACTTAGCTCTAAGAATGAAAAAAAGGTTAGTACAGACTATCCTTTCCTTAATCAATTTGGTAGGGTTGGAGAGTTGGCAGCATTGGAGTTGAAATTGATTTTGAGGCATAAGCGTTCAAGAAGCTCGGTCATTATGGGCTTTATGTTTCTATGCTACGGATTCTTTTTTTACCGCATGCCCTTAATAGAAGGAGATGAATTTGGTAAGATGCTATTTGCCGCGGTGTTTATGACTGGGATTAATATTTCCGTTTACGGGCAGTTTATGTTCGCTTGGCAAAGTGCACACTTCGATGGTTTACTGACTAACAAAATCAATCACAGAGATTTTATCAAAGCCAAATTTTTACTCTTTACCATGAGCAGTACCATCATTACGCTACTTTCAAGTTTCTATGGTTTTATGAGTTATAAATTGCTGTTGTTGCATTTAGCAGCATATCTATATAACATTGGTGTGGGCACTATAGTAGTGCTTTATTTTGCCAATTTTAATTACAAAAGATTGGACATTACCCGCAGCGCAAGTTTCAACTGGCAAGGAGTAGGTGCTACGCAATGGCTACTGGGCTTACCGCTACTTTTACTTCCTATAATTATTTATCTGCCATTCGGCATCTTAAATCTACCCTATTTGGGCTTGGCAGTCCTTGCTTTTTTAGGTCTTTTAGGATTGTTGATGCGTAACTTTTGGGTAGGTGTTATTGTAAAGAAATTTGAAGAACAACGATATAAAATAGCCGAAGGCTTTAGAGAATAGAATATGATTGAAGTTAAGAATTTAGTAAAAAGCTATGGCGGCCGTACCGTAGTAGATATACAAAGTTTGAGCATTAGAGCAGGTGAAACCATTGGTTTGGTTGGAAACAACGGAGCCGGCAAAACCACATTTTTTAGAATGCTTTTGGACCTGATACGACCAGATAGTGGGGAAATCCTGTCCAAAGATATTGATGTTGCGAAAAGCTCCCAATGGAAAGATTATACTGCTTCTTATTTGGATGAAGGATTTCTGATTGATTACCTTACCCCAGAAGAGTACTTTACTTTTATTGGTAGTTTGCATGGGCTAAGCATTGCCCACGTCGCTGATTATCTAAAGCAATATGAAGAGTTTTTCAATGGAGAGATATTGGGCCGTGGAAAGTATATTCGAGATTTCTCGAAAGGTAACCAGAATAAAGTAGGAATTGCCGCAGCGCTGATGCAGAAACCTGAACTGTTGATTTTGGATGAGCCTTTTGCCAATTTGGATCCTACCACACAAATTAGGTTAAAAACCTTGATCAAGAACTTAAGCACTACGCAACGTTTAACTACTTTTATTTCAAGTCACGATTTAAACCACGTAACCGATGTATGTAACAGAATCATCTTATTGGAGAAAGGAAAAGTCATTAAAGATTTCCATACCGACGAGAATTCTTTAAAGGAACTGGAAGCCTATTTTGGGGAATAATATGGTCGTGTAACGAGTTTGTTGTATAAAATTGTGGTCAATAATTGAACAAAATAGATACGGTTATACTTTTCATTTGCTTAACTATCAACGCTGTTTAGCTTAAAAACGAGGGTATTTTACAAATATATGTTAAATTGGCACTACCTTTGAATACAGGATTCTCACAACATTAGAAAATAAACAACATAAGAAATGATGACTACAAAATTCAAGACAGCAACTGTCGCTATAGCTTTATCGGTAGGTGCAATGATTTTTCAAAGCTGCGATAGCCTAAACAATACGCAAAAAGGTGCAGGTATTGGTGCAGCAGCTGGTGGTGTAATAGGCGCTTTAATTGGAAAAAAAGCGGGTAACACTGCTGTAGGTGCGGTAATAGGTGCTGCTGTAGGTGGTACTGCGGGTGGTTTTATTGGTAAGAGAATGGATAAACAGGCTGCCGAAATTAAGCAGGCGATTCCAGGTGCTGAGGTAATTCGTGAAGGTGAAGGAATTATTGTAAGATTTGATAGTGGTATCCTTTTCGATTTCAATAAAACTGAACTGAAAGATGCTGCTAAAAAGAATATCCAATCTTTAGCTGCTTCATTAAACCAGTATCCAGGAACTGATGTAAAAGTAATTGGCCACACTGATAACGTTGGTACTGCTGCGGTTAACCAAAGTGTGTCTGAAAAAAGAGCTGCTGCGGTTAAAACTTATGCGGTTTCACAAGGTGTTCCAGCTTCACGTTTAGTAACAGAAGGTAAAGGATTTAACGAGCCGATTGCCGATAACTCAACTGAAGATGGTCGTGCGGCTAACCGTAGAGTAGAGATTGTAATTGTTGCTAACGAGCAATTGAAAAAAGAAGCTGCTGAAAAAGCTGGATAAGCTAGTGGCTGATATAAATAAAAAAAATCCCCGATGACCTGGTCGTCGGGGATTTTTTTATTCGTAAATGTCTGCAAAGTAATTGATCGCTAACGATTTCAGTAGCATTTCTTGCTCTAATCCAACATATGGAGGTATCTGTTTAACCAAATTCCAGTGTGGCCAGCCGTCCTGATCAAGGCCTTCCAACTCGTAGAAGCCCATCTCGCTTAACAGGCGACAAGTAGCAATATGCATCAGCTCCTCCTTTTGTCTTTTGCTAAACTTTCCAGGTCCTTTTCCCAGTTCCTGTACGCCTATTAAAAAAAGCACTACTTTTAAGTCCGGTGTTTCCGAATCAAAATCCTGCGCAATCCTTTCTTGCAGCTCTTTCCATTTAATATTGATTTCTGCAGGTTTCATAACACAAATATAGTGTTAATGAATTTCAGATTATGAAAAACGCAATTTTACTTTGTGCTAAACTTGATCAAGTACTCGTTGTCCTTTAAAGGATAACCATCTTTAGATCTGAAGCTTCTATTGGTGATGATAAATTCGTAATCCTGCTGAGGTTTTAATTCAATATTCAGGACCAAAGTCTTATCATCATCTTCATGACCTTTTACCGTAGTAATAGGGAAATTGGCTTTGCCCTTTTCGGAAAAGCTGATAGAATATCGTTTAAGAATCATCGGTTTAGAGAAAGTTATCCTTAGTTCCTTTGTTGTTACATCTACGTTTTTTTCTCCGTTGCTAAATGGGGATATATTTACTATGGTAGGTTGCATTTTTTGATAGGCATCTATAATACCTTTTTTATCTATTTTCTCTGAATAAAAGCCAGAGGCCTCTAAAAAAGACTCTACTGCTTGGTCATTCCCAAAATCTAGTTCAATGATGTCTTTAATGGCCTGCTTTTTATTTTTGGCCTGCTGATAGTAGGCTTTACAGATTTCGTAGCCTACATAATAACCCAAATCTGCATCTTCTGTGCGTTGGCTTCCGTTATATAGCCAGTTGGTATAATCGTTAAAGAACATTTCTTTTTTAAAGAGTTCCTTGATGTTCAAAGTATTGGCTTTCCCATAACTCAGGTATTTGGTCTGTAGAGGTTTTTGGATAGATAATTCAGCAATAAAATCACAAGAACCTTCCCTTATCGACTGGCTTAATAAATTGGAGCTAGCGGGTTTTTGTTGCGTATGGATATATTCATGAATGTTTAGCGAAACGATGTTATCTAGCGATTGTTCCTTGAAAACATTTTTCAGCCAACTATTAGTAAATTCAGAGACGTCTGTTGTAGCATTTCCAGTAGCAATTTCACTGCCTACCAATACCATGTTATCCTTTACCGTACCACCTGATCGTAGCCCACCAATGGTGAAATACATTTCAGCGGGTTTTAAGTCTGGATAAATCTGTTTTAGTTTTTTAATCGCTTTTTCAAATTCGTCAGTTTTGTGTTTAATACTTAAAGTATTAGCTCTTATCGAATTCCAAAATTTAGGCAATTTGTCGATAAGCTGTACCCAAAGGGTATCATTATATTGCCTGGCGGCCATAAAAGCTTTAAGTCCTTTACTTCCTTTGTCGATGTATTGTGAATTGATAATTGTGATTTTTTGTGACAGGTCGTTTGTTTTTTGAATGGCATCATAAGCGGTCCAAAAATGGTCGATATCTGCGGTATATATCGGCGATTGCTTTTGAGCAGATAAAACTTTGGCTGATATTAATAAAATAACAATGGATAAAAATTTCTTCTTCATATCAAAAGGGACAATAATATTTTAAAGATGTTGCATCATTAAAAATAATAAAGATATGTTTTAATGCTGTTTATTACGGTTTCATATCTTGGTTAAATTTCTAGCTTTGTAGTTATGAGACCTAAAATCAATGTAGGCTTAATGGCCTATGGTATGTCGGGTAAAGTATTCCACGCACCCTTTGTTCACCAAAATGACGGTTTTAACTTTGTGGGCGTGGTGGAGCGGAGTAAAAAACAGGCCGCCCAAGATTATCCAAATATCACTAGTTATGACATTATCGAGCAATTGATTGCCGATGATAATATTGATTTGGTGATTATTAACACGCCTAACTATACCCATTACGATTATGCTAAAAAATGCTTGTTGGCAGGTAAGCATATTTTGGTTGAAAAGCCGTTTACCGCAACAGTTGCCCAAGCTAAAGAACTTTTTAATTTGGCGAAAGAGGTAGGAAAACATGCGTTGGTATATCAAAATAGGAGATTTGATAGCGGATTTAAAATTACAAAGGAAGTGATCCAGAGCGGTAGGCTAGGTAAACTTACTGAGGTATATTTTCGTTTTGATCGCTATAGGAACGAGATTGGCCCCAAAGCCTTCAAGGAAGATAACAGCTATGAAGCTAGCGGATTGCAATATGATTTAGGCCCACACTTAGTTGATCAAGCTATTGCGTTATTTGGCAAGCCAGAAAAATTCTATAAGGTTTTGGCCAATAATCGTGAAAATAGTAAAGTAGATGACTATTTCTTTATTCACTTAGCCTATCCTAACCAGCTTAACGTGTACTTAACGGCTACTTTGCTAGCGGCAGATATTCCTCCTGCATTTGTAGTAAATGGCGCTTTGGGCGCTTTTTCCAAAAACCACGGCGATGTACAGGAGGCGCAACTTTTGAAAGGTGTGAAGCCTTCAGACGAGGGTTACGGTTTGGAGGTCGTTCACGATGCGGGTAAACTTACTTTGGTAAATAAAGATGGCAGTAGGGATGTTTCTTTGCTAACTTCTCCGTTAGGAAATTATGGGGAACTATTTGAGGCTGTTTATCAAACTATTGCAAATAACGAGCTCTATCCTATTTCCGAAGAAGATATTATTGCTCAACTCGAAATATTAGAAAACTAAATAAAAATGAAGATTAGAAAAAAATTGCTCCTTTTGTATGTTGTCAGCCTCTTAACAACGCAATTTATTTACGGACAAACTCAGGTGTTGTTGTTGGGGACTTTCCATTTTGACACCCCAAACCTTGACCTTGTGAAGACCAACCCTTTTGATATAACCAAAAGGCAACAAGAGCTGGAGAAAATTACTGACCAAATCAAAAAATTTAATCCTACCAAAATATTTATTGAATGGAATTATAATGAACAGGGTGAACTGGATACTTTATACAATTTATACAAGGAGGGAAAATATTTCGACTTTGTAAAGCAAAAATATCCAGGTAATAAGTTTTACCAAGAAAGCGAGATTTTTCAGTTAGTCTTTAGAGCAGCAAAAAAATGTGAGAATGCTCAATTGCATGCTATAGATATTCAAACCAAGTTCCCATTTGATGAGGTCATGAAAGCTATTAAAGAAGCAAAGCAAGATCAGTTGGCCCAAACGATTCAAGATAAAATTACCGAAATGGGCAAAAAGGAAAATGAAGACCGAAAGAAATATAATCTTACACAATTACTTTTAGCAAAAAATACAGCGCAAGCTAGAAAAAATGATTATAGCGATTATATTACTTTATTTAACAAGGCGGGAAGTCTTCATGACTTTAGAGGGGTTAATTTGGTGTCAGAGTGGTATCGTAGAAACTTGTTAATGTTCTCAATGGTACAAAAGGCAATCACTCCAAAAGATGAACGTATAATGGTTGTACTGGGTTCGGGGCATATTGCAGTATTAAAGCAGTTGGTAGATTTTGATAGAAGCATGAAGGCCGTTGATCTACAAGAGGTTTTGAAATAAGCCTTTAATCTTTGATATATCGTTTATATACTAATTCTGATTTTAGGCATTAGTAATAAGTTTTTGCTTTTTGATCGCGTGTGCGGTAACAAGCTAATATCGAAAAAGAAAAGAGTGGCATAATTTAGGATTGCTCATATATAATGATAAACGTGAAGGCAACAAATTAGTTTAAATTTATCATTATTTATACTTTTGGGGCAACCAAATGAAATCGATATGACCAATTACGAAATAGGCAGTAGCATCCTAAGCATTGCCTTTTTGCAGGAAATTATACAGTCGGGGAAAAGCATCAACCTATCGGCAGAAGCTACAGCTCGTATTATTAAATGTAGAAATTATCTAGATGAGAAGCTAAGTAGGACAGAAGATCCTATTTATGGGATCAATACTGGGTTTGGCTATTTACAGCATGTAAAAGTGGAGGCTGATAAACTGACCCAGCTTCAACATAATTTACTGTTGTCTCATGCTTGTGGTACTGGGCAGGAAGTGCCAAAGCCTATCATTAGGCTAATGCTGTTGTTAAAAATACAGTCGTTAAGCTATGGACATTCCGCTGTGGCACTTAGCACTGTTCAGCGATTGATTGATTTTTACAATCATGATATTTTACCTGTCGTATATACACAGGGTTCATTGGGAGCTTCGGGCGATTTAGCACCGCTAGCGCATTTAGCCATTCCATTGATTGGTGAAGGACAGGTTTGGTATAAAGAACAAAAGATAAGTACCAATGAGCTTTATAAACAGTTAGGTTGGCAGCCACTCACGCTACAAAGTAAAGAGGGCCTAGCTTTAATTAATGGCACTCAATTTATGAGTGCTTATGGCGTACATTGCCTTTTGCAGGCCAAACGTTTATTGGCCTGGGCTGATGCGATAGCAGCTATTGCTATTGATGCCTTTAATTGCCGTATCGATCCATTTTTGAGCCTTAGCCATGTCATTAGACCACATCAAGGCCAGCTACAAACTGCTGAAAATATTAAAAATTGGCTAGAGGGAAGTGAACTTATTGAGCAACAAGGTAAACAAACACAGGATCCTTATTCGTTTCGGTGCGTACCACAAGTACATGGTGCAAGTAAGGATAGCGTAACCTATATACAATCGGTTTTTGAGACAGAAATTAATGCGGTAACCGATAATCCAAACGTTTTTCCTGATGAGGATTTAATTATCTCGGCAGGAAATTTCCATGGACAGCCATTGGCGCTTACCTTGGATTTTCTTTGTATGGCATTGGCCGAAATTGGCTCTATTTCTGAAAGAAGAACTTTCCAATTGATTTCGGGCACAAGAGGCCTGCCTCCTTTCTTGGTAAAAGAAGCTGGATTGAACTCTGGGTTGATGATTACGCAGTATACCGCAGCATCTATCGCCAGCGAAAATAAACAATTATGTACACCAGCATCAGTGGATAGTATTGTAAGTAGTAACGGACAAGAAGATCACGTAAGTATGGGCGCTAATGCGGCAACTAAATGCTTGCGAGTGGTAGAGAACGTAGAGCGAATTTTAGCAATTGAGCTGATTACAGCTACCCAGGCGCTGGATTTGCGTAGACCATTGAAATCATCACCTCAAATAGAAGCATTGTCTGATAACTTTAGAAAAGTGGTGAGCTTTAACGACGCCGATAGATTGTTGGCCAATGATATCAAATCTGCCGTTGAGTTTATTCGAAGCGAAGTATTTAACTAACAAGCTTTGCAAACGATGATAATGAATATAATTATATAAATCATAAGGTTGTTGATTTAGGGAAGTTAAGCGTAATCTCGTCATTTCGAACGCAGAGAGAAATCTAGCATCATCATACTAGCCGCTAGATTTCTCCTCCTTCGTTCGACGGTTTTATTGTCAAATAAAGGCTTGTTATTTTAGTATCTGTTTTAAGTTGATGATCGGCATTTGTATCGTTGTTTGATCAGACAAGCTGCCTGTAGCTTTTTGGATTTTAATGGCATCGAAATTTACGGTGGCACTATCTGTAGTGCGCAGAGTTAAATTTTGTATTTGAAACTCTTTTTTTCTTTGTTCAATATCCCCCTGAATAGAAATTTCTGATTTTCCTGCAGTGGTAATATTCAGTTCTTGATAAGAGGCCCAGCTACTCGTAAAACTAGTGTTGTTGAGCTTAAGGTTTAGTGATTTTGCAATGTCATTATTGATATTGATGTGACTACCCTCATCGGCAGTGATGCTTAATTTCTGAAATGCTGAAGTTGAGCCAAATGATAGGTATTTTGTTTTTTTAAGGCTAATGGCTAACGAATCTGTTTTTGAAACCAGATCTAAGGTTCCACCATTAACTACACTTATAGCATTGACGTCAGGGGTATAAATGTAGATGTTGACGTAACGACGCCCGTCTTTTTGGCCTATTAGTCCGATTTGCAATTGTTCTTGCTCGTCAACGCTCAACTGAACAAGATTTTTATCCCCTTTTTCAATTTTAACACCAGATTTTTGATCCTTAATTAAATGGATTGAAAAGCTTGTTTCTTTCCCGTCGGGAATATTAATGGAGTTGAATTTATTTAAAGGAATGGCCTCCATATTTTCTGATATAGCGTCGAAACTGTCGGTTCGTTTTTTTATTTCTGACCATTTTTCTTCATCTACATAAATGGCCTTTGAGACGTATACCATTCCCAAAATAGGTATAATAATAAGTGCAGCAGCAAAAGCGATTAATAATTTATTACTGGTTTTCATCTTGTTTGTAATTAAAAATTTTCTTTAACAAAAGTGTTGTAACGAGTTTTTAGCTCTTCAAAATCGATGTTCAATAAATAGATATTGCGAAAAACGGTTGGTAATTCTTCATCCATAAATTGAGTTTTACGGTAGCTTTTCACGTTTGCAATGGCATTATCCGCTACAAAAAAGCCAATGCCTCTTTTGTTGTTAATGATATTTTTGTTTTGCAGTAACTCATAAGTGCGCATCACCGTATTAGGATTTACCTCTAAAGCTACAGCCATCTCCCGTACCGAAGGTATTTTATGGTCGGTTTGCCATTTCTCCAATAAAATATGTTCGCAAACATAATCTGCTATCTGAAGATATATGGCTTTGTTATCTCTAAATTCCATGTTCTTATAGGTTTAAGTTAAACTTCCTTCTCTTTTAAACGCACGTAGCTTATTGCCCAAGTAATGAGTGAGAAAGTTAAAAGGATAATCAAGGCAATCCATTCGAAGTTGTCTTTTCCATGGTTGTTCCCCATACCAGTTTGTATTTTTCCGCTAAATAATATATCCGAAGTTTTGGATAAAATATAGGTTAGCATTCCTCCAAAAAGCATGATGCAAATGGATGTTTTGATATAATGGAACCTATTAAAATAAATAGAACCCAACATAAATACACTAGTTACCACAAGAGGCATTGCATAAAATGGGAGAAAGTTTCTGAAGTCATTTTGTGTGAAAAAACCCTTAATGTTTTCGAAGTCTTCTACATTTTTTGAGTTTTGGAAATGAGTTTTGATATAACCGATAAAGGCAAAATCTGTGAGATAGAAAAGTAGCGTGAAACTCAATGTCGATAATATAGAGGTAAATAAAATGCCAGCCAAGAACTTTTCTAGGGTAGAAGCAGGAATTAATAAGTCGATGATTGCTTTTGATTTTTGACCTAAATGAGCAAAATAGGCGCTGGCAATGATGCTGATGAATAGAAAACCAAATATTAGATAAAGTGGTTCTCTAAATCTTAGGCGGTAAGGTATTTCGCTAATTGTTTGTAGGGGTAATAACGTAAATCCGTAAAATGCCACAAAAATACCGACAGCTATTACCAAAGTAATCAGGAAAATTTTTCCGAACTCTAACCATTGCCTTTTTAGCAACAGGTTAAACCGATGTATATTGAAAGTATTGTTCATGTTTGTTTAGTTAAAAATTGGTTTTAATTTGTTTTTCTCTGCTAAAACTGCGTTAAAAAGCAATTCCATGTCTAGCTTACTGTCTTCTTGATGATAGTTTGCCACAACCGCATGATAGCCCGCTAAAGAGGGTTCAGCATAAATAACAGTTTCATCAACTTCTTTCATGCGTTTGAAACAAAGTTTGCTGGCAATTTCGTCTACTGAAGCCTTTAGGGCAATCTTGTTTTCATCCAACATAATTACAGTATCGATAAGGTTGTCCAAATCGCGTACTTGATGTGTAGAAATGATGATGCATCTATCTTCTGTTAGGGCAGAAGCCATAATTTTGCGGAACTGTGCTTTTGACGGAATGTCCAAGCCATTAGTCGGTTCGTCCATAATTACCAACTTGGCATTGGTCGCTAAACCAAAAGATATAATTACCTTTTTCTTTTGTCCGTAGCTCATATCAATCAGTTTTTGCCCAACTGGAATATCAAATTCTTTCAATAAGTCTCCAAAATATTGATGGTCAAAATCTGGATAAAATGGAGCGTTAACTTTTACATAGCTATCTATTTTGATGGCAGGTAAATGGAATTCTTCAGGAATGAAACAGATTTGTTGTAGTAATGCGGGCTGTCTTTTAGCCGGATTGTAGCCAAGAACATCAATTTTTCCGCTTTGCGCATATACCAAACCAGCTAAGTTCTTCAACAAGGTGGATTTGCCCGCGCCATTTTTGCCCAATAGCCCATAGATATGACCATTGCTCAATTGCATGCTAATGTTCTTAAAAAGGATACGATGCTTGCTATAACTAAAGTTTAGATTGTCTATTTTTATCATACTAGTGTATTAGTTAAATAATACACTAAAGTAGTGCTAAATTCTTAATCTCCAAATTTTTTGGAGAATTTTTTTTAGAAGGATTGATGAGAAGTAAATAAAAAAGCCCTTCCAAATTAATTGGAAGGGCTTTTTCGTCATTTCGAACGTAGAGAGAAATAACAATATTAAAGTTGGTGCAGTATTACAATGGTACACTTATGCCAAAACTTACATTACGTCCAGGGTTGTAAATTCCTGCTAGTTTATATCTGCTTAAATGATTGTAATAAAGCTTGTTGGTTAGGTTTTGGCCAGTAATCCACACGTTTAATTTACCTCTTTTGGTTTTAAAAGAAGTGCCTATGCCAGCATCTAACAAGGTATAGCCATCTGTTTCGATTTCAAAGGCATCAATTCTATCTTGCTTAAAAACGTTGGTTAGGCCAACTTTAATAAAACTATCGTTTAAGCCTTTTATGTTTGGCTCAAAGCGAACTTCATTATTTAAGCTTGCTGCAGGTATAAAAGGTAATGGTGAATTGGTGGCTTTGTTGGTACCTTTCACATAAGCAAAAGTATTTTCAAAATGTAAGGCCTTTATCAAGTGAAAATCTACAGAAGCCTCTCCTCCAACCAAACTGGCATTGGTTTGTAGGAAACGATAAACTGGCAAGGTTTCGGTGTTGCCATCGTGATCGGTATTCACAATGGTTTCATTGTTCAGATTGCTTAAGTAAATGTAGTCGTAAATTTTGTTGCTGTAAGCATTTAAACCTAGCGTAATATTTTCCGCATTATAGGTTAAGCCCAAATCAAACTGTAAACTGGTTTCCTGTTTCAAATTACTGTTACCAATTTCATATCTAAAAGTACCTTCGTGTTTACCATTAGCTCCAAGTTCCGCAATGTTGGGCGCCCTAAATCCAGAACCTATATTTCCTTTTAGGTTAAGATTTTTAGCAATATCAAAGGCAAAACCCAATGATCCAGTAAAGTTGGAGAAACTATTGTTAAAGGCCGTGAATATTTGATGCTCATGGTCGTCATGTGTCTCAAATAAATCTTTACCATCTATTTTTTTATAGTCGTAACGTACGCCTGCATTAATGGCTCCATTACTAAAATTACGTTTCAAATAGGCAAAAGCACCAATATTATTACTGTTGTAGTCGGGCACTAAAAATTCTTCGCCGCTGTTTTTGTTGGTTTGGTACATTCCCTGAATACCTATCGTTGGTTCCCATTTACCGTTATTGGCGAAAGAATATTTTACGTCGTAGGTGTACGAGTTGAGGCCTAGGTTTAATCCTGGCTCATCTTTAGTTTCCTCAAATTCCTTACGAATGTTGCGTTGGAAAGCCAAGGTAGACTTTAACTGTCCTCCACCAAGCAGGATATTACTGTTTAATGCCGCACGATAATGGTTGATGTTTTGGAAAGGCAAGTTTAATGATCTTTTGCGGGCATCACTATTGCTGATCACATTACCATCTTCATCTAGGTAATTTCCGTCTTCATTAGGGCCTTCTTCCACTAAACCAATATTGGTGGCAAATCTCGATAGGCTTAAGTGGGTGTAGCCCCAAGTTTTGTTAAGTCCCAGCATGGCGCTGGTATTGATTTCATTGAAACCTGCATTTGGAACCACATGACCTTTGTAGCCAAAACCATAGGCATTTTTGTAAGAAACCCTACCGCGATAAACAAAGCCGTTGGTATTGCCTTGCGCCATAATTGAAGAAGCCGTTAAGCCGCCATTGGTGTTGTAATTGGTAGTAAAGTTGCCATTAAAATCTCCCTCGGCAGGTACTAGGTCATCAATAATGTTGATTACACCACCCAAGGCATCAGAACCATAAAGTAAACTGGCGGGGCCTTTCAGTACTTCTATGCGGGCTGCGGAGAATTGATCTACTTGTACACCATGTTCATCGCCCCACTGCTGGCCTTCTTCTCTAGCACCATCAACCATGGTTAACACACGGTTATAGCCTAAACCCCTAATGGTTGGCTTTGAAATAGCACCACCAGTAGTTACCTGTGCAACGCCTGGTATTTTAGCAATAGCATCTACTAAATTGGTAGCGGCAGATTGAGCCAATTTATCACGGCTCATGGTTACTACCGCTAAACTATTGGTTTTGTTATTGGAACTAAAAGGAGTTCCCGTAATCACCACTTCCGCACTTTCAATTACTGATGGGTCTAACGCAAAAGTAATTTCTTCTTGTACGGACAAGTCAATGATTTTGGACGAAGTTTTATACCCTAAATATCGCACTTCTAACAGAAACTTGCCTTTTGTTGGTACATTATTAAATACAAATTCACCGTTATTATTGGTGCTTGTTGAAGCTTTTAAATCAGAAATATATAAAGTGGCACCAGCTAAGGGCGCCTGTGTGCTGGCATCAATTACTTTTCCCTTAATGCTGGCCAAGGTATTTGCCATGGCACTAACTGATAGCAATAATGCAATAATAGTTACTAAAAAAGGTAACCTTTTCATAAACGAAATATAATGAGGACGGTATTCCATCCAGATGTAATAAATAGATAATTAAAGCCATTTCAATTCATCGCCTTGATGGCTAATAAATAAACAGCATTACGAAATAGGTAGGATTATGAAAAGATAGGAGGTCCACGTAAACACGAAGCAATAATTTCTGTAAAAGCAACCGCTACTGAAGGCGTTGTTCTTTTAATGTAATTACTTTTTAAGTGGATCAGAAAGTTTTGGAAACTCGTAGTAAAGTTCTTCTCAAAGTGAGCTTTACAGATTAAACAGGTTTCCGTAGAAGTTTTTACGTGTACCGTATGTGTACAGTGCTTCTCTTTAACAATGATATTTTCTTCATGATGGTGCAGGGCGCTCCAAGGCGTAATGGCTAATGCAAACACTCCTAACATAAGCGTTGCAAAAAGCTGTTTCAAGAAATGACGTTTCCTTGCCTGCATGATTTTACAAAGTTAAGCAAATATTAAGCAATGTTTTTTTAAGAAATGTAACATTATGCTTCAAGTTAAATGCTAAACTATTTTAAAGTAACTACATTTGAGATACAGAATTTTCAATATAAAACCAAATATATGAACCTGAAAATAAGTCAAACACCTCATGGAAACACCTTGAACTGTAAAGGTTGGGTACAGGAGGCTGCATTACGAATGCTGTTGAATAACCTAGATCCAGCAGTTGCCGAAAGACCTGAAGATTTAATTGTATATGGCGGAAGGGGCAAAGCCGCTAGAAATATGGAGGCCCTTGAACTGATCATTAAAGCGTTGAAAAATTTGGAGGAAGACGAGACCTTGTTAGTCCAATCTGGAAAGCCTGTAGCCGTGTTGCCTACACATAAGGATGCGCCGAGGGTATTGATTTCGAACTCACAATTGGTGCCTAAATGGGCTACGCAACAGCATTTTGATGAATTGGAAGACAAAGGTTTGATGATGTATGGTCAAATGACCGCTGGTTCTTGGATTTACATAGGCTCACAGGGCATTGTACAAGGTACCTATGAAACTTATGCGGCGCTAGCCAGAAAACATTTCAATAGCAACCTAAAAGGAAAGCTAAACGTTACTGCCGGTTTAGGGGGTATGGGTGGGGCACAACCTTTGGCCATTACCATGAATCAAGGCGTTTGCTTGGCTGCTGAGGTAGAAGAATGGCGTATTCAAAAACGTTTGGAAACAAGATATATTGATGAAATCGTTTATGATATTGATGAAGCGATCAATAAGGCGTTACAATACAAAGAGGAACAGAAAGCGATTTCTATTGGAGTAGTTTGTAATGCCGTGGAATTGCTGCAGCGTTTAATTGACCGAAATATTGTTCCTGACACTTTAACCGACCAAACTTCGGCACATGACCCTTTGATTGGGTATTTCCCAGAGGGAGTAACGGTTGCTGAGGCTGCTGATCTGCGTAAAAATAATCCTGATGAATATGTGAAGCGTAGTTATGCGACCATGGCCAAACACGTTGAGCAGATGTTAGAACTGCAAAAACGTGGAGCAATTACTTTCGATTACGGAAATAACCTAAGAGGTAGAGCGCTTGAAGTGGGTGTGAAAAACGCCTTTGATTTCCCAGGGTTTGTGCCGGCTTATATTCGTCCGTTGTTTTGTGAGGGCAAAGGGCCTTTCCGTTGGGCAGCATTAAGTGGCGACCCTCAAGATATTTACGAAACAGATAAATTGATTTTAGAGCTATTCCCGGAAAACGAAAGCCTTAAGCAATGGATCACCATGGCGCAGGAACGTATTGCTTTTCAGGGATTGCCTGCCCGTATTTGCTGGCTGGGTCAGGGTGAGCGAGAAAAAGCTGGGCTTGCATTTAACCAATTGGTAGCTGAAGGTAAGGTGAAAGCTCCTATTGTGATCGGTCGCGACCATTTAGATACTGGCTCTGTAGCTTCTCCAAATAGAGAGACCGAAGCAATGTTGGATGGGTCGGATGCCGTAGCGGATTGGCCAATTTTAAATGCGTTGATCAATACTGCTGGAGGTGCTAGTTGGGTATCCTTACATCATGGTGGAGGCGTAGGTATTGGTTATTCGATCCATGCGGGTATGGTGATTGTTGCCGATGGCACTGAAGATGCGGCAAAGCGATTGAAAAGGGTATTGCACAACGATCCGGCAATGGGCGTAATCAGACACGCTGATGCAGGTTATGACATTGCAAAAGATACTTTAAGAAAGCATAGGCTAGGCTTATAGTTTTTAGCCACAGGTGCACTTCAAAAATGGAAAAATAAAATCTGTGCATCTGTGGCTAATTTTTTGTTTATTTGTGTGAAGGAAATGGTGTCTTCCTAATTGAACCGCCCTAAAAAGCTGATGGCGCCTGGTTGTAAATGTATTTACATTAATCAGGAAAAGTATGTCATTAAAGAAACAAAAATCGCTCGTAAAAAAACTCGACTTAAATTTTAAGTTACTCGTTAAACGATACCCAGCAATTCCCTATTTATTGAAATGGACCTTGATTAGCCTTTTGCTTGGCGGGCTAATAGGAACAGCATCTGCTATTTTCCTGCAATCATTGGAATGGGCTACACAAACAAGGGAACTGCATCTGTGGCTGATTGGTTTTTTACCCATTGCAGGTTTATTTATCGGATTACTGTATCATTATTATGGAAAAGATATTGCATCTGGAAACAACTTGTTGATTGACACCATTCATCAGCCAGCACAAAAAGTTCCTTTCCGGATGACGATATTTATCTACTTGGGAACTATTGCCACTCATTTATTTGGAGGCTCTGCCGGAAGGGAAGGAACGGCTTTGCAAATGGCCGGAGGAATAGCCGACCAATTGACCAAGCCCCTGAAGCTATCCAAAGATGATCGACGAACGTTAATTATTGCGGCTGTGGCGGCGGGATTTGGATCGGTGTTTGGAACGCCATTGGCAGGAGCCATTTTTGCCATGGAGTTTTTTTTAATAGGTAAGCTAAGGTATAACACTATTTTTCCGGCTTTTGCGGCGGCGATATTGGCTAGCGAAATTACCCATCTATGGCAGGTGAAACATACTGTTTATCACATTGCTTCTGTTCCAGATATTTCATTTTTAAATTTGATGTATGCCTTGTTGGCTGGCATTTCCTTTGGGCTATGTGCAGCAATGTTTAGTAAAAGCCTACGTTTTGTTGGTGGAATATTTAAAAAGGTAAAATATCCACCACTAAGACCATTTATTGGCGGCTTGATTCTAATTGTATGTATTTTGGCTTTGGGTAATACAAAATATATTGGCTTAGGTATTCCAATCATTGTAGAATCCTTTGAACAGCAATTGCCAGCATATGATTTTGCCATAAAAATAGGCTTAACGATAATTACGTTGGCGGCTGGTTTTAAAGGGGGTGAAGTAACGCCGCTGTTTTTTATCGGCGCAACATTGGGAAGTGCGCTATCCATGGTATTGCCATTGCCCGTTGCGCTTTTAGCGGGGATGGGTTTTGTAGCAGTTTTTGCAGGTACCACCAATACGCCTTTGGCGTGCACGGTTATGGCCATGGAATTGTTTGGAAGCCAGTGTGGTATTTACGTGGCCATTGCCTGTGTAGTTTCGTACTTGCTTTCAGGCCACACGGGAATTTACGATAAACAAGTTATAGGTGAAGCCAAGCACAGTCGCTTTTCAAATGATGCGAATAAATGGGTTGGTGATCTGTAGAAAATCATAATGAATAGGTATATTTTGATTTACAAAATATCTGTATATTCGAACC
Organism: Pedobacter sp.; assembly: GCF_039594775.1. Taxonomy (GTDB): domain Bacteria; phylum Bacteroidota; class Bacteroidia; order Sphingobacteriales; family Sphingobacteriaceae; genus Pedobacter. The sequence goes on along the minus strand of NZ_JBCNMT010000001.1, from coordinate 157,921 downwards.
CATGCAAAACCACAACTTTGACGTAGATATCGTCATCCCTTCATCAAAACAAAAAGTAAAAATTACTGCCGAAGCTATCGAGGTGAATCAAACCCGCATTGCCTGTAACGATGTGGCTGCGGTTAAATATGGGGTGTCACTAATAGGCCCTGTAAAAAAGCCCACCAAGAAAAAGTACAGTATTGATGTAAAAAGTAAGGATGGCAAAACGGTAAATGTCCAGTTTGAAAGCAGTAAGGTAGAAGAGCTCTTAGAAGAAGATCATACCTACTATTATGTGATGTCTGGTTTGTGGCAATATGTGAAAAAGCATTTGATAAATGAGTTTATCGAGAAATTGAATAATCAGGAAAAGTTGGAAGTGGGAGCGGCAAAATTCAACTATCAAGGTTTCGAGATGCAGTATAAAACTTGGTTTCTAGGCAAAATAAAAACTACAGTAGTAGGTTGGAGCCAAATCAAGTATTTCTTGGATAAAGGAGTTTTGCATATTCAAGACATGTACGATAAAAAGAAGAAAGTTGCCGTGAGCTTACATGACGATTGGAATGCGGTAGTACTGAATACCTTGTTACACTACCTTTCGCAAGAACATAGAAAAGAGAAACTCGAAAGAGGAGAAAAAATATAAATGAAAGCTCTGCCATTTGGTGGGGCTTTTTTTAGGTAGTTTGCACAGGTTTTTGTTCAATAAACCTGATGGGGGCGGTTATCCTTTTTGTATGTCATCCTGAACGCTAGTGAAGGATCTCCAAGTTAAAGCAATCAAAAACAGATTCCTCGTTCCTCGGAATGACAGGTGTACCTGGCGCAAAAAGATAATAGCGGACAGCAGGGCTTTAAGTACCTATAGTAGACGGAGCGTTTATTTTCAGATAAGGAGTCAGGAAAAAAGCAAAGGCCGCATCCACGGCCTTACTGCTTTTAATTAACTATTATTAGAACCTAAATAAGGTCTCTTTACCGCCAACTTTGCCACCAAAGTTTTGGATGTTGTAAGTGAGGGTAAAGAGTCCGTGTTTACCAATATTGTTCACACGCATGTCCCTAGCGGTATTTTCCGTGATATACACATATCGTCTGTTATTGGTATTTAAAATATCGTTGAAACTACATTTCAATTGTAGTCGGTCATTTTTTAAGAAAAGGAAGGTAACGGCAGCATTCCAAAATGCAATTTTATTATCTACACCTGTAAGCGATTGGGTATTGTATTGCCAACGATAATTGGTTTCCCATACTACTTTTTTCGGCCAACGAAGAATCAATTCTGTATCGCTACCGTGATTGTAATAATTTAGATTGTTATAGAATTTATCAGTGTAATAACTGTTATTGAAACCAAAATTGTAAGTTTCACCAAGCTCAAATTTGTCGTTTAAATTGATTCTTCCGCCAATTCTTGGTCCCCCGTTAATTAATTTACTTTCGCTCCTTACGCCATTTACAATTACATAACTTTTGTTATAGTTGCCCCAATATCCGGCACTAATAGTGAATTGTTTTCTAGTGCCTTTAAAATCTTTGGAAATATTACCATTGCTGTGGAATTGCCATATGCCATCTTGGTTGACTGGTGTGGTAACTTGTTTTCCGGGTGTACTAGAGTTTTGGTCAAAAACTACCCTTTCCATAATCACTCCATCGTTTTGTACACTTCCGCCCAAATAAACATTATAACTAAGGGTTCTTTGCGTATCGTATTTATAAAGGTTTAAGTTGACTTGATGGGTTCTTGAAGGCCTTAAGTTTGGATTACCTTTTTGCTCGAAAAGATTGTTGGTGTTGTTGGTTACTGGTTGTAGGTAACGTACATCGGCTTCTCTAAATGAAGGGGAATAGCTTAAATTAAGACTTTTATACCTTACAGTTAATTGAGGTGCAAAAAAAGTAAAATGCTGCCCGAAATTCGGATGTTTGGTGAATTCATTTTCTAGGTCAATGGTATTAAAAACAAAGCCGGGTTGTATGTTCAAGTCTTTATTTATTTTCCAACGTAAGCTAACTCTATTGTTGGTTTTATAGCCGCTTTGCATCACGGTTTCCGTTTGATCAGGTACGGCAATGTCATAGGGTTGGTTAGCTGAATTGCGTACAAAAGTGGCAAGTGCATTCTCATTATCTATGTAGTTACTGCTGCTGGCAATATTCAGACTTAGTGATTTACTGATTGGCTCGCTGTAATTTACATTTAGGTTGATGTTAAAGTTGTTAATGTCGTTGTCTCTCCATTGATCAAATGACACCAGAGAGTTAGGATTATAGAAATTGCTAAGGATAAGGTTGTAATTGTCGCTGAGATTTTTTCTCTGAGAAACATTAACGGAGATATTTAGCGAACGACCAACTTTTTTAAAATCTTTCCAAAGACTAGCAGAAAGACCATAATCTGTATTTCTTCCATTTAATCGGGATGCATTTTTACCATCGTTGATCAAATCACGATTGGTATTAAAACTAGAAGTGTTTAAGTCCCCCATGTTTTTAGGTAATCCGATGGAAACTGCTGGCTCTACAGTTAGTTTGGTAAGACTGTCTAATTTGGCTTCAATTCTAGCGCCAATGTTGTGACTATAATTTCTATTATTTTGAGTAGATAGTGATTGGGTGTATAAAAACTCCTCCCCTAGATTTTGCTTTACATCTGTACTTTGCTCACTAAATGTTTTGGAATAGCCCAAGAAATATTTTGCATTGATTTTTGTCCCTTTCTTGGTAAGCGTATTAAAGTTGGCGCCAGCTCCAGAGGAGGTTTGCACACCGCCGTTCATGGCTCCGCCAAAGGAGATGCCATTGAGTGAAAATCCACCATCGGAATTGATCATGGTTGAATTAACCCCTGATCTAGAAAAACCACCAATGCGCATCACATCGCCGATACTGAAGCCGGGTTTATTGGCATTGTTGCCATAGCCTAAAACACTTACTTGAGTAGTATCTCTAAAAAAGTTCATGATACCGCCAGCTTCATAAAGTTTATTAGGTCCCCCACCTGCATAAAACTTTCCAAATGCACCACTTTTGATGGCTTTTTTGAGTTTAAGATTAATAATTTGTGGGACGTTGCCGGCAACAATATCCGGATCTCTACGTTTGGCCTCTGGATCATCCGTTAATTGAACTTTATCGATAATATTGGCTGGAAGGTTTTTAGTTGCAATTTGTTGGTCTCCACCAAAGAACTCTTTGCCATCTACCAATATTTTACTTACTGATTTGCCATTCACCATGATGCCACCTTCGCCATCTATGGATACGCCAGGCAGCTTTTTTAGTAAGTCTTCTACTACTGCACTAGGTAGTGTTTTAAAAGACTCGGCATTAAATTCAATGGTATCTTTTCTTACTACAATGGGAGGTCTTTCAGATTGGATGACCACCTCGTTGAGATTGTTCGTTTTTTCGGTAAGATAAATATTGCCCAAGTTTAGATTAGGCTGGGTTGCGGTTAGAGTGACTTCCTGACGATGGATATTATACATCCATGCGTTGATAACCAAACGGTATCTGGTGCCAATTTCAAGGTTGTTGATTTTAAAAACTCCCTTGTCATCTGAAAGTTTATAGGAGTGCAATACTGTGTCGGCACCCTTAAAAATAGAAATGGTAGCGAAGTTGAGCGTAGTCTTTTTGTTTAAGCTATCTAATAGTGTACCAGTTACACTACCTTTTTGGGCAAAGGACAGTTGAAAACTGACAATAAGCATAAATAAAAGTATGGTTTTCTTCATTTGTTAAGGTTTATGAATAGACGCAACAAAAAACATAATGTTGCATCAAATTCATAAACCAGTTTTCAAATTGGATACAAAAGCCAAATTGGCGCTGATCCTCAAACAGATGTAAATGAAGAAATTTTTATTGATAGTCAATTTATAACAAAATCTTACTGCTTACCTCTTTGTCTATGGTAATGTAGCCCGGATATTTTACCAGTCCGCCCCCAACTTTAATGGAAGGTCTGATTTTTAGGGTCACTAAGCCTTTTTTCTCCGATCCGTTGGTAGCTCCCCCAATAAATGTACCTATGTCGGTTAGCATTTTATTGTCGGTTAAAAACTGATAGATGTTGGCATTTACTTGTACGGGAACCCGGGTGGTTTGTCCGGCGCCAATATTAACGCTTTGGTTAACCGAACCATTGAAAACTTCTTGACGATTAATTAAAACAATATAATCGAAATTATTAATGGCCGCCAAAGCATTAGATGGGTTGCTGATTTCTAGATTGAGTTTTGCTCTTAACGGTATGTCTTTTCTGAGCATCCCCAAGGCAATGCCCGGGATGCTAAGTGTATTTACGGATCCGCCATCCATCAGCTTTCTAACATCGGTTCCTGCAATGGTAATATCGGTAGCATCGGTAATGCGGTAATCGCATTTTTCAAGGGCCTTGATTTGTTGGGCTTGTTTGTTGATGCCGCATGAACCCAAACTTAAAACGATAAGGCAAGCTAAAACTAAATTTTTCATCTGTGTGTAGTTTAAAATAGTCGCAAGTGCATAGATGTTTTAATTCTTTAGAGGTTAAACCTACTATTTGAATAAAAATATTTGTCCATCTGCGGCTTGTAAAAATATGATATAAGTTATGCAAACAGTGTTCCATTTCAGAAGGCTTTAGCAAAATTTAACTATTTTAGCCATACAACCAATACAGAATGAACGTCAAGAGATTTTTTCTTGCTGCTATGCTACTGCCATGCTTTCTAAAAGCGCAAATGCAACAGCCTAGCACGCTCAACGCTGCTGAAATAGCGCAAGGCATTGCTAGCCTGTCCGTAAAAGGTAGCGTACTTTATATCGCAGCCCACCCCGATGATGAAAATACTAGATTGCTGGCCTACCTAGCCAAAGAAGCTAAAGTTAGAACAGCTTATCTGTCATTGACCAGAGGCGACGGAGGGCAAAACCTCATTGGAAATGAACAAGCTGAACTTTTAGGCCAAATTAGAACACAAGAACTATTAGCCGCTCGAAGAGTTGACGGAGCTGAACAATTCTTTAGTCGTGCAAATGATTTTGGCTTTTCTAAAACTTCGGCAGAGACTTTTAAGATTTGGGGTAAGGAGCAGATTTTGGCAGATGCAGTTTGGATCATTAGAAAGTTTAGGCCAGATGTGATTATTACCCGTTTCCCTGAAGATGCGAGAGCTGGTCATGGCCATCATGCAGCTTCTGCAATTATAGCTAGAGAGGCTTTTGTAGCCGCCGCCGATTCAAAACAGTTCCCTGAGCAATTGAAAAAAGGTGTAACTACGTGGCAAGCAAAACGTATTTTGTGGAATACCTACAATTTTGGTGGAAACAATACCACTGCCCCAGATCAATTGAAGATCAATGTGGGGGTTTACAATCCTCTTTTGGGAAGAAACTATGGTGAAATCGCAGCCATTAGTCGTACCAATCATAAAAGCCAAGGCTTTGGTTCGGCATTGCAGCGTGGCGAAGCCTTTGAGTTTTTTAACCATACTGCAGGAGAACCCGCAAAAACTTCATTATTTGATGGCATTAATATCACTGTGGGTAATAAGGAAATCATTAATCTTTTAGCAAAAATCCAGCAGCAATATCAAATTAGTCAACCAGCGGCATCTTTACCAGATTTGCTGAAACTGAAAAAGTTGGCGGCTAAAGAGCCAGGCTTTAACCAACCATTGTTAGACGAAATGATTGCCGCTTGTGCAGGTTTATGGGCGGAAGCAGTGGTTCCAGAAGCAAATTATGCCGTGGGCGATTCTATCGCGGTTACGATAAATGCTATTTATAGAGCTTCTGGGCCATTAAAAGTACAGACTATGTTGAATGGTAAAAGGATTGATTTGCAGGAAAACCGTTTGTCATCTACCAAATATGGCATCAAAGCCAACCCATCAGATATTACCCAGCCTTACTATCTCAAAAAAGAACATCCTATTGGTTACTATGTGATAGATAGACAGGAGGAAATTGGTTATCCCGAAAATCCTTCAAGCTTGAGGGTAAAGGCGATATTTAGCATCAATGATGAACCGATCGAGCTTAATTTACCTATTCTATACAAATCGACCGATCCCATAAAAGGAGAACTTTACCAACCATTAGTCATCGCACCACAAGTAACGGCTAGCTTGAGCGATCAGGCCTATTTATTTGTGAACCAACAGCCAAAAAATATTGAGGTAAATTTGAAAGCCTTTACCAAAAACGTGAGTGGAGAGCTGATCCCGATTTTACCTAGCGGATGGAAAGCCAGTCCTGAAAAGATTGACTTTAAATTTTCCCAAAAAGGCGATGCGCAGTTAGCAATGTTTCAGATTACGCCAAGTGCGGGGTCAACTTCAGCAACACTTCGTTTACAGGTTAAAACCAATGGGCAAACGGAAAGCAAAGGTTTTAGAACCATTCGTTACGACCATATCCCTAATATCAACCTGTTCCCGGAAGCTACCGCCAAATTGGAAGTAGCTGATTTAAAAATTGCGGGAAAACGCATTGCTTATATTGATGGAGCGGGAGATTTAGTGGCCAATGCCTTACAGCAAGTGGGCTATCAGGTAGTGCATTTGAGCCCTTCGCAGGTGTTGTTAAATGACCTTTCTGGATACGATGCGATTGTTACTGGTGTGAGATTTTTTAACGTAAACGAAGAGGCGAAAAACATTCACTCGAAGTTGATGGAATATGTAAAAAATGGTGGGGTTTTGTTAGAACAATACAACGTGAACAACGGGTTGAAATCGAACACTTTTGGACCATATCCTTTTAGGTTGGTGAATAAGCGAGTGACCGAGGAAGATGCGGTAATTACCTTTACCAAACCTGCCCATGCTGCCCTTAATTATCCTAATAAAATTACCAGTAAAGATTTTGAGGGCTGGGTGCAGGAAAGAGGACTTTATTTTGCGGAAGACATTGACCCTAAATATGAAACTGTTTTAAGGATGAACGATACAGACGAAGCAGCCAGTGATGGCTCGCTTTTGATTGCAGACTATGGCAAAGGCAAGTTCGTTTATACTTCTTTATCGTTTTTTAGACAATTGCCTGCGGGTGTTTCAGGAGCCTATCGTTTATTTGCGAATTTATTGGCGAAGCCCTAGGGGATTTGTCATTCTAAGCAAAACGAAGAATCTCAGGGTTAGATTTCTCACATGCGTTCGAAATGACGCCTTATTTAAAGCAACAGTTACCACAAAAAAATAATTATGCAAGAAGACCAAAACGAACTACCCCCATTTGTAAAAAGCTGGAAACAGTTTTATTACCTATTGCTATTTTGGTTGGTACTACTCATTGCTTTGTTTTACGCTTTTACTAAATATTTCCAATGAGTAATTTAGATTGGGCCGTTTTGCTCATTACCCTATTGGGAATTGTAGGTTATGGCGTTTATAAGAGTCGCGGTACTCGAAGCATGGATGCCTATTTGTTAGGCGGTCAAAGCATGCCGTGGTATACGGTTTGCCTTTCGGTGATGGCCACTCAAGCCAGTGCCATTACTTTTTTATCTGCACCAGGTTTAGCTTATTCCTCGGGGATGAGTTTTGTGCAGTTCTATTTTGGCTTGCCCTTAGCCATGATTGTGTTGTGTATCACTTTTGTGCCTATTTTTCACAGGTTGAAAGTATATACTGCTTATGAATTTTTAGAGCAGCGCTTTGATTTTAAAACCAGGGCGCTTACGGCATTTCTGTTTCTGATACAACGCGGATTATCTACTGGAATCACCATTTATGCTCCAGCTATTATTCTTTCTACGATTTTAAATATTAATGTCACCTATACCACGTTGTTTATGGGCGGTTTAGTGATTTTTTATACTGTTTTCGGTGGAACAAAAGCTGTCTCATATACACAGCTCCTACAAATGACCATCATCTTTTGCGGTTTGTTTGCTGCGGGAGTGATGGTAGTACATCTATTACCTGAAAGCGTAGGTTTTGGTAAGGCTATTGATATCGCTGGGAAAATGGGCCGCACTAATGCCATTGATTTTGATTTTAGCTGGACCAATCCTTACAACGTTTGGAGCGGGATCATTGGAGGCTTCTTTTTACAGTTATCTTATTTTGGCACTGACCAAAGCCAGGTGGGAAGGTATCTAACGGGTTCTTCAGTAGGGCAAAGCCGATTAGGTTTATTGATGAACGGATTAGTTAAAATTCCAATGCAGTTTTTGATATTACTGATTGGCGTTTTGGTATTTACCTTTTACCAATACAACAAGGCTCCAGTGTTTTTTAATAGTTACGAGTTAAATAAACTAAAGAGCAGCGAACATAAGGCTGAGCTGGAGAATATTCAGTTAAAACATGATCAGTTATTTGAGAAGAAGAAACAAGAGGTAGAGAAATTGGATGCTGCCTTGTCTGCCCATAATCAGTCTCTGATTGATCAACAACGTACCTTGGTAAAACAGTATGATGAAGAAGGCAAAACCATTAGGGAAGATTTGAAAGCTTTAATGTTAAAGAATGATGCAGATGCGTCGACGAATGATAATAATTATATCTTTTTAAGTTTTGTAACCGAATATCTTCCAAAAGGATTGATTGGTTTGCTGATTGCGATTATTTTCTTGGCCTCTATGGGCTCAACAGCCAGTGCTTTAAACTCTTTGGCTTCTACCACAGTGGTGGATATTTACAAGCGTTTAATTAATAAAAGTGGTAACGACGGACAATATGTAAACGCTTCTAGATGGGCAACTATTTTGTGGGGTGTGGTATGTATCATCATGGCGTTGTTTACTAGTAAGATTGGTAATCTGATAGAAGCTGTGAATATTTTGGGTTCCTTTATTTACGGCACTATTTTGGGCGTATTTTTAGTAGCTTTTTATCTGAAAAATGTAGGGAGCAAGGCAGTTTTTTATGCTGCTATTTTAGCGGAACTAATCGTATGTGTTTTAGGATTTAAGGAAGTGGTAGCCTATTTATGGCTGAATGTAATAGGATGCTTGGCTGTAGTAGTTATTGCTTACTTGCTACAAATGTTCATCAAAGAAAAAGTGGCTGAAATAGAAATAAAAGGTTAATTAGATATACTTGCTTTCTCGTCATTGCGAGCTCTGCGAAGCAATCTTAAAGCACTTTAAATCTCTTTGCGTAGAATTTAACCGCTAAGAAGAAAGAAGTTACGCTAAGAGCGTAAAGTTTTTGGTAAATATATCCTTCGACAAGCTCTGGATGCCAGAAAAGCCTAAACAAAAGACAAAGTTGGACCAGTTCAAATGCTTTGGTAAATTGCTTTTACAAAAAAAGGCCCCCAATTTGGAAGCCTTTTGAATGATTTCAAAGTGTGAACTACTTTTTCGTTTCTCCCAATAATTGGGTATTTAAACGGATGTATTCGTCATTTTTGATTTTAGTAGCGATTTCGATACCTTCTTTTGCGCTTTTGGCTGCACCGGCTTTGTCGCCCATTTTCAATTGTACTCTGCCTTTCCAAAGTTTTACCCAAGGAGCATCGGTCATTTGTTTTTCAGCTTCGTTCATCCACTCCAAGGCAGTTTTTAAATCTTTGCCGTTGCTGTAGTAGTAAATTGCCGATTGGAAGTAAGGTTTTTTGTCGCCTTTCATCGCTTCTGCAATACTGGCCATCACTCTTTCGTCAACAGAGGTAGTGAGGTTAATGTTCACCAAGGTGTTTTCCCACGATAATTGCATTTGTGCAGAAGTATCGTAAACGTTAGCAAACTGGATGGTGAAGGTTTCTACTTTATCTTTTAAAGCAACGGGTTTTACTTTCACACGTAAAACATCATTAGCTTCGCTATAAGTATAGGCGCCCCATTCCTTAACACCTTTGTTAAAAATAATGGTCCACTCTGTTTTTCCTGGGATGGTAAACAAAGCATACTCACCGGCAGGCAAGTCTTTACCTTCTACTTTAATAGCATCGGTAAATTTAACTACCGTAGCAGAGTTTGCTCCAGTACGCCAAACTTTATCATACGGTTCTAATGCGCCAAATATTTTACGTCCTTTAACATTTGGGCGAGAGTAACTTACATTGATCTTGCCTAAGCCAAAATCTTGTGAAATGGTTTGCGGGGTGCTTGGTTGAGGCATTTTTAAGCCTTGGGCCTTAAGGTTTTCGCCCAAAACAACCAGTACAAAAAGTACTAAAACGAGTTTAATTGATGATTTCATCTTTTTTATATTTTGTTGAGTTGCGGGTTAAAATTACAGAATAAATCTTTCATGATTATGGCTGCTTAGAATTATGTTATTTTGCAAACAAATGGAAAATACAACAGTCGGAATTTTAGGGTGTGGGTGGTTCGGTTTACCTTTTGCCAAGGTTTTGGTGCAATTGGGTTATGCCGTTAAAGGTTCAACCACCAGTACGGATAAGTTACAAGTATTGGAAGAACTGGGCATTGAACCCTATCAAATTAATTTGAATGATACAAGTGAGCTGCCTACTGAGTTTTTTAAGGTAAATGTACTGTTTGTGAATGTACCCCCACGAGCTAAATCTGAAGATGCTTCAGCCTATCCTGAAAAATTAAAGGCAATAGCTAAAGCTGCAGAGGGAAAAGTGAAACAGTTAGTTTTCATCAGTTCTACTGGTATTTTTGAAGATGGAAATTTTGAAGTAAATGAAGAAACTACCCCCCAACCGGATACGAAAGCAGGTAAAGCATTGTTAGCTGCAGAAAAAGTATTTAGTCAAAATACTCAATTTGTCACAACTATTATCCGCTTTGCCGGGTTAATTGGTCCAGGCCGAAATTTGGCTAAATTTTTCGCAGGGCGAAAGGAGGTACCTAACGGAAAAGCTCCTGTTAATTTGATTGCTTTAGCCGATTGTATTGGTATTTGCCTGCAATTGTTAAACAAGCAAGCTTTTGGAGCAATTTATCATGCTGTGGTGCCTCAACATCCTACAAGGAATGAATTTTATACGAAACTGTGCGAAGTTTCTGGAATGGAAAAGCCAATTTTTAAAGATGAATTGTTGGCTTGGAAGGAAATCAATTCGGTTAATGTAGCAGATAGGTTAGCTTACACTTTTGAAGTTGAGGATTGGTTTGAGTGGATGAAAACCGCTTCGTTGTAAAAGAGTGTCCAAAAGGCTATGGTTGCTTTTTGGACACTGCTAACTTTTTATTTTTTCTGTTTTAAGTGTTTGTCGAGGAATTTTTCCATGGCGCCATAAAAATCATATTGATTGTTCTGGTTGTGGAAACCATGTCCTTCATCATTTTTAACCATATATTCTACATCAACGCCTTTTGCTTTTAGTGCAGCTACCATTTGGTCGCTTTCTGCTTTGTTTACCCTAGGGTCATTAGCGCCCTGAGCTACAAATAATGGTGTTTTTATTTTGTCGGCATGCAAGGCTGGCGAAACTTGGGCAAGTAAAATGCTGTCTTTTTTAGGATTGCCCACCATTTCGTGGAACATGTTTAAGTATGGTTTCCAATAAGGTGGAATGGTGTTCATGAAAGTAAACATGTTGCTTACGCCCACATAATCTACCGCTGCGGCATATAAATCAGGAGTAAACGCAACGCCTGCAAGTGTAGCGTAACCTCCATAACTTGCGCCATAAATGGCAATCCGTTTAGGGTCTGCAATACCTTCTTTCTTCAGATACTCCACGCCGTCGGTAATATCGTCCTGCATTTTCTTGCCCCATTCCTTAAATGATGCTTCCCAGAATTTTCTGCCGTAACCTGTGCTACCTCTAAAGTTCATTTGTAATACAGCATAGCCCCTGTTGGCTAAGAACTGTACTTCTGGATTAAAACCCCAGCTATCTCTTGCCCATGGGCCACCGTGGGGGTTAATCACTACTGGTAAATTTTTAGCTTCTATACCTAACGGAAGCGTCAGATAACCATGTATGTCCAATCCATCTCTAGATTTATAGACGATGGGTTTCATATGGCTCATTTGTTTTTCGTTGATCCACGGTAATGGATTGGCCACCTCTTTAGATTCTTTAGAAGCAAAATCGTACAAGTAATATTTTACCGGAAGTCTATCATTGCCTACCCATACAATGGCTTTTGTTCTAGCGTCGTTGTAACTGATTACGTCGGTTAAATAACCTTCAAACTTGCTGTCTAGACCTTTTTGTATCTCTTCCCATTCTTTATCAAAGAAGTGCTTTTTCTCTTTTTCGGCTTCCCAGCTAGCACTTACCAATACTTGTTTTTTTCTGTCGTAAAAAATGCTCGAAAGGTCATTGTCTCTATCACCGAATATTTCCTTTACTTCTTTTTTTGAAATAGGGTCATACTCTACTAAAATGCTTTTATCTCTGCCTATATTGCTAAGAACATAAATGTTCTTATTGTCCTTGTCAAAAGAAGCTGGTGAGAAACTTTCTGTAAAAGGTGTGGTGATTAAAGGAGTAAAGCCACCTTTATCGCCGCTGCGATAGTTCCATGTAACATTTACGCCATCAGTTTTTGACGCAAGACGAATGGCTCCTGTGTTATCTGTGATCCAGCCATCGTAGTTCTCCTTATTGTCATATAGCAAGGTTAAAGCTCCAGTTTCAATATTGAGGGTGTAGGGGTCGAAGTATTCTTTAACTCGTTTGTTGATGCCTACAATGAGTTCTTTCTCTTTTCCTGGAATATCAGTAAGGCCATCAATAATGTCTGTTCTTACTCCCGGAAAAGGAGTTAAGGCTTTTAGGTTTGTTCCATCAGCTTTAACAGAAAATAATTGGAAGTTTTCGTCACCACCAATATCTTGTGTATAAACTATTCTGTCGCCTTTCCAAAAGTATCCACCAATACTCCTTAAAGTGTCATTGGTTACTCTGACTGCTGTAGAGTCATTAGCTTTTTGGACAAAAATGTTCATTTTGCCCTTATAATCGGCACGATAGCTAAAATAATTGCCATCGGGAGATATTTTGAAAGAACTCTTTTCGCCATTTTTGAAAAAGGTGGTCATCTCCAATAATGGCGCAGGAACTTCTTTTTCTTCTTTAGATTTACAGCCGGCCAGCGAGAACAGTATTGCTGTGGCAAATGATAAAAATAACCCTGTTTTTTTCATGTTCATTTAGTTATGTGATTGATAGAGCGTTGATGGTTAAATCATCGACACATAAATATAAACAAGTTTTTTAGTTTAGGTTTATTGTTTTGTCTGTCAGTCTGTTATTTAACATAAATGACTAAAAATTTAACATTTATCTATCGAAAAGGACTTGTGCTATTTAAACAATCCTTTTAATTTGGCCAGCTTTTCTTGCAAGTCACCGTCAACTTCTTTTTCTTTTCTAGGCTGGTTTTGGTTAAACGGTTTTCGATGTTGGTCGCTATGTTTTTGATGGTCACCTTTATACCTATTCTCTTTCTGGCTTACTTCCCTGCTCTTTGTCCCTTGTTCTCTACTCCTGTTAACCTCCTCCTTCATCGACAAAGAAATTCGCTTGCGCTCTACATCCACCTCCGTCACGGTAACCTCAACTACTTGGCTCACCTTTACCACTTCATTAGGATTGGCAACAAATCTATTGGCTAATTGGCTGGTATGCACCAAACCATCTTGATGAACACCTATGTCTACAAAGGCGCCAAAATTGGTAATGTTGGTTACTATTCCTTTTAGTTTCATTCCTTTTCTCAAATCTGCAATGCTGTTTACGCCATCGGCAAAACTAAATGCTTCAAATTGTTCGCGAGGGTCACGTCCAGGTTTGGCCAGTTCTTTAAGGATGTCTTGCAAGGTAGGTAACCCTACTTCTGTACTTACGTATTTTTGTAGGCTGATTTGTTTTTGGAGGTTAGTGTCGGCAATTAACTTTTCTATGGAAACACCTAGGTCAGCAGCCATTTTGCCTACCAATTCATAGCGTTCAGGGTGAACACCGCTACTATCTAAAGGTTGCTCGGCATTACGGATGCGTAAAAAGCCAGCGGCTTGTTCAAATGCTTTATCTCCCAAACGAGGAACTTTTTTCAAGCTTTCACGGTTTTTAAACGCACCATTTTTACTGCGATAGTTGACAATGTTCTGCGCTAAACTTTCGCCTAAACCCGAAACATAAGCTAATAATTGTTTTGAAGCGGTATTCAGTTCAACGCCTACAGCATTCACACAGCTCATTACTGTATCATCCAAACTTTGTTGCAATTTGCTTTGGTCAACATCATGTTGGTATTGTCCCACACCAATTGATTTGGGATCGATCTTTACCAGTTCAGCCAAAGGGTCCATTAAGCGTCGGCCAATCGATACAGCGCCACGAACTGTTACATCATGGTCGGGAAACTCTTCTCTTGCCAACGGCGAAGCTGAATAAATGGATGCACCACTTTCATTCACCATTACTAGGGTTATTTTGTCGAGCTTTAATCCGCGGATAAATGTTTCTGTTTCTCTGCCTGCAGTTCCGTTTCCTATGGCGATGGCTTCTACGTCATGTTTTTCGCAAAGTTGATTAACTTTCCACTCGGCATCTTTAATATTTCCTTGTCCGGTATGTGGATAGATGGTCGTGTTTTCTAATAAGTTTCCTTGTCTATCTAAGCAAACGACTTTACAGCCCGTTCTAAAGCCTGGGTCAATGGCCATTACGTTTTTTTGCCCTAACGGTGCAGCCATTAACAATTGTCTGGCATTGGCTGCGAAAACTCGAATGGCCTCTTCATCAGCTTTCTGTTTAATGGCTGCTCTTAATTCGGTTTCCATCGCAGGGCGAAGCAGTCGCTTATAGCCGTCGTAAATGGCTAATTCCACTTGTTTGCTAGCGTCGTTGTTTCCAGTGATGAACTGACGAGCTAATAGTTCAATGGCTTCTTCATCGGGAGGAAGTACATCTAACTTTAATAGCCCCTCATCTTCTCCTCTTAGCATAGCTAATACGCGATGTGAAGGTGCATTTTTAGCATTTTCTTCCCACTCAAAGTAGTCCTTATATTTAATGGCTTCGGTTTCTTTGCCTTTGGCCACGGTGCTTTTATAAGTTGATTTTTGCTCAAAGTACCTGCGCATTTTGGTGCGTGCATCAGCATCTTCATTGATGATTTCTGCAATAATATCTCTAGCGCCGGCTAGCGCTTCTTCTGTATTGCCAACCCCTTTTTCGTTGTTTACATAAGTAGTGGCTTCTCCTTCCACATCTATTCTGCTTTGCGCCAGTATGCGTAAAGCTAGTGGCTCTAATCCTTTTTCGCGAGCTACAGAAGCACGCGTTTTGCGTTTAGGTTTATGAGGTAAATAAATGTCCTCTAAAATGGTCAGTGTTTGTGCGGCATTTAGATGCTTTTCCAGTTCTGGCGTTAATTTTCCTAATTCGGTTAACGATTTTAAAATAGCTTCCCTGCGCTTATCAAGCTCTTTTAATTGTTGGGCCAAATCTCTAATCGCTGCAATTTGAACTTCGTCCAAACTACCAGTAAGTTCCTTGCGGTAACGGGATATAAACGGAACAGAAGCACCTTCTTCTAAGAGTGCTAGGGTGGCTTTAACCTGCTTGCTGTTGATGTTTAATACATTGGAAATATGTTGTAAATGCTGATCCATCGTCGTTTTTTAAAGCGTTAAAATTATCATTATTAAATCAGATTAAGAGGCAAAATCCAAATGAAGTTGAAAACTTTATATTCTCTTATGTAATGGCAATGTCATAGAAATGGCATAAAAATTGATTTTGGTCTGATATGTTTAACCTAAATTTTAATCATGGAAAAGTTTAAAAAGTTATTGATGCTCTCTTTTTGCCTAGTTGTTTTAACCGCAGTTTTCTCTTGCTCAAAAGATGATGATAACAAAGGTCCACGTAATGTAGAATTTAAAGTTACAGCTTCTTCAAACGCAAGTATAAGTTCGGTTGTACATTCAAATGTACAAGGTGAAGCAACTACATTGACCAGTTTGAGTGGTAATAATTGGAGCACTAAACTGACGGTTAATGCAGATGTACAAACAATATCTTTAGGTGCTAATGCTACCGCCACAGATGCGACTGGAACTTTAAAAGTACAGATTTTAATTGATGGTGTAGTGGTAAAAGAAAATACGTCTTCTGGGCAATATTTAAGTGCTACAACTGTATATACGGTTAGTAAGTAGCCCAACAATTAAAAGAATAACAAGAAGCGCTGCCCATTTTGGGTGGCGCTTCTTGTTTAAACACTATCGCTTACACGTTGTTATCTTAAATTAAACGGGAATAGATTTCGTATCTTTGTAATTATTCAATGGGAAAACAGAAATTTTATGACACAGCGCCCAAACAAGAACGGGCGGTTTTGGTGGGGGTAGCCTTGCCAGGAGAAAAAGCAGAACAAACCAAGGAGTATTTAGATGAATTGGCTTTTTTGGTAAATACTGCAGGTGGAGTGGTAGAAAATGTATTTACACAGCGCATGCAAAAGCCTGATAGGGCAACTTTTGTAGGTACGGGAAAGCTAGAAGAAATACAAGCCTACGTAAAGGCTGAAGAAATAGACCTAGTTGTATTTGATGATGAGCTTTCACCGTCGCAGTTGCGTAATATTGAGCGTGAATTGAAGGTGAAGATATTGGACAGAAGTAATCTGATTCTAGATATTTTTGCAGGAAGAGCGCAGACTGCCCAAGCTAAAACCCAAGTGGAGCTGGCACAATTACAATACTTATTACCTCGCTTAACACGCATGTGGACCCACTTGGAGCGCCAAAAAGGTGGTATTGGGATGCGTGGCCCAGGGGAAAGCCAAATCGAGAGTGATAGAAGGATGATCTTGGAGAAAATCACCTTGTTGAAGGAACGTTTGAAATTGATCGATAGACAAAATGAAACGCAACGTAAAAATCGTGGGCAACTGATTCGTGTAGCTTTGGTAGGCTATACCAACGTAGGTAAGTCAACCATCATGAACATGCTTTCTAAGTCGGAAGTGTTTGCAGAGAATAAACTATTTGCTACCCTAGACACTACGGTGAGAAAAGTAGTGATTGACAACCTGCCTTTCTTACTATCAGATACGGTAGGGTTTATCAGGAAACTTCCTCACCATTTGGTAGAATGTTTTAAATCTACTTTGGATGAAGTACGTGAAGCGGATATTTTGGTACATGTGGTAGATATATCGCATCCAAATTTTGAAGACCAAATTGATACGGTAAACGAGACATTAAAAGACCTTGGAGCTAGAGATAAGGATACCATCATGGTTTTCAATAAAATTGATGCTTACGTTGCTCCAGAACAAGATCAATTGGTAGATGTTGACGAACAGCGAGAGCCGTTAACGCTTGCCGATTTTAAAAACACATGGATGGCTCATCATAATGCCCCAGCAATTTTTATTTCTGCTACACAAAAAGAGAATGTAGAGGAATTGAAAGCCTTGCTATATGAAAAAGTAAAAGATATTCACACCACGCGTTATCCTTACGATAAGTTGTTATATTAAATGTTTAATAATCAAAATTCCCAAAGAGGATTTTTATAGTGTTTGAACATTGAATATTGAGAATTGGTAATTTTTAAAAATTATGGAAAGTAACAGACAAAAGAAGTTTGCAGGATTATTACAAGAAGAATTGGCATCAATTTTTCAACGAGAAGGCGCTGCTTATTTGCCCAATACATTGGTAACTATCACTAAGGTGCGTGTATCGCCTGATTTGGCGGTAGCTAAGGTTTATCTTAGTTTTTTTAATACAAATAATACTAGCCTATCAGTGGCCACGGTAAATTCACACGCTGGCGAAATCAGATATAAATTGGGTTCTCGTATCCGTCACCAAGCTAGGGTAATTCCTACCTTGTCTTTCTTTGTTGATGATACCAACGAATACGTAGAAAGAATGGATCAGATTTTCGATAAAATTGCGAAGGAACGTAAAGAGAGCGAAGGCCAAGAGGGGGAAGATTAATTTCAATGATTCATTGAAAATGAATAAATATATCCGCGAACCAGGAAATTTCATTACTCATTTTTTACCAGCCGTACTGGCTTTGCCAGGGATGTATTTGTTGCTGGAGAATTCTTCAAATGCCTACGAAACCATTGCAGCATTGGTATATGGTGGTGGTATATTTTTGTTGTTCAGTGTAAGCGCTATCTATCACAGTGTACCTAAAACACCTTATGGTATTCGGTTTTGGCAGAAGTTTGATCATTGTTGTATCTACTTGATGATTGCAGGGTCATTTACACCTACAGCTCTAATTATTTTTGACGGTTGGTTAAGATGGCTGCTCTTTGGGTTGGTGTGGTTGATTGCCATACTGGGTTGTTTGCTTAAGATTTTCAATCGATTGAAAAACAAAGCAATCTCCACAGGTTTGTACATTACCATGGGCTGTTTGATTATTCCTTTTATCACGAAAATGATAGAGAATGTACCTGTCATGGGACTTTTTTGGCTTTTCTTGGGTGGTGTTTTCTATATTGGTGGAACTTATTATTATACGAAAGATAAGCCGTTATATAAATATTTACATAGCCATGAACTTTGGCACTTATTTGTAAATTTTGGAGCGTTATCACATTATTTCTATAATTACGCTTACGTTTTTAAAGCATAATGCGAAGTAACATCACGTTATCGCGCTGTTTTGAGATTTTAATTTCGTAAATTTAGGAATGCGCCGACTGATTTTCATTTTTATATTAAGCGCCGTGCTTAGCGCAGGTGCCCAACAACCTACCATCAAAAATGGCTTGGAATCCTTTGTGAAGGCCAATACCATTTATCCCATGTTTGCGCTTGATAATTGTATCCAAGGGACTATAGAAGTTGGCTTTAAGCTCAACAAAGAAGGTAAGGTTACTTATGCTACCGTCACTAAAGGAATTGGTGCAGATTTGGATAACGAAGCATTGCGCTTGATTAAACTCAGTAGTGGTAAATGGCAAGTACCTGTTGGATATGACACTACTTTTTTAATTCGTTCTCCCATGAAATTTTCTTTGCAGGATTATGGCTGTGAAAATATAAACCTTGGAAGCGTTGGATTAGCAATCAACCGTTACAAAGATGAAGTACAATCTTTAAATAAGATTGCTAACTTTTATCGTAATATAGAACAGGGCATCGAAAATTTTATTGAAGAAGAAAAAATCATCGCATTAAAAGATGAACTAGGAGTAGATGATCATTTCTTCAATAGAAAAATAGCCATTGCTGAAAAAAAAATAAATCAAGGTGACTTGCAAAGCGCCTGTGAAGATTTTAAGTTTGTAAAATATATGGGCTCAAAAAAAGCAGATAAATTGCTTGCCAAATATTGTAAATAAACATGCGTATACTTCTTCGTGCTTTTGCTTTGCTAGACCTATTTTCGTTGCTATTCATGACCATGCAGTTGGTCACTATCATCCGTAATTTTGATAAAATAGCATTGCTTTCAGACAAGGTACAAAGCTTTTTAATGTTTCCCATGTATATGTTGGTTGCTGTAGGAGTTTACGGTTTATTTTTCCAAAAAAAGATTGGTTTCATTAGCTATTATATTCAGTTTCCTTTTAGACTTTATCTTTGGGTATTAAGCCTTGGGTTTATAACACTCCTGCCAGAAGCCTTTGGTAATTACGATGAAAAATGGTTTCCTATTTTATTGAAGGTTTGTTATGTGGGAGAGTTCATCAGGTTATACCTCACCATTAAGACACATTATGATGCAGTTAGGGCATAATGATATTGATGGCATTAGGAATTAGTTTGGCTTCGATTTTGTTGGTTTTGCCCATATATTCGCCGTCAACCTGAAAATGAGCTTTGTATTTAGCGCTGATTTTTACTTCTGAAGCCTGAAAACTCTCAATTTTTTTTGGATTCCAAGGTAGTTTGCTGATCCAGATTTTCAAAATTTCCATTACCGCATACTCTTTAATAAGGATGACTTCAAAAACATCGTCGTCTAATTTACCATCTGGATTGATTTGGAAACCTGTACCATATTTAGTGGCGTTTGCAATCACTACCATCGCGGCGTTGGTTTTAATATTACGCTCTCCGACCTTAAATTGCACCTGCATTTTTTTGTGATTCCAGAAAGCATGCCAAGCAGATTTGGCATAGGTCAACATCCCTCTGGTAGGTAGCTCATCAAATTTTTTCACCAAATAAGCATTAAAACCAATGTCCGATAGATGGATACACAGTTCATCATTTACGAGAGTTGCATGTATCTTTTGGGGAGTTCCATTGCTTGCAACTTCTAGGGCTTCTTCAATATCCATCGGAATTGCCAATTCTTTTGCCATGCCGTTGGCAGAACCTGCTGGAATAATACCGATTGGAGTTTTGGAATTCAATAGGCATTCTGCTACTAATTTTAAAGTCCCATCACCTCCAACGGCAATTACCCTATCGGCATTTGCTTTTGCAATTGCTTTTTTAATTTGTTCGATGTCGCAGTTGCGGGGCAGCTCAAATATTTCTATACTTGTTCCAGTATTAGCGAAGTGATTGATGATTTTTTCGCTAAGGCTTTCATCCCTGCTGCCAGAACCTTGGTTCACCACAAAGAGTAATCGTTGTTTTTTGTTTTTATAGGTCATCTCAATAGTAATGTTATAAAAACAACATTAGACGTACTCTGTTTTAAATAATATGGCAAAAAAATCCGCTCAAGTTAAAATATATCATGGTTATGGTCATGCTCATAATCTGGTGGTTTATGGTCATGTTTTTAAATTCAGGGCAAAAGCCGAACAGCGATTTAAGACTGGCTTTTTTGCTAACTTAATGCATGTATTTAAACTGTTTGTTTTAAAACCTTATCCTTTTGTTGAGGTGAACCTTGCCTTTAGGGGGCAAAATATAAGTACAAAAACAGCCTATGATGGTTTCTTTAAATTAGAATGGGAGGCGCAGGAAAATGTAGAAGCGGGCTGGCATACCGTCGAGGTGGTAGCTTATGATGATAACCGCAAAGAAATAGCCCATTCAATTGGCTCTATTTATGTACCTCATATTACACAATATGCCTTTATTTCAGATATTGATGATACTGTGATGGTGTCGCACTCTAAAACTATTGTCAAGCGATTGAGAGAGTTGCTTTTAAGAAACCCACGTACCCGAAAAACATTTCAATCCACCAGATATCACTATGAGCTATTAGCCAGGGCACATACTGAACTGGAACAACCCAATCCATTTTTCTATGTGTCTAGCAGTGAGTGGAATTTATATGATTATTTGGTCGAAACTTTTCGTTTTAACGGTTTCCCGGAAGGAACTTTTCTTTTGAATCAACTTAAGCGGTGGAAAGATTTGCTAAAAACGGGCAAGACAGGTCATGAAGGTAAACTCTTTCGAATTATGCGTATCATAGATGCTTTTCCTAAGCAAAAGTTTGTTTTTTTGGGTGATAACTCGCAAAAAGATCCAGAAATTTATGCTAAAATTGCCGAAAAATATGGCAAAAATATAGTTGCCGTTTATATTAGAAATGTGAGAAAATCTAAATTATTCCAAACAAGAGAAATATTGAATAAATTAGAGGAAAATAATATTAGTACCTGTATTTTTGAGCACAGTGAAGAAGCCATTGAACATTCCAAAAAAATAGGTTTAATTGACTAAATAAACGTAATGATGAAAAAATTAATGATGGCGTTTCTTGTAGTATTTGCACTACAGGCATGCACTAAAGATCTCAGTTTAATCAAAGAAAAAGATACTAAATGGGAACTAACAGAATGGCCAGGTAAAACCCTGCCAACTACTGCCAAGGCCACTTTAAACATAACTGGAGGAAATAAAATAGGAGGAAAGTCATTTTGTAACACCTATGGCGGAAGTGCCGTAATTAACGGTAATGCCATACAATTCAGTAAGATATTTGGCACTAAAATGTATTGTGAGCCCGTAGGTGATGCAGAGAATAAGTACTATGCTGATTTGGAAAAAGTTACGGCTGGAAAAGTTTCGAGTGGTAAATTATATTTATATCAAAATGAGACTTTGTTGCTCGTTTTTTCTAAGGTAGAATAAGCTGGTCGATACAGTAGTATTTCTATATTTCACGTTTCGTAACTTAAAGAATAGTCTTTTAAGACAAGGACTATTCTTTATTTTTGTGCATGGTTTTTAGCTTGCCTCCTGATGAAGTTGTTTTTCCTAATCCCGAATTGGCCGACGATGATGGATTGTTGGCTGTTGGAGGCGATTTAAGTGCTGAAAGGTTAATTTTGGCTTATCATCACGGCATTTTCCCTTGGTTTAGTGAAGGAGACCCCATTCTTTGGTATTCGCCCCATCAACGTTGTGTAATTTACCCTGATAAGGTGAAAATAAGTAAAAGCATGAGACAGATTCTTAAAAGTAACACTTTTAAAGTGACTGCTGATCAGGCTTTTGAATCCGTAATAGCTAATTGCGCTAAAGCGCCTCGTAAAGATCAGCCGGGAACCTGGATTACTAACGAAATGAAAGAAGCTTATATTCGTTTGCATCAATTAGGCTGGGCACATAGTATTGAAGTCTGGCAAAACAATCATTTGGTTGGAGGCTTATACGGCATTGGAATGGGAGAAGTATTTTGTGGTGAGAGCATGTTCAGCATAGTTAGTAATGCTTCTAAGGTAGCACTCATTTACTTGTGCAAGCAATTTGAATTTCAGCTGATAGATTGTCAACTGCCTAATGATCATCTGTTAAGTATGGGAGCGGAAATGATGGATAGGGATAACTACATGAAGTTGCTGCAGAAGGAATAGATGATTTTCTTGGACTACTGATCGCTTTTTCTCAGCTTCTCAATAAAATCTGTAAATTTCTGACTGTTATAATTTGCAGGGCCTACATGCTGAAAAGATAGGCGGCCTTGCTTATCAAACACAACAGTAGTTGGTAACGAACCCGAAAAAATTTGCTCAGGTACACTACTCGCCATTTGATAAACGGGCATCTGATAATTTTTTCTTTTCATATAGCCATTTGCCTTTTCAAAATTACCGTCCGCATCGAGCATGATAAAAATTACATCCCTGTTAGCTTTATGTTGTTCGTAAAGCTTATTAATGGAAGGCATTTCTGCCAAACAAGGAGGACACCAAGTTGCCCAAAAATTTAGAAAAACCACCTTCCCCTTTAAATTATCCAAAGAAACAATATTGCCATTTTGGTCTTTAAATCTTAAATCAAGTGAAGGCTGTGTAATATTCTTTTCTGAAGGTACATCAGGATTAAATAACCCAACTTGCATTAAGCCTTGTAATAAAAGCGCTTTTGCCGATGGTACAAAAAGGAGTAATGCTAGGATTGCAATGAAAATACCATTGGAAATATATTTTTTTAAACGCTTTTTGTCCATTGTTATTGGGTTAATTTAAGCAAAGCTAAGTAAATGCCGTCAATTACTTTTGCCATTCTATTAATGTCTAAAGTCTCTATTGTATCTGTTTTTCGGTGGTAGTTTTTGTTCCTATAGAACGAAGTATCGGTAATCATCATTGCGCTGTAACCAAAATTCCAGTAATTTAAATGGTCAGAAAAATCTATTCCCGGTAAGGCTTTTGGAGCCGTAAATTTTTTGGTTTTTATGGTTTCGCCCTGCTTAAATCGCTTACTGAACTGTCTGGCAAATTTCCCTTTCCCAAATTTGTTTACCAGGGTAATATAATCTCCTTTATTGCCATAAAACCATGATAAAATACCCAAGGGGTAATTTTGGCTTTTCTTCTCATTACTAAAAAAACCAATCATTTCTACAGATAACATCCCAAACACCTCAATTTGATGGTCGGCGAGATATTTGGCATGTATGTAACTGCCCATATATTCCGTTCTAAAATAAGGAGGCTCTTCCAATGTATAGGCCACCAAATCAATCCTCTTACTAAGCTTTTGCCCCTTAAACTGTTTTGCTAGCTCCAACAACGCCACTACGCCACTGGCATTGTCGTCGGCGCCTTCCTGTTCACCGCAAACGTCGTAATGTGCGCCTACAATAATGCGTGATTTGTTTTCGGTACCAAATGAGCAAATGACGTTTTTATATATCTTCCCTTCAATTTCATATCCCTGGAATGAAGTGCTGTCGCTATATTTTGAAAGGTGATTTTTAATATAATCAGCAATGATATTTAACTGTGTTATGTTTTGGTGGTTGCGATAAGTCGCAGTTTTTGTGATATTTTCTAGATGATTTTTGATGCTTACCGTGTCGGTATTACCTAAACAGGTAAGAAAGCTAAAAGTCAAAAATAGGCTGAGGATTGTTTTGGTAATCATGTACGGTTTGAGTCAACCCTAAAGATACTCTTTTGGTTCAAACCAAATCATTACTTTTTGTAAAATAGGAAGCTTTGTAATAAAAATCGCCATTGCGATCAGAAGAAACCTATTGCTTAGACAATTGCTTCGAGTTTCTCCAAAAATCGCAATGGCGACGAAGTATTTAAAATCTGCGGAAGATGTTAGTTGTTGCTATGCAAAAATATTTTTGCAGAGAGCCCCATAATACCCGTACTTGCTTTTAATCCTCTCGCATACACGGTATAAATTTTACCCTCTTCAAGCTTAACACCTGGAATGGTAGCTTCAATAGCTCCACCAGTAGCATTTTTAATGTTCAAAGTCACAGTCTGTGTGCCTGTAGTGGCATTTACTGTTTCAAAAGTACTAAACTCTTTATAGGCTTTGTTGGTAGCTAAGTCTGTTGCGGAACCATCTACATTTAAGCTTAAGGCACCACCATCAGGACTTAAATTCACGAAACGAATTTTAGCTTTTCCAGCTGCCGGTTGGGCCAAATCGTCTTCCAGCATTAAAAGCTCAATATTCTCAAGAGTATTGGCTACAAAAAGCGAATAACCAACTTGAGGTTTCATATTATATGTTAGGCTTTTTAAAGAGGTAGGGCTACCTTTTTTAGTAACGTTAAAGGCTCTATTACCAGCGTAGGCGCTCAAATAGCCAATTTTGTTGCCATATTCAAAGTCTGAAACAGTTGCCCTAGAGTTATCAACATACACATCCAGTAGTTCGATTGTTGGTGATGCATGGATAACGTTCAACCCAGATACTTGGATTGGTTCATAATCTCTATCTAATTTAGAACAAGATAGGAAGCCTAGGGAAAGCACTAACGCAGCAGCGATGGCTTTATACGTAAATGAAAATTTCATGATTAAATAAAAAATATTAAACAAATCGGCACATTGCCATTAACTCACACCTTCCATACGCAGCTTGTTATAAAAACGCTACAACTTTATGAAAAGTTTTTTGTTTAGTGATACAAATTACCTTTTTCTCAGTTCAATGAGCGTAATCTCAGGCCATATGCCCACTCGTCCCGAGAAACCTATAAAACCAAAACCTCTATTTACATTTAATATTCGATGATTTTTTTCCTTTATGCCCGCCCAATGTTTGTAGCGGAATTGCACGGGGCTCCATTTTAAACCAAATGCTTCAAATCCAAATTGCATGCCATGGGTATGGCCAGCCAAAGTAAGCTGTATTTTTGAAGGATGGCTTTTGACCTGAGCCTCCCAGTGGCTTGGGTCGTGCGATAGCAGAATTTTAAATTCTTCTGTGGTAGTCCCTTGCAATGCTTTATTTAAGTCGCCTCTTTCTCCAAAGCCTAAGCCCCAGTTTTCTATGCCAACCAATGCTAATTTTTGTCCATTTTTTTCAAGGGTTACATGTTCATCCAGTAAAAGCCTAAAGCCAATTTCGGCATGATAATTTTTGAGATGCTGCAGATTTTGACGTTTGATTAAATCACTTTCCCACTTGATATAATCGCCGTAATCATGATTCCCCAAAACTGAAAACTGACCAAAAGGGGCTCTTATCTTTGAAAAATGTTCGATATATGGTTTTATTTCTTCCGCTTTGTTGTTTACCAAGTCGCCCGTGAATACAAACAGATCTGCATGTTGATCATTAATTAAATCTATGCCTTTTTGAACCGCCTTAGGATTTTTTAAACTGCCAGCATGTACATCGGAGATTTGCACCAATTTGAAGCCGTCAAAAGCTGCTGGTAAATCGTCAAAATAAAGTGTATGCTTAATGATACGATAAGCGTATTTACCTCTAAAAATGCCATAAATGAAAGCAATGATAATAAGGAAGCTCAATAATGCCCCTAAATAAACACCTGTTATTGGTCGCGCTGGATAGCTAAAATTGCCATCAATAAAATATTTGACTATGGTAATAGCTAGTCTGTAAATATCAGTTAACATTATAGCGAGTACAAATACCAATGCCGAAACAAAATAGATGAGCAGTGCATGGGCGCTTATCTTAAAAAGATTGGTCGGGCCATTTACGCTGAGTCTGATCATGCTATAGCTAAATACAAGAAAGATTGTAGCGGGAATTATCCATAGCCACGATAAAATGGCAGTTGAAAGCACTAAACTCAATGCACTAAAGGCATATCCATTGATAAGGAAAAAGAATAATGCAAAAATTAATAGCGGGATATAGGGACGGTTTCTCATATCATTAAACTAAAAACCGCCATTACGTTATTAAGTTTGTAATGGCGGTTTATTTATTTATCCTTTTTTAAAGGGTTTTAGATCAGCTCAACACTGCGACTCACAAAAGCAGTTAGTTCTGCACCGGTAAGCATACCTTGCGATAAAAGTGCTAGGTCAATGGCTTGCTTTGCAAATTTACCTTGCTCCTCTTCGCTAGCATTTAAAATTTTGCTCACCAATTTGTGGTTGCCGTTAATGGCTACTTTGTAGCTATCAGGCATATTTCCATAAAAGCTCATGCCGCCGCCCATTTTTGCCATGTCTTTCATGCGGCGCATAAATTCATCCATGGTGATGGTTACTGGAGCATCATCTGGATTTAGACCAACTACTTCTACGGTATAACCAGGCTTATTAATAGCGGTTTCAAAAATACTTTTTACGGTGTTTGATTGCTCTTCGCTCAGTACCGATTCCAATTTCTCATCTTTCTCAATTAACTGATTGGTAACGGACGAGTCGACACGCTTCAACAAAGTTTTCTCCAGCTTATGCTCCAAGCTACTTACGAAATGGTTGTCAATAGGTGAGTTCATCAACAAAACATCGTAATCCTTTTTGTTGGCCGCTTGGATAAATCCATCTTGTTTATCAGGGTCGGTAGTATATAAATAAACTACATTCCCATTTTTATCGGTTTGTAAGGCACCTACTTTTTCCTTATACTCGTCAAAAGTGAAATGAGTTTTGTTGGTGCTGGTTAGTAATGCAAAATCCTTGGCTTTGTCATAAAACTTCTCTTCGCTAATCATACCATATTTTACAAACAGACCAATATCACTCCATTTTTCTTCATAAGCTTTGCGGTCAGCTTTAAACAGTTCGCTTAGCTTATCGGCCACTTTTTTGGTAATGTAATTGTTGATTTTTTTAACATTGCTATCAGCTTGTAGGAAACTTCTAGAAACGTTCAAAGGAATATCTGGACTATCGATTACTCCATGCAAAAGCATTAAAAACTCAGGTACAATATCCTTTACCTCATCGGTAATGAAAACCTGGCGGCTGAAAAGCTTGATTTTATTACGTTGCATATCAAAATCCTCTTTCACCTTAGGGAAATACAATACGCCGGTAAGGTTAAACGGATAATCTACATTGAGGTGGATCCAAAATAAAGGCTCCTCCGAAAAAGGATATAATTGCTTGTAAAAATCCAGGTAGTCTGCATCTGACAAATCTGCAGGCGCTTTGGTCCAAATAGGGTTGGTGGTATTTACAATATTGTCAACCTCAACTGAGGTGTATTTTGGTTTGCCTTCTTCGTCTACACCATCTTCTACGCTATCTGTTTTAGTGCCAAATTTGATAGGCACTGGTAAAAACTTGGCATACTTATCTAGAATTTCTTGAAGTTTAGATTCGCTTAAAAACTCTTCACTTTCAGCGTTGATATGCAGAATAATATCAGTACCACGAGTAGTTCTGCTACCTTTCGAAATTTCAAACTCCGTGCTGCCATCGCAAGTCCATTTTGCTGGTTCAGCACCCTCTTGGTATGATAAGGTGTTGATTTCAACCAAATCAGCGACCATAAACGCAGAGTAAAATCCTAAACCAAACTTACCAATGATTTCGTTAGCATCTTTTGCATCTTTAAATTTCTCTACAAATTCGCTAGCACCTGAAAACGCAACCTGATTGATATATTTTTTGATTTCTTCAGCGGTCATCCCCAAACCATTATCACTAATGGTAATGGTTTTCGCTTTTTCATCTAGTTTCACCTCTACTAAAGGTTCGCCAACTTCGCCTGTAAACTGGCCAAGAGCACCTAAGCGTTTAATTTTTTGCACTGCATCAACCGCATTAGAAACTAATTCCCTTAAAAAGATCTCATTGTCCGAATACAGGAATTTCTTGATGATTGGGAAAATGTTTTCTGTGTGTATGGAAATACTTCCTTTTTCTGTTGTCATATCTTAAAATAATTTTTTGCTTATACCCTTGTTTATCAAGGCTTGTTCCAAAATAAAATTTAGGTCAAAATGACAGAGTTAGTTATGCCTTTTTAAAGATTTCTCGGCCAAGCCCGAAATGAGGAGCTTTTGTAACCTTACAATATTTCAACGGTTTAACAACAAACAATACGTATCTTTGCCATTTCAAATGGAGTACAACGTTCATACCCTTAAAAATGGCATCCGCTTATTGCATGTTCCCGCCGCATCCGCTATTTCACATGCTTGTATTTTAGTAAATGCAGGTTCACGCGATGAAGATGAGCAGCAAATGGGATTGGCCCATTTTATAGAACACTTGATTTTTAAGCGTACCGAAAAACGCAATACCACTCAAATATTAAATAGATTGGAAAGCGTTGGTGCCGATTTGAACGCTTATACGACCAAAGAGTACACTTGTATTCATGCTTCTTTTTTACATCCTTTTTTAGATAGGACACTAGAGCTTTTCAACGATATTGTTTTTCATTCTACCTTCCCAGAAGATGAAATGGAAAAGGAAAAAGGAGTAATCTTAGATGAGATTGCTTCATACTTAGACCAGCCCGAAGAGGCCATCAACGATGACTTCGAAGATTTGCTTTTTAAAGGTCATCAACTTGGTAAAAATATTTTAGGTACTCCAGAAACAGTTACAAGATTATCTAAAAAAGATATCCAAGCATTTATTAAACGCCACTATAAAACAGATCAAATTGTAGTGGCCATTTTAGGTAATTACAGCTTTAATAAGGTGATTAAAATAGGGGAGAAATACTTTGGAGAGGTTCAGGAAAATACTGCTTCGAACCAAAGAATAGCCCCTAAAGGTAATCCATCCTTGCACCAAATGGTGGACAAGCAAATAGCACAAAGCCACTGCATGATGGGAACACAAACCTATTCGTTGCATCATCCTTATAAAACAGGATTATTGTTGTTAAATAATTTATTTGGCGGCACAGGTATGAGTTCTATCCTTAACCTACAGCTCAGAGAGAAATATGGTATTGCTTATACCATCGAATCAGCTTACAGCCCGCTATCTGATACGGGTATTTTTGCCATTTATTTTGGTACGGATGTAGAAAAGGCTGAAAAAGCGATGAAGCTTATCCGTAAGGAAATGGATAAGTTGAAACAAAAACCTTTAACTGAAATACAACTTTACAAAGCACAAAGTAAATTCATTGGTCAAATAGCGCTTGGCGAAGAAAATAGGATTGGTTTGATCATCGCCATGGCTAAAAGCTTATTGGATTATCAACACATCGACAGCTTGGAAACAGTATTCCAGAAAATAAGCAAAGTAACTGCTGTGGAGATGAGAGAAATTGTAAACGAGGTTTTTGACCAGAACAACTGGAGCAGTCTTGTTTTTAATCCAATGGAATGATTTTAAAGAATCCAATGGCTTAAACCCTTCATTTTTACCTTCTATCTTATTTTTCTTAACTTTGCACCATGAAATTATCAATTGTTGCCTACGGAGACCCCGTTTTAAAAAAGGTATGCGAACCAATAGAGAAAGATTATCCTAACCTTAATGAGCTGATAGAAAATATGTGGGAAACCATGTATAATGCTAGCGGTGTAGGTTTGGCTGCACCTCAAATTGGCTTGCCAATTCGTTTATTTGTGGTAGATACAGGCGACAATGATGATGAACCACGATATAAAAAAGTTTTCATTAATGCACAAATTTTAGAAGAAAGTGGTGAGCCTTGGGGATTTACCGAAGGCTGTTTAAGTATCCCCGAAATACGTGAGGAAGTTTTCCGTAAACCTAATATTGTAATCAGTTATTATGATGAAAACTGGGAAAAGCATGAAGAAAGTGTTTCGGGATTTGCCGCTCGTGTTATTCAACATGAATATGATCACATTGAAGGAAAGCTTTTTACCGAAAAAATTAATCTGTTACGTAAACAACTCATCAAAGGCAAGCTCGATAAAATTTCCAAAGGAGAAATTAGAGCGGATTATAAAATGAAATTCCCTAAGCAGAGTAGGAAAAGATAAACAAAAAGGTCAACAATTACTGTTGACCTTTTTTGTTCATTGTGTAATTTGTTTAAATCAAAAAAAAGCTAGTCCAATAAAGAACTAGCTTTTCTCGGAATATATTTGTTTGGTTTATTTACGTAAATAGATTTTTCCGTGAGTAGATTTTAGGATAATTTTTTCACCCCCACCATTTAGTTTGCCGGTGATTGAAGTACCTCTTGAACCCCCAGAAAAAAGTGCGTTGCCTGAGTAGGTGTAAGTAAAGTCGCTGTTAATTAACGAGGTGGTTCTTTTTCTGCCTGCTTCTGCCCTGTCGCTAGTGGTAACACCTTGTCCTACCGCTACGTTTACATTAGTAGATGGTTCTGTAGTCGTTGCTGGTTTGGCCTTGGGAGCTGCTGGGGCTTGAGCACTTCCTGTTAAAGCAAATACTTGTACATCTTGCCCATCACCTTTTGTATTGTAAGTAACAACCGTTTTTGGACCACTAGTTTCTTTATTTTGAGTCGTCTCGGTAATTTCAAACTTAAGGTCTTTTGCCGCATAAAGCGTTTCAAAAACGGTGCTGATACTCATGTCAGCCTTGGCATTTTCTGGAACTTTTACGTCTACAAAGCCATAAACAGATACCAAAGAGATAGGGCCTTTAAAAGATGGACTTAAGGTACTCTCAATATTTCCGTGTAATGTTTTTATACTTACGGGACCGGTTATGTTCAACAGTTTAATGTTTTCATATTGGGTAGATGCATCTATTTCGCTTTTTAAATTACTAAGTACAATTGGGTCATTGTTGTCAGTAATTCCTGAAGTTTTAATAGAAAGATCAACGCCATAAGGTAATTTAATAGATACTTTTAGAAAGTTCGATCTGTCTACAGCAATAAGTTCAGCTATTTGGTCCTTTTGGCTAATGGTTAATCCAACGCCAGTATTGTCAAAGCCACTATTGCCTAATACAGTTAATCCTTCGGCTCGCGGGTCAACGACTTCTTTTTTGCCTGCTGAGCTGATGATGATTTCTTTACCGTCATAACCTTCAACGCTAAGGTTAGAGATATTATTGATGACTAATTTTCCACTGCTTTTTGCAAGTTTGTACTCTTTTTGGGCAAATGCTTGTCCTGCTGCAACAAGCAGTACTAAAGCTATGATTATTGTTCTTTTCATTTGTTTGTTATGTATCTTATTGAAATTGTTGTTTGGTTAGTAATGCATAATATACTTGGTCTTTAACTACATCCATGGTTAAAGGGTTGTCGGCCATGGCAATCAGTTTGTCGGTAGTTTCAGGATTATTGCTATTCCCAAGTACTTTTATTAATTCAAGCTGTATCACAGGGTCTTTTTGTTTGCTTAGTCCTGCGGTTAATTGTTGTTGTACGTATTTATCAGCCGAAAATTTGGACAATACTTCTAAGGTAGCCAAGCGTACGTTATCGTTTTCATCCTCATTGAAGACTTGGCATAATGATATTTTTAGTTTCTGGTCAAGTTTGTTTAATGAACCTGCTTTAAGTACAGCATTTAATCTGCTAGCTACGGATAAGCTATCTGCTAAGCCGGTGTAAATTTCCTTGTGTTGTTCCACTTTTGCTTGGTGTACCACTAAACGTACTGGTTTTTCAACCGTAACTTGTGTTTTCGGTGAAGTTGTTTTTACAGGTAAAGTAGGAGGTGCCTCAACACTATTATCTTCGGTGTTGGCCACTATTTGATTTCCTGGTTTAGTTACTACGCTTTCTTGCGAAAGGAACAAATAGGTGCCTGCAACCATTACAAGAGAAGCTGCTATAGCCATCCAAGTATAGGTAAGTTTACGTTTTTTCCTTTCCTGTAATAATTGGCGCTCTCTCATATTCCCCAAAATATTGCCTAGCATGTTTGGAGGCAAAGCTTCATCTTCAAAAGCATCCTTGTGCTCTTGAACGTATCGCTTGAAAAAATCATGTTCCATAATATGCCTTATCTTTTAATGCTAAATAAACTTTCTTTTTGGCTCGGTGGTATTGCGTCCGAACCGTGGTGTGGCTAATGCCCAGCATGTTGCCAATTTCTTCCTGACCCATATCTTCAAATAAATGCAGCGACATAATGGTGCGGTAGCCGTCGGGCAACTGCTGTATTGCTGCTTTTACGTCATCTACCTTGCACTGAAACAAGAGCTCTTCATTCATATCAACTTCCTCATCGGCTACCGTTTCTAACTGGCCATCTTCAGTAAAAACCATTTTTTTCTTTCTCAAGGTCGATATTGCCTGATTGAGGGCTATTCTTTTTAACCAGCCTTCAAAATTGTTTTGGTTTTTCAGTTTGCCAATTTGCTCAAAAGCGGTGCAAAATGCTTCTTGGACGATATCCTCTGTTTCGGCACTGTTACCCATTACCCTATAAACGGTATGGTAAACGCGCTTTGCGTATTTGTTGTACAGCATGGTATAGCCTTTTTCTTCGCCGGCCATACATTGCTTTACCAATTCTTGTTCGTTTATAGAAATGCTCAGATGCAAGGTTTTTAACTTATTTTCTACTAATTTCTTAAAACCTTATGAATTAAATGTTTTTAAATTCATAATGCTTTTATTCTTTATATATATGATAGTCGCAGAGAATTATTTTTTGTTGCATAGGTTTTGGTTTTTTTTCAAAAAAACTTTCTTGTTTTACTCCACATTTATCCCTATTAAAAAATAGTGGGGAAGTTTATATTGTTCATATAGTTTTTCAGGATTTATCCCAGATTGTGCAACCTCGCAATATACCTCGCTTTTATCCTCCCTAACGTAAGGCATCATATAGGCTAATACATAGTTTAGCTTGCTTAATACAATAGGCAGTTGTGGCTTTGCCCCGAAAAAACTTTTTAAAGTGAACTTTTCCATTGTTTCGGGAGCAACATTGTATTTCCTTGCAGAAGAAAATCCATCAAATTGAAATTGTATTTTGAAGTAGTTCCGGTCATGCATCTTTGTTAACACCGCAAAATTTAAGCTATCAGTCTTAATTCTAAAATACTCGTCCTCTTTTGAATTAAATACGGTATCTGTCTTTGTTAAAGCACCTTTCTGATATTCTTTGATGATGATTTGGAAGTTTTTCCCTTTCAATTCAGGGGACTTAATGTTGAATTTTTGAAGATCAATTCCTTCGAAATACAAGATGTGTTGTAAATCTTTAAAATTGAGCCCCGGTTTGCTTATCATTGTTGCTGTGTTTTGGGCGTAGACATAGCTTCCTAGTATAGATAAGGAAACTAATAGAAATAGATTTTTCATGCTAGATATATTGACTTTTTATTATTGTGTAACTATAAGATAGTCGACAAAGCCAGAAATTTTGTTGCACGATAAATAAAGAAAAAAGATTTTTTGCTAGTGGAGAAAACTATTTTCTCTTGTAAGAAAATCTTACTGGATGGGACAGTGCCGAATTATTTTGGATGTTAAAAACGATTAGGTCTAAACGTTCAATTTCAAGCTCTTGGTTGTTTTTAAGCGTAAATTTTCGAATATACTGTTCTTCTTGGGTTGAATTTTGAGTCTGGGCTTTCAGGTTAAAAACGAAGGAGCCTTGTTTGATTGAGAAGCTGCGAGAAGTAGGCCAGGTTTTCGGAGTGTACGCATAAAATAAATATCTTGCCTTAGCATTTCTAGGCGTATAAGTTTCTACTGGTACGCTTCCTAATGGACTAATAAAATGACCAATGGTTTCTGTTTCGTTAAATGAAAAATCGCTATTTAAGGTAAGATTTACATTAAATACATTTCTAAACGAATCTAGTGGAAAAGATTTATTTGTATCTACAAAAGTTATCTTGTTGAGCTCCCAAGTTCCTTCTAACTTCTTTTCGATAGGCTGCTCCTCTTTTTTGCAAGAGCAAATGGTTGTAATAATTAGAAAAAGAGACAGGTAGAGTGAGAGTGTTTTAAGCATGATATACTTTACTATTGTTCGGCGCTTCTAGCTTTATCGCCATTAAAGATTTCCTGCACTAATCTGCCCCAAGCAAATGGGTTCAGTAAAGGATTGGTTTGGCGCATGTTCACATTTACCATCCTATCAAAATTATATCGATAGTTGGCATTGCTAATCTCACCAGCATCACGAGGTAAGGTTAGTTTTAGGCCGTTAATGCTTTGACGGGATAAGTTTTTCTTGGCAAGAGCCATATCGTCATCCGCTATTTTTAACGAAAGAAAATCTTTGTTGAACTCTTCCACCGTAGCCCAAGGATTTACCCTAACGGTTTTAAGGTACACAATCTCTGATTTGATTTGAACCATTGCCGTATACTTATTGTCGATAATATTTCTCGGCAACACCAAAGTTTTACTGGTGAAACCTACTGCTGAAAACATTACCGTATCGCCAGGGTTGACCACAAAAGAGAAGAAACCCTGATAATTGGCTGCATATTTTTGGCCTTTGTTGCTAAGGTTGGTAATGGTAACATAAGGCACTACCATATTGCTGTCAGCATCGGTTACAATACCAGAAAACTGCACAAGTTTGTTGATCTGGGTTTTATCTTGAGCAAAAGCCAGGCTTGCAAAAAGCAACAATATGATGGTTAAACTAAATCTCATCTGTAATACAATAATAATACAAATGTAGGCGCTAAAGGGTTTCTATTTGGTTAAAATGTGTTAAAAGTGTTACGCTTGCTCTGCTAAATCAACGGCTACTACACCTTTAATTTCAGGGACATCTTTCATAATGGCTTGCTCAATGCCTGCTTTCATGGTCATGAAGCTCATTTTGCATGAACCGCAACTGCCCAATAATTTTACTTTTACGATGTTTTCAGGAGTAATTTCTTCAATAGCCACATTTCCCCCATCAGCTATCAAATAAGGTCTGATAGTTTCCAAAGCTTGCTCTACTCGTGCTGTTAAATCCATGTTTTAATTTTTTAAAATATAAAATTAGTAAAAATTTAGCAATTAGCCACTTGTTGTACATTGTTGATAGAAATTTGCTGGGCAATTTTACCTGCAATTTCTTTAAAGGCTAAGGCTTGTGGATGATTGGTTTCTAAAGCAATTGGCTTGCCTTTGTCACCTGCTTCGGTAATGCCCTGCACCAGTGGGATCTCTCCTAAAAATGGTACGTCAAAATGTTTTGCTAGTTCTTTACCACCATCTTTCCCAAAAATATAATATCTATTCTCAGGTAGTTCTTCTGGGGTAAAATAAGCCATATTCTCAATTACTCCCAATACCGGAATGTTAATGCCTGGCATTCCGAACATGGCCAAGCCTTTTCTGGTATCGGCAAGTGCCACTTGTTGGGGTGTGGTTACAATAACGGCCCCTGCAATTGGAAAGCTTTGGCTAATGGTAATATGAATATCGCCCGTGCCCGGAGGTAGATCGACCAAAAGATAATCTAATTCGCCCCAGTCGGCATCGTTAAAGAGTTGCTTGATGGCATTAGAAGCCATTGGGCCACGCCATGGCACTGGTTGATCTGGATCAGAAAAGAAGCCTAACGAGAGCAATTTGATGCCATATTTCTCAATGGGAAGAATTAAAGTTTTGCCATCGGCTGTTTCTTTGGCACTAGGTTTAGCACCTACTAAATCAAACATGATAGGTACCGAAGGGCCATAAATATCTGCATCGATCAAGCCTACCTTTGCGCCATCGGCAGCCAAGGTAACGGCCAAGTTGCTGGATACCGTAGATTTACCAACACCTCCTTTCCCTGATGAAATTAGCACGATGTTTTTAATCGCTTTCAGCTGACTGGTGTCTACTGGCTTGGTTACCCTCGAAGTAATGTTGATGTCGATTTCTGCCTCCGCAGCTACAAAATGCTTAATGGCATTAATACAGGCATTCTTCAGCATGTCTTTCAACGGGCAAGCTGGAGTGGTTAGCTCAAGAGTGAAAGCAACTTTTTTATCATCGATTTTAACATCCTTGATCATCTTTAAGGTCACCAGATCTTTTTTCAAGTCTGGGTCCTCCACATGGCTAAGTGCCGCTAAAACTTTTTCCTCGGTAATTATCATCCTTCAAAATTACTAAAACATTAGCTATAAATAATTTTGTATCTAGCTTTTTGTTGTAATTTTAACACGAAATGAGACGTGACAGACATTACTCCGCAAGGGGTGAAGTTTTGTGACGAAAATCCTGTGTCAGATGAGAAAACAATCGATATTTGCACATGAAAATAAACATTTGTGTTAAGCGTTTGTTAAAGCAGTAATTTCGAGGAGGTTTATGCAATTGCCCCAAATTAAGATACCGAAAAAATACCTGAAAATTGGCGCCTGGGTACTAGGCATATTTGCGTTGTTGTTAGTGGCTGGTGGAGCTGTGGCATATAGCAAAAGAGAATCGCTGTTAAATAAAATGGTGACAAAGGCCATTGCTAAAGCCGAAAAAGATTATGGCCTTTCGGTGAAGATTGGAGAATATGGCTTTAGTGGACTAAGCAAAGTGCACATGAGCAATATTTCGGTAGTGCCCAAAGACCGAGATACCCTAACCAATATTAAAGATATCACGATTGGCGTAAAGATTTTCCCCTTGTTGTTTGGAGATGTTAAACTCTCGGAGGTTAACCTTAATGATGGCAAACTGAATGTAGTGATGCGTGATACGCTGACCAATATCGATTTCATCTTGAAAAGGAAGAAAAAGGATAGTCCTGTCACCAAAAGTAAGGTCGATTTGAGCGAACTGGCCAGTAATCTCTTGAACCAGGTTTTCTACAAAATACCCGATGATATGGAAATTAAGAATTTTATGATGCAGTTGAATGACAACGATACTGCTTCTGTAAAATTTTTGACTACTACAGCAACCATTGACGGAGGCGAATTAAAATCGACCATTAAAGTGAATGATACAGCTGCTGTTTGGCACATCAACGGAAATCTTGATCCTAGCGACAAGCAGTTGGATATTATGCTTTTTGCAGATGGAAAGAAAGTGGAATTGCCATATCTGGAAAATAAACTGCACACTAAAATCAATTTTGATACGGTTAAGACACAGATGAAGGATGCGAGTTTTAGTGGTGGCGATTACAAAATTTCAGGCTCATGGGCCATTAAAAATTTGCTAATTAATCAGCCTCGTATTTCTGCAGAAGATATTGTTGTCCCTGATGCTCGTATAGAAGCAGATATGCTGATTGGGGAAAATTTTGTTTGCTTGGATAGTACTTCAACCGTTTATTTGAGAGATGCTTATGTGCATCCTTACCTAAAATATACCCTGTCTCCTAACAAGATTTACGAAATGAAGCTGACGGCTCAGGAACAGGATGCCCAAGCCATTTTTGATTCATTCCCTTTGGGATTGTTCGAATCTCTAGACGGGATAAAAGTACAGGGAAAGCTAAAATATAATTTAGATTTTTATTTAGATACAGCGATTCCCGATAGCGTAAGATTTAGCTCTACTCTAACTCCAAGCAATTTTAAAGTACTCCATTTTGGTAAAACTGATTTACAAAAAATCAATTCAGACTTTGTTTACACGCCCTATGAGTATGGCAAACCCATGCGTAACATTACTATTGGTCCATCAAATCCTAATTTTACGAGGCTCGAGGATATTTCTCCCAACTTTAAAAATGCATTGCTAACCGCCGAAGACCCGTCTTTTTATCGTCATAAAGGATTTGTAGAAGAATCAATCCGTAAATCTATTGCGGTAAACTTTAAGGAAAAGAAGTTTAAACGAGGGGGCAGTACTATTTCCATGCAATTGGTGAAAAATGTGTTCTTGAGCAGAAAGAAAACATTGGTGCGCAAAGCTGAGGAAATTTTAATTGTGTGGCTAATCGAGAACAATCATTTGGTGAGTAAATCTCGAATGTTGGAGGTTTATTTCAACATCATCGAGATGGGCAATAACGTATACGGAATAGGCGAAGCATCAAGGCATTATTTTGCCAAAAGCCCATCCGAATTAACTTTGGGTGAGGGTATTTTCTTGGCCAATATCGTACCTAAGCCTAAAGTAGCTTTGTATAAATTTATGAGCAACGGTTCGCTTAAAGGCTATTTGCTTCCTTATTTCAGGTATATAGGTAATATCATGGCAAGAAGAGGTTTAGCCCCTGCGGATACTACGGGCTACGGCTTTTATGATGTACGGTTACGTGAAGGTTTAAGGCAATACCTTGCGCCTGACTCTACCACATTAGACACCAATGCAGTGGCGATTGGCGAGGACGATATGATGACCCCTGAAGGCATGCAAGATAAGTCTAAGAGTTTGTTCGATCGCCTGTTCGGTGGTTCATCCAAAAAGGATACCGTAAAAGTTAAGCCAGCTGCCGATACTGTAAAAACACGTAAGCAATTGAGACAGGAGCGCCGCGAGGAACGTAAACGAAAAAGAGAACAAGAAAAAAATGGAAACTAGGGTAAGTGTTCACCAAAAGGAGTTTGAGCTCTTGTTAGAAGAAGATACCATTGCTAAGCGCATTCGCCTAATGGCCATACAGCTCAATGTAGATTATGAAGATAAAAATCCTATTTTCATAGGGGTGCTTAATGGCAGTTTTCTTTTTATTGCCGATTTGATGAAAGAAATCGACCTGCCTTGTGAAACAGAATTTATCAAAATTGCTTCTTATCACGGAACGGGAAGTACCGGAACCGTTAAAGATGCTTTGGGAATGCCAATCAATTTAAAGGGAAGGCACTTGGTTATTGTAGAGGATATTATTGATAGCGGTCTTACCATGAAGTACATTCTTTCTAAAATTGATGAACAGGAACCGGCATCTGTGGCTGTTTGTACCTTGCTTTTTAAACCAGATGCCCTGAAAGAGCCTTTGCAAGAACTGAATTATGTTGGTTTTGAAATACCCAATGAATTTGTAGTGGGCTACGGCTTAGATTACGACGGTTTGGGCAGAAATTTAAACCATATTTACAGAGCAGTTTAATTTTAATAGATGCTCAAAGCATAAACCTCGTAGGTTTCAAAAACCTACGAGGTTTTTTTGGGGTCTACAACAAAAAGCATTTTCCTTGTAACGGAGTTAGCTTATAAGATACTGTGCGCTAGTCTAAAAGAAAACATCCAATTGGGCAAAAAATTGATAAATTTTTACGAGTTTTGCAGGATAACAAAAAGCTAAGTTAAATGACCATACATAAAGAAGGATATACCTCCATAGCCCTTACGGTGCTTTTTATTTTTATCATTAACGCCGTTGTTGAATATCGTTTTGCCGACGTTTTTATTTTAAGATGGTTTGTCTATATCTTTTCGTTTGCTTTGTTCATTACGGTACTTCAGTTTTTCAGGAACCCAAAACGTACTTTTACTAATGGCGAAAATTTAATTATTTGCCCAGCTGATGGTAAAGTTGTAGTAATTGAAGAGACTGAAGAAGGTGAATACTTTAAGGATAAACGTTTGCAGGTTTCTATTTTCATGTCGCCAGTAAATGTGCACATTAACCGTAATCCAATTTCGGGGGTGGTAAAATTTTTTAAATACCATCCAGGAAAATACCTAGCTGCTTGGAATCCAAAATCGAGTACCGAGAACGAGCGTACCACAGTGGTGGTGGAACATAAAAATGGTTCTCCGGTATTGTATCGTCAAATTGCGGGAGCTTTGGCCCGTCGTATCGTTTGGTATGTAAAAGAGGGAGACCAAGTAGTGCAAAATGAGCAGTTTGGTTTTATCAAATTTGGTTCAAGGGTCGACATCTTTTTGCCTTTAGGCACAAAAGTAAATTTAGAGCTTAACCAAGTAGTTAAAGGTGGTATTACCGTGCTAGGCGAGTTGAGCTAATTCTAGATAAAAGTTAAAATTCAAAATATTGGAAGCCTCGTGAGTTTATACTTACGAGGCTTTTTGTTTAACTTGTGGGGATAAGGAAGGTCTGGTCGTTATTTCTAGGCATTTCGTTATTCCGAGGAACGAGGAATCTCTCCCCTTAATGGCCGCGCCAAAGAACTTTCGTTGTACTCTGAACGATAATGCAGCAAAAAGCCCGACTAACATTAATCGGGCTTCTATAATTGCTTTTCAAATTATCTTAAGGCTTTAAATCTATTTTTCTTCTTTGGGCGTGCTTTCTCCTACCGTGCGCTGGGTTGGATAAGCAAAGTCGGAACCATTTTTTCCAACAATTTCAATGATACTAAAATTTACTTGTTCCTTGATTTTGATAAGGTCGAACTCTTTTTTCATGGGTACAAGATAAATGATTTGGACGTTTAATGAAGAGTCGCCAAAAGAATCAAGAGCAACGGTGCTATCTGTAATCCCTGGATGCTCCTTTAGGTATTTTTCAATTTCCGAAATGACATTTTTAACGTTTTCAGAGCTCGTTTCGTAGGTAAGCCCAATATCAAATTTTACTCTACGGGCATTTCTCATTGTGAGATTTTCCAGCACGCCATCTATCATGGAACGGTTGGGGATTACGTAAGTAGTTTTGTCGGTACTGCGCAATACGGTACTTCTAAAACCCACTCGCTCAATAGTGCCCTCAATTCCATCAACCCTTACCACGTCGCCTACGGTAAAAGGTTTATCCATAAAAATAAGGAAAGAACCCAATAGGTTTTCCAGACTTTCTTTAGCCGCCATCGCAATCGCGATACCTCCAATACCTAAACCTGTAATTAAACTTACCGCATTTACCTCGAATACATACCCAAGTAGCACGAAAAACCCAATAAAGGCCACGATAAATTTCAGTAGCTCCTTAATGAAAGGCACTAACTGATCATCGGCCTTGTTTTTTGTTTTAGCTGCCCGTACCAAAAGCACATGTGCAATAAAATCAATAATCCTTAAAACAATCCAAAAAACAGATAGAATGATAAGAAAAAGAAAAATTTTATCAATGAACTCGCCAATGGTAAAAGCTTGGTTAACCTTTACCTTATCTATGGTTTTTTTATAATTGAAAAAAGTGACATCAAGTGGGTGTTTCAATTGGTTAATGGCAATGTATAGGGTAGATACACTGATGAAAAACTCAATTGGTTTTAACAGTAAAGCAATAAAAGTTTCGGAGTTTACTTGGTCTGCAAATTTTTTGAACAGTTTAAAAATTAACTGACTAAGGATACGTGATACAATCCTTTTAAAAAGTAGCCCTATAAGAATAATAGCAGCAACAATGATGTATTGCTTAATTGTATTACCCCAAAAAACTTGTTCTAAAAAATTAACTTCCATAGTTTATACCAATTGTTTTAATGCAATCTCAAACGCAGTACTCGATAAATTTGTTTTTTTATTGGAGGTTTGATGTATCGTAACAAGCGCATTCCTGATAATGTTCGAGGCATCGGTAAAGATGGCATCATCGCTCATTTCAACGTTGCGTTGCATCAAGTAAGCAAATACCCTAGCCATGCCGCAGTTGGCAATAAAATCGGGGATGATAGCCAAATGGTTGTCTGCATGTTCCATGATGTTGCCGAAGAAAATTTCCTTATCAGCAAAAGGAACATTAGCGCCACAGGCAATTACCTCCATACCAGCGGTGATCATTTGGTCTACTTCATTTTGTTTTACTAGTCTTGAGGCTGCGGCTGGAACAAAAATTTCAGCGCCCATGCTCCAAATTTTTTCGTTTGCTTCTTCAAAAGAAATCAGCTGATCTGAAACCAAGGTATTGTTCATTCGGTTGTTAAACAGATCGGTTACTTCTTGTTCGCTAAAGCCTTCTGGGTTAATTAATCCACCTACGCGATCAATAATACCAACTATTTTAACGCCTTGTTGCGATAGGTAGTACCCTGCAGCGGCAGCCACATTGCCCCACCCTTGGATAATGGCTCTCTTGCCCTTGATATTGCCTCCCCAAATTTCATAAAAATGACGGATAGACTCTGATACCCCATAGCCGGTAATCATATCCGCTACTTTATATTTTCTTTTAATATCTGGAGTGTAGGTTAAATCTTCCAGTACTTTAGAAACACCATAACGTAATTGTCCAATTTGATGGATGCGTTCGTTCTCTCGGGCTTGGTAATGACCATTAATTACGCCCTCTTGTGGATGCCATAGGCCATATCCTTCAGTAATAGGGATTACTTCGTGTATCTCATCAATGTTTAAGTCGCCTCCAGTACCATAATAGCTTTTAAGTAAAGGCATCACTGCTTTGTACCAGCGTTCCAAAACTTCTTTTTTACGAGGATCAGCAGGGTCGAAGTTAATTCCCGATTTTGCACCACCAATAGGAGGGCCAGAAACCGTAAATTTCACCTCCATTGTTTTTGCAAGTGATTCCACTTCATGTTTATCGAGCCCTTTACGCATTCTTGTGCCACCGCCCGCGGCACCGCCGCGTAATGAATTAATCACTACCCAACCCTCAGCTTCCGATTCTTTGTCTTTCCATTCAAAAACAATCTCAGGCTGTTTCTCTTCATACTTTTTTAAAAGATCTTTCATGTGTTCATGTGTTGAGATAATGGCTAGGTTTTCATCAGTCCATAGACTTAAATACGCTAGGCTATTATCAGATTTTATTTGGTTGCGCAAAGATATAAACAAAAAAACCTTCACGAATATTCCGTGAAGGTTTTAATACTTTTATAATAAATCTATTATTTTCTTAAAGATTTGATACGAGCTGCTTTACCAGTTAAGCTACGTAGATAGAACAACTTAGCTCTACGCACTTTACCATAGCTGTTCACTTCTACTTTCTCGATATTTGGAGAATTAAAAGGGAAAATACGCTCTACACCAACACCGTTGCTGATTTTACGAACAGTGAAAGTTTCATTAGCGCCATTGCTGTTGCGCTGAATAACAACGCCTTGGTAAATTTGAACACGTTCTTTGTTACCTTCGCGAATTTTATAATGAACACTTACGGTATCTCCTGATTTGAAAGTAGGAAATTCTTTTTTAGTGTTTGCCTGTTCTTCTACAAATTTTACTAAATCCATGATTTTAAGCTATTAAGCCGATATTTATGTTGTTTAAAATCGGACTGCAATATTAGGAATTATTTTTTTAAAAAAAAAGTGAATTTTAAAAATATTTGACGATTTGTAAATTAGTTAATTCGCTAAGTATCAAATTACCCAATTATTGCCTCATTTCAGTAAGTCTGGCCTGCGTTGTTGTGTTCGCTTTAAGGCCTCTTCGTGTCGCCACTCGGCAATTTTAGCCTCATGACCACTCAATAGTACGTCTGGTACTTTGTGTCCTCGCCATTCCGCTGGCCTGGTATAAATTGGCGAGTCAAGTAATTCACCTTGAAAGCTATCTGATAAGGCAGAAGTTTCATCATTAAGCACGCCCGGTATTAAACGTGTAACTGCATCTACCAATACCGCTGCCGGGAGTTCTCCGCCAGATAGCACATAGTCGCCAATGGAAATTTCGCGAGTAACATAAATATCGCGGATGCGCTGATCTATTCCTTTATAGTGGCCACATAAAATAATGATATTATGTTTAATGGAAAGTTCATTGGCAATGGTTTGATTTAGTGTTTCCCCATCAGGGCTCATGAAAATAATCTCATCGTATGACCTTTCGCTCTGTAATTTTTCAATGCAGTTGGCAAAAGGTTTAATACTCATGACCATACCACTGCCGCCACCATAAGGGTAATCGTCAACACTTTTTTGTTTGTTTGTGGCGTAATCCCTTAAGTTGTGCACCGCAATTTCGGCAATTCCCTTTTTTTGCGCCCTCTGTAAAATAGAATGGGCGAATGGGCTGGTTAACAAATCGGGGATCACAGAAATGATATCAAAACGCATGGCACAAATATAAGGCTTTGTTTGTGCTTTGCTATTATTCAAATCATAAGCTAATGCAGCTTTTACACTTGGGGGTGGTTGAATAATAACCTAAATCAGGTTGTCCACTGATCGTGTATAACCGCTACGAGGTAATAATTGCTTTGATATTGTTTGAAGACCAAACGAAGGCTGGTCCAGTCCATACCTTCGTGTTTTTTGTCGAAACCACTAAAGTAATATTCGATGAAGGGATGTTTTGGGAAAATTTCGTTAAGATTATTCAAAGAGTTGCCTTTGCCAATGATTTGATCATAGCCAGTTTTTTCGGCATGCAGATAATCGGCGTTATAGACGAATTTTTCTAGGTATTGCTGAGCGGTTAGTTTGATTTCGTCGCCAGTTCCGTCATAATTTCCCCAAATCGTTGAGCCTTTTTCTTCAACCAATTTTAAAAATGAAGCTTTCGATAGTTTTTTTACTGT
Organism: Pedobacter sp.; assembly: GCF_039594775.1. Taxonomy (GTDB): domain Bacteria; phylum Bacteroidota; class Bacteroidia; order Sphingobacteriales; family Sphingobacteriaceae; genus Pedobacter. The sequence continues at coordinate 113,356 of NZ_JBCNMT010000001.1, read as the reverse complement.
TTTGGTGTCTATGAAGCCGTAGGGAGAAAATACAACACCTTCAGTTGGATGAAAATATGAAGCGAAAGCAGTATAATCTTTTGTTTTCAGTGCGATGAGAATTTCGGTCGCGATGGTGGTCAGAGTCCCTTCATCGGCTACGCTGTCCACAGCATTTACCGTTTTACTAGTATCCGTGGAAAGAGATGAATCTGCAGATTTATCTGTCCTGTTACAGCTAACAATAATCCATGCAAATGACGCAAGCCATAAGAAACCAAATTTCTTCATAGATATAAAACTTAAGAAAGGTGGGTTTTGTTTTGTAAGTTATGGGTTTAGATAAATATCCAATAGCCCTTCCGGTAAATCCAAGGTCAGAATGTTGTCCTCGTCATCTATTTCCACAATAAAATCTTCGTTTAAGGGGAAAAGAATTTCTTTATTCTGATAGTTTACAGTAGCTACAAATTGTTGAGGATATTCGTTCACTTCTATGATTTCGCCAAGTTCGCCTAATGTCTCGTCTACAGCAATAAAACCTTTCAAATCGGTGTAGTAGAACTCATCTTCCTCGCGTTCTGGTTTTTTACTCAAGGGCAAATAGACTTTCTTCTTTACCAGAGGCTGAGCTTTGTCCACATGATCAATGTCATCAAAATAAAAAAGGCCGGTGCTGTTTTCATAGAGTTTATGACTGGCAACAAAAAAGGGTACCATTTTCCCGTTCAGCTCCAAAAAAATGACATCCAAGTCCAAATCTTGGTAATCTTCAAATTCAAAATAAAGCTGAAGCTCGCCTTTTAAGCCTTTGGTTTTGGTAATGTATCCGATATAAAATGATTCTTCTTTTGTCATGTGTCTTGCATCGTGTCATTCTGAACGCTAGTGAAGAATCTGCAGGTGAAACAGATTTCCCATATTTCCGGAGTTCAGTTGGTTGGGTGGATATAAAAATAGCGTTCCGATTTTGCCGGAACGCTATTTTTTGAAGTAAAGTTAATTATTCAGCTTTATCTTCTGCTTGAGTTTCTTCAGCAGGAGCTTCTGTTGCTGCCTCAGCTTCTACAGCTGGAGCCTCTTCAGTAGCCTCTTCTACAACTTCTTCCGCTACAGGAGCGTTTTTAGCTGCAATGGCTGCCGCTCTTTCTTCATTTTTCTTAGCTTCAGCTGCTAAGGCTGCTTTACGAGCTTCAGCTTTACCACTAGCTAAACCTTCAGTTTTGCCAGCAATTTTACCTGCTTTAGCATCTAACCAAGTCGCAAATTTAGCATCTGCTTGTTCTTGAGTTAAAGCACCTTTTTTAATACCGCCTTCCAAGTGTTTTTTGTAAAGAACACCTTTGTAAGAAAGGATAGCACGAGCTGTATCAGTAGGTTCAGCACCATTAAGTACCCATTTTACAGCTTTGTCGAAGTTAAGTTCGATGGTTGCAGGATTGGTGTTTGGGTTGTAAGAACCTAAACGCTCAATGAATTTTCCATCTCTAGGAGCACGCGAATCCGCTACTACCACGTGGTAAAAAGGTTTTCCTTTTTTACCGAATCTTTGCAATCTGATTTTAGTTGCCATTCTTTTTTATGATTTATGTATTCAACATAGTTCCCGGAACTTCATGTTGCGGGGCTGCAAAGGTAAATAAAATGTTAATAACTAGCAAACTATGGTGAGATTAGAATTTATTTATCGATATCAGCCTTGCTTTGTGGATATTTGAATATATGAGAATAGCAATAGATATGGACGAAGTCCTGGCAGATCCGATACACAAGTTTATCCAGCTTTATAACAGAGACCATCAAGTACCCTTGGATTTGCTGATAAAGCCTGGGACAGAAATTTTCCAAAATGTTCCTGATGAAATTAACAATAAATGGTTCGACTATATTAATGAGAAAGGGTTTTTTCGTGATCTGCCCGTTATTGAGGGAGCTGTTGACGCCGTGAAACAACTACAACAGAAATATGATGTTTATATCGTGTCTGCGGCTATGGAATTTAGAAATTCATTGGAAGATAAGCTAGATTGGCTTGGAGAGTACTTCCCTTTTATAGATTGGAAGCATATTATATTTTGTGGGGAGAAAATAGTCAATGTAGATATTATGATTGACGATAGGATTAAAAACTTTTCTGGCTTTAACGGCCGTTCACTACTTTTCACTTCGCCGCACAATCTTCTGATTTCTGAGTACGAACGAGTTGATGATTGGCAGCAGGTTTTAGATAAATTAATGTGAAATATAGGTAACAAAAAGTTAAATCGCTGATTAGATAACTGATGGAGCGATTGTGAACTAAGGTGATTTTTGCATGATATAAGTTCAATAAAAATACTATTTTTGAGGCGTTGACATCTACAACTTTTTTATTACAAATAAACTGTTTGTATATGTTTCACGCTATTTTTTTACTTAAATATTAAAATGAAAGTTGCGCTTATTACGGGGGTGACCGGCCAGGATGGTGCTTATTTGGCAGAGTTTTTATTGAAAAAGGGCTATTTTGTACATGGTATCAAGAGGCGCTCCTCTTTATTTAATACTGATAGAATCGACCATCTTTATCAAGATCAACATGAAAATAATGTGAGATTCAAGCTGCATTATGGAGATCTAACGGATTCGACTAATCTTATCAGGATTATTCAAGAGACTCAACCTGACGAGATTTATAATTTAGCAGCGATGAGCCATGTAAGAGTGAGCTTCGAAATGCCTGAGTATACTGCTAATGCAGATGGCATTGGAACTTTGAGGTTGTTAGAAGCAATTCGGATACTTGGATTAACTAAAAAGACTAAAATATATCAGGCCTCTACTTCGGAGCTCTACGGTTTAGTACAAGCGGTGCCACAAAGTGAAAACACTCCTTTCTACCCTCGGTCGCCTTATGCTGTGGCAAAAATTTATGGTTATTGGATTACAGTTAACTATAGGGAGGCTTATGGTATGTTTGCTTGCAACGGCATTCTTTTTAACCATGAAAGTCCTTTGAGAGGAGAAACTTTTGTAACTCGTAAAATTACCAGAGCCGCTTCAAAAATAGCTTTAGGTTTGCAAAATTGCTTGTACCTTGGAAATCTGTCTGCGCAACGTGATTGGGGGCATGCTAAGGATTATATCGAAGCCATGTGGTTGATCTTACAACAAGAAAAGCCCGAAGATTATGTTATTGCAACTGGTGTGACCACTACCGTTCGTGATTTTGTACGCATGGCCTTTGCTGAACTTGGGATTACTGTAGAGTTCTCGGGAAAAGATGAACAAGAAAAAGGCGTGATTATTGATGTTGATACTGAAAAGGCAACGCAGTTAGGTTTAAATTTAGAAACTTTAAAACTAGGTACTACGGTAGTAAAAGTAGATCCCAAATATTTCAGGCCAACTGAAGTGGATTTGCTACTTGGAGACCCTACCAAAGCAAAAACTAAATTAGGATGGCAACCTAAATATGATTTACAAGCGTTAGTGGAAGATATGATGCAGTCTGACTTAAATTTAATGAAGAAAGATGAGTATCTGAAACAAGGTGATTATAGAACACTGAATTACTTCGAGTAATTAGTAAAAACAGAATATACTATTCATGAAAAGAATTTTTCTATCATTTTTTTTAATTTTAATTGTCCAGTTATGCTTTGCGCAATCAGCTTCAAACATAAAGGTTGATGAACTTTCTGACGCCCAGATTTTACAGATTGTCAAGCAGGCAGAAGCGATGGGCTATACAACAGATTCTCAACTTGAACAAGCTGCTACTGTTAAGGGCATTAGAAAGGAAGAGATGCTTAAGTTTAAAGCTAGGGTAGAGAAATTAAAAAAGCAAGGAGCTGGAACACAAACTATCGATAAGCCTACTACTGGTACCGGTAGAGAGTATAGTGAGACTACGGACGGAGGAGCCATCGACAATCTCAAGAAAGAAGATGATAATGAAATCCAATCGAAAATATTCGGTTCAGATTTATTCAAGAATGGGAATATTACCTTTGAGCCGAACTTAAGAATAGCAACTCCAAAGAGTTATGTTATTGGTCCGGATGACAGATTGATTATCGACTTAACAGGTGATAACGAGCGGAGCTATAACCTGCAGGTGAGTCCAGAAGGGGTAATCAACTTAGAATATGTTGGCCGAATAGCTGTTGGAGGCTTAAGTATTGATCAAGCTGCTTCAAAAATAAAGGCTACAATGGCAAAAACCTATCCCGCTTTAAGAACGGGTAGAACTTCTGTGGCTATTAATCTTGGCAATATCAGAAGTATCCAGGTGACCGTTACTGGTCAGGTTGTTAAGGCAGGGACTTACACCTTGCCATCGTTAGCAAATGTTTACCGTGCTTTATATGTATCAGGCGGACCTTCTCAAAATGGTTCTTTTAGAAATATCCAAGTTGTTAGAAATAATAAGATCATAGCCACGATAGATGTTTATGATTTCCTTTTAAGAGGAATTCAGCAAGGCAATATTCGATTGCAAGATCAGGATGTGATTAATATTCCTGCCTATGATAAAAGGGTAGAAATTTCTGGAGAGATAAAAGAGGCTGCCATTTTTGAAGTGAAAGCTAATGAAACTTTACAAGACGTTATAAATTTTGCGAAAGGTTTTACTGCAGATGCTTACACAGCCAAAATAAAATCTTTCCAAAATACCAATAGAGAAAGAAGAATTAGTGATATTTTGGAATCGCAATATGGGAATTACCATCCTAAAAATGGCGATAAGTTTGTAGTAGAAGCTATTTTGGAGCGTTTCGAAAATAGAGTAGAAATTATAGGAGCTGTATTTAGACCTGGAGTTTATTCTTTAGACAATGGATTAACACTTGCTGGTTTAATTAAAAAGGCTGATGGCATCACTGAAGATGCTTTTTTAAATAGAGGCTATATTAATCGCTTAAACCCAGACAAAACACAGCACTTTGTTTCCTTTGATGTGGCTAAAATTCTTTCCGGAGAAGAAAAAGATATTCCTCTAGCTAGAGAAGATAAGGTTACAATTAGTTCAATATTTGATTTAAGAGAAGAATATACTGTAACGGTACAAGGTGAAGTCCGGGCACCAGGAACTTTCCAATATGCAGAAAACCTAAAGCTGGAGGATATCGTCCAAATGGCTGGGGGATTAAAAGAAGGTGCTACTCCAAATCGAATTGAAGTTTCAAGAAGAATAAAAAATACAGATCCTAATTCTACTTCTTCAAAAACAGCAGATTTATTTGTTGTAAATATTGATGAGAATTTACGAATCTTTGGAGATAAATTTGAAATTAAGCCCTTTGATATTATATCCGTTAGAAACTCAGAAGGTTATTCGGTTCAAAAACAGATTAAAATTGAAGGAGAAGTACTTTATCCGGGAATGTATACCATCACAAGTAAAGATTATCGCATATCAGACTTGATTAAAAGAGCGGGTGGATTAACTCCTTTTGCTTATGCAGAAGGTGCTTCTTTAAAAAGACCAGGAGCAGAAAAAATAAATCCAGCTGATAAAAATGCTATCAACAATAGAGACGAAGAAAAGAGAAAATTTGCAAATTTGGAAAGACTTCAGGAAAAAGATACAAAAAACTCTGATTCTACTAAGAAGGTTAAAGAAGAATTAGTTCAATCTGATTTGGTAGGCATTAATCTGGAGAAAATTTTGAAAAAGCCTTTGTCAAGGCAAGATCTCATTTTGGAGGAGGGAGACATTATACGTGTACCAAAGCAACTTCAAACGGTTAAAGTAACAGGAGAAGTTTTAAATCCCAATAGTATAGTCTACATACCCGGAAAGAGCTTTAAACAATATATTAATGGCGCAGGAGGATTCACAAACTCAGCTTTAAGGAGCAGAGCGTACATTAAATATGCAAATGGTTCTGCTGAAGCAGCAAAGAAATTCTTATTCTTTAATAATTATCCTAAAGTTAAGCCAGGAGCAGAAATTTTGGTACCTGTAAAAGCAGAGAGAGAGAAAATGAGTGCACAGGCCTGGGTAGGTATAGGAACTGGAGTTGCATCTTTAGCAGCAATTATTGTGAGTTTGTTTAGATAATTCATTACATAATTTACATATAAGAATGTCATATAATAATGGAGTAGTCGCAAAAGACAAAGAGATTACTTTAAAAGAGCTTATCCTTAAAATTAAAGAATGGAGGCAATACCTTTGGGGTAAAAAATGGATTGTAATTGCTGTTGGTGTTGTTGGAAGCTTATTGGGCTTGGGATACTCATTTATTAAAAAGCCAATTTACACAGCAACCACTACCTTTGTTTTGGAAAGTGGTGAAAAAAGTGCTGGTTTAGGGGCTTATGCTGGTGTGGCATCAATGATGGGTATTGATTTAGGAGGCGCAGGCGGAGGGATTTTTCAAGGTGATAATATCTTGGATTTGTACATGTCGCGTAAAATGATTGAAAAAACATTATTTAGCCCCGTAGATAGTGTTTCGAAACAATCTCTGATTGAAAAATATATAGCCGTAAATAAAATAAGGGAAAGTTGGAAAAACCCGCAACTAAAAGACATACATTTTACCATTTCCGATTATAAAAAGAAATGGAATAACCCAACCCAGCAACGCTTATGCGATAGTGTAATTGGCAAAGTAGTACAAGATATTAGCAAAAGTTACCTAACTGTAGCAAAACCCGATAAAAAACTGAGTAAAATACAGGTTGATGTAAAATCTGGGGATGAAGTTTTCTCCAAACGATTTAACGAAGAATTGGTGAAAAACGTAAACGATTTTTATGTACAAACCAAAACCAAAAAATCGTTGGATAATGTAGCTATTTTGCAGCATAAAACAGACTCGGTACGTGCCGTAATGAATGGCGCTATTTACAGCGCAGTAGCAGTGGTTGACGCCACACCCAACTTAAATCCTACTAGGCAAGTACAAAGGGTAGCCCCAGCACAACGAGCACAGTTTTCTGCTGAGACCAACAAGGCTATTTTGGGTTCGCTAGTACAAAATTTAGAGATGAGCAAGATGGCTTTGTTGAAAGAAACACCGTTGATACAGGTTATTGATGAGCCAGTTTATCCATTGGGAAAAGAGAAATTTGGTAAAGTAAAAGCAATCCTAATAGGGGGCTTGCTTTTTGGCTTTTTATCAATAATTATCCTATTTATAAGAAAAATTTATAATCAAATATTGTTAGGTGAATAATCAAAAAAAAATTGCCATCATCGGTTTAGGCTATGTAGGGCTTCCTCTTGCAATCGAGTTTGCAAAAAAATATGAAGTAACGGGTTTTGATATTAATAAAGAAAGAGTAGAAGAACTACAAAATGGAGAAGACCGAACCAAAGAAGCGGATTTAGTTACATTGAAAAGTGTTGTTACCAATGAAGGTGTGGGTTTATCGTTTTCTTCTGTTGTTGATGATCTTAAAAAAAGTAACATTTACATAGTTACAGTTCCAACACCTATTGATCAATTTAAAGCCCCTGACTTAGCTCCACTTTTAAAAGCATCACAAATGTTGGGGGAAGTAATAAAAAAAGGAGACATCATTATTTACGAATCTACTGTTTATCCTGGCTGTACAGAAGAAGACTGTGTACCAGTGTTAGAAAAATATTCGGAATTGAAGTATAATGAAGATTTCTTTTGCGGTTATTCACCCGAACGTATTAATCCTGGTGATAAGGTAAATACACTTACCAAGATAAAAAAGGTTACTTCTGGCTCAACACCAGAGATTGCCGATATAGTTGATCAGCTTTATTCAAGTATTATTGTTGCAGGCACTCACAAAGCTCCTAGTTTAAAAGTAGCAGAAGCTTCAAAAGCAATTGAAAATGCGCAAAGAGATGTAAATATCTCTTTTGTAAATGAACTTGCTTTAATATTCGACAGAATTGGGATTGATACTACAGATGTAATAGAAGCGGCAGGAACTAAATGGAACTTCCTAAAATATAAACCTGGATTAGTAGGCGGTCATTGTATTGGAGTAGATCCCTATTATCTTGCTCATAAAGCAGAATCATTAGGTTATCATCCACAAGTGATCTTATCGGGGCGACGTGTTAATGACAATATGGGTATGTTTGTTGCCAATAAGGTAATTAAGCTTATGATCCATAAAGGGCACAAAATACAAGGTGCAAATGCCTTAATACTTGGTGTTACTTTTAAAGAAGACTGTCCTGATATTCGTAATTCGCGGGTAATAGATATTTATTCTGAATTGAAACAGTTTGGATTAAATGTAGATGTATATGATCCCCACGCCGATGCTCACGAAGTAAAAGAAGAATATGACATAACGCTTGTAAATAACATTGATAAGCAATATGATTCTATTGTTTTGGCGGTGAGTCATAAAGAATTTTTAGCTTTGGATTTTAAAAGACTAAAAAACGGGAATAACACGGTAATTTTTGATACAAAATCATGTTTAGACCGTGATTTAATTGACGCCAGATTATAATGGAAAAAATACAAATGGTTGACTTAAAAAGTCAATATTCAAGAATAAAATCCGAAATAGACGAAGCCCTGTTAGCAGCAGTTGAGCAAACAGCTTATATAAATGGCCCCCAAGTAAAACAGTTTGCCGAAGCACTAAAAGAGTTTAATAATGTAAAAGCGGCTATTACCTGTGCCAACGGTACTGATGCATTGCAAATTGCAATGATGGCCTTAGATTTCAAGCCCGGCGATGAGGTAATTGTTCCAGCTTTTACCTATATAGCAACTGTTGAGGTAATTGCACTATTAGGTCTTATCCCCAAATTTATAGATGTAAAAGAGGATACTTTTGAGCTAGACCATACACAACTAGAGGCATTAATTACCGATAAAACAGTAGGTATTATTCCTGTACATTTATTTGGTCAATGTTCTAATATGGAAGCTATACTTGCTATTGCTAAAAAACATAATATAGCTGTAATAGAAGATACCGCTCAGGCCATGGGTGCAAAATATTTTTTTAAAGATGGTAACGAAGCATTTGCAGGTACAATTGGCAATGTGGGCACAACTTCTTTTTTCCCTTCGAAAAATTTGGGATGCTTTGGTGATGGTGGCGCACTACTAACACAAAATGAAGCCCTTGGAGAGAGAATAAACATGATTGCTAATCATGGGCAAAGGGAAAAATATTACCACGAAACTATAGGTGTAAATTCTCGACTAGATACGTTACAAGCAGCAATTTTAAGTGTGAAATTAAAATATCTGAATGATTACAGTGAGGCCAGACAACAAGTAGCCCAAAGGTATGACGAACGTTTAAGAGAGATAAATGGATTGACGATTCCTGTAAGAGCTAGTTATTCTACCCATGTATTTAATCAATATACTTGTCGTATAGCAAATAATAAACGGGATGAATTGCAAGCCGATTTAAAAACGAAGGGAATACCTACAATGGTATATTATCCGGTGCCTGTACATTTGCAAGAGGCTTATCTTGTTTACGGGTATAAAAAGGGAGATTTTCCAATAGCCGAACGGTTATGCGAAGAAGTAATCTCATTTCCTATCCATACAGAGATGAAAGAAGAGGTTCAAAATTATATTATCGAAAACATCATTAACTTTTTTGATTAAATGATAAATAAATATTTTGTTCATGAAACAGCAGTTATTGATGAAGGTGCCCATATAGGACAAGGAGTTAAGATATGGCACTTTTCTCATATCATGACGAATTGTGAAATCGGCGACAATTGTAATATAGGACAAAACGTAGTTATATCTCCAGGCGTTGTTTTAGGCAAGAATGTAAAAATTCAGAACAATGTATCCATTTACGAGGGGGTAACTTGCGATGATGATGTGTTTCTTGGCCCATCAATGGTATTTACCAATGTAATTAATCCAAGAAGCGCGGTAAACAGAAGGGGACAATATTCAAAAACTCATGTTGGTAAAGGAGCGTCTATTGGGGCTAATGCTACTATAGTTTGTGGTCATGATATTGGAGACTATGCTTTTATTGGAGCAGGAGCAGTGGTAACCAAAACCATAGCACCCTATGCATTGGTTGTAGGCAACCCTGCAAAGCATATTGGTTGGGTAAGTGAATACGGACACCGATTAAACTTCGATGCCAATGGGTTTGCACTTTGTGAAGAAAGTAAGCAAGAATACAAACTTGAAAATGATATTGTAACAAGGGTTAAATAGAAATGGGAACCGACAAAAAAATAAAATTTGCTGTAATTGGCTGTGGACATATAGGTAAAAGACACGCCAGCATGATACAGGGCAACGAAAGCTGTGAGTTGGTAGCTTTATGTGATATAAAACCAAAAATTGAACTTGGAATTGAAGCGTATTCAGAAGCGACTTTATTTTCTTCAGTCGAAGAGCTTTTTAAATCTAATCTACAATTTGATGTTGTATCAATTGCAACACCAAATGGTTACCACGAAGAGCATGCTTTGAAAGCATTAGACAGAAACTGCCACGTGGTAATAGAAAAGCCAATGGCCTTAACTAAGGCAGGTTGTGAAAAAGTAATTTTTAAAGCTTTACATAAACATAAACAGGTATTTTGTGTAATGCAGAACAGATATTCGCCACCTTCTGAATGGTTGAAAAATATTTTAGAACAAGGCCTTTTAGGAGAAATTTTTATGGTTCAAATCAATTGCTATTGGAACCGTGATGACCGATACTATAAACCAGACCCTAAAACAGGAAAACCAAGTACTTGGCATGGCACAAAGACATTAGATGGCGGAACTTTGTTTACCCAATTTTCGCATTTTATAGACTTGATGTATTGGTATTTCGGAGATATAAAGAATATAAACGCTAGACTTAAAGATTTTAATCATGAAAGAACAACAGATTTTGAAGATTCTGGGTTCGTAAGTTTTGATTTCGTTGACGGAGGTATAGGTTCATTAAATTATTCTACCGCTGTTTGGGATAAAAATCTAGAGAGTTCAATTACTGTAATTGCAGAAAATGGGTCGTTAAAGGTAGGTGGTCAATACATGAATGAGGTAGAGTATTGTCATATTAAAAATTACGAGATGCCAACTTTAAAGGCTAGTAATCCTCCAAACGATTACGGCCCTTATAAAGGTTCTGCAGCCAATCACCATTACATTTATGAAAATATTGTTGATGTAATTAATGGGCAAGGTAACATCACAACAAATGCTTTGGAAGGGCTTAAAGTGGTAGATATAATTGAAAGAATATATCAAAATGCATAATAGTCTTAATAGATGAGAGAAAATGGTTGAGTATGACAAGAATATTTTAAAGCTGTTTACTGGAACAGCAATGGCGCAAGCTATATCTTTTCTTGTTGTTCCTTTGGTTGCAAAGCAGTATGGGCCTGAACAATATGGAATTTATGCTGGATTTCTGGCTTCCATTACCATTCTTAGTACCCTGACCACTGGCAAATATGAGCTCGCTATTATGCTGCCAGATGATAAGAGAGAAGTAATAACGTTAATGCAATTATGCAATTGGATAAATCTTCTAGTATGTGGATTAATTAGCTTGATTATGATTTTTTCACCCCTTTCTTTTTTGAATTGGGCATTTGGAATTAAACAGGGGGATCGATTTATTTTTATGATCATCCCATTAACTACATTTCTTTTGGGATCTTTTCAAATATTAAATTATTGGTTTGTAAGGGAAAAAATGTTTACAGTAATCTCTTTAAATAAAATTTTAAGGAGTGTTTTATTTGGAGTTTTTGCTCTTTCTTTTGGCTTTTTTTGGCCACAAGCTTTATTATTAGCCGCTGGACTCACATTAAGCCATCTTTTTTCAAATATTTTTTTGAGACAGAAAATTAAAGGTTTTAGCTTGAGACCAACATTCTTATTGAATACCGAAGAAAGATTTAATTTTAAAGAAGCAAGTAAGAAGTATAGTAAGTTCCCGACTTATGTTTTACCAGCTGAACTAATGAATGTAGTATGTGCTCAACTACCAGTTTTTGTATTTCTGTGGGCTTTTAATCCTAAAGATTCTGGCTATTTCTCGTTTATTCTGACTTTATTAAATATTCCAATTTCTCTTCTTGCTGGTGCCATTCTTGATGTTTTTAAGGAAAAAGCCTCAAAGGATTATAGAGAAACTGGAAGCTGTAGAGAAGCCTATATGAGTACATTCAAAAAAATGTTAATTATTTCTGTATTTCCTTTTATTTTATTGTTTTTTTTTGGAAATGATGCTATAGTCTTATTGTTTGGAGATCAGTGGGCACCAGCTGGTAAATTTCTAAATATTTTGCTTTTAATGTTTTTTTTCAAATTTATCTCTAGTCCTCTGAGTTTTATTTTTTATATAGTTAATAGGCAAAGGGAAGATTTTATATGGCATATTTATATTTTGGCTACTACCTTTCTTGTTTTATATATAGGAGCAGTAATTTATAAAGATATATTAGTTACTATTAAACTTTATAGCATTAATTTTTCTATAATTTACCTTGTTTATCTAGTACGATCATTTCAGCTTTCAAAACAAAAATCTAATACATGAGTTTTATAAAAAAAACAGTAAAAGGAATTTATTGGGGTATTATAAAGTTCATCCCGTTTACGAGATGTATATATGAGACAAGGAATACCCAAACTCCTATTAGTTTCAGATATCTATTCTTTCAAAAAATCTTAGGGTTTAATAGAGGTGCATATTGGCAAGTGCATTTTACAAGTATTATTACCTATCCACGTAATGTAGTTGTAGGAATAGAAACATCACCTGGAATGATGCCAGGATGTTACATCCAAGGAATGGGCAAAGTATTTATTGGTGACTATACACAACTAGCTACAAATGTTGGTATTATAAGTAGTAATCACGACCTTTATGACACTTCTAAGCATGAAGAAAGTACAGTCCGAATTGGGAAGTATTGCTGGGTTGGGATGAATTCTGTTATTCTTCCAAAAGTGGAGTTGGGAGATTTTACCATAGTGGGTGCAGGCTCGGTAGTTACAAAATCTTTCCCTGATGGACATTGCGTAATTGCTGGTAACCCTGCAAAAATTATTAAATTATTAGATAAGGATAAATGTATAGGCTATGAAAGCCCCTATAAATATAACGGCTATATTCCGCACCATAAATTTGAAAAATTTAAGAGAGAGAAGTTGAATATTTCAGAGTAAAATGAGTGCTTTTCATTAATCAAAAATATGTACTATAACATATGAAAATTTGCACAATAATTGGGGCTCGCCCACAATTTATCAAAGCAGCAGTTGTTTCAAGGATTATCCAAGAAACAGATGGTGTTGAAGAAATTTTAATTCATACAGGACAGCATTTCGACGCGAATATGTCGGATGTGTTCTTCGAGGAGTTAAATATTCGTAAACCAGATCATCAGTTGAAAATTGGTGGAGGAACCCATGGACAGAATACAGGGCGCATGATTGAAGCTATTGAGAATGTGCTCATAGCTGAAAAACCTGATTGGGTATTGGTATACGGCGATACAGATTCTACTTTGGCAGGTGCTTTAGCAGCCGTTAAACTTCATATTCCAATTGCACATGTTGAATCAGGTCTAAGATCTTATAACAGACGTATGCCAGAAGAAATTAATCGTGTACTTACAGATCATGCCGCTAACTTGTTATTTGCGCCTACAAATACGGCCGTTGGTAACTTAAAAAATGAAGGGATAGATTCAGATAAAGTTCATCAAGTTGGCGATGTAATGTATGATGCTACACTATATTATCGTGAAAGTGCTAAACGCCCATCTTCAATTGAAGAGATAGATGATAAATTTATATTGTGCACCATCCATAGGGCAGAAAATACAGATGATTTAACAAGATTAACAAGAATCTTAGATGGCTTAAACGTAATTGCTGAGGAACATATTATAATTTTGCCCCTTCACCCAAGAACAGCAGGTGTGATAAAAAGAATGCCCTCACTTAAGTTAAAAGATAACATTAAAATCATAAATCCAGTAGGCTTTTTGGAGATGCATTGGTTATTACAACATTGTTCAGTAGTAATGACCGATAGTGGCGGAGTTCAGAAAGAAGCTTTCTTTCATCGTAAACCTTGTGTTACTCTTCGCGATGAAACGGAATGGGTAGAATTAGTGGACGCAGGTGTAAATATATTAGCCGCTCCAGGAAGTGCCGATATTGTTTTAGCATTAAAATCGATGATGGGGTTAGAAATTGATAAGAAGCTAAATTTATATGGTGATGGTCAGACTGGTAAGAGATTACTTGACATAATTATGGTTGAGAAATAATTGACTACTTTTGTTGATTAGTTTAAAATGAAAGAAACGACAATATACATACCAAACCTTTCTCTTGGTAATACCAAGTCGGTTGTGAATATGATTAATCGTCTAGGTGGTGAGGTAATTATAGCAAATACGCCAGAAGAACTATTAAATGCACAGAAAATTATTTTGCCTGGAGTTGGTTCTTTTGATGTTGGAATGCAAGAATTGAATGATGGTAAATGGATTGAAGTGTTGAATAGGTTAGTTCTTAATGATAAAATTCCAATATTAGGTATTTGTTTAGGGATGCAATTTTTCTTTGATAGTAGTGAAGAAGGTGTGTTGCCTGGTCTTGGTTGGATCCCCGGGAAATTGCGACGATTTGTCTCTAATGAGGAAAATCCAATAAAAGTTCCCCACATGGGATGGAATGCTGTAAAAGTACGTAAGTCAGGTGGCTTAATACCTCAACAAGAAGAGGAATTACGATATTATTTTGTTCACTCATACCATGCTGTTTGTGCTAATAATGATGATGTAATCGCAACTGCGTATCATGGATCAGATATTACTGCTGCTGTACAGCATGATAATATTTATGGCTTCCAATTTCACCCAGAAAAAAGTCATCGATTTGGTATGGATTTGTTAAAAACTTTTTTGTCTGTTTAGATGCTTAAACATAGAGTAATTCCCGCATTATTACTTAATCAACATGGAGGTCTTGTAAAAACTACAAAATTTTCCAATCCAAAATATATTGGAGATCCGCTTAATGCAATAAGGATTTTTAATACTAAGGAGGTAGATGAATTAATGGTTTTAGATATCGAGGCAAGTAAATTGCAACGTGAACCTAACTATGCATTAATTGAACAATTTGCTGGTGAGTGTTTTATGCCTCTGTGCTATGGTGGAGGAATTCGAACCATTGATCAGGCATATAAGATATTTAAACTAGGCGTTGAGAAAATTTGCCTGCAAACAGCCGTTCTTGATGATCTTGAGTTTGTGAAAGACTTGGTTGACCGCTTTGGAAGTTCTGCAATTGTAATATCTGTTGATGTTAAAAAAGATTGGTTACAAAGACCTAAACTTTATAAATCTTCTAGCAATCAGAATAGTGGTAAAAATTGGTTATCCTATATAAAGGAGGCTGTTGAGGTTGGAGCCGGAGAGATTTTGCTAAATGCAGTAGACCGAGATGGTACTTTACAAGGAGCAGATTTGACATTAATAGAACAAGCAAGCAAAGAAATATCGGCACCACTTATAGCAATAGGTGGAATAGGTAGCTTAAAAGATATAAAAGACGCAATAAATGCAGGGGCAAGTGCCGTAGCTGCAGGTGCTTTTTTTGTATTTTACGGCCCTCACCGGGCTGTGTTAATTACTTATCCAGAATATCAGGAATTAGAAAAATTATTTAAAACAATTTAAAAATGACCACAAAATATCAAATATGCACTCGTTGCGTAATGGATACGACAGATCCTGATATCATATTTGACAATAACGGAATATGCAATCATTGTCATATGCACGATCTACAAGTAAAAAAAAATGTCATTTCAGGAATTGAGGGGCAAAAAAGACTTAAAGAAATTGTATCTAAAATAAAGGAAGAAAATAAAAATAAGAAATATGACTGTGTTATCGGCGTTAGTGGAGGGGTTGATAGCACTTATGTAGCTTATAAAGTTAAGGAGATGGGATTAAGGCCATTAGCGGTTCATCTTGATAATGGTTGGAATTCTGAACTAGCCGTAAAAAATGTAGAAAATATCTGTCGGAAATTAGAAATTGATTTACACACAATTGTTTTAGATTGGACTGAATTTAGCGACCTACAACTGTCATTTTTAAAAGCATCGACCCCCGACTCTGAAATTCCAAGTGATCATGCAATTGTGGCTTCATTGCTTGACACAGCAAAAGAAATAGGGGTGAATTATATCATTGCTGGACATAACGTTCGTACTGAAACTCATCTCCCTGTCGCTTGGTCACAGGGACACACAGATTGGGGATATATTAAAAATGTACAGAAGCGATTTGGAAAAATTGAACTTAAAACATTTCCCCATTTGAATTTTTTTGAATTCTTTTTCCCTCCTTACGTTAAAAAATTCGTCAATATTCTTAATTACCTAGATTTTTCAAAAACAGAGGCCATGCCCATCTTAGAAAAGGAACTTGGATGGAAATACTATGGTGGGAAACATTACGAATCAATATATACCCGATGGTATCAAGGCTATTGGTTGCCTGCTAAATTTGGATACGACAAACGCAGATCCCATTTATCTAGCCTAGTTTGTGCGGGAGAATTAACTAGAGAACAAGCATTGTCAGAGTTAGAAACTAACACTTATACCCCAGAACTACAAAAAGAAGATACGGCATATGTCTTAAAAAAGTTCAACATAAATCAAAATCAATTAGATGAAATCTTTTTTAGCCCTAAAAAGACATATTGGGATTATGCGCCTTATGCCAGATTATATAGAACATCTCTATATCGCGGCCTAAGATCTATTTATCGCAAAATCAAAAAATAGTTATATTTCTTCATGAAAAAAGTATTAGTGATCGCTACATATTTCCCTCCTGCGGGTGGTATTAGCACATTTCGCGTGACTAAGTTTGTCAAATATTTAGGCGAATTTGGTTGGAAGCCAGTGGTGGTAACTATTAGTGAAAAATCTTACAATGAATGTAAGGTTTTAATGGATAATAGTTTGCTAAAGGATTTACCCGAAGATTTATCAATTCACAGAACAAATGTTTCTAATATTAATAAATTAATAAAAGATCCTAGTATAAAATGGCTTTATCCGCTATTTTCGGGTATTAAAAAGATCATTGAAAAAGAAAAGCCAGATCTTTTGTTTGCAACTGGTGATCCTTTTTTTCCGTTACTTGTAGCGCCATTTGTTAAACGTTTTTATGGCGTTGAATATATTATTGATCTACGTGACCCTTGGAAATTAGCAGCACCAGAAAATACTTTTAAAGCTCGATTAAGGCGTCCGTTAAACAATTTATTGGAACCTATTGTTATTAAAAATGCTAAGAAAGTTATAGTGGTTTCTGAAATAATGGCTCAGCAGTACAGAGATGCATATCCGAAACGGGCAGCAACAGATTTCATCGTGATACCTAATGGATTTGACCCTGACGATTTCGATCCAATCCCTGCAGTAGCTTTTACAGACTTTACAATTGTCTATGCTGGTAAGTTTCTAGCAGAATCATCTTTTCGTAATCCTCTCTATTTCTTGCAAGCATTAAAAATACTCCAAAAACGAAACTTACGTATATGCTTCAAGCATATCGGACAAATGAATAGTCATCTTGTGAATTTAGTCGATGAAATTGGGCTGGTAGATCAATTTGAGTCAGTTGGACAGCTTAGCTATTACGATACAATTTCCTATATGAAAGGAGCTAACGCTCTTCTCTTGATTGGAAGTGGAGCTGAAACAGAACAAACTGGGAAAATTTTTGATTATTTAGGATGTAAGCGTCCTATTTTGGCGCTAGCTTCGAAGAAAGGTGGTATAGCAGATGTTGTTAACGATTTAGATGAAATTACTTTGATGGAGAATGAAGATCCAATCAAAATTGCCGATGCGATTTTTAAAATCTACTTAACACAAAGTAACCTGCCAATTGAAAGGGCTAATATTTCTAAATATCTTCGCAGAAATTTAACGTCTGAATTGTCAGAAGTATTTAATCAATAAAGTTAGGATAATATATATTGGTTTTCAAAAATGGCATAAAAAATATGAAGATGCTAAAAAATATTATACTTTTTTCTTACAACTTAATTGTATCCTTAATTGCGTTGCCGTTCGCAGTTATTCTAATTTTAATGGGAAAGTTAGCAATTTATGCTAGTTCTTATTCAGAAGTCTCTTTAATCGCATCAAAAATACCATTCTTATTGGGGCAAAAAATCAGATTCTATTATTATAAAGCTACATTGAACCATTTAGGAGAGAAAGTTGTATTTATGTATGGAAGTTTTTGCCAATATCCTAACGCATCTATCGGCGATAGGGTTCATATAGGATATTATAATGCCATAGGTGACGTAATTATAGGTAACGATGTAATTGTTGGGGGATTCGTCAATTTTATCAGTGGTACAAATCAGCACTCGTACGAAGATCCCACTCAGAAAATAAGCATTCAAAAGGCTGCGGGAAGATCAACAATTAACATTGGATCAGATGTATGGATTGGTAGTAATGCTGTTATTGCAGCAAGTATTGGAGATAGATGTGTAATAGGTGCTGGGAGTGTCCTTGTTAAATCAGCCGAAGAACATAGTATATATGCAGGTAATCCAGCAAAGTTGATCAAAAAAATTTAATAACATATTGTTTTGCAATACTTTGTGTAAGAGCTTATGATTGAAAATTTGCATTTCAATTTCTATAATACGTAATAATGGAATGCATTTAAAGTCTTTCTTCAACCTATTTTACCCAAAATACTTGTCTAAAAGTCTTTGAGCTTTAAAATTCTGTCATAATTCGGTGACTAAATAATGATTTATTTAATAGTTTGTTTATTCATAATCCTATTAGGTTATATAGAGATTCTAGAAAACTCACGCGTATCCGCTTCTTTATATGGCATTTTTGTTGCGTTTATTATGGTTGCAATGGCAGCATTACGTACTAATGTTGGACCAGATTGGCAAGCTTACTATGAGTTTTATATTCATGGAGCGGAGGGCACTGAAGCTGGTTACCATTTTTTAAATGATCTTTTTTTTGAATTTGGGATTCATTATAATGTATTTTTATTATTCATCAATACTTTATCTTTAATACTTATATACTTAGGCTTACAGAAGCATGCAAAATTTTTGATATTCCCAATTTTGTTATTTTACTGTGAGCTATTTCTTTATTTTAATTTTAGTGGTATACGACAGGCATTGGCTATTTCATTGACTATTTACAGTACGAGATTTATCATTACAAGAAGTTTTTGGAAATTTTTGGCGATAGTTGTCTTAGCAACCTACTTTCACAATACTGCTATCGTTTTTATTATCGCATATTTTATTCCTTTTAGAAAGTTAACGAAAAAGGAATATTTTATTCTACTACTCGGGTTTCTTTTATTTTCAACATTGATATTTTCAATTGTAAATTTATTATCGGGTAGCCTAGCTGCAAAGGCAATGTATTATTTGGAATTCCAAGAGCGGGATCCGAATATTAAAAGTTTGTTTGTAATTGGAACTATAAAAAGAACTATGATAATAGTTTTAGTATTATTTTTCGGGAAAAAAATGTTGGAAGATAAAAATTCAATATTTTTTTTTAACATTTATCTTATAGGGTTTGGTATGTACTTAGCAACTTATTTGATATCAGCAGATATTGGTGTTAGGTTAAGTAGTTATTTTTTAATATTTGATTTGTTTTTAGCAGGTAATTTATTATCAGCGAATTATAAATTGACGACAAGGTTATTAATAGCTACTATCCTTTCCTTAATTGCGTTATATAAAATTACGACATATATGGCTATGGAAACTTATACCTACCATTGGATATTCTGAAAGACATGAAAAATATCGTGTTTTACTTTAACAGTATGACCCCGGCTGGGGGAATTGAGCGTGTAATAGCTACACTAGCCAATAAATTTTCGGAGTTTATGGAGGTTACTATTTTAGTAAAAGATAAAGCTTTTAGCCATTACCCATTAAATTCGAAGATTAAAATCGAAAGCCTAGATAATGAAATCAAGTTTGACTTGAATAGTAAACTTAATAGGATAAAAGAAGCTGGACGTAATTTAATAAGTAGCAAAAAAAAGCTTAAAAAATACCTCTCCAACAATAAGTTTGATTACTATTATATTGCCCATCCGCTTAATGTTTTAGAGTTTTATTTAGCAAAAGGTATTAATAAACAAGTAATAATTACCGAGCATGGCGGTATAGATGCTTATAATAAGATATACAAAGGGCTAAAAAAATGGTTATATCCTAAAGCAAAAACCTATGTAGTTCCAACAAAAACAGATACAAGATTGTATGCAGACTTAGGTTTTCCATCAGTATATATTCCACACTTCAAATCGGCATTAATTTACTCTAAAAGCTTGCAAGATAAAAAAATTGCCATTACAATTGGCCGAATGACAGAAGCTAAAAGACAATGGATTTTAATAGACTTGTGGAACAAAATTGTACATACTCATAAAATATTAGATTGGCAATTGCATATTGTTGGAGATGGAAATCTTAAAGAAGAGTATGTAAAAAAAATTGAAAAATTTCAATTGAAGGAATATGTTACCATCCTTCCGCCCATAAAAGATGTAGAAAACTATTATAAGGAAGCTTCTTTCTTTTTGCTTACCTCCCAATCAGAAGGTTTTGGAATGGTAATTTTAGAGGCCATGTCATTTGGGTTGCCTTGTGTAAGCTACGATTGTCCGGCTGGACCTAGAGATATGATTACTAACAATGCGGATGGTTTTTTAGTTGAGATGGATAATTTTGAAGCATTAGAAAAATCTACTTTAGAGATGATTACTAATCGTGAAAAGATGCTGGAGTTTGGCGAGCAGGCTTATTTAGTAAGTAAGAAATGGGATGATAATAGCATATTAAATGAATGGAAAAAGCTATTGAATTGAAGAAAATATCTGTAGTTATACCTATGTATAACTCGTCAAGAACTATCGAAAGGGCACTGCTATCTGTTGTTTCACAACTCTATAAAGGAACAATAGAAGTAATTATAGTAAACGACGGCTCTAAAGATAATTCGGCAGAGGTGGTAAATAACTTTATCCTTAGATATCCAGATTTTAATATCAAATTAATTAACCAACAAAATGGAGGGGTTTCTAAGGCAAGAAATACAGGACTAAAGAATGCTACAGGAAATTATATTGCATTTTTAGATTCTGATGATGCATGGTTTCCGGAAAAATTAGAAATACAAATAAGCTATTTAACATCTGATATGTCAATTGATTTTTTAGGCGCCTCGTTTGATGGATTTGGTTTAGAAAATAAGCACATAGGAGAGTTAATAAAGATAGATTTTAAAGATCTATTGTTTAAAAATTATTTTCAGCCATCTACCGTTTTCTTTAAAAAAGCAATTATAGATAAAATAGGTTTTTTTGACGAAACTCAGAAATATGCAGAAGAAGGAAACTATTTTATGAGAATTGCTAAGGAATTTAATTGTTTCTTTCTAAACAAAAGTCTTATAACTTTTGGGGATGGTAAGGCAGGGTTTGGTGAAAGTGGGTTAAGTGCCAATTTGAAAGAAATGGAAAAGGGAGAATTGAAAAACCTAAAATTTGTATACAAACAAGGCTGGATTAGCCCAATATTATATGTCTTGGCAGTTTGTTATTCCTTATTAAAATATTTTAGAAGAATTCTAATCGTTAAGTTTAGATAAATGTCGTTTTTTAAAAGATATACATTTTTGCAGTTATTGTCTCTTGTTTTTTGTAAAATAAGAACAAGATTTATATTTGAAAATGCCCGTATCATTCGTTTTCCAATTGATATAAGAGGTAAAAAATTTATTAAAGTATCAAAAGGATTTACCACAGGGGTGGGCTGTAGAATAGAGGCTTATCCAGAAAATAACCAAACAACTTTATTTTTTGGAGAAAATTTCCAGATGAACGATTATGTTCATATTACTGCAATGAAAAAAGTACATATTGGAAATAATGTGCTCATTGCCAGCAAAGTATATATATCAGATTGTTCGCATGGTAGTTATGCTGGAAATCAAGATGACTCCAACCCAAATTCTATACCTAAAGATAGACCATTATATTCAAAATCTGTAATTATAGAAGATAATGTGTGGATAGGAGAATTTGTATCTATCTTGCCCGGAGTTACCATTGGTAAAGGTACCATTATTGGTGCAAACTCGGTAGTAAGCAAAAGTTTACCCGAAAACGTAATTGCCGTGGGCTCTCCAGCAAAGGCAATAAAGCAATTTGATTTTGAAATCCAACAATGGGTAAAAATATAAAAATGAAAAATATACTAATTACCGGCGGAGCTGGATTTATAGGATGTAATTTAGCTTTAAAATTAATCAGTAAGGGCTATGTAATAACTGTGCTTGATAATTTATCAGAACAAATTCATGGTAAAGATGCCGAGCATACATCACCTCTTTATATTAGCATAAAGGATAAAGTTAAATTTATTAAAGGAACTGTTACCTCAAAAGCTGATTGGCAAGAGGCTATAAAAGGACAAGATGTAATTGTACACTATGCCGCCGAAACAGGTACTGGCCAATCTATGTACGAAATACAGAAATATGTTGATGTAAACATAAACGGTACAGCCATACTTTTAGATTTATTGGCTAATGAGCCTCATCAGGTTAAAAAGGTTGTAATTGCGTCATCTAGATCTATATATGGAGAAGGCAGATATAAAAGTAAAGAACTAGGTTTTGTTTATCCGAAACATCGTACAGCTAACTTCATGGATAATGGAGATTTTGAGGTAAAATATCCAAACTCAACAGCGTTAGAATTGGTAGCAACCGATGAAGATTCTAAAATCCATCCGTCATCTGTTTATGGTATTACCAAACAAAATCAAGAACAAATGATTATGACGGTTTGCCCAACTTTGGGAATTGCACCTGTTGCTTTCCGATACCAAAATGTATATGGACCTGGGCAATCTTTAAAAAACCCGTATACTGGTATTCTTTCAATTTTTTCTACTCAAATAAAAAATGGTAATGGCATTAATATTTTTGAAGATGGAAAAGAAACCCGAGACTTTGTTTTTATAGATGATGTAGTAGATGCTACTATTTTAGGTATAGAAAAAGACGAAGCAAATAATGAGGTTTTTAATGTAGGTACTGGTGTTCCAACTGATGTAATAACGGTAGCTAATGGGCTAATAAATAACTACGGTGTTAATGTCCCAGTATCAATTAATGGTAATTACCGTTTAGGAGATATTAGACACAATTACGCGGACTTAACAAAAATTAATTCTAAACTAGGATTCGAACCCAAATTTTCATTCGAGCAAGGGCTTAAGCAATTTACCCATTGGGTAAATACACAAGAAGTTGAGGAGGATAGATATACAAAATCTATAGAAGAAATGAAAGCTAAAGGGCTTTATAAATAAAATGACATTAGAAAATAAGCTTTCTGGTAAAAATATAATTTTCTTTTCAGTACAAACTTTTAATTTGGAAAAGGAGATTAAAAACAAACTAGAACAACTTGGAGCCAAAGTGTATTACTATGATGAAAGGCCATCGAATAGTAATTTTACAAAGGGTATTATTAGATTAAAAAGGAGTGTTTATCAAACCAAAATCAATAATTATTATAAATCAATACTCAATGACACAAAAGACTTAACGCTCGATTTTTTATTTGTTAATAGAGGAGAGGTAGTTCCAGCTTTTTTCCTCTCTCAGTTTAGGGAATTGCATCCAAAATGTGAATTTATTTTTTACACTTGGGATTCTTTTACAAATCACGTTCACCCCACTACAATTTTGAGTTATTTCGATCGAAAATTAACTTTTGATCCAGAAGATGCTACAAAATACAAAATTGATTTTAGACCTCTGTTTTATCTTGATGCATTTAAAAATTTACAGACAGACAAGATAGAAAACGATATCCTATTCTTAGGAACTGCACACTCAGATCGGTATAGAATTAGTACACAAATATTTAATTGGGCAGACACCCAAAAAAAGACCATGTTTTGTTATTATTACATGCATGGGCGTTTAGTATATCTTTATAAAAGGTTGTTTGATGTCACGTTTAAAGAGTTTGATTATAAAAAATTAAGTTTTAAGTCTTTGAGACTGGTAGATATCATAAAGCTCTACAAAAAATCGAATATTATTTTGGATATCAATCATCCTCATCAAAAAGGATTAACCATGCGTACATTCGAAGCAATTGGCGCAAGAAAAAAATTAATAACAACAAATAAAGAGATTGCTAAATTTCCATTTTACTCTAAAGAAAATGTTCAAATTATAGAGCGAGAAAACGTAAAACTTGAAGAAGATTTTTTTAAAAGCAATTATATAAATATTGATAATGATTTATATAAAAAATTATCTTTAGAAGGGTGGTTGTATAATATCTTTGTTGATAGTGAGGAAGATTTTTGGAATAAATGCAAATAAAAAAAAATGAAACTTTCAATTACAGGCTCCTCAGGCTTCGTAGGCCAAAATCTTCTGAACTATCTGCAAGATTTTTCTATCCATAAAATTGATCGCTTGCAGTTAAATAATCCAAAAATCCAGCAATTCAACAATTCTGAAGCAATTATCCATCTTGCAGGCAAAGCGCATGATCTAAAAAAGACATCAAATCCTGAAGAATACTATCAAGTTAACTTCGAATTGACAAAGAAGCTTTATGATGTGTTCTTAAAATCTGATGCAAAGAAATTTATCTTTATTAGTTCTGTAAAGGCCGCGGTAGATAGCGTAGAAAATATTCTCACAGAAGATCATCAACCAAAACCTAAAACAGACTATGGTAAATCTAAGTTAATGGCTGAACAATATATTCAGTCTCTTGAGCTTCCAGAAGGAAAATCCTATTATATTCTTAGACCTTGTATGATCCACGGTCCAGGAAATAAAGGTAATTTGAATTTGCTATATAAATTTGTTCAAAAAGGTATTCCATACCCTTTGGCTGCATTCGATAATAAACGTTCATTTTTAAGTGTAGAAAACCTTTGCTTTGTGATCAAACGGATTCTTGAAAAAGAGATACCTTCGGGAGTGTATAATGTATCCGATGATGAGGCGTTATCGACGAATGAAGTAGTAGAAATTTTAGCAAATTCCTCAGGTAAAAAAGCTAAGCTTTGGAAAATTCCTTCGAAATTGATATCAGGAATAGCTAGATTGGGTAATGTTTTAAGATTGCCTTTGAATTCTGAACGACTTCAAAAATTAACGGAAAGTTATGTGGTAAGTAATGCTAAAATTAAAACAGCGCTAGGTGTGGAGCTCCCAAAAACGACTTTAGAAGGTTTAACTATTACTGCAAAATCTTTCAATAGCCAATAACTAGCCTCAACATCCTAAGAAGCATAGAATAATTTATTTATTTCAAACCTAATGCAAATCTCAATTCTACTGATATACTTAATCACTTTTTTAATTTTAGAGCTTGTCTATTTCAAAATCGCCGATCGATTTAATATCATCGATAAGCCTAACCACCGCAGTTCACACACCAGTATCACTATCAGAGGAGGCGGCATCATTTTTCCTATAGCCATTTTGGTTTACGCATTAATTAACGGCTTTCAAAGTGCTTATTTTATCATTGGTTTGCTGGCCATTTCAACCGTTAGTTTTTTAGATGACATTTTAACCCTAAATAATAAAGTTCGTTTAAGTGTACATCTTTGTTCGGTTCTACTATTATTCCTTCAATGGGATTTATTCAGCCTAAGTTGGTATTGGGTATTAATCGCCTTAATATTTGTAATCGCCACCATTAATGCCTACAATTTTATGGATGGCATCAATGGCATTACAGGGGGGTACAGCTTATTAACTATCGCTACGCTGTATTATATTGATCAAAATGTAATCAGTTTCACCTCAGCTGAACTTTTGTTAATCGTTGGATTAGCGTTATTGGTGTTTAATTTCTTCAACTTTAGGAAAAAGGCGAAATGCTTTGCGGGAGATGTTGGAAGTGTAAGTATTGCTTTTATCATTGTCTTTTTAATTGGACAATTAATTCTAAAAACACAAAATATATCCTATATCCTTTTATTATTGGTTTATGGTACAGATACGGCTTTTACTGTTTTATTTCGTAAAATAAGAAAGGAAAATATTTTTGAAGCGCACAGAAGTCATTTCTATCAGTTTTTATCTAATCACATGAAGTATTCTCATTTATTAGTTTCATTATTATATGTAGTGGCGCAATTATTGATAAATGTTTTGCTGATTTTACTAACTGGCGAAACTATGATTTACACTCTACTTTTGTTCTTTGCCTTTATTGTGATATATCTTTCTCTAAGATTAAAGCTTGAGGGAAAAAAAAGGCTGCTGCTCTCTTACGATAAGCATAGTTCACAAATGTAAAAATTTTGCTAGACCATGGTTTTGTTGTACCTTTATTTAAAATAGCCTGTTTTGTTTGGTAAAATAAATATCGTCCCTCGGTGGATTATCTTTCTCCTAGACTTGGGCATTTGCTTAGCTTCGCTCACTATTGCCTACGCAGTCAAGTTAAACTTGGCATTGTCTGATATTAATGTCGTTGAATTTAGTAGGAATATTCTCATCCTCACTGCTATTAATATCATTGTATTCTTCAATGTGAAAACCTATGCCGGAATTATTCGGTATACCAGCGCACAAGATACTTTTAGGATACTTTTTGCAGTGCTGATTAGTAATGGTGTATTTTCTTTCCTGAATTTTGTCATCACAGCGCTTGGGTATCATCCTTTTATTTCTAGCACAGTACTTATTATCAATTTACTTACATCATTCCTTTTATTGATTACATATAGAGTACTGATTAAGTATTTCTTTATGTATATCAAAAATCTGAATCTTGATAAACGTAAAGTGATTGTTTATGGTGCCGGGGAAGCAGGATTGGCTACAAAGCGAACTTTTGATCATGACGGCAAGGTTAATAAAACCATTATGGCTTTTGTAGATGACGACGAAAGAAAAGTGGGTAAAGCTATTGATGGTATCAAAATATTAAGCGCCCAACGCTTGGAACAACTTATCCGCGAACATGAAGTGGATGAAGTAATTTTTGCATCTTATACCATCCCTCTAGAGCGAAAAAATAAGATAGTTGATGTATGTCTAGAAAATGATGTTACCGTTCTAAACATTCCTCCTGCTGACGCTTGGGAGGGTGGAAAACTTAACAGGTCACAAATACAAAACATTAATATTGAGGATCTTCTGAATAGAAAGCCGATTGAAATAGACGTAAAGAGTTTACAGGCACAATTAAGAGACAAAAGGATTTTAATAACGGGAGCGGCCGGTTCTATCGGAAGCGAAATCGTTCGTCAGTTACTTAACTTTGATGTTGGTCTTATTATTCTATGTGACCAGTCTGAAACTGCTCTACATAATATATATATCGAATTAGAGGAAACTTATAAACATAATAATTTTCATGCGTTTATTGGCGATGTAAAAGACGCAAAAAGAATGAAGCATCTTTTCGAGATGTATAAGCCTCACTATGTATATCATGCCGCTGCTTACAAGCATGTTCCTTTAATGGAAGATAATCCTTCGGAAGCCATTAAAAATAATGTATATGGAACCAAAATGATTGCGGATCTTTCTGTGAAATATGGTGTGCAGAAATTTGTGATGGTATCTACGGATAAAGCTGTAAACCCTACCAATGTAATGGGAGCCTCAAAACGTATTGCTGAAATCTATGTGCAGTCACTAAATAATTCTCTTACACAAAAGAACTTTATCTTTAGCAATGGTCTAAGCTATATCAATGATTTAGAAGTTAAACCTATTACCAAGTTTATCACTACCCGTTTTGGCAATGTTTTGGGGTCTAATGGTTCTGTAATCCCGCGGTTTAAACAACAAATAGAAAAAGGCGGACCAGTAACGGTTACTCACCCCGAGATTACTAGATACTTCATGACTATTCCGGAAGCCTGCAGATTAGTGCTTGAAGCAGGTTGCATGGGTAATGGGGGAGAGATTTATGTATTTGATATGGGTAAATCTGTGAAGATTATAGAGCTGGCGAAAAAAATGATTCGTTTGGCCGGATTAATCCCTAATCAAGACATTAAAATTCAATATTCGGGCTTAAGGCCTGGAGAAAAACTTTTTGAAGAGTTATTAAATGATAACGAAAACACCTTGCCTACCCATCATGAGCAAATTATGATTGGTAAGGTTCGGGAATATGTTTTTGATGATGTTGAACAACAGTTACAGACATTAGTGCAACATGCAAATGCTAACGATGACCGAAAAGTGGTTATTGCAATGAAGAAAATTGTAGCCGAATTTAAAAGCAAAAACTCTGTTTTTGAAGAACTGGATGGTGCGATAAATGACTAAGATTTAATGAAAAAATGTACAATATTGGCCGCTTTCATGGCCTTTTTTATTTTAAGTGCAAAAGCACAGGAAACTCCAGCTACAGCTAATCGAAACATACTACACGATTATCAATTATATCAAAAACTAAACCGTTCGGTTTATGATACTAATACTAAGTTCCATTCTTCAATTAGAGGGTTTTATGCAGATGATCCGAGACTTAAATCTACTTATGATTCTTTGATGAATTATGGTACTGATAGTCTCAATAGAAGAAGTTGGGTACACAGAAAACTTTTTCAGGAACATTTAATAGAAGTTAAGAATGAAGACTATCATATCTATGCAGATTTTCTTGGAGATTTTCAATTAGGAAGAGATTTTAAAGGCGATAGAACAACTTGGTTGAACACTCGAGGTTTTCAGGTTGGAGGAAACGTAGGAGAAAAATTCTCTTTTTATTTGAATGGCTTTGAAAACCAAGGAAAGTTTGCCGACTATGTAAATAACTACATCGTGAGCAATCAGGTAGTACCGGGTCAAGGCTATGGAAAATTAGCAACTGATAAGCAGGATTGGTCTTATGTGACGGCGTTGCTTTCTTATACACCTAATAAATACTTGAACTTTGCACTCGGATATGATAAAAACTTTATTGGTGATGGTTATCGCTCGGTTTTATTATCTGATGTTTCTTCAAATTATACATTTTTCAGATTGAGAGCCAGCTTGGGTAGTTTACAATATCAAACGATTTATGCTTATATGCTTGATCCTGGAGCGCCAAAATTGACGAACGATAGAAGATTGGGGGATAGGGGAAAATGGATGGCAGCGCATTACTTGGACTGGAATGCTACCAAAAGACTCTCCGTTGGATTTTTTCAAGCGGTAACTTGGGCTGATGCAGAGGTGGAAGGAAAACGAGGGTTCGATTTTAACTACATCCATCCTTTTATGTTCCTACGGCCAGTTGAAAATACTAACACCACTTCCCCGGATAAAATGAGATTGGGAATAAACGTGAAGTATGAAGTCTTGGAAAAGACAGCGGTTTATGGGCAGTTTATGTTTGACGAATTTACTGCAAAAGAGTTTTTTAAGGGTAACGGTTATTGGGCCAATAAATGGGCAATACAGTTGGGATTAAGAGGTTCTGATTTATTTAATGTAACTAACTTGAATTACTTAGCTGAATTTAATACAGCACGTCCTTATACTTATGCGCACTTTGATAGGTTATCTAACTATTCAAATTATAACCAGCCGTTGGCCCATCCGTTTGGCGCAAATTTTAGAGAGTTTTTAGGAATTTTGAACTATAGTGTTAAGAAATTTGACTTCCAAGGACAAGGTATATACGCAGCATATGGTTTAGATCCAGCTGGTTCAAATTTTGGAAAGGATATCTTTAAAAGCTATGACACTAGGTCTGTGCAGTACGGAAGCCACGTGGGACAGGGAATTTTAACCGAGCTTTATATGCTGCAAGGGAAGGTTGCTTACTTGCTCAATCCTAAATATAATTTGAGATTAGAATTAGGCGGTGTATTGAGACAGGAAAAGAATAGCTTGGGTAGCCATGGGACAGCTATGGTAACTTTTGGTTTGAAGACTAGCTTTAGGAATTTATACTACGATTTCTAAAATCGTAGAAATACTAACATAAACTAAAAAAAGGGCGCATATGCGCCCTTTTTTATTTCTTACTGAGATAATCTTGATAAGCAAGTTTCAGTCCTTCTTCTAATTCTATTTGATGTCTCCAGCCCAAATTATGGAGCTTTGATACATCCATTAATTTACGTGGAGTGCCATCTGGCTTGCTGGTGTCAAAAACAAGTTCTCCTTCAAAACCAACAGTCTTCTTAACGGCTAGAGCTAAATCTTTAATGGTTAGGTCTTCGCCTGTGCCAATATTGATGAGATTTGGCTCGTTGTAGTTCTCCATTAGAAAATAACAGGCATCTGCTAAGTCATCGGCAAATAGAAATTCACGCATTGGAGAGCCTGTGCCCCAAATGATTACTTCTTTGCTGCCATTGTTCTTCGCCTCATCAAATTTTCTAATCAGTGCAGGCAATACATGAGAATTCTCTGGATGATAATTGTCGTTGTAGCCATAAAGATTGGTTGGCATTACCGAGACAAAGTTGCAACCATATTGATCTCTGTAAGCATCGCACATTTTAATGCCCGCAATTTTCGCGATGGCATAAGGTTCGTTAGTGGGTTCTAGCAATCCAGTTAATAAATATTCTTCCTTAAGTGGTTGGGGAGCCAATTTTGGATAAATACAGCTAGAACCTAAGAACATCAGTTTTTTTACACCGTTTATGTATGATTGGTGGATTACATTGTTCTGTATTGCCAAGTTTTCATAAAGAAAATCAGCTCGGTAAGTATTGTTAGCAATGATACCTCCTACTTTTGCTGCTGCTAAAAAAACATAATCTGGTTTTTCTAGAGCAAAGAATTCGGCAACTGCTTGCTGGTCTCTGAGGTCAAGTTCCTTTGAAGTACGGGTTATGATATTTTGATAACCTTCTTTTTGTAATTTACGATAAATGGCAGAGCCAACCATTCCTCGGTGGCCTGCTACAAAAATTTTAGAATTCTTTTCCAATGTATAGGATAATTATTAAGCCTAATATGCTTATAGACACTAAGATGCCATTATTTTAGTAGGTCTGCTTACGGCAATTTTCTTTACTGCTTGAATAATTGAATTGGTATCGTAACCACATAACGCCCATAGCTCAGGTTGTTCGCCATGCTCTATGATTTCATCAGGAATACCTAACCTAATTACATTTGCCTTGTAGTTATGGTCGGCCATAAACTCAAGTACAGCGCTTCCCATTCCTCCCTGTAAACAGCCATCTTCAACAGTGATTATGTTTTTGAAACGTGTAAATACCTCATGAAGCAATTCTGTATCTAAAGGCTTTACAAAGCGTAAATCAAAATGAGCAGGATTAATACCATCACTATTAAGTTCTTTGCAAGCCTCAACTGCAAAGTTGCCCACGTGACCTATAGTTAAAATGGCAACATCCTCACCATCACATATTTTCCGGCCTTTTCCGACTTCTAACGTGTTTAATGCCCTTTTCCAATCTGGAAGAACACCACTACCTCTAGGATAACGGATGGTAAAAGGACCCATGTTTTCTTGTTGGGCGGTGTACATCATATTACGCAATTCTTCCTCATTCATCGGCGAAGCCACAACCATATTTGGGATGCATCGCATAAAGGCCAAGTCATAAGCTCCATGATGGGTCGCTCCATCAGCGCCAGCTAAACCTGCTCTATCCAGACAAAATACTACGTTTAGGTTTTGTATCGCCACATCGTGGATGACTTGGTCATAAGCCCTTTGCATAAAGCTAGAGTAGATGTTACAAAAAGGGATTAAACCTTGTGCAGCCAAGCCAGCTGAGAAAGTTACGGCATGTTGTTCGGCAATGCCTACATCAAACGCTCTGTTGGGCATGGCTTTCATCATAATGTTAAGTGATGAACCTGAAGGCATTGCAGGGGTAATTCCAACAATTTTGTCATTTGCCTCAGCAAGTTCAACCATGGTATGGCCAAAAACATCCTGATACTTGGGTGGTTGGGGTTTGTCTATTACTGGCTTTTTAATTTCTCCGGTAATTTTATCAAACAGGCCGGGCGCATGCCATTTGGTTTGGTCTTTTTCGGCCAACGCAAATCCTTTTCCCTTAACGGTAACACAATGCAGCAGTTTGGGACCTGGAATATCTTTTAGGTCCTTAATGATAGCAGCCAAGCGTTTTACATCATGACCATCTACTGGACCGAAGTATCTGAAATTTAAAGCTTCAAAAAGGTTACTTTGTTTAAGCA
Organism: Pedobacter sp.; assembly: GCF_039594775.1. Classification (GTDB taxonomy): domain Bacteria; phylum Bacteroidota; class Bacteroidia; order Sphingobacteriales; family Sphingobacteriaceae; genus Pedobacter. The sequence continues at coordinate 81,158 of NZ_JBCNMT010000001.1, read as the reverse complement.
ATGTTCCTTTAATGCTTTTTTGTATTTTTTTTACGTATTTCTGAGCGTTAGGGCCAAGTTCCGAAAGCTTGGTCAAAACGTTAAATACATCGTCTCTAAAGCGGTTGTATGACTTAGAAGTGGTAATGCTGGTAAGGTATTCTTTTAGGGCACCTACATTAGGGTCAATAGACATGCAGTTGTCATTCAAAATCACCAGAACGTTCGATTTTTCTATGCCAGCATGGTTTAAGCCCTCAAAAGCAAGTCCTGCTGTCATGGCACCATCGCCAATTACCGCAACATGTTGTCTGTCTTTTTCGCCTTTATAATGTGAGGCAACAGCCATGCCTAAAGCTGCTGAAATAGAAGTGGATGAATGGCCAACGCCAAAAGTGTCGTATTCGCTTTCACTAATTTTTGGGAAGCCGCTAATGCCGTTAATGATACGGTTGGTATGAAATTGGTCACGTCTTCCTGTTAAAATCTTATGTCCGTAAGCTTGGTGACCTACATCCCAAACAAGTTTGTCGTATGGGGTGTTTAAGGCGTAATGTAGTGCAACGGTAAGTTCAACCACACCTAAACTGGCACCAAAATGCCCACCATTAACACTCACAACATCGATAATATATTGACGCAGCTCTTGACAAATTTGTTCAAGATCCTGTTCCTTGTATTTTTTTAGGTCAGCTGGATAGTTTATCGTTGATAATAAGGGCCCTGTCTTAACTTCCATGTAATATTATAAAAGCACAAATTACGGTATTTTGTTTAACAAATTTATGAAGAATAATTTCAAATTACAGAAGAGCCTCGATCAATGTTGATGAGAATGACTTAGTTATACGAATTACGTCATTGTATAACCTAATAATTTGAGTATTTTTACCGAACAAACATAATTCCAATAATGAATAGAGATACATTAGTTTTCGACTTAATTAACAAAGAACTAGACAGACAAGAACACGGATTAGAACTTATCGCATCAGAAAATTTTGTAAGTAAGCAAGTGATGGAAGCGGCAGGTTCAGTATTGACCAACAAGTACGCTGAAGGACTACCAGGAAAACGCTATTATGGTGGTTGTCAAGTAGTGGATGAGATTGAAAATATTGCCATTGAAAGAGCTAAAAAGCTTTTTGGTGCCGAGTGGGTAAACGTACAGCCGCATTCAGGTGCGCAAGCCAATGCTGCGGTAATGTTGGCGGTTATTCAACCAGGTGATAAAATTTTAGGGTTCGACTTGTCTCATGGAGGTCACTTGACCCATGGTTCTCCAGTTAATTTCTCAGGAAAACTATATCAACCTTTATTTTATGGGGTTAAAAAAGAGGACGGTTTAATTGACTATGCAAAATTGGAAGAAATTGCTTTAGCCGAAAAACCGAAATTGATTATTTGTGGAGCTTCTGCCTATTCGAGAGAGTGGGATTATGCTTTTATTCGTAAAGTTGCTGATCAAATTGGTGCTTTGGTATTGGCTGATATTTCACATCCGGCAGGTTTTATTGCCAAGGGATTGTTGACTAACCCACTTCCTCATTGCCATATTGTGACCACTACTACCCATAAGACCTTAAGGGGTCCTCGTGGAGGTATGATCATGATGGGTAAGGATTTCGAAAACCCATTTGGTTTAAAAACGCCAAAAGGTGAAGTAAGAATGATGTCTTCTTTGTTGGATATGGCAGTTTTTCCGGGTACACAAGGAGGTCCATTAGAACATATTATTGCAGCTAAGGCTATTGCTTTTGGTGAGGCTTTAACTGATGAGTATGGTGATTATATTAAACAAGTTGGTGCCAATGCGCAAGCAATGGCGAAGGCTTTTGTTGCCAAGGGTTATGGCATTATTTCTGGTGGTACAGATAACCATTTAATGCTGATTGACCTAAGAAATAAAAATATCACAGGTAAACTAGCAGAAAATTCTTTAGAGAAGGCCGATATTACTGTTAACAAAAACATGGTTCCTTTTGATGATAAGTCGCCATTTGTAACTTCTGGATTTAGAGTAGGAACTGCAGCGATTACCTCAAGAGGTCTTAAAGAAGCTGAAATGGCTACTATCGTTGATTTGATTGACGAAGTATTGACCAACCCAGAAGATGAGCAAACAATAAATAACGTAAAAGAAAAAGTTCAAGCGTTAGTAAGTCGTTTTCCACTTTATAAATAGTTATATTAGGAAATCAGTTATCCAAATATGCTACAAGTCCCTTCTCCAAGTCAAAATCTGGAAGAGCAGCGTTTGGCTGCCCTTTATTCATATGACGTACTTGGAGAAGGCCTTGAAAACGAGCTTGATAATCTAGTTAAGCTCGCCGCTCAAATCACTTCGGTAAAAAAAGCCTACATCAGCTTTGTTGCGAAAGACACTATTGTTTTTAAAGCATCTTATGGCCTTATCACAAAGGAACGTATATTTAAAAGAAGTGACAGCATCTGTCAATATTCGATGTATCAGGACTTTTATGTTGCAGAAGACATTCGAGTTAATGATGACTTCATTGGCAACCCTTTGTTGCATTCGCAAGAAAACTTAGTCTTTTATGCCAGTGTCCCATTAGTTGATGCGGAGGGTTTTCCTTTAGGATGTCTGTGCATTGTAGATGACTGTGAAAGACAGCTAACTCCCCAGCAAATTGAAGCATTACAGACACTTTCCGTTCAAATTATTGCCCAACTTGCCTTACGTAGAAAAAACCTTCAATTAGTTGCTCAAACAAAGCGTGCAGAGGGTTTTGTTAACGTGTTTCAGGCCTCGCCAGAAATTCATTGTATTTTGAATAGAGAAGGCGATATCATGTTTGTGAATCAAGCAGTTCAAGCTATGTTGGGTTACAGCCCTCAGGAAGTACTAGGGAAAAGCATGTGGAGTTTTTGCTATAAAGAAGATATTTTAAGGATAGCTAGCCATATTGAAGAAGGGTTAAAACACGGTAACAAGCAATTTTTCTTAGACTTTAGAATTGTAGATAAAGAAAAGCAGGTAAAATGGCTAAGCTGGAGTATGGTCTCAAAAGATGAGAATTGGTACAGTTATGGCCGTGACATTACCGAAAAGAAACGATTAGATATAGAACTTACTCATTTATCCTTCGTTGCCAGCAAAGTAAACAATGGGGTGGTGATTAGCGATGATTATAATCGAGTAAGTTGGGCTAATGACGCCTTTACGGAAATTACAGGTTTTACGCTCGAGGATATTCAAGGCAAGCCACTTGGCGATTTAATTAGAGGACCAGAAACCGATTGGTCTGTGATTGAAAATGCGAGAAAACTGACAAGTGAAAAAAAATCGTTTACAGTTGATATTCTTGCTTATCGGAAAGATAAAACGAAAATTTGGTTATCTATTTACAGCACTATTATCTTAAGTGCAGACGGTGAGGTGGAAACTGAGATAGAGATCATTATTGATGTTACCGAGAAGAAAAAGGCAGAACAGGAAGTTGAGGTCTTGTCGACTGTTGCCAGTAAAACCCATACAGGAGTAACTATTTGTAATCAAAAGGGAGAGATTACTTGGGTAAACGATGCATTAGAACAATTAATTGGCTATTCTGCCCAAGAATTGGCTGGTAAAATGTTGGGAGATGTGCTCTCAACTGATGAAACAGATAGACGGGTAATATTAGAAGCAAGAAAAGCATCTGAGCATAAAAAGTCTTTCTCTATTGAAGTACTTGCACAGAAAAAAGACGGCACATCCATTTGGTTATCGGTTTCCAATACGCCTATCCTTAATGATAAAGGTGTTGTAGAACGCTATATTGAACTTATTGCGGATATTACTGAACGTAAGCAGGCCGAGCGAGATATTTTATTTGCGAAAGAACAAGCATTACAACTTAGCGAAGCCAAAGAAATGTTCTTGTCGGTAATGAGCCATGAAATACGTACGCCTTTGAATGCGATCATTGGTATGACTCATTTATTGATTGAAAATGATCCTAAACCTTCACAAACAGAAGATTTGAATATTCTCAAGTTTTCCAGTGAAAATTTGTTGAATATCATTAACGATGTACTTGATTTCACCAAAATAGAAACTGGAAATCTGAATTTGGAATTTTTACCAGTTAATCTTCACAATCTTTGTAATGATATTATTAGTTCGTTACAAGTAAATGCAAGTAAACAGCGCAATGTATTGAGCCTGAATTTTGACCATCAGGTGCCAGTACTGGTATTGGCCGATAAAACTAGACTTTATCAAGTATTGATGAATTTGTTGGGCAATGCTATCAAATTTACCACCAATGGTAAAGTAGAGCTGTCTGTTAAAGTGCTAACGGATAATGTGGGAGAATTGGAGGTTTATTTTGAAGTTCGTGACAATGGTATCGGTATTCCATCTGATAAAAAGGATTACATTTTTGAAACCTTTACACAAGCAAAAGCGGACATCTCAAGAAAATACGGAGGCACCGGACTTGGTTTGGCCATCACTAAAAAGTTATTGAAACTACACGGTGCCGATATAAAAGTTGATAGTGTTGAGGGAGAAGGTACCACCTTTTCATTCGTTATTAATTTTAAAAAATCATCGCTAACTGAATTACCAGAGCAATCTAAGGCTGTAATTTTTGAAGGGAAGCGAGTGCTGGTAGTTGATGATAATGAAATCAACACCCTCATTGCCAAACGTATTTTAATGAAATGGGGCTTGAATATTGATTTTGCCTCTGACGGTTATAAAGCCATTGAAGCCATTACTCAAAACAAATATGATCTAGTGTTTATGGATATCAAAATGCCTGGAATCAATGGATTTGAGACAACTATCATCATCAGGGAAATGGATGATGCTTATTATAAAAATCTACCAATAGTAGCGCTAACAGCCTCTACGTTGCACGACGAGGAAAATAAATTCAAGGAAAGTGGCATGAATGGACACGTGTTGAAACCTTTCAATCCCAGCGAGATTAAGAAAGTGTTGGCCCGCTATTTATCCTAAAAGTAAAGGGCCGATATCCCGAATGGAACTATCGACCCTTACCATCTAAATTAACGCTCTCGATATAATAAACGAGAACTAGGGTCGAAAAGTTTTTTAAAAAAGAAAAAAAATCAATTTTTTTCATAACAGCCTAATTCAGAAGGAAATAATCTTTCTTTTCCTAGGATGTCTTTTGATAGATAGGTTGAAAAATAGGGATGAGTCAGTAAGACAATTCCTTTGTTTTTTACAGGACTGGTATCGTTAATCCTAAAATTGCCTTGTCTCGAATTAATGAACAATGGATCAGCATTAATCAAATTGCCGTTATTGGTATAGATTTGCTGGCTGCTTTTGATGAGATTGCTTTTAACTTCAATCGCCGAAACGGCACTAGATTTCTTTTCTACAGTAAGTTCGTCTTCCAAACTTCCCCAAATAATGTTATTGGTTAAGGTTGCATTTAAGGAAGCAAATTCGCTGGTGCTAATAAAGTCAGAAAGAAAGACCGCTGGGGTTCGTCGGGCAAAATTGTAATTGTAAGCTGCAAAAGTATTTTGGGCCAAATCGTAGGTGCCGCCTCCAATACCATAAACTAAATATTGGCCACAATTGTAGAAGAGATTGTTATAAGCGACCAATTGGGTATGATAGCCCAAAAATCCCACTACTTGCATGTTTTTAACTACAGTATTGGCTAATACCAATTTAGGGTTGCTGTTTGATGAAAGAGAATCGACTGTAATACCCGCAATGCCATTTTTAATGGTAGCATGATTGATTACTGAGTTCTTGCTACTACCATAGAAATGCAAGCCATTCCATTGACCGGGCTCTTCTTCGTATATGCGTTCTGTTCTATCACTAGCAAACAAAATGGTGTCCTTTGGAGTGCCCATTGCAGTTAATGTTCCCTTAATGTTCATCGTAGAACCGTTATGGAAGAATATTCTGCTGCCCGCTGCAATGTTTAATGTAACATTTTCAGGTATGGTCAAAGAGTTATAAATAATGTAGGGCAGTTTGCTGTCCCATGTGGTATTACTATTAATGGTGGCATTTTTAAGGAAATTGGCATTTTGTCCATAAGCAACCAGTGGAATTTTCTCTTTCTTTCCATTAAAGAACATCATGATGGAGTCTTCTACAATGAAAGGCTGGTTTTGGGTAGTTGGGTTGACCATTACCTTCACCAAAATATTGATAGAATCTTTCCCGTTGATTTTTACATTTCTCCCTTGAACCATTTGCTTGCCATTTACATTGATACTAAAAGGTGAATTTGCTCCCCCACCTACTTTAATATCATCTATGTTAATCGCTTTTTCATTATAGTTGAACACTTTGAATCTTCGTACTGTGGAGCCAACAGAAGTAAATACGGTATCAAATAATACACTATCTGTAGAGAAATTAAGCTTTGCATTAGGGTCAAAAGTAATATCTTCGTCTTTATTGCAAGCCGCAAAAGACAAAGTAAGCGTTGCTAGTAAAAGAAGTAGATAATTGTGTTTCATTGTTCTGCAAATGCTATAGCTGCAATACTTAATTTTTTAACCCCGTGGTTCATCAATATATTTCCACTAGCTTCCAAGGTAGCTCCAGTAGTTACTACATCGTCAACTAGCAGAATATGCTTATTGGCAAGCCCTTCCGTATCGTTAACGCAAAAAACATCTTGCATATTCTCGTAACGGGTATATCTTGCTTTTTTGGTCTGGCTTTCGGTCGCTTTATTTCTCATTAAGCTCTTGGTATCCATTGGAATGCCAAGCTCCTCGGCCAAACCTTTTGCAATATACTCACTTTGATTGTAACCTCTTAGCCTAAGTTTCTTTTGATGAAGTGGAACTGGGACAATAACATCAATATCTACATATAATTGACTTTCTGAAAGTCTTTGCGCCAATAACTTTCCTAAACGGATTCCAATATTGGTTTGGTTTTTATACTTTAAGCCATGTAACAGGTTTTGAACTTTTGTTCCTTTTTTAAAATAGAGCATCGCCATTGCAGTTTCTAGGGGCAAACGTCCCCAAAACTGTTTGGCTAATAGATTATTTGCATGAAGGTGATAATCAGTATAGGGTAAATCATAAAGGCAAGCGGTACAAATATCCTTTTCCCCGTGGTATAACAAATTTCCACAACCATAACACAGTTCTGGAAATAAGAGATTGATGAGGTCTTCGATATAATGTTTTAAGGTAAACATCTTAAGATTGCTAATATAGATTGGAAATAATCACTATTGCTGACCCAATACAATTTTAAGCTCTCGTATTTCTTTAGCTTGTAAAGCAATAATTTCTTTTAACGCTTCGACCTCATCAACGCCTAGTCCATTTCGTTGGCTTGATTGGAAATGCTCGATTTCTTTACCAAGAATATTCGCAATTTCAATTAAACGTTCCTTCGTGATATTGATTTTTCCGTTTTCTATTTTTTGATAAGTACTTTGGCTAATGCCTAGTTTTGACGCCATATATTCTTGGGATAGACATTGTTCATCCCTATAGCGTCGAATATAATCCCAGCTTTGGCCATAGATGGTTTTCATTTCCGCTCTGGACATTTTTTTTAGATTTTGCATAGGTGTTGGTAGGTTGGGTCGTTAGAAATTCAGTTAGTTAGATGAATAAATTTATTCACAAAAAAATTTAAAAGCAAATAGAGCTTTATTAATTTTAGGAACAACTAGTTGAAATAAGGCAGCACGATTGCAAGCGACACTGCCTTAGAAACGAGTGCCAACGTATATTGCCACCGCCGTAAGCAGGCCAGCGTGGAAGGCCTGCAAAACTTAAACATCCAAATTTATAGGGAAAATGAACAAATTAAATCAATTAACTAGAACTGAGATGAAAAAGGTGATGGGAGGAGCTGTCCAACCATCCCATAATGAAAATTGTGGACCGACTAACCCGTATGGAGATTATACTTGTTGCACTTGGGATGGCGCTTACTACGTAGGACCTATGGATTGTGATTCCGCATCTTTGGAGTGTGCTGGATTAGGTGGTCATGGAATAACTACTGATCCGTCAAGATGTAATTGGTAATTTTATTTACTCTTGTGAGCTGGAATTATTTGGTTCCAGCTCATCTTAGGCATTATTAAATAATGAAAAAAATAAGGTACATAATCTTTTTTGTATATACCATGTCATTTGCGTCATGTAATCAAGAAAACTTTGTGACCGTAGCAGTGGAGTTCAAAAATCAAGATGAGGTTTTAGTGAAATTTTGGCTCGATGATAAAATTTTACGGAATAACACCATTAAACAAGGAAGACTAGATGCTGTAATTAAGGTGCCAAATAACAGGCTTTTCTATATTTCTTTCCATAATCCAAAACCTGATAGATTTATCAAACATGTACCAATTTATAATAACCCTACGTTAAGGCTGTTTACTGATGATCAAAATAATAGTAGTTTTACAATAAAGGCTAATTCCATGAAGGATTTATATGATATGGATAAGTTTTTGGTTGTTACTTCATCTAAAAACCAAATCGATTATAGTCGTTATCAATCCTTACTTAAAAAGGATAGAGAAAATAATCAAGCAAAATTTAACGCCCTCAGTAAAAAGCAAGACAATGCTTCTTCAGCTAAAAACGATTCGTTGTATACATTGTATACGGATTCTCTAAGATTTCAAGAGCAATTGAATAAAACATCTCATAATAAAGTAACTAGAGGTTTTATAGCCAATAACCCAAATAGTTATGTTTCCATGTACTTGCTTTCAGAAAGATTAGATTTAAAAAATAATCTAGCACTCTATCAGCTGTTATACAACAAGGCGGATAGGAAATATAGGAAGAGCTGGTATGGCTTGTATTTTGCCAAGCGTGCAGAGCAATTGGAGAAACTGAAAGAAAAATATATTAAAAAGCTAGAGGTTAACGCTTTTGATGTGAGTGGTTTGAGTTTTAATTATGGGAAGTACGCTAATAGTAAGTTGATTGTTTTTGATATATGGGCCACTTGGTGCGTTCCGTGTATGGAAGATATGCCTGCTGCTTTAAAGCTGGCAAAGGAGCTGGAAGGTAAATCGGTTAGTTATGTTTTCCTCTCGTACGATTTTAATGATAAGTATTGGAAGCAACAGAGTCAAAAACTAGGGCAAATAAACAGCTATTATCTATCGGGAAAGACCAGAAAGTTTCTTGACGAAGAATTGGTCGTTACAACTATCCCTAGATATATGATTTTGAATAATAAAGGGGAGGTATTGGTATTGGATGCGCCATCGCCGTCATCTCCAGGGCTCAAGAAATTAATTGAAAGTATGCTTTAACCCTTTTCCTTTACTGCCAATTGTCCGCAGGCGGCATCAATATCCTTACCGCGACTCCTTCTGATATTGGTGGTGATTCCCTGCTTGCGAAGATAGGCTGCAAAAGCATCAATTTTATCGCCTTCGGCATTAATGAAATCTGCAAACTGGATAGGGTTGTATTCGATAATGTTCACTTTGCAAGGAACGTGCTTACAGAATCTGGCCAGTTCCATGGCATCTTGTATCTCGTCGTTAAAGTTGTTAAAAACAATATACTCGTAGGTAACTGGATTTTTGGTTTTTTGGAAATAGTATTTCAGCGCTTCTGCTAAGGCAGTTAATGAATTATGCTCGGTAATAGGCATAATTTCATGGCGTTTCTCGTCATTAGCCGCATGAAGAGAAAGTGCCAAGTTGAATTTTACACCATCATCGCCCAGTTTTTTAATCATTTTGGCAATACCTGCGGTAGATACCGTAATCCTCTTATAGGACATATTCAAACCATCTGGAGCAGTAATGCGTTCTATAGATTTAAGTACATTGGCGTAGTTCAGTAAAGGCTCGCCCATGCCCATATACACAATGTTGGTAAGGGGGATATTGTAGTTCTGCTTGGCTTGCTGATCAATTAAAACCACTTGGTCGTAAATCTCGTCTGCATTTAAGTTGCGCTTACGCTCCATATAGCCTGTGGCACAAAATTTACAGGTTAAACTACAGCCCACTTGTGAACTTACGCAAGCTGTCATTCGATCTTCAGTTGGAATTAAGACACCTTCCACAATGTTGCCATCATATAATCTAAAAGCATTTTTGATGGTATGGTCGTTGCTGAATTGCGCATTGCTGATTTCAACCGTATTGATGGTATAGCCATCATCAAGTTTTTTGCGCAAATCTTTTGAAAGATTGCTCATTTCCTCGAAACTACGTGCAGATTTTTCCCAAAGCCACTGATAAACTTGTTTGGCCCTAAACGCAGGTTCGCCCATATCCTTAAAATGTTGGGCTAACTGTTCTGGACTAAGTGCTCTGATGTCTATTTTTTTTGTGCTCTGCATGAGGCTACAAAGGTACTTAAAAAGATTGAGGCTTCGAAAATCTAATTCCGAAGCCTCAAAAAGGTACGTTTATTAAATTTTATGCTTTAGGATTGGTACTGTTTGTATCAATGCTTGGCGTAATTTCTGCGTCTTTATCTTCACCCTTTAAATAGGTTGGCAAGTTTAAACCAGCCATGTTAAATAAATCGTTCAAAGGTGGTACAGTTTTCATCATGCCCGAAACAAAGTTTGCGGTAGAGCCGGTGCCATTTTCACCTGTTCCATTACCTGAATCCCAAACCGTAATTTTATCAATTTTGATGTTCTTAACGGCTTCAACTTGTGTTTTAACCAATTCTGGTAACTTCTCAATCAACAATAGTTGGAAGGCCTTGGTTGGGTCACCACCTGCTGCCGCTACTACTTCACGATAGCCCTCTGCTTGTTTGGTCAATATTTCGAACAAACCTTTCGCTTCGGCTTCCATTTTGGCGTAAATCGCATCGGCTTCACCTTTAGCATTTTCCCTAATGGTTTCTGCATCAGCCTGTGCCTGAATGATTGCTTTTTGTTTAGCAATTTCGGCAGGTACTACAATGTTGGCAATTTGAGTGGCTCTTTCTCTATCAGAGCGGGCTTCCTCAGCTTTTTGTTCGGCTAAATAAGACGCTTCCAATGCTTTTGCCTGTTGTACTTTTTCTGCTGCTACTGCAATTTTCAATGCTTCAGCTTCTTTTTCTCTACGCAAGGCATCAGAACTTGCAATTTCTATTTTGGCCTCATTTTCTCCTTTTACGGCAATAGCGTTAGCTTCCGAAGTTTTGATACGAGTATCTCTTTCGGCTTCTGCCTTACCAATGGCTTCATCTTTAAATGCAGAGGCAATGCTGATTTCCCTATCTTTCTGTGTGATAGCGATTTTTACATCGCGTTCACGTTGTGTCTCTGCAATTTGAACGTCTTTTTCTCTATCAGCAATGGCCTTACCAGTTTCTCCAATTTTGGTTTGCTCGGCAACGCTAATGATGGCTTCATTAATCGCTTTTGCAGCAGCCTCCTTTCCTAAAGCTTCAATATAACCCGATTCATCTTTGATGTCAGTTACGTTTACGTTGATGAGTTTCAGGCCTATTTTCTTCAGCTCGGTATCTACGTTTTTAGAAATGTTATCTAAAAATTTATCACGGTCTGAGTTAATTTCTTCAATAGTCATGGTTGCAATGACCAAGCGTAGTTGACCAAATAAAATGTCTTTTGAAAGTTCTTGGATATCGCCAGGAGCTAAGCCTAATAAGCGCTCGGCCGCATTGTTCATGCTGTCCGCTTCGGTAGAAATGGCAATGGTAAATCTACAAGGGACATCAACGCGGATATTTTGTCTACTTAAGGCATTTACCAGGTTGGCTTCAATAGAGATTGGCTTTAGATCTAGATAAGCAAAATCTTGGATTACTGGCCAAATAAAGGCACCACCACCGTGGATACATTTGGCAGAAGTGCCACCAGTTTTTCCATAGATAACTAAAATTTTGTCGGAAGGACAGCGCTTGTATCTGGCCAGCAACGCTGATAGCGTTACGAATACAACGATAACGGCAATTAAAACAATGGTGATAGGCGATTGTAAGAGGTTTTCCATGTTATATTTTTTCTACGAGTACTAAGTTGTTACTTTCTATTTTTATGATTTTGATGGCGGAGCCACTGGCTATTTGCTCCTCATTGGTAATGGCATCAACTTCCCTAAAGGAACCATTAATGCTTACCTGAATTTTGCCCATTCCAGTTCTTTTTTCAGGGATACGTAGGTAAACCGAACCACTCCTGTGCAGCAATGACTCAATTTTAAAGGAATTATCTTCGGCCAGCTTTTGTATTTGTCTGATAATGGCGAAGAAAATCAGGATAAAAGCTACGCCTATTACTACGGAAAGGATAAGAAGCAGGGGCTTATTGCTAATTAGGCCATAAAATGAAATCCCTGTCCAGCTAAAACCCAATAAAAAGTTAATAAGGTTCCTAAAAGAAAAAAGTTGGAAAGGTGCATGAGCGTTGTCTAAGTCTCCATCAAAGTCAGCATCGATGCCATCTCCCGAATCGGCACCTATAAAAGTCATGATGGTTTGAATGATAAAGACAAGGCTTACGGGTATTGCTAAATACCAAAATACCCTAAGTAAGGGTTCAAGATTGTTCAGTGCGTCCATAGATTGCTTGTTGAGGTTTCTGGCTAATATAATGAAAATAGCCGGTTTTTTAAAGCAATTCGAGGAAAAAGCAGCTGAAAATATCGTTTTTTATCGTCTTTTTCCCTTTGAACTAAAGTTGCCGGGTTTCGATTTGGAAAAACCTCCTTTGGTATTTTTGTTATTGGGCTTGTTCCCAGGTTTCGAAGAACTAGACCTGGATCTTCGGTCTGCATTTGCGCTTGTATGGTTCGGTTTTGCCTTGTTAAAGCTTTTTTGTGGTTTTGTAACGGGTTGTTTTTGTGGCTTAGAGGTTTCCGAACTTGAATCCGCTAATAATTTGTAGAGGTCTGTTTGTTCCTTTTCGTCTAGCTCACGCCAATCGCCAATGGGCAACCCCTTGAGGGAAATGTTCATAATGCGTACGCGCTCTAGTTTGGTTACCTCATAACCAAAATATTCACACATGCGGCGTATCTGTCTGTTAAGTCCTTGAATAAGGGTGATTTTAAAGACATTACTGCCTTCCTTTTTTACCTTGCATTTTTTGGTCATTACACCGAGAATAGGAACACCACTGCTCATATCCTGTATAAATTGTTGGGTAACCGGTTTATTTACCGTTACGATGTATTCTTTCTCGTGATTGTTACCAGCTCTAAGGATTTTATTGACCAAATCACCATTGTTGGTTAAGAAAATCAGGCCCTGTGAATCTTTATCTAACCTGCCAATTGGAAAAACTCGCTCACTATGGTTGACGTGTTCTACAATATTATCTTTAACTCCAGCCTCAGTAGTACTGGTTACACCTACGGGCTTATTGTAAGCAATGATGATTATATTTTCTGCTTCGCGAGCAGCAATTTTTTGTCCGTTAACGCTTACCAAGTCGCCAATGGCCACTTTGTCTCCTACCTTGGCTCGCTTACCGTTGATAAATACTTGGCCCAACTCGATAAATTTATCGGCTTCTCGCCTTGAGCAGAGTCCGCTTTCGCTAATGTATTTATTTAAACGTGTGGTAAGTTCCATGATTAGAGTTGGTATTGAAATGCAAATTAACCAATTCTAATTGGGATATGCTCATAAATAGCCTTGCGAAGTTCAATTATAAACTTCGCAAGTGATTATTCTTGTCAATTCATCAGAAACCCAGTTCATCTGCACTTGGCCCATAAGATCCCGGGATTGGAATATCTAACAAACGTAGATACACGCCTAATTGTGCTCTGTGATGGGTGATTTGGTTAAGCGATACTCGAATGATGCCATATTTGGTCATTTCGGCATGGATTTGCTCGCCAGTACGCAACACCCAAGGCTTGTCCAAATCTGCTTCGCTCAAGGTGGAAAGGCTATCCAAACTCTCTTGCGTGTTTTTCTCCATTAAGGCGATAAGTTGTTCGTTATTTTCGGCTTTTGCTGGATTGTAAGGTGCGGTAGCAAAATCAAGTTCTTCTGTTTCAATACCTAGCTTTGGCCAGCTGCTCAAATCAGCAATGTGAGTCGCAAGATCTAACATTTTCATGCTTTTTTCATGTGGTGCCCAGTCTGATTTTTCGAAAGGGATCAAAGCTAAAAATTTAAGGGTGGTTGCAGTTTCGTTTGCCAACTCTTCTTTCAATTGATTGATAATATTCATGTCTAAATTGTTTTGTTAAACAAAATTGAGACCTGCTACTGACAACCCTATGGCAGCGTGTTTTTTTTATTAAAATTATTTTTTTCGAGTTTAAAAATCCACAGGAAGGAACTTCATATATTCCTCCAAGGGCATGTGTTTTTCTTTCTTGAAAGGTTCGCAACGGTTCAGGATATCTTTTATCCTGTCTACCCTAAAGTCGCGGTACTCGTTGCGCAAGTGGCACCATGCAATCAAATGCCAACCAAAAGCATAAAAGATCAGGCCAATAGGTTCAATCTCTCTTTTGCTAACTTCCTCTTTATTATTTTTATAACCAATAATAATGCAATGTTTGGCGCTAATGGCATTTTGCAGCTGTGCAAGATATTCAAAGTCATTCTTTAATCGCTCTGGTAGTTGTAGTTTGATATTTTGGTTAAGGCTTTCCAGAACTTCTTTTTGGTTGCTTTTCAGCACGTTTTTTACCTTGTCCAAAGCACTGTGGTAATGTTGTTTGATGGATTTGTCGGCAAAGCCCTCTAAAAAGCGTTCCATCATAAGTAATGCTCCAGCTTCATCGGTATTGAAGGAAACGGGAGGCAGGAAATAGCCCTGTACAATATAATAACCCTTGTTGGGTTCGAAACTAAGAGGTACACCCTGTTCGGCCAATGCTTTAACATCACGGTAAACCGTACGTACACTAATCTCAAATCTGTCGGCAATGGTTTCGGCACTTACATGCTTCTTAGATTGCAGTAAAATAAGGATTCCAAAAAGCCGATCTATTCTGTTCATAACACAAATATAAAAGCAGAACACTTGGCTCACAACCTTTGTTGAATTAATAATTGATGGGAATTGTTACAATTTTTTTAAATAGTTAAAACACTTTCGGTGCGTGTTTTGTGGTTAATCTTAATATATGGCTATCAAATCAGCAGCTCAATCCCAAAAACGATTTTTTACAGCTACCAAAGGAAAGGTTGTAATCGGTTTCCTGTTTGCTGGTCTAGCCCTGTTATTGGCGTGGGGCGTAAGTAGATTTGTGTTTGGTGAAATATTGGTAACCGTAGAAAAAATATCAGCGCCTAATGATAAACTGCGGATTGTGAACAAGCTCTCGCATCAAATTGCATCTCTAGATCAGTTGCAGCGGGAGCCGAAAAATAATGTTAGTTTTTTTGCCGCAACTCAAAAGCTTCGCAGAACACTTGATACTTTAACTACATTGTATGTTAACGACGAGGAGCAGTTGAAGCGTATTAAAACCTTGAAAAACCTACTAAAAGATAGGGATAAGCAATTCTTGCTTTATTTGGAAGTAAAGGAGAATTTGGTGAATACCCAGTCGTTTTCGGAAGAAGTAGAAAAGCTGAATGAGTTATTTGTACAACGTACCCGAGAGGCTGATAGTGCAGTTTTTACCACTCAAACATCTACATCAACCACTACGGTAGCGCCAGAAGAGGAACAAAAGTCAAGAGGATTTCTCGCTAGGTTATTTGGCAAAAAAAAGGCAGATGTTTATAAAATCATCAGTGAAGAATATAAGGTAAAAAGAGACACGCTCAATCCGCAGGCACAGGATAGTGTGATCCAAAATGTAGAGACTACGTTAAAGACCATCGAAACCGAGCAGCGGGAGAAAAGTAACCGTTTCCTAAAGAGGGAGGCCGAGCTAGCCAGTTCAAGTAGTGCCCTGACCAAACAAATGCTCAATGTACTTCGTGAAGTAGAGGCCGAGGCGCTGATGCAAATTGACCTGAATGGCGAGCAAGCAAAAGGAATTGTTAACGAAGGGGTATTTCAAATCAAAGTCATCATTATTGCCTTTTTTGTAATTACCTTGATTTTAGGCTCGCTTATTTTAGCAGATATTACCAAAAACAACAAATATAGGCTGGCACTAGAAAAAGCAAAAGAAGAGGCCGAGTATCATGGTAGGGCAAAGCAGCGCTTTCTTTCTAACATGAGCCACGAAATTAGAACGCCCTTGCAAGCCATTTTGGGTTATGCAGAATTTATATCCAAACAAGAAAATCCTGATAGAAAGCACGTGGAAGCCATTCATCGCTCTTCTGTTCATCTACTTCAAATTGTAAATGAGGTACTAGACTATAATCGGATCACTTCGGGAGAATTTAGCTTTCAAAAGGAAGATTTTGATTTGAAGAAATTATTGGATGAAGTGATTGATGCAGTGAAGCCTCTTGCTGAAAATAAAGGCATTAGTTTGATCACGAACTTTAATCTTTCGGAACAGCACTGGATGAACGGAGATGCTTTTAGACTAAAACAAGTGTTGTACAATTTGCTGGGAAATGCTATCAAGTTTACATTAAAAGGCCATGTGAAGCTAATGGTAGACTGTAAGCCATATGAAGGTAACTTGCATTGCTATTTTACGGTAGAAGATACTGGGATTGGTTTTTCGGAGGAAGATCAAGAGAAAATTTTCAAGGAATTTGAGCAAGGCGGGAATCCCAATCATCAATCTATTAATCAAAATGGAACAGGTTTGGGGCTAGCCATTGTAAAAACACTGATAGATGCGCAGGGTGGAAGAATTAATGCCAAAAGTAAACTCGGAAAAGGGACTTCTTTTGTCGTTTATCTTCAATTTAAAGCCGCTCAAATGCCAACGGAAATTGTAAGTTTAGAAAATGAAGATGTTATAGACCACACTAAAACCGTGTGGGTTGTGGACGATGACAAATTGATTTTGGACTTATGTGAGTTGATTTTTTCTGCGCATCAAATTCCTTTCAAGGTTTTTAGCACTGCACAAGCAATACTGTCTGAGCCAATAGACCAAAACTTATCTTATGTATTTTTAGATATGCGTTTGGAAGGTGTAACGGGTATTGAGCTACATCATCAGTTACGTAGAAAATTGCCAAATAAAGTTAAATATTATGCCATTACTGCACAGGTATTACCTGATGAACAGCAGGCAGTGTTAGATCAGGGGTTTGAAGGGATTATTATTAAACCATTTAAGGCCGAAGATTTATTGTCACTTTTTGTATTGCCTGCTGATACCATACGAAAGGTAGATTTTGACGATAGTTCACTACATAAAATGACCATGGGCGACCAAGCAATGATGACCAAGATATTGGCCAGTTTTATGCAAGATTGCGAAGATGACCAAGAGTTATTGCAACAGGCTATTGATGACCAAGACCAGGCACATGCAAGGTTGGTGGTACATCGGTTGGCAGGCCGCATCTCTCAAATTGGAGCTAGAGAATTAGGTGGCGATTTCAGACAACTTGAACAGGAGATTGCAAGGGTTGAGTTAATTGATCACCAATTGCAAGCCAAAGTACTCACGTTAATGCAGCAACTGAAGTCGTTATTGGAAACGGTAAAACTTAGGATTCATTCTTTTTCTTGATTTCAACCTTGTAGCCACGTCAACTTTGTCAATCTTAGCCCGACCTGTTTATAAGATTGACAAAGTTTATCCTATGTGGATTATTTGGGCAACTCAGATTAGTTAATACAATGTTATATTTTGGGTTCTTTTTGCTTGCCGTTATTGGCTTTGCTAAATTTGTGATATGCAAAATCCATCCGTAAGAGCTGTTTTTTTCGATATCGACGGCACATTGTTAAGTTTTAAAACACATCAAGTTTCCGAATCAACAGAGAAGGCTATAGCAGCGTTGCAAGCCAAGGGAATTAAAACCATTTTGTCTACTGGGCGTTCAATTAATAGCATTGACCATATCAAATATTTAAATTTTGACGGATTTATCACCTTTAATGGAGGCTACTGTGTTGCGCCGCAAGGGGATGTGCTGTTTAAGAAATGTATTGATGCTGCGGATATTCAAGCTATTCTAAATTACACAAAGGAAAATGCCATAAGTTTTTCCTTCATGTCGGAAAAAGAAATCAGCATTCATGACGTTACGCCAGAAATTGCGGGTATGTATGCGCATTTGAATATACCTGTGCCTCCTTTGGTAGATTTGGATAATGTTGATGTGAATTCGGTATTGCAAACCAATATCTTTTTGGGGCCCGAGCAGGAAGCGGCTTTTATGGCGGCAGTAATGCCAAACTCGGTAGCATCTAGATGGACACCTTTGTTTGCCGATGTTAATCCGAAGGGACAAAGTAAAAAAATAGGTGTTGATGTTTTCTGTAAGCATTTTGGTATTGATCTAGCAGAAACTATGGCTTTTGGCGATGGGGGTAATGATATTGAAATGCTCAAGCATGTAAATATAGGCGTAGCTATGGGCAATGCTAATCCTGAAGTGAAAACCATTGCCGATTATGTTACCGATGATGTGGATAATGATGGTATTTGGAATGCTTTAAAACATTTTGGAGTGCTGTAAGAATTTCTAAATCTTCATTGAAAGGAAGTAAAATCCAATTTCCTAGCCGTTTCAAGTGGTGCGTATTCCGATTTTTCTGAAGGGTTAGGGAGAGGTTCTTTTTATTCTAAGTATACTCGTTTTGTGTAATAAACCTTATTGAAGCGACAGCTCCAAGGCGAGCTTCGGCCTATAGCGGAAAGAAGGGCTTTCTGATAATAGAAGCTGTACAATTGCTTTTCAAAACTAATCAATCCCGTAACGCTCCATTTTAGCATAAAGCGTTTTACGGTCTATGTTGAGTAATTTGGCCGCTTTAGATTTGTTATACTTTACCTTGGCCAAGGTTTCGGTAATAAGCGCCCTTTCATTGCTCTCGTTTACAGCTTTTAAATCAGATGGATTGTCCAGAGGTATTTCGTTAGATACTGCAATCTTCATTTCGTCCGGTAAGCTATCTGCGGTAGCTAAGGAACCTGCGGTAAGCAGCACCATGCGTTTGATTACGTTTTTGAGTTCGCGTAAGTTGCCTGGCCAATCGTATCTTAATAGGAGTGATCGGGTATCTTTATCAATCTCTTTAACGTTCCTATCTAATTCCTCGTTGGAAAGTTTTATAAATAAATCGATAAAGAGCTCTAAATCTATGCCTCGTTCCCTCAGGGGAGGTAATTGTATTTTAAATTCATTTAAACGATGGTAAAGGTCTTCCCTGAACTCGCCGTTTTTCATGCTGTTGGCTAGGTCATCGTTGGTAGCGGTAATTACCCTTACATCAACCGGAATTTGCTTGTTGCTGCCCAATGGTTGTATTACACGTTCCTGTAAGGCTCGTAAAAGTTTTACCTGTACTTCGTAGCTAAGGTTACCAATTTCATCTAAAAAAATGGTTCCTCCATTGGCAGCTTCAAAAGAGCCTTTTTTATCGGCAACAGCACCGGTAAAGGCCCCTTTTACGTGTCCAAATAATTCACTTGCGGCTAAATCTTTCGATAGTGCACCGCAATCAATAGCAATAAAAGGTTTGTTTTTGCGCTTACTTTGTTGATGAAGTGTTCTTGCCGCAAATTCTTTTCCTGTGCCACTTTCGCCTTGTATAATTACCGACATGTCGGTACCGGCCACCAAATCAATATGTTGGTATAATCTGTTGGCCACTTCGCTTTTCCCTCTAATAAAATTATTGTTGGAAGTAGTTTTGGGCGTTTCCTTTTTTTGAAGTGCATTGCCGATGACCATTAACAGTTCGTCTGGATTAATAGGCTTGGTAATATAATCGGCAGCCCCTAGTTGGATAGATTTTACCGCCGTGCGCACATCGTTAAAAGAAGTCATGATGATGGCAGGCACAGTCAACCCAGTTTCACGTCTGTGGTTCAGCACGTCAATGCCAGTTCCATCAGGTAGGCGGTAATCAATTAATAAAAGCTGGAAATCTTCGTGGGCAATCAGTTTTAATGCTTTAGCTACATTGTTAACTGTGGTGACCTGATAATTGTTCTTGCTTAAAAAGCCTTCAATAATTTGAGCAAAGGTAGTGTCGTCTTCAATAATTAAAACTGCTGCCATATACAAAAATAAGAAAAGCCAGAATAAATCTGGCCTTTCCATTTAGTTTTAACGATGTGTTTTAAGCTTATTCTACTGGTTTACCTTCAGCATCGAATTTTAAAGAAGCAGTTTCTTCTTCCTTTTTAACATCAACTTGGAAGTATGATTTGCTACCGTCTTTCACGCTGAACGCTGCTGTTGGAGTCCATGCTTTATATGGGTCTGTTTGTAGAACAGTTTTAATGGCTTCTGGTAATTCTTCTAATTTAATAGGTGTTTTAACAACGCTATCTTGTACGCTAACAACTT
Source organism: Pedobacter sp. (assembly GCF_039594775.1). Taxonomy (GTDB): domain Bacteria; phylum Bacteroidota; class Bacteroidia; order Sphingobacteriales; family Sphingobacteriaceae; genus Pedobacter. The sequence goes on along the minus strand of NZ_JBCNMT010000001.1, from coordinate 60,878 downwards.
CTACTTTGTTAACTGATGCTTGGGCTTGAACTGCGGTAAATCCTGCGAATGCTACGATAGCTGCTACAAATAACTTTTTCATAATATTAATTTTTATAGTTTTTACAATTTTTCAATTACATCAACTAATGATACATAATGGTGCCATTGGGTGTGCCAAAAAATAAAAACCTATAAATGAGTTGTTTATGTTTTTTGCGTGTAAAAACGGTTTGGGGAATTTCTCCACAAGCTGTAGCTAAAGGCAGCAAAAAAGTTTTTAATTTTAGTATTATGCCTTATTCCCTTTAATTTGTAGCATGCAAAGATACTTATCGGCAAACTGGATATATCCCGTAACTAGCGGGCCTATTGCTAACGGCGTACTGGTAGTTTCGTCAGAAGGCGAAATTTTAGATATATTGACAGAGGAACAAGCCACAGAAAGGAAAATTGAGAACGTAGAGAAGTTTGAAGGGGTTTTAGTGCCTGGCTTTGTAAATACGCACTGCCATTTGGAACTTTCACACCTGTTTGGTAAAATATCGGAACAAACTGGTTTGCCTGCATTTGTTAGGGAAATTGTAGCGCAACGTACGGCTGATGATGAAGTGGTAATTGCTGCGATGGAGAATGCCGATAGGCAAATGTATGAAAATGGCATTGTTGCCGTTGGTGATATTTCGAATGTGTCACTCTCCAAAACGGTGAAGCAAAACAGCCCTATTTATTATCATACTTTTGTGGAGGTATTTGGTTTTAACCGACCTTCGCAGCCAATTATAGATGAGGCTGTGAAAATAAGGGATGGTTATTGGCCGCTTAATGCTTCTGTGGTGCCACATGCACCTTACTCCGTATCATCAGAACTTTTTCAGTTTATTGAAAAGAATACCAGACCACAGGATATTTTAAGCATCCATAATCAGGAAACTGCTGCCGAGAATGAATTTTTTGAAAGGGGAACCGGCGATTTTGAAGCCATGTATCAGCGCATGGGCGTACCAAAAACTGAAGCCCATGGTACTGGCGAAAATGCTATTCGTTATCATTTACCGCAGATGCCGGTTAATCGCACGCTATTGGTACATAATACTTTTACCAGCCAAGCCGATGTTGATTTTGCTTTGGCACAGCATAAAGATTTGTATTGGTGCCTTTGTCCTAATGCTAATTTGTATATAGAAAATAATTTGCCAGAAGTTACCCTGTTTATGCGGCCACAAGTAAAGGTTACCCTAGGAACAGATAGTTTGGCCAGCAATCACCAGTTATCAATCTTGGCAGAAATGCAGACTTTACAACAGCGTACACGTATTGCTTTTGATGAACTGCTAAATTGGGCAACCATCAACGGAGCAATATTTTTAGGTATTGAGCAACAATTTGGGAGTTTCGAGATAGGCAAGAAACCAGGAGTGAATTTGGTCGATCTTTCTGAATCGAAAATCATAAAGTCTAAACAAGTAAAACGACTGATCTAATGGCTAATGTAATCAACTCATTATTTAGCATCAAATATCCAATTATACAAGCCGGAATGATTTGGTGTAGCGGCTGGCGCTTGGCTGCTGCGGTTTCCAATGCTGGCGGTTTGGGCATTATTGGTGCTGGGTCTATGTATCCCGATGTATTAAGGGAGCATATTCAAAAATGTAAAAAGGCAACGACACAGCCTTTTGCCGTTAATGTGCCTTTGCTTTATCCAAATATTCAGGAAATCATGGATATTTTGGTAGAAGAACAAGTGAAGATTGTTTTTACTTCGGCGGGTAATCCTGCCACATGGACCAGCTTTCTTAAAGAAAAAGGAATGACGGTAGTGCATGTAATTGCCAACACCAAATTTGCGCTTAAGGCTCAACAGAGTGGCGTGGATGCAATTGTTGCGGAAGGTTTTGAAGCCGGAGGTCATAACGGAAGGGAAGAGACAACTACGTTGTGCTTAATTCCGATGATTAAACAAGCGGTAAATATCCCTGTAATTGCTGCTGGAGGCATTGGGAGCGGCAGGGCAATGTTGGCCGCTTTTGCCTTAGGGGCTGATGGAGTGCAGGTGGGTTCTGCTTTTGCTATAGCGGAGGAATCATCGGCGCATGCTAATTTTAAGAAGAAAATCATTTCTTCGATAGAAGGGGATACCAAATTAAGATTAAAAAAATTGGTGCCCGTACGTTTGTTGCAAAATGAATTTTCGGATGCTGTGGCGCAGGCGGAGGCTAATGGGGCTGGTACGGCAGAGCTTGCAGAGCTACTAGGCAGGGCAAGGGCTAAACTCGGAATGTTTGAAGGGAATATGGATGAAGGTGAATTGGAGATTGGGCAGGTATCGGCCATGCTTAGCGAAATAAAACCTGCAGCAGATATCCTTAATGAAATTTGGGAAGAATTTTTAGCGGAAAAGGAAAGGGTTAGCGGACTGGAGTTTTAGTTTTTTACCTTCTTAGACACCTTAGAACATTTTAGTTTTTGGCTATTGCTCTTAGGTGTCTTAGGTGGTTATTTAATTCTTAAACATTAAGGTATGAAGAGACATGAAGTTGCACGCCTAATGGTTTATTACCTTAATTTCTTAATGGTTTAATTTTTTTACCACCTTAGACATTTTAGGACATCTTAGTTTTTGGCTATTGCTCTTAAATGACCTTAAATATCTTGGATGGTTTAATCAAACACGATTGTTAAATTATTGGCATGTTAAATTACTGCACCTTATCTTTACACCCTAATGATTATAGCAAAAAATGAAGCATATCAATATAAAAGTAATAGGCAAAGTACAGGGCGTGTTTTTTAGGGCAAGCACTAAGGCCGTTGCCGACCAAATGGGCGTGAAGGGGAAAGTAAAGAACGAAAAAGATGGCTCGGTGCTTATTGAGGCAGAAGCAGATGCCATTAGCTTAGATATGTTTGTGGAATGGTGCCGTAAGGGACCTGAAAAATCTGTTGTAGAACAAGTGCTGATTGAAGACGGCGAATTGCAACATTACACCAACTTTGTGGTAATCAAAAAGAACTTATTGTGGTAAAGTTAATTTACAATTGTAATAGTCGAAAATGTAAACCTCGGTTTTAGAAAGTCGTAAATCTAAAATCTAAAATCTAAAATCAACTTGTCTGCATTAAAGAAATTTGTTGGCCAAACGGCAATTTACGGCGTTACTACAGTATTGTCGCGCTTGCTGAATTTTATCTTGACCCCAATATATACGAGGGTTTATCCAGCGGGAGTGTACGGTATTTTTACCAATATGTATGCCAATGCCTCTATCATCAATGCAATATTGGCCTTTGGTATGGAGAGTACTTTTTTCCGGTACCTTAACAAACACGAAGACAGAAAGCAGGAAGTGTACAATAACACATTTTTTTGTGTTGCCTTTATCGGAATTCTATTTTTAGTAACTGGGCTTACATTTAATACTCAAATCGCACAATACTTTGCTGCTAACGCTAGTCAAGTAGCAGACTACAAATGGTATGTGAAATTCTTTGTGTGGATATTATTTATCGATGCCATTTGCGTAATCCCTTTTGCAAAAATAAGAGCCGACGAAAGGCCAATTAGATATAGTGTTGCCAAGTTCTTAAATATTGGTTTGTTTGTTGGCCTTAACCTAGTGTTTATCTTACTTATTCCTGCTATCATTAAGCATCAATGGATAGGTGCTGAGTGGTTAGCTTCATGGTACCGTAAACAATGGGTAGGTTATGTATTCATTTCAAATTTGGTGGCAAGTGCCGCTACTTTGTTATATCTTCTGCCCGAGTTTTTAAAGCTCCAGCTTAGGTATGATCGAGCTTTGCTTAGCAATATGTTGGGTTATAGCTGGCCAATTTTGGTAGCTAACCTATCATTTATTATTAATGAAAACTTGGATAAGATCGTGCTTAAAAAACTACTTCCTCCAGAAATAGCAGATGGTGAAGTAGGTGTTTATGGTGCAGTGTGTAAAATAGCTGTTTTCTTAAGTATCTTCAATACTGCATTTCGTTTAGGGGCCGAACCCTTTTTCTTCAGCTTTGCCAAAAATAAAAATGCGAAGCAGACCTATGCTATTATCTTACATTATTTTGTAATTGCGCTGGTGGTTATTTTTATCGGCTTAGTGGCCAATATCGAAATTTTGAAATATTTCATCAGTAGGGATAAAGCACATCTTGCTGATTATTGGGCTGGATTACCGGCCGTTCCTTACCTATTGCTAGGGTATGTTTGTTTAGGAATCTACATGAACCTTTCCATTTGGTACCGTCTTTCAGATCAAACCCGTTTTGGACTTTACATTTCTGTATTTGGAGCGGTCATTACCATTGTGCTCAACTTGGTGCTTATTCCAAAGTATAGCTACATGGGCTCTGCATGGGTAAGTATGATTGCTTATTTTGTAATGATGGTTATCTCTTACGTACTAGGCCAAAAGTATTATCCAATTCCTTATAACTTAAAGCGGATTGCACTATATTTCGTTTCCTCAACGATAATTGTATTTGTCTCGTTTTTTGTATTCAATAGAAATATATTTATCGGTAATGGTTTGTTGATCTTGTTTCTGGGAGTGGTATATTTCTTGGAAAAGGACGAGCTGAAAAGATTCTTCAAAAAAGGCGAAGCAAAAGCATAAAATTAAAAGGATTGCTATTAAACACCAAGTCTAAATACTAACTACTAATATCTGAATACTAGCTAATGGAAATCAAGATCATTAATAAATCAAACCATACCTTGCCTGCATATGAAACAGCGCATGCTGCGGGAATGGATTTAAGAGCTTCTTTAACAGAAGAAATCATAATTAAACCTTTACAGCGTTTTTTAATTCCAACGGGTTTGTTTATCGAGCTTCCCGTGGGCTATGAGGCACAGATTAGACCAAGAAGCGGATTAGCCTATAAACATGGGATTACGGTGCTTAACTCGCCAGGAACCATTGATGCCGATTACCGTGGCGAAATAAAAGTATTGTTGGTAAATTTGTCTGATACCGAGTTCAAGGTGAGTAACGGCGAGCGCATTGCCCAAATGGTGATCGCCAAGCACGAAACGGTAGATTGGCAATTAGTCAATGAACTAAGCGTAACCGATAGAGGTGAAGGTGGTTATGGACACACTGGAAAAAAATAAAGAATGAAGAGAATCCTTTTAATAGCATTGATAATAATTGCTTGCTTTAGTTTTGCATTGGCACAGCAAAATATGGTTGCAGTAAAGGATAGCAACGCAATAAAGGAACTTTTCTTTGCTGGTCTGAAAGATAAACTGAATGATAATTATGTTAGCGCCAGTAACAATTTTTCAAAGGTTTTAGTAATCGACCCGAATAACGATGCAGCCTATTTTGAACTCGCTAACATGCAGATTCGTCAAAACAAGTTGTTGGACGCAGAGGTATCCATAAAAAAAGCACTTGCCGTACAGCCTAATAATGTCTGGTATCTGAAACTACAAACAGAAGTCTATAAGCGTAACGGTAACATGGATGCGTTGGTACAAACTTTCGATAAGCTGATACAATTGGATTCGGAAACAGAAAGCTTCCATTTTGATAGGGCAAATGCGTTATATATTGCAGGAAAGATAGAGGAGTCGCAAAAGGCTTATGACTTGTTGGAGCAGAAATTTGGGGTGTCTAAAGCCTCAACAGCTGCCAAAAAGCGTTTTAAAACTCAAACTTCTACCAGTAGCGATTTAAATAAGCTCATTAGTGATAATCCTAATGATGTCAAAAATTATCTTGAGCTAAGCGGCGTGCTTTTGGAGAAAAACCAAAGCAATGAAGCTTTAACTACCTTACTGAAAGCAAAGGCCATCGCATCCGATAATTACGAAGTCAATTTAGCCTTAGCCGATGTTTATCACTCCCTAAAAAAAACAGACGAAGCCTTAGCCTCATTAAAGGAAGCATTTGAAAGCGCAGAAATGCCTCTACCCGTTAAGCTGAAAATTTTGAGCCAAATGCTACCTCGATTTAACAATCCGCAAGTGGCGAAAAGCGCAGTACAACTTGGAGCCATTACCTTGGAAGATCATAAGGATGACCCCAAAGTAAAGCTGCTTTATGGCGATATTCTTTACCAACAGGGAAATTTGCAAGGTGCAAAAGAGCAATACCAAGGCACCGTAAAAATCACGGAGCAACTTTATATTGCTTGGGAAAAATTACTTGGCGTGCAAACCTTGATGGGCAATTATGAAGAAGCCATTAAAACAGGAGAAGATGCCCTGTCGATTTATCCCAATCAGGCAATTTTATATTATTATCGTGCATTTGCTTTACACAGAAACGGACAAAACGCCGAAGCTGGTTTCGAACTTAAAAATGCGCTACAATTAGAACCAGAAGATGTTAATTTAAAGGCCATGATTTTGGCATTGCAAGCCGAAGTATTGATTGACCAGGGCAAGTTAAAAGAGGCAGATGCAGCTTTTGACAAAGCGGTAGGTTTAGCCCCAAACAATTATTTGACCTTAAGCAATTACGCCTATTATTTAGCTTTGCGTAATCACGATTTGCCAAAGGCAGAAAAACTGGCCTCGAAAGCAGCGCTGGCCATGCCTCAAAATTCATCTATTCTTGATACTTATGCCATTGTGTTGTTTAAACTTAATAAGTTAGATGATGCACTGAAATACATAGAAAAAGCGTTACAAAACAACGAAGGGGGAAATCCCGTTTATTTAGAGCATTACGGTGATATTTTGTTTTTAAAAGGTGATAAGGAAAATGCCCTTGTTCAATGGCAAAAAGCGAAAGTTGCAGGAAATCAGTCCGAGAAGTTAAACAGAAAGATAAATGAGAAAAAATATATTAAATAGCTTTTTTTTAATTACCTGCACAATATTGGCAGTAAGTTGTGCGCCCAAGAAAGAAATTATAAAAGCTCCGCCACCCGCAGAAACGACTACCGTTGCCGATAAAAAATCAGAAAACCTGGCGACGCTGTTAACAAAAGAACTTCAATACAATACCCTGTCATTAAAAGGTAAGGCCGAGCTAGATATTAATGGCGATGCCAATAATGTTACACTAAATATACGTATCAAAAAAAACGAGACCATCTGGTTTAACGTTACTGCCTTGGGCGGGGCTATTGAAGCTGCACGTGGTATCATTACACCCGACAGCTTGTTATTGATGAACAGGTTGCAGAAAACTATTCTGAGAAAGCCTTTATCTTACATTCACGATTACACTAACCAACAGGTAAATTTTGGTTGGTTGCAGTCTATTATTGTGGGCAATACCATCCCTGAGTTTATGGTAGAAAAATCGGACTTGAAACAAGACGGGGGCGTGTGGATCTTAAGTGGTACAGCACAAGGCTTGGCTTACCGAACGTTGTTCAATACCTTGTTAAAAGCGGCCGAGCTAAACTTGAATGATGCAGAAGCGGGACAAGCACTTAAGGTCGTATATGATAAATATACTCCGATAAACAAAGGGCTGTTCCCCTCAAATTTAAAAATAACCTCTGCTGTAGGCAATAAAAAAATAAGTGTAGCCGTTGAGTTTACAAAAATTGATGCCAATGTTCCTGTAGAGTTCCCTTTTTCAGTTCCAAAGAGTTTTCAACTAATCAATTAATTTTTTTATACTTTTGGTTAATGAAGTTAAACAAAGCCCTACTTTTAGTTGTATCCCTGTTTTTTTGTGTAAATGCTTTTGCACAATCCAGTAAAGAGCTAAAGCGTAAAAAAGAAGCTTTACAAAGAGAGATTGAGCTGGCCCAAAGAAATCTGAACAAAGCATCAAGCGGTAAGAAATTGACCCTCGGCCAAATCAACGCCATTAAAGCTCAAATTAGGCTAAGACAAGAAAAGATTTCTACAATCAATTCGGAGATGAAAAGCCTTGATCATCAAATTTCTGAAAACACCAATAAGGTGCATAATTTGAAAGGCCGTTTAGCCGATTTAAAGAAAGAATATGCCGGAATGATTCGCTTTGCGCAACGCAATAAGAACTCCTACGATAAAATGATGTTCATTTTTGCTGCGAAGGATTTTAACCAAGCCTATAAGCGAATTAAATATCTACAGCAATTTGGGCAATACCGTAAAAAACAAGCCGCATACATTCAGGGTACAGAAAGACAGTTGAGCAATCAAATTGTGGTGCTGGATAAGGACCTTAAGAATAAAGGTAGCTTGTTAAAAGAGCAAGAGAGCGAGAAAAATAAGCTTGATAAAAATAGAAGTGAGCAAACGGTTGTATTAAATAAGTTAAGCAAGCAAGAAAAACAGTTCCAGCAAGATATCAACAAAAAAAGACAGCAACAAGCTTCTATTGACAGACAAATTAGTGCTGCCATTGCTAGGGAAATTGCTGCGGCCAGAAAAAAGGCAGAAGAGGAAGCGAGAGAACGGGAGAGACTGGCAGAGGCTAAGGCTAAAGCAGAAAATAAACCTTCTCCAACTGCTAATGCTTCAAAACCGAAAACAGCTAGCGAAGCATTAAGGGCAACACCGGAGGCCGCTAAACTGTCTGATGCCTTTGAAGCCAATAGGGGGAGTTTGCCTTCGCCTGTGGCAAATGGCTATATTACAGGAAGGTTCGGCGCTTATAAAGTTGACCAAGCTACCGCGATGCGTAATGGCGTGGTGTTTCAAACCAGCGAGGGGGCTGCCGTTAGAGCTGTCTTCAATGGAACGGTAAGTTCAGTTTTTCAGCAATTTGGTAAGTTTTATATTGTAATTATTCACGGAGAGTATTTTACCGTTTATGAAGGATTGCAAAGTGTGAGTGTAAGTAAAGGACAGAAGGTTACTACTAAGCAAACCATAGGTACAGCAGGAACAAGCGATGGCGTGCCGGAGCTGGGATTCCAGATTCACAGAGGCGCTACCGCACAAAATCCAGAAAGCTGGCTGGCTAGATAATATGAAATTTTGCTTAAAATTACCCTATATTTGTATAAAATCGTTTTAAAATGTACAACACGCCGTTATTAGAGTTTTTGAATATGGGAGGGGGCGAGATGATTCTCATCGTAATTGCGATACTTTTGTTATTTGGAGGTAAAAAATTACCAGAATTAGCGAGAGGATTGGGCAAAGGGATTAGAGAATTTAAGGATGCCTCCGAAGGAGTAAAAAGAGAAATTCACCGTAATATTAATGCGGTTGATATAGATGAGGAGGACAGAAAAGCTGAGGAAAACCGTAGATATCGTGAACCGGAAGTAGACAACTCGCACTCTATCCACGAAGAAGAAACTACGGTAGCTACAGAAAACCAAAGCGAAGCCCAGCCCGTAAATAGTGTAGAAGAAAATAAGGAGCCAAAAAGTTCCGTTTAAAAAATTGAATATATAAAACAATAGTCATGTTACAAACACCAATGCTAGCAGCGCTAGGTACAACCGAAATCATCTTAATTATCGTGGCAATCCTATTGCTTTTTGGAGGTAAAAAAATTCCAGAACTAATGAGAGGTTTAGGTAGAGGCGTAAAAGAATTTAAAGATGGTAAAGATGGTGTAGACGCTCAAGGTGGCGATAACAGCACCAACAAACCTCAATAATTCAGTTACAACGCTTTTAAATTTAGATTTTGAAGAAATATACCTCTCTTACAGAGATACAAGGAAAACTCGCGCAAAAGCAACTAACTTTAAAAGAACTCCTTGCTTATTATTTTAAGCAAATAGAAAAGCATCAACACCTCAATGCGTTCAATGAGGTGTTTTTTGATTCTGCTAATAAACAGGCTGAAGTTATCCAACAGAAGTTAGAACAAGGCGCAGCAGGAAAGTTGGCGGGGATGGTCATCGGTATTAAGGATAATATCTGTTATCAAGATCATCAGGTTACTGCCTCATCTAAAATGCTCGATGGCTTTGTTGCTCCCTATTCTGCAACCGTGGTTGAACGCCTCTTGGCTGAAGATGCCATCATTATCGGACGTTTAAACTGTGATGAATTTGCCATGGGCGGCTCCAATGAGACTTCCTATTTTGGTACGGTTAAAAATGCCGCGGATGAAGAACGCGTGGCGGGCGGCTCGTCAGGAGGTTCCGCAGTAGCGGTACAGGCTGATATGTGCTTGGCTGCGTTAGGAACCGATACCGGAGGCTCTGTACGTCAACCAGCAGCATTTTGTGGTAACATTGGCTTCAAACCAACCTACGGGCGAATTTCCCGTTATGGTGTCATTGCTTATGCCTCTTCTTTTGATCAAGTGGGGACTTTAACCTCTTCTGTTTCAGATGCCGCTTTGTTGTTGGAAGTATTGGCTGGTGCTGATGAAAATGACAGCACGGTTTCTACTTTGCCAGTACCTAACTATTCGAAAAACCTATCTTCTGCAACAAAAAAGAAAATTGCTGTTTTAAGGGAGACACTGGACAGTAACGCATTAGATCCTGAAACAAAAGTGGCTATTCTAGATGCCATTGAAAAATTTAAGGCCGAAGGGCACGAGGTTACAGAAGTATCTTTTGATTTGTTGGAATATTTGGTGCCTACCTATTATATTTTAACAACTGCCGAAGCATCTTCCAACTTATCTCGATATGATGGCGTTCATTATGGCTATCGTAATATGCAGGCACAAAGTCTCAACCAACTTTATAAAACTTCTAGGGCCGAAGGCTTTGGAGAGGAAGTGAAACGACGTATCATGTTAGGTACATTTGTGCTTAGTGCGGGTTACTATGATGCTTATTATCAGAAAGCGCAAAAGGTTCGCCGACTGATTCGTGAAAAGATAGAAATACTACTGCAAACCTATGACATATTGGTAAGCCCCGTAGCTCCAACACCAGCATTTAAGATCGGCGAAAATGTGCAGGACCCTTTGGTAATGTATATGGCCGATATTTATACTGTACTGGCTTCTTTAGCGGGAATACCTGCAATAGCTTTGCCTTTGGGCAATAATAACCAAGGTTTGCCGTTAAGTATCCAGTTAATGACCAAACATTTTAATGAGCAACAACTGCTCAATTTATCACATAGTTTTTTAGAAAAGGCCTAAAATAGTATCGCTATTGGCCGCTTTTAGCCTATGAGGAAATTGTTACTTACTTTTTTGGGATTGGTATTTTCAATCGGTGTACAAGCGCAAATCCCAACAAAAGTTATCCAAGGAGATACTATTTTAAAAAGACTGACTACAGCACCAGCTACGGATACTGTTGCAGTGCCTTTAATTAATCAGCCTATGCTGTTTGGGCAAAACTTGTTATACAAGTTAAGGCTCGATTCCATTAAGCAAACCGTTCCTCTGGATTATAATGAATATGTACAAAGCTATATCGACATTTATGTAAAGCGGAAAAACATGTATGCCGATATGTTGGGGCTATCTTCCTACTATTTCCCAATCTTCGAAAAGGCACTAAAGTCATATAATATCCCTACTGAAATTAAATATCTTTCTATCGTCGAATCATCCTTAAATCCACACGCAGTTTCAAGGGTTGGCGCTACTGGGCTATGGCAGTTTATGTTTGGTACTGCAAAGGCTTATGGCCTAAATATGGACAACTTTGTTGACGAGCGTAAGGATCCTATACAAGCCAGCTACGCAGCAGCGGCATATTTTAAGGATGCTTACGAAGAATTGGGAGATTGGCTTTTGGCCATCGCTGCTTACAATTGTGGTAAAGGAAATGTAAATAGAGCCATAGACAAGGCCGGTTCACGTGATTTTTGGGAGATAAGAAGATTTTTGCCTGCCGAAACCCGTAATTACGTGCCCGCTTTTATTGCGGCGGTTTATGTGATGAAATATGCCAAAACGCATCAGATACAAGCTAAAGCAACTCCTTTTGTTTTTAAGACCGACACTATACAGGTAAGGAATTTTGTAGCACTATCAGATGTAGCTAATGCCATTAACCATACCGAGGAAACCCTCTTCGCGTTAAATCCAAGCTATAAAAAGAAGATTGTCAACGGAACCGAAGTTTCTCCGAAACGTGTGGTGATTCCTAGCCCAGAACATCAGTATTACGAGCGATTATTTGAAGTGTTAAACAATGATGTTGATACGAATAAAGAAATTATTCTGGCTTCTACTGACGATGCGAGGGAACTAAGGAAGAAAGCTCAGCCTAAAAAGACAGAAAAATCATCGGGCATTCTCGTTCATAAGGTATTGCCAGGTCAAAATCTTACCATCATTGCCAATAAATACGGCGTTGAAGTTCAGGATTTGAAGGTTTGGAATAAATTAAATGCCCTAACCATCGTTCCGGGGCAAAAGTTAAAAATTTATAAAGATGGTGCACCCCAAAAAATGGTGCCTAAAGCCAAGGCGGCCTTTGTAAGTTATAAGGTAAAACAGGGTGATACTCTTTCAAGTATTGCGGAGAAATTTGACGGTATTACCGTAGCAAGTTTAAAGCAGGCTAATGGCTTGAAATCTGCGAAAATTGCAGAAGGCATGACCTTAAAGATTATGTAAAAACTGAACATTTAAGATTTAAAAGGGACTTTTCGGTCCCTTTTTGCTTTTATATAGACTATTTCATGGCCTTGTACAAGTTATTGCCCTTCAACGACGAATGACAAAAAACAGGTTGTATCCTAAAAAAAGATTGTAACTTTGGCCGCTACAAATGATTAAAGAATGAGCAAGATTAATAGAAAACAAGACGCTTTAGATTATCACTCACAAGGGAGGCCTGGAAAAATTGAGGTAATACCAACTAAACCTTACTCTTCACAAAGAGACTTAACATTGGCCTATTCCCCAGGTGTAGCAGAACCTTGTTTAAAAATTGCAGAAAACAAAGAAGACGTATATAAATACACTGCGAAAGGAAACTTAGTGGCCGTAATTAGTAACGGTACTGCGGTGTTAGGTTTAGGCGATATTGGTGCGGAAGCTGGAAAACCTGTAATGGAAGGTAAAGGCCTTTTATTTAAAATTTTTGCAGACATTGATGTTTTTGACCTTGAATTGGATACCAAAAATGTAGATGAATTTGTAAATATCGTGAAAGCCCTAGAGCCAACTTTTGGTGGTGTTAACCTTGAAGATATTAAAGCTCCAGAGTGTTTCGAAATTGAGCGTAGACTTAAAGAAGAAATGAACATTCCGGTAATGCACGATGACCAACATGGTACAGCAATCATTTCGGCGGCGGCGTTGATCAATGCCTGTGAGTTGCAGAAAAAGAAGCTGGATAAAATTAAAATCGTGGTAAACGGTGCAGGAGCTGCAGCCATTTCATGTTCTAGACTTTATGAGGCGATTGGTGCCAAAAAAGAGAACATTGTAATGTGCGACAGAAGTGGGGTAATTCGTGCAGATAGGCAAAACCTTGATGCCATTAAGGCCGAGTTTGCAACTACCCGTAACCTTAATACCTTGGAAGAAGCAATGAAAGATTCAGATGTGTTCATCGGACTTTCATCTGCAGATTGCGTTTCGGTAGATATGCTAAAATCAATGGCTAAAAACCCTATCGTAATGGCAATGGCCAATCCAAATCCGGAAATTGCTTACGATTTGGCCATTAATTCACGTAAGGATATCATTATGGCAACAGGCCGTTCCGATTATCCTAACCAAGTGAACAACGTATTAGGATTCCCTTATATTTTTAGAGGTGCCTTAGACGTTAGAGCAACCGCTATTAATGAGGAAATGAAAATTGCAGCCGTTCGTGCCATTGCCGAACTAGCTAAAAAATCTGTTCCAGAGGCGGTTAACATGGCCTACAATGCCAAAAACCTAAAATTCGGAAAAGATTATATCATTCCTAAACCAATGGACTTCCGTTTAATGACCAACGTTTCTATGGCGGTGGCAAAAGCGGCTATTGAAAGCGGTGTTGCTCGTAAGGTCATTACCGATTGGGATGCTTATGCGGAGGAATTAAAACAACGTTTGGGCACCGATGATGCCATTATGCGTGCCATCACCAATAAAGCAAAATCAGACCCTAAACGCGTAGTTTTCGCAGAAGCCGATAACTATAAAATTTTGAAGGCTGCCCAAATCGTAAAAGACGATAACATTGCTATTCCAATTTTATTGGGTAATAAAGAGAAAATCCAAGCCATTATTGAAGAAAATGCTTTGGAATTGGAAGGTGTTCAAATTATTGACCCAGCTTTAGAGCCTGAAAGAACTAAGAAATATGCACAGTCATTATACGAGAAAAGACAAAGAAGAGGAGTAACCTTGACTGAGGCCGTAAAAATGATGCGTGACAGAAACTATTTTGGATCATCAATGGTAGAGTTTGGAGAAGCAGATGCGATGATTTCGGGTTTAACTAAAAACTACGCAACTACTATTAAGCCAGCTTTACAAATCATCGGTACCGAAGAAGGCGTGAAGCGCGTAGCGGGGATGTACATGATGATGACTGAAAAAGGCCCGGTTTTCTTTGGAGATACAACGGTGAACGTAGACCCAAGTGCAGAAGACCTAGTCGATCTAACCTTATTATTAGAAAAATCAGTAAGGAAATTCAACATCACGCCACGCATAGCAATGCTATCTTACTCAAATTTTGGTTCTAATGATGGTATCATTCCAGAAAAAACCAGAAAGGCAGTTAAAATCCTTCACGAGAAATATCCAGAAATTCAGGTAGATGGTGAAATGCAAGGAAACTTTGCAATTAACAACGCCATGTTGAAAGATAACTTTCCTTTTAGTAGATTAGCGGATGCACCAGCGAACACCTTGGTATTCCCTAATTTAGAATCAGGTAACATTGCTTATAAATTATTACAGGAACTTGGCGGGGCAGAAGCCGTTGGGCCAATTCTATTGGGACTTAAAAAGCCAGTTCATATTGTGCAATTAGGCAGTTCTGTTAGGGAAATTGTGAACATGGTTACCATTGCAGTGCTTGATGTACAAGCTAAAGAGGAAGCCGAACCTAAGAAAAAAGGTTTGTTCAAAAAGAAATAATTGCTTTGTTGTTTAACAGCAACAAAAAAAGTTTTAAAAAAATTAAAAAGCTAATTGTTTCTTCTACTTTTAGCTTTTTAATTTAACTTAGAACTATGTACGCTTATATTGATGGAAGACTGACTTTTAAATGTCCAACTTACATTGTTGTAGAAACAGGAGGAGTTGGTTATCACATCAATATATCGCTTAATACATATGCCGCATTAGGCAGCGCAGAACGATGCAAGATTTATACTTGGCTACACGTGAAGGAGGATGCGCACACCTTATACGGTTTTGCAGATGAAGGAGAACGTAGGTTGTTCCTTCATTTAATTTCAGTATCGGGTATAGGCCCAACCACTTGTCGTATGATGCTCTCTTCCATAACACCAAACGAAATACAACAGGCTATTGTAAGCGCCGATGTAGCTTTGATACAGAAAATCAAGGGTATAGGTGCTAAATCTGCCCAACGTATAATCCTCGAACTTCAGGATAAACTAAAAAAAGAAGGTATAGAATCATTAATTTCTATGCCAAGCCACAATACAATTAAAGATGAAGCGTTATCAGCTTTAGTCATGCTTGGCTTTAGCAAACAGGTTGCAGAAAAGGCGTTGGATAATGTAATGAAGAAGTCCGATGGTGAGCTAACAGTTGAGCAAATGATCAAACAAGCTTTGAAGAATTTATAAATAAACCAAATTGAAAAACAAACTAGCCTATTTTGTTTTACTGGTAGGCCTTTGCATTGGCAAAACAGCGTTCTCACAGGTAAATAATGTTGGGTCTAGGGTGGACTCTGCAAAAAACACATTTAACCCAAAAGAAAAGCAATGGATGGGATTGCGCAATTATTCCAATCCATTTTATAAGCTTCCGGAGAACGTTAAGCGAGAAGTAGCATACGATGCTGCCAGCAACAGGTATATCATTTCTGAGCGTATTGGCGATAAGCTATATACCCCTCCTCAATATTTAACGGTTGAGCAATACCTCCGTTTGGTCAATAGTGAGATTAAACGTGAGAATTGGCGTTTATTCTCCAACCAGGAAATAGATGATATTCGCAAAACTGGAATCATTCCGGAAGTGAAAATCAATAGTCGTGTATTCGAAAAGATTTTTGGCGGAACCACCATTGATATACAACCCAGCGGAGAAGCAGAACTTACCTTTTTAGGGCGTATCAATAAAAACGAAAACCCTCTTTTTAACGAACGACAAAGAGTACAGAGTAATTTTGATTTCACACAACGGATCCAAATGGACGTAGTGGGTAACATCGGTACCAAAATGAAAATCAAAATGAACTATAATACCGAAGCACAGTTTGATTTTGAGAACCAAATTAAATTGGATTATACCGGTGGTCCTGATGACATCATCAAAAAAATAGAAGCAGGTAACGTAAGCTTACCGTTGAACACCTCATTAATTACGGGAACACAGGCGCTGTTTGGTATCAAAACGCAGTTGCAATTTGGTAAGCTGGCTCTGACTACTGTTTTCACGCAACAGAAATCGCAATCAAAACAAATAGAAATTAGCAACGGTGCACAACAGAGCGACTTTAGGGTAAGCGGTAGCGACTACGAAGCCAATAAACACTACTTTTTGGCCCAATACTTTCGTGATCAATACAATAAAGCCTTAAAAACCGCCCCAGTAGTAAGAACGGGAATCAATATTACCAAAATCGAAGTATGGGTAACCAACAAAACAGGTAATACCACCGACTCTAGAGATGTGATTGGTTTTATGGACTTAGGCGAATATGCCCCTTATAATTCATCTTTTACCCGTACCCGACCAACTGACAGTCTTCCTTCCGCTTTCTCCAATACTACCTTCCCAACACATTCAAATAATTTATTAACTACCATACCAACCGACGCTAGATTCTCTAGTAGTCCAAGTTTAAGTACTTTTTTTGCAGGTACGGGAGCCACAGATAACTATGCTAAAATTACCTACGGTAGAAAACTTACCGATAGAGAGTTTACGTTGCATCCGCAACTGGGTTATATCTCCCTGAATACCCAGCTCAATACCGATGAACTATTAGCAGTTGCTTATCGATATACTTACAACGGAGTCGAATATCAGGTAGGGGAGTTTGCAACCGATGTTCCATTTGACCAAGCCACGCCAAATGTGCTTTTTGCCAAATTGTTGAAGAACGAAACCACCAAACCTAATCTGCCAATTTGGAATTTGATGATGAAAAACATCTATAACATAGGTGGCTATCAAATCAGCAATCAAAACTTTAAGCTTGATCTTTTTAGACTGGACGAAACATCGGGTGTAGAACGGGCGGTAATTACCGAAGGAGCAAATACCACCAACAAAATATGGTTACAGGCGGTAGGCTTAGACCGATTAAACCCTCAAAAAGAAGCTAAACCTGATGGTGTTTTCGATTTTGAATCACAAAGCAATCCTTTTGCTTCCTCACAAAATAATTTAGGAACTACCAACAATCCTAATTTTGGTACGGGAAGTTCGGCAACCTCATTGTTGAATACTATTAGCGGCTATGTAACCATTGATCCTCAAAATGGCCGGATTATTTTTCCAGTGATTGAACCTTTTGGAAAGGACTTAGCTAACCAATTCCTGACCACCGAACAGAACTTAAAAGATAAATATACATTCCCACAATTGTACAGTGCCACCAAAGTAGATGCGCAGCAATTATCTCCTGATAAAGATCGCTACATCATTAAAGGACACTACCAATCTGAAATTTCTTCAGAATTTAGTTTAAATGCCATTAACGTTCCCGAAGGATCGGTAAAAGTATTTATGGGAAGTATTCCCTTGATCGAGGGGAATGACTACACCGTAGATTATATGAGCGGTAGAGTAAAAATATTAAATACGGCACTATTGAGCTCCGGTCAATCCATCCGTATCTCTACAGAAAATAATGAACTATTTGGCTTACAACAGCGTTCGCTATTTGGGGTAAGGGGAGATTATCGTGTAAACAACAAACTTAACATCGGGGGTACTTTTATGAACCTCACAGAACGGCCTATCACACCAAAGGTGAATTTTGGAGAAGAACCTATTTCCAACTCTATCTGGGGAATGGACGTGAACTATACTTCTTCTTCACGGTTCTTAACTAAGATGATAGATAAGTTGCCATTGATTTCTACCAAGGAAAAATCTAATATTTCGTTCTATGGCGAGTTTGCCCAACTTATCCCGGGCCATCCATCGGCACTGAATATGGGTGGTAGTAAGGGTGGTACCAGTTTTATCGATGATTTTGAAGCTTCGCGTTCAGTAATTGATTTAAAGAGCGCCATTTCTTGGCAAATTTCAGGTACGCCGCAAATGTTTCCTGAAGGAGCCCCAGGATTGCCTCCAAGTTTAGAATATGGTTACAATCGTGCTAAACTTGCGTTCTACAATATTGATCCAGTTTTTTATAACAGAGGTGGGGCGGGTCAAATTCCTGACAACATTAAAAATAATAAAAACGAGCTTTCTAATCACTATGTGAGGGAAGTGTTGGAGACAGAGGTTTTCCCTTTCAAACAGATCAGTACCGGTCAGCCTATCACGCTTCAAACGCTAGACTTGGCATATTACCCGATGTTAAGAGGTCCATATAACTTTGCACCAAACGGCTTCAATCCTAATGGTACTTTGCAAAACCCTCGAAATAGATGGGGCGGAATCATGCGAAGGGTAGATGTGAATGATTTCGAAGCTCAAAACATTGAGTTTATCGAATTGTGGGTAATGGACCCATTTATGTATAAGCCAGGTTCGCAAGGTGGAGACCTATATTTTAACTTAGGTAATATTTCCGAAGATATTTTAAGAGATGGGCGTAAATCATTAGAAAATGGTTTGCCAGCTACGGATGATCCAAGCAAATACGACGAAACCATTTGGGGACGGGTAGCTAAATTGCAGCCAGTAGTGCAGGTGTTTGATAACGATCCAAACGTGAGAAGAGCACAGGATGTTGGTTTGGATGGTTTGTCCAATGCTAATGAGAGGGCTAAGTTTGCGGCTCAAATTCAGCAAATTAAAGCTCAGTTAAATCCCGATGCAGCATTAGCTTTCGAGAATGATCCTTCTTCTGATGACTATACTTACTTTAGAGGGGGGCTATTGGACCAAGAAAATGCAGGTATCTTAAGGCGCTACATGAATTTCAATGGTTTAGAAGGTAACTCTAAAACCTCTCAGCAATCACAGCAAGAGCTAGGTTTGGAAAATTCAGCCTCTACCTATTTACCAGATGGTGAAGATATCAATCGCGATAACAATATGACCCAGTCTGACGAATACTATCAATACAAGATATCTATGCGTCCTGGAGATTTGCAGGTAGGGCAAGGATTTGTAACCGATAAGGTAACCTCTTCGGTTAAACTAGCTAACGGACAAACCCAAAGTGCCACTTGGTATCAAATTCGTATTCCTTTAGCGCAGTACGATTGGAAATCGGCGAATATTCAAGATTTCAAATCTATCCGTTTTGTAAGGATGTTCATGACCAACTTTGCAGATACTGCGGTATTGAGGTTCGCAAAAATCCAATTCGTTCGTGGTGAGTGGAGACAGTATAATGCCAAAAACGAGAGCGGTAAGGTAATTGCAGATCCAGGATTGGGAACAAATCCTTCACCAGATAATTCTATTCTGGAGCTAGGAACGGTAAACATTGAAGAAAATGGACGTAGAACACCAATTCCTTACGTTGTTCCTCCAGGTATTGAAAGAGAAAGAGACTTTAGTAATTATAGAGGGGATACCCGTCAGAATGAGCAATCGCTTTCAATGATTGTTAAAGATTTACGGGACGGTTACGGACGAGCGGCATTCAAAACAGGGATTAATGACTTTAGGTCGTACAAAAAACTCGAAATGTACATTCACTTGGAAGGTGATGGAGTAAACAGCTTACAGGATAACGAGCTTAGTGCATTTTTGAGGATAGGAACGGATAATGCCGATAACTACTACGAATATAACAAACCACTGAAAGTAACCCAACCTGGAACAAGTGATGCTTATGCCATTTGGCCAGAAGAAAATAAAATGGTGATTGAATTGGAGCTTTTCCAAAAGGCAAAAATTGCCCGTAACAATGCCCGTTTGGGAAATGCGCCATGGCCAATCAACGTACCATTTAGATATACTGACGGGAAGAATACCATTATTGTAAAAGGTCAGCCAGATATGAGCAAGGTACGGGTGTACATGCTGGGGTTAAAAAATCCTTGGCGTAATGGACCAGATGCTTCTCCTAATGACGATGGTTTGGCCAAGTACGCGCAAGCTTGGTTTAATGAGCTAAGGTTAACCGAATTTGACGAACGAGGTGGCTGGGCTGCCACGGCAAGGATGAACCTTAAGTTGGCCGATTTTGCCGATGTGAATGTTTCTGGTACCAAATCAACCGTAGGTTTTGGCTCTATTGATAGTAAAGTGAGCCAACGTAGCCGATCAGACAATATGGCTTTCGACATATCGTCGAATATGGAACTGGGCAAATTCCTGCCGCAAAAAAGTGGCGTGAAAATTCCAATGTTTGTGAGCTACTCTAAACAAGTGGCCACTCCTCAGTTTGATCCACGTACCCCAGATATTGAACTGTCAAAAGCTTTGGACAACGCGAATAAAGCGCAAAGAGATTCGATTTTGAATTTTGCCCAAGATTATACCACCAGGAGTAGTTTAGCTTTTACCAACGTACGTAAAGAACGAGTAAAAGAAGATGCAAAGGTAAGGTTGTGGGATATTGAGAATTTCAATGTTTCTTATGCGCAAACTAAAATGTCGCACCGTGATTTTATCAATGAAACAACCATTCAGAATACTTATAAAGCATCGCTAGCCTATAACTATAGCTATAATTCGAAAAGCTATCAGCCTTTTGAAAAATTAATCAAATCCAATACCTTGAAGCTATTAAAGGATTTCAATTTTTCATTGTTGCCAAACGCTATCAATTTTAGGATAGATTTCGACCGCTTCTATTCGGAAAATACGCTGAGGAATAACGATCCTAATAATGCCATTCCGATCAATACCACCTTTAACAAAAACTTTTTGGTAACCAGGGTGTATGGCATTGCATGGGATTTGACAAAATCACTTAGCTTAGATTTTGACGCAACCAATTACTCTATTATTGATGAACCAGAGGGGCGCATTGAAGGTTATAAGAGGGAGCTTCTTTGGAACAACATCAAAGGCTTAGGCCGTACTACCGATTATAACCACAGTCTTAATGTACGATACAACTGGCCAATTGCAAAAATACCAGGCTTAGACTGGGTAAGCTTGGCTACCACCTATGGTACCACGTTTACATGGCAAACAGAGGCCCTATCTACCCTTAATGACCCAACCATCAATTTGGGTAATACCATTCAGAATTCACGAACCATACAGGTGAACCCTACTTTGAATATGATTTCTCTATATAATAAATTTGGCTTTATCAGAAGAAGCTTAAATAACAGAGATACCACTTTCAAGATGTCGAATGTGATGGTAGGCTTGCTAACCAGCATTAAGAATGTTAACGTGGCCTTTACCAAAACTCAAGGAATATTCCTGCCAGGTTATTTGCCAAAAACTAGATTTTTTGGGATTGATGATGTAACTGGGGCTCCTGGGCTAGGTTTTGTATTTGGTAGCCAAAGAGACCTCCGCTTAATGGCTGTTAATAGTGGCTGGATCACTACCGATGATAACCAAATGCAGTTGTATGTTAATACACTTCGTGAAGATTTCCAACTGACAAGTACCGTTGAACCTATTCGAGATTTGAAGATTACCTTAATGGCGAGTAAGAATAGGACCTTAAATTATTCTACCAATTTCAAATACGATGTCAATAGTGGAGCATTCGCTAACCAAAGTCCAAATACTACGGGCGACTATAGCATTTCTACCATCTCCATAGGAACGGCATTTAAGGATAAAAGTGGAGCTACGTTATCGAGCGTGTTCAATGATTTTATGAACAACAGGTCGGTGATTTCCCGTCGTTTGGGGGCATTAAACCCTAATTCTATCGGAACAATCGGTGGTTATGCAGATGGCTACGATAAACGCTCGCAAGATGTAGTGGTGTTGGCGTTCCTTGCCGCTTATACAGGCAAAGATGCCAATTCATCGAGCCTAAACAGCTTGCCTAAAATACCTTTGCCAAATTGGAGATTGACCTATTCTGGCTTAACGAAGTACCCTTTCATTGCGGAACGCTTCTCCGAACTGAGTTTAAGACATGGTTATCGTTCTACCTACAGCATCAATGGCTTTAACAGTTTGTTGAAATACGAAGAGTCGAACGGAGCGGTAAGTAGCAAGGATGTGAATGGGAATTTCCTGCCTTTCTATCAATTTGCACAAGTAACCATCTCTGAGCAGTTTGCACCATTGATAGGTTTTGATACCCGTTTGAAGAACAACATGACCCTTAACTTCGAGATCAACAAAACCCGATTGTTAGGTTTAAGTTTGGCAAATAGCCAGTTGGCACATCTTTCAGAAAATAACATTGTTTTCGGATTGGGTTATAGAACCACGAAGTTCAGGTTCCCTTTTGGGTTGTTTAAGCAAATGAAAATGGACAACAATATGGACTTTAAGCTAGATGTGTCAGTTAGGGATAATAAAACGGTAATTTACAGGGCAGATATTACCGAAGCAGAAGTTTCATCAGGTGCTAAAAACATTACTTTAAGACCAAGTGTTGATTATGTGCTTAACCAACGTTTCAATGTAAGGGTATTCTATGATTCAAATATCACCAAGCCATACACTTCGCAGTCGTTCAATACGTCGTTTAGCAACTTCGGATTTAGTCTAAGAGTAACCTTAAATTAGTAGATTGGCAATGGCATAATTTCATTACCTTTGCGAGGTACAGATATTAATCGAAAACAAACTTAATAAAAACATAAAAATGAACTTTCCATCAGAACTAAAGTACACAAAAGATCACGAGTGGGTATCAGTGTCGGGAAATGAGGCTACTATTGGCATTACAGATTTTGCTCAACGTGAGCTAGGAGACATCGTTTATATCGATATCAATACTATTGGCTCAGAAGTAGCTAAAGAAGAAGTATTTGGTACCGTAGAGGCTGTTAAAACCGTTTCTGATCTTTTCATGCCAGTTACAGGAACAGTAAGC
This sequence comes from Pedobacter sp., assembly GCF_039594775.1. Taxonomy (GTDB): domain Bacteria; phylum Bacteroidota; class Bacteroidia; order Sphingobacteriales; family Sphingobacteriaceae; genus Pedobacter. Next base: position 37,848 of record NZ_JBCNMT010000001.1, on the reverse strand, counting down.
GAATTTAATTCAGCATTAAATGACAACCCAGAATTGGTAAACTCTGATCCTTATGGTGAAGGTTGGATGGTTAAGGTTACTTTGACTGATGCAAGTGAAGTAGAGGGATTGTTAAGTGCTGATGATTACAAAGCATTAATTGGCGCATAAAATGGCCAAAATCAAAGCACTAAAGTATCAACGTTGGGCCATATTGTGGACCATTATTACTTTAGTGCTTTGTAACATTAATCTTTCTGGGACTGAGGGGACTGGCTTTTTCTTTACTGGTTTTGATAAAATAGCTCATTTGGGCTTTTTTTATGTGCTTACCATCCTGCTTTTTTACGGAAAGATAAAATACCAACATAACTATAGTTTTCGCTCGCTAACCATCTTTAAAATTATCCTGATCTCGGCAATCATAGGCGGAGGAATAGAACTGCTTCAATGGAAGGTGTTTACCTACCGTTCGGCGGAGTGGTGGGACTTTGCTTGCGATATGATCGGTTGCCTAATGGGCGTATTCAGTTACGTACTTTTGCACTTGTCGAATTACAATGAGACCATTATGCGCAGCAATGACGCATTAGCCAAGGCAGATGAGTTTGAAAGCGCATGATAGCTTCATCACAAAAATTGAAAAATTATAGACTGATGAAAACAAGGTTTAATCTGATTTTGATTTTTTTTATGTTTTTAGTGCTTCAGTCATGTAGTATCTTTAAACCTAGTTGCAAGTGCCCAAAAATACCTCATTCACGTCATAGGAGCGTATAAATAAAACTTGCCCTATTCTAGCCTAAGCTTCAATTTCCGTATTTGTAACGATAAAGTTAGTTGTATTTAAAATGTTACTGCGCTTTTAACATTTCTTAACAAACCTTTGTGGCTTAAAGAAGTCTGATTAGGTAATTTCAATAAAATAATTTTTTTATAATACAAATGAACAAACATTTACAAAGAGCTTTATTTATAACCCTACTTTGGTTGGGTAATATCGCTTTTGCACAGGCACAAGGTATAGTGAGTGGAAAAGTGTTAAATGAAAAAGATAAAAAACCAATAGATTATGCCTCTATTGCCATCAAAAGATTAACCAGCGATTCCGCTGTGGTTGGTTCTACCTCAACCAATGCCAATGGTACCTTCTCTATCAATAACATTGCAGTTGGTAAGTACAGATTATATGTAGTGTTTCTGGGCCTAAAAACGGTTAACAGAGATTTTGAACTTACTGCAGCAAAACCAAGTATCAATTTTGGCGAGCTATTGATGGAAGATACTGGGGTAACCTTAAAAGGTATCGAAATTAAGGGCGAAACACCTCCGGTGGTGGTGAAAAAAGATACTTTGGAAATCAGTGCTTCTACCTTAAAGGTTAAAGAAAACTCAGTAGTGGAAGACCTATTGAAAAAGGTACCAGGTGTTGATGTGGCTAAAGATGGCACGGTAACTACACAGGGCGAAACCATTAAAAGGGTACGTGTAGATGGCAAGGACTTTATGGGTAACGACCCTTTGTTGGCGACCAGAAACCTGCCAGCTGATATGGTGGATAAAATCCAGATCATCGACGATATGTCGGAGCAATCTAAATTCTCCGGCGTTGATGATGGTAACCGTGAGAAGATCTTAAACATTGTGACCAAAAATGGGATCAAGAACAAAGGCTACATGGGTAACAGCACCGCTGGATATGGTAGTGATGATCGATATGATGTAAACATTAACGTAAATCGTTTTGATAACGCACAGCGTATTTCCCTAATAGGTCAGTTTAACAATGTGAACAAACAAAACTTTGGTGGTGGTATTGGCGGTGGTGGCCGTGGAATGATGTTTGGCGGTGGCGGTGGTGGCCAACAGCAACAAGGTATTACCACAACTACTGCCGCAGGTATTGATTTTGCCGACACTTACGATGATGGCACTCAGTTTACCGGAAGTTACTTCTTTAACAAAACTTCATTGTTTAATCTCAATACCTCTAACACACAGAGATTTATTGGTGGTAACACCGTTAATAGCTTAGAAGATTTGGAAAGCACAACCAAACGACTTAACCATCGTTTAAACTTTATGGTTGATACCAAGTTGGATTCAGCTACCTCTATCAGAGTTCAACCTAATATTTCTTATACAGATAACTCTGCGAACAGTTTTTCTAATTATGACAGAACTAACCAAGCTACTGGTCATGCAGTAGGTACTCAAACCCTTACTACAGGTTCAAAGGCACCGTCAATTAGTAACAATTTATTGCTTCGTAGGAAATTTCTTCGTCGTGGCCGTACACTATCTCTAAATGTAAACACCAACATTAATGATAGTGACGCAGATAACTATAACAAAAATCCGGAGACAAGGACTGCACCAAATGGAGCGATATCATACCTAAACCTAGACCAGTTGAATGACAATAACGTGAACTCATTTAGCAATACGGCAAGGTTGGTATATACCGAACCTTTGTCTAAAACGTTAAGCATGGAGTTCAATTATCAGAATGTTTACATGCATGATAATAGAAAACGTTATGTGTACGACTTTAACAATACAACTCAGCTCTATGATATCGTAAATATTGATTATAGTAATGAATTTGAAAATACCACTTGGACCAATGCTTTAGGTTTTAGCTTGAACAAGAATGAGAAAAAGTATAACTGGAACGTGGGAGTTGCTGGTCAGCTTACTAACCGTAGCAACGATAATTTAACGACAGGAAAACTTTTCAAGCAAGACTTCTTTAACATTACGCCAACGGCACAGTTCAGATATAATTTCAGTAACAACAAACGATTGAACATTAGATATGATGGTAGAACCAATCAGCCAAGTATCGACCAAATTCAACCCGTAAGAGATAACACCAACACGCAAAGTGTACCATTGGGAAATCCGAACTTGAAACCTTCGTTTTCAAACAACTTGAGAATTTTCTATAACAACTTTGATTTTGCTAGCTATCGTACCCTATTTTTAGGAGCATTTATTACGCAAACGTTCAATGATTTTGGAAATACACAGCGAGTAATCGAAGATCCAGCATCAGAAGATTTTGGTAAAATTGAAAATGGCTACACTAACGTTAAAGGAAACTATAGCGCTAACCTTTTTGGTAACTTAGGATTGCCAATTATTAAAGGTAACAAGTTGAACCTTCAAATAGATGGAGGCGCGTCATTTAGCCAAGGAACAAACATTACCGATGGGCTCAAAAACGTAACTAAAAATATCGGTTTGAGAAATGGTTACAAATTGGTGTCTAACATGGATAAGTTCGACTTAATTGCAGGTGTTTCTGGAAGATGGGACCGTGGAACCTATACCGTTGGTAAAACAACCAATTTCTATACTTTATCACCTAATATCGATATCAGCTATGTGTTCCCCGGTAATATCCGTTTACAAACAGATGCGACCTATAATAAACTTACAGGAAGAGGGGCAGCTAACGCAGATTACACACAGGTAAATGCTTACATCAGCCGTCAATTCTTTAAAAATAAAGGAACGTTTAAATTGGCTGTAAACGATTTATTTAATGAAAATACCGGCGTTTTACGTACCGCAAATGCTAATGCTATCGTAGATCAAAACTTCAACGTATTGAAACGCTACTTTATGTTCTCATTTACTTACTCATTAAGCAGCATTGCTGGTATGCAAATGCCAGGACAGCAAGGAAGAGGCCAAGGCAACTTCAGAATGGGTGGGCCAGGAAGAATGTAAAACTTAATGTAAATAATGTTGAAAAAGGGGCTTCATTTTGGAGCTCCTTTTTTATTTGTATTCAATGAATTGGATACCCCTGCAAGCTTTTACCTTTTTGTTACACTCCCTTATTTGGATTTGATATAAATAAGGACTAACTTGCGGCAGTTTTTTGGGCATTCAATACGTTTTGTGCTCGTAAATAAAGATTTTTGTATGAAACTTTCGCAATTAAATCCAGGACAAAAAGGTGTCATCGTTTCTTTCACCGATGCAGAAATGGCGGTAAAATTAATGGAAATGGGATGTCTTCCAGGCGAAGAGGTTGAAGTGGAGCGATGTGCACCACTAGGCGACCCTATCGCTATCCGTGTAGCTGGATATCAACTTTGTTTACGTAAAACCGAAGCTGCCGTAATTATAATTCAATAGTATTTTGGCTGATTTAAAAGTTGCTTTAGTTGGAAATCCGAATACCGGAAAGTCTACCCTATTTAACCTTCTAACAGGATTAAATCAAAAAATTGGAAACTTCCCAGGGATTACAGTCGATAAAAAAATCGGTTTTTGCAAATTGCCATCGGGCAAAACAGCAGAAATCGTCGATTTGCCAGGAACTTACTCTCTATATCCAAAAAGTAAGGACGAAAGCATTGTTTTTCAGGTATTGGCCGATCAAAACAATAGCAGCCACCCAGATGTAATCGTATTGGTAGCCGATTCTACTAACTTACGCCGTAACCTATTGTTGTTTTCGCAGGTAGCTGATTTGGGCATACCAATGCTGTTGGTACTTAATATGGCCGATATGGCCAGAAAAGCAGGTATCAGCATTGATATTGATAAACTGGCTAAACGACTTGGCGTACAGGTAGTCAATATTTCGGCCAGAAAGGGGGAAGGCTTGGCTACCTTAAAACAAGCCATTGCCCAAATTACGCCATTGGCTACGCAAACCAATAGCATTGATGCTAAAAGCTTCGCGCCGGAGGCTGTAGAAGCCATCAAGCAAAAAATTAAAACAGACAACGACTATTATGCATTGCAGATTTTGCATCAGCATGAGCATTTGTCGTTTTTTACCGATAAAGAGCAAGAAGAGATTGAAGCTATTGAAATAGGTAATGGTTTCGACACAGTGAAGCTCCAAGGCGAGGAAACCGTAGCCAGGTACAGGCACTTGAGCAAGGTATTAGGTGATGTGGTGGTGGATACAGGTGCCACCAAAAAATTCACATTTACAGATAAAATAGATGCCGTATTAACACATAAGGTATTCGGTTTTGTAATCTTCTTCTTTATTCTGTTCTTCATCTTTAACGCTATTTTTTCATGGTCATCGGTACCAATGGATTTAATAGAAGGCGGTTTTGCATGGCTTACTGAAAAAGGACATGAACATTTACCGGCCGGAGTATTAACAGATTTATTGATGGATGGCGTGATAGCAGGTTTGGGCGGCATCGTTATCTTTATTCCTCAAATTGCTATTCTTTTTGCGTTAATCTCCATTTTAGAAGATACGGGCTATATGGCCAGGGTAACCTTTATGATGGATAAGGTGATGCGTAAATTTGGCCTGAGTGGTAAATCTGTGGTGCCTATGATTGGTGGTATTGCCTGTGCCGTGCCTTCTATTATGAGCGCCCGTAACATCGAAAGCTGGAAAGATAGGATCATCACCATTATGGTCACACCTTTGGTAAGTTGTTCTGCAAGGTTACCCGTTTATACCCTGCTGATTTCTCTGGTAGTGCCCGATGAAAAAATTTGGGGAGTATTTAATCTGCAAGGATTAACCTTAATGGCCATGTACTTCATCAGTATTATTGCTGCCATTTTAGTGGCTTGGGTTTTTAAGTTCATTATTAAGGCAAAAGAGCGTTCATATTTTATCATGGAACTACCTGTATATCGCATGCCACGTTGGAAAAACGTTGTGTTTACGATGTACGAAAAATCAAAGACATTTGTGTTGGAAGCGGGTAAGGTAATCATTGCCATTTCTATCATTCTATGGGTAATGTCTACTTATGGACCTTCGCAACGTTTTGAAGCTATAGACGCCAAATATGACCATATTGAGGCAACCTCCAAAGATACCGTGCAATTAGCTTCTTTAGAAAGAGATAGAGCTGCCGAGAAATTGGAAAACTCCTATGCAGGTTTACTTGGGCAAACCATTGAACCAATGATTAAACCATTAGGCTATGATTGGAAAATAGGGATTGCACTTATTACTTCTTTTGCAGCCCGCGAAGCTTTTGTAGGTACTATGGCTACCATTTACAGTGTAGAAGGGGCCGAAAATGATGGAGGAGAAATGAGATTACGTGATAAAATTGGTGCTGCCAAAGATCCACAAACAGGTTTGCCAATATTTACCTTTGCCACCGCATTTTCGTTAATGCTATTTTACGCCTTTGCCATGCAATGTATGAGTACCGTGGCTGTGGTTTATAGAGAAACAAAATCGTGGAAATGGCCAATCATACAATTGGTGTATATGACGGCAATGGCCTATATTGCAGCGTTTATTGCTTATCAGCTTTTAAAGTAAATTGTTATATTGCTGTAGTTTAAACAGTATCTTTCAATGGATAAAAAAGAAGTCCTAGCACAATATATGCCCCCAGCTGCGGCACCTATTATTGCTAAATGGATTGATTATTTTCAGTGTGAATTTAAGATTTCGAAGAACCGAAGCACTAAGCTAGGAGACTATCGACATCCATTTAAGGGGAATGGGCATAAAATATCCGTCAATAACGATTTAAATCCCTACGCTTTTTTGGTGACAACTGTTCATGAATTTGCCCATTTGCTTACTTGGAACGACCATAAGAATAAAGTAAGGCCTCATGGTACGGAATGGAAAAATAATTTCAAAAGAATGATGAAACCATTTTTTGATTTGGAGATTTTTCCTGCTGATGTGAACCAAGGCATTGTATCCTATCTAAACAATCCCGCAGCCTCTAGCTGTACCGATTTAAGATTGGCTCGTGCCCTTAAAAAATACGACGTACAAGAGGAAACCTTGCATGTAGAGCAATTGCCCGTCAATAGCGTTTTCACTTTAAAAGATGGGCGCAAATTTCAAAAAGGAGATCGGATTAGAAAACGTTATCGTTGTACTTGTTTGGATAATGGGAAGGTTTATCTTTTTAACCCTTTGGCAGAAGTTTATGCCGAATAGGCCACTTGCTTTGCAAAAAGAGCTTCTCTGTCTTTTTGTGCCTTAATTAACCGTTGCGTAGTAGGGTTATTCAAATAATGGTCGTATTCCATACACAAAATGAGATAGTGTAATTCAAAGCCATAAAACACGGCAATAAGTTTAGCAGTGTCAAGCCTTAACATGGTTTTATCTTGCTCTAATTTAGAATAGGCAGACCTTTCCAAATTCAAGAATGTGGCAATGTTTTCTTGCGTTACCCCTTTGTATTGTCTCAGCTTCCTTAAGATTTTACCAACATTCATAAAAGCGTCTTTGTAGTAAATCAACTAAATATACGACTTCATCAATATACAAAATGTGAAAAAAAGTCACATTTTCTCGTTAAGTGCTGTAAATGAATAATTTTATGCCAATAACACCATTATCTTTAAATAACGCTCATTATTGGCCCTCATCATTTAACTTAACGCTCTCTTTAAGTAAATGTTACAGGGCCTTTAGTGTTTTTAGCCTATAAAGTTGTGAAGATTAAATGTTTAGCTTCCTTTTCGCTGGGGTACTAATAAGATAACAACTTTTCTATCATTTTTTCCAATCTGGCCTTTGCCAAAAAATCATCTTCTAATATTTTGCTCATTGGAATGGCAGTGTCTAAACTTGCACAACGCATTACAGGAGCATCTAGATATTCGAAACAGTACTCACTGATCCATGCCGAAATTTCGGCGCCAAAACCACCAGTTAGTGTATCTTCATGTAAAATCAGTACCTTTCCGGTAGCCTTTACTGCTGCCTCCACGGCTGATTTGTCCCAAGGCTGTAAGCTCACCAAGTCAACCAACGTTGCTGATACTTGTGGGTTTGCTTTGAGGTAATCTAACGCCCAATGCACACCTAGGCCGTAGGTGATGATAGAAAGCTGTTCCCCTTCCTTCAGCACGTTTGCTTTTCCTATTTCTATGGTATAAAAACCGTCTGGAACCAGACCACTTAAGCTTCGATATAAATATTTATGCTCAAAATAAATTATAGGATTAGGGTCTTCTATGGCGGCCAATAATAATCCTTTGGCATCATAAGGAAATGCTGGATAAACAACTTTTAATCCTGGAGTTTTGGTAAACCACGCTTCGTTGCTTTGTGAATGGAAAGGCCCAGCACCAGTTCCGGCGCCAGTAGGCATACGTACAACTACGTCCGCTTTTTCTCCCCAACGGTAATGTGTTTTAGCAAGGTTGTTCACAATCTGATTAAAACCTACACTCACAAAATCAGCAAACTGCATTTCAACCATGGCTTTGTAGCCATTGATAGAAAGGCCCAAGCCAGCGCCCACAATTGCCGATTCGCAAATAGGCGTGTTACGAACCCTTGCTTTTCCAAATTCGGCAACAAAACCATCCGTAATCTTGAAAGCACCACCATACTCTGCAATATCTTGCCCCATCAAGACCAAATTAGCGTGACGTTGCATGGCCACCCTTAACCCGTCGGTAATCGCATCCAAGTATCTTTTTTCTGTACTTGATGAAGCAGGAGGGAATGATGCAGCCTCATAAGGATAATACATATCATCCAATTCATGTTGGGTATTCGCTTCCGGTTCTTGATCCGTAAAAGCAGCTTCAACTTCGGTATCAATCTGTTTCTTAAAAATACTTCTAATCTCACTGATCAAATTTTCAGTAAGAATATCCTGCTCCAAAAGATATTCCTCAAAATTTCTAACGGGGTCTTTTTTAGACCACTCGTCAAATAATTCCTGAGGTACATATTTAGTGCCCGAAGCTTCTTCGTGGCCACGCATCCTAAACGTTAAGCACTCTACCAACACAGGTCTAGGATTCTCTCGCATATCCTGAGCCAGCACAGAAAGCTTATCATAAACCTCTAAAATATTATTCCCATCTAGCTGAATTCCCTCAATGCCATAGCCCAATGCCCTGTCCACTAAATGTTTGCAGCGGTATTGCTCATTAATTGGAGTTGAAAGGCCGTACCCGTTGTTCTCGATCAAGAAAATAACAGGCAAGCTCCAAACAGAGGCCACGTTAATAGCCTCGTGAAAATCGCCCTCACTCGTAGCACCTTCGCCCGTAAAAACAAGCGTGGCTTTAGGCCGCTCAGCAATCAGATCAGCTAGTGCAATACCATCGGCCAATGCCATTTGGGGCCCTAAATGAGAAATCATCCCAATAATTTTATACTCTTGCGTACCAAAATGGAATGACCTATCTCTACCTTTGGTAAAGCCGCTCAGCTTGCCCTGCCATTGGGCCATCAGTCTTTTTAATGGAATGCCTCTCGTGGTAAAAACCCCAAGATTGCGATGCATAGGTAAAATATACTCATCGCTTTGCATCGCCAAAGTACTGCCAACAGCAATGGCTTCTTGCCCAATTCCCGAAAACCATTTGCCAATTCGACCCTGTCTTAGCAAGATCAACATTTTTTCTTCAATTAAACGAGGGAAAAGTAAATGCTTGTAGATGGATAATAGCTCCGAATCGGTTTTTTGCTTTCTGTCGAATTGCATAAGGTTGATATTGGTTTGCGGTAAATATAATAATTAAGTTGCCAGAGATTGAGCAGAAATATCCAATATCTTTGCATCGCTTTGCGAAAGCTTTAAAAACCTTTGCGGTAAAAAAAATAACATAAGCAAAGGAAGAAAGTTAATGTAGAGTTTATCGCGAAGAATAAAAAAGATACGCTACGAGCGCAAAGAGAAGCTGAAACAGTTCCTTATTCCTTTTCCTGCTTTTTCTGATGTTCTTCCCAACGTTTGGCAAAAGACTTGGGTGCTATTTCTGGCATTTCACGATACTTGCCCCAGCCTTTCTTGAAGAAAGTTTTCAGGAAAAAGTTCTTCATTTTACCGCTAAAAAAGTCCATTAATGAACGTTTTTTCATGCCCTTTTTCCAAATGTTCCAACCAATGTTTTCAACGGTGGTGTTCTCGTTGGACGCCGCCGCATCTCTACGGTTAAGCAACAACATTTTGTGGATGTCTATTTTTGCAGGGCAAACTTCAGAACACTTGCCGCATAAACTCGAAGCATAACTTAAATGCTTAAATTCCTTCATGCCTTTAAAATGCGGTGTAATAATGGATCCAATTGGTCCGCTATAGGTGGTATTATATGTATGCCCGCCAATATTTTTGTAAACTGGACAAGCATTTAAACAAGCGCCACAACGAATGCAATATAAAGCCTGACGTTGTTCCTTTTGAGCAAGTAAATTAGTGCGTCCATTGTCTAACAAAATTACATACATCTCCTCAGGTCCATCAGTTTCATTGGCCTGTCTGGGGCCACTTAAGATGGTGTTGTAAACGGTAAGGTTTTGTCCCGTGCCATGGCTAGACAGCAAAGGCCAAAATAGATCCAGGTCCGTAATAGAAGGCACCAGCTTTTCGATGCCCACAATGGCAATATGTATTTTAGGAAAGGTGGTTGTTAACCTCGCATTACCTTCGTTTTCGGTAAGGGCAATGCTTCCCGTATCCGCAATTAGGAAGTTCCCCCCGGTAATACCAATATCGGCGGTTAGGTACTTTTCTCTAAGCAGTTCACGGGCCTTTTGCGTAAGCTGTTCCGGTGTGGCATCAATTGGGGTCCCAAATTTTTCATGGAATAACTTGGCAATATCTTCTTTGCTCAAGTGCATGGCAGGCGTTACAATATGGTAGGGAGCCTGTCCCAGTAATTGCACAATGTATTCGCCTAGGTCACTTTCTAAAGATTCGATGTCGTGCTTTTCCAAAAACTCGTTCAAATGAATTTCTTCGGTAGTCATCGATTTGGATTTGATGACACTTTTGCCCCCAACACGTTGAATGATTTGTAAAATTTCCTTTTGGGCTTCGGCGGCATCATTGGCCCAAATCACCTTGCCGCCACGTTTTTGGAAGTTCGATTCAAACTCAGGTAAAAGTTTGTCCAAATTTTCCATTACACGCCATTTAATCACGTGAGCCTTGCGTTTTGATACCTCTAAATTTTCAAACTTCGATAAGCCACGAGCCACCGCCACATTATACTTACCAATATTGTAATTAATGGTATTACGGTGCGGGACATCGAAGGCCTTTTCATCGGCTTTAACTAAAAATTCTTCGGCAACATTCATCAGTGTTCAAATATAGGCAAATAGGCTAGGGCTTTAAAATTTAACGAGTAGATGTTGATATAATTATGCCATTAAGTACACCTTTTTATATTTCGAAAAGCAATTGCAGTGCAAATCTGGAACAACAGCCCTGCACTTCGCTACAAGTCCTCTTCCGAGGTAAACTCGGAATGCGGGCTTTCCGCTACGTTCAGGTTTAGTTTGGCCAACCTCGTAGGTTGTAAACCTACAAGGTTTCTGTCTCTGTTCCTTACTCTTTGCTCTTTTTTCCTTGTTCTATTTCAAGTTGTCAATTTCCTTCATATAAGCCAAATAAGCTTGCTTATAATTCAGTTCCTTGTTCTCCGCTTTAGAAATAAACAAAAGAAAGTCTTCGAGGTCAGCTTCCGTAAAGCCTAATTTCCTAAAAAGTGTTTGGTCATTGGCCCAATTTTGAGGATTCACTTTGATCGAGGCCATTTGCTTATAAAGTATAATTCCCCTTCTAAACTCTGCATATCCAATGCCGCTCTTAAAAGTTTGGATAGCATTTACCAGTGTTCTATAAGTTACCGCTGAATCAACCTTGCTTTCAATAAGCATTGCATACAAAATGCGGGGTTTTAAAATTTCTACATCGATACTGTCTAGCTCTATATATTTTTGGATGACATTGATATCATCCAAAAATAGCGGATCGGTAGGTGTTAATCGCTTTTTAAGGAAATTAGGAGTAGAGACGAGAAGTTTTTCTTCAGTAGTAAGCCATTGAGCAAAAGATAAATGACTCGCCAAGGTCATTATGATTACCAATAGGTAACTCAAAATATTGTTGTTTTTCATTGGTGTAAAATTAGGGTTTTGTTTACTTCCAAGACTCAACCGTTTAAAAAAAAATCCCGTCAGTTACCTAACGGGATTTAATATACTTTAAGATGGATTTAGTTTGCTTTTAACGTGCCATCTTCGTTTTTGTTCACTACTGGACGTTTCTCGCCATTGGCAAGTTCCCAAGCGGTATAGTAAACCAATTGAGCTCTTTTTGCCAACATTGGGAAATCTATTTTGCTTACCTCATCACCTGGCTGGTGGTAATCTTTGTGTACCCCATTGAAATAGAAGATTACTGGAATACCATGCTTAGCAAAGTTGTAGTGGTCTGAACGGTAATAGAAACGGTTGGGGTCTGTACGGTTGTTATATTTCTCATCTAAAACGATGTTCACATAATCAGTGTTGGCTTTTTTCCCAATTTTGTCTAAATCATCACTTAGCATGTTTGAACCGATAATATAAACAAAGTTATTATCGCCTGGGCGGTTATCGTCGCCACGTCCAATCATATCAATGTTTAGGTTGGTAATGGTGTTTTCTAAAGGAAATACCGGATGCTCAGAATACCATTCAGAACCCCAAAGACCTTTTTCTTCACCACAAACAGTCATAAATAGAATGCTGCGTTTTGGACCATGGCCTTCTTTTTTCGCTTTTGCAAAAGCCTCAGCAAGCATTAAAACACCAGTAGTTCCAGAGCCGTCATCGTCAGCACCGTTGTTTACTTTATCTGGAGCGTTAGGGTCTGCTTCTAAACCAATGTGGTCATAGTGACCTGTAACCACTACCACTTCATTTTTCAATTTAGGGTCTGAGCCTTCCAAAAATCCTAATACGTTATCGGCCTTAATATCCTCTTCTACCAGTTTAGCGGTAAAGGCAACAGGAATATTAATTACGGTAGTTGCAGGTTTTTGGGTTTCGGCAATTTTTTTCTTTACCTCTTCAACGTTGGTGTTAGCAGCTGCTAAAATTTGGTTGGCTACAGTTGTGCCTATGGTTACTACAGGTAAAGTATTCTTGTTTTGGTTTCCTTCTCTTTTTAGATCAGCAGTACCTTCGGCTAAACTAGCTTTTTGACCGGCCGAAAGAGATTCCACCCTTTCATTGATCACTAAAACGCCAGCCGCTTTATTTTCTTGAAGATATTTGATCTTTGCTTGTTGACTGCCTATGCTGCTTTGTCCCCTGCGGCCTTGCGCTGGTTGTGCGGCTGCTTTAGCGGTAGGGTCGCCAGTCGCGAATATAACCACTACTTTGCCTGCTACGTTTTGGCCAGCATACTCATTAAAGTCTTCTTTGTTCAAGCCATATCCAGCAAAAATAATAGAAGATGCTTTTACGTTAAAGCCTCCAGCCGGAGCACTTGGCGCAAAAATATAGTAGTCTTTAAGATTTTCCTTGGTTTGCGAACCTACTTTTAAAGAAACACCAGTAAGCTTTTTAGAAGAAATGCCTACCGCTTGCAAGTAAGGGTCTTTGCCACCTTTTACAGGACCTACTAAACCAAAACTTTGGAATTGTTTCTTGATATACTCCGCAGCCATCCATCCACCTTTTTTGCCGGTTTCACGTCCTTCGTACTCATCTGAAGCTAAAACAGACAGGTGCTGATAAGCTCTATCCTTGTTTACTGGCGCACTAAATTTAATGGCGTTTTGATCTTGTGCCATTGCCCCAAAGCTGAGCGCCAGCGCCAGTGAGGTGTATACAAACTTTTTATTCATTATTGTTAGTTAAGATTGTTCGTTTATTGTTAGCAGGATATTTTATTTACCCTATTAGCGTGTCTGCCTCCCTCAAAAGGCGTTTCCAAAAATACGGTAACCATTTCCTTGGCCAGTTCAGGAGATACAAAACGAGCAGGGATGCAAATCACATTTGCATTGTTGTGCTGCCTTGAAAGTTTGGCAATATCTGTTAGCCAAGCAACAGCGGCTCTAATGCCTTGGTGTTTGTTTGCCGTAATGGCCACGCCTTGTCCACTTCCACATACTAAAATTCCAAAATCGGCTTCGCCTTTTTCAACACTACTTGCTACAGGATGCGCAAAGTCAGGATAATCTACCGAATCTAGTGAATGGGTACCAAAATCTGTTACTTCGTAACCAGTTAAAAAGGCCTTTAAGATTTCCTTGTACTCAAAGCCAGCGTGATCCGCCCCGATGGCTAATTTGATTGAATTGGTTGTAGGCATATTCAAATGTATATAGAATTAATAAATATGATAGGTAAATATTTTGTTGTAGAACTTAACTAAGGAATTACTTCCCGTCTTGTTCCCGCTTTTTTTACTCTAAATTACTTGTTATTATAAAACGCTAGTTCTGCCTTTTTCTTTTTCTTCTCAATATTGGCCGATATTAAAATACTTAGCTCGTACAATAAGAATAGTGGGAAGGCTACGATAAGCATGGTATAAGGATCGGCAGTTGGTGTAACTACAGCGGCAACAATCAAGATCAGTACGGCTGCGTATCTTCTGGTAGAGCGCATAAACTTAGGAGTCATTACACCAAGTTTCGATAGGATGTAAATAACAACAGGCAGCTGGAAAATAATGCCCGAACCTAGGGTAAGTGTTAAAACTGTAGATAAATACGATGAAATGGTAAAAGTGTTTTCAATGCTGCTATCTACCGTATAGTTAATCAAAAAGTTAATTGATAAAGGGCAGATAAGGTAATAACCAAACAACAAACCAATGGCAAATAAAACCGATGCAAAAGCCACAAAGCCACTTGCCGATTTACGTTCAGCTTCTAAAAGGGCAGGTTTAATAAACAACCAAATTTCAAATAACAAATAAGGAACTCCTAAAATTACCCCGGCCATTACGCAGGAGTTCATTTGTAGAGTAAACTGGCCCGACATTTCAGTGTTGATGATTTTGGCATGGATTTCTTTGATACAGAACTCTTGGCCGATGGAAGGAAATGCCTCCACCAATTTACACATCATGCGGTAGGTCCAAAAATCAGCATTTTTTGGAGCCATGATCACGTCGTGCCAAATAAAATCAGTAAAGTAAAATGCCAAACATACAAAAACGGTAACGACCGCTAAGGCCCTTAACAGATGTTTGCGTAATACATCTAAATGGTCAAAAAAAGACATTTCTGCCTCTAGGTTTTTCCCCTTGTTCTTTATCGAATCGATTAAATCTTTGGCCTTATTACTACTCATTTCAACTATTTGAAAACAAAAATACCATTCTATTTGATTAGAATGGTATTGATGTTGTAATTAACTTTTGAATTAACAATTATTCTACAAAGAAGCTTTTGCTGAGCGGGCCAATTTTTACCTTAAACTCTCCCGGTTCTACCACCAAACGATTGTTTAAATGGGTAAAAGAAAAATCTTTTTGGTCTAGCTTAAAAGTTACGATTTGCTTTTCGCCAGGCTTTAGGTTAATTTTCTCAAAACCTCTTAATCTCTTCGAATCGGGAGTTAGCGTAGCGTACAGGTCGCTTAAATATAGCTCAACCACTTCTTTCCCCTCTCTGGTGCCGGTATTGCTCACTTCTACAGATATGGTTAATACTTGGTTAGCTTTAATTTTTTCGGCGCTCAATCTCAGGTTTTCGAACTTGAAGGTAGTATAGCTCAATCCAAACCCAAATTCGTACTGAGGGTTGTATTCTGCATCGTAGTTATAAACACCCTCCATTACTGTTCTATTCTCCGCTGGTTTGTGATTATAGCCAACCAAAGAGTTTGGATATTTTGGATAGTTATAGGGCAGCTTTCCAGAGGGATTTACCTCACCGAAAAGAATATCGGCCAAGGCATCGCCGCCAAAATTTCCCGGCAGATAGGTCTGTAAAATGCCGGCCATTTTAGGTTCAAACTTGCTGATCAATCTAGGTCGGCCTTCGTTAAGTACCAAAATAATCGGTTTACCAGTTGAGCCAAGCTTTAATGCCAGTTCAGTTTGCAAATCAGAAATGTATAGATCGCTCAAATTACCAGGACTTTCTGTATATGAGTTTTCTCCCAAACAAAGTACAATGGCTTCAGCATCCTGAGCAGCTTTTACAGCTTTTTCTATGCCATTTTCAAACTCTTCGTAATACTTGCCATCCATTTTGTAGCTCACGCCTTCTACAAAGGTAATATTGTCTTTGCCCGCTTTTTGGGTGAGGGCCTCTAAAATGGTATGATATTTACCCGCAAACTCTTCCACTTTTTCGCCCTGCCATGAGTAGGTCCAACCGCCATTTAGCGTGCGCATAGAATTAGCGTTAGGTCCTGTAACCAATAATTTAACCCCCTTTTTTAAAGGCAATAGGTTATTGGTGTTTTTTAACAAGGTGATGGATTCGGCAGCAGTCTGATAGGCAGCCTGTTCAAACTCTTTGCTCCCAAACTTTGGATATTCCTTAAGGTCGTAAACCGCTTTATCAAATAAACCCAGTTGGTATTTTAAAGTAAGGATATGCGTAACCGCATCATTAATTCGGGTTTCCTTTACCTTCCCTTCTTTGACAAGGGCAATAAGATTGTCGCAAAATCTTTCATAATCATAGGCAATCATCGACATATCGATGCCGGCATTAATGGCTAGCATAATGGCTTCTTTATGATCTTTCGCTACACGGTCTCTGGTATATAGATTCTCAATATCGCCCCAATCGGTAACAATTAGCCCTTTAAAGCCAAGCTCTTCTCTCAAAAGTTTGGTTAAAAGTTGGTAGTTGGCATGTACCGGAACCCCGTTGATGATGCCCGAATTGATCATGATGCTATGCGCTCCAGCTTCAATTGCCGCCTTAAATGGCGGAAGATGATAATCTCTCAGCACATGGTCGGGAATGTAGGCTGGCGTTCTATCTTTTCCCGAAACGGATACCTGATAACCTACAAAATGTTTCAAGCAGGAAGCCACTCGATACGGATCGGCAATGTTATTTCCTTCAAAACCCTTAACCATTTGCAAGCCAAGTTCGGTAATCAAGTAAGGGTCTTCTCCAAAGGTTTCCCACTGGCGCGGAAAGCGAGGGTCGGGTGCTAAATCTAATACTGGTGAAAAGTTCCAAGGAATGGCGCTCGCTCTGGTTTCGTATGCGGTAATTTCTGCTCCTTTGTAAACCAATGTACGGTTACGGGTAGCAGCTTGGCCAATTTGTTGGGGGAACATGGTGGCATCGGCCGTGTAAGTTGTGCCATGTACAGCATCGATACCGTATAATACCGGGATATTAAGACGTCCTTTGCCCGTTTCCTGTATCTTGTTGATGATTTGGTGCCAAACTTCACGAGTTCGGGCTCTATTGTTGGCCGTGTTCAATACCGAACCTACTTTGTATTTTACCAAAGCATGTTCTAATTGTTGTGGGTTAAGTGCTACGGGCTCGTAACTGCTATATCTATCCTTGCCATAAGTAATAACATCCATGGTAATTTGTGCCATTTGACCTACTTTTTCTTCCAAGGTCATTTTGGATAATAAGGTTTTTACTTTTTGGTCAATAGCGGTATTGGTTTGTTTTTGTGCAACAGAAAATAGCGAAAACGCAAGCAACGGCACAGTGAGGAGTGTTTTTTTCATTTGTAATTCCTACGTTGATTAGTGGTTTTTATTGATGTGTTAAAAATGGGCAACCGCCAAAAGCGCATGAATAGGCATTAGATGGGTTCATGGTTATACTTGGTTGCTTTGGCCAAATATCCATCAAATTACTCCAAAATCTTTAAAAAGGACTTTCTCAAAACCACTACAGGTACTAAAAAAGATCAATAGGCGCAGGTGGTATATGCGTAGCTCCATATTAAACAGAAAAAGAAGCCATACAGACTTCCTTTTAAAGAGAGATTAACTTATAAACACCTCGTTTGCGCAGGCCTTCCATCAAATGATAAAAAAGACCACCCATTGCCCCGGCAAATGGTACTACAATTAAGGGTCTTAAAAACCATAGCTTACTCCAATCGGGATTAATTCGCAAAGCGTAAAATGAAAAAATAAAAAGATACGAGGGTAGGGTTAGTGTTTTTAGCCTTCCATGTATTCTAGTTACATAGAAGGCTATGAAAAAGTGAATGGTTGTTAAAGCCTGCTATTGTTGATCGCATAGCGAAGAGATACCAATCCAGTTTCATAGGTTCTATTTTCTAGCAAGGTTAGTTGGGTGCGGTAATTTTGTTCCTGAAAAAGGAGCTTGCCACTTCCTAACAAAATAGGATGTACCGATAACCATAATTCATCTACCAGTTCTTCATTCATTAAAGATTGGGTAAGTGCAGCACCTCCGTAAAGCCAAATATCTTTGCCCGGCATTTTTTTGATACGGTGTGCCTGTTCGATGGCATTTTCTGAGATAAGTACTGCATTTTCTTTTACTGTTTTTAAAGTGGAAGAGAATACATATTCCGTAAGCTTGGGCATGCCAGGTATGGTTTCCCCGTTGTTTTGTTCCGCATATTGCTGCGCCGTTTCGTAGCTTTTACGTCCAATGAACATGGCGTCAATACGGCCAAAAAACTCATTTAAACCATAATCCTGGTCGGTAAAGCACCAGTCATATTCGCCGTTAGGCCCTTCAATGTAACCGTCTAAGGTAATAGCCAGTCCTAAAATTAGTTTTCGCATGTCTTTAAATTTAAATAGCAAAAATCAATACCTTTTAAAAGAATCGATTGTACAGAACGGACATCAGTATAAAATATGCTGAGAACGGGTAATTTCTCGAGGTGTATAACCAGCATATGTTTTATAGTCCCGTATAAAATGAGCTTGATCAAAATAACCACTTTGGTAGGCAATATGTGTTAAAGAAAGTTGTGGATAGTTTTTTAAATGTTCTAACGAGGCGATGAATCTATTAACTTTCAAATATTCTTTTGGGGACAGGCCAAGGTACTGGTCAAATTTTCTTGCCAAATGACGCTGACTGTAACCTGTCATTTGATGTAGCGCAGTTAAGTTTATTTCGGGTTTTTGTTGTATAAGTTTTAGGCAACTTGTTAATGCATAATCCTGCTTGGTATGCTGTTGTAATCGTTGTAGTAGGTATTTCTGAATGATAGCTATTCGGGTTTCGTTGTCATCTGCACTTGCCAATTTTTCCTCTATTTCTGTAATTGCTTTGCCCCAAATATTGTTTAATGCTATGCTATGGTTGGTTAGTACACCCATTGACATTGAGAAAAAAGGAAAAGCCATACCTGGATGAAAGCAAATGGCAATGCAGCCAGCTCCTTTGCGCATTTGTACTGCTGTAGGTGCGTTCATTCGCGAATTCACAATGCTGTTCTTGTATAGCTCTTGGTTAATAATGGCCACAGGAACTTCGGTATAACTGATGAATAGCTCTACACAAGCATCAGGTAGTACATGAACATGCTTCATGCCCTCCCCTTCGCTACATTCCATGGTACAAATGAGCTTAACATAGGGTTGAAGATTGGGGCATATGGGGTGCAACTGTAGAAGCATGTCTGGATAGCAGGTGATACAAAGTTATATTTTTATAGGCTGGTATGGTTCTTTGAAAATTATTTAAAAGCAAAAAACCAGCAAGAAATTTCTTGCTGGCTCGGTTGGTAATGATTAACTTTTACTGAAGGAACAGAGTTATTTGTTAACTTAAACCAACTATTGTAAAGTATTAATCTATTATCGTAGAGTAATGCGTTAAAAATGCTCCTTGCGGAGTTTTTTTGGATTTTGCTTTTGGATAGAATTATAAAATTCTAACATTTACGGCATTTAATCCTTTTTTGCCTTTTTCAACCTCGTAGGTTACTTGGTCATTCTCTCTAATTTGATTCTGTAGGCCTGAGCTATGTACGAAAACATCTTCTCCTCCTGCCGTAGGTGTAATGAAGCCAAAACCTTTTGTTTCATTGAAAAATTTTACTGTTCCTTGTTGCATTATTGTATTTTATTAAGTTATTTAATGTCGTTAATTTTTTTGACCATTATTGCATTGTATCCTCTCGAGCCTTTTTCTCTCTCGAAGCTTACCCTGTCATTGTTTTTTATGGGCTGTGTAAGTCCACTGCTGTGTACAAAGATTTTGCCCTTATTGGCATCATCTATAATAAATCCATAGCCCTTTAAAGGATCATAAGAAGACACCAGACCGGTACGTTCCTTGGATTCGGGTATAATGGGAGCTGCCCCTAGCTGAATATCTTCCAACTTTATCTCACTTCTTACCGCAGTAACGGGCTTGTCGGTGATATTGCCATACTCATCTACATAAGCAATCATGTCTTCAAAAGAAGTAGCTTTTGAGCCATCCTGCTTACGGTCCATCATTTTTCTTGATTTTTCCTGTTTTTTCTTTGCTTTACTTTTGTTTCTTTCTTTTTTGGCGAACGATTCACCCATACATTTTCCTTTCTAAAGATTAATTGATTCTCATTGCCCATATTGGTGTTTAGGGTGGACAATCTTTCTTGGGTATTTCTTATTCCCTTTTACAGGACATTGGTGAGCATGGATAAGAAGACTTGTAATCTATAAGATATACCAATCATTTTTGCGATGCAAAAAAACAATGTTGTAAAATACGGGAGCTGGAAAGCGAAAACTGAGATAAAGAGATTATTCCAACTATATCAGAAAAGGCCAAGACAGAACCTTGTTGTTGTGACAAAGATACCTTTAAATTATGGCATTAGCTAATTTTAACAGGTAATAAATTCTTGTTCTCTTTAGAAAGCTAATATAAAACAGTGGTTAGGGTGCTGTAATGGTATAAAACGATTAGGAAATTTTTTTCGTTGTTTATCTCCTACATCGAGTAAGTTTGTTCGACAAGAAAGGAGATTGCCTGATGAATTTTTGATCTACCTTCTTCTGTTTTCAAATCTATACCGCAAAATTTACTGCCATTTACTTCGGTAAATAAATTGAGGTAATAAAGCCCGGCGACTAAAATGGCTAGCACTGCACGACAATTTGTAATTTTATCGCCAAAATGTGGGGCCATGATATTTTCAAATAGTACTTCTCCATTGGCTTCTTGGTCATCTATTAATTTTTGTAGAGATTTTCTTTGCTCCGTAAGACTCCATAACAACACTTTCTGAAATGCTTTATTTTGAGCTACATAATTGAATTGCTCCGATAACATTTGTGTCAAAAACTCTTGCCCGCCATCCTTGATTTCGGTTGGGATGGAATCTTTACCCACATTACTCCAAAAATCCTGTTGATGAAGGTATTCATCCAAAAGTTGCTCAGTACTTCCAAAATACCGATAAATCAATTTTTTGTTTAGCCCAGCAGTTAAGGCAATATCATTGACCTTTAGTGCTGTATGCCCCTTGGTTTTCAGGATTTTTCCTACCGTACTCAAAAACTGTTGTTTACTCTGCTCCTTATTTCTCCCCTTGGCGGTTCCTGTTTTCTTTGCCACTGTGTTGGTTTTAAGTTGTTGTTTTGTTCATCTCTCTTTCAAAAATAATCATATTAAAAGTCACCAATCGGTGACTTTTAATATATTTGCAATAAACGAATAGTTCAACTATCGTTTTACGCCCTACACTTACCTCGCTGATAAAGAGAATAGTCTATAAATAACGTGATTTTTTGTTCACGAAGGAAATGAAAATGTAATGAGATTGATTTACGCTTTATTCTTGTCTTTTTTTTGGACTACTGTCAGTGCGCAAACACTCAAAGATTGTTCAATTTGTGCTACCAAGCCCATTGCTCAAGCACAAATTGCCAACTTGAGCTTGGATGAAATACGGCTGCTCAGCAATGAAATCTACGCCCGAAAAGGTTATCGATTCGAAAGCCAGAGATTCCAAGATTACTTTGAGCGTCAAAACTGGTATCGGCCTGTTAAGGACAATAAGGGCATTGTGTATAACGAGGTGGAAAAGCGGAATATTAACTTTTTGCAGGAAAGGATGAAGCAACTTAAAGCGGAGCGCCTTGCATTAGTGGTACAGCTTAAAACTTTTAAAAGTTTAATAAATGCTCATAAAATAGCAGAACTGAAGACACAGTTTGGTTTTGTGTTTGAACCTGATAACAAGGAAGAGCAAAGGCTCCTCAAAGAGGTTTTTGCTAAAATTAATTTGGATGACATCAATTATTACAGAGATAAGGGACTAAATAGAGTGACGGTAGACAATGGATTTGTCAATCAGCTTTTTGGTGTTTCGGTAGAAGCTGATCAAGTGCATCTTTTCTATAACTATATGAGCCATTCAGAAATCATTAAAGATTTTGATGAATTTACCGATTATCGTTCTGAGGATGAATTTATGTACAACTGGCAATTCAAATATCAAAATGGGAAACTAAAGTTTGTAAGGTTGGTTGCTGCCGGATAATTGCCCAATAATAAAAAAGATTTATACCATGACGGTGATTTGCAATATTGCCGGTAATGGGTATCCCCATTTGCCTAAAGAAACAGCTCTCAAAACAAAAAACCAACGTGCTTTAACGTTGGTTTCTTTTTTAAATAGGTAAATAATTGATATAAAAAGGTTGCCCTGATTTAGGGAGTTGAATAAGAAATTTTCACAAAAGTAACAGGATAATTATTTAGGGTTTATTAATCACATTTTTTATCAAATAGGACTGTGATGTCTATTTAAATGATTTTAGGTTGATAAAGTGTATCGTGTTCAAGAAAAGTGCAAGACTAACCAACAACTTTTAGCTTGCATTGAAGGTAAAACTTATAGTTTTATTTCACCAAGTATCTTGTGTGTTATTAGAAGAGTTTTAATTTTGTATTACCAACACAAACTCTTTGTATATGAATACGATAATGCTCTTTGGCTTATCTTCTTTGGCTTTTAATTCGCTAAGGAGAATATTCCTTATTGGAATAATATTGCTTTTTTCTTTAAAGGTAACCGCACAGGTTCCTACCATTACCAATATATCGGCGCAGAATGCAATAAATGGCAGTTCGTTCACCATAACGGGAACCAATTTCAATACTACTTCAGCAAATAATATCGTTTATATCGGCAAGCAGCGAGCTACCGTAACGGCGGCTACTTCAACATCTCTTACCGCCACAGCTCCATCAGGCGGTACCTATGGAAAAGTATCGGTATTGAATACTGCTACACGGCTTCAGGGTGAATCACAGGCATTTTTCAGTACAAGATTTCCACCCGCAAAGAATAGTTTATCGGCAGCTGATTTTACATTGATTGGTAATCTGCCAGATGTCGGAGGCGGTTTACAGCTGGTTGCATCAGGTTCGCTGGATCTGAATGGTGACGGTAAACCGGAAATGATTTCCCTTAACCCTGCTGCGAGTGAAATTTCTGTATTTCCCAATACCAGCAGCGGTGGAACGGTTAGCTTTGGCGCTCCCGTAGCTGTAGCCATGAGTAATTTCTGTAACAGATTTGCTATTGCGGATATGGATGCTGATGGGAGAAAGGATTTAGTGCTGATGGCACCCAATGCAGGTTATATCCTGATTTTTCTGAACACCGGCGATATTTCCACATTCGGAGAAACCAGCAATATAAATGTAGGCACATTTCTCTCTAATATAACGCTGTCTGATATCAATAAGGACGGACGGATTGATATCCTTGTGTCTACTTCTTCTACAGGGTTTCTTTATATATATCCCAATTTCAGTACACCGGGTTTCTTAACTATAGGAAGCTTTACAAGTTTCTCATTAGGAGCCAATGCAGCTGCGATCGGTGCTACAGATCTCAACGGGGATAATATGCCGGATATCGTAGCCACATTTTCCGGCGGCATTTCCATTTACAAGAACCTGGGAACACCTGGAGGCGCAATCAATTCAAGTTCTTTCAGCACTGCGGGCACGGCCGCACCGAATACCAGTCTGTCGCTGACATCGGCAACAACCATCTCATTCGCTGATTTTGATAACGATGGCAAGACAGATCTTGCAACATCAAACGGACAGTCGGCTGTTTATACCTTTATCAATAATTATACAACTGCCGGCGGCAATTTATCTTTTACCGCAGGCACCACCATTACTACCGGTAGAAATGTAGCCACCATTGCAACCGGAGATGTTACCGGAGATGGAAAACCCGATATACTTGCCGGTATGAATGTGGCTTTCGCTACTAATGATTACAGGCTGGCGATAATACCGAACCAGACAACAACGGCAGGTACGCTGGTATTCGGTACGGCCGCTGAACTTGCTGTGGGCAATGCACCTACTTCTTCTGATATTGTAGATTTAGATAATGATGGTAGGGCGGATTTCTTTACCGGAAACCTTGCCTCACGCACTGTATCTGTTTATCAGAATACAACATTGCCTCCGCCTGTGATCAATTCGTTTTCACCGGCAAATGCTGCACCTGGAGCAAACATCACCATCACAGGTACAGGATTCAACAGTACACCGGCAAACAATAAAGTGCTCATCGGCGGTTCAAAAGCAACAGTAACGGCTGCATCTGCCACCAGCTTAACTGTTACCGTTCCGAAAGGCGCTTTATATGGTTATGTAACAGTGACCAATACCGCAAATGCACTGACCGCCTACAGCAAAAATTATTTCCTGCCCACTATACAAACACCAAAAGGAGTGCTCACCGCAGCGGATATTCCATATCAGGGGTCTGCAACTTCAAGTGCTGCACAACGAATCTATGGAATGGTTACCGGCGATCTGAACGGAGATGGCAAGCCGGACCTGGTAACAGCTGCCAACGGACCGGCGACTCTGCTTGAAAATGCCTTGCAGGTATACTTCAATACAACAGCTACTACAGGAGGGAACATAACCCTTGCCACGCCCAACACCTATACTTTCACAGGCAATAACGGTCAGGGTATGCCGGCGCTTGCAGATCTGGACGGGGATGGTAATCTCGATATTATCGCAATCGCATCTACCAGAGATCTTTCAACCAACATCGCCAGCAGTGGTAACATGTATGTACTGAGAAACCAGGGTACCGGTGCTTTTACGGCATCTTCTGCCTTTACAACTGGTCTGGGTCCGAATGCCTGTTTTGCAATAGATATGGACGGCGATGGTCTGCCTGATGTGGCTACGCTGAATACGACCGGTGCATCAGTTTCAATCTTCAGAAATCTGAGTTCCGGAGCGGGCAATATCAGCTTTGCTGCTAAAAATGATTATTCAATTACGGCCAATCCTATCATGATCTTTTTCGCGGACCTCGATGGCGATGGCAAACCGGACCTCATCATTCCAAGAAGTGGAGCGTCAGGGTTCGATGTAAAGCTGAATACCAGTTCGCCGGGTAATATCAGTTTTGCCAATTCGCAGACAATCAGCGGTTCTAATTCCCCCATTTCCGTAACGGGCGGAGATATAGATGGCGATGGCAAAACAGATCTTATTCTCACATTCGCAGGGTCTTCCACCAATGTGTTAATTTATAGGAACACAAGCAGCGGTGCAGGGAATATCTCTTTTGCAACAAGCACGGTTGCGGTAGGCACCAGCCAGCAGGTTGCTACGCTTGGGGATCTGAATGGTGATGGGAAGCCGGACCTAGTTGTAGCACCAGATGGGTCATCGCCCGGAAAATTAATTGTTTACCGGAATACGAGTGTGGTGAATACGGTGAGTTTTGATGAGCTCAGCCGGATTGAGCTGACAGACCCGCTTAATTTCAGTCGTGGTCTTGCCGTGGCAGATTTCAACAACGATGGAGTCAATGACCTTGTTGCCGGAGTTACCAATCTGGCACGATTCTATATTTACCGAGGAATTATGCAGTTTCCGCCAACGATCGCATCGATTACGCCAGCTAAAGCAGCGCCGGGAACAAGTATTGTGATTACGGGTACAAATTTCAATGTACTCACTACCGGTAATGTTGTTTACTTCGGCGCGGTACGGGCAACCGTTACTTCTGCATCAGCAACCAGTCTTACCGTAACGGTTCCTGCAGGAGCTTCTTATGGGCCAGTAACTGTAACGCACACAACAAACAGGCTTACAGGACAAAGCTCACAATATTTCCATCCTGTTTTTGCTCCTAATAAGTCAACGCTGGCAGCAACGGACTTTAGATTGCAATCTACCATTACTGGCTCGAACCTTGGACGAGGCTTTACACTTGCCGATCTCGACGCAGATGGCAAACCGGATATTGTAGATGCAGAGAATATACTCAGCAACAGCGTTCATTTCAGAAAAAACAACAGCACTACTGCGGCGATCGGTTTTGCAACTGCAGTTGATATGAATAATGGCCTGTACTCAACACCGGAATATATCAGAACAAAAGATATTGACGGAGATGGCAAACCCGATGTATTGATGACCAACTCGAGCACAGACCAATTGCTAGTGGCTTTAAACACTGGCGACCTCTCTACGATTACACACACAGCTGCATTTGCCACTGGTGCTTCTCCACGCGGACTCGATGCCGGAGATCTGGATGGCGACGGAAGAATAGATGTGGTGGTGGCCAACGCAGCGGGCAGCTCCGTATCAGTATTCCGTAATGTGGGCAATACCGCAGGCCAAGCAACGTTCGGTGCTAAAATAGATCTTTCAACAACTACATCCGCATATCATGTATATCTCGCCGATATGGATGGCGATGGCAAGCTGGATATTGTAACGAACGGCGGTCCGGGCGGCGGCATCTATCATGTAATCATCTGGCGTAATACAACTACCGCAATGGGCTCTATTAGTTTTGATGCACCATATACGCTGGCAGCAAGCGCGGTGCAAAATATCCTGAAACTGGGCGATTTTGATAATGATGGCAAAATCGATATTATAGCGGCAAATGGCTCAGGCAGTGTATTCACGCTTTTCAATAACAACAGCAGTTCAGGTTCGCTGAGTTTCGGAGCGGCACAGAATATAACAATACCGTATCCAGGTTTTATAAATGATGTGTCAGTTGGAGATTTAAACGGAGATGGGAAGGCAGACCTATCGTTCAGCTATGCAAGTTCTCCCAGGAGTTTGGTGCTTTATACAAATACAACCGCCACTGCTGGATCAATTACGTTTGATAGCCCAATCACATTTGCAGTCACAGCTGCCGTAGGCAAAAACTACATCCAGGATGCGAACGGTGATGGCCGGCCGGATATATTTTCTGTGGACTACAATACGCACACCATACAGATATTTCAGAATTCACTCATTGTGCCGCCGGTAACACAAGCAACAAATATCACTGTAACGCCGACAGGTACTACGGCCGACATCGGCTGGACCAGTGGCAGCGGTGATAAACGCGCCGTATTTATGCTAGAAGGGAGCAACGGTACCCCGGCGCTTGTAACAGGAACAGATTACACGGCAAACGCTACATTTACATCCGGAGCCCAAATTGGTACGAGCGGCTGGTATTGCGTTTACAGCGGAACTGGCAACAGCTTAACCGTCACAGGATTGCAGCCTTCCAAAACCTACAGGTTGATGGTTGTGGAATTTAACGACGGCGGTCAGTTAGGGGCGGCGCAATACAATGCGACTGCAGCTACCAATAATCCCATAAATTTTACTACATCTACTGTATTGAATAGCATTGAAAGGTCAGGAAGTAATGCAAATGTGAATACGGCCACAGTTGATTACACGATAACTTTTGGTTCGGCGATAACTGGGTTAACAACCTCTAATTTCTCAGTAACTACAAGTGCTGGTATTACCGGCGCCAGCGTACAGTCCATTACTGGTAGTGGAGCGATTTATACCGTAACGATAAATACCGGAAGTGGTAATGGTACACTTGTGCTAAACCTGAGCAATGCAACAGGACTTAACACGTCACTTACCAATACCTTCCCATTTGTTGGCGAAACCTACACTATAGATAAAACATCACCTACACTTACTACGGTATCTATTGTATCATCCAATATCGATGCAACATTGGCAAAAATTGGAGACATAGCTACTTTGACTTTTGTTGCTGACGAGGTAATTACGCCAACCGTAACTATAAATGGACATAGTGTAACTCCTGTAAATGTTTCGGGAAATTCATGGTCAGCAGCTTATACTTTCTTATCCTCAGATACGGAAGGAGTGGTCACTTATAATATTACTTACGATGACCTTGCCGGAAACTCAGGAACTCCAGTGGCTACGGGAGCAGGTAGCGTTACCTTTGACCGTACTGTACCAGCCATACCAGCAGGGCTAACAGGTACTGCTGGAGATCAGCAGGTTGTGTTAAACTGGACAGCAAATATGGAAAGCGATTTGTCTGCTTATCGTATCCTCTATGGTACAAGTCCTTCACCAACGATGGTACTTACTGATATTGCAGGGGGAACAACAACCTATACGCATTCGTCTCTAACCAACGGAACTACCTATTACTACATTATACAGGCTTTGGATAAAGCAGGAAATATTAGTGTGGCAAGTACAGTAACTTCGGCAATACCTAAAGCCAACCAGGCTATTACCTTTAACACAATTGCACCCAAAACTTACGGAGATGCCAGTTTTACACTTGGTAATGCTAACTCATCAGCTGGGCTTGTGGTAACCTATACTGCCTTAGATCCTACAGTAGTAAGTATTAGCGGTAATCAAGCAACAATACTGAAGGCCGGAACCACTAAAATCACGGCTAGCCAGGTAGGAAATAATGCATATAATGCTGCAAATATTGTTGAACAGAGTTTAACAGTATTACCTAAGGGAATCATCGTAACGCCAGATGCAAACCAAAGTAAGATCTATGGAGCTACTGATCCTGCTATGGCTTATACGTTCAGTCCATCCTTACAACCTGGTGATAATTTCAGCGGGAGCTTGGGGCGTGCAACGGGTGAAAATGTAGGGACTTATGCCATTACCCAAGGCACCTTGACTGCCGGAGGTAACTACACCATTAGTTTTACTACGGGCGTCAATTTTGGTATTATGCCT
Organism: Pedobacter sp.; assembly: GCF_039594775.1. Classification (GTDB taxonomy): domain Bacteria; phylum Bacteroidota; class Bacteroidia; order Sphingobacteriales; family Sphingobacteriaceae; genus Pedobacter. Next base: position 9,186 of record NZ_JBCNMT010000001.1, on the reverse strand, counting down.
AAGTCGATTACCGTAACAGCGAATGCTGGTCAAAGCAAAACCTACGGAGTTGTTGATCCGGTTTTAAGTTATACATTCAGTCCATCCTTACAACCTGGTGATAATTTCAGTGGTAGCTTGGGGCGTGCAACGGGCGAAAATGTAGGGACTTATGCCATTACCCAAGGCACCTTGACTGCCGGAGGTAACTACAGCATTAGCTTCACTACGGGTGCCAACTTTGGTATTATGCCTAAGTCGATTACCGTAACTGCAAGTGCAAACCAAAGCAAGATTTACGGTGCTGGCGACCCCGCTTTGACTTATACTTTCAGCCCATCCTTACAAACTGGGGATAACTTTAGCGGAAGTTTAGGCAGGGCATCGGGTGAAAATGTAGGAACTTATGCCATTACTCAAGGTAGTTTAAGTGCAGGTAGTAATTACAATATCAGTTTCACCACAGGAACGAATTTCAATATCCAACCTAAGTCCATCACCGTAACAGCAGGAGTAGGCCAAAGCAAAATCTATGGCAATAGTGATCCAGTTTTAAGTTATACGTTCAGTCCTTCTCTACAATCGGGTGATAGCTTTATTGGCAGCTTAGGCCGGGCATCGGGCGAAAATGTAGGAACTTATGCGATTACCCAAGGTACTTTAAGTGCGGGTAGCAACTATAGCATCAGTTTCACCACAGGCTCTAGCTTTGGCATTGTACCTAAGGCGATAACCGTAACGGTGAGTACCGGTCAAACTAAAATCTACGGGAATAGTGATCCAGTTTTAAGTTATACGTTCAGTCCTTCTCTACAATCGGGTGATAGTTTTAATGGTAGCTTAAGTCGAGCATCGGGTGAAAACGTGGGAACTTATGCGATTACACAGGGGAGCCTGACCGCAGGTACTAATTACACGGTTAGCTATATTGGTGCTAATTTAACCATCACTAAATCCAATTTAACCGTTACGGCAAATAATAGCATTCGTTGTTTTAACCAGAACAATCCTGTGTTTACATTGAGTTACAGTGGATTTAAGTTTACGGATACCGAAGCAAGTTTGTCTACAAAGCCACAGGCCACTACGGCAGCCACAGCTTCGAGTTTGCCCAATAACTATCCAGTCACGGTATCTGGAGGGCTCTCTGCAAACTACAACTTTGTTTATGTAAATGGAACTTTAAGGGTTGATGCTTTGCCAAATGCCACGGTCATCCCTAACATACAAGGTACTATTGCTAAAGGGCAATCACTACAGCTTACCGCTTCTGGTGGTAATAACTACAGTTGGTCTAATGCTCAAGGAATCATCTCTGGACAAAACACAGCAGTGTTAACTATTCGTCCTGTAACAACCACTACCTATACCGTAACAGTAAGTAATAACGGCGGCTGTAGCGTTGTTGCCAGCTATACGGTCGTGGTTCAGGAAAATATTGCAATACTAACCTCAAACAATTTGCTTTCACCAAATAACGATGGCCAAAATGATTTCTGGAAGGTAGATAATATCGATATGTATCCACAAGCCACAGTGAAAGTTTTTGACAGAGGAGGTAGGATGCTCTATGCCAAAAAAGGTTATGATAATTCTTGGGACGGCACCTACAACGGTCAACCCTTAGCCGAAGGAACTTATTACTATGTGATTGATCTTAATGATAAACGTTTGCTGAGAGGATATATCACTTTGGTAAGAGATAGGTAGCCTAAAAGTTTAAGGAGGAAAATATCAAATCGCATTTGAATAATCAATGGAAAAAGAAATTATGAATAGCATCAAGCATATTTTAATTACTGCCCTTGCTGTGTTTGTGGGAACAGTTCAAAACGTAAATGCCCAGTTAGGTCCATTATCGGCACAGTATTACCAAACGCCCTACCTGGCCAATCCAGCAATGGCCGGAATGAAACAGGGTTTAGCTATTGCAATGGGGTACAGGGCACAATGGTCTAGTGTTCCGGGTGCTCCAAGGCAACAGGTATTGGCCGTTTCCTATGGGCAAAACCGTACCGGTTGGGGAGCAAACCTCTATCTAGATAAAGCTGGACTAATGCGCCAATTACGAGCGCTGGCCAGTTATGCTTATCACTTGCCTTTGTCAGAGAAACAAGCTCTTCATTTTGGACTTTCAATAGGTGTTTCTCAACAGCGTTTAGCTTTAGAAGATGTTAATGGGAGTATTAACGACAATTCTGCATTACGCTTTAATGAGCGTGGAGCATACCTTGATGGTGATTTTGGAATTGCTTATACTCTTAAGGGACTTAAGGTGGAAACGGCCCTGCCCAATCTGAATCAATTATTAAAAAAGGAAGAAAGAAATAATATGGTTGATTTACCCACCTTTTATTCGGCAATTACCTATAAATTTAATATAGGTAGCCAAGATTGGCAATTGGAACCAAAAATAGCTTATAGAGGGGTAAAAGGTTTTGACGGAATTGTGGATGCAGGAACAGCCCTATGGATGGAAGATGAGCAAATTATGTTGATGGGAATGTACCACAGCAGTAAAAGTGCCACTTTTGGTTTGGGCATGAATTTAAAGAAGCGATACCAGATTACGGGAATGTATACTACGCAAACTTCGTCGTTAACCAGCTATTCCAATGGTAGTTTTGAATTGGGTTTGGGCATTAGGTTTGGTAGGTAGCTCGTGTTATCAGGTGAAAGAACGGTGTTGATGGTGGCCATTGTCAAGAAAATGGCTATGAAACAAAAGAGACCAATGTGCTTTAAACATTGGTCTCTTTTTGTTTAGCTTTTAGAGACTTATTATACGAAACATTAAATGGCTTCCTAGTTTTCTGTATTGAACCTTAATTTCTTTTTCTTGGTTTTCACCGGCTCGGGATGATGATTAGGCTTGAAGTGATTGTAGTAATACAAGCCAGCTTCATCATATAATGGTAGCTGATATTTTAGTCGCTGCATAAAACCATCAAAATCTGTTCGCGCTGATGGGCTGCTCCAAGCTACTTCTGCCAAGGCTGAAATTCTAGGAAAAACTAAATAATCCAACCTGCTTGTATTTTCTACAGTTTCAGTCCAAAGATTGGCTTGTACACCTAAAATTTGATTGCCCTTTTTGCTGTCTATTGTTGGAAAGTTATAGTTATATATAGAACTTAATGAGTTAAATTTCCCTTCCCATTTTCTGCCATAATTATGGGTGCTGTCTTGTACAAAATCGTAATAAAAAGGTAGACGCGGACAGATAATAACCTGATAGCCATTATTTATTGCTCCGTTTAGCTGTTCGGGTTTATCATGGCGCCACCAAAATATAATCGTACTATCTTTCCGTAATTTAAAATCCACAACTTCGTCCCACGCCAAGGTCTTACTGTTAATACTTGTAAGGGTGTCTGACATCCTTTTGATAAAATAACGTTCCAAATCCTTAAGATCATTGAGTTTTTCCTTCTGCATTAGTTGTTTAATCTCCGGGAGACTGTTCCAAAGTTGGTTGCCGAAACTCACTTCATCTCCGCCAATATGTATCAATCCGGAAGGGAATAGGGTATTTACCTCTCTCAATATGTTGCTTAGATATTGATAAGTACTTTCCTTTCCTGGGTGAAAGGTGAACTCAGGATGTTTTTCAGAACCTCCACCAGAATGTTGCGGATAAGCTCTGTTGGCAGCCGTAGCATGCCCTGGCATGTCAATTTCCGGAATGATGGTAATGAAACGTTCAGCAGCGTAGGCAACAATTTCTTTGATTTGTTCCTGTGTATAATACTTTGCCGGTGCATTTTCTTCTACGAAATTACCTATGCCGCCTACAAGCGTTAAAAGTGGATATTTTTTTATCTCTATGCGCCAACCCGGCTCATCGGTTAAATGCCAATGGAACCGATTTAACTTATAAAAGGCCATCCAATCTAGTAATTGTTTTACCTTTTCTGTTCCAAAAAAGTGCCTTGATTCATCTAGCATAAATCCTCTCCATACAAATTGTGGTTTATCGGCAATATTCCAGTTTGGTAGGTTAATATGGTTAGCAACTATCGGAGCTTGTCTGATCAATTGTAATAGAGAAATTGCGCCCATAAAAAGCCCTTCATCATTTGCAGCTTCTATGTTTATCTTATTGTCGAGCATAACAAGCTTGTAGGCATAATTGGTCATTTTCTTTTCAGGTACAATACTGAAGGTGATGGTAGAGGTGCTCTGAGTATTAGAAGATAGTGCTATGCCTGTATGTCGCAATATCTCATTTTTAAGATACCAAGCAATTTTTGCGTTTGTTGGAGCATTAATTACAGATGTGGTTTTAGATAATTTAAAGCTACCCGATTGTTTTTGATAAGTATGGGGTTTGGGAATAATGGGAATAAATTCTTGAGCTTTAGTCGAAAATGCTAGAGAAAGAAGTAATAAAAAGACGAAAGTAAGGCGTATATTATCTTGCATTTGGTTAAGGTTTGAGTAGAAATCTATACTTCTATTGTGGATTTTGATTGATGGTTTTTAAATAGGATTTTGGTGTATGACCGAATTGCTTTTTAAACTCCCTACTGAAGTATTTAGCATCGTTAAAGCCTACTAGATATGAAACTTCAGAGATGTTATACTGATTGGTTTCTAATAGGGAAGCAGCTCTCTTTAGCCGTATGGACTTGATGAAATCATTTACAGAAAGATCTGTTATGGCTCTTATTTTCTTGTAAAGTACTGGTTGGCTCATTCCTACTTCATTGGCGAGATCTTGTACTACAAAATGCTGGTCGGCCATTCTATCATCAATAAATTGAATAACCTTTAGCATAAAGTCATGATCAGTTTTGTTGATAGTAATGTCTTGTGGCTTAAGGTTAACCTCTTCGGTAAATTTTTTCCGCATTACCTTTCGGGCTTGCAAGAGATTCTTTACGTTAAGTAAAAGTAGTTCGGTACTAAATGGTTTGGTGATGTAAGTGTCTGCCCCGGTTTCCAGTCCATCCACTTGTTGCAAGTGCGAGTCCATCGCTGTGAGCAAGATAACTGGAATATGAGATGTTCTATCGTCCGTTTTCAAATCGCTGCATAATTCCAAGCCATTCCTTATAGGCATCATAATATCACAAATGACCAGGTCTGGTAAAAGTTCGGTTGCGGTTTCCCATCCCTTTTGTCCATTATCGGCTTCTATGATGTTATAATATGGTTGTAGTAAACTGTGCAACATCTGTCTAATTTCAGGATTGTCCTCTACAACCAACACGGTTTCGTCAAAAGAGATAGGTTCTTCATTTACTGGTTGTTGGGTGTCATGCTGAGCATCAACCTTATAAATGCGATTAGTCGTTGTGCTGTTGGTTCCCTCATATTCCTCGTTTGTAGCCAACTGACCTTTTTTTAAGGTTACGGTAAACTTGGTATCTCCAGATTGTTCTGATGTTTGCTCTATGCTTTCGATAGAAATTTGGCCACCATGCGCTACTATTATGCTTTTAGTTAATGCCAGGCCAATACCAGATCCAATGTGGTCAGATCCAGGAATATCTATTTGAAAAAAGTCACTGAAAAGCTTATTCTTGCTACTTTCCGGTATTCCTATGCCATTGTCCCTAATTTGTATGGCAACCTCTTGGTTGGTCTCTGTTACCACGACGCTTATTGTTCCATTGTTATTCGTAAACTTAAACGCATTAGATAGCAAGTTGAAAAAAACTTTTTCCATCTGCACACTGTCCATCCATATCTTTACGGGAGTTGTTGGCACTTCAATATGGTAGCTGATATTTTTACTTAAGGCCAGGTCTTTAAAGATATCGAACATCTGCTGTACAAATTGTGCGATATCATGTTGTGCTAGATGGAGTTTTAAATTTCCTGTTTCCATTTTTCTAAAATCCATCAGCTCGGTAACTAATTTAAGTAACCTATCTGCATTGTTTTTAATAGGTATAATTTGCCGATGAATTTCGGGTTGGTTGGCCGTATTTTTCAAAAGAGATTCCAATGGACCTAAAATGAGCGTTAAAGGCGTTCTAATTTCGTGGGATACGTGCGTAAAGAACTTCAGTTTCATCTGTTGAACATTTTCTGTTCTTTGTAACAAGGCACGAATAAAGAAATATCTCAGCGTTAAAAATAAAATGCTAAACAATACAATGGCATAGCACAAGTACGCCCACCAAGATAACCATGGGGCAGGATTAATATGAATCTTTAAAGTACGTACAGCGCTGCCTGGAATTCCATCGTTGTTTGTCCCTTTTACCACAAAACGATAATTACCAGATGGAAGATTGGTGTAAGATGCTATTGGTGTCGAATCATATTTCCAGTCCTGATCATATCCCTCTAATTTGTAAGCATACTTGTTTTTATCGGATTTAACATAGTTAAGCAATGAAAATTCTAGGGTAAAATTATTTTGATCGTAATTAAAATCTAGTTTTTCAGCAAGGTTTAAATTATTTTTTAAAATGCCATTTTCATCATCAACACTTACGGGTTTATTAAAAAGCCTTAAATTGGTCAATACTAATGGCGATACATAATTATTCGATTGTATTTCTGTTGGATAAAAAGAGGTGAGCCCATTAATTCCTCCGAAGAAAATTTCTCCCTGACTGTCTTTGAAATAGGAACGATTGTTAAATTCATTACCTGCTAAACCATCGCTTTTTGTGTAGCTTCTAAATCGTTTGGTCTTTGGGTTAAATTCTGATAGCCCGTTAGTTGTACTGATCCATAGATTGCCACTATTGTCCTCTACTACACCTAACACATTGTTGTTAATTAAGCCGTTTGCTTCTGAATAGGTCTTGAAAGTGTTGAGTTTGATGTTGTAAATGCTCAATCCGCCCGCATTGGAGCCAATGAGTAAATCTCCATTTGCGGCTTCTGTTACGCAATTAATATAATCTGATTGGAGACTATCCGGATGGTCAACTTCATTAAAGCTACTTAGTTTCTTGTTGTTTAAGTTGTACCGATAAAGTCCTGTAGAAGTTCCTATCCATAAGTTGTTTTTAGAGTCTACAAAAAGGTTAAGTATTCCCTTGTTTTTAAGGATATTATTTAAAGGGCTCCTAGTCGTTATACTTGGATAAACTCCATTTTTGCTTTGTAAGGTAGTTAGCCCATTTAAGGAACCGATCCATAGCGTTCCACTGCCATCGTAGGCCAAGGCAATAATTTCTGCCGAACCGATTGTGCCTTTAACATCTTTTACATTTTCAATTCTCTGAAATTTTCCAGTTGATGTATTTAGGATATTGATGATACCTCTATGTGTGCCTATGGCTATGTTATTGTCGTGATACTTATCTCTCACGAGTATTTTTACAAGATTTGAGCTTATGCTACTGTTGTTACCTGGGTCGTGTTTATAACTGCTAAAGGAATTAGAAGTCTTATTGAAAAGGTTTATACCTGCGCCTTCGGTTCCAATCCATAATCGGTTTTGTTTGTCCTCGGTAATGGCACTAACCACATTGCCGCTAATGCTGCTCGACGATTTTCCATTGCGGTAAACCTTAAATTTTGTTAATACAGGATAAATTACGTTTACACCGCCGAAATAAGTACCAATCCAGATATTTTTATTTCGATCTTTGAATAGATGGTGAATAGAGTTGTGACTAATGCTGCCTGTTGTTTCTGGGTTGTGTTGATAATTAGTAAATAAACTAGTGCGAGGGTTAAAAATGCTCAAGCCGTTTTGTGTACCAATCCACATGGTGCCGTCTTCATCGAGCATAATTTCCCGAATATCATTATGAACAAGCGAATTTTTATTGCCCTCCGTATGAAAAAAAGTTTTAGAAAGCTGCCCATTGTTATCTAGTACGTAAAGACCATTTGCGGTACCTACCCAAGTGTTTTGATCTTTATCTTTCGCTACGGCTGTGATGTAGCCGTTTATTGATTGCTTGAGAAAGTTTATTCTCTTGAAGTTGAAAACTCCTTTTTGATAGGTTGCTTGTATTAGCCCATCAGCGGTACCCACCCAAATATGGCCTTTTTTATCTCTGTATATGGCATAAATATTATTTACGGGGTCTTCAATCTTTTTACTAAAAAGGAAGGTGCTGAAAGTTTCCCGATTGCTGGAGGTTAATAATTTTAAGCCTCTGTGTGTGCCTACCCATAAGTTTTTTTCATCATCTTGATACAGTAGTTCTATCGGTTCATTTAGCTGCTCTACCTTTTCGAATTTATCTTTCTTGAGGTCGTATTTCTGTAAACCGGTAGTGGTGCCCGCCCATAATGTTCCCGTATAATCAGTAACTAAAGAAGTAATTTCTTCTTGCTCATTACGTCTTTTTTCTGTGTTGCTTTTACTATAGTTTTTAAAGTGATAACCATCGTATCTATTAATGCCTTGCCTAGTGCCCAGCCATATTAATCCAGTGCTATCTTGGGCAATTGCCATGACCGAATTTTGAGATAAACCGTCTTCTACCGTTCGGCTAAAAAAGTGTAAATCACGTTGTGCCTTGGCATAGAAAAAACTGCTTGAAAAGAATAAAAGAAAGAATATTCCAACAAAAGTTTTAAATCTCATGAGAATTAGAAAGTGAAGGTTGTTTGGTTTAAGTAAAAATAGATAATAATAACTGGAATTGTAATGCGTCGAATTGAAAAGTAGGCTAATTGCTGATGTTTTTTGGGTTTTTCTACCATTTTGTTTAGGATTTTAGCCCTTTTTAAAATAGTGATTTATCAACTTTGATTTGAAAAATTAAGAGCCAAAAGCTATACGCTTTTATATAACCTATTACTTCCTTAAGACATACAAATGATTTATAATATGAATAGTGATAACTTTCTAACTTCCAATTCAATTAAGAAAATGATCTGTTATCTATTGCTATTTTTCTATTGTGGCAGCGTAACAGCGCAAAGCTCTAAAGAAAATATGCGACAGTTAATTGACAGGCAGTATAAACTAGCGGAAAAGCAATATCGCATATTAGCCAGTAATACACCAATTGGGCGCATGCCAAAAACTTTTTATGCAAAAAGCAACAAGTTCGAAACTAGCGACACTAAATGGTGGTGCAGTGGATTTTATCCAGGTTCATTACTTTACATATATGAATATACCAAAGATGAAACGGTGCTAAAGGAAGCTGAGCTGAGATTAGCTTCGCTTGAGAAAGAAAAACATTACACGGGAAACCATGATTTAGGCTTTATGATGTATTGTAGTTTCGGGAACGCCTATCGCCTCAATAAAAAATCGGAATATAAAAAAAA